>MKUW01000001.1 GCA_001899005.1 Chloroflexi bacterium 44-23
AAACCCTGTTCGTGTATTTCGTGTGTGTCGTGGTCTATATTTCGTGGTCTTATTCTTTTTTCAAATCTCAACTATAATATCGACCAAGGAATAGGCCATGTTTAATCCAATCAAACGTAAAGCAGAAGAAGATAAAATGCGCGCAGCCGGCCGCCTGCCACCAGGCCAATCACTAACCGCCCGCTTTCCGGTTTTGCATTATGGCCCGGTTCCTCCAGCTGACCTGACCAACTGGGATTTAAAATTTTGGGGGCTTGTTGATGAACCCTTTTCTCTAAACTGGCAGAAGTTCAACCAACTTCCTCGTACCATAATTCAAATGGATTTGCACTGCGTAACACGCTGGAGCGTATTTGATTCCATCTGGGAAGGTGTAAAGCTTTCAACCCTCATCGAATATGATCTCTTGAAAATCAAACCTGAGGCAGCCTATGTTCTTCAGCACGCCGAATATGGATACACAACCAATTTACCCCTAAAAGTAATGCTGCAAGAAAATTTTCTGCTCGCCACGCATTTAAACGGTACCCCATTAACACCTGAACATGGCTTCCCGCTCAGGGCTGTCGTGGGTGCCATTCCCGATCGTGATGACCTGGAAACACCTTATCTATGGAAAGGCGCCAAGTGGTTGCGTGGTTTGGAGTTTTTAAGTGAGGATCAGATGGGTTTTTGGGAACAAGCCGGATATCACAATCAGGGTGATGTTTGGTTGGAACAACGCACCCGCATCTGAAGCATACTGTTTGTTATTTTCGCTGCAAGTTCAAGGCATAAAGGCCGAATCCCACGCCGAAGACCAGCACCAGCCCGCCCAATATGCCCAATAAAGGTGAACGATTGTCCGCAGCAACTTCGCCGGGGGCAGGTTCTGCAGCAGCACTGATTTGAGCACCAAAATCAACCGAGGTAATATCCCCGGCAATTAACTTGACATCCACACTGGTGCGCATGGTCGCATTATAACCTTCCGGAACGGCAATACTAATCGAATAAATATCCTCTGGCAAGTCCTTGAAGCAGCTTTCACCGCTGCTGGAAGTGTTTTCGTTGATTGCGATGCGTCCGCTGCGGTCATTAACACTGATCGCCCCGCCGGCCAGCGGTAATTCAACCGTATCGTCATCAATAAAGGCATTCCCATTGATATCGTTGAACAACAACACACAAAGTTCCCCGCTGCCATTAAATGGGGTCGGCGAAGGCAGCATTGTGGTAGGTATCACCTCTGCTCCCGCGGTAGGTTCTGCGGCAGCCATACCGAGCAAAAGCTCCTGACCAACCCGTAAAAACAGGCAGCCATCCCCCTGAATATTATTCAGCAAGCGCAATTGATCCTGGGTAATATTGTTCATCAGAGAAATACTGATGCAGGTATCATATTCCTTGACTGTATAGAGAATGCGCCCATCCGGTTGTGCAGTCGGAGTGTAGTAATAAACCTGAGCAACCGGGTTGGCGCTGACAGACATCCCTGAGCGAAATAGAGCCAATGCGCTCAATAGGAAAATCCCAGCCAGATACAGGAAAACATGCTTTTTCATCATTGGCGATTATATCATAAGGGCCATTACGGCTGGCTGGAGAAGCCCCTGGCTCAGGTCTGCTTTCTCAGGCAGATCACTTCTTTGTCCTCAACTTCACAGACATCCTTGGGAAGACTTAATACATTGAATATGATTCTACATTTGCTCAATCAGCCCATTCCGGCAGAACAACCCTCGTCAATCGAAGTATAATTAAAATTATCCAGGTGAATACTCAATAGGAGCACAGCGATGCCATTAAAAATTCTGGTCGGTACACAGTGGGGGGATGAAGGAAAAGGTCGCATCGTTGATCTTCTTTCAGCCCAATCAGATTATGTCGCCCGTTTCAACGGCGGCGATAACGCCGGTCATACCGTTACAGTCGCTTCAAAAACCTTCAAACTTCACCTGATTCCTTCCGGCATCATTCATTCACATACGCTTGGTATTCTGGGGAATGGTCTCGTAATTAATCCACAATCATTACTGGCCGAAATGGATATGCTGCGCAATGCCGGCATCGAGGTCAACCCGCAGCGTCTGAAAATTAGCTTTGCCGCTCATATGATTACTGCCGGGCATGTCGCTCTGGATAAGGCCAAAGAGACCACTCTGGGTAATAGCAAAATCGGAACAACCGGCCGCGGAATTGGGCCGGCCTATACCGATAAAGCCAATCGTTCCGGTCTGCGTCTGCTGGACTTATTGAGCCCCACCCATCTACCTGAAAAGCTTCAGGACCACTTTCGCCAGGTCAACCAAACCCTCCAGCGTCTTTATGCTGCGCCCCAATTACCAATTCCCGAAAATGTTGACCGGTTGCTAGACTTCGCTTCCCAATTAGCACCTTATATCAGCGATACCGGTGCTTTCCTGGAACAGGCACTTCACTCGCAAAAACGGGTTTTAGCCGAAGGCGCCCAAGGCGTCTTGCTGGATATCGATCATGGCAGTTATCCGTTTGTCACCAGTTCGAACGTGGCCGCCACCGGTGTTTTCACCGGGCTGGGCATTGGTATTCAACCGGTTTCGGCTGTGATTGGAGCTACCAAAGCCTTTCAATCACGGGTTGGAGCCGGCCCCTTCCCGACCGAGGTTGAAGGTGAAATGGCAGAGTTACTGCGTGGCACAGGAGCCAACCCGTGGGATGAATTTGGCACCACCACCGGGCGTCCGCGCCGTGTAGGTTGGTTGGATGGGGTGCTGCTGCGTTATGCCAGCCGCATCAATGGGCTGACTGAGTTGGTCTTAACCAAGCTGGACATTCTCAGCGGGCTGCCAGCCATTCAAATCTGCACCGCCTATAAAGACGAAAACGGCAGCCAGTTTGAACAAGCGCCTATGGGTGTCTCAGACTTGCAGAAATTCAGCCCAATTTACAGCACGCTTCCCGCCTGGAATGAGAAATTGGAAGAAATACACGATTGGCATCGACTCCCACAGGCAGCGCGTGATTATGTTCGGTTTGTTGAAAAAATAGTGAACCTTCCGGTCGCCATGGTATCGGTCGGTCCGGAGCGTTCACAAATAATCTCTGTGCCGCGTGAATAAGTTTGTCAGTCTCTCGCTTGTGATCCTGGGGATGGGGCTGATTTGTGCTTGCGCCAGCCTCGTACCGGAAGCCACCCCATCTCTTCCCACAGCTACAGCCACCATTACGCCTACCAGCACAGAAACCATCGTTTGGTTTCCGCCGACCGAGACAATGACACCCTTCCCAACCCGCGAAATCCTCCCAACGGCAGAAATGGCACCCGGCATCGCTGCGAGTCTGCTTGAAAATGGATTCGGTGAAAACCAGTCCTGGCGCACCGGCACCTATGCATCCGGTAATATCTCCCAGGTCGATCAATCGCTCATCCTGGCGGTTCAAAAGCCGAAAGATTTTCTGATCACGTTCCTTTCAGGCCTTGTTTTTGAAGACTTCGACTTACAGGTAACTGCTAATATGTCTCTCTGCCGCGGCAGCGATAGCTATGCCATCCTCGTTCGCTCACTTTCAGAATATGATTATTATCGCTTTTTGGTTAATTGTCAGGGAGAAGCCCGCGCAGAACGAATCCGCTCTGGCCAGACCATCCCTCTTCAAGATTGGACGCCAGCCGATATCATCATAGGCGCGGCGACAAACTCCAAAATTGAAATCTGGGCATCCGGCAGCGAGATGCGACTCATCATCAACGATTCCTATCTTTTCTCAGTCAAGGATCCTTCCTTCCGCAACGGTCAAATCGGTTTATTCGCCCGCAGTGCCGGTGATAATGCCCTGACGGTCACATTTCGTGATCTGACGGTCTACGCTCTGGATCCGCAGCTAATTCCCAGCGCCACGCCTACTCCTTAAGCTGGTTGGACTAATTCTTTTATTACAATTGGCAGGCTGCTCGTCTACTTGCTGCTTTCTACCATAAAGCCCTTGCCCATATCCGTTGGGTCAATCAGCCTCAGGCTTTTCATAAAATCGTTGGGGGAAGTACAGGGCAGAGGAAGATCCCAACAGGCCTCATCCGGCGCGATATTAATCTGTAAGCCAGAGTTCGTTGTGCGAACTTCTGTTGCTTCCCCATTCAGCTTTTGCCGATCCAGTACCTGCTCAGGCGGGACAATCACGGAGCGTGATAAGCTCATGTTTCGTGAGAGGTTTGTCGGAAGTAAAATAAATAGCAATATCAGCGTAATAATGGTAACCCGCCACGCGAATGTGTCAGAAAAATTAATTAGGATCCATTTCCAAACCATCAATATCACAGTCAAGATCCACAGCCAGATGACTGCGCCTGAAAAGCGATAAGCAGGTGCGCTGAAAAACCAGAACAAGACAGCCAGGCTGATTCCCACCAGTAGAACAGGGTATTCTTTCCAGGATAAGCGAGGGTAACGTTTCAGGAAGGAGATTAATATTAGCCCGGCTAATAAAACAACAGCAAAAAATAGAGTAAACCGGATTTCTACATGCTGGCTTTTGACCCATTTAAGCAACCAGGGGAAATCGGCAGTATACGCCATAGAATCTGAATTCGTTTTGGCCCAAATTCCGATAATGTACTGTAAGTTATTTGCCAAGTATCCTGGCATTGTCCAGGGCAGATTAAAACGAATTTTGCTGTTTGGGTAGAGTAGATAACCGCTCAGGATAACATTTCGAACAAGCCAGGGCACAATCCACACGCTGAAGGTGATCAAACCAACAGGAATCAGCTGTTTGAAAAAATCAAGCCGATCGACTTGCTGCCAGAGATAGATCAAGGCTATTACGATTGCCACTGCTGCAAAGATGCCAAAGCTGAGTTTAATGGTCACGCCTGTAACAGCCAGGATCAGTATTTGGCTAAACAGGATCTTGCGATCTTTATCATCGGACTTTATATTCATCCACTGCAGCAGTTTAGCGAAAAGCACCGCTTGAAGCACAAATACACCCAGGTCAGCACTATATCCCGCCAGCGGTTCGGTGCTCACATGCCAGAGAATGACTGGAATAAACAGAACACGGTACACCACCACTGCCTGCAGGCTGCCACCTCGCAGCCAAACTCCAAATGCCTGCAGCGATTGTAACAGCAGCATATATGCCAGTATGACGCTGGCAACATAATAGGCATAGCCTGTAAAAATAGAACTGTTAATAAAGGCAGCGTACAAGTATTGGCTGCTATTAAATGCCAGGCGGTGCTGTAAATTCCCCAAGCCGGGCACGATTGCGAACTGATTGAACCATTTGACCGTTTGCAAATGATATAGACCGTGATCATAACTGGGGTCGGAAAAGAGGGTATGGTTCAGCAACACAATCAAAGGAAGGATCAACCCGATCGCATAAAAGATATGGGCTCGCCGCAAGGGGGGCAAGCCGTCCTTTATCCGCATTAATACACCTGCAGCAGCCAGAAAAGTGATGAGGGCAAACAGCCAGCCGTTGATTGGCAGGAAAAAATGCCAGATCTGTAAAAAGGCAATTAAGACACAAAAACCTATCCAAAATATATCAAAAATATCCTGGCTGAAGTCTTTACGCCAAAATAGGCGGGTTATAAAATAACCAAACCCTAACAAAAGCAAAATAATAAAAATTGCAATCCCGGTCAATAAAAGCATAGTTCTTACTCGAAATAAGAATTATACCGGAGTGATAATCAGGCCGCAAACGAAGTCTTCAAAAATATATTTCCATCAGGATTTATTAGAAGGTCCCTGGCAGCTTAAGCAAAATTTATTCGTAACCACTCAGCCTTTCTAAAAACGATTTCATTGCGAAGGTTTTTCCTGAGTTACAAGCACTCAACTTGAAAGAGATTGCCGCGCCACCAAAGAACAAGGACTGTGGCTACCAAGAAACCATTTGCTCTGGAAGAACTTTATAGCGCCATTGCCCCCACGCTTTTTTGTCTGGATTTGTCAATGCTAACAAATCTAACCGGTTTCTTCTATCATAAAGGGCGTTCTTTTTCATGCCTATATAAACTGCTCATAACAAAAAACAGTGATAGTTTGGTGCGTTACGAACTAACTTGAGAAAAAGAAAGTAAAAAGGCTTTCCTTTCGTGGGGTATGATGATTCTTTCACGCGAGATCTTTCGTAAGGGCGAAGCATCCGGGAAACCATTCTATCCCGTAAAAACATACCCATCGCGGATGGGTCGCCCACTAGCCGATTACTACTCACAACAGAAAAATGTGGTGCGATACGAACGCGCCCTACGCCTTGCCCGCATTGCACAATGTAATTTCATCCTCGAGTATCGCTTTTCGTCGGTATAGCCGAATCTCGTATTCACGAATGTTTCGCAATAACGGCACGAATTGAAAATTACTCACATATTCGTGAAATTCGATCATTCGTAGATTTCGTGATTAATTTGTAACAACCCGCTCTTTCAAAAACGATATCATCGGGAAACAATTTCCCGTTGTATGAGCATTCCACTTGAAAAGAATCGCTCCGTCACCAAAGAACAGGCGCGATGACTCACAATGGTATGATTGAAATAAGCATCTATCCGCGTACGAAGCATGCTGCCGAAACCACGCATAGCGTTTTCCCGCATTATTTTCCTTGGCAAGGGTCCAAAAACAGATCTTTTGCAACAGGCAAATCCATAGGCGGAACAACCGCATCCACTGAATCCACAAATTGCCGGGCGGGGATATCGAAATAAAGCCTGGTATTTCCCGTGATTGTTTGCAGACTTAATCGCGATCCGTTTGCCTCAATAATCTGCAGCGATCCGGTCGCGGATGGGTCGAAAACCCTCAACCAAACACCAAGCGCATCAATTGCCAGAATAACAAGACCCTGGTTGGGGTCATCCAGGCTGCTGCCGGCATATACTTCCACCAGGGTGCCATCCATCTCACCCTGAAACATGTTGTTAATCTTTATTCCCTGCGAGACAAGAAAATCATCCCGCACTTCGAATATACCGCCTTCTACCATTGCTTTATGCTGCGGAACTGGCACCCGGTTAGCACAAATTTCTTTCAAAGTGACGGTCGGCCGCATTTGTGCTTCCATCTGCACATTCAAAGCGAACTGCTGGGCTTCCATTTTTTCTTGCAGTGCAATTTTTTCCTGGGGATCTTTTGCTTCCTGCAGAGATGATTGCACCATCTGCAATTGCACAGTCAGCATACCAGCCGGTGTGCTTTTTAGCGGCAGGTTAGCTCCTCTGACCGGGTCCATATTCAATAACAAAACCAAAATAATGATAATCAGACTGGTAAAAAATATCAATTCAAATTTATATTTCATCATCCTGTCCCTCATGGCCAATCAATATCCGTCATCCAGGGTATATTCGTCAAAGCAGTTTGTGGCCAAAAGTTGGTTTCTGTAAGCAACTGCTGCCTGGCTTGCTGGGGCGTGTTATTTAATAACGGGCAAAGGGTATCACCGGGTGTTGAAAGACAGGCCTGATATTGGGTGAAAGCGCTCAAAAATTGCATTCTCGAATACCCCTGCTCGGTACCCCATTTGCTCAGATAAGCCCATTGGCGAGCATTGATCCCGCTTATGGCATAAATCTCCGGGATCGGCCAGGCCGGTGCCGCTCGCCAGGCGGCATAATGCACCAGCGGAAAGGTCCAATCGTAGACCAGGTCTGGGTTGGGGTTGGGGGATAAACGCGTCGGGCAACCATCACAGGTGCCGAAGTTGTAGAATATAACCTGGTTGTTATCGTGGGCATCAAAGCCCTCCACCCATTTATTTGAGATGTGGGCATAGTTCCAGGATAGCTCGATATCGGTTGCCCCGGAAACTTTCACACGAGCGCCATAGCCGCTGGTGATCACCCAGTTGTATACTGTCCGCACCATCTCTGCCCAGGCGCTGCCATGTGCATACGCCCGTTCTTCAGTGCAGTACCAACTGGCCTGGGTACAGACGCCATTGATGTAATAGGCAAAATTGGTGGTTCCAATGCCAACATCAATCTTTGAAACACCGTCACTGCAGGCCATGTAACCATTAATGTAGTTCTTGGTATAAATGATGATGTCATTGGTGCTATTTAAATCGTATCGCGGCTCTCGCAGCAGCAGCGTACCAAATTGAATACCATCGCTCCACGGCTGCCCATAATCCAGAATCACCAACGAATCTTGTATCCCCGGCAGCTCGCTGGTCTTTCTGCCTTCTTCACAACCCATTTGATACGTCCGGCCGACATTTTGAGGCGTCATATACCACGAGGTTGTGTAATAATCCGACAGGGCAGGCTGGGTATTATTCGAAAAGATAAGCGGAAAGTAATAGCGATAGGGCGGCCCTTCTTGATCAGCCGAATTGGCATGCACCGGCTGTTTGGTCACGCTTAGCAACGCGAGAGACAATAAAATTACAATCAGATTTCTTTTTTGTATTTTTTTCATAGCATTAACCATCGAGTCTCATAGAGTATAGCAAGATATATACCGTATTTGAATCATTTCTAATCGGGCTCAAACGCATTAACCAATCAACTCGTCAATCAACTCCTCAACTTATTAACTCATCAACAAATCATCTAATCCACAAAGCAGCCAATCAACCAATTTTCACATCCCGCATCCATTGACAATTAGCTCGGATTAGATTATTATCTAATCGTTAGATGTTTGTCTAACCCAACCAATTCATGCCAAATTCCATTGGATGGTTGAGCGGAGCGAAGAACTCATTACTGCTCGCATTGTTCTCCACATCTCAACCCGCATTGTCCTCTACATCGTAAACATCGCAGCAACTCTTGCCCCTTGTTCGCTCCGCTCAACCTGGCATGAATTTAATTTCTAGGGGTATCCGTTTGACAAATCTTATCTGGCAATTTGGAACAGCATACGATTTTTTCATCAGCCTGTTTGTTTTACACCAACCAAACCGTTTTGGCTTGCGGGCCTCATGGGCTGCCGGCGTACGTTCCAGATTACCAGGCCCGCAACGGCAATTTCTTGAAGAAGCCCTTGAGATTATCCCGCCGCCTTTCAGTTGGCTCACTCAGCCAGATTGGCAACCGAAAGATGTCAAATCTTCGCTCGCAAACCTGGCTTCCATTCCGGCAGAATTGCGATTATCAACCATGCTCCAGGGCGGCGATGTATCACAAAGTGCACAGGACACTGTTGACCGGATTCGAATGAATCAGGCCTACGACCTTTCTGACTTGGAATCTTTGCGGGATTTCTTTCGGGGTAATGGCAGATCAGTCAAGCAAAAGACTCTGCATCGTTTTGCCCAGGCTCTGTCTGATCCATTTACATTTGGTGTTCAATTTCTAGAGGCCTGCCAACTCTATTACGATGTTTTTTTTGAAGAGGAAGAGCGTCGCATACAGCATTTCCTTCAACGAGGTTTGGAGGATGGCAAACAATTGGCAGCCACAATGCCTCCCTCTGAACTGTTTAGAACCCTCTCGCACGGCATCTCCTATGAAAACTTCGAGAAAGTTGAACAACTGGTACTGATTCCTTCTTATTGGAGCAGCCCGCTGGTTTTTTTGCACAATCCGCAACCTTCTCAAATATGGGTTATATATGGCTGTCGTTCTGATGAACAGAATTTGATCCCTGGCCAATACATTCCGGATGCACTCATCAAAACCTTGAAGGCGCTTTCTGATCCCACCCGTTTAAGAATTGCCCATTACCTCACACAATCCCCACAGACGCCCACCAGCCTGGCGCATTTGCTGCGTTTACGTCCTCCAACCGTCATTCATCATCTCAACATTTTACGTCTGGCTGGCCTGGTGGAAATTAAGATTTCCAAAGACCGTGAGCGATGTTATACCCTGCGTAAAAAAGAAGTAACGAAAACTATCCAACAGCTAGATGATTACCTGAACCAGAAAGACCCGGTTTAATCTCACCTTTAAAGCACAATCTGCTCTTTCGGAGTAACCCCATGGCGATTTTTCGCCTGCAAATTAACAAAATCCTTGGCACATACAGCGAACGCCTGCGCGCATTTCATTGGAATGCCCGCCTGTATCTGCTGTTTGCGATCCTGTTTGGCGCGGCCATGGGTATCCAGCGGCTGATTTTCAATTTCTTTATTCTCAGCCTGGGGTACGATGAAGCTCTCCTGGGAACACTTATCACCGTCAATAACCTGACAGCTCTGATCGCTGCTTTGCCGATGGGTTATCTGGCTGATCGTCTTGGCCGTAAAATTTCATTAATTAGCAGCGCTGCCGTGGTCAGCCTTTCAGTAGCGGTCATGGTGCTTTTTCCTTCACCAACTCTTTTTGTTTTTATCAACATGATCATGGGGCTGGCGATGAGTCTCTCATCCGTTACGATGGGTCCCTTCTTAATGGAAAATAGCGGCGATAAAGAACGTACCTACCTCTTTAGCTTCAGTTCAGGTTTGCAAATGGCTGCCGGCTTTGTGGGCAATTGGGTCGGCGGATACCTGCCATCCTGGACTGGCGCTTATTTGCAGGTTGACGCTGTCAATTCCAAAGCGTATGGATCAGCCTTAATCGTAACGGCCATTGTGGCTGCCTTTGGAATCTTACCCCTGACTCTCTTTCGCAAAACGCAACTCAAGCCGGGCCAGCGTTCCTCCATTGCTACCCTGGGGTATATTAAAGCACATGCCGGTCAACTAGGGCGTTTAGTGCTGCCCATGTTGGTTACTTCGATTGGGGCTGGCCTGATTATGCCCTTTATGAATGTCTTTTTTCGCGTCCAGCACCACCAGCCTGACCGCGTGATTGGTACTGTTTTCGCCTGGGGTTCATTGGCAATGGGGATTGGTCTGATTATCGCACCTGTCCTGGCCGACAAGGTTGGAAAAATCCGTCTGGTGGTTATCACGCAGGGGCTTTCAATTCCCTTTCTTTTCTTGCTCGGGTTTTCACCCTGGTTCTTTCTTAGCGCTATCGCTTATTTCATCCGTTTAACGTTGATGAACATGAGCGGACCGGTTTACCAGACCTTCGTCATGGAAGAGGTCGAGCCACAAGCAAGGGCAACTGTCGCCAGTCTGGTGAGCATGGCCAGCACCTTCGGTTGGGCTTTCAGCCCCATGGTCAGCGGCTGGATTCAAGTCAACTATGGCTTTAAACTGACTTTCGCGATTACCCTCGTGATTTATGCGTTTTCCATTTTTCTCTACTGGCGTTTCTTCTTACAGGGCCAACCCAGGCATCATACTTTAACCAACCTGGAGTTGGCAACCGGCATGCAATTGAAGTTATCAGAACAGGATCCCCCCGCACAAATTGATCCTGTGGGGTGAGCGGTCGGGCTTAATCACGTCCCATCAAACCCTGTAATCAAAAACCTATTACCATTCGTGATGCGTTTATCAGTCGATCAATCTGCGATGTGCCGCCTTCAACTTCCTGACATCCATTTTCATAAATTCTCGATCATATGTTATGTAGCCATTGATCTCATATTCAACATCGGTCAATTCCGTATAAATGGCAGCACTTAAGCCCACTTTTTTCATTGCAAGCAGTTTCTCCACCAATTCGAGGTACCACTCTGTCAAACGTTTTGAATCCCTAACCATTTTGTAGGCAAATAATTTTTTTTCCTGCCAGAGATGCTCCTCAACTTTAAAACCCAGGCCGCCAAATTCAGAAAGCACAATCGCCCTTCCCCCTTCAACCGGCGGCATTTTTGGGCCGACATATTTGTGAATCGAATGAATATCGCCGTTGCCCTGATCAAACCAGCCTGAGGCAACATCCACCAGGCGGGTGGGATCATGGGCTTGCAGCCAATTGCCGACCGCCACCGCATCAAACTGCCCCCAGGCTTCATTGAAAGGCACCCACACTACAATCGAGACAAAATGATCAAGCGAAGTCACCATCGCCTTTAATTCGCGCCAATAATTAGAGCGCACATTTTCATCCTGACGCCCAAAACGCCGATAGTTACGGTTGTCCTTGAGAGTTTGATTAAATAAAGCTCCCCAAGCCATCAATCCCCAGCCAGGCACAATGCCACCGTTGGGGATATCCTGCCAAACCAGTAAGCCTAGGCGATCACAGTGATAATACCAGCGAGCCGGTTCGACCTTGACATGTTTGCGCAACATATTCAGGCCCAGCTCTTTGGCAAATTCAATATCGAACAGCAGTGCTTTTTCGCTGGGCGCTGTGTAGAGTCCATCCGGCCAATAACCCTGGTCGAGAGCGCCGTATTGAAAAATAAACTCATCGTTCAGCATAATGCGGGGCACTCCGGCATCATCGCTCTGCACACGAACTTCTCTAAGAGCACAGTAAGAATCCACCGTATCCAGCAAGTCAGTCCCTTGCAACAGGCTCAACTGCAGGTCATATAACTGTGGATCCCTTGGTGACCATAATTTAGCTGCTTTAATCTCAATCTTTAAATCCTCAGTCGCGGGGCTGCTGAGATTGGCAATCACGTTTTCACCATCTTTTAGCACTACTCGCAAGGTCAACCCGCTGGCATCACCGCTTATTTCTGTCCTTAGCGTGACCGTCTTTTTGTGAATATCCGATTGGAAGTGGATGCTTTCAATCCGTCTGTCTGGCAAAGGTTCCAACCAAACAGTCTGCCAGATGCCCGAAACTGCGCTATAAAATACGAAACCTGGTTTAAGCGTCTGCTTACCACGTTCCTGCCTGCCTGCATTGGTTGGGTCCCATACAGCCACCAGCAGTTCATTCTCATCGTTTGGCAGCAAACAGTCTTTTAAGTCAAAGTGGAATGGGTCGAACCCGCCTTGATGGCAGCCCAGCCAGGTGCCATTACACCACACATTCGTTTCCCAATCGACTGCTCCAAAGTGCAATCGTATGCTGTCTCCAGCCCATTCTTGCGGCACACGAAACATGCGCCGGTACCACAGGCGCTCTCCCGGAAATAACGGCCGCCCAACACCCGAGAGTGCCGATTCAATCGGGAATGGCACCAAAATCTGCCCTTCGAATGAATTGAGCTCCTCTCGCCTCATATCTTTTGGGTGAATGGTATACTGCCATAAACCATTTAAATTTAGCCATTGAGATCGCACAAACTGCGGTCGCGGATATTCTGGCAAGGGACAACCGGGATCTACATCTTCAGCCCAGCAGGTATGGATTCGGCTTTCGGACATCTTCCAATCACTCATTTTGCATCTTCTCCTTTTAACAGCAGCTGTCTTCTGGGAATTTGCAACAAGGGCAGCACAGCAAACAGGCAGATAATTGCAGAAACGTAAAAAAGTATGGATGTGGGCGTAAATCCGGCTTCACCATTGAGTGTTGTCGGAATCCCAAATCTTGTAATCAAGAATGAGCCCACCGCTGGACCGATAACCATTGGCAGCAGAACCATAAAGATCATGCGCACGCCTTGAAACTGTCCGCGGCTGTCTGCCGGATAAAGGTCTTTCAGCCAGGCTCCGGCCACAATGCCATAGGCTGCCATCACGACCGTCTGAAAGATGCCGGCCAAAATTAAGAAAATCATCCCGCGCGCCATCCCAAAAACGAAAGCGGATACAGCCGCTAAAAACGACATCCAGAGCATAAATCGCAGGCGCGGAATGCGGTCTACCAGCAAACCAATCGGTATGCTGCTGATCGCGGTGACAATGAGAACCAACCCCATGATTAAACCCATGGTACCTTTTTCATAACCCAAAAAATGCTCGATATAGATCAAAAGATAGGGAAATGTGACCTGATAAGCAATCCCATTAACGACAACCGAGAGCAAAAGCAGGAACAGGACCTTGTTTTCCCGCACGAGCCGAATGCTGAAAGTACCGATGACCGTTTGCCAGTAAGGTGGGTGTTTTTCTTCAAGTTCTGTTTGGGTTGGAACAGGTTCTTTCATCAGCAAACCACCCAGTAAACCGGCCAGTGTTACAAAGCCACCCAGCCCGTAAAAGAAGACAAAGTAACCAAATTTTTCGATAACAATTCCAGCCAGAGCGGTTGTCATAATGAAGGAAAGAAAAACAGTCATCTGAAGCAGCCCTTCAACCCGGCCGCGGTTGGTTGTATCGGTGATATCAGTCGTCCAGGCGTTGAAGTTGGCATCATTGGCCATTGACCCAAAAAAAGTCATGATGGCATCAGCCACTATCACCAGCACAATCGCCAGCCCAACTGGCTGCACCAGAGATACTTCCGGAAATAAGGCAGTCACAATGCCCCAAATAATGTAGCCAAATAGAATAAAAGGCCTTCTTCGTCCCATCTTTGTGTATGTACGATCACTCAAAGTGCCCATTAAGAGCGTAGTCACAGTGGCTACAGCCGCACTGATCGCTACCATCCAGGCAATCGGTCGTGGATCCGGGGTAAGGGTATCAAAGACAAAAGTATTAAACCAGGCGTTTTCAACTCCCCAGGCGATCTGGCCTGAAAATGACAGAATCACAATCACGAACCAGGTACTTGCCGGAATGGGTGTATGTGTTTTCTTAATGTTTTGCATCACATTTCCTTAAACAGCAATTTGATGTAAATAAATGGTAAGCTGCAGAAAAATGCCCTCTATTGGATCATTTGTTCTCCATCCATATATTTATCTCTGTGTCATTATAGAGGATAGAGAAATAAACCGTGAAGTAAAAGGCCTACAAATTTGGTTAATACCGGTCAAGATGGTAGCATCAAGTACAAGCCCCAAGCAGAATTGTCTTGTTGGGCAAAAACTGTCTACATGTACCTTATTAATTAAAAAGAAAAGGATTACTATCGATCTATATTGAAACAGTTTAACGGTAAAAACTGTCTCAAATTGAATACGTCAAAAACTTATTTGGAAAGAAGAAAATCCATTGAGAAAATTAATCACTATTTTAGTTATCGCATTATTCGTAATTGTTGGCTTTGGATTTGGCTTATCACGCCTGATGGCAGTTAATAATGCGAAATCTGAGTCAGCAACTGCTACCATGCCAGCAACTGTTGCTCCAACACAACCAGCTACACCCATCGCAACCCTGCCGGTCAGCGAAGATATAAAAGACTACAAAACGATCACTATTCGAGTGGATGGCGAGGAAGTCAATCTGGTTGAAGGATCTGCTGAGATGCCCGCTGCGCCAGATTCAAAAGAAATGATTGCCTTAACCTATTTTGGAAATGAAGCCCACGGCGATTTGGATGGCGACGGTACTGAAGATACTGCTTTTCTTCTGACCCGCAGTGGTGCTGGTAGTGGCGTGTTTTTCTATGCTGTGGCTGCATTGAATATTGATAACGGATATATAGGTACCAATGCCGTTTTGTTGGGTGACCGAATTGCTCCCCAATCGACCGTTATTGAAGATAACTTGCTTATAGTCAATTACGCTGATCGTTTGCCGACAGAACCTTTCACTGTCCCGCCTTCCGTCGGCATTTCAAAATATCTGAAAATCACAGACGGCTCCCTAGTAGAAGCAAATTCGCTTGCCCAAATTACCATTCAAGTGGATGGCCAGGAAGTCAATCTGGTTAACGGGTCAGCGAAAATGCCCGCTGCACCAGGTTCAAATGAAATGGTTACTTACACCTATTTTGGGAATGAAGCACATGGGGATCTGGATGGCAATGGTAGCGAAGATATTGTTTTTCTTCTGACTCAAAGCGGAGCTGGCAGCGGTACTTTCTTTTATGTGGCAGCTGCATTAAATATTGATAATGGATATGTTGGTACCAACGCTGTTTTGTTAGGCGATCGCATTGCCCCTCAATCTACTACGATTGAAGATGAAATGGCAGTAGTCAATTATCAAGACCGTTTACCCTCAGAGCCCTTCACTACCCCGCCTTCCGTGGGCATTTCGAAATATCTGAAAATTAAAGACGGCAACTTAATGGAAGTAAATGTCCTTTCCCAAATATCCAATCGCGAGTGGAAATGGGTCAAGACTGAAATGAATGATGACACAATTACCATTCCACAAAATCCTGATGCTTTCACCATCACTTTTCATGAAGATGGCAGCCTGAGTGGCACAACAGATTGCAATAATTTCATGGGGCAGTTTACGATTAAGGATAACGAGCTGACCTTGCATCCGATTGGAGCGACTTTAAAGGCCTGCCCGAATTCTCAGGAGAGCGTTTTTCTAACAGCACTGGGTGAAGTGAATCAATTCATGGTGAATCCGCTGGAAAATACATTGGTGCTATTGATTAAATTTGATTCGGGTTCGATCATTTTTCAATGAAAACCAGGCATTCTCATTCAATCAGCTTTTCAACCCGAACCTGAATGATGACGATCTAGAAATCGTAGCCACATCTACAATCCTTGTAAGTCATCAATCCATAAATATGGGTGAAACTGAAGAATTTGCGTCCTAAGCCGCCGCCAAGACAGCATGCTTCTCCACTCCCTTTTCATTGAATATTATTCATGTAGAATTAACATATCAATGTTGGATTTCTAACCAGCTGGAGGTAACTATGCTTTCTGATTTAAGTCAAAAATTTCGTGAAGTAAGCGAAAAACAGATGTGGCTTGGCAAACTGGAAGATGATCTGCGTTCTGTTGACGAGAAACTGGAAGCGGAAGAAGCCCGGTTGGAAGCGCTCAAGCAGGTATTGGCCAAAGAAGAGCGCGATTTGAAGCAGCTCAAAGGGCTCAGTTTGCGAGCCGTTTTTGCTTCCATTTTAGGCAGCAAAGAAGAACAAACACAGAAGGAACGCCAGGAATTCCTACAGGCTCAACTGCAAATGCGCACAACCCAACGCCAGATCGATGCTCTACGTCACGATCGCGAGCAACTTTTACGGCAAATTTCTCCCCTTAATACGGTGGAAGAAGAGTACCAACAACTCCTTTCCCAAAAAGCCCGCATCTTAAAATCCAGCAGCAATCCCACAGGAGAGAAGTTGCTGGAAATCGATCTTCAACTCGCACGCGCGACAACCCAGCAAAAAGAACTGCAAGAAGCCATACAGGCCGGCGCCAATGCTCTCAGTGGGCTGGAGACTGTCCTGGATTCGCTTGAAGGTGCTCGCTCATGGGGCAACTGGGATCTGCTCGGCGGCGAAATGTTCGCTACGATCATCAAACACGACCACATGGATGAAGCGCGCCTGGCCAGTGAACAAGTGCAAGCCCAGCTCAACATCTTCCTACGCGAGCTAAAGGATGTCAGTCTATATAAGGACATTTCCTTTGACATCGCTCCCCTCGAATATTTTGGTGATCTCTTCTTGGATGGGTTGGTCTTTGATTGGTTGGTTCAATCCAAGATTTTACGAGCACTGGAGCAGACCAGGGTTTTAAAGGAACACATTGCTGAATTAAAACTCAGCCTGGAGCAGCAACTAACCGAACAGATGCGTGAAATTCAATATTTTGTGCGGCAGCGGCAGACATTAATTGAACAAGGCTGACGCTCACCCAACTGCGCTGATCGCTCCGCCCAGGCGTCTGCCTATCTGGCTACGCTTGGGCCTGTGGGTCACCCGGCGGGTCACCGGCAAAGATTTACTGCCTCCGCGCCTGCTGGCCTGGTATCCAAAAGCCGCTTTTTCTTCAGGCGTGATGGAAGCTCTGGTAGCCCACCGGGATGGTCAGTTGAACGCCCGCTTGCTCAAGTTGGTGCGCATGCAGGCTTCCTTTAGCGCTGCCTGCCCATTCTGCATTGATATGAATAGCAGCCGCTTTCAGCAATATAACATCACCCAAACAGAACTGGCTGCCATTCAAGGTCTCCAGGATCCAGCTGGTGTGGAATCATTTTCGGGGCGGGAACGATTGGCAATGGAGTATGCCCGCCACATCTCCGCTACCCCGCTTTCCTTTCCGGCTGATTTAATGAATAAAATGAAATCAAATTTTACCGAACGCGAAATTGTCATCCTGGCGACAACCGCCGCACAGGTCAATTACTGGGCACGCCTTATTCAGGCACTGGGTGCCCCGCCGGCTGGTTTTATAGACCCAATGGAATGGGAATCAGTAGATACTGGCCAACTCGAATCAGTTTGAGATGGGTAAGCCCTGGACATTTTCTTAATTTTCACAAGTAAATGTTGTAAAAATTAACTGCAATTCCAGCGATGCTGATTTACTTTAATCGAAAGGGAGTTCAGGCGATGAAACCTTACCCACACCAGGCACTTCAAACGTATGAGCGCTTCGCACCGGAGGAAATGCGCCAGCGTGCCCACGAATTTCGCGAAATGCTAACCCGCAGGCGCAGTGTACGCCAATTTTCGACCGAACCGGTCGATCGCGTGATCATTGAAGACTGCCTGCTCGCGGCTGGCAGCGCCCCAAACGGAGCCAACTTACAACCCTGGCACTTTGCAGTGGTGAGCGACCCTTCCATAAAACATGCGATCCGCCTGGGTGCCGAAAAGGAAGAGCATGAATTCTATACCCGGCGCGCTTCGCAAGAGTGGCTGCATGCTCTTGAACCGTTTGGCACCGACGCTGACAAACCCTACCTTGATTTAGCCCCTTACTTGATCGTCATCTTCAGCCAGAAGACGTCTCTTGATCCTGACGGCATACCGGTCAAGAATTATTATGTCCAGGAATCGGTAGGCATTGCCACTGGAATGCTGATAACTGCCTTACACTACGCCGGACTGGCAACGCTCACCCATACACCCAGCCCGATGGGGTTCTTAAATGGGATTCTGCAGCGCCCGGAAAGCGAAAAACCTTTTTTGCTGCTGGTGACCGGTTATCCAGCCGAGGATGCCCAGGTTCCGATCATCAGCAAAAAACCACTTTCAAAAATAGCCTCATTTTATGAATGAAGTAATTTAAAATGTAAAATCAATGGTAGTTAACCCACAAACCGACCTGGTATCAATCAGGTCGGTTTGTATTTGGCCCCCTTATTCGGGTTTTGAGGTTATTCGTAAATTTTGACTGTAAAGAATCCGCTCATATCAGCGTTTTTCAATACATATTCCGC
Source organism: Chloroflexi bacterium 44-23 (assembly GCA_001899005.1). Classification (GTDB taxonomy): domain Bacteria; phylum Chloroflexota; class Anaerolineae; order Anaerolineales; family Anaerolineaceae; genus UBA6170. The sequence goes on from MKUW01000001.1 coordinate 18,868, forward strand.
TCTGTCATTCCAATATTTGTAATAATCAAGCGCTTCTTCAGCACTTGCCTGGCCGGTAGCCAACTTCTTTCCCATTGCCACACGTCCTGGCGTTGGGAGAGGGGTGATAACAACCAAATTGAATTTTATGCCAACTTTTTTACCTGTATCCAATCGCGTGAAAATCCACTCACGCATGGGTGGAAGCTGTTTGGTTGGCTTTTCTGAGTACACCATTTTATCCTGGCGGATAAATAGGTCATTTGCTTTGCCGAACTCTGATCCGATAAAGCCCGTAGCAGGTGATGCACCGGTGACGAAAGAAATGATATCGCCAAATACACCCACAAACCATTCGTCCTCAGCCCCAGGGGCTTCCACAGCTATTTGACCGCGAACCGGAATTTCTCCGTTCGGATAGAGTATTTCCAGAGCTTTTTTGGTAATTGTCCATGCACCGGTCGTTGCGCCACAAGAGTGTCCGGCTAATTTAACAGCTTCTTCATAATAATAAGGAACCGGTTCCTGTGACTGCCCAAAGATTTGGAAATAGGGTTCCATGACCATAATGGGAGGCACTTCAGTAATATAGGCCTGGTCCCACGCAAATTCATCCGGCGAAATCGATTTCACGTCAGAAACAATTGATGCTGGTGTGACCGCCAAACCCTCATCATATGTTGTAACCGTGAAGAAACCATCCATATCGGCATTTTCTAAAACAAATTTGGCTCTATCGTTCCAGTATTCTTGGTAGTCCTTGGCTTCTTCCGCAGTTGCTGCACCTTTTGCCAGTTTCGCACCCATTTGCTGGCGCTCTTCTGTTGCAATCGGTGTGATGATGGCCAGGTTGAAATTAACTCCCACTTTTCTGCCCGTATCCAGACGGCTAAAAATCCATTCCATTTTTGGTGGAAGTGTGCCGGTTGGTTCTTCCGGATAGACCATTTTGTTTTGACGGACAAAAAGATCATTTGCTTCACCAAACTCGGCTCCAATGAAACCGGTTTTGGCTGATGCACCGGTTATGTAAGCAATAATATCGCCAAATACTCCGGTATACCATTCATTCTCAGCTCCCGGGGCTGCCACTGAAATTTGACCGCGAACCGGAATTTCCCCATTGGGATATAAAGCTTCCAGAGCTTTTTTGGTTATTGTCCAGGCACCGGTTGTGGCCCCACATGAATGACCAGCGTATTTAACGACATCATCATAATAGTATGGCACCGCCACCTGAGATTGACCAAAAATTTTGAAATAAGGTTCAATCATCATAATCGGAGGCACCTGATCAATATAATCCTGATCCCAAATACTTACGACTTCCGGTTCCGGGATTACTTCTTCGGTCACGACCGGGGTCTCGGGCTCAACCATTTCTGCCGTTGGTGCAATTACCTCTGGCTGGGTTGGCTTCGCAGGTGGTTTGGTAGGCTGGGGCTCAACTGCTACTGCGGTTTCAGTAGGAGAAACCTGAGCACATGCCGATAAAACAAATGCGGCAATGATTAAGATCGCAAATATCGAATAGAATTTTCTCATTTTCTTACTCCTCTATCTAAAGTTTTTGGATATGACCTGAGTTTCACCTTTCATTGGTGAAAAAAGTTTTGAAGGTATTGCCTGGCTGAAAGAGCAATACCTTGCTGGATGGCGCATAAGTTTGCGTGAATAACAACCCTGCTCGCGCATGTCCATTCTATTTGTTGAAAATCTGAATAAATTAAGAAAATTTAGCTTTTCGCTCCAATAAATATCCTTCCCGACATTTTATGATCTGTCAGATTAATTTGGGTACGTTTTAATTTAAAATCACAGCCTGCTTCGATTGAACAGGCTGGGTTTTTATTTAGAATACGAAAATAAAGCAACGAATAGTTACATATGGCAATCATCCAAGCGCTATCCAATGCTGGAATTTCAACCAAAAAATGGTTTGTTTTCATCTGGAAATTGTCCTTTTCAGGAACGTTTTTGATAAGTTCAAAATATCACAAATAAAAGAAACAGTATTTGCCTTAAGGCAAATCAAAATCCGGCCTAACCCGTATCCCAGCTTAGATTGCTATGGAGGCGCCTGGTAAACCTGCATAGATTAAGTTGCGATTTGTTAAATGAGCAAATTGATTGGGTAAATAAAAAAAACTTCCAGAGCTGGCATGGCCAAGGCAGAGCCGCAGCAAACTGGAAATTATTTTCCACAAATCAAATGGTTTTAAGGCTTTGGCTGATACAATTATTGGATGTCGCAACGCTTAAAATCCATTCTGGCAGCCGCGCTGGTGACTTTTCTGTGGTCAACATCATGGGTATTAATCAAACAGAACATTCAGGATTTGCCACCTTTGCTCTTTGCCGGAATGCGTTATTGCCTGGCAGCCCTGATACTGTTGCCGGGCTTGTTTCGTTATAAGGCCAACCTGCGTAAGATCACGCCTTCTGATTGGGTCAAGCTCGGCTTGCTCGGGTTGGTATTGTATGGTCTCACTCAGGGAGGAGTGTTTTTGGCACTCAAATACTTGCCAGCGACGGATTTAAGCTTATTGCTAAACTTCTCAACCATATTGGTTGCATTTGCCGGCATCATCATGTTAAAAGAATTTCCGACCAGGCTGCAGTGGCTTGGAATTGTAATCTTCTTGGCAGGTGTGGTTATCTATTTCTTCCCCCTTCCTCCGGGGAAGCGCAGTCTGTTAGGACTGGGCTTTGCCCTTTTAACCCTGGTGGCCAACTCAATCGGAACTTTGCAAGGGCGCGCCATCAACCGTACACGCGCATACTCCCCTTATGTCGTCACCACCATCAGCATGAGTGTCGGTGCAATCCTGCTGATGTCCAGCGGATTATTATTAGAGCGCATACCTACCCTCACAATCGGAAACATAGCCACGATCGCCTGGCTGGCAGTGGTTAACACAGCCTTTGCATTTACCGTGTGGAATAAGACTCAGCAAACACTGGCAGCGGTTGAATCCAGTATCATCAACAACACTATGCTGATTCAGATCGCCATCCTGGCCTGGGTTTTCCTGGGAGAGACCCTTTCCACCCGCCAAATTTTTGCACTACTGGTAGCAGCCTTGGGCGTGCTCTTGACCAACTGGAAACCAAAACGACAAGTGGCCATTGACAGATAGAATTGGCTGAGCAAAAGATCCGGTGGCAGGCGAAAGTCTGGCAGGCGTCGATCATTCGAACGGATTTCACTTTAAATCACGACTAATATCACCAGATATGCAATACTGAACAAAATGCCCCTATAATAGAAGTATCAATTGACTGACATCATAAACAGTCCAAAAAAACTGGACACTATGAAATTTCCCACAAGAGGTGATATATGCACGAAAAAAGTATTGAAATATTAAACAAAGCCATAGCCGACGAAATGACGGCGGTACACCAATATATGTATTTTCATTTTCACTGTGATGATCAGGGCTATGACCTGCTGGCATCCTTATTCCTCAAAACCGCAATGGAAGAGATGGTACATATTGAACGCCTGGCAGAACGTAATCTTTTCCTGAAGGGGGAAGTAGAAATGGCAGCGTCGCAAGCTGTTCAAAAGATTCATGATGTCGGCGCAATGCTAACGCTCGCCCAACACATGGAAGAGACCAGCGTATTGGATTACAACCGCTTTGCCAACGAATGCGCCCAGAATGCAGATTCCAACACCAAGAAACTGTTCGAAGATCTGGTCAATGATGAAGAACGCCATTACGATCAATACGATATCGAGATGGAAAACATTAAAAAATTCGGAGAGAGTTACCTGGCGCTGCAATCAATTGAACGCAGCCGTACAAATGCAGCTGCAGGTGCCTCACCGGCTATGTAAGAAATTCTTAATGAAAGCGAGTAATCATTCTCAACGATCGGTTACTCGCTTTTAGTTACCAAGTTAATTGGTATTCAACACCATTTTCATTTCACGTTTATCGTAATAACGTTCGAATCTAATTGCAGCCTTTCTTGTAATTCATTGGTAATTTCTACTTTTATTACAGAGCCGTTCTGGATATCTGAATAATTATAAATATAGGATACAACGACGGTCCCATCAGTACCGGTAACGCTATCGGCTTCATCCTGGAAATGTAGGTGTTCCCATGCATTTCCACTAATAAATCCTTTTTCATGTATATACAATGGTAATGCAGGGAAGGCAGTCACTCTTTCTATCAGGGTGATGGTTACATCTCCACTTTTGACTTCAACCTCAGCACTGGGAGGTACAGCCAAACCATTTACCTCTATCACATAACTGAACTCACTTTTAGCGAGAACCATAAGCTCGTCTTCACTAAAGTATTCAATAGATTGATCAATGAATTTTCGGTAGCTGTCCCGTTCTTCTTTTAAGTAATTCAGTTCAATCTCGTTTGTGTGGAGATTCTCATTCAATTCATTGATCTTTATTTCATAAACGCTTATCTGCTTTTCCATGTCTGCCATTTGTACACTAATGATTGAAGATTGTGATTCAGGTTCAATATTTGTGGTTTTTTCCGTACATCCACTTAACGCTATTATGAAAATAGCGAATAATAACGTTAGCATTTTTTGCATTTCATACCCTCCTATTGTTTGTTCTTAAGATTTAAGTCTATTATAGACTATCCGCTGCGCCGTTTCTAATGGTTTTATTGGTAACGGAAATTCTTCACTTCTCCTTCTCCTCGGGGGAGACCTTTACAGATTCCGAAATATCGATCAAGAAAAAAGTAAAGTGGTATGCATTGTTTAGACACGAAAAAGGGTCACAGTAAGGTGTACTCCGTATTCGGAAGCAATCTGGTTGATGGTCTTTTCCTCTTTGAGGATTTCTAATGTGATTTGTGCGTTTTGATTGGCAGTGAAGTGTTTTCTCGTGGGCATGGTGATTCTAGTTTACACCTTATTTTTGCCCATTTCTGTGTCCAATTTTTGTTAGCCCCTTAAAAGCTAGGAGCTTACGAGCGTCTCTCAATCGCAACCGGCATAACTTCACTTAGAAAATTACGTATTTATTTATGGGCAAAATTATGATCGTATTCAATTGATTATCGCAAGTTATTCTCAACATATAGCTTCCATATCACCTTCTTCTCGTCAATCTGTGGACTTACCATTTGTAGAAACGTCAAATTATCTGGCTAAGTTGCTATTTCACTTTCTTTGCTTTAGAATTTTTAATAAATTCCCCAACTCATGGAGAAACTCTTATGCGGCAAACAATTTTTCTGATCTTATTACAACATGGTCGCTCCCTGACTGATGATGAGGGCGTCCACGAAGGCAGATACGATTCGCCCCTGACCGAAAAAGCAGACAGCAATTAAGAAAGACCGAAGACGGTGCGAACCGTGCTACCAGAGGCACTCACGGCGTAGCAAGACCAGAGACTGTGCCTTTACAGGCAAAACTTGCTCAGTTTGATGACCTTGGCACGAGCTTCACATGAGAACGCAGACAGAAAATGAGCATGTGCCGACCGCTTCAAAACGACATGGGGTAGTAGACGCACTACAAACCACAATTCCATACAGGGTGAAGCCGCTACTCGCTCGCGATACGACAATCACATTAACATCATCAATACTTGACATATTATTGAAATATATTACAATTGAGAATAAATCTCATTCGCAATAACGATATGAAAAACAATGGCCTAACCACACTTCAAGAATACGGATACAAGCTTACACCCCAACGCAAGCTGTTGCTTTCAATCCTTGAATCCAGTGACCAGCATTTGGATGCAGAAACACTCTTCACGATTGCCAAACAGCAAGATGCACAGATCAGCCTGGCCACCGTTTACCGTAACCTGGCTGCCTTTAAGAAAATTGGGCTGGTTCAAGAACACAACCTGGGGCAGGATCATGGCCACTTCGAAAGGGTGACAGCCAAACCACATTTCCATTTTACCTGTTCCAAATGCGGCGCCGTCATTGAACTTCGTTCCAAAAAGATTGTCAAACTTACCCGTGAATTATGTGAGTCAGAAAATCTGCGAATGGACAGCATGAACCTTTTAATTGAAGGTCTCTGCTCCGCCTGCCAACCATCAAAATCAGAATGATTTTCTTGAAATCATTCGTCATCATAAAAGGAACTTCATGTTAACGTCCAGCCCGCTCCTTAATATTGTTCTGCTCAGCCTGATGGCCGGTCTGGGTACCAGTTTGGGAGGTTTGATTGCCATTACGCGCGTACCCAGCCGGCGCAGCTATGGTTTCTTGATGGGAATTACAGCAGGGGTAATGATTTCACTTTCGTTCCTCGGGTTGGTTAATCAAGCCTGGGAATTGGCGGGTTATCAAACCGCGACAATCGGTTTTGCAGCCGGAGCTTTGTCAATGTTTGCCATTGATTTCTTTGCCCCGCATATTCGCTTCGGGGTGCGCGAGGTGCGCAGCGATTCCAGCGTCGCTGAATTGCCTATGCAAAACTGTCCCCGGAACAAACGTTCCGGGTATGGATTTCAACACTGGGGGCGCCAGGGTATGCAACGTTTTCGGCAGAGGAATCATATAACCAATCACAAAATGCTCAGAACCGGCATGCTCCTGGCGATTGGAATAACAATTCACAATATCCCTGAAGGAATTGCTGTTGGCGCCGGTTATTCTCATTCTCCTGATTATGGTGTTTTTATCGCCATGGCCATCCTCTTGCACAATATTCCGGAAGGCATAGCCACTGCCTTACCGTTGCGTACAAGTGGTATGTATAAATGGGATGCTTTTTGGGTGGCAACTTTATCCGGTCTGGCCGAACCGATCGGCGCATTACTGGCAGGTTTATTTCTCACCCAATTTAATAACTTTGTACCGGCAGCTTTGGCTTTTGCCGGTGGGGTCATGATCTTTATCACGCTCGATGAGCTGATTCCAACTGCGCGGGAATTCGGGCACCATCACACTACAGCCTTAGGCATCATTATTGGTTCAATTTTCGTCTTTTTGCTCTCAGGCATCTTCGGAATTTAAGTATTTTCGCTTACTTTGCCACCATTAATGATGGGATTTCGCGTCCAGGCCTCGGTCATTCGATCCGCGCAGAAATGACGTAAAAATTCCGATTGCTGCCAGCAATGCGGCAACCCGAAAACTCCACTGAAGAGCCGGGAATAAATTGGCAGCCTCGCTGGTAAAAGGCCCATGCCGCAGAAGGGTAGTGTAAATAGCCGCGATAAGTCCAACACCGGAAACCATCCCAACGTTACGGGCTGTCGCCAAAATCCCGGAAGCAATACCCTGCCTTTCTTTCGGTGCAGACCCGAGCAGAACATTATTATTGGGGGAAATAAACATGCCGGTGCCAAAGCCGGTTACCATTAAAGCAATCACAATTTGATGAGTGCCGGAAAACTGCGTAAGCGCCGAAAGTAACCCCAGCCCCAGGCTTAAGACAGCCATACCAATGGTTGCCAGCCAGCGCGGACTGACATGATCAGAAAGGTAGCCACTAACCGGGGCCACCAGGGCCATCATGATCGGCTGGGCAGTTAATATTAGGCCGGCTTGCGAGGGTGAGAAACCCCTGCCCTGTATCAGATAAAATGGCATTAAAAAGATGATTCCAAACAAACTGGCATAGTTGAGAAAAGCACTCAAAGTCGAAAAGAAGAAAGTGCGCTCCTGAAACAGGCTCAGATCAAGCATGGGCGCATCTGAGTGCTTTTCATAGATAACAAACAAATACAGAATGATCACCGCTAACAATAACAATCCGCCTGAACGAATGGTCAACCAACCCCATTCCTGACCGCGGTTGAGCACAAAAATAAAAAGCACCAAACCACTCATAAAAATTAAAGCCCCGCGCCAATCGAAAACTTCATGCTGGCCTCCCAGGCGATCATTTGGAATAAAACGCAAGCTGAAGAACAACGCCAACACCGAAACTGGAACGTTGATCAGAAATACTGAGTGCCAGCCAAGATGCTGCGTCATCCAACCACCCAATGATGGCCCGACTGAGAGCCCCAGATATGTCAGCGTGGCTTGCAACCCGAGTGCCTGGCCACGCTGGCTGCCCGGAAAATTGCCGGTCAGGATGGCCGGAGAATTGGCCGAGAGCATGGCCGCCCCAATGGCCTGAATCCCGCGTGCCCCAATCAACATCCATGGCTCTGATGCAAGCACACATAGAAAAGAGGCGCCCCCAAAGATAACAAAGCCGCTCACGTAAACGCGTTTATGCCCTTGGATATCTCCCAAACGACCAAAAGCCAGCAAAAGGCAGCTCAACACCAGCAAATAAACCGTTACAATCCACTCAGTGGTATTGACATGACTGCCAAAACTGGCAGTAATAGTCGGCAACGCGACGTTGACCACACTGCCATCCAACGCAGCCATAAAAGTGCCAATTCCAATGGACAGCAGCACCAGCCACTTATTATTCTTTTTTCCTAAGGTTGCGTCATCAATTGCTTTGTTCATTGGTTGACACCTATCTTTTGGATAAGGCAGTAGGTTAATTCTACTGTAGCGGTGGCGAATAACGGCTGTTGAATTTCCATTAGCGGGTTATTGGTTATCCGGTCTGCAAGTTCCCAACTTTCCCTTGCCACATGATCGACAATGAACATCTGCCACTTTACATCCCCCTCAACCTCGTTATTCCACTGGATACCCGGCAGCCTGCCAGGCTTGAAAACTGCCTAAAATGGGTGTGACCTTTTCAAAACCATTCGACAACAAATATTGTGCCACACGGGCACTGGTCTGTTCGGCCGGTCAGGTGCAATAGGTAATAATCCAATCCTGCGGATTGAGCTCCGTTAAACGGCTTGGCATTTGCGTTTCGGGAATGGACAATGCGCCTTTAATATGCTCGCTGGCATAATCGCTGGCACTGCGTACGTCCACAAAAACTGCACTGCCGCTATCATAGGCAGCTTTTGCGTCAGCCAGAGCAACACGCGGCACCTCTGGGTAAGGGATGTCACTATTCTGAACTGCAGCGGTTTGCAATGGTTTATTTCGATTTTGCCCTTGTGTACTGAGCACTACCCCTGCAATTATCAGCATTGCAACCCCTACCAAAACCATCACCAAAGCCGGGTTGATTTGTGTAGAGCGATTCTTCGTTTTTTTTGCCATGCAGCCTATCCACCTTTAATATTTATATCAAATGAGCGTATTTCTTCAATAAAACGCGGTAGGGAAGTTTTTTGTAGAGATTTCCTACCTAAAAACTCTCTGCCCCTAATTTTTAAAAAGATCCAATCGAGCACCTATTAGTATAGCCAATAATCCACATGGGAAGAATAAACTGTATAGTTGCCGCGCGAGTCCGTGGCTAATCGCATTTTTATGATATAAATGGAGATTAAAGATACTTGAGGGAAATAAGATGAGCGCAAAAAAACCATTAATCCTGCTGACCAATGATGACGGCATCAAATCACCGGGCATCCATGAAGCTGCCCGTTACCTGGCGCGCCTGGGAGAAGTCATCCTGGTGGCTCCCCGCGAACAATCATCCGCCAGTGGCCGCAGTCACCCCCTAAGCTCAGATGGGCGCATTGAAAAGATCACCTGTTGCTTTGATGATCTTGATTTACCCGCCTACGCTGTGGGAGGCTCGCCAGCCCAATGTGTTGCGCGTGCTCTGGTGCAGGTGCTGCCTCGCAAACCAGACCTGGTGGTTTCAGGAATTAATTATGGAGAAAATTTCGGCACCGGCATCACTGTTTCGGGAACTATCGGCGCCGCGCTGGAGGCAGCCTCCTTTAGCATTCCTACCCTGGCGTCCTCACTGCAACTGCTCGATATCTCGGACTTTGACAAGTTCAATCCGGAGGTCAGCTTCGATACAGCCGCATTTTTCACCGCCAAATTTGCCCGGATTATCCTTGAACATCACCTGCCCGAGCAGGTTGACTTACTGAAATTGGAAATTCCCGCTTCTGCCACCCATGAGACTGAATGGCGTATGACTCGCCTGGCGCGCCACATGTACTTTGAACCCAGTTTCGACCCTCAATTCCAATGGGATGAACCCGGGCGGTTAACGTACCAAATAAAAGTCAACCCTGAAGATGTAGCGCCTGATTCAGACATTCATACCGTGGTTTTCGATGGAATGGTATCCGTCACACCCTTGACCATCGATTTTACTGCACCGATTGACCTGGCTGCCTGGGAAAGTAAACTGCGCAAGAATGGTAAAGTAACTTAAGCGGTTTCAGGTTTATCGCTCATAGGATACCTTTACCTGCGAGGGGTGCTTGGCGGCAGTACTCAATCCGACTGCCGCAGCATGCGGGCAGTTATGATATCCATCGCATTGCACGCCAAATTCATGCCGGTCTATTTGTGCATACCGCCGCCAAAACCAACATTTACACAAGGATTCTTGCCCTCGCCCCCATTACGGGGAGCAACTGTATTTGCTACTTTCAAATGTAGTACGACTTCAGTTCCTAGATAATTTTTCTGTTTTGAATCAAGTATTTATACAAAATATTGTTTTTGTCTACTTCGGATACTACATTCAGCAGATAACCTGCGTTTCTCTGTTCGTTGGAGAAAATCGTTACAACAACACACCCTGTGTAATGGCTTCTAGTGAAGGAGGAATATTTTGGAAAACTCCAAAGAAAACCAAATACAAAAACTGCCTTTTCATCTGCTTCATTCCGGCCAGGATAGTGAAGGTCAGGTTCGCAGCTTGGGTATCAGTGCTATTTCCTTCAAATTAATTCAAGGTGGTCAGGATGGCCTGTTGATCATCGAAAATACATTCAACAAAGCGGGCGGACCTGCTCGTCATCTGCACTTCAATCAGGATGAGTGGTTTTATAGCCTGCAAGGTGAATTCCTTTTTGAGATAGGTAGCCAAAAAATGCTGCTGAAACCAGGCGATTCCGTATTGGCACCCCGCCAAGTCGCACATGTGTGGGCCTTCAGTGGCAGCCCGCGCCAGGAACAGGGCCGTATTTTGATCGCTTTTCTGCCAGCGGGAAAGATGGAGGCCTTTTTTCGCAAAGTCACTCAAGCAAACGCCATGCCGCCGCAAGATCCGGCTCTATGGTTGGAACACGGCATGCAATTGCTTGGTCCGCCTTTGAAGGTATAACGGTCGGTGGTGGACCGGCTGTCTTAATTACTGATTAAAAAACTTCACCAGGGCGGCGTTGACCAAATCCGCTTTTTCAAAATGCGGCAGGTGGCCGGCCTGCGCCAGCTGGAGATACTCAGCTTGCGGCAGCGCCTGGCGAGCTTTGATGATAGCGTCATATGTAACGCTCTGGTCTTCTTCACCCCAAATCAATAAAACTGGGATACCGCTTTGCGCCAATTGGCGGTATTCTCCAAGGGCGTCCATCTGCGGCAGGTGCCGGATGGTGGAAAGCAGCGCTTTACGGAAACCCTTGTATTCCATCTGCTGGCGGTAACGCTTCTCCCAATCCGGCAGCATGGCTGGGTTGAAAGCGTCTGCTGCCTGCGAAGATGGCAAATAAACCGGTACCATATAGACTTTCATCACCCATTCTCCCAGCAAAGGCACATTCATCGGAAAAATGGTCCCGGCTGTGACTGGCTGGGTTTCAGGTGCCACCAGCGCCAGGCTGAGCACATGCGCAGGGTTGCGATTAGCATAAGCAGACACAATCGGCCCGCCCATCGAAAGCCCCACCAGGTTGAAAGCCTTATCCGGGACCACTGCGCCAGTCAACTGGCTCAACTGGCGCACAAATAAATCGAGGGTATAGTCTACATCCGGGCGGTCGGAATAACCGCGGCCGAACAGGTCATAGCGTAAAACCTGAAAGCCGGCTGCGTTTAACCCGATCACCGTCGGGTCCCAGACATAATACGGCACCGAAAAACCATGCACCAAAACAACCAATGGCCCATCCTGCGGGCCACTCAGTTCATAATGGGTAACGCCATCTTCCAATTGAATAAATTGTCCCGGCAGGTCAGCACGGCTGACCGGATCCAGGCTGCGCGTTTCTTGAAAGGAAAACAGATATGATGCCAGCAAAGCAATCACGATAAGATCGAAAATAATGAAGGCGTTCAGCAGTCTTTTATTTTTTCGCATGGGCACCGGCCTTGGGAAATATCACTTGGGAAGGTTTAATTATATATGGCCTTGCTATAATTAATTTCATCATGGACGGCCAATTGATCTGGAAATTAGAAATCTGCTGCCGATAAAACAGATTTGAGCGAGTACAATACTTAATATGGAAGATACCCCTCAAAAAACCTGTCGCTATTGTGGCAAATCTTTGCCGGAAGAAGCAATTTTTTGCTATTACTGTCGCCGCGAGCTGGTTACCCGGCCAGAGCGCCCGACCACTGAACCCAAGCCCATCAAGCTGCAAACCTGGGTAGCGGTTGGGTTGGTTGTCATCCTGTCTGTGGTGGTCGCTTATTTATTGCTGTCGTGAACAAGAGTTTTTATTTGTTTGAGTCTGTTATTGATACAGATTCGTAACTGCTCAGCAATGTCATTGCAAGCCACCATTCTTGTTCTTTGGTGGCGTGCAATCCCTGTTAAGCTGAATACTTGTAAAACAGGAGATTGTTTCGCAAAGACAATGTTATTAGAAAGTATGAATAGTTATTAATTAACCACGAAATACACCAAACACACGAAATAATTTAAGCTCACGAACATGCTCAGAAGATCTACGAACATTGCTCCACATCCCGACTGAACGTAGGTTGTCGATTTGACATTGAGACTAGGTAAGAGAAATGTTCTTGCGGATGCATGGAGATAAGAACAACAGGCAGTGCACAACAATATTTTCCTCCCACGAGAGCCCCGAGGAAAAAATTGAGGTTGCCGGAACCCAGCCTTTTGCAACCACAACCAAATAGAATAATCAAAGTAGCTACCCAACCATGTCATTACGAGCAGCCGTTCTTGAACTTTGGTGACGTGATAACCCATTCAAGCTGAATAGTTGTAAAACTGGAGCTCTAGCCCAGTCATTTCAGCACCCTGTCCATTTTATTTACTCCCACATCTCCACCCAACCAAATTAACTCCATCATGGATTTTTTCGCTGACCTGGTCCTTTATTCATAACCATATTCCAATAGGGGTGTTCCAGCTTGTTGACAAACCATTTCTAATTGGGTGATATACTCAAAACAAATCCAACCAGGGAGAATCAAAACAATGAAGCGAGCAGTCAGTGTCAGCATCGGCTCTTCAAAACGCGATAAACAGGTTACCTTTGATTTACTTGGACAAACCATCTCGTTGGAACGCATTGGCACCGATGGTGATATGCAAAAAGCGGCCAATCTCTACAAAGAATTGGATGGCCAGGTCGGAGCTCTTGGAGTCGGGGGCGCAGTGCTTGGTTTGCTGGTGGACCAGGATTGGTACGATTTTCACAGCATCCTGCCGCTTGTGAAGGATGTAAAACAAACGCCAGTAGTGGATGGCACCGGCCTGAAAGATACCGTCGAACGCCAGGCTGCTGACGTAGTCGCGCCTCTGTTGAACGGACAACCTAAACGTGTTTTTCAAATGAGTGGGGTCGACCGCTATGGCTTGGCGCGTGGCTTCACTGATAGTGGTTATGAACAAATTTATGGTGACTTGCTTTTTTCAATTGGCTTACCCATACCAATTCGCAGTGACGCCAGCTTAAAACGTATGACCAAACTGCTTGCGCCAATTCTTTCCCGCTTTCCTTTCAGTTGGTTATACCCAACCGGTGAGAAACAGGAGCACAACAAACCCAAATACAGCCAGTATTTCGATTGGGCTTCCGTCATTTCCGGTGATTGCCATTACATCACCAAGTACATGCCAGCCAGCCTGCAAGGGAAAATCGTCGTCACCAACACCACCACTCCGAAAGATCGCGAGATTTTCAAAGCGTCTGGGGTACGCTATCTAATCACAACCACACCCATGCTGGATGGACGCTCATTTGGCACCAATATGATTGAGGCAGCCATCCTAACTGCCTGGGATTGGAAAGAGCCTGTACATTACGGTCACCCGGGAAATTACTTCGAAAAAATGCAGGCAGTTGTGGCACAATTGGGGCTGCATCCCACGATCCAGGAGCTTTAAAATGGATGTTATCTTAACCGCAGGGGGAGTCCCCGTTTCTGAAGATCCATTATTTTCTTATACGCAAGGAAAACCAAAAGCCCTGCTGGAGCTGGGCGGCAAGCCTATGATTCAGTGGACGGTGGACTGCCTTTCAGCAGTAAAGCAAGTCGATACGTTGGTTCTGGTTGGTCTGGATGACACGGTAGACGTACAGTTTGACGGTCGACTGCTGCGCATGGAATCCAAAGATGATATGGTTTCCAATATCATCGCAGCCGCACATCTTCTGCTCGAGAAAGGTAATTCCAGCCCACAAGCCCTGGTGATGGCATCGGATATACCGACCGTTAAACCCGCCATGGTTGAATGGCTGATCGAGCAGGTACAGGGAACCACCAATGAAATCACCTACACCGTGGTGACCAAAGATGTTATGGAAGCCCGCTTCCCAGGTTCGCACCGTTCTTTTATACCCCTCAAAGACATGCAAGTTTGTGGTGGCGATGTCAACGCCATTAACATTGAGACAATCGACTATGATAATCCCATTTGGCGCAAGCTGATTGATAATCGCAAAAATGCATTAAAACAAGCTGCCTTACTGGGTCTGGATACCCTTCTGCTGATCCTGCTGCGTGCCTTGACGCTGAAACAATTGGAAACACGCCTAAGCAAACGACTGGGCATCAATGGTCGCGTATTGGTCAGCCCGTTTGCCGAGACTGCCATGGATGTCGATAAACCGCATCAGTACGAGATGATCGCCGCCGATTTTCGGTTTACCGAGGTTATTGGGGCAGTGAGGGGGAGATATTAAGAATGAAGTTTAAGCGCAATGGTAATTCCAAGCTCATTTTTACTTCATGGAGCTATCATCTTCAGTTAATTATTCGCAAGATTGTTATATTCACCTGTAGCATGATTGCACGCATGCTGTCGGAATCAATTTGTTCGATTACTTTATCTAGTCTCAACTTCTGCTAAAGTAACTTTGGTTAAATGTGTGATAAAAGAGTTGTCTAAAGTCAATTACCTCTTAAATATAATAATAATAAGATTATGTTTTCAGAAATGCTTCAACTTCTGCCAAAGTGGGAAAAGAGGTCTGAGTGCCAATTTTTGTGACTGATAATGCCGCAGCCAAGTTGGCGAAACGGACGGCATCTGGAAGTCCCTGTCCAGTAGATAGCGCATAGGCTAAACTACCAATAAAAGAATCTCCTGCCCCAGTTGTATCAGTGATATCTACCTTCACTGCTGGGAAATGATGAGAGTCTCCATTATCAAAGAGAAAAACACCATCTTTTCCTAACGTTATCAAGATTTTTTGCGCACCCAATTTCTGCAATGTTTGAGCTGCTTCTTCAGCACCCTTGATCCCGCTCACTTCTATACCTGTTAGCATTTCGGCTTCAGTTTCGTTTGGAATAAGAATATCTGATAGTGCAATGAGCTTCGAATTAATCAAACGAGCCGGTGCGGGATTAAGAATAGTCAATATGCCAGCATCTCGCGCGATCTTGAATCCGGCCATTATTGCATCATCGCGAATCTCAAGTTGGGAAACAACAAGTTTGGCAGATCGAATCTGTTCCGCAGCCTGTTTCACTTCTTCAGCGGAAAGCATAAGATTAGCTCCAGGGATGATTACAATGATATTGCTTCCATCGGAATCGACAAATATTGGCGCTACACCGGAAGCACCCCCTTTTTCTAAATAAACATTCTCTGTAGAAATTCCAAAATTTGAGAGATTATCTCGTATCATTTTTCCGAATAAGTCGTCGCCCACTTTTGTAACCATTCCGACTCGAGCCCCTAACTTAGCCGCCATTACTGCTTGATTTGCGCCTTTACCGCCAAAGCCAAGATGGAATGAATCGCCAATTAGGGTTTCGCCCATTTTTGGAATACGGGGAATATGGCACAGAAAATCGATCATATTACTTCCAACCACAACGATATCCAATTCTGATTTATTTTTAATGCTATCCAGCTTATTCATCCCTCACATCCTTCCTTGTTTGCAAATCAACCCACTAGCTGATTCCAAAAAAGTTGGAAAAATACACACGACAAAAGACAATTAATTAGGTGTAAAACAATATTTCCATCATTCATTGTTATCGATTTTTTCCAAAAATATATGCCTTCGACTCACAAAAATAAAAACAACTATGGTAAGGTGATGAGGCGGTTGATTAGTCGTAATGCCTAAATAGCTTTTAATGTCAATAGTGATGATGCTGAAAAATGCTACACGTGATGGGCAAGAAACTGCATGACTTAATCAAAACCTGACACCGGCACCGGTGAAATCAGTAGCCTTCCTCTGTTCACCAAGGTGCCGATACCATCAATAGTAATCTCACAGATATCCCCATCAAGCAGACCATTTGCATCTGGGCGAATAATGGCGGTGCCAATCATTAGGACCGTTCCTTCGGGTAAGGGATTATATTCGGCAGCAAAATTGGACAATTCGTCAAATGACCAGCGCATCAAAGATTGCTTAATCGATCCATGAAATAAGATTTTTTCATCTCTTTTTACCCAACAATTAATCTCCGCATTGAGTGGCAGCTCGTCTATTGTTACAGCCAATGGGCCAAGAGAACAACAAGCTTCATATGTTTTACACTGGGCAAGATACAAAGGATTGCGCGCCTCTATATCCCATGCTGAAACATCGTTTCCCACGGTGAAGAAGACTGGTTTCATGTCCTTATTCAAAATGATACATAACTCCGGTTCTACTGCCGTATAGGTAGAGTCACCCCGGATACCGATTCCATCATTAGGGCCTACAACCCGAAAGCCTGTGGTTTTAAAAAAGATCTCAGGACGATTTGCATTAATCGCTGCTGTATATGCTGGGCCGGAAGGAATTACTGGTGAAGCAGCAAACTGTGGGCCTCGCTCATAGGTAAATCCGAAAGCCCATACTTCCGGCGGATTAATTGGTGCTAAAAGCTTGTAGTCACGATCAACCCCATCGAGCAGAGCAGTCCACTCTAGTGAATTAGCAGTTCGATCAGGTTGAAAATTTTCTGGGACCTGAAGGAGAGAAGAATGCTGGGTCAACCATAATTTGTCACCATCGAGATATCCAATTACTTGTTTACTTTTAATCCTGGATTCAATTCTGGCAAGTTTCATGGCTTAGGTAATACATCAAACTCTTTGATTTGCGGCAATAATTCACGACCCCAAAGCTCTAGCTGTTCCGGGTCGTCCGTGAATGGATGAAAAATAAAGTGGGATACCCCTCCCTCAATTCGGCGACGACAGTTCTCAATAATCTCGTCAATCGTGCCAAATAAGTAGGTTTGCTCTAATAAATCTCGTGGGCGACTCTTGCCCAGAATATTCTCTGCAGCCTCAAACTGAATCTCGAGCGCTTTCTGTCGATTTGTTTCTTCAGTCATATACATTAACTGACCATGAACTATTTCCATGTTATCAGGATTTTTACCCATACTTAACATTAATTGCTTGATTTCTTTCCAGTCGCTCAAAATTTGCTCAGGCAGCGCCGTGGGACGGATAAACCATCCGTCAGCCTTTGCTATCCGGTTTGCTACTTTTTTATTGAGGATTGGCTTTTCAACGGAATTTGGGTTTTCAGCCTGACTTCCACCGCCAACCCATATCGGTACCTTAATAGGGGATGGCTCAATATTGACTTCATCCAGATTATAAAACTCCCCTTTAAAAGTTAGAGTCTCACCAGCAAGCAAACGAGAAACAATCTCAAGAACTTCATCAGTCCTACGGCCGCGTTCTGATTTTTTTGCACCAACAGCCTCGAATTCTTTTGGAAACCACCCAGTTCCCGCTCCTAAAACAAAACGCCCTTTCGACATTTGCTGGATGGAAGCCACTTCCTTCGCGAGCAAAACCGGGTTCCGGAGCGGTAAAAGTAACACGCCAGGCCCAAGCAAGACTTTCTTAGTTAACCCTGCGGCAAAAGCTAGACTAGACATTGGCTCAAGCCAAGTGCGAGCATACATATTTCGGGCACGGAGAAGATGGTCAGTGACCCAAATAGAATCAAACCCCAACTCTTCAGATCTCACGATCCAGTGGCGTAGGCGTTCTGAGTGGTCAATTCCATCATCGCCATATGCAAAATTTGGTAACCAAGTGCCAACTTTCATTTTCATAGTAGTTTTCTCCCTAAATCGTATTTGTTTTGTCACTTAATGGAAGACCGGCATTGTGGAGGATTTGATCCATCAATGCTTGCGTTTTAACGGCGTCCTTGCCATTTGTTAAAGGCTCGTTCCGAGTTCTTATACAATCGATAAAGTGTGATACTTCTGGCCCAAATCCCATCGTTTGGCTGACTTGAGCCCAACCCATCGCACGAGGGCGCATTTCGATAGTGCGAGTTTCCCCCAACCTTGATATAGAGACCACATCAGGGGCAATAACCCGAACACTCGTAAGATTTCCATATACGTCCAGACGCTCATCCCATTCTCCGGCACAACGGGCAGCAATTAAAACGCCAATTGCGCCCGACGTGAAGCGAATATGGGCTGCTGTTCCCTCTTCATAATAGGGATCTGAGGCAATGGTGCTTGCCACAACATCCACCGCTTCTCCACAAAACCAACGCAGCAAGTCGACCATATGAATAGAATTTTCCAAAGTCGCTCTATATTCTGATCCTGGTCGGTTCTTCTGTGCAATGCAAAAGCGTATATCTTTTGCTTGAAACTGGGCATGAGCTGTTTGATAAACCTCTGCATAACGGCGATTAAACCCAACCATCAAAACTCTCTCTGTCTTTTCAGCGAGGTCGGCTAATTCTTGAGACTCAGCAAGAGATGTTGTAAGTGGCTTTTCGCAAAATATATCTAACCCACTCAACAAACCCAATTTTACAAAAGGAAAGTGGAGTTGTTTAGGTGTCAAAACAAACAACGCATCCAAATGACCCTTGTCAATCATCTCATCAACAGAACTGTAATATTGATCAATTGGCCACCGATCCAACCTTTTCTTTACTTCTATAGGGGAATGCGTGGTTACGACACCTGCTATTCGCACGCCCGGTTCAGCGGACAAGGCGGGTAGCTCTGCAACTTGTGCTATGCTTCCTGCGCCGACCAAACCTACACGAACTGTTTTATCTTTCATGTCATCTCTCTCCTTTGGTAACAATATTATATCGGTGGCAGACCATGTTCTTTTCGGATTGCGTTTACAGTAAGATCCAACCCTTTTTCTAATTTTATTTTTGCTTCGAATCCGACTTCATTGACTATTCGATCAGACGTGAAATTCCATGCGTTAGGAGACAATTTAGCACAATACGGTTGAGTCGAGGTATTTGGAAATTTTTTTTGCAGATAACTAACTGCTTCTTGCACAGAACGATAATCTCCACTTACATTGTAAACAGGTACGCTTGCCTTATTTGCAAATACACACATTACGACCGCGTTCGCCGCATCGTCAATATATGTCCAGTCATTTGATTCATCATAATCTGGATACGAGATCAAAGAACTATCTAAAGCAAATCCTTCAATTACTTGTTGTAGATCATTCCATCCCCGTTTTCGACCTTCACCATAAATCCAACCAAATCGCAGACCAAGCAGATCTAGAGCTGGATCCGATTTCATCATTGCCCGTGCAGCATACTCGACGAAAGCTTTTGAAGCCCCATAAACGGTGGGAGGGTTTAATTGGCGATCATCGCCAGTTGGCAATTCAGGTGATACTCCATAAGCTGCAACTGAACTACCATAAATAACACGCCTTACACCTCCATTTTTACATGCATCAAAGACTATCATCGAGCCCATACAATTTACACGGGCTGCTTCAACAGGATTATTTGCGCATTCTTCGGTAAGAAGTGTGGCAAGATGAACCACAACCTCAATGTGATTTCTCCGAATTGCATCTGAAAACTCGGTGGAATCTGTGATGTCTCCTTCGACAACTTTGATATTTTCAGAATCAAATCGACTTTCTAACAATTGGCTTCCACTCATTTGGCTTCTTATACGCGTACGATCATACAAGAATATATCGCAGCCTTGTCTTGTTAATTCCTTAGCGACATGTAATCCCAGGAACCCTAACCCACCTGTGATTAATACATGCATCTAATTCTCCTAGAATGTCAACACGCCCAGATTACGCATGATATCGTATATCCGATCGGCGTGCTCGACAAAGGCACTATCAACTCCAATTTTAACAGGTCTTGGCCGGGGTAAATCCACCTTGATCTCTTCGATGATCCGGCCAGGACCACTTGACATAACCAGGATACGATCTGATAAACTGACCGCTTCTTCAACGCTATGCGTGATAAACAAAACAGTATTCCGTTTTTCTAACCAGAGTTTCTCGAGATCATGTCTGATTTGTGTGCGTGTAATGGCATCAAGAGCTCCAAAAGGTTCATCCATGAGTAAAACATCTGGGTCATGTATTAATGCCCGAGCAATGGATACTCTCTGACGCATACCCCCGGAAAGTTGTGAGGGGTATCTTTTGGCCGCATTCGCCAAACCTAGTTGTTTAAGCAACTCATTAGCCTTGGTTTGGGAAGCATCTTTTGGTAAACCTCGGATCTGTGTCTGCAATAGGATATTATCCTCTGCCGTGCGAAAATCGAGTAGTAAGTGATCCTGAAAGACAATCCCGGCATCTGTCAATGGCTTTGTTAAGTTTTCCCCATTTATTTGAATTGATCCGGTTGTTCTCTGAAGTAGCCCTGCGACTAGCAACATGAGCGTACTCTTGCCGCACCCACTCGGGCCAATAAGGCTGACAAATTCGCCTGGTTGAATTGTGAAGTCTACCAGGTCCAGCGCTCTTACCTCTCCATCGCGGGTAAAGTATGTCTTCGAAACTCCATGACCTTCAATTTTTGATCCTAAAACAGTTTTGGGGGTTGATTCCATGATCTCGTTTCTTTATTTAATTAACTCAAATTACGGACAGGTTGGGGCATTTGCAGGTATGAATTCTGTAGTATAGTAGTCTTCCACCGGCAAATCGTTTGGAAATCCTAAGTATTTAACTAATAGATCGTATGTAGTCTCCCAGTTCTTAGTTGGAACCTTGCCTAATGCTTCTGCTCCTGGAGCACAAACGAGCATAAGATCTACGTTGAGTTGTTTAAGGATCTGTTCCTTGTTTCCAGAAATAAATTGATCGACAACAGCCTGTGCTGCAGCATCTGGATTTTTCCGAGCTGCGTCCCAACCCTTCAGGCTAGCTTCTACAAAGCGAGCTACTATGTCAGGTTGATCTTTAATCATTTGATCATTCACAATGAGGGAAAGACCAATTGTGGGTACACCAATATCGCGGTAGAAAAGATCGTTGACTTCAAATCCACGGTCACGAATTTGGACGCTTTGGAAGTCAGCACCGGCTAGGATGGCATCTACTCGACCTTCCAATAATGAGCCAACTAGTGCAGCAGGATCAATGTTTGTAATATTTACCTGATTCTTGTCTACCCCATTCGCTTCAAACACTGCGTCAAACAGGGTGGTCTGCGCAGTACCTGGTTGCACAGCCACAGTTTTCCCAACCAGATCCTTAACAGATTCAATACCCTTGTCCGCCAACGAAATGACCGCAAAACCATTTGTCTGCAAAATCGGTGCTATGATTTTCACTGCACCACCTTTTGAACGGACGGTCATTGCCGATGGTCCATCAGCGAAGCCAAACTGAGCACCACCAGTAGCAACTAGTTGAGCAGTTGTAGCAGAACCCTGCCCTTCTTCGATCGTAACGTTAAGACCAACATCATCATAGTAACCCAGGGCTTTGGCATACATAAAGCCCGCTTGAGGTCCTCCGGCAAGGAAGTTAAGTGTCAATTTTACATCTACAACTTCCATAGGTTCTTCAGTCGGTGCTATTGTTGGGGCAACCGTGGGTTTGGGTGCTTCCGTAGAAGCTTGCGCTTGGGTGGGTTCCTGTACATTCTGAGTTGTTTGCGCTAACTCAGTAGGGGTTTGTGCTTGTCCGGAACATCCGACAAATAATATTACCACCAAAAACCCGTAAATTATTATTCTTGTAGTCCGCCTAATCATCTTTTTTTCTCCTTCAAGTTATTCAGTAGGATTTCATATTGTGTCGATTATTATGTTGATCGACATCCAGTCTATTCAGTAAGTTTTCCGTTATTCCTCCTTTCTGTATCGCCGCCAAGGCATCACAGCTTTTTCTAGAAATGTTACAGCATAGCTGAACACTAAACCCATAAGACTCAGCACCACTAATACTGCAAACATCAAACTGGTGTCCAGGTAGCTGGACCCTCTCAATAACAAATACCCGAGACCTGCGTTTGCACCCACGAATTCACCCACTATGGCTCCAGTGACTGCCATCACGATCGATACAGCCAGGCCAGCAAAGATAAACGGCAATGCTGTTGGCATGCGGACAAATGCAAAAGTTTGTAGTCGATTGGCACCCATTGACCGAGTAATGTAAAGGATCCGTGGATCAATAGCTTTGAATCCTGATATAGAATTAACCAATATGGGGAAAAAACATAGTAAAAAGGTTAGGAAAACCTTCGGGAACATTCCGAACCCGAACCAGACAATGAGCAGTGGTGCAATGGCGATTTTGGGTATTAGCTGAAAAAACACGACAATCGGATAAAAGGCTTTCTCTATAGGAGGTATGAGCGCAATAACCAGGGCAAGTGGTATGCTGGTGATAGCTGCAATTCCAAACCCAAGGAGAACTTCACGGGCGGTAACCAAAAAATGAATCTGAAGTAGGTTCCAATCTTTGAAGACCCTAGCAAAAAAGACACTCGGTAAAGGAAGAATATATTCTGGTACATTAAGTAACCGTACTAGAATCTCCCAACCACCCAGCAACACAATGAAAGATAAGGCTGGCAAACCAGCGTTTGCCAATATATTACGGAAATTTTTCCAACGAGACTGAGCTCTCTTAATATTTGCTATTGACTGTGCCATATCTCTAACCTCCTAGTCCAACAACCCATGTTCTCTCAAAATTTTGCGAATAGAGTCAACTTGTTGGCGTGTGCAAGAAGGTACCGGAGAAGCTGGTCGTCCACTTCCATAACCCAATAATTGTAGGGCCGCCTTTAATCCGCTCAACCAGTAACCTTGACTAAATATCTGAGCCAGGTGTGTTGCTTCATTTTGTGCTATAAGTGCTTCCGTTCGGTCATTTTCCTCAACTGCCTTCATAATCCTCTGTACTATCTGAGGAGCAAATGTATTTAGAGCTGAGACAATACCATCCGCGCCCAACCAGAGAGATGCAGCAGCAAGCTGTTCTCTTCCCTGCATAACTATAAACTTCTTACTACGGTAAGTCAGGAAATCTTGAAACTGAATCATGTCACCCATGCTATCTTTTAGTCCTACAATATTCGGATGTTCAGACAATTTCTCTACTGACTCAGGTGTCAGATTAATATGGGTATTTTGGGGAATATTATAGAGAATAACAGGGATCGGGGATGCCTCTGCAACGCGGATAAAGTGCTCCTGGAGTGATAGTTGGTCATCGAAGCTATAATAATACGAACTTGTGACGACCACATAATCAACCTTATTACGTTTTGCCCGGTCTAGATTTCTAATAACCCGCTGAGTCCCCGTATCGCCAATACCCAGATAGGTAGGGAGACGGTTCGCAGCATGTTCAAGAGCTATATCAACAAACTGATCGGCAACGTACTCTGTTAAATGGGCGAACTCTCCGGTGGAACCCAGTATGAAAAGGCCGTCCAAGTTCGGCAAAATTTGGTCTATTAACCGCTTCAAGCTGTTTACATCAAGATTTTCATCAGAATCAAGGGGAATGGCTAAAGGGCTGATGATACCCCCGGGATGGGTTCGTTTCATAATTGTGCTTCCTGAATAAGGTTTCTTAATTTTGCAAGAGATTGCCGTGCCATTGCAACCTTGGGTTGAGCATGGGTCTCTACCGAGATATATCCAGAGTACTCATCGTTAACCAACGCCTTGATTTGGCCAGGCCAGTCAATTATCCCATCGAACACAAACTCTTTTTCACCACTGAACGGATTTTTACGAGCATCTTTGAAATGCACATGTCTCACCATTTGGCGAACAGCTGCATAACCCTCTGGAAATGGGTATTCTTCCCCAGCGCGATAGGCGTTCGCTGGATCCCAGTTGATGCCAAGTGCTGGGCTTCCAATTTTTTCAACAATCCGGGCTGCGTTTTTTCCAGTGTCTCCCCAACAAATGTGTTCGACCTCCATGACCAGAGTAATATTTTCAGCCTCTGCCTGATGTGCTGCTTCAGTCAGCGCGTCATATACCCCTTGGGGAACTGGAGCATCGCTGGATACTCCTTCACCGCGGTCAAAACTGAAGCAAACAACTGTGCTGACACCCAATTGTTTGGCGGCCATAAATGTCATTGGCAATAAATTTTCTAAATGGTCACGTACCAGTGCTTCTGCGCTTTTGAATTTTCTATAGACTAAATTATCTTCCCAGCGCAATATTCGTGTGCCGGAAGGTTGTAAACCGGGGTAAGGAATCTTAAATAACCCTGATGAAATGGCAGAGACTTTCATATCTGCTTTTTGAAGAAGTTCTGGCACTCGTGTTTTCCAGAATTCTGAAACCCGTGGAAAGCGTTCATCGCTAATCCCTCGCAACTCGACCGCAGTCAACCCCCATTCCTTTGCCAGTTCTACAGAGGTTTCCAAGTCAGCGCTAATCTCATCGGTAACAATACTAAGTAGCATTACTTCTCCTTTTGAAGGCCTACCAGGATGGTTTCTAAATAATCATTACTCTGCTTGAAACCATCTTCAGGTTTGGGTAAATCGTTTGGGTGCCAGCGATACTCGTACTCTACGGATAAATATCCAGAGTATTCACATCTATTCTTCAAGTCGGCAAGGATATTTGGCCAATCAAGGACGCCCGTACCAACCACGCGTGACTGCACTGCTCGATTCTCATCATCGTCTACTCTTGCTACGCTGCCAGCTTTGAATACCTTTTCTTTCTTTGTGAAGATTAAATCTTTAACGTGAACGTGTTTAATCCATTCCTTCTGCAACTCAATAGCTTCGGGAAAGTCTTCGTTGTATGTAAATACAAGGTTGGCCTGATCGTAAAGTATTCCTACCCCAGGAGAATCAACTTCCTTCATTAAACTGGCGGTTTCAAGGGCAGACACCGTCATAGTGTTGAAATGGTTCTCAACACAAAGGGTTACTCCTGTTCTTGCTCCAATTTCTCCTAGAAATTGGAGAGATTCGACTAATCTTACCCATTTCTGTTCTCGTATATTTTCTTCTCCGGGCATGTAACTACCTGCGTACACCCGGATACATTGACTTCCAAGCTGCTCAGCAGTAAGAATACACCGTTTAAACCTTTCAATATCACGATCTCTTTCTTGATCATCCAGACTATTGATATTCGTCATGTACGGTGTGAGGCAACATATCTCCAAGCCTAGCGTAGTGGCCAACGTGCGAACCTCTTTAACAGATTGATCGCTGGCACTTTCAGATATTCCAGAAGGATAATCATTTTGCCAAATAATCTCAGCACCATCCAATCCCGCGGCGCGGAAAAGACGCAGTGCATTGCTCAAAAACATATTGGGTGTTCCCAAAGTGTGTCCGCTAACCTTCATTTTCTTAATCCTTTTGATCTAGATATTTTTCCCCTTGAACAGTGCTTATGTCTGATAATCCTCTTTTCAATTTTGCGCCACAAGAATCTCTTACAATTAATTTTGTTTCAAGCATGATTGTCTGTGCTGGTAGACTATTATCCTGCATCCGCTCGGTTAATAAACGAACAGCTTCCATACCCATTTGCAACTTTGGCTGAGCCATCGTAGTCAGGGAAGGAGTTACATACTGTGTGAGCTCAATATCATCAAAGCCCACCACAGCCAAGTCCTGCGGAACGCGTAAACCCTTTTCAGATGCAGCACGAATTACACCTATAGCCATCAAATCGTTAAAAGCGAAGATGGCAGTAGGACGGGAGGGATTGGTAAGAATCTCTAAAGCAGCCTTGTATCCTGATGTAGGGTGAAAGTCACCTTGCACAATGATGTCCTCATTAACTGAAAAACCAGACTCATGCAAGGCGTTGCGAAAACCAACCACTCTGTCCATGGAAGGCGAGAGATGATGTGGACCCATAATACAACCAATATTCTGGTGCCCAATCGCTAATAGATGTTTTGTAACTCGATACCCGCCTTGATAATTATCGGTGAAAACTGAGTCTATAGCGTATTGCATTTCCGAAAGGTTGCGATCGATTAGAACAACCGGATGTTTGTGTTTGATTAGAGGATACAAAGATTCTGGTCGATCACCAGCTGCAACAAAAATTATCCCATCAACCTGTTTTTTGAGAAGGACATCAACGTAGATCTTCTCTTTATCCTGCAAACCTTCAGTATTGCACAAGATAACATTGTAATTGGCTGCAAAAGCGGCTGATTCAACGTGGTGACCAACCTCCGCAAAAAAAGGATTGGCACTGTCAGGGAGGATCAGCCCGATCGTATGCGTTTGTCCCATACGTAAAGATCGGGCTAGTTCATTAGGTTGATAGCCAATTTCCTCCATGGCAATTAACACCCGATTTTTTACTTCACTTGAGACAAATCGTGTATTGTTGACTACGTGTGAAACAGTAGTAATGGATACATTAGCTTGTTCTGCAACCTCTCTAATCGTAGACATCGTTCATTCCAATCCGGTTAATGGTTTGCGCAATCGTTTTCTTTATTATAGAGAGGTTAAACTATAATGTCAACTACTAATTTTTTGTAAAAATAAAGATAAAGAATCCGCATTTCAAAGTACCAAATAATGGGTAAATATTTCACCATTATATCGGCATCGATCACCCGTATAGACATAATCCACTGGGTTCGGGAGAAATGAGTTACATACTTTCCTGTTACCAATTAATCGGAGACAACTGGTGATTAAATCATTGTTTGATAAGTAAGGTGTTTAGACTTTTTTTGAAAACTTACAGTGATTTTTTGGACAATTTTACTCCGTAAAAATCGAAGTTCGAGAAGTTGACTAAAAAAATAATAAATTCACTTTTATTGATAGCATTTATGCAATTTCCTTGGCTTTATTCCAATAATCCTATCTTTCCATCTACAAGTTGTGACCTCACACCCCCAGCCCCACCTCACATCCTATCTGCGAGTATCCGAAAATGATGGCCGTAAATCGCCAGGGTGATTGCCTGTGGAAATAGGCGTGGTTTGCGAAATAAGGTCCATAAAAATAGTTTCCAATACTCGGCTCGCTCAACTCCTTTAATGCCCAGGGTAACAACCGAGCGAAACAAAGCGCGTATATACGTCCAGTCCAGGTGCAACTGAATCTGGGGTGGTTGCACTGTGAGCAAAAAAGTCTTGGCGCGCTGATAATAAGCCTGCGGGGTATACAAAAATTGCACTAATTGACGGTGGCCCGCTTGCAGAATTTTTAAATCCAGTTTTGGAATAATATTGGTGGATCCATCACCATTGTCACCGGTCATTTCGCCTAACAACCTGCCTTCAAGCTTCATGCGATCGTACAAACGAGTCCCGGCCGGGGCTTGCAGCAGACCAATCATGGCGGTGGTGATTCCGGCTTTCATTATAAAATCTGATTGCTGCGTAAAAATTGTTTCCGTATCCGAATCAAAACCAACAATAAAGCCGCCCTGAACTTCCATACCAGCTCGCTGAATACGCCGGACACTCTCTATCAGGTCCCGATTGCGGTTTTGGGTCTTACTGCACTCAACCAGGCTTTCTTCATTGGGAGTCTCAATACCGACAAAAACCTCATTAAATCCGGCAGCCACCATCTGGCTCATCAATACTGCATCATCTGCCAGGTTGATGGAAACTTCGGTGTTGAAAGGCAATCCCGTCTTTCCTTTGCGCCATTCGATCAGTGCCGGCAGCACTTCCTGCTTGAGAACCTTCTTATTGCCAATAAAGTTATCATCCACAATAAAGACCGGCTCACGCCATCCTAAAGCATACAATCCATCCAGCTCGTTAATCAATTGTTTTGCGGTTTTGGTACGCGGCCTATGCCCCAACATCGACGTAATGTTGCAGAAATCACAGTTGTAAGGACAGCCACGAGAAAACTGGATGCTCATGGTTGCATATTGTTTCAGATCAGCCAGATGCCACAAAGGTGGCGGGGTATGTTGGATATCCGGATGTACATCGGAGGTATATACTCTCTGCGCCTGGCCGCGCCCATAATCAAGCCAGAAACGCGGTAAGGTAATTTCGCCTTCATTGAGCACAAAATGATCAACCAATGGGAAAGATTCAAATTCACTGGTGAAGAGCGGCCCGCCGGCAACGACTGTCTTGCCAGCCAGTTTCGCCTGTTTAATTAAGGCATGGGCCGATTCGCGTTGCACTACCATGGCTGAAATCATTACCAGATCGGCCCAGGCAAGGTCTTCTTCCACCAGTGGCCGAATATTGACATCCACCAATCGCTTTTCCCAACCATGCGGTAAGAGGGAAGCAATAGTCAACAAACCAAGCGGAGGTGTACCGGCTTTTTTATCAATGAACTTAAGGGCGTGCTTAAAACTCCAAAAAGTATCGGGAAATTGCGGGTAAATAAATAACACTTTCATTTTTTCCTCCAAACAGGTAAGTGAAAATATCCAAGGATGGCAGCATCCATTTAAAGAAATTTTTATGTTCGAAAGCGAGTGAGACAGAAACGAGCGGAGTTAATACCTATGCGGCAGATATCTCCGGAAAAAGTTTCATGTTTGCATAAAATGCACCCACCAGCCCACGACCGGTATGCGCACCCAATACAGGTGCTACGGTCGAATCAGGCAGCCAGTGGCAGATATAACTCTGATTAAGCAGTTCCCGGATACGTTCGACACCATCCGGATTGACGGTGCTGCCAATTTGAATGCGTAAATCACTGCCTTCCGGCACGTCTTTCTTAATGACATTCACCAGACCCTCCAAAGCGCGCTTGAAGGTTGGGCTTTTGCCGCGATCATAGTATTTACCGTCGGATTTGCTGACGCCAATGAGCGGTTTGATGCGCAGAATATTCGCTAACAAGCCTTTCATGTGGCTGATACGGCCGCCGTGAATCAGATATTTTAGATCGGGCAATGTGTAGATGGTTTCTGTGGCTGCCCGAACTTTTGCCACCAGTTCTTCTATCTTTTGCAACGACAAACCAGCTTTGACCCCTCTGGCAGCAGCTTCCACCTGCCAACCTTGTGCCCCGGAAAGGGTTAAGGTATCAATAAAGTGGACATCAGCTTCCGGAACCATCTGTGCGGCTGTCTTTGCAGATTGGAGGGTATTGCTCAAGCCTGAGGAAATGTGAATGGAGAGAATCGGGCCGGATGGTGCCAGGCGGCGATATAATTCCGCAAAATCGCCCGGTGAGGGCAGTGAGGTAACCGGCAGGCTATCTGTCGTGGTTAGCAATTCGTAAAACTCGTCTGGTTGGATATCCTCCCCGCTGCGGTAGGTCTTGCCATCCAATTCGATTTTAAGTGGCACAGCGTGTACTTGCACTCCAATGGCTTCAAAAACCCCCGGTGTAATATCCATACCACTATCCGTAACTATATTCATTTGGAAAATTCCTCCCCGATTCTGATTAGAAAAAAGCTTTTAATGGACTCATAAATGGTCCTTGTAGATGGCGATCCTCGCTTTGGAAAGCCAGTTCGCGAATATGACTCATGATAATTTTGGAAATCTGGCGCACATGATTGTGATCATCGACATTACCATGGAAAGGAATTGGGAGACCAACGGTCATGTAGTAGGGGCCATGGAAATACCAGCGCCCTTCCTCTTCTTTTCCTTCGATGTGCGTGATGATCGAACGTACTCTTCCACGCAGCAAATGGATCCCTACCGGAATGACCGGCGCCCCGCTCAGCAAAGCCAGCCTGGCTGCCCCAGTGCGTGGATCGCCAAAACCACCTTCGCGTGGACTGAGGTTGCCTTCCGGAAAAATAACGATTGTTTCGTTGTTCGCCAGGCGCTGCAAAGCTTCATCCATGGCTGCTTTTCCATTACCAGGAACAACCGGTATATGCCCGGAACGACGAAGATACTTGCCAAACACCGGCACTTTGAAAAGTTTTTCATTGATCAAAATAAAAGCCTGATGATTAACCATGGCTGCCACATAAAAAGGATCAGTGGTGCTGGGATGATTGGCAACAATGATTTTCGCCCCATCAGGCAGTGGTGAATACCGGCGGATATCCATATTAAGCATGGTACCCGTATAGGTTTTTATAACCGGCTTTGAAAAATTGTAAAGTAATGCTTCAAGCATAAGCTTCCTTGATGAAAATATTTGAAATCACAGTTTTATACCCTATTGATCGTAAAGGCGAAACTGTGGCCGCGCATCGTACTGACGATACATAATATGGGTACCAAATGTCACCCAAAAGCATGCCAAATGCGTGCCGGTCATAGTGACTCTCATGACCATAATCACATTTGCAAGGTATCTTTTGAATAAAACGGGACGTGTCAATAAAACACTCCTCCCTAATTATTGAAATGATAAATTGCAAGCTTAATAACACCTTGCAATCAGGGAGTTACGAATATCACTTAGTGGGAGCTTCTTCTCCAAACCATGATCCACAAGCAGCCAATATTTCACGCAAAGGTGAACACCATCATTTCTTTCTGAGTGTAAAACCAAACCCAAAAGGAAAAGAATATTTAAAGCCAAGCTTGGGTGGTGGAAAAATGTAGTTTTTTAGGGCGAAAAGCCATCCAGTAACCCGCATAAAAATCAGGATGTTGGCTGGTTACCGGAAAATGCCATTGCGAGGCCACCAAAGACAAGGACAATGGTTCGCAATGGCATCATTTTAGAAGATTGAGTAGCAACGAAATTTGCTTTAATGTAAAACTGGCACACGAAAACAGACATCTGTTTTCGTATGCCATATTTTTATAATAGCCAGGGATCGTTCTCAGGCTCGATATAACTATCGGTATTCGTATCTATTTCTATACCGGGATCTACGGGTTGGGTAGGAATATTTAATTCTGGATGTAAGTTGTTGGCTTTTTTTAGATTTATACTGGAATTTTTCTCAGGTAAATTTAAATCTACATCTTCAATTGCAATATTTAATGACTTTGCAACTCCCTTGCCATATTCAGGATCTGCCCGATAACAATTATAAATGTGCCTGTGTTTTATTTGAAGCGTTGAGTCTCCCATATTTCTGGCAGTATTATCAAATAAAACCTGCTTTTGATCAGCGGTCATCGCTCGGAAAAGAAGCCCCGGTTGTGTGTAATAATCAGAATCGTCTTCTCGAAAGTCGTATCTGTAAACATCCCCACCTTTTTCCATCGGAAGATTATCCTCGGGACTGTCTTCCCAATTCCCATAGCTATTTGGTTCGTAATGCAGCTCGCTTCCCAGGTTTCCATCAACACGCATAAGCCCGTCCCTGTGGAAGCTATGTGGGTTTTTAACTGCTTTGGGCGTATTAACTGGTATTTGATGGTGATTAACACCCAAACGATACCTTTGCGCATCCCCATAGGAAAATAAGCGACCCTGGAGCATACGATCAGGGGAAAAACTAATTCCCGGAACTACACTGGCAGGGTTAAAACCGGCTTGCTCTATTTGCGCAAAATAATTATCTGGATTCTTATTTAATTCAAATTCTCCGACTGGCATAAGCGGAAAATCTTCTTTTAACCACATTTTGGTTAAGTCAAAAGGATTGTTTTCCATCGCATCAGCTTGTTCTTCGGTCATCACTTGTATATACATTTTCCACTTTGGATACATTCCTTGTTCAATCGCCTGATAAAGGTCTCTCTGATGAGATTCTCTATCCATTCCGACTACCTTGCCAGCTTCTTGATCGGTTAGATTTCGTATGCCTTGTTGAGATCTAAAGTGAAATTTTACCCACACCCGCTTATTTTCACTGTTGATAAGGCTAAATGCATGCGAACTAAACCCATGCATATGTCTGTATGATGATGGAAGACCTCTATCCCCCATAATTATGGTAACCTGCAAAAGTGCCTCCGGTAAAGAACTCCAGAAATCCCAATTTGTATTGGGGCTTCTCATATTCGTTCGGGGGTCTCTCTTAACCGCATGATTTAAGTCAATAAATTTCATTGGATCTCTAAAGAAAAATACAGGTGTATTGTTACCGACCAAATCCCAATTGCCTTCCTCCGTATAAAACTTCAAAGCAAATCCACGAATATCTCTTTCTGCATCGGCTGCTCCCCGCTCCCCGGCCACTGTTGAGAAACGAGCTACCATTTCCGTTTTTTTGCCAATTTTAGAAAATATATTGGCTTTGGTATACCTCGTTATATCGTGGGTAACAGTAAAAGTTCCAAATGCTCCCGAGCCTTTCGCATGCATTCTACGTTCAGGTATCACTTCGCGATCAAAATGAGCCAGCTTTTCCAACAACCATACATCTTGCAAGGAGACTGACCCGCGTTGTCCAGCCGTCATACTATCTTGATTGTCTGTCACAGGAGCACCTGCGGCTGTTCTTAATCCAGGGTCATCACCTTTTCTCTGATTTCTACTGGGAATAGGATCACCCAAGCCATTTTTTGCCATGGGGTTTTTATTACCATTTTTTTTGTTTCGATCTAATTGTTTATCCACGTTTATTTCTCCTTTAAGGTGTTTATATAAATATAGGTTTGGTCACCCAGCCTATTCAAATTTTTTAAAAATTTGTATCGTTTCAATAAAACGAAGTTGAAAAGTGTTTTTCGAAAAGATAAAAATTTAGGTTCTAATTATTAATTCAAAGCAATTAATAATAACCTTTTATTAATAAGATTTATAGACTTTGTAGAAGCTCTTGTATTATCAGTAAACAGCAGCGCATGTTGTTAAAAAAATACATGCATGTTTATTGTTTTACTCCCACTCAATCGTGGCAGGTGGTTTGCTGGTGACGTCGTACACAACGCGGTTGACCCCGGCAACCTCATTGACAATACGGCCAGCCACTCTTGCCAGCAGATCATAAGGCAGGCGAGCCCAATCAGCGGTCATGAAGTCATCACTGGTAACCGCGCGCAAGGCGATCACCTCCTGATAGGTGCGCGAATCGCCCATTACTCCCACCGAGCGCACCGGCAACAAGACTGCAAATGCCTGTGCGATTGGCAATTCAACTTCGCGGGTGCGCTTACCCAATAGACCTGCCGTGCTCAATTCAGAAGTAAAGATGGCATCCGCAGCCCGCAGGGTGGCCAGTCGCTCGGGCGTGATCCCCCCTAAACATCGCACAGCCAGGCCGGGACCCGGGAAAGGCTGCCTCCAGACCAGTTCGACCGGCAGTCCCAGCGCCTCACCGACTGCCCGCACTTCATCTTTAAAAAGATAGCGTAAAGGTTCCACCAAAGCAAAGTCAAGGTCATCCGGCAATCCACCGACATTGTGGTGCGATTTGATGACCTGTCCCTGGCTGCGATCCGGAGCGCTCGATTCGATTACATCCGGATATATGGTGCCCTGCACCAGAAACTGGGGTTGGCCGCTTGAAAGAGCAGCTTGCTCAAAGACGCGAATAAATGTACCCCCAATTGCTTTGCGCTTTTGTTCCGGATCAGTCACCCCTGCGAGGGCAGCCATGAACTCTGCTATCGCGTCGACCGTTTTTAGCGGCATACCCAGGTGCTGGCGGAAGGCTGCTTCCACCTGATTGCGCTCATTTTGTCGCAAGAGGCCGTTATCGACAAAAACCGCCACCAACTGCGATCCAATAGCCCTGTAAACCAAGGCGGCCGACACACTTGAATCCACGCCACCGCTGACGCCAACCAGGGCGCGTTGATCGCCGACCTGCTGCCGGATCTGTTCGATGCTTTCAGCGATTATCGATTCAGGTGTCCAGGTCGCCCGGCACTGGCAGATATCAAGCACAAAACGCTGCAACATGGCAAATCCAGCCGGGGTATGGCGTACCTCTGGATGAAATTGCACGCCGTAAATTGCACGCTTCACATCACCCATCGCCGCAATCGGGCTATTATGGCTGGCCGCCAGGCGTTCGAAGCCGGTTGGAAGTGATTCAATACGATCGCCATGTGACATCCAGACCGGCTGGATGCCGGGTGGGAGCAATGGGTTTGGCAAAAGTGTCTCAATCTGTGCCAATCCGTACTCACCTTCGCTGGAAGCAGCCACCACCCCACCTAACGCTCTGGTGAGCGCCTGCATCCCGTAGCAGATCCCCAGAACAGGCAAGCCACTCTCCAGTACAAAAGCTGGCAACTGGGGAGCTCCGGGAGCGTAAATCGAATTCGGTCCACCAGATAAAATGAAACCGCGTGGCTGCATAGCCATGACCCGGGCAGCATCTACATTCCAGGGAAACATCTCGCAGTATACCTGTGCTTCGCGTACCCGCCGGGTAATCAATTGGCTGTATTGTGAGCCAAAATCAAGAACAACGATGGTGTCATACATACGAATTAATTGGAAAATACGATCTTGCCGTCATCCATATTGGATATAATGGCCAGCGATTCGATCGGCACACCCAATCCCTTTAATTTCTCACGGCCACCTTCAAAAACCTTCTCGACCAACGCTCCGATACCTACCAGTTGCGCGCCGGCTGCTGCCGTCAGGCGCGCAAGTCCGGCGATCGTGCTGCCGGAGGCCAGGAAATCATCGATGATCAATATTTTTTCGCCGCAGCACAAGAATTCAGGTGAAACAATCAGCTCTGTCATTGTGCCGCGCGTATGCGAAGGTGCAGTGGTCAGATAGACGGTTTCCGGCATGGTTATTGGCTTGGTCTTGCGAGCATATACCACCGGGATGTTCAGATAACGGGCGGTCATCACTGCCGGGGCAATACCGGAGATTTCAGCAGTCAGCACCTTGTCAGCGCCAATCTCTTTAAAGAGACTTGCCAGTTCCTGACCGCAAGCATCCATTAAGACTGCATCAACCTGATGGTTGATAAAACCATCCACCTTGAGAATGCCGCCCCCCAGGTTGGCACCATCCTTGATAATTCGATCTTTTAATAATTGCATGGGGAACTCCTGAAATGAAAAAGAGGAAGTATTTATTGTACATGATATTAGGTATTGGATATTCGATATTTGGTGATTGGTTGATTGGGTAATTTGATTTGAGAGAGTGATCGTTAAAAGCTGAAAATTGATAGAATCATCGTCTCCGTAATAAATTCCACACGGATCAACATGGAAAGCTGAGAATCCCACAATTCTGTAAGAAAAGCAATCTCTTAGAGGTGATAGTCGCCTGCTGTGAAGACTCCATAAATTTCGTGGTGATTCTTTATATGAATTGTTGGGCACGTGGCCAGATGGCGGGGTACCAGTATCTAAATTATACAAATTCATTCAAGTCACCTCGAAATCCGTATAATGGAAAATCGGATATTGTTTAGTTTCTTCATCCTGTTAAAAATAAAAACCATCTCTTTCATAGGAGTACAGACATGACCAATGAAATTCAATCCCAACATTTCAACTCTGCACTCATTAACCTGCTTAAGGAAACCTTTGAGCAGGTGGAAGGCTATTATCTCGATCGAAATACATCTTTATTCGAAACCCTGGCTGATATCACCGCTGAAGAAGCCTCCATTCCAGTCGGTGGAAAATGTGCCACCCTGGCTGCCCAGGTCAAACACGTAGCCTTTTACCTGGATGTTGTCCGGCAGTCGATGCTCGAGCCAGATTCGCCCAACGCGGATTGGGGTGAGATCTGGCGAACGGTTGGAAAGGTAACAGACCTGGAATGGCAGGCCATTCAAGACGAATTGCGCACCAGTTATGCCGCGATGATCGCAATTCTTTCACAAGCACCAGCTTGGCCAAATGAAGAAGAGGTGGG
Organism: Chloroflexi bacterium 44-23; assembly: GCA_001899005.1. Taxonomy (GTDB): domain Bacteria; phylum Chloroflexota; class Anaerolineae; order Anaerolineales; family Anaerolineaceae; genus UBA6170. The sequence continues at coordinate 54,854 of MKUW01000001.1, forward strand.
CGGAGCAATCGCAATTGTTGCGCATAGTGCCTATCACTTGGGTGAAATTCGTCAGGCGCTGTGCACCTTACGCCCATAAATTTAGCTGCATCAAGACCTTCCCTTGGATTGCAATCACTAGCCTGCGCTCCTCTTCATCTAACACAACCCCTCGAATACGAAGGAGGCTGCCGCCAAATTTCCAGCAGGCGAACCGTCGCTGAATCGATAACTTGTGATAGCAACGGAGCGCCGTAACCGCTCTGCACAAAAATAGATTTGGGCACTCCCGGATGGCGAACGCCTAAATAAATGTACAACGAAAAAGGCAAGAAAGCTGATCACCCTCGAAACCGAAAGACTTCTGTTGCGCCATCAGCTACCCACGGACATTCATGACCTTTTCCGGCTGTACTGCAATCCTGAAGTGGTGCGCTATATTCCCGATGCCCCTACGAATTACGAAGAAACAAAGCAGGAACTGGCCTGGCACTAACACGGGCACCCGCATAATCCGGTATTAGGTCTATGGGCTACCATATGTAAACCCTCTGCTCAGTTTAATGGCATGGCTTGCTGCCCTGGCACCTGAATGGGCAATTGGAGATCAAGCTAGCTTACCTAATCGATCCCGTTTTTTGGGGGCACGGTCTGACAACTGAAGCGGCCACCGCCATTGCAGAGCACGCACCTACCCGGCTGGATTTACAAAGATTGGTAAGCTTGATTGATCCGCAAAATACGGCCTCTCAACGGGTGGCAGAAAAAATCGGCATAAGTTTTGAAAAAGAAATGGAAGATGAAATGGGCTATTTTCAAAACAGGAAAGAGAAGTGAGTGAGAGCTGATTTAGGTGGGGCCTGAACAAAAAAATGTGGTTAGATTTTTTACGCTCCCTTATCTTTAATAGTGCTAAAATGTCCATAGCGGGTTTTTTGCGATCCCTGAAACAAGAACTTACCGGATCACAAATCAATAGTAAACACATACTCTCTTCCGCTTTTTTTGGCCAGGACTGACCATTCATGAATGACTATTTATTAATTAGCGCTGCTATTTTGTTGTTGATTAGTGTGCTTGTCAGCAAAATCTCCGACCGCTTTGGCATCCCGGCCCTTTTGTTATTTCTGATTTTAGGAATGCTGGCCGGTTCGGAGGGTATTGGTGGCATTTATTTTGATGACCCTGCACTAATGCAGTTCATAGGAATTATTGCTTTGGTCTTGATTCTTTTCTCCGGTGGCCTCAGTACGGAATGGGCAAACGCCCGTCCGGTGCTTAAAGAAGGCATCTTGCTATCTACGCTGGGAGTGCTCATCACCGGAATCATCGTGGGGTTTTTCGCGACTGTACTTCTGGGTCTTTCACTCCTTGAGGGTTTATTGGTCGGCGCAATCGTGTCTTCCACGGATGCGGCAGCAGTATTCGCAGTTTTGCGTTCAAAAGGAATCAGCCTCAAGAAGAAACTCAAACCGCTGCTTGAGCTTGAATCGGGCAGCAATGACCCCATGGCGATATTTCTGACCATCGGTTTAATCCAGTTGATCACAAATCCGGGGTCTTCACTTTTGAATCTGATCGGATTATTTTTCCAGCAAATGCTTATCGGTGCAGTAATCGGTTATGGCATGGGCAAGGTCATGCAATATTTAATCAATCACCTCAAACTGGGCTATGAAGGACTCTACCCTGTCCTGACCTTATCGCTGGTGTTCATAACATTCGGGTTGGCTGATTTCTTGAAAGGCAGTGGTTTTTTGGCTGTCTATATTGCCGGCATTGTTTTAGGGCAGCAGGACTTTTTACATCAGAAGAGCTTAATGCACTTTCATGATGGCATGGCCTGGATTATGCAAATCGTCATGTTCCTGGGTCTGGGCCTACTGGTTTTTCCTTCGCAAGTGGCCCGGATTACCGGTGTGGCATTGCTCATCGCGGGCTGCTTGATGTTTATTGCCCGCCCTATCAGTGTGTTTATCAGTCTGATCCCAAGCAAACTGGGCTGGCGTGAAAAAACGTTTATCTCCTGGGTTGGCTTACGTGGGGCAGCGCCGATCATTCTGGCTACATTTCCACTGGTTGCGCGACTTGAACAGGCCAATCTAATTTTTAATATTGTTTTCTTTGTAGTTCTCACCTCTGTCTTAATGCAAGGTACTTCACTCGCTCCAGTGGCAAAATTACTTAAAGTAGACGCCCCTATCATTCCAAAGCGCATGTATCCAATAGAATATGTGCCGATGACTGGCTTAAAGGGTGAATTAAAGGAACTACCGGTACCACCTGGCTCAGCCATGATTGGAAAAGCCATCTTTGAACTGGGCCTTCCGGACGAATTCCTAATAATTTTGATTGCCAGAGACAATGACTTCATGATGCCGAGTGGAGGGACAGTATTGCAAGGCAATGATACCTTATTGGTTTTATCAGACAAAGAATCGTTCAATCAAGTGCTGGCTAAATTCGATTTGGCTGCATTATAGAATCAACTTTAGCGATTCCAGCGCTATGTTTACCTATTGGTATTATTGGCAACATACAAATGGCAGTGGTTTGTTTCCCGGTATAATTACAGAGACACAGAACCCAATTTAATAAAAGAATTTGAGATATCATTTCAAAAATTAGGGGCAGAGTATTATTCTGCGGGCGATCGCCCGCCAAATAATACTTTCCAACCCGGTTTTATTGAAAAGATAAAATTTGAGTAATCTATTGAATTTGAAATTTACAAGATCTGCCAATTTACTAAGAAATGAATTAGCTGCTATTTTGGGCATGCTGCTATTAATGGGTATCGTTGTACTTTTGCATATTCAATTACACCAATATTCATATGATGACGCTTATATTCATTTTCGCGTTGCGCGCAATCTCGTTGATTTTGGTGTCCCTTATTACAATCCCCTGGAAATATTGAAGGTTAGTACATCCTCAGGTTGGGTGATTTTTCTGGCTTTGATCTATTGGCTGGCAAAGGCGATTCATCTGGTTGGTCACTTCGCGTTAATCATCAGCATAATTAACGCCCTGATCACCATTGGGGTAGTGTTCATTTACACCCGCATTGTTGAGATCTTTTTACAAAGACAGCTGACTCTCCCTCAAAAGCTGCTCTTTCAAACAACCATTTTAGCTCTGCTCCTGCTGCCCAGCATCGGACTTATGGAAACTTCTTTGGCATTGCTTCTGGCGGGGGCGGGAATCTTTTTACTCTTAAAGACAAAGAGCGTCGGGTTCTTGCTCCTTGCAATGTCGCTTTATTTCCGGATGGAATTAATTTTGCTTGCTTCACTGCTCTGCGCGCTAGCGATTTTTCGCGGAGAATTTAAGCTACAAAAAACTATTTTATGGTTTACCGCTGGAATTCTTCCTTTTATTATTTTTGATTTGTATTTCTTTAGAACAATAATCCCCCAATCCGTTCTGGCAAAGTCTGTAGTTTATTCCATAACACCTTTTCAAACCTTTATAGAAGTATTAAATAGATCACTTCCTGGTTTTCCCGCAGCGAACTTTCCAAAACTGATAGTTAGAGCGACTTTCTTACTTTTACCCATCGTCGTATTGAGTTGGGTGACAATCCGCGAGAAAGACTTGATTAAGCGCAGTTATTATCCGGCCGCACTGGGAGTATCGGCGCTTTTAGTGCTTGCGTCTTACGTTGGAAAACATGTGCTCCTGTTTGAATGGTACACCCCACTATATATGCTTCCGCTGGTGACCTCACTCTTTTCCTATGCATACCTGGTGCCGCCACCCCGTAATTTTGTGCTTAAAATTCCCCTTTTTACCTTGTTCCTCTTTTCAGGATTTTTCTTGGTATCCAGCATGCATGCCATCCATTCCCGGCCGGATGATTTCGTGCTTTTCGAAAGTGGCGCAAGGGTAAAAATGTATCTTTATGTTGGCGATATTCTCAACCAAGAATATCCAGAAGCAAATTTGCTTACCTCGGAAATTGGAGGGCTGGGTTATTCATTTAAGGGAAAGATTCTGGATGGGGCTGGTCTGGCATCCAGAGATGCGCTGACATTTCATCCTATGGCAATCCCAGTTCAAAGAAGTTCCGGCACGTCCGGTGCCATTCCGTATGAGTTTGTGATCGCAAGCGAGCCGGATATTATTGTCAGTTATGATATTTTTGCCGAGGAATTATTAAGCAAAGATGTTTCCGCTGAATACCATTTGATCACCTTGCCGGCTTATCTCCCAGAAGATATCCAATATTCTAAAAACGGTTTTTTATGGGGAAGCAAATTTTTGAGAGTATACATGCACAAATCCTTGCCTCTATCAGCAAATCTTTGTAAGTTTGCATTGGCTACAAGTCAAACTCTCAACCCCGCATGCAAAAAGTACGTACAGTGAGATGAGATAGAATTCTTCCTCGGAGAGCGGCATGAAAATTCCTGTTTACAAAATCTTTTGGGCGTCTATTGCTACTACCATACTTCTTCTAGCCCTTCATTCTTTTTTTGTGATTTATGCCCATTTTTCAAACCTGGTATTTGCAGAATTTCTTGTGCAGCGTTTCAACTTGAATGCTGAAGCAAATCTGCCAACCTGGTATGAAACAATTTTGCTTTTTTCTATTTCGGCATGCTCTTTTTTCCTTTACCATCTCGTAAAACAAACATCAGCAACTCAATTTTATTGGAGGAAGTTCTGGTTGTTTTTTGGTTCCCTTTATCTCCTTCTCTCCCTGGATGAGGCCGCCCAAATTCACGAACTGATCGACCGGTTTAGCAGGGTAAAATGGGTTTATGTTTACGCGCCAATAATGGGGACATTCTTTCTCGTCTGTCTGTATTACTTTTTTGTTGCTCGTAGCAAGGACCATGCCCTACGCAATTGGATCATCGGCGGTTTGATAATCTACGCGCTCGGGGGCTTGCTGGTGGATTGGGTCGAATTGACCTTCATACTACCCTATGCCTGGAGTCAGATTACCTCCCTGGCCGAAGAGGGGCTCGAGATGCTTGGGTCAAGCATGGTGTTGACAGGTTGTCTGATGGAAGTCAACAGAAAATTTGACACTTTGTTTCAGCCAAAAGAGTCAGAGAACAGTTGATAACCAAAACGCATACTCACAACTGTGCGCATTTCAAGTAATAACCTCTGATATGAAAACTATGAAAAATTTTCTACTGGTCTTATCAACTGGCTACATCTTTGTTTATTTCTCAGAACACCTGTTTTGGGCACGCGTCCGACCGGATGATTCATTGCTCTCCTGGCTGGGAACCTGGGCCGCTTATTCCCTGCTGGCCTATGTCTTTTTAGGCCTGGTTACCTTTTTTCGGGTTAAGAATATTTGGCCACTTTTTCTGGTAGGTGCCGCCTTTGGCTGGCTGGCAGAAGGTGTGGTGGTGCAAACAACCTACGAAATGCTGCCGCTCTCCATTTCTTTTACCGGTCTGGCCTGGCATGCTTTACTAACGGTTTGGGTCGGTTGGTATGCAGTACGTAAGGCTTTGTTATTCTCAAGCACTTGGTCGTTGATCAAGCTGGCTGGCGCCATTGGGGTTGCTTATGGGCTGTGGGCTATCTTCTGGTGGGGAGAAGCGGATGGCGGGGTTGCCTCCATTCCGGAATTTGCTTCTTTTACCTTCCTCACCAGTCTACTCGTCATCCTGGCATACTGGCTGGCAGTTTGGAGTTCCAGCGAACCTTTCGTTCTCAACCGTCGGACTCTCCTGGGAGTAGCCACTCTATTTGTGCTCTATTTAGTTTTCATCGTAATCCCAGCCGCTCCACTGGCTGCGCTTATCCTGCCGGTTTTGTTGGGGCTGGTCTATTGGGGATTACGCCGTAACCGTTTGGATGAGGTGGAGGGTTCATTGATGGAGGACCTGCGTGGCCAGGCATCCCCATGGAAATACATCAGCCTTCTGACACTGCCGCTGACCGCCAGCGGGGTGTACTCGCTGGCCACAACTCTGCATTTGCAATGGCACACAGGATGGGTGCTCTATGCAATTACCACCCCGCTGGGTTTCTTTTTGTTTGGGGTAAGCCTGCATAAAGTGCTGCGAATGAAAAAAATTTCATCCGGCTAGAAGTGCTGCTAAGAACTGATCGAAAAAACTCTTCTAAAAAGAAAAATTAGGTACGATTAATCCAAAGCCTGGAATGAAAAATGTGGGCCTAGGATAATCAATACATTGAACAGGTCAAGACGTATTTTTTTCATGGATATCTGGAAAGATGACCGGAAGACTATTTAAGTATGAAGATTTCAAGGCGTTCAATTGGGTGAATCAAGTGTACCTCCCCATCCGCTCCCACCCAAATTACCATTGCAGACCTTCGTCAAAGGTTCAGATAAAGAGAAAAAAGCGCGAGCAATCTTTGATTTTCAATGGAAAGTCGCATTGGGAATAGAGACAGATGAGCGACAACTACCATCGATATTGTCAGGCAGCAATCGACGAAAATCAGGCGGATAGGTCATAGAGTATCTTTTTGGAAGATGGTTAAATTATGCGTATTGAGACCAACCACTTGACTGCCTGCTAAGTTCGCCAGGCAAGTGTCACTTGATTAAGCTCTTCGATTTCCGCCGGAGTCAAGCTGAATGTCAATGCTCCGGCATTGCTTAGTGCCTGTTTGCTGTTCTTTGCACCTGGAATGGGGAGTACCAGTGGATTTTCGATCAGCCAGCGCAGGGCTACTTGACTGGGTGACTTTGAATAACGGTCACCAATTTGACGCAAAAGTTCCAGCACAGGATGGACAGCCTCCATTGACTTCTTGCTGAAATTTGGTAGAAAGCGTCTGAATCCACTTGGTTTTTTTATCGGCGAGTACTTACCAGTCAGTGCTCCGCTTGCCAATGGTTGATAAGCGATGAGTGTAATCCCCAATTCGCGGCACACATCCAAAACGCCATGACCTCTGGCTGGCGGTGCAAAAGCGAATATTCGACCTGATTGGAAGCCAATGGAATGCCACGGCGGGCAAGCACCGCGTGAGCAATACGCATTTGTTCTGCCGAATAATTGCTCACACCGACCGCCTTAACCTTGCCTGCCTCGACTGCGTTTGCCAACAACTCCATCAGTTGAGGGATTGGAACCCGATTGGTTGGAAAGTGGTGTTGATACAGATCCAGCCAACTCCGACCCAGCCGAGCCAGGCTTGCATCCAGCTCTTTCAGAAGATTTTCCGTTTGAAAGAAAAAACTGCCCGGGAATTTCGTGGCAATCAACACGTCTCTTCCTTGGGCCAATTCACCCAAACGCCGCTCTGAAGCACCGCCACTGTACATTGCCGCTGTGTCAAATAAGTTCACTCCTGCATCCAGGCTTGTCTCAAGCGCAAGCTTTTCTTCATTGTACCCATCCGCACCACCGTAAGCCATCTTTGCTGGATTAAGGCGAGCCAATCCCTTTGGCTCGCCCCAGGTCATTGCCCCTACACCAAGGCGGGGTACTCGCAGATCACTGCGGCCTAATGTTGTGGTACTCTCCATACTGATCTCTCCTGCATCACACATCGTTGAATGTGTAAATGTTCTATTTGACCACCTTGACGTTAAACATACCCGTGCCCAACTTGCCCCACAAGCGCAGCCAAATTGGCAAATACATTTCCATACCACGCGCGCCGCTAATATCACCCAGGTCAATCACATCTCTCCAACCGAACCACTGCTTGAGCCAGCCGGTTACCCGCTCTTTGGCATTTTCATCGTTACCGCAGATAAATAAAGAATGCTCTCCATTGGCAATCAGGCCGGGGTTTACCATCAAGAAGGCGGTCACTGTATTGAGTGTCTTCACCACCTTAACCTGCGGAAAGGCGCGCTGGATTTGCTCGCCCAGCGAATCGTCATTGCTGACCGACAATCGCGGCCGGTTACCCTGTGAAAAATCGAGTGGATTAGCAATATCAACCAAAATTTTGCCATTAAGATTGTTTTCGCCGGCTTGTTGTAAAGCCGCCAAAGAGCCTGTCCCGTTGGTTGCGTTCAGCACCACTTCGCCATGTTGGGCAGCATGGGCGTAGTTACCCAGTTTGACCATTGGATTTTCCTTTTGCCAGGTGCTAAACGCTGGCATTCCGTACGCATTGGGTTCTGTTAGCGCTAATGTTTGTTGTACATCGCGCGTACCGATCTCTACGTCATGACCCAGCTCGGCCAGTTTTCCGCCAAGAACCTGCCCTACCATTCCTGTCCCTAAAATACCAATCTTCATTTTTTTTCCTCCTGTTTAGTTGCGCAAATTTTTAACTTATGTTACGATACAGATCTGTATCGGTTTTTTTAGTATACAATACAGATCTGTATCGTGTCAAGAGGTGTATAACATGAAAAATAATGCTTCCCCAAAAGACAAGCTTTTTCAAACTGCGGCAAAATTGTTCTTCCAGTACGGCTATCGCGCTGTTGGCGTAGACATGATCGCCGCGGAATCTGGCATTAGCAAAATGACCCTTTACCGGCACTACCCCTCCAAAGATGATTTAATAATAGCCTTCCTAAAAGAAAGCGATGATGACTTTTGGAGCTATTTTGAGGACTCCACGCAAGGCGCACTTAGCGCACAGCAAAAATTACTGGCTTTCTTTCAAGGGCTGCAGGAATATGTCACCACCCCGGCTTGCTACGGGTGTCCCTTTTTAAATATTGTCGCTGAATACCCGCAAAACGATTACCCCGGCCACCAGATTGCGCAAGATCACAAACTTGCTGTTAGAGAACGCTTTTGGCTATTGGCAAAAGAGGCTGGTGCTAAAGATGCCTCCGCTCTGGCCGACCAACTCATATTATTGATGGATGGTGCTTATATGGCATCCCGCATGTTTGGCAGCGTCAATCCCGCAGTCCGGCTTGCTGAAGCAGCCCGGGTTTTAATAGATTCTGCGCTCGAAAAATGAACCTTGAAATCAACTTAGGTTGTTGAATCGCCAGTAGGGCAGCAGCAGGTGCCAACTTATCTTTCAATCTCCATTTTGGTACCTTAATTTAAGAGAAGATTACTCCAATTTGCAAGGAATTTAGAAAATATACTCGGCTGTTGCATTGTCCATGAGATTCTTCTGAAATTACTGAGGCTCAATACATTTGGGATTAGGGAGCTTTTTTGCCCGAAGAAGCAATCCAGTCCCATACGGCGCAGATTGCTTCACTAGGTTGGTAATGTCAACTGGCCGCTGACTGTCATTGCGAGATTCGGCTACACCGCCGAAAGGCGGTATTCGAGGATGAAATAATATTGCTCAATGCAGACCAGTCGTAGGGTATGGTTGTAACACGCCAAACCATCACTTATATATGGTATAAGTCGGGTTAGTCGGCTGATGGGCGAAGCATCCGCGATGGGTATGTTTTTAGAGGATAGGATGGTTTCCCGGATGCTTCGCCCTTCCGAAAGTTCACGTGAAAGAGACATAACATCCCTCGGAAGGAAAGCCTTTTTACTTTCTTTTTCTCAAGTTAGTTCGTAAGGCATCAGATTTTTATGTTATGAGCAGCAGCAGGAGGGCGGGCAACACCCGACGAAGCAAGTCTGTTCCATGTGAGCAAGATTGCTTCACTAGGTTCGTAAGGAAAAACCGGTAAGCAGTGTCTGAAAGAAGAGAATATGCTTGCATGTTTTGGTGCAGAAAAATGGCCTTATAAAATCAGGACGATGTCGGAAAATTTGCAGCCATTCATCCTCTTTTCTTTTTGCGCGACCTGTAATAGCGTGACCAGCATAGAAGGGAAAGGGGCGTAAATCAAGGCGCTTTCTGCTCTTTTTTTACACCAAAAGGGATTTCTTTTCATAATTTACAAAGTTTAAAATGCCACATAAGCCCGCAATCTAGACGCGCTCTTGCTTTAAGTTAATGGCTAAGCACACCATTTGTGCTAATATGCACAATAGGTCGGAAAATCTTTTTTAATATATAAGCACGTCTAGATTTAAGAGAAGGAGACATACATGCAAAAATCAGTAATTCAAAATCCCCAGCCACATTCAAAGAAGACAGGGATGCAATCATTATCTGTATTAAAGATTGTATTCATGTTAACCTTGTTGCTGGGGGCCATCCTTATTGTTGGCTGTACAGCCAAACCGGCAGCAACTGAACCACCCACAGTTCTGCCGACCGAACCCCCTCCACCCACACAAGCCCCTGTAGTTGTCCCGACCGCAATTCCAGAGCCTGTGAAACCTGGAGTCGATATTGGTAGTGCAGAGTACGAAGCTATCCTGGCGGCCTATAAGAACACCAAGATGGGTAACACGTATGACATTGGCAAAGGCCCCAATACCTATTGCTCGCGCTGCCATTCGCCTCAGAACTGGGACCCGACCTCCACGACGGACCGACCCCCCAATTGTGTGACCTGTAAATTCCCAACCGACGAAGAAATGCGGGTAGCAACCACCATGGACTTCGTTGCCGAAGAAGATTGGGTTGGAATTTCCTGCGAAACATGCCATGTTGTTGAAGGAGATCGTGTTCTGACAGAAAACGCCTGGTTCAACCCCCTGACAAAGGAACACGAAACAGTCGCCACGACCGAAGCACTCTGTGCAAAATGCCACGCTGATACCAAAGGTGTTTCCGCCAGTGGTGGTCGCGGTGTTGAACATGCCATCATCCTCGGTGGAAGCGCTCACCTGAATTGGGGAGGCGCTTTGCCTCAGGAACAACGTCCTGATCAGTGCTCCGATTGCCATAATCCGCACACCATGGAAGTAAAAGGTTGTGTTGACTGCCATGCAGACGTGATGACAATGGAAAACCATGCAAAAGGCACAATGGCCCAACACGCCAATTTAGAGTGTCAGGCTTGCCACGACGCCTCCGGTGCAGAAGTTGGCCCATTCCCCGCGGATGCTGAAAATCCTCGCTGGACGACGATTTTGACGAGCGTCGGCCGCAGCGGTGCCACAACCTCCGTTGCTGTCAAATCTCACAGCAGCGCGTGGTTGGTCGATTGCAGCCGTTGCCATTTTGAAGCAAACCCCTGGGAATTGACTGTTCTGACAGCCGATGGAAAGGTACCTGAACCACCGGCGCCCCCAGCGAAATAAGAAACCAACGCTAAAGGTGAAAGTAAAGTGACAAAAGCAAAAAAACTATTCAATGGCGCACCACGAAAATTAACGTTTTGGATCTTTCTCACGTTGATGCTGCTGCTGGCATTCAGCCTGGCAGCATGCAAACCCACTGGTACTGCACCGGCACCAGATTCATCTTCTACAAAAAGCAGTGCACCCGCAACGACCGGAACGAACAGCAATGAGAATCCGGATCAAAATGGACAAGCGCCTAAAGCAACAAAGGCAGCAGAAAACAATCAACCGGAAGATTCAAATGTAATTGAAGCGAAATGGCAAAGCAGTAAACATGCAAGCACGTACGTGCAAGATGGAAACAACTACAATGCTTCTTGTGCACAATGTCATGCACCTGTCAATTTTGTCCCAAGTATGGATAGCATGCCTGAAAGTTGCAAGTCTTGTAAGTTTGAAATTGCCCCTCCGCCGCCATTGATAGCAGAAAGCGAATGGAAGAACGTCGAGTGCAAGATCTGTCACAAGGTCAAGAAAAAGCAGGTTCAAGCTGAAATTTCCTGGCTGGAAATCCCACCTATCGAAGAGTATTCCGAAGTGGCTTCAACAACAGAATTGTGCTCAAAATGTCATACACAAAGCGAACCGCTTGCACAGCATGTCAGTATCGTTGTGGCCGGCGCCCATCAGGGTTTGGGGTGTGACGACTGCCATGATCCGCATGATTTAAGTGCAGACTGTGCATCTTCCGGTTGTCACTCTGGAATCGATTCTGCCAGCGGTCCAATTGCTGGTCACGATGACGCTCATGCCATGGTGACTTGTAGTGCCTGCCATGACGCTGATGGCCTTACAGTAGGGCCTGATGCAGCTGGAAAATGGGTTACTTTTCGGCCTCAAGCTCTGGAATCAGAGACTGAACCCACTCCATTTACATCGCATAACACTGCAGTAGACGTAGCCTGTGATCGCTGTCATTTTGCCAATAACCCTTGGGGGTTAAACCCCGTGGATGGCGTCTCCTCAAAATAATAAGGAAACGTTTGAAAAATTAATCGTGAACAATGAGACCCTGGGGGCAGATTAAATCCTTCAGGGTCTCATAAAAAAATTCGAAACAGATCTGATTATTATTGGAAACAGAAGCGGAGACAAAAAGTATGGAAACCAAAAAAAACAACAAAGTTTTGCGCCTTATTGTAATAATCCTGGTTGGAATGACAGCCGCCATGAATTTATTGGGGGGCATCGGAACCACTTGCGCAGCCTTCCTTACTAAACAATTTCCACCCATGTGGAAATTAATGGATTTCCAATGGCTCTATCAATTTTTTGTGGTGGCGACGACCCTGGTTGGTATCGCTGGTATCTGGAGCCTGATAAAATTAATTCGTGGGGGAAAGCAAGCATACAAAAATGCGCTGATCGTTTTGGTTGTTGGCGCAGTTATTAATATAATCCATGTTGTCACTTCAATCCTTTTACGAGGAAAAGCAACTCCGGCGGATGTGGTCATGGTGATCAATCTTGTTACCCTGGCGTTCTTCCTGTTTATCAATACCCCGGGTATGCGCTCTAAAGTTAACTTTGACGGCAAATCTAATGATAGTAAGACAAACCTCACCGGCAGCGTGACCGCGATCGTAACCGGCTTACTGGTTCTCAGTACCCCTCTTTGGGCCGGACCAACTCACCAATTCATGGGTAGCAATTGGGTGGATTTATTAATCACACCATTGGTCGTCAGTGGCGGCAGTTTATTGATAGGCGGATCGGTTAGCCTGATCAGAATTAAATTAAACGAACGTAAACAGCTCGCAAATCAAACACGGCAATCCGGAACAAGTTCGGCAACTTGAGCCAATCTTGTCGGGTCTGTAATCGTAATTTGAGATCGCGAACAATAAATCGCATCCAACTCACGTAATTCACGCATCGCCCGGCAGAGCGGTTCAGGCACAGTGGCCACCATGGCAGATAGAGTTTGGTTGTTATAGACAATACGATCAATATTCTTCTGCCCATTCTGGCTCAAATCCAGCAATATTTTTGCTGTTCGACCTTTAACAGAACGAAAAGAAATATCCTCGCAATAGGAAAGCATCACCCGGTTTCGCGCAGCCAAAACGGGCAGCAAACTCATGGCAATAACAGGGTAGCTGATGGTAAGCTCCTGAAAAGCCTCACGCCTGAGCCGCCAGACAATGCTATCCAGATCGGCTATTGCTGTCACAGGGTTTAATCCGCCATCCAGAACCGGAACCTCATTAAACATAATCACGGGCCGAATGACATTGATAATGGTTTCCTGACCCTGCCGGCTTATTTTGCAAAGATTTACGCGGCCTCGAAAAAGTACGTATAAACCTGCGCAAGGTTCTCCTTCTAAGAAAATGACTTTACCGGGGTTATGGTGTTCAATGGAACCCGATCTTACAATATCAAACAAAGCAGCCGGGGAAAGATTTTTGAAGTGCGATACTTTGCCAAGTCGCTTGACGAGATTGTCATTCGAAAACATATGATTACCTTCCAATCTTTATTTCGTCATCAGTCAAAAGTTGGTTACGGAGTTAAATGGCGATCGATTTTGTTTACATACACCTATAACAATAGCTGAATTGAAATTTACAATTCAGCGGTAAAGCCAGATATTATTATCCGCGTGCTGATTTGACGGATATTTAAAACTAGTAAGCGAACTATACAATCAATCAGGATTAATTGATAGTGAAATTAGTCCTGAATTTTTGTCAATTTGTTCAATTTGTCATTTAGATAGCAAAGATTTTTGACTGCCAAAGCTGGCAGATCTGCTTTGATCTCTTTTTCTGCATCATTTAATCTTCCTCTTCATTTTTTTTGTTACAATCAATTTACGGTATCTTCTCAATAAGGGTTGAGGAGTGTTTTTTGAAAAGGCACTTTTTACCGTAGAAAGGACGGCCTGCCATGCTGACAGTCCAACAAAAGCTGGATAAACTGACCACAGCTGCTTCATTGGTGGAAAAAGTGGATGAAAAAACTCTGCGTTGCACCGCCTGTGCGCACCGCTGTCTGATCAAACCCGGCCGGCGTGGAATCTGCCAGGTGCGTTTCAATCAGGATGGAGAACTGCGCGTGCCATGGGGTTATGTGGCTGCGTTACAGATTGATCCGGTCGAGAAAAAGCCTTTTTCACATTTCCTACCTGGTTCCGATGCGCTTTCCTTTGGGATGTTCGGTTGTGACTTCCATTGCGGCTACTGCCAGAATTGGCTGACTTCTCAGACATTGCGCGATCCGCGTTCCAATTATAGCGCTGCTTATATCCGTGAGGTAACGCCTGAAGAAATTATCCAGACAGCCAAAAGAAATAATGTATCCGTTTTGGTTTCAACCTACAATGAGCCGCTCATCACCACTGAATGGGCTATTTCGATTTTTAAACTGGGTAAGCAGGAAAGCATGTCCTGCGCCTACGTCTCCAACGGCAATGCTACAAAAGAAGCAATTCAAGCCTTATTGCCGTATTTAAATGCTTATAAGATTGACCTCAAAAGCATGAATGACAAAAATTACCGGCAACTGGGTGGCGTGCTGCAACACGTGCTGGATAGTATCAAGATTGTCCACGAAGCCGGTTTGTGGTTGGAAGTGGTCACCCTGGTGGTACCGGGTTTCAATGATAATCCGGCAGAATTGTGGGATGCCGCGCGCTACATTGCATCAATTTCGCCCGATATACCCTGGCATGTGACTGCCTATCACCCAGATTACCGCATGGCCGATCGTGCCAATACCAGCGCACGTTCGCTGCAAACCGCCGCCGATATCGGCCAGGAAGCAGGGTTGAATTATGTCTATGCTGGCAATATTCCTGGGCGGGTGGGCTCGCTTGAAAACACCTACTGCCCGCAATGCGCCACATTACTGATCGAACGAATTGGGTATGTTGTGCATTCCTATCACATCACTGCCGATGGGTGCTGCCCAAAATGCCAGCATTCCATTCCCGGGATCTGGCCACAAAACCCCGCCAGCACCCGCCTGGATGGCTGGGGTTTACCACGCGCGGTGTGAGAATTTAGCCCGTAGCCGCTGCACCAGCTCGTTACAAAATTATATCAGCGAAGAACGGGCTTTGCTTGCCTTCGGGAGCACATTTTGATGACAACATGCTTCACGCCAGCGACAGACTACCTACGAACAAAGCAACCAGGCAACTAATCACCAAATCAACAATCTCCTTACTCCTTACCCCTTACTCATTTCTTCTTACTTGCCTTTACCATATACAACTCCCCGCGCTTAAATCCGCGTGCTTGGTAATATTGGCGCGTGCCAATCGCAGCGATCACAGACAGGTTCTTATAGCCTTTGTCTGCAGCAATTCGGCTGGCTTCTTCCAGCAAACTGGTGCCCAGACCGATATGCTGAGCAGCGCCATCTTTTTCTGCTCCCACAGCCAGAGACTGGCCATAAATATGCACTTCGCGGATCAAAGCTGCGTCTTGCAGATCCGCAAAGCCACTTAACGGCTCTCCCTTTGGGAGTGACAAGCGCAGATAGCCGGCAATTTTTCCTTCAGGTGTACGGTAATTTAAGAAGTGTTCTTCGGCATGATGGGGATGATACACAAAATCCTGCAACTCCAGGTTCTCGATTGCCACTTTTTCTTTGCGTACCTCATTACAGCGAATGCAGTTGCAGGTCTGGCCGCGACGTGCCAACTCTGCAAACACATCCTGTCGCAGGCTGGTGCGACGGTTACCCTCAACCACATGATGCGAAGGAATATCACGGATGACACGGTTAACCCGGCAATAGGGTTGAATGCTGGGTTTGATATCCGCGATCAATTGAATCAGATCATTCTGGCTATAGGGCTCGTATTCACCGCGCTGCCAGATTTCGTATAACTCTGTCCCTTCCAACAACTGGCATGGATAAATCTTGAGCTCATCCGGGGCAAATCCATCCGACCACAAGCGCAGAAAATCTTCCCTGTCTGAATCCAGCGTAGCTCCCAGCAGGTTGGGCATCCAGTGTAAAACGATCTTAAAGCCGGCTGCCCGCAGAAGAGCGGTCGCCTTTAAAGCTTCGTCCACAGTATGCCCGCGCTTATTCAGCGCCAGGACGCGGTCATCCAGCGATTGCACGCCCATCTGTACTTTGGTGACGCCTATCTTGCGCAGCCAGGCCAGTTCTTTGGGGTTAATCTCATCCGGACGGGTTTCAATCACCAGACCCACATTGCGGTGGGGGCCATCTTCGTTGTAAGCCTGTGCTCCGGTCAGATTGTCAGAATCGATCTCGTTCATGGCGTCAAAACAACGCTTAATGAAGTGCTCCTGATAATCTTTACGATACGAGCTCCATGTGCCGCCCAGAATGAGCAGTTCAATCTTATCAGTCGGGTGCCCGACCGCTTTCAGTGAATCAAGGCGAGAGCGCACCTGTAGATAGGGGTCAAAGTTATTTTGAAAAGCACGGGCCGCGCCCGGTTCATCCACCAGGTAGCTTTTCGGCATACGCACGTCATCCGGGCAAAAAATGCATTTACCGGGGCACGGATACGGTTTTGTTAATACAGTCACAGTCGTAACACCGGAAAGGCTGCGCACTGGCTTCATGCGGATACGCTCCATTAAGCTGTGATCACTATCCTGCTCTCCGGCTGTCACCTGGCGTTTGTATTCCTCCACCAGAAACGATTTGGCGATATAACCACCTCCCGGCAGGGGATAAGATCGAATGGCATCCATTACAACCGCTCCCTCGCGGATATCATCAAGAACCTGGCGGGCAATTTCTCGTTTTTCAGGCGTGACCCGGTAGCGTTCTGTCCAGCGTTCCAATTTGTTCATACAAAACTTCCTATCTTTCCTTTCGTCGCCACAGTTCTCAGGCTTGCAAGCCGGGCTGAGTGCGTCAATTCTTTTACGAATACTATAAGCGTGACTGCCATCTTTTCAATAAAACGGGGTTGAGGAGGTTTTTTCGACGGGTGAGTGCCCGCTTAAAAACACTCTGCCCCAATTTTTGAAATGATACCGTGACTGATATAATCTCTTTGATGAAACCGGAAGTGATTAAATCAATCGTTGATATTAACCGTCAATTTTACCAGAATTTTGGAGATGCCTTCGCTGCCACCCGCCGACGTATCCAACCGGGGGTACGAAGCCTGCTGGAAAGCCTTCCCAGCTATGGCCACTGGCTGGATCTCGGTTGCGGTTCAGCCACGTTGGCTTTGGAGTGGCTTAAAAGCAAACGGACCGGCAGCTATACAGGCCTCGATTTTTCTGAAATTCTACTCACTGAGGCAATGCATACTGTCCGATCAATTGATTTAACCGCAGATCGTGAGGTATTTTTCCGGCAAGTCGATTTATCAACACCGGATTGGCACCAAAAACTGCCGCGTAAGTACTATGATGGCATCTTTTGTTTTGCCGTTATGCACCATATCCTTGGTTTCCAAAACCGTCTCAACTTCATCCAACAGGTTCGGACCTTGCTGCCCTCCGGAGCAATTTTTGCGCACTCCAACTGGCAGTTTCAAAATAGTCCGCGCTTGGTGGCGCGCATTCAACCCTGGAGTAGCGTCGGGATTGACGAGCAAGACTTGGAAGCAGGTGACACACTCCTGGATTGGCGCTATCAATTACCCGGTCAACCTGAAGTAATCGGAATCCGCTATGTACATCTGTTCGACAAAGATGAGCTGCAAAGATTGGCAGAACAGAGCGACTTTGCGGTCATTGAAAGCTTTGAATCGGATGGGGAAGGCGGCCGCCTGGGGTTGTATCAACGTTGGCAAGCAATCTGAGGTATTTACCTGTTTCAATTCAGCCCAACAGCCTTGCATGTCTTCGGGGATGCCATCAACGAACGTCTGATCATGACTTTCATCATGAATAATCATGGCGCCATTTTCCAATCTCACAGAAAATCATTGCAAGCGTGTTGGGTATTCAGCTTTCCAAGCAGATCAACGGTATGGTTGCCATGCAATTAAGCGCCATTGCCTGTGCAACATGCCAACTTACAGCGGATAGCTCGTAGCGAATCATTGGCAGGTAGCTACCCAGGATCTCATTCGCGGCCCTGAAACTGGCGGCAATACCCCAATGCCGCTCCGCGACTGACAGACTGGGCGATTGTTTGTGTGCCCAGTTTCGACTTGATGGCATTGATATGCAAATTAACAGTCCGCGGTGAAAGACCCAATTTTTGCGAAATTTGCTTGTTTGTCAACCCATCTGAGAAAAGATTGAGGATTTCAACCTGCCGCGGGCTGAGCAGTTCATTTTTAATTGGAACTCGCGGTAAATCTCCATTATCACAAGTTGCAAAGACCCAGCCACCCAGAGCCACTGCCCGAAAGATCAAAGCCGGATTCTCACTCAGCAGCTTATCTATCGGCGCAGGGTAACGCCACAAACCCCGGTTAATCTCTTCAGCCAGGGCAGTCGCCGGCTGAGGGACATCCAGAGTCAGAAAGGAGGAAGCGTCAAAAATCAATAATAAGCGAGTCATAATATAGAATGTGTGTTCTATATTATGAGGTCATCTGGCTGGTGGGTCAAGGGTGAAATCAGGGTGAAATTTAAACAACACAAACGTTCAACGCGTGCTAAAATGCCAGGTCTTATTAAAAACTTGTCCTAAAAAGCGAACACTCATTTCAACCCGATAGGTCTGCCCTCTTAGTAAAGGCTGAATTGGTGTCATGACTACCTGATTTCGATATTCCCAATTGCCGTCAGTGTGATTCGGTTCGCTTAACATGACAGCAATTGGTTGATTGGTCTGGTCAAACAACTTTCCAGAGAGAAGAACTGCTTCCTGAGCATCACCTTCCTCACCTATCCAGGGCATGTAAAAACCCCAGCTGATCGGAAAGATCTCTGCGGGAACGTTCGTCTGATTATCACCAGGATAAATCACATTGGCAGAGCTGATTTGGTACGAAGGCGGTAAATTCCCCTGAATATTTAATCCGGAAAAACAATTGGCAAGATCACATGAAAGCGCAAACCCACTTGTTACCAGATCTGGGTGAAGCATGTGATAACGATGACTCGGGTATCCGATCCATGCATCCATCGATTCTTGCTGGGTCAGTGTGGTACCTTGTTTCCCGGCCATATTACTCTGCCCTCCCGCAATCTCACCCAAAATGGTGTAACCGGGTTTATCCGGGTATTCTTTATGGAAGTTAACCTGCTTGGCATTAAGCAGCATGTAGTGGGTATGCAAATTTAAAGCATCACTCATGCCGGCGTCATGGGAGACTGCTGCAAGCCCGGCTGCGTCGCGATACTGATTGAGCAGGCACAGCCATTCTTCTGCGCCAGGGGAACAATTCTGTGCCGAAACAGCTTCCTGCCGCAAAATCAGAGGCAGGTAAATCAAAGTTTGCTCACTTTGAGCCAGGATGGGGTCGTTTTGAAGCGGCCAGCTTAGCAAAATCAGGAAGCTTAAAATCATCAGAAAGCGGTACCCGTATTTAAAGTTAGCTCTCGGTCCGCTTATTTTGTTAGTGACTGGGTAGTTAGGTTTAATTTTCATAAAATACGATCTATTTTACCCGATTTAATAATTTTAAGAACCATGCAGGTCTGTACCAGCTGCAATCGGTCTAAAAAATTATATATAGTAGAATTTAAGCATGCATAAAGCGAGCCAGACATTGCCCGATTCATATCAGCTGGATAACGAGTTTAGTATGAAAAACCCGCGTCGTATGCTCTGGTTGAATGCCCTTGGTTTTGGGTTGGTCTTATTTTTTTTCTGGTTATTTTCAGAAATTGTTGCCTGGCTGCGTCCTGATTTGAACATGGTTTTTACGCTGCGTGCCGATTCTCTTCAATCTCTTGTCATCCAGATTCTCGCGGTAATCGCTACAGTCATTTTCATCCTGGTTCTGCATGAAGGTGTGCATGGGTTATTTTTCTGGTTATTCACCAGACAAAAACCCATTTTTGGGATTGGATTAACGTATGCTTATGCAGCCATGCCTGGTTGGTATTTTCCTCGCAACATGTTCCTGGTAATTGGCGCAGCTCCCTTCGTTTTGATCTCGTTGCTCGGTGTGGGCTTAATCGCAATCATACCCCCCAATCTCATGACACTGCTGTTAATAGCGCTGGTGATGAACGCTGCCGGTGCGGTTGGTGACCTGGCTGCGATAGCCTGGCTGCTGACCAAACCTGTTTCTGCACTTGCCCATGATCGTGGCGATAGTATTGAGGTATTTGTCAGCGCGCACAAAGCGAGCTCATTGCAAAAATTATAGATGTTCAAACAGAAGTTCCTGGTCGTCCTTATCTCTTCCGCGCTTTGCGTGCCTCCGGCACAGCTCTCTTTTCCTGTCAGCTATCAGCTCTCTTTTCCGTGCTTTGCTGACCTTTGGCCTCAGCTCGCTTTGCGTACCTCCGGCACAGCTCTCTTTTCCTGTCAGCTCGCTTTGCGTGCCTCCGGCACAGCTCTCTTTTCCTGTCAGCTATCTCTTCCTATCAGCTACATCAATGCGCCAATATTTGCGACAGGAACTGCTTTGTGCGGGGATGAATGGGGTGGTCGAATAACTGCTCAGGTGTCCCATGTTCCACAATCAGACCTTCATCCATAAAAATGACCTCATCTGCAGCAGCGCGTGCAAAGCCCATTTCGTGGGTGACCACCACCATGGTAATCCCTTCTTTTGCCAGCAAAAGCATCACATCTAGCACCTCCTTGATCATTTCCGGATCCAGAGCGCTGGTGGGTTCATCAAAGAGCATGATTTTTGGTTTCATCGCCAGGGCGCGCGCAATCGCCACGCGCTGCTGTTGGCCGCCTGAGAGTTTTTGAGGATGCACATCTGCCTTCTCAGCAATACCCACCCGCTGTAATTGATGCATGGCGTTCTCGATCGCTTCTTTTTTACTGACCTTCTTGACAATCCGCTGGGCGAGCGTGATGTTTTCCAGAACGGTCAGGTGCGGATAAAGGTTAAATAATTGAAAGACCATCCCGATTTCAGATCGAATGCGATTAAGGTTTTTTTGGGTGCCATTAAGGAGTTCGCCTTCTACCCAGACTTCACCTTTATTCTCAACCTCCATATGATTCATGCAGCGCAGCAACGTTGATTTTCCGGAGCCACTTGGCCCGATGATAACCATTACTCTACCAGGGTAGACTTTCAAGCTGACGCCATCCAGCGCGCGCACAGGACCAAAATGCTTATATATGTTTTTTATTTCGATCATGGGTTTAGCGTTCACTGCGGTGATATCTCCTCTCCAAATACTTTACCAGCAGCGACAGAATAACGGTCATGCTGAGATACATGATCACCAGGGTGGTATAGGTCTCCTCATATCGAAAAGAACGCCCGGCATAAAGACGGGCGACCTGGGTGATATCACGTACTGCCAGAACTGAAACAAGTGAAGTATCCTTCAACATTGCCACAAAATCATTGCCCAGAGCCGGTAAAACATTCCGGATCGCTTGCGGCAAAATAATGTAATACATAGCCTGCCAGAAGCTCATCCCCTGTGATCGGGCAGCTTCCATCTGACCGTAACCAATTGATTGGATTCCTGCCCGAAATATTTCTGCCAAAAATGCTCCATAAGTGACCGAAAGAGCAATGACTGCACGGACGGTCATATCAATGTTTTTGTTTTCGAGCGTTATCAACGGGGCAGCCAGAAAATTAACCCCAATCGATTGCAGCCAGTGACCGATCACATTCAGGCCATCGACCACACCAGGCACCCCGGCAAAGGCAATGAAAAAAATCAAAACCAGCATTGGAACGCCACGAATAAACTCAACGTACAGCGTGGCCAGGTTGCGAAAGAAAACAGACTGTGAAATGCGGCCAAGGCCGGTAATCAGCCCGATAATAAGAGCAATAAAAAATGCTGAAAGAGTTGTGGTGATCGTAGTGGATAAGCCGATGCGAATAAACAAAAAAGCATCTTTGTATTTAGGATTAATGGCAATCAAAACATAGCTTGAAAAGATAATCATTAGTAGCGCGACAAACCACCAGGGAAAATCCTTTAGCTTTTGACGAAGACTCTTTTTATCCATACTTATTTGCACCCTATCCCTAAGAGCAGGTGAAGTTTCTTCTATCATATTGAATATCGCCTTTCCAGATATCCGGCCTGATTAATCAAACCGGATATCTGTTGTTTTCAGAATTTCGTACAGCCTTTCACCTGAAATACAAACTAGTCAGCGATATCATCATAGGTGATGTTAAAGTCTGGCCCAAAGTATTTGACATTCAATGCGCTCAGGAACCCATCCGCTTTCATGGCTGAGATAGCCTGATTAAAGGGGTCAACCAGGTCACTGCCTTTAGGGAAAATAAATCCGAGCTCATCACTACTGATGGAAGGGCCGATTAATTCCACTTTGTCAGAGTTTTCACCCAAATAGCCCATTCCTGCCACCTCATCAATCATGACTGCATCCACATCACCGGCAATTAATGCCTGAACTGCAAACGAAAACTGCTCGAAGGCCTTTATCCGGTCCTCAGGAAAATATTTTGCAGCAGTTTCATAGTTTGTCGTCCCGGTTTGAGTACCAAGTGGCAGATCGGTTTTGGCGAATTCTTCTATGGAAGAGAAGCGGTTTTCACCTTTGCGCACCAGCAAGCGCTGTTGAATGTTAATATAGCCTTGTGAAAAGTCAACAACTTGAGCACGTTCGTCATTAATCGTGATACCATCGGCGGCTACATCAAACTGACCGGCAGAAACAGCTTGAATCATTCCATCCCAGCCAGCTTCAACATACACTGGCGTGCAATGCAGGCGAGTGCAGATTTCATTGACAGCTTCATAATCCCATCCACCCGGTTCACCGGTTTCGATGGAAATATAGTTGAAGGGCAGGTAAGCATTTTCAACTGCGATGGTGATTTCACGACAGTCAAGATCTACCAGTGCATCGGCAGCCGTTCCCAGGCAGCTTGTAGGCATGTCTACGGCTGGCAATGCGGTTGCCTCTTCGACAACAGGCGTAGGCGCTTGCTCAGTTGCCGTCGGATTAGGTGTTGCAGGTGTGGCACAGGCCGTCAGAACTAGGGTTAAGGCGACCATTAAAGCAATAATAGAAAATATTTTTCTCATCGTTATTTCTCCTCGATTTTACTTTTTCAGGAAATGGGGTTGCACGGTGCTTTGGCGAACGCCGGCAATTTGTGGTTATTAAATTACTTGTTTTTTGTTATTAGATTCGTTTTTAATAAAATTTGAACTAATTCACCTCCATTCATAAACGTTCGTTTTTTGTTGTTCAACGCCTCACCACGAAACGTAGACAAAAAAAGCCTCCCTGGGAGGGAAGGCTCGTTTTTTTCAGAAAACAGATCGCTCAATAAGTGCGCTAGCTGCTAAACCAAAACAGGCCGTTCCTCCCGGAGGAAGCTCGGATGATGACGCATTACCTTAAGTTGAATATGTCTCACTGTCATGATTTACCGTTTATACCTTTCTAAAAACAATCTGTCAAGGAAAATGGGAAAGTTTGTACAAAAACTGATTCCAGCGCTACACTCGAGCGGGCAGCACAATTACTCCCCCTCACTAACACTTCCTTTTCTTCCATTTCAACCCGAACAAGGATATTTTGATAATTTCCCTTACGGGTTTTTCCATTTCTCATTTCAGGGTAAAATACAAGTCGTGCCTCGGCGCAATTCATCGCAAGGGAAAAGAAAAGCATGAAGAATATGCCCACTCCAATCGACAATCTTGATTCATTCCAGGAAGCTTCACTCACAAAAAGACTTTCGCTTATTGATTGGTTTTTACGATTGATAAAAGGAACTCTGATTGGAATTGGAGCGATACTGCCAGGTCTTTCCGGCGGTGTGATGATGGTGATCTTTGGCATTTATGAGCCACTATTACGCTTTATTGCCAATATCCGTGTAAATTTCATCAAAAACATGCGTTTTTTCATACCGGTGGGAATTGGCATGGCTTTGGGCATCGTTGGTTTTTCCGCAGTGGTCGAATATGCTTTTGATCATTACGCCGCACAATTCATCTGGTTATTTATCGGATTCATTTCCGGAACATTCCCTTCTTTATTTAAAACCGCCGGGAAATTTGGCCGCAAACCCTTTCACTGGGTTTTCCTGGTTGTGATTGCGGTTGGTACCTTTTATTTTATGCACTGGATGGAAACAGTTAAAAGCGTCTCCATGACTCCCAGTTTAGGTGCCTGGATTTTAAGTGGCGTTCTGATTGGTCTGGGAGTGGTTGTTCCCGGCATGAGCCCCTCAAATTTCTTGATTTATTTGAATTTATATCCCGCCATGGCCAGTGGTATCCGCCAGTTGGATTTTGGTGTGATCATACCGCTGGCAGTCGGCGTTATTTTGTGCATTTTTGCGCTTGCAAAACTGGTTTCCTGGTTGTTTAATAAAGCCTATACCTTTATGTACCACTTCATTCTGGCTGTCGTGATTGGATCCACCCTGGCGATCATTCCCAGCGGAGTGAGCGGCTGGACGATCGTGGTTTGTGCAATCTTATTTTTTGCGGGTGCCGCCGGCGCCTATGCTTTTTCTAAGCTGGAAGAGAAGACCCCGCGCGAGTCTCTCTTTTAATCGTCAGACCTGGGGCTGTATCTCCCCGCAGAATGCAAACCCCCTGCAAACAGCAAACCACAAATCTAATACTTAATTCCAGGACGCTGTTTTCCGGATTCAAAGATGAAAGCGGAAATTTAATTAATTTTGTAACTTTTATTGAAAATGATGGCAACTGATGGATAACTGTCTTGCGAAGAGAGCGCTAACGCCCGATGAAGCATTCCCATCCTATGCGAGCAAGATTGCTTCGCTGCTCACCACAAAAAGCGTGATAGTTTGATGCGTAACGAACTAACTTGAGAAAAAGAATTGCAAGATGCTTTCCTTCCGAGGGGGGTTATGATCCTTTCGTGTGAAATCTCTCGTAAGGGCGAAGCATCCGGGGAACCATTCCACCTATAAAAACATACCCATCGCGGATGCTTCGCCCATCAGCCGACTACTCCAACTCATACCATAAATATGTGGTGGTTTTGCGCGTTATAACCATACCCTAAGGCTTGCCTTCATTGAGCAATGTTATTGTTTCCTCGAATACCACTTTTCGGCGGGATAGACGAATCTCCCAATGACAGCATAATCAGCAAAGATTTGTAAGAAAGGGGTCTGCTCAAATGCTTTGGCGGTGAAAAACAACCCTGTAAAATCAGAACGATCGTGGAAAAATCACCACCATTCATCTGCCGATTATATTGCGTGGCCGTAATGGCGCGATCAGCTTATACTATTCTGATACCGAATTCGTTAAATAGGCGTTATAGTATAAATATTACTAATACAATTAACAAAACTCACCTCAAATGGGAGGGCTTTCGTGAAGCGCGAGACATTACAAAAAATCATACGTTATTTGGTTGATCACCTGACCCATACCAACTTCTACGGGCTTGAAAACCTGCCGGCAGAAGGAGGTGTGATAATTGCCCTCAATCACAATAGCCGCATG
Organism: Chloroflexi bacterium 44-23; assembly: GCA_001899005.1. Lineage (GTDB taxonomy): Bacteria > Chloroflexota > Anaerolineae > Anaerolineales > Anaerolineaceae > UBA6170. The sequence continues at coordinate 80,403 of MKUW01000001.1, forward strand.
GATATCCCCGTCCTGTTTGTAAACCCAAAAAGAACGGATATTACCGCCATTGTGGCTGACAAATACAAACGTTACCCCGGTCTGGGTTGGATTGTTCGTACCGGTGGCGTTGTCTTTATTGACCGCGATCGTGCTGATTTTGGCGCGATTCGTCTCGCACAGGAGTTGATCAAGAAGGGATTCGCAATGGGGATTGCCCCGGAAGGTACCCGCAGCACGCAAGGTGAATTATTAGAAGGCAAACCGGGAACGGTCTTGCTGGCTATAAAAAGTGGTGCGCTAGTGGTTCCGGTTGGCCTGGCGGGAACGGAAGATTCCTTTAAAAAGATTTTTACGTTTCGCAAGCCTCACATTCACATCCGCTTTGGTGAACCCTTTCATTTCGAGCCAATCTCACATGAAAACCGCAGCGCAGCCATTAAAAAAGCAACGGAGGACCTGATGTGTCGTATTGCCGCCTTACTGCCGTCCAAGTATTGGGGATTTTATAGAGACAATCCGCATCTGCAGGAATTGATACAGGCGCAAGGAGGCCCAATCAAATATGTCAAATGATAAAAACCATGGTTGGTCGTTTTCCGGAGGCTTTGGGCATCTTTCTTACTGGGGATGCGAGTGTCATCAGGGATCTTCGAAATGATGCAAACAGGTTTTTGGTGGATACTTCTTTCGGTAGCCTTGTATGGGATTATTCATTCCATACTGGCTTCTCTCTCTGTTAAGCGTTGGACGGCTGCACATCTGGGTACCCCTACCTATCAACGTTACTATCGCCTCTTTTTTTCATTCCAGGCTTTTATTCTTTTTCTGCCGATCCTGGCGTTGGCAGTTTTCCTGCCAGACCAAATTATTTATCGCATTCCGCAACCTTGGGTCTGGCTGACAGTGATCCTACAAGTGCTCGCCATAATTTTATTGCTGGATAGCATCAACCAGACGGGTGCAATGCGGTTCATTGGTTTTGAGCAAGCACTGCAAAAGCAGGCCGGTGAGCGCAAATTACCGCTGGTTGAGCATGGTATGTATCGGTATGTACGCCATCCGATCTATACCAATATTTTTGTGATCATGTGGCTGATGCCCATCATGACCTGGAATCTACTGGCATTAGCGATTGGCGTTAACCTCTACAATATGATCGGAGCAAAACTGGAAGAACGAAAACTCCTCCTCGAGTTTGGCCAGGCTTATGATCAATATCGCCGTAAGACTCCCTTCATGGTTCCATTGCTGAAGTTAAATAAATTCTCACGCAAAAAGTAAGAGAACTTCCCGGAGGCAATGATGGGTGCTGATTCCAACAAGCTAGAACCATTTGCACGCGAAAAATTGACGCGCTTCGCATGGCTTTCGGTTGCCGTCGCACTTGTGACCATTGGCTTAAAGACCACAGCTTACTTGTTAACCGGATCGGTTGGGCTGCTCTCAGATGCCCTGGAATCTCTGGTCAACCTGGCTGGCGCTTTGATGGCGGTCGCTATGCTGACCATCGCCGCACGTCCGGCAGATGAGAGCCATAGCTACGGCCATAGCAAAGCCGAATATTTCTCCAGCGGCGTTGAGGGAATGTTAATATTAATCGCAGCCGGCAGCATTGCCTTTACAGCCATTCAGCGGTTACTGCATCCAAGGCCGCTTGAACAAATTGGGGTTGGTATTCTGGTATCCATCGCCGCTGCAGTGGCCAACCTGATTGTGGCGCTCATATTACGAAAGGCCGGAAAAGAATACAACTCCGTTTCATTAACTGCAGATGCCCACCATCTTTTGACGGATGTGTGGACATCAGCTGGTGTATTGGTAGGGGTAGGCGCAGTCGCGTTGACTGACTGGCAGCCTTTGGATGCTATCGTTGCCCTTGTGGTTGCACTTAATATCATTTGGACCGGCATTAAGATCATGCGAGGTACCGTCTCGGGCTTGATGGATAGCGTTTTGCCGGAGGAAGATCTGGCTGTAATTTCTGCAATACTGCAAGCTCATGAGACAGAAGGCGTACATTTTCATGCAGTGCGGACCCGCCAGGCCGGGGCACTAAAGTTCATTTCATTGCATGTTTTGGTGCCCGGAGATTGGACAGTGTATCACGGTCATTCTGTGGCCACGGAGCTGGAGGAAGAACTGGAAACCAGGCTGATTGGCAGCCAGGTGGTCACCCATTTGGAACCACTGGATGATCCACGCTCCTATGACGAGCATCTGTTTTTTGAGTGAGGGCTGCCACCATTCTTGAAAAAGGTATAACTCCCTATTCCTTTGTGCTTCCATTTGTGCAATAATAGATCGTAGTTGAAGTCAGAACGTAATCATGGGAGTATCTATGCAAGATAAGCAATTCAACGGAGCAGCCGAGCAATTGCGATCGCCCGCGCGCCTGACACTGATGGAAATCGCACGGGTGGTGGAATTGAGTCTGGAGAACATTTCCGCTCATACTGTTTTGGATGTTGGTACCGGAACCGCTGTATTCGCAGAAGCCTTCGCGCGCATGGGGTTGGATGTTTCCGGGGTGGATAGCAACCCGCAATTGTTGGATATTGCGCGTTCTTATTTACCGCACGCAGATTTTCAAGTTGCCTGTGCCGATGAATTACCATTTAAAGATAAAGAATTTGACCTCGTTTTCCTGGGTCATGTCCTGCATGAGACCCCGGATCCACTCTCCGCATTAAAAGATGCCCGCCGTGTAGCCCGATTAAGGGTGGCAATTTTAGAATGGCCATACTACAGCGAGGAGCAGGGGCCACCCCTGGCGCATCGTTTGTCACCATCAATCCTTTCTAAGCTAGCCCGTCAGGCCGGTTTTCCGGGAATTGAACACATCAACCTCGAACACATGGATTTCTATCGTCTAGTCGCAGTATAAATATATTAAAGGGGTTATCCACTCCTCGTGAAAAATTAGGCTATAATAACTGCTACCTGATTTGAGGAGTGAGCGTGAATCCATCCATTTCGCAGCGAATACTACGCCAGCCACTGGCATTCTTGATCACCCTGGTCATCCTTATCCTGCTGACCATTTTCGGTCCTTCCGAAAAGACGCTAGGCGCTCATTTGAGTCTGGTCTTGTTGCATGGTGCCTGGGTTTGGAGCGGAAAGCTGGCCTTTGGATTAGCAGCACTTTTCGGTGCAGCAGCACTGCTCTGGCATACACGGTCATATTTGTTGCAGCTCTCGCGAGCTCTGGCCTACACCGGTCTCTTTTTTTGGCTGACCTATTTACCAATGTCATTATGGGTGATGCAGCTCAATTGGGGTGGCTTCTTTTTTGACGAGCCACGCTGGCGTATTCCTTTTCTTTTTGGAGTTATCGCCGTTTTGCTGCAAATTGGTTTATGGTTGTTTAACAATCACTGGCTTACAGCAGCCAGTAACTTGCTATATGGCATTGGGCTGTGGTGGCAATTGGGTGGCATTCAGAATGTCCTGCATCCAGATGCGGCGGTAGCCCAATCCGATTCGCTCCTAATCCAAAATTATTTCCTGATCCTGCTTGTTTTTGCAGTTGTGTTTGGCGCGCAACTTACATTATGGCTTTTCGAGCGGCTCCGCCCAGCACAGACATAAGAGCCGCCAGCGAGCAGGGTATCGGCGGGCAGGTTGTCTTATTTACAGCCGCACGTACGCTGATCAATACTGCCTACCGGATGGTCTATCCATTTCTGAGTGTCTTCGCCCGCGGCCTGGGGGTTGACCTGCTGACCATCTCGCTGGTAATGACAGCCCGCTCCGCAATGGGGTTTCTAGGACCATTCCTGGCTCCGATAGCTGATCTGCGCGGACGCAAGATCAGTATGCTGTTAGGTCTCAGCATGGTGGTGGTCAGCTCGATTCTCATCACTCTTTTTCCCATTTATCCTGTTTTTTTCGCAGGGTTGCTGGGTATTGCACTTGGCAATCTGGTTTTTATCCCAGCCATGCAAGCCTATGTCAGTGACCTGGTGCCGTATGAGCGTCGTGGTCGCGTGATCGGCGTGACTGAGCTGAACTGGTCCCTGGCTTTTATCATCGGTGTGCCATTGGTGGGGTGGTTAATCAATGCGCTCACTCAAAATGCGGCAACCAGTGAATTTGCCTGGCGCGCTCCTTTTCCATTTATTGCCGCTTTTGGGTTGTTTTTTATGATTTTGATCGCAATTCGGATTCCAAACAATCGCTCGCAAAGTGCCGCTTTAGGCAGCGGTATTCAAACCATTCAGTTGATTTTGCGTAATCCTGTCGTGCTGGCCGGTCTTGGTTTTGCCCTGGCAACCAGTGCCGCCAACGAGACGGTTAACCTCATTTTTGGTGTTTGGCTGGAAGATCAATACGGGTTGAAACTGGCAGCATTGGGGGCCGCTTCGGCCGTCATTGGCATTTCTGAATTAAGCGGTGAGGGACTCTCCGCGTATCTTACCGATCGCTGGGGCAAAGAGAACTCAATTAAAGCCGGTTTGTTCATCAGTATTACTGCGACTGTGCTTTTGTACTTTGTTAGTTCCAGTGGCGTGCCGGCTGCATTGGTGGGCTTGTTTTTGTTTTACCTGGGTTTCGAGTTCACCATTGTCTCCAGTCTGCCCTTAATGAGTGAGGTTTTTCCGCCGGCACGCGCAACCGTGATGGCCAGTGTGGTGGCCTGCTTCTCCATTGGCCGGGCTGTGGGAGCATTGCTGGCACCTCGTTTATACCGTCACGATTTTCTTTGGAACCTTGGATTTGCGCTGCTTTTCAATGCAATTGCTTTTATTTTGCTGCGCAGGTTGGAGCGCCGGAAAGACGCAGGCTGATTCGCCCACCAGCCACTTGCCCGCCATGCGTGCCTTCGGCAGCACTCACCGCGTGCTTGCTGATATTGGCTCGTCCTGAAAAGTGTTCGCAAAAACAAATAGCATTCGGTGGCGGAGAAATCCTGAAAGCCGAATTTCCTAATTACAAATCAACTAATCAACCAGTCACCTAATCAACGCACCAACCCCCTCTTCACTCCTTTCTCCCAACTCATTACTCCCAGGTATAATCAACTTACACATAGCAAAGGAGGAACAATGCTCATTCATTCCGCCAGTCAATTATTGACCCTGCAAGGAGGCGTGCAGCGTGGTCACCAGCTCGGGCAGCTCGGGATTATTGAGGATGGCGCGGTATTCATCGAGAATGGCCTGATTGCCGCCTCCGGAACGAGCGTGGACCTCCTGAGCAAGTATCCACAGGCTGAGCGCTTTGATGCCCGTGGCCGTGTGGTCATGCCCGGCTTCGTCGACCCGCATACCCATCTAATCTTCAGTGGCAATCGCGCTTTGGAATTCGAAATGCGGCTGGAAGGCAAAAGTTACATGGAAATCATGGCTGCCGGGGGCGGGATCCTTAATACGGTTAAAGCCACCCGTCTGGCAGACGTATCTGAATTAAAAACCAGCGCGCGCGCCAGGATGACCGGAATGCTGGCTCACGGCACCACCACGGCCGAAGCCAAAAGTGGCTATGGTCTTGAGATCAACAGTGAACTGGCACAACTTGAGGTTATCCTTGAGCTGGATGCCGAAGGCTTGCTGGAGCTGGTACCAACCTTTTTGGGAGCGCATGCCATTGCTCCCGAATATGATGGCAATCCGGTTGGCTTTACCCTGGCACTCAGTAACCGCATGCTGCCGGAGTTGCTAGAATGGTGGCGATCCAACGCCTCCGGCCGGCCGCTGCCTTTTGTGGATGTTTTTTGTGAGCAAGGCGCTTTTTCGTTGCCACAGTCACGCATCATTCTGCAGGCTGCCAAAGAAATGGGCTTTCCGCTCAAAATGCACGTTGATGAATTTAAAAATCTAGGCGGCGCCTCATTGGCAGTCGAACTGGGAGCCACTTCAGCCGACCACCTGGTCAAGACATCTCCAGCCGATATAAAAGCACTGGGCGACTCTGATACGGTCGCAGTCAGCTTGCCTGCTACACCCTTTGGGCTTGGGCAGCACGAATTCACCCCCGCCAAAGCGATTATCGCTGCCAATGGTATTCTGGCGATTGCGTCTGATCTTAACCCCGGGACAGCCTGGTGCGAAAGTATGCAATTCATCATCGCACTGGCCTGCCGCTATTTACATCTGACCGTCGCACAGGCTATAGCCGCAGCCACTATTAATGCCGCTGCAGCAGTTGGCCGAACCGATCGGGTTGGGTCACTTGAACCCGGCAAACAAGCTGATCTGCTGGTATTGGACAGTAACGATTACCGCAATCTTGGTTATAAATTCGGCAGCAACCAGGTCGCACGCGTGATGAAGCGTGGAAAATGGGTGGCCATCAACAAAAACGAAACACCTTATTTATGAAATTGAGGAGCTTATAATGCCTAGCCTGCAACAAGCACAGCAATGGTACCCGCAGCAAGATCCTGTGCATGGGTTTGATCATATCCAGCGCGTTTACCAAATGGCTGAACGACTGGCTCGGGCTGAAGGCGCAGACCTGGAAATTGTGCGGGCAGCTGCACTCCTGCACGATTCACAGGGAAGCGACCCAAACAGCGGTGAACGCCTCAGTCACCATGAAGCCTCGGCACGCTTCGCAAAAATCGTGTTGTCGGCAGAGGGCTGGCCGGAGGATCGCATTCAAGCGGTCCAGCATTGTATCCGCGGGCACCGTTATCGTGGCGGCGTGGAAGACCTTCCGCAGACAATTGAAGCAAAAGTGATCTTTGATGCCGACAAATTGGATGTATTAGGTGCAATCGGAGTTGCCCGAACGATCGGATATGCCGTCCAAGCCGGGCAGCCAATCTACGCGCAACCTTCTGATCAGTTTCTGAAAAGTGGTCAGAAAATAGAGGGTGAGCCTCACAGTTCCTATCATGAGTACCTTTTCAAGCTGCGTAATGTTAAAGAGCGTTTGTTCACTGATACCGCCCTGGCAATTGCTCAAGAGCGCGATCGCTTTCTAACCGCTTTTTATGAACAGCTTCAGGCGGAAATTCGAGCCGAGAGGTAATAAGTAACACCGATGCTCAACTTGGAAGCATCAAGAATGAGTGCTTATTCTCTTCTGAGGTTCATAGCACACGTTCGAGTACTTAGCCGGAGAATGAAATGAGCGTCTTTTTTATTCTAATTATTCTGATGATATCCTGATGATTAGAATGATTAGAATGATTAGAATGATTAGAATGATTAGAATGATCATCATTAATCAGATGGGGAGAAACAAAGCTCTCAAATAGGAATAGTAATCCCCTCAATGAAAATCCAAAATCGTTAAATGCGATAAAGGAATGAGAAAAATAGTTAAGTCTGCTTCTTCAGCAAGCTTCAATTGTGGGCCAGGCTGTTGAATCGGTATCACCCGATCCTTCCCTTCATTCCTCATTACACATTACCCATCGTTCTTTACTCTGCCCTACAATAACAACCAATAGACATCTTCCCAACTCAAAGCAGGGTTTTTCCCCATTTTATTCTGTCAGAATATATTTACAATGGACATATCGTTATTAATGGAGGTCAGTATGCCATATAAATCCATTTCACAATTACCTGAGAGCGTGAAGAATGTGCTCCCAAAGCACGCACAGGAGATTTACAAAGAAGCTTATAATAGTGCCTGGGAAGAATATGATCTGCCGGAAGAGCGACGCGATAACAATTCCAGAGAAGAAACGGCTCATCGCGTGGCCTGGGGGGCGGTCAAAAAAAGCTATCAAAAGGATGAAGCCAGCGGTAAGTGGCACAAAAAGGATTAACCTTTGGCTCTTCACGTTTAAACCTGTCTGACTATTGTTGTCTGCAAGCAACATTGTCTGATTTGCTTTTCTTTCTAGCCGTGGAAAACTATACTTTAGTCAAGCGAAGAAGGAAAAGAAAATTTGACACAAACGAAAAAGGGAGTGGATCCAAAAGAGACTCTTGAAAGCGCTGCGCGCCAGGTAATTGCCCCTAAACCGGTACGGCGTAAACGTGAAACTATCTTCCGCATTTTCTTGTTATCGGAAGTAATCGCATTTTCCATTCTGGCTGCCTGGGTCAGCTTGCGCGGCAATTTTGCATTCGATTTGCAGTTCACCCTAGCCCTTCAAAATATCCATAACCCTATTTTTGCAGCATTAATGACTGGCATTAGCTGGATCGGTTTCTTTCCGCAGGTAATCATTCTCTCAACCCTGGCCATTTTAATTATTTTTCTGCTGGGTTTGAAGTGGGAAGGCACAATGGCTTTGATTTCTGTAGTCTTTGTAGAATTACTGAATGGATTCGTAAAAGCAGCTATTCATCGCCCGCGCCCAAGTGCTGATTTGGTACATGTCCTTACCAGATTAAACAGTTATAGTTTCCCGAGCGGACATGTTATGTATTATCTTGGTTTTTTCGGCTTTTTGTGGTTTCTCATTTTTATACTCTTGAAGAAATCCTGGCTGCGCTATGTCTTGTTAACCTTGCTAGGTGTCCCCATCCTTCTGGTCGGGGTTTCACGCGTCTACCTTGGTCAGCATTGGAGCAGCGATGTAATTGCAGCCTATTTGCTGGGCTCACTGGCACTACTGCTTTTAATACAGGTTTATTTTTGGGGGAAGCCGCGCTTTTTTAAGCATCAAGATATTGCAACAGGGCCAAAAGAATCACACGTCGATTAATTTGGCCATCATTGCATACGGGTTAATGGAGGAAATTGTTAACATGAAAGATTTATTTCGCAAATTTTCGCACAAGACTTCTGAGATAGTTGGCTCTCCGATTGCCTTCATTCTGGCATTATTTATTTTGTTGGTTTGGGGCTTATCCGGTCCGTTTTTCAATTACTCAGATACCTGGCAATTGGTCGTCAACACCGCCACGACCATAATCACCTTTCTGATGGTCTTTTTAATTCAGAATACCCAAAACCGGGATGCAAAAGCATTGCATTTGAAACTGGATGAGTTAATTCGCTCCAGCAAAGGCGCACGCAATACGATGGTTGACCTGGAAGAGCTTTCAGATGAAGACCTTGAGCGCTTACAAGTTCAATTCCGGCGCATCAGTGAGCACTATGCCCATATTTCCAATCAGGCGGAAGAAGTCGCCCAGGTCATTGAAGAAGTCGAAAATCAGGAATCGAAAGAGTACGATCAGACTGATCTCGATTCTTGAATGTGAGTATAAATAGAGAAAAAAGTATATCTCAACCATAATTGAATGCACTCTCTATTAACTTCCCTCATTCACTCTTTAGGATCGATAGGTAGCTTGCCTGTCATTAAGGAACAACTTCTTGCAAACACCCTCAGCCTTACGCAAGGCTGTAAAGCCTACCAAGACAACCGGTATAATATAAATATGAAAGAACTGGTCACCATTGGTAAACTTGCGCGGAGGGTCGGTCTTCGTCCCTCGGCATTACGCTACTATGAATCAGAAGGCTTGTTAGAACCGGCTCAACGCTCACCGGCCGGCTATCGGCTCTACGCTCCACAGGCAGAGCAGACCCTGCGCTTCATTCAGCGCGCACAACGACTGGGATTTTCTCTGGCGGATATCCATGTGCTGCTGCATGAATGGCAAACCGGCAAACTCAAATCCGAAACCCTACAACAGATGGCACAGGAGCGCTACTTCGATCTGGAACGCCAGATGACCCAAAACCTGGTACTGCAGCATGAACTGGGTTTATTCCTGCAAGATTTACGTGACAACCAACAAAAAATGATTGATTGGGATGAATCATTTGATCAATTTCTGGAGAAGGTATGCGCCAACCCGCTCAATCAGCCCGATGATGATACTTTTGAATGGCTTTTACAGCAGACCGGTTGTGAATTAACCACGCCGCAAGGCCGCGAAATATTGCAAGCGTTAGCAGGACTGCATACCCACATCTGGCAACAGGATGATAGTTACCATATCCTGCTCATCAGCCAGGATGAGGCTGTCGGTAAAGCCTTGCAAATGCTGGCCGCCCTGGAAGCCCATTGCAGCCTGCATACCGGGCGTCAAAATGTTCCGCTCTTCTTAAATAATGATGAAGGATTTCTATTGAAGGTTACCGGCGAAAACGCTTTCGTCTTTGTGCGCTTGTTTCTGATGCTCGAAAAAATGGGCACAAATAACGGTGCAAATAAGCAAAAAGCTTAGAAACCTCTTGACTTTCAACCAGGGTTGAAGGTGTATACTGCCATTATAAAAATGTATAAGGATTTATATGGCAGAAAAAGTACAAATATTTGAAATCGGCGGCATGGATTGTTCCGATTGCGCCCGTAAAGTAGCTTCCGGGGTGGAAAAATTGCCTGGTGTGCAGTTAAGCGAGATAAACTTCGCCAGCAGCAAGCTTAAAGTGGTCGGAGATATTTCCCCTGAGGCTATTCAAGAACGGGTGCAGGCGCTCGGCTATCGTCTAATCGAGCCTGTGCAGCGTACTGCCGGAAAAATTCGCCCCCACAAACATAACTTCCTTTCATTTCTATGGCTCCGAGCTGAGACGCGCATGGCATTGATCGGCGCAGTCTTGATATTGCCCGGGCTGATTTTCAATGAATTTCTAGGTCGGGAATATTTGTGGGTAAACTTTTTCTCGGTGGCAGCCATTGTCAGTGCCGGTTTTCCCGTAGCCCGTTCAGCCTGGCGCAATTTGCACATTAATCACGCCATTGATATTAACTTTTTAATGACCCTGGCTGCTGTGGGCGCCTTTTTCATCGGCGCATATAGCGAAGCCGGTATGGTTATGGTTCTTTTTGCACTGGGTGAAGCCCTGGAAGGCTTTACTGCCGAAAAAGCACGTCACTCTATTGGGGCTTTGCTGGATGTCGTTCCGCAGACAGCCACGCTGTTACTATCGCAAAGTGGTTCTGTCACAGAATTAATCACCGATGTGGCAGCTCTCAAAGTCGGCGATCGCATCCTCGTGCGGCCTGGCGAAATCATTCCCATGGATGCTACCGTGGAAAGCGGCATATCCTCTGCCAACCAGTCAGCCATCACCGGTGAATCCCGCTTGGTCTCCAAACAAACCGGCGATAAGGTCTTTGCCAGCTCCATAAATGGGGAAGGCGCATTAACGCTGGTAGTTTCTCAAATCGCCTCTGAAAACACGATCAGTCGAGTCATCAGGCTGGTAGAGGAAGCTCAGACAAAACAGGCACCTGCGCAACGTTTTATTGACAGCTTCGCACGCTGGTACACGCCCCTGGTGGTGGTGTTGGCTGCGCTGGTTGCTGTAATCCCACCACTCTTTTTTAACGCACCCTTTCTCAACCCCTCTCCTGAAATTCATGGTTGGTTATATCGCGGCCTGACATTGCTGGTCATCTCATGTCCGTGTGCGCTGGTTATTTCCACCCCGGTCAGCATCATTTCTGCCATTAGCAATGCTGCCAAGAACGGAGTTTTGTTCAAAAGCGGACTTGCGCTTGAGCAACTCAGTAAAACAAAAGTAATCGCCTTTGATAAAACAGGCACGCTGACTGAAGGCTCACCGGTGGTCGTAGCTGCCCGCGGGCAGGATCATCGCGAGTTCGTCCCATTAGATGGTGATTGTTCCGATTGTGCTGAACTGGTGGCCTTAGCCCATGCCGTTGAACGCCGCAGCCAACACCCGCTCTCCCAGGCAGTGGCACAGGCAGCCGAAATGTTAGGCGTGGCTGAGCGTTATCCGGCGGCGGAGCAAGTCAGCGCTGCTCCTGGGCTGGGAGTACGCGGAAATGTCGACGGCCGCACGATTCACATTGGGTCACACCAATGGCTGGATGAGAATATTGCTCACAGCCAGGAAGAATGTGAAGATCTAACCAATAGTACCCAAGACGGCAGCAGCCAGATTAATGTTGCGATTGACGGCCGTTTGCATGGCAGTCTGCTGGCAATCGATATCGTTCGGCCTTCCAGCAAGCAGACAATCGCAGATTTAAAGGCAATGAAGATCAATCAACTGGTCATGCTGACCGGTGATCATCCAGTTGCGGCCCAACAGATTGCCCAGCAGGTGGGTATGACTGATTTTCGTTCTAACCTGCTTCCGCAAGATAAGCTACAAGCGGTGGAAGATCTTCAACGCCAATTCGGCAACGTGGTTATGGTGGGCGATGGTATCAATGATGCACCGGCTTTAGCCCTGGCAGATGTGGGAATCGCTTTACGGGGCGTCAACAGCAGCGCACAGGCGATGGAAAGCGCTGACGTAACCCTGATGCAAGCCGACCTGACCAGGCTACCCTATGCCATCCGCCTCAGCCGGGCGGCAATGAGCACAATTCGCTTCAACATCATTTTTGCAATCGGTGTCAAGGCTGCTTTTATGATTCTCGCCACCCTCGGTTTGAGCAGCATGTGGATGGCAGTCATGGCGGATATGGGTATTTCCATTTTGGTTACTCTGAATGGAATGACTCTATTAAAGAGGCCTGTATCGGTCAAGCTTCATATTGCTGTGGGTTGTTAATAAGTGCGGAAAGCAGGGGTAGAAGGCGGGTGCCGCTCTTTGTACTGGTGGGGCCCCCTGATTCGCCAAGAGGCGTATAATAATACGTAGATGAAGATTTAAATATAAATTCAACAGCCGGAAGGTGGGTATGTCTCCTTAGTTTGGTGCATAACAACTTAATAAAATCCGGGCTGGTAGAATAATTTTAAAGGTATCCGATAGCTTTCTATGAAGATGGGGAGTTACAGGATATTGATTGTAAATTTTGTAAACAAAAGTGTAAAAAAATAATGCCTATATTAGAACGTTTAAATCAAGTTCGTGAAGAGTCAAAAATCCTGGAAATTGATGATTCTTCCCGTATCATCCTGTTCAGCGACTGTCACCGCGGTGATTATGGTTGGGCAGATGATTTCGCGAAAAATCAGCCCGTATTTTTGCATGCTCTTTCTTATTATTTTAATGAAAACTACACCTATATCGAAATGGGTGATGGGGATGAGCTTTGGAAGAATCGCAATTTTGATGATATCTTTCGGGCACACCGGCGTGTATTCGAGTTAATGTCACGTTTCTACTTCGAAGATCGGCTGTTCATGCTTTTTGGCAATCACGATATAGAACGTTCGAACCCAAATTATGTTCGCAGTACTCTGGATTCATTTTTGGACGAGCGCACCGGATTACAGCGGCCGCTTTTCCCGGGTATCGTCGTTCATCCCGGTCTTATTCTGCGCCACACACCCAGCCAACGCGATCTGTTCTTGGTTCATGGGCATCAGGGCGACTTGCTGGCCGACGTAATTTGGCCGGTTGGACGATTTTTTGTGCGGGCTTTCTGGAGAAACCTGCAATTATACGGTTTAAATGACCCGACCAGTGCCGCCAAGAACTTCACGATTGCGAAACGGGTGGATAAACGTCTGATCCATTGGAGTCGCGAAAATCACCATATGATTGTTGGTGCACACACACACCGTCCCCGCTTTCCATCTTTGCAGGAAGCCCCATATTTCAATACCGGCAGTGTGGTTTCTCCATTCAGCATCTCTGGTATCGAAATTCGATACGGGCAAATCGCAATGGTGCATTGGAATATCCGCGCAGATCTTGGCGGCTCCCTACGCATCGTGCGCGATGTTGTACAAGGACCCCAGCCGCTTCAAGCCTGGAAGTTGTAATGAAGGCGCGCTCTACGGGTAGCGGGTAACGAGTAGCCCGTAGCGGGTAGCTGGTAACTTTGCGGGCTGGGTTATGCGTACCGCTGAAACGCATAACCCAGCCCCTCCCCATCTTCACCTGTTACTCAACATCTCTTTTTTATCCCAATTCATGTACAATATCTACTATGCTCTCTCAGAAATTACCCGTCAATCAGGTGCTCGCTGGCGATTGTATCACATTGATGAATCAACTACCGCCTGAATCAATTGACGTTGTTTTTGCCGACCCGCCCTATAACCTGCAATTGCGCCATGAGTTGTGGCGCCCCGACCAAACCCCCGTGGAAGCCGTCACCGATAACTGGGACCAGTTTGCAGATTTCAAAACCTATGACCGGTTCACAAGAGACTGGCTACAAGCCTGCCGGCGGGTATTGAAACCAAACGGGACGCTGTGGGTCATCGGCACGTATCACAATATTTATCGTGTCGGTGCCATTTTACAGGATCTTAATTTCTGGATTCTGAATGATGTCATCTGGATTAAGACCAACCCGATGCCTAACTTTCAGGGGGTCCGTTTAACTAATGCACATGAAAGCATCATTTGGGCACAGAAAGAGCGCGGTTCAGCATACACCTTCAATTATCATGCCCTTAAGCAGCTCAATGAAGGCCTGCAGATGCGCAGCGATTGGTATTTTGCCACCTGCCGAGGCAAAGAGAGGCTGCGCAAAGATGGTGCCCGCTTGCATTCAACCCAAAAACCGCTGGCGCTCATGTATCGCATTTTGGTCGCTTGCACCCATCCAGGTGATTTGATCCTCGATCCATTTTTTGGAACAGGAACGACTGGAGTGGCCGCCTTCCAGCTCGGGCGCCGGTTTATCGGCATTGAGCAGGATGTTGACTATGTCGAAATTGCTCAACAACGCTTAACAGAGGTGCAACCACATCAGGAAAGCAGCCTGGTCGTGACCCCAAACTTGCGCAGAGAAGCGCGGATACCCTTTGGCACGCTGCTTGAACATGGCTTGTTGAAACCAGGGCAGCTGTTGTATTACGGAATGCGCTCGCAAGAATACGCCCAAATTCAGGCTGATGGCTCATTGCTTTTCGGCGACAAACATGGCTCGATTCACCAGATTGCACGTTTACTGCGAGGCGGCCCCGATAATGGCTGGCAGGTCTGGTATTATCAAGATGAGCGCAGCGGGCAGCGGTACCCCATTGATCATCTGAGACAAAAATTACGCACACAAATTCTAAATAAGGAAGAGGAAACATGAGTAAAAATACTTATCAACAACAGCGTTGGAGTCTGAAGGATCTATTTCCTGGCCCACAATCACAACAATTAAAAACTGCCGTCAGTACGCTCACTGAACGGGTGGCAGCCTTCGAGAAGCGCCGCCCGCAACTGGTGAATGACATATCCAACGAAACCTTTCTTTCGGTCGTTAAAGACATGGAAGCCATCGTCGTACTCGGTCAGAAAATCAATGCTTTTGCAGGGCTTTACTTTTCTGAAGATACCCAAAATGAAGCAGCCCAAAGCCTGGTAGCCCGCATGGATCAGTTGGTGGCTGATCTTTCCAACCAGACGCTCTTCTTTGAATTATGGTGGAAGGAACTGCCTCAATCAAAAGCCACTGAGTTGATGTCCTCCAGTGGGGATTACCGGTACTGGCTGGAGGCGGTGCGCCTCTTCATTCCCCACACGCTCAGCGAACCAGAAGAAAAAATTATCAACATCAAAAATGTGACCGGTGTCAGCGCTCTGCAAATGCTTTATTCCTCCATCACCAATCGCTATGTTTATAAGCTGGTTGTAGAGGGGGAGGAAAAGGAATTAACCCGTGGCCAATTGATGACTTACGTACGCTCAAATGATGCCGATCTACGCGCGCGTGCTTACCAGGAACTTTACCGTGTATATGGGGATGATGGCACCATTCTGGGGCAGATTTATCAGGCTATTGTGCGCGATTGGCGCAATGAGCAAATCACCCTGCGCCACTACGAGAGCCCAATCTCAGCCCGTAATCTGGTCAATGATATCCCTGATAGTGTGGTTGAAACCCTTCTGGATGTCTGCCAGAAAAACGCACCCGTTTTTCAACGTTTCTTCAAACTTAAAGCCAAATGGCTGGGTGTCGAGCGCTTGCGCCGTTATGACCTTTACGCTCCGGTGGTTGCATCGGAAAAACGTTATCCCTTTAGTGAAGCAGCCAATCTGGTCCTGGATGCCTACACACAATTTGACCCACGCTTTGCCAGCCTGGCCGAACGAGTCTTTGCCGAACAGCACCTCGATAGTGAAGTGCGAAAAGGTAAGCGCGGCGGCGCCTTCTGCTGGCCTTCAGGGCCGGATCTGACTCCCTGGGTCATGCTTAATTTTCAGGGCAAACCCGACGATGTCTCCACCATGGCACATGAACTGGGGCATGCCATTCATGGTATGCTGGCAGCTGATCATAGCATTTTTACTTTCCATTCGAATCTGCCATTGGCAGAAACCGCCTCTACTTTTGGAGAAATGGTGTTGGTCGATTATCTCTTGCAGCATGAAACCGATGAGAACGTACGGCGTGATATCCTCTTTAGCCAGGTGGATGGTGCCTATGCCACCATCATGCGCCAGGCATTCTTCGCTCTGTTCGAACGCGAAGCACATCAAAAGATCAACGAAGGCGCTTCGGTGGGTGAACTGGCCGACGCCTATTTAAAAAATCTAAAAACACAATTTGGCGATGCCCTTGAACTGAGTGATGAGTTTCGCTGGGAATGGGTCTCCATTCCTCACATTTTCGACGTACCATTTTATGTGTATGCCTATACCTTCGGGCAGCTATTGGTTCTTTCACTTTACAAACAATATAAAGCCGAAGGGGAGAGTTTCATCCCACGCTACACCAAAATTCTCTCGACCGGCGGCTCGAAAGCTCCGGTCGAAGTGCTTGCCGAAGCAGGCATTGACGTAGCTGACCCGGAATTCTGGCAGGGTGGTTTCGAGGTGTTGAAAGGTTTGATCAGCCAATTAGAACAAATCCCAATGGGTTGAGGAATATTATTGATCACGAATGCTTCGAATGGGCGAATTGCACGAATAGAGAAACGATCACTTTAAATTCTGATAAATTACGAAGAAGCAGTCGAGCTTCCTCACCCCGCCCCCGAACGGGGCACCCCTCTCCATGTTATGGAGAGGGGCTGGGGGTGAGGTTTTTGTATGGAATATTCAATTATTGTCAGGCGAAAAATCATTTTATAGAGCCTAAATAAACCGATCAGCTATTCGTGCGAAGGATTCGTGATTAAATATCTCTACCTTTCAGCTTACAGCAATCCCCATTGCTTACGCAAAGAATCAAACACCTGTGCACAGGCAATCGTGTCCTTCCAGGGAATCAGGTTGCTTTCAATTTTGCCCTGGCGGTAAAGATCGGCACAGTGGCGGATCTGGTGTACAAATCCATCTTCCTCCAAATCAACAAAGCTGTCAATTAATTGGTGCTGACTGTTGTAATGCTTACAACTTTTTGGTCCACTGCTTTGGTCGAGCACAAGTGAGCCATCAGCACCGTAAATAACAGCCTCTTCCAACGCATCGACACTGAATCCACAGCTCAGATTTGCCAGGCCGCCATTGGAAAAACGCATTGCCCAGGCAGCCGATTGGTCAACGCCAGTCGAGCTTATTTTTGCCAGACCGCTGACCTCGATCGGTGCTTCACCCATAAGTCCAATGGCAAATCCAATCGGGTACACGCCTAGATCAAACAAGCTGCCGCCGGCCAGCTTGGGGTCATAGAAGCGGTTATGCGGGTCATAGGGGACTTGATGATGATAATTGGCAGTGATTAATTGCGGTTCGCCAATACAGCCACTGTTGACCCATTCCTGGGCTTTTAAATAAGCCGGCTGGCAGCGAGTCCAGAGCGCTTCCATCAAAAGGGTATTATTGGCCTGAGCCATTGCAACTAATTCTTCTGCGTCGCTGCGGGTCGTCACCATCGGTTTCTCAATTAATACCGCTTTGTGCTCTTGCAGGCACAACTTGGCAATCTCCAAATGAAAATTGTGGGTTAGCCCAATATACACTACATCAACCGCAGGGTCCCTGATCAAGTCAAGGTAGCTGTCATATGCTTTTTTTGCTCCGAATTTTTCCGCAAACTCTTCCGAGCGAGCTTGTTCTCTGGATGCCACCGTACTCAACTCGACCCCTTCCACCAATTTCATCGCGGAAGCGAATCGTTTGGATATGTATCCCAGGCCGACCAGTCCAAATTTCACATTCATCCGATTATTCCCTTTCAGGTTGTGAGACGTGCGTTCTTGTGAAATTATTCTACACTTTTATCTCAGGAATTACCTCATGTTTGTGGCAGGATCGGAAACCTTTCCCGGGTCGCGAATAAATTGTTATAATGGATTGGGAGGCAATCATGAAATACGGTGATGTTTTTTCAACATCCTGGAAGATTGTCTGGAAATTCAAAGCATTATGGATTTTCGGAATTTTATCAAGCTGCATGCGAAATGCAGGAAGCGGGGCCAGTTCGAGCGGGGGTTCCGGGGGCGGTAGCTCCAGCTTTTTTACTCCTCCGGGTATGCATACTTCACACAACGCCTCTTTTTTGTTCCAGCCAGGTCATTGGTTGCAACTCATGCAATTGCGTCTGAATGAGCAGCCCTGGCTGATAGCGATTTTGATAATCGCTTTATTTACCTTTATCAGTGCCTTGATCGTTATCTCTTTAATTGCAGGTACTATAGGAAGAGTCGGCGTCGCCCGCGGTGCCTGGCTGGCAGATGATGGCCGGCAAAAATTAGGTTTTTCATATCTACTAACCGAAAGTTGGCCTTATTTTTGGCGGGTTCTCTTATTGCTGCTAATGGTTGGCCTGGCAGCCTTGATTTTGATCAGCTTGCTTGTGATTCCAGTTGTGTTATTGACGATCATTAGCTTTGGCCTGATCTGGCTGTTGTTGATCCCGTTGCTTTTACCATTAGGCTTGTTATTCATCATCCTGGCACTGGCGATAAATGCATTGGTAGAGGAAGCAGTCATTGCCATTGTTGGTGAAAACCTGGGAGTTTTTGCAGCTTTGGAACGTGCCTGGAGGCTGCTATGGGAGAAACCGTTTCCACAATTGTTGATTAGTTTTTTGTTGGGGTTGCTGAAGATGGCGGTTGGGATTGTCCTGGCACTTCCACTCTTTTTGATTATGCTTCCGATCATATTTGCACTCATGTTCCAATCCGATGCAGCAACTGCTATTGGTGCCATCCTGAGCGGTGGCTCTTTCCTGATCTACCTTCCATTTATTCTGCTGGTAAGCGCCATTTTGTATGCCTATCTTGGTACAGTCTGGGCAGTTACCTTCCGCCGTCTGACCGGACGTGAAAATAAAATGGCTCAGGTAAAAGCGGGAAGGTAATGAACTCAAACCAAGGGAAACGTTTTATTAATAAACTTACCATGTTGTCATTAACTCTTTAAATGGAGCCAACGACAAAGAACTAATTACAAATAACTAATTACTAGGAACTATTTACAAGGTACTCATATACTATTTAGATATAATAATAAATGAGGGTGGGAGCTTCCACCCTTATTTGTTACATTTGAGGTTCATGAATTCAATTAAGCGACTCCTGATTTTAATTATTTTGCTGGTGTTTGGTCTGGTAATGGCGGTCAGCCCACTAATAACTGCACAGGCGCAATCTGCGACGGTTTTTGCCCGCATTTTGCAATTGGATTCTACCAATTTCCCTGAAATTAGTTTCATCATGGCGGCCAATCAACCGGACGGGACTTCATTTAACAGCCTTGATAAGAGCCAGGTGCGGATACAGGAAGATTCGCTGCAAATGAAGTCGGTAGATGCCCTGGAACCAATTGATGCGGGCATCCAAATCATCGTAGCCTATAACCTCGGTCCAGCTCTTTCTAAAAGCAATGCCACCAGCGGGACGCGTTTTCAAGCCATCAATGATGCCATCATAGCCTGGGCGCAAGCCCATAAGGGGTTTTTAAAAGACGATTATAGCCTGGCCATTAACACCGGCTTACAGGCTATCCGGGTTCAAGACCAGAATGAATTTGCGCAGGTATTACAGGATCTCAAGCCGGATCTGGGAAATAACCAACCAAACCTGACCAGCTTACTACAGTCTCTTGATCTTGCCACCGACCCCAACCCGGATCCTTTAATGAAACGAGTCATCCTGTATGTCACCCCTCAATTAAATGTCACCAATATCTCAGCCATTGAAGGCCTGATCGATCGGGCAGAGAGGCAAGGGATTAAAGTATTTATCTGGTTGGTTGGACCGGCTACCGTTGAAACCAGCAATCCAAGCGTAGTAGACCCATTAAAAGAGATGACTGAACGCACAGGCGGTGCTTTTTTCCTTTATTCCGGGGAAGGCGATCTTCCGGATCCGGAAGATTATTTGCGCCCAATGCGCAATCTCTATCGAGTCAGCTATCAATCCAAATTGAACACCATCGGAAATCATCAGCTGGTGGCGGCTATTCGGCAGGGTAGTATTGCTGTAAATTCAGCCCCTTACAGCTTCCCACTGACCATACAGCCGCCAAATATGGTCATTCTCAATCCAATATTTGACATTGAACGCGTATGGGAAAGCTCCGCAAATGGTGCCAAAGAACTGGTGCTTACTCCACAAGAAGAGCAGATTGAGTACCTGGTTGAATTTCCGGATGGCCACCAGCGGCCCATCATTGCAACTCGTTTTTATGAAAATGGAATCTTGATCAGTGAAGATAAAGCAGACCCCTTTGATAAATTTAATTGGGATTTTTCAAAATTTGATAGCACACAATCGGTCGAATTGACATTCGAAGTTGAAGACAGCCTGGGGTTGATCCAAAAATCCATTCCACAAGTCGTTAAAATCAACGTGGCAGAAAAGCCGCTCACATTTTGGCAATCGCTAATAACCTTTCAGTTAAGCCTGCAGCGCTGGATCATCCTGGGCAGCGTGCTGGCAACTGGCAGTGTACTGGTGATTGCCGTGATACTGGCGGGCAAGCGGCGTTTTTTCTGGCAACAGCAGTCAGCAGCACGCGAACGCCATACCGATCCTTTGACCCAACCAGTGCCTGTACGCCAGGAAATATCACGCCAGTCCAGCGCTCCACCCAGCACTTACCCTCAAATTAATGGACAGGAAGTGACTGCCTGGCTGGTGCCGCTTAACAATCTTTTTGAAGCGCTACGTGCCAAGGCGATACCATTAATCCGTCCTGAGTTGGTCATTGGGCACGATTCGCGCCAGGCAGGCCTGGTGATTCCCTCCGCAGCTATTTCAGAAGTACACGCTCGCCTGACGCGCGATGCTCGTGGAGACTTTTGGTTGGCAGATAATAACTCAATTGCCGGAACCTGGGTCAACTACACCCCCATTTCCACACAAGCGATTCGCCTGCGGCATGGCGATCTGGTGCATTTTGCGAAAAATGTATATCGTTTTGAGTTGTCTAACCCACCTGCAGATAGGGAAGTGCAATTAATATCGTATAATGATGAAATATGATTCGTGAAAAACTTTCGCGTTATCCGGTAACCGCACAGACTCATGCAGGCATGTCTGGCAAGAACAACGAAGATCGTTTTGCTGTTTCTGCCTTCCGATTGAGTCAACGCAATGGTACACCCGTTTTACTTACGGTATTGTGTGATGGCATTGGCGGGCATAAAGCCGGTGAAATTGCAGCAGAGTTGGCCGTCAACAACATCAGCCATACAATCGCAGAAAGTGATGGAAAATACCCACTCGAAGCATTGGAAAAGGGGATTCAAAAAGCCAATCTGGCGATTTTTAAAGAATCAGAAGGTGACGCAGGCAAACAGGGTATGGGCTCTACCGTCGCCTGTGCCTGGGTAATCGGAAACCGGCTCTTTACAGCTACCGTAGGTGATTCGCGTATTTATCTGATGCGCAACAACAGTATCCGTCAAATATCGATTGACCATACCTGGATTCAGGATGCGCTTGAAAGTGGCTTGCTGACACCCGATCAAATCCAGGGTCATCCCAACCGGCATGTAATTCGCCGTTACCTGGGAGCTCCAACACCTCCGGAAGTTGATTATCGTCAGCGCTTAGCCATCGGAGAAAGCGATCAGGATTCGCTCGAGAATCAGGGTAAACCACTGCACCCCGATGATCGCCTTCTTCTATGCAGTGACGGTCTGACCGATCTGGTCAGCGATCTTGAAATATTAAATGCCTTTGATCAAACTGGCGATGAAGAAGCGGTCAAGAGCTTGATCGATTTGGCCAACCAACGCGGCGGCCATGACAATATCACCATTGTTACCTTTACCATACCTGCGGATATTAAGGCAGCTCCTAAAAAGAAAAAACTGCTACCCTATGGTTGTGCGCTGGCGGCAATCATCCTGGGCGTCCTGGTTGTGGCCACCTCAGCTTACTATCTTTGGAAAGGCCTGCCCTGGTTGGATAAGACTTTAACGACCACGCCACCCGTTCAAATGACTTTAAATCCGCTCATTACCAGTGCACCGCAATCCAGTGCAACCATCAACCCCAGCCTGCCCGTAGCCACCATGACTGCTAATGCACCGGCAACACCGCAAACTTTACCAACACGCGATTTAAGTGGGAACCAGGGATACCCCCCGCCTGATCTGGCTGAACCGCCGGCTTTTACTCCTGTCAGCTACCCATAACTGAAACTGGTTATGGTCGCCAAATGGAAGAAGAATTCCATACATAATCCAGATGAAGACACATTCTGAACCACATCTCAGGAGCAACCAGCCATGAATGCAATTATCAGTCTTTTGCCATTGCCCTTTGCAGACAGGGTCAAAGACACCTGGCAAGAGCTTGAAACTAGATTCGGCCTGATTGGGATTCAGAGAGCTCCTTACCCGCATTTTTCATGGCAAGGAGCTGAACGATATGAGCAACAGGGCTTGCTTTTAACGCTGCAAACCATCGCCAACATGATCGAACCTTTTGCCATTCAGACAGGTGGAGTCAGATACTTTGCCGGCGAAATGCCGGTCGTTTTTATTGAGGTGATTAAGACGCCACAGCTCGCCCGTCTGCACCAACAGATCTGGAATGCCACCCGCCCTTTGAGCACAACCTTTAATCCATACTATGCGCCTCAGCAATGGCAACCTCATATCACGCTGGCTATGGGAGATCTACCTATGGAAATGCTTCCAAAAGTGTTGGCATGGCTGCAACCGCAAGAATTTTCCTGGCAAATTGATATTGAACAGTTTAGCTACTACCAGGAAAGCAACAATCAAGCCGGTCAGCTAACCCATCATTTCGCATTTAAGCACCAGATTTGAGCGACTTTCGACCAAGTTTATAAGACTTCTATTTTTTTTGCGATTATGGTATTTTTACAGAAATTAGGGACAGAGTATTTTTTGTTAGGGCAACCACCCGCCTAAAAATAACCCCCAATCCCGCTTTATTGGAAAATTACAGATCATGTAATATTATGCACAGTTGTACGTTATAACTATCAGGCACATTTTCAATTCTCTTGTTACAATGAACTTGGACGGCAAATTAAGAATTGGAACTTAATTGGAACTTTGTGAAAGAGTACAACGTCTTAGTTAGAGAGACCGCGGAACATTTTAACGCGGACTAAAACAAAAGGAGATATAAATGTCTACCATTCTAAAATCAAAAAAATATCGTTTGTTAGCTATATTTATAGTACTGGCAATGTTACTCACGACAGTCCCCAGAACTGTGGTTGCTGCCGATGGGTTCCGAATCAATATCGTCGCTGTAAAAAAAGACAGCCAGATTGTGGTTGAAGCGATCAACTTGCCTGCGAATCAAACCTGGACCGTGCGGGTAGGTACCTACTACGGCTTCCGACATGATGCTGTGACAGTTGATACGTTCAAATCCGATAAGGGCGGTACATTCCGTTTTATCGTCAAACTTCCCGCAGTTGTTCAAGGATCTGATTGGATCTCGGTGCGCCTTGATAGCGATAAAAGTTATCATGTCTATAACGCCTTCTACAATATGGATCGTGGCGATGCCACCACCACCGGCCCACAACCGACGACTTCGCCAACCACGGGAACAGCCACCCCGGTACCGGTTGCTAACTCTTGCACGGTTCTATCTGTTACCAAAACAGCGCCCAACCCAATGGGTACCTATTACGACTTTGACACCGTTTGGGAAGTAAAGAATACCAGCAATAAGACCTGGGAACTCTCAACTGTGGATTACAAGTATATAAACGGCACCAAGTTGCATATCTACGAGAGTTCTTATGATCTGAATACCGTCGTCAAACCCGGAGAAAAGGTTAACATTCGCGTCGACATGAATGCACCCGCCCTGCCCGGTACGTATATCTCGAATTGGGCAATGGTCGAGGGTAATACGGTTCTGTGCTACCTGCCGGTTTCGATTAACGTAAGGTAATTAGTCGAGAATTAAGTGATTAATTTTATGTAAGGAACAGCTCCCCAGGAAAATGGGGAGTTGTTTTTTTTGGGTGTAATGAGGTGTGATAAAGTGTAATGAGGGATAAGTAATGGGTAAAGAGGGAACCAAAGGGTGATTTGTTGATTGGTTGGTTGGTTGCTTTGTTATTAGTGATTTGTTGATTGGTTGGTTGGTTGCTTTGTTATTAGTGATTTGTTGATTGGTTGGCTGGTTGATTGGTTGGTGGTAATCTACTCTCTCCATTTTATGTTTGATCCAGATGCCCTATTTTTGACTCGTGATCCAGCCCAAATCTGAGCTTGTTAAGCAAATCGTTCCTAGCCGAGATTGAGGGACTTTCAGTCGAGCCGACCATTTGCAGGATCGTCTTTTTAATCATAGTTCTTAAGCTCGGATTGGGGAATAAATATACATTTTTATCCCAAATCGTTCCTAGCCGAGATTGAGGGACTTTCAGTCGAGCCGACCATTTGCAAGATCATCTTTTTAATCATGGTTCTCAAGCTCGGATTGGGGAATTAACATATATCCCGAATCCGAGCTAGGAAACAGCTTTTAGGTGGGCTTAATTTTCCCATTCTATTTCTTGTTATCGCCCCAATCTCGGCTTCGAGATGTGTGTGCGATTCTAGATTTTGTGGGATTTTAAGATGGTGTTAAGCAAATCGTTCCTAGCCAAGATTGGGGGACTTTCATTCCAGCCGACCATTTGCAAGATCGTCTTTTTAATCATGGTTCTCAAGCTCGGATTGGGGAATTAACATACTTTTTTATCCCAAATCGTTCCTAGCCGAGATTGAGGGACTTTCATTCCAGCCGACCATTTGCAGGATCGTCTTTTTAATCATAGTTCTCAAGCTCGGATTGGGGAATTAACATACATTTTTATCCCAAATCGTTCCTGGCCGAGATTGAGGGACTTTCATTCCAGCCGACCATTTGCAAGATCGTCTTTTTAATCACGGTTCTCAAGCTCGGATTGGGTCTTATAAACCTTATTACCGTCCCAATCTGAGCTCAGAATTTTGATTCCAGCGAGAAACCAAATTTGAAGTTAGGAATCTTTTTTCGTGCAGGAATCGTAAAAGAGTCAATGGACTTTCCTGTAAACCTTGTTCGAAACGATCCGCTGCCCACTCGCGCGCGAAGCGCGCAAAGCAAGCGGCTACCCGTCACCTGTTAAAATGTAATAGAATCACTTCAAGTACGTTGTAACTGTTAATTCGAACCTTTGCTGCAAAATATCATTCCACTGGGGAGGTGTAATGCGGTCAGAACTACAGCAAGCAGGCAGCGATCCGAAGGCCTTTACCGAACTTTATCAAACTTATTTCCGGCGTGTATATCAGTATATGCGCTACCGCTGCGATAACGATGCCTGTGCAGAAGACCTGACTGCTCTTGTTTTCGAACGGATTTTGCGTAACTTGCAGCGTTATCAGCAGGGAGAAACCCCAATCGACGCCTGGATCTTCAAAATAACCGCTAATTGCTTCACCGATTGGTACCGTCGCCAAAAAAAGATCGTTTGGCTGCCGTGGCATCTTTTTCAACAACGACCGGCCGGGCAGGCCGCTCCTGAGGATCAGCTTCTAAAGCAAGAGCAAAATCGTGAACTGCACGCTGCTTTGGAAGAACTCACAGAACGTGAACGCAATCTAATCGCCTGGCGCTTCGGTGCATGCCTGAACAATCGTCAGATCGCAGACATTACCCACCTCAGTGAGCAAAATGTGGCAGTTATCATTTTTCGGGCGTTACGTAAATTGAAAGAAAAGGTGCAGCATGAATCTATCTGAGCGTGCAAGAAAACTTAACGAAGCAATAAACCAAATTGGTCATATCGATGGCATTAATCAGGCGGGTGGTTTGGACGAAGATCAGGCTTTGCTTGATCTGGCTGAAAATCTCCTGAGCCAGCCTCCTTTTCAACCTGGCTCGCAACAGGAGCGCCGTTTGCAGGCACGTTTAGCCCGGCTGGCCTTACAAGCCAGCCCACAGCAAGCCGCCCGACACAGGCGCCGGTACCACTTTAGCACAGCCATGCGGGTATTGGGTACAGTTTCTCTGCTGGTAGTTTTTAGCATGCTCGTCATTTTTTTCTTCCAGCATTTACTGCCGCAAGCAGCAACTGACACACCGCAACCGCTGGTTCTGGCAAATATGACCCCTTCCGCAATTGCGCCCATCCCCGAAGAAATCATTCCCAAAAATCTGGCAGTCGTACCGGATGCCTGTACTGTCAATGCACCGGGGACTTTTCTGGGTGAGGGCTTGATAAACACAAATATCCCCAAAACCTTTGCTGGCGGCGGAATGGTGGAAAGCGGTGATTTTAAGTTTGACCTGTGGCTGGCTTGTGATGCGCGTTACACCAGTGATTTGTATCCAGGCAGCGATGATTTCAGTGAGTTGAACGGCCTTGGGCTTGTGGTTGGTTACCACTACAACGGCCCTAAAGCTGATGGTACCCTGTGGGATTACGCCGGATTTGAACCCTTTGTGCGCCAAAAGAGTGGCGCTTCGCCCGTCGGCAGTTCAATGGAGACTTATGTTGAGCACGGTATTCAATTTTCAGGGGAAATTGTCCCGGATTTTAGCAGGCAGGACACCGCCTTGCGCTTCGTTTACTTTGGCCAACTGCCAGGAGGTGAGCGTTACGGTGCAACCCTGAGCTTTGTTCTACAGCGTGAAGCCGATGGATATCGTCCGATCGATATCCAGGTCAGGGCGCTCTCTGCCAGTGAGCTGGTTAATATTGAAAACCAGGACCCATCACAGCTGCCTTTCGTCACCCGCTCACCGATAGATCAATACCCAAAAATAGCAGCCGTGCGCGAGAAATTGGTGGCCTGGCAAAACTCCCTCATTGGCCAACCTGGCTGGGTTTACGTCAAAACAGGTGTGCAATCCCCCCATCAGGGAAACACCCTCTACGGTGGCGCTGACGCTTACACAGATGAAAGCTGGTACCTGCTGGATGAACAAAGCCGCGCTGTCGCTTCCATTAACCAGACCACAGCCCTGGATGGCAGCGTTCTGAGTCAAAATGTCTACCAGAATGGAGTTGGCCGCGACCTTACTATCGGCAACACTTATGAAAATGAACCTTTTGCTTTGGATTTCATCGGGAGTCTGCTGATCTGGCTGACATCCCGGGCACGAACAGGCGCAGATTTCCAGCTGGAAGAGATAACATGGCAGGGCCAAAATGCCTGGGTGTTTACCAACAAAGATACCTTCGCATCACCAGCCAAGCTCGATGACCAGCAGGAAGTAATTGCAGTCGAAGGTCGTGATTATGTTGATCCATTGACAGGCGCCTATCTGGGTCATGAGACTTATATTTTCACGGCCGGAGGACAGGAAATACTCAGCCGCCGGAATATTAACCAGGTCACCGAACGAATTGAAGAACCCCCGGCAGCAATAATGGCACTTTTCTCTCAGGAGCCCAAGCCCTATTCTCCTCCGGCAGCAGTTGGAAATCCGCCACCCCTTGGTTTTGATCCTGCCACGGCAGCGCTTCGCTTGCGTTACAATCCGGGTGATGATTTTAAATTGCCGACTTATTGGGTCGGAGACGTCTACGCCGGAGACTACCTGCTCGGGCGCATCAATTTCGGCTGGGTGCCCGGAGGCCGCTGCCAACGCTCCAGCGATGGCAGCCGCATTGCCTTCTTATATGACACCCAATCCAATGGGGAGAATTACTCATCCGAAGCACGCTGGGCCGATCTCTCCGATCTCGAAACTATTTTCCAACCGGCATCTCAAGTAGACGTACATAGCATAACCTTGTTCTGGTCGCCGGTTGCACCGCTATTCGTCTTCACTGGCTGCCTGCAGGATGGCAGCCAATGCGGGTTGTACCTGGTTGACACAACCACAAATGATGTACGATTCTTATCTTCCGCCGCACTGAGTGTCTGGCCGATCATCTGGAAACCGGATGGCAGCCAACTGGCACTGGTGGATACTACTGATCGGGAGCACAGATTCTATGTCATTTCTGTCGACAGCGGTGAAACGATTTATGAAGGCATTTTCGATGCTGACAAGTGGCAGATTCCGGCCAATTCACCGGCAGCCAGCTGGGGAGTCCGCATTCCACGCGGTTCTGAAGAAGAAGGCGGTTGTTTTAAGTAATTATCCCCTGATAGAATCTAGGAAAGCAATAGCAAGAAGCTCAGCAGCAAGCAAAAAAAGTTTTACGCGATCAAAGCGTGCTGCTGATCATAACAAAAAGCAGTGATAGTTTGGTGTGTTACGAACTTACTTAAAAAATGGCAAAATGCTTTCCTTCCGCAGGGTATGATGATTCTTTCACGTGAGATCTCTCGTAAGGGCGAAGCATCCGGGAATACAGACTATCCTGTAAAAACATACCCATCGCGGATGCTTCGCCCATGCGCCAACTTAGGCTGTCAGAACCCACCATTTTTATGTCACCTTGGTCGATCAAAATGTAAATGCTGAAAAAATAGATAAGCAAATTACCTATTCTAAAACCATGCTAATCTTATTATTCCGTCATTGGAAGGTCTCGCAATGGCTCGTAATGGCTTCCTTTTTTCAGGTGTTTCGGCGGATAGCCAGATACTTAACATTGTATCCAATTCACAAATGAGTGAATTAGATACATGGCTTAAAAGCCTTGTGCTTTTCCCGATATCGACCTGGCAATGGCCCATTCGATTATTTGTGGATTTTTGGCTGCACTGGTACATAAATAAAACGGGTTTGGGCGAATACCCACCCGCATTAAATCCAAACGGTCAGCGTCCCAGCAGGTCATCACACTCAGATTCGGGTGGGAAACGCCGCCGGTGTGCTGCCGGCAGGCGTCTTGCAGTAGTTTCATTTCTTCCTGAGAGAGTTTAAAATAACCGGCTGGCTGTTCACCAATCCATTGGCTGGCGCGTGCTCCATGCTGGGGATCATAACCATCGTTTTGGCGTTGCGAATCGTGCGTAAAGGCAAAATATTCAATTATTTTTGGGTTGGCCCCATTCAAACTCGCCAGACGCAGCCCATTTTCACGAACCCGCTGCCAATGCGCAATCCCGTGAATGCCATGCCAGTTTAGCCGGTATTGCTGCCGAATTTGATCCAGAAAGCTATCGGTGATTAATTCCGAATTGGGGGTGAGGCTGAAATTTCTACGCTCTGTCATAGGGTTAAGTATACTGCCATCCCCTGCCTGCATCGTATCGCTGTAAAACATGCACGTTAACAATAGTCTTTCAACCCAATTAATCAGCAGATTTTTCTTAGACTAATATTCAACACTTTTTGTAACAACACAGCTATGTATTGCGAGTTCATTTAGGTGTGCTAAAGAACGCTTTTTATGATAGAAGAAATCGGATGGATTTGTTTGAATTGACAAATCCAGTCAAAAAAGCCGTAGGAACAATGGTGCTATAAAGCCCTCTCTCAGCAAATGGTTGCTTAGTAGCCACCGTTCTTTTTCTTTGGTGGCGTGGCTACTCTTTAAGAGTTGAAGGCTCATAAAACGAGAATTGCTTCGCATCGACACCGTCTTCTGAAAGATTGGGTTTTCCGAAAGGTCTTTGAATTTCATTTTGGAATTAATAGAATGCCTGAACAGGCAGCCAGCCTAAATCAGCTCATGGGTGAAGGAAGCAGAGATTCGTACCTGCATAGCCATGTCATTGTGAAATTCGGCTATACCGCCGAAAGGTGGTATTCGAGGATGATATAACATTGCTCAATGCAGGCCAGTCGTAGGGTGTGATTGTAACGCGCCAAACCACCACATATTTATGGTATGAGCTGGAGTAGTCGGCGGATGGGCGAAGCATCCGCGATGGGTGTGTTTTTAGAGGATAGAATAGTTTCCCGGATGCTTCGCCCTTACAAAAGACCTCACGTGAAGGAGACATAATACAACTGCGAATTTTATTTCTCAAGTTAGTTCATAACGCACTAAGCTATCACTCCTTTTTGTTATGAGCAGACCATCCAATGGCGCAGAGCGTCATCAAGGGCAGAAATAACAAACTGGTAAAATGGGTGGGCTACACCAAGTCGAAAAGACCGGAGTGAATTGGAGCGAGAAAGCCCATTTGCGAGAGTGGTTAAGTTGCGACGTTTGAGTTTTGTTATGAGCAGGTAGAGACCTAGATCTTGCGCATGAACCAATTGGCTTTTGATTCGGGCTACAAGCTGTACGGGAAACACCACGAGAGCTATTTGAATGCTTTCAATCGCGCCGCCCTGCGCGGCTCAGAACAATCTTACGCCATCCTATTTGCAAATGATAATCATTCGCATTGAAAATTCAATTGATCACTTCCCACACCTAGTGGCTTAAGCTCCAACCTATTTTAATTTTCTTGAGGCCAGAAATTTTTGCCAGCTCTTTTTGCACAGATTCGATTAATGCGTCATCACGTGAATGGTAAACCAGCTGAACTTTTATCTCCTGGGAGTCCAATTCAAGCTGGTAAGCAAATTTATCCATCCGCAGACCTGCCTTATGAAAAACATCCCGAATATTACTGAGGCTATTTTCTTCCGAGCGCATCCACAACACCACCGGGATGACCTGCAATGGCCGAATAAGCTTATCTTCCACCCGGTTCACGATGGAGAGGGCAATAAACACCACCAGCGTAACTGACGCGGCTGCCACAAAGTGTCCAGCACCGACAGCCAGGCCAACAACAGCCATTGTCCACATCGAAGCCGCTGTTGTTAAACCACGAATATTGACTCCGGAGTGTAAAATTGCGCCGGCCCCTAAAAAACCGATCCCAGAAATTACCTGAGCCGCCAACCGCGCAGGGTCGCCCTTGATATCAAAGGCAATAAACTGTTGAGAAATTTGAATGGAAAGGATCATGGCCAGGGCGGCACCCATGACCAAAATTAAGTTGGTTCGCAAACCTGCTGGCTGATTTTCATATTCACGTTCGAAGCCGATAATGCCACCCAGCACGGCAGCCACCAATAGTCGTATTATTATATCGCCATCTGATATCATCCCGCGATTTTATACTATAAAGGAATTAAACACAAGCGATTCTTTGCAGGAAACCACAGGAATTAAAGAATATGCCCGTTCGATTGGGTCCTGCCATCTTTTTACATAAATTATATAATTAATATTCAATCACTTCTTGCTTATGGATTTCATTGCTACTGGGAGCGTGTTCCATTTCCTGCTCTTTTTCCTGGCGTTGTCGCTCAACCCGGCTGGCAATGCGGTAGATCAGATAAAGCATCACAAAACTGACCAAAACCAGCAGCCCTTCCAACGTCCAGGTTGCCATTCCGAATGATACTGCCAAAACCGTCAAGCCATCCACCTCAGCATGATATAGGACGGCACCCCAGAACCAGAGTGCCTTTCGAGCGGCAAAGGATAACCAGACCATGATTGAAAGGCTGATGTGCAATGCCAGAGCTGAAATTCGTTCCACCGCCCCCGCCAGCGGCAGGTGCCAGGGCGTTGCAAAATAGGTCTGCATTTGTTGCTGGGCAGCCGCAAGCTGATCCGCCGCCAGTGGCAGGCTGCTGCTATCAATTGACCGTAGTGAAAGCATTGAAACCAGAGTAAACAGGACCACAACACCAATGGTGATGGCTTCGATGCCGCCATGCCCGGCACCTAAAGTCAATGCTACCCCTAACGAGTTGCCTTTTTGTTTGAGAAGCTTGTAACCAACCCAGCGGGCAGTCTCTTCAAACAATCCTGCCAACAAACCTAACAGGATCGCATTAAAATAAGGTGCAAAGCTCACGGAAATTGCAGGTAAACTGCCATTCTTAAACCCATTGGTCAAAGCAGCCAATAGCGGGATGTGAAAAACCTGTGACCCAATAAAGGTTAATATACCTATCCCAAACAATTTCCAGCTGGTGCGTCTTTTGCGAATAATGTACCAACCGAGAAGAATGGGGAATACGACATTAAATGTACCTGCCAGGACAAATGTTGCAATTAATAGAGTTGGGGATTCGTTCATTCTTTGTTCTCTTTCTATTTTGATACTTTAATTGAAACCAATGGCAACTGATGGATGAAAGGATTACTTCACTGCGCTCGCATTGATAACCCAATCAGCAAAGGTTTGTAAGAATACAGAATAGCTTGAATGTTTTGACGGTGAAAAATAACCTTGTAAAACCAGAACGATCATGGAAAAATCACCACCATTCATCCGTAGATCATTTTGCTTGACCCGCAACTGCGCGACTAGCTTATCAGGAATAATAATTATGTTAATTTGCCTGTTGGACCAACAAGGATTTGCGGTTGAACTGCTGGATGGCAAAGAAAATCAGAATCGCAGCGGCTAACCAGACAATAAAACCAATTAAAAAGCTGACAGCATTACTCAAATACAACACGCCAGCAGCCTGACCAGCTACCAGGCCGAGCACCAGCACCACCATCGCAGAGCTGGTTTGGTATGCACCCATAAAAGTCTGCACCTTGCTCGAAATTAATACCGTTAACCCAACTGCAAAGGCAGCCAACCCTGGAGAAATCCAAAAAACCAGGAGATACCAGGGAGAAAATGGAAACCAGATCTGCCCGAATAGAGGGAATCCGCCCACATTTAACACAACGGTATATAAAACAAAACTTAATAACGAAACCAAAATAGATGGAATAAAGGCTGCTAACGCTTTCCCAAGGAACAACTCAGCATCGCTGGCTGGTGTGTAAAGCAGCGCTTCCAGTGTTTTTCGTTCACGTTCGCCTGCAAACGATTCGGAGGCAATGCTGGCAGATGTCATAATTGGCAAAATGAGGAACATCGGCGCGAACATATAGCCTAGCAATAGCGCCAGAGTGAGCTGAATCTCATTCATTCCCCTCATTGGTGCAGTCATACTGGCCGGCAGGTTTGCAAAGAACGTTGCCAGATCCGGGTCGTTGAAGGATTGGGCTGCCCCGGGCTGGTTTGCCAAAATAAGAAAAACTAAAGGCAAGATCACCATAATGATTAGCGGTACCATTGCCAACGAAATGATAACTGATTTATTTTGCTTGACTTCCAGCAAATCTTTCCAGACAATGATTTTAATATTACGAAAGTTGAGCATATGCCGCTCCTTCCTTTTCCGCTTGCACCAAATGATTGGATTGTAAGCGCAGGTACACTTCTTCCAAGGAAATTTCCTGCGGTTGCACTCTTAATATACGTGCACCAGCAGCCGCCAACCGACTGACTGCTTCAGGAATCACCGCTTGAGATTCAACTTCCAGGCGCAAGGTTTGATTACTGAGAACATCAATCTTCAACAATCCTGCCATACCTTGCAACCATTCATCATTAATTTTCGTGAAAGGTTCAAACAAGCTGATTTCCAACCAAAGGCCTGGAGAGATTATTCGGCGCAGATCTGCCAAAGAACCCTGCGCGAGCGCTGCCCCTTTACGCAGTATCAGCAATCGATCGCAGAGGCGCTGTGCTTCGTCCAGGTTATGCGTACAGATCAATACCGTAGTTCCTTCCTTTTGGCGCACATCGACTATTAACTCTCGCACCTGAACAGCTGCTTCCGGGTCCAATCCGGAGGTAGGTTCATCCAAAAAAAGTAGTTTGGGATGGTTCATCCAGGCGCGGGCAATCGCCAGGCGTTGTTTCATGCCCTTGCTATAAGAACCAGTGCGGTCATTCGCGCGCTGTGTCAGGTCAAACAAATGCAGTAGTTCTTCCGTACGTTCCATGATTTTTGAGGGGGTTAACCCAGCCAAGGTTCCAAAAAACTTCAGGTTTTGGCGGGCAGTCAAGCGTTCATACAGGGCCGGTGTCTCAGTCAAAACTCCTGCCACCTTGCGGATACTGGCACCGTCTCGACGAGGATCGTAGCCTAGAACCTGTAATTCACCAGCGCTCGGTTCAAACATCCCATTTAATAGGCGGATTGTAGTGGTTTTTCCGGCACCATTCGGCCCCAGTAATCCGAACACTTCTCCCTGATTTACTTTAAACGAGAGTTGATTTATGGCTACATTTTCCCCATATGAATGCGAAAGTTGCTGCAC
This sequence comes from Chloroflexi bacterium 44-23, assembly GCA_001899005.1. Lineage (GTDB taxonomy): Bacteria > Chloroflexota > Anaerolineae > Anaerolineales > Anaerolineaceae > UBA6170. Next base: position 114,462 of record MKUW01000001.1, read on the forward strand.
CTCAATAATCGGCTTCATTGCATTTTATCTCCCAACTGTTTCACGTGAAACAATTTATTCCTGGTTAACTGGATGATATTTGCGATATAAGAAGTAGGAAAGCACAATCGAATAGATGGCTGCCACAAATAATGGAATCATTAATAACCAGATGGCCAGCTCAGGCAACAACAGCCCTGCTAGTGTAATCACCCCGCTAACCATGAAGACAATGCCGGCCTGGCGGTGAGTTTCGTTCCATACACGTTCGTCTTGCAGCGTCCAGGGTGTGCGTATTCCGATGAAATAGTTTTGGCGCGCATGTCTGAGTAACTGACCGATTAAAATGGTGAAGAATCCAAAAGATGGAATAATAAAGGTATTGAAATTAAAAGTATATCCAAGATTCCAAACCAATGTCAGAACGTGAATATAAAGCATGTATATAGCGAACAAAAAAATAAAAAGGTTATAGAAGGGACGAAACTGCTCAATATTCTTACGTTTTGGGTCAATATAAGGCAGACCCATCAGCAACAGCGTAAGACCAGCCACCATTAGAGGCAATAGCCATATGCCGATAAAGTGTGATCCATAGCCATTCACATTTCCATCAGCGCCCCAGTGAACCGCCATCTGTTCCGGAAAACTCGGTTCCAGCAATAAGCCGGCCATCAGAAGAGCAGCAGACAGAATTAAATTCACAATCAATACAGTTTTAGATTTCATCTTTGTTTCTCTTTCTAATTTGTTTCACGTGAAACATTTATGTTCGGGCTGAATCTTTCTTTATCATATTCTGATAATCCCTGTTTCCAATTCCGAAAATGATGATGGAAAATTGCCAGCAATTGATCTGGGCTGAAACCCAAAGAACCGGCAGTCTGTAAATATTGAAAGGTTATTTGATCAATTTGTTGCATTCGCTCGGGAGAGAGGGTTTCTTTCAACGGCAAGATATATGTGCCGCGACCCTGTTGGGTCGAAATGATGCCGGCTTCATCCAGCAGTCGGTAAGCGCGCGCTACCGTGTTAAAATTAACTTTTAACTCTTTCGCCAGCTGCCGCACAGTTGGGAGCTGGTCTTCGGGTTTTAAAATTCCACGCATTAACATATCAACCACTTGGGTGAAGATCTGGTTGGTAATGTTGATCCCGGAGCGAAAATCAATCTGAAAGTGAATAATGCCTCCATTATTAATATTGTATCAATGTATTATTGTATCATTGATTATATTTTAATTGAAAATTTTTAGTTGTCAAGGGTGAGGCATGAGTGAATGTGAACGCGCGCAGGTTGTAGGTTGGGCATGCGCCACTTGCCAATCGCATGGTTGCATTCGCCAATGATCTAACGCCTTCAGCCAATTGTGCAGGCTATCCAAAAGAATAATCAACAGGGCAAGATGCACGCCTAGTGCGGCCAGTTCCAATTCTACATGTATGGTCCATTCTGAAACGCCAAATCCGTCCAGAGGGCAAGCAGCCACAAGCCACTATGTTACAAGCCAGCGCTGGCACACCGCAACCATCCAGCCATGTGATCCAGCAAGCCGGTCACAATCTCGGCACTTGATTGGTGGAACAGCTCCTCATTGCCGTACGCTTCGCCCCCTTGTATGCTGACCAGATCCGATACGCCGCGTAAAATCAGACAGCGCACCTGGTTGCGTTGACACACCCAGGCAATAGCGCCGGATTCCCAATCAGCGGCAATGGCATCATAATCTCTTACCAACGCTTCCACTTCATGTGTTAATATATCGCGATCCGCAGAAATCAGTCTGGCGCGCTTTACCGACTGCGGAAAAGGTTCTTTTAGCCAACTTAAATCAAGCTGGCTGTGATAAAACTGCAGTGCAGTCTGCGTATCGCCCATTTGTTCGTAAATATCATAAATGAGGGTTTCTTCTACCAGCAGGGTTGTTCCGCGTGCAACCCGCCCTTCAAAGCCACCACAGGTGCCCAGGTTAATGACCATTCGTGGTTCCCAACGCTGCAAGCCATATTGACAACTGGCTGCCGCCGAGACCTTGCCCCAGCCACCTTGCAGTAAAATGATGGGCTGTTGGTTGAGTGACAGGTGCATACACTCGCCAAAAGGGGTTTGTGCAATCTGCAGGGCAGGAAAATATTGTCGCGCTGCCAGCCATTCACTATTCGCCGAAAAAATCACAAGCACCGGTTGCATGCTTTTCTCCACAAAATGGTTTTTCTTTATTCTATCAGTCGCAGCCATTCTCAGGGTTGAATTTCGACCACCACACCATTTTCAGCCCAGTTGTAAAGATCATCTGCGGCCTGCAAATCCATGATGATACAGCCGTAGGAAGCTTTTGATCCAAGCACATTTCCCCACAATCGCTTTCCGCTGGAAAGCAGGGGCAAACCATGAATTCCATTCATAAACCCTGGGACAGCTTCATAAATGCCCATAAAATGCGGCATCCAAAGATCCCAAATCGCTGCGTACGCATTCAACTCGTGTGTCTGGATCTGAAAAACGCCTGGCAGCGTGGGCGATTTGTCCATGCCGGTGCTGATTTTATATTCAGAACGCAGCTCCCAGTTCTCATAGATCCACATATGTTGTTGAGTGATGCTGACCACCACCCGTTTATTGGGCACCACCGGGTAAGGTAGCATTTCGTTTGGTGAAGGAATAGTCAGAACCTGGCCGCGTCCAACTCCGATGATGCTGGTGCCCGGGTTGGCTTCTTGAATTTTCCAGTATGGCAATCCAACCTTGAATCCAATTCCCACCAGATTATCGCCTGTTTGAACGGTATAGGTGCTGGCACGATGGCGTAATAGTATTTCAAAGGTTTCCCCGCTTTGCCATTTTGCAGACAAACTCTCTAATGCCTGTGTACTTTCTATCTCGCGATTACCTATGCCGGTCTGCCATTCAATTAAATAGTTTTGAAATTGCTCCACATCCACTTGTAAATAGGGTTGACCCTGCGGGTCGTCGAGACGAACCCAGTCAGCCACTAAATTTTGAGGTACATTCCAAAAAATTCGTTCATCGTTAATGGCATCATATGCAAACATTTTTAACGGTCTTTCGTAAAATGTGTTGATGTGCGCCAGTTCTGCTGACCAATCCGATATCCGCGCTGGCACTGACATGATTTTAAGTTCGAAATAACCTTGCCGTAAGGTTGCCTGTGGATCAGCGCTGATCTGAGCCAACGCGTCCGCTACGTCCAGTGTCATGCCGGCTTGTGCCCGGGTGGCTATCCAGCGGCCATCCTGCCCCAGAACCAGGCGCGAATCCTGAGGAGCACTGCTCAAGGACTGGGAAATTTGCGTTAAGGCATCTCTAGCCAGTTGTGCATTAAATACGACGACCGGTTCTACCTCGATCTGCTTGCGCCGAAACAAACGCAGCAATTCAACGATTCCATCTTCTCCCCGACCGACTTGATAGGCTTTCTGAGCGGTTGCACCAGGGTCAATCCACAAACCAAGGCTGGATGGCGGCACCGGCCAGGTTTTTCCGCCATTGCTGAGAACAAAATTGGGAGTTTGATTCCAGAACAAATCCAGCTGCCCGGCTGCAGAACTTACCCTCTGGTTATCCAACAGCACCGCACCCGAACGTACTCCGGGAAATATTCGTTCAGTTTCTTTGTAATAAAGCGCTGTTCCACTCACTGCCAGCAGCGGCCCCAGCAGTACCAATCCAAACAACAACACAACTAGCCACCATAAGTTTAGATCCGGCATGCTTATTTTGCGCTCTTTTATTACTGGTGACAACTCGCGATTACTTTTCAACTGTGTATGGTGGAACACCTTTCTGTTCGAATTTTAAGCCAGGTCAAGGAATCAAAGAAGCTCTTATATCCCAGCCAACATTCAAGGAACCAAATTTTTACTGATAGTTTCCCTGGTAGATATCGATTGATGGCCTACCAGCCATTATATCAAGACGGCAAAACGTACCGCGAAGTTCCCCCTTCGGTACGGTACTTACTTGCTGCCCTTATACCAGAGCTGCTTTCCATCACTAAGCAACACAATCTGGTCGCTCATTTCCTGGGTGGGGATTAGTCGATAAGTCTCGTCCATGAACAACGATCCATCTTCAGAGCCCACCATAATGGTTCCAACCAGCTGCCAGTCTGGATCAGGATGTCTGCCCAATACGATCTGAAAGTTACCGTACGCTAATAAGAATGTGCCGGCACCCTCGTCGTTGTTTGCTTGCGTCAGGCGCACCTCATCATCCAGAAGAAAGGCAGCACCAGGGTTAATTTGCACCATTGGAATCTGTTGCTGCTGAAGCTGGTTGACAACTTTCTGAGAAGTCTTGCTATCGGTTTGGTTAGCCAGCCAGGCCACCCGCTGTGGAGGAAAGCGCTGCAAAAGCAGGGGCAACCCCTCAAGACCTGCATTCTTTTCGCAATTAACAATCACGAGATCCAGATGGCGATCGAAAACCGGCAGCAAGGTTGCCAGGTGGTCACTGAGCTGGTTAACATCCCTGCTACAGCCCAGCACAATACGCTCACCGGAAGGCGTGATAACGAGCTGAACACTGTCGTCAGGTTTTCCCAACAGAATCACCCGCAAGTACCCATCCGCTCCGGTCAATACCGCCTGCCAGGCCAGGATAGCCACAGTCGTGAGAATCAGCAAGGCTGCCGAGGCTTTTTTTAGAGCTGTCCATTGAGGTAAGCGTATCTGTCTGACGGTGAAAAGCAGTAAGAGCACGTAAAAGAAAATCACAAAAATTACGCTGATTCGGCCACTTATTAACGTGCCGACATCAATTCTCCCAAGCAAGGAAACCATCCGAATGGTATACGCCAGAGGTACCCAGACCAGGTATGCCAACAACTGCCCGATGGGGTGCCAGAGCAGGCCTGCGAAGACTGCCAGTCCCCCCAGCATCATAATCAATGGCTGCACTGGCAAAATAAGCGGATTGGCCAGAAATGCTGAGATGGAGATGCGTTCAAAGTGATAGAGGATCACCGGCAGTGTGGTTACCTGGGCTGCCAATGTGAAAAGAAAATACTCGCCGACCGGTCCTTTTGTCTTTTCCACTAGCGTGTCGGGTAAATGTTGCCGGGCAACACGGGTAAACCATTCGGCCATTCGATCGGCATATAAAACCAACCCAAACGTAGCCGCCACCGATAATTGAAAGCCGGCATCCCATAGATAAAGCGGATTAAAGACGCACAGAATGGCGACTGTCACCACCAGGGTGAAGGGTCCCGCCTGTTTTCGCCCGATCAAATGGGCTGTCATGGCCAGACTGCTCATCAGTGCAGCCCGTATGACACCCGGGGCTGCCCCCACCAGGATGGTGTATAACGATATGGTGATGATTGCCAGCAGCAATGCCCACCAGAGTGAAAACCGTTTACGTAAGAGTTGTAAAGTCAACCCGGCCAGCAGGGTCATGTTGTAGCCCGAGATGGCCACAATATGAGCGGTTCCTGTCTTTTGAAAAGCAAGTTCGAGTGAGGCGGGGATATCATTCTCAATCCCTAACAATATGCCGCTCAACAAACCGGCAGAAGGCTGCGGCAAAAACTGATTGATCAGGTCATAAGCCTTTTTACGCAGGCTATAAATCCCGGCCAGAAGGCGGCTGCCGTGTTCTCCTTCAACCAGCTTAATGTAGGGAAAGGTCATCATTGAATAAATTTTACGCTGAGCCAGGTAATCCCGGTACGAGAACGCTGGTTGATCTTCAGGCTGGCTGAGGCTGCCGCGTATGCGCACCAGGTCTCCGTACTGCCAGTTGGAAGGCTGGGTGTGTATGATTACTTTACCGGTGACATTTCGATCGATCCCATTGCCCTGGATGGCACGTGAACAAACGATCAGGGTGATACTCTTTTCTTTAAGCTGAGGATCCTGACAGATCACGCCTTCGATGTTGACCACGCCGCGATTGTTATAATAGGCGAGTTCGTTTTCTCCGGCTGTCCGGGTGGCCAGCGAATAACGGGCAGCACCCAGTAGCAGGCAGCTGAGCAATAAAACCACATTTATCGGCAGCTTACCCCGCAAATTGAAGTAAGCGGTAAAGCACCTGTTCAGAACAAAATCCAACCCCACCAACAGGAATGCAACAATTACCAGCCAGCCGAATGCCGTACCACGCAAACCCAGCCATCCCGCTCCAATGATACCGGTGATGAATGCCAAAGAAATCCAAAAGAGCACAAGACGGCGCATTTAATTCAACTTTCAGAAAAAAGCTGGTTATTGTTGAACAAGCAATATAAGCGTCTTCATTGACCCCAACAGGTCAGTTTATATTCTACACGTCCGCAGCTTCCTCAACAATCTCGCTTTCGGATTCTTCTCCGCGAAATTCAAGTATCTGGATATTGCTGGTGACTACCTTGGTAAAGTAGCGTGTTTCTCCCTGACTTTCGTAGCGGTCTGTTTTCAAGCGGCCTTCCAAATACACCAGTTGTCCTTTATGGGCGTACTTCTGACAAATATCGGCCAACCTGCCCCAGCTCTCAACCTGAAACCAGTCGGTTTCATGCTGCGGGGTTCCATCGGCAGCCCGCCAACGATGATCTACGGCCAGTGAAAAATTACAGACCTTTGAGCCGCCCGATGTCGTGCGCACTTCAGGGTCTTTCCCCAAACGACCAATAAGTTGAACTTTATTCAGTGACGCCATCACAGCCTCCTAACAAATATTATTATGGTATATTAAGATGATTGAACGCAAGCTTTGTGGGGAGCAGTGAATCTGCTTTTCTTCTTTCCACACCCGCATTTCTCACTGCTTTTTACTACAAAGTTTAGTTTATTTAATATATTTTCCCTGTCAAGTCAACTATGGGGACCAAATTAGCGGAGAATACATGTATTTTGCAATCGAAGGTGTTATCGGCGTTGGAAAAACTACGCTTGCGCGTTTGTTGCAGCCGGCATTTGAGGCAAATCTTTTGTTGGAAGTTTTCGAAGAAAACCCCTTTCTAAGTAGCTTTTATGGCGATCGGGCATTGTACGCCTTCCAGACTCAGATGTTTTTCCTGCTTTCGCGCTACCGCCAACAAAATAATGCTGTTCCAACCTTATTAAAAGAGCCCCACCACCTGATCAGCGACTATACTTTTGCCAAGGATTCTCTCTTTGCGCGCATCAATATGAAGGGTGATGAACTTGAAATGTATTTTCGGTTGCATGAAGCCCTGGCTGAAAAAATTCCCACTCCTGACTTGATGGTCTATCTACGTGCTGAAACCCGCACTTTGATGCAGCGCATCGCCATGCGTGATCGTCCATACGAGCGTTCAATGGAACAAAATTATATTCAAGAGCTGAATGAAGCCTACGATGATTACTTTATCAACCAGAAACTAAACATGCCCGTGCTGATTGTTGATAGTAACAATCTAGACTTTGTTCGCAATCCTGATGATCTATCCTGGATCGAGAACCGTATTCGCCAAATGCTACAACTACCTCCTTACCAACCAGCATTACCCATGTAACCACGTCAGGCAAAAGGAAATAAAGAGATGAGAGTAACCCGCGACCTTCTCCTCAAAGCAGCCCGCACTGCCGTTCAACAGCGCACCTTGCGCGATAAACGCATCGTCTGTGCATACCTGACTGGATCATTGATCGATGATCTGCCTTTGCTGGGCGGCACAGCGGATATTGATCTCGTTTTTGTGCATGACAGCCCACCCGCAAAACCACGTGAGGTTGTCCGGCTGACCCCTGATGTTCACCTTGATCTTGCCCATCATGACCAGCGCCTTTATAACCAGCCGCGTGAATTGCGTCTGAACCCATGGGTTGGATCCTATCTTGTCAAGGATCCAATTGTTCTGCATGGCACCCAGCACTGGTTTGAGTTTGTTCAGGCGACCGTCTTCTCCCGCTTTTACCAGCCGGAGAGCGTCATAGGTCGTGCACAGCCGCTGGCTGATAAAGCCCGCCAAACCTGGCTGGATTTCCAACTTGATCCTCAGGAACCGGGTGCGGATCGAATCTGGCTTTATTTGCAGGCTTTGGAGAACGCAGCCAACGCTGTAGCATTATTGAATGGTCCTCCACTAACTGAGCGGCGTTTTCTGCTGCAATTTCCGGAGCGGATGAGTGAATTGGGCTACCCGGGTCTGGCTGCCGGGCTGGTTGACCTTTTAGGAGACTCCCTTCCCGATGAGTCTGTACTGCAACAATGGCAGAGCGATTGGCAGAAAGCAATGCAACAGGCCGGCTCCCTTCCCGATTGCCCCATCAATCTTAACCCTATCCGTCACCCTTATTTTTTTAGGGCGGTTGAAGCATTGGCACATGATCAACCGGCAGCCGCCCTGTGGATCATGCAGAGGACCTGGACACAGGCTATTTTATCTTCCCCAAAAATGAAACCCTCCATAGAGGTCTGGGAGAAAAGTTTTGCACAGCTGGGTTTGATGGGAAGCGCTTTTCAAACCCGTCTGAATGCCCTCGATCTTTTTCTCGACCAGGTCGAAGTAATTATTGAGAAATGGGCTGAAATTAATGGACTGGACCTCAATTTGGTTCAAGAAGTACTCTGAATTTGTGGATAAAGTCTAAAAATCTGTGGGTAAAATAATCTAAATTGGGGAAAGTAAAAGTATATCTTTAGGTACCTTCACCGAACATGCAGGGGTAGTTTTTTAAAACATACCACATATAGGGTTTCCCCCAAAATACCTGAAAAACTGTGGATAAATTATAAAATATATCCTTTTTTTCTACACAGAGCTGGCTGGAGAATAAAATTGTTTTGATACCTATATAGAGGAAGGAATTATTCAAATCCCGCCACATATAGCGTTTTCTTAACAACAAAACCGCTTTATCCACCTTTCCACAGCCCCTACTACGAATACTATTCCATTAACATCAATGGTGATATGTAAGGATTATTGATCTCCTCTTAACAAAACCTGTGGTTTCACTTTTTTTTTGTCATTAAAAAAAAAGCCTGCTTGCTTGTTTTTTGTCGTTTATTCTTGTACAATTTATATTGAAAATAAAAAGAAAAAACCCCTTATATAATAAAAAAGAATAGCAGAGAAAACCATTCATTAACCGTAGTACAGATAGACATGGAAAGGGAATTAACAAGGGAGAGCTTCAATGGATGTAATCAAAGTTAAAGCCACTTCCCGCACAGCTGCTGTCGCAGGAGCAATAGCCGGTGTCGTCCGTGAACATAATCGTGCTGAGGTACAGGCAATTGGGGCAGGAGCAATAAATCAATCGGTCAAAGCTCTGGTTTTGGCCACCGGGTATCTGGCGGAAGACGGAATCAATGTCGTTTGTATTCCACAATTTGTGGATGTTGATATTGATGGAAAAGTACGAACTGCCATTAAGTTAATTGTAGAACCGCGCTAGATTTCTATATCTTCACTCGAATCCAACAGTTCAATGGGGGCAAAGATTACTTCTTCTTTACCGGTTAGTTTTTCCTGCACTTTTTTCAAAATAAGAGCCAGATGACGGGGGTGAGCCACAAAATCCAACGCATCGGCTGGTATCGTTAATACCGGACAGAACCGAAAATTTGAAATCCATTCTTCGTAAAGAACATTTAATTGTGCCAGGTATTCCCGCTTAATAGAACGCTCGTAACTGCGATTTCGAATACGAATACGACTGATTAATGTGTCTTCTGATGCACGTAAATAGATAACCAGATCGGGTGGTGGTAGAAAATCGGCCAGAGTCTCATAGAGTGAGTGATAGGTTTGATAATCACGGCTGCTCATCTTGCCTTGCAGAAAAAGGTTACGCGCAAAGATTTCGGCATCCTCGTAAATACTGCGATCCTGAATTACGGAACCATTAAAGCGAATCAATTCCTGGTGAATACGCAGGCGGTGGGTCAGGAAAAAAATCTGTGAGTGAAAACTCCAGGCATTCATGTTTTCATAAAAGTCGGAAATGTAAGGGTTCTCTGTGACAGGTTCATAGAAGGGCTCCCAATTCATGTAAGTGCATATTTTTTGAACCAACGTCGATTTGCCAACCCCAATGTTACCGGCTACCGCTATATATTTTTTCATCTTCGTTCTCCGCTTCAATAAATATAGGCTAATTAAAGCCTAGAAAACAGAAAAAAGAAATAGTCTTTCGATAAGGAAACAGAGTAAGGCTTATTAATTGTGGGTATAAAACCACAAGAACAGAAAAATTCGTGTGGATCTATTCCAGATTGAGCAAATGTCCATTTTGCTTGAGCCATTTGCGCCGCAGTTTATAATCCGGAACGATCTCTTCAACCCGTTTCCAAAAGGTCTGGCTGTGATTGGGTATCACGGTGTGAACCAGTTCATGAATGATGACGTACTCAATAATTTCCAAGGGTGCCATCACCAGACGCCAGCTGAAGTTAATCGATCCCCTTGAGCTGCACGAACCCCAGCGGGTTTTGGCTGAGGTGATGCGCAGCTTTTTGAAAGAAAAGTTATGCTGTTGCGCCAGCTGAAGAGCTCGTTCTGAAAACAGGTTGGCTGCCCGGGCTTTGTACCACTTTTCAAAAACTGTTTTCGCCGTTACTTGTTTGTCTTTATTCAATAGAAAATGGCTATTTAACACCAGAGCGGGGTGTTGTTTCTGCGTGAGTTGTAAGCAGAAAGTCTGCCCTAAGTAAAGAAATTTCTCTCCCTCCGTGAAGTGGTGAACCATATTGGCAGGCGGCAGGGCTTTCATTTTTTGGCGTTGTTTTTCAACCCAGGCGCTATTCTGCTGGACGAAATCCATGATGCTGCGCTGGCTGGTACGTAGAGGAGCCCGCACGATTAAACGTCCGTCACGCAACACAATCAGTGCGATCGATTTGCGCCGTGTGCGGATGATTTCATTGATTTCGAGGCTGGCCATGCGTGAATTGTAACATTGTGTGACCAGGTAAGGTGTTCATAATTCATTGTAATAAGGGCAGCTCATGCGGAAGGAAAGGAAACGCAGACGTTAATTACCAAGGGAATTCGCAGGTAATTTTAAATGTAGGGTATGTTCAGAAGCGAATGTGCCTTGCAAATGCAAATTAGAAATGTGCTAATGGCATGGTTAAAGGGGTCATGACTCCGCAGGAGCCGGTCAGACCAAAGAGAACAAATACGGTGAGATCAGCTTGGCAAATTAGTTGAAGAGCATTTTTCCTATTAAAAGGATTTTGTAACAGCAAGCTACGACCTGTCCAGGCTGACCAGCACGTAGCATGCTCAATCAAAAAACGACCTGATATCAGGTCGTCTGAAGGTGCCCCGGGCAGAACTCGAATCTGCAACCATCTGCTCCGCAAGCAGGTACTCTGTCCAATTGAGCTACCGGGGCGCTTGATTTGTGGCTAAAAATATACACCATTAGGGTATCTTCGTCAAGGAGAACAGCTTGACTTGGGAGTAAGCGCATGAGCGCGGCTTATCGGTTCTTGTAACGAATGTGGGTTGGGCATGTCCGCCTGGCAAGGGCCATTATTTGCCATCCTTTAGGAGAAACAAAAGCACAGTATGCACAAATGCTCAACACGTTTACTCGCTCCGGAAAAAGCTTTCTTATTTGCCGGCACTGAAACCGAAGCGAATAGCCTGGCCGTTGCAATTGTCAATGCACATACCACACAGGATACACTCGTAATTCTCCATATGTTCCGCCTGCACCATGGCATGGACGTCCAGGCTCATCGGGCAGTTGCGCGTACAGGTTTTACAATCGGTGCAGGAACTGTTGTCTGCTTTTAAGCGTAGAGCAGGCCAGGCCAGACGATTGCGCAGCCAGCGGCCAATGATCATAAAGGGAGCCATCCAGCAAACGCTGTGGCAAAAGCCGCGCCTGCCCAACAGCGCAGACAATCCAAAGATGAGCGCAATAACTCCGAAATAAATGATATAGGCATACAGGATCGGGCGTTCGGCGTCACCTGCCACGGAAATACCATTTTGGGTATCAAGGAAAAAATTGATCACCCGATATCCGCCCGCGCGTACTGCCAGCCATGCGATTAAGGAGATCCAGGGTACCCAGATGGCCCATTTGATCCAGTCAACCTGGCGGTGATTAATAGATTTTGTATTGACGGATTCCATCATTTCTTGCAGGCCGGCTGCCGGGCAAATCCAACCGCACCACAAACGACCTAAAAATAGCGAAAAAACGAACATGCCGATAAAGACAATCAGGCTGCCGTTGATAATGCCTTGAGAGGCTCCTTCAACGATGACGTAAGGAGAAAAATAATTCATAGTAATCGGAAAGGTCAGGAAGGCAATCAAGAGCAGCCCTTTTCGCAAGCGTTGGCGACGGGGTAATTGGCGATTCATTTTTGCTCCTTGTCAACCGGGATCTGCCCTGCCTTCATTTTCTTAATAGCAGCTTCCGCCCATTCCAGGTTAGCCCGCATTGTACGTAGCCCGCTATCGAGCGTCAATAGCCAGAAGAAACGCTCGCGCGGGGATTGAACATCCTGATAGACGTTTTCCACCTGTTGCGGGACCTGGTCATATTGGGCTAAAACCGAACGCATGATATGAGCATACCCTTCAAATTGGCGCAAAATTTCTGCATCACTGAGGGCACTCATAAAAAATACCTGTACCATCGGGCCGCTGTGTGTGGAGCCCAATGGTGGCGGTCCGCTCAACCATTGCAACAAGGCTGAATGGCCGGTGCTGGTGATGTGATAAACCTTACGGTCAGGCCTCTGGGATTGCTCCACCATTTCCATGTTGACATATCCCGCATCAGTCAGGCGTGCCAGGGTGCGGTAGATTTGACTCTGATCTGCGTTCCAGAAATGGCGTACGGAAACATCCAGAACTTTTTTTAAATCATAGCCGCTATAGGGGTGATAATTCAGGAATCCTAAAATTGCGTAATCAAGAGACATATTAGACTTATCCTATATAAGATAAATCTAATAATATAACAAAAAAAGAAAATGTCAATAGCCAAAAATACGAACTGAAGGCAAATGTACCAATGGCTTTTTACCAAAAAAAGTCTGCGCTTGGTTTATGTGTGGAAAGAATAAAAGGTAAATGTAGAAAAAAAGTCAAAAAGCTTTCCTTCCGAGGGGTATGATGATTCTTTCACGAGAGATCTTTTGTAAGCGTAAAGCATCCGGGAAACCCTTCCATCCTCTAAAAGCACACCCATCACGGATGCTTCGCCCATGCGCCAATTATAGATAACATAAAGGTGTGGCGCGTTACAAACACACCCTACGACTGGCTTGCATTGAGCTACTTTATTTCATCCTCTAATACCACCTTTCGGCGGTATAGCCGACTCTCGCAGTGACAGGTTTGTTCAGTTACGAAAAAAAGAGAATAGCCTTGACATTATCGAATACATGTTCTATAATTAGAACACATATTCGACAAATGGAGACAAAAACAATGCATCAACCTTTATTGCCTTTAACCAACCTGACGTTTTATCAGGGAGCAAATCCACGCAATTTAAGCCTTAAGAATAATTCTGCTGGCGGGCATTTTCGTCTCGAACAAGGTAAAAAAGATATTGAAAAACGCAGAGCATCCATCCTCCGTTATTTACAGTTGTATCGAGAAAAGAGCACATTCAAAGGCAGTCTGGCCATTGCTAACTACATAGCCTTTGCTATCTCGGATTACAACAGCTTTATTCGAAACATTTTTTCTCCCTATAAGACTCCTGCTGAGTACCTCTTTGAATGGGAGAGAATTCAACTCCATATCCATCAAATCGCCAACAATATCGAGTCACAACCGCCGAATTTACCGGATAGTCCGACTGATATGCAATTAATCCGCTATTTCCAAAGAAATTAAGGAAAATTTGGGAATACTGGTCAGCCATGGCATTCTGCACCGTCGTCCTTGTTCTTGGATGGTATGGCAACCCTTTTCGACAATAAATACGCACAAAATTGGAATTTGTTTCACAAGCATATTCTATTTTGATACTTTATTGGAAGCTGATGGCAACTGATGGATAACTGCCATTCATCCGCACGTCATTTTACGTGACCTGCAATGGCGCCACCAGCTTATCAGAAAAAATATGGTTGTTATTAATTAACCATGAATGCTGCGCGCAAATCACGTGAAGATATTTAAGTGCACAGGTCTGGTTAGAAGATCTACGAATTTTGCCACCACATCAGCAGGGAAAACGGGTTATCAGGTTGGCTATATAACCGTGAACGTGGAACAGAATTTTCCTGACCGGTCAACAATGGTTACTTGCCCTGCCATTGCCTGGTATTGCAATTCGCCAATGATGCAGTGTTCCGTTTATAGTCTCATCAGCAGCAGATTGTCATCCATTTTTATATTTTCGTACGCACTAAAAAAAATGTATATGGTTTACTTATTTGCAAGTGAAAAAGTTCTTGACATTCACCTGAAATAATATTACATTTACTAGATGGGGCAAGTTTGATTGTTTTGTATTTCTGCGTGTATTGATATTCCTGTATTTCCCGGTTGCTCTTTTGTCTTATTATATTTTGAAAATGCCTCGGAGGAGAAATGAAGCGAAAGTTAATAATTCCTGTTTTGATTCTTATGTTAGCCGCACTGGCGTGTAACTTAACTGGTAATAGTAAGACCACGGATGTACCAGATAAGGCTACTGTTGAACCCGTGAATACACAGGTGGTGGAAAACACCCCTGTCAACGCTGCACCGACATCTGGGGCGGTGGATAATATTGATGATGTCGAAAAAGCTGTGTTTCAAATTATTGGCACAGGTACAATCAATGATGTCGATGAAGGTGAAATGCTGAACGCACAATGGGGTGGATCCGGATTCTTCATTGATTCAAGCGGGATCGGCGTTACCAACAACCATGTGGTGGCCGGGGCTGCTTTGTTGAAAGCCTATGTCAACGGCGAAACGACTCCACGCAGTATTCGTGTATTGGGTACTTCTGAATGCGCCGACTTGGCCGTAGTTAAAGTGGAAGGGGACAATTTCCCTTATTTAGAGTGGTATGACGGTACAGTAAAAACTGGTCTGGACGTATACGCCGCCGGGTTCCCTCTGGTGGAGCCGCAATACAATCTGACCAAAGGGATTGTTTCCAAAACTAACGCCGATGGTGAAACTTATTGGTCTTCCCTTCCTTATATTTATGGACACGACGCCAAGATCAACGGCGGTAACTCGGGTGGCCCATTGGTGACGACCGACGGTAAAGTGGTTGGAATTAATTACATGTCGCGTGCTTCCGTGGATCAACAGTTTGCAATCCCGGCGCAACTGGCAAAACCGATCGTTTTAAAATTACAGGGACGTCAAAATGTAGCCTCGCTGGGAATGTCTGGCAAAGCGATTGTCTTTGGGCCAAACGGCGAATATCCGGGTATTTGGGTGGAATCCACAACCACTGGCGGTGTAGTTGACAAGGCCGGCATTGAGCCTGGGGATATTATCCATGAAGTTGAAGATATTCTGGTTGCCATGGATGGAACCATGCGGGAATATTGTGAGATCCTGCGCAGTCATGAAGAGAGTGATCCTTTGAAGGTAGTGGTTTACCGCTATGGTACCGATGAAATTTTGAAAGGCACCTTGAATAGCGAACCTATCGAAGTAACCGGATACGCCGGTCTCTCGAACGCCTCTACAGGCGGCGGAACTGATAATGGTACACAAACCAGCACAGACAGCAGTGAACCTTTCCGAGTTGAAGAATTCGATAATTATTCCGATTGGTGGACCTGGTTCTTAACCAATGGCGATCCGGATTACACGGATATTTACTTTGATCAGGGCCGCATGAAGTTCGACTTAACCGACACAAACATTTATGCCTACCTGGTGTACGGCGAGTATATCTACGATGATGTTTACTTGCATGCCCTCGTGGAGAATCGTGGGAAAAATAGTAATAGTGTCAGCTTGTTATGCCGATATGATGAAAACAAAGGCTGGTATGAAGCCAATATCGGCAGTGATGGCCTTTATGATATTTTGCGATTTGATGGGACGCTTGATAATGGTGGATATCAGATGTTAGCCAGCGGTGGGTCGAATAATATTCGGACTGGTAAAGAATACAATGAATATACGCTTTCGTGCAAAGGTAATACATTGACGTTATGGATCAATGGAGTTCAGACCAATTCAGTCAGAGATAATTCCTTCAAGGAAGGTCTGATTGGCATATCGGCCTCCTCTTACAACGTGGTACCGATTAATGTGGAGTTTGAATCACTCGAGATCGGCGTTCCGTAAAAAGAACCAACTAAACGCTAAAAATTAATTTTGAGATGGGAGTTGCCGGAATGGTAACCCCCATCTCTTTTTATTTTATATCCAATTGTTTTAGCAAGCGTTTGATTTCTTCCGGTTTAAACAGACGAATTTAGAAACTGCTCTGCTCCGTTATCGCATGCCGGCTGATGGGCGAAGCATCCGCGATGGGTATGTATTTACAGGATGGAATGGTTTCCCGGATGCTTCGCCCTTACGAAAGATCTCACGTGAAAGAGACATAATACCCCTCGTAAAGAAAGCCTTTTGACCTTTTTTCTTTAGTAAGTTTGTAACGCACCAAAATATCACTGCTTTTTGTTAGGAGCAGTATGTAGCCGGAAACACGCGATTCTCCTGGCAAATAAACCTACACTCTCGAAGACAAAGAGCAGCAGAAAACTGAATGCAAAAAACCAAATTATTCACTTCATTCGCCAATTCGTGTAATTCGGGATTAATTACACTGCTGATGCAGTACGTCTGCATCGTGCACGAAATGACATTTAATCCTGCAATAAAAAGGCGTTGGTAACCCCTTCTCCGCCCTCACTGTCGGTGCCGCTTTCCCAGCGGTCAATATAGCTGTTCTTGCTGAGGGCTTCCCGTACCACCTGACGCAAACGGCCGGTGCCTTTGCCATGGATGATGCGGATGAAGGGCATTCCGGCCAGATAAGCTGATTCTACGAAATTTTCCATCTTTTCCAGACCCTCTTCGGCCATTTCTCCGCGGATATCCAACTCCAAACCAGGTGAGGGATGAATCACTACCAGACCGGATTGGGTTTGTGCACTGTTAGCCAATGCCTTGCGGACACGGGTGTTCATCCTTGGCTTGGCCTGATTGGATATTGTTTCTTCATTTGTTTCTTCGCCTGCACGTGCGATATCTTCGAACCCAACACGCATACGCAAATTGCCAACCTGCACTTCTGCTTCGTTTTCACCAATCGCAGTGATAATTCCTTTTAAGCCAAGAGTGCGCACCAGCACCTTTTCACCAATCGCCAGAGCTTTACGCGATTGAACCGCGTTCGCAGTTTGCCGTAAGGCAGGCAGCTCGACTTCTGCTGCCAGCTCCTCAACCCTTTCAGTGATTTCCTTGAGTGCATCCAACGGTAGGCGGGAGCGTTCGAGTTCCTTCCGTAGAGTTTGTATTTCCTCCTGAAAGGCTTGCGTTTGTTCTTCAGATTGGCGGCGCGCCTCTTCAAGCACAGCCAAGCGTTCGTTTTCAATTGCTTCCAACCGGGCATTCAATTCGCGTTCAAGTTTGCGAGCCTGCATGCGTGATTTCTCTGCGTTGCGGCGCTCTTTACGTGCCACCCGCGTCTGGCGGTGAATTTCATCCAGCAAATCCTCTGCCCGCAGTTCGTCCGGATCGACCAGTGTGCGCGCATCCTCGATGATTTCAGCTGGAAGGCCTAACTTTTCACTAATGGCAAGCGCGTTCGACCTCCCGGGCAAACCAACCATCAAATGATAGGTTGGTTTTAAATTATGTAAATTAAATTCCATGCTGGCGTTGACGACCCCGGCGGTGTTATGCGCAAAGGCTTTCAATTCTGGATAATGAGTGGCAACCAGGCTGGTGATTTTGTTGCGGACTAAAAATGAAAGCAATGCGCGCGCCAAAGCGGAACCTTCCTGCGGGTCAGTTCCGGAACCAAGCTCATCCAGCAGGACCAGGCTGTGTTTATTGGCACGTTTGAGAATGCGGGAGATATTGGTAATGTGACCAGAAAAAGTGGAAAGCGATTGTTCAATGGATTGTTCATCACCGATATCGGCGTAGACGTCTTTGAAAACACTCAAACGCGTTCCGGATAGCGCGGGAATATGCATACCGCTTTGTGCCATTAATACCAGCAGGCCTACAGTTTTCAGACTGACTGTTTTTCCGCCTGTATTTGGCCCGGTGATCACCAGGCTGAAGGTGTTTTCGTCCAGCGCAAGGTCAATCGGCACAACTTTTTTAGGATCAAGCAATGGATGGCGCGCCTCACGGAGTTGGATCGTTGAGCCGGGGTGCTGATCAGCACGCTCTATAAATTCGACCAATTCTGGTTCAATTGCATCCAGAGCTTCGCTATATTTTGCCAGCATCAAAGCCAGATCAAAGCGCGCCAGGTTGAAAACAATTTGGCGGATTGCGGCTGCATGTGCTCCGATCTGAACGGACAGTTCCAGTAAAATACGCCGAATCTCATCCCGTTCGGATAATTGTAGCTCTTGCCAACGATTATTGAGTTCTACAGTCGCCAAAGGTTCAACAAACAGGGTGGCGCCTGAGGCGGATTGATCGTGAATGATGGCTTTGATGCGACCTTTAAACTCTGACTTCAAGGGAATGACGTAACGGCCATTGCGCTGGGTAATAATTGGATCCTGCAGCAGGGTACTTTTATGCGGGTCGTTAATCATCTGTTGTAAGCGTGTCATCAAGCGTTCATGTGCCACCTTAATTTCACTACGCAGGCTGGAAAGCTTTGGTGAGGCATTATCCAGCACCTCTCCACGCTCAGAAATCGTGCGCGAAATTGCCTCGATCAACCCGGGCGGAGGAGGAAGTTCGCTACCCAGCTGTGCCAAGAGCGGCATTTTTTGCCCCTGATCCGAAGTCAGGCTGCGGTTGAGGTTGCGGGCGGCGATCAGAGTTTGCTTTATGTTCAAGAGCTCTTCAGGTTCCAACAATCCGTGCTGGGCGGCACGATTAACCAGCGGCCGGATATCGCGGCTGCCGCCAACTGTATTATCAGCTGCAATACTGAGCAGCAGGCGTGCTTCACTGGTAAGTTTCAAACGCTGAACGGCTTCCGGCAGCTCATTGCTTGGCCGTAAATTTCTGGCCAGATCAGCAGAAGCGCTGAAGGCTGCATAGGAAGCCAATTTTTCCAGAACCTTATCAAATTCGAGTAAATTTAAAGTTTTTTGATCCATTATCTTTGCGAGTTTACCATAAAAGGCGACAGCACGCTAAAAAGTAAAAAGCGGCACCTTTTAAATCTCATAAACGAAAAGATCGATAGTGGTATCCCCTTTTCACTACCGATCTTCTGTGGGCTGAGTCCCCTTGTCATTCAGCCCCCGCATTCTTGCTCTCTATGAACTTATTATACACTTGAAACGTAGACGTAACGTAGACATAATTTTACTAACAACCGTTTAGGTTGTCTACACCAGCGCTACCAGGGGTGGACTTTGGATGACAATCAACTTTCGCATCTCTTTGGGAACCATCTGGCGTATTTTTTGAATATAATCCTCGCAAGCTAGCCGGTCTTCGAGACGATCTATGCCTTGCGCCAGCAAATTCTTCCGCCGTAAATCGTGTGCATGCCAGGTTAACCAAAAGGATTCTTCCTGAAGAAGTTTTTTAATTGCTTTTTCAGCTCGAGCGTGTTGATGCGCTGCTATCGCTTCCAAAGCAGTGACATACGCTAGAGCACTCCCCCTACCAGCATAGGATTGCACCGTAGTATCATCTTCCAGCATTTGCAGTTGATCGGAGATAGAATCCAGCACTCCTGCATCGTATTGCAACAAGAGCAAGCGGGTTTTAGCCATATGTGTAATCATTTTATATCCGTATATCTGGCTTGTTTGAATGACTTCGTTAAAATTCTGTAACCCCTTCTCCTGCTCGCCACTTAAGAATTGAACAGTCGCCAGGCCCATTAAATTGGTGAGGGTTTCATATTTGCCTTCTTTAAAAGTAAAACCTTTTTCAAAACAACTACGGGCTTCTGAGAACAAACCCAAAAAAAGATAAACACGAGCTTGTGTGTTTTTAAGCGCTCCCGATAATCCCAAGTAATGATAGAGATCCGAAAGATGCAGGCTGTTTTTAATCTGTTCCAGGCAATGAAAAATGTTTCCCTGGTTTAAAGAAACCTGGCTGGCGTATGTTGCAGATTTTAAGGCCAGATCCCAGGCGGAATAAAGCTCTGCAATTTGGATGCTTAAGCCAAATTGTTCCGCAGCATGGCTGTACTGACCGCGCAAATAAGCGATGCGTCCCATTAACAAACCTAATCGGGCTTGTAATGGCAGGTTGCGATAGGCTTTAAGTTCCTCCTGAATTTCTCTGGCAAGCTTTTCAGCTGCTTCAAATTCGCCTGCAACAACATAACCCATTGCCAGAGTCAGCTGCGCCTCGATAACGATAAAACGCTCAGAAAGAGTGGAGGCTTTTTGAAAATAATTGTTAAGGCTTTCCAGCTTTTTGATGCCTTCTCTCAACATACTATTTTTAATCATAAGATCTGCTTTGCGAGTTTGTAGGCGTATTTGTTCACCCAGGTCGTCATTTTGGAGAAAATTTTCAGCCTTATCCAAATATTGTTGTGCTTGCGACGGCAACCCATTGAGAGAAGAGATTGCGCCAAGCCCACTGTAACCGGCACCCAAAATGAGGGCATCGTTTCGTTTTTGACCGATAATAACAGCCTGTTTAAAACAATTGTCCGCGATGGCAAGTTCGCGTTGAAATATAGCTTGTTCTCCCCAACCAATATACAAGGCGCACAACTGCTTTGTGGAAAGCTGATCTTTGTGTGAATTTGCGATTAAACTGGCATTTTGATAGGCGTCTTGCGTAGAATATTCATGTTCCTGAATGTACTGGTGCTGTGCCAGTTGAATCCAATAATCGAAGGCCAGGGTAGTTTCACCTGCTTCCGAGAAATGGAGAGCAATTTTGGGGAGTAAGGCACTATCATTTGTTTTTTTATATTCTTTTTCAAATTCTTTGGCCAAACGCAAATGAAATAATTGTTTACGAGGTAAACTAGTCTCAAAACTTATCGTTTCGCTAAGAAAGCCAAGCTTAAAGAAATATTTGTCGCTAACAAACGGCGATGAATCGACCACAATAAATTCTTTTTGTTGCAGCTCTTCCAATGCCACCACAAGCGAGAGCTCGTCAATTTCCAGGGCTGACAAAATGTTTTGATAAGTGAACGGCTCGCCAATCACCGTGGCGCATTCCATGACGAGGCGTGATTTTTCCGGTAGAGCAAAAAAACGGTTCCGTAAAATTGCATGGGTAGTGCCCGGGATGGGCATCCGTTTAATTTGGTTTTCATCGTGCACGCCGTATAATGCGATTATCGCCCGAATGGTCTCAATGATAAATAAAGTATTTCCTCCACAAGCCTTATTGATGCGTTGAATCAAACTTTCGTTAATTTTTTTTCCAAATATGCTGAATCCAATTTGGGCAATATCAACGTTATTTAAAGGCTCAACTTGTAAAATTGAAAATGGTTCTATTTCATGCTGGTGAAGAACTAAGCGTTGCAATTGGGGGTTCTCAATCTCTGGATTAGCAGAAAGAATGAGGAATCCGTGCTCTTTAAAGAAACCTCGCTGTGCTATATAAACCAGCAGATTAAGTGTTTCCGGGTCAGACCAATGAGCATCATCTAAAATGATCCCCACTCTTCCACTCCCAGCCAATTTTAAAAACAAATGATAAATGGCCTCAAAGGTGGAAATTTGATATTCACTCTGGAAGAACTCACCACTGGGTGAAAGGTTCCAGAATTGCTGCAATTCAGGAAGAAGGGTAATGAGCTGGGCGCCCCAAATGGATTCCAGGCTGCGCCAGTCTTCTTCTTTTAATTGCTTGCGTAAGCAATCCAACAGCGAGAAAAATGCTTGATCTTTTTGAAAAAAATTTGCGGTAAGGGATAACCAGCGGTATTTTTTTCTGTCTTGGGAGGCTGCACGTTCTAATATGTGAGTCTTACCGCTGCCGGTTTCGCCTTGCAGGCAGATGATGCCTCCTCGCAGGACTAGCTGATTAAGTTGTTGAATCAAGCCCTCCTGGCTATCAAGAGCGATATGTTGGCCGCTTAATGGAACCGTGGATATGGGCGTAATTTCAGGCGTACGTCGCTTTAAACTATCCAATTGGTCTAGCAACGATTTAAGCTGTAAGGCATAACCCGCGAACCAATCCAGCCCTAACTCGTCAATGGCCTGAACTGCATACTCATGTGCTTCGCGCCAACGTTGAAGACGAAAGAGAACATCCACCTTTAAAAACACAGCTTGAGGTAAATTGTAATCGAGGTCAAGCGCAATTACCTGCTCTAACCATTTCAGTGCCACATCGAAATCATAACTGTTGATCAGGTGAATGCTGATGCGCATCATCAGATCAAGACGCATTCCTTGTAAACGTCGGTTGGTAAGGTGAGTCCAATTTTCGACATCATCGTTTTCCAACAAACCCATGCTTGCAATGAAGGTAGGTGGTTGCCACAGGTCGACAGCCTGAATCATGCGCTGGTAGATCGGTTCAGGCAAGGGTCGATTTTCGACTGAAAGAAAAGGTAAGGTAGTTTGGTGATAAAGATCTTCAAATTCGAGCACGTCAACTTCACAACGCTCGTGATCCAGGCCTACCATATCACGATCAATAATCAGCAGGTCCGGATCCGGCAGCTCTGTGCGCAGCTTACTGAGCATATCGCGCAGTTTTTGGCGCTGGTTGTCATAGGTGGGCCAAAAAGCCTCCATGATTTTATCGCGACCGAGAACTTCTTTATGCACAGCTAAAAAATACAGCAGAAAGCGAGTCATGCGTCTTTGGATTTCTAATGGCTTCCCATCCCAAAATAATTTTGGTGGCCCCAACAATTGTATTTTGAGACGTTTCTTACTTGACATACAATGGTCTTTCGGTAATAAGAAGATTATTTTTTGGTTTGCTGCAAACGGGTTCTTTCCTGGGCAGTCCGCAAGGTTTCTTCAGCTGTGATCAGGTGGGTTTCGCTGGTAGCGCCCAGCATTTGGGCCAGCTCCTCGCGGCGTGCATCGCCTTTGAGTGGGGTTACAATTGTTTGAGTACGACCATGTGACACTTGCTTTTCCACTCGAAAATGCTGATCACCGAAGGCGGCTAATTGGGGTAAGTGGGTAACACACAGTACCTGATGGTCACGGGCAAGCTGCCATAATTTCTCACCAACCACAAAGCCAACCCGTCCGCCAATCCCTTGATCGATTTCATCAAAGATTAGCGTCGGAATTTCATCAGCTTCGGCAAGCACCTTTTTAAGGGCCAACATCAAGCGGGCAGTTTCACCGCCTGAAGCAATTTTAACCATTGGTTTGAGACCTTCACCCGGGTTGGGAGCAATCAGGAACTCTGCTTGATCAATACCTGTTTCGTCAAACCGCACACTACTTCCATCCGTTAGTTTTAAACCGTTTGGATCTGGAACGATGGCAAAGCCGACCTCGAATTGGGCGCCCGGCATACTTAAATCGCTTAGTTCTGCTTCCACTGCGGCCGCCAGATCTTTTGCGGATTTTTTACGCAGGGTGGATAGCTGTAAGGCAATATCAAGCAACTCTGAGCGCAATTTGTTCTCCTCCGCGGTTAATTCTTCAATGCGCTCAGAAGAATGTTCAATTTGTTCGAGTTCCTGACTGGCTTGACGAGCGTATGTTAGGACGCTCTCAAGACTGCCGCCATATTTTCGCTCCAGGTTTCGCAGGAGTTCCAGGCGTTGTTCAATTACTTCCAAGCGGCGAGGGTTGTACTCAATTTGATCGGCATAATCACGCAGGTTACTGCTTAGATCCTGCAGCAATACTGCGATATTTTCAGCTTGATCCAGCAAAGACTGCTGGTTCGCATCAATCTTCGCCAGGCTTGCCAGGGTGTTAACGATCTGCCCACTCAAATCGCTGATAGTGGGCATTTCGGATTCACCTTCCTCTAGCAATGCCAGCGCAGTGCGGCTCATTTCCGCCAGGCTTTCAGCGTTTGCCAGCCGGTTGCGCTCATCTTTAAGATCAACTTCTTCCCCGGGGATGGGTCTGGCTGTGTTGATTTCTTCTACCTGAAAACCGAGTAACTCTTTACGGCGGTCCGCATCACGCGCCTGCTGGTAGAGTGTTTCCAATTCACGCTGCACTTTACGCAGTTGACGATAGATGGTTTTATAATGGTTTAAAAGTTGACCGTGCTCGCCAAAGCGATCGATTAATCCAAGGTGGTTATGCACATTCAGAAGGGAAAGGTGTTCCGATTGCCCATGAATATCGACCAGATGGCTGCCCAATTCACGCAGTAAACCAAGGTTAACGGTGTGGCCATTAATTCGGGCAACTGTGCGTCCTTCACGGCGCAGATCACGCGTAATGGTTAAGAATTGATCGTCTTCCAGCAACTCTTCCCGTTCCAATATGGCCAGAACAGCTGCCCGGTTTTTATTGTTGATACGAAAAACTGCTTCCAATTGAGCGCGATCTTCTTCTGCCCGGATGCTATTTGCATCGCTGCGAGCCCCCACCAGCGCTTCAATTGCATCTAAAATGATTGACTTGCCGGCCCCCGTCTCGCCGGTAAAAATAGCCAACCCTTTCTCAAAATTAATTTCAAGATTGTCAATAATGGCAAAATTTTGGATGTGCAGCTCGGTGAGCATGGATTCACGATCCTCTTTCTAGCGGCGAATCTCGATTCCTGAGAGGCGATAAAAGAGCGAACTGGTCATAAAGGCCACATATACTCCTGCCCAAATCAGTCCAAAAAGGTTGAGATTGCCAAAAAAAATTGAGAGCACCAGGGGGAGGGCACTTAATAGCGCACCAATGACGGCAGCCACGGTGACCGCACGATAAAGTGCCGTTGAACGCCGCTTCTTGATCAACTTTCGAACTGCTTCAGCGATGACAACGCCCATTAACGGGGCTATAAAGATAATGAAAAAGCCAATATATCGCGCGATGACTCCACCAATATAGCCCAGGATAAGGGCTGTCAGAGACCCAAGTATGAAATCCTGTGCTTTGGCGGTATTGAAAACCTTTTGCTGCCCGCGTACGCACTCTTTGCAACGATAACCTGTTGGCGTTAACACCGCACATTCGCTGCAGATTAATCTCTCACAACGATTGCAGCGCAGAAAGGTTTCGCGATCGGGATGGCGGTAGCATACCGATACTGGCTTTTCAGCCTCACTCATATGCGGCTACCTACAATGGGGTTTTGTTCCATATATTTGTTCAAATTGCGGTAAAAATAGCCAGCATCCTCAAAGCGCACAAAAGACACTGAATCGTTGCTGGCGCTTACATCTACAGTGTCACCATCCTCAACGCTGATCGGTGCCTGGCCATCTGCACTCAAAACCGCCTGATGGGTGGTCTCAACTTCGATTGTCACGGTTGACCCTTCAGCCAGAATGATCGACCGATTAGCCGAGAGGTGTGGTGCTACCGGGACAATTAGAATGTTCCTTAAAGTTGGGGGCATAATTGGGCCGCCGACCGCCAACGCATAAGCAGTCGATCCTGTCGGGGTGGAAGCAATCAGACCATCAGCATTATATGAACCCAATACATAACCATCCAGGCGGGCAGTCAATAAAATTGGACGTACATATTCGCCTCGGCACACGACAATTTCATTTAGAACATGCCATACACCTTTGGAAGCTCCATTACGGAATAACTCACCCCTTAAAAGCATGCGTTCTTCCAACCAGAAATTTCCAGCCATAAGCTGCTCAAACCTATGTGCACAATCTTCCTGTGATATCTCCATCAGGAACCCGAAGCGGCCGCGGTTAATTCCCAATAAAGGAATAGCTCGCGGTGCCACCAAATGACTGCCACGCAGCATGGTGCCATCCCCACCCAGGGCGATCAACATATCTATTTGACCATTGTCTAAAACTTCGTTTAATTGAGGTTCATAGATTGTGTAAGTTTGGGCTTTCTCTGCCCCAAGAGCCAATAGTAAAGCGGCAATATCCTGCGCGTCACCAGCCACTTCAGGCTGTGATGGATGGGTGACAACAGCGAACTTTCGGGGAGGGCGCATTGTGCCGGACATAGTTGTTTAATTATACCAGCAGGCTTGCCTGGGATGTATTGGCAATGCTTGGACAATCCTCGTCTAAGTCAGCTCATGGGCGAAGCATCCGCGACGGGTGCGTTTTTACAAGATAAAATGGTTTCCCGGAGGCTTCGCCCTTACGAAAGATCCCACATGCTGTAGGAAAAATCGTGCCTGCTTTGTCCTGTCATTGCTATCCGCCGATCTTGTCTTCAGTGGCGCGGGAATCTTCTCAAATGAGAATGCTCGTAAGATAGAGAATTGTTTCACAGTTCTGTCATTTTTTGAAAGACGGAGTATTTATCTTAAACCGACTATATTTGTTGTGAATCCGGTTCGTTAAACAGCCGCCCACCAATTTCCAAACCATCCAAGCATCGAGTCGCCCTTCTTTTACAGCTTCTGATCGCAGATCGAGCGAAAACCGCAGCGACTGCAGCGGGCAGGATCATTATGTGATCGATCACAATAAGAGGAACCTTCATCTGCGCGAATGTCCGTCAGCAGATCCAGTAAAGCTTCCTCCTGGGCTGGTGTGTAATCAATGGCGAAGGTACGGTTACGATATTTTAAAATCCCGTATGGGGGGCGCATGCCGGTTGAACGATCCACTAAAAGACAATAAGCCAGCAATTGAAATACATGGCTGCCATAAGGTTCAACGCGGCTAAAGCTGCTTTTCACTTCGACCGGTATAAAACAATCCCCTTGTTTCACTAAATAATCCGGCTTGCCGGTTAACATTGCGTCGGCGTCAAAGAAAGGTTTCTCAACTTTGCCCCACAACTGCGGATCGGAATAAATGATACGCCCGTCCGGTACCCCACTCTGTACGCGTTGGAAATGACTGCGCCAGAAGAAAAAGACTGCCAGCAGCAGTAATAGCAGTGCCAGGAGAATGAGAGGATTCAAGGGTAAACCCGCTGTATCAGCCAAATCACCGCTAAAGTCAGAGCAGAGATTAAGCATAACCAGGCTGTGCTGCGCAGTAACAGGGTATGAAGAAGCGCTTTTCCATGCCGGTGATGATATTCTGTTCCTGCCGCCATTTCGGTTAGATTCTGGCTTTCTCTGCCTTCCCTTTGGTAGGACCAGGCTCGTTTACAGTACAAATAGGTGCTAATTTCAGAAGCGCGAATGGTACGTTTTCTCAATCACCATCCTCTGTGGAAAATTCAGTTGTATTAGGGACTAAATCCTCCTGTAAGAGCTGCTTAGAAAGATTTTTCATCGCGCTGGTGAGTCGCTGTTCACGTATGCTGATGGTGATGTCTCCACGAGTGCGCTCCACGATTCCACGCGCCAGGTCGGTTTGGCGGCGAAGCCCATTGGTAAGGGCATCAGGATAATCTACCGTGATTAACAGCGAATAAATTTCATCCATAATACCCAACAATCGCTCACTTTCATCCGAATATCCCTGCCGCAGAATATCCAGACAGCGCCGCCGTAATTCACCAGTTACTTCAGCCAGGCCGTTTAAGTAAACGGCAGCTTCCACATCCAATTCCTCCGGCAACGGGATATCTTGTTTCTGGATGAGCGCGCAGGTTACCATGGCTTCCACATATTCTTTGAGCGCATCCTGGGTATATCCGGCATAAAAAAGATCAGGGTGATCTACAAGGTCTGTTTTCAGTTTTTCCACCAAAGTGCGAGCTTGACTGAGGTGCTCATTCGCCAGGTCAATTTCAAGACGGTGAATGGCACGAATTGCCTGAGATGAATTGCGAATGACCTGCCGCGCTTGGGTGAGCGCCATATCGCGGGCCTGGTTACGCACGTCAAAAGATTTGTGCGCAAATTCAGAAATTAATAAAAAACGATCCACTAGATCTCACTCTCTGGGGGTTCAGGGGCTTTATCAGGATTTTCAGGCGGGTGAATATTCCGAAAGAGGGTATTAGCCAGGTTGGGTTGACCGGATGGAATTTCAATCGGACCAAAATTGTTTTCGTAACGAGCCAGGTTTTCAGTCATAGCCTGTAAAAATAGTTTGGCTGCAATTGGTGACATAAGAATGCGAGCCAAAATTTTAGGCTGTGCGCCGGGCAGCATGGCTGCAAAATCGAACACAAACTCAGATGGGGTATGGCTGATTCGGGTCAGGTTGCTATAGTGAACGGCCAGGTCTTCCGGCATGAGCAGGGGCGGAAGGCCTGGCACAACTTTTTTATCATCCATATATTCTGGCTTTAGAAGGGTATTTCGTCATCAGAAGCGACAAAATCTTCTCCACCGGGGGCTGATTCGCTTTCGGCACGGCTATCCAGAAATTGAACTGTGGTGACAGAGATTTCAAAGCTTGCTCCACTGGTACCATCTTGCCTGGTCCACAACCGTGGCCCTCCGGTGGTTGCATCAGGTACGAGGCGCCCTTCAATGTAGACTTTTGAACCTTTGTGCAGATAATTGTTGCAGACCTCAGCCTGTTTTCCCCACGCTGAAGCGCGGAACCAGGTCGTCTCTTTCACTTTCTGGCCGTCCGAGCCGGTATAGGAGCGGTTGGTGGCAATCGGGAAACTGGTGACTGCCTGCCCGGATGGGGTATAGCGCATTTCAGGGTCTTTGCCAAGATTGCCAATAATTATGATTTTTTGATACATAAAGATCCTCCAATGGTGTTTAAAGAAAATCAGGTATATTAATTATTGTACAACACTTTTTTTATGTACAGCTAATTATGAGCAACCAAAACCTGTAAATTTGTGCTAATACTATAGGGGTTGAAGCTGCATGATGATTGAATAACCCTTCAGGTTATTAGTGCCAGAAATTGCTCATGTTCATTCAGAGCGGCGCTGAAATTCAAATCTACAGTTCAAACCATAATTCTTGCCAGAACGAGCACCTGACGCGCAAAAACCGAAACCAATACCGGAACGGAAGGCAATCTTGCCGTTCCTTACATTTGTTAAACAGCGCCCAATCCGGAAGCAGATGGGCCTAAAAAAACAAAATACTAACTCAAAAGTGAACCCGGTTAGGTTCTAAGGATTGGAAAATATTGCGGGTACATAGGTGGCGTTGGTGACCAGCATTCCGGTAACTCGGACGTCAACAAACCCTGTATTAGTGATTTTTCCAGATACATGCAAAGTATGCTCGGCGGGTAAAACCAGCAGTGGCATATTAAAATGCTCGCCGTGAGAGGCACTATCGAGAATGCGGAATTTGTAATAAGCCGCAGTCCCATCATCACTCAGGAGAAAAAGTGAGGGGAGAGGGGTCGTTGCACTGGAATCCGGGGTGACGAATACGTCCGTCACCAAAAAATAATACCCGCTCGGAACCTTTAGATCGTCGATAAAGCCAGGACTGACTGGTGTATAGCAACCCAAGATTGTGGTAGTCCCCGGGTTTTGACGGCCACCAGCATCGTAGCAGGCCACCGGAATTCCCTGGTTACCCAGGGCTGCCTCGACGTTATCAGTTTTTAACTGTGCAAACCCGAATGCCAATATGACGATCGTTGCGGCTACCAAAAATACTTTGTAAACACGGTTTTTCATTAGATACCTCTTTAGGATTGTCTGATTACCCAAATGGCGCATTGCAATCGATTCGACTATGTTTTTATTCAGAATGGGTGATGAATTGGGTATTAATAATCTTAATTAGTGTAGCACTTTTCCTAATATTTCAATTCTTTTGGCGATAGCAACTTGGAGGATGCGTTCGGTTTTGAATACATTGATTGGAATGTTTATTCTTCCCCAGGCTCGATGCAGGATTTGGGTTCCGTTTATCAAAGTCCTTATGCCCATCCAAATTAATCTTTTGTATTAAGAAAAGGAAAATTAACACTTCAACCAAAGGCGAGGTGAAATATCCATTTCGTCAGTTTTCTAAAATGTGTTTTGTCCACCCTGATCATGACGAATGACCATGTGCCATGTTTCACAATCGAGTATAATTTGCACCGTTGTACAGTACATGAGTTTCAGAGCTGCAATAACAACAAAATTTTTCTCCTCCTTGAAGAGAGCACGTGGTATCTCGGCGTTACCACGTGCTCTTAGATTTAATACCTCAAGAGAGGACAATCATTTATTGGCAGCTCACAAAATCTGAGCGGACTCATGATGAAGTTGGGAATATGCCCGACGTTTGTACGAGCGAAACACGCGTACGCACTCTACTCAATGGCTTTCACCCGGCTCGCTCAAAGGCAGTATCAAACGAAATAAAGCACCCCCCTGGGGATGATTTTCCGCCTGCAAACTGCCGCCATGGGCCAGAACCAATTGCCGGGCAATCGCCAATCCCAACCCGCTGCCACCTTGCTCGCGATCGCGCGCTTTATCGGAGCGATAGAAGCGATCAAATACGTAGGGCAATGCTTCCGGCGCAATACCTTCTCCATTATCACGCAGTTCCAGCACGATGTTGTCATCTTGATTGAATAGACTTAACCACAAGCTTCCGCCTGGTGGCGTGTAACGCATGCCGTTTTGTAATAGATTGTGCAAAACTTGTTGGATTCGCTCGGTATCTGCTTTGATAAAACGCTTTTCAGCATTAATTTTCGTTTCAAAAGTAATCTGAAGATTATCGGCTTGTGCCTGAAAGCGGGTGAGCATATCACTGACAACCGCCACGAAGTCGACCGATTCGAAGGTTAATTGCAATGCACCGGAATCTGCCAGAGCAAGCAGGCGCAAATCATCCACAAGGCGGGTTAGCAGCAGGTTTTGTGCTAATACCGGCTCAAGATCTTGATGCGTTAATGGGTAGACCTCGTCTTGCAAAGCTTCCAAATGAGCTCGCTGCACGGCCAATGGGGTGCGCAACTCGTGGGCGATATCGGCCGTCATTGCTTTGCGATTCTGACCGGCCTGTTCGATTGAACCTGCCATCTGATTAAAAGCATCGCCGAGTGCGGCCAGTTCCTTTGGCTGTTTCACATGAACGCGGTGGCTAAAATTGCCGTCTGCCAACTCACTGGCAGCCTGCGTTAAAGTACGCAACGGCTTGATGAGGATCCCAGTTAACAGTAAAGCTAACAAAAGAGCAATTACACCTGCGAGCAGAGCTGCCTGCATTGAAGCGCTTCGGATGCGGGTTAAAAGAATTTGTTCAAACAGAACAGTCTGAAAGGTGTTGCCAGCCTGTGCCAACAGAAAGCCGCGGGTTGTGCCATTTACCTCTAACAAGGTAGCGGCATCCAATTCAGCCTGTGATGCCTTCATGCCAATTTCATCGGGGGAATTGCTGACAAGAATGATGCCATCCTGATCGGCCAAACGTAAACTTGCCATGGCATTACTGCCAGGGTTTGCCCCATGGCCAGCCCCCAGATTATGTCCATGCCCGCGTGCTGCCAACAGGCTATCCGCCCCAATCCAGCTTCCATTTTGCTGATAATAAGCTTCCAGGGATTGCACCAGATCCTCGGCTCCCATCCAACCGCCCCGCCCCATAAAAGAGCGTACTTCTTGTGATGTCGCCTGCTGGGCGAACAGGGAGACTGATGTCAGGCTGACGACAATAATAACCGCAAATGAGATTAAAAATCTGGTTCGCAACCTATTACCCCGCCCTGCTGAAACGATAGCCGACCCCAAAGACGGTTTCAATGTATTGCGGTTCTTTTGGGTTCTGTTCAATTTTCTGACGCAGGTTTTTTATATGCGCATCTACACTGCGTTCAAAGCCTTCAAAGACAACGCTCTCTGGCTGCACGGCTTGCAAAATTTGGGAACGACTGAAAACCCGGCCTGGCTGCTGCGCCAGAGTAACCAATACATTGTATTCTGTCGGTGTCAATTCGATTTCCTGGCCAGCCCGTTGAACAGCATGGGCATCCAAATCAATTTCGAGATCGGCAATGCGCAGGATTTGGGCGCTGTATTGAGCGGCATCTACGCGCCGCAGCACAGCCTTGACCCGTGCGACCACTTCTCGTGGGGAAAAAGGCTTGGTGATGTAGTCATCCGCACCAATCTCAAGCCCGATCAACCTGTCAATTTCATCTATGCGTGCGGTCACCATAATGATCGGAACCTGTGATTGCCGCCGCACCTCGCGTGCAAGATCGAGCCCATCCAGACCCGGCAGATTAAGATCCAGCAGAATCAAATCAGGTTTCTTCTGCTGCCAGAGTGTCAGACCAGTGTCGCCTCGGGTGGCGCTGATGACGCTGTAGCCTGCCTTTTCGAGATAGGAAGTGAGCACTTTCACCAGTTCGCGCTCATCTTCGATAATTAAAATATTTTGCATGTCTCTATTATAGACAATCGTGATGGTAAAAAGTATTTCTTCACCGGATTTGAGTTCAATCTTCATCAAATCTTCAAAAGATGGGTGAAAATGGGTATCAACTCCCGCATATGCTCGCATGGGCTGCTCCTGTTGACCACGAAGTATGGGTTATAGAGAATTGTTGGGCACT
>MKUW01000002.1 GCA_001899005.1 Chloroflexi bacterium 44-23
GAAATTTCAGGAATCGCGCGGGAATCTTTGCTGTCCCGTCCGTGCAGTGTCAGAGACATTCTTCGAACACCATTGATCCCGCCTGGCAAAGAACCACAAAACCTAATGGTTAAGATTTTACCTACCCCCGTTAATTACTCATGCAAAATAGATTTTTGTCCATTCAATTACCAATTGCCTGCATTTTCGAGTTTGTAAAGTTTCGTGATAATTTCTAGCTTCATACGCCTGAGTTCCACCAATTGGCGAATACGGAGATTGCCAACGATGAATATTGGCGGTCTAAAGACTTTATTTTAAGAAAATACCTGTGTTACAAATAAAACGCTATTCCGATTAAGTCAAGCGCTGGAGCAATCGTTGCAATTCAATCGGGGGCTTATTTAGACCGTACAAGATGCAAGATGTTACAATGAGGAGAATTGAAATATTTACTCATTCAATTTAGTGCCGGCGCAAAATTCGGACAATCCGGTTGTGTGTAATAAGGGATAACGCCGTGGTCTTTCCGCCGACTACTTCTGCCAACCCCCATGTCTTTCCACCGGTTGTATTTACAAACTGAACAACAACTGTATCAATATCCTTGTAATAGCGCGCGATGCTGTGGTATCCAGGTACCCAGCCGTCATGTTCATATTTGTAAATCGAAGAGTAAATAGCCTGCTCATTGTCATTTAGCAATGAGCCGTCATTCAATGCTCTCAAAAATATACCCACATCCTGTGCCGTAGCAATCATCGAACCGCCAAGATACCTGAGATCATCATCATACCCATACCAGTAACCACTGGCAACATCTTCGAATTTCACTTCATCAAGCGAAAAGAAAGTATTCGATAACCCCAAGGGAGCCAGGATTTTATCATAAACATGTTGATGGTGACTGTACCCCAGCACTTTGTCCAGGATTCGACCGATCAAGAGGTAATTGGTATTGGGATAGCTGTAGCGCGCATCTGGCTTAAAATCTGCGGGCTGATCCAGCACCAATTCCAGCATATCGCGTGCGCCTGTCTGCGGAGTGAACCAGTCAAATTTTTCATCGTCAGTGAAATTGGGAATTCCGCTGCGATGCTGAACCAACATTTTCAGTGTAATCTGATCGGCATATTCTATTCTTCCCACCAGTTCCGGCATGTAATCAGCGAGAGTTTCGTCCAGTGCCAAAGATCCGTCATTGACCAGTTGGGCGACAGCAGTGGTGAGGTATAGCTTGTGAATACTGCCAATTTTGAACATCGCTTGGGGATCGGCTGGTTCCTTGGTCAATTTATTTTTCCAACCGGCGGAATAAAAAGCGGGTTGCTCTCCAGCTTGATCTACATAAACGATGATTCCATCCAGACCCTGATCGATAGCATTGTCTGCCTGCTCCTGTATTGTAGTGGGCAATGGTGTTAACATTGGTACCACCAGATCCCAGGGAGGAATTATAATGGCAGTGATTAATCCCACGATGGGCATAATGATTTTTAGCATTCGAACGATACGTTTTCTTTTTTGCATTTGAGCCTACTTTTCCGATCGGGTATCCAGTATACAAGATTTTAATACGTCGCAATTTAGTACGTATAGCCCGCCAAAACGTTCAGGCATTTGCCCTTTTTTAGACACTCATATTGGCCTATCATCACCAGCGCAGCGCGGCCATCTTCTTCGCATAGGACAGGATTGCTTCGTCGAGGTCACAAATTTACCTACTCGTAACATAAAGATATGGTACTATGGTGCGTTTGTAAGGTACCATACCAATGGCGTGTTACAGACTAACTCGAGAAATAAAATTGGAAAGTGCTTTCTTCTCGATGGGTACTATGATTTTTTCACGTAAGATCTCACCTAAAGGCGAAGCATACAGGAAGCCATTCTATCCTGTAAAATCATACCCATCGGGGATCCTCGGCCCATGAGCCGATTGCTACTGCTACTACTCATAACAAAAAGGATGGAGGGTTGGTGTGTTACGAAAACAACCTACAACTTACCTGCATTGTGCAATGTTAATTCATCCTCATATACTGACTTTCGACGGTATAACCACATCTCGTAATGATAGTTATCCAACAGTAGAAGAGCAGCAAGAGGCTTGAGGCTTGTGGCTGTGGGTTGGTAGGTTCACAGACAACCAGCTTTCCAGGGGGAGGTTGTAGAAGGATTGGATCATCACACAAGTGAGCAATTTTATGGATTTCCCCACCAGAATTCGCTCCAATGCACCGGATGATCCGTGAAGGATGCCGGGGGGAGCAGGTACTGCGGGTTGCGGGCGAGCAAATCTGACGAGGTAAAGATGTGGTCAATCCGATTACGACCGGACATATCCAACCCATCCGGGCTGATCTTTGTCGGGTAGACACTTGTCCAGGCATTGATGAGGGCGCTGTCAAAAAGCGCATAGGCTTCGTCTGTATCCCGCAGGTTGAAATCGCCCAGAATGATGACGGAAGAATCGTCCACTGCCTGCCCCAATACCGTGCGAGCGAACACCAATTTGGCTTCCTTGGAGCCATCCGGGTGAACATTGAAAATGGTAATGGATTTGCTGCCAATGTTAACCTCAGCCACTGCCGTTCCGATCTCATCCTCATCGCTGAAGGTGAACATGGTGCGTGTGTTATGCAAAGGGTACCTGGAGAGGATGGCTGTGCCAAAGGTGCCTGTGGCCGGTGTGGGGCCATAATAGGCATAATAACCCAATCCTTCAGCGAAGTAATGGACATAATCATTGTTGTTGAATGCAATGCGCACCGAATCGCTCTCTTGCAAAGCGAGAATATCCGGGTTCAACTGGCGAACAACGTCCAGTTGTTGCCGGAAAGATTTTTGCCCATCTTCGGTGTTGAATTGTTGGACGTTATAAGTCATGGCGGTAAGTGAATTTGTTTCAATATCCAAAGGGGGCATTCGGCGGACTGGCCAGGCAAACAGCAGTGTGGCAAGAAAAATGGCAGCCAATGCAACCAGCCAGATTTTTGGACTCTCGAGTAAATCTAATTTTACGATTATTGGCGTAAATGGTTGGCTCAGCCATATCAGCAGGCTGATACCGCCAGCCAGCAGTAAAAATGGCAGCCAGAAAAGGTTGCGAAAGAGTGTACTGATCGGAGCGACATAACCCCAAATATTGGTGAAGATGATTGCAAATACCATCACGATCATCACCAATCCACCGAGCAAAATTCCCCAGGCTAACTGGCGGGTTGATGGCAAGGAAAGCCGGATCTGTTTTACAAAAAGACGCATATCAACAAAGATGACCGGGAATAACAGCAACATTCCGATCAGGGGTATCTGCTGCCAAATGTTCGCTGCGCCAACCACCACCGCTGGGGAGTCCACGGTAGGCGGAAAAGCTACCCGCTGCGCAAGGAGAGTGCTCAGCAACGCCAGGGTGAAGAGCAGATTCCAAATTAAAAGCAAGCGTGGAGAAATGCGCTCCATCCTGCCAGGGAAGCGCAGCTCCAGCCAGACCCAAACCAGTGAGAGAAGGCTGATAGCGGTCACAACTGGCAGGTAGGCGTTTTGTGTCCAGCGTGCGATGGCCGCAGGGGCGGAAAACGCAAACCAGACCAGGATTAAAATCAGATAGATGCCCAGCATGGGCTTGATTACTCCCTGTCCTTGAGCAGGCCGTGGCCGTTCCGATATCCATTCAAGCTGAAACAAACTTAACCCCAGCAAAGCAGCCAGAAGCCATCCGGTCCAGGCTCCAGCGGGTGTAAGCGAGTACTCCACACCGCTTCCGGCAGCACGCAGCAAGACCGATAGACCAATCGCCAGGGCCAGGCCGGCAGCCCAACTGTTGCGTTCCTGGTGGTCGGCGGGTTCCTTGCAGGCAGTGAGCAGCAGCCAGAGCAGCCCCAGGGCTGCCCCGGTACCCAGCCCGGAAGCCAACATGCGTAGCGAGGTGCCGAGGTACGGGGTCAGGCTGCGGGTAATGAACAAGAGTGCGAATAATCCCCAACTCAATCTGCGTGGTGCTTTGTTGAAATATGGCAGCAGTAATAATGGGGAAAAGAAGAACAGAATGCCGAGTACTTTTTCGTCCAGGGAGGTTTTTAGCAAGTCGAGAATGTAAATCGACTCCACCAAGGTTCCGGCGGTTTGGATCACAAACAGCAGCAGAACAGCAGAAGAAATGATTAATGAAGCATTTTTTTTCATGGAAGGTTCCTGATTAAAAAAAAGTGGGATTGAAGCGATGTAATTAATGCATTATAACCCGCTAGATACTTACCTGTTGCGAAGTCTCTCTATTTTCGATCAGGTGCTTTCCGTGGAGATTTCTGGATTGACATTTTTAGGGTAAGCATACTCCGAAAGGACCATCCTATTAGCGAATCAAATCGTCATTGAATTTTTTAATGAAATTTTCTTCTCAAACCATGAAAAAAAACGGTGCGTGGGGCGAGTTTTCTTTTATAACACTTCCATCGGTATTCTTCTCTATTTTTCTGCCGATTGAACCCATCCTGTACTATATGTCCACGGTCAAAATAATGCAACAATTGTAGCCGCCATGCCAAGTGCAATGAGGGTTTCCATGCCATGCATTTGGTTAATAAATGGCAGGAATGTAGAAGCATATATGTCCATCAAATTAAATTCTCTAGAAAACAGCGAGATTTGTAATATACTTCCGTATCCGTTGGCGTATGTCCTGACATACAACATAAAAATAATTACAATTTTGGCCAGAAAGAGGCAAGGCATTCTCTGAGCATTTCTGGAATCCGGTTTTTAAGGCGGCAGTCTTTCCTTTACTAATTTTATGTTTAACCAAGCGAATGTTATCAAACTAACGTGCTAATAATTGAGAAGGAAGGGCGTGTCATCTTTTGGGCATCCATCCACAATCATAATTTCAAAATTAATACCGTAAAAGGCTAATAATAAACCAACAATAACTTGAATGATCGTTTTTACTTCGTTATTTGCTGGATTCACGTCGGCGAGAATATAGCAATTATTATCCTGATTTTATAATTTTGGGATAAAAATAAAAATGTGGATTTATTACTTGGAAATATATATCAAGGTACTTGCCTGAAACCATCACGATAATCAGATCCCCGCATTTCTATGTGCATATTTCCACTTATTGCGCAAGGGAAAGGCGAATACCAACAAGAATTATAATTTGCTTGACATAACAAATGAAAATTATTAAATTCACAGGGAGAACTCGACCAGGTGGGGTAGTCCTTTGGAAAAAGAATAACGCTTGAAAAGTCTTTATAATGGATTGCAGTACGGAAATTAATTAACGCCAAACCTACAAAAGCGATCAGTATAAACCAAACGGCCATTCCCTGGAATTTTTCCAATTGATTTGCCAAAAAAGTAACAATTGGAAACAAAACCAAGAAGACTGATCCCAGCAAGAATCCAAAACCGAAACGAATTGATGGGGCGGATAAAAACCAAAATAGATCGCCAGTGATAAACACCAATAACAATAAAATAAGGCCGACATTCTCGCGAATAAAGGCACGCCATTTTTTAAACACACAAAGAAACAAATTGAAGACGACACCAACCGGAATAGTTATAAGGATGGCTTTATAACGCGGGATAAGGTTAGCAAACCACTTGATGGTTTGATCCTTGAGACTCATTGATAAAAAATCTTCCAGAGGTACTCTTGAAAGCATGGCAAACCAATGGATCACTACTCTTTCTTCTTTTACCCTATCCAATGGAAGAGCCCAGTCAAAATGAAAAAGATCAAACGGGAATCCTGGAAAAACTGGATAGCCGGTCAGAACAAAATTTCGAACTATGTACGGGATCATAATAACGAATGACAATAATACGAATTGGCCAATTTGATTAAAGCTCTTTTTTCTGAGCTTATAGATGATCCATAAGAGTGGCAGCAACAGGATCGGCACTGTACTTAATTTTACCGTGAGGATAAAAACGCATATCAAAGATAAAATTAGGGGTTCTCTTGAATCCAATAAATCGGTTTTATTTTCAAGCAATGATATAGATTCCGCCAAAACAAACCATATAAACAAAGTTGCAGGCATATCTGTCCCTGGCGAGGACACTTGATCGAACAAGAAGAAAAAAGCAGCCAGAAAAAAACCAAGGCGGATGAAATTGGATAATAAAAATTTTTTTGCGAGTAAATTGTGAACTCCTTGGTAAAAACTCAATACCATGGCGAGGAATAAAAAGCCGCTTACCAAATGGAAGGATTGAATCCCCAGGAAAGAAAAACTAAAAACAGCGTTGAGTATTAACCAGCTTGAGTTATATCCCAACCGTTCGTGAAGATTTGCAAGCCCGGGAACCACAGGAAAAGATTCAATCCAGTGGATGGTTTGTGCGTGATAAATACCGGTATCTGGATTGGTCGGCTCTTGAACCACCTGGATGAGCGTAAGGATTAAACACCCAACCAGGAAGAGTGCACCAATTTTCTGACTGAGCGTGAATTTCTTGAAAATGTTGTTTTGAAAAGTGATTGGTTTCTTGACAATCAAAAGGATGATCAATATGGCGCCTGATAACAGAAAAAGTTGAAATTCCCAATTAATTCGAATGAACAATGAAGCAAAGGATGCTAAAGTCGTTACAACAACCAAGCCCCAAAAAAGAATGAGAGCTAATTTATATGAAGATTTAGAAAAGTTCTTTTTAAAAAGAAGCGTTTTTACCCCATACCCATATGCCGCAAGTATTAAAAAGATATAGACGATGCCAATGATTCCAATTACCATTTTATTTCCTTATTCTCTTTAACTTAAATAATTGCTGATGATGATTATTATAATCAATAGCAGAGCATTTCCTCTCAGCTTGCTGTGGAAATGTCCACAAAATCCGTCACATCAGGTGAAATTCCGTAATATTTAGTGGTTTGCTGCGGGGCTGTGATTTTGAAGGATTTTGGTTTATTGGAAATCACCAAAGCGAAAGATTTGTGCGCAACAATGGATATCATTTACTTCTGATGACAAGAAATGGAGTCTCTCCGCGCTTTATAATCTTCAAAGGTTGCATTTTTCGAAAATAATCAATATCATCATCATAACGGGTACTGACAACGCTATAATCAGGGGAAATTTTAGAGTGTTCCAGCCGTTCGACCACAATATCAAAACTCTTACTCGCACATTCCAAGAATATCGATGCTACCATCGGATCTGTGAAAGCAATTAGGGATCCCTCTTGGGCGTTATTGGACAAGTATTGGGCT
Organism: Chloroflexi bacterium 44-23; assembly: GCA_001899005.1. Lineage (GTDB taxonomy): Bacteria > Chloroflexota > Anaerolineae > Anaerolineales > Anaerolineaceae > UBA6170. The sequence goes on from MKUW01000002.1 coordinate 7,214, forward strand.
GCTTCGCAAAATGAAGTGTTCCAATAATCGGCTTCATACTTTCTACCGACATTTCCAGTCCAACCTACCAGAACGTTGTAATAAACATACTCGTATGGATCCAACCAGATACCCGCGATTATCCCTGGCAGCAGGGAAACAATAAAAACACCATTCAACACATTTTTGTTGGTAATTAAATTGGCTAACTCTTCAAACCCAATTCCTGCAAAGACAAACAGAGGTGGAATTATGAATAGGAACTGTCTGAAATTATCATACATAGTGGGGTGAATAACAATTACGGTGAAAAATGGGATAAAGAACCAGCAAACAATGATCCAGATTTTGCGCCATTCATTATGCACATGAAATTTATTTTTTATGGCAATAGTTAATCCTATCAGTGCAAATATCAATAGTGGTAATGTCAATTGAATTGAGATTATTTTTGGTAAAAAATACCATGGAAGTTGAGTAGCGAGAAACTCGCCATTTTCAAACCTCACGACGCCCGGCCACGGGAAATTTGCCATCACTTTAAAAGCTTCAATATAGCGATTGATTGGATCAACCCAAAGCCGCGGCCAGCAAAGATACATAACCAGAACTGCAATCCCGGCATAGGGCAGCATAAACTTCCAGCTCTTCTTCCCTAAACGCATTATTGCGTATAGACCTACAAGCCCACCAGCGGCAGGCCCTAAAACCCGTATGGCCATTGTAAATCCCAATAGAAACGCAGCAAATACAGACCAGCGCATGGCAGAAGTAACTCTAAGCATTAACAAGAAAGCCAATAACAGAATCGAGAAAGCTATAAAATAAAATTCGATTGTATTAATCATTCGAAAAGCTTTATCAAAATAGGATGATAAAGTTATGCCCTTGCTTTCGCCGGCATCAATTATTGTCTTCGCAGAATAAAGCAAGGATCTTGCACTGGAATTCTCGATTTTGGTAAAAAATTGGCTGGCAACAGGTTTGCTAATCGCATTGGATGAGATTCGATCAGCAGAAAAAATGAGCAATAAAACTCCAATGATAAGAATCACAGCAAAAATTATTGCTTTTATCTTTTTATTTTTAAATTGCAAGAATGGTTTTTTCCTGGTTTGGCCTGAATTCTGCACAGAATCAAAAATCTTGTCGACTGCAATGATTCCTACTGTCACTGTGGCAAGAAAAAAAACCATAAATGGAGTATCTTTGGGATTCATAATCCCGTGCCCCCAAAATAGCGGTTGAGTTAAATATAAAAGTGCAGTGAAAAAAGAGGCCACCTCAGATACAAATCTTTTACTCAAAACAAAAAGTATCCAAGCTCCAGAGAGGAAAGTGGCAAAATTCAACACATGCCAGGCATGTAAAATATTCAGGTGTGGAAAAACATACTGTATTTTTTCGAGTAGAAATTCCCCTAGAATGATATATGCGGGTCCGTAATATTTCAGATCATAGAAATTTATAAGCTGGTCAAAAGAGATACCCTCGATATGGGAAGAAATTGCATGGAGGTTTAATTCTGCGAACTGGTAGAAGAAATATTCATCAAAACCGGCACCATATTTATTAATTCGGGAGATGAAGAGAATGAATGCGAAAAGGAGAATTGCAAACAGTAATAACCCTGTCTTTTTTTTAACGGTTACTGTTTTTTGAATTTGGTTCGTTACTACCCGAATTTTCATTTTCACCATTAAATTTGGTTCAGAATTTTATATTGAACAAAACTTGTTTCCGTATTGTTTCGTAGGAGTATAACATTTGACCTTCAATATGGTTAAGTAAAAAATTACCATGGTTATGGAATGCATAAATTTGTCCAGGATTTTTCAGTCACTCCTCAGGGAGAACTATTCAGTCACAAAGATGGAGGGTGTATAAGCGAACCCACCCTACGAACTACCGAGATGGGTGTGGATTCTGTTTGACTGCACCGTGCGGCAGACACAGGTGGAAAAGAGAAAAACTGATGGCAAGCTATGTGAAATGCTTGAAAATGTCGCGCAACCTGCCCTGGTCTGTTGCTCGCTTTTTTAGGTGGCTCTTTCCTGCTTTGTTCGATAGCGTAGGTAAACTGTACCATTGACAAAGCGGCGTTCCACCAAAAGCTCGAGTTCCATTCGCACATTGTCAGGCAGGGCTGGCTTACTCCCTCCCAGGAGAATGGGGATCAGGAACAAATGAATCTCGTCAATCAACCCAGCCCGCAAGGCGTGAGAGGCGAGTTCAGGGCCTCCGATCAGAATGTCATCTTCACTGGCTGCTTTTAGTCGTCGGATCGCTTGCGGATCGAATGTTTGCTCAAGTTGCGTTTTACGAGTGGATACCTTTCTTAATGTCCTGGAGTATACGATTTTGTTAGCGTGTTGCCAAATCTCGGCGAATTCGCTCTGGAGCGGAGACTCAGCGGCCAGATTAGGATCAGTCTCCCAGACCATCATGGTTTTGTACATTCGCCGTCCATAAAGATGAGTACGCGTTGTCCGTATGATCTCGGTGACAAATTCAAATACTTCATCACTTGGCTCTGTCCAGTTAAACTTTCCGTCCTTGTCCTCGGTATATCCGTCAAGTGACGTATTTGCCACATAAATCAAATGTGCCATATTCGACCTCCAAATTTTTTACCTGTAATTCATATCTTATTAACCAACCGCGTGTAAAGCCTAAACACCACCTAACTACATTTATACAGCTTTCTGTACAAAATCCTGCCTGGTAAACTTATACAGTCATTTCAGACAATACTCATTCCGAGCAGAATATCCAGTGTCCAGTGCACGCTTTGTTAGGAGGTACTCAGCCAAGAAATTTGGCTGTTATATCTATTACCATTGGGTCATTTAAAATATTTTGTTGCAATACCAAAACATGTGCGTGAACGTGTTTGCTATACCGGGCATACTTCCCAATAATTTCGTGAGGGATTTTCACAACTTGCTGTACTTCGACATTTTCGTTGAACAGAACAGCGATAAGGTAGTCGAAATCACATCTCTCGAGATTGCGAATTGAACTAAGCTGCCTCGATTGATTTCTGGATGTTAATCGACGACCCTTAATTTGAAACTTCACTCCTTTTGCGTCAATGGCATCGTATCCAGATGTCGAATTTTCGACTAACGTCAAACCTAATTTATTGGCTATTAGCCATTCTGTGTAATCACCAATTGGGCTGTTGAATGTTCGAACTACTTTTCTTACTCTCAATTCATCGAGTATTTGACTATAGGTTTGAAGGAGTTCTTGGTTACTGAGTGATTCTAATTCAAAGGCTATCAATTACCTCCAATTTGACTTTGTTATAACCCTGTCCGGAGCGCACGTGAAAGGGAATAACCGACAAGAGCGAAATTTAGCGGACAAACGCACTTTGCAGAGAATCCCTAACCACCTATGGATGAAAAATTACCTATGATTTTATTTTGGGATCTCATATAAAACCTGGAAATTGCTAAGTGGCAGGTTGATGAATACCAAAATCTTTTATCTTTTCATTTGCGATTATCAATAACCCAATAAATATTATCCCTGATAGCCAAAGACTTAAAATGCAATAAATCGCGATCATCCACCACCTTTGTTGCATGGTTTTTGAAAACCTAATGATGAAAATTATGAATATCAAATGTGCAATTTTACTAATCAAAGCAAGCATAAACATTAAGCTATCATATGCCACTTGAACTTCTAGCATTTTTGCTGTTGATCTAAAATAATATGAAGCGCCCCACGCAGATAATAAAACAATTATAAAGCCAATAATAAATATTTTCCTTTCGCATATTATCTTGTCTCGATATTCATCCCTATCTTCAACATGAAAATCAATTGTTCGATGGCAAAATTTACAATAAATTGCTTCGTCTTGAATCTCTTCTGCGCAATATGGACAGATTTTCATTAAATGCCCCACTTTCTCCTACTACTGTTATCCGTTTTCCTGTGGTGGTACGATTTTGGTTATCAAAATGGGATCATTTTCATTATTAAATTAGTATTTTTTTCGTTGTCAAAAAACATTTAGACAATTCTGCTAAAGTTGGCTCATGATCCCCAAATAAGCTCCTAAAGCTGAATTGATTGTTGTTATAACTAAACCAATTACACTTAAAACGATGCCCGCAATTGCTAAATTTCGTTTAGTTGAGCTTAGACTGTTTATTCCAAGAACCAGTCCTGTTATTGAAATTGGAAAACCAAAAAGAGGGATAAACCATGCAAGCAAACTTAGAATCCCCAGTACTAATGAGGCAATGGCAAGACCAAATTTATCCTTGCTATTCGGTTGATAATTGGTTCCGGAATACGTTAAAGCTTTTCCACAATGCCTGCAAACAATAGCTGCTTCTTGAATCATTTCAGCACAAAATGGACATTTTTTTAATCTAGGTTCACTTGTTAGTAATTCAGTCATTATTTTCTCCAATTTAATTTACTTGGGTGGTGCTTCCTTTCAATTATACAGAAACTTGTTATGCATATAAAACACAATAATAAATAATCGTAAGATAACCTGAAAATGGATTTGATAATTTCCAACTTACACACGTAATAATAACTAAAAAAAAATATTATATATGGTTCCAACTCGAAAATAGTCATTTTGGGCTGGCAATCCACTCCAAATCCAAAAAACTACTCGATCAAATTGGTAATCCAATCTGTCTGGTAAATTATTCTTAATCAATAATGCTTCCATGTTAACACGGGAAAGTGCTATTCTTGATTTGTTTTGTTGTCGTATTACATCACCGGTTTAAACTTACGAGAAGGGTGCTTCGTGTTCACTTACGCATAACTTAGTCCCCCAAGGAGATCCTTAAGCGATCAACACGAGGGAAGTTTGGGTAATTGTCCAAGGTTTGCAGCAGTGGCGCTGGGGAGGGAGTACGCAATACTTGGAAACCAGGTTTGTAAAAAACACTTGCATCTGGATGCTTCTCCCAGAATTCGCGCAGAATGCGCCGGCTGATAATTCTCATAATGGGATTATACCGTGAAGTTACCAATATGGTAACCGAAGTTTATAACAAAACCCCCGACATTTTTTGCCAGGGATTAGGAATATTTTTGCTAACCCGGACCGGCAAGCACCGGCCGGAGATTTTATCCGAATATATAACTCGGTCCGCAGGGGAAAGGTAAAGGCGATTTTATACCAGTTTAAGTCCTTCGTATTATTCTATTTCCCTCAAGGCAATTTCCAGTAAGTCACCAACTTTTAAATCATTTGCCCATTTTCTCAAATAAACCAAGTCGAGTTCACTGGAACGGATTTTTAACACGCCAAGAATGTCACGCCATTGCCGCTCTGACACTTCGCCTCCCAAGAGATACCATTCGAGTTTGGCTAAGATAGTATCCTCGGCACTGCTAAATTTTGCACTGACTTCATTTTCAAATAGGAAAGTTTGCTTTTGAGCGCGAGCAAGTTGCGATTGTAAAAAAGGTCTCGAGTGTGGAATAAATATATCTACTTTGAATATGCTCTCACGGTGAATGATGTTAAAGCTTGAATGGTGTAAAATCGATTCGGCGATCATCTCATCGTCCACGTAGAATTCATCTTTCAAAGCCAAAACAAACGGCTGAAGATGCTCAAGCCGCATTTCTGCTACGATGTCAGAATCCTGGGTGGTGCGAACCATACCATAGAGTGTGCTAGCAAGTGATCCGCCTATGAGATAGGGGATATTCAGTCTTTCGAGAACCTGGGTGACCCTGATGGTAACTTCGATTGGTTCATTTTGCATTGGGTAGTTCTCCATAGACCTTACAAGCGATTTCTTCTCCAAGCAGAAGGCCTGCCAGCCTTCGTCTCAGTTCAGTTTCGCCAGCTTGAGTGTATTGCGAGCGTAAACCCGTCAATGCTAACAATCGAGCCGACTTATTGAGCTGTGCCAACATTTGCATTTTGCGGGCGGGGCTGGCTGCCCGCCATAATTCAATTTGCAAAGCTTCCATTTTAGGATGTGTATCTGGAAATAAGGTACTCATCTATACAATCCCTTTCTTAGTAAACGCTCCATATTCTCTAGCGCTTTGCCACAACCGGTATGCCATATTATTCGGTTGAGATCATTTGATATAATTTTACACGAAAATAAACAAAACGCTCTCCGACCCTTATTCGGGAGGGCGATTATGATGTTCCTTTTGTCTTCTTCTCACATTACAGGCGGGAACCTATAACCGTACATGCGACTTGGTCCAGGCCGGAGAGGTGAGATTGTCAACCTAACGTTGAAGGTAAGAGGCGCGCTTTAGCGTGTCCCGCTTGACCGCAGTGTTAGGCCACCTTTATTGACGCACATAACGCAAGTGTGTAGCGGCTGAACCATCAAGAACCTTGTCAATACGAAACTGCGGCCCGGGCTCGCGTAGGTTCTCGAAGAGACGCCGCCCGCCGCCGAACAACACAGGAGCCAAGGCGATTTCCAGTTCATCAATGACACCCAGATTCAGGTACTGCTGGATCACATCCGCTCCACCCGCGATACGAACATCACGACTGCCCGCGGATTCCCGAGCCAGCACAAGGGCACGCTCCGGCCCGTCATTTATGAAGTAAAAGGTCGTCCCACCGGGACGCACCCAGGGTTCGCGTTTCTCATTGGTGAGAACGTATACTGGTGTGTGAAACGGAGCCTCCTCTGGCCACGAGACCTCACCTTGGTCGAACATTCGCTTGCCCATAATGTTGGCACCGATGCGCTCCGTGGTGCTGCGAACCAGGTCATTGACAGGGCCGGTCTCTCCCCCTGGTCCGAACTTGAGGTTCTCGCGGAAGTACTGTTGGTTGATGATCCACGCCATCATCGCACCCCACTTCTCACCCCAGTTCTTGTACCCGGGATTCTCCATGGTCATTCCTTCCGGTGCCATGTATCCATCGAGGCTAAGTCCAATGTTGACGAATACTTTGCTCATGATTTTCCTTTCGTATGTTCCGATACCCGCCCAACTATTAATTATACGGACTCTTGTTAAGCCACATTGGTCTCGTAAAGCTAACAAGTGAAGTATTCGGTACTGTAATTACACTGGATTATATAAACATGTAGAATCAAATCAAACTTAAATTGTTATACATCTCCAACCTTTCGGTACCGAAATACCTATAAATGATCAATCAATGTCAAAACCATAATACCATTTGACCAAATACGCATAGCAACAAATCTGGTGCATTACTCTAAATAATAATCGCCCCTACGCTAAGGCGGGGGGCGATTATCTCGATTCCTTTTGTTTTTCTTCCTACATCACCGGCCTGAACTTATACCCGTACACGATCATGCCGCGGTCTTCCATATCCGTCCGTAACTTGCGGGTGACCATTTCCACCGGCATGCCGATTTGCACTTCCTGGTCACCCAGGTCGGTTAGCTGGGCGGTGACGACCGGTCCTTC
>MKUW01000003.1 GCA_001899005.1 Chloroflexi bacterium 44-23
ATCCAAATGTTGTCTTTCTTCGCGTTCTTTGCGTCTTTGCGGTGTAATATTCAATTGCGCCTGTGCGAATAGCAATCATCTCCCATTCGTTCCTGACGCATGCAAGCCTGTTGGGCACTCAGCCTTCGATGTTGGTCAACAGCACAGTTACCGTGCTTAATGTGGTCATCGCCGAATAAACTTGCCCAACCTTCAACTACCGGCCACCAGCCCGCGCAGCAGCTAACGGGTCATACTGCGATAGCGCACCGTCTGCGGTGTATCTGCGGCAATACCCAGGCGCTTTCTGCGATCAGCCTCGTAATCCGACCAGTTACCTTCGTGTAGCTTAAGCTGACTATCGCCTTCAAAGGCCAGAATATGAGTGGCGACCCTGTCTAAAAACCAGCGATCATGCGAAACGACCACTGCACAGCCGCCAAAATTTTCAAGCGCTTCTTCCAAAGCACGCAAAGTATTGACATCCAAATCATTTGTTGGTTCGTCCAACAAAATCACATTTGCAACCTGTTTTAGTACTTTCGCCAGATGAACGCGGTTTCTTTCACCCCCCGAGAGTGTGCCGACCAGCTTTTGTTGGTCACTGCCCTGAAAGTTAAAGGAAGAAACATAGGCACGCGAATTCATTTTACGATCACCCAACAAGAGGTTGTCACTGCCTTCACTGATCTCCTGCCAGACATTGTTCTCAGCGTTCAGGGTCTGCCGGCTCTGGTCAACATATGCCATTTCCACGGTTTCCCCAATCCTGATCGTACCAGCATCCGCTTCTTCCTGGCCGGTGATCAAACGCAGCAGTGTGGTCTTACCGGCACCATTCGGCCCGATCACCCCGACGATGCTGCCCGGCGGGATCATGATGCTAAAGTCGTCGATCAGTAAGCGCTCACCATAGCCCTTTGAGACATTCTCAAAGTTGATGACGATATCTCCCAGGCGCGGTCCGGCTGGAATATAAATTTCCTGCTCGCCGCGGTATTGTTCGGTTTCCTGACTGAGCAGCTTCTCGTAGGCGCTGACACGTGCCTTCCCTTTGGATTGACGTGCTTTCGGCGACATCCGAATCCAGTCCAACTCGCGCTGCAGGGTGCGTTGCCGTTTCGATTCACCCTTCTCTTCCACAGCCAGACGCTGGGATTTCTGCTCCAACCAGGAGGAATAGTTGCCCTCCCAGGGAATGCCATAGCCGCGATCCAGTTCCAGAATCCAACCGGCGACGTTATCGAGGAAGTAGCGATCATGCGTTACGGCGATGACGGTTCCGCGGTATTGCTGCAAATGGCGCTCTAACCAGGCGACGGACTCGGCGTCGAGGTGATTGGTAGGTTCATCCAGCAGCAGGATATCCGGCTCGGTTAATAGCAGGCGGGTGAGCGCCACGCGGCGCCGTTCTCCGCCGGAGAGCACCTTGACCTGAGTATCCCCCGGAGGGCAGCGCAGCGCTTCCATGGCCAGCTCGAGACGACTATCCAGGTTCCAGGCATCGATATGATCGAGCTCATCCTGCAAGCGCGCCTGTTCGGCGATTAACGCGTCAAAATCGGCATCTGGTTCACTGAATTTATTGTTGATCTCGTCGTATTGGTGCAGCTTATCGATGATCGGCTTGACTGCTTCTTCCACCACTGCCTTGACCGTTTTCGAATCATCCAGGTGTGGTTCCTGCTCCAACAGACCAACAGTGTAGCCTTTTGAAAAAGTGACCTCGCCGCTGTAATCCTGATCCAGACCGGCAATGATACGCAGCAGCGTACTTTTACCGGAGCCGTTCAAACCCAGCACACCAATTTTCGCACCATAATAGAATCCGAGTGAAATATCGCGGATAACTTGTTTATTGTTGGGTGGAAAAACGCGGTTGACGCGTACCATTGAAAATATTACTTGTTTGTCATTCATATTTGCTCCCTGAGTTATTGCCTGCGGGTAATTGTACCAGAGGGGGGTAGCAAGCAACATTGAACTTAAAAAGTGATACCAGGTTTCTTGTTCAGAAACCCGGCATACATTTAGAATTGATGATTGTTCTGTTTTTATTCCTATCAATCAGTTTCTAAAGTTTTCTTTTTTTCTAAGTCGTTTTTCCAGATAAAAAACCACCCTTTTTATTATTGCTCGACCACTTGCGGGTGTTTCCAGGTGCGCAGGATGTAGATGCCATAGATCATGATCAATGTGACCTGGACTACATCCAATGGTATCGCAGGAAAGTTGGTGAATTTTAGAAGCAGATCATGCAAAGCATGCAGAATGACAACGAACCAGATGGTATTGGTGCGTAAGCGAATCGCCGCCAACCCAATTCCATGCACAAAAGCACCGAGCATTTGTGCCAACACGATAAACGGACTGCGAAACAGAAAATTGGTCATATGTAAGAGCGCAAACAGGGCAGAGGAAATCACAACACTGCGGTTGATCCCCAGAGGTTTGAGCACTCGTAAAACGATACCACGCATCAAACCTTCTTCCATAAAACCAGTCAGGGCGTAGCCCACAATGAGATAGGCAAGAGAACTTGAATTTTCCATATTGATGCCCTTCAGGAAGGGTAATCCAAGCACAATTAAGAAAGGAATGATCACGAGACCCATCTCCCGCCATTGAGCAGGGCTATTGAATCCTGCTACTTTCCACCAACCCAACACCGTTAATGCTAATGCAACCAGAAAAGACATTGCAACCAGAGTGACGAAATCTGCCTGGAATTGTGGCAGAAGTGTTTTGGCCGCCAAGCCAAGTGTGATTGAAATTACCAGATCTGCAACTATAACGATAATTGCAGTTGCAAGAGGGTGCTCTTTGATAAAAATTTGTCCCTTTTTGGGCGAAAAATCTGTAGTTTGAGCAGAAGCTGCTGAAATTGGATTATTCATTTTTTTCTCCTTCAAATAATATTTATGTATCCTGTAAAAATAGTAGCAGTCAGAAAATAGTCTGTCCTCCGTCTTTTGACGGAGATTAATACCCACACTTCGTAGGACAAAAAAACGCTCCTGAAATAGGAGCGTTTACCCATTCGACCGTATCTATATTTTTAGAGAGCCAGCTCGACTTTGACCGTAGTCCCTTGGCCGGGTTGACTGATAATCAGCAATTCACCATTGCAATTAGCCACTCGTTCGCGCATGGATTGCAGCCCCAGATGACCGGGGAAACTTCCTTGCGGGTCAAAGCCTTTGCCATTATCCCGAACTTCCAGTATCAATTTCCCATCCTTCATCATTAAAGTAATCTCAATGCGCGTGGCACTGGCATGCTTGATGACATTATAAATTGCCTCCTGAGTGATTCGATAAAGCATTTCCTTGGCGTCTAATGAAATATCCGGTTCTGAACAGAAGGATGTAACAATATCCAGTTTATGGCGTGTGCGTACCGCATCGCTCACTTTTGTTAATGCTCCCAGCAAACCTTCGTTCTGAAGCGATTCAGGACGCAGTTCGAAAATGAGGGCTCGCATTTCAGCCAGTCCTGCTTCAGCCAGTGAAAGAACATAATCGAGTGGTTCAGCTACTTTGGCAGGATCGCGTTCGAGTTGAGTTCGCGCTGTACGCGCTCCCAATGCGATCCCATATAAGGCTTGAGAAACAGAATCGTGTAGTTCGCGAGCCAGCCGTTGGCGTTCTTCCAGCGTGGCCACTTTGAGTTGGGCTTCTTTGATTTTTAATTCATTACTGGTTTGAGAAAGTTGTTGGGAGCGAGAATTGAGTTCACCAGTCATTTGATTGAACGATTCAGCAAGCTCACCAAGTTCATCTTGTGAGGTTACTGGGACAGTAACATTCATATCCCCGGAAGTTACCGCACGTACTCCCCGCAAAAGTTGGCGCAATGGGCGGTTGAGATAACGATAACTTAGCCAAATACTGATGAAGATCACTATCAAGTATAGACCGGTCATCGCCAGCAACGTATTACGTACAGTGGTACGACCGTCATTATAAATAGACCTGGAGACCACATCCGATTCCGAGCTTAATTCGCTGAGTGGTACGGCAATGGATAGCGTCCAACCTGTCTCTTGAAGAGGGGCATGGGTAACCAGTACTGCCTGGCCACCCAGATCGATTTGGGTTGCGCCAACTTGATCGTTTTTCATGGCTGTCAGCAATAGGGCTAAATCGCGGTTTTGATCGAGCGAGAGTCCTAAAAGACCTGTTGGGGATGATTCTTGGTAAGTTAGATTTCGGCCTGCCAATCGAGTGGCTCCTTCGGTTGGAGCAGCGATCAAGCGTCCTTTATCATCAACCAGAAATGCAAAACTACTCTGCAGGGGTTGAAGGGTTTTTAAGCGCTCGATTAATTGCGAAAGTGAAACATCCACGCCAATATACCCCTCAAATTCATCTCCATAATAGATTGGCGTGTTAGCGCTGACCAAAAGTCCCTGATTGGCATCATCCACGTAAGGGGGTAACCAGACCGTTTTACGATCCGGGTTGTTTTGAGGAGCAACCGGAAAGGTTTCAATATGCATAGTCAGAGCAGCTTCAGCAGCACCGTTTTCAATCTCGATCTGCGGAAGATTCCGAACAGGGAAGTAACGGAATGTCAGTTGCGGTCCCTGAAAATAGATTCCGACTACCATATCGGCCTGAGCAAGAAGCGCTGGAAAAAGCTCATCAAGAATGGCCGTATCATACAAGCTACGATTGGTATGTGAATCTGGAGGCACGTTGCCAGGATGCAATATTTCGGTAATGCGGTTTGGGTCTGCATCATAATAAAGCAACCCATCGGAACTTAGCGATAATTGGGAGCCGGAGGTGATCACATGCGTGCCCTCATTTTCCATTTTCCACTGGCCACGCGTCTCATAAAAATTGACCACCATATCAGCGGCTATTCTGGTCAGGTCTGCATATTGTTGCAATTCGGATTCATAAAGCTGGGCTTCTAAAGAAGTCAGTTGAACCATTGAATTCTGGCTCTTACTCTGTAAACTTCCAGTGATGTGTTCAATGGCTGATTGTTCTGCGATTTTAAAACCATTCGCAACCAATAAACTTGTTGCAAGTGCAAGAATAATAAGGAAAGCCAGCAGCCCAGCGGTGATCTTGAATCCGATCGGAAAATGTCTGCGAGACACCATGCTCACTCCGTTTCACCAATCGACACCAACCCGATCCGTACTGCGTGCAAAGCTGCCTGGGTCCGGCTGGGTACGCCCAATTTGCCCAAAATGCTGCTGACGTGTGTTTTTACGGTTTTCTCGCCGATAATGAGTTCTAGTGCAATTTCCTTGTTCGATTTTCCAAGTGCCAGCAACCTCAGCACATCCGTCTCACGTTCAGTCAATTTTTCGGGGCTTTCGGGCGCCTGTACCTCTCGTAATAAACGGGTAGCAACCTGAGGTGAAAGCTGAACCTGCCCTGCTGCGGCTGCTTTGATTGCCCGGCATAATTCGTCTGCTTGCGTATCCTTCAAAAGGTAACCGGTCGCACCGGCTCGCATAGCTCCCATGACCGAAGCGTCTTCCAGCACACTGGTTAACGCGATAATTTCTATATCCGGAGCCTGGCTACGAATCGCTTTGATGGCAGTGATTCCATCCATTATGGGCATCAGGAGATCCATAAGAACCACATCCGGGTTTAAACTAGATGCCAAACGAACGGCTTGATCGCCATTCTCTGCCTCGCCCACCACTACCAGATCCGCATCCAATTCAAGAAACATTTTTAAGCCCAGCCGGACTACAGCATGATCGTCAGCAAGCAAAATACGGATGGTCATACATACCTCTCTTTTTATTTTATTATAGCCTTCTCAACCTGCTTTTGTCTCCATCTTAAGATGGAGAAGGCTCCCCACTTTTGCCCGATGCGCAAACAATTTGCAGCCGTTACATTACTTACATGATCAAAATTTTACTCGTTGACGAAAACATCAATATCCGCCGTGGCGTTCGGCTGAGGCTATCATTGGAGCCGGATATCGTCATCGTTGGCGAAGCTGGAAACGGCTGGGAAGCCATCGAGCAAGTGCGTGAACTTACCCCAGATGTAATAGTGACAGGCTTGCAGCTAAAAGGTATGGATGGCATCTCCCTCACCCAGCGGATCCAGCGCGACTTCCCGACCTGCGCGGTAATTATCCTGAGCATTCGTGATGATGCCTTAACACAGAAACGCGCTAAGGAAGCAGGTGCTGTATTTTTTTTAAGTAAGCACGACCCAGACAGAGAGCTTGTCACTGCTATTAGAAGGGCAGCCTCAAATAAAGCTGTGTAATTTGGTTATTTTATTGGTTTTAAAAATTAACTGGAGGTAATTAATGAACAATCATCACACAAAAAACGGCATTACGGGTGGCATTTTTCTGGTCGGTATTGGTACTCTGATGTTTACCAACTGGTGGTGGCCTGGCATCATGCTCGTGATTGGTTTGGCAGTCAGTGCGGGATTAATACTGCGAGGTAAATATCTACCCGCCTTGATCACGCTCACATTTTTTGCTGCTATTCCTTTACTGGTGACTGCGGACATTCCCTGGGGTGTATTTGTACCTTTCATACTGATCGCGATGGGTGCTTCCCTCACATCTAAGAGTTTTGGCAAACAACCGAATGTAGACAGACAACCCAAGGAATAGCCATATGTCAACAGCTTCCAATGATTGTAAAATTAATGATAGCAACGAGCAATTCGAAGATCAATTCGGGCTGGAAAGGCTGGTCTTCTTCAGCGATGCGGTCTTCGCAATCGCGATCACTTTGCTCGCGCTTGAAATCCACTTGCCAGTTGATGCAGGTGCCCTATCCAATCAGCAATTATTCAAAAATCTGGTTGCTATCTGGCCAAAATACTTGAGCTTTCTGATCAGTTTCCTGGTAATTGGAAATTTTTGGATTGCACACCATCGCCGTTACCACCACATCCGGCGTTATGACACTCACCTGATGCTGCTCAACCTGTTGGTATTAATGTCGATTGCCTTCATCCCTTTTCCCACAGCGGTAATAAGTGAGAACGGCAACCGTACGGCAACCATTTTCTATGCATTAAGTATTTTCACAGCGGGCATATTATCAGCATTATTATGGTTATATGCTTCCTGGAAAAACCGGCTGCTTAAAGATACTTTTAATGGTGATCTTGCTCGTCGCACCTTACTTTCTATTTTAAGCATACCGGCTATTTTTCTTTTGTCAATCGGTTTGGCTTTCATCAACCCCGATCTGGCAAAGTTCTCCTGGATTCTGATAGCCCCTACGCTTATGCTTATAAGATAACCTTTATTAACAGTTTGTAGAGGGAAAATGAATGACAATAAATTAATTAATAAGAACTTACACCCATTTGGAAAATCAATACAGATTTTCCTGACATTGACTTTGATGGCCACATTGTTGACTGCCTGTATGCAAACCACAGGGACTTCCATACCTGCAGCTACCGAACCCTCGTACCCACCACCAGTAGAAATGGGAACTGACGTACCCTCATACCCTCCTCCGGCTGAAGGGGGAACGAGAATGCCTGATGATTCAGGTCCAGCCATCGTAGCGGCAACAGGTGCGCTTGCCAAACAATTGGGAATCAGCGCCGATTCAGTTCAGCTAATCTTTGCTCAATCGATTCAGTGGCCGGATAGTTGTTTGGGGGTGACTCCCAGCGGGGTAATGTGCGCCATGCATGTGGTAGATGGGTATCGGATTCAATTGTCAGCCGATAACATGACGTACGAAATGCACACCAATTTGGACGGAAGCCAGATCGTGCGCGTTCCGGGCATAATCCCCACTCCAGTTGGGCTTGGCTTCACCATTGGCTCTGGTGCGCAATGCCAGACATTCCTCATCAAAGAAAATCAGGATGTGCTGCATGGTTCTTGTGACAAGCCAATGGACACAACCCCTTTTATCGAGGCTTTTCGGAACAGCGAACTGGAATATTACATTACAAATTACAACTCCTTCGCACTGAATACGCCAAATGGTTTTGTGAACTTTATCGCTAAAGGCGATATTGATCCAACACCAAGTCAACAGCGCAGTATAGCTGCCTGGGCGGACATGGTTGCAAACGAAATCACGGCTGGACGTTCCAGTGCCTCCAACGGATTGGTAATCGGCTGGCACCGTGAGGGTGGTCTGGCTGGCTTTTGTGACGATGTGATCATCTATGCATCCGGTTCTGCGACCGCAACCACTTGCAAAAGTGGAAGGGCTGAAGAGGTGGGGCAAATCTGGTTGTCGGGTGAACAATTGGATCAGCTTTACGAGTGGGTCGACAATTTTGCGCGCTTTGAGTACAACCCGAAGACGAACGCAACCGCCGATGCAATGACCATCGAACTTATTTTTGAGGGTCAGAGCAAAAATTCTGCCTCTCAGGAAGATCAGGAAGCAATCGCCTCCTTCGCTCAAAGCATTTACACTCAGGCAAAGTGAAACCGTGGAGGCCACGTGTATTTCCCCCGAAAACGTAACGGCAGGAAAAATAGGCATACAGGTTGTACCTTCAGATGATAAACAGGTTTTCTACCGATAAAATATCAAAAAATGGTTTTTTCAGTGGAGATTTGATGGAAGTAATTAAATTTACAAATTTGGGCGTTCGTTTCTTGCTTGAATTATGCATACTGGTAATCCTTGGGTATTGGGGCTTTAAAACAGGAGGGCAAACGCTCACAAAGGTATTACTGGGTGTCGGCAGCCCGCTACTATTCGCCATTATTTGGGGAGCCTTCCTGGCTCCCAAATCAAGCATGCGTTTACAGGAACCCTGGTTATTCCTGGTGGAAATTGCTCTCTTTGGTTTGGCAACCTGGGCTTTATTTAGTACCGGCAGAGTTGGTCTTACGGTTGCTTTTTTGAGTATCTATATATTTAACAAAATCTTGATGCTTCTTTGGAAACAATAATGAACATAGAAATTGATATTAATGCCCCCTTATCATCGGCCAAAGAAATCCATATCGAAGCTCCCTTGGAGAATGTTTGGACATTGTTAACTGATATCGAAAAATGGACTGACTGGCAACCTGACATTACCTCAGCCAAACTTGAAGGCCCTCTCGTGGCTGCTTCAGTATTCCGTTGGAAAGCAAAGGGTCTGTCGATTGTGTCTACCCTGCACACTGTCGAACCTCAGCATGAAATAGGCTGGAGCGGTGTATCTCCAGGTATGTTTGCCATTCACAACTGGACAATGGAAACAGCTGAGAATGGTACGCGTGTTGTCACCAAAGAGTCTCTCACAGGCTGGTTTGCAAGATTATTAAAAATTGTAGACCCGCACTTTCTGGATAAATCGCTTGAGACCATCTTACTCAGGCTAAAAGCTCAGATCGAAAACCTGTAAAAGGCAGTCTTTGGCCACCAAAAAGCCTCGCGAATACGAGGCTTCTATCTTATTTAAACTACTTATTATTTGTATCATATCAAAAATTAGAGGCAGAGTGTTTTTAGGCGGATGATCACTTGCCTAAAAATACTCCTCAACCCCGTTTTATTGAAAAGATACTATTTTTTCTTCTTCCGAAACTGGCGCAGACCTTTTATATAAAGCCCGTTCAGCATTTCCAGCAGACCTTCCACCTGGTTCAAGGTCATGCCACCATCTCCGCTGTCTGACATCATGGCAATTAAGCGCAACGGCATATCTTTGATCATTTTATCCATCATCACTTTAAGATCCGGATCACCCATCGCCATTTTACCGGATTGTTTAAGGATCATATTGCTCAGCCTTCTACCCAGCCAGCGATCCCGGATATCAGTCACAGTCGAGTTGAGTGTAAGTGCCGTTCCTTTAACTCGTACACGCGCTGGGATTGGCTGTCCCAGCAGGGCTTCGAACTGCTCGTCGGGTACCTGTATGCCTTGAGAGAGGTGATAATAAGCCGGTGCTTTTTCGCGCATATCCGGCAAGGTGGCAGGCTGAGTGCTGGTGACGCTGACCGTCTGGCTCAAACGAATATCACGACTTGAAGCACCAACGCGGATTTCATAAGCGCCGCTTTCCACATGCCAATCCGCCAGTTCGGTATTGTAATAGGCAAAATCGCGTTTACTGAGCTTGAAATGAACCCGCCTGCTTTCGCCAGCTTCGAGGGATACTTTTTCAAAGGCTCTTAATGCCTGCTGCGGCCGAATGATGATGGAATCTTTACAGGCCACGTACAGTTGGACAATTTCCTTACCCGCGGTCGAACCCGTATTGGTAACAGTACAGCTCACATCCACTGTTTCGGAATCAAGAATCGTCCCGGCAGAAACCTGCAGATCAGCATAGTCAAAGCTGGTGTAGCTAAGGCCAAAACCAAACGGAAAACGCACGGCTTTTTTGGCAGTGTCGTAATAGCGATAACCCACGAAGGGACCCTCGCGATATTCAACCGTCAGGGGATAGCCCGGGAAGTTTCCAAAGGAAGGGTTATCTTCCAGCTTAAGAGGCCAACTCTCAGCCAGCTTACCACTCGGGTTTCCCTTCCCAAACAACAAATCTATGCTAGCGCCCGCCACAGCTTCGCCGCCCAAATACATCAACAGGATGGCGGATACTTGCTCAGACCAGGGCAATTCCACCGGGGAGCCACACATTAAAATTACCACCACATTAGGGTTAACCTGGCAGACCGCTTCGATCAGGTGATTGTGATTCTCGGGCATCTGCATGTTATCACGATCATACGCCTCCGCTTCATAGCGGTCAGGCAGGCCGGCGAAGATCAATACCACATCTTTATCGCGGGCTACCTGGCAGGCTTCGTCTACCAGTTCCTGATTCGTCAGATCCGACTCAGCCATATACCCGCGCGCATACGCATAGTTGATCCCCAGCTTATCCAGTTCCGCGGGGATGGTATCGATCCGGATCGGGTTGGTCTTGGAGCTGCCGGCACCCTGATAGCGCGGACTATGGGCGAACTCCCCGATGATTGCGATCTCTTGATCTTTGCATAGCGGCAGAAGCCCACCTTCATTTTTAAGCAACACTGCAGATTGGGTCGCAATTTTGCGCGCCAGCATATGGTGCGCATCTACATCATAGCGAAAAGGTTCACGCGCTTGTGCCTTAAGGATCAGCTCGGTCACCAATACAGCAGATTTATTGAGAGTCTCCTCTGAGATAGTCCCCTCCCTGACCGCGGCCGCCACGCGCTCATCCGGCAGAGCCCCGGCGCTGGGCATCTGCAAGTCAAGACCGGCTTGCAGCGCCAGAACACGATCAACCACAGCGCCCCAATCCGAAACGACCAGGCCTTCAAAGCCCCATTCATCCCGCAGGATATAGGTCAAAAGGAGCCCATTCTGACTGGCAAACTCGCCAAAAATACGATTATAGGAGCACATCACCGTCCAGGGGTTGGCATCCTGGACTACTTTCTCAAAGGCTGGCAGGTAGATTTCACGAAATGTGCGCTCATCCACTACCGACTCACTGGTCATACGGCGGGTTTCCTGGTTATTGGCTGCAAAATGTTTGAGGGAGGTACCCACCTGCTGGCTCTGGACACCTTGCACGAAGGCAGCGGCAACCTCTCCAGCCAGGTAAGGATCTTCGCTGAAATACTCAAAGTTACGCCCGCACAGGGGTGAACGCTTGATGTTAACGCCTGGGCCAAGCAGTACAGCCACTTCTTCCTGGCGGCATTCCTCACCCAACGCGACACCCATTTCATACAGCAAATTCGGGTCAAATGAGCAGGCGCTTGCGGCAGCGGTCGGAAAGCTGACCGCCGGGACGGACTTGCTGATCCCGAGATGATCCGCATCGCCGGCTTGTTTGCGCAAGCCATGCGGTCCGTCGGTCAGCATGATTTCAGGCAGGTTGAGGCGCTCAATCCCTTTCAAGTACCAGAAGTTCTTCCCGGATATAAGAGATGCCTTTTCTTCCAGGCTCATTTTTCCAACAAGTTCTTTTGCTTTGGCTTTGTAGTCCATGATTTCCTTCCTGCGGATTCAGGGCTTTCACAGATCACCCTACGCTTTTTTAAACCCTGATCTGATTAGCGGGCTGTAGTATGTATTGAAGTTGTGGCTGATTTTGGTTCTATTAACATTATATACAATCGCAGCGAAAGGAAGTCTACAGAGTACATTTCGCTTGGGCGTGTGGCTGTAAAAAAATTCGTCCCTCGCTGAGATTCGCGGTGAAAAACTGATTCCATTTCCATATTTCACTCCATTCGGACAGAAGTTGCGAAGCTCAGATTGGGGGTGGAAGAGAAGCTGCTGCGCTTGCGAAGCATGCAAAGCACGCTTGAGCTTGTAGCTGTAAAAAAATTCGTCCCTAGCTGAGATTCGCGGTGAAGAACTGATCCCATTTTCAAATTTCACTCCATTCGGACAGAAGTTGCGAAGCTCAGATTGGGAGTGGAAGAGCAGCTGCTGTGCTTGCGAAGCATGCAAAGCACGCTTGAGCTTGTAGCTGTAAAAAAATTCGTCCCTAGCTGAGATTCGCGGTGAAAAACTGATTCCATTTCCATATTTCACTCCATTCGGACAGAAGTTGCGAAGCTCAGATTGGGGGTGGAAGAGAAGCTGCTGCGCTTGCGAAGCATGCAAAGCACGCTTGAGCTTGTAGCTGTAAAAAAATTCGTCCCTAGCTGAGATTCGCGGTGAAAAACTGATTCCATTTCCATATTTCACTCCATTCGGACAGAAGTTGCGAAGCTCAGATTGGGAGTGGAAGAGCAGCTGCTGCGCTTCCGAAGCATGCAAAGCACGCTTGGGATTGTGGCTTATGGCTGGTAGCAAGTGGCCTGTAGCTTGTGGTTTGTCTACGATAATGTAAGGGCGAAGCATCCGGCTACTGCCTCGTCTATGGGAATGGAGCATTTCCCGGATGCTTCGTCCCTCTCCACCACAGAAAATCGTTCAATATGGATTAATTCAAAACATACCCAACTGCTCCATTAAATGGATTCCATCAGAGGATACCCAATATTCTTGTATCTTCCCATTTTCAACACGGAAAATATCCATCCCCTTAAAATTTATTTTTTCTCCAACTTTCGCTTTTGCACCTGGCATCCCCCCTTTGTAAAGTCCAAAGAAGTTCCATCGAGCAGCCATATAATTCTCATTAATAATCGGACCAACTTCCAGAGTCATCTCCACATTATCAAAAAAAGAAGCACCTTCAGTAATAATTGTCTCTAAAGCTTCTACACCCTTAATCATATCCGATGATTTTCCATCCATTCTTGCTTGATGAACTCTGCAATCAGGGGCTGTTATTTGCTTGAGTACTGACACATCTTCATTCCAGGCTTCCATCCATAATTCGTATATTTGCTGAAGATCATAATCAACCATATGCCTAATCTCCTTTCATTGATTTGTGCATCAATAAAAATTTTTTCTTTTTCCTTTAAAATCTTACCAATTAAATATTAGAAATCCACCACAAATATAGTTTTAATATTGGTACACAAAATTTCTTATGTAACCTGAGAAGTCTGGATATACAAAAGTACCATTTCAAAAAAAGAATTTATTGCTAACTCATATTGTGAAACGGGAATAACTGATTGCGTTGATTCGACTGGTAAGCAAACCTTTTACGGCCAAAAAGGAGGAGGGATTCAGCGGCACTCTTATTAATTCATCGTTCATAGGATCCATTCACGTTTAATCCAGATTATATCTAAGCAATGTTGCAATAGACATTTCCAGCATTAAAGCGAATCATTAAACGCTGTTTAATTCAGGCGAACACTATCCATTTTTCAAGAAATGAAGGATTACTCTTTAAATGGTTACAGCCAGCAAATCTCACAATATAAGACCCTACCAGGAGCGCGCAATTATTATTCTCTTTCCCCCTAACACTTCTGCAAAGACCTGACATTCAAGTCCTTGCAGAAGTGGCTTTAATAAAACTACTCTACTAGAAACTCAACCGGAGTCAGGTTAAGCAGATTGTCAGAAATTGGGCAACGAGAATCAATTTCGTGAACGAGATTTTCTTTTTCTTTCTGGCTCATGTCAGCATCGAATTTGACATGAACGCGTATGGATGAGAACCCCGGGCGCGCTTCTTTATTAATGCCCATCAAGACATCAGTTTCAACATCACCTTCAACATGTACTTCGATTTTATGGACAGGCAAATTGCGTTGTGTGGCAATAATACGCCCGAGAGTCACAATACAGCCTGCTAAGGAAACGAACAAATATTCCAGCGGAGTAGGGCCCGAATCGGTTCCACCTGACTCAATGGGCTGATCCGTATAAACAACGTGCTGCCTCATTCTGGATTCAATCTTAAACCCTTCCACCAGGGAAGTTTCAACACTTACATTTTTTATTGGCATAATGCTCCTTTGGGTTAAGATTACATGGTTCCCATACTTAGCTACAATTATTCGTATAATGAATTTAAACAGTAGACAATCATGACCAATGGCTTTAGTCCGTAAGGTTCGTTCGCTGTTGAATGCAGCGATCAGTCAATCTAAGTATCAATCCCGTCCCGGCAGAGAAACCATGCCCTAAATCGGCGATATTCAGACAAAAATTACTTGTAACTACTCAGTCCTTCTAAGCACGATATCATTGTGCAGCTTTCTCCTGCTTTATGAGCATTCACTTTGACAAAAAAACTTAAAAGGGATTGCCGCGCCACCAAAGGTCAAGGACGGTGGCTGCTGCTCATACCAAAAAGCAGTGATAGTTTGGTGCGTTACAAACTAACTGAAGAAAAAAAGTCAAAAGGCTATCCTTCCGAGGGGTATGATGTTTCTTTCACGCGAGATCTCTTGTAAGGGCGAAGCATCCGGGAAACATCCCATCCGGTAAAAACAGACCTATCGCGGATGCTTCGCCCATGAGCTGATTTAGGCTGGCTGCCTGTTCAGGCATTCTATTAATTCCAAAACGAAATTCAAAGACCTTTCGTAAAAACCTAGTTTTTCAAAAGGCGGTGTCGATGCGAAGCAATTCTCGTTTTATGAACCTCCAACTTAAAAAGGATAGCCACGCCACCAAAGAACAAGAACGGAGCCTACCAAGTAACCATTTGCTCAGAGAGGATTTTATAACACCATTGTTCCTGCGGCTTTTTTGACTGGGTTCGTCAATTCTAACAAATCCACCCGTTGCTTCTATCATAAATGGCGTTCTTTATCACACCTAAATAAACTCGCAATTACATAACTGTGTAGTTACAATTATTTTTATTCATTATCTTTTTTTGAGGATAATGAAATTCCTTCTCAGGCGTTTGTTCTACCTTCCAGGCGGCAAATTTCCACCTTTAGAAATTCTTAACAGATTTATCCAGCTAATTTATGCCCACGTAACAATTGTGCGTTAATAGCGACAATTACTGTACTGAGGGACATAAGCACGGCACCCATAGCAGGAGAAAGTAAGAATCCGATTGGCGCCAGCACGCCGGCTGCTAATGGTAAGGCAATGATATTGTAACCGGCTGCCCAAATCAGGTTCTGGACCATCTTACGATAACTGGCGCGACTTAAATCAAAAATTTTTACTACGTCCAGCGGATTACTTTTAACCAGAATAATACCGGCAGATTCAATGGCGACATCCGTACCACTGCCGATCGCAATTCCCACATCGGCCCGAATTAAGGCTGGGGCATCATTAACACCATCACCGACCATGGCTACTTTTTTTCCCTGTTTTTGCAGCTCAATAATCTTCTGATCTTTATCTTCGGGCAGAACTTGTGCAAAATAGGTATCAATTTTCAATTCGTCTGCCACCGCCTCTGCCACTGAGTGACTGTCGCCCGTCAGCATTGCGACTTCAATTCCCATTTCATGTAATTTTTCAATAGCCGGACGACTCTCCGGACGGATTACGTCCGCCAGGGCAAATGACGCCAGGACACGTTTCCCGGCAGTGTCTTCCTCCATCAGATGGACAACACTCTGCCCCTTTTGATTGGCTTGTTGTTCAAAGCGGGCAAGTTCTTCAGGTAATGCCAACGCCAGCATCTCCAGCAATTGCGGTCCGCCTACATAAACAGTACTGTCATTATATTTTGCACGCACGCCGCGCCCTTTGATGGCTTCAAAATTGGAAACCTGAGGTAACACAAGTTTGCGTTTCTCGGCTGATTTGCGAAATCCACGCGCGATTGTGTGCTCGGAATCGCCTTCAATTGCAGCTGTTAATGCCAATGCTTCCTCTTCGGATATATCATTGGCAGTACGAATGCCCACCACGCCGAATTCCCCTTCGGTCAAAGTACCGGTTTTATCAAATACAACCATGTTAATTTTACGTGCATTTTCCAAAGCCAATTGGTCACGCACCAAAATGCCATTTTTTGCTCCCATTTCAATCGTGATGGCAACTACGAGAGGAATCGCTAATCCTAAAGCATGCGGGCAGGCGATCACCAGCACGGTTGCAACCCGCGCAATTACTTCAACGTTAAAACCGACTGCAATCGTCCAGGCTATCGCTGTGATTGCTGCAGCACCCAAAGCCACCCAAAATAACCAACCAGCGGCTTTATCTGCCAGAATCTGGGTTTTTGTTTTGCTTTGCTGGGCTTGAGCCACCAAACGCATAATCCCGGCCAGTGTGGTTTTATCACCGACTGCCGTAATTTTCACACGCAGACTGCCATCTGCATTGATTGTGCCGGCAATTACTTTGTCGCCTTCTCGCTTCTTGACCGCTAATGATTCTCCGGTCAGCATGGCTTCATTTACATCAGATTCGCCCTCCTGAACAATGCCATCGGCTGGCACACTCTCCCCGGGTCTTATGAGCACCAAATCTCCGCTTTGCAATTGTTTGACCGCAACAGATTCAACCTTGCCATCAGCCAGTATGCGGTTGGCGCTATCCGGCATTAATTTTGCCAGTTCGCTGAGCGCTCCGGAAGCCTGGCGGATACTGCGCATTTCGATCCAGTGTCCTAGCAGCATAATATCGATCAATGTCACCAGTTCCCAAAAGAAAGTGACACTGGTAGGCAAGAACAAAGCTGCCACACTGTAAATGAACGCCACGCTGATAGCCAGCGATATGAGCGTCATCATACCCGGTTGACGGTTTTTCGCTTCCGGAACTGCCATTTCTAAAAACGGTATGCCACCATACCAAAAGACAATCACCGCAAAAACTGGCGTAATCCAATTACTGCCTGGAAAAGCTGGCAGACTATAACCCAGCCAGGATTGAATCGATGAGCTGAATACTAAAACCGGAATGGATAACAAGGTTGATACCCAGAATTTTCGACGGAACATTTGCTCATGGCCGCTATGATCGACGTGCGCGCTGTGATCTTGACCGCTGTGCTCGTTATTATTCATTTCATGGTTTTCGTGACCCTTTGCCTGAGAGTCATGTTCCATGTGTTGGTCGTGCATTGACTGTGCATGATTCGACTCTGGCTCAGTTTGTTTGTGCTCATGTGTTTCGTTCATTTTTATCTCCTGCCCCTCTTTTATTGCGGATATAGCTTAAATATCGATCTTCTCGTCATGAACTCATCTTATACCATTCAATTTATGAAGTAAATTATTAATATAACCGTCATTGTTTAAGGTTATGGGGCGTGTTCAAAAACGAACGTGCTTACCAAGCAACCAATTCACAAATCAACCAATCCACAAACTAACAAATCAACCAATCAACCAAACCCTCATTACTTCGCACTCCTCACTCCTTTCCAACCCCTTTTGTGCTATAATCTGACCACATATCAATAACAACACCTTGACCAGGACGAGTAGCCCCTAAAACTCCACCAGGGATCGGAAATCCCAGACTGCAAGTTTCCGAAGGAGCACAAAGGCGAAAACCACCTGCGAGTGTGAACCGGAACGGCCATCGGCTCAGTATGGGAAACGATTGACCCCGTTAGAAGTCACTAGAGATGGTTCTTGTTATGAACAAAGACAACAAAAACCAATCTGGGTGGAACCGCGTGAGCAAACTCTCGCCCCAGCAGGGTGAGGGTTTTTTATTTAACCTAATCAGATCCAAAACGGATTGTTATTAAAGGAAGGAGACAAATATGTCTGCAAATGAACCACAAGAAAAATACCAGGATAGTGAGTTATTCCGCATTCGCCATTCGGCTGCGCATATAATGGCCCAGGCAGTGTTGGAACTGATGCCCGAAGCCAAATACACCATCGGCCCAGCCATTGAAAATGGCTTTTACTACGACTTTGATCTGCCACGCGCCCTGACCCCTGAGGATCTGGTCCAGATCGAGAAACGCATGCGCCAGATCATCGCTGGCAACCATCCTTTTGTGCGCAGGGTGCTTTCCGCCGATGAAGCCCGCCAGATTTTCAAAGATCAGCCTTATAAGCTGGAATTGATCGATGGTTTGGAAAAAGGGCAATTCGATGAAGATGGCAATCCACTCGAGGAAAAACCGGAAATCTCGATTTATACGCACGATACCTTCACCGATCTCTGCCGCGGCCCGCACGTTGAAAGCACGCGCAAGATCAATCCCTCCGCCATCAAATTGATGAGTGTGGCCGGTGCCTACTGGCGCGGCGACGAGAAGAACAAGATGCTGCAGCGAATTTACGGCACCGCCTGGAAAACCCCCAAGGAGCTGGAGCAGTATCTGTGGCAGTTGGAAGAAGCCAAGAAACGTGATCACCGCAAGTTGGGCAAAGAGCTGGAAATTTTTGTCTTTGATGAGGAAGTTGGCCCCGGCCTGCCGCTCTGGCTGCCCAACGGTGGCGTGATGATCGAAGAATTGGAATCGCTGGCCAAAGAAGTTGAAAACGCGGGTGGCTACGACCGGGTGCGTACGCCTCACCTCACCAAGGAAGAACTCTTCATTCGCTCCGGTCACCTGCCCTATTACGCCGAGAGCATGTACCCACCCATGGAGCTGGAAGGTGTCAAGTACTATGTCAAACCAATGAACTGTCCCATGCATCACAAGATCTTTGCCAGTTTGCCGCGTTCATATCGTGATATGCCCATCCGCCTGGCGGAATACGGCACCTGTTACCGCTATGAAAAAAGCGGCGAGCTATTCGGCCTGATGCGTGTGCGCTCGATGCAAATGAACGACGCCCATATATACTGCGCTGAGGAACAGTTTGAGCAGGAATTCATGGCCGTCATTGGCCTGTATCTGCATTATTTTGAGATTTTTAATATTGAAAAATATGTGATGCGTTTCAGCACCCACGCCAAAGCCGGTCTGGGCAAAAAGTACATCGACAACGAGCGTCTGTGGCTCAAAACCGAAGATATGGTGAGGCGGGCGATGCAAAACGGCGGCGTCCCCTATATAGAGGTGCCGGATGAAGCCGCTTTTTATGGCCCTAAGATTGATGTACAGATTTGGAGCGCGATCGGGCGTGAGTTTACGCTGGCAACCAACCAGGTTGACTTTGCCGTGCCGGAACGTTTTGACCTTAAATTCATCAACCCGCACGGTGAAGAGGAAATACCACTCTGTATCCACCGCGCACCGCTCAGCACGCATGAACGCTTCATCGGTTTTTTAATTGAGCATTACGCCGGTAATTTCCCGGTTTGGCTCTCTCCACAGCAGGTGCGTGTCATTCCGATCACGGATAGCCAGAATGATTATGTCTATAATGTGGTCAAGCAGCTCAAAGCGCTTGGGATTCGCGCCTCCGCCGATGTGAGCGCAGCCCGTATGAACGCCAAAATTCGTTCAGCTCAACTCTTTAAAATCCCTTACATGCTTGTGATCGGTGAGCGTGAGATGAATGAAGGCAAGGTCTCATTACGCCGCCGCGACGGCTCCCGCCAGGACGATTTGGCTCTGGAAAGCTTCATCGCGATAATACAGGAAAAAATCAAGAGCCGTTCAGGCGAATTAATTTAAAAAGGTTTGCAGGGGTTAAGGATCGGATACATTGTCTGAATTTGGAATCGGAGCTAACGAACCGATCCTTGCCCTTCATGATTAATTAGCTATACCCAAAAACCCTTTAGCGGAAAGTGTGCTAACTGGTTTGCTTCACACGTGCCAACCCAAACGTTGGTACCAGGGTTACATATAAGCCACCAATTGCTTCTGATTCATTTATGGAAAATATGCCTTCAATCGAATCGAAGAAGTTGGCATTTTCGCGAACGCTGGCCAGCTTTTCACCCTGCATGCCGGCCAAAGCTTTTTTATCCTGTCGCCAACGCAGGTTATCATCAATCCGCTTTGTCATTTCCTCCAGTACAAAGTGATGGGTTTCATCAGACTGGATATCAGCCAGGTCTTTTACACCTGTGACCAGATTGAGAAATGCCAACTTGAGAAAATCGGCGGGAACATCCTGCTGAGTAACCCGTTGTGCTTCCCAGAAATAGGATTCTTTGGTGCGGCCAACGTCGTAAAAAGCAGAAAGGAACACCAGAAAGCGCAGGTAAGCCTGGCGGTAACTGTTTTCAAAAAATGACTGCGATTCAGCCTCATCGACATCCCCGCGCGTGAAGCTGATAATACTGGCAGAAGCCAACATGGCACTCATAGTTGCCAAATGGACGCCACTCGAGAGCAGAGGATCCAAAAAACAGGCTGCATCGCCAACCATAAAATATCCAGGGCCGCAGAATTTTTCCGAAGCATAAGAATAATCGCTTTCAGTTTTAACCTCAGAAATTAACTCCGCGTTTTTGGTAATTTTGCGCATCAAGGGCGAAGCATCGATAGCCTCACTGTAGATCGCATCCATCTCTTTGTTCTTGTATTGATTAAAAATATTTTTATGCATCACTGCACCGATGCTCATAGTGCCATCGCTGAGTGGAATGCCCCACAACCATCCATTAGGGATGG
This sequence comes from Chloroflexi bacterium 44-23, assembly GCA_001899005.1. Taxonomy (GTDB): domain Bacteria; phylum Chloroflexota; class Anaerolineae; order Anaerolineales; family Anaerolineaceae; genus UBA6170. The sequence continues at coordinate 20,733 of MKUW01000003.1, forward strand.
AACCCACAGCGATATCCCCTTCACGTCCAGTCGCCAGGCGATCGGTGTTTTTCCAATAGCCCCATACGCCAACATTCTGGAAGACATTATGGTATTTTCTGTTTTTTAGATAACGATTTGCCATCAAACCATTACGGCCGGATGCATCAATCAGGTAATCAAAACTGATTTCGCCTTGCTGGGGCTGACTGCCATTGACTGCTTTTTGCTGCCAGGCTGCCCGCACCGGCCTGTCACCATCCATCTGCAAACTACGAACTTCCACATTCTGGAAGACCTTCGCGCCCAGCTCACTGGCATTTTCAAGCATCATTAAATCAAACTCATCCCGGCGCACTTGAAAAGCATGCGTATAATTACCGCTTAGCTCGCCGAAATCAAGCGCCCAGGTTTCACTACCCCATTCCAGGTACGCACCTTGCTTTTGCTGGAAACCGCGAGCTTCGACTTTCTCACGGATACCCAACAACTCCAAAATGGGGAGAATAGTGGGTAAGAGTGATTCACCAATGTGATAACGTGGAAATTGAGCCTGCTCAAGCAAAGTGACATCAAAACCTTCACGCGCCAATAATCCGGCTGCGGTGGAACCTGCCGGTCCGCCACCAACCACTAAGACGTTTGTTTTTTGAGGAATAGCATTCATATATACTTCTTTCTAAAAAGAATTACACCCGATACTTTAAATTTAATCCAAGGTTGATTACAATCCTATAGAATCAGGAGGTCTTTGTCAATAAGTTTGTGATAGGATGTATTATACAAACGACAGCTGGAAGCACAATATTTCTCATCTAAATGAGACTGTAATTTGCAGATTGAAGGTTTTTGGTAGACCTTACTTTATTTGGCAAAGGCACAGGGCGAAAGTCTCATTCAAAGTTTAGACGAGAGCGTCAAGAAAATCCTGAGACGCATCATCCATTCCTTTTAAAACTATGTTCTGCCCGAGATTTGGTTTTTCAGCCCCTAGCATGCGAGCACATCTCATTACCAACACATCCAGGAAGCCAACCGGGTACTTAAGCGAGTTCGATGCGTATGCTTTGTATGTCCTGATCCTGTCGATGGAACAGGTAAACGTAGTCCTTTTCCGGATGACAAATACGGTTACGCGCCGGCATTTATCAAATGAAGGTAGCGGGGGTGAATGCCGATTGGATCAATAAAATGGACTCTGGGCTTATGATTCTCTGATCAGAATTGCGGATCCGGAGTTATTTTTCAAGACAAAGAATAGGAAAACGAGTAAATATGGTTTTGAATATCAAACTGCCGGGTTGGCTTCGGGCGCTTCTTCTTTCGTAAATGGGCAATAATGTAAATGGTTTACCGGTGGGTATGATGTCAGCCCCAGGCCAATAATCTTGCCATTTAATGGGAACGTGATCACATTCATCACCTTTTGAACAATTGGTAACAACAAATCAGGCCTCACATCGTTTGCCATGGAACAATGTGGGGTCCATTCTCCGGGCAGGAAATATGGGGTATCAGACTTAATGGTTATTTTGGCAAATGCATTGCGCAATTTTTGCTCGAGATCCATAAGCTGAACGGAAACCGATGGCATTAAGAAAACATCTTTCGTGTTTGGGAAGATTGCCACTGCGCGAAAAGAGACATCCATCACCGGGAATTCACAGGCCAGGCTGCAGAGAAGTTTGATAGTTTTTTCAAGATCGATGTTTTTATATATACTGAGAGTGATATGCGGCCGGTTGTTGGATAGGTAGAGCGCGTCAGAAAGCCCCGATTGAGCCAACACACGCCAAACCTGGCGCAGCAACTGTTCTGTTTCTTCATCAAAGAAAACTGCAATTGAATATGTCACAGCCATCCACCAATCATGGGTTAATTATAGCGAATAAATTTTAGGAATTCAGCTTTCAAATCCATACTTAAATTATAATGAAAAAGACAAAGGGCATTGTTACATGCACAGCTCAAAGCTGAGATTGGGGTCAGACTGCCATCCCCGCCGCGCTGAAAACGTGACCGTCGCTCAACATCAAACCAGGCTTCTGGTTTTAACTCTATAGAAAGTCCAAAACCAGGTTTCGGGTTGAATTATGGCAAAGTTGCTTTTCCAATCTATCCTCTCATCACGACCGAAGCCTGGTTTTTAGAAATTTCCTGCCAGAAAGGCGTGCTTTGCACGAACAAGCTTGAGGGTTTTGCTAAAAGAGACATTCCTGCAAATGCTGCGCTCACATGAAAGTCCCTTAATCCCGGCAAGGGGACCATCTTGGAAGCCAAGAATCGGGCGGTAATGATAACCAGGTTGAAAAATTTACCTCCACTTACAAGTTATTTCCTAGCTCGGCATCGGATTAAACAAATATAATAAACCCCAATCCGAGCTTGAAGATAGTGATCAAAGAGTCGTTTTCGAAATAACAAACTTCTCTAAAAGTCCCTCAATCTCGGCTAGGGAACTATCTTGGAAGCCGAGATTGGGGCGGTAATGATAGCCAGGTTGGAAAATTTACCTCCACTTACAAGTTATTTCCTAGCTCGGATTCGGGTTGAGAAAAATATGGTTAACCCCAATCCGCCGAAGGCGTGCAAAGCATGTGCCGCTGGCAACGCGCTTCGCTGGAGCGACTTCGAACCTAGTTCCCTCGCCTTCAATTATTTTGAAGCCTGGCTTGGGGTTAGGCTGCAATCCCGGCCGCGCTGAAAACGTGACCCTCGCTCAACAACAAACCAGGCTTCTGGTTTTAACTCTATAGAAAGTCCAAAACCAGGTTTCGGGTTGAATTATCGTAAAGTTGCTTTTCCAATCTATCCTCTCATCACGACCGAAGCCTGGTTTTTAGAAATTTCCTGCCAGAAAGGCGTGCTTTGTACGAGCAAGTTTGAGGGTTTTGCTAAAAGAGACATTCCTGCAAATGCTGCGCTCACATGAAAGTCCCTTAATCTCGGCTAGGGAACTATCTTGGAAGCCAAGATTGGGGCGGTAATGACAATAGTCAGACTGGAAAATCTACACCAACCTACAACCAATTTCCTGGCTCGACATCGGATCAAACAAATATAATAAACCCCAATCCGAGCTTGAAGATAGTGATCAAAGAGTCGTTTTCAAAATAACAAACTTCTCTAAAAGTCCCTCAATCTCGGCAAGGGGACCATCTTGGAAGCCAAGAATCGGGCGGTAATGATAACCAGGTTGAAAAATTTACCTCCACTTACAAGTTATTTCCTAGCTCGGATTCGGGTTGGCAAAACTGAGCTTCAAGATTTTCCTATCCCTGACATTCGCATTACGGGTTGATTAAAGTCGCGCTCATTGCATGCGTTATATAATAAAAATATTGGTTCTTGACAATACTGTGTGACATACAGTATACTGTTGATTGAGGAGACACAGCCATGACAGAAACAGAATCGGTTGTTCAAAATATTCAACAAGAAATGCGCAGGGGCATTTTAGTCTTCGCGGTTTTGACACAGTTGGATGAACCGCAGTACGGTTATTCCTTGATCGAGATCCTTTCTACTCAAGGATTGCAGGTTGAGCAAAATACACTCTACCCTTTGCTGAGACGCCTGGAAAAACAAGGGCTTTTGGAATCCCTTTGGCAAATTGAAGAAAATCGTCCACGTCGATATTACAAAATAAGTGCTGCAGGATTGACTGTCCGAGCTTTGTTGATTAATGATTGGCTGACCCTCGTAGAGACGATGAAAACATTAATAGGAGAAATATAATGATCGCGAACTATCTTTACACCATCGGCAGACACTTACCCCCCAGGGTACGAGATGATGTGCTGAAAGACATTGAAGTCAATCTTTATGATTATCTTGAGGAAAATTTTGGTAAAAAAGAATATACAGATGAGGAATTGGAAAAGGCAATCCGCAGCATGGGGCATCCCCACATGGTGGCAGAAGCCTATCTTGACCAACCGCGCGGATTAATTGGTCCGGCATATATTGATGCGTACTGGTTGGTGGTGAAAATCGCAGTATTTGGAATCGCTGTAGGGCTTACCATCGCTAATATCATTAATTTATCAGGCTTTACCAATGGGATCCAACTTTATCTGCAAATCCTTGCTCAAATATGGCAAGCGTCTCTCACCGCAGTTGGAATAATTACGCTCATCTTTGCGGCAGTGCAGCATTATACCCCTGAAGAAACCATTAAAAATAATGAGGCCTGGTCGCTTAAAATTCTGGAAAAAGCTGTCGAACCGCAGCAAAAGATCAAGCTTTTTGAAATAATTTTGGGAACTTTTTTCCTGTGCTTGAGCCTGGTTGTCATCAATCAAGGTTCTTCATTCGTAAGCACCAATGGCAAAACATTTGTTTTCTTTAATAAAGCTGCCCTGGAGCCTTATTTGCTATGGTTCAACCTGTTCATTCTTGTTTCGCTGGCAGTCAACATTTATCTCTTGATCCAGCGTAAATGGCAGCCAGCAACCCGAATTCTGACTGTGCTCTTAAACCTGGCCGGGATCGCCGTTTTTACCATCTTTGCTTTTGACCCCAATGTTTGGAACTTAGCGCCTCTGGCAAGTTATGTGGGCTCTGAACTGGCAGTAATTGAAAGGGGAATCCAGATCTCAATTTATATTGGGTTGGCTGCAGTGGTCATTGTCAGTGCAATTGATATCATCGGACATGTGAAAGTGCTGGCAAGAAGAAGATAAATTCACATAAATCAAGTTAGCAGTGGGCAGGGATGGAAGTTCATCCCTGCCCACTGCTTATATTACTATACTCTATATCGATTGAAAAGAATCCTACCTCTAGTACTATTTTGAAGCCTGGCTTGGAGTCATACCGAAATCCTAGACCGCGTTGAAAACGTGACCGTCGC
>MKUW01000004.1 GCA_001899005.1 Chloroflexi bacterium 44-23
ATTCGGCCAGTTGATTTATAATTAACATACCAGTCCTTCTTCACCCCGCACTGGCCGCAATCCACCGGAATCGGTGGCCGAATTCACCGGAATGCGCAGCAAAATCTATTGCCCCTCTCCAAGCCGTTGGAGAGGGGTTGGGGTGAGGTAATTATACGAAATTTCTAAGTAAAACCCAGACCGAAAAGATGCGATGTAAATAAATTATTGTGGTTACTAAGCTGGTCGACTTTCATTACATGTATAGAAAGCAGTTCAGTTTGGATTTGTGCACGCCCAAGTTGGTTTGGAGATATTCTTATCTGGCCTGAAAACAACCTTTCTCGGATTTATCCGAGAAGTTTTTTTGAATGGAAATTTTAAAAACTTCACCCCCTGCCCCTCTCCAAGTCGTTGGAGAGGGGTGTTTTGAGAACTAATTACTAAAATACTTACAATTATCTTAAAGTAGACAAAATGAGAGCCGATGAATTCCGGACATGCGAATACAAAAAGGTCTCAAAACGGTTAATAACCATCACTCATTTATCGCGTTTAAAAACCAAAATATCCGGGTTGACAAAATTGGCATCAATTTTGGGAAAGGGAAGATACCAGGGCAAATCATAATGAAATTCTGCAATTTTCTGGTAATTCGTATCCCCGGCCAGCAGATCCCGGAAGAAATTGCAGTCTGCCTGATGCCGCTCACAAATATAATGGTTAACAAAGCGTGTGTACATAAAACTGGAAACGATCAGATAATCCGGCTTGCGTTTTTCAATCCCTTCTTCGCCCACATTATATTCACGTCCGTAAGGATCTGTAATTTGTTGATCCGCAAACTTTAGAAATATCAACGGATACTCAACGTATGAGGAAAAACGCTCTTTATCGTAAAAAATTGGTGAATAAAATGTACGTTCGACCGAAACACCTGCCGGTAAGCTCTTCAGGTATTCTCCCGCCGGGTTACGGGCATCATTTTCCATCAATACAATAACACTGGCTACTCGTAGAGCACCCCACAACACCCCCAGGATACACAACCCTGCGATGATGCTCTGATACAATCTTGCTTTATTATTCTGTTCGACTTTTTCAACCAGCAGTTCAACTCCGATGGCAACGACAACCGCAAGACCTGGCAGCAAAGGCAGGAAATAACGATTTTGAACGTTATATGAAATCAAAATTGGAAGGTCCAGCAAAAATAACCCTGCCAGCAGTAAAAGGAACAAACGCCCGTGCTGATAATCGGATACGTTTCTCTTGCGCAAATACTGGATAGTGGCAACGATCACCACTATCAACGTGAGCATAATCAGGATAAAAAAGATCGGACCAAGAACCACATACAAATACTGCCACTGTTTGATCAAACCGATAACACTGTTTGGATAGCGCTCGTAGTTGGCCTGGTACCAGAGCGTTGGTATTAAGTGTCTGAAATAAAAAGATAAGTGGGTCAGCGCGGTAGGGGTACCCAGGGCATAACCCAGAACAGTCAGACCAATGCCGGTAAAAAGTGTCTCGAAAGTGGTCATTTTATCACGGAAAATCTGTTTGCCTTTGAGCATCAAGTACGCCAGCACTACCACCAGCATGATCGCCCCTCCATTGTACTTGCTCGATGCTGTCATACCGGCCGTAAAAAAGGCCACATACAACCAGCCCTTGTTTTCTGATTTCAGGTATTTGATCGAGAACAGGAGAGTCATACCCGCAAAGAAGGTCACATACATATCATTGTGGGCAAAATGAGAATTCAACGATAATTGGTTGTTCGTGGCAACCAAAAGGGCCGCCAGCAAAGCACTCCAGCGCTTCCCGCCAAGCTGACGCACCAATGCGTACGCCAGCCAGACAATCATCGCTCCCAAGAAAACGGAGAAAAAACGGGCTGCCAGAAAGTAAACCGTGCGTGGATACCCCAGGGAATCGGTGATGCGGCCAATCAACAACATCACATATTTGGGGAGGGACGGATAATCAAAATTCGTTTGATTAAATGGCTCTCCATCATTCAAGGTACGGATTACAACCCTCGCCAATTCATCCGGATTCCAACTCGCCGGCAAACCCCATGAGAGAGCTTGCGAATTAACCACCAGGAACGCTGCCAGTAACAGAATCAGCACCAGGGCTTCATATTTACTCAGGAAGTTTTCAATACGTGTAATCATTTTGACCTGCTGTATCGAGATTTTATTTCTGTTATTTTACTTGACATTGGAAATAAGAGCGAATTCGGCCCTAAAAAAACTGGCAGGTCGTTTTAGATGTAGCTGGATCGACCAGCCATAGCAAAGCAGACTACCTGAAAAAGCTGGTTGTAAACCAGGATATGCAAATCACTGCTGTGCTGATTTTCGCATTCGATCTTGAAAAAAGATACCCATCGCGGATCCTTCGCCATCAGCCGACACTCACAACAGAAAGATGTGGAGGTTTTGTACTATAAGCGCATTCTACCTACATCTAATGGAAAAGGTATGCTGAGGGCACAAACTTGGCATTTACTCGTTAGATTAGCTGAATATTCCAACTTACGGAGAATTTAAACCCATTAAACCGCTGCGATCAGGTAAAAAATACAGAGCAAGTAACTTATCATACCCAAACCTGCCGCGTTTTTGCGTTAAGAGATCAATTGGGATTTCCGGAAAAATTTTGTTTTTTATAAAGAAAATTGTCCATTTGCCAAAAAAGAACATATCAGCCATAATAACATCGGTTGTAATGTACGCATCGCTGCAATTTTGCCCACTTTTCCACAGGTTAATCTCTTCAACAGCTGTGTTAACCGTTCGCAAAACCGGAACAATTCAATAATTACGGACGAAACGTAAAACAAACCAAAAGCGGGGAGGTGCTTTTATGAAAACTCAGAATATCCTTTTTGAGGAATTTTTGCGTGCTTTGGCGATTGGCTGGGGAACCTTGCTTGTATTAGGATTGGTTTACCGGGACTTAGGCCTTACATCAGAAGCTGTGCTGTTAATTTCGATCTCCTTGGGATTGGTCAGCCTGGTCTTTTTTACAATACTCAGAAAGCGGACAGACAAATCCTTTAAAGTGACAACCCAACGCGGCTGGGTAGTGCTAGGCGTGATTGTGGGCATTCTCGTACTATTGATCACTGTCACCAGTATTGTACTGCAAGGGTATGATGCCAATAAACTGATCGGTTTGCTCGCAGCAATTGCTTTAATCATCATCACGGTCTATTGGGGGCGGCGGCGAGATTAATTCACAGTTACATCTGTCAACCCTGTCAATCTGACATTGATTAGCTCAGCGAAGTGCCTCTGAGCAACACCCGCCACTCTGGTTAACCATCTACGCCATTCACCCGTTTGATGGTCCGTCAACACTATCACGTTCATTAGAGCCAACGCCGTAATCGTTTTAGTGACCTTCTTCCATACAAGCATCGACGACAATCCGTAATAATTCTGACATGAAATTTCATCCACTTTTGCTAATTCCTTCAAGGATGTCTTCGTTTACGTTAAAATAATTTTGGTAGGTCACTCGGTTCTCCTTTTTAGGTTTTTGCAAACTTTCGGATACCTGACCTACCACTTTTGGTTAAGAATCAATAATTTACGGAAAGAAGTTTACATAAATGGTTTTTTCCTGCCAATTTGCAATCAAATCAAATTCACGGTATCTTTAAGTAGGAAATTACTATGAGCCCAACCATTCAGCAAGCCATCCAAGCATTCAAAACAAACGTCCAGTTCGAAAATACCAACACACAGCGGCTTTATTTCCGTGCTTTGGACGCTTTTGGCGAATTTATGCAAGAGACTCAGTCACTGGATTTGCCGACCGGAAGCCTCCAGAAAAATATCGTTGTCCAATTTATTGGATGGATGAAAGATGAGCGTGCCTATGCCCTCCCAACTCGCAAATTGTACCAATCTGTTTTGCGGGCAGCCTTACGCTTCTGGCGGGCCAACTACGCCGGTTGGATTCAATTCACACGTGAAGAAGAACAGGAAGCCAGCCGTACTTCCTTTATCGGCAATAACGAAGAGCAGACTTCCCGCCACGAACGACTGCCCGAGGATTTTGGCAATACGATGCTTAAGACCGTCATGGAAATGTCATTGCCAAAAGAAATGATTGCCCGCCTGGAAATTTTGCGGATGCGCGCCTTGATCGTTGCTTTGCGCGCTACGGCCCTGCGCGTGGGTGATCTGTGCCAAATGACCCGCAGTCAGGTGGAAGATGCGCGCGTGCAGGGTGGTCGCTTAGAAATGCGCATGGAGAAGACCGGCCGCATCGCACATTGCCGGTTGGGAATAGATACCCTGGCTGTTTTTGACGCTTATTTGGAGGCCCGCGATGACTATTCGCCCTGGCTCTTTATTCAACACGGAAAAAGCAACCGTCGCCGTAAAAACTCAAGTTCATTTTTCCGCAACGCTCGCAAAGGATATGGAGCCCGTCTTTCCAGCACTTCAGCCTGGCGCATTGTCCAGCAAGTGGCTGCTCTCTCCGGGCTGGATCGTCACAAGTATTTCACCAGCCCGCATGCATTTCGGCACTGGCATGCCAAGACACTGATAGAAAACGGCACTTCACTGGAAAACGTTCAGGCAGTGCTCGGACATTCGACTCCGGCCACCACCCGCATCATCTATGCCCCTGAACCGGATAAACGCCAGATCGATGCAATCGAAGAAACGCTTCAGAAAATTGAAAAACCAAAACCAAATAATAGATGATCAAATTTTCTAAATATCATATAATATTTATCGGGAGATAAGCCACAAATGACATTAAGTGAAATTCCTCAATTCATAAGGGAAAGCTATGAAATTCATGAATGGCGCCATGCGTCTGCTGTATTGTCTAAAGACTTTCCACATGAGTGGGCCGACTTGATGAATGTTCTACTTAATTTTAGATTAAAAAAAAGCTCGATCATAAGCGGAGGTGGACGGAAATCTCCTGTTGCGCAGGCGATCGATGACGAATTTTATGCCTTAGGGTGGGAGGAAAAAACTTTTCGGACTGAGATAACTATTGATGGGGTCTCTCGTTCTTCCCCAACCCATGCAGTCGATTATTACAAGAATCACGTTGCTATTGAAACAGAATGGAATAACAAAAATCCGTTTTATGACCGCGATCTTAATAACTTTAGAATGCTATTCGACCTACACGTAATTAGTGTGGGGGTCATTATTACCCGATGTGACGAGCTTCAAGAAATATTCGCTTCTATAGGAAGAGGAACTTCCTTTGGCAATTCTACAACCCACCTCAGCAAATTGCTGCCATTAATCCAGGGTGGCGCGGGTGGAGGATGCCCATTATTGATTTTTGGGATTAGTAAGAAACTTTATGATGAAAATGAATGATTATTCTGATTTTATAAATTTAGGTAAGTTTGGGACAATTCTGGCAGATCCACCCTGGAAATTCCAAAACAACACAGGAAAGGTCGCACCTGAACACAAACGACTTTACCGCTATCAAACGATGTCAAATGAAGAAATAATAAAATTACCCGTAAATGAAGTCGCTCTCCCAAAAAGTCATTTATATTTATGGGTCCCTAATGCGTTGGTTGATTTAGGATTGCAAGTCATGAAATCCTGGGGCTTTGAATACAAAACTATGTTGATCTGGTATAAGATCCGCAAAGATGGTGGACCAGATCGACGTGGCGTTGGTTTTTATTTTCGTAATGTGACCGAAATTATTTTGTTTGGCGTCCGTGGAAATTTGCGCACATTCCAACCAGGGCGCAGCCAGGAAAATATTATTAGCTCACAAAAACGTGGACATTCTCGCAAACCTGATGAACAATACAAGATTATAGAATCATGTAGTCCTGCCCCTTTTTTGGAACTTTTTGCCAGACAGCAGAGACCAGGTTGGTCTTATTGGGGTTATGAGACTGAAAAGTTTTCCCAAGATGATTTTTTTTATTTTCAACCATCCGAGGCCTTTAAATCACAACCGGCATTGTTTGAAAAACCGGAAGTATATAAGCAGGAATCGGATACCGATTTACCTTGAAAAATTAATATGAACCGGCAGCGTAAAAACGAAATTATCTTCCTGGTAATTGTGATTTCAATTTTGCTGCTCAGTATCTTCGCACTGGTCTTCATCTCACAAAACAACAAAGGAACAACCACACCCACGGCGACCTCCACCACCACATTCACTCCCCAATCCACTTCTACGCGCACGTCGACTGTGACCAGAACAACCACCCCAAGTGCTACATCAACGCGCACTGCCACCATCACACTGACCCCTTCCGTGTCTCCATTGCCCTCACAAACGCCAACCCAATTTGTTTTTGACCAGGGTGATTTCGAACAAATGGTCGTGTTCCAACAAGTCATTCCGGGGGTCATCAACCGCTTTATGGTCGCGGATGATGGCAGCTTCTGGCTGGCTTCTCCCTATGCCGTTGGCCGCTACCAACCGCTTACGAAACAATTCAATCAAATCAACCTGCGCGACCCTGTCATCGCTCTCACGCGCGATGGCATCGCCTGGATTCTGCCAAAATCAGGCACACCCCTATCCACCTGGGATGGCAGCCTGGGTCGTACGTATGATCAGACCACTGCCTGGCTGACTCCACAGGGTTATGGGTTACCCTCACCCCTCGCACCACAAATTAGCTATGATCACAATCAGGATCTGTGGCTGACGACTGCCTACGACGTCCGCCGCTTGCGGGGTGATCAATGGCGCATCTTCCTGCCGCAGGAAATGACTTTCACGCTTCCCTACAGAAAAACACTGAGCACTTCCTTTGTTATCTCGCATTCACAGGTCGACCTGGTCTCCTGGGTTGGCAGCTGCAACTGGAGTGACGGCGTGGTGGCTGGCGGGGATGGATTGCGCATCTATCAGGAAAATGATTGGCATTTGACCGAACTGCCGGTTGCATCGGGTTGTGTTCATACCCTGGCGAACGACCCGGATGGACATCTGTGGGTCGCAATTGAAAAGCAACTGTGGCGCTTTGATGAAATCGCTAAAACCTGGCAGCAGTGGAAACCGCCTGCACTTGACCGCACCAAAAATAGCGATTTCGCATACGGTCAAGTTAAACAGCTAAAAGTTGACTTGGATGGGAGCTTGTGGGTATTGTATGCACTGTGCGGCTTTTCAGGGTGTGATGACAACCAGATACTCTATCAAATTAGAGATGACAAGTGGTATCAGCGCGGAGAAAGCAGCTTTTTACAGCCACCCTTGCTATTGTTCGCAGCCAAGAATAGTGCCTGGTCACTTGTGCCGGGAGAAATTAACCGCTACCTGAATGGTACCTGGAAAACTGTAGCTAAAATCGGTTGGATAGGTGCAGATGTGGATGCCAATGGCAACCTCTGGCTGCTCACCGGGGATCTGACAAGGCAGCTACAACTCTGGCGCTATCAACCTTAATGGTGTAGGGGAATAGTATATTCGGGAAAAACACGAAAAAACAGGGATTAAGGCATCTCATTTGTTGGCTGGGCAAATTTATTCTCCATAATGACAGACTCTTCCATCGCTTGGGTCGCATCGACTGTAAATATCTTAATCAGCAACCTTTTTGTGTTTCCTCCAGCGCGGTAAATGAACCTTTCCATTTTCCACAGATTCGACTAAATCATAGTATGGTACATGATCTAGTGGAAGGTCACCGTTATGTCACATAATGAACAGCAGCACAATCCCAACCAACGCGCTAATAATTCTAAATTTTGTTTTAATTCTTAATGTAGTAATTTGAATGTGTCAATCCAAGGGAAAATTCTTCAGTTATTAACTATCGTAACTGCTCAGCCATGTCATTGTGAGTCACCGTTCTTGTCTTTGGTGGCACGGCACTTACTTTTTTAGTAGAATGCTCAATAAACAGAAAATTACTTCGCAATGCCTTCATTTTTAGAAAGACTGAGTAGTTACGAAAGGTCTTTGAATTTCAATTTGGAATTATTGGTATGCATAAACAGGTTGTCAGCCTAAGTGCGCTCATGGGCGAAGCATCCGCGATGGGTGTGTTTTCACAAGATAGAATGGTTTCCCAGATGCTTCGCCCTTACAAAAGATCTCATGTGCGGTATGTAATAATTCATACCTCCACAACCCTGTCATTGCCGGCCATCGTTCTTGTCTTTGGTGGCGTGGCAATCTCCTTAAAGGAAATTGGCCGTAAAACAGAATATTACTTCGCAATGCCATCATTTTTAGAAAAACTGAGTAGTTACTAATTATCTATATAAACAATCTGGCGCCAGTCTAAAAAAACAGGAAAATATCACTCAACATCACTTCTCTGGACTACTTTGAATATCTCATCTGCCTGATAGATACGGTTGCGGGCATAGCCGGTAATTTCCCGAAGGTAACCGCCCTGTACCAGTTTTTCAATGTAAGCGCGCGCTGTTTTGAACGGGATTCCCAATTCAGTGGATGCCTGTCGAAGGGAAAAGATCGGCCGTGTGAACAAGAAATCTACAACAGCGGACATTCGCTCGGGGTTGCGGTCGATGTTCACAATTGACTGGTACTTTATGCACTTAAACCAGCATATTCATCAGCATACCCGACAGATCGCACGCTATTCTTATGACCTTAATTGTGACTACAAGTACTGGAATATTATGGCGAGATTGCATATAGTACCTTTACCAGCTCGTATCTTAAAATAAAGCTGCGGGTTTTGATTAATGGGGAGCCATAATGATGCCAAATGTCGCCATTGTAACTGATAGTATCGCCACCATCCCGGACGAATTAATGCAGTCCTTGCAGATCAAGTGGGTGCCCTACTACATTCACCGCGGGAACGAGGTACTGCGCGATCTGGTCTCGATTAAGCGCGAGGAATTTTATCGCTGGTTACCATTTGCCAAGGAGCTGCCGAAAACGGCCAACCCCGGTCCCGGTGATTACGAGCAGGTCTATCAAGAGTTCGCAGACCAAGGGGCCAACCAAATTGTGAGCATCCATATGTCTTCCAAGAGTAGCGGCGCTTTCCAGGCGGCCCGCATCGCCCGTGAGCTTACCCTCAAACGCCTGCCCCAATTGCGCATCGAGGTGCTTGACACGCTGAATGTATCGATGTGTCACGGCTGGATGGTGATTGAAGCAGCCCGGGCGGCATTGCGCGGGGCGAGCATCGATAACGTCATCGCCAGGGTTCAAGATTTAATGCCTATTACACAAATGATTCAGACCGCGGACACGCTCAAGTATCTGGCCATGGGCGGACGCATCGGACGGGCGACCAGCATGCTGGGGACTTTACTTAATATCAAACCTTTGATCGGCATGCACGATGGCGTCATTGTACCATTAGGAAAAGCATTTACGCGTGGTAAGGCCTATCAAATGATGGCGGAGGCTGTCGTTAAATCCGCCGGAAAGTTTGGCAAGGTCAAAATTGCCTATGTACACGCTGCTGCCCTGGATGAGGCACTCAAAATTAAAGCATTAATTGATGAACAGGTTGAGGTGCTTGAATCGATCATTGTGGAGCTGACCCCTGCCCTGGGCGTCCATTCCGGACCCGGTACTGCTGGTATTTGCTTTTATCCAATCTTTGAAAACGAGTAACCACTTCCTTAAGTGCCAATCGGATTTTGACAAAAATAAAGTGCTCGTGGATTTAAAAACAGACATGAGGCTATTTCCGGATGGGCAATCTGATGACCAAGTTTTTTAAATGATACTGGATGCTATAAAACGATGTTTCGGTTGTAAGTGAATATGATCCTATGAATGGCACAGGGTTGTTGAGGGCATCAAAAGATGCGAATAATGCAGTATTCTGTTCAGAAATATCCATAATAAATTAATATGGACTAAAATATAAGGGGTCAATTCGCATCAGCTTCCTTTAAGATATCTGAAGATATCTGCAATAAAAAGTTTCATTTCAATAAAAACCGGGTTGAGGAGTAAATTTCATGTCGTTGGAAAGCTATCAGAGCACTCGTATCGCTCATTGGGATAGAGTAAACTCAACCGCTCGTTCCAACATTTTTAATAGCACCTACCATAAAAGGTTGAAACAAATCTATAGCCATCATATACCGGCCAATTCCAGGGTGCTGGAAATTGGCTGCGGCAAAGGGGAACTCCTATCCGCGCTGAATCCAGCTGTTGGGGTCGGCATCGACTTTTCAGCGCAGGCGATTCAGCTTGCACAAAAATCATTTCCACAACTGACTTTCCTCTGTATCGATATCTTAGCCGGGACACCGGAAATTGATGTTGAGTCCTTTGATTTCATCATACTTTCTGATCTCTTGAATGATGTCTGGGATGTGCAAGCTGTGTTTGATCATATCGCTCCATTTTGCCATAAGCGCACGCGCATCATTTTAAACTATTACAGCCGGGTTTGGCAGCCGATGCTTGGACTGGTTCAGAATTTAGGGTTGGCGAAAAAGAATTTACAACAAAACTGGTTAACTCGCGAAGATTTAAGCAACATGCTCTACCTTTCAAACTTCGAAGTCTTGAAATACTGGCATGAAATGTTGTTTCCGCTCCCGATTCCGCTGCTTGAAGGATTTTTCAACAAATTTTTGGTCAAAATATGGCCATTTAGCTCTCTGGCCCTTACAAATTTCATGATAGCCAGCCTGAAATCTTCTCCGAAAAAGCAAGAATATAGCGTGTCAGTTATTGTCCCCGCCCGCAACGAAGCTGGAAATATTGAAAATATCCTGACCCGCACACCGGAAATGGGAAAAGGTACTGAGATTATCTTTGTCGAAGGAAATTCCAGTGATGACACCTACCAGACCATTGAAAGTTTGCTGCCAAAGTTTCGCCAGCGCAAGACTGCACTCCTTCACCAGGACGGAAAAGGCAAAGGGGATGCTGTTCGCAAAGGGTTTGCACATGCGACTGGAGATATATTAATGATTCTGGATGCGGATCTCACTGTTCCACCGGAAGATCTACCCCGTTTTTATGAAGCTCTGGCCAACAACAAGGGTGATTTCATTAACGGTGTACGCCTGGTTTACCCAATGGAAAAGGAAGCCATGCGCTTCTATAATCTCCTTGGAAACAAGTTTTTTAGTATGACTTTCTCATGGCTCCTCGGACAACCAATCAAAGATACTTTATGTGGCACAAAGGTCTTGTTTCGAAAAGAGTATGATCACATTGTTGCCAACCGTGCCTATTTTGGCGATTTTGACCCCTTTGGCGATTTCGATCTGATTTTTGGAGCTTCCCGCCTGGACCTAAAGATTGTTGACATGCCCATCCGCTATCGGGAAAGAACATACGGCACAACCAACATCCAACGCTGGAAACATGGTTTGCTTTTATTAAAAATGGTCTTTTTTGCTTCCTCAAGAATTAAATTTATTTAGCCAAAATTTTGGGGCAGAGTATTTTCTGTTATATTTTTACTTTGAAACTGTCCAGACAAATAAAGCTGCTGTCTCTCATACATAATAAAATTTTAGAATCAGAAAATGCCACCATCCGGCAGTATGTTCTCCAATGGTTATAAGTTATTTTCCCCCTCAATCGTCGCCAGAAATTCAACCGGTTGCAGAACCTTTACAAGGGGGGGTTGATAATCCTTCACATTGCGGGTTATCAAACAATCAACTTTGTTTTGCAAAGCCGCAATCATCTGAATTGCATCTTCAAAATCGTTATAATCTAAATTAAGTGCCTGGTCAATTGTAGATTGGTTGATGGGTGCAATTCGGATAAACTGCAGTAGACTGGTTAGCATAGCCCGGGCATCCGCAACAGACTTACTCTTTTGAATGAGATAAAAAAGAGTTGAGATGCTATGAGCCGCCACCAAACCGATCACTTTTTCTGATTCAACCGCGGCCAGCACTCTCATAGAGTTTTCATAAAAAG
>MKUW01000005.1 GCA_001899005.1 Chloroflexi bacterium 44-23
CGCGCTGCCTAACGGCGCTTCCCATGACCTGAAAGTAAGAACCATTCTTTCAGGTGGAACCACCGATACCACGCTCCTTTCCGCTTCGACTTTCAAACGCGATACCTGGTACCAGGTGATGATCCTGCTGGATGATGCCGGGCTTTTCCAAATTCGAGTCTGGGAAAAAGGCAAACCTGAAAACAACGCAGAGGCAAGCAGAGACCTGAACGGGGCGGTTAACTGGCGCTTTGTGCAAAAAACCAACAACGGCACTGTCCTGCTAAATACCTACCTGGAAGGAACCCCGCACGAAGAAACAGAGACTACCTACCAGGCGAATATCCGCTACGATACGATCCCTTCAAACGGCGTCGACGATATCTCAGGCGCTACGCTCCTGATGACCTTTGTCGATCTACAGGCATCTTGGAGCCGGGTTGAATCGCAGACTCAGCGCTTCTATGACGGAAACGCCAGTTGGAGCGGCACAAAAACGATCTATGAATACAATACCGCCGATCAGGGCGGCGTGCAATACGGTAACCTGACACGCGTGACCGAACAATCCTGGTCAAGCGGGGCGTGGGTGAATTACCGTGCCAGCAAGACTACCTTTTTTCCGACCGCAACCAACAACCTCACCGCGCTTCCTGCGCGTATGGTAACCCTGGCTTGCAACCCAACCTGCGATTTCAGCAGCGAAACAGGAAAAATCAGCGAGGTTTTGTACCTGTACGACAACCATAATCTATACACCGATTCATTGAGTGAAGGCAAACTGACCGGGCAGCGTACCTGGGTCAGGGACGGTGAATATTCACAAACCGCAACGACTTACGATACCTTCGGCAATGTCACCCAGAGCAAGACCTGGCGTGGCTATGGCACAGCCTCCAGCGCGCCTACCGAGGATGAAGAAACTACCAACTATAGCATCGACAGTAACTACAGAACCTATGTCGTATCGGAAAGCAACCCGCTCTCACAAGGTACTGCTTATACGTATAATTACGAGCTTGGGTTACCGGAAACCATAACCGACCCGAACAACCAAATTACCACGGCTGAGTATGACGGCTTTGGCCGCATGAAGAAAATAATCGCCCCAGATGATAGTAGCGGATCACCCACGCTTTCGATCGATTATCTTCCTGGCGGAAATCGCTTCCAGGTCAATCTCAATCAAAAAGTGAGCGGGAGCGCCTCCATCCGCATCACGCACTTCTACAACGGCCTGGGAGAATTGCTCCAGACCCAGAAGGTTGGCACAATCGTGGATGGCGCCCAGAAGACGGTCGTGACAGATTACCAGTATGACAACATGGGTCGCCTGGTAAAAGAAACCAAACCCTATAGTATTAATTATGCCGCCACGCCTGCCTTCCAAACGCAGAATTTCAGCCAGCCCTACACCGTCACCAACTACGACCTGCTTGGCAGACCGCTGAGCGTGACCGAACCAAACGGCAATGCCGTCACCTATAGCTATGACGGCCTGGTCACCACACAGAGTGACGCGGCCCAAAACCAGACTGTCACCACCAAAGATTCGTGGGGCCGGGTCGTCAGCGTACAGCCACCCACTGGACCAGGGTTAACTTACGAATACGACGAGCGCGGTCTTCTGAAGGATGTCTATAAAGGCAGTGGGGGGACGCAAACACACACCCATATCGACTATGATCAGGGTGGGCGCAAGATCGGCTTGATTGACCCGGACATGGGAACCTGGGCTTATGATTATGATGCACTTGGCAACCTCATCAGCCAGATCGACGCGCGTACCTGTGAAACCACTTTGGCATACGATAACCTCAACCGTCTGACCGGCAAGAGCTTCTCGGGTCCCGGTGAATGTGCAAGCACAGCTTCCGT
>MKUW01000006.1:0-286962 GCA_001899005.1 Chloroflexi bacterium 44-23
GCACTGCTACAAATTCAAGAATTAACAAGCCTACCAACCAACAACTAACAAACTAACCAATCAACAAATCACCAAATCAACAAATCACCAAATCACCAAACCAACGTTTTCTCCATTTCCAATTTCTACACGATTGGACTACAATTGGACGGTGACAAAATCAGCTATGATGGATACATATGATTAAAGCTTTTATTTTTGATTTTGATGGATTGATCCTGGATACAGAAGAAGCCTGCTATGAAGCCTGGCAGGAGATTTATGCTGACTACGGCACCAGCTTGCCACTCGAAACGTGGCTGCTCTGTATTGGCACCACAAATGACGCCTGTGACCCGCTCGGGACACTTGCCAAATTATCCGGTCGGGACATCAACTACAACGCGGTCCAGACTGCCCACTCGAAAAGTTTCAGAGCGAAATCAAGGTTATTGCCGTTAAAACCCGGAGTCCTTGACTATCTTAAATGGGCACGTGCCAATGGCTTGCAAACTGCAGTTGCCTCCTCATCCGCTCGCGATTGGGTCGTTCCACTTTTAGAGGAAAACGGTATCCTGCCATATTTTGATGTAATACAAACCAAGAACGATGTCAAAACGGTCAAGCCCAATCCCGAATTGTTCATAGCGACCAAATCGATGCTCAAGCTAGAAGATTTTGAAGCTGTAATCTTCGAAGATTCATATAATGGTATTATTGCCGGAAATCTTGCCAACCTTTACACGGTCGCAATACCCAATTCATTAACCAAAAATATGGACTTATCCGCAGCAAGCCATACCATTAGCAGTTTAGACCTCATCACACCGCCAAACCTGCTGAAAATGCTCGAAAAAGGCGTATAGACGGATTCCATAGCTCTTCCAGTTCCTCGCCAGCAATTGAAAGAATGAATTAATGAAAATTGAAACCTTAATGGAACTCCTCCCGGATAATTACAACGTCATGGATCGTGACCTTGTCCTGAAAGCATACCGGTTCGCAGAGGCAGCTCACGAAGGTCAGACGCGTATCTCCGGAGAACCTTATATCACACACTCTGTTGCGGTAGCAGCCATTCTGGCTGAATTGAAAGTTCCACCGGCAGTTGTGGTGGCAGGCTTGCTGCACGATACAGTTGAAGATACAGCGGTAACACTGGCTGATTTGAAAAAAGAATTTGGTGAAGAGATCACCCGGCTTGTCGATGGAGTGACCAAACTGACCAATCTGCCTCGTGTATCACGTGTCGAAGAAGTTCGCACGGCTGGCCAGATGGATGTAACAGAAATTTTGGAAGAAGAGGATGAGTCTCCAATCGATCAACCGCGTGATAGAAAACGCGATCTTGCCAATGAGACATTGCGAAAAGTTTTTTTGGCCATGGGTGATGACATCCGCGTGGTGCTCATAAAGCTGGCAGATCGTTTGCACAACATGCGTACGCTCGGGTATATGCCTGAATCGAAGCGCAAAAGAATCGCGCAGGAAACTCTCGATATTTTCGCACCATTGGCCAACCGTCTGGGTATCTGGCAAATCAAATGGGAACTGGAAGACCTGGGATTCCGCTATGTAAACCCGGATAAATACAAGGAAATAGCCAATAATCTGGCGTTGCGGCGCAAGGACCGTGAAATCGAAATTAAACAGATTGAAGAAAAATTGGTAAAGATCTTAAATGAAGCCGGCATCAAAGCTGATATAAGCGGCCGCTCCAAACACATTTATTCAATTTATCGAAAAATGCAGGAAAAAGGCAAACCTTTCGATATGCTGATGGATCTGCGCGGTGTACGATTAATGGTGGCCGATATACCAAGCTGCTATGCGGCATTAGGTGTCATTCACACCCATTGGCGCCCAATTCCTCATGAATTCGATGATTATATTGCCGCACCGAAAGATAATTTCTATCAAAGTCTGCACACCGCTATTATCTACGATGACGGTAAACCTCTGGAAGTGCAAATCCGTACCCTGGAAATGCATCAAAGCGCGGAATATGGTATTGCTGCTCATTGGCGTTATAAAGAACACGGCCCACGCGACCAAACGTATGAACAACGTATCAACTGGTTCCGGCGCTTGATGGAATGGCGCCAGGAAGTCGAAGACGCGGGCGAGTTCGTGGATAGCATGAAAAGTGATGTCTTCCAGGACCGCGTCTATGTTTTCACCCCGCGTGGCGACATTATCGATCTGCCTGCCGGAGCAACTCCGATTGATTTTGCCTACCATGTCCATACCGAAATTGGTCACCGTTGCCGCGGCGCAAAAATTAACGGCAAACTGGTTTCCCTTGATTACGCCCTGAAAACCGGCGACCAGGTAGAGATATTAACCTCCAAGGTCGGCGGTCCCAGCCGAGACTGGCTCAATTCAAACTTGGGATTGGTCAAAACCCAGCGTGGCCGTTCGAAGATTCGTAATTGGTTTAAAAAACAAGATCGCGAGCAAAACGCTGCACAGGGAAAGATCATGTTCGAGCGTGAGATTAAACGTCTCGGATTGAAGAACGTCGAAGTTGACCATCTGGCCAAGCTATATGAGTTCCGCAATGTCGATGATTTCCATGTAGCCATCGGCTGTGGTGATCTCTCAATCGGCCGGATTGTCAACAACTTGATCGCCAGCGAAGAATCAACTGAAGATCCATTATTATTCACCAAGCCGCCCAAAGAAAAACCTCTCAGCGGCGATTCAGTCACCGTGCTGGGCTTGAAAGGTCTATTGACTGTCCTGGCCAGATGCTGTAAACCTGCTCCGGGGGATGAAATTGTCGGCTATATCACGCGCGGCCGGGGTGCCACAATTCATCGCGCTGATTGTCCCAATATCTTGCGCATGACCGACCGTGAACGAATCGTAAAAGTCTCCTGGGGTGAACTGGAAAAGACCTATCCGGTTGCGATTGAAGTCAAGGCCTACGATCGCCAGGGATTAATGGGCGATATCTCCAGTGTTCTTAGCAATGAGGGTGGAAATCTAGTTGACATTCAACTTAAAGTAACCCATAATCTTGCAACCATCAAATTGATGGTTGAAGTAAGTGATATATCGCAGCTTAGCCGCTTGTTAACCCGCATCGAAAACCTGCCCAATGTAATGGAAGCTTACCGACTGCGTTCTACCTAGGAGTATCCTGAAAAATGGAAAACCAAACGCTGCTCTCGGTTACGGAAGCCAAACAACGTATTCTTTCCCAATTCGAACCTAAAAACCCGATCCGGATTGAACTGCGAGATGCTCTTGGCTGCGTACTGGCAACTGATATCAATGCCCCCATGGATTCTCCGCCCTTCGACAATTCCAGCATGGACGGGTTTGCGGTAAAAGCACAGGATTGTGGGCACGCCGACCCCAATCATCCAGTCCATCTGGCAGTAGTTGCTGATATTCCCGCCGGTCAAAAACCACAGGTGAAAATTGAGCGCGGTCAAGCAGCCCGGATCATGACCGGCGCTCAATTACCTGCCGGAGCGGATGCAGTAATCCCGGTCGAATTGACCAGCGTTTCCGATCGTTACAACCGGACCGAACTGCCCGAAAGCGTCGAGATTTATCAAACGGCACAGCCCGGACAGAATGTACGTCCGGCCGGGCAAGATATCCGCCAAGGACAGGTTGTCTTGAAGTCAGGCCATCTCCTCAAGCCGCATGACCTCGGTTTTCTGGCAGGTATGGGTATCACCCATATTTATAGCTTCCCCAAACCCACAATTGCCTTATTTTCCTCCGGAGATGAACTGGTTTCACCCGGTCAGACGTTAGGTGATGGGCAAGTCTACGACATCAATTCCCTCTCAATCAGCTTGCTCCTACAGAGTTTTGGTGCCAATGTACTTGAATTAGGCGTTGCTGCTGATACCTATTCTGCCGTTCAAGCACTTCTACAAAAAGCAGTCGAACTGCATGCCGATATGATTGTCAGCACCGCCGGTGTCAGCCTGGGTGTTTACGATTTTGTCAAACAGGTTGTTACAGAAAATGGCAGCCTCAATTTCTGGAAAGTGAATATGCGTCCCGGTAAACCGCTTACATTCGGTTCTTTTGGGAATCAAAATATTCCTTTTATCGGCTTGCCAGGCAACCCGGTCTCGGCTTACGTCAGCAGCCGCATCTTCATTCGCCCCATCATTTACAAATTACTCGGCAGGGCTTTTACGGAGACTTTGGGCGAAGCAGTTCTGGGTGAAGAAGTCCATTCAGATGGACGGGAAAGTTATTTACGAGTAGAGCTGGTTGAAAAAGATGGACTTCCCTACGCGAAACTGGCCCAGCATCAGGGTTCCGGAAACATGTATTCACTAGTTTGCGCAAATGCTTTACTGATTATTCCAGCTGGGGTAAAATCGCTGGCAAAAGGAAGTCGAGCAAAAATAATCTCGATTTAAACACTACCAATATGACAAAAAAATTGCTGATTATCATCTCAATCCTAGGTTTTTTAGACGCAACCTACTTATTAATTATCAAACTAACCGCAAATCAAGCGCTGTGTGTTCCCGGGCTGGGCGATTGTTGGACTGTCAACACCAGCAGCTACAGTGAATGGAATGGAATTCCCCTTTCAGCACTTGGCGCGTTGGCTTACATTGCTATTTTGCTGATCACCATCTTTCGCACAAAAATCGATTTATTAAGAAACTTCGGGCACATTCTTACCCTTGGAATTGCTTTAAGCGGATTTATTTTTTCCATTTACTTGACATACTTACAATTTGCTGTTATTAAAGCCATTTGCCCATTCTGTTTAGTTTCGGCAGTGACGATGACAACTGTTTTTGTACTTTCAATCATACGATATTTGGAAATTCAAAGACAACATGAGCAGTAAAGAATCGAAAAAATACTAGGAGGAAAAATATATGCCCAAAATTCGATGTCATTACGAGGACTGTGGATTTTTAGATGAAGGCTTCTGTTCTGCTGCATTGATTGAGCTGGACCCCGATAAGGGTTGTCTCACCTACGTACCAACCGCAGACTCAATCCCTGAAGAACCCTGGGACAATGATGAGGATGAAGAAGTGGAAGAATGGGGGGAATTGGGTAGCCTGGAAGAAGAGGAAGAGGACGACTGGCTGGAAGAGGACGAAGAGTACTAAAACCGGCGAGGTTCGAATTTTCTGATCGAAATATGAAAAAGTGGTTGTGCAGACAGCCACTTTTTTTTATTCGCGTTGAGTAAGAAATGACCAAGCAATGGCCTGCCATTATTCGCTTTAATCACGAATGGCGCGAGTTTGCGAATGAAACGAAAGGAATCTGTTTTTTTGTTTATGTAATCCTACGAATGGCAATTTCGATTTGATCCATTAATACTTTTTCCAGATTTTCCTTGCCATTAAATGACTCAAGCACAAGTCTGCCTATTTTGCAATTATTTGTTCCGAATACAGATTTGGCATTGCACGCCATATCCAGAACATGTTGATTTTTATCATTGTGGCCGCTGGCTTTCCTAATAACAACCAGACTTGTCCACTCGCCAACATCCACCCGCTTTTTTCCAGGGCAATAAATTGAGTTTCCTATTAAGACCGCAAAGAAATCGCCAATTAATGTTTTTTGGTTGGACACAGATTCTTCAATTTCGATCAGTGCAATTGCTTTATTGCTCTTCTTTTCAATAATAGCAATATCCAATTGACTGATTTCACTTTTTTTGGTCAGATTTTCATCATAGGAAACCACAATTTTTCCAACAAACTCAGCCGCCGGACCGTGGTCATAATACACCCAATATCCTTGATCTTTTAATTGGCCCGACAAGCATCCGGCAGCAGCTGAAGTCAATTGACCATGTGCATTCATTCTTTATATCTCCCCAAACTTAGTATCCACCCATCACAATAGTGACTCTGCATAACACAGGCTCTTTGCAAGCCCCCGCTCTTATTCTTTGGACCTGTGGCAATCTCGTTAAAGTTGAATGCTTTTAACATATGAAAGTACTTCTCAAGGAGTTTTTTTTTAAAAAAGGGTGGCTAGTTACAAAGAATAAATATATTTGTGTACAAAACTCCATAGTAATAATATGGCGGCCTTGCGACCGCCACACCCGTAGGCTGGGGGTAGAGGACTCGAACCTCTACTGGCTGATCCAGAGTCAGCTGTCCTACCATTAGACGAACCCCCAATAACGGTCAAAGTTTATCATATGCAGTTGCAGTTGTACAGTGAAAAGAGCTGCCTGGCGGCTTGTTGATTTGGTTTTTGGTTGATTGGTTTTCGGCGGATTTGATCACTTCATTCTGCAACCCAACCCCACGAATTCATAAATTCACAAAAAACTAGTTTACTAATCAACAAATCACCGATCATTACTCTCTTCCAACAACGCTATCGCAATTTTCAAGCGCTCAATTACTTTCTCACGCCCAATAATAGCCAAACTTTCAAATAATGGCGGGCTGACCATCAATCCTGTCACAGCTACACGCAAAATACCGAAGACCTGACCGGGTTTTAAACCGGTTTTCTCCACCAGCGTGCGTAATGGCGGTTCGACAGTATCCAGTTCAAGATTTGGAACGGCTTCCAGCACCGCCAGAATCTTGCGGGCAATCTCCAGTGTACCGGCGGCATCCAACTTTTTTGCGATCAGTTCATCAAGGATCGGGGAGACCTTTTCTTCGAAGAAGAACCCAGCCAGCGGAATGGCATCATCGAGAGTCACCAGGCGCTCCTGAATGATAGGTGTTATTTTCCGCAGCACGTCTATGTCGACCTTATAGCCGGCCTTTTCGAAAAATGGCTTCAAGCGCTGCGCCAAATCATCAACAGTCAGATTGCGGATGTGCAGGCCGTTGAAATGATCCAGCTTGGTGAAATTAATCGCTGCAGGTGATGGATTCAGTTTCTGAATACTAAATTTCTCAACCAAATCTGGTAAAGTAAAAAATTCAGTATGATCATCATAACTCCAACCCATCAAAGCAATCCAGTTATTAACTGCTTCGGGTAAATAGCCCAATTCCAGCAGATCTTTGATGAAGATCGATCTGCCATCCTGTATCAGGTCTGCTGCCTCGCGTTTGCTCATTTTTCCCTTGCCGGAGGGCTTTAGAAACACGCTCAGATGAATCCATTTGGGTTCTACCCAACCGAAAGCACGGTGAATGAGAGCATGTAAGGGGAAGGTCGGCAGCCATTCCGCGCCACGAAATACATGGGTAATCTCCATCAGATGATCATCCACCACGGCCGCCAGATGGTAGAGAGCGAAACCATCTGATTTAATCAGAATGATGTCATCCAGAGTGCGATTGTCAATTACCATTTCACCACGCAATTCATCCACAACCCTGGTGACCCCATCTAGCGGGGTTTTAAACCGGATCACAAAGGTTTCACCAGCTGCAATGCGCTGATCTGCTTCGGTCAGGCTCAGGTTCCGGCATGTGCCGCTGTAGTGAGTATTTTCTTTGTTGGCAATTTGTTTTTCGCGTTCCGCTTTAATTGTCTCTGGAGTGCAGAAACAATAAAAAGCATGACCTGTTTCCACCAACCTGCGGGCATGCTGCAGGTAAATTTCTTTACGTTCCGTTTGGCGATATGGACCATATTGCCCACCGACCTGAGGGCCTTCATCCCATTGCAAACCCAGCCAGCGCAAACCGGCATAAAGCTCTTCTTCTGCCCCTTCAACCGTTCGTTTTTTGTCCGTATCTTCAATCCGTAAAATGAATTGCCCACCGGTTTGGCGTGCAAGTAGATAATCATACAGCGCAGTGCGAGCGCTGCCAAAGTGCATGTGGCCGGTTGGTGATGGGGCAAAGCGAGTGCGGGCAGTTTTTTCCATGTTAAATCTCTCCATTTATATATTTTGATGTCTATGCGCAGAAACGCTCTCAACAAACCCAATTCCTAAGAGCAGCGATGCCAGAGAACTGCCACCGTAACTGATGAACGGCAGGGTCAGCCCGGTGACCGGGATCACATTCAGGTTTACGCCGATATTAACGGCAATCTGGAAAAAGATGAGTGTGCCGAACCCGTAGGCAATCAGGGAACCAAACAGGTCGGAAGCCATTAGACCGATCCGAAAGCAGCGTATAACCACGAAGAACAAAAGGGCAATTACAATGACAGTGCCAATAAAGCCAAATTCGTTGGCCATGGCTGAAAAAATAAAGTCGGTATGGCGTACCTTCAAAAAGCGCAGCTGCACCTGCGTGCCGTGACCGTAACCCATTCCAAACAAACCCCCAGATCCGATCGAAATCTTGGCTTGCTCGACATTGTAATTATCACCATAACTGGCGTTCGGGTCGGGAAATATAAAATTAAGCACTCGCAGTTGTTGGTAATCTGCCAAGCGCGGGAAGGCAATTAATATCACTAAGACAACTACCACTGCAAAAATAAGAAGGTATTTGAGTGGCAAACCGGAGTAAAAGAGCAGCGCGAACCAGATAAAAAAGATGACAATCGACATACTCAAATTCGGCTGCAAAAATATCCAGATAACCACACCGGCAGTTAGAAAAAAACCTTTAAGAATCCACTGCAGATTCTTAGGGTCAAACTGGGTTTTACTGAAGTAATCCGCCAGGATAATGATCATGATGGTTTTAACCAATTCGGATGGCTGGATCAGGATCACACCAGTATCAAACCAGCGTGCTGAGCCATAAACAGCCGTGCCAATAACGTAAATGGCAATCAGAACCAGGACCGATAATGCATACAAAATGCGAGTAACGGAAGAAAAATAACGATAATCAATTAACGATACCAGCAAAAGAACGATCATTCCAGCTATAACAAAAATGACCTGGCGTGACACGGATCCGGCAATATCGGCATTACCGGCAACAGCCGATTGAATCATGGCAATCCCAAAAATACACAGGATTAATACACTGCCAAACAGCAGGTAATCAAATTGTTGCCAGAACTCACGCTTAATCATTATCGCCGCCAGTCAAAACCACTCTCGCTTGGCGATTTACCAGCCCCATTGTTAAATGGGCCGCGTTGATTGCCTTACCAAAGCACCTTTTCTGCAAGGTGATTGTCTCCGCCATTCCACTCATACCAGGGATTTCCTCATCTTCGGTTGCCATGTTTCTGAAACAACCTGATTGGCATCGACATAAGCCATTTCAGGCTTTGGTTTTCTCTTGCGTTTAGGAAGAGTGGCAGTGAAATCAGCTATACGCAGTTGAGCAGGGGATAAATTAAGCGCACAAACAACCGCATCCAGCGTACCTTCTGACCCGGCATGCAAAATTCCGCGACAGTGCCCCCAAACGATGATGCTTCCACCGGCAACAATTTCCCCGCCCGGATCGACATCACCAAGAATGATCACATGTCCGCGCGATTCCACCTTAATGCCTGCGGCAACCTTTTCTTCAACCAGGAGCAAGTTACCCGCGGCCATTCGATCATCATGCTTACTTTCAATCGCATCTGGTTTCTGTAAATTAATTTTGGTTGCCATCCCCAACATGCGGGCTGATTCAATTGTGATTGGTGATTCAGACAGCACCGCCCACAGACTGGTATCCAGGTCACAAAGTACGTCTCGAAATTTACCCAATTCCGCAGCATTTAAATTGTGATTACCGGCATCCAATGCCACCCGTGCACCCATGAAAAAGTTGGCATTCTGGCGCATATGCTGCAGCAATTGCAGTCGAATGTCGGTCCAATCCCCCGCACCAAGCATAATTAAAAGGCCTTCACGAATTCCTTTAATTTGAAATGCTGAATTTTCAATATTTTTCATTGTGTTTCTTTCGCGTTAATAATTGGAAATTGCGCCTACGGATTGGTCTCAATCCCCAGATCAACGTTCTTCAATTCAAAATAAGCGGTCAACACATCCCGTACAATTGGGCCGGCGACAACCGATCCCTCATCTCCATTATAAACAAAGGCTAACACAACAATCTCGGGGTCATCATAGGGAGCGTAACCAACATACCAGGCATGTGCCGGCCAAATACCGGGGTAACAAATGTCTTTTTTCTTTGCAATATCATCACAATATTCTGCGGTTCCTGTTTTTCCGGCACTTTCATAGGGAGCATTCCTGAAAATTTTTGTAGCAGTGCCATTCACAACCACCTCACGCATGCCTTCTTTTGCTTTTTGAATTACCCAGGGTTGAACTGAAATCATCTCATCAGTTTGTAAGAAATTTTCATCATACAAATGAATAACTTTATCCTTGGTAATATCACGCACCTGCACGGGAGTAAATGGTTTGATTACATTTCCTTCAGAATCCAATATTTCTTTGATCAAAGTTGGTTTCATATAAATGCCATCGTTAGCCAGTGTAGCGAATGAAACCAGCACCTGAATCGCAGTGGCCAAAACGTAGCCTTGCCCAATGGTTGCAATGTAGGTATCACCGGTCGACCAGGTTTCACCAATAAAGATACGTTTCCAGGTTGGGTCAGGAATCAAGCCATCCGCTTCACCAGGCAATTCTATTCCGGTAAGGGCACCATAACCCAGCGCCTTGGAATACTCACCGATACGCCAAATACCCAACCCCTGAGGCACTTCGCCTGCGTACCCGCCTCCTACTTTATAAAAATAAACATCACAGGATTCTGCAACACCGCGGATGAAATCAACATCGCCATGCCCAGCCCCAGTCGATTTATAAAGATAGCATACATAATCCCTGGGAGTTCCGGGATCATTGGGGGTAAACTTTTCCAAAATGGTTATCCTGCCCGGGTCGAAAATCACTTGTTCGGGGGTGACAACATTTTCATTTAATATCCCGATGGCTGTTCCCATTTTAAATACCGATCCTGGTGGGTGCTCAGCGGAAATGGCATGATTAAAAAGCGGCTTGCGCGGGTCAATTTGCAGTTGATTGAAATAATCAGCTGGGATAACACGCGCCAAACGGTTGTTTTCAAATGTGGGGTGTGAAACCAACGAAAGGATTTCACCCGTCTTGGGGTTCATGGCGATTACTACACCAACGCTATAACGCTCTTCACCTCTAATTAAATTTTCAGCAGCCATAGTATTTATCAGGGCTGTTTTCGCTGCGGATTGCAAGCGCGTATCAATGGTCAGTTTGATACTATTTCCTGGAATCGGATCTACCGGTACCTCAACATCGCGGATTGTTTTACCGGCACCATCCACTTCGACTACCCTTTCGCCATTAATGCCGATCAACTGATCATCCAGCGTGGCTTCAATACCAGCATAACCAACCTTATCACGGTCTGCCACAAAACCCTGTGCTTCGTACGAATCCACAACACTGGCCGGAATTGGGCCAAGAAAGCCAACCACTTCTGCGGTCAATTCGCCGGTTGGGTAATCACGCACCGGCACAATTTCAATATCAACCCCGGGCCATGTGTTCGCTTTTTCGCGAATGATCATGGCGATATCTGCCGGGATATTACATTTAATCTTCACCGGGTTGAATGGGGCATTTGTATCCCCAATGTAGACAATTTGCTTTATGCCAAAATCTGTGTAACACGGCGTAAAATTGCGGACAGTTTCATCATTAATTTCGCCGGCGTCAACTGGAACTCCAATCAAGGCGGATAGCTCCCGGTAAATCTGTTGCACGTCACCATTCGGAAATTCAAGATCCAACCCTGGCAGATTAGCCGGCGTGATTACGACGTTATAAGAGGCAGTATTTCGCGCCAGGACGTAACCATTGCGGTCATACAAAATTCCGCGTTGAGTGGCAATACTGATTGTTTTAATGCGGTTTTCCTCTGCTTGGGCAGCATACACTTCACCATCAACCAATTGCATACTAAAAAGTTTGTAAACGTAAAATAAAAGAACTGAAACCATCACAGCGAAAACAAAAACGATTCGCCAGCGCTCAACTTTCTTTTTTTCTGTGCCAAGTTGGTTCACATTTCCTCCAGGCTTGGGTATACCAGCCGCCTGATTTCCGAAACCACAAAATAAACCGGTAAGGTAGCAATGATATTAATCATCAGGCTGGGTAAAATTATATTTTGAAAGCTATATTGAAATTCAATCTGAAATCCCAAAAATTGGTAATAGACAGATTGAATCTCGAGGTGAAAGAACATAAATACCATACTAACAAAAAACATGGAGACTAATGGTATTTGTGGCAATCTTTCTCTTAAGATGAGACAAAAATAAACTGCCACAGTATAAATGATCACGGTAATCCAAAAAGGTTCGGCTGAAATAAAACCGATGATAATTCCTGCCAAAAAGGAAAATAAAATCTTGTCAACTTTTGGTATCTCGTTTTGCAAGCCAAGAGCAACAATCACAAGCAATAATAAATCAGCTTTTCCAGCCTGGATCTTAAATTGGCTAAAAATGGCCATTTGCAGCATTGTAGCTGCAAAAATAAAGAGGGCAACAAGAATTCTTTTCACTTTAAGGCGCTTGAACTGGTATCAATGGTTTGATATCCACCGGTTTGAAATTCTTAATGATCAGCACAGCCTGCAATTGAGCGAAGTCTACCACCGGTTGTACCGATGCAGATTGGAAAAGATCATTTTCCAGTTTCCGAACAGAAATTACCTGCCCAATTAACAAATCCTTGGGGTAATTCCCACCCAGACCGGAAGTCAGAACAATTTCGCCTGTCTCAAGAACAGCAGATTGCGGAACCATTTCAAGACTAATTTCTCCGGTAATCGAACCTTGCGTTTGGGCATCAATTTTTTGAGATTGTAATTTTACATTGACGATTGAACCAGGGTCGGTAATCAATTGGACGCGGGCAGCACCAGCAATAACTGCATCAACGCGCCCCACCAGCCCCGATTGGGTAACCACCGGCATACCTTTACGAATACCATTATCTGAACCTTTATCAATAATTAAATAATGCAGAAACGGGCTTGGATCGCGACCGATCACAATTGCAGCGATTGGCTGCATTTGGGGGTTGTCACTTGCAAAACCAAGCAATGCTCCTAAGCTTTTGGATTGATTTAATTCCTGTTGTAAGGTAATAATCTGTGATTGTAAACGATCCACTTCGTTTTGAAGTTCGATGTTGGAAGCGCGCAATTCCGCTTCACCTTGCGGGGAATTTACGATCTGATAAATAGCGATATAGCGATTAGAAAGCCAGGCTTGTGCGTTGACCACCGGTCGTGAAATAGTTGTCAAAATTGGACCAAGATAACCGCCGAGAGCTAATAGAATTAAAGCGACAACAATAAGCAGGATGGTGATCGTTTTCCACGATTTTGATAATGAAATTTTCATAATTATTTTTTAGTCATCAAAACCAATTGATGGCGTAAATTAATCGAGTTCAACCATTAAGTTTTCATAACGATCGAGATCTTCAAGCACGATTCCAGCTCCACGGGCAACACAGGTTAAGGGATCTTCCGCTATCCAAACTCTTAAGTTTAATTCTTCTGTTAATCGTTCTTTCAAGCCTTGAATCAACGCGCCGCCACCAGCAAGGCAAATACCATTTTCTATTAAATCTGCCACAATCTCAGGTGGAACTTCATCAAGCGCATCTTTA
This sequence comes from Chloroflexi bacterium 44-23, assembly GCA_001899005.1. Taxonomy (GTDB): domain Bacteria; phylum Chloroflexota; class Anaerolineae; order Anaerolineales; family Anaerolineaceae; genus UBA6170. The sequence continues at coordinate 13,478 of MKUW01000006.1, forward strand.
ATTGTATCAACGATCACCTGGACCGAAGTATTGACTGCTTCCCGTATTTCTACTGAAGAAATTTCCAGTTCCTCCGGCAGTCCTGTCACCAGATTTCTGCCCCGCACGCGCATTGTTTTTTCTGTCGGGAGCGGATAGGCTGAACCGATGGTTATTTTGACTTGCTCGGCCATACGCTCACCGATCAATAAGTTGTATTTATTGCGAATATAGGTAATGATGTCCTGGTCTAGCTCATCACCCGCCACTCGCAAAGAGCGGGAGACAACCAATCCACCCATTGAAATAACAGCTACTTCAGTGGTACCACCACCAATATCAATGATCATGCTGCCAACTACATCAGTAACCGGTAATCCGGCCCCTAGAGCAGCAGCCATGGGCTCCTCAATCAAATAAGTTTCGCGAGCGCCTGATTCCATTGAAGCGTCAAATACCGCCTTTTTCTCTACTTCGGTCGCACCTGAAGGGATGCCAATGACAACTCTTGGGCGTGGAAGTGGAACGAGCGTTTGTTGATGAGCCTTGCTTAGAAAATATTCAATTAATGCTTTAGTAATTTCATATTCTGAAATTACACCATCCCTCAATGGTCGAATTGCAATATGAGTTACCGGAGTCCGGCCAACCATCTCTTTCGCCTGCAAGCCGATTTTTTCGGGAATGCGTGTCTTCTTGTCTACCACAACCCAGGAAGGTTCATTGATGACAATACCCTTACCGCGCACATTTACCAGCGTGTTAGCTGTACCTAGATCAATACCTATGTCAAGCGAAAAAAGACCGAATAACCAGCTTAAAGGTCTAAAAGCCAAATTGTAAACTCCTGATATGGGATTATCTAGCCTAACTTTAAATTATACCATAAGCATAATTGGTAAATTAAAGAGTACCAAACCGGCTTCCCAGTAAAAACCCACCATAAGCAAATAAAAGCATTTTAAGCGTTTTCCCAATCGCGCAAAAAATCATAAATCGCGCAACTGGCATTTTTAAGCCGCCTGCCATAACTCCAGCCACATCGAAAAGTGGGTTAGGAACAAAGGCCATCACCAGAATCGTTATTTCGCCATACTTACGCATCCAATTTTCCAAACGTTTATAAAACGCTGCTTTTTGCATGACCCGTTGGCCGCTTAAACCAGCCAGGTATCCCGATAATTCGCCGACTGTGGCACCTAAACCGGCAGAAACCGCCACCCCAATCGGATTAAAGACTGCCCCCATAGCGGTGGTGATCAACACACCTGGAACTGGCAGGACCAAGGAAGCATTGGCAAGCATCGACGCTAAAAAAATACCCGGATATCCAAACCCTTCCAGATCCTTAACGTGGTCCCGATTGATAAATAAGACCACCGAAAGCACTATGACAAATGCAAGTGCAAGAATTCGCAGGATGGATTTATTTTTTTGTTCAGGAGTTGGTGATGGATTGGGCATGGTTTCCCTGGTTTAATAAAACTTCAATTCGCGAAATAACCATATCCAACGCAACCTTATTCAACCCGCCCTCAGGAATAATAATATCTGCATAGCGTTTGGAGGGCTCAACAAATTCCAAATGCATAGGCCGTACGGTGCGATGATACTGACTGATGACGCTCTCCATTGTACGGCCACGTTCAGCAATATCTCGCTGCAGACGGCGAATGAAACGAATATCATCATCTGTATCTACAAAGAGCTTCACGTCAAACAATTTGCGCAATTCAGGCTCCGCAAAAATAAGAATTCCTTCGACGACCACAATTGGCTGTGGCTCAATTGTGATCGTATTTGCTGTGCGTACATGTTTGGTGAAATCATAAATTGGCAGTTCAATCGATTTCCATTGTTTGAGCATTCGAATGTGACTAATCAGCAGCTCTGTTTCAAGTGAATCGGGATGATCATAATTAATTTCCCACCGTTGTGCTTCTGACAGCCCGGTCGAATCGCGGTAATAGGCATCATGAGGTAAATAAGCCAATCGGTTTACGCCAACACTTTTTAAAATGGCATTTGATACCGTTGTTTTTCCTGATCCTGAACCTCCGGCGATTGCGATTACAAGAGGAGTTGAAGTTTGAGCCATGTTGAGATTATAATCTAATTTGTAACATGAAAATAGTCAAGACATCACGTGTTACAGTCGGGACAAGCGGGTTGGGAATGATAGATGTAATAAGAACCCCATTCTTTTGGGCAGTCATCAGCCTTTTTGGAATACTGGGAGCCAGCGCTGCAATTAATACCAAATATGGAAAACGTTTCCGCTGGTTTGGTTCTACTTTCGCTATTCTCTTTATAGCCGGTAAATTTATGATGGTTTTACCAATTGTGCCTCAGCCACGGTTTGCATACAGTCTCTGGATGACTATCCTCGCCATTGTTTTTGGTTTATCCGGACTGGTTTTCATTGGGTTTGGTTATAGAAGCCAACCGCTCATTCTTCCCCAGAAAAGTGTCAAGTTGGTGACATCCGGGGTTAATGGTATTGTCCGGCATCCATTTTATCTGGGTGATCTGCTTTTCACTGCCTCATTTTCACTTTTCTTTCATTCAATTATTGGTCTGGCATTCCTGCCGATCTGGTGGGCAGCCTATATTTTGCACATTATTCACGTAGAAGAGCGATTAGAAATTGAATTGGGGCCATATTACCTCGAATATAAACGCCACACGCGCGGCCGTGTTATACCAATTCCACCTTTTGAACTGAACCCACCCATCGCCCAATTCCCCTTCAAAAACCTGGCATTTAAAGGCGGGGGCATCAAAGGTGTGGCATATTTGGGTGTAATTAGGGCCCTTGAAGAATATAATTTGCTTCCCCAAATAGAACGCGTCGTTGGTTCTTCTGCTGGTGCAATCACCGCAACCATTATCAGTTTCAATCTGGAATATCAAAAAACAAATATGATTATGGACACACTCGATTACCAATTGGTACCTCAATTGCAAAGTGAAATTGAAAACAAAGAGTCAAGCTGGCTGCCAAAGTTTATTGGCAAAGAAGTCTCCAAACTTACGGGTGATGTGGAAGGCCTGCAACGATTAATAAATAAATATGGCTGGTACTCAAGTGAATATTTTTATGAATGGATGAAAATTATCATCGCGGGGCAATGTGAGGGGAATTCTAAGGCCACGTTTGAGGATTTCAGAAATCATGGTTTTAAAGATCTGTACATCATTGGCACCAACGTCTCAAAAATCAATGTTGAAGTGTTTTCTTATGACACAACACCAAATGTGTCTGTAGTTGATGCAGTCAGAATTTCAATGTCAATTCCACTTTATTTTGAGACTCTTCAATTTAATGGTGAAAAATTTGGACACGGTGATTTTCACGTCGATGGCGGAGTCCTTTTCAATTATCCACTCCAATTATTCGATGAGCCTTCATTTTCGGAAGGAAATATCTGGTTCAATGGTGGCATAAATTGGGAAACATTAGGATTCTACCTTTACGCCAAAAGAGATAATTTTGATAGCTCACCAAAAATTCATAGTTTTAAAGATTACATTTCCAAGATTTATGAATGCTATGACAAGAGTTATCAGATTTCACAGATAGACAATAACTTGATTGACCAACAGCGCACTGTGAAAATCAATACCGAAAATGTTCATGCAACCGATTTCCACCTCAAACCCAGAGACAAGCAATATCAAGCTTTATTAAACGAAGGTTACGAAGCTACAATGAAATTTTTGAAAGAATACCAGCATCCTTCTATCCGTACGAACTGGTAAACCCCAGTTAATAAAGAAAGAGCCACCGAAGGGACTCGAACCCTTGACCTGACGTTTACGAAACGCCTGCTCTACCAACTGAGCCACGGTGGCAATTCCAAATTTATCTGAAATTGTCGCGCCAATCTTACCATGTTTCGCATTGATTTGACAGGGCAGGTTGAGTGCAACATCTCTTTTTCGTAACAAATATCATTTATTATTAATACATGCAGTGCAACACCGTTTCCTGACCCAATTTACCAAATATCACCAGCGCTTACGGGCAAAAAACTGACATGAATTGATATTCTTTGGTAACATAAGTTCTGCAAGAAATACCAGCTTTCGAAATCAGGAATTATGATCAATATTGCTATGCTTTCTTACCATACCTGCCCACTGGCTACTTTAGGCGGTAAAGATACCGGTGGAATGAATGTCTATGTTCACCAATTAACCCGCCATCTCGGGCAACGAAACGTGCATGTTGATGTTTATACTCGCTCGCAAGATGAACATGTGCCGCACGTTCTTCACGACCTTGGTTACGGTAACCGCGTGGTTCACATCCCGGCTGGCCCCGAAGTACCTCTCCCCAAAAAAGAGCTTACCCGCTATATCCCGAAGTTTGTGGATGGAATAATTCAATTTTGTAGTGATAAAGGCATTCATTATGATCTGATTCACAGTCACTATTGGATGTCGGGCATCGCTGCAATTGAGCTTAAAAGAATCTGGGATATTCCTTTTATCCATATGTTTCATACCTTGGGATTGATGAAGAATCGCATCGCACAATCACCTGCAGAAATTGAAGGTGAATACCGCATCGAGGGCGAGCGGAAGGTAATCAGCCAGGCAGACCGTTTGATCGCAGCCACCCTGGCAGAAAAATCCCAATTGGAATTTCTATATGATGCACCTGGTTCGAAAATTGCCGTTATTCCTCCCGGGGTGGATATCTCCCGATTCTATCCAATTCCAAAGGATGAAGCCAAAGAGGTAATAGACGTTCCTCAATCAAGCCGAATGATTTTATATGTCGGGCGGATTGAGCCTTTAAAAGGAATTGATTCTCTTATCAAAGCAATTGCCCTTATCCAAAAGGATGGTGACTTGGATTGTTGTCCGCATTCTCTGGCAATCATTGGCGGGGAACCTAACGCATCACCTGAGGAGATGAATGCAGAAATGGCACGGCTGCAAGAAATGGTCGAAGGTCTCCAGATCAACAATCTGGTACTGTTTCTTGGTAAGCAGGATCAAAAATTACTTCCTTACTACTATTCCGCATCTGAGGTAGTGGTTATGCCTTCCCATTATGAATCATTCGGAATGGTCGCTCTGGAAGCGATGGCTTGCGGGACTCCAGTGATCGCTTCACAAGTGGGTGGACTTGGTTTCCTGGTCAGAGACGGTGAAACTGGCTATGTTGTTCCTGCGAACGATATTAATAAATTAGCAGAGTATCTGGTGAAATTAATTAAAGACACAGCATTGCAAGATAAACTCGGATCCCAAAGTGCTGTCTATGCTCGTAATTATGCCTGGAGCATCATCAGCGAGAAAATTATCGAAGTTTATCACCAGGAACTGGCAACTAAAAAAATAATAACCATCCAGGACTAATCAATATCTTCCTGGTTATTCTCGCCTTTTTTCATACGGGACGCTTTTCGAATAATATCACGGCCATATTTTACTTTTAGTGTATCAATCACGGTAAGTAATTTCCGTTCTCTAGCTTCGTCCGTTTCCCATAATGATAATTGAAACGTTTCGTCACTTAATTGGCTGACACCGACCCCTATCAAGCGTACGGGCGTCAGTAAATCCCAATTCTGTGTCAGAATTTGACTGGCCGCATCGTATATGATCCCATCCTGATTAACTGGTTGGCTTAGTTTTTTCTGGCGCGTAAAAGTACGAAAATCATAATAACGAAATTTCACACGGACCGATTGAGCGAGTAGCTTTTTCGATCGTAGCTTGTAACCCAATTTTTCCGATATTTCTTTAATTTCGGCCAACAACACCTCAACATCAACAATATCTCGATTAAAGGTTACTTCCTGGCTGATAGATTTTGTCTCTTCGTAACTTTCAACGTCACTATCATCGATCCCCATAGCACGTTGCCTTAAAAAAACTCCATTCTTTCCGAACAACTCCACCAATGAATTTTCTGAAAGCTTTGCCAGGTCACCAATGGTTTTTACGCCAATGTTACCTAGTCGTTGCGTCGTTTTGGGTCCAACTCCCCATAACATTGCAACCGGTAAAGGCGCCATAAACTCCGCTTCTTTTCCAAATTCAACCACCTGGATCGCACCAGGATATGTATCTCCTCGGCTTTGTTTTTTACCGAAATCATTCGCAATTTTGGCGACCAATTTGTTGCTATTCACACCAAATGAAGCAGAAAGCCCGGTTTGTTCTTTAATTTTGTATTGTAAATTCTTAGCGATAATTTCGCCGGAATCAGCCAAATCGGTCACTTCCAAAAAGGCCTCATCGATAGAAACTTGTTCCATTACAGGGGTTAATTCTGCCAAAATTGCCATCACAGAGGAAGAAATTTGACTGTATTCATCATGTCTGGAAGAAACAAGTATCAATTTTGGACACAATTTGATTGCCTGTGCAGTTGGCATAGCAGAATGAACACCATACCGGCGGGCTGCATAGGAACAGGAAGCAATCACACCACGCTGATCCGGGCTGCCACCCACAGCAAAGCATTTGCCACTCAGTGCCGGATTCTTGAGTTCTTCTACGGCACAAAAAAAGGCATCCAGATCCATGTGGATAATTTTTCTTTTTCTGCCAGTAGTATTGGTTGTTTGCATGCAAAAATCCTGAGTCTATTAATTTTCTTGAGGAAAAAAGTTTTCAGCCGGGTCTACTTTGTTCGCAATTGCCAGGTAGTACGCTGCAAAATATCCAAAAATTGCCAAATTCCAGCTATGTAATAAGAGGTTATCTCCAACGGCAAATACTTGATCTGTCCCAATCCCGCATGCAAGCAAGTGATTATGATACAAATCAACCTGCTGATTGGATACACCCGGCACAATAGTAGATTTTAGAAAAACAAATAATGTTTTTGATAAAACGCTTTCTGGATAAATAACGAAATTCCATGAAGAACTATCTGAAGGATAAAGAACTTCAACAAATACGCATGTCTTAGCAAGGTTACGAAAATTTGAGCGCCAGTTTCTGGCGACCCCACTTAATTTTTCAGCACATGCAAACACCGTCAAACGGTCCACCATTTGACCGGCCAAACGCTTTGCAGGATTGTGACTGGTGGTGATGTTTTTTCCAAGCTTCTCTATCAGTGTTTGTGCTTGCGTTTGCAAGTTTTCGATCAACCCATACGCATCGTTAATAAATCCAGTTTTCTCCAACACACAAAATAAGATAACAGTTGAAAGGGCAAATAGATTCTGATCAAGACGAATGTTGTCCGGGATACGAAAAAAGTTGACCGGTGAAGGTTGATTTACCAATTTAAACTCATCCCTTGAAATAAGAATGGTTTGGCATTTTAGGTCAGTGAAAGCTGCAAGCGTATCATTCATGCTTTGGTTTAAATTAGGGGCAAAAAGGACAACCAAAGAATTGGCAGGTACAAAGCCGTATTTTAATTGCTCAGTCGAATAGGTTTTTACATTCAATTGATGAGACAGATAGATATTTTCTGAAAAAATACCAACAATATCAAGAAAATCTTGCGGCCCTGAAAAAATAATGGTTTCACCGTTATTTATCTTCACTTGAGGAAATATTTGAAAAGCCTTCCAGATTTCAACCAATTGGGTCGGTAGATCATCAAGGTTCTTATAGTAAGCTGTGGAGTCAACATTTTCATAGATGGATGCATCATCAAAAAACAAAATTACCTCCGTTTTCAATTATCCTTTTTGTAATTTAATTGATTTTAAAATTTACCTTGAATAATTGGACATAATTGGTTATATTTAAGACTCCATGGGAATCTGTAATTATGACTAATTTTACCGCGAACAACCCACTCTTGTTTTTTGACGGCAGTTGGAAAGAAATCGAACGTCCGGCACCACAGGAAGTCAGTATTAATTTATATGTTAATGGCAAATTTTGGTTAACATTTAAGTGTTCGCCGTTCTTAATTGAAATGATGGCCATTGGATTTTTATACAATGAACACATTATTTCTTCAAAATCAGATCTGGCACATGTTTCGACGTGTGAAAACAATTCTACTGTAGATATCTGGCTCAACTACACTGTGGAACGGCCTGAAAATTGGGTGAAAACTAGCGGATGCACAGGCGGGCAAACCTCCAGTGCTGCATTTATTGAAGCGGTCAGTGATTCAAATGAAATAATATGTCCACAGATCATTATTGATCAGATGCTAAAGCTACACACTTTGCAAATACAATATCATCAGACACGCGGAATTCATTGTTCCATTCTCACGGATGGTATTGAATACGACCTGGTTGCTGAAGACATTGGCCGTCACAATACGATCGACAAACTGGCTGGTCAATTGCTTTTTGATACACGTTTGTGGAAGCGCAAAATTCTGATTACATCTGGTAGAATAAGTTCAGAAATGCTCCAGAAATCTGCCCGTGTAGGAGCATCGATCGTCGTCACACGTACCAGCCCAACTCAGGCATCAATCCAAAGTGCTGCAGAATTACAAATTTGTCTAATTGGATATGCCCGTAAAAATCAGTTTACTGTCTATTCCCACCCCGAAAAAATAGCTTCTTCAATCAAGGTCCAGGAAAACAGCACCATTGTTTGCTAGTCTCCCCAAAAAAATGACCCAGTTCTTATTCTTTACTCAATAAATTTTTAAAGCACCCATCAAAACACCTTTAGCAAGACCATTAAGGTATTTTCAACCATGAATCACTTGTATAGGAGAAATTATGAGCAATATTGACCTAGCACCAATTCATGCATTTTTGGATCACACCACTCCCAAAGACCGCTCAAACCTCTTACCTGCTCTACACGCAGCGCAAGATGAATATGGATATATTCCCGAGATTGCAGCTGCTGAAATAGCAAAAGCGCTCTCAGTTCCACTCGCAGACGTCTTTGGCGTGATTGATTTTTATTCTTTGCTTTATTCACGTCCAGTCGGCAAAACGGTTGTGCATGTCTGTAAAGACCCGGCTTGTATGATGGCAGGTGCGGATACTGTGCTTAAAATGCTATCAAGCCAATTGACATACTTTGATGATGCCAGAGAAAAACCATTATACACGATAGAAATTGCCCCTTGTCTTGGCCTTTGCGAGCAAGCTCCTGCAATTTTGGTTGATGGGATAGCAGCGAAAGCGGATCAAACTTTCTCAATCAGCAAATTATTTTCCGAGCCGAAGAGGTATTTAAACACAACCGTAGATGGTGATGTACGCTTTCTCACGAAAAATTGCGGTTTAGGAGAAAGTGTTAACTTAAATCGCTATTTACAAAATGGTGGTTATTCTGCTTTGAAAAAGGCTCTCCAGCTGACCCCCGCTGAAGTTGTTGAACAAGTGAAATTGTCTGGTTTGGTTGGGCGCGGCGGTGCCGCATTTCCAACCGGAGTGAAATGGGAAGGGGCAATTGCATCACCGGAAAAAGTTAAATTTGTCGTCTGTAATGGTGATGAAGCTGAACCAGGCACTTTTAAAGATCGAATTCTTATGGAAGACGATCCACACCAGATCATTGAAGGTATGATTATTTGCGCCTACGCGATCGGCGCAGAAAAAGGATACTTTTATATTCGTGCAGAATATCAAAATGCCGCAAATCAGGTCAAGGCTGCCCTTGATGATTGTCGCAACAGCGGTTTTCTGGGTGATTCCATAATGGACTCCGATTTCAATTTTGATATCGAGCTGCGTCGCGGTGCCGGAGCTTATATCTGTGGAGAGGAGACCGCCTTATTCGAATCAATTGAAGGCAAGCGTGGTTTTCCGCGTATAAAGCCTCCATTTCCAACCCAAGCCGGCTTATTTGGAAAACCAACAGTAATTAACAATGTAGAAACACTGGCAAATGTGGCCTTGATTTTCAACCTGGGCATAGAGGCTTATCGAGCGCTGGGTACAGAAAAATCACCCGGAACAAAACTTTTTTGTCTTTCTGGTGATATCAGCCGCCCCGGATTATACGAGGTTCCTTTCGGAGTAACCTTACGTCACATAATTGAAGATCTAGCCGGCGGAATGAGAGAGGAGATTCCATTCCTGGCAGCATTAATCGGCGGCGCCGCCGGTGCGATTGCCTCCCCCGAGGAACTGGATACAAAATTGTCTTTCGAGGACTTGCGTAGAGCTGGTTTACCCCTTGGTTCAGGCGTAATTACTGTTTTTAACCAGAACAGGGATTTACGAGCAATTCTCTTTAAATTAGCTAGCTTTTTTGCTGAAGAGTCATGTGGAAAATGTTATCCATGCCAAATTGGTACGCAGCGACAATTGGAGATCATGGAACGAGTCAATGCCGGTAATCCTGATGATCGCGATGAAAGAAGACTCTCGGATTTGATCGAAACCATGACAGATTCTTCTCTATGCGGGTTAGGGCAAACAGCAGGGTCTGCAATAAAAAGTGCCATGATAAAATGGCCACATCTATTTAGTCCCTCTGCGACAATATCCACCTCACAAGTTGGAGGTCCACATGACTGAACAAATTCACTTAACAATCGACCAGCAGCCAGTCACAACGGGAGCCGGAACTACGATTTTGAAAGCTGCCCAGGAAAATGGAATAGAGATTCCGACGATTTGCTTTCATGATTCCTGTACCGCGAACGCCCTCTGTCGAATCTGCGTGGTAGAAGTGACCGGCGCACGCACCTTAATCCCTTCTTGCGTTGCAAAAGTCTCTGAAGGGATGGTTGTCGAAACACAATCAGAGCGGGTGCGGTTATCTCGCAAGACGATTCTTGAGATGATGGCGTCAACAACAGATCTCAGTCAATCTCCGGAAATTATTGCTATGTTTGCGGAGTATGACGTCGAAGAAGATCGTTTTCCGGATGCAACTCCTCGTCACCCGGAAATCATTGATGATAATTCAATGTTCATCCGCGATTATGCTAAATGTATTCTTTGTTGGCGCTGTGTCCAGGTCTGCGCCACTGATGCCCAATATGCTTTTGCCATTAACTTTAAAGAACGTGGATATAACACCCAAATTTCAACCTTTTTTGAAATTCCTCTTCCTGAAACAACCTGCGTTTTTTGCGGACAATGCATCGGAGTCTGTCCCACAAATGCCTTAAAGCCGAAAAAGGAATGGCTATTAGAGCAGGGCATGGAACCTGAGACCATTATGAGCTTAACTCGCCAGGAACGTCGGAAACGTGGGCGTTAACATTTAGCCATGAGATTGGAGCAGAAATGACCGACTACTTACCAAATTCAAGAATAGCATCCACAACCTGCCCTTTTTGTGGAGTGGGTTGTAATCTGGATTTACATATACAAGATGATTTCATTTACAAAGTAACCTCGCCATTTACGTCGATCGTTAATCAAGGTAATTTGTGTGTCAAGGGACGCTTTGGCACAGATTTTATTTACAATAAAAAAAGGATTACCACTCCATTAATACGCAAAATACCACAAAGACCTGGCGCACGAACCCAAGCTTTCAATTTGGATGAATGGCGCCCCGTGAGCTGGGATGAAGCTCTGGAATTTGCAGCCGACCGTTTGGTTGAGATCTATCAGCGTGATGGCGGTGATGCCATGGCTGCTTATAGTTGTGCCAAAGCAACCAATGAGGACAATTATTTGCTACAAAAATTAATTCGCTCCTTGTTTCGTACCAATAACATAGATCATTGCACCAGATTATGCCATGCTGGAAGTGTGGTTGCCCTGCAAAAGGCAATCGGTTCGGCTGCCATGTCCAACACCGCCTCCGAAGTGGTAAACAGCGACGTGTTCATCATCACCGGCTCGAATACAGCTGAAACGCATCCGATCATTGCCATTCAAATGAAGAATGCAGTTAAAGAGCACGGTGCCAAGATTATTGTGGTTGACCCGCGCCGGGTGGAAATGGTAAATTATGCGACATTGTGGCTCCCTGAAAAACCAGGATCTGATGTAGCTGTCTTTTCTGGTATGGCACACGTAATTATTAAGGAAAATCTTTATGACAAAGAATTCATCGATGAGCGCACCGAGTACTTCGAGGAATTTAAACAATCAATGGAAAAATTTACGCCAGAATATGTCGAATCTGTTTCTGGAGTAGACCGGCAACTGATTATTGATGCAGCCAGACTTTTTGCCAATGCGGAAAGAGGAGCTATTTACTGGGCGCTTGGCATCTCTCAATCGACACACGGGACAGATAACGCACACAGCCTTATCAACCTGGCATTGTTAACCGGCAATCTGGGACGTTTGGGAACTGGTCTAAACCCACTGCGTGGACAAAATAATGTTCAAGGAGCCTCCGACAGCGGCGCCATGCCCTGGCAGTATCCTGGTTATCAGGAAGTTGATAATGAGGATGTAGCGATTAAGTTTGAAAAAGCCTGGAATATTGAACCCGGAGGACTTAATCGTCAACGCGGCTTAACAACCACAGAAATATTGTCCCATGTGCACCCTGGTGGTGTTCGCGCTCTTTATATCATGGGCGAAAACCCGATGATGTCTGAGCCAAACCTGAACCTCGCTCACAAACATATGCAGCAATTAGAACTGTTGATCGCGCAGGATCTTTTCATCAATGAATCCGGATCTTATGCAGATGTATTTCTCCCGGCTGTAACTTTTGCTGAAAAGGACGGTACCTTCACAAACACGGACAGGCGTGTGCAAATTGTTCGCCAGGCTATCCAACCCCGCGGAAATTCACGGCCTGATTGGAAAATAATCTGCGATCTCGCACAACGTATCGAGAAAAGGCTGAAACCTAAAAATACAGCAATTTGGGATTACCAGCACCCTTCTGAAATTTTGGCAGAAATGGGCAATCTGGTGCCTTCCTATAAAGGTGTAAAGTATGAGCGAATCCAAGAAATAGGTTTGCAAACGCCTGTGCTTGATGACAATCACCCCGGAACACCTTTTTTGTATAAAGATAGTTTCCCAATCGGTAAGGCTAAGTTTTTTGGCTTGAATTATTATCCAATCGATGAACCACCAAATGAAGAATTTCCTCTAATTCTGAACACAGGACGAGTATTGGAACACTGGCACGGTGGCACGTTGACTCGTCATTCCTGGATGGATGACTTATATCCTGAAGCTCTGGTTGAAATTAACCCCCTGGATGCCGGCTGGCAGGAGATTCGTACCAGCGATGCGATCAAAGTGACATCACGAAGAGGAGAAGTCGTTTTGCGTGCGATAGTGACCGAAAAGACAATTCCGGGGGTGGTATTCATACCCTTCCACTTCGCTGAAGCTGCTGCAAATCTATTAACCAATGATGCGTTGGACCCTGAAGCGAAAATTCCAGAGTTCAAAGCTTGTGCGGTCAAAATTGAGAAGGTTTCATTGGAAGATTTACCTGCTAGAGATAATTATCAGCTACGCGGAAGATATTAAACCGAAACCATTCAGGCTGCATAAAATTAGCCCGGGAATTTATTCAAACTAAATGCGCTTCAATCAATTATTTGTTAATAACAACCGCTATTATTAGTTGCCAGCAAATCAATTCCCTTCTCATTTAACCTATCTATTTTTCATAGATTGGATTAACATAAAGTATGGCAAAAAAACTCAGGGCAGATCAATTTACCTTGTATGTAGCCAATTTACAGGTCCACAGAGAGGTATAAAAGAGAGAAATGCCAATTCTTACCCCTGGACGCCGTTGGCAGCCTGTCTATTATCCATTTCACAAGCAATCTTTTTTCAAGAACTTCTTAATCAAGATTGAGATGCTTTATAAAGGTCCACTATGGGGCTGCCGTCAATGTGGAAACTGTCTTTTGCAGGAAACTGCATTTATCTGCCCTATGGAGTGCCCCAAAGGTTTGCGCAATGGCCCCTGCGGCGGATCAACTCCGGAACATTGCTATGTGGATTCAACCCGCCCCTGCATTTGGTTTAAAATTTACCAGCGGGCTTTTAAGCTGGACCGCCAGGAATTGCTGATGGAGGTTCTGCCACCTCTTGATTGGGATTTGGTAGCCAGCGAACAAATTGGTGGTTTAATAAAACAAGTCAAGAAAAACGGTACGAGAAAGGTCATCGCGGGTCTTATTTCAAAAGATGATGTCAGGCGAGAAGAAACATGGGCTGGCATCTTCCAACCAGTGCGACAGCCGGATTGGTGGCAGGGAGACTCTGACTATCATACACCTGGTTACAATGAACCGGTTTCAGAGCTGGAACGCAGACTGAAAGCGGGAGAGTTTGTTGTAACCGCAGAGGTTCAACCTCCTCAAACTGTATCGACCAATAGAATGAAAGATAACATCAATCTTCTCCGGCAATATGTGACAGCTGTCAATTTTACCGACGGCGCGTCCGCCACTCCGCGCATGTCCTCTTGGGCTTGTTCTTCTCTGGCGCTTAAGAGCGGGATGGAACCGGTTCTGCAAATCGCTGCACGCGATACCACCCGGGTAGCGCTTCAGTCAGAAGCCCTCGGTGCCAGTGCGTTGGGGATCCGCAACATGCTCTGTCTGACAGGTGACAGTAACCAGCTTGCACTCCGACCACGCGGGCGAATGGATATTTATGACCTCGATTCAATTCAAATGCTTTGGATCCTTCGTCGTATGCGTGATGAAGGCAAGTACTTAGATGGACGAGAAATCAAATTTCCACCCAAGTTTTTTCTTGGAGCAGCCGCCTCACCTCACGCTTCCCGACCTGAATTTCAAGCCATTCGCGAGCATAAAAAAGTCAATGCTGGAGCACAATTCTTCCAAACCAATTTGGTGTTTGATATAGAATGTATTGAAATCTGGCTGAATGAACTATCTAAACGCAATTTTCTGGACAAGATATTTATCTTGATTGGATTGTCTCCGTTGAAATCATTGAAAATGGCAAAATTTATGAAAGAAAAAGTCCCCGGTGTATTTATTCCTGATGCAATTTTGCATCGCATGGCAGTTGCTGAAGAAGCTGGGAATGCCACCGAAGAAGGTGTACAAATCACACTGGAAATGATTGTAAATATCCGGAAAATGCAAGAAGTACATGGAATCCATATCATGACGGTAGGTTGGGAAGAAATCGTACCGCGTATCGTGAGTGAATCTGGCCTTTTGCTAAATTAGCTTTAAATCAACTACACTCTCAAAATGATTCGGAGGATTAGATGGAACAAGAAACCCAATTTGATTCAATTCTTCCCGCGGGAATTGCCAAAAAAGCCGAGGAAATCGGCGTACGTAAAGTCAAGACTGCTCCCATAAATGTTTTTTTGTTGGCCATTTTGGCTGGCGCGTTCATTGCATTAGGATCAGTTTTTTACACTACTGTGCTGGCAGGTTCCGCCGCTTTACCTTATGGCATGGCACGCTTTTTAGGCGGACTCGCATTTTGCCTGGGTTTGATTCTGGTAGTATTGGCAGGAGCAGAACTGTTTACCGGCAACAACCTGATTGTTATGGCCTGGGCCAGCAAAAGTGTTGGTTTCGCTGATCTTTTACAGAATTGGGGTATCGTCTTCTTAGGTAACTTCGTTGGTGCAATCGGTACGGCTGTGTTGATGTTGTTAACCAAACAATATACATTTGGATCCAGCACAGTGGGAGAAACCGCGTTGAAAATTGCCACAGCTAAGGTACATTTAGGCTTTGGACAGGCAATTGTCCTGGGCATCTTGTGCAATAGTTTGGTATGCCTTGCTGTTTGGCTGACTTATGGCGCACGCAGTTCCACCGACAAAATCTTGGCAATCATTTTCCCAATCTCTGCTTTTGTCGCAGCGGGCTTTGAGCACAGTGTTGCCAACATGTATCTGGTACCCTTCGGATTGCTCGTCCAGCAGTTTGATCCATCTTTTGTTGTCAGCTTAGGAGACAAAGTAAATCTAGCGGGTTTGACATGGGGTGCGTTTTTTCTGAAAAACCTATTACCCGTCACCATAGGTAATATTATTGGTGGTGCAGGATTGGTAGGTATAATCTATTGGGTCATTTATCTCCGTAGAAGCAAGCGTACTGAACAACCTTCAGAAACGCTCAGAAGCATACAATAGTAAAAACCAGATCTTCCTTGCTAATGGGTTCACCTAAATAAATTTCAATAATCCTCATTCTGTAACATAGATCGATTGAGGGAAAGGTAATTGAAATTACAAGCTAGTTGTTGATTTTCGCCACTATTTAAGAAAAAATGCCTCAAAAACCTGGACTGTTTTTAATTAAATCCCGTTTTTTCGCTGCTGGTAGCCATGTCTTGACATTGGCTTACAAATTTGAATTTATAGGATTACTCAATTACTTTGTCTAGAATATTACGGGTTTATTTTAAGAATTAGGGACAGAGTTCTATTAGACGGGCAATTGCCAGCTTAGAACACTCTTCAACCCCGTTATAATGAAAACATACAAATAATGGATAAAGAAACCTAGTGGTTTAATTGCCAGAATTTAAAAAATTCACGCTGATTTCTTAAAATCACGATATGGAGATTGATTGGAAAATATTTACAAATTTATTTGCTCTTAGACAGATTAGCCATCAAATCTAAGAACTCGACCCATTCTTCATTGAAAAAATGGAGTGTTACATTATTCAGTTCTAAATGGTAGGTCGTTTCGCCATCTGGCTCTTCAGCTTGCCAAACCATATAATTTGCTGTCTCACACAATGTCTTTGTTTCAGGTTCATTTTTAGCCATTAATTGCTCCTCTTCTAGTAATTTAAATATCTTTTTTATCAGAGTATCTTTTCTTCACAATCACCCATGTTGAAAGGAACCATGTCCGAAATCTTTTCATAAGAGTAATTATACCTTTCATCCAGTTTGGCGTGATGGGTTCACTTGGTATCCTATTCTTAATTTCTGACCAGGGGTCCAAATCAAACATTTTATGATAAATATATTGGGCGAACAGTTGTCCTGTAGCCAGCACAGGTGCCGAGAGAATCACACCAATAATGCCAAAAATTCTCCCAAATACAATTGCTGCAATCATTACAGCTGCCGGATGAACTCTTAATGCCTCACCCATCAATCTTGGAACGACGAGATTATCTAAAATCACGTCTGTAAGCCAGGCGCAACCAATGACGATAAGCGCATATGGAAATTGAGCCAGCCCGAAAATAGTACTATCCTGGAATAAAACCACCAGACCGTAAGTTGTCCATGCGATCACCGGGCCAATATATGGGACGAAGCGAGCAAGGCCAGCAATAAGAGCCAGGCCAAAGAAAAAGCTCACATTTAATGACCCCAGCAATATCGAATAAATGGCTATCGTCAGCAAAATTATTGTCAGCTGACCGCGCAAAAAGGCATTCCAAATTCTTCCCAATTCAATCCCCATATTAGCGATGTCATCATTGTAGCCGGGAATGTTTATGTGAAATATTTTGCCTGGTGTCCCCTTCGATTCTGACAGAATAAAGTACGATATCAATAAAGAAAAAAAGGTCCAGCCAATCGTTGATGCAGTGCCAGCAGCCAATGAACCGACAATTGTTCCCAACCTGCCAATAATCGGCTGTACCAAACCGAGAATTTGATTTCCCCATTGGGCAAGGTCAAATTGTTGAAGACTGATCTCGAATGTACCTAACTTAAACTCAAGGTGAGACAAATCTTCAAGATATTGCGGAAGATTCTTAATTTCAGTCTGGATAAATTTAATTAAACTTGACAATTGCCCAAATATTGCAAAGCCACCTAGTGTGATTAAACCAATCAAAATAATAAACAATATCAGGAATATTATTGTGACAGAGATTCTCCAGGATAATTTCAAATGCTTTTTCAAGAATGTGGCAATTGGATTAAATAAATATGCCAACATGAAAGATATGGTCAATGGCACAAAAACCGAATTGAAACGAAAAAGCACCAATGCAAAAATAGCGGTGATTACCAACGCAACAACCAATTTGGTAGTATTCGACCAAGGGGGAGAGTTGCCTTCTGTTTTTTCTGCCATAGTTTTAATCTATATTTTAACAACAACTTATAGGAAAAACAACAAAGCTCCCTGGATAAGGAGCTTTGCACAATTTCATGGACGCAGCAGTTTTATGGGCAAGTAGCCGGCCCAAACAATGAATTCATCAATCCTGGTGCAATATTACAGTATAAATTCATCGAATCGATGATTAATAACACTGCAACGCAAGCGCAAATCACGAAGAGGATTAATACGAGAATAATAATCCAGGTTTTACTTTTTTTCTTGGGCGGACCGCTAGGAGGCACTGGAGGGCGGCTTGGAGATGGAGGTACTTGACCGGCAAATGGAGGCGCAGGAGCGACAGGTGGAACCGACTGCATCGGAGCCATAGGAGGTGTAGGTGCAGGAACTGGAGTCTCTGAATAAGCGGGATAGTTCGGTGGAGATTGTACATTCACAAATGTTTGTTCTCCAGTAGATGAAGGCATAGCAACTCGGGTTGCATCCGGATCAACTTCTTTAACCTCAAAAAGTAATGTTGTCGTATCACCTAATGCAATTTCCTCACCAGGAACCAACACATGTGGGCCAGTGATCCTTTGCCCGTTCACAAAAGTGCCATTGGTCGAACCCAAATCTTCAATGACAAAACCCGAACCCTGAACATAAATTTTTGCATGGCGACGAGATACTTCAGTATCATTAATGACAATTTCACAGCCTAAATCACGTCCAATATACATTTCTGTGAGATCAATCGGGAATGTTTGCCCAGGATTCGCGCCTTTGCGTATGACTAATTGGTAATTGGAACTCATCTTTTCCTCCAGTGTAGTGATTACTTTTCACAAGTTTACAAATGTTCTCTCTCAATGTCAACTATTTTTAATCAGAAAAACCCGGCATCATTTTTTGTAATTGGCGATACCCTATCACATGTATACCCTGCTGTCTAATAAATGCTCGCAATGCTTCATTGTTGAATACTTCATAATCGCCAACCCGAGCCAGCCAATCCGGAGAAATTCGTCTAATTTCAGGGGTGTCAATTGCAGGATGAATGATGAAGTGCGTTAAACCGGATGGTAAGTCCTTGAAAATTGCTTTAGCCATGTCAAGACGTATACTCGAATCGTCTAACGGCATTGACCGAATATGATCAAATAACGGGATTCCCATATCTTCTAAATTCGTCACCAACTCAGTGGCAATTATTGCAGAATCAGAGTCCAGACCTGTAGCCATCCAACCTTCTGTATCGAGGCGGAAAATCATAAGCGCAAGCTTGTTCGTTATAGCTAATTCAATATAAGTTTGCATCAATTTCGGATGGGCAACGGTACCCATATGGGTATCTATATGTGATGGTAAAAATCCCCCTTCACTCATTCGCGCAATTTGCATTGCCAATTCGACATTTGCGAAATCAGGCTCAATGTTTGCCTGTGCCTCCTTCGAAGTAGCAAAAAAATACCCTTCATTGTCTATCATTCCGCTTGCCGGGTCTCTGGTGGATATAGGACCCCAACGATATTCGCTCCATTCACTGGTAAGGGTTAAATGAACACCTAAATCAATTTGCGGAAATTTCCTGGTTATCTTTTTAGCTGCCAGAAACCAGGGACAGGGCACCATAACTGCGCCAGAAGATACGATACCTGTTTCATGAAGTTCTTCAAAGGCAGCCACTGATGCCTGACACATGCCGATATCGTCACAATGAATAACTACAACACGGTCTTCATCTAAAAGCCCGAGTCGCTTCAACACCGGGTTTGGTCGCATAATTTACCTCCATTCGTTACCCCTATTATATAGGAATGGAATATTGTAGATTATGGATTTTAAGAAACAAAAACCCCACCATGCCGTGTGCTGCGAAGTTTTGAACCTGCAAACGCAGGTAGGTGCCCGCTTCAGAGTTTTCGCCTTGGCCGAAGCCTATCGCGTACGCCCTAAAATTCTGGGCTCCATTTTGGAAGTGTTGGCTCAAAACCGAATGTGCTGCATCACGTACATAGCAGGGTATATATCTTATACCATAAGTTAATTGACTTGACCAGCTTGGCCATTATATATAACTCACCATTTTTGGAGTCAAGATGGATCACAATCTTAACATAAAGCAAGTCATTTTCTTCTAACCAATCATTTCGCAGCATCAATTTTTAATCATATAAACCGATTTTTTGGTATGTATAGGCAGGCGTGCTTGACCCAGCAAATGAGCATTCGTATACTTACTTGACACTTCAAAGGATAGAAAATGAAAAAAAATCCAATCTTATTACTTAGTTTATTTCTAATGCTTATTTTAAATTCGTGCATGGAGTCTAAAGAAATTGGTGTTAAATCAGCATGGGCCAGACCGGGAATTGCCGGAAACACTACGGCAGCCTATTTCCTGATATCGAATCCATTGGATCGGGCTGACAAATTGCTTTCTGCAAAGAGCGATATTGCCCAAATTACAGAAATACACCACAGTTCAGAAATGAATGGAACCATGTCCATGCAAGAGCAGGAGTATGTGGAAATTCCCGCCAAATCCAAAGTAGAATTTAAGCCGATTGGTTTACACGTAATGTTTATCAATTTAAAACAGGATCTGACGAAGGGGGATCAATTTCAATTAATGCTGAATTTTGAGAACTCCGGTCAAATAGTTGTAAATGTCGAAGTACAAGAGCCATAAGAATGAATCCTCCAATCAGAGCTTTTTTCGCAATTCAACTTCCAGAATTAATAAAAGACAATATAAAGACCAATATTCTTGAACTCAAGCAAAAATTTCAAAATTCAAACCTAAAATGGGTCGATTCAAATAATCTTCACATCACTTTAAAGTTTCTAGGAGAACTTGATTTTCATTTGGTCGAAGAGTTTGCCAATCTGGCAGACAAACGCATCAAAAGGACAAAACCCTTCGAACTTGTTGTAAAAGGAATGGGTGTATTCCCACAAACAAAAAAAGCTCGCGTAATTTGGATTGGTTGTGAAAACATTGGGCCTGTGATGGAAATTTCCAAAATGTTGGAAGAAATTGGCACTTCTCTGGGATTATCGTCTGAGTCGAGAGAATTTTCAGCTCATATCACCATTGCACGCATTAAATTTCCACTCGAACCACAAGCATTGCTGAAATTGGAAAACCATATAAATGTCAATAGAAACCGTTTATTCGGAAGTTGGAAGGTTGGCGAGTTTTCACTCTACAAAAGCGATCTTAAGCCAAACGGGCCGATTTATAGTTCTCTTAGAAATTTCAACCTGCTGCCTTAATTTTATCAACCATTAATTTCGTGTTAAAATTACTAAATATGTATTACTTAATAAATTGGGGGAGGAGTTTTTTTAGGCGATCGATGGCGCACTAAAAAACACTCCCCAAACTGGTTTTTTTGAAAAGCTACTAAAACACAAAAAAATAGAGGTGAAATCTGAGTATATTAGAAACAGCAAAATTTGTGGTAGATACCCTGGACGATAAAAAAGGTGAGGATATTCTACTGCTTGACGTGAAAGATATTGCATCCTTTGCAGATTATTTTGTTTTTTGTACAGCAACCAGTGATCGAATGCTCGATGCGCTAGCAAAAAGTATAAAAGAAGAAGTGAAAAAAGAACATCAACTAAATGCCACCATTGAAGGAAACTCTTCCAGTGGCTGGCTATTATTAGACATCGGCGATATTATCGTGCATTTATTTTCTCCCGAACAACGAGATTATTACCGTCTCGAAGAGCTTTGGAGCGGTGGTAAAGTTCTGGTCAAATTGCAATAGATTTTTTCTATCGTCTGATTACAACAAGGAATCTATTGTCAGCGCTAGAAAAATAAATGCAAGGTACATGCTTGAATAGCGATACATTTTATGGGCTACTTTATTCCCTTTAACTGTGAGTACACGCCAGGCTGTATGCAGTAACCATAATCCCAGCACAATGGCTGAGATCAAATAAACACTTCCCCCGAGTTTAAAAAGAGGCATAATCAGAGTTAGAATTACCAGTTGAATTGTATAAATAAATATTTGTACCCGGGTCGTCTTTTCTCCATTCACAACCGGTAACATCGGAACTTTGGCACGGGCATAGTCATTTTTTCGGACTAACGCCAAGGCCCAAAAATGTGGTGGTGTCCAAAGAAAAACCAACGCGAATAAGAAAAATGAGGGAATATTCAGACTCCCGGTCGCAGCTGCCCATCCGACCAAAGGCGGAATTGCGCCGGCACCGCCGCCAATAACGATATTTTGGACAGTTACGTGCTTAAGCCATAGGCTGTACAAAAATACATAATAAATCATTCCCACCATTTCCAGAACTGCTGCAAGCATATTAACAAAACTGGCATAAATAAAGAATGAAATTACAATTTCCGCTGCGCCTAATGCCAGTGCTTCAGAGGGCATTAATCGCCCGGAAGGTAATGGGCGTTTGGCGGTACGTTGCATCGAAAGATCAATTTCACGATCAATGTATTGATTTAAGGCAGAAGAACCGCCAGCAGCCAAAGCACCAGCCAGCATCGTCCAGAAGGTTAAGGCAAACGAAGGCCACTTTCCCAAGGAAACAACCATTCCAGCGTATGTGGTCACCAGCAGTAATAAAACAATGATCGGTTTGTTGAGCAGGTAAAAATCTTTTAGTCTGCCGCGGTCATTAAAAATCGTTTTCTGTTCAGGCAAAGCGGTTGGAGTTTCGTAGTGTGAGGCAATTAAGGCAAAAACGAGCGCTACAAGAAAACCAGTTGCACTGATGGCATGCAGAGAAACTAATTCCAAAGGAAAATTGCGAATAACTTGTTCAGCTCCAACAACAATTTGGCCGATCAGCATCGTAAAGGCAGCCGTCACAGAAATGAGCATTAAATAGGAACTGCGATAGTATTTCCAAGTATGGTTAAGAACAATCAGAGTTATGAGAAATAACAAAGCAGTAAAAAGGCGATGTATGAGGGCGACATAACCGAGAGGTTCGAGACCATTGAAATCGTTACACAGCGGGTACCCGACACATAACCTGCCCGCATCCGTTATTGAAACAATTAGACCCAAGACTATTACGATCAAGGACGAGATTGTCCATGCGACATAACGCCAATTATTTCTCGGTGGAAGAGAATCTTTCTTTTCACGAAAAACAAACAAACCAAGCCAAATAGTAGCTGAGAATAAAGCTACTATTGTAAGAAAGTTACCAATAATTCTATTATTCGTTAGTTCTGTACCGGAAATTACCCATCCCGTAAAAACCAGTATGATAGTTAACAAACCGAAAATGGATAATTTTGTAGGAAAAAGACTGTTTTTTAGCAAGCTATAAATGGCTATAACGGATGTAACTGCAGAAGCCAGACTAAATACAAATGCCACGCTATTTTCAAACCCGTTTATCCCGCCAAAAATTCCAAGTAGATCCCTACATCTTGATCCGATCTGGCAGACTTGCTCCGAACCATAATTCTTCGTAATTGCAAGAAATACAACTTGTAAGAAAATAAAAATTAATGCAGATAAAATAAGCCAAAAAATGGATTTTTCTATTCTTGAGGTGGGTTTAGTAATCATCATCGACAATCTCCTTCCGTTTGCTGGGTGTGTTTAATATCTTACGTAAAAAGAAGGGATACCCACCGGCTAATAACGTGGCGAAGAAAAACCACTGTATGGCGTAACCCATGTGGGGACCCTCACTTATTTCAATTTCATTCGGAACTGGAATTGGCAGATTACTAGTCTCTTTCTTAGTTAATTGGATATAAATCGGAAGAACAGTACGACTTTCACGTTCCTGCAACCTTTCCAGGTTGACTATCATCCAGAAACGAGAATCAGGTGATTTTTCTGCATCAGGATCGATTCCAAATGAATTTCTTTGTTGCGGTAATCGAATTACACCTGATATCTCTTGTTCACCTTCTGCATTCTGGTTAATTTCATCCATGGTTTCAATGGCATCCATACCGATCCAACCTCGATCCACATAAACAACCATCTCACTGCCATCCAAGACGTAAGGGGTTAAGGCTCGAAAACCTGGTTGGTTTTGGAAAGCTTGATTTTGTAAGTAAACCTCACCTCCAAAATCGTAATGACCTTTTGCTCTTACCTGACGGTATTCTGAATCGATTAACACAGGATCTTCCACACTTTCATTTAAAAAAAGAGCTGGCATTGCTACCTGTTGTAGATAATGGCTATTAAAAGTTCGCCGCCACTTTAATCGATCTAACTGCCATATTCCAAGGCGTATGAGTACAATCACACCTGCTATAGCCAGCAATGTGGTCAGAACAACCTTAAACCGCCGGTAATCATTCATCTTTATTTAAATCTGCATCGCTGCTGGATTGAACTGGCTTCAGTACAATGGAAAAGAGAAAAAGCAGCACACTTGAAGGCAAGCCAATTGCAAGCACACCTTGAGCGCGAGTTTCAGACCCAGTTTTTTGACGAACATCCAAACCTAATGATTTATTTGGCCGAAAAGAACATGAAATTGTGAATCTTTGTTGTTGCCCTAGATCAAGCTTGCCCGTAGATCCAGCAGGTACCCAGATAGGGCCAAGTTGGTGGCTCACCACATCTTCGTTTTTTATCGTGAGCCGATCGCCTTCATAAAAGACCATATTTTCCGGAATTGATGGCACTGACAAACCTTTTTCAATACGATCAGCCGTTCCCGAAGGTATCACAAGAATAAACTCTTGGTTCTCTGGTGGTTCTCCCTGATTAAGAACAAAAAAACTACCCTCACTAATTAGGAACCCAAATCCAAAACTTACCAGGAGGGATAGAGTTATCCTGAAAAAATACTTCCAATACATAGATTTCATCACGGATCACGTTGTGTGAGCATATATTTCAGGTCGGAAACAATACTGCCAACTGACGTATCTACTAAATAGGTTGCACTCAGTTGTCCATTCTTGTTTATCAGGTACAGACGTGAAGTATGGTCAACCAAATATGCGCTTGAGCTATTGGATTCTTGTGTCTCCCTGTAAACCCCAAAAGCATCCCAGATTTGTTCGAGTTCTTCTTCACTTCCGGTCAAACCATAAAATGTTTCATCAAAGGACTTCATATACCTGGCCATTTGATCCTGAGTATCGCGACCCGGGTCTACAGTTACAAAAACAAAAGTCACCAGACTTGCTCTTTCCCCTAATTGTTTCTTAATCTGTTGCATATTAACTAGGGTTGCGGGGCAGACATCCGGACAAAAAGTGTATCCAAAAAAAAGTAGAACCAATTTTCCTTGTTGATCCTGAAGGTGAAATTGATCCCCATGCGAAGAGGGTAAATTAATATCAGGAGCAGGCACCGGAGGATCTATGACCGATCCAGCCATGACATGTTCCCGTGTAAAAAGCAACGCAGTACTTACGCCGACTAAGGCAATAATAGCGACCAGAAATAACACAATCTTATTACCCATATGATTGACTTAAAAAGTTCCCATCAAATACAGTACTGGATAAACAATGATCCAGACAACATCGACAAAATGCCAATAATTAGCTGCAGCTTCTACCATGTAGTGTTTTTCACTGCTAAATTTATTTTTCAAGCCATTTCGCAATGTAACCAATAGAAAAAGTATGCCTGTCAGTACGTGAAAAGCATGCATACCAGTCAGCATGTAGAACACCGCCCCTTGAGCACCATCTGCTGGTCCGAATGGTGCATCTGCCCATTCAACACCTATGACTCCAACCAAAAAGGTTATTCCTAAAAGGATTGTGATAATTAACGATCGAATAAATCCTTTTCGATTCCCTTGAGAGACCATCACTTCAGCCCGATTCATGAAGAAACTGCTGGTGAGTAAGATAGCTGTAACCATTAAACCCAAAAATTGATTAAGGTCTAATTTCTGGTCACCTAAAAGGTAGAAGCGGCTGATGATTAAACCACCGAACATAAATGAATCTGAAATGAAGAAAAGCCATAATCCAAGTCTGTTGGTGGCAGTTTTTTTCTGGTATTGGCGTTGCGATAGTCCTAATGAAGTCATTCTGAATCTCCTTCATCCGAACGAAATACCCGGTACACATGCATAAAATACTGTAAAACCAACACCAATTTAATTAATGCCACAGTCCATAATAGAATTTGGGGAACTTCGCTAATCGCTAGAAAGTATTCAATGGTCGTCAACACCGCTAGAATAGCGAAAACGACAACTCCTCGCTGTAATGGTTGTATATTTTTCATAAGACTGCCTCACTTTTGGAATTGGAAGAAGTTGTCAGCTCGACATACTTACTCCCTTTCAAGCCATAATCATAGGGATCGCCAACCAGTTTGAATTCAAAACCTTCATAATTGTGGGCAGGGGCTGGCGAAGGAAGGATTGCCCATTCCGGAGAGCGAGATTTCCAAATATTACCGGTCGCCAATTCACCTTTTTTAGCGGAAATGATCAAGTTAATAAAGAATATCAATACTGAAATAGCGATCAGGTATCCAGCAATTGTGATGAGTAACTGGGTGAAGTCAAAATTAAGACTTGGATCATAATCTGCAATTCTGCGCCGCATTCCAAGTAATCCAATCCTCATTTGACCAAAAGTCATCAATAAAAACGATGGCGTCATCAAATAAAAATGTATTTTACCAAGTGTCTCATTCAGCTTTCGTCCGGTAATTTTTGGATACCAATAGTAAATTGCAGCGAAAATTGGAAAAATAAAACCACCAAACATCGTATCGTGAAAATGGCCCACAATAAAATAAGTATCATGTAAATGCAAATCGGTGGAGACTGTCCCCAATGGCGGTCCGGTTAAACCACCCAATAAAAATACGAGTATTGCACCCAAAGTAAACAACAACGGTACCGCAAAGCGAACCTTACCCTGCCAAATTGTTGCGGCCCAGCTAAAAAACTTTACACCAGTCGGTACCGCCACAAGCAACGAACTATACATAAATGGGACACGCAAGTAGTCTTCGATTCCAGCCGCAAACATGTGATGCCCCCAGACAAGGAATCCCACTGCCGCAATCCCCATTGAGGACATTGCTACCCATTTGTAGCCAAATAAAGGTTTTCGCACAAAAACAGGCAGCAGTTCGCTTATAACACCCAAACCAGGTAAAACAAATATGTAGACGGCCGGGTGAGAATAAAACCAGAATAAATGTTGAAAAAGGATCGGATTTCCCCCATTAGAAGGGGTGAAAAATGACATCCCCAACAAACGTTCAAACATCACCAATTGAAAAGAAAGACCGATTAATTGGGTTGCTGTCATGGCCATAAAGGATGTTGAGAATACAGACCACACTAATATAGGCATTCGGAATAAATTCATGCCTTTATTCCGCATTCTAATGATCGTTGCGACTAAGTTTAAAGCCCCGAGAATGGAAGACCAGCCGGCTATGTAAACGCCAAGAAAAAACATTTGAACTCCCATAGGTCCTCGAACACTATTAGGTGGATATCCAGTCCAGCCGGTTTCAAATCCTCCGAAAAACATGGCGCTTAATAAAATCACTGAAGCTGGGATAGCAATCCAAAACGAAAAAGCATTCAAGCGCGGGAAAGCCATATCTTCTGCACCAATCAGTAGAGGCACAAGATAATTTCCCAAAGCAGCGATCCCGGTCAAGATAGAAATGATCAAAACCATTCCATGTAAACCAACCAACGTATTAAATTGGATAAAATCGAGAATCTGTAAACCTGAATTGGCCAATTCCAAACGGAAAATTAAAGCGAGAGATCCTCCCACAGATAAAAGAACCATGGAAAGAACCCCATATTGGACACCTACTACCTTGTGGTCCAAAGTGAATTCGAAATATCGCCGTAACCCTGGATATGGTTTTACTTCATGAGCTTCAGGCATTTCTTTTCCGATCGCTACATGCCACCAATCGCGCAAGGAACCCTGCCCAACAAGGAAAAATATTGCTCCAACCAAACCACCTACAACGATGGTAGGTTCAGTCTTCCATTGCAACCCCATCAAAACCCGGATGCCATAGAATATCCCTGCACCTGCAAAGCTTCCCAAAATCTGGAAAATAAGTCCGCGAATGATGCCGATAGAGAAAAATTTCTTCATAATATCCCTTATCCTTTATTGCAATGATTTAATGAATGCAATGATAGATGAAAGCTCATCCTGACTAAATAAATCAGCATAATTAGAAGGCATCACATTTGCCGGATATCCAGCCACAATCTGCACATTTGGCTTTACGATCGAATTTGTCAAATATTCCTCATCCACTGTGACGGTAGAGCCATCTGAAAGTTTCTGAGTGCTTCCAAACAATCCCTTCCAGGTTGGTCCCACCCCTTCTTTTCCGTCCGAAGAATGACAGCCAACACAACCGTTCTGGGTTACAAGCTTTTGGCCTTTGCTAACCGGATCTTTTGGTTGATTGCCAAGTTCCGTATCAACCCAGTCTTGAAATTTTTCCTTGCTCATCACTTTGACAGGACTGTTCATGTAGGCATGTGCACCACCACAAAATTCAGCACATCGAACAGTGTAATCACCAACAACAGTCGGGGTTAAATAAAGCTCTTTCACAAAATTATCGCCGGGCAATACATCTTGTTTGACCCGAAACTCCGGAACCCAAAAAGAATGGATTACATCAACCGAGGTCATTGTCAATTTCACCTGGCGGTCAACCGGCAAGAATAATGTATCGGTCTTAATTTCAAAATCAGGATATTCAAAAAACCAATACCACTGGCCTGCGGTAACATTCACATTTAATGCTTCGGGTTCAATTACTTTGGTTGCGGCTAAAGACTTTGCTCCGAGAAAAGAAAAGAAAATGACTGTAATAAGGGGGATGACTGTCCAAACAACTTCAAGCGTATTGTTCCCGGTAATATATTTTCCATCTCCTTCGTCTTCGTCATCGCCTTTCCGTCTAAAGACAATCAAGCTATAGACAACAACCACGCTAATTAGCGAAAAAAGAAACGAAATAATCCAGAAATGAGTATTAAAAAGTTTGTCAATTACGGTTGCCTGTTCACTCGCTTCCACAGGCAGCAGACCTACAGATTGCAAAAAGTAATTCGCAAGTAAAGTAAAGATTATTACAAGAATGGATATAATCGCCAGATGTTTCATATTGAATTATTCCTAAATAAATCATTGTTGTTTAAAAAATATGAGTCTTCTCTTCAGGAAACTCGCTATAATATTACAATAACTATCGCTTTTATCAAAATATTTGTAACATTGTTATCAATCCATTATGAAGATCTGGAATTTACAGTTAAATGTCAAAGCAAGATCGCTTTATTTTCGTTAATATTTTCTGGATTGATATTTTTCGCTTTGGAATTTTAGTTTTTTTGACACAGTTGTTTTTTCTATGACAAACTAAAAAGTCTATTCCCATTAATAAATCGGAATACAATCTGAATTATCGCTAATTTCTCTAATTGCTCTTGAGATAACAATAAAAAAACAGACCACAAATTATGTGGTCTGTTTTTTCCAGCTAAAAGCAATTATTTTAAAGAATCAACAAAACTTATAATTTTCCAAATTTGATCTTCTGTTAGGGTACTCTTGTGAGGTGGCATGGCCGAGTTGTATGGAGCAAATCCACCACCTTCTGAGATGCGATAAAATTCATAGTCATCTCCCTCAGTTACCTTCGTCAGATCTGCGGCGGGTGGATTTAAGGCTTGACCAGCCGGCCCGTCGCCTTTACCGCCAGGCCCATGGCAACTAGAGCACTGGGCCTCAAAAAGGACCTTGCCAGCTGCAATAGCATCTGCATCACCAGCATATGGATTCGTCTTTCCAGCATATTCCTTCGGAATTGATGATTCTGAAGTAGGAGTGCCGCCACCACATGCTGACAACATAACCGCGCTAACGATAAAAACGAACACGACAATCAATAAGGGTCTTTTCATTATAAACCTCCTGGTTTGAAGTAATTTTAATATCTATGGAGAATTATATGTTCATCATTTATTAAAACAACCTTAACATATAAGCTTTTCATGCAATTTGGATTGTCGTCGCATTTTAATGCCGGTTCGTGAAATTGAAATGAAGTCAAGGTCAAAAATTGATTTCCTAATATGGCCAAATAAAATCCTATTCGAATAAATCAATAGCGATAAATTTGCTACCGCTATTTCACCGGCAGTCACAAGGGTGGCATATTACAAAAATTCGTTGATAGCCACCAAATCAGAAAAGCTTAAGTAGTTATTAATTATTTGGTATGAAGGAAATTTGTCACTATCTTCGATCATCATTATTGATTAAAACTGGATGAATATCATTATCCTATCAATGAGGTGATTAATGTTTAAAATTAGCCGCAGATTAGATTACGGCATTCAATTAATGGTTGCCCTCGCGCATGAAAATGGCAACCAGCCAAAACCAACGGCAAAATTATCGCAGTCCTTAAATATTCCTTTACCTTTTCTACACCAAATTGGGCATACACTGATGCAATCAGGGTTGATTAAAGCAATGCCTGGCCCTCGTGGCGGTCTGAAATTAAATATATCCCCAGAAAAAATCTCAATTTTGCAAATTGCAGAAGTTTTAGAAGGGCCAATTTGTCTGAATGATTGCTTGAATGCGACAGAAGAGTGCTCCCATAACGAAACATGCTCTGCAAAAGTAATGTGGGGCAGCTTGCAAAGCAGAATTTTGGATTACTTAGGAAATGTTAATTTAGACGACCTTAGTAAAAGTATGACTTCGAATAATTAGAAACTAATTAATCTTTCTGAGCAAAGTTTACATAATAAAAAAGTAACTTTTTTTATCCGTAAACCTATTTTTTTCACCTGCTTTGAGAAATTCAATTCAGGGAGGCCAATACCTGAGCACTATGCCCTTTCGGTTTTACATTTTCGAAGATATCCAGAATATTACCATCCGCATCTATTAAGAATGTCGTTCGCTTTACTCCAAAGTATTTCTTGCCGTACATACTCTTCTCACCCCAAACACCGTATAAATCACAAACCTTATGGCCAACATCTGCGAGTATCGTAAACGGCAGCTCATACTTCTGCTTAAATTTCTTGTGGGATTTTTCATCATCCGGACTCACCCCTAAAATTGTGACATCGGCTTGTTTATACACTGAAAAATCATCTCTGAATTCACACGCTTCTGTGGTACAGCCGGCAGTATCATCTTTCGGATAAAAATATAAAACAACAGCTTTACCTTTGTAGTCAGAAAGGCTATGTGGTTTTCCATTTTCATCGTTAAGTATAAAATCAGGTGCTGGAAGTCCTTTTTGAATCGCCATAATTTTCTCCTTCTTATTATTCTACTATTTGCTTACCCATTGAAGATACATCATAGCCCCCTAAAGCCTGGACAGAAGCGCGGAAGGATTCATCCATCATCGCTTCATAGAATGGAAGTAAAAGATCAGTATGACTGTACTCTGTTGAAATTACAAAATCATAACGCTCTTTAAATAACGGGATAAAGTCCAACCCGAGTGCTTTCGCAGCTGAAGCAATTCCTAAACCAACATCTGCTCGCCCACTGGATACTGACGCTCCAACGGCCAGGTGAGTAAACTCTTCATGCTCATATCCATGCACATTTTCCACTGATAACCCAATTTCTTCCAGGTGAAAATCAAGCAAGATGCGAGTACCAGCCCCACGTTGCCGATTGACAAACTCAACATCCTCACGTCCCAAGTCAGCCAGTGTTGTAATTCGTTTCGGATTCCCTGTCTGTACAATAAGCCCTTGCTCACGGTACACCCAATTAATCACGTCCACATCAACGCCAAACGAAGTCAAGTATTTGCGGATATATGTGAAATTGTAAGTGCCATTTTCTGGATTTAGAAGATGGGAACCAGCCATATGGGATTCTTTACGCTGCAAAGAGATCAATCCCCCCAAACTGCCGACGTTTGCCGAAACAAGCCGTCTTTTTCTCTTAGCCAAATACTCGGCTAATAAGTCAATGGTCAAATCATGAGACCCGATCACCATGATTGTGTTTTCAATTTCATTTCGAGGCTTATTTAAAAAGATGCGGATCTTTTCACCCACATCCAGACCCTGTATTCCTCGAGGTACCACAGTATATCCATCTGCCCTTACAAGCGATGTAATCACACCTGCGCCACGGGAAAGCGGAGCCGCCAAATAACGATCACTTATCTTTGCAGCAACAACCCGGATATAATCATCATCTCCGGCTGGTGAAGTAATTTTTTTCGTAATAAAAGCGTCTATTGTTTCATCATTAGCTGAATCATAACCACACCAGAGGCGAATAAGAGGTTTTACAAAAAGTTCACCGGTCATTGCTGATGAAACTGGAAAACCAGGGACTCCAATAATCGGTACATGGCGATTATTTTTTGCGTGAATCATCCCCAAAATCACGGGGTGTCCCGGTCGGATTGCGATACCGTGAACATACAATTCGCCCAGTGTTTCCACAACTCGTGAAGAAAAATCCTCAGCACCGGCGGATGAGCCGGCATTTAATAATATAAGGTCTGCAATTTCAGCTGCTTCTCCAACTTTTTGGCAAATTTGTTCAAAATCATCCCTTGTGATGGGAAACCGGAGCACTTTCGCCCCCCATTCCAGGGCTTGTGCACCTAAAACAACCGAGTTATATTCAATAATTTCGCCCGGTTCAACCTCTTTGCCGATTTCAACAAGCTCACTCCCGGTTGGCAAAATGACGACAACAGGTTGCCTAAATACCGATAAGTGGGTATGCCCACTGGCCGCTGCTGCTCCCAAATCCACCGGGCGCAAAAATCTACCGACCGGCAGGACTAATTCTGTAGCAATAATATCTTCTCCAATTGGGCGAACATTCGTAAACGGCGGTAATGAAGCTCGAATTCGAATCATATATGGGTTACGAACATTCCCACAAATTTTTCCGTTTTCATCCAAAGCTTCCGTATTTTCGATAGCTACGACGCAATTTGCCCAATCTGGAAGAACATCGCCAGTGTCGAGGTAAACTGCTTCCTCGGGTATCCGCAAGGTTACAGGATTCGTCACCATTGCACTTTCAGATTTTTTTGCGAAAAAAGCGAAGCCATCCATCGCTGAAGCATTGTAGTGTGGGGATGAAATTTTAGCCCATACCGGGTTAGCTAATATTCGAGCAACAGCGTTTTCATCAATGGGGATTAATTCGGCCTGCAGCGGTTCATTAAGACCATATTGATTCAATCCATTACGAAATGTTTCCCTGGCTTGACTCAACGGTATATCATGTAGGTACAATCCCATCTGGGCTCCTTTAAAAAATGACTACTTCCACTTCGGAGTTGGCCGAATAACCGGTGATGTCAGGTGGTATTCGAATAAAACCCTCAGCTTTAATGATTGAGAAAATGAGATTACTCTTATAAAAAATAGGTTCAATTAAGCAATTTTTGCTATGTTCGTCTCTAATAATATTTACTGGCACCCAATCCTCACGCCCGGAACTGGAAGCCAGGTTGACAGTCAAAATTCCATTGATTTTTTGTTCCCAGAAGAAATTTGTTTGGCCACTTAATTTTCTAATTAGCGGTGCCACGAATAGGTTGGCAATTACATATGCAGAAACAGGATTTCCAGGTAATCCAATTACTGGTTTCCCGTCACAGACCGCCAAAATAGTCGGCTTTCCTGGGCGGACATTAACGCCATGAACTAGCACACCAGGTTCACCTAATCCCTGAATTACTTCTGCTGTCAAATCTCGAACGCTGGCTGAAGAGCCAGCTGTAATAATAACCATATCGTTTTCTTGAAAGGCCTGCCGGGCAATTTTGGAGAATATAGTTCTGTTATCCGGTGAAATTCCATAGAGATGTGAATGTCCGCCATATTTCTGAACAAGGGCACTCAAAGTATAAGAATTCACATCACGCACCTGCCCTTGATGAATTTCAAAGTGAGGATCCACAACCTCATCCCCACTGGAGATAATTGCAATATTTAAGGGGCGATAAACTTCAATTTCAATCATTCCCACTGACATTAATGCGCCAATATCGCCAGGTCGTAATTTCCAACCGCGTTCGAATATCAAAGATCCGGATTGGACATCCTCGCCGGCCAGAATCATGTTCTCAAAATGACCAACCGCTCTTCCGACTTCAATTTCGCCGATCAGGGTTGTTTGCGTATTTTCAATCATCACCACAGCATCCGCATTCTTAGGAAGCATTCCACCGGTGTGGATAATGGCTGCTTCGCCACTATTAATTTCAAGTGGAGTGGGTTTGCCCATGTTAACTTCACCAATTACTTTAAAAAAAGCTGGCAGGCTTTCAGAAGCACCAAATGTATCTTTACTTCTAACTGCATACCCATCGACAGTGCTACGATTGAATGCCGGCAAGCTTTCGGGAGCGAACAAGTCTTTCGCAAGGATCCGATCTAACCCAAAATCACTTTTAATCTTTTCAGTTGAGAGCCTAAACGAATCGAAAATTGAAAAGTATTCATTTCGCGCCTCTTCCGGTGCTTTAAGGTGCAGAAATGATTTCATTTCCTAGCCAATCCATAAATTAAAAATTAAGAAGTAAGTCATAACCCCAACTGAAGCCCAAGCAACAAACTTAAGAAATACCCAGCGCGGTTTTTCCCCACTTCCAATTCTTGATAACTCCCAAAATTCTAGTAACGAGAAAGGGAAAGCTACCAGAGCCGGCAGTAATAACCGTGAAGGTAAACCAAGTACAGCACCAATACCATAAGTTAAATAAAATAACAACAAAAAGATGTTATGCAAATTCATACCAGTTTTCCAACCCACCATAGTCATCAAAGTACGATGACCACTTTTCAAGTCGGCGTAGTAATGTTCGAGAGATAAAGCCAAAATTATGGCTATTATCAAAAAAAAGATTGGAAATGTGATTAATAACAAAGAGCTATGTATTTCACCCAATTGCAAGACCACCGCAAATGCAGGTGTAAGTACGGCCAGATTGAAAGCATCCAATAAATCCCGATAGCCTTTGTTTCTCCAATCGAATGGGCGCATTACGAATATTACATCCAGCACAAAGAACATTGCCAAAAAAAGCCAGATTTCTAAATCGCGTTTCCCCAGAAAAAATATCAACACAGTAATACCGGCACCGGTTGCCAGAAAAGCCAAACTTGTTTGTAAAAAAAAGTTCTTCAATCTGAGTTGGAATGATCGTTCGATTGTTTCTCTGGGTATTGAGTAGTAATAAATTCTTGCTAAAAATTCTGAACTCAAATAGAAGAGTATGACTACTGCCAGGCCAAGCCAAAAAATTAATCCATTTAAATATCTTCCCAGGTATGAAACAAACGCAGCTCCAATTACGTAACTGACAATTAAAGACACCAGGACTGGAATGTTTACAGCTTCAACAATATTCTTGGAAATTTTATTTTCTTCTTCCATGGTTTTATTATCTTTCCAGTATTCCCTCAAAAAATTGTAATAGATAAATGGCTTCAGTTTGTGAACTAATTAATAAACGACCCTGAAACGATCCGTCTGTTAAAGATAATTTAATCAATAATTCTTCAAAGAATGCTAATAGTTTTTCGAAATCCGAAAACAACTTATGTTAAGTTTTATTCTAACCTATCTACTTTAAGAAAACCCTTAACATAAGAACCTTACGCATAAAGTAAGAAAACAATTATTTGACGTTGACCAAAAAGCATAAATTTCCTCCATTAACCATACCTACTAATTACTTATTGGTTTTTACATCATTCTGTCATATTATTTACCGGTGAAAAAAATTTGAAACGAAAAACCAGACGTTTGCTGGTCGCTCGGCCAAACGTCTCATGAAATATGGAAACCAATGGATTCCGTAAGGAATGTATAAGCGCACTGGGTATTCTGAATGAACATATTTTTCTTGCAAATCTTTGCGAATTCCGAAAAGCATTTGTATTTCTACCTGGGTCTTTCCTAATCCCAATTGTTTTGCCAAATTTATGCCAAATTTAATCCTACGATCATCGTGTGTGCCTAAGCCAAGAAAGGATGGAAAAATTCCTTCAATAAACGGTTCATAATTTTTCACCTGCGGATCTTTCAGAATTTTGTCAGTCAATAAATCATAATTAATGTCAACATCACTTTTCTTTTTGAAAGCTATGGAATAAGGTTCTTTATATGCCCCTTTAACCAATCGCATGGTTATTCCCTTGTTGAGTAATTCTTCAACATCATTCGAGCTTCGAAACAAATAGGATTGGATTACAATTCCTACTCCACCATAGAGGGAATGTGCCCAATATAATAGTTGCAAGGTAGCATCGGTAAGACTAGAATCTTCCATATCTATGCGCACAAATACGTCACATTGTTTGGCTTTCTCAATTATTTTCTTCAAATTTTGTTTACATTCCTCAAAGTCTAGAACAAGCCCGATTTGAGAAAGTTTTATGGAAACATTTGATCTCACTCCATTATCTTTGATTGCAACAATCAGGTCAATGATCTCCTCTGTCGCGGTTTGGGCATCACTGAGCGATTCGGTTTGTTCACCAAGGTGATCAAGAGTGGCTACGAAACCAGCTGCGTTAACTTTTTTTACAACTAAGATCGATTCAGCAAGTGTTGTACCTGCCACAAATCGTGAAGCAATTTTCCAAGCATACGACCAATTCGTAAAAATGGATTGAAGCCATTTTGATTTTGACAGGAAAATAAAAAAAGCTCTCATCTTGTCCCCTCCATTTTACCGGGTTACAAATTAGGGTGTTCCATTAATTCTTATTTTACCCGCTACCAATTGTTTTTACCTTGTCGGGCACCTTTATAGATCTTAAAAAATATATAATTTTCGACTTTTGGAACAAATCAGTCGCAAGCTTATTCAAAACTACCTTAACATCTGAGATAAAATACAGGTACAGATGAACAAAATACGATCAGCCAAGTCAAGATCTCTTTTTGGATCAATCCTTTCCCATTTTTTCTTGTTGGGTTTCTTGTTGCTCCTGCTACTCGTCATAAATTTAGATTCGATTAATTTAGTCTTGTATTTTAGCCTTGCACTCCTGGTATTCGGGATTGCGCTGTTATTTACGCTAATCTTTTTTAGCCAGTTTCTCTTCCCACTTAATAGTATTGATCAAAGGATAGAGACAATTTTACATTTGCTCCGGTTCATTTTTGGAAAAATCACACGAATTGCCATAATCCGCGATGGCCAGATTGTATCGCCCGAAATTGCAATTTCAAACCAGCCGGTTAGAGCCATTTGGTCCGATTCAGCCAGTGCTGCGGTGGTAGAGAATAATATCGGGAAGCAAAGAGTTTTTAGTGGGGGTTTTTGGTTTCTCCAAAATAGCGAGAGATTAGTGGGTCTAGTCAGCTTGAAAAAACAAACATATACACTCGGACCTCTACCGTTTGATAAACCCTACATGCCAAAACAACCGCAAGAAACTTTTGAAATATATACCTCGCGAATAAAAAAAGCTGGAGAGACGCATGCGGTTACGCTAGATGGTTGCGAAGTTTGTGCTACGATTTTTATCGAATATCAAATTGATAATAAATCCAAATACCTAAGAAATGGTTTCGGGTTTGATCCTGATTCAATCAAAAAAAATGTTTACTCAAAATTGCCTTTGCAAGACGATGGATATACCATCATAAAATCCGAAAAGGGATGGGAATCAATTCCACCCACGCTCACAGCAAGAATCTGGAAGGAACTCGTCCAGCAATTAAAACTGGCACAGCTCGTATATGAGCATAACTCTGAATTATCAATGTTGAAAATTATCAGCAATCAAATACAAAAGCGACTAACACAAGCAACTTCAAATCAATCCGGCAGCCAAGATGGAACCAAGATAACACGGCAAGCTAACCACGAATTTAGAGAATTGTATAACCGCGGGATTCGTGTCAATAAAGTTGAAGTTACACATCTTCACATACCAGAGTTGTATGAAAAGGAGCTCTTAAATGAATGGTGCCACAATATCTTACGAGAAGGTGAATTGTTAAATCAAAACATAAGGGAAAGGTTATATGATCTGGAAAAAAAAGCGCGGACACAGGCGTTACTTGATTTTTCCTATGCATTAGCCAGGTATTCTAAAAACCAACCTAATACTACGATTTCGCCTTTAATTTTTCAATTGACTGCTAATTTAAAAGGTATCCTCTATTTAATCAGGCACAACCCACTGCTTGTGCAAGGTCTCGAGAAGGATTATCAGCAATTAACCAACTTGAGTGATTTTCTTATTCACAGCAAGGGCATGACTGATGAATGAGGCGCATACAACTTCAAAAGAGGGAAACCTATCCGATAAGAAAAGGCAATTGAGAGACTCGCTGCTCAACGAGATATTTACGATCGATACTATTCATGGTATTGCGCGTCTGACAGTATTCATAATTTTCTTGTTAATCGTTTGGATTGTTATTGCCTCATTTTTTAATAACCTCATTCCGCCGGAAAACCTCAGGGTGGATTTTGATTGGTTGACTAATTTTCCATTGTCAGCAATTATCCTTCAATATTTTCGTTTCTTTTTTTCGGCGAATACAGTTATCTTAATGGCAGTGATCTTTCTCGCCTTACACCTGGCTTTCTCGATCAACTCATTTTGCCTGGCAAAGAGTTTTGGAATTCAGAATGTAAAAAAGGCATCAAGCAGGTTATTAAAATCTGCTTTTTCAATTGGGAAATTAGATCTTTTGGAAATTGAAGATGGTCAACAGTTTGTACATGAAAATAAACAAATAATCGGCTTGCTAGGTGGACCGGCGATTGTAAAAATTGGTTCGGGAAATGCAGCTGTATTTGAAAACGCTTTTGGCGCCCCCATCGTCAGTTCATCCAATTTTCCCGCACAATTTAAGGTAGACGGCTTTGTGAGAGCAATAAAATTATTCGATTTGCGTGAGCATAGTGCAATCATTGATATTTATTGCCGGACAAGAGATGGCGTTCCTTTAATAATCAAAAATTTGAAACCAATTTTCTCAGTTCAAAATATTTTTGATTTTTCAGAAGAAATTCAAGAGACGAACAATTTGGATCATATTTACTGGATGACATACCAAATGCCAGATACAACCTGGCAGAATTATTTCTTCGATGAATTCATCAGACAATTTACTCTTTTTATTAACAATAAGAAATTAAACGAAATAATCTTTATGATGAAGAAAAATGCGGATTCTGAAAATTTATTAAAAATTGAGCACCAGATAGAGCGAAAAATCGAGGCTCTAAACAGCCATAGCAGCCGCAAGCCAAATGTTCCCATCTTCATCCAATGCCGGTTTCAAAAGATAAAACGGAATTTGCAAACTCGAAAGAAATTTTCACAAATTCTCAAGCACCAACAATTACGAGGTTATCCTAACTTTAAATTTACTGAATCCAAATCCTCTATTTTTATTAAAGATTCGCTATTTCAAGAATTTCGGGAAGACTTTAATTTCAAAATGAAAATTTATCGGGTTTCTGTAGATTGGATTGATACTGGATCGTTGCATCTTCCAGCCTCTATCAACCGAAGAGAAATTTGGCAGGCTCTTAAGCTAACAGAGAGTTGGGCAAGTTATGTACATTCAGATGGACTACAAAATTACCTAAAGTTAAAAACGAAATTCTACCTTATCAATAAAATTCAGTCATATAAAGCACATAATATAGTTTCAAAGGGAAAGTTTAATCCACCAAATGAAAAAGAAATGCTCCTCTTACAAAATTCATACGCTCGACAGATGAAGCTTGGACGAAATGCTTATAAGCGCAGGTATGATAAAGTGCCAAAAAAACTTGAGAACGCGATCTCGACATTCGGGCTGATAGATGGTTCGTACCCTGATGATAAAGACCATTCTCCTGAGCAGGCCTTAATAAATAAGGAAAAACATGAAAAGAAACATTTCACAAAATATTCTGATATCCCCCCAGGTTGATCAAGCACTTAAATCAGGGCTGCCGGTTGTTGCTTTTGAATCTACCGTAGTTACTCACGGGTTGCCATTTCCCACAAACCTTGAATTGGCCAAAGAAATGGAGGAAATCGCCCGTAATGCGAAGGTGACACCCGCAACAATTGCTCTTATGCGAGGCAAAGTGTTGATCGGCCTACAAGATTCGGAAATGTCAGATCTGGCTAAAAGCACCAATAACCACAAAATAAGCACAAAGGATATAGCATTTGCACTACACAAAAATTGGAACGGTGGGACAACAGTCGCTGCAACCTTATTTTTCGCTCATCTCGCAGGAATTTCTGTATTCGCTACTGGCGGTATCGGTGGAGTTCATCGTAATTCAAATTTCGATATTTCAAATGATCTTTACGAGCTTTCAAAACGGCGTGTAGTGGTGATATGTAGTGGCGTAAAGTCAATTTTGGACATATCTTCCACACTTGAATATTTGGAGACCATGGGGGTGCCTTTATTTGGATATCAAACAAATCGCTTTCCAGAGTTCTATTCTAAAGGAAATGGCGAGCATGTTGTAGAACAAATTGATACTACAAATGCAATCGCTCAAATTTACAACCAGCAATGTGAATTAGGCTTGCCAGAAGCTCTCCTGGTTGCCAACCCCGTACCTGACGAGTATGCAATTGAAAAAGAAACCATGGAAGCAAATATCGAAGCTGCACTATTAGCTGCATCGATATCAGGAATTCATGGTCCGGAAACCACCCCGTTTATACTCTCCAAAGTGGCAGAATTAAGTGGTGGGCGAGCATTACAGGCTAATTTGGCTTTGTTGCGCAACAACGCTCAACTTGCTTGTGAAGTTGCTATAGAAATTTCCCAATTAAAATCACGAAGAAAATTGATTATTTAACAAAAAAAAGGGGGGTATTCGAGAAGCCCAATTGAGTTTTTTTTTTGACGTAAACTATTCTGTG
Source organism: Chloroflexi bacterium 44-23 (assembly GCA_001899005.1). Classification (GTDB taxonomy): domain Bacteria; phylum Chloroflexota; class Anaerolineae; order Anaerolineales; family Anaerolineaceae; genus UBA6170. The sequence continues at coordinate 54,177 of MKUW01000006.1, forward strand.
ATTGTGTAACCAGCTACTCCCTATAATCTTCCTCATCCCCCGGTAATTGTGGACATAATTTACACAAGTCAAGTTTGCAAGTCTTGCTTCATGCGTTAGAACCTCAATTAAAAATGAAAAAACCTCACCTGTTAGCCTGCTTCCTGAGAATAGCATATAGCATTAAATTAATTCCATCCAATTCCAAAAGAATCTAACGGGTCACTACTGGTGTAGGAGTCTGCGAAGGCCAGCGCGTATCGGTTGGACGTGGAGTCCGCGTTGAAGTAGGTGTATTTGTGCGCGTTGGGGTAAGTGTGATTGTAGGTGTCAAACTTTTTGTCGGAGTGCGAGTTTTTGTCGGAGTAATTGAGGCTGTATGAGTAGGAAGTGGTGTACGTGTGGAAGTTGCAGTCGGTGATTTACTTGCCGTAGATGTAGGACTTATTGTGAATGTCGGTGTAGGAGGTTCACCAATAACATCGAAGCGAGTTGACACTTTAAACTCATAACCTACAAAGATCTGCACCTCATAGGTTCCTGGTAGCCAATCAGAAGCAGGAGCTGTGCAATCAGAAAACCCATATCCACCGGTGCTTCCATCCCAAGGAATGGTTTCATAACAAACAATCTGGCCATCTTCAACCCTCCGCCAAATAGACGTCCACTGGTCACCAGCAAGCATGTTGATATAACTGAACGTAGCATATAGAGTACTCATCGGTTGTTCAAATTCTGTATTTGGCCCAATGGGTTGAAATTCATCATCAATGCCTTTTGATATCACCAGAGGGCTGAAAGCTGCATCCGGGTTTGGAACTACGGTGCTTTGAAACTCAGCTTGTATAACAGCAGGAACTTCAGGAGTTGGGCTAATTAAAGGCGTTTCTGTAATCGTTGGTGTCAAAGTTATTGTGGGAGTTAATGTAATCGTGGGTGTAATCGTTACTGTTGGCGTCAGTGTTATTGTTGGGCTTGGAGGAAAAACCAGGTAAATTGCCGGCTCAGCATATTGATTAAAAAATAAAGCAGCAGCAATTAAAAATATTACCAGAACAAACAAGCGAATGGATTTGAGTTGCAAATGGCGCCGTTTGCGGTAAAAAGGCATTTTTTTAGCTGAATTGAAATTTCGGAATATCAAAAAAATACTTGCAAAAACACCGATAATCGCCAAAAAGAATGCGGTTTGTACTGCTGTTTTTATATCGAGTTCCAAAATATTTGCCCTTTTGAAATAATCTTTATGATTATACCCTTTACATATTATTCCACAATTTCGAGAAGCCACAATTGCTAAATCAATTCATCAAAGGTAAAATCCTCTATAGACACAATGGCTATTACTCCTGACACACTTCTAAACGACAGATACCGGATCATTAAAATCCTCGGAAAAGGCGGGATGAGTTCCGTTTATCATGCTGTCGATGAAAACATAGGTGTTCTCGTTGCTGTAAAGGCTAACCTGATGTTGACAGATGACTACTCTCGCCAATTTCAGCGTGAAGCCAATATATTGGCGACTTTACGTCACCCCAATCTACCCAGGGTGAGCGATTATTTTTTTATTCCCGGCCAAGGCCAGTATTTGGTTATGGATTTTATTGAAGGTGAAGACCTACGCGAAAGAATTGAACGCCTCGACCAATTACCGGAACGCGAAGTTATCATTATGGGGGCGGCCATCTGCGATGCACTTATGTATTTACATAATCGACAACCCCCAGTCATTCATCGAGATATAAAACCAGGCAATATCAAAATCACCCCTGAAGGCCATGTCGTTCTGGTTGATTTTGGATTGGTAAAGCTTCTCGAAGATAACCAGCAAACAACAACCGGTGCCAGGGCGATGACACCTGGATATTCTCCTCCAGAGCAATATGGTACCGGACGGACGGATGAACGTTCCGATATTTATTCGTTAGGAGCCACACTGTATGCTGCTCTGACAGGTGCTGTTCCTGAAGATGGCCTTTCTCGCTTGACAGGCAAAGATAAATTAACGCCAATAAGAAAAAAACGCAGCAACATCAGCGAGAGGTTATCAGTCATAATTGAAAAAGCTCTGGAAGTTGATGCAGACAAACGCTACCAAAACGCACAAGATTTCCGCGTGGCATTGTTGGATGCAGGTAATATGACCACGATTCCGATTGAAAACAGCCTGGTGACCCCGCCACCCAGGCGTCAAAATGAAATGCCTGCGATCCATACCGGTATTTCGCAACCTCTCATTAGCATTCCTTTAAGTGAGTCCATAAAAAAAAGCGCTAACCACGTCTTTCCCTGGTGGATGGCAACCATTTTATTAATTCTTTTCATTTCAACTGCCTGGGAAATTCAAACCGGAGCAATTTCCAATTTTTTCAATTCCGGAAATAAATTACTTGTTCCTGAATCAACCACGACATCGAACCCACTTGTGATTATAAGTTCCAGTCCATCGCCTCCAACGCTAACTCCGGATAAAGCAGCTCTGTTAACGCCAGAAATAGAAACTGAAATAGCTGGTGCAAATCCATTTCCGACAGGTGGTGGGGGCGGTTTAATAGCGTATGCTTCGAATGAAGATGATGTTGTTATGCAGTTATGGACATATAGTTTAGTTGATGGAACTCGCAAAAAATTAACTCACCTGGTCGATGGCGCATGTCAGCCAACCTGGTCGCCCAATGGTACAGAAATCGCCTTTATTTCACCTTGTCAAACCAAGAAGGAACTATACGAAGGGGCAAGAATTTTTACTGTGTCTATCTCAGATTTAGAAAAAATAACACCTCTGCCAGTCGCAGTAGATCCATCAGGTGATTTTGACCCTGCCTGGTCACCAGATGGCCAGAAAATCGTTTTTTCATCCTTACGGCCTGGTAATGCACCAGATTCAAAAGAACGGCTGGTTCATTTATACATTTATGATTTCAAAAGCGAGGAACTAAAGGAAATTACTGATACACGATGGCGTGATCGCCAGCCTGCATGGTCTCCGGACGGAAAATCCCTGGCATTTGCCCGCAAAGTCAGTTCTAACGAAATTTGGCAGTCGGCTCCTGATGGTTCGAATGCAAAGCGTTTTTCGGGTTCTACAAATTCTAATGACAATTATCCGGCTTACTCTCGCGATGGAAAAATTATCTTTTTCACGCAACAAAGCGTTAACGGCGGGATTCCCTATTTTTCGGGAAAACGTTTAGCCGATGCCGGACTGGCGTTGGAATTCCGCATACCGCCATCCGGACAACCAGACCTCAGTCCGGCAGCTGAGATGGACGTCTCGCCAGATGGCCAATGGTTTGTTTTTGAACGCTGGTTGGATGGTGAAAACCATGACATTTATATCGCTTCCATCAATGGAGCCAATGTTAATATATTGGTAGGCACACCTAGTTTTGAGTTCGCACCCGTCTGGCAACCAGCACTTTTACCTTGAGATAATGGAAATCATTATTACCATATTAGTCAATTAATCAAGAGAGCGTAAGGTCTCTTTTCTGCCACGGCTGCGCATAATCGCTAAGATTTTTGGAATGATGCGTTGGTATAAGAAGAAGGGAGATTTCCTTAAAACCAAATCCCAGGCTCCAATAGTACGCACAAATATTCCCCCCAGTCCAACTTTAAAACGATATACCCCGTACATGGGGTCAGATTCTTCCAGATTAATTGGAGCACCCCATAAATCATAAAATCTGGCACCGCTTTTTTTTGCCAGTTTGATTGCTTCCCATTGCAATAAGTAAGTAGGCATTAAATTTCTGTTTTTGTCAGAAGACATGCCATAAATATAATATGCCATACAACCGTAGATGTACATCACTAAAGCAGCGATGACTTCACCTTCAAATTCAGCCAATAAAATATAGCAAATGTTCGCATCAGTAAAATTTTTCCAAACATCAAAATAATAAGATTGTGACCGGATAACGAACCCATCCCGAATTGATGTTGCTGCGTATAAGCGATAGACCTTTTCATAGTCTTCAGGTTTGGCAAGACGTATTCTTATATCCTTTTTAGCTGCCAGTCGAATATTGTAACGGGTCTTTTGTTTCATTCTGGTTAGAATTTCATCTTCATCTGGCTCAAGATCTATCCACAAAGTATTTTGAAATTGAATTTGACTATCCGAGAATTGCCAGCCATTTTTACTCATACTGGCCTCAACTTGCCCCGATATCTCTTTCATGTCTTCAAATTTTAAAAAGTAAATCGGGTTCTCTAAATATATTTCAGGATCAATCTTAATGAAGATGGCTTTTCGTTGTTGAGCAAAATCGGCGATATCTTTTAACACGACAGCCACTAGTTCAGAATTCTTCCAATCTAAAAGAGGTCCCTTTGGAACGTATTGTATTGGCAATCGCAAAAGTGGAAAAGGCCGTATTTGCCTTTCAAGAATCATGGCTCCTGCGACAATTTCTTTTGAATTATTCTTCCAGATCAAAAAAAAAGCCTGCCATCCATTGTTTGCTTTAATTTCAGACCACGCAGATGTTTGCAAAAAGTGTGGATGTGGCAACCTGGAAAGAATTTCCCGCCATTCAATTTCAGAGCATAAAGCCATATTGTACTCAGACACACATACACCTTATCAGATAGGTGGTGCTCTTGATTACTCGACAAGCGCTTTTGGCACCAAGACTACCCGTCTTATTCTCTGATAATTTCATGGACTGCCCCGCATCTTGGAATAGGTCTTGTAAAGTGAGTATAAAAAAGGATTATATACACGATCAAAAGCACCCATATACCTTTTTATTTGACCGCCAAAACCGCGTTTAAATCGATAGACTCCCCACAAACCCTCAGATAATTTTGAAAAATTTTCTTCCAAATAATCCTCATTAAAATCAGGTATACCCCATAAATCATATTCATTGCATCCTTGCTGGGAAGCCCACTTCATAGCTTCAAATTGCAAAAGATAGGTTGGCATACGGTTTCTTTCGTGCTCATTGGAAGCACCATAGAAATACCACGCGCGTTTACCCGATGAAAAGACAATAACACCTGCAAGCGGTTGTTCTTTGTAGTATGCCAAAAATAAGGCAATGTTTCCCCCGGGCTGAAAACAATCGAATACCTTACGATAATACTCTTTGGAATGGATTCCAAAATTATCCCGATTCCCCGTAGAAAGCAAAACTTCATAAAATGTATCGATATCTGCGGTCTTACGAATTTCAATACCTTTTTTCTCTGCCAGACGAATATTATAGCGGGTTTTCTGCTTCATTCGACCCAACCATTCGTTCACTGGTCCTTGCAGGCTGACCACAATCGTACGCCGAGGTTGTATTGAAAGGCCAGGAACGAATCTAAAATCATCAGAAAAAGGTGATTTATCGTCTTCATTATAAAGATCAGGTTCTACTTTAAGAAACATGGCCTTTTGCCGCTTACAAATAAAATCTACCGATTTCCAAAATTCAGAGTCCAGATTCCCAACCGGTCCTTTAGGAATGTAGGCAAATGTCAAGCCCAACGGTAATTTTCGAAAAAGGATCTGTGCTCCCGCAGTCTGAGTCTCATTAATGCATCGGATAGGTTTCCAATTAAAATTATTTTTTAATTGCCCCCAAGCCGTATTTTGTAAAATATGTTTCTTCGTTTGCTTGGACAACCAACTTGACCATTCTGTTTCAGAAACAATTTTCATAGGTTAATTAATGGAAATCAGATCCTCAGGAGGAGTAATTCTTACTTGAGCACCTGGAATCTTTTCATCGAAAGCGCTAATAATGCCGGAAATATCACCTTTATTCGCTAGCTCGAGTAAAGTAGCAACAAATTGTTCGACATCAATCTCATTTAATTCATCCTGGCTTGCCAAATGGTAAATATCAGGATGCTCTGTGCGATTGAAGGTGAATCCTTGATCCCAAAGATCCTCGCTCAATTTTTCTCCTGGACGAGATCCGGTAAAGGTAATTTCAATATCTCTCCCAGGTTCAAGCCCGGAAAGGCGAATTAAATCCTCAGCCAAATCAACAATTCGAACCTGATCTCCCATATTCAGCACAAAAGTTTCGCCCCCTTTTCCCATACAGGCTGCCTGTAATACCAGATAGACAGCCTCCGGAATGGTCATAAAATAACGCTTCATATCGGGATGAGTTATCGTAATAGGGCCGCCTTTTGCAATTTGACGTTTAAATAAAGGTACCACACTTCCACGGCTGCCTAGAACATTGCCAAATCGAACCACACAAAAAGCCTTATTCGTTCGCTTGGCCGCATTAAGTACAAGTATCTCAGCAATTCTTTTGGTAGCACCCATGATGCTTTTCGGTCGGACTGCCTTATCAGTGGATATCATAACCAAACGTTCGACGTTGCTTTCTTCAGCAACTTCAACCAGGTTCTTCGCTCCCAAAATATTATTCTTGATAGCTTCTTCGCTGTTTATTTCCATGAGAGGTACATGTTTATGTGCTGCAGTATGAAAAACTACATCGGGTTTATGCCGATCAAAAATTATACGTAATCGATTTTTATCCCGCATGTCCGCAATTACCGGGGTAAGAGATAAGCCTGGAAAGTCTTCTTTTAGATCCAAAAGAGCTTCAAATACACTGTTTTCACCATGTCCAACCAATATAAGTTTGGCCGGACCCCAGCGAGCTATCTGTCGGCATAATTCCTTGCCAATCGAACCACCTGCGCCTGTAACAAGAATCACTTTTCCACTGATGGTAGCCCCAATCAATTCATCATTCATATGAGCAGGTTGTCTGCGGAGAAGATCTGCAATATCAACGTCGCGCAGCCGGCTGACAGAAACTGTTCCGCCAAGCAGCTCGTACATACCCGGCATGGTACGAAAAGGAGTATTTTTTACCCGGCAAATATCTGCTACCAGCCTAACAATACGGCCGGGAGCGCTAGGAATTGCGATCACGACCTCTTCAATTTGCATGGTATCCAGTATTTTTGAAAGATCATTGATACTACCCACGACGGGAACTCCGTAAATCTGTTGCTTTAATTTGACGGGGTTGTCATCTAAAAATCCTACCGGAACAAAATTCATCTGTGGATTCTTTTGCATTTCTCGTACGACCAACGCGCCAGCATCTCCCGCCCCGATAATCAAAGTTCTTCTATTCTCACCAATCTTTACAGTCGCTGCACCAGTAGCAAAATTATCACTGATAATACGCAAAGAAAACCTCAGTCCTCCTACCAATAAAATTGAGAGAAGCCAGTCAATGCCCAGAATAGTTCGCGGAAACCCAATAAAAAAGCCCAGTGAAAGAAATAAAATCATCGTGGCAGAAACAATTGCCGATGCTGCTGTAACTGCAATGATGATTACCTTAAGTTCCTGCACACTGGCGTACATCCACATACGTCGATATAGACCAAAAAAGTAATAAGTGATTGGTTTGATCACTAGCGAAACACCTAACATCCAGTAAGCACTTGGAAGATATTGGAAAAATTGAGCTCCAAGCTCAAAACGCAGTGCATAGCTGCCAATAACTGATATGAATATCAGCAATAAATCGCCAAGTAAAATATATTTATTACGTAAATTGGGTCGGTTGCGCATTTAGCGTCCTCGCAATCCAATTACAGATCCCACTGTCTGAAACAGGATTCCTAAATCCATTAACGTATTACGGTGTTTGATATAGTACAAGTCATACTCCAGTTTAATAGCATTTTCCTCTATTGTTGAAGCATATCCAAAGTTGACTTGTGCCCATCCTGTTAATCCAGGTTTAACAAACAATCTGGCGCGATAAAATGGGATTATTTCTTTCAATTCATCAATAATCATCGGCCGTTCAGATCGTGGTCCAACCAGACTCATATCACCTTTCAAAATATTTATAAATTGTGGCAGCTCATCCAGATGACTCTTCCGTAAAAAACGGCCAAACGGTGTGATTCTATCATCGTTTTCCCTGGCAGCTAAGGCAAGCCCATTTTTTTCGGCATCCACTTGCATTGAGCGGAATTTTATAATTTTAAACTCTTTGCCATTTTTACCCATTCGAGTCTGTCGATAAATAATCGGGCCTTTTCCACTTATGGCTATCCCAAATATGATAAATGGAGACAAGATGACTAAAACAAAAACGCCTACCAATCCACCAATAATGTCAATTAACCTTTTGCCGAATTCATAAAAGCGATTGATATGCATTTGGTCTACAAAGCTGCGCAAGAGCCAGTCGTTTTGTACCAAATAAATTGGAATTCTCCCTAACAGCTCCTCATACATGACCGGCATAGTAGTTACGTCCACGCCATTTTCTTCCGCGGTGATAACAGCGTTTAGCAATGATGTTGAAAAATTACCGGAAATTGCAAATACAACATCAGAAATTTGCTCATCATCAATGATTCTCAACAATTCATCACTGCTGCCAATCACTTCGTAACCCATGAATTCAGTGTTTCTCTTTGAAGGATCATCATCAATTAATCCAACCAGATGGAAAGGAATTGGATAACTTTTTTTAACTATATTAACGAGCGTAGAACCGGAATTTCCTGCTCCGACGATAATGACTCTTCTCAAAAAAGCAGGCGCTGAAAAAACCGCAATATAAATTAAGCGCCAAATTAAAGTTAAAACCGTTGAACCAATAAAGAACAATGCCACTCCCAATCGCGGAAGAGAATTTGGAGCTGCCAGAAAAAAAATAAAAAAGTATATTATCGCGCTCAGCAACGCCGACATTGCGATGCCGCTAATTGTGGAGGATATCTTTTCCGCATGCCGGTTGTCATATAACCCCAAAAGAAGCACAACCCACAAAACTGGTAAAAAGAAGTACCAGATTGGAGGCCGTTCGATAATGAACTGCCATGAAAACCTTAACCACTCTTCTGGTTCGATTGACCAGAGGATTAAAGCTATCAACAATGCCAAAGTTGCACTGACGATATCACCAACTACAAGGATTATCTTGCGTTCTGCTGGTCGTAATCGCCAGGTTGGTTTACTCTTCATTCCTAGGCTAGCCATAAAGACTAATTATAACCTCTGTTTTTACTGATAAAGCTAAAAATAAATCCTGTTCCCCATGAGATGTGCATGAGCAATATTGAGATTGGAATCCCGGCAATAAGTCGAAAATCGGATTCTTTTTTTGCCAACTTCAAACTGGCAAATGTTAAAATCACAAAATATACAATTAAAATCACAGATAAAATAATTAGACTGGCAGGAAAGAAAATTGCAAGAATTAACAAAGATAAGACCATCAAAACAAATAAAGGCGGTAAGGCTTGCCTCAAGCGAATAGTTTCAGGATATTTCCGAAGCATCTTAAATTTCCAAAATCCATAGCGCCAATATTGGCGTATGAGATCTTTCAATGTTCCTCGTGCAATATAATTCGACTTAATTCTGGGGTCGTAATAAATTTTTCCACCATTTCTAATAATTCGACTATTGAATTCATAATCTTCATTTGATAATAAGGTTTCATCAAAGTATCCAATTTGAGTAAAAAGCTCGCGATGAAATGCCCCGAAAGGAACGGTTTCAACAAACCCGGTGGCGAGAGAATACCGATAGCGGGCATCTCCAGCTCCTAATGGATGAGACGCAGCTGCCGCGATTGATTTTCCAATCCATGTATCTTGCCCTGGTTGAATTAACCACAAACCACCCACGTTGGCAATTTCTTCGTTTTGCAAATTCTCTACACTATATTGAATATAATTTCGATGCGGAATGGTGTGGGCATCCATACGAACAATAATTTCCCCGCTGCTATTCTTAATGGCCAAATTTAAGCCTGTTGGAATATTACGCTTTGGATTATTAACCACTTTTATAGCCAATTCTGGAAACATCGTACGGCTTAAATCGATCTGATTCAGTGTTCCATCGGTTGAGCCGCCATCTGCAATGAGAATCTCAATCAATCTAGTCGAATAAGATTGATCGGCGATTGCTTTAATAACATCCAAAATATGTTTTTCTTCATTAAGACATGGAATTACAACTGATACTGATTTCTCCATCAGGTTCCTTACTAATTAAAATTACCATCCTTTTAAGAAGAACCGTAATAAAAATAAATCAATCAATATAATTCAATCTTGACCAGAAAGTGCTATGGCTTCAATTTCAACTGAGGCACCTTTTGGTAAAGCCGCAACCTGAAAAGCTGAGCGAGCGGGTGGTTTTGACGTGAAGAATTCTGCGTAGACGGCATTCATTTTTGAAAAATCGTTGATATCCTTTAGAAATACTGTAGTCTTAACTACATTGGAAAGATCAGACCCAGCAGCCTGCAATGCTGAGCTCATATTTTCCAGAGCTTTTCTAGTCTCTTTTTCGACACCACCGGGTACCAGTTCTCCATGGATAGCATCTATTCCCAATTGTCCAGATACAAATATAAAACCAGAGGCTTCAATAGCCAATGAATAAGGGCCAATCGCTTTAGGGGTTTTTTCAGATATAACAACTACTTTTTCTGCCATTTTTTTCTCCTTTTATTCGTAAGTAATAATAAATATTTCGATCTTTTAGCTTTTCCTCCAAAGCTTAGTAATGGAGTGAATTTTCATCACGTACAATTCTTCCGCGAAATACCCAATAAGACCATGCTTGATACGCAATCACAATTGGAACAAAAATTAATGCAATAATGGACATTACTTTTAGAGTATAAGGACCGGAAGCGCTATTATAAATGGTCAAACTTAATGCCGAATTTATACTGGATACCAATACTCTTGGGTAAAGGATTATAAAAATCGTACTGGCTGAAAAAAAGATTACCAAACTATTGACAATAAATGCCCAACCAGCATATTTATTGGCTACCAGCCAGCCTACTGCTAAAAGCGAGAGTACCGCTGCCATGGGTACAAAACCAGGGTTGACTCCGAGACGTTGTAAGATATCCGTGAAAAAGTAAGTTTCAACAATAAATATTACAACAATGATAAGATTAGGCAGCCAGATTTTTTTTGCGAATTGAGTTGCGCGTTCAGACAATTTTTCATCCATTTTTAAGCTCAGAAATATTGCGCCATGCAATATAAATCCAGTCAATGTAACTAATCCACCTATAATCGAAAAAGTGCTAATTAAATCCCAAAAATTACCAACGTACGTAAAATTCTCAGCAATGGGCACGCCACGGATAAAATTAGTAAAGGCAACGCCCCATAAAAAAGCTGGGATTATGCTTCCAAAAAATATAGCCCAATCCCAGAATTTTCTCCATCGTGGGCTTTCATCTTTGCTGCGAAATTCAAACGCAACCCCGCGAATGATTAATGCAATCAACATCAAAAATAAAGCAATATAAAAACTACTAAAAAGAGTGGCATACCATTGTGGAAAGGCAGCAAACATCGCGCCCCCGGCTGTAATCAGCCACACTTCGTTTCCGTCCCAATGGGGTCCGATGGCATTAATGATCATTCTTCTTTCCACATCCTCTTTTGCTAAGAAAGGCAAAAGAATGCCGACTCCAAAATCAAAACCTTCCAGAATGAAATAACCGATAAAAAGGGTGGCGATGAGCAAAAACCAAATTGTATTTAAGTCCATTCTATTCCCCTTTTTCCCAAAAATCCATTGGTTCGGAAGTATCTAAACCAGGTTGTCCAATATCCTTTGCAAATTTTTGCAGAAGGAAAATATCAGCTCCAATCAAGGAGGCATAAACGAGTGAAAAACCGATCAAGGAAATCAGCACCATTCCCACGGTCACATTCTTTGATATAGCATCCGCTGTTTTTAAATATCCAAATACTACCCAGGGTTGTCGTCCCATTTCTGTCAGTATCCATCCGAAAGAATTTGCAAGAAAAGGTAAAACAATGGCAAATGGTAAAAACTTTGACCATTTATATTGAAAAGGATTCTTGTTACGAATAATAAAGTAAAGTAAGAGCGCAAATATAAACAGAATCAAAAAGCCTGTTCCAACCATAATACGAAAAGACCAGTACGATATCGTAATCGGAGGGATATAATTTCCTGGCCCATATAATTGCTCATATCTGGCCTGAAGTTGGTTTATACCTTCAACCCTGCCGGAGAACTGATTATATGAAAGCAAACTCAACACACCCGGGATTCGAAATGATAAAATGTCGCGTTTGTTTTTCTCATCAACAATTGAGAAAAGAGAAAACGACGCTGGATCTTCGGAATCCCATAATGCTTCTGCCGCAGCCATTTTCATCGGCTGAGTTTTTACCATCTCTTGCCCTTGAGTATGACCGACCAAAACGACAAGAAAAACTGATAGAAAACCGAATAATACGGAAAGTCGGAGTGATTTTGTAAAAAATTCCTCGCGCTGTTTCTTAAATAGGTGGTACGCGCTTACACCAGCAATAAAGGTCGCACCTGTAGTGAATCCGCTAAACAATGTGTGTGGAAATTGAACCCAAACATTTGGATTGGTAATCAAAGCACCGAAGTCGTTCATGATTAATCTGCCATTTTCTTCAACGAACCCAATCGGTGCTTGCATAAATGAATTGGCAACCAAAATCCAAAAAGCAGAGATGATTGCGCCAAAGGCTACAATCCAAATTGAAAATAAATGGATTTTTTTGGGTAATTTGTCCCAGCCAAATAACCAGACCCCTAAAAAGGTTGATTCAACGAAAAACGCAAGCAATGCTTCAATTGCTAACGGTGCACCAAAAATGTCTCCAACATAGCGCGAATACTCTGACCAATTCATTCCAAATTGAAATTCCTGGACAATCCCAGTGACAACCCCCATTGCAAAATTAATTGCAAAAAGCTTGCCCCAAAACTTTGTCATTTCCTTATAAATTTCTTTATTCGTCCGAACATAAATAGTCTCTAAAATTGCTACCAGTACTCCCAAACCAATTGTTAATGGGACGAAAAAAAAGTGATATACAGTTGTTATTGCAAACTGCCAGCGTGATAATGAAATTACTAAATCTTCCACAAGCCTATCTCCTTGGCAAAAACCACAGGGTTAGTTGATCTTGCAAATATTTCAATTTATTTTACGTTTGAATTGTTTTTCTATGTGCATTCTATCACAAAGCACGCCCAACCAACTCTTAAGCAACCGGTAAAGTAAAGAAAAATGAACTTCCCTTTCCAACTTCACTTTCGACCCAAATCCGCCCTCCGTGCGATTCGATCATGTGTTTGGCAATTGACAATCCAAGCCCTGTTCCACCACTTGAACGGGCTCGATCAATTTTATAGAATCTCTCGAAAATACGTTGTAAAGATTCCGGTTCAATACCTACACCGTTATCTTCTATCTTAAATACTACCCTTCCGCGGTCTGAAAATGCGGATATATTTATCTTCCCCCCTGGGCGTGTGAATTTAATTGAATTGTGAATTAAGTTTACAAATACCTGACCGATACGATCCGGGTCGACAAGAACTTGTGGCAAATCATTAGGAAATGTAAAGTTGAGTGATAGACCGGATCTCTCTGCCTGAACTTGCATACGTTCAACTACTTTATTAATGATTGAACCGGGCTCCATCAATTGAAGTTTTAGAGGTACACGGCCTGATTCAATTCTCGAAAGCTCCAATAATTCCTGCACCATTTGAGTTAAATTATCAATTTCGACTTCCATACGATTGAGGAATCTGCGGGCAGCCGGAGGATCTTCAAGTGCCCCTTCAAGTAGAGTTTCAGTCAGCGCTTTAATCGATGCAAGTGGAGTTCTAAGCTCGTGGGAGACATTACTGACAAAATCACTACGTACCTTCTCAAGCTTTCTTAACCTCGTCAGATCTTGCATGACAATAAGAACTCCTCCCGGGAAAACATCTTCCAATGGTGTCGCGATCCCCTGAACAAACACTTTACTCGCCGTGATTTCAAGCGTGGTGGATTTCTGTTTGCGAGAGTCCAGGCATTCTTTCCACAATTCCACTAATTGATGGTTTCGAATCACTTCTACCAATGACTTCCCCACAGCCGTATCTTTCTTGATATTGAAAATTTTTTCTGCTGCTGGGTTGCTTAATTGCACGATCCCATTTCCGTCAACAATTATTACGGCGTCTGTCATGTGAGTCAAGACAGCCTCTAATTTACTGCGCTCTACTTTAAATCCTTCAATCTGATTGTTTAATTTATTGACAAGGGTAATAAAAATATTACTTATTTTTCCCACCTCATCCCGTCGATTGAGTAGGTATTTTGTCTTATAATCACCTTTTTCCAAATCTCCAACAACCTGAGACAGCTTAATCAGAGGATCCATTGTAAAACGGGTAAGATAAAAAGCAATTAATATGGCCAAGAATGCAGTGCCGCTTGCAATTGCCACAATAGTGTTTTGAAGCCTCAAAGTATGTTTGTTAAGCGCTTCCAAAGTAACAGCAGTCCGAGATACTGCAACGATTCGCTCAGAATCATAAATAGGCACGGCCACATAAAGCATGTTGATTCCAAGGGATTTACTTTTACGAATTTCTACTCCAACTGACCCACTTAGAGCACTGACTACTTCCGGGCGATAATCCTGAACCGAAAATTGGATTGCATCAACATCTGAATCTGCTAACACTTCACCATCCGGTTTAAAAATCGTCACTCTTGATTTCATCAGACGATTGCTTTCAAGAGCAAGGTTTTGGAATTCAGTCTCAGCAGCCATATTCTTAATTAATGGAAGAACCTGACTTGCGACCACCCGCGCTTCTGTCTCCAGAAACGATGAGGCCGACTCAACGTATACATTGCGGATAAAGGACGCGAAAAATATGCTAAGGCCGGTTACAACCATGAGAATTAGAATGACGTAAGGAATGGCAATTCGATTTATTAGCGAATGACGCATCAATCAACCCTCAAAGCGATAACCCGCTCCCCGAACTGTAATGATGCGCCGCGGATTGCCTGGGTCTTTTTCGAGTTTTTCACGCAACCAGCGAACGTGCACATCAACAGTACGGCTGTCGCCTACATAGTCCCACCCCCAAACACTTTCCAATATTTGATCGCGCGATAATACCTGGTTTTTGTGTTTTGCCAGATAAAAAAGCAACTCATACTCTTTCGGCTTTGTATTAACAATTTGGCTGTCACGACGCACCTCGCGTCTGCCTGTATCGATGCGCAGATCACCAAAATCATAAATTGATTTATCCGCCATTTCGATTTGAGTCGCACTAAATTCTTCGCGAATGATCCGAACGCGACGGAGCATGGCTTTCACACGTGCAATTAACTCACGCATGCTGAAAGGTTTGGTTAAGTAGTCATCTGCACCGACTTCCAGCCCAACGACACGATCAATTTCATCATCTCTGGCTGTCAGCATTAACACAGGTGTGCTCATTTCATTTCGTAAAATCCGGCAAACTTCAAAACCATCCATTCCCGGAAGCATAATATCTAACAAAATCAAATCAGGTTTTAACCTCCGTGCTGCTTCAAGCGCAGCGGGACCATCTCCAACGGTTTCCACTTCATAACCTTGCTTGGTCAGGTTGTATGCCAAAGTTTCTTGCAAAGATACTTCATCATCCACAACCAAAATTTTCTCTGCCATTGTTGATCTCCTAAATCAGCGCAAAAGTGTTATTTTTTTGTTGTTTTTTTAACTATACGAAGAATTCCTTAAGCTTTAACATCTCATTTTTTTGTCGAGGATTACCATAAAAATAATATCGTCAACAAGGGGAGAATAATTATCAGATAAAAGGCGGTTTTGAATTTTCACACTCCAGGTATCAATCAGCCATCGAATTAATGAGTATGGGTTTTTTCTGGTCTAAGGATTTCTGGGCAGCAAAACTTGCTTGGGTTACATTCCAGATACTCACAAATGACGTGGGCGACTGAGTGCCATCATGAATACTATTAATGAATTCGCGCCAGGCATTCTGATGACCTTTATCCTGCCGGTTTCGCGATCGAATTACCTGACTTTGACCGTTCTCTGTTAGGGTTAGCTTACGGAAATCTTCCAGCCGGGCGACTTTTCCAGCGGTAAAAACTTCCAAATACTCTTTTGGAACGCTTTTGTCCCCATTCGCCAGATAATCAATGCTACAAACGGAGCCATCGAACATTTTGAAGATCATGGTCACATTATCATTATGATATTTTCCCATATCCGGCAAACCAAATGTTTGAACTTCAAGCGGCTTGGTACCAGCCAAGTAAAAAAGGATATCAATAAAATGACAGGCTTCACCGATTATTCTGCCACCCCCGACGTTGGGATTGTGTAACCAATGGTTGAGCGGAAGATAACCGGCATTAATGCGGTAGTAAATATGCACAGGTTCTGCGAGATCCCCTAGAAAGCGTTTAACCTGTTGAATCATTGGTGAAAAACGGCGATTAAATCCAACCATTAAATTTGTTTCCGCTTTACTGATCTCATCGGCAATCTTGTTAAGCGAATCCACATCAATTGCTAATGGTTTTTCGCAGTAAACATGTTTCTTTTGTTGCAATGCTGAAATCACTTGCCTGGAATGATCTTTGTGAGGTGTTAATAAAACAACCGTGTTTATCTCTTTATCACGCAACAATTGTTCTTCATCTGTGCAGGCATACTGATAGTGGAATTTTTTCGCAAAGTGGCGGGCATTCAAACCCTTAGCACTACATATCGCAACTTTTTCTGAATTCCGGTCCTTGTCAAGGAGTGGTAAGAACACAGCTCCAGCATACAATCCAGCGCCTAGAACTCCCAATTTAATGCTAGCCTCAGGTTTATTTGATACGGAATACATCTCAATCTTGGTTTGACTTGATGGACTGGATCCCCCTTCTGCCGGGGGATAAAAAAGAACCACTCCCATAAAGGGTTGGTTTTCCTTGCCTTTTATGGTCTCGTATGCTCGTACACCATCTTCAATCGAGAAACGGTGACTGATGAGTTCTTTCACTTTCAATTTTTCGGATTCCATCAATTTGACGACAGCCCCAATATTGCGACCTTCAGTCCAGCGCACGTAACCGTAAGGATAATCCTGACCCAGTTCTTCATATTCCTTATCGTAACGTCCCGGTCCATATGACCTTGAAATTAGGAAGGTCAGTTCTTTTTCATAATATATTTTTCTGGGTATTTGTAAGCCAGTTGCCCCAATAGCAACCACCGTGCCTTTATCTCTGGCTATAACGCCGGCCAGTTCAACTGGATCGGATGATTTCGTATCTGCACAAATAAAAACGCTGTCAAAGCCTCTTCCTTCCGTGAAAGCTGGCGCATGCACCTCAGCCTGCTCCCGCTCAACAGCAGTTACACCACGTGCTAGCGCAAGTTTTACTCTTTCAGCGTCAAGATCTACCCCAAAAACAGAACATCCGGCAGCAACTGCGATATCTCCTAACATCATTCCAAGCAAACCCAGACCAATTATTGCGATCTGGTCACCAATCTGTGGATTTGCCAACCGAAAACCATGTAACGAAATTGCCCCCAAAGTGGCAAATGCAGCTTCTTCAAAACTGAGTGTATCTGGAATTGGAACAAGCAGGTTCTTAGGGATGAGGACAAATTCAGCGTGAGTGGCAAATCCACCGCCTGCACATGCCACCCGCATTCCCCGGTGAAATCCGCTGACATTCTCTCCCACCTGCTCAACAATTCCGGAAGATGAGTAACCCAATGCCATCGGCTGATCCAAACGATTAAATGCTGCTGAAAGAGACGCAACCACCCCTTCCCTCTTGGCTTTATCGATCACCTGCCTGGCCAGATCCGGTCGTGAACGAACTTTACCTACCAGATTTTTCTCCGCAAAGGATACAACCATGCGTTCGGTGCCAGCTGAGACTAGCGAGGCCTGGTTCCTCACCAACACGTAGCCAGCCTGCACTTTGGGGACTGGAATATCAACAACTTCGGCTTTTCCATCCCGCAAGTTTTGAAGTAATTGTTTCATATTGCCACCTTAGAAAAATGGTACAGACATGTTCATTGTATCAACAATTTTATCTGTACCATTTAGTATTGCGTTCAGTTGTTTTATTTGGCGAAATCGATTGCTCGTGTTTCCCGAATTACAGTGACTTTAATTTGCCCAGGATACTGCATATTTTCTTCGATCTGCTTGGCAACGTCACGCGCAATCCGCAATGCATCCAAATCATCAATATCATCAGGTCGTACGATGATGCGAACTTCACGTCCTGCCTGGATGGCGTAGCTTTGCGCCACGCCTTTGAATGAATTGGCAATATCTTCCAGTGCTCGCAAGCGTTTAATGTATTGCTCCAGATCTTCTCTTCGTGCTCCCGGACGTGCTCCGGAAATAGCATCAGCAGATTCAACAATAACCGCTTCAAGGCTTTCCTGTTCAATTTCATGGTGGTGAGAAGCGATTGCATTAACCACTTTCGGGTTGACTCCGTAGCGTCGGGCAAATTCCGCACCAATCATGGCGTGAGTGCCTTCAGTGTTGTGATCCATCGCTTTTCCAAGGTCATGTAACAAGCCGGCAGCTTTGACAACTTCTACATCAGCACCTAATTCTGCCGCGATAATTGACCCCAACCTGGATACTTCGACAGCGTGAGAAAGTTGGTTTTGACCATAAGAAGTTCGGTATTTCAAACGACCAAGCATTTTCAATATTTCTGGACGCAATATTGAAACACCAGCATCATAAGCAGCCTGTTCACCTGCTTCCTCAATTGTTTTTTCTACTTCCTTTTGTTTATCTTCAAGAACCTTTTCAATATGGGCCGGGTGAATTCGGCCATCCAGAATTAGAAAATCCAGTGCTCTTTTTGCAACTTCACGACGGACTGGATCAAAACATGAAATCGTGACCGCTTCTGGCGTATCATCCACAATCACATCCACTCCGGCTGCTTGTTCGAATGCACGGATGTTTCTACCATTCCTGCCAACAATACGGCCCTTCATTTCCTCATTTGGCAAAGTGACCACTGAAGTTGTTACGTCATTTACATGTTCAGAAGCAACCCGTTGAATGGCGTCCGCAATAATTTCACTGGCTCTTCGCTCTCCTTCCGCACGAGCTTCCGCTTCGATGGAACGGATAATTCTAGCCATGTCACTGCGACCTTCTTTTTCTGCTTCCTGCAATAGAACCTGACGTGCTTCTTCTACGCTCATTTGAGCGATTCTTTGCAGCTCGCCCAACTGCTGAGCGTACATTTTTTCTATCTCATTTGTGCGCTTATCGAGAGCGCTCTGGCGTTTATTAATCGTTTGTTCGCGCAGTTCCATACGCTCCAATCGAGTGTCCATATCTGCGCGTCTTTTCGACTGGCGTTCTTCCTCTCGGGATACTTCATTTCTGCGCCTTGCAATTTCATCTTCCGCATTCTTTAAGATATCAATCGCTTTGTCCTTGGCATCAATTTCAATGGTTTTGGCATTCTCTTTAGCGGTGACAATGATTGCATCCGCTTGATTTTGCTTTTCGATTTGCAATCGCTTATTGAAATTCTTGCTTAGCAACCACCAGATGAGACCAATGATGGTCAGAGTACCAATAAAAAAGATTGAAATTATTATTATTACGTTATTCCCCATTAATTACCTCGTTTTCCGATTTCTCATAGTTGATTTTTGTCTGGATTTCCGATTCCCATAACTCAGCCAAAATTGGTGCGGTTATTGAATAGGAAAAGCCGCGTCTCCCCAGGTAACCTGCCAAGCGGCGATAAAATTGATCACGTCCGCAATTTGCTACTTTGGGTATGTATTTTCGGGCAGCAGCCAAAGCCAGTTTTTCCTCAGGTTCGGTTTCATCCAGAATGGAAGAAATTGTTTCCTCACTTATTTTCTTATTACGAAGTTCCCAGCGCAATACCCGATGGCTTCGCGGCCGAAATGTATTTCTATTTTCAACCCACGTAACAGCAAATTGCTGGTCATTGATGTAACCTTTTTCCACCAATTTACCATGTACTTGTTCAATTACTTGTTCTGAATACTCGTATCTTCGGAGTCTTTCTTCAATCTCGGCTGATGAGCGAGGCTTATAAGACAAGTACTTTAAAGCTCGCAGATAAGCAATCTCAACATCATCTTCAGATATTAATCGCGAAATTTCATTCTCTGATAATTCTTGTCCAATGCTGAGCCATGCTGCCGTTATTCTGGTCAAACCAAAAGCATAGACATCATCAAGGTAAATGCTTACCCTGTTGTGGTCTTTCTTCTGAACTTTTATTGCGCTTATTTTCCGAGTCATCCGTTGCCACAATTAACTAATTTTGGCTTTTGGTGATTGGAAAAAACAAATTCAAAAAAATGAATTAGAAAATTAACGGCATTATATATTTGATTTAATATTCAACATCCCAATAACAGGTCGGTTTCTATAATACGATAGCCTCATTGATATTATCCGTAATTCGCATAATCAATTTTTCGATTGTTCTTAAATTTTGTAAACTCTCTCAAATACTTCGTAAAGAGAGAAAACGGTTCCAAATCGATCCAAATAGCCGAAATTTACTTTTTTATAGTATAAAAATAATTTATAAATTTATTATACCTGAAAATCATTAAGAATTTCAAATTTAAATCATATGCCCGAGCAATTGTTTTTAATTTGTGACATTCATTGAAAAATAGCACCCATTTGACTTCATTAAAGAGTCGTGATCCCCTTCTTCTACGAGTAATCCATTGTCGAAAACAAGAATTTTATCAAAATACTCCATTTGATCAAATTGATGCGTGATCCAAACGCAAGCGTGATCATTTATCTTTTCACGTAGAAGAACCCTTATCTGATCCTGTTGCGTTGGATCGAGATTTTTAAGTGGCTCATCGAGCAAAAAAAACTCGCTATCACGTAGCAGCATTCGTCCAATTTCAATCCGCTGTCTTTCACCGGCTGACAGATTACGGCCGCTTTCCTCAATCTGATCAGTTTTGATCTCATCCAACCGCTCAGACAATCCAAGTTTTTGAACAATATTCTTGACATCCTCGAGATGTGCGGATTCGTTTGCCAGCAGGAGATTCCCGGATACAGAAGTGGAAAACATGTATGGTTGACTATCGATCAGTCCAATTCTTGCCAATAAATTATTTCTAGTAATTGTTCGTAGTTCAATCCCGTTAAACCATACCTCACCTTGATAATTATTCAATAATCCAATCAGCAAATCGATAAAGGTACTCTTTCCTGATCCATTTCTTCCGACGATTGCGATTTTCTGGCCATTTTCAATTTTTATGGTGATCTCTTTTAGAGCAGCTTGAGCAGTGTCCGCATAGCGATAGGAGACATTGCTAAGTTCGATTGGAAACAGACTCAAGTCAAGTGTTTTTTTCGGGAGCACTGTTGCAGGTATTTTTTTGTCCAGTTCCTCTATTCTGCGTGCAGAGGCAGAAATGCTTCCATACATATTTGTGGAGGCAGCCAAATTTTGAACAACTTCAAAGCTTGCCAGTACCATCATATAAAAAACCGCCAGGAAGATGACATTTATCCGGCTTTGCGCTGGTAAGAACAACCCCACAATAATTACTGATAGAGCAGTCAATTGAATAACAATGAAACCAAAATTTCCAAAAACTGATTGCAATACTTTTTGTTTCCACTGAAAGTGGGCCATTTTTTGTTCTATTTGGATTTGCTCTTGCAATATGATTGACCCCTGTCGATACATAAGTGATTCTTGAAATGTGCCCAGAAAATCGAGCAAACATTGTTGATAATCCAACCTTGAATTGACAACCTTATGTCCGGTTTGCCTCGCTGCAAGGGCAGAAAGATATGGAAGGAAGACCCCTGCCATTAAAAATCCAATTAACATGACAATCACAATTTCTAACGAATACATTCCCAGAAACAGGCTCATTGCGACGCTGACAAGCATTGCGGAAGCAAGCGGCAGCAAAAAGCGCACAAACAAATTCTCCAGCATGTCAATATCCTGTATCAGCAAACTCAAAAGTGAGGCGCTCGTGAACTTTGAAAGATGCATTGGGTACTTTTGACTCAGCCGCAGAAACACATGTTCGCGGATGCGAGCCAGGATTTGCAGATTCAAACGGTGGGACAGCAACCTTTCCAGATAGCGAAATACCGCCCGGCTGATACCAAAAAAACGCACACCAACAATGGCAACTTGCAACACAGCAATCGAGGGATGGAACCCGGCCTGGATGATTAAATACGCTGACGTACCCATTAAGCCAATGGCACTGATGATTGTCAGCGCGCTTAATACAATGGAAACCAATATCCAACCGATCAAGCCTTTTGAAATCGTTCTTGCCAAAGTCATTCGTTTTTCTCTCCAATGGTGGACAGGCAAAAGGCAGCATACTCTTGATCTTGAAGTAGTAATTCTGAATGTTTTCCCATTGCAGCGATTTCACCGTTGCGCATATAAATAATCCTATTTGCATGAATGATCGTTTTCAATCGATGGGCAATTGTGATGACCGTGGCCGTCTCGGGTAGTTCCGGCATGCAATCCATAATCATTTCTTGCGACTCAGGATCGAGAGAAGAGGTTGGCTCATCTAACAATATCAATGCTGATTTTCTCAACAGGATTCGTGCAAACCCAATCCTTTGGCGTTCTCCGCTACTCAACTTGTGACCATACTCAGAAATCATTGTGTCCAGTCCTTTAGGCAGAGAGTCTATCAATCCCAACAAATTGACCTGCTCCAGCGCAGACAATAAATCAGAATCACAAGCCATGGGATTTGCGATCAATAGATTCTGGCGAATACTACCATTTAAGAGCAGAGTATTTTGAGGCATCCAGGCAATCCGGTCACGCCAGTCCGTCAGGGAAAATTGATTGATATTGATTCCATCGACAACAATATCTCCTTGCGTCGGCTCTATAAATCGTAACAATAGCTGGAAAATTGTTGATTTCCCCGATCCACTCGCACCAACAATTGCAATTCTTGAACCAATCTCAATTTTTAAGTTTAAATTAGTTATCAGCGGGCGGTCATCTTCATACCTGAAATAGACATTCTTAATTTCAATCAATTTTGCTTTATCAAAATCCGGCGAGATTTTCGAATCCTGGTTTTGGACTTTTACCGGAGAATCCATGATAGAAAAAATGTTCCTGGCAGCTGCCGCGCCATTCATAGCAGCATGAAATCGCAATCCCAAATTCCGCAATGGTAAATAGATCTCAGGGGTGATTAATAGTATCAAAAACGCATTCTCAAATCCAAGCCGCCCTTGCAAAAGACGGATTCCAATTTGAACCGCGATGATGGCAGTGGCGATTGTGCTCAACAACTCCAGCGTAAATGCCGAAAGAAAGGATATTCTCAGCACCGCCATGGTGGCTTTTTGATACTCCATGGCTGCCTTGCGAATCCGTTTAAAATGAGCCTCGATTTGATTGAGAACAATCAGGGTTTTTATTCCACGAATAGAATCATAAAAAAAAGAACTCATTTGGTGCAAGACACCCAATTGCCTGTCATTTTTTTCCTGCGCAAATTTACCAATCAAGATCATAAAGAATGGAATCAATGGAATCGTGACGACATAAATAATTGCGCTGAGAAGATCAAGCGGGAATACGAAAACCAGCATGGTCAATGGGATAAAAAAAGACAGGTAGACCTGTGACAGATATTGGCTGAAATAGAGATCAATTGCCTCGACATCATCCACAAAAACAGATTGCAAGTCACCCGAATTGCGGCCTTGAAGATTCTCACAGCTGAGTAAACGCTGGCTTAACGTTCGCCGAATTTCAGACTTAATCTTGATAGCCAGGCGTTGCGAGGCCAGGTTTTCAACAAATGTGAACAATGCCCGCATTGCAATCAAGAGAGCAATCGATATTAATATGGATCGTGGATTAAATTGAACCGGTTTTACAAAAATAAGCGTATTGAAAAGACGGGCGATCAACTTCAATTGAAAGATGAGAACAATTGCGCTTAATTCCGCACTGAGAATCGCCAAGGCAAACAGCCAGGGAAATTTGAGGACATGGCGAGCCAAGCGCGTTTCCAGGATCATGTTTTTATTCTAGTTTAGAATCGTGTATATTTCCTGCTGATATTTACCCGATTATTCCAAGTTGGTTTTATTCAAACTGCATTAAGTGCAGGACATCTTGGTAGGCTGCATAAAAAATCTCATCCATGATTTCACCTGCCACTTCATAAGGCCCGCCAAATGAACCATCCTGAAATACCCGGCGAGTTTCATCAGCACCCAACAAGCCTTGATACTTGGGCGGGTTTTTCTTCTTTTTAGGAAGTTCGGCCACTTTTGTAAACGGAAAAGCCTCCAACCAGGAAGCATGAAATGGTTTTAGGTCGTTTTTTATTGCAATTTGTTCAACGCTATGGGATTCCCACCATGAGTACCAGATCGTCTGCAATCCCTTATATTGATTGGCCAATTCAACCAACCTTCCGCGAGCAGGGTCGTTGCCGCTGTGACCATTCAGAATCAGAATGCGCCTGAATCCACAACCATACAAGCTGGAAATGATATCTTCAACCACATCCAGGAAAGTAGACGTGCGCAAGCTGATCGTACCCGGATAAGCCAGAAAATAAGGAGACACCCCAAAATTGAGCGGTGGCGCCACAATGACCCCCGTTTCCTGACTGATCGAATCGGCCAGGGCTAATGGTATCTTGACATCGGTTAGCAGACTTAAGTAGCCGTGCTGTTCAGTCGCTCCGGTAACCAGCAAAATACGATCTTCATTTTGCAGATATTTCTCGACATCCATCCAGTTTAGTTCTTCCAAACGCATGTGAGCCTCCAGGGTATTGATAACCAGGATTTAATGTTTTTTGTCTGAAAATTATGAAGCAAGGGGTTTAAATAAAAAAAGTGGACCCAGAGGGATTCGAACCCTCGGCCTCCTCAATGCCATTGAGGCGCGCTCCCAACTGCGCTATGGGCCCAATTCTTCGTTGTTAATCCCGTCATATTCATTCGAGGTTGCACCTCAGTGGACCTGGAGGGATTCGAACCCTCGGCCTCTTCAGTGCGATTGAAGCGCGCTCCCAACTGCGCTACAGGCCCTCGTTTCGGGTTTTGAAATTCTACACGGAAGGGTTTGAAGTGTCAAGAGGGAGTGATAGCTGGTAGCCGCTTCGCGAGCTGATAGCCGCTTCGCGAGCTGATAGCCGCTTCGCGAGCTGATAGCTGATAGCTGATAGCTGATAGCTGATAGCTGATAGCTGATAGCTGATAGCTGATAGCGATAATTATAAGTGATTAGCTTTCTTTTCCTGTCAGCTATGAGCTTTCTTTTCCTGTCAGCTCGTGCGCAAAGCGATCATGCGCCACATGCCACAATTTTTTTTCCCCATTCGGAACATTCAAAAGCATGCTCATCCTATATTCTCGTTACTTACTCATTACCCATTACAAATCACTAATCACTAATCACAAATCACTAATCACTAATCACTAATCACTAATTACCAATTACTATTCCTCATTTTTTCCAAAACCACCAGAAATGATGCAACCAAAAGTGACTTACGATATAATTTTTATCAAAAAACTGACCATTGGAGGGAAAATGAGCAATCCTCGCTTAGATCGTTTATTAGTAACAATGAGAGAGCAAAAGCTTCCGTTTGTGGCAATTAACCCAGGGTTCAATTTGAATTACCTGACCGGATTAAATTTCCATTTGATGGAACGACCGGTTGTGCTCTTCATCCGTCAGGACGGAAAAAGTGCACTGGTATTGCCAGCTCTGGAAGTAACCCGGGCCGAGAAAGCCGAAGCTTGCGAGCGGTTATTCCCCTATTCGGATGACCCCTCCACCTGGAAAAACGCCTTTCAAGCAGCTGCTGACTTTCTGCAGATCACTCGGGAATCAATCGGGGTAGAAGCCAACCAGTTTCGTTTTCTCGAAATGGAATTTGTGCAAAACAGCGCACCCTCCGCAAAAATAATCTCGGCAGCGAAGGTGTTTTCTACTCTGCGCCTCTATAAGGATCAGCAAGAAATTGACAACATGCAAGAAGCGGCCAGAATCGCAGAAGCTGGATTGCAGCAAACCCTGCCATTAATTAAGATTGGCATGAGTGAAACCGAAATCTCTTCCGAACTATCATTGCAATGCCTGAGAGCCGGCGCGCAGGGCGAATTCCCGTTTCAGCCCATCGTGGCATCCGGCCCCAACAGTGCCGATCCGCATGCCACCCCAGGCGAGCGCAAGATTGCGCCCGGTGATATTTTGCTTTTTGATTGGGGCGTCCGTTTTCAAGGGTACGCTTCCGATATTACCCGCTGTTTCGCAGTAGCCCAGATCGACCCGAAAATGGGTAAGATTGCAGGAATTGTCAAAACGGCCAACGAAGCCGGACGCATCGCTGCACGACCTGGTATTTCGACCGGCGAAGTTGACGTGGCTACCCGCAATGTGATTGAACAGGCTGGTTTTGGCGAATATTTCACTCACCGCACCGGCCATGGTTTGGGAATGAATGCACATGAAGATCCCTATATTTTTAGTGAAAATAAACAAAGCCTGCAGCCCGGAATGGTATTCACTGTGGAACCGGGCATTTATATCCCCGGCAAGGGTGGAATCCGCATCGAAGATGATGTTGTCATCACAGAAAATGGAAGCTTTAGCCTCACTTCAATGGAACGCAGCCTCAAAGTGATTGCTTGAGATACATTTAATAAGTCAATAAATTTTCGCATGGCCACAAGCACTTGCTCTACCTGGTAGCAAACCTGCCTCCATAAATTCTTGAATTCGCTTGCACATCCAAAGAAATGAACCGGTTGGAATCAAATGAACCGCAGCCTTAAATTCGTCACATTTTCCATGTTTGCCTGGGGTTTGGGTGAAGGCATGTTCTTACTGTTTCAACCAATCTATCTGCAAAAGCTGGGGGCAGAGCCCATATTGATTGGGATGGTGTTGGGTAGTGTCGGTTTGATGACAACCCTGGTGCAAATTCCTTCCGGGTATTTTTCCGACCGCTATGGCACCCGCCCCATTATGCTGGTATCCTGGGTTTTAGGGACCCTGGCAGCCTGGGGTATGGCTTTATCTCCCAACTTGCAATTATTCATCCCTGCTTTTTTACTTTATGGGTTGACCGGTTCAATTGTGGCT
This sequence comes from Chloroflexi bacterium 44-23, assembly GCA_001899005.1. GTDB lineage: Bacteria > Chloroflexota > Anaerolineae > Anaerolineales > Anaerolineaceae > UBA6170. The sequence goes on from MKUW01000006.1 coordinate 81,179, forward strand.
CCCATGAATTCTTATATCACCTCCGTACGTGGAAATTGGAGTGCCGAACGTTCGCTGACATTTACCGGAGCAGCCTACCACCTCGGAACCATTCTCGGACCAACCTTGGGCGGTTTCCTCGGGCAGAAATACGAGCTGCGAATTTTATATGTGATTGCAGCCATTATTTTTGTAATTTCGACCATCCTGATTTTCTTCATTCAAAATCCGGACGTTGAGCCGCACCACACGCCAGGAAAAGTCCGGGGCATTTTCAAAAACAAACTTTTTATGCGCATGGTAATTCTGGCCAGTTTGGGCATGTTTTTCATGGTCTTTACGCAGTCGTTCACGCCGATTTTTCTGGATGAAATTCGCAATATCGATTTACAGAAAATCGGCTTCCTGGGCACTATCGGCGGACTTGGAAATGTCGTCCTTGCGCTCATGCTCGGTCATTTGCCGGCACGCATCGGCTACCTAGTCAGTTTTCCATTCGTATTACTATTCCCAATCCTGATTGTCAAGGGGACAGGCATGCCATGGTACGGAATGGCCTATTTCCTCTTTGGCGGTTACAGGTTGGCTCGCAGCATGATTTTGGCTTTCAGCCGCCAGTTCATTCACAGCCGGGAAACAGGGATCGCTTACGGCGTCATCGAGACCGCCAACGGTGCGGCCACGATTTTGGCGCCGCTGCTGTGCGGAATCATATATAATCAAAATCCGGAACATATTTATTGGATGGCAGCCATTGGCTTACTCGTCACCTTTACGCTCAACCTGATCTGGTTGCCGAAGAACATTTATCAAAAAGAAGGAATATGAACATTCAAGTACACAGTTTCACCCTCGGACCAATCCAAAATAATACCTATTTGTTGGTTGCCAGGGATCAAAAACAGGCTGCCATCATCGACCCGGCCTTTGATAGTGAGCAGGTCTGGCAATTCTGCCAGACAGAAGAACTGCAGATCAGCGACATTTTTTGTACACATGCTCATTTTGACCATATTGCCGGAATCAATGAGCTGGTGCCCCATTTTACGACTCTGCCACACATCTGGCTGCATCCCGACGACTTGCCTTTGTGGCAGGCCAACGGCGGAGCCAAAAACTTTGGCATTCCTTTTGAAATTGCCGCCCAACCCAACCAAATGTTCAGCGATCAGCAGCATCTCACTTTCGGTGGTGAAGATTTAGCGGTTTTTTTGACCCCGGGCCATACCCGCGGACATGTGGTCCTCTACTTGCAAGCATTGAATATCGTTTTCAGCGGAGATCTCATCTTCAGGCAGAGTGTCGGCCGAAGCGATTTGCCCGGGGGGAATCACCAGCAATTGCTGCAAAGTATCGAAACTTACATCAAACCACTACCCGATCAGACCCGCATCTTAAGCGGGCACGGACCCGAGACAACAGTCGCATTCGAGAAATATCACAACCCATTCTTATGAACGAATTTTCAAAGCAGAGCAAACCCAACACTATTACCACATTAAGGCTTTTGTTGCCGGTGGTTTACATCGCCGGACGTTTACTTTTCTTCCTGGCTCTGATGCCAAATGACCTGCACGGATTTGGCGATTTCCAGGTTTATTTTGACTCGGCCGCTATGCCCGGTTTACCCTACTTTAACTACTGGTCCGAATACCCGCCCATCTTTGCCTGGCTAATTAAAATTGTGTACTGGTTTTCACAGGGCAACCAGTTTCTGTTTGATTTTCTCTTTTTTCTGGCACTGACAATTGCCAGTGCAGCCAGCATCTGGCTGGTAGCGGAAATAAGCAAATTGCTAAACTTCGGTGAACAAGAAACCGATCTAAGGACCGGCATCTACTTTGGATTGTTGGCCTTTACATCATACACCTGGTGGTACTTCGACCCCATTCCGGTGGTACTCATGCTGGCAGCTATTTATTATTTATTGAAGGGAAAAGAAACCAGCAGCGGCATCTGGTTGGGATTGGGGATTCTTGCAAAATGGTTTCCGATCATCCTGCTACCGGCCGTTTTTCGGTTCACGAAGCTGAAAACCTTCATGAAAATCAGTGCCGTAGCCATAGGGATCACGGTTGTGGTCTGGGGACTTCACCTGATCCTGTCACCAACCATGACCTGGGCATCCTTACAATCACAGCCATCCCGATCATCCTGGCAAACGATCTGGGCCTTGATTGATGGCAACCTGACCACCGGCGCTTTTGTGCCAATGGAAGAACGAGTCTGGCCTGAAGCCGCCACTTTTCCACGCGGTAACTCGGCCGTAATTCCCAATTGGGCGACCTTATTGGTTTTTGGAGGAATAGGGCTGTTCATCCTTCTGCGCTCGAAAAGGCAAAATCCAAAAGCATTTGTTGGCATGGCAGGTATTACCTGGGCGCTATTTCTGCTCTGGTCACCCGGTTGGAGCCCACAGTGGATTCTCTACCTTTTCCCGCTGATCTTGCTTACCTTCAAATTTAATTCCATGCTTCTTTATTTGTTCTCTTTAAGCCTGATTACCATTATTGAATGGCCATTTCTGCTCACGCATCACTTATTCCTGGGTCTGTGGCTGGTCGTTCCCATCCGCATGCTGTTACTGATTGGCATGATATTGCAGTGGATACCTATAGTAATTAATTCCAGGCGGCAAATCACTCACATCAATTAGTTCTATCAATTTTGTAAAATACCAACCCAATAGGAAGAAAATAATTACAATTTTGCCTGAGACAAAATCTTGTCGAAAGGGCGGAGCATGTCAATTTCTAATTTCAATCGCTAACATGATCAAACTGCAACTCTCAACGCGTGGAATTTTTTTGATTCAGGAAACAGTGGTTATTTCAATAATTTGTCTGTTAATCCTGGTAATTGGCTATACCCACGCAGTAATCGATTTTTCTATCATTCTTTTTTCAGCCACCTTGTGGACAGTGCTCGCCCTTATCTGGATTTTGTTTGGACAAAAAGTACAAACGCCTTTTAAACTGCCTTTTATCATCTGGACCGGCGCTTATTTTTTGTCAGTAGCCTTTTCCATTGACCCAAGACGTTCAGCTGCCCAAATGCTGATCATGAGCTCTTCCATTTTTTTATTTATGCTGGTGTACGATCTGGTTTACCGCGGCTGGCCATCTAAAATGTTTATTTATGGGCTCATGACTGCCAGTTTAATCATTTCTTTCGCAGGTATTTTTGATTTTGCAGACTGGTATCGAAATTGGCTTCACATCAACCCGCGGGATTGGCTGCCAGCCATCACTTTCCGCCCGGCCGCTGCCAACGTTTTGGCCCCTTTTAACTATTTCGCAGCACTATTTGCTCTTTATTTCCTGTATGTAAGCCGGAAAAAGTTACACAAAATAGCATTTTTTCTAATTTTCTTATTGTCGAATGCGATGCTTTTTATCACCTCCTCACGAGGAGGTTGGCTGGGTGCTGCTGCTGGCTATGGCCTGATTCTGCTTCTGATCGGAGTTCGTGAGAAAACCAGAATATTAAAGGCATGGAGTCAATTAAAAGCAAAACCGATCCTGCTTTTTACAGGAATCATTATCCTGACTGCAATTCTTTTAGGAGCCGGTTTTATCCTCTATAAACAAGCAATTCACCCGACCCATGGGTCTATCCTCAATTCTCGCAAATTATTCTGGCAGATTGCCATGAAAACCTTCTTTGAAAATCCAATTGTTGGACAGGGTCAATTCACATATGGGACGGCTTTTTTGAAGGGCACATCGGTTCCACCGGACCTGGTTTGGGTGCATGCTCACAACAGTTATCTGAATTTATTGGCCGAAATGGGAATTACAGGATTGATTGCCTTTCTATTTTTGGTCATCACAATCTTACGAGCTTTCATCAAAAAATTAAAATTGACACTACGCAGCAATAATAATTTTATGATTCCGGCAGCCGGGTTTCTCGGGGCATTTTCCCTCCACACCTTTTTTGATTCGCTGCACATGGAACCAGCCATTATGTGGACTCTGGTAATTTTGATGGCTGCCGTACTGGCAACACCGAAATCCGGGTTGCAGACTGAAAATAAGTTGGATAGGCGGCAAAATTTGTGGGTGATGCTACCTTTGCTGGCTGCCTGGTATTTCATTTGGATCATTTATCCATTTCACCAAGGGGTCTCGCTTGCGAATCAAAATCAGTGGGAGATGGCCAGGGTAAATATTGAGACAGCCATTCTGCGAGACTCGGGGTCTGCGCTTGCTCACCAACAATTAGCCCTGGTTGATTCCGTGCTGGCGTCACAAGGCGAATCAAATGCTTTGTTCGAGGCCATCCTTCAGCTAAGAAAAACAATTGCAATTGAACCGGGTTGGGCACTTAATTACGCCAACCTGGCCGCGCTTTTGGAGCAGGTTGGCGACGTAGTTGAGGCGCAAGCAACGGCTGAATTGGCCGTTCAACTCGCACCGAAAGTAGCATTGTACCAATTGACGCACGCGACCTATGCGGAACACAATCAGGATCTTGAAACTGCTCAAAACGCATTTCTGAATGTGCTCAATCTCGAACCAGCCTGGTCTGACGCTCATTTTTGGAGCGAATCTTCGTTTCGCGAGAACATCCGGAATAGATGGTTGGATAAAAACCCTCAGGAACCAAAAATCACCTTAGAGGTTGCTAAAACCACATTTGAACAAAACACACAATCTACATGGGCTTATAACCAACTCGCATCCGCCTACATCGCTGAAGGAGACCTGGAAAAAGCCAAACTCCTGCTTGAAAATGCGAGTCTGGCATATAGCGGGCATGTCTCTGAAACGCTTGAAACAACCTGGCTGCAAGCAGAGCTGCTGGCCGCGCAGGGAAATTTTGAAGGTGCAGCGGTTCTAGGTGAAAAGGCTATTAATAATTATCAGGCCTATGGCATTTACGGTCCCGGCAGCTTTGGGTTACTATATTACGCCCCGCGCATGTTTCGCTCACCAGCCATGGCGATGGAGATCGTGCCACAGATGGTCAAACCACTCACATCGCAAATCTGGCTGGAGAGAGAAATGCAGTTAAATAAATGGAAAGTGGACTCTAAGTAATAAAATTCAACTAATGGGTTTAAAAATTCTAGTTAAAATTTTAAATTTTCAACTATGTTTTATAAGATAAACAATGACTGATTCCTTCAAACAACAAATCCAAGATGCAATCCCAACCATGCCCAACTCCTGGGACCTGATCATCCAGCCACAGAGACCCTATTCGAGCTTCACTTCGATGATCTGTGGCGTTACCGCGACCTGGTGCTGCTGTTCGTACGGCGTGATTTCGTGGCTGTCTACAAGCAGACCGTGCTCGGGCCGCTCTGGTATCTGATCCAACCGCTTCTGACGAACATCACCTTCACCTTCATCTTCGGACAGGTGCCCAGCTGCCAACCGACGGCCTGCCATAGTTCCTCTTCTACATGTCCGGCATAGTCTTCTCAATTTACTTGGAGGCTTGAATCACAAAGACGCCTAGCAACCCTGTTCGGACAGCATCCATGGCCTGTAACTTTATGCCCATTCTACACACGGAACATAAATACTCACATTCAGCTATTGATTTTCGCACATGTTCAATAGCTTGTTATTTTTTTGCTGTAAAACCTTTTTTTTAGCTCTCATTACCCCTTGTTATGTGTATCGCAATGTTGGAGTGAGCCGTACACTCTTTTGAATGAAGGGCTAAGAAAAACTAATCTTAATATAGTGGGTTTTGTTTCAATTCTATGAAGATTTTTAAACGAAAACAATTAAGCATTTCGAATATTATTTTTCTAACGGTGCTTTTGCTAATTGTAAGCAATGCAATTATGGCAATAATGCCTCAGAATAACCGGTTTATGGAACGTGATGATGGAGTTTATCAGTACGTGAGTTGGAGGATTACCGAGGGAGATGTATTGTATCGCGATGTTTGGGACCATAAGCCGCCTCTCCTCTACCTTTGGAATTTATTAGCGTACTCCTTGCATGGGAGTGGATCTCAAACGGCTATTTGGGCGCTTCTTGCTATTGTCTTGATTCTGACCACCATTCTGATTTACTTTACACTAGCCCGTATATTTTCAAGTTCAGTTGCTTTTCTTGCTACTCTATTTTTACCTCTCTCTCTGCCAGGGGTGCAATTTTTCAACACACCTGAAATCTACGGTTTGCTTTTCCAGGTAAGCATAATTGCTCTGTTTCTCTTAGAAAAACCAAAACTGGAATCAATCAGATTGCTGCTAATTGGTTTCTTAACTGCTTTAGCATTTTTCACCAAGCAGACTACTGTAGGCTTACCCATAGTGGTGGGCTTGTGGCTAGTATTTGATTTGTTGCGTAAAAGAAAACCTTGGCGCATAAAAGCCTTTGGATGCCAGTTCTTCTGGCTGTCAGTAGGTTTTATTATTCCTACACTAGCTATTTTGACGTACTTTATCGCTAATCATTCCTTGGCAGATTTCTGGTCGGCTAGTTTTGTTTATAATTTTGGATATATGTCAACAAGCCTCGGGAGGCGTTTGGCTGGCTTAATACACGGGTTCATTCTCCTGATTGGAACTACCGGTTTTTCTGTGTTTGCGTTTTTAGGCTGGGTCTCCGCTTTTTGGATTTTAATTCAGCGCTTACATATTGAAGCTATCAATGAGAGTTGTAGATATAAAGAGCGCTTACTTTTCCTAATTTTCATAGGAGGCCTTATTGAAAATCTTCTGGTAAACCTCTCTGGCAATCCATATAGACATTATTACATCACATTGCTTCCAACTTCAATCTTAGCTGCTGCATTATTTTTTGATGAACTGATTCAAGTTGGTTATAAGCTAAAAGTACAACCGACTAATCTGCTGGTGGGCTTCTTTTCCTTATTTATTCTTTCCACACAGGTGTTCTCTCCTGCCAGATACAACTACTGGCCTTTTAATGATCAACAAATAAATGCGGAACAAGCCGAAGTTGTCGCTTATATCCGCGCTAATAGTGAGCTAAATGAGATGGTATTAATGCTAGGCGCAGAGTCCAAGTACAACTTCTTAACTAAGAGAGTGAGTCCAACGCGTTATGTTTATCAATATCCTCTAGCCAGTAAGTCCTATAGTAAATCTTCTCGCGTAGATGAGTTCATAAACGAAGTAGAAGACAACAAGCCGAGATTGATCATCGATACTCACAATGAGGATATAGAAGTTTTACAACAATATGATCCGAATTTTTTATATACAATCTTTGAAAGCCATTTTTTTGTAGAGCACTGCCGACTGCAACCAAACGCATTAAAAGAAGTGGATTGGGATGTTTATCGTTGTAATTGAGGAAACAAACCCAAAAGGACTAATATTGATCTGCTGTCCTGCGTAATTTCATAGAAACTAGAATTTTAGAACAAAGCCCCTCTAGCGAAACCTGGGATCTCATCATTACTCTTCATCAATTGTGCTGGAGATCGTGCCACAGATGATAAAACCACTTACCCCGCAAATCTGGCTGGAGAGAGAAATGCAGTTACAATACTGGCAGGAACAATAAAAAAATGCAGGCTTCCCGAACCATCATTGATTCAAAAAACAACTGGAAAATTCTCAATCTTGCCGACCTGTGGCATTATCGTGAATTATTCTGGTTCCTGGTCTGGCGCGATATTAAAGTGCGCTACAAGCAAACGGTTCTGGGAGCTACCTGGGCAGTTTTGCAGCCGATTCTGACCATGATCATCTTCAGTGTTGTCTTTGGGAAACTGGCAGGTCTGCCATCTGATGGCGTACCTTACCCCATCTTTACCTTCGCCGCCTTATTACCCTGGCAATTGTTCGCTTATGCATTAACCAACAGCAGCAACAGCCTCGTCAATGAAAAAAATCTGATCACCAAGGTTTACTTTCCGCGCATCATCATTCCCGCCAGCTCGATCATCGCTGGTTTGCTTGACTTCCTGATTGCCCTGGTTATTTTCTTCATATTGATGATTGTCTATAAGATCACTATCACCTGGCGGCTTTTGCTCATGCCCCTCTTTGTGATTGTCGCAGTCGTGACCGCGCTTTCAGTTGGCCTGTGGTTGACCACCCTGAATGTCAAGTACCGCGACATTCGCTATGTCATTCCCTTCCTGACGCAGGTCTGGATGTATGCCACCCCGATCGCTTACTCCTCCTCGCTTATCCCGGAAAAGTGGATCTGGCTGTACAGCCTCAACCCGATGGTGGGCGTGGTCGATGGTTTTCGCTGGATGATGATCGGGCAGCAGGTTCTGTTCCCTCCCTATTTCTTTATATCGTTGTTGGCGGTGGCTTTTCTGTTAGTAACAGGATTTCTGTATTTCAAAAGCACTGAAGACACTTTTGCGGATGTGATCTGATGAGTGATATCGCTATTCGGATTGAAAATCTGGGTAAAAAGTACAGAATTGGAGCCAACCAGGCACGCTATCAAACATTACGGGAAAGCCTGACAAGTTCATTTGCAAACTTATTTAAAAAAGGAAACGGCCAGCATACCGAAGACAACACTATCTGGGCCTTGAAAGATATCGACCTGGAAGTCAAGCATGGCGAGGTGTTGGGTATCATCGGTCGTAATGGCGCCGGTAAGAGCACCTTGCTCAAGATTTTGGCGCGCATCACCAAACCCACCACCGGCCGGGTTGAGTTAAATGGTCGCGTTGGTTCACTATTGGAAGTCGGCACCGGTTTTCATCCGGAATTAACCGGCCGTGAAAACATCTACCTGAGCGGTGCTATTTTGGGCATGCATCGTCAGGAGATCAATCGCAAATTTGATGAGATAGTCGATTTCTCAGAGATAGAAAAGTTCCTGGATACTCAGGTCAAACATTATTCCAGTGGTATGTACATGCGACTGGCCTTCGCCGTCGCAGCCCACCTGGAACCGGAGATCCTATTGGTGGATGAGGTCCTGGCAGTCGGAGATGCCGAGTTTCAGAAAAAATGCCTGGGAAAAATGGGGGATGTAGCGCACGAGGGCAGAACTGTACTGTTTGTAAGTCATAACATGGCAGCCATACAGAATCTATCTACATCTTCTATTCTCCTTAACCAGGGTTCAATATTATCGAAAGGTAAAACGAATAAAATTATCGATAAGTATCTTTCTAATTTAAAATCTAGCGACAATTCTTCAATGAGTCTATTGACTGAGGGGAAAAGATCTGGAACAGGGTCAGTAAAACTTTCAGGATTTCGAATTGAGAATGCCAAAGGAATTCCAATAGACTTTATTCAAAGTGGTGAGGAAGTAAATTTTGTTTTCTTATACCAAAAGGCTGATTTGAGCAATGAGCCATTAAAAAATGTAGATATTGGATTTTCTATTCATGAATTAAGTAGCTCCTCCCCCTTGTTTGTACTTTACAGTTCGTACATGGGGACGAGTTTTCAAATCAGAAGTGGGAATGGAGAAATACAATGTAATTTGAAAACTTTTCCAATTGCAGCGGGAAGATATAGGCTGGGAGCTCGAATTACCATAAATGGAATTGAATCCGATTGGCCTCAGATGGGAATCGGGCATATCAATGTAGTGGAAAGCGATTTTTACGGCACAGGACAGATCGGCTTTGGGTCAACAGCCCCTTTATTAATATCAGGTAAATGGTCCTTGGAAAAATAGTTTGATGACAAAAAATGCTTTTTCAACAAGAATTATCAAAAAATTTTACAAATTAATCCAGAAACCATCTTATTCGCTAAACAATTTGGACAAGAAATTACTTAAATATTTAAACTATCGAAATGGTTTTTTTATCGAAGCAGGAGCAAACGATGGGATTTGTCAAAGTAATACTTATTATTTTGAGAAATATTTAGGATGGAATGGTTTGCTAATAGAACCAATTTCTGATTTATACAATAAATGCAAGGCAAATCGGCCTAACTGTATTGTTGAAAACGCTGCTTTGGTCAGTAAAGAGTACTCTGAATCAACAATAGAAATGCGTTATTGTAATCTGATGAGCATGGTTCGATTTAGCTCACCTGAAGAAGATGAAATTATAGAAATAGGCAAAAAGTTTTTGGTTGGATCCGATTATGACTATCTTTGCGAAGTGCCTGCTTTGACTTTAAACAAAATTCTGGAAAGGAACGAAATATCTGAAATTGACCTACTTTCCTTAGACGTTGAAGGTTATGAGCTTAATGTTTTACGAGGATTAGATTTAGAAAAATATAAAATTCGGTACTTATTGATAGAAGTAAGAAACAAATTCGAAATTGAAAATTTAATCTGCAATTTATACGAGCCGATATCCACTCTACATGTAGATGATAAATATTCTGACATCCTTTATGGGTTAAAATAATTTCTGTCTAACTCCATCAAAATCCATTTCTCTATAAAAAAGCCAATTACCAATAAATAATTATAAATTTAATTCATTATTGCAAATTATTTTCGAATAATATTGCATTACGTATGAAAGAACTCATGTATCAAATACCTATTGTTTTATTTATTTATAGAAGGCCTAAGCAAACAAAAAAAGTGATGGAGGTTTTATTCAAACTAAAACCCGAAAAAATGTACATTATTGCAGATGGGCCAAAAAATCTACAAGAGGAAAATTTATGTTATGAAACTAGAAGTATTGTTAACGAAATTAATTGGACATGTGAAATTGTAAAAAACTTTTCTGAAACAAACTTAGGTATTCGAGAAAGAATCATCTCAGGCTTGGACTGGGTTTTCGATAAGGAAGAAATGGCAATAATCCTGGAAGATGATTGTCTTTCTGAAATTTCTTTTTTTGGTTATTGCGAAGAATTATTAAGATATTACAATTCAAATGAAGATGTAATGGTAGTAAGTGGAAATAATTTTGCGTTTGGAAAGAAGAATTCTAGTGAGAGTTATTGTTTCACCAAATATGCACACATTTGGGGTTGGGCCACTTGGAAGCGTGCATGGAAAAGATTTCATCTGTGGAATAATCAAGTTCTGCCAATCGATTTAACAATTTTCAATAATAGGCACGAAAAATTGTTTTGGCTGCAGAGACTCTCCGAAGTAGAGAACAAAACAATGAATTATTCATGGGATTATCAATGGTCGTTAACTTGTTTCGCTTATAAAGGTTTGTGTATTTGTCCAAATGTGAATTTAGTTTCAAATATAGGGTTTGGTGCTGATGGCACAAATACATTTGGGGAATCTAAAGTCGCTAATATGCCTACCTCAGAGATCAATCTTCCATTGATTCATCCGAAGAAAATGGTATGGAATAGGAAAGCTGATAGAAGATCCAGTAAACTCTCCTTCCAAATTCCTCACGAAAGTTATTTTCTTCGGTTCATAAAAAAAATAATCCCAAGAAAAATTAGAATATTTATTAAACAAAAATTAACTCACTTCTTGGGTTAGTATTTTTGTTTTTTGGAAAAATAATTTTTTTGACTATCGAGATATAAAAATTATATAAATTATGAAAGCAACATAACTCGGTTAATGATTATTCTACAAATAAATACTTCTGACATTGGCGGAGGTGCCGAAAAAATAGCAAACGATTTACATAAAGCCTACCTGAATTTAGGGAAGAATTCCTTACTTGCCGTGGGATTTACGATCAACAATCAGGAATCAGTTTTTAAAATCCATGAAGAACATCGTCGATTAAAAACATCTTTTAAGAACAAATTTGCCAGATACGTTTCTAGAACTTTTCATTTGGATTGGCCAGCCTTTTTGAGATGGTCTGGTTTTGAAGATATCTATTACCCCAGAAATAAATTCATAAACAATTTTGATCAAAATTTACCAGACATCATTCATGCACATAATTTACATGGTGGCTATTTTAATCTCAATTCATTAATAGAACTTAGCGCTAAAATTCCCATTCTAATCACATTACATGATGAATGGTTATTTACAGGGCACTGTGCATGTACAATCGATTGTCATAACTGGATTGATGGATGCGGTCACTGCCCAGATTTAGACCGTTATCCAAAGATAAATCATGATTTAACACATTTAAATTACAGAATAAAAAATCGGATTTTGCAAAAAAGCATTTTTTCGGTCGTGACCCCTAGCGTTTGGATGGCTAGCCAACTAAACAAATCGAGTTTATTGCCATTTTTGACCAAGGTGATTCCCAATGGTGTTAACCAAGCTGTTTTCAACCATTTAGACACGAAAGAATCCAAGAAAGAATTAGGGTTTGATCTCAATGAAGTCTTAATTTTATATATCGCTGCTCAAGGAAAGAATAATCCATATAAAGACTATGATACGATTGCGAAAACCATAGATTTAATATCTACATTCAACTTTCGCTCGGAAATTGTTTTCATCAGTATAGGTGGAAATAATTCAAAAATTACGAAACTTAATAATATTAAGATTCTAGAAATTCCATTTATTAATGACCAAATAAAATTATCTCAGTACTACAAAGCTTCAGATATATTTATTCACGCTTCAATAACGGACAATTTTCCAACGACAATCTTAGAATCATTATCGTGTGGAATACCAGTAATTGCCACAGCAATAGGTGGGATACCGGAACAAATTATCAATGGTGAAACAGGCTTTTTGGTGCCTCCAAAAGACGCAACCAGTATGGCACAGAAAATTGAACTCCTAATAAATAATCCACAATTGAGAACGCGAATGGGAGAAAATGCTTTTACTGATGCTAAGGCAAGGTTCTCACTAGACCTGATGGCTGAAAGATACCTCTTTTTTTATGCTGAAGTCATTGAAGATTGGCATAAAAGGAATGCAAGATTTGGTCATTAATATGCAGGATCTTTCTTCAGAAAAAGAAATCTCAAACCCACTAGTATCTGTAAAAAATAATGTTACTTACAATCAAGACTGGCCAAAAATATCAATAATTACACCATCCTTTAATCAGGGAATTTTTATAGAAGATACCATCAAATCAATTGTTCTTCAAAACTACCCGAATCTGGAATATCTGATTTTTGATGGAGGAAGCAAGGATGACACTGTTTCAATTATTCAAAAATACGAAGAATATTTATACTATTGGGAGTCAATGCCCGATGATGGTCAAGCTCATGCGATTAATAAAGGGTTCTCAAAATGCACCGGGGACATTGTTGGTTGGATCAATAGTGATGATATGTTATTGCCTGAATCACTATTTACTATAGCCAAGCATTATCAAAAAAATAAAAACCTCATCCTTTTAGGGGACGTAATCAATATTAATTTTTCAAATAAAACCAAGAAGACTATCCATCAAAAGAATATTAATTTTGAAAATATGATCGCACCTTTCATTACTCCACTTCAATGGCATCAGCCAGGTGTTTTTGTACCGCGACAAGTACTCGATCCGAATTTGATGCTCGATGAATCACTACGATATTTATTTGATCAAGACTGGATGATTCGTTTGTTACGAGTGCTGGAGGTGTCTTACATCAAACAACCTGTTGCCATTTTCCGTTTGCACAGTAAATCGAAAACTGTAGGAGAAAAATTCAATTGGCTTTCTGAACAGAAAGTGATAGTCAATAGATATTGGGATTATATTCCTGAGAAGAAAAAGAAAAAAACATTATCCTATTTGGAATTTTTTGATGCTGCCAACTCCTTAGGTGTCAAAAATTGGAATAGAAAAAATGGACAAATCAAATTGAGGAAAGCATTTCTTATTAACCCAAAAATATTTTTTTCGTGGAATTTTCTACAGTTTGCAATACGATCGGTACTTCCTTATAGATTCATTGATTTAGGAAGGAGGTTCCTAATTAAGGTAAATTTATTTTCTCCGAATGATTAATATCTAACAAGAACATAAACGATGGACGACAACTATCTTTTTCTTTTCATATTATAGCGAGGGATATTGGAAATAAATTTCAGTGTTGTAATTCCGCTTTACAACAAAAAAGATTTCATTGGACGAGCAATCATGTCAGTATTGAAGCAATCATACCAATCATTCGAAATCATTATCGTTAATGATGGATCAACTGACGGAAGCGAAAATGAAATTAAATCAATAGATGATCCAAGAATAAAGATCATCCATCAGGAAAATTCAGGGGCATCTTCTGCCAGGAATCGTGGTGTTCAGGAAGCCAGATCAAAATATATCGCATTTTTAGATGCCGACGATGAATGGCAAAAAGACACTCTTTTAGAATTTTCTGAACTAATAAATAATTTTCCTGATCATATCCTCTTTGCTCAATCTTATAAAATATTCAATGAAAAAATAATAACTCCCCCATCACTAGCAAGCATTCCATATGGATGGATGGGAACGCTTGATAATTATCTTGAATTAGCCAGGATTTCTCAACCATTTTGTACATCTTCTGTCTGCATAAAAAAAGATGCTTTGATAAAATCTGGGGGGTTTCCAGAAAACGTTAAGATCGGTGAAGATTTATCTCTATGGCTATCATTAGATTTTATGGGAAAATTTGCATTTTCCAATACTTATAATTGTGTCTACCACTTAGATTCCCAAAATAATTTATCTAAAAGTTATATTTCTGAGTTCGATTATTTCAAAAATCAACTTGAAGCTCACTTGTTGAAATTTGAAAAGCATAGTGATCAATATCGTAATTTGTACGAATACTATGTAAGCATACTTCTAACAATTTGTAGAAATCAGCTCCTGCTTTCCAAAAAAAAAGAATGCAGATCAAACTTAAGAAAAGCACGAAATACTCATTTTTTGAAAAAACGTTGGTGGAAAATCTATTTTCTCAGTTATTTACCCACAGAGTTAATACAGAAATCGTTCAAACTTCTTAGACCAACCAAATATAGTTTGTAATTTAAGATGATTCTAATAGGAATATTTATTAATAAACAAGGATAGAATGACACCATTAATCAGCATTATTACTTCTGTTTTTAATGGGGAGGAATATTTAGATCGGTTTTTTTCTTCTGTAACCAATCAGACAATAATCGATGTTTGCGAATTAATAATTGTATTAAATCAGGGATCCGAGGCCGAAAAAGCATTTCTTCGAAGTCTTGAAAAACAAAAAATTGTAAAGTGTAATTTTATTTTTCTCGATTTTAGAGAGACTCTACCTGCCTCCTGGAATAGAGGAATAAGAGAAGCAAACGGCGAGTTTGTTACCTTTTGGAATGTTGACGATTTAAGAATAGCAAATTCACTTGAAAAACAAATACAAACATTAATAAAGAACGATGATATTTCACTGACTTATGGCGATTTTATTGAAATCAATTCGCCTGATTCAACCAAAGGTTTGCATTTACACACACCTCTTTTTAACAAATCAATATTCCTGAGAAGATTTGCTTGCGGTGGTGCATTTTTATTTATGCGCAAGGTTGTGTTTGACAAATACGGGTTTTTTGACGAACAATTTATTGTTGCTTCGGATTTTGAGTTTGTAATGCGGCTCGTTTTTTTTAATGAACAGTTACAAAAAACCAGCGGGATTTTAGGTTACTTTCTTAACAACCAATCTGGTTTGAGTACAAATCTCAACTCAAATCTCTCTGAGATAGAAAGAAATGTGATTTACAAACGCTATGGGATTTTAGACAAAATCAAACCAGAATTTGAATCATTATCAAAAAATTACGAAATAGATAATTTTACGTTTTTTGGTGAATTATTTCCATCATTATCCATCGGTTTGAACACTGAAAAGTTGAGCCAGTTGAATTTATCAAAGAAATTAATTTACTTTGTAAAGAATATTGTTCGCCGAGTTCTCATTTTATTTGGATTGTGGGAAAAAAGTATTCTACTGCGAGATAGGATTTTTGGATACAAAAAGTAAAACCAGTTTTCCAATAAAAATAACGAAAAAAAGATTAAAGATACAGGATTTTTTTATTAAATAAGGTATCTATTTGCATGAATTCTCCTTCAGTACTTGTAGTTATGCCTGTTTATAATAGTAAAATTTATCTAGTTGATGCGATTAATTCAATTCTTCAGCAAACTTACTCGGATTTTATTTTCTTAATCATTAATGATGGGTCTACGGATGGAAGCTCAGAACTTATTGAAACGTTCTTCGACCACCGCATCAAGTTACTTAATCAAGAAAATCATGGACCTGCTTTCTGCATGAACATTGCAATTAACTTTGCCCTTGAAAATTCAATCCCTTTCATCGCTCGCATGGATTCTGATGATATATCCCTGCCCACCAGATTGGAAAAGCAGATATATTTATTAGAAACCAATAAAGAAATCGCCGCTTGCAGTTGCAACTGTTTTTATATTTCTGTATCAGAAGGAAAAAACCTTGGAGCTTCAACCGTTTCTATTTCACCTAATTTAATTCGGTGGGAGATCAAACATGGATTGAGAGGATTAATACAGGGATCTTGTACGTTTAGAACAGAATCACTTTATAAAATAGGAGGATATAATACGAGCTTTCCCTATGCGGAAGAAACAGATCTCTTTTTGCGATTATCAGCGGAATTCCCTCTAACAAATTCTCCAGATTTTCTCTATAAAATACGAATGCGCGAAACCAGCCTTTCAATGAATCACCCTTACAATAACGTATTGAGACACTTTTTTGCAATGGATAGCTTTAGAAGGCGAGAAATTGGTATGGCCACGCTCAACTATGATTATTTTTCTGCTAATCTAAATCTAGGCATGAAGTTTAAAATTTGGAGGGAAATGAGCGTTTTGTATTTATGGAGGGCCGGAGTAAGTAAATCAAATTTTATGTATAAAATAATTGCAGGGTTGATTGACCCTCGTCGAGCCGTGATAAGGATAATGAGAAAGTTCCTCCCATGAGAAAAATGCTTTATTTCATAACGAAAGTAACTCTTACTCCGTTGATTAATCTTCTATGCAAGGATTTTAATGCCTTTTAAAGATGATGGTTCAGGTAAAGACCAATCGATATTGAAAATTAAGATTTCAACAATTAATTTCACTGAGAGTTGTGCGCAAATATTTTATTTGATAAGAAATCGTTCAATGAATTATATCTGTTGCATCCCATTGCACTCCATCATGGAATGTCAACAAAATCCAAAATTAATTCCTATTTTCAATAATTCCTATCTCAATACCCCTGATGGCATTGGTGTAGTTTTCCTTCTTAGGTTATTTGGTCATAAAAATGTGGAACGTGTTTACGGCCCTGACCTTTTAGCGGAAATCTGTAAAATTTCTCCAGATATTGGCTATAAACATTACTTTCTTGGCAGCACTGAAACAGTTCTTGAAAACTTAAGAAAGAAGTTAACAGAAAAGAACCCAGGATTGAAAATTGTGGGATCGTATTCCCCTCCTTTCCGGGCATTAACTGCGGATGAAGATACAGAACTTTGTCAGGAAATTTCTAACAGTAAACCCGATATCCTCTGGGTTGGTCTTGGGTCACCTAAACAGGAATTGTGGATGTATAACCATCAGGGGAAAATCGATGTTCCCGTCATGATTGGTGTCGGTGCAGCCTTTGATTTCCTCTCAGGTAACAAACCTCAAGCCCCTCGTTGGGTTCAACGCAGCGGTTTTGAATGGTTATTCCGCCTTCTTTCCGAACCCAGACGTTTGTGGAAGCGTTATTTACTTGGATATCCAAATTTCATATATCTTCTAATCAAACATCACGTTTTCAAAGTGCCTTTCAATGCTTAGACGCTTCTCAACCAACTTCGCGGTCTTCTCCATCTTCCTGGATTGGGTTCTGATCACGCTCTCCCTGTATCTCTCGATCTTTTTGCGTAACCTGGCCAACCGCCTGCCATTTGTCAATCCCTTACCGGCGCTCTCGCATATCCCGCTCGAGCTGTACTTGATCTTCCCCTTCCTGTGGATCGTGACCCTGCTGGTCTTTAACATCTACGACGGACGTAAGAATTTCCGCGTGATCGACGAGTACGGCAGCCTGACACTGGCTGCATTCCTGGCGAGTGTCACATCGGCCGGCGTTTTATATCTGACCTACCGCGACCTCTCTCGTTTTCAGTTTGGGTTGTTCGCCCTTCTGGCATTTTTCATGCTGCTTCTGTGGCGTGGGATCGTGCGTACCACAATTCATCGCCGGCACGCCCGCAGGATGGAAATGCGCAATGTCTTGATTCTGGGCGCAGGCACGGCTGGCCGTCAAATCGGCGAACAAATTGGTAAGGAAAGCATGTTCGGCTTACGGGTGGTCGGTTATCTGGATGACAACCCTCACAAAAACCGTCAGGCGGATGTGGTCGGCAGCCTCGATATCGCGCGTGAGATTGTGCGCTCTTCCCGCATTGATGATGTTGTCATCGCCCTGCCCATGTCGGCCCACCAGCGCCTGAACCAGATCGTTTCCGAGCTGCACGACCTGCCGGTGCGGGTGTGGGTTATCCCGGATTACTTTTCGCTGACCCTGCACAAAGCCGGTGTCTTTGATTTTGCCGGCATCCCGATGCTGGATCTGCGCGCTCCGGCACTCAATGAATACCAACGCATGACCAAGCGCAGTTTTGATTTGATTTTGAGCGTGCTATGTTTCCCCTTCTGGTTGCTGGCGATGGCTATAATTTCACTTGCCATCCGCCTCGATTCGCCCGGGCCGGTCATTTTTAAGCAAAAACGGGTTGGCGAAAACGGGCAGCTTTTCACGATGTTCAAGTTTCGCACGATGAGCAATGACGCCGAATCAAAGCGCAAGGAGGTCGAGATACGCGATGAAAATGGCAACCGCATCCTCAAGCAGCGTGATGATCCGCGCGTCACGCGAGTCGGCAAGCTGTTACGCAAAACCAGCCTGGATGAGATTCCACAGCTCTTGAATGTTCTGGATGGCAGCATGAGCCTGGTTGGTCCGCGCCCGGAGCTACCGGATTTTGTGGACGAGTATAAACCCTGGCAGCGCAAACGTTTTGCCGTGCCGCAGGGCATTACCGGCTGGTGGCAGGTCAATGGTCGCAGTGACCGTCCAATGCATCTGCATACTGAAGACGATTTGTTTTATGTCCAGAATTATTCAATCTGGCTGGATTTGCAGATTTTGGCGCGTACTTTCTGGGTGGTTCTGCGCAGAAAAGGTGCGTATTGAAATGGAAAATAGTAATTTTTCATTTCAATCCTGTAGGAAAGAAAATTTCCCGGTTCAATTTTAGGACGCAAACCACCCTCGGCACGTGCTTCGCGCGCGTAAACGGAAGGCGGGATAATTAACGAGTATTTACAGAAACAGGCTGAAAAGAACACTCAGCCTGTTTCTGTAAATACTCTAAAAAAAGAAACCCCTGGCACATGCGGCGCACAGGCAAGAGGCTATCAGCTCGCATTGTGACTATGAGCTATGAGCTGTCAACTGTCAGCTGTTTCCTACGATTGGTTCTACGCCACAGGTGTACTTATTGGAAAACGTTTTATAATGTCTAAGTTAATGGTACATTTCAGCTGGAGGTATGCATGAGTTCCAAAATCATCTGGATTATTGTCGTAATTCTCGTCATCATTTGTTTGTGTGCATCCTGTCTGGTTGCCGGTGCAGCCGGATTTTTCATCATTCAGGGCAGTACTACCACCAACGGAAACAGCCCAAGTGTAGCAACTTCACGGCCAAACTCTCCCTGGCAGGCTGCGACGCCCCCATCACCGACACCCTGGAATTCCGAAGCGACCACTGAGCCGCCTGTTTTCAGCCCGATCGCAACCCCCGATCCGCTGCTGATGGCCGGCGCTGAAGAAACATTGGATATGTTAAAGTCACAAATTGTGCCCAACAATGATCCCCGTGAACTCGCGATTCGATTCCGGGGCATCGAAAACATGCCTGAAACCATTCCGGATCACACAAATTACAAGGTGGGCGACAAGAAATCCTTCTGGACCACCAATGTTGATACTAATGTAAATTCGAAAATCAATGCCAAACTTGGCTATATCACCGACCATGTTTATTTCTGGATCGAAGAAGGTGTTAAATACAAAGAGCGCGACCTGGCTCGTCTGGTGGAGGCCTTCGAAAACGAAATCTACCCGACCGACCGTGAATTCTTTGGATCAGAATGGACACCCGGAATCGATGATAACCCGCATTTGTTCATCCTGTACGCCACAGATCTCGGCGGCAACCTGGCCGGCTATTTCTCCTCTGCTGATTCACTGCCTCCCCAGGCCCACGAATATTCCAATGCGCATGAAATGTTCATGTTAAATGCCGACACAATTGGTTTGGATGAAAAGTTTACCTATGGCGTTTTGGCACACGAATTTCAACATATGATTCACTGGTATCGCGACCGCAATGAGACTTCCTGGATGAATGAAGGCTTTTCCGAGCTGGCTGCCTTCTTAAATGGTTATTATGAGGGTGGCTTTGACTACCTGGCCATGTCCGATCCGGATATTCAATTGACTGATTGGCCCAATGATGCCAGTGCCACCACCCCGCATTACGGCGCAGCCTTTTTGTATCTCAATTATTTCTTGAACCGTTTCGGGGAAGATGCTACCAAGGCATTGGTCGCAGATGAACGCAATGGAATGGAAAGTGTGGATGCGGTTTTGACCGAGATTAACGCGGTTGATGGAATGAGCGGAGAACCGGTCCAGGCCGATGATGTCTTCCGGGATTGGGCGCTTACCAATTTATTGCTGGATAAAAGCGTGGCGGATGGCCGCTATGTGTATGAAAATTATAGCAATGCCCCGCAGGCATCGGTGACAGAAAATATTGATACCTGCAGCACCGGTTGGAATGAAAGAACAGTGTCGCAATATGGCGCTGATTACATTGCGATTAATTGCGCCCAGCCCTACACAATTAGCTTCCAGGGCACATATGATGTCGGTGTTTTGCCGGAGAATGCTTTTTCCGGTGATTATGCCTTCTGGTCGAATAAGGGCGATGAATCGGATATGACTCTGACACAAAGCTTTGATTTCACTAAGGTCAGCGGCCCAATTGAGATGAGCTATCAAACCTGGTACGACCTCGAGACCGATTATGACTATCTTTATCTGGTCGCTTCTGTAAATGGCGAAGACTGGCAAATTCTTGATACCCCTTCCTGCACATCTGAAGATCCATCCGGGAATAGTTTTGGCTGCGGTTACAATGCCGAATCCAATGGCTGGATCCAGGAGAGCGTGGATCTGTCACAATTTGCCGGCAAGACCGTGCAGTTACGCTTTGAATACGTCACCGATGCAGCCGTCAACGGCGAAGGTTTCCTGCTGGATGATGTCAGCATTCCAGCCATCAACTATGCCACAGATTTCGAAAATGATGATGGCGGCTGGGAGTCAGAAGGTTGGGTCAGAATTCAGAATTTACTCCCGCAGACATACGAGATCTCTTTAGTGACCATGAAGAAAGGCACCCAGGTTTCGCGTGTCACCCTGGATGCCAACCAATTCGCTGAAATCAGCGTCAATGGCAGCAATGCCGATCGCGTATACCTGGTAGTAAGCGGCTCGACCCGCTTCACCCGCCAGCTGGCCGACTACCGCTTTGCGCTGCAACCCCAAAAATAAACTAGACTTTCACATAAACAAAAATCCTGGAGGTATATACTTCTCCAGGATTTTTTTATTTAATAATTCTTTCTTTTTCTGAATGAAGATCACAAGAAAAACTGACTCTTGTAAGGGCGAAGCATCCGAGAGATTCTCGCGTCTCAACAAACCCACCCAGCGCGGATGCTTCGCCCACCGCAATCATGAAGCTACAGTCTCTTTCGATTATTATCCAACCAAAAACCGCTTCTCTCTAACAACTCTCACCCCCTTTGCCAACCTTACTACGTAAGGGCGAAGCATCCGAGAGATTCTCGCGTCACAACAAACCTACCCAGCGCGGATGCTCCGCCCATCATAATCATGAAGCTAAAGCCTCTTTCGATTATTATCCAACCAAAAACCGCTTCTCTCTATCAACTCTCACCTCCTTTGCTAACCTTACCATGTAAGGGCGAAGCATCCGAGAGATTCTCGCGTCACAACAAACCTGCCCAGCGCGGATGCTTCGCCCATCTCATCGGCAATAAGTATCCATGCACTCTCAATTGTTCTTAATTGGTATAATACATCTCAATCATCATGATCTTTTACGTGCGCCAAGTTCACCACTCAATCTACCAAACCAGCATAGCCACCAAATATTCCTATCAATGAGTACTCTTCATTCACAACATTTTGATCGTCGATCAATCAGGCTTCAAGGGTATGATTACACCCAAGAAGGATGCTATTTCGTCACGATAATCACCTATCAGCGCACTAACATCTTTGGCCAAATCGAAAATGGGCAAATTAATCTAAACCTATTTGGAAAAATAGTGCAACATCACGGGACTCAAATTCCTCTCCATTTTCCTAATGCGGTTATAGACCAATTTTGTATTATGCCTAATCATATCCACGGGATCATTCATCTTTCGGAAAAGACAAACCAGACACCAACCCGCCAAATTCCCAAAAAGATAATTCAAAAACATTATGACAACGAAAATATCCCCTTACCCACGGGCACGACCCCGAATTCCTTAAACGCTATCATTCAGAACTTTAAATCGGTAACTACAAGAAAGATAAATGGAATTCGTCATTTGCATGGCGAGCGAGTCTGGCATCGAAATTATTGGGAGCAAGTAATTCAAGACGAGAAATCCTATTTAAATATTGCTGACTATATTCAAAATAATTCCATTCAGTGGAATGCGGATCAATATTATCGTAAACAAATACCTTAGCGTAAGTTTTTTAAATGATATATCAACCACCACTAAAAAATAAATAAATGCTTAGGGAAATACCCACCACAACAAATCTATTTAATTGTGTTATGTAAAATTACGCACTATTACTTGAAATATGGGCGAAGCATTCGTTAAAATTGTCGTTCTAACGGTAAGGATCATTCGGCGAATGCTTCGCCCTTACATGATCCATCCTGACGATTGGGAAGACCTTTCATGAATTCTCTTTTATCTTCCTTCGCTATTTGAAGTACCTCGTACTACCACCTTATGATCAGGTTATCTGCGACATGTTTATAATATGAGAAAATCGATTACTCTCATTTCTCATTAATTCTATGTAATGACTCTAAACCAAAATAACGCAAGGATTTGCCCAATAGACTATTTGCACTAGCCTTTCGACCTAACGGGAAACTGGTTTTGAAAATAGTAAGCCTTCATTGTTATCTTTGATCAAAACACTTTTTGATAAATGAAAAAACTATAGCTATTAAGATTTTCCAAACTTGAGCAAAATACGAATCTAACAATTCGTGATCAAATTATCGTTTACCCTTCCCTTAAGCGGCTTAATTCACTCTCTAACTCCACACGCTTTTGCTGAGCCGCCAGGTTGATCTCATCTTTTAAATTAATCAGCTTTTCTCTAATACTTGCCCGCACGCCTTCGCCTGAATCCGGCGTAAACAACAACATGACCAATCCACCAATGACAACACCGCTGGCAAACCCATTTAAAAATGAAAACGTTTTCTTCATCACTTTCTCCTTTTTGTGCTCTTTTTCTTAATTTTTATTTCCAACCCGAATCTCTTAAATAAATATGGCGCTCCTGCCGAAATCCAGATCCCCACCAGCCCATAGCGTACAAACCGCAGAACATCGCTAATGATTGGGATATCGACTGGAAAGACTAATTTCAACCCAGCCCAAAAGACTAGTACACCAATAATACCAATTACAAAGCGCAGAATCAAATGCAAAGGTTTCGCGCGAATGCGGCCGAGCGGGATGACCTTCTGAATCAATATTAATCCCGCCAAAAGTCCGAACCAGACAGCCGCAGCAGTTATAACCCCATCCATCGAGAGCGGATTGATTGCCTCTTCCGGAAATTGAAGATTAATGTTGGCCTGATAATTAACAGGCATCTTCCAGGTCTGGTTTATCAGCAAGCTTATCGTCGACAATAGCAAAATAAACAATGTTGAGACAACTACACCCAGCCATTGCCTGGCACGTGACCAATTTTTTACCTGATCTTTAATGCGCTCAAAGAAGGCCAGGAAGAGCCACAGCAGTAACCCCCCCAAAAGCCAGCCGAACAAAACATCAACCAAAAAATGGGCACCTAGGTACAGGCGTGATAGCCCGATCAAGAATATAAGCACAATCAGCGCAATTTTCACCCACAATTTTCGCGAAACTGTTGCAAAGAAACCCCAAATTGATGCTGCATTTTGAGCATGGCCGGAGGGAAGCCCAAAGGACGTTTCCAGTACCATTGGTTTGACCGTGTCACTGACCCAAAACGGTCGTGGAGAGTGAAACAGCAATTTAAAAAATGCATTAAACCCATTGGAAAGCATCAAGAGCAGGCCAACCTGCACCCCAAGACGCGAATCAAAGCACCAGAATATTGCCGGCATAATAAATAAGTAAAATTCCTCATCGCCCAGAAAAGAGAAAAAGCGCATCGGAACAAACAACCAATCCCCCAGGTTTTGTAGAAATAAGTTTACCTGGACAAGTCCCACCCAAAAATTTTCCATGTCATTCTCCCAATATTGTTTATAAGATGGATTGACTCAACTTTTAAAACTATTGTACACTTGACTGCATGAAACCAAGAGAAGATCGATGGTGGAATTCCGTCGCAATTGTTTTCCTTTTCTTAACGCTGATGATGACAGCTTTCCGGTTGGATTCGACCAATTGGTCGCCGGATTTGTTCATCTTAAAATGGCTGACCTTTTTTGGATTTATTCTTGGCTTAGGTTTTGGATATAGTTACTTTACGCCGATAAAAGCGCGTATCATGCTGGTAGCTTATTCCATAATTGCCATTCCCGGGGCATTAACCATCACCACGGATAACACCTTACCGTGGTTGCAAAGGTTATCCGGTGTGCTGAGCCGGTTTGGCATTACTTTTGGAAATTTTTTCAACAATATCCAAATAGAAGATCCGATTCTTTTCATCAGCTTTTTGGCAGTCGTTGTGTGGTTTACATCACTGTCCGCGGGTTACTTAATGACCCGGCGCGGAAAGCCCTGGCTGCCACTTCTAGTATCCGCAATCACCATCTTTTCATCCGAGTTTTATTACTTACAAAACAAAAACCTGTATACATCTTTTTTTGTAATATTTGCCCTAATGGTACTTTCTATAACCAATTTCATGCATTCAACCAGAAGCTGGCATAAAAAAGGTACGATGGTTGAATATGAAACCAATTACAATATTTCAAAATCTGCATTAATTGCCAGCATTGTTTTGGTTTTGTTGGCCTGGAACATCTCAGGGATTGTTTCCGCCTTCCAAACATCCAATCCGCGCCAGAAATTAAGTGGTCTGTTTGAAGACATCCGTGTTCAATTTACCAAGATAACCGCGCCATTACAAGGGCCGCTTCGTGTTGAACGAACATTCTACGGCGATTCGATCGGATTGGGAACCAGTGCTGTCCTCGGAGAAGACCTGATCTTTACAGTCTCGGTCGACCAATTCAGACCAAATGGATCCCGCTATTATTGGCGGGCCCGTACCTATGATACTTATCAGGACGGCATATGGACTTCGACCTTTCCGGATGTCGAGGAATATACCCCAACCAGCCCGGATTTATCCTATCAAGATAGTGGCCGTTATCCGTTGCGGGAATTTACTTTTAAGACAAACACAAATCTTGGGTTGCTTTACACCCCCATGTACCCGATCCAATCCAGCCGGGAAGCAAAATTACTGTTCGATAAAGTTGATTTAGAAAATATCGATCTTGGTGCCATGACTCTCGACCAAACCATGTTTGCAGGTGAAATTTACCAGATTAAAGCAAGGATTCCAATACCTACGATTCTGGCTATGCGAAATGCAGCAACGGAATATCCGGATTGGGTGACAAAAAAATATCTGCAGCTTCCTGAAGACTTTTCCCCCAGGCTGCGCGAACTGGCCCTTGAAATTACAAAAGATGAAACCACCGTTTTCGATCGGGTCAGCGCGATTACCAATTATCTGCGCCGAAACATCTCCTATCAGGAAAAAATCCCCTCTCCCCCCGAAAACAAAGACCCGGTTGAATGGTTTCTTTTTGACTTAAAACAAGGTTTCTGTAATTATTATGCCTCCTCAGAAGTTCTGATGTTGCGCTCAATTGGTATTCCCGCCCGCATGGTCTATGGCTACGCGCAAGGAGAAGCAGACCGCAATCAAGAAAAATTCACTGTCCTTCACAAACAATCGCATGCCTGGCCGGAGGTCTTTTTTCCTGGACTGGGCTGGGTTGAATTTGAGCCAACCTCTTCTCAGCCAACATTAACCCGCCTTTCCGGTGAAAGCAACCGTCCTTCTCAAGCGGATATTCTCGCAGAAACTGATCAGGGTTCCGGGGATAATGATCAACTCAATAACCGCCTTGACCAAATTTCAGAAATAGAACCCCTCTCAGATTCTGCCATTAACCGTTTTCAATTGGTTCAGTTACTGCCTTACCTCTTGATTGTTGCCTTGGCTGATTTGATTGCTCTTTATATCATCCGCCGCCGGCGCATTGGAATTTCCTTTTCCCCACCCCTGTTGCTTGAATCCATTCTCCAAAAACGAGGTTGGCGCGTTCCCGGTTGGTTAAAAAGTTGGTCTCACTTTAATCAACTGTCAGCGGCAGAAAAAACGTTCGCCAGTATTGTTTTTGCTAACTCTTTCCTGGGTTTCCCTGCCGCGCATTCCAGCACACCATTTGAGATGGTACTTCATTTCAGCGCTATCCAACCCACTTTAAAGCCGGATGCAATTTTATTATTGGACGAATATCAACGGGCAATTTATAGTCATCAAAGCTTCAATCTAGCCCTCATGCAGCGATTAAGCCGCAAAATAGTTTTGGGAACACTACGGAAAAAGGTTCATCTGCTCTTTAACCCCGTTGAAAAGAGTCTGCTGGCAGCGACACTCGACTGAATCAGACTCTCCAAATATCATTAACCAGATTAATCACTTGCTGCAAGCCTGTTTTGATTGAACTGATTTCAATAAACTCATTGCGTGTGTGGATATTCCCCCCACGAGTCAAACAAATACACACGGATGGGTACCCTCTGCTAAGCGGTTCACTGGCATCGGTTGATCCTGCCAGGAGGTGTGGGGTTAGACCCAAATCAGATAAAATTTTCACTGCTTTTTCAACCAGCCAGTGGTTTTCTTTTAAGCCCCCGAAAGGCCGGGAACCAATTTCTTCAACGGAATATTCAACTTCCGGATTGTTTGCTGCTATTAGAAGCCTGCCAATTTTCCTGTTAGTTTGGGTTAATAATTCTTCACTCACAGCACGAATTTCAAAGCGACAAACTGCCTGTTTCGCAATCGAGTTTATGGTCGAACCCCCAGCAATACTGCCAAAATTCAAACTAACCTGACCCTTTTTCTGTCCGACAATTTTTTTTGAAGCGGTAATAAATTTGGCCAATTCTTCGATCGCAGATGGATTGCCATAATCAACCCAGGCGTGCCCACCGGCTGTACTTACCCGCAATTCAAACCGTTTAAGACCTAACGCCTGATGAAAAATCGCACCCAGGCCGATTCCTTCCAGCACAAGAAAGGCATTCACCTTATCCTTAAAACGATCGGTTACTACGCGCATTCCTGCCAGATTACCCAGTCCTTCTTCGGACACGTTGGCAACAAACCAAATGCCACCAGGCAAATGTGCTGGTTGACTGTGAAAATGGTGAATGAGCCCGATCAAAGCCGCCAATGACAGCGAATTATCCCCGATACCGGGCCCAGACCAGATTTCAGCTTGCTTAACAATTGAATGATCCACGCTTTTTGCATGCACAGTGTCTACGTGAGCGCTGATGACGAGAGGCTTTTCTTGACCTCCCGCCAAGAAGCCATATACGTTTCCAATTCCATCTATTTCAACGCCACTGAGACCATGCACTTGAAATGCATGGTAAAGGTACTGGCTGCGGTCAAACTCATCAAGAGTCGGTGCGGGAATAATCTGAATATTCTCCAACTCCTGCAGAACCAGCTTAATAATATCTTTCATTATGATCAGACTTGAATGACACTCAATTTTAAAGATTCAAGACGGGCATTGACCAGGCGCGGCAAGCTATCCATGCAATAAAAAGGTCCAATTCCCTCTTGTGTGATTGAGGCTGAAATACTACCCTGCATAGCCGAAAGCAGCGGTTGATGGTGCGATCGCAATCCTGCTAAAAAACCCCCGCAAAATGATTCCAGGCTACCGGTTGGGTCAATAATTTCGGTTGTATAAGCAGGAATTTCATATTTTCTTTTAGTAATTTGATCGTAGAGAAAATATCGTCTGTTGTTGGTAAGGATAACAACAAATTCAGTTCCGAACGCAGTTAAAGCTTCTGCCATCTCCCATAGATCTGATGACCTGCCTAAAAATAAGTTTCGAATTTGTTTTTCGGTACAAATGAAAGCATTAATTCCTTTTAAGACGGTGCCAATCCGCTCCCAATAAATTGAACCCATGTAATCATCAGAGGCTTGCAAGGATATGGTGGCAACGTGACCTTGCCGTAAGTAAGATGGCAAGCGTGTCTGCGAGGGGTAATCCATTGCACAAATATGCGCTGCAGTAACATCAAAGAAATCGAAAGGAATGTCCTTAAACCGTAAAGCAGTATCTTGCGACATGAGGTTAATTGACCCGGGGTTTTTTGGTTGATATCCCAACAATGATTTAGGGAATGGCTTCCCAACCCGCGAAAAATGTGCCAATGGGTTATCGTAAGCCACCTGATCCAACATGGGATAAGCAATGAAATTTCGCTGTTCAAGAGGTTCAATATCCACTTGAATTCCACGAATATCCATTCCTCTGGCTTTGATTTGATGCAGCCATTCTTGGGGGTAATCCTCACTGATTCTGGCTAGCAGACCAATGGCTTCATCCCAAAGTGCAATCCCAGCCGCAGTGTACAACAGATTCCCGCCCAGAATATCAACTGCCACTCTGCCATCTGGTAAAACCAGGTAATCTCTGGTTAATGAACCAGCTACCGCAAAACGCAGAAACGGTGTGGTGGACTTCAGCTCCCCTGTCGACATTTGTAATTTTAACTTTCCAGCAGTTAACTATTTTTCGCCGAGATCTGCGATTAATTTCATGACACCCAAAAGTCCCAAACCAACTTTGACACCATCTCCGGCATTAAGTTCTGGTTTTCTATTTTTTTGCTGAGCGCGTTGGATCATCATATAAGCGGCAAACAACCCGCTTAACAAACCAACGACGGCACCCATTACCAGAATTTTTGTTTTCCAATTTTCTTGAGTTTGCATTTTACATCCTTTAAATCTTCTAAAGATTAATTAACGAAAAAGACCTTTGCGTAAACCACTTACCTTGCTTCTGATGGTCACAATTGGTGTAGTAACTTTTTCAGAAAAGTTATAAACCGTTAAAGCAATCTTTAAAAAGATCGCCTGCACTTTGCGCAATTGAGTTGGAATCCACCCAAGTAGCTTGGCTTGTCCAACAATCAAAAGAATCAATAAAGCCAGCACAAAAAAAGATAAGATAAACATGGGAATCACCAACATCATCACAGAAATATCTGCCCATTGATGGATATTGGCATCCATAGGACTTACATTTATAGAGACTAGCACAGCAATCAGCAAAAATAAAAGAACGCCAAGCCCCAAAGGCAGGTATATTTGTATACCGATCTCCGATTTGGTGACTTGTTTGGGGGTTTTTCTTGCCTTGGATTTTGGATCAGCCATAAATTTATTGTAGCATGCTTTATTTTCAAGATGAATAATAAATACAATCCAAACATTGTCGCTATGCAGTCAGATTGATGATTTTGCGGGCAACTCCACTGGAGATAGCCGCCTCAGCTACAGCGCTTGATTCCCAGGCACACAGACGGGGATCAAGTGCTTTGGGCACAAAGTAATCCTCGCCAAATTCAAGGTGATCTATCGCATACATCTTCAGGACCTCAGCTGGAACAGCTTCCGTGTAAAAAAAAGCCAACGCATGAATGGCCGCTGTTTCTATTGCCTGATTGATCTCTCCAGCTCGCACATCGAGTGCTCCACGGAAAATATCAGTGAAACCCAACATGTTATTGATACTCAATTTTGACAATGCGATTTAACCCGGCCAGGTCATTCAAAATGCGGATCTGTGCACCTGGAAAGGATTCACTTGCCATTGCAACTACCCGCTCACCCTGGTCGAATTGAATCTCAAATAAGAGCAAACCGGGCTCTTTTACTGTTCCTTCAAGCTGTTTGAAGACAGCAGCAATGAATTGCAACCCATTCGTGCCACCATCCAAGCTTTGGAGAGGTTCGAAACGAGCGTGCTCCATTTCAATCACGGCTTGTGTTGGGATATAAGGGAGGTTGGCACACACCAAATCGAATTTTCCTTGAATTGCTGAGCATAAATCCCCATTTAAAAATACTGCTGCTTTACAATCAAGCCTGCGGGCATTCTCGACAGCAACTTTCAGGGCCGCCAAGGAAATATCAATGCCCACGCCCCACCCACCAGGCAAATTATCCAGAACGCTAATGAGAATCGCACCACTACCTGTGCCTATATCAAGAACTTTAATCGGTCGATCAATTCGCCGTCCCCATTGAATTGCTTCCTCCACCAATAATTCCGTCTCCGGCCGCGGGTTGAGCACTGCCGGGTTGACCAAGAAAGACAATCCATAAAATTCCTGGACACCAGTTATATAGGCTAAAGGTTCTCTTGTTTTTAACCGCACCAAAAGCTGATTAAGTAATTCTGCTTCAGCTTCATTAAGCAAATACTCATCATGTGCCAGCAGCCAGCTGCTTTCTCTCTTCAAAACAAATTTCAGGATGGCATTTATTTCTATGCCGGCTTCAACGCTTATCGGAATTAATTCTCGTAAAGCTCCGGCACGCCATTGGCGTATATTAGTCGTCATCCTCACCCAAAGCAGAGAGACGATCTGCTTCATTACGCATTTGTAATTCATCGATGAAAATGTCGATATCACCATCCATAACGGAGGGAAGGTTGTAAGAAGATATATTAATGCGATGATCCGTTATCCGATTTTGAGGATAATTGTACGTCCGGATTTTTTCGGAACGATCGCCACTGCCCACCTGGGATTTTCGGTCAGCATCAAATTCACCTTGGCGTTTCTCCTCTTCAAGTTCATAAAGTTTGGCTCGTAAAATGCTCATTGCCCGTAATTTGTTTTGAAGTTGGGAACGTTCATCCTGACAGGAAACAACCAATCCGGTAGGGATATGGGTGATGCGTACAGCTGTTGCATTCTTCTGCACATTCTGACCGCCCGCACCAGCAGAAATATAGACATCTATACGCAAATCATTGTTATTGACTTCAACATCGAATTCTTCAACCTCGGCCAATACAGCGACGGTAACTGTCGAGGTGTGAATTCTGCCGGAGGATTCAGTGGTTGGAACCCGTTGCACCCGATGCACCCCAGATTCAAACTTCAAGCGCGAGTAAGCGCCATTACCTTTAATCAAGAATGAGATTTCTTTCAACCCGCCAATTCCAATTTCGTTTTGGCTGAGGACCTCAACTTTCCAGTGTCTTTTTTCAGCGTATCGGCTGTACATTCGGAATAACTCAGTAGCGAAAAGAGCCGCTTCATCACCGCCTGCTCCGGCCCGGATTTCCATAATAACGTTGCGCTTATCACGCGGGTCAGTAGGAACGAGCAATGCTTTCAATTCTCTGTCAAGCTTTTCTAGTTGCGGTTGCAAGGTTTCCAGGTCAATTTCAGCCAATTCCCGCATTTCTTCTTCATCGCCATCAATTAATTGTTGCGCCTCTTCGATTTGCTTGAAGATTTTATGGTATTGCATCGCTTTGAAATAGACATCTTCTAGTTCTGCTTTTTCCATACCAATTTCTTTGGCACGTTTATAATCGTCGCCTACACTTTCCATTTGGCGAACAAGATCCTGGTATTTTTCTTCAATTGTTTTAATTTTTTCTAACATCGTTCAATCCAAGATTTTTAGGTTTTTAGCAAGGAAGTATTATACCAGTATGGAAAAAAACTGTGGCTGAGATGTTGAAGCTGATATAACACTCATAATAAATCAGCTCCCCAGTCCAATCTTTTTTTCATTAAATTGTTTATCCCGTTGTCGCAAGTTCAATGACATGCTCACAAATTCTTTCCCGATCATCAAACGGATAATTGTAAAAAAGATGTGGTCATAATATTTCTACAACATCGAAATCTAATTTGATGAAAGAGAAATCTTGTTGTGATTTGCAATTAACCAGATTTGTTGATTATTCGATACAATTAGCTCACCACATCTGTTATGAAGGAATAACTCGTTGGTTAGCATACCAAACTCGAAAATTAGAGTATCGCACTTCAATTTATTTTATGGCACTTTTCAGGCACTTCGTGATATTAATATCGATATCGCTGGAAATGCGATAACTGCGATCATCGGGCCATCCGGGTGTGGCAAAAGTACTTTCATACGTTCTTTCAATAGAATGAATGATTTAATTGCTTCAGTAACAGTTAATGGTGAAATCAATCTGGATAGCGAGAACATCCTGGAATTAAATCCGGTTCTGCTCAGGAAAAAAGTTGGCATGGTATTTCAAAGGCCGAACCCTTTTCCGAAATCGATTTATGATAATGTCGCTTACGGTCCAAGAGCACATGGCAACCACAATAAGTCTGAATTGGATCAAATCGTGGAAAAAAGTCTGCGCGACGCATTTTTATGGGAGGAAGTAAAAGATAATCTCAATAAATCTGCATTGGAACTTTCTGGCGGAGAACAGCAACGTTTGTGTATTGCACGTGCACTGGCAATTACTCCGGAGCTTATTCTAATGGATGAGCCCGCTTCTGCGCTGGATCCGATTGCAACAATGAGAATAGAGGAATTAATCCAGGAATTAAAAAAGTTTTATACAATCATTATTGTGACGCATAATATGCAGCAGGCAGCCAGAGCATCTGACTTCACGGCATTCTTTAACATCCAGGAGGATCGCGCCGGTTATTTGGTCGAATACGATCATACGACCAAGATTTTTACAAATCCTGCTTTACAAATTACAGAAGATTACATAACCGGTCGCTTTGGATAAGTGAGTTAACTCGCAGAAGAGGTAAAAATGGCGCGAAGATTTTTTATACGAAAAGTTCAAAACATTCAGGATGAAGTTCTCTTGCTGGGCAGCATGGTAGAAGATGCAGTTACGAAAGCAGTCCTTTCACTAAAAAATCGGGACCAGGCGCTGGCAAAACAAATTTATCATGACGACTTATTATTGAATGATAAACGCTACGCTATTGAAAACGCGATCCTGATCGTGATTGCTACCGAACAGCCGATCGCACGCGATTTGCGCCAACTGGCATCCATGTTAGATGTGGTCACCGAACTGGAAAGAATGGGGGATTACGCCAAAGGTATTGCAAAAGTAACTGTCAAACTTCACGAAGTTGAAATTAAGCTGCCAATGCATGAAATTGAATTGATGGCTGAACTCTCAATTAGTATGCTTCACAGAGCTTTAACGGCATTTATAGAAGAAGATGCCCAATCCGCTGCTCAAATACCATATGAAGACGACGCCGTGGATAAGCTATACGAAAATATTTACCATCAAAGTGTGGAATTAATGATGGCGGAGCCGCACAATATTGATAATTCTAATTTAATTATGTGGGTCGCCCATAACCTGGAACGTCTTGCCGATCGAGTGACCAACATTTGCGAGCGGACTGTTTTTATCTCAACCGGTGAACTGATGGAACTGGAAGTAGATGAACAAGATGAAGACCTGGATGTTGTCTAGCACATAGTGCTTATCTATCCGACAAGAGGTTTTTTCGAACAGAATCCTATACAATACGCTTATTAAGCATAATAGTTTAATTCTGATGGGAGTTTGTATGTCTGATCCTGAAAAGAAACTGATACAAGCCTATGCGGCAAAGATAATCCAGGGTCAGATGGACTTCCTCGAAGACCAAATAGCAGATATTGGACGACACGGTGACATTAATATTCTTCACCAAACCCGGGTCATTAGTCGCCGGGTTCGTAATACAATTGAAGTCTTTGCGCGCTATTTTGGCAAAAAAAATTCCAGGAAATGGCTTTCAAGCTTCTCAGAACTTACAAAAAAGTTGACCTCAGTTCGGGATATGGATGTGCAAATCTCCTTCTTACAAAATGAATTGACAAAAGTAGATAATCCGAAAGTAGTTCAAGGTTTACAGCGTATTCTCCTCCGGAAAACCCAGAAAAGAAATGACAGCGCTGGTTTAATTGACAAAACCATAAATAAATTTAACGAAACCGAAACAATTAAGTCTGTGAGAGAATTCATCGTTAACCACCCATTTGTGGAGGAGGAATTTTCAACAACCGCGTCTTTGAGTAGCCTGGCGATACAACACATAGAAGAAAACATCGAAAAATGCTTTCTCCATGTTCCTTTTATCATCAGTGCAACCAATAACAAAGAATTACACAAATTACGCAAATCAATCAAAAATCTACGCTATACGCTCGAGCTTTTTCAATATCTCTATCCAGCATTAATTGAATCAATTGACATCTTAAAAACATTTCAGGATGACCTTGGAAAGATACATGACTGTGACGTATGGATCGAGGACCTCAATAAATTTGAAATAAAAGAAAAGAAAAGAATTTTCAACTTTTACGGTCAGAATGGAGCTTTCAACTTCATTAAACCCGGCGTTGATTTTTTACGGGCACAAATTGGAGAAGCCCGAATGCAAGCCTATAACCAATTCCTTTTGCGATGGAATCAAAGTTTTCAAAATCAGTTCTGGGCAAAGTTACGCAATCAGTTAACTGCATTCCCTATTTACGAAGATAGACTTCCCAAAGGCCTTGATTCATTGAGAGTGCCATCGAATCAAACGGATTTAAGTTCAAAGTAGTTAAGAACAAATCAATCCCCTTCCATTAAATTCTGGAGCTTATCAATTTGGCTTTTGTATTGGAAAAATAGAAGGTTTGGCAACTCATGCGTAGCATGTAATTATTAGATTTCTCTTTCAGCTTGCATAACAACCCGGAAGGGATTCTTGGGGCGATTTATTTATCAAGTTGGTTGTGCATTCTATACTTATATGTCCCTCATACATTTTGTTAATCTTATGTTGACATTATTTTCTTAAAATAAAGATTGACATTATTGTTTTAATTTTTGGAGGAAATCATGGACATGGAAAAATTTACACAGAAATCTCAGCAGGCATTGCTTCGCGCCCAGCAAATTGCTCAAGAAAGCAATCATCAGACCATTGAGCCAATTCACTTATTGGCTGCATTACTCTCTGAAGATGAAAGCATCGTCTCGGCGATAACCACAAAAATAGCCGGAAGCACGTTGGCTTTGCGTGAAACAGTCAATCAGGAAATTCAAAAACGACCAAAAATCACAGGATATAGCAGTGATATCGGGTTATCCCGAGCCGCGTCAGATGTTTTAAATACTGCAGAACGTCTCGCTAAAGGCATGAAAGATGATTATGTCTCCACAGAACATATCCTCCTGGCGCTGACAGAAAGCAGCGAAAGAGGCTTGTTAAGCCAATATGGAATTACAAAAGATTCCGTATTAAATGCACTCAAAGATGTGCGTGGAAGTCAGAGGGTTTCTTCTCAGACCCCTGAAGATACGTTTCAAGCACTGCAAAAGTATGGCCGTGATTTGACCGCCATTGCGCGTCAGGGAAAGTTAGACCCCGTGATAGGTCGTGATGAGGAAATTCGGAGAATCATTCAAATTCTTTCCCGGCGTACCAAGAACAATCCAGCCTTGATCGGTGATCCCGGTGTTGGTAAGACTGCAGTAGTCGAAGGACTTGCTCAAAGGATAGTCAAACGAGATGTTCCTGAAGCCTTAAAAAACAAGACTTTGTTTCAACTTGACCTCGGTTCATTGGTCGCTGGAGCTAAATATCGCGGTGAATTTGAAGAACGCCTCAAGGCAGTCTTAAAAGAAATTTCAGATTCAAACGGAGAGATCATTCTATTTTTGGACGAGATGCACACTATTATTGGCGCTGGAGCAGCTGAAGGGGCCATGGATGCGGGAAATATGCTAAAACCGATGTTAGCCAGGGGAGAATTGCACATGATTGGGGCAACCACACTCGACGAATATCGCAAGCATATTGAGAAAGACGCCGCCCTCGAACGGCGTTTCCAGCCGGTATTAATCAAAGAACCGAGTGTAGAGGACACCATCAGTATTTTAAGGGGTCTCAAATCTCGTTATGAAGTTCACCATGGTGTCCGAATTACCGATTCAGCTGTGATTGCTGCGGCAACATTATCTAATCGTTACTTGACTGACCGAAAACTGCCCGATAAAGCCATCGATTTGATTGACGAAGCTGCTGCCCGGTTGCGAACGGAAATTGATTCCAAACCTCAAAGCCTTGATGAAGCTGATCGGCAAATAATGCAACTTGAGATTGAACAGCAAGCACTCGCCAAAGAAACGGACAAGGCATCAAAAGAAAGATTAACCAATATCGAAAAGGAGTTGGCTGACCTGAAAGAGAAATCAGCTGAATTGACCATGCGCTGGAACACTGAAAAAGAAGCGATCGCTGGACTGCAAACTATTAAAGAAAATATCGACAGCACTCAGGTAGAAATTGAACGAGCCGAAAGAAATTCAGATCTGGAAACTGCTGCCCGTTTGCGTTACGGTTCCTTACGCGAATTGCAGGAACAGCAAAAAGTGGCTGAAGAAAAATTAAAAGCACTACAGGATCAAGGTGCTTTACTCAAAGAGGAAGTGGATGCTGAAGAGATTGCTCAGGTAGTGTCCCGCTGGTCAGGAATTCCGGTTTCACGACTGCTCGAAGCTGAAATGGCAAAACTGGTTCGAATGGAAGAAAGTTTGCATACCCGTATTGTTGGCCAGGATGAAGCAATCAGCGTCGTTTCCAATGCAGTTCGAAGAGCACGAGCTGGAATTCAAGATCCCAACCGCCCGATAGGATCATTTATTTTCCTCGGACCCACCGGTGTTGGAAAAACGGAGCTTGCAAAGACTCTGGCCGCATTTCTTTTCAATGATGAGCGCGCCATGATCCGGATTGATATGAGTGAATATCAGGAAAAACATACGGTTTCACGATTGGTAGGTGCCCCGCCTGGTTACGTTGGCTACGATGAAGGCGGACAATTAACCGAAGCAGTACGCCGGCGTCCATACAGCGTTGTATTATTCGATGAGATCGAAAAGGCACACCCGGAGGTTTTCAATATTCTTCTGCAATTACTCGACGATGGTCGGCTGACTGATGGGCACGGCCGCACTGTTGATTTCCGCAACACGGTTGTCATTATGACCAGTAACCTGGCCAGTGAAATGTGGGTAGGTTCACGCACTTTCAGCAGAGAAGAAATAAACGCTATCCTCAGAAATCACTTCCGTCCAGAATTTCTAAACAGGATTGATGAGATTATTGTGTTCCACTCCCTCTCGAAAGAGCATATCCGCGAGATTGTGGTTAAACAGTTGGAAAACGTCATTCATTTACTCGAAAATCGTGACATTCACCTTTCCTTTACTCAATCAGCCATTGACCACATAAGTGAGATTGGCTATGATCCCGATTTTGGCGCACGCCCGTTGAAAAGAGCTATCCAACGAGAAATACAAGACACTCTTGCCCTCAAAGTCCTTTCCGGTGAAATTTTTCCCGGTGATCACGTTGAGGTTGATTATGATGGCAACCAGACTATATTCAAGGTTAAATCTTGAAATAACGAGAGTCAATTCGTTTCGGAAAGAAGGCAATCATATTGGTTGCTTTTTTTTTAACGAACTCCGGTAAAGAGATCTGATTCTTTCTTCTCTCCCGAAAGTGGCTCGGGATAGGCGCGCATGTACAAATCCTTGCTACTAAAAAGTTTGCGCAACCAGCCAAGGATTCCCCCACCCAACTTTGAACCTCCCTGACTTGCGTGGCAAGCGGAAGCCTCAGCGACCAATTGGGCATATTTCGCATATTTGACGATTGCGTGGATTGGAAAATCAACTTCCACGATCGCTTGCAAATCAATGTCCTTATTTGCACCAAATTTGCGCGGATCCCTGCCAACCAATCTCATCAAAAAGACTGATATTTTTATTAAAGTTTTTGGAATGGTATGATAGTACAATTTTTGAGGCTGGTATGTGAGATCTGGTGATTGGTTGTTTTCCGGTAATAAATTCATAAATGCCTTGACAGTCGCCTCATGAATGCGAATATGGTCAGGATGGCGATACCCCCCAATTGGGTCAAATGTCAAAACAACCTGAGGTTTAAGCTGTTTTAAGAGATCATACACTTTTGCAGCCACCTCCATCACGGGAGTTGCCCAAAGAGACTGGGGGTCGCGGTTGTGCTCAGAGCCTGCCATTCCCGAATCTAGATAATTCAAGAAAAACACTTCCTTAATTCCGAGTTTTTTTGATGCACAGCGTAGTTCGAATTCACGCCGCTGAGAAGTACTTTCAAAGCCTTCCAGGTACTTCTTATCCATCTCTCCAACTTCTCCGCGAGTGGCACAAATTAAATAAACTGTCACGCCCTCATGAGCATATTTTGCCAATGTGCCACCCATTCCAAAAGTTTCATCATCCGGGTGTGCTAGAACAGAAACCAATATTCTTTCTCGCGTTTTGTTTTCATTATTAATGTCAGCCATATTAACCTTCAATATTCACTTAGTATTGATACTGTCTGGGATCGATTTTTTCCACCCACGCGTTGGTTCCACCTTTTAAGTTAAAGACTTTTTCGAATCCTTCTGCAAGCAACTTATTTACAATTCTCTGTGAGCGAACTCCATTACGGCAAATAAAAACCATCTCATCTTGAGGATTAAAAGTTACCTGGTTGGCAATAATTTTTTCGTATGGAATATTTTCGGACCCAGGAATTTGAACAATTGCAAGTTCAGCCGGGTCGCGCACATCAATTAATTTGATATCAACTTTGCTTTCAAGCAGTTCCTTTAGTTCTTTCGGGTAAATCTGTTTCTCTTTGGAAGTAGATCCAAGTTTTTCCTCATGCAAGCCGCAAAAAACAGCCGTATCTTCAAGGGTATTTATGGTTGGTTTTTCTCCACAGATCATACAGTTAATATTCTTGCGCAGTTGAATTTTTTGCAGTGACAGATCGAGCGCATCATAAAGAAAAAGATTACCTGAACTCTCAGTTCCGATCCCTAATATAATCTTGATCACCTCCGTAGCCTGCATTGTCCCGATGGTGCCCGGCAGTACCCCGAAGACACCACCTTCTCCGCAAGTTGGAATCATCCCTGGGGGTGGCGGTTCAGGAAAAATACATCGATAACAAGGCCCTTCCTGAGCATTAAAGACGGCCACCTGGCCTTCAAACCGATAAATAGAACCATAAATATAAGGTTTTTTTTCGAATACGCAATAATCATTTAACAAATAACGGGTGGCAAAATTATCGCTGCCATCCACTATGATGTCATAATTCGCGCCAATTTCCATAATATTGTCCGCGCTTACATAAAAAGGAAATTCTTCAATACTGATATATGGATTAATATCCTTCAACCGCTCTCCAGCAGAAGTTACTTTCAACTCACCAATGCGGCTGTCACCATGGATAATCTGCCGCTGTAAATTGGATAATTCGACCACATCAAAATCCACCAATCCAATTCTGCCAACCCCGGCAGCAGCAAGATACATAGCGATAGGCGATCCCAGACCACCTGCCCCAACGATTAATACCGAGGCAGCTTTCAATTTCTCCTGTCCCCGCATTCCAACCTCGGGCATCATCAAATGACGAGAATAGCGCAGTACTTCAGCGCGTGTAAGTTGTGCCATCAGATTACCTCCAATCCGAACTTCAGGATCGATCATATCAAACTATACTGCGATAATTCAAACTTAACACTACATGTGTACGCTGTTTGTAGCCGTGTCTCAGAAATGATAAAATGAAATCATGCACATAGTAATGACTCACGAACAAGCCGATTTTGACGCAATTGCATCATTGTTGGCAGCTGCTCTTCTCCAAAAGGATGCTTTTGCATTACTGCCAAGAAAAATGAATCGCAATGTAAAGGCCTTCATTGAATTATACGGCGGAGAACTGCCTTTCTATTTACTTGATCAATTACCCAAACGCTCAATCGATAAGATCACCCTGGTAGACACTCAATCATTGGTGACCTTAAAAGGAATGGGGAAAAAAACAAAAGTGCATGTTGTCGATCACCACACACCGAAAGTCGACTTTCCGGTTGGCTGGACATCCATATTCAAATCCACGGGAGCTTGTGTCACGATCCTGATTGAGGATTTGCAAAAAAGTAAACTCGGTTTAAACACCATTTTTGGAACACTTTTATTGATCGGAATTTATGAAGATACAGGCTCACTCTCTTATGCTAGCACCACCCCACAGGATATGTTGGCAGCTGCTTTTCTATTGGAAAACAACGCCAGCCTGTCAATCGCAAACAAATATTTAAACCCTCCCCTATCTGATAATCAACAGAAGATTTACGATTTGCTCTTAAAAAACACGACTCACTTAAATATTCATGGTCACCACATAGCGGTCGCCAAGACAAACACAGAAATTTTCAACGAAGAAATTTCCAGCATAGCCCACAAATTACGTGACTATCTGGATCCAGATGGACTCTTCCTGTTGGTGAAAACCGTTGAAGGAGTTCGATTGGTTGCCCGCTCAACCATCGATCAGGTTGACGTAAGCAAAATTGCGCAAATTTTTGATGGTGGAGGCCACGCCAGAGCAGCAGCGGCTTTGATTCCGTTGGAAGAAGGAGTACCAGAACTTGACATTGCCTATCAAAAGCTTTTGGATAATCTGCCGTATTTAATTGAACCGAGCATCAAAGTAGCTGACATCATGTCACGTGATCCACTTCTAATTAAACCAGATACCAGCGCTTTAAGTGCATCGCATCTCATGCAGCGATATGGTTATGAAGGTTATCCAGTCATCCATGATGGCAAAATTGTCGGGTTATTGAATCGTCGCAGTGTAGATCGTGCAATCACACACAAGTTGGATCTGACAGCTGCCAGCTTGATGGAAGCAGGTGATGTATTTACCTATGATCAGAGTTCCCTGGATGACTTGCAAAAGATTATGACTTCCAGCGGTTGGGGACAAATACCTGTAAGGTCTTCTACAAGTAACCAGATCGTCGGCATCGTCACCCG
The DNA here is from genome assembly GCA_001899005.1 of Chloroflexi bacterium 44-23. GTDB lineage: Bacteria > Chloroflexota > Anaerolineae > Anaerolineales > Anaerolineaceae > UBA6170. Next base: position 122,337 of record MKUW01000006.1, read on the forward strand.
TACCGATTTAATTAAAGCCCTGGGAGAAATAAACCCGACAAATCTGAAGAGGAAAAACCTTTCCTCATTACTTAATCAAGCGCTTACAACAGGTCAAATGTCTTTTCTGCAATTGATTGCCACGCATGCTTTTCAACACAACCTTCCAATTTACCTGGTTGGAGGGTTTGTTCGTGATTTAATCCTGGAACGACCGGGTTTTGATCTGGATATCGTTGTTGAAGGAGATGCAATTACTCTGGCTAATTCCCTGGTAAATCTTTATAAAGGAAAAATCAGCACCCACAAACGCTTTAGAACTGCCAAATGGATCATAAAAGACAATGGCAAATTAACCATAAATCTTTCAGAAATGAATACCTTCGATTCCGCAGAATTCCCGGATAGTATTGATTTTATCAGCGCGCGAACTGAATTTTATGAGTATCCTACGGCACTCCCTGAGGTGGAAAGCTCCAGTATTAAGCTTGATCTCCATCGGCGCGATTTTTCTATCAACACCCTTGCCATGCGCCTGGATGGACGCCACTTTGCAGATTTATACGATTTTTGGGGAGGACTTGAAGACCTGCAAGCCGGCGTAATACGGGTTCTTCATTCGCTTTCCTTCGTAGATGACCCCACCCGCCTTATTCGTGCAGTCCGTTTTGAACAGCGCTTTGGCTTTGAGATAGAACCACGCACCTTACAACTATTGATCGAAGCGTCTGATTTAATATCACAAGTTTCGGGCGATCGGCTACGACATGAGCTTAATCTCATCCTTAAGGAAAAAGATCCTTTTCCAGCCTTGGGACGTTTACAGGAACTCGAATTGCTTTCTCACATTCATCCCGATTTAACAATAACTGACGAAATAAAAAGCAATTTATCGAAAATTATTCAGGCAGATATTGGCTCTGAATGGAACTTACCACCAGAATCAGCGACTTTACCATTAAAATTGACCATGCTATACATCACCTGGTTTATGGATTGTGGCAAAAATTTTCGCTCCATTATCAAACGTTTGCGAATGCCAGCGGTCATTCCCACTGCGACAAGCCAGGCAAAAAAGTTTAAAAAAATAAACACTTCTTTAAGCTCGTTGCGGCCAAGCCAGATAACTGAAATCTTTGACACTTTCCGCAAAGAAGTTCTACTCATATTCTCAATAATTCTTACGAATGAGCCAGTAAAGCTACTCATTTACAATTATGTCACGCATTGGCAAAAGGTCAAACCATTCACTACCGGTCTGGAACTACAAGCAGCCGGTATCACGCCTGGTCCGATCTATAAGGAGATTCTGAGCCAGTTGCGGGACGCCTGGCTGGATCAAAAAATTACATCCGTTGAGGATGAACTTCAGCTTTTAAATGAAATCATCAATCAGAAATAATCATCCACATCCAGAAGAAACTGTAAATGATTGGGTCAGCCAGGTCATTATCAGGAAAGGCAAGCGAACCGACTTGCCTCAGATGGAATGGGATGGTGAATTTACACACTTGCGGCAAATTTATGCAAACACATACAAGAGATCCAGAGCCGGCCTGGCGCGAATCTGGGTCGTTGAATTTCACCCTCAGGTAATTATTGGGCAAGTTCTTCTTCAATTAAAATCGATTCGTGAAGATCTGGCCGATGGAGTTGATCGTGCTTATCTATTTTCATTTCGGATAAAACCAAAATTCCGAAGTCAGGGACTGGGAGCTTTGTTACTTACCGCAGCAGAATCGGATGTGCAGCAAATTGGTTTTCATGAAATGACTCTGATCGTTTCCAAAGTGAATGAACGCGCAATTCAATTCTACCAACAACACGGATATCGGATTACTGCACCCGAACGCGGTGAATGGGTCTATCGAGATCATAATAATGAACGCCACAAAGTCGTAGACCCAGGATGGAAAATGGTTAAAGTATTAAGAAGGTACTAACACTTACGGCTTCGACATCCCATTAATTCCGATGGGTTCCGCTTACAAATTAAGCAAGTTCACACTCAATTATAATACCGGAGAATACCACTCTGACTGCGCGCAAATTTCTTGATACCTGATATAATTGAACAGGTTTTAAGAAATTATATAGATTATTATGCCTAAATTCTCACACTATTCGGGGATCATCAGGCAATAAAAAAAATTCTTAAGAAGGGTACGGTTCATGAAAGAATATAAATCTGATTCAATCCGTAATATCACTTTGGCATCACATTCCGGTGCCGGGAAAACGATACTTGGCGAAGCTTTATTGTTTATTACCGGCGCAAATAATCGTATGGGAAAGATTGAAGATGGTTCAACAACATCCGATTTCGATGAGGAAGAACAGCGGCGTAATATTTCAATTTATACAACCGTTCTTCCGGTTGAATATAAAGATGTAAAAATCAATATTCTTGACACCCCCGGATACACTGATTTTCTTGGTGAAGAAATCAGCGCATTACGGGTTTCGGATGGTGCGATTATCATGGTGGATGCAGTTGCCGGGATTGAAGTTGGTACCGAGCTGGCTTGGAGCTATTCTGGCGATTTCAATATTCCTCGTTTCGTCTTAATTAATAAAATGGATCGAGATAACGCCAATTACCATAAGATTTTTAATGCATTCCAGGAAATGACGGATGTGCGTTTAATTCCAATTCAACTTCCAATGGGTGAACAAGCCGATTTCAAAGGTATCATCGATTTGATTTCTATGAAAGCGTTTGAAGGAGTCGGCAATGATGTGATCGAGATTCCTGCAGAATTTAAAGAGGCTGCGGAAGAAGCTCATATGGCTCTGGTCGAAGCTGCCGCTGAAGGGAAAGATTCATTGATGGAAAAATTCTTTGAGGTAGGCACATTGGAGCCAAAGGAAATTACCCAGGGTTTGAAAGAAGTCATCAAGAATGGATCTTTTGTACCGGTATTGGTCTCTTCCGCCTCACACCAAATTGGTCTGATTCCGTTGCTCAACAGTATCATTGATTTGATGCCTTCACCAGTTGAAGCTGGACCATACAAAGCGATCGATAAAGATGGCAATGAAATTGAACTTCAATCAGAAGATTCCGGACCACTGGCAGCCTATGTATGGAAAACAACTGCAGATCCCTTCGTAGGTAAACAAACTTACTTCAGAGTTTATTCCGGGTTGTTTAACTCTGATAGTCGTGTTTGGAATCAGGACAAGGGTTTGGAAGAGCGAATTGGAACGGTTAGCATTCCACGTGGAAAAGAAGCCATAAATGTAAAAACAATTCACGCCGGTGATATCGCAGTTGTACCTAAACTCTCTGAGACTGTGACTGGTAATACACTTGGTGATAAATCTACACCCATTAAGCTTCCTTCTGCAAAATATCCGAATGCCTTGTATCGGGTTGCAGTGACGCCTAAAACTCAGGCCGACTCAGCGAAAATCAGCACAGTGCTTACCCGTCTGTGTGAGGAAGATATGACCCTTTCTTGGGAAAATGACAGCACTACCCGTCAGACCGTTTTGCAAGGCATGGGTGACCAACATATTGACGTAGCAGTACGGCGCGCATCAACCAAATTTCAATTAAACATCAACATTGCCGAACCAAGGGTTCCTTATAAAGAGACTATCACAAAAGAAGGTGTGGGAGTCTATCGCCATAAGAAACAAACCGGAGGCTCCGGTCAATTTGGAGAGGTGCATCTCAAAGTAATGCCGCATGAAGGTGAATTTGAAATGACCTGGGATGTGTTCGGCGGTGCAATATCAAATTCGTATGCTTCTTCTATTCAAAAAGGAATTCTTAGCACCATGAAAGATGGCATTATTGCTGGCTATCCCGTCTATGGTGCCAAAGTATCAGTTTATGATGGCAAAGAACATCCCGTCGATTCGAAACCTGTCGCCTTTGAAATTGCAGGTCGGGAAGCCTTTAAAATTGCATTCCAGGATGCAGGACCAGTCCTCATGGAACCAATTATGACTGTTAAGGTAACAGTGCCTGAGCCGAATATGGGCGATATCATGGGGGACTTAAACACCAGGCGCGCGCGTGTGCAAGGTATGGATGCCGACCATGGCCGTTCTATCGTTATCGCCCAGGTTCCTTTGGCCGAAATGCTGCGATATACTACTCAGCTACGTTCATTAACTGGCGGACGAGGTATTTTCGATATGGAATTTGATCACTTTGAACGTGTTCCTGCCCATCTGCAACAGGAAATCATCGAAGAACACAAACGTCAACTGGAAGAAAAAGAATAAGCAAGAACTAACTAATAATAACCCCTGAATGAAACTTTTCAGGGGTTGTTTTTTATAAATTTGTTGCTTGTATTAATAGAACATTCGTGCTATTATTGCCAAATCAAGATATTGGAGGCATTCATGGTACACCCGGGAAAATTTTTAATCATGGCTTTATTGGCTGGTATCACATTTCTTATCCTTTTTGCGACACATGTTGCAATGCCGTTCTCAATTGTTTCGGCTTCTTCAGCCACAGAAGCCAAATCAGCTCCCATTCAGGCGATTACTGAAAAACCTGTTTCACAGTCGGACAGAACGGAAAGCACGACTTGCGGTATTTCAAATTCATATCCCCAGGAAGTTCACGTTTGGTGTGGTTTGATTCAATTTTCAGCTGAGAAATATCAGCTGGATGCGAATTTGCTAGCCGCTGTAATTTTACAGGAATCTGGAGGTCAAGCGGATGCTTATAGTTCCTCCGGCGCGGTTGGCTTGATGCAGGTCATGCCCCGTGATGGCATTGCCACCAATTTTCAATGTGTCAATGGGCCATGTTTCTCAAACCGTCCTAGCATGAATGAATTGTTTGATCCCGCTTTCAATATTGAATTTGGAAGTAAAATGTTAACAAATCTTTTCAATCGTCACGGCAATTGGCGTGATGCTCTAAAAGCCTATGGGCCGATGGACGTGGGTTATCAATATGCCGATTTGGTAATGAGTATTTATCAAAATTATCAATGAAAATAAACATTTATTTATGAAGAAATCACACTTCACATGCTTTTTTCTATTATTGCTGATGTTATTCCTGGCAGCTTGTACGCCTGTGGATTTACGCAGCCAAACAAGCACCTCTCTCCAAATCGAATTTGACGGTAAAAATTGCCTACCGCTCGAATCGATTGTTCCTCCTCGTGAGGACATACAAGTGCAAATCTCAAACAGCGGCCAGATTGGCATTACCTGGATAATTGCTATCCCGCCCTTCAATCCCAGTTTACCGACAAACGAGAGCACAAGTATCATTTTTTCAAAATTTATTGCTTCCGGTACAACCGAAACCACACAATTTAAGAGCCCGGCTCTACCGGCGCGTTATGATACATTTTGTATTCTTGAAAACCCCGAACAGGCTGTAATGTTGCAATACCTTTTGGTCGTACGTCCGGACGATTAGGAAATTTACTTCGACCTACAATTTAGACTTATAGCCGGAACAGGGTATCAAATGGGATTTTTTTTCTTTCCAAGCGCGACAATAATGGTATAATTGCGTTCGTTAAGCGGGAGTCGCCAAGTGGTAAGGCATCAGCCTTCCAAGCTGATATTCGCGGGTTCGAATCCCGTCTCCCGCTCTAAGAAAAAAATAAATTCTGGTCTGGAAATAACAAGATCCCAGTCCAAAATGGGTTATTGATCGATTCAGTCTAAATTTTGTTCAAATTACAAATGTACTTTTATCTAATGACCGGTACCAGAATGGTGTAAACCGCCTGATAAACCTGGTTATCGGTCTGAATAGTATCATCCAATTCACCGCCGATGATGTAAAGGCGGGTTTCAGAAGGTAAAACTGCCGGAAAGGCACCTATCGGTTGCGGTGGTTGGTCAATTTCTACCCACTCATCACTTACCGGCAAATATTGCACAATCGGAAGTGGCTCACCGGTCTCATTTGTTCCGCCAGCAATATAAACCATATCTGCTAGCACGCTGATCCCCATGCCATATCGTGCGAATGGCATTGCTTTTGCCTCTTCCCAGGGATCGTCTCCATTCAATTTGCGTTGCGGGAAAAATTGGTAATGCCAATCCAAGACCCCATTTTCATTGATACCACCAAAAAGATGGATGACGCCATTCACTACTGCCACGCTCAAATCAGCACATTTTTTTGGCATCGAGCCAAATTTTTCCCATGTATCTCCTACCGGGTTATACACCCAAACATCGGATTGAAAGCCAATTCCATCCCAGCCGCCGAACAAGAATATTTTTCCTTCAAATGCAACCAGACCATAGCGACTTATGGGATGAGGAAAAATTGCACGTGTTTCCCAGCTGCTTTCCCTGGGGTCGTAGATTTCTAAATCAGCAATTACCTGATTTTCTGAATTAATCCCACCAGGAATATATATTTTCTCACCCAGAGCCGCTGCCTGAATGTGACTAACCGGCTTTGGTTTTTTCGCACCTAACGACCAGGAATTCTCATCGATATTGAAAATTAGAACATCAGGGTTGGTGCCTGAAGAATTAATTCCTCCGAAAAGATAAAACGAACGTTCATATCGGAGCGCTGCCATATTTTTTAAACCTGTTGCCAAGGGAGTTAACATTTCCCAACGACGAGCTGCAGATGTTGTGGCCGCAATGGTATTGACTTGGGCTGCCCGTTGGTTGATTTGGGCATTGTTCCATAAAAGGAAAGCCGTAGCCAAAATAAGCAAAGCAGCGGCTGAAATAAGCACGTAAAGCCAGGGACTGCGCTTGTTTTTTAAGTCAGATTCGGCTATTAAGCCGGAAAAGTTGTCGGGTTCTTCTTCAATGAAAGCCGATGCATTTAAATTCTTGGGAGATTCAACCCAACCCCTGCTGATGGCTGCCATTGTCGCCTCGGTTCGTGAGACCACATTCAACTTGGTAAATATATTGCGGAGATGCACTTTTACAGTATTGGGGCTGATCACCAATATTTGAGCGATTTCTTTGTTACTCGCCCCCGTAGCCACCAACCGAATAATGTCAATTTCTCGTTCACTCAGCTCTAAATCTTCATTCATTAAAAATATTATAATCTAGACCAAAAATTTATCAGCCCGTTATTGCTTTTTGTTGAAAACTGATAAGTTGAAAAATAATATATCAAACTGGTCGCGCTATTGAGGCTGCGCAAAATGATCTGCGGATGAATGGTGATGATTTTCCAACGATCGAGTTGATTTTTCAAGGTCATTGCACTAAGAAGTGCCGGTATCGTAGGTTCATAGTGCGCCAATGGTATGGTGCTTTACAAACTAACTTGAGAAAAAAAGTCAAAAGGCCTTCCTCCCGAGGGGTATGATGATTCTTACACTCGAAATCTTTCGTAAGAGCTAAACATCCGAAAAACCATCCCGTCCTGTAAAAACACACCCAGCGCGGATACCTTTCCCATCAGCCGACTACTCCAACCCATTCCATAAATAAATGGCAATTTGGCGCCTTACAGCCATACCTACGACTGTCCTGTATTGAGCAATATTATATCATCCTCAAATACCGCCTTTCGGTGGTTTAGCCGGTTCTTGCAATGACATTTATCCATCCTTTATCCCTTTCAAATGAAGTATCAAAATAGAAAAAAGAATTAATTTAGAGAATTCTCCGAGGATTAACCATAACGAATCTGATCTCAAGGTGTTGCTGTACTAAATGAATTCATTCTCAAAGAAATTGGTGGAATATTCGTTGGTTAAAAAATGAAAAGTTGCTTTATAATACTTTAGGAATTTCTCACGGTTTATTTATAGCCAAACGTTTTTTTTCAAAGCCGCGCATATAAACACTTTTACTCGGCGTTATTTGTGTGTAAGGAGGTGGAGACCTATTTTTTTATAAAAAGTAAGGTCGTTTTTTCTTAAATTCTATATCCGGATTATTGACACAACCACAAAGGAGAAGGTTCATGAAATATTTACGTTTCTTTATTGTTTTTGCGCTTTGTATAACAGTTGTTCTATCAGCCTGTACCCCAACAGCAGCACCAACAGTGAAACCAGAACAAGCAACCGAACTTCCATTATTTTATGGTGCTTATGCCACTCCGATCGAGGAACCCTGGGATGGTGTCATCCATGTTGCCTTACAAAAAGCAGCCGATGAAGGAAAAATCCGGTATGAATATACTGATGATATCGGTTATTCTGGTGATATGGAACGGGTTTTGCGTGAAATTGCTGAAGACAAGAAACCCGCGGCCATATTTGGTGACGCATTTGGAAACGAGGAAGCCGTTCGACGGGTTGGCCCTGAATATCCAGAAATCGCCTTTGTCTTCGGCTCAGGCTTGGGTCCTTCAGAACCAAATGTTGCTGTTTTTGACAATTGGATTCATGAACCCGCTTATTTAAGCGGTATGTTGGCTGGTGGAATGACAAAAACCAATATTATTGGCATGGTTGGCGCCCACCCTGTTCCTGAAGTGAACCGCCTCGCCAATGCTTTTATTGAAGGTGTTAAGGAAGTCAACCCGGATGCCAAAGTGCTTATCTCCTTCATCAATAGCTGGTTTGATCCTGCCGCTGCCAAAGAAGCTGCTTTAGCGCAAATCGATGCTGGTGCAGACATCTTGTTTGCTGAACGGTTTGGTGTTATTGAAGCTGCGGTTGGAAAAGGGCTTTACTCCTTTGGTAACATGAGTGACCAGTATGAGCTCGGTCCGAGTTCGGTTATCACCGGTCCAGTCTGGAATATGACTCCGACTGTTGATTATGTCATTAAGCAGGTCAATTCCGGATCTTTCACCGCCATGGACCTAAAAGATTTCAGCATGGTTGCCAAGGGCGGAGCCTACTTAGCTGATTTCCATGGAATGGAATCCAATATTCCTGCCGATCTATTAGCCAGAGTACAATCTCGTGAAAAAGAAATTAAAGACGGGCTTTTCCGCGTAAATATTTCTGAAGAAGCCCCTGCCGGAGCACAATAATCGACGCTCTCTCTGCCAGAGATTTCATTATAATTTTGGCACCTCATAAATGATCATTGAGTACTCCCCTTAACCGCTCAACAAGGGGAGTACTTTCCGGAGAAAACATGAATGTTGTGGAGATGAACGCGATCACCAAATATTTTGGTGAAATGGTCGCTAATGACCATGTTGATTTTGATCTCCGTAAAGGTGAAATTCACGCTCTTTTAGGTGAGAATGGCGCGGGAAAAACTACCCTGATGCGGATTTTATACGGTCTTTACAAGCAAGATTCTGGGGGAGTTCAGATTAATGGCAAGGCAGTTCAAATCAATTCTCCCAAGGATTCCATTGCAAATAATATCGGGATGGTGACACAACACTTCGCTCTGGTACCTCCTATGACTGTCGCTGAAAATGTTATTCTTGGCCATACCAATCGTTTTGTACTGGATTATGATGCTGCTGAAAGTAGCGTGGCTGATGCAGCCAGAAAATATGGCTTGGATATCAATCCAAGAGCCATGGTCCGCCACCTTTCCGTTGGCCAACGTCAACGCGTGGAGATTTTGAAAGCTTTATACCGAAACTCCAGGGTTTTGATTCTCGATGAGCCAACTGCAGTCTTAATCCCGCAGGAAGTTGATGTCCTTTTTGAGACTTTACGAAAATTAGTCGATGATGGTTTAAGTGTAGTGTTTATCAGTCACAAATTGGATGAAGTTACAAATATTACCAATCGAATAACGATTTTACGCGATGGTAAATCTATCGGTACTGTTGATACTTGCGATATGAGTCACAATCAATTGGCTGCCTTGATGATCAGGCAAGCATCTTTTCATGTTAACAACAAAATAGCTGAAATAAAAAAATCCAGATCTCTTTTGAATATTAAAAGCCTATCTGCTCTGGATGACCAGGGCTTACCTGCCTTGCGAGATATTAATCTAACCGTTCATACTGGAGAAATTTTAGGAATCGCAGGGGTGAGCGGAAATGGCCAAAAGCAGCTGGCCGAAACTTTGTGCGGTGTCCGGAATTGCACAGAGGGTGAAATAAAGCTGGATGGCATCACATTGAATGGAAAAACGGCTGGGGAATTTACAACCAGCGGAATGGGACGAATTCCCGAAGATCGTTTAGAGGGTGTGGTAGGTGAACTGACTGTGCAGGAAAATCTGGCGCTTGAACATTTATACCAATTTTCAAATAAAGGGTTTCTTAACCACAAAGCAATTCAAAAGCACGCCAACGAGCTAATCGTACAATATCAAATCAAAGCCCGTCCAGGCGACCGTATTCGCACGCTCTCAGGTGGAAATGTCCAGAAAGTGCTTCTTGCACGTGTTCTCTCAACTCAGCCTAAGATTGTGATTGCACCCCAACCCACTCGTGGTTTGGATGTTGGCGCAGCTGATTATGTGCGCCAACAACTGTTAGAGCAACGAAACCGGGGAGCGGGTGTAATTCTGATCTCAGAAGATCTGGATGAAATCCTGGCGCTTTCAGACCGAATCGCCGTCATGTACGAAGGAAAAATTGTTGGGGTTTTAGATGCTTCCGAGGCAAATCCGGAACGCTTGGGGTTATTGATGTCCGGCGCTGTAAAGGAAATGTGAGCCCTTGGAAACTACAAAGAAAAAACTTCGCCTGGTTAAAACCAATAATCCCTCTTTTTGGACCAAACCACTCATACCTGTTTTAGCACTGGTGGGTACATTTATGCTCACATCAGGGCTGATTCTATGGGCCAAAGCAAATCCGTTTGAGACATATTATTATTTTCTGATCGCTCCATTGGGGAGCCGGGTTTCTTTTCTTGAGATATTGGTCAAATCAACCCCTTTAATGCTGACCGGAGTGGCAGTGACCTTTGCCTTCGCGACCGGTTATTACAACATCGGGGCAGAGGGACAATTATATGCGGGTGCAATTGCCGCTGCGGGTCTGGGAATGGCCATGCATGCTGTTCCTGCCATTCTTGCAATTCCCATCATGATCATCAGTGGCTTTATTGCAGGTGTGGCTTGGGCACTGATTCCGGCCTTGCTTAAGATAAAGCTGGCAGTCGATGAGGTTGTTACCACACTCTTAATGAATTCAATCATGGCCTATATCGTCAGCGCACTCCTGAATGGTCCCTGGCGCGACCCAAACTCAGGTTGGCCGCAATCGCAAGAAATCTCGCCAACCGCAATGTTTTTCAAGATTGTTCCCCGTTCTCGCCTTAACCTGGGTTTTATTGTAGCGTTGGTGACAGTTTTGATCCTCTGGATTGTAATGACACGTACTTCTTTTGGTTTAAAAATGCGTGCTGTTGGTCTGGGAAAACCAGCTGCCCATTTTGCCGGAATTAACGTAAACAAAACCATTCTAATCGCAGCCCTCATCAGTGGTGGTATCGCTGGTATTGCAGGGGTTGCCGAGGTGGCCGGGATTCAATTCCACCTGATTGGAGAACTATCTCCGGGATATGGATACACAGGCGTCATCATCGCCACCCTGGGTTCGCTGAACGCAATTGGAGTTGCGCTCGCCTCCTTGTTTTTCGGTCTTTTGGATGCAGGCGCACAAACTGTCAGCCGTGCTTTAGGTGTTCCGGTTTATTTGGGTGAAGTCACGCAGGCAACCATGCTATTGGTAACACTTGGCATGCTGCTCTTACAACGATACAAAATTCGGAGGATTTGATGGAAGTGTTCTTTATCAACCTGATCGCAGCAACTTTCCGCGTTTCGACACCGATCCTCCTGGCTGCCATCGGAGAAACCTTTACAGAACGCGCAGGCATCCTCAACCTTGGTATCGAAGGCATAATGTTTTTCGGAGCCTTTGTTGGCTTCTTTGCAGCAGATTTAAGCGGGTCTTTGTGGTTTGGGCTTTTCCTGGCGGTGATCAGCGGCGTTCTTTCCGGTTTATTGATGGGTTTGTTCTCCGTTTCCTTGGGTGTAAACCAGCATGTATCCGGTTTAGGAATTACAGTTCTCTTAACCGGGCTTTCATTGTTTGGCTTCCGGCTGCAATACGGCGGACGTTCTACACCCCCATCCATTGAACCCTTTCAGCAGATTAATCCATTTGCGAATATCCCGATTTTAAGCACTATTACCCAGCAGTATTTATTGACCTACATCACCTTCCTGGTCATTGTTCCATTAGCCGGGTGGATCTTATATCGAACCCGATATGGTCTGCATATCCGGGCTGTAGGTGATAATCCCGAAGCAGTGGATGCCGCCGGTGTCAATGTGTATGCGATTCGTTATTCTACGCTGGCAATTGGCGGTGGCTTAATTGCAGCGGGAGGTGCATTTCTTTCCCTCGCACAACTAGGTGCCTTCAGTCACGGTATCGTTTCCGGGCGCGGATGGGTGGCAATTGCAATTGTGATCTTCGGCAATTGGATACCACTCAAGGTCATGTTTGGAGCTCTTATCTTCGGCGGTACTTATGCGCTCCAACTGCGTTTACAAGCAATGGGTCTTAAGCTGCCAATTCCCTATGAAACTTTCCTGGCCTTACCGTATGTCGTCACCATAATTGCCCTGGTTGTAGCAGGAAGGAATGCTTCTTACCCGGCTGCTCTATTAAAACCGTATCGCAGGGAATAATTATTCTTTGCGAATAAAGCATTCCCAATAGTTTTGGATAGGCTAAAAGTGATTTTTATTCGAAATGGAAACCAATATCTTTTTTCCCCTGAAAGCACCTTTATGATATAATTTTCGTCGCCACCAGGGCTCGTAGCTCAGCGGCAGAGCGCGCGGCTCATAACCGCTTGGTCGAAGGTTCGAATCCTTCCGAGCCCACAAAAAAAGAACCAGTCAATTTCGACTGGTTCTTTTTTTGTGGGAAATTTTCTTTACTTTTTCTTATCGCTCGCCAAAAAGCGGGTCACTTTTGTTCCGCACAATGGGCAGGCACCTTGTACCATTTTTCGGCCATTTTCAGTGGTTTTTACTTCGCCATTCTTGACAATGACCTTCTTGCGGTCTTTAACACAATAACCTTCGAATTCCATATTTTCGTCTCCTTATAAGGTGGATATTTGGATATAACGGATTTTGCGAATTTATTCACTGATACCTGTGGATCAATGAAATCTCGTTTACTTATTTTAGTTGGTTTTTCAAGAAAAGAATAGTGCCTGTCTAAGAATTGGTAATGTTTTTACGTTCATTTTTCTGATTTTAGGTGAATTTCTCGATAAATTCATGCAATTTTCCGCTTTATTTTTAAATTTATGTGATATAAAATGTTTTTCATAAAAAAATATCACACCCATCAAAACAAAAGGTGAATATGAAAAAATGGTCTGCTGCTTTTTTATTGCTTATTTCACTATTGATTCTGACAACGATTGTTTCTGCACAAGAGCTAGATCCCACAGTATTAGACACTGGGGATTTGGCCATTATAGGTTTTAATTCTGATGGTACAGATGATTTTACAGTTGTGGTACTCAAAGAGATCAAGGCAGGTACAGAAATTAGATTTACCGACCGTGGCTGGCGGAATACAAACCCGATTGGTTTTGTAAACATACCGGAAGATACTGTCATTTTTTTTATACCTGCTCTAGATTTAAATATTGGCTCTGTATTTCATCTCATTTCCGGTGATAATGGTCAAATACTTAATTTAGATCCAGGTGCTGATCAATTATTCGCATATATCGGAAATGGTCCTTATGTTAATAAGGTAATTTTTGGAATCAACACATTCCCTAGTGGCTGGCTTAATTCTTCTACAGATCCAAATTTAATAATTACAAAAAATAATTCAGAACTTCCACCTGACTTAAAAAATGGGTCAGAAGAAATAGCCTCAATTTCCTTACCTGGGGCAAGAAATGCTCATTATATAGGTTCGCGCTCTTTTACTTCACCCACCGATGCATTGAATGCAATAGTAAACCTGGATAATTGGAGAACAAGTGGTACAAGATTGAACCTCCTCACAACTAATTTCGAATTCACACCTACAAATGTATCGCTTAAAAATTTTTCTGCACAAGTTAAGGCGAACACGTTTGTTTATATTATCTTAATCTTGCCAACCCTACTTCTTATCTCATTTTATTATCAAAAAAACCGGAAGCAAAATTTGTAATATACATGACTTTACACAGTTTTTGAATTTGTTTAATTAGCCGACCAGCCATTTTTCGTTTGGAAAGTGCAGCACCCACTTTGCTTGACACCCAGCTCTACACTGACTATAATCCTGCACATTGCGGGCATAGTTTAGGGGTAAAACGAATGCTTCCCAAGTATTAGTCACGAGTTCGATTCTCGTTGCCCGCTCTCCTTAAAAGACCGCAGTGTGTGGTCTTTTTAAAACAAAAAAGCTGGTAATAACCAGCTTTCAGGGTGCCTGGACGGTTTCGAACCCTCAGCCTCCTCAGCCACAGTGAGGCGCTCTGCCGTTGAGCTACAGGCACCATAGCGTTCAAAATTCTATCATTAAGCAGAACTTTGCGCAAGCTTAATGGCCAAATAATCAATCAGGTTTTCGCGTGTAACATTTTCCTGCGACCTGGTAACCAAATCTTTGACAGTCACCTCATCTTTTGCCACTTCCTCAGGTCCCATTACAATGACCAAAGGAACACCGATGCGGTCAGCATATTTGAATTGTTTTACCAGCTTGCTTACTTCGGTCATACAAACACACTTAATCCCGCCAGCACGGATTTGGCCGGCCAATTGCAGTGATTTTGGCAACAATTCCTGATCGAATACGGTGACCAACACACTGGCTGTCGTATTTTGAAATTCAGGCAAACAACCATATTTTTCCAACACCAATCGCATCATTACATCCCCCATCGCAAAACCTACGCCCGGTAATGGATCGCCGCCAACATCACTGACCAGGTTTCCGTAATGTCCACCACCCAGAATGGCCCTGCCATCTTTGGAAATGTCGCGTGCTTCGAAGACAATTCCGGTGTAATAATCTAATCCACGGATAACCTGGGGGTCGAAGCTAACGTATTCCGCCAAATCCATCTGCGAGAGCATATCAAAAACTGACACGAGTTCATCTGATTTCTTCCATAAATTTTTGTCAGCGAGCGCTTTGACCAATAGATCAAACTGGGTTTCATTAATGTCATTCTCAATTGCCAGAGAATGCCAGCTATCCATCGACAACTTATCCCTTTTGTCGATTAATTGAAAAACGGACTGTTTCTTTTGTGAATCTATTCCAATCTCAGCGATGACCCGATCCATTAAATGCCGGCTATTGACCCGCACCTGTACCTGATCAGCCTGCAAGCCTACTAGCTTGAAAAAGGAAGCACAAATGGCAAGCAACTCAGCATCGCTGGCAGGTGAATCTGCCCCTAACAAATCAACATTCCACTGAAAAAACTCGCGCGTCCGGCCTTTTTGCGGCCGCTCATAGCGCCAGAATGGGCCAAATGACCACCACCTTTGCGGGAACACCAATTGTTTCTGGCGTTGTGCAATCATTCTTGCCAATGACGGCGTCAATTCTGGTCTTAATGTAATTGCATCACCACCACGATCTTGGAACACAAACGCCTGTTCTCGCACCAATTCTTCCCCGGATTTGGCAGCATACAGGTCAATTCTCTCTAAAAAAGGAGCATCAAATTCTAGATATCCAAAGAGTTGAGAGACTTCTCGAATTTTTTGATACAGCCAACTACGAACAAACATATCTTCTGGATAAAAATCTCGTGTTCCTTTAACCGGTGCAATCATAGAACCCATAAACCATCCTTCATCATAAATTGTTGTTGTAATACTACTCTTTCCCAATTATAAGGTCTGATTTAAAAATTTGTTGATCATCGCAGGAAGTCAACCAATAAATTTTGGTTGTAGAGCCCGCTGACTACGCAATCCTATATTGTTCTTCGCAATCTGAAATCCGCGAAATTTTTTGCTGTAATTGGGTGCTACAGACCAGTACAACCAGGCGAGTTAATACTATTTTTCACAAACGATATGTATTTATGTGATTATCAAGTAAAATACAAAGTAACACTTATCAATATCCATAAAGGAACTGAATGAATATTCTTGAATTAATTTCTATTGTCAATGGGAAAGTACTCATTTCTAATTTTGATTCAAATGTGGAAATTTTAGGTGGATGTGGTGCCGATCTGATGAGCGATGTCCTGGCATCCATTGAACCCGGTGCGGTACTATTGACCGGCCTTTGCAATCCACAGGTGATTCGAACTGCACTCATGGCAGATGTAGCGGCTGTAGTCCTTGTGCGTGGGAAGAAACCACCTGAAGCAACAATCACTCTGGCTCAAGAAGAAGGGATTCCACTTATAACCTCTCCATTAGGGATGTTCGAACTTTGCGGGCGCCTGCATAGAGCAGGATTACCAAGTTTGGAAAAAGAGGTCGGCAGTCACCAAGTTTGTGGTTGTGAATAACTACCGCTATGAATAAAAAGAAAAAATGACCATAAACTCTCCACAACACACGCACATAATGACCGACGAAGAAGCAGAAAATATCTCGCGGGTCGAAGAACTTGCCTATGAAATAAAAATAAGTGAGGTCATGAATGCTTCGACGATTACGCTTACTCCTGACATGCATATGAGTGAAGTAGTCGAAATATTCCGGAAAAACCGAATTTCGGGAGCACCGGTGCTCTCTTCCACTGGCAACCTCGTCGGAATTCTCAGCATGGAAGATTTAATTCGCTGTTTGATCGATTCAGATTTAAAGGCGAGCATCAATAAATATATGACCACCAAATTAATCACGGTTTTAAATACTGATCCACTGGTTGAAGCGTTAAAGAAGTTTGTGGCCACCAACTATGGTCGTTTATTAGTAGTTGATAAAGAACAAAAGTTGGCAGGTATCATCACCAAGGGAGACATCAATCGCGGCCTTTTATCAGCTTTGGAATACGATTTTCAGACGGAAGAAGTAAAAAAATATCGTGCCAGCCATCTGTTTGATGACATTGAATCAAACCGCACAAGTTTAATTTTACGCTATCAAATCAAGCAGGGCGATTTTACACATGGAGGCCAGGCTTCCAGCAATATCAAAAGAGCATTGATTCGCCTGGGAGCTTCCAAACAAATTGCTCGCCGCTGTGGAATTGCAGTTTACGAAGCTGAAATGAATCTCATTATCCATACCACAGAGGGTGGTGCTATGCGAGTGGAAATTGAAACAAACCAGATCACAATTGACGCCTATGATTCCGGTCCGGGCATTAAGGACGTTCAATTGGCACTGAAAGCTGGCTTTTCGACGGCCAACGAATCTGTGCGAGAAATGGGATTTGGCGCAGGAATGGGATTAATAAACATCTCGCGTTGTGTTGACCAAATGAAGCTCGATTCGGTATATGGAAAAGGGACCAGGCTAAAAATGCGCCTATTTCTTGATCACGATCATTCCAATTCCGGCTTAGAAATTGATTCGGAGGAACGAAATTAATGAACAATCTGGCACAGATCATACAAGATTTAGATTTGAATTTGCTTACAGAGCAGAAGGACTTCTCAGATATACAAATACCGGCGGGCTACACTTCTGATTTGTTAAGCTGCGTCATCGCAGGCGCACCCAGTCAAGGTGTTTGGGTTACCATCCAGGCGCATCTTAATATCATCGCCGTGGCTGCGCTACTGGAACTAAATGCGATCATCATTACGGAAGGTGCCCTTCCTGATGATGCAACAATTGCGAAAGCAAATGAAGAAGGCATCTCTCTCTTTAACACAAAGAGGAATTCTTTTTGGGTTGTTGGGAAATTATGGGAGCTAGGCATAAACGCCGAATAGTGCCCTTGTCCTCCTTGAAACAATTCCGAGCAGATTTACACGTTCACACAGTCTTATCTCCTTGCGCTGAGATCGAGATGATTCCACCCTTTATTGTTGAAAGCGCACTTGAAATGGGTATCACGCTCATTGCAATCACAGATCATAATGCTTCCGGCAATATTCAAGCAGTACAAAAAGCTGCTCAAGGTACTGACTTGATCGTTTTGCCGGGCATGGAGCTTCAGACAAAAGAAGATGTGCACGTCTTATGTCTGTTTGACACGCTTGATCAAATTGACAAGTTTCAGGTGATTGTAGACAACAACCTTCCTGGGATGAAAAACAAGCCCAGCTTCTTTGGCCATCAATTGATTGTTGATGAAACTGGATCGTATTTAGGCACGGAGGATCGTCTTCTCATCACATCCACTTTTTTATCGATCGACACAGTTTTCGCCGAAGTGGAATTGTTAGGCGGCTTAATGATTCCTGCTCACATCAACCGCAAGATTAATGGGTTGATAGAGATTTTAGGGTTTGTTCCAACGGAAATTTCAATTACCGCATTGGAAATTTCACGCCATATCAGCCCGCAGGAAGCATATCAGGCTTACCCGCAAATAAAAGATTATCCGCTCATTCAAAGTGGTGATGTCCATCGTTTAAATGAATTTCTTGGCACTACCATATTGAATATTGAAACAGCGAGCATTGCAGAAATTCGCTGGGCATTGTCTCAAAAAGAAGGGCGGAGCTTTCATATCTCCAAATCCCTCAATTTATAGCCAAAACAAAAAATGCTGAGACTATTTTATATGTTATCATTAATGCTGTTAGTGAAAATTTTTACAATCGATCATTATTCCTATACGATACATGACTTTTGGCAATTATAGTTTTGTATTGACATGGTACACTAACCTTAAGCTAATCTTACCAATTCAATCCTAATTTCAAAGGGAGCCCATTTATGGCAGAGCATCTCATAGATATACCGGTAAACAACCCACTCTTAGACCCGGATCAAAAAAGAATTATTGATCAGGTAATTTCAGAGAATTACAAAAAACCCGGCGCAACTATGGTCGTTTTGAGTGAACTACAAAATAAAATTGGCTTTATTCCAGAAGCCTTACAAGCATATATCGCGGACGAGCTGGATGTACCGGTTTCAGCAGTTCACGGAGTTGTCACTTTTTATTCATTCTTTACCACGGTTCCGCGTGGAAAACACACCATCAAATTTTGTATGGGAACAGCTTGTTATGTTGGCGGGGTTCCGCAACTGATGGAAAAAGCAAAACAAGTTTTGGGAATAGATATCGGTGAGACTACCCCGGACGGGAACATCACTCTGGAAGTATGTCGTTGTGTAGGCGCATGCAGTCAGGCTCCTGTCATTGTGATTGATGAAGATGTGATGGGGCGTGTCAAACCAAGTAAAGTGCCCCAGTTGATTAAAAAAGTTCAAGCTTAAATAGGAAAATAATTGAAAGAGCTTTCTCTCCATATTCTTGATATCGCAGAAAATAGCGTCGCTGCTGCAGCTTCCAAAGTAACCATTGAAGTCAGGGAGGATCTAGTCAGCGACCGTTTACGAATCCGCATATCTGATAATGGCAAAGGGATTGCCCCGGAAAAAATTAACCAGATACTGGATCCTTTTACAACTTCACGCACAACCAGAAAAGTTGGACTCGGCATTCCTTTGCTTAAAGCTGCAGCTGAAATTTGTGATGGCTTTTTAACAATTGAATCAATAATTGGCAAGGGAACCAACCTGATAGTTGAGTTTAGACACAGCCATATTGATCGCATGCCGATGGGAGACCTGACCAGTACGATTTTGCAACTTGTCATCAGTTACCCCAACATTAATTGGATCTTTATTTATTCGATGAATGAGAAAGAGTTCATTTTCAATGACCAATTATTGAAAAAGGAATTAGAAGGAATCTCACTATCCGAACCGCCGGTCCTTTCTTTTATCCGGCAGGAAATTGAAAGCGGGTATTTGTCAATACAGACGCCAGCGGAAAATCAAAAAAATACTTTAAAAGAGGAGCAAAAATGCCAACCATCAATAGTTTAGACGATCTAAAAAAGGTAAGAGAAGAAGCTTTAAGAAAACGAGACTTGAAAAGTGCCTCCGGCCAAAAACAAATAATTATCGGCATGGGCACCTGCGGTATAGCTGCCGGAGCACGTGAAACGATGAAAGCCATTCTAGAAAAAATCGAGCGTGAAAATCTAACTGGTATCTCAGTTACTCAAACAGGTTGCATTGGATTATGCGAAATGGAACCAATTGTTCAAGTTCAGGTAGGCGATTCTCAAAGAATAACCTATGGGAAAGTGACCAACGAAATCGCTGCCCAGATTATTGATAAACACATTCAAGGCGGAGAAATTTTCAAAGAATACATGATCAATTTGTAAACGGAAATTATCCTTTATTGGAGGTAGGTTACTAAATATGAAATACTTTCGTTCCCATGTTCTTGTCTGTGTTGACCCGGAATGTCTTGAAAAGGGCGCACATCAGGTTATGGATTCTCTCAATGATGAACTTGTTGCCACCGGCCTGATTGGTGAAATTCAGGTTTTGGAGACTTCTCGTATTGGTGGATGCGCATCAGGACCCGAGTTTATGGTATACCCGGAAGGAGTGCATTATGTCGGACTTACCCCCGATGACATTCCATTTCTGGTAGATGAACATTTTTTAAAGGGCCGAATCGCTACAAAATTCCAGGCTCCGGTAAAAAAGATTGTTGATGAAGAATTATCTGCGCCAACAGCCAAAGAAGTGCGAATTGTATTAAGAAATTGCGGCATTATCGACCCAGAAAATATTGAAGATTACATTGCCCAGGATGGTTATATGGCGCTTGCAAAAGTACTGGGCGAAATGAGTTCCGATGATGTTTTAACCGAAATGAAACTATCCGGCTTGCGTGGCCGTGGTGGAGCAGGATTTCCTACGCACTTGAAGTGGCAGTTCACCCGCGATTCAAAATCCGATCTGCGCTATGTCATTTGTAATGCCGATGAGGGCGATCCGGGCGCTTTTATGAATCGAAGAGTTCTTGAATCAGACCCACATTCCGTCATTGAAGGAATGGCTATTGCAGCTTACACAATTGGCGCACGTTATGGATACGTTTACTGCCGTGCCGAATATCCCATCGCTGTAAGGACTCTTAATCTCGCAATAAACCAAGCCAAAGCGATGGGTTTGCTGGGCGAGAACATTATGGGAACTGATTTTTCCTTCGACCTTGAGGTTCGCATGGGTGCTGGTGCATTCGTGTGCGGTGAGGAAACAGCTCTAATGAATTCAATCGAAGGCAAAAGGGGAGAACCACGCCCACGACCTCCATTCCCGGCTGTGAAAGGATTGTGGGACAAACCAACCAATATTAATAATGTGGAGACTTATGCAAATGTTCCCCAAATTATCTTAAAAGGAGCCGAGTGGTTTTCCAGTTTCGGCACTGAAAAAAGTAAGGGAACAAAAACCTTCGCACTCGCCGGTGACATTAATCATACCGGCTTGATAGAAGTGCCGTTTGGAATCAGCCTGCGTGAAATTATCTACGATGTTGGTAAGGGTATTAAAGAAGATAAAGCCTTTAAAGCCGTACAAACCGGTGGACCAATGGGCGGGTGTTTGCCTGCGAAAGATCTGGATCTTTCGGTAGATTATGAAGCATTGATCGCAGCCGGCTCCATGATGGGTTCTGGTGGTATGGTTGTCATGGATGAAGGAACTTGCATGGTGGATATTGCTCGTTTTTTCATGGATTTCATACAGGATGAAAGCTGCGGGAAATGCACACCGTGCCGGGTGGGTACAAAACGTATTCTGGAGATATTAGACAGAATTTGTGACGGGAAAGGTATGGAAGGTGACATAGAATTACTTGAAGAGCTATGCACCCAGGTAAAATCTAACTCGCTGTGTGGCCTGGGTCAAGGAGCGCCAAACCCCGTTGAAAGCACCTTACGTCACTTTCGTTCCGAATATGAAGCTCATATATTCGATAAGAAATGCCCCGCCAAAGTTTGCAAGTCATTAATTCGTTATGAAATTCAAGAAATAGCGTGTACCGGGTGTACAGTTTGTGCCAGAAACTGCCCGGTCGACGCGATCAGTGGCGAGCGCCGATCACCACATTTTATTGACCCGGATGTTTGTATCCGTTGTGGTATCTGCGTGCAGGTGTGTAATTTTAATGCAATTGAAGTTATCTAGAAAGCTGAAAGTATTGTGAAATAGTTGGATTTAACAAAACCATGGAACTGAATTAAAGGAGGAGCAGCGCATGACAATGGAAGCAGTTTTTATGACGGAAATACAAGCAGCAGTTGAAAAAGCAATTTTGCTGCACGGGGAATCACGAAGTGAATTAATCCCCATATTGAATGATGTTAATCATGCGCTTGGATACCTTCCGGCTGCAGCTCTGGAAGAAATCAGCTTCCGGCTTAAATCACCCAGATCTGCTCTTTTCTCTGTGGCAAGTTTCTATCATATGTTATCGACCAAACCTCGTGGAGAACATGTGATTCAGTTTTGTGAAAGTGCACCATGTCATGTGGTTGGTGGCAGAGAAGTGTGGCAAACATTACGAGAGCAGGTCGGGCTGGAAGATGGTGAAACCTCTGCCGATGGAAAATGGTCACTAATCACCACAAGCTGTCTTGGCCTTTGTGGAGTTGGTCCAGTGATCGTCATCGATGAAGATGCCTATGGTAATGTAAAACCGGATCAAATCGCCGATATTTTAGCAAAGTACACTGATTGAGGAGAATTTCAATGAAAATGATACGATCAATGGTCTTAGTTTCGAGTGATCCGGTTAGTATGGAACGAGGCGGGCAATCAGTGTTTGACACCCTGCAATCCGAAATCCGAAGATTTGGCATTCAAGATGAAATTTCCGTTACACAGGTAGGAGATGTTGGCCGTCATGACGCTCTTCCTGCTGTGATCGTTTATCCGGAGGCAATTGTTTACGGTCCGGTTTTGCCTGAAAATGTTGCTTTCCTGGTGGAAGAACATTTGTATAAAGGCCGCATAGCCGATAATTTACAAGCCACCAAAAAAGAACTGACCGGGAAAATTGCATGGTTGAACGCCCGCAAAGGCACCATGCCGGCCGAGCAACGCATTGTCCTGCAAAGAGCAGGCATCATCGACCCAACCAATATCGAAGATTATATTTTGAGTGAGGGATATCAAGCAATTGGCAAGGCTCTGGCAGACATGACGCCAAAAGATGTCATGGATGAGCTTAAAAATTCCGGCCTGCGTGGTCGCGGCGGAGCGGGATTCCCCACCGGTCTCAAATGGACATTTGTTGCCGATGCCAAAGGCGATAAGAAATATGTTATTTGTAACGCAGACGAATCCGAACCCGGCACATTTAAAGATCGCTTGATCCTCGAAGGCGACCCCCATAGCATAATCGAAGCAATGATGATTGCAGCTTATGCAGTTGGAGCAGATGAAGGGTACCTATATATTCGCGGAGAATATGCACTCGCTCAGGAAAGAGTAAAAATTGCGATCACCCAGGCTCATGAAATTGGGCTGCTTGGAGAGCATATTTTTGGCAGCGATTTCAGTTTTGATGTACATATTCATGGTGGCGCCGGTGCTTATATTTGTGGAGAAGAGACAGCCCTGCTTGAGTCAATCGAAGGGCGCCGTGGAGAACCGCGCGCAAGACCGCCTTACCCGACAACATCCGGTTTATGGGGTAAGCCCACCCTTATAAACAACGTTGAAACGCTGGCAAATGTGCCTGCTATCATACGCAATGGAGCCGAGTGGTTTAAGGGTTTCGGAACCCCATCCAGTCCGGGCACAAAAGTCTATACAATCCTCGGAAATGTCAATGTAACCGGTTTGATTGAAGTTCCAATGGGAATTACATTACGCGAAGTCATTTCAATTTATGCCAAAGGCATGAAGAATGATGCTACTTTCAAAATGGCTCAAACCGGCGGTTCGAGTGGTTCCATTGTTCCTGCCAGCCTGCAGGATACGCCCATGGATTTTGATTCCTTCCAGAAAGCAGGCGTTGCTCTGGGATCTGGCGCACTATTGATTTGTGATGACAACAATTGTGTCGTTGATCTGGCCAAAGTGCTCCAAAACTTCTTCCGCAAAGAAAGCTGCAGCAAATGCAACCCCTGTCGTATTGGAAATGAACGAGCTTTCTCCATATTGGAAAACATCTCACAAGGAACCGGCACTATGCAAGATCTCAAAGACCTGATGCTGATCAGCGAGAATTTGAAGGAACTTTCAAACTGTGGGCTAGGTCAAACCGCTGGCACCCCTGTTCATGATATTTTGACCCACTTTCGTGCAGAAGTCGAAGCACACATTAAGTTAAAAGTATGTCCTGCCGGCGTTTGCCCAATGAGTGGCATCCGTCTATAAACTTGAAATTATAGAATTGAAATAAGGAGAAAATCGATATGTATCATCTAATCATCGATGACAAGGAAATCGAAGTACAGAAAGGGACAACCGTGTTAAATGCAGCTCGCTTGGCTGGGGTTGAAATCCCAACCTTGTGCGATCACCCGGCACTTGAACCCTATGGCGGTTGCCGACTATGTCTGGTTGAAATTGAAGGTGCGCGTACTCTACAACCCGCCTGCACTTTACCGGCCAGCAACAACATGGTCATACATACCCAAACCAAAAAAGTCACAGACGCCCGTAAATTTGTGTTATCCATGCTCTTCAGCGAACGGAACCATTTCTGTCCTTATTGCCAGGTCAGCGGTGGTGATTGTGAATTGCAAAACGCTGCCTATGATGAAGAGATGACCCACTGGCCTTTACAGCCCAACTGGAATCATTTTGAAGTGGATGCTTCCCACCCTTATTTTATTCTTGACCACAACCGCTGTATTTTATGCCGGCGGTGTGTACGTGCATGTGCCGAGTTGGTTGGTAACTATACTCTTGGGATGGAAGAGCGTGGTTCCAAGACCATGTTAACTGCAGATTTAGGGGTTCCGCTTGGAAGCAGCTCATGTGTTTCATGCGGAGTCTGCGTTCAAATTTGCCCCACAGGTGCATTAATTGATCGGTGGAGTGCTTATCGTGGTCATGAAACTGACGTCCAGAAAACGGATACGATTTGTGTCGGTTGTTCACTGGGTTGTGGTATCGATGTCATAACCCGAAATAACAGTCTTGTTCGCATTGATGGCGATTGGGATGCTGAAATCAATGGCGGGGTTTTATGTGAAGTAGGCCGCTTTTTACCTATGAATGATTCGCGCCAAAAGCTTGTAACGCCTCTGATCAGAAGAGATGGCAGCCTTAAGGCAGCCACCTGGGATGAGGCCATGACAGCAATCACCGATAAATTGCATCCGTTGTTGAATAACAACCGTGGAGGCATCGCTGCAATCATCTCAACCCGCCTGCCAATCGAATCCTTGCATTTATTCAAGCAAATATTTGCAGATAATTTTGGCAGCAAAATGGTAACTTCAACGGAAGAGGGCTATTACACGGTTGGTTTTGACGGGGCCGGCAAACAAATTGAGCAACAAAATGGACTCAATGCCATTGGAGAATCTGATCTGATTATGACCATTGGAGTTGATTTATCCAACGACCATCAGGTAGCTGGCTTTTTTGTAAAACGTTCGATCGAAAAAGGAACCAGAGTAATCCCTATCCACACTGAAAAAACCAGCATGGATTCATTAACCCCATATGACACTTTGATTCAAAAAGGCAGCGAACTCAATTTCGTTCAAGCGCTCAATGCAAAATTAAATGGCGAACCGTATGAGGAGAAGTTATCCAAGAGCAATGTTCCGGTTTCAAAACTGGAAGAAATCGCAAACTTGTTAAAGCAGGCTGAAAACGCTTTAATTATTTTCGGGAGTGAGTTTTCTGCCAAAAATAAACCGGAAGTTGTTCAAGCGATCATACAACTGGCGAAAAACAATAAAATCAACTTCATCAATTTTAAAGGCAAAGCAAACTCCTATGCAGCCGCCAATCTGGGCCTGGATTCCAAATTTGTCGTCAACAACGATCAGGTTGCCTATCTTACCCTCGGCGATGAGGAACCCAGTCAATTACTGCTTCAGCGGGTTGAGAATGCTGCTTTCACAATTGTTCATGCCAGTTATCACTCAGCAGTCACAGCGATGGCAGATGTAGTCCTGCCAGTCACAAACTGGCTGGAACAGGATGGCCACTATATATCGGCTGACGGAATTGTTCAAAAAGCACTGGTAGCATTGCAACCCTCTGTCGATGTCCGTTCTAATCAAGACATCCTGGAAGATTTGGCTACCAGGCTGCAAATTGAAATTGACAATCAATGGTTGCAATCCATTTTGCAATCAACCGCTTCGGCTGAAGTTCAACCGGCATGAAAATGGCAGAAAAGAGGAAAATATTCTATGAGTAAACCAAAAGTAGCAACAGATTGGATGGCCGGATGCGCAGGCTGTCATATGTCATTACTGGACATGGACGAGCGCATTTTACAGGTGCTTGATCTCGTTGATTTAAGATCATCCCCAATAACTGACTTGAAAGAGCCTGATATCAATGGCGTTGACGTTGGCATTCTCGAAGGAGGTATTAACAACACAGCCAATGAACACCAGGCAAAATTAATGCGATCACGCTGCAAATATTTGGTCGCTCTGGGTGACTGCGCGGTATTCGGAGGTGTTCCGGCTATGCGAAATTTCTTTACGTTAGAAGAAACTTTACGGCGCGCATATATAGAAACCGAAAGCACCGACAGTGAAGGTTTCATTCCGACCGATCCCGAATTAGCCGTACCCACCAACGTGCGAGCTGTACATGAAGTTGTTCCGGTAGACCTTCACGTTCCTGGCTGTCCACCGGATGCTGACGTTATTTTTTACGTGTTGGCTGAATTAGCTCAAGGTCGCATTCCTGATTTAAAGGGCGACAAACTGCATTGGCATTAGGAGGAATTAATGGTTGCACAAAAAATAACAATTGAACCGGTGACCCGCATTGAAGGGCACGCCAAGATCACCATCCATACCAAAGAGAACGGACTGGTCGACCATGCATATCTGCATGTAAATGAATTTCGCGGCTTTGAGAAGTTCTGTGAAGGCAGAATGGTGTTTGAAATGCCTATCATTACCCCAAGGATCTGCGGTATCTGTCCCGTAAGCCATCACCTGGCCGCTGCGAAAGCCGGCGATGCGGTCTATGGGGCACCTCCCCCCAGGCCAGCCTCACTCTTGCGAGAGTTGATGCATATGGGCCAAATTATTCAATCGCATGGTATGCATTTCTTTGAATTAGCCGGCCCGGATTTATTACTTGGTTTTGATGCCGATCCTGAAATTCGCAATGTGGTCGGATTAGTCCAAGCCGCGCCAGAAATTGCGCTGAAAGCCGTGGCTTTACGCAAGTATGGGCAAGAGATTATCCGTCTGCTCGGTGGACGACGCATTCACCCAATATTTGCTGTTCCTGGTGGGGTAAACAAAGCCCTTTTACCACAAGAACGTGATGAAATTCTTGCAGGTCTGGATGAAACGATCGCAACCTGTCAGCTTGGAATTCAGATATTACGTGATTGGGTTGAGAAAAATATGGAGGATGTCCAAAAATTTGCTGTATTCCCCACCGGTTATCTCGGCTTGATTACGCCAGAAAATGGTTTGGAACTCTATGATGGCAAAATTCGGCTGATTGACCAGACCGGCGTCGAGCTTGAACGATTCGATGTGGCTGATTACCTGGAAAATATCAGTGAACACGTTGAAAACTGGTCATATTTAAAGTTCCCGTATTACAAGAAAATGGGATGGCCAGCCGGTGTTTATCGCGTTGGACCTCTGGGCCGTCTCAATATTGCCGATAAGATTGATACACCCTTAGCACAGGAAGAATTTGTACGTTACCGAAAAATCAATGATGGGCTGCCAATTGAAAATACCCTTTATTTCCATTATGCCCGCCTCATTGAGACTCTCTTTGCTGCAGAACGCGTTGGCATACTTCTCCAGGATGCGGATATTCTTTCGAACGACATCCTCAACACGCAGCACAACTACCAGGGTGTCGGTATGGGCGTCATTGAAGCACCCCGTGGCACACTGATTCACCATTACCAGGCGAATGAAAATGGTCAGCTCGAAAAAGTCAACCTCATTGTTTCTACCGGGCACAATAATTACGCCATGAGCAAAGCCGTGGACATGGTAGCAAAAACTTATATCACCGGACCGAATGTCAGCGAAGGCATCTTGAATAGAATTGAAGCGGCTGTGCGTGCACACGACCCCTGCCTCTCATGTTCTACCCATGCAGTTGGACAAATGCCAATAATGATTGACATTGTCAACCCTGAAGGAAAGACCATTCAGACAATCACACGGAATTAAAATATGGAAGCATCAAGAAATGATTCTGCCAGTCCACTGAATATAACCTCAGCTGATTGGCAGAATCTGCCGCGCACTTTGATTGTCGGCTATGGAAATCCTGATCGTCAGGATGATGGCGTTGCCTGGCAGGTTTTACATACCATTGCACAAAGATTTCAAATACCAATTTCCTCGGATACGGATTTGGGTATTTTTCCGGAGGGTAACCAACTAGATTTTTGGTTCAATTTGCAATTAATGCCTGAAATGGCGCCAGATATGGTGGAATATGAGCGCATTTGCTTCATTGATGCACATACAGGAGCGATCCCACAGCAAATCCGGATTGAACCAATTCAGTCAAAATTTCAGAATTCACCATTGACTCACCATCTTACACCAGAGACCATCGTCTCAATGCTCGAGCACTTATATCAGCATACCCCCCAAGCCATTTTGGTTTCCATCCGCGGTTATCAATTTCGCTTTGAACGGTCGCTTTCTCCTGAAACTTACATTTTGAGTCAGCAAGCTGCTGAAAGAATAATTTCCTGGATTTTATCCGGTCAAATAGAAGAATAAGTATCTGCATCTTTCTCATGTGACGAATAGCAGTTGATCGAGGAAGATAACCACTTATTATTCTCTCAATAGAATGTTAAAACAATGTATGACTTAAGCGCTGTAGTTGCTTGAGAATTATACTGACAAATTTAATTCTAATGATAGAAAAAGCCGAAATCACACCTTCATTACAAAACATCCCCTGGCTGATGGATTTAACACCATACCAGTTGGATGCATTGCGCCAAATTTCCAGCTTTCGACTTCTCCAATGCGGCGAAATCCTGTTCTATGAAGGTGATAGCGAAAATCTCATCTATATTCTCTACGAAGGAAAATTGTCAATTGAGATCACAGTGCCGGGTCACGGCCAAATTTGTATTTACGAGGCTGAACCGTTGGATTTGGTAGGCTGGGATAGTATGACACCCGCCTCCAGGCAACGGATCACATCAGCTCGTGCAATTCAGAATGCATCCGTGATTGCTTTCAATACAAATGCACTAAAAGAACTTTGTGAACGTGATCCTTCTTTTGGCTTAATGTTAATGAACCGGATTTCCAATGTGATCACTTATCGGATGTTATCAATGCGGATAAAATTATTGGATTTGATAATCCAAAATTGATGGACTTTTACCGGGGCTTTTTTACTGGCTCAGTTACCAGTCATCAAGACAATACGGTATTTCTTGACCTTTTTAGTATTATAATTAGTTCATGCACGAGCTTGCAGTAACAGAAAGTATATTAAGTATTGCCCAAAAGCATGCTGCTAAGGCAAACGCAAGTAAAGTGACCGATATATACATCGTAATCGGGAAATTATCAAGTATTGTTGATGATAGTGTCCAGTTTTACTGGGACATAATTTCTCAGGATACGATATGTGAGTTTTCAACTCTTCATTTCGAACGAATCTCTGCCCGTTTTATTTGTCTGAATTGTTCTACTGAATATGAGGTGGCCGCAGAAATGATGCCGTGCCCGAATTGCCAATCCATACACGTAAAAGTATTAGCAGGTGAAGAATTTTATTTGGATAGCATCGAAATCGAAAGGTAAATGAAAAATGATACAGCAAAAAGTACAAATTGTTGAAAAAATACTGGATGCCAATGACCAGATTGCGATGCAAAACCAGCAAAATTTGGACAATCATCAAATCTTCGCGATCAACATCATGGCGTCTCCAGGCGCCGGAAAAACCAGTGTAATATTAAAAACAATTCAAATGTTGCAAGACAAAATGAGAATTGCTGTAATTGAAGGTGACACGGCCGCTGTAACGATTGATGCCGACAAAGTCTCCGCATTAGGGGTGCCGGCAGTCCAAATAAATACTGGCGGCCAATGTCATCTGGATGCAAGCATGCTGGATCGGGCCATCTCCTCACTCGATTTACAGCAAATTGATTTGCTTATCATTGAAAATGTCGGCAATCTTATCTGTCCGGCATCCTTCAAAATCGGTACACATGCCAATGTTGTCATCGCCAGTGTACCTGAAGGAGATGATAAACCCTACAAATACCCAAATATCTATCGCGGCATTGATACACTAATCTTAAACAAGACCGACTTATTACCCTACATCGATTTCCGTAAAGATTATTTTAAAACAGGTATCGAATTGCTTAATCCCGGACTTGAAATTTTTGAACTTTCTTGCAAGACCGAAGAAGGTTTTTCAAACTGGATCAATTGGCTTAAATCAAAAGTCTCCAACCAGACTAATCGCTAGAAAGGCACATGAACACAGGTCTATCGATCAAAGTTAAAGGAATCGTTCAAGGGGTGGGATTCCGTCCTTTTGTATACCATCTGGCCGTAGAAAACGGACTTACTGGCTGGGTATTAAATAGTTCCAGTGGAGTTGAGATTCAAGTTACAGGGCCGCAGGCAAAACTGGATGATTTTGCGCACCAATTAACTCAAAACCCTCCGCCGCTGGCAAAAATTGAGTCGATCCTGGTCGAAAGGGTTGCAAACCCTCCCCAATCGTTTTCGTTTGAGATTCATGAAAGTGTCTGTAATTTGGAGGATTTCATACCAATCTCACCAGATATCAGCATATGCGATCAGTGCTTACATGAAATGAAAGACCCTTCGGACCGCCGCTACCGTTATCCTTTTATTAACTGTACCAATTGCGGCCCACGCTTTTCCATTATTGAAGACATCCCCTATGATCGCCCCAAAACAACCATGTCAGCCTTCAACATGTGCCCAAAATGCCTGGCAGAATACCTGGACCCATCCAACCGCAGATTCCATGCTCAGCCGGTTGCCTGCCCCGATTGTGGCCCGCAAATAACCCTTGAACAATCCGGTCACATTATTGCTGAAAAAGAGCAAGCCTTGCAGCTGGCACGTAGCGCTTTGCGTGATGGAAAGATAATTGCATTAAAAGGCCTGGGAGGATATCAAATAGTTTGTGATGCCAATAACGCCGAGTCTGTCGCCCAGATACGTGGACGCAAAAAACGCAGCGACAAACCCTTCGCACTGATGACCAGTCAAATCAGTCAGATTGAAAAATATGCAATTATAAACGACCAGGAACGCAACCTGCTCCTCAGCAGTCAACGACCGATTGTCTTGCTTCAGAAAAAATCGGGAACAAATCTACCTGAGTCAATTGCCCCTGGGCAAGCCACATTGGGATTCATGCTTCCAAACACACCTTTACATCACCTCTTATTGGAACCTGAAACTGATTTTCCAGAAGTTTTTGTCATGACCAGTGGAAATATGAGCGAAGAGCCAATTGCCTATAAAGATGATGACGCCAGACAGCGCCTGGAATCCATCGTCGATCTTTTTCTGTTACACAATCGCCCGATTCATATGCGCGTGGATGATTCTGTCACGCGGGTTATTAATTCCCGCCCTTTTATTCTGCGCCGTGCCCGCGGGTTTGCACCGGATTTCTTGCCTTTCCATTTCTCCAGCCAATCGATTTTCGCTGCCGGTGCCGAGCTGAAAAACAGCTTTTGTCTCACCCGTGACGATCAGGCTTACTTAAGCCATCATATTGGAGACCTGGAAAACATTGAAACCCTTCAATCTTATGAAGAGGGAATTGCACATTACGAAAAGCTCTTCCGCATACATCCCCAAATAATGGTTTGTGATCTGCATCCGGACTATCTGTCAACCCGCTATGCAAATGCCAGAGCAGAGCAAGAACAAAAACCGCTTTATTTCGTTCAACATCATCATGCCCACCTGGCCGCCTGCCTGGCAGAAAATAATCATCTTTCCAACGATCCAGTAATTGGAATTTGTTTTGATGGCACTGGGTATGGCAGCGACCAGGCTATTTGGGGCGGAGAAGTGTTGATCGGATCTTACCGACAATTTGTCCGCCGTTTCCATTTGAAGTATGTTCCGCTGCCCGGCGGAGATCTATCTATCCGTAACCCGGCCCGCATGGCTCTGGCACAACTTTGGTCCTGTGGCTTTGAATGGCAGCCGGAATTTGCTTGCACTCAGGCACTGTGTATGGAAGAAAGAACAGTCTTACGAATTCAACTTGAAAAACAAATCAATTCTCCATTAACATCCAGTATGGGCAGGCTATTTGATGCTGCTTCGGCTTTCATTGGAATACGGCAGCATGTCAATTACGAAGGTCAGGCTGCAATCGAAATGGAAAATATCATTGCGCAGGGTGAGAACAGCTATTATCCTTTCAAAATTGGTCAGTCAGATCTTGATCCGGCCCCAATGTGGGAAAGGTTGATCCATGATTATCTTTCAGGTATCCCTCAAGCAACGCTGGCAGCCCGCTTCCACAACAGTATCGCCCAACTTGTTCTACGAGTATGCCAAAAGGTGCGTGAAGAAGAAAGCTTAAGTAAAGTCGCGCTTTCTGGCGGTGTCTGGCAGAACAGGGTATTATTAACATACACACTTCAATTGTTACAAGAAGCAGACTTCGAAGTGATATGGCATTCTCAAGTACCGACCAATGACGGCGGGATTGCGTACGGACAGGCTTGTATCGCTGCAAATGTGCATCAGATTACAGAGAGCTAAAAGAGGAAAATATGTGTTTAGGAATTCCCGGAAAAATTATTGAAATTAATGAATCAATTGGTGTAAAAATGGCGAAGATTGACTTTGGCGGAGTGATACGTGAAGCTTGCATAGAAGCCATCCCTGAAGCAGAAATAGGCGATTACACGATCATTCACGCTGGTTTCGCATTAAGCATCCTAAGTGAAGCAGAAGCGCTTGATACGCTTTCTTTGCTAGAGGAGATTTCAGATTTTAACAGCGAGTTAAATATTGATACATCAGAACTTTGATTTTTCGAGATCATTTCGTAACCCTCAATTGGTGCAGGGGGTTGTGGCTGAAATAAAGAAAACCATCTCCCGCCCCTGGACTTTGATGGAAATTTGCGGCGGCCAAACCCATGCCATTATGCAATATGGGCTCGACCAAATACTGCCTGCGGAAGTGGAGTTGGTGCATGGGCCTGGCTGCCCGGTGTGCGTTACTCCGCTCGACCAAATTGACCGTGCCCATGCCATTGCCCAGTTACCCAATGTCATTTTTTGCTCGTTTGGAGATATGTTGCGTGTACCGGGTTCGACCACAGACCTGTTTATGCTGCGCGCTCAAGGTGCACAAGTTCGTATTGTTTATTCACCTCTGGATGCAGTAAAAATCGCTCAAGAAAATCCCGACAAAGACGTTGTCTTTTTTGCAATAGGATTTGAGACCACGGTCCCAGTCAATGCAGCCAGTGTATTGCAAGCGAAAGCCCTGGGATTGAAGAATTATTCCATTCTGGTTTCCCAGGTTACTGTTCCGCCAGCCATGCATGCCATTCTAGGCTCACCAGCAAACCGCGTGCAAGCTTTTTTGGCAGCAGGCCATGTGTGTGCTGTCATGGGATTCTGGCAATATCATACAATTGCCAGCCAATATAAAGTTCCAATTGTTATCACAGGCTTCGAGCCATTGGATTTGTTACAGGGGATTCTAAAGACTATTCAACAGTTAGAAGGCGGAAAATTTATAGTTGAAAATGCCTACTCTCGAATTGTTTCCGAACAGGGAAATATTACAGCTCAGCAAATGATCAGTCAGGTATTTGAACCTTGTGATCGAAATTGGCGTGGAATTGGTCTTATTCCCATGAGCGGTCTGGGATTAAAATCTGAATTTGCCCAATATAATGCGGAAAATCGTTTCCAGGTTGACCATATTCAGACACAAGAACCGGAGATTTGCATCGCTGGTGAGATATTACAAGGCTTGAGCAAACCGCATCAATGTTTAGCTTTTGGCACCTTATGCACACCGGATCACCCCCTGGGTGCACCTATGGTCAGCTCAGAGGGTGCCTGCGCAGCCTATTACCGTTTTGGCGGCTTGAACGCGGAAGAATTAGGAAAATAATGGCGGAAACAAACTTCCCCAGTGTGAACGGTCCTATCTGCCCAATTCCGCTCGTCCATGCCGACACCATAGTCATGGGACATGGCAGCGGCGGAAAAATGACCAATGATTTGATCCGGCTTGTTTTTCAAAAGCATTTTAATAACAGTTATTTAGCGGCTGGCAATGATTTTGCTCTAACACAAGTGCCAGCGGGCGACGGCCGCCTTTCAATTTCCACCGATGCCCATATCGTTTCTCCGCTTTTTTTCCCGGGTGGCGATATTGGCAAATTGGCGGTTTGCGGCACTGTTAATGATATGAGTATGTCCGGTGCGAAACCCTTGTACCTTACAGCCAGCTTTATTCTGGAGGAAGGTTTGGCGATTGCTGATTTGGAGAAGGTGGTAATTTCTATGCAAACCGCTGCTGATGAAGCAGGCGTAACAATAATCGCAGGGGATACGAAAGTCGTCGAAAAAGGTAAAGGGGATGGAATTTTTATCTCAACCAGCGGAGTCGGCTGGAACACAAGTGAGCACAATATTGCCGGTAATATGGCCAAACCGGGAGATGCAGTCCTCATATCAGGTACATTGGGGGATCATGGAATTGCCATACTGGCAGCTCGCGGTGACCTGGGATTCGAAACAAATATACAATCGGATGTTGCTCCCCTGAATGAATTGATTTCTGATATTTTGGCTGAAACGCCTGAAATTCATGTGTTTCGAGACCCGACCCGTGGTGGTCTGGCTACCACGCTCAACGAAATCGCCTTGCAATCTTCAATTGGTATCATTGTGCATGAAAATCACATCCCAATTAATGATACTGTTCGCTCTGCCTGTGAAATGCTGGGGTTTGACCCGCTTTATATTGCTAATGAAGGCAAATTAATTGTGATCGCTCCTGCTGAATATCAGCAAGTGATCCTCGAAACAATGAAACGCCACAAATATGGGCAAAATGCCGCGGTCATTGGTGAAGTGGTGGACAAACATCCCGGTCGGGTGATAATGCGAACTTACATTGGGACTACAAGCATTTTGGACGTAATGTCTGGTGAAATGCTACCCAGAATCTGCTAGCTTAACTTGACATGCACTATTTACCTTTTATACTTACAAAGGATGTTTACCCTTATCTATTGAAAAACAGATTAATATACCTGTTATCGCTATTATCAATATTATTGCAACAATGACAGGTCATTTAGAAATAATCGGAGAAATATGAAAATTGACTATCGTGAAACTACCAATGATCTTTTGAAAAGAATTGATATTCACTCACAATATGGATCAAAAAATATTGATCAATGGATGCTTGATATTGTTCAAATCAAACCAGGTATGAATATACTTGATGTTGGCTGTGGTGCTGGAAAACAATGTTTCTCCTATCACAACTTTTTAAACGGCAATGCTTCCATAACAGGTGGAGATGTAAACGCAGAACTACTGGAAAAAGCAAAAAGCGAAAATACGCGTCTGCAAACCAGCATCAAATTTATTGACCTGGATTTTAATCAGCCTTTTCCGCTTGAAGACAACGAGTTCGATTTTGCATCCTGCTGTTTTGCAATCTACTATGCGGAAGACATCCCTTTTACCATTCGTGAAATGCATCGGGTACTAAAGCCTGGTGGCCGATTATTTACTAGTGGACCAATGCCAGAAAATAAACGGGTTTTTTATGATATTATCACCAAGGCAACCGGCAAAGTCATTCCACCCATGCCGGGCAGTTCTCGCTATTCAAGCCAAATTTTGGCTGCCCTGCGTAACACATTTAGCAGCGTTGCTGTAGAAATTTTCGAAAATCCCCTGGTATTTGAAACAAGCGAACCTTTTTTAGCATACACAAGAGCCTCATTATCTGAGGACCGTAAATTATGGGGCAGCTTCTTTACAACTCATGACGATTTCGAAAAGATTATGGATGCAATCGCGAAAGTAGCTGATAAACGCCTCGAACAGGACGGAAAACTGATAATGACTAAGGTGGTCGGCGGTTTCATAGCCACTAAGTAAGGAATTATGAATCAAAATTTACTACTTTACGGAAAAAGAATTTGCTGCATCGGTGCTCACCCTGATGATATTGAACTTGGTTGTGGTGCATTAATTGCGAATATCGCACAACGAGCAGAAGTCTTATGCCTTACATTGTCTGATAATCAGAAGAATCCCGCCCTCCAAAACCTGGTAAGCGAACATCGTGCCAGTATGAAAGTCTTAGGTATTCCTGAAGATCATGATCTGATGATGGATTTTGAGACCAGGCGCTTCCCGCAATTACGGCAGGAAATCCTGGAAACCCTACTCAATATCAAGCGCACTTTCCAGCCAGAAATTGTCTTTGTTCACACCAGAAATGATATCCATCAGGATCATGTGACGGTTATGGATGAAGCGGTCCGCGCCTTCCGCGGGACGACGCTGCTGGGTTTTGATGTTTTGCGTAGTAGTTATGGTTTTTTCCCTCATTTTTTATTTGAGGTAAGCGAAACAGATGTGGAAAAGAAATTGGCTGCATTGGCTGAGTACAAAACCTATGCGGATCGTTATTATTTCGAATCAGAAATTACACGAGCTACGATGATACGACATGGTGCATTGGCAGAGCGGCCATACGCCGAGGGGTTCGATATTCATCGTGTAGTTGCCCAATTCGGAAAATAAGTTTGTTGAAAAGATAAGCGAAAGTGTAATTATTTTTTCAATATCCCTATTTCAATCTGTCCATTAATTATTCTTGTTGGATACGCTGTGGTAGGTAAAACAGCAGGCAATGCCAGCGCTTTGCCAGTGATGATATCAAATTTTGCACCGTGACGAGGGCATGTGATTACATGATCTTCCAGATCGCCATCCCCTAAAGGTCCATCATCATGTGTGCAGCGGTCCCCGATGGCAAATATGTCTCCACCCACATTGAAGATAACGATTGGCTCATCACCAATATCAACTATGATTCTATCTCCTGCTGATAATTCGTCATAAGGATAAACTTGCAAAAAAGTGTAGCGCTCTAAATCAAAATCCATGATTAGATTTCTTTTAATTCGTGATCAAGATCGCCAACGCCATAAATCCCCGCTTTTAGAACCTTTAAAGATAATAAAGCACATTTCAAGCGTACAGGCCCTAATTCAATCCCTAAAAGCTCCAAAATTGTTTCTTTAGAAATACTCTTTACTTCTTCTAACGGTTTACCGATTACAATTTCCAGGAGAAGGTCAGCGCTTGCCTGTGAAATGGCACAGCCGTGACCACTGAATTTGGCATCGGTAATAATATTTTGATCATTTGTGATCAAATCAATTCTTATATGATCCCCGCAAAGGGGGTTTTCGTCTTCATACGAAAAGTTTGAATTCTCAAGTTCGCCTTTGTTCTGAGGATTCTTGTAACGGTCAACAATCAATTCACGATAAAAATCATCCATGTTTTCTTACAACTTTCTATGAAAATATATCATTAACGATTTCTAATCCCTCAACCAATCGATCAATCTCTGAGGTTGTATTGTATAGATAGAAGCTGGCTCTTGTGGTTGCTGC
Organism: Chloroflexi bacterium 44-23; assembly: GCA_001899005.1. Taxonomy (GTDB): domain Bacteria; phylum Chloroflexota; class Anaerolineae; order Anaerolineales; family Anaerolineaceae; genus UBA6170. The sequence goes on from MKUW01000006.1 coordinate 159,954, forward strand.
AATTCCAAATTTCTCATGCAACGGCATGGCGCAGTGATGCCCGGCCCGAACAGCTACACCAACACTATCGAGGATTTGCGCGACATCATGAGGGTGAACATTGGCCATTTCAAAGGAGATTACACCGCCACGATTATTATTTTTACCGAAAATCTTCAGGTTTTCCACACTTGAAAGCTTGTTAAAAGCGTAGTGCACTAATTCATGTTCATGCCGTGCGATATTTTCCATGCCAATCGCTTGTAAATAATCCACAGCAGCCGCCGTTCCTATTGCTTCGGCGATGGCAGGGGTGCCAGCTTCAAATTTATGTGGCAAATCATTTGGCTTAAACGAATGTAATTCAACTTTTTTTATCATATCGCCTCCACCAATAAATGGTGGTGTGGCATCTAATATTGCTTCTTTACCATACAAAACCCCAAAACCGGTTGGACCAACCATTTTATGGGCGGAAAATGCATAAAAGTCTGCATCCAAATCCTGCACATCCACAGCAAAATGTGGAACTGATTGAGCACCATCAACCAGCACAATTGCTCCGACTTTATGTGCATCAATAATCATTTCTTTGGCAGGATTAATTGTTCCAAGAACGTTCGACATATGACTGAAAGCCACAAGTTTTGGATTTAGGTCCAATAATTTCTTATAAACTTCCAGCGCTAGAACGCCGTCTTCATTAACAGACACAAATTCCAAACGAAGGCTATTTTCATCCGCGAGCATTTGCCATGGCACCAAATTGGAATGATGCTCCATCTCCGTTAGGATGATCAGATCTCCAGGTTTAAGGAATTTACGCCCCCAGCTTTTTGCCACCAGATTAATTGACTCGGTCGTGTTACGTGTGAAAATAATTTCGCGTGCATATTTAGCCTGGATAAAACGTCCAATCTTATCCCGTGCATCTTCATACATCGCTGTTGCTTCTTCTGCCAGTGTGTGCACGCCTCGATGAATGTTTGCATTATGGAATTGATAATACTCATTCATGGCGTTAATAACCTGTTGAGGTTTTTGCGCAGTTGCTGTCGAATCTAGATATGCAAGGGAGTAACCCTTGCGTATCTCACGATTCAATATTGGAAAGTCTGCTCGAATTTTCTCAAGATCATACAACATTCAACATTCCTTGCTATTAAACGAATTTACAATTCGTCGGGAATTACATCCGGCCTTTTTCGTGGCTTTCGAATCAGTGTGGAAAGCTGTGGAAACCATAAAATATGGTCAGGAACCATCCAGCCATCCGTGAGATAAACACTCGACCGAAATTGGACTGCCACCATCTTCGTGTCAGTTTGAACAACAATCCCGCGTAACCAACCACGAACCCGTTCACCTTTTCGGTCATGGTCACAAAAAACCTCAACAGTATCCCCTACTTCGTATTCACTATCTGGTGCAGGTGGACGCATATATGGTGCAGATGACATTAATTTCCCTCCGAAGGAATAAGTTGCGAATCTATTAATTTTAGCATAATCAATCCGGTAAATTCTACAATAAGTCGGGTGAACTTATTCTCGGTTTGGATCTCAGCCCTTGTATGCACTCATTTTTTCTAGAATCGCCGTCTGGAAACGTTCGCGAACGCCTTCAAACGGAATCCGCTGCATGATTGGATCAAAGAATCCTTCCACAATCAGTCTTTCGGCATCGAGTTGAGCAATCCCACGTGCCATCAAGTAAAATATTTGTTCGGGATCAATTTTTCCAACCGTCGCCCCATGTGTGCAACGAACGTCGTCTGCCAAAATTTCCAGTCCAGGGATTGAATCTGCTCTGGCATTCCGGCTTAATAATAAGTTTCGGTTTGCCTGATACCCATCGGTTTTATCGGCGCCTGGTGCCACATAAATCATACCTTGCCATACCGAACGGCTATGTTCGACCAAGGCACCTTTAAACAATAAGTCACTGGTAGTATGCGCGGCCAAATGATTCTGTTGAGAGTCATAATCAAGATGTTGGTCTTGATCCGTGAAGTAGAACCCGGACATTTTGCCAACAGAGCCAGAACCTATCAAATCAAGTTCCGCAAAATTTTTGGTTAAATGACCGCCAATCGCTCCGAAAATCCAATCCACGTTGGCGTTGTGATCGATATGAACCCGTTCATGTGTAAAATTCCAAACATGACGCCCCCATGATTGAAGTTCAACAAAACGTAAATTCGAATCTTGTCCAACATACATTTCGATATTTGCTGCCTGAAAGCTTTGACCTTCGGGTAAAGTTTCTGAAGCGACCTCGTGCACATAAGTTACACTCGCATTAGATTCAAGATAAACCAAAACATGTGAGAGGTTGGCGCTGTTAATATCAGCACCCCAGATTAAGCTGTGTAAGGGAGCTTCTACATTAACTCCTTTCGGGACATAAAGAAATACCCCATTTAAAGCCAGAGCAGTCACCATGGCTGCAAATTTACCTTCCGCAGGAGAGACTATTTTTCCAATTATTTTTTCAAGCAGGTCAGGGTATTCTTTTTCTGCTGTCAGCAAATCGGTAAAAACCACACCTTGTTCCACCAGTTTTGGTTCGAGATAAATTTGTGCTTTATTACGGTTCAGGATGATTTGCCCCCCATGGTCTCCGCCCGCCAATGGCCGTAGCAGATCTACTGGAATATCGCGTTGATACCTGTTAGAAGAAGAATCCATCAATTGGAATTTATCGGCATGCATTGGACGAATGTCCGTTCGCCGCCAGGCTTCTTCCTTCATCGTTGGCAGAGGTGTATTGGCATATATATTCCAGGCAGTTTGACGCAAGTTATCCAGATACTCATTATTGGTGAAGCGAATCTGGTCTTGTGAAAACTTAAATGTCGTACTTTCAGTGCGTGAGCGTGATTGACGTACAATTACAGGCGTTTGTTCACTCATTTTTTGTGTTGTATCCTTCTAAATCCGACTTAGCCAACGGAGCCTTCCATTTGAAGTTGTATCAGACGATTCATCTCGACTGCGTATTCCATTGGTAATTCTCTAACCAGTGGTTCGATGAACCCTGACACCACCATTGTCGTCGCAACTTCCTCGCTTAGGCCCCTGCTCATCAAATAAAAAAGCTGTTCTTCGCCAACTTTGGATACAGATGCTTCATGCCCAATGGATACTTCTTCTTCATCAATTTCAATATAAGGATATGTATCTGAACGACTTGCCTTATTTAACAAGAGGGCATCACAAACTACATTAGAACGGGAATTCACAGCTCCCTTATGCACTTTTAGAAGTCCTCGATAGGATGCCCGCCCGGTGCCTTTACTGATAGATTTGGAAGTAATCTTACTGGATGTATTTGGGGCAAAGTGAATGATTTTACCGCCTGTATCCTGGTGCTGCCCGTCTGTCGCAAACGCAACCGAGAGAATTTCACCATGAGCTCGTGGGCCCATCAGGTAACAAGAAGGATATTTCATGGTCACTTTCGACCCAAGATTACAATCTACCCATTCCATTGTTCCGCCTTCCGCAACCATTGAACGTTGCGTGACAAGGTTGTAGACATTCGTAGACCAATTCTGAATAGTAGAATAACGCACCCGTGCATTTTTTTTGACCACAATTTCAATCACGCCACTATGCAACGAATCAGTTGTATAACTCGGCGCAGTACATCCTTCAACATAGTGAACTTGTGATCCTTCATCAGCGATTATTAACGTTCGTTCAAACTGACCAATATTGGCGACGTTCAAACGGAAATAGGCCTGCAAAGGCAAATCAACTATTACTCCTTTAGGCACATAGACAAATGATCCACCGGACCAAACAGCACTATTTAGAGCGGCAAATTTATTGTCTTCAATAGGAATTACAGTGCCAAAGTATTCGCGGAATAAATCTGGGTGTTGTCGTAAACCATCTTCAATACTTAAGAAGATGACGCCTTGCTTTGCGAGATGTTCTTGAATGCTATGGTAGACCATTTCAGATTCGTATTGCGCTCCAACGCCGGCCAGGAATTTTTGTTCTGCTTCGGGTATACCAAGCTTATCAAAAGTATTTTTTATATCTTCCGGTACATCATCCCAGGATTTACTAGAACTTTCCGTCGGTCGCACGTAATATAAAATATTTTCGAGATCAAGCCCGGAAAGATCCGCCCCCCAGGTTGGCATTGGTTTTTGAAGAAAATGTTTCAAGGCCTTTAACCTGAATTCCAGCATCCATTCAGGCTCTCCCTTCATAGCCGAGATTTGTCGAACAGTTTCTTCGCTCAACCCCCGTTGAGTTTTGAATATGGAAGTATCCGGATCGCTAAACCCATATTGATAATCCCCTAATTTTTCTAAAAAAGTATCTTGTACTAGTTCACTCATGCTAATCTCCTAACAATAATTAAAGTTACAGCACATAGATTGTTTATGCAATACCATTAACTTTTTCACGTATCCATTCATAGCCACGTTCTTCCAGGTGTAGGGCCAGATCTTTATCTCCGGATTCGACGATTCTTCCACCCATCATGACATGCACAACGTCAGGCTGAATATAATTCAAAATCCGCTGATAATGTGTGATGACCAGTACTCCGAGATCGGGACCTTTGAGCGTATTTACTCCATCAGACACAACCTTCAATGCGTCAATGTCAAGTCCTGAATCAGTTTCATCCAGAATTGCGATCTCTGGTTTAAGCATTGCCATTTGCAATATTTCAGCTCGTTTTTTTTCTCCACCCGAGAAACCATCATTCAGATATCGGCCAGCGAACGCCGGATCCATTCTTAATAGCTCCATTTGTGATTTTACTTCACGGCGGAATTCCAATAACGGTACTCCTTTATCTTCGGGGTTGATTGAACGTCTGCGAGCATTAATTGCGGAACGGATAAAATTGGCAACTGTCACTCCAGGAATTCCTACGGGGTATTGAAATGCAAGAAAAATTCCAAGCAGAGAACGTTCATTAGCCGCCAGATCGAGTACGTTTTGACCACGATATATGACTTCGCCTTCTGTAACTTCATAAGATGGGTGACCCATTAATGTGTAAGCTAACGTTGATTTCCCAGTTCCATTAGGGCCCATTATTGCATGGACCTCTCCCTGTGGCAATGTCAAATCTACACCTTTTAAGATCTCCTTACCTTCGATGCTGACATGCAAATTACGAATGACTAATTCTGCCATTGAAAAGAACTCCTTGTGAGATTTTTTTTATCATTTTTTCAACTTTTTTTCTTATTAGAAATTGAGCTGAATTTCACGAAATTATATCATGTCTATAATAACCGGTCAATATTTATTATAATAATCATAAATATTGACAAAATTAGATTAGTGAGGTTATACTCTACAAATAATAAACTTGTTTCCTCAACTAAACGAGGTTTTGTATGAAGAGTACGCGCGAAAAAATTTTACTAACCCTCCTGAAAAAACCGCAGTCAACAGTGAGTGCCCTGGCGGAGGCTGTAAAAATTAATAATATCTCCGTCCGCCATCACCTCTCCAACTTGCTCGCTGAAAATCTTATCATAGCTGAAGAAGAGCGTCACGGGGTTGGCCGTCCTCGTTTAGTTTACTCACTTACTAATGAGGGAATAGAGAAATTCCCAACTCGTTACTGGCGTCTTACTAATCGAATTCTTAAGCGGGTACGAAATGAACTCACCCCTCAACAGGTAAAAGATCTCTTTTCATCAATCGCTTATGATGTCGCAAGTGATCATAAAAAAAATGTGAGTAATTTAAGCTTTGAAGAAAAAATCAATTATATTGATCAATTATTGAGCGAAGAAGGTTTTGAAGTGGAAGTAGAGAAGGCGGATTCTCATTATATTTTACATGAAATCAACTGCCCTTACATCCAGGTGGTTCAGAATCACCCAGAGGTTTGTGCATTTGATCAAGTATTAATCAGCGAATTGCTTTCTATTCCAATCGAAAGAATAAATTGTATCGCAAGTGGCGCAAAGCAATGCAGCTACATTATCCCTTTTAATAAATCTATGGAGATTGTCTAATGGAAGCTCAACCTGGTACAAATAGACCAATTTGGTTGTCCGAAACTACTCACCCGGAACTCACAGAAAAGCTCAAGGCTGGATTAAGTGAAATCATTGATCCGGAAATTGGCTTTAACATCATCCAATTAGGCCTGGTTCGAAACGTTACCATCAACGATGATCGGGCGATTGTAAGCATGATTCTTACAACGCCTTTCTGCCCTTATGGCCCGGCCATGCTTGAACAAACACGCTCCAAAGCGGAAGAAGTGCTAGAAAAGTCGACGTCAATAGATTTTGGGGTCGATCCCTGGGATTTTTCAATGATGGAAGAAGGTTTAATGGATGATTGGGGTTTGTACTAACCTCAATCTTGCTTATTTCCTTTGCTCCAAAATTTCTTCAGGAATTACAAATAATTGTGAAATCTTAAGCGCCAGATTCAAATCGCCGGAAAAACGTACTTTTCCCAACATGTATGCTTTGATCGCATCCATTTTTCCTGAAATAATATCGAGCAGATCTTGAGCTTTGGCTGTAAGTTTCAAGTCTGGATTGTTTGTTGTTCCTTCATACGTCGTGCAATTCAAATCATCGATATGAATATACCAATCACCGCCATTATCCCCCTTTGCAACAATTTGGATGGTTGCATTCACCGCATCCAATTGTTTTTCAGGGTTTTTGGCCGCCGGCTGGTAGGCTGCGGGTAACATTGCTATCAATTGGCGAACAGTAAACTCACTCATCTAATCGAGCTCCTCATTAAAATAAAATGACTACAATCGTATCACAAACGAGATCAAAGTACTTTCTTAATTTTTTTGATCCGTACAAAGTAGTTAATCGAATTATGCTCAATTTTTATTGCTAGATTGTGTGGATTCAGCATTTGAATAATCTCTTCTTTACGAAAAAACTTGCTGCGCATACCAAGAATTTTTTCACCAATGGCAATCAGCTTAACTTGCCATTTTTCAATATCAGGTTCTTCTAAAATAAATACTCCCCCAACCCTTAAAACACGGATCACTTCATGTAATGCAGTCTTTTGGTCAACAAGGTGATGAAATGCATCAACCATAATGACACAATCAAATGATTCATCACGAAAAGGAAGTTTTTCAACCAGACAGCATGTTTCTAAAAGTATACGCTTGCGATGCGCAGCCTGCAGCATCGGAAATGAAAAATCCGCCAAATATAATAATGGAATTTCAGGGTAAAAATTCTCAGTAATTCGCCCGGTTCCTCCGCCAATATCCAGCATACTGGTTATCTTAATTTCATCAAGAAAATGCAACCAGGGAAGAGATTTACGCGGATGTACAAAATGCTCATAGATAGTGGCCAGGTTTTTAAAGTCATCATTAAATTTTTTATTCATAAGCGTCAATTTTACCTAAAAATTGCCTATTGACATAATAGTATTTTTGTTCTATTATACTAATTAGAAATAGTTTTCTAGTTTTAGGAGGAATATGATCCGTTCAACCACACAACCCAATCGTTTGTCCATCACTTTCCGTAAATGGTTTTCAAAGAATCGCTTGTCAGTAACGAGCATGATTCTCATCGTAGGACTGATCTCTTTCGAGATGTTCAATTACAGTACAACAGATTACGCTTTGCGCGATTTGCTGGGCGACTTGAAATTTTTCGGAATTTTTTGGTCCACTATCCTGGCGATTGCTTTTTGTGGCATCGATTTCGCTGGGATCATACGGCTTTTCATGCCGGATGATCAACTTGACCAGAAAGAAAATTGGTTCTTATTTGGAGCGTGGTTTCTGGCTGCCACTATGAATGCTGTTCTAACCTGGTGGGGAGTTGCAATGTCTTTAACCACTCACCCTATCCACAGTACAGCAATTATGGATCCCACCATGATCAGTCAAGGTGTACCCATCTTTGTTGCCATTATGGTTTGGTTAACACGCATCCTCTTAATCGGCAGTTTTTCTTTGAAAAACAACCATAGAATAGCAGCGAATTCATCTACAAAGACCAATTCGAGAGCTCAAGAGAGTTATAGTAGACCTCATGCAGCCCCAACAGTTCAACCTGTGCGCATGAATTCTTCTACAACAACTGTAAACCGAGGTTCCAATCGTATTATCAACCGGCCTGAACCCGAATATATTAGCGACGGCAACTCAATTAGCCCACAACCAACATATTCTGCTCCGGCTCCTACTCAGCAAAATTCTCGTCGATTTTAACAGATGATTTCTTTGCAACTGATTATCGCCTGGTTTATCGAAGGATAAATACAGGCGTTTTCATTTCTTAAAGCCTGGATTTTCCGTTCATCTTGAGAAATTCCATAAGCATGTACAACTGCGTAAATACCATTTCTGTAGAATAAGGACTGTAAACCTCTGACAGCTCGTATGCCAACGCTGGAATCTTCAAATACATGTAAATGTATAATTTCTTGATTCGTAAGCAATTCCCTGAAGTAGGGATTGTCGACTTCAAGCAAATTAATGAAGAGCCTGTCAGAATCCAATTGGCTGGAAATAAAATCTAATGTTTCTCTCATAGGAATGCATAATGCGCGGAATAAAGCAATTACAGCATGCAGATATGCCGGCTTTCTAATTTTTTGCTCATTCAAGTCAGTAAGAAGGCTCACAAGTTGAATTTCTCCAAAACCGGCTACCGGTAAAAAGCCCAAACCAGCCAGTTCAAGTCCGGTTTCAGTCTCCGGGTAGTTAAATGGAACAATTTGGCCGTAACTGTCCAATTCACTGACCTGCGATGGTCTGGCCGTCATGGCAGCCATCGCGATTCCATCAACCACATTTATTTTATGTAAATAAGCTGAGTTCTCAACATCAATCAGACGACGATCATACATCTTTAAATAAGAATCATTTGAAAAAAGTCTGTTATTTTCATCATCTTGCGAATTAATTTTTGTGCCGTGAATTTTCTTTTGAAATTCCTTAATCAAACCCGTGGAAAACGAACCAGCTTGTTTATTTAATAATTCATGAATTGCCCATTGTTGATTTGCCATATTGGGAAAATACTTTTTGGAAAGTACCTTGTCCGCAAAAAGCATTGCAAATGAATTACTGGGTGACATGTCTTTTAACAAGAACTGGCCAGATTGTAAAATCAAATCCAGATTGGAAACATGGTTTTCTCGGCTGATTTTTTGTGTTTCAATCAACTTTTGCCAATTTAAGGCAGATTGCTGATCGCGCTGGGCGTGTGAATTAACTTCCAGCCAGGTAAGAATGTATAAAGGAATAATATCCCATTCCGAAGTGATACCTTGCGATTCAAAAGCAGCAATCTCTTCTTCAAGTATATTAATCTGATCGACGCCGCAATCCTGGAAAAAATTCTCAATTGTATCAACTGTCGCTTTACGATATCCAATCGGCTCCAGTAACACGCCGTCAATATCAAAAAAAAGAACGTGTTTATCATTTGTGTGCAATGCAATCACCATGCTCTGAATTTTTGTCTGTGTAATAAAAGCGATGAAGCTAGTTTTTTAGATTACTCCGATTTGTTTTCCCACTTGCTCAAAGATAGTCAACACCTTATCCAATTCTTCATCAGTATGTGTCGCCATATAACTGGTTCTTAAGAGTTGGCGACCTGCAGCCACCGCTGGGCTGATGACCGGATTGACAAAAACGCCGGCATCAAAAAGCAACTTCCAGAACAAAAATGTCTTATCATTATCACCGATGATAATGGGCACTACCGGTGTTACCGATTCACCTATCTCAAAGCCAAGTGATTTGAATCCTTTTCGCATCTTATCACCGATTGATATCACTCGTGCGATCCGTTCAGGTTCATCGCGCATTACCTGCAAGGCTGCCAATGCAGCCGCCGCATTTGAAGGTGGGATGCTGGCGCTAAAAATCAGAGATCTTGCATGATGCTTTATATAATGAATAACTCCTTCGTCACCGGCTACAAAACCGCCCAGTGATGCGAAGGATTTGCTAAAGGTGGACATAATTAAATCAACGTCTTTGGTCAGACCAAACTCAGCGACAGTTCCGTGTCCCTTCCCCATCACACCCATGCCGTGTGCGTCATCAACCATGATACGGGTATTATACTTTTTGGCAATCGGTACCAGCTCGTCCAGTTTTGCCAGGTCCCCTTCCATGCTAAAAAGGCCGTCCACAACCAGCAAACGGCCGCCTTCATCCGGTAATGATTTTAATACCCTCTCAAAATGAGTAACATCATTGTGCCGGTAGCGTTCAATTTTGCCATAACCGAGCCTGGCTCCATCCACAATCGAGGCATGATCATCTTTATCCAAAATTACGACATCGTTTCTCCCAACCAATGCCGAAACCGACCCAAGATTCACCTGCATTCCTGTGGAAAAAACCAAACCAGCTTCTTTTCCTACCCATTCTGCTAATTCACTTTCCAATCGTTCGTGCAATTCAAGAGTTCCATTTAGAAACCTGGACCCGGTACAGCTTGTGCCATACCGATCTGTAGCAGCACAGGCTGCCTCACGAACTTTTGGATGGGTGGTTAATCCGAGGTAGTTATTTGATCCACACATAATCAAACGATGCCCTTTAAATTCCACCTCATTACCTTCATTTTCGGTTAAGGGAATAAAATAGGGATAAATACCATATGCCATCGCATCTTTAGCTGCCGTGAATGAAAAACACTTATCAAAAATATCCATGGGGTTCCTCTAAACAAGTAATGTATTTAAAAAAATTGCCAATTTAGATCTTTAGCGGAATCAATTATTAAATTAAGTCATTATACCTTTAAAAAATCTGCGCTCTTCAGTTAAACATGGTGCGAATGCTATAATTGATCAGGGCAATCAGATTAGTGAGGTTGGAATGGCAGAGTATTTTGCGGGAATGGAAGCAGGAGGGACAAAATTCGTCTGTGCAATCGGCGATAGCTCAGGACAAATTCTGGCTGAAGAACGTTTCCCAACCACCTATCCTCAAGAAACAATAGACCGGTCTATCTCCTTTTTTTTGAATAAAAAAACTGATTGGGATATCCAATTAACTTCATTGGGTATTGGATGTTTCGGTCCAATTGATCTCGACCGAAGTTCTTCATCATATGGTCACATTACTTCTACACCCAAACCTGGTTGGGTAAATGCCAATATCGTTGGTCCACTTTCAGAGGCATTGCACGTTCCAATCGCATTTGATACAGACGTAAATGCAGCTGCTTTGGGGGAATTAAAATGGGGAGCAGGGGTCAATCTTGAAAACTTTATTTACTTTACAATTGGGACAGGAATCGGTGGTGGTGCAATTATCAATGGCAAACCGTTGCACGGACTTATTCATCCTGAAATGGGTCATATATTCTTAAACCCAAATCCTGATGACACCTATAAAGGCAAATGCCCTTACCACAGAAATTGTTTTGAAGGGCTTGCCAGCGGACCGGCCATATCAGAAAGGTGGAATACCTCTCCGCAATCAATACCAACTGATCACCCAGCCTGGGATATGGAAGCCGACTACATCGCCCAGGCAATGAGCAGCCTTATCTGCAGCTTTTCTCCTCAGAAAATTATTCTCGGAGGAGGTGTCATGAAACAATACCATTTATTTCCAAAGGTCCAACGCCTCACCCAAGTCTATTTAAATAGCTATGTACAATCTGACCTGATCATTAATCACATCGATGATTATATTGTTCCACCCAGGTTAGGCGATCAAGCAGGTGTCAAAGGTGCCCTAGCGTTAGCGCTAGACCTGGATAGATAATTTTTCCAAAGAAATTTATATCACTGGCCTCTATTTCCATAAATCACTAAAGGTTGCTCCCTTCAATCGAAACCAAATCACCTTACGATTTCGATTTTTAAGGGCCTCGTAATCACCGAGTGCCTGTGCCAAAATCAAATCCTGGTAACCCAAACCCCATCCAGGAATTTCAACCTCCGGCATTATTTCATCGGTAATCATGATAAAAATGCCTTCGTCGGGCCCGCCTTTGTGTAATTGCCCGGTTGAGTGAAGAAAACGCGGGCCGAATCCAAGTGTAGTCGCACAGTTTGTTTCATTCAAAATATGCAAACGCAACTCTTGAAGATCTTTAAGATTGCCTTCATTGCGCGTTACGAAAGCATTTATGGCAATAAAGCTGTTTTGTTCTGCTGTTTCTAAAATTTTAATCAAAGCGTCTTTGGGTGACTTAACTTCTTTTAACTCAAGATTCGAAGACAGCATTATGCAGCTATCAGAAAACTCAAATGCTGGTTTTTCAATGTCAAATTTTCCTTTTTCTTTAAAATCTTTGACTTTCTGTGCAGTTCGCTGCTTACTATCTTGAACATTGGGTTGATCAAATGCATCCACTCCAATGATAGAACAAGCAATGGCGATTGCAATCTCCCAGCGATAAAATTCTTGTCCAAGTTGATAAACGTTATTTAAATTAAATGTAATAACAGGGTGATTCTGTTGAGCAATATGGTCTACCTGTTGTTGATAGGTACCGTCATTGCGTAAATATACGAAAATTCGATCACTATGGTAGGAACCGTTTGTCATGAATGGCTCAATATCCACCGGGACGATACCAAGCCCCAACTTTCCACTTGATTCAGCAACCAACTGTTCCAACCATGATCCAAACGATCGAAAAGGTTCTTCGGCAATAATCGTCAATTTGTTTCTTCCTGCTTTGTTGGCTTCGCCGAGAATAGCTCCCAGAACAAGGCCGGGATTTCTGCCTGCCGGTATTGAAGGCTGACAATATTTTGCAAACTCAACCGCTTTGCTGCTAAAACGATCTAAATCAACTCCTAACAATGTCGCCGTTACTAATCCGAACATAATCATGGCCGAATAACGACCACCAACATTCGGATCAGCTTCGAATAACTTGAGGAAACCCATATCATGGGCTTGCTTGGTTAAAGAAGTACCGGGATCTGTAATCGCTATAAAATTTTCACCTGCCTTACTGCCAAATTTCGCCTGCATTTTATTATAAAAATATGCAAGATTTGCTTGAACCTCAGAAGTTCCTCCTGATTTACTGGCAATGCTAAAGAGCGTCTTTTCTCGATTAACCAAATCAGTTTCAGCAAGAACTTGCTCAGGAGCAGTTGAGTCCAAAACCGCAAGGTTTAAACCATTGACAGCTTCTTTGAAAGTTAAGCCTATCACTTCCGAGGCTAGCGAAGACCCTCCCATACCTACCAAAAGCATATGGCGAAACCCTTCAGCCTGAACCTTCTCACGGAAGGATGTCAACATTGGAATCTTGCTGCTAATTGTAAAAGGTGCATCCAGCCATCCAAGACGTTTTTGAATCTCTAATTGACTGCTGCTATCGTTAGTCCAAAGCGTTGCATCTTTTGCAAACATCCTCTTCATGACTTGGGACTGATCCAATTTTTCAACTTGCTTTTCAACAGCTTTTTGCATTGATAAAAGTGAAGCCTGAAATCTATCTTTTTTTGATTCGATTGTATCCAGTAATGAAGAGAAAGCATTGGCAAATGACGTCACTCCTTCATCTTCCAATTCTTGAGTTACAACATCGAGATCAATTCCATAGTTTGGAAGATCATTCAAAAATTTACGAGCTTGCTCGACTTCTTTTTCAATTGTTAGCGCAACAATTCCATGATCACGAAAAGCCTTCAAGGTCTGCGGAGGCACTGTATTGACAGTATTTGCTCCAATCAATTTATCGACATACATCACATCAGAATAGGCTGGATCTTTTGTACTTGTGGATGCCCATAATGGCCTTTGTAGCCGTCCGCCGGCAGCCATCAGTTTTTTTGCTCTTTCGCTTGAAAATATTTCTTCGAATAGTTGGTAAGCGATCTTAGAATTCGCAATTGCAGCCTTACCTTTGACTTCTAATGCATTTTCCTTGGTTATTTTCCCGGAGGATACGAGATCATCAAATTTTTTGTCTATTTTGCTATCAACCCGCGATACAAAAAAGGAGGCTACTGAGTTAACTCTTTCAATACTCAATCCTTTTGCAAGGCGATCTTCCAGACCGCTTAAATAAGCTTCAATAACTTCGCGGTACCGTTCAACTGAAAATATCAGCGTAACATTAATATTCAAGCCGGCCGCTATTGATTTGCGGATTGCCACCAGTCCTTCTTTTGTTGCCGGGATTTTAACCATCAAATTTGGACGATTTACCAATTTCCATAAACTTAAAACCTGCTGGTAAGTCCCTTCGGCGTCATACGCCAAGCGAGGGCTTACTTCCAAACTGACAAAACCGTCTTTTCCATCAGTATTTTTAAAAAGGCGAGCAAATAGATCTGCGGTATCTTGAATGTCCTCAATCGCAAGTTGAAAAAACATGTCTTCAGCCTTCCACCCTGCCCATGACATGGTTTGTAGTGCATCGTCGTAATCACTGGATTTGGAGATTGCATTGTTAAATATGGATGGGTTTGAAGTAACTCCCCGAATTTCGCCAGCATTAATCATTGCTGCCATATCACCGTTTTGTAAAAGCCGCCGTTCAATGTTGTCATACCACAATGATTGGCCTAATTTTTGTAGTTTTTCAATTCTTTCCATTTTCATATTTCCTTTCTGGTAACACAACCAGTTTTATTTTGAATAAAATTTGTATCTTTTCAATAAAACCGGGTAGAGGATTGTTTTTAGGCAGGCGATCACCCACCTAAAAACCCTCTGGACAAATTTTTTGAAATGATACGAAAACTCTCTATAAATGCCCAAATTCTTCCAATTTATACACTTTTCCCATTCGTCGCACAAAACGTTCATCCATATCTTTCTGTGCTGAAAGAAATGATGCTGTAATTTCATCAGCAACAGCAGATCCAATAATTCTTGCACCAATGCATAACACGTTCATGTGATCGTGTTCAACGCCCTGATGTGCAGAATAATGATCATGACAAACGCCTGCAAGAATTCCTTTCATTTTGTTAGCGGCAATTGACGCGCCAATACCCGATCCACAAATAATAATTCCTCTTTCGACTACTCCGCGCTGCAAAGCATCCCCCACTTTGTAAACATAATCCGGAAAGTCTACACTTATCGCATCAGTATCTGTCCCGAAATCGATAACTTCATGTCCAAGCTGAACAGTACGTTCAATCACAACTTGTTTAAGTGGAAAACCACCATGATCACAGGCTATTGCTACACGCATTTTTTTATTCCTTTGAAAGCAAACTAAGGGCACATTCAATAACATGGCTGCTGGTTATACCCAAGTTTTCATAAACATCCAGATATTTTCCAGATTCACCAAATCGATCAATACCTATCATCGTGCCAGAGTCACCCACCCATTGATGCCATCCCAATGTCACACCAGCTTCCAATGATATTCGAGTCTTTACTTCCGGTAAAAGAACTTCTTCTTGATAACTTTTATCCTGTTTTTTGAAGAGATAAAACGAGGGGAAAGACACAACCCTAATCGAGAAGCCCTCTTTGGCTAGTTTGTCAGCAGCCTCAATCAGTATGGCGACTTCTGAACCGGAACCCATCAGAATGATTTCCGGCGTTTTCTCCCCATAATCACGTAAAATGTAAGCGCCACGCTTAAGCCCATCAGCTGCTGAAAATAAAGTGCGGTCAATCGTGGGTAAATTCTGCCGTGAAAGTGCCATAATAATTGGCCGATCTTTACTCTCAATCGCAACCTTCCAGGCTTCGCGCACTTCGTTTGCATCGGCTGGCCGCAAATCAATTAATCCCGGTATTGCGCGCAACGAAGCCATATGCTCGACCGGTTGATGGGTGGGGCCATCTTCCCCCACTCCAATTGAATCATGTGTAAATATCCATTTTACAGGGTAACCGGAAAGTGCTGAAAGTCGTATGGCAGGTCTGGCATAATCGGTAAAAACCAAGAAAGAAGCCCCGTAAGGGATAACACCTTTATGGACTGATAAACCATTTAAAATTGAACCCATGGCATGTTCTCGAACGCCAAAATGGATGTAACTGCCCAAACGATTGTCAGCCTGGAATGATGTACCCCCTTCAATCCAGGTGTTATTGGACGGAGTTAAATCTGCAGAGCCGCCCATTAATTCGGGTAGCTTTCTTGAGAGAGCATTGAGCACCCTGCCTGAAGCAACCCGCGAACCCATCCCTTTGGCATCCGCTGCGAAATAAGGTAAATCCATTTGCCACCCTTCTGGTAATTTACCTTCTATTCGACGAATAAAATCAGTTGCTTTTAATGGGTACTTGACGGCATACTCTTGCAGTAGTTTTGCCCAGTTTGTGTCGAATTTCTCTCCAATGATCAATGATTGTCTGAAAAATGAAAGGACATCATCCGGAATATAAAAATAAGGGGTGAGCGGCCAATTTTTTAGTTCTTTGGCTGCATTTAATTCTTCCACTCCCGGCGGTTTGCCATGGGCTTCGGCTGTGTCTTGAACTGTTGGCAACCCATAGCCAATGGTGGTTTTACAAATAATCAGTGTTGGTCTTTTGTCTTCTTTTGCCTCAGCGATTGCTTGATCTATTAAATCCACATCATTGCCATCAGGCACTCTTAACACCTGCCATTTATAGGATTCAAAACGTTTGGCAACATCTTCAGTAAAAGTTAACTTGGTTTCGCCATCGATTGAGATACCATTGTCATCATAACAGTAAATCAGTTTTCCTAATCGAAGGTGACCTGCCAACGATGCGGCCTCAGCGGTGACCCCCTCCATCAAATCGCCATCCGTAACAATGGCATAGACATAGTGATCGACCAGTTCAAAATCAGGCTGATTGAAAACTGCGGCCAGGTGCGCCTCCGCGATTGCCATTCCAACCCCATTCGCGAACCCTTGGCCTAATGGACCGGTTGTCACTTCAACTCCAGGCGTCAAGAAATATTCAGGATGTCCAGGAGTTATGCTACCTACCTGCCTGAACTTCTTCAAGTCATCCAAAGTCACTTCGTAACCTGTCAGATGCAGCAGTGAATATAAGAGCATTGAACCGTGCCCGCCCGACAAAACAAAACGATCTCGATTGAACCAACCAGGGTTGGCTGGATTGTGTCGTAAATGTTTCATCCAAATCGTAAATGCGATCGCTGCTGTTCCCATCGGCAAACCGGGGTGGCCACTATTAGCATTTTGGACCCCATCCACTGCTAAGAAACGAATTGTGTTGATTGCTTTTTCCTGGAAATTCTCGTCAATTGTCATTGCAAACCTTTCTTTTGAAGGAAATATAAATAATTGCTAAGATCATTATAGCCTTTTGATGTCTGATTTTCACCTCGAAGGTTATGGTTAATAATTAATTTAGATTGACACAAGCCAATAAACTGCTAATATCTCTGATATGCCTAAAAATAATCAAAATCAATCACTGCCTAATATCTTGCTTATCGTTTTTTCAATGATATGGATAGTTTTCACAAGTATCCGCAGTTCATCAACAGCTGAAATTCGAAATGTGCAACCACAAAAGGGATTTCTTGCACCTGATTTTCAATTAAAAAGTCTCGATGGGAATACAGTCAGTTTGGACCAATTAAACGGCAAACCCATATTGATAAATTTTTGGGCCAGTTGGTGCATTCCATGCCAAACTGAAATGCCAGCCATCCAGGAAATGTTCGAACGTTATGGATCAAAAATCTACATAGCAGCAATAAACAATACCGCTCAGGATTCTCTTGCAAATGTCAGGGCATTCGTTAACAAAAACCAGCTCACTTTTCCAGTGCTTCTCGATGAACGCGGTCTCATTACCAGTAGCTATCAAGTTCAAGCACTTCCCACCACTTTTTTTGTCAATTCAAATGGTGTTATTCAGGAAATTATCATTGGTGGACCCATGTCTGAGACATTGCTGGAAATTCGCTTTAAACAGCTCTTGGGAGAACCATAATGCTACCCATACTTAATATTGGACCTTTAGCAATTCAGGCACCCGGTTTAATCATATTAATTGGCATTTGGTTGGCGCTGACTCTCATCGAAAAAAATAGCGTGAAATTCAACGTCGACAGCAATGTTCTCAGCAATTTAATTTTATGGTTTCTACTCTCGATCGTATTGTTTGCCCGAATAGGATACGTAGCGAAATATTTTTCGGTATTTGTTGAACGGCCACTTTCAATTCTTTCTCCTAATTTGGCTCTTTTCGATCCTCTTTCCGGTCTTATTCTGGGTTCTGTTTTCTTCTTAGTCTTGATACAAAGGAAAAAACTGCATTTTCGGGATGTACTTAATGCATTAACTCCTGGTCTGTCTATCTTTGCTATATTTTATTTTTTGTCATTACTGGCATCCGGACAATACTACGGATTGCCATCTTCTCTCCCATGGGCGATTCCATTATGGGGAATCGAGAGGCATCCTTTGCAACTCTATTATGTATTACTGCTAATAATTCTGTCTGCTTGGATTTTCTGGCTGGTGGAAAAAGAAAAAAAGATTTCCTTTTTATTTTTGGAATTTGTCCGCTGGTTCTCGGTTATTCTGATCTTTTTGGATTTCTTTCGTGGAGATGGAGCAATGCAAATTGGCTCAATACATATACTACAAATAGTGGGATTTCTGTTGCTGCTTTCATCTTTTATTTTATTGAAAAGGTTTCAAGCAGAAAAGATATCCCCATCAGTCATTCAACGAGCTGAAAAATAAGCTAGCTTTCAAATTTTAGGCGAGATTTCATGATTTTTCAAAGAAAGTATTATCCACATGGATTTCGTTCGAAATATATGACCTCTCCAGCTTGGTTATTTCTTCAAAAAAATATTTACTACTCAAAAACCCTGAATTTGGGCTGGACGTTGCTTATAAGTTAATTGAATTTTGAAATGTAAACATCGTAAACAAAAGTTTATTTTTAGCGTGGGATACGTTTATTTTTCATTCTGTAATAAGAATGTAATTACCAAAAAATTAATTTTCTCTCTTGATTAGTTGGGCTGTAAGCTCTTTAATCACTTGCAACCCCTCCGAATTGATATTGGTCAAACTGAGCAATGCTTTGTTGGCCAGATTTGAGTAATATTGTGCTACATTTTCTGCATATTTTCTTGCTCCAATTTTCTCCAGCTCCATAATCAATCGCGCAATGCTTTCATCATCTTTTTCAGTATTCCGCATTAATTCGATAATGGCAGGATTATTTTCAAATCCATAAACTACCGGTAAGGTCTTTTTACCATCTTTGAGATCCGCAGAAACAGGTTTCCCTGTCTTTTGCTCATTGCCCCAAATTCCCAAAACATCGTCCCATACTTGAAACGCAATACCGATCGCCTCACCATAAGTACGCAAGGAATTCCGATTCATTTTTGAAGATTGAGATACGATTGCGCCAAGTTCTGCCGATGCACCCATCAAAGCAGCGGTTTTCCCTGTGATCATTTCGAAGTAATCATCACGGGAAATTTCATCACGCGATTCAAATGACATATCCAGGTATTGGCCGCCAGTCAATGAAATGCATGTCTGATTCAATAAAACCGATGCTTCATATGCCACCATTGGATTTACTTTGATACCCAAATGCAACATACTTATTTGCGCCAGCGAAAACATGGCATCTCCGCAATTAACGGCTTGATTAACGCCCCACAATTTCCATACGGTTGGTTGACCGCGCCGGAATTCAGATTGATCCTCAATATCATCATGTACCAAAGAAAAATTATGTAGCAGTTCAATTGATGCCGCAGCAGGCAATGCCTTCTGCCACTCACCGCCACACAGCTGGGTTGCCAGCAAGACAATTAAAGGGCGAATCCTTTTTCCCTGCGTATTTTTGGAACCATTCTGGCTTTGCCACCCCATATGGTAAGCTATCATTTCCTTCATTCCTGAATAACGAGAAGGAATATGTTGATTAACCAGGTCTTTAAGTACTTCTTCTAAATCCGGCAACATTTCTGCGGTTGATTCCTGAATTGTCATTTTATTTCTCAATCTTTTCAATTTTATGGTTTTGAAATCCTTTTATGTTTAGAGAACCGGTTACAAACATGGCAATCCGAAATATTCTGGCAATAATTTCAATTTCTTTTTCAAGTTGATCATAGGACAAAGCGGCTTTCTTTAGAATCGCCCCGGCGATCCCAGCCAGATCTGCACCTAAAGCGATTGCCTTTGCCACATCCATCCCGGTTCGTAATCCCCCAGAAGCAAATAACGCAATATTCAGGCTCGATCCGGCAATGTCCGTAAGAGCTTTTGCAGTGGGCAAACCCCAATCAAGGAATGCTTCTGCCACTCGAATATCACTATCATTTGATAGGCGGAACCGTTCCACCTGAGACCAGGAAGTTCCACCTGCGCCCGATACATCAATTGCGGCCACGCCTACATCAATCAATTTTTTTGCCAAAGAAGCGGATATTCCCCAGCCCACTTCTTTCACAACCAAGGGGACTGTAAGTTTTTTGGCTACTTGCTCTATTTTCGGCAATAGACTTTCAAAATTTGTGTTTCCATTCAGTTGTATCGCTTCTTGTAATGGATTTAAATGTAAAATCAATCCATCGGCACCAATCATATCGACAGCCTGCAAGCATTCATTTATCCCGAATCCATAATTAAATTGTACTGCTCCCAGATTCGCGAACAATAAAATTGAAGGGGCATACTTACGAACTTGAAAGGATGATACCAGCTTGGGATCTTCGATTGCAGCTCTTTGTGAGCCCACCCCCATGGCAAGCCCATATTTTTCAGCAGCACTTGCCAGTCTTTGATTAATTTCCGCTGCCAGATCAGTTCCACCCGTCATCGAAGAGAAAAGTATTGGAAGGCCAACTGATTTATTAAATAGTCGATGTTGGGTATCGATTTTAGCAAGATCAATTTCTGGCAAAGCATTGTGCAGGAAGCGATATTGCTCAAAACCATTACTTAAATGGGAAGAGACATCTTTCTCGAGGTTTATTTTAATATGATCGCTTTTCCGATTAGAAATAAATTTATCATCCATAACTTTTCTCAAACAAGGTGTATTAATACTAAAAGCTTCAATTTTCTTTCAAATTCTTATATCACAAATCGATTTTACTTGACAGAATAAAAAGGAACGTTACAATTTTCAAGTATACAGGATAGAAAATTTCAGGAGGAACGAATGAGCGATGTTTTTGACCAGGTGAAAGCGATCATAGTCGATGTTCTCAAAGTCGATGAAAACGAACTTGATATGGATACCCGATTTATCGAAGATCTTAAAGCAGATTCAATGGATCAATTTTTTCTCATAGATGGTTTCAGTGAAAAATTTGATTTGCAAATTCCAGATGAAAGTGCCCGGCAAATCAAATCCATTGGCGATGCAGTTAATTATATAGAACAAAATTTAAACTAGTCCATTTTTCAATTCATTTCGATAATAAAAATGTGCCCTAGGGCACATTTTTATTATCGAATCAGTAACTCCGCAATTTCTTCGGGGTGTCGGGCTATTTGAACACCAGAGATGCGCAGTGCTTGAATTTTCTCCGCTGCGGTCCCCTCTCCATCTTCAATAATTGCGCCTGCATGCCCCATCCGTTTCCCTTCCGGTGCTGAATCACCGGCTATGAAAGATACAACTGGTTTTGTCATAAATTGTGCGATGTAGTCTGCTGCCTTTTGCTCGTCATTGCCTCCTATTTCACCGATCATCACAACCTGGTCGGTTTGAGGATCAGCTTCGAACATCTCAAGCACATCAATGAAATCCAACCCATGAATTGGGTCACCACCGATGCCAATACAAGTGCTGGCACCGATATCTTTCATCATCATTGCATGCAGAACTTCATATGTCAGGGTTCCGGAACGTGAAATGACGCCCACGTTGCCAGGTTTTGAAATGTTTCCGGGAATGATACCCACGTTCGATTCACCCGGGGTCAGTAAACCCGGGCAGTTTGGACCAACAAGTTTTACATTGTGCTGATCCAAATACATTCGAACTTGCATCATATCCCGCACAGGCACGCCTTCGGTTATGCATACTACCAGCGGAATGCCTGCATCAGCAGCTTCAATCATCGCATCTGCCGCGTAGTTGGCTGGTACAAATATGACGCTAACATTTGCACCAGTCGCATTGTGAGCGACTTTTACGGAATCAAAAATAGGTGTTTTGCCGTCAAAAATCCAATCCCCACCCTTACCTGGTGTTACGCCTGCGACAATATTCGTGCCATACTGCAGCATTTGCCAGCTATGGAAGAGCCCCTCATTACCTGTGATGCCTTGTACTAACACACGGCTCTTATTGTTGATAAGAATACTCATAAGGACCCTCCCTCGGCTAAAATAACGGCTGACCTGGCTGCCTGAACCAGCGAGGTTGCGGTATGGATCGCTGATCCTGCCAGTAATTGTCTTCCTTCTTCTGCATTCGTTCCCACCAACCGAACAACAACCGGGATTTTCACTTCCACTTCATTAAAAGCTGCCAGGATTCCACGGGCAACTTCATCACAGCGCGTTATACCACCAAAAATATTGATCAAAATTACGCGCACATTTGGGTCGGAAAGAATAATCCTCAACGCTGCAGCAACTTTCTCTGCTCCGGCTCCCCCACCAATATCCAGGAAATTTGCGGGTAGACCTCCAGATTGCTGAATAATATCCATCGTCGCCATAGCCAAACCTGCGCCATTAACCATACAACCAATGTGGCCGTCCAATTTAATGTATGAAAGACCATATTTTCGGGCTTCGATCTCCGCCGGTGCTTCAACATCCACATCACGCATCTCCATGAAATCTGGATGGCGGAACAAGGCATTATCGTCAATGATCATTTTGGCGTCCAGCGCCAGCAAGCGGCGATCTTTTGATAAGACAAGAGGGTTAATTTCTGCCAAAGTGGCGTCACTTTCCCAAAAAACACGGTAGAGTCCATGCAATATTTTTATAAAATTCTTCCAATGTTCTTTGGGAAGGTCGATGCCTATAGCTATGTCGCGTGCTTGAAAATCTTGTAGTCCAATTAACGGATTGATTGCAATTTTAATAATTTTTTCAGGTGACAAATGAGCAACTTCTTCAATGTCGACACCCCCAGCTGCAGATGCCATCACGATTGGTGATCTGGAGGCACGGTCATTGACAATAGCCAGGTATATTTCCCTATCAATACCGACCGCTTCATCTACCAGGATTTTACGAACAGGCAATCCTTTGATTTCCATCCCAAGAATGTCGGTCGCAAATTGCTTTGCCTCCGCAGGATCGCGTGCTAATTTAATACCTCCCGCTTTTCCGCGTCCGCCCACCAAAACTTGAGATTTGATGACTACTCGTCCACCTAGCTCTTCGGCGATTTGTTTCACCTCCGAAGCATTATTGGAAATTCTTCCGCGAGGTATCGGTACATCATATTTTTCGAACAACTTTTTCGATTGGTATTCATGTAATTTCATTATCTCTCCCTTACCAAAATCGAACATAAAATTGTGTACATCTTTAAAAAATTATACATGCAGTATAAGCAGAGCACAGGCATCTGTATAAAGCAATTTCAAGGGGAAAAACAAAAACCGGGAGGTTCTAAAACTCCCGGCTTTGATTCACACTTGATGTGATTTATCCCTTTAAGAAATCGTCCAGCGCTGATTTGCTTATCCGGTAAGCCGACCCGATCTTTCTGGCCTTCAGGTCTCCTGCAACGATTGCAGCAACAATATCCTCTTCTGAAACCCGCACTATTGCAGCAGCTTCAGCTGGAGTCATTACATCTGACGTTGCACTACTGGCAGCAGCTGCACCACCTGCTGCGCCGGATTGAGCTCCAGTCATTCCTGAGAGCGATTGCGAAATAACGTTCCCGATACCAACACCAGCACCAATTCCGGCAGTCAATCCTGCGCCACCGCCCTCATTCCGAGCAGCTTCACGAAGTGCATCGGCAGCTTGGAGTTGTGTGTAGGTTTGCATATCCAGCATTCCCATTGCTCGCAATTCTTCAGCGGATTTATCAGAAGGTTTAAGATTCGAAATATAAAAGGATTTTAATAATAAACCTAGAGCAGCAAAATCATCCTGCGCCTTGGCGCGAACACCTGCTCCTAACTCCTCTGTTAAACCGATTAATTCAGCAACGCTTTTTACCGCTCCTGTCTCACCTAACAGATCCTGTAGCTTTGATAACAGCATGGCTCGCAGCCTGCCTTCAATTTCTGCCATGCGATAAATGCCGTTCGCACCAACAACCTGCGTGACAAATTGCTGCGCATCTTTTACCTGGAAGCTAAAACTTCCAAATCCCTGCAATAAAGCAACACCTAAACCCATTCCAGGATTCCGAACGAGAATCGGCTGTGGTGTACCCCACTTTTGATCCACAAATTCGCGCATTGAGACATAATAGATTTCAGCGGTAAAGGGAGTCCGGTCATTAAATACCTTCCCAATCAGGTTGACAAGCAACGGGATATTGGCGGTAACGATTGTGTGCCTGCCTGGACCAAATTCATCTAAGGCACGACCATCACGAAAGAAGACTGCTTTTTGAGATTCACGAACAATCACCTGCGAGCCAATTCGTAAATCCGCTATGCCTACTTCCGGAAATCGATGGACGATCTCATCCTTCATTTCACTTGCATATTCAACGACATCAAATACTCTAGCCATCTGGTTACTCCATTCGTAATTGAATTAATAATAAATTTCGATCAGGGGGTTTTCTCAGTGTTAATACCACCCATAATCACTTCGGACCGTTTGTTATATGCATCCAAGGATTGTTGTGCTGTAGAAGTTAAATTCCGGATTGTTGCAGGCAAACCATCAGTTCCCAGAGATGCTTCAACATTATCAATTGCACGACTTAATTGATCTGCATGATCCATTAAAGCCAGATCATATTGGTACACTGTTGCCAATTCTTCTTCGCGAATTTTAATTGCATCAAAAAATGGTGCATAACCATAGGTGGCATGCCGAATTCTATCGATGAATTGCCGAATTTTAATCGCAGCTCGTTCGAGGTCATCCACCCATTCAAGCCCACCAGTACTGATAAGTTCTGTCTGTAACCCAGAAATTCGATGCCATTCTACTTCAAATCGATCCGCAACAGCATCCCTTAATATTTTGTCTGAAGCTCTACGATTTTCACGTTCAATATATCCATTAAATCCTGGCACTTTACTTAATAATTTCCTGATTGCATCCTGATTTGCTGTTACACGATCAAATAAATCGCTCATAACTCCTCCTTGACAAGTTCCTTATTATTTATCCTTTATTACTTTATTTATTATAGCTTAATCTAATGACAACCGAATGCAAACTTGGTAACTCTATATACGCAAACCGAATTAATTCGTTTCATTTTGCTGATTGTTTCCAAAATTGGCGAATTAGGCGTAAAAATTGCGTAAAAACGCCCTTTGCTGTAAGGTATCTGTAATGTAAACCTATTGCAATAATGTTCGGACGGGTTATAATATGACTAACATTTTAGAAAATTAATGAGGGAAGGAGGATACTAACATGTTATTTGCACCGAAAGAAAAAGGCCAAGGTTTAGTTGAGTACGCATTAATTCTTGTATTAGTAGCTGTTGTTGTAATTGTTATTTTGGCGTTACTCGGGCCGGCAATTGGTAATATCTTCAGTAATATCGTTACCGCAATTTAATCGCATCGAACATTGAAATGAAAAAGAGATCTCTTCACGGAGGTCTCTTTTTTAATTAACAGCCAATTTGTCACATGCTAATTAACACAATTTTTATTGTCTTGTTGCTTGTGGCACCTTACAATACTGCAAAACGGACTTGCAAAATTGATTAATAATTTTTTCTATATGGTTGTATAATCAAAATGATCTCAAATTAAATCCGACATCTATAATATTGGCACAATTTATGCATTATTCTGATATGTAAAGAGGCAGGGGAATACCATTATTTGTGTGTTTGTGATCAAATTCATTTTTTTGGATTGCCGGATAATAAACAAATTGGTTAGTTTCCCGCACAATTAATAAGGAGACATGGGCATGGCTAAAAGTGGAACAAAAAGTGGAAGAGTAATAATTATTGTGGCACTTGTTTTGATCGTAATTGTGTTAGGGGTTGCGTACGCATATATTCAGCTACGGCCATTGCTCCAACCCCAAGTCACTGAAGGTCAACAGCCTCCAGCTGTAATGGAAGAAATGGTTAATATTGTGATCACAACCCAGGCGATAGCACGCGGTGACGTGATTACTGAAAACGTAGTAGCCACGATTCCATTTCCTAAAAAAGAGTTGGTTGAGGGAACTTTTGTGACCGATTTAAATCAGGTTATTGGCAAAAAGGCAATGTATCCATTAAAACCCCGAATGCCCATAACACCCAGTTTGTTGATCGATTCGGTGACCGGTGGTTCCATTCCAGCCTTCGATATTCCTGTCGACAAAACTGCCCTTAGTGTACCCATTGATCGTGAGGCGCTGGTAGCCTATGCCCCACAACCAGGTGATCATGTTATGGTCATTGGTTGTATGTGGCTGGTCGACATAGATCCTGAATACCAATCGATACTTCCGAACTACACAGCTTCTGTAACGAAAGAAATCTTTAACGCGGAAAGCACTGTGGAATCCCTCTCAATTAATATTCAGGGGGGCAATGAAGCATCAGCTCAGGGTCGAACAGAGTTGGATCCAACATTAAATGAACCCCTCTACGTTCAACCTTCTGAACCGCAAAGGCCCCGCCTTGTTTGCCAGAACGTAATTCAAGATGCGATTGTCTTGCGAGTAGGAGAATTTCCATTGGATGGGGTTGATAAACCGGTCGCTACTGAAACCGCTCCGGTGCCTGGACAGGAAGCAGCACCTGTTGAACCAGCACCCAAACCGGACATTATCACTCTTGTCGTTTCACCTCAAGACGCAGTCTTAATGAGTTATTTGAAACTTGCCAAAGTTTCATACTCGCTTGCCTTACGGAACCCCAACAATATACAAGAGATTGTCACTGATGCCGTTACGCAACAATATTTAATGGATCAGAAGAACATTCCCTTACCAGCAAAGTTACCCTTTTCAGTTGAACCACGATATGGAGAATCTGCACCAGTAAACAATCAATAAACGAATTACTTTGATATTAAATTAAGCATCACTTCCATAGAAAACGGAGTTATATCTTTAAAAATGGCCGGACCAGAAAAAATTCGGGTACTCATCGTCGATGATATTCAAGAAACGCGTGAAAACATTCGTCGGATGCTTCAATTCGACCCTACAATAGAGATTATTGCCGAAGCAAGAACAGGCAAAGAGGCGATTGATTTAACACATCAAAAACTACCCGATGTGGTTGTAATGGATATTAATATGCCTGATATGGATGGCTTGGTAGCAACCGAAGCGATTCGCCGTCGTTTACCATACATCCAGATTATTATCCTGTCCGTCCAAAATGATATAAGATACATGCGTCGCGCCATGTTAGCCGGAGCTCGCGATTTTCTTTCCAAGCCTCCGATGATAGATGAACTTACAAATGCCATTCGGCAGGCAGGCAAGGTGGCATTCGAAGAAAAACGGAAAGCACAGGTTAACCTGGCCACGATGGAAGCGGCCAGCAGCAGTGCTGCTGGTCATCGGTCATTAGGCAAAATAATTGTTGTTTACAGCCCAAAAGGCGGTACAGGTTGCACCACCATCGCCGTAAATGTTGCTCTTGGACTTCAAACTGAAACAACGCCAACTGTCCTTATTGACGCCAGTCTTCAATTTGGTGATGTCGCTGTTTTCCTGAACGAACAGGGCAGAAACTCGATCATGGATTTAACTCCACGTGCTGACGAACTTGATCCAGATATTATCGAAGAAGTGATGATTAATCACAAATCTTCCGATCTGGATGTTTTAGCGGCACCGCCTCGTCCGGAATATGCCGACAGCATCTCATCCGATCAATTTTCAAAAGTTCTGAGCTATTTGCAGCGAATGTATTCATACATCGTTGTTGATACTGCTTCCTACCTCACAGATATCGTTCAATCCTCTCTTGATATCGCCAGTGTAATTATCCTGGTAGCCACTCAAGACATTCCTTCCATCAAAAATGCAAACTTATTCCTGGGTTTGTCAGATGCATCCGGAATAAACCGAAAACGAGTGTTATTTGTTATTAATCGCTTCGATAAACGTGTTTCTATTACAGCAGAAAGAATTGGTGAAAGCCTACGCCAACCAGTTGATGCAATCATACCTTTTGAAGATCGTGTCGTAACTACATCCATAAATCGTGGGACACCTTTCATTATTGAAAACAAAACCTCAATTCTGTCAAAAAGTATTTATACTGTGATAGATAAAATTAACGAGAAGATAGCAGAGCAACACGAAGAAGATTCGGTCGTCCAGGCTTCTTCCAGATACTAATAAAAAAAAATAAAGGGGTCTAAGGCATGTCAATTCTCAGGCGAATTCAAGGTGAAGGTCAAAGCAATGGGGTCCAACCGCCAAAAACCGGTGGTTCAGATCCATTGCGAAACCCTGCTTTACAATCGAGGCGAATTAACGCACCTACTTCATCGACTTCCAATGATACCTATCAAGACCTTAAAAACCGTGTTCAGACAAAATTGTTGGGCACATTGGATCCGACAATGGATGTCACCCAAACGGCAGACGTAAAGCGAACGATTCAAGAATTATTTGAACAAATTCTCAACGAAGAGAATATTATTCTCTCACGGCCAGAACGTTCAAGGATGTTCGAGCAGATATCCGCGGAAATACTTGGATTTGGACCACTCCAACGATTGTTGGAGGATGAGACAATCACAGAAATTATGGTCAACGGCGCAAAGAATATTTACGTTGAGCGCTTAGGAAAAATCGTACGGGAACCAATGGCATTTGAAAATGATGAGCATGTCATGCGAATCATCGAAAGAATCGTGGCACCATTAGGACGTAGAATTGATGAGTCGTCTCCGTACGTTGACGCACGTTTACCGGATGGATCGCGTGTGAATGCAGTTATTCCTCCCATTTCACTGGTTGGACCTGTGCTGACCATTCGTAAATTTGCAAAAACACCTATCACAGTTGATAAACTGATTGAATTTGGCTCGTTAACCCCCGAAGCAATTCAGTTCTTAGATGCCTGTGTGAAGGCACGTCTGAATATTGTTATTTCGGGTGGTACCGGTTCAGGGAAAACAACCCTATTGAATGTGTTGTCCGGTTTTATTCCTTCAGACGAGCGGATCGTCACTGTTGAGAATGCGGCTGAGTTGCAGTTGCGACAGGAACATGTTGTCACCCTGGAAT
The DNA here is from genome assembly GCA_001899005.1 of Chloroflexi bacterium 44-23. Lineage (GTDB taxonomy): Bacteria > Chloroflexota > Anaerolineae > Anaerolineales > Anaerolineaceae > UBA6170. The sequence continues at coordinate 189,170 of MKUW01000006.1, forward strand.
CCCGCCCTCAGAACATTGAAGGCAAAGGTGAGATTACCATTCGTCAACTTGTAGTCAACACACTGCGTATGAGACCGGACCGGATTATCGTTGGCGAAATTCGCGACGAAGCAGCACTGGACATGTTACAAGCTATGAACACCGGTCATGATGGTTCTATGACTACTGCCCACTCGAATACCCCACGAGACACTCTCTCGCGTATGGAAACAATGACTTTGATGGCTGGAATGGATCTGCCCGTGCGTGCAATTCGCGAACAGATCTCTTCGGCTATTGATTTAATCGTCCATCAATCTCGTATGCGCGATGGAACGCGTAAAGTAGTTAACATTACAGATGTTACCGGCATGGAAGGTGATATTATTACGATGACCGATGTGTTTGTATTTGAGCAAGCCGGCTTTGAAAACGGTCGCGTCATTGGTCGCTTACGCCCAACCGGTTTACGCCCAAAATTTATGGAAAAAATTGAACAGTCTGGAATTCATTTACCCCCTTCCATTTTCGGAATTGGAGAACGCCGCCGCTATTAATTTATTAGGAAAGCAGGCATAGCTTATGGATCTCGCCCAACTTTTTAACCAAATCAATCCGATAGCAATCATTGCGACAGGAGCTGGAATCTCCTTTGTTTTATTAATTATCGGTATTGTTATCACAGTAACGAGCGATCGTAAAACAATGGAGTTGGAACGACTGGGAAAATACATTGCCGAAGATGAAGTGCTATCCGAAAGAGAACGCTCCACCCCGCTGACTGACTGGCTAAACCGTCGAGTTGAACGTTCTTCAATCGGCGAAAAGATATCTCAAAGTCTCTCCCGTGCGGATTTAAAATTAAAACCTGGCGAGTTCATCGCAATTATCGTAATTTCTGCATTTCTGGTCGGGTTTGTTCTTTGGTTTATTGGCGGCAAAGTAATCGTCATCGGTATTTTAGGAGCAGTCATCGGCGCTTTTCTACCTCGAATGTATGTAAATGGCCAGCAGAAAAAACGCTTAGTCAAATTCGACGATCAATTGCCCGATATGCTCAACTTAATGGTTAATGGTCTCCGAGCGGGTTTTTCTACGATGCAAGCTATGGAAGCGGTTTCGCGTGAGCTGCCAGCACCCATTTCTGATGAATTCCGCCGCGTTGTTCAAGAAATGCAATTAGGCATACCAATGGAACGTGCTCTGGATAATTTACTAGTGCGCATACCCAGTGACGATCTTGATTTAACCATCACCGCAATCAATGTACAGCGGGAAGTTGGTGGTAATTTGGCAGAGATTATGGAAACCATATCTCACACTATTCGCGAACGTATTCGGATTAAGGGAGAAATTCGTGTTTTGACAACTCAGGTCATGTATTCCGGTCGTTTTCTTTCTATGCTGCCGCTTTTTGTTATGGGTATTTTGTATTTACTCAATCGGGATTATATGATGGAATTCTTTAAACCCGAAAGCATGCCTTGTGGCTATATTGCGCTCGGACTATCCGCATTACTTATCTTCTTTGGCTATTTAGCAATGAATAAACTGGGTGATATCGAAATTTAAAGATTGAAAAGAGGAAAAAATGGTTGGTTTATACATAATTATCGCAATTGTCATTATCGGGGCCATATTTCTCACGGTTATCGGTCTGCGCAACCCAGGAGCTTCCGATGATCGCCTGATGGAATCGCGTTTGGAAGAATTGAATCAATCGGAAGAACCTGTAACACTTCGGAAATTGGAGCTTTCACAACCTTTCCGGGATCGTGTTATTTTTCCTGTAGCCCAAAAATTTGGTGAGTTGGCTATACGTTTCACACCTCAAAATGCCCGCCAATCTATTGAGAAAAAACTGGAACTCGCCGGAGCGTCTTCCAAGATGGATCCTACCATTATTTTATTTTTGCAATTTGTTGGTATGGTCTTTTTTGGCGGAATTGTAATGTTTGTTCTTACCATTGGTTCGATTGATTGGCCATTTGGACGTAAATTAATTGTCGCCTTTGTGTTTAGCTTAATCGGTTTTTACTTTCCCAATTTGATGTTATCATCACAAATTACTAAAAGGCAAAAAGAAATTCGCAAAGCAATGCCGGATGCTTTAGATCTTCTCACTATTTGTGTGGAAGCCGGTCTGGGGTTTGATGCTGCCATGGCAAAAGTGAGTGAGAAATGGGAAACTCAACTTTCAATGGCTTTTGCGCGTGTAATTCAGGAAATTCAACTGGGAAAAGTTCGCAAAGAAGCATTGCGTGATATGGCCGATCGAATTGGTCTGTCTGAAATGACCAGTTTTGTTGCTGCAGTAATCCAAAGCGAACAATTAGGCGTTAGCTTATCAAAAGTGCTAAGAATTCAAGCAGATCAAATGAGAATTCGCCGCCGCCAATACGCTGAGGAAGAGGCTCATAAAGCACCCATTAAAATGCTTATCCCAATGGCAGGGCTAATTTTTCCATCATTAATGATTGTTCTACTGACACCAGCAGGCTTACGATTGTTCCGTTCATCCCTTGGGGGAATGCTCAATTAAATAATCCTTCGGAGCTTTTATGGCAAACCAGGGGATACAGAAAAGAGCGTTCACTGCAGTAGCTTACCATCGCTTTTGGGAATGTCTTGATTTATTATTTCCGAGTCGTTGCGCTGGTTGTAATGAACTTGGTTATCGATGGTGCTCTCAATGCGATGAGGATATTAAGCCTATTCAAGGAGCAATTTGCTTCCGTTGTGGTGAGCCGTTAGCGGACTTGCCTTCGACAGGTTCATGCCATTGCGCGAGTTTTCTCAGTAATATCGATCAGGTCCGTTCTTATGCAAAATACGAAGCCCCTCTTTCAACTGCTATCCACAAGCTTAAATACAGAAGAGATATCGGTATAGCTGAATCATTGGCAAAATATCTTGTCAAATTGTACAATTCTATTGACGTTGAGGCTGATATGATCGTCCCGGTACCTCTAAATAAAAAGCGATACCAAGAACGAGGATACAATCAGGCATTATTATTAGCAAGGCCATTTTCATATGAAATTGACCACCCAATGAGACCAAATGCTCTTATCCGCAAACAAAATACACGATCTCAGGTAGGACTCAACCGGTTTGAGCGAAGTGCCAATGTCCAGGACGCATTTATTGCTGATAAGAAGTTTGTGAAGGACAAAGTGATTCTCTTGATAGACGATGTTTCAACAACAGGTTCAACGATGGATGCCTGTGCAAAAGCTTTGAAAAAAGAGGGAGCCAAATATATAGTAGGATTAACCTTGGCGCGTGCTTTCAAGACAAAAAACGGTTATAGTGATTTAATCTCAATTGAAGAATTTACGCAAACTTAAACCCCAGGAGGTAATAATGGCAGACAGATTTGATATCTTCGCAAAGAATTTAAAAATTACGGAGCGTATAGAAGAATACCTCAACAACAAAATCACCAGACTTTATCGTTATTTAAATGATATTGAGGAAACCAGGGTAGATCTTTCATATGTCAAATCAGCACGCAGTGCAGCCGACCGCCAAGTTGCTCAAATCACCATCCGCGGACGAGGCTATATTCTTCGCGCAGAAGAAAGATCAGATGATATTTTCGCTGCAATTGATAAGGCTGTCGATAAAATGCAACAACAAATTTCCCGATTGAAGGGAAAAAGAGGAAATGTGCGCGGTGACGGTACGGCACTTTCCGAGCTTGCAGCTGAATTACCGGAACTGGGGGAAGCTGAAGAAGCATCTGAAATTGTCAGACGTAAAACGTTTACATTATTTCCCATGGATGAATATGAGGCGATCGAACAAATGAAACTGCTTGGTCACGAAAACTTTTTCGTGTTTTTCGACATGAACTCAAATAGTGTCAACGTTCTTTACCGCCGTCGGGATGGCGACTATGGAATTATCGAACCAAAATTAGGGTAACCTTGTTCATTTTAAATACGGGGCAAATTGAATTGCCCCGTATTTCTTTAATTTATTTTGACCTATCGAAAAATCAAGTCCATTCCCGGCAACTTTCTTAATTATGATAGTTAGCATTCTGGAGAGTGTTGCGCTCGTTTAACAATCGCAACGAATTTGGATACTCCTTGTCACACAATTAAGCATAAGCTATAATTGCCCTGTTAATAATTAACGAAAAAGGTGCATAAATGATTGATGTAAATGAGTTACGCAAAGGTGTAACCTTTGAATATGACGGAAATTTATTTAAAGTTGTTGAATATAGCCATAACAAACCTGGCCGAGGTTCAGCCACCATCCGGATCAAAGCGAAAAATTTATTGACAGGTTCCAACGTTGAAAAAACATTTAACTCTGGTGAAAGAATTCAAGACGTCCGTTTGGATTTCCACAACGCACAATATCTTTATTCAGATGGCGACTTCTATTACTTCATGGATAATGAAAATTTCGAACAATATCCTTTGAAAAGTGATACCTTGGGAGATTCCATAAATTATTTGAAAGAAAATATGGAAGTTAAGATTACCTTTTATAACTCCCAGGCAATCGATATTGAGCTACCAACCTCTGTGGAACTGGAAGTAACCTGGGCAGAGCAAGCCATTCGTGGGGATACTGCTTCAGCTCAAACCAAAAAAGTAAAAGTTGAAACAGGTGCAGAGGTAAACACGCCTTATTTTATTGAAACCGGTGATTTTATTCGAGTGGATACTCGCACAGGCGATTATATTACGCGAGTTTCGTAATTAATATGCAGACTCCTTACGGAAAAGAATGCCATTATTTTTATGGCGATTACTACCGCGGACGTCACCATGAAGAATGCCGTTTGTTGGATCCCTTGATCTCATCCTCACAATGGACCAGCAAGCTTTGTAAAAATTGCCCGGTACCAGGTATACTTCGTGCGAATTCTTGCGAGAAAATGGTTTTAAAAGGCGAAATCAATCAAGGTATTCTCGGTATTGGAAAATCCATGAAAATAAGCGCGTATTGCATCAAAAGTGAAAAAGTGGTTACGGACCCTTATGTAGGGTGTGGTTTGTGCCACCCGTTATCTGATATCATTTTTAAAGATAAATGAAAGCCACGCTCCTTTTTGATTTAGACGATACATTACTAGAAAATTCAATGGACCTTTTCCTGCCACCTTATTTGGGTAGCCTGAGCGAGCATTTGAAATCCTATAAACCTCAAGTGGATGTCAAAAAAGCGGTTCTGGAAGGAACCAATTTAATGATCCATAACACGGATCCTTCCTGCACTTTAGAGGAAATCTTTGATTCTCACTTTTATCCAAGTATTGGGATTAAAAAGGACGAACTTCTGCCAGCAATTGATTTCTTTTATCAATCTGTTTATCCAAAATTTGCAAAAAATACCAAACCAGTTTTCGAAGCTCAAACACTCATTGGCAAGCTCGCAGAAAAAAGTGTTAATCTTGTTATTGCAACAAATCCGCTATTTCCAATGCAAGCGACCCTGCAACGTCTTGGTTGGGCAGATCTTGGAGTAACACCACAACGCTTTTCACTTATTACCAGTTTTGAAAAGTTTCATTTTGCCAAACCTAACCCGGCTTACTATGCCGAGATACTTGCTTATCTTGGCTGGCCGGAGGCTCCTATCGGTATGATTGGCAACGACTGGGAAATGGACATCGTGCCACCTGAAACAATTGGCATACCAACTTTTTTTCTAGGTTCAGCAAAATACCACAATTTTGTTCGGCATTCAGAAAGCAGGCAGGGGGGCTGGGAAGAACTTAATCATTGGATTAATGAGCTCTTCTCAGCGAAAAGTACTTTTGAATTAAAAGTATCGAAAGCGAGCATCATCGCAATTTTATCTTCCACAGCTGCTTATATCGATTCTCTCAGAAGACAATATGGTTCTATTAACTTCTGGAAAAAGCGTCCGGAGCCTACCGAATGGAGCCTTGTTGAAATTATTTCTCACATTACCGATGTAGATGCTGAAGTAAATCTTCCACGACTCAAATTATTGAGGGAACAAACCAATCCTTTTTTTGCTGCAATCGAAACAGATCAATGGGCAGATGAACGTCATTATATTGAAAATAATGTTTACAGCCAGATGGAAATGTTTATTGCAAATCGAAAATTGCTTATAGACCAGTTTTCTTCGTTGTCAAAACATGATTTTGAAAAGACTATTCAACATGCTATTTTCGGCCCCACTTCCGTATTGGAAATTTTTAAATTTATATCCCAACATGACCGCATCCATATCAATCAAATATTCAAGGTACTCACCGCACTTAATCAAAGCAACAATGGTGGTCTATTGTCATGAGACGACTACTTCTTCCTTCCCAATCCCAAGTACTTAGTGAACGAACCTTTATTAGAAATTCATTAGATTTAGCCTTATAGTTGTTCAATAACTAGGCCACTGCAATATAGATTGGTATAATTCCACCTAGTTATTCAAATATTATTGACTTTCCTTGATGGGAGGCATTTGTGAATTCAAGAAATCAATCTTACGTAATCTACCTGCTGCTCTTCGTGGCCATCATTGTGATGGCTGTGTATAGTTTTAGCCAGCGAAGTGTTACGGAAGAACTTACCATTAACCAAGTTGCCGCTGATGTAAAAGCCGGCAAAATTTCAGAAATTGTAGATGATGAAAATAGACTTCGGGTGAAATATTATCAAGATCTAAGTGAAGGCATTTCAAATAAAGAAAACTCAGCAACTTTGGTTGAGCAATTACTTAATTTAGGTGTTACACCTGCAGATTTAGATCCGGAGAAAATCCGGATTATTATCAAGGCTCCCAGCCCGTGGCTCGGCGTCTTGACAGCATTAGGTTACATCTTCCCATTTTTGCTATTGGGAGGGGCATTTTTCTTCATTTTTCGACAAGCCCAAGGTAGCAATAGTGCAGCAATGTCCTTCGGTAAATCCAAAGCACGCATGTTCACAGGTGATCACCCGACAGTGACTTTTGCAGATGTTGCCGGTGTGGAGGAAGCAAAAGAGGAATTGGAGGAAGTAGTTGAATTTCTGCGAGAACCTCAGAAATTTATTGCACTCGGTGCTCGAATTCCGAAAGGGGTATTGCTTGTTGGACCTCCTGGAACAGGTAAGACACTATTAGCAAAGGCTGTTTCCGGTGAAGCTGGCGTACCATTCTTCTCCATTTCAGGATCTGAATTCGTGGAGATGTTTGTTGGTGTAGGCGCAAGTCGGGTGCGTGATCTTTTTGAGCAAGCAAAACGGCACTCCCCATGTATTGTTTTTGTCGATGAAATCGATGCAGTCGGAAGGCAGCGCGGAGCTGGTTTGGGCGGAAGCCATGATGAACGTGAACAAACTTTAAACCAGATGCTGGTAGAAATGGATGGCTTTGATACCGATACCAACGTCATCATTATGGCAGCTACCAATCGCCCCGATATTCTTGATCCGGCATTACTACGACCTGGGCGCTTCGATCGCCGCGTGGTTTTAGATCGCCCGGACGTTCGTGGGCGGGAAGCAATTTTAAGGGTGCACATAAAAGGCAAACCCCTGGCAGAAGGAATTGACTTAGGGGTAATTGCAAAATCCACACCAGGATTCGTAGGGGCAGACCTGGAAAACCTGGTCAATGAGGCAGCAATTTTGGCAGCGCGCCGAAATAAAACCCAGATCACTCAAAGCGAGTTTGAAGAATCAATTGAAAGAGTGATCGCGGGACCAGAAAGAAAAAGTCGCTTGATCAGTCAGGAAGAAAAACGAATTGTTGCCTACCACGAAGCAGGCCATGCCGTAGTCATGCACGCACTGCCAGAAGCTGACCCAATTCACAAAATTTCTATCATTAGCCGCGGAATGGCAGCTGGCTACACGATGGGTTTGCCTACCGAAGACCGAACCTTAATGGCACGCAAGAAACTAATGGCCGATATGATAGGTTTATTAGGTGGTAGAGCTGCGGAAGAAATTGTTTTTGATGATATTACCTCCGGCGCTTCGAATGATATTGAACGAGTCAGTAAATTGGCCAGGACAATGGTTATGCGGCTTGGCATGAGCGAAGACCTTGGCCCAATGGTGTATGGTCAAAAAGAGGAATTGATTTTCCTTGGCAGAGAAATATCGGAACAAAGAGACTACTCCGAAAATGTTGCCGAACGAATTGATACTGAAGTACGCAATTTGGTTAACTCGGCGTATAGTAGTGCAAAGCAAATACTTACAGAATATCGCGAAGCATTGGATGCCGTTGCACTGAAGCTTTTAGAAGTGGAAACTCTTTCCAAAGCTGAGTTTGAAAAAATATTCCCTGCTCCTTTTGAGAAAAAGAGCGGTGTTCCATCAATTGCAACCGGTGGATCAGAATCCTAGAAACAAAAAACCGGTTCAGATGAGCCGGTTTTTTTATTCTCCACGGGACGTCCAACCAAGATCTGATTGTATATAATCAGCAATTTCATATTTGCTCAGGTTTATTACATCAAACCATTTTATGGATGGGTCATTTAATTTAAACCAGTTTGCCTGTCGCCGGATAAATTTTCGCGTGTTTCGTTTCATCAAAACAATTGCGTCAGGTAAAGATATACCCCCATTCAAATATTGACTTATTTCGCGATAGCCTATGGCAGACATGGATGAATATTTCGGTGAAACACCTTGAGCCAGTAAGACTTCTACTTCTTCTATCAATCCATTTTCAATCATCGCATTAATTCGTTCATCTATTCGCTGATATAAGGTCATTCGATCACATGTCAATCCGATCATTTTTCTTGTATAAGGTGATTCCGAAATTCCCCTTCCCGCGGAAAATAATCGGCCGGTTCTTAAAATAACTTCGACCGCTCGAAGGGTCCGGCGTTTGTTGCGAGGGTCGATATGAGCTGCTGCTTCAGGATCAACTTTCTCCAAGAATGCATAAAGAATGTCACGGCCTGCCTTCTTAACTTCATGCTCAAGCACCTCACGGAGATGATCATCCCGTTCCTGGGTTGGTAAATTCCACTCATCCAACAAGGCACGTACATATTGACCAGTTCCTCCTACTAATAAGGGCAAATTGCCTCTTTGGTGAATAGCTGCGATTGCCGTCCTGGCTTCACTTTGAAATCTTGCGATGCTCCAGGTCTCATCCGGTTCGGATATGTCGATAAGATGGTGGATTACATTCCGCATCTCTTTTACTGTTGGTTTCGCAGTTCCAATATTCATTCCACGATAAAAGTAACGTGAATCAGCAGAGACAACTTCTCCGGAAAGAAGCTCTCCCAATTCAATTGCCATGCTTGTTTTTCCCACTGCGGTAGGCCCAACAATAATTACCAATGGCCGTTCAAAATCAGTCCAGGACATTTTCAATCCATTTAATTTCAATTCTATTGTCGTGAATATTCCGAAATACTGCAATCACATCGATTTGCCAGTCAACTTCATCGATATTATTCAATTCAAAGAAATCCCAAGCCACCTTTTCAATATGTTTCAGTTTGGTTGAATTTACCGCTTCTTCCGGATACCCAAATCGGTCTGATTGGCGGGCTTTTACTTCGAAGAATATATAGCGCTCTCCTGATTTGCCAATCAGATCAATTTCTCCAAAGCCGGTTCGGAAATTATTAGCAATAATTTCAATTCCCTTCTCACTGAGATAATCTCTCGCAATCTTCTCGCCTAGTTTTGCCAACTCTTTTCGAGTTAATGCTTTCATTTTTGTATGTTTTATTGGTGTGCTGGAATCATCGTCTAACATTTGATCCTTTATTTTATTTATGCAGCATGATTAATATATATCCTGCATTCTACGTTAATCATTCAAAAAAACAAAGGGGATCGCCATTAACACACATTTAGACACAAATCCCGAATCCCGTTTTGCAAATAAAAAATTACCAAACGGCATTTATTATCAATTTTTAAGATCGCAATTGAACTCAATACCAATGTTACGGAAAAAATATTTACGCATTAATGTGTACGGCGTACAAGGCAACTATCAATTCAGAGGCTGTCATTATATAATATGATGTATATGAATCTTAAAAAAGGAACTTTATGCCCAGCGCTGAAATTATTACCATTGGAACAGAATTACTATTAGGCGAAATTCAAGACACAAACACTCACCACATCGCCCGGGTTCTCAGAAACGCAGGAATCGATTTATACAGAACAACGACTGTCGGCGACAACCTTGAACGCATTGCATTGGTTGTACGTGAAGCGATTTCACGTTCAAATATTATCATAACCACGGGTGGCTTGGGCCCTACCGTTGATGACCCTACCCGCCAAGCCATTGCAAAGGCTCTAAACGTGGAGGTTGAATTTCGATCCGACCTTTGGGATCAAATTCAAACCCGCTTCATGCGTTATGGGCGATTGCCCTCCGAAAACAATCGGCGGCAAGCATTCATTCCCAGCGGTGCTGTTCCAATTGAAAATCTAGTAGGTACTGCACCATCCTTTGCAGCAGAGACCGGTAACGGATTACTTATTGCGTTGCCTGGAGTACCTCGAGAAATGGAATTCATTCTAGAAAACTCGGTTATGCCAATGTTGAAGAAAAGATTCTTATTGGAAGGCATTATCAAAACTTTTTCCATCCATACTTCAGGTGCCGGCGAATCGCATATTGACGAAAAAATTGGAGACTTGGAATTATTGGCAAATCCAACTGTCGGCTTGGTTGCTTATCCGGGTTTAATAGATATACGAGTAACAGCAAAAGCGGCTTCAATAGATGGAGCAGATAAAATGATTGCTGAAATGGTCAGGAAAATTGAAGAAAGGGTCGGAAATGCTATTTTTGGCTATAACGAAACGACAATTGAACAGGTTGTATCAAGTCAATTAAAAAAAAGAAACCTGCGCATTTCTGTAATTGAATATGGATTAGATTCGATGTTAAGCAAAAGGCTTCAAAATGAAGATGTATTGCTTGAAAAATCTTTGCCGGTTGAAAATCTGCTGACAATAGAAAGAGGAAAAAATGTGGCCAGGGATCTTTATCAGAAAACCCAACCCAACGTTGTGATCGTTGCCATTTTGTCCCCGATTTCAAAAGAACAAATGGACCTGGCACTTTTTATGATCATCGATGGACATGAATTTGAGAAAATCAGGTCTTTCGGTGGACATCGAAATCTTGCAAAACCCTGGGCTGAAAATACGGCTTTGGATTTTATTCATAAAAAGCTTCAACAATTTTAGGAGAGAAAATGAAAACAGTGGGAATACTGCTCAGGAATGCAATCATCTTGACCATGGACGAAAATTTTAGCATTTTCCAGCCTGGCGCAATTGCCATTGATGGAGATCTGATTGTGGCTGTTGGACCGGAAACCTCTGTTCTAGAAAGTTACAATGCAGAGCAAATTATCAACTGCGAGGGCAAAATTCTTATGCCCGGTTTAATTAATGCCCACACACATGTTCCTATGACACTTTTGAGAGGATTATCTGATGATCTGCGTCTGGATGTTTGGCTGCTTGGCTACATGATGCCGGTGGAGCGAGAATATGTGACACCTGAGTTTGTCAGATTAGGTACCAAAATTGCTTGCGCAGAAATGATTAAATCCGGTATCACTTGTTTTAATGACATGTATTATTTCGAAGACGATGTCGCTCAGGCCACTGCGGAGGTGGGTATGCGTGCAGTCTGTGGAGAATCGATCTTAAAGTTTCCCACACCAGATGCTCAATCCTATGAAGAGTCACTGTCTTATTCAAGAAAATTTATTCAGCGCTGGAAAGATCACCCGCTGATTGTACCTGCTATCGCGCCACATGCCCCGTACACCTGCACAGAAGAAATTCTAAAAAAAGCAAAAGACCTGGCCAAGGAGTTTGATGTCCCATTACACATTCACTTGTCCGAAACAGCATCTGAAGTGGATAATAGTCGTCTGGAGCATGGAATGCCAGTCATTCCATATGTTAAAAAACAAGATTTATTTGAAGCAAAAGTGATTGCTGCACATTGTGTTCATATTGATCCCGGTGAAATACGTTCATTAAAAAATGCCAATGCCGGTATTGCACATAATCCCTCCTCAAACCTGAAACTGGCCTCTGGTATTGCCCCGGTGAAACAAATGATGGACATTGGCTTAAATGTTGGCATCGGAACCGACGGCCCTGCCTCTAATAATGATCTCGATATGTTTGAAGAAATTCGTTTGACAACTTTTTTAGCGAAAGGCACCAGTGGGGATCCAACTGCTCTACCAGCAAAAACAACACTTGCGATGGCTACGCGCATCGGAGCGCATGCTCTTCACATTGGCGACATCACCGGTTCCCTGGAACCTGGCAAACGTGCCGATTTAATTACCGTAAATGTTAATGTAACCCATAACTCGCCTTCTTTCAAACATAACCCGGATGGGCCCTACGGACAAATCGTCTATGCAACCAAAACAACAGATGTCAATGATGTTATGGTTAATGGACGTTGGTTGATGTTGAATCGTAATTTGCTGACTTTAGATGAAGATGCGCTTCTTCGGCAGGCCAGTGAGTACGCCAAAAAAATTGATCTCTTTCTCGAAAAACGTGAATCTTCTGTCGTACTTAAATTGATTGCCATTGGCGGTGCACACGAAGAGGAAAGTTTTGAAGTCCAGGTGAAGGTTGAAATCACTGAAAATCAGGATATTGAAAAACGCCTGCTGAAAAGTGGGTTAAAGATTCTCCGCAAACGGCACTATCGCGAATATGATTCCTATTTCTTTTTTGAAAATCCTGACGAGGGACGCTTACGTTATCGCGAAGATCACTTTATTTCGGATAGCGGAGAAATCACAAACGTCCGTTCTCGCTTAACATTAATTGGGGTGAGAAGTGAACGCCATTTTCATGACAAAGTCATCCTATCACGCTCTCGTTATTTCGCGCCTGCAACTCAAAGCCAGCGATTTTATAAAGAGTACTTTAATTCTGTTCATATGCTGGAAATCGAGAAGGATCGCAGAAGGTATTTAATTGAATATAAAGATACCGAATTTTTCATTAATATCGATCATTTCCATCAACCTTTACTGGGTTCATTCCTTGAAATCAAGAGTCGAACATGGAGTCTGAACGATGCTGAGAAAAAATCCGCTTTAGCGATTGAATTGATTGAGTTATTGGGATTAAAAGGATCGCTTCCTATAACAGAAGATTATATAGAACTCATCCGAAAAAAGGAATATTAGAAAATTAGGAGAACAATGCCCGATCACAAGAAAATTAATGTCCTCTATCTGGCTTCGGAGGCGGATCCGATAATTAAAGTGGGAGGTTTAGGGGACGTTGCCGGTTCCTTGCCAAAAGCCCTGCGAAAGCTTTCTCCGGCTAAATTGGGTGGTCAATCATTGGATGTGCGCCTGGTTCTTCCTTTTCACTCGGTCATCACCCAAAAGTTTGATAATTTCCAGTTAGTATCCTCATTTACAGTCCCGCATCCAAATGGTGGAATTGGTTCAAGAGCCTTCTTATCCTACATAGGTGATTTACCCGTCTATTTAATTGAAGGTTATTCGCTTCTCACTGCTCCAACGGTTTATTCAAAGGACAATTTACGGGATACGCGTAAATATACTTACTTTTCTCTGGCTGTTCTTGAGTTTGTTAAATCTATCAATTGGCATGTGGACATTTTACATGCAAATGACTGGCATACGGCTTTGAGTGTTTATGATTTAAAACTGCGAAGACAACAAGAACCTTTTTTCAGTAATACCTATTCAATTTTATCAATGCACAACATGCCTTATATGGGGGCCGAATCAAAAAAAGTAATTCATGATTTTGGGTTACTAACCTGCGAATGTGACCATTTACCCGATTGGGCTCGAACGATTCCTCTTCCAATCGGCATGTATGCTGCCGACCAATTGTTAACTGTTTCTCCCAATTACGCTAAAGAAATTCTGACTCCGGAATACGGCTGTGGCTTACAAGATTTCTTAGTTTCCAGAAAAGAATCTGTGGCAGGAATTCTTAATGGAATCGATACCGATGATTGGAATCCAAAGACGGATGCTGCATTGCTTTTTCGTTATGACGAGGATACATTGGAAACCCGCAGTTTGAACAAAACTGCTTTACAAGATGAGTTTTCTTTGGAAAAAGACCCACAAATCCCATTAATTGTGCTTGTCAGCCGTATGGACCAACAAAAAGGTATTGATATTGCAATTGAAGGCTTACGGATTTCTTCCAACCTTAACTTTCAAGCAATTTTTCTCGGTACTGGTGACCCGATTCTTGAAGCCGCCTGCCGTAGTTTAGAGGTAGAATTCCCGGATCGTGTACGTGCGGCCATCCGTTTTGATCTTAATCTTTCACGCAGGATGTATGCCGGTGGTGATTTATTGCTCATTCCTTCCAGGTATGAGCCATGCGGATTAACCCAGATGATTGGCATGCATTATGGCTGTGTTCCTCTGGCAAGAGCTACCGGGGGACTGAAAGATACAATTATTGATTCTAAGAATGAGAACAAAAATACCGGATTTCTTTTTAACGCCGCTACCCCCGAAGCATTTGCTCACACATTACTGCGTGCCATTACTATTTTTAAGGACCAACAAAAATGGAACCAGCTGCAAAAGAACGGCATGCAATCAGATTTTTCGTGGGAAAAATCGGCTTTAAAATATGCACATTTGTACATGGATCTGACGGGAGGAAAAAATGAAAATTAGAGCTGTCATCCTCGCTGGCGGCGAAGGAACACGCCTGGGCGTTTTAACTGCAAAAAGGACAAAGCCGGCTGTCTTGTTTGCAGGTAAATATCGCATAATCGATTTTGCTCTCTCAAATTGCGTCAATTCGCAAATTTTTGATGTTATGGTGCTGGCTCAATACCGGCCACAATCATTAATTGAACACATTGGATCGGGCAATCCCTGGGATTTAAACCTTGATTTCACCGGCGGCGTACGCATTTTAACTCCTTATAAAGCTCAGGCATCAGATTGGTTTGTGGGTACAGCAGATGCTGTCCAACAGAATTTCTCATTCATAAAAAAAGATAATCCAGATCATATCCTTATACTTTCTGGAGATCATATTTACGCAATGGATTATCGTAAAATGCTGAACTTTCATCTAGACAAAGATGCCGATCTTACTATCGCCTCTATTTCTGTCCCAATGGAGGATGCACACCGTTTCGGGATTTTACATCATGATGAGACCCAGAGAATAATCAGTTTCGTGGAAAAACCTGCCAATCCGCCCTCAAACACCGCAAATATGGGCGTGTATTTATTCAAAAAGGACGTATTAAACTCTGCACTCTGGGATGATCACACCACACCTGACTCAAACCATGATTTTGGCAAAGATATCATCCCAGCACTGATGAAAAAGGGATTTAATGTATTTGCATATCCATTCACGGGGTATTGGGTGGATGTCGGTACGGTAGAGGCTTATTGGCAGGCACACATGGATCTTCTCAGTGAACCGCCAGCTTTTCAACTCTACCAGCCCGATTGGGTAATTCATACACGGTCGTATGAACGAGCCCCTTCTTTCATTCAAAAAGGCGCTAAAATCGAAAACAGCTTGATTTCAGATGGTTGCGTTATTGATTCCGGTGCGGTCGTAAGCAATTGCGTTCTTTCCGCTGGTGTACATGTTCATAGAGGCGGCGTGGTCAAAAACTCGATTCTTCTGACGGACTGTGAAGTCTTTGAAAATTCAAAATTATTTTATGTAGTAGCCGATAAAAGGGCAAAATTCTTGGCAAACTCAATTATAGGAAAAGATGAATATCCTCCTCTAAAAATTACTCTGATTGGTAAAGATTCAATATTGCCCGAAGATATGGTATTGGAAGCTGGCGCAATTATTGGCACCGATGTAAGACCATCAGATTTCTCAAGCAAACTGGTTAAAGCCGGAGAAATTATTCAAACTCACAGGTTACCATATGAAATCTAAACGGCTTTCTGGAATTCTGCTGCATCCTTCCAGTTTACCCTCGCCTGATGGCATTGGTGATTTAGGTCCTGAAGCTTATCGCTGGATTTCCTTCCTGAAAGAGACCGGAAGTTCATTATGGCAGGTTCTGCCTTTAGGTCCAACGGGTTATGGTGATTCACCTTATCAGAGTTTTTCGGCCTTTGCGGGTAATCCTTACCTCATCAGTGCCACTTTGTTGATCGAAGATAATTTACTAACGGTTGAAGAATTGCAAGAGAGGCCCGTTTTCAATGAAAATTGTGTAGATTTTGGACCAGTTATTCAATGGAAATTAAAAGTCTTGCATAAAGCCTATCTGAACTTTAAAATGAGCAAAAACGGCACTCTTTTGGCCGAATTTGAACAATTTCAGCAACAAGAAGCAGATTGGCTGAAAGACTTCGCTTTGTTTATGTCTTTGAAAGAGGCTTTTGGGGGTAATTCCTGGGAAACATGGGACATAAAATATCGGTCTAGAAACCCTCAAGTGATTGAAGAATTTGAACAATCAAATTTTAACAAAATCCAAGAACACGTTTTTAAACAGTTTATATTCTTCCGTCAATGGAACAATCTCAAGTCATTTGCTAATCTAAACGGAATTCGGGTGATTGGCGATATCCCTATTTTTGTATCCTTTGATTCATCAGATTCATGGTCACATCCCGAACTTTTTTATTTTAGTCAAAATTTAAAGCCGACTGTTGTTGCAGGTGTCCCTCCTGATTATTTTTCAGCAACAGGCCAATTATGGGGAAATCCGCTCTATCGTTGGGACGTTCACAAATCGACTGATTATAAGTGGTGGTTTAAGCGACTCAAAGCGACGCTTAAACTCTTTGATATTATCAGGTTGGATCATTTTCGTGGTTTTATCGATTATTGGGAAATCCCGGCAGGCAACCCAACCGCTGAAATCGGTCGTTGGATGCCAGGTCCAGGAGCAGATTTCTTTGAAAAATTAAGAACTGAGTTGGGAGAACTTCCGATCATAGCAGAAGATCTGGGTCAAGTTAATCCAAAAGTCTTTGATTTACGTGACCAATTTGGTTTGCCCGGGATGAAAATTCTTCAATTTGCATTTAGTGGTGATCCAAATGATCCCTTTCTACCGCACAACTATCCTGAAAATTGCGTAGCCTATTCAGGCACTCATGATAACGACACCGCATTGGGTTGGTATGAGAGTGCACCGCCAGCTGAAAAAGATTTTTACCGCCGATATCTGGCCAGATCCGGGAAGGATGTCTCCTGGGACCTTATTCGGGCGGTTTGGTCTTCGGTTGCTGCAACCGCAATCGCGCCTCTCCAGGACTTTCTCTCGCTTGGAACTGAAGCGCGAATGAATTTCCCTGGTAAGCCCAGCGGTAATTGGAGTTGGAGGGTAAACAGCAATCAACTTTCCGATCAACTCAGTGAAAAAATACTTGAACTCAATTACCTTTATGGGCGCAAGAATTCAAATAACAGCGACTCAATCGATCAAGAATAGTATCTTAACGGATTTACACCTTTTTTTGACTAAACTTTCTCCAGTTTTTTGGCGAACCGCCGATTTGCTAACGAAACCACCAAAATGCCGGTTAGAATCATTGCCCCTCCAGCCAGTTCTGGGGGTAATGGCATTTCTCGGAAAATAATAAAAGCAAGAATTATCGTCCCAATTGGTTCAGCCATTAATGCCAGCGAAACAAGCGAAGCCGGAAGAAAACCCAATGCCCAGTTAAAAGTTGAATGTCCGAACAATTGCGGAATAAGCGCCAGTAATATCATCCATAAATATGACTCATTTGAATAGCCAAACAATGGAATCTGCGAGGCAATTACGACTGCTAATAAGATTAATCCCGCTAATGCGTAAACCATAAATGCATAGAAAGTGATTGAAAAATTATTACGCAGCTTTCTGCCAACCATCATATATCCGGCGGCCATCCAAGCCCCAATCAATGCCAACAAGTTTCCTAAAAAGCTCTTGGCTGCAAACAACTCGCTTAATTCGGAGCAACTTAAAAGGTTATCTCCGTTAATTTGGCATGTTTGGCTGCCAGCCACGAGTATGCTTCCCAGCAATGCTAAAATAATACCCAGCCACATTTTCAAACTTATTTTTTCTTTTAGAAAAAAGGGTGAAAAAATCGCCACCCAAACCGGGGTTGTGGTTACAAGGACAACCGAGCTTGCAATCGAGGTCAACTCCAGAGAAGTGATCCAGCTCGCAAAGTGAGCCGCTAAAAATAGCGCAGCAAAAAGGAACAATCTTAACGTTTGACGATCAACCTTTTTAAATTCTTGCCTGGTTTTTATAATTACGTAAACAAATAAGATGCTGCCTGCGATAATAAGCCTGTAAGTGGCGATAACTAACGAAGGCGCCCCTGCTTGACCAAGACGAGTTAAGATCGATGAACTCGAAATTGCCAGGATTCCAATTGGGAATATCAGAAATGAGAGTATTTTAGTATTTTTTAACTTCATTAATGGGACATTCTTCGCTTGACAAATAAAATTTGCACAGTTAAAATCAAACCAGACTATACAAATAGTAGATCAATTGCTTGAAATATTGTTTTCCATGCGGTGTGATTTAAAGCTAACGATTTCTTTTACGTAAAATCAATCAATTATATCAAGCATCACTTTAGCTCGCAAAAATCAAATTGTAGTTCTTCTGGTAAATAGAGAAAGACGATTTACCAACAAATTTTATGGAGGAATTTATGACACATGTAATTACCAGTTTGTGCTTACGCGATGGCGGATGTGTAACAGTCTGCCCGGTTGAGTGTATTGTACCCGGACTGCCACAAGAAGAGTATCCCTTGTTTTATATCGACCCTGATACTTGTATCGATTGTGGTGCCTGCGTGCCTGAATGTCCGTTTGAATCTATTTTCCCCGAAGACGAAGTGCCGACAAGTTACGTAGCCAAAGGCGGCGAGAAAATCTCCATGCCTGCCGGAACGCCTGAATTTACGGAGGTTTATGACGGCACCAATCATGATGGAGAAGCGGTTCATATCGAAACCACAAAAACATTAAAGGCTGGTGAGGTTGTTGATCTCACCCCGGCGACTGAATGGAACGCGTCATACTTCACTGACGGCCCCGGCTATAAGACTGCGTTGTAGTCAGGAATTATTAAACAAATGGAGGAAGTCTCACGACTTCCTTTTTTGTTTCCAGCCATCTAGGCAAGAAAAGAGGGATCGAACATGAGCCAAACACGTACTGAAAAGGATTCTCTTGGTCCGCTGGAAGTGCCAGAAGATGCACTCTACGGAGTTCAAACACAGAGAGCGGTAGAAAACTTCCCTATATCCAATATGCGCCCTTTTAAAGCGTTTATATGGTCAATGGCAGCTATCAAGACTTCTGCGGCAACTGTCAATCAAAAACTGGGTTTATTGGATGATGCCAGGGCGCAAGCAATTGTTCAGGCAGGTAAAGAAGTAATGGATGGAAAGTGGGATTCACAATTTGTAGTTGACCCCTTTCAGGCAGGGGCAGGTACGAGCCATAACATGAACACAAATGAAGTTATTGCTAATCGTGCCACACAAATCATGGGCGGGAATTTAGGGGAGTATATAGTAAACCCGAATGACCATGTCAATATGGGCCAATCAACCAATGACACCATCCCAACGGCAATTCGTTTAGGATGTCTCTGGCGTATGCAAGAATTAATTCAAGCCATTCATGGACTTGCGGAAGCATTAAACAAAAAAGCGCAGGAATTCGATCCTATCGTAAAAAGCGGCCGTACCCATTTGCAAGATGCTGTACCTGTCCGTTTGGGGCAGGAATTCAGCGGTTATGCACGTGCCATTGAAAGAGATTCTGAAAGGATTAAACGTTCTGCCGATAATCTGCGCAGATTAGGCATTGGTGGCACTGCCACCGGCACAGGTTTGAATGCACATCATGAGTATCATCAACGAATGATAATCCAGTTAGAACAGTTAACTGGTTTGGAGTTGCAGCCTTCTGACAATCTCTTTGAAAGCATGCAATCCATGGCAGACATGGTTGATTTTTCCGGCTCCATGCGAACACTGGCTGTCACTTTAACTCGCATTGCCAATGATTTTCGATTGCTTGCTTCCGGACCGGCAACAGGCCTGGATGAAGTGCGACTACCAGTTGTCCAACCCGGCTCCAGTATTATGCCTGGAAAGGTCAACCCCGTGATGGCGGAAATGTTAAATATGGCCATGTATCATGTCATTGGTGATGATGCCACTGTAATGCTTGCTTCACAGGCAGGCCAATTGGAATTGAATGTAATGATGCCTATCATTGCTCATAACCTTTTTGAAATGATGCAAGTCATGATTGGCAGCATCACAGCTTTTACCGAGAAATGTGTGATTGGGCTGGCGGCAAATGTCGAAAAAGCGACTGGCTGGTTGGAAAAAAATTCCATATTGGTGACTGCCCTCAATCCAATCATTGGGTATCAAAAAGGAGCCGAGTTGGTTAAAGAAGCCAACAAGAGAAATATCACCATCCGAGCACTGGCACTCGAAAAAGTAAATCAGAAGCAATTAATTAATAAAAATAATCAACAATTGTTAACCGTCAAAGATATCGAGGATGTCTTTAACGATCTTCGCCGCTTTACCGATGGTGGAATTTTATCCTGATCTGTTTACCTGGTCTTGAGCATATAGAGCCGCGCCTATGATTCCCGCCTGATTTAGAGATTGGGCGGGAACAATATTAGTTTGGATGGTCAAGAATGGTGCAACTTTACCCCATTTTTTGCTGACTCCACCTCCAATCACAAACAAATCTGGGGAAAACAATCCTTCCAAAATCAATAAAAACTCATCCAATGCAAGAGCCCATTTTCGCCAGCTCATTTCCTTGAGCTGCCGAACAGCATCCGATGCACGCTGTTCGGCATCTTTACCCCGTATTTGCAAATGGCCAAATTCCGTATTGGGCAACAAAACACCATCGCTGAAGATGGCACTTCCAATACCGGTACCAATGGTCAATAAAATCACAACCCCCTGCTGATATTCACGCCCAGCGCCAAATTTCATTTCCGCGATACCGGCTGCATCGGCATCATTTAAAGTAAATGCAGGCGAACCTGAAAGATCAGTTAAGAATTTATTGACATTCATTCCCGTCCATTGATCTGAAATATTGGCCGCTGTTCGCGCTATTCCATGTTGGATGACAGCCGGAAAGCCACATCCAATCGCACCTCGGTAACCAAAAAAATCAATTATCTTTGAAATCGCATCAGCCATATCTTTCGGAGCAGAGCCTTCCGGGGTTGGTATTCTTTGACGATCCGTGATCAAACTGCCCGTTTCAGTGTTTACAATTGCTCCCTTAATGCCAGTTCCGCCAATATCCAGACCTAAAATTTCCATGTTTAATTTTCTCGCTTTCAGGGGCACTCATTGTTTAGATGCTGATCATAGGTTTCAGCAAAATTGTGCAAACCAGAACCGTCACATTTTGCCCGGAAAAAATAATACGATGATGTTTGAGGAAAAACAATTGCTTTTATTGCTTCTATTCCCGGGTTACAAATTGGTGTAGGTGGCAATCCGGAATAACGGTAGGTATTATAAAGCGAGTCGGTTTGCAAATCTGCATTGGTAAGCGGATTACTCCACCAACTTGATTGGCGAGCGTTATACCCGATGGCGTATTGGACAGTCGCATCACTATCCAACTTCATACCGACGTTGTATCGATTTAGAAATACCGAAGCAATTAATGGCATCTCATCTTTGATAACAGCTTCGCGTTCCACAATTGAAGCAAGTATGATGGCTTCTTCCAGACTCAAACCCTGCTCACTGAGTTTTACAATCCACTCACTTTTCAGGTTTTCCATAAACCGGTCTGTTAACATGCGCACGAATTGATTGAGACCTATTTCGCGATCAACCACATACAAGCCTGCAGCCAGATACCCTTCTAGCGAATCAGCCGGAAAAATTTCATCCTCAAACCAGCCATCCGGTGGATTTTGGACGAGCTGTAGGAATTTTTCGGAATCGATAGATAAGCCAGAGCGGGGTAAGCTGGCTGCAATTTCTTCTGCCCGCCAGCCTGCCAAAACAGAAAATTGCACCTGATCTGGCGTCGAATCGATAATCTTCTCCGCAATTTGCAAACTATTCATTCTTGCTGAAATTTTGAAATAACCTGTTTGAACCAATCGATCATATCCGCGGTACACCAAATAATCTCGAAAAATATCCGCATTTGCGATCAAATCCTGTTCTTTTAAGCGGAAAGCGATTTGTCCAACTGATTCACCAGGAGAAATTTCAAAAAAGGTGGTATCTTCGCGCATTAATGCTGGCTGCAGCAAGACCGTACCGTCTGTATAAAGACGAAACGTATATTGTAATTGGTTTATTGTTGATAAATGATCATTTGCAGGTCCATAAGTGCTTGTTACGCGATTTTTAACTTCAGAATAACCGAAATAAGTTGCAACAAGAAGAAGGCAAAGAGCAATAACAAAAAGTATTGAGAGAATCGGAACCGCTCTTGTTCGCTTTTGTTTCTGCATTTAATCTTTCCCTTTCATATAGCTTTCTCGAATTTGTCGGAAATCAAAGGAATCCAGAAAAGATTGGAGAATTACAGTAGCAGCGAGATCATCCATATGACCGCTACGCTTCTTCCTGGTGACACCCATCTCGATGCGAGCCTGCCTGGCAGCAACCGTGCTTCCGCTTTCGTCCCAAAACTTCACGGGAACATCAGTGAAATGTTCGATAGCGGCAGCCAGTCGTTCTGCTTTGCGGGAGGATGGTGTTGCTGCACCTTCGCTATCTAATGCCTGCCCAACAATTATCAAGACAACATCATTCTCACTGGCAAATAATGCAATGGATTCCGCATCTTTTTCGCGTTGCCGGTGAACCAGAACTCTGAAAGGATTGGCAATGGTAGCCGAAAGGTCACTGATGGCCAATCCAATTCTTTTATCTCCCGGATCAACCGCCATGATACGCATCCACTTATCCATCGATATGCACCCCAATCCGAAAAGATAAATAAGGCATACGATTCCAAAACGAAGGATTGATAACAACATTATTAATAAGTTTAAGCGAGGTGTCTCTTTCAATCAACCTCTCCGCTTCTTTCATGCTGAGACCAGCCAGACGTCCGGCAAGAATTGCCTCGTCGATTTCCGGCTTGACAATCATCTTTGCTGAAATCGTCCAGCGCAGATTTGAATCCGTGTCAAATCGGGGGCTGCTTGTATTCGCAATTTGAATAGAATCTAAGTCGATCGTTTCGCCTTCATCAATGATTGATTTAGATGCAAGTATAACGAGCTCAATAAGGTCATTATTAGAAATTGTCCAAATTGAATACTTGCTTTTCATTCGCAATGTAAAGCGTTCTCCGGGTAAATTCACCTCCGGAAAACGCTCTTCAAAGATAACGGCTTCCTGAGTTAATGTTCCATCTACAAACAGATTTATTCCGGTAAATTCACTGCGAAACAAATCATCAGCCTTGTTTTTCATTGAAATTTTAAGCGCTTCGGATGCTTTCGCATAATCATCTTCGCTGGGTGTAAGAGTCTTAATATCCGTTCCTCCACTGAAAGATGATGGATTCTCGACTGCAACGCTGCCACCGACAATTCCTTCAATTGCGGTAACCGTATAAGGAGGCACATTACCAACCACACCACCCTCTAAGCATATTGCTCTGACCCTTCCTATTGAGTTTATTCCTTCAGGAAGAACCAGCAAAGAATTTGTCTGGAAACGAACAAGTGGATCATTTGCGGTTCGAACAATAGTCCCAGCTGGAATGCGCACCTCGCCTTCGGTTAAATTACGAAACGTCAATTCCCCGGAGGAATTCAGCCCAGGAATGCGCACATAGCCATTGCTGATACCATCATATGAATCCTCAACATCTACATATACAATATGAGCAGGCACTGCACCTGAGAAATTTACCATGGAAGTGTCTGGATTGGCTGAGATTGCCAGCTCCAAAGTTTTAACTTCGCTGACCGCTTCCACACCTAATGACGCTGAGGGAACAAAAAATGCGACCAGAGCACCCACAGCTAACAAACCCAAAATGAAAAACGGGATTCTGACCAATCTGGAATTCAGAAAATGGAGATCCTCTGTTTTTTGAAAAGTCTCCTGGTGCATATCGATTTTTTTGGACTTGCGCTCCTCAAAACCCCGCCGTTTAATCCATTTAGAACGACGCCAAGGCGATTTATACGCGCTTGGAATTGATTCAAATACCTGAATCCCGACCTCCTTACTCAATTCAACAAGTTTTTGGTCATCGCTGACAAACGCCAATTGCGCACCCAAGGCGTCAGCCTGTCGTAGAATAAGCAAAAGATCGATATGAGTCAGCAAGATCTTGCCATGATCTGGCCAAACAACCAAAATCCGGGAAGCTTTACTCCAGCTGATCTTGTCTTTGATTGAAATGAAGTCATCAAAATGATTTAATTGGATTACGTGGGTTTTCATTTTATCCGATAGGTGTTACCTAAACAACAAGAATTTCTTCCTTCTCAATTTGAACCGTTCTGGAAGAGAACTATCTTCAGCGAAAATAGCTTGTGAAGATATCCATTAACATCGCTTAGAAAATGTGCATTCTCAGCCAACTAATTACTTCTCAACAGATTACCTACGAGTGATTATACAATAACCGCGTTCACTCTCGAATTACTTTGCGCACTAATTGACTTTTAATGAGGTTCAATTCTTTTAAGGAAAGATCACGAAATTGCCCGGGAGAAAGATCTCCAAGCTCCAAGGGCCCGATTGCCACGCGTATCAGACGCAGAGTAGGATATCCCACCGCAGCCGTCATATGACGAATTTGTCGTTTCTTTCCCTCAACAATTTGTATTTTTAGCCAATCGGTTTCATGATGCGGAGTAATTTCCTTGCTCCTTGGCATTACTGCGGGTTTTGAAATTCTTTCGACTTCACAACGAAGTGTTTTGTAACCCCCCTTTATAACCGGCCCCAGTGATAAATCAACCAAAGCTTGTTGTGTGATTAACCCTTCAACCTGTACCAGATATGACTTTTTCAAATGCGTTTTAGGAAAAGTTACTTGATGATTCAACCAACCATCATTCGTCAACAACATTAATCCTTCACTATCCATATCCAATCGCCCGGCTGCATAAATATTGGGATACGGGATGAATTCTCGCAAAGTTTTTCTATTTTCCGAATCAGAAAAACTTGAAAGAACGCCATCCGGTTTGTAAAATTTAATATATATTTTTTCCTGCTCGTACGTTTTCATCTTTATCGTCTTATACAGCTTTTAGCCCGTTTGTGAATAAGGTTTATAATAAATTAACCTTTTCTGATCAAATTGGAGATTATAAAACGATATGCGTTTTGGGTTAAGTCTTTTAATTATGGTAATATTTCTGGCTTCGTGTAATTTACCGCTTTCGAGCACTCAGACTCCAGATCTAATTGCCACAGAGGTAGCAAATATTTTAACATCCACACCTTTTCTTGAGGCGTCGCTCACTGCTCCTATTATTACGCCAGATGTGGTTGTGACAGAGATCACCCCTATTCCTACCAAGCCAGCCCCT
This sequence comes from Chloroflexi bacterium 44-23, assembly GCA_001899005.1. Lineage (GTDB taxonomy): Bacteria > Chloroflexota > Anaerolineae > Anaerolineales > Anaerolineaceae > UBA6170. The sequence goes on from MKUW01000006.1 coordinate 214,685, forward strand.
ACTTCTATTCTGACAGTAGTTTCTCCCTCGGACACTCCAATTGAAGTGTCTCTGACCAGCACCGCCACCAATACTCCAACGTCCCCAATAGTTCCCGTTGGAGAACCAACCTGGAAGGAAACATTTGAGACCGGCACCAACTTTGGAATTAATGCAGATGGTTATGATGATGGCAACACACGTATTTCGATTGAAGACGGTGCAATGAAGATGGTCAGTATCAATGTGAATAGCTGGCGCGGATGGAGGTTGGCCAGTCAGAAACCAAAAAATTATTTTCTGAAGGCAGACTTTGAAATAGAAAATTGCGCTGGCAGTGACCAATATGGTCTGATTACGCAAGCTCCGGATTTCGACTCCGGTTATGGTTACTATTTTGGTATTACTTGTGATGGCCGTTATAGTATCCAAAAATGGAACGAGAATGGTCTGTCCAATTTAGAAGGTTGGCAAACGTCAACTGCTATAAATTCTGGTGCGAATCAACAAAATCAGATCGGAGTCTTAAAATCTGCGAACTCCTACCAGTATTTCATCAACGAAACCAAGGTAGCTGAAGTCCAGGATGATTTTTTCGCAGCGCCCGGGTTTTTCGGGCCGTTCATAGCAGGTTTATCCTCCCCAAACTTTACGGTTAAATTATATGAGATTGCATATTGGCTAATACCTTGATTATGTAAGGACGGACCTATGCGAACCCACGCTACCCAGCAACAAGCAATTGAATATGCTCAAAAAAAATTGCTCGAGAACCCTGTTTATCTGGACACAGAGACAACCGGATTGGGGAATACGGACGAGATCATTGAAATTTCAATCGTGAGCATGGATGGAGATGTATTATTCGATTCATTGATCAAACCAAAGCAGGCCATCCCGGCTGCTTCGACCGCCATAAATCACATCACTATGGAAATGGTTGCAGATTTTCCTACATTCCCGCAAATTTGGCCTGTTTTACTTGAAATACTACTCCCAGTCCCAATCGGAATGTATAATGCGGAATTTGATACACGAATGATAACCCAATCCATGGCCAATTATGGAGAGAAAATCAAGCAGAGACTTCAAGCTTTTGACATAATGAATGTTTATTCCGATTTTCGCGCCACCTGGGATCCCCGTCACAACACCATGCGCCGTCATCGATTGGAAGATGCCGGTAAATACCTGGGTATACCAATTCCCAACAGCCATCGTGCACTCGACGATGCCAAGTTAACCAGAGCTGTCTTCCATCGCATTGCCGGCCAGCCATATTGATTACCTTTAAATAATTATCGGGAATTCCAATACATAGATCAGGGGGTTATGCAACAAACTTGCACAAATAGCTCAGACGAGATGTTTGGGTCATATTGAGATACTTCACTTGAAATCGGTGGCAACTGATGGATAACCGTAATTGCGAGGATGGCGCTTTACACCCGACAAAGCAATCCTGTCCTATGCAAGAAAGATTGCTGCGCTGCTCATAACATAAAGATCTGGCGCGTTACAAACTACCTTGAGAAAAAAGTTAAAAGGCTTTCCTTCCGAGGGGTATGATGTCTCTTTCACATGAGAACTCTCTTAAGGGCGAAGTATCCGGGGAACCCTCCCATCCTATAAAAACATACCCATCGCGGATGCTTCGCCCATCAGCCGATTACTCCGGCCCATACCATATATAAGTGATGGTTTGGCGCATGACAAACACACCCCACGACTGTTCTGCATTGAGCAAAGCTATTTCATCCTCGTATACCGCCTTTCGGCGGTAGAGCTGAATCTCGCAATGACAGTTTAATCAGCAAAGGTCGGTAAGAAGGGGGATTACTTAAATTTTTTTACGGTGAAAAATAACATTGTTACATCAGAACGATCGTAGAAAAATCACCGCCATTCATCCGCAGATCATTTTGCGTGACCAGCAATGGCGCGACCAGCTTGTGGTTTGCCAAAATTCAATTCTAATTTTGGAAATGATGGCAATTTATTACACTTAAAAGATTTGCGATAAAATAAAAGAAAATCTGTTCTGGAAATTAAATGAAACAATTTTCTGAAATGCAAGAGAATATTGCGGAACACGCCATTGCTGAGACCATCTTTCTTTCTGGTAATGCCGCCACCGGGAAAACAACAGCAGCCTTAGCCTATTTGAAAACCTTAAGAGCTACTGGCGTTTCCGGAAATTCCATTATGATTCTTGTCCCCCAACGCTCTCTTGGCATAGTTTACCAAGATTTTTTAGCAAAATTGGGTGATTTTAATGGTGGTATTGTCCAAATTAATACTCAGAGCGGGTTGGCACAACGCATGATTCGGCTTTTCTGGCCAATTATTGCCTACCAAACCCCTTTTGCAAACCCTCGGCTCTCGCCTTTATTTTTGAATTTAGAAACTTCTCAGTATTATCTGGATAAAATCTGTCAACCATTTTTCGAGAAGGGCTACTTTGAGTCAGTTCATCTTGAGCCTCCTCGCATCTTGACTCAGATTTTGGATAATTTGAATAAATCGGCTCTGGTGGGGTTCCCCTATCAAGAAATTAGCGAACGCTTAAAAAGTGCCTGGAATCTGGCACCTGGGCATATGCATGCCTACGATGAAGCTCAGGAAGTGGCTGATGAATTCCGCCATTTTTGTTATCAGCACAATTTGTTGGACTTTTCACTTCAGATTGAGATTCTACAGAAGTATCTGTGGCCATCTCTATTATGCAAACAACATTTGCAAAATCAATTTCGTTACATTATTTACGATAATTGTGAAGAAGACACGGCATCCATACATGATATTATGCTGGAATGGCTGCCGAAGACTTCAGGCGGATTGGTAATTTTTGATGAGGATGCCGGTTTCCGTACCTTCCTTGGGGCAGATCCTATCAGTGCCCAGCGATTGAAATCGGTCTGCAATTTTGTACATACACTCTCAGAACCTTTTCTCCCAAGAGAGAATATGGAAACGGTAAGCAACGTATTAAACGCTGCCTTGAGCGGAGAAAGAATCAATCATATTTCTGGCACGTTTAAGCATTCATTTTCTCATCAATATGATGATTTCTATCCGAAAATGATCGAATCTGTTGCTGAAAAAGTCAATGAACTGGTCTCGAATGGTATCAAGCCGGCAGAAATTGCAATTTTGGCACCATATGTCAGCGATGCACTCCGCTTTCAGATACAGCAACAATTATCTAAACATGGCATTGAATTGGCATTTCACCGGCCATCGCGAAGCCTGCGCGAAGAACCAGTCACCCACGTACTTTTGACCTGGGCGAAAATCGCTCATCCTGAATGGGGATTGATCCCAACCCATTTTGACTTGCGTCAAGCTTTAACCTATACCCTACAAGGGCTCGATCCAATCCGCGCGGATTTGTTAACCCGCGTGGTTTTCCAATCCAAAAAAGAATTCTGGTTAAATAAAATTTTTTCTGTGCGAATGGAAGTTCAGGAAAGGATCAGCCACTACATAAGTGAAAAATATCAAGAATTACTGGAATGGCTTATCACGTATCGTGAAAACCCTGTAGATTTGGATATTTTTCTGGCCAGATTTTTTGGAGAAATTTTAACCCAACCTGGTTTTGCATTCAAAGATAATTTCCACGCAGCTGAAGTAACTTCAAAGTTGATTGACTCGATTCAAAATTTTCGTCAAGGCTGGCTGCAACGCAACCCGCTGCAAATCATAAATATATCCCAGGAATATATAACCACACTCGAAGCTGGCGTGATCGCAGCACTTTATCTACAGAGTTGGGATAAACCACCTGAAAACGCGGTCTATCTATCACCTGCGTATACATTTCTGATGCAAAACCGGACTGTGCAATACCAATTTTGGATTGATATTGGCAGCCTTGGTTGGTGGCAGCGTCTCTTGCAGCCATTGACTCAGCCATACGTTCTTAGCCGCAATTGGCTTCCGGGCCAAAAGTGGACCGATTTTAACGAATACGAGACAAACCAGGCCAACCTACGAAGATTATGCGCGGGATTGATTAAAAGATGTGAAAGCGGTTTGTTCTTACATTACAGTGGTTACAATGAAAGCGGAGGTGAAGATCGCGGACCTTTATTAAAAGCTGTCCAAAAAATCTTACGGTTTACATTCACTGATCAGGAGATCAAAGATGTTTAAACCACGCTTGAAACAAATTGAAGTCTTGAAATATAGTGATGGAAAAATGGGTGTTTCAGCCGTCCCTGGTTCCGGAAAGACTCAAACGCTTTCATTCCTCGCGGCAAATATACTGGCAGAGGGGCGAATAAATGACGATCAGGAGGTATTGATCGTTACTCTTGTCAATTCGGCTGTAAATAATTTTTCTGGTCGAATTTCATCATTCATGCAGAATTTCGGTTTACTACCAAATTTGGGCTATCGTGTCCTTACTCTGCATTCATTGGCAAACCAAATCGTTCAGGAACGTCCTGACCTGATTGGGCTGGACAATCAATTTCAGATCATCGATGAGCGAGAGATACAGGGCATAATCTTATCTTCGGTTGATAGTTGGATGCACATCAATCATCAAATTTTAGAAAATTGGACAAAAGAAGACAATTCTCTGGAAAATCCTAAAATTCGCTCTGGATGGCAAAAGGCTCTGACCACCATCTCACTTAACTTTATCCGCAAAGCAAAGGATCTTCGAACCACACCTGTCGAATTAGAAAAGTATTACAAATCCATGGCATTGGATGATCCCCTGCTTTCCCTCGGAATTTCAATTTATAAAGACTATCAACGTGCCTTGAATTTTCGGTCGGCTGTTGATTTTGATGACTTAATACGTTTTGCATTGCTTGCTCTTCAAATGGATGTGGATTTCTTACAAAGACTTCAATATCGCTGGCCTTTTATTCTTGAAGATGAAGCCCAGGATAGCAGCGCATTACAGGAAGAAATTTTGCATACACTCGCTGGAGATGATGGTAACTGGGTGCGGGTTGGCGACCCAAATCAAGCAATTTATGAGACCTTCACAACTGCCAGTCCTGAATATTTAAAAAGGTTCTTAAAACAGCCTGGCGTGATAGCGCGCGATTTGCCCAATTCCGGACGGTCCTCCCTGGCCATCATGGCTCTGGCCAATGAACTGATACGCTGGACAAATGAAAACCACCCGGTACATGAATTACGTGATGCACTTACCGAACCTTTTATTTTACCAACTCCTGCGGGCGACCCCCAGCCAAATCCACCAACCATCCCCAACGGTGTGGTTATTTACGATAAAGAAATGCCAGCCAATGTGGAACTTGAAAATGTAGCCAAATCAATAAAAAGCTGGTTGAGTGATCATCCCAGCTCCACAGTAGCGGCACTGGTACCGCGCAATGATCGCGGGGCTAAATTGGTTGAAATACTCCAAAGGGAAAATATTCCTCATTTGGAAATTTTACAAACCAGCCAATCAACACGTGAAACAGCGCGTATGCTGGCGGAAATCCTCACATTTATTCAAAACCCAATGCAAACGTCAAATCTTGTCAGGGTTTATGAAAATTTTGACAAAATTTTCTTCCATTCAATAAACAAACGATTAAATGAGACCATTCAATTATTGCGTTCTTGCCCACGCCTGGAGGAATTTCTTTACCCTTTTCCAGGAAAAGATTGGCTTCAATCCCAATTTCTGAACGATAGCATCATCGATCCACTTATATTCACCAATTTGGAAAGTTTCCGCCAGTACCTGGTGCGATGGCAAGCAGCTGTAGATCTGCCCATTGATCAATTAATCCTGACTATTGGACAGGACATTTTTTCTGAACCGGCTGATCTGGCACTTTCTCACCGGTTGGCACTGGTTTTGGAGCAGACATCTCACAATCATCCTGATTGGCTTCTGCCAGATTTTGTAGCTGAACTTAAAATGATTGCAGAAAATCGTCGAAAGATGTTTGGATTTCAAGATCAGGATACTGGTTTTGATCCCGATTTGCACAAAGGGAAGGCGATCATCACTACTTACCATAAAGCTAAAGGCTTGGAATGGGATCGAGTTTATTTGCTCTCTGTTAATACATACGATTTCCCATCTGCCCAGCAAAGCGATAATTCGATTAGTGAAAAATATTTTTACAAAGATTCTCTCAACCTCGAAGCAGAAATTCTTGCCAGGCTGGAAGCATTGGCACAGAATGACATTGAGGCCCTATACCAGCCTTACGGGAAGGCCACTGATCAAGCAAGAATAGATTATGCTGCCGAGCGATTACGATTGCTCTTTGTAGGCATCACCCGTGCTCGCACTGAATTAACCATCACCTGGAACAGTGGTGATCCGCATCGTAAAGGGGCAGAAAAGAATTCGGCATCCATTCCGCTTATTGCTTTAAAAACGTTCCTGGAGACTCAAAATGAAGCACTTCCTTAATTTCTCATTCAGCCAAATGAAACTTCAAGATTATATTGAATGTGAACGCCGTTTTGAGCTTAAATATATTCTTCAACAGGCCTGGCCGGCTCTTCGATCTGAGCCTGTCATTTTAATTGAAAAGCAAATGCAGCTTGGCAAGCAATTTCATCTGCTTGCACAGCAATTATTCAGCGGAATACCTGAATCCGATATAGCCCAACAAATCGATGATATCAATTTATTGGAGTGGTGGCAAAATTTTTTGCCCTTTGCTTTGCCACTTACAAAAAACGATCATTATCCTGAATATAAGCTTTCAGGAAGAATTAATAATTCTCCATTCATTGCGGTTTTCGATCTACTTGTCATTACAAAAGAAAACCAATTTATTATTTATGACTGGAAAACCTCACAAAAAAAACAAACACGCTCCGAATTGAAAGAAAAAATTCAAAGTAGACTATATCCACTTTTGTTGGCACAAGCAGGAAAATACATCCGCCGTGACGCACCTGCCCAACCAGATAGCATTGAAATGGTTTACTGGTTTACCAATTATCCGAATGAACCTGAGACATTTCAATACTCCGAAAATCAATATGAAATCGATATAGAATATTTCACCAATTTATTAAACGAAATTTCCCACAAATTTGAAAGTGGCTTTGAAAAAACGGAAAATCTACGACGTTGTAAATTTTGTCAATACCGTTCTTATTGTGAACGGGGTGATCAGGCTGGATTATCAGAAGCAGTAAATGAAGAACTTTGGGCGGAGCAAATTGAAAATTTGGATATCATGCAAATTGGAGAAATTGAGTTTTGAGCGACCCAACGATTGAATGGGTTTTACGCCCTAAAAAAGTGGTTCCAAAGGATCTGATAGTTCAATTCCCGAATCAATTTGTTCAACAGCGGCTTCTGCAAAACAATATCAGTGAGCTTCAGCAAGCTAAAGCCTTTATCGACCCAACTGCATATACCCCCACTCCGGCGCAGCAAATCCCCGATTTGCAAATTGCCGCTGAAAGAATTGTGACAGCAATTGCAGAAAAACAAGAAATTGGAATCTGGGGTGATTTTGATGTTGATGGACAAACCGCAACAACACTCTTGGTACAGGGTTTACGCAGCCTGGGATGTAATCCACGTTACCACATTCCAGATCGCCAAAAAGAATCGCACGGGATTAAAGTTTCTTATCTTGAAGAATTTATTCAAGACCCAATTCAACTTTTAATTACCTGTGATACCGGCATAAGTGAGTTTGATGCCATTCAAATGGCAGCCAAATATGGAATTGATTCCATCATTAGCGACCATCACAGTCTTCCTCCTACACTCCCGGATGCTTTTGCGGTCGTCAATCCTCAGCGCTTGCCCGAAAAACATCCCCTCCGAGAGCTATCCGGTGTGGGTGTAGCCTATAAATTAATGGAAGCTGTTTTTAATAAGCTCGGTAAAGATGGTGAAATTGAAAAATTGGTAGATTTGGTGGCGCTTGGAACGATTGCGGATGTGGCTATTCTAAATCCTGAAAATCATTACCTTGTCCAAAAAGGGTTGGACCGCTTACGTAATACAGATAGATTGCTCCTCAAGGAGATTTTTCAAATCAAAAAAATCAACCCGGCCAATCTTAATGAAGAACAATTATCTTTTTATATCGCACCCTTATTAAATGCAATTGGCAGACTGGATAATGCTTCCCCTGTAGTAGAACACCTTCTGTCAAACAACCTGCAAGAAGTGCGTGTATTTGTCAGCATTCTCGAAAACCTAAACGAACGTCGAAAATTGCTCACAGAACAGATATATTCAGCGGCATTGAGCTTGCTGGAGAAAGATGCGGATCATTCTGAAAGTCCCGCACTTGTTCTTTACCATCCCGAATGGTTCGCAGGAGTTCTGGGAATCGTCGCCAGCCGGTTGGTGGAATTATTTTCTAAACCAGTCATCTTGCTGACCGGTGATCCGGATGAAGATATTAGAGGCTCAGGTAGATCGATTGAGGGCGTCAATTTAGTCTCCGCCATTCGAGAATGTTCCAAATTGCTTACTCATTTTGGCGGACATGCCATGGCAGCAGGTCTCAGCCTACCCTTTAAAAATTTAGCCGCTTTCAAAAACAACTTTAATCAATCTATACTTGAGCAGACAAAAACTGTACAAGTGAAGAAAGTGATCATGATTGATGATTTTCTTGATTTTGAAGATATTTCTCTGGAGCTGTGCAAAGAGTTGTCAATTCTAGCCCCATTCGGCCCTGGTAACCCACCCTTTATTTTTGCAAGTCGCAATGTTACCATCCACCGTTTGAAAAAATTTGGAAAAATGGGAAGGCACGCTCGATTGGTCATAGGCAATAATGAGCTAACTTCTCATGAATTTCTGTGGTGGCAAGCCGGCGATTTGGAACTCCCGCAAACAAAAGTTGATATTGCTTATAAATTAACCGTAGCCGCTTATAAAAATCAGGAAAACATTCAAATAGAGGTAGTTTCCATGCGGCTTGTGGAGGAAGAACAACAGGTTGTCTTAGCCCAAGCAGAGCAATTGGAAATAATCGATTTTCGAAATGAAGTATTTAATTTAGAAATCATTCGCAAGCGATTTCCAGATGTTTTGGTTTGGGAGGAAGGACTCGACAAAAAGAATCCCGATTCGATCAGCAGATTGGAAGTACGCCCTGCTAGCTGCCTGGTCGTTCATACCAGTCCTCCTAATTTACTTGAATTGGCTAAGGTGTGGAAAATCGTTAACCCGACCACTTTGATCCTGGCAAGCTTAATTCCCGCAACTGATTCTATTAATCGTTTGTTGCAAGTAATCACCGGGATGGCGAAGTACGTCATTGAAAAACAAAATGGGAATTTTAATCTCCAACGGGCTGCAGCACAAACCGGTCAAAGAGTATCCACAATTTATGCAGCCATCAAATACTTATCTGCAAAAGGAGTGATCTCATATTCTGAGCATCCTGATGCGGGAATAACCATCTCACTCCCAGGTCTTCCGGACCCACAAAGACTACAGCTGGCAGAAAATCTACTTCGATTTCATTTGCGTGAGACAGCTTCTTTCCGAAAAATGTATACGAAAATAGATCCTGGAATATTGCTTGATGAAATGGTCGCCTTATTTGCAACCAAAAAGTAAGTGGATTATTCAACAAATCCTTTCTAATCAATCTCGTTTTCATTTCAAGGTAGAATAAGGAGCTTGATGCAAGTTTTCAAATATACCAAAATCCTATGAGTGACCTGTGTGCGACTGTCAATTTAAATCAAAGTTTCTAAAAAAACTTATCAATTTTTGTGCTTAATTACAAGCGCAACCTCCCACAAACTCTGATTGTATGATAATATTGGCAAGCTTTAGGCGGCAACAATTATGTTGCTACCTTTCCGCTCTCAGCTCGCTAAACGTTGTCTGAGGGCAATCCCGTGGAAAGGAGGAATAAATTCATGCGAAATTATGAATTGCTCGTAGTAATTCAACCCGATCTTGAGGAAACAGCATTGGCTGAAGTTACAACAAAGATCAATGGTTGGGTGACTGAATCTGGTGGTACTGTCGAGAAGACTGATAACTGGGGAAAACGTCGCTTAGCATACCAGATCCAAAAACAACGTGATGGTGTATACATACTCTTCTTGTTAAACATTCTGCCATCCGCAACCAATGAATTGGATCGCAACCTGCGTTTCCTGGAACCGGTTATGCGTCACATGTTAACACTTGCTGAGTAGCTGCATTATGGTAGAAAGACTATGCGACAGTTCTTTCAGCGCAGGAGTTTGGTGAACCAGTTAACTCTGCAGAAGCATGAAAACCAGAACACATCCGCATATTTCAAGATTATGTTGTGAGCAAACTTTGTTCAAATCGTGGATAAAATTCTGAAGAGGTTTATGAAAAAGAAAACTTAGCCTTACAGAGATTTACCAAATTATGAACTCAAGATGAAATAAATATAAATGATAATAATCCATTTTAGGAGAAACCGGAAATGACAAACGAATCAGGTCAATTTCGAAGAGGACCGGCAGGCGGGCGCAGAACTTTTTCTCCCCGGCCAAAAATCTGCCAATTTTGCACCGAAAAAGACACAAAAATTAATTACAAAGACATTGAACTATTACGCCGTTATGTGATGGAAGACGGAAAAATCCGTCCACGACGACAAACTGGAACTTGTGCTAAGCATCAGCGCGAATTGGCAAGTGCCATCAAACGGGCGCGTGTTATTGCATTGCTGCCCTTCGTCGCAAGCTTTGATGATTAAGTTTTCTTAATCAATTCGAGATCAGGGCATGAACTTTTGTTCTTATCATGCCCTTTTTTACTTTTCACTTTGAGGTCAGATATGACAAAAGCATCAAAACCGAAGGCATCAAGTCCAAAAACAATTTCGAAAAAACACAAAGCACGATTGGAACGAGATCAGATCCAGCGGAAGAGAATTTTGACCGTCGCCGGGATTATCCTTGCAATCATTGTTTTGGTGCTGATTTATGGCGTCCTCGACCAAACCATCTTAAAAGCACAAAAACCGGTTGCGAAAGTTGGTAATGAAGTCATTCGAAGCTCTAAATTTATCAAACAAGTAAAATTTCAACGATATCAACTTAATCAACAAGCCTTGCAATACGCCAGTTTTAAGCAGATTTTTGGTGATGATCCTAATAATTCATCCTATATTGACAGCCTGATTCAACAGATTCAATTCCAGATGGAGAATAGCGAGTCGTTAGGCGGTATTGTTCTGGATAATATGATCAATGATATTTTGATTGCCAACTATGCCCGGGAAAACAATATTACAGTAAGCGATGCGGAAGTGACTGAAAAATTTCAGAGTGATTTCAATTACTACCCAAGTGGAACTCCGACACCTGAAAATACTGTAGAGGTGATCCCAACTTCAACACTGAATCCAACCCAAAATGCGATTATCACTCCCGTCCCAACTTTAGAACCGACACCTACGGTTGATCCAGGCAACATTACACCAACAGCAACCGCAAGTGCCCCACAAGCGACGGCTACTCCTTTTACCGAAACGGCATTTACTGCTGAGTTCAACTCTATGGTTGAACGCTTCAAAGAAATAGATTTTTCTGAAGCAGATCTTCGCGATTTGATGCGCTCCCAATTGTTAGGGGAAAAAGTCAGAGAGCAGGTTACTAAGAATGTGGATCGCGAAGAAGAACAAGTTTGGGCTCGTCACATCCTAGTTGGAACCCTGGAAGAAGCATTGGCTGTAAAGAAAAGGCTGAATGATGGTGATGACTTTGCGGCTCTGGCAGCTGAATTATCCCTTGACACAGCCAATAAAGATCGCGGTGGAGATTTAGGCTGGTTTGGAAAAGGAACAATGGACCCGGATTTTGAAAGTGCTGTCTTTGCTATGAATATTGGAGAGATTAGCGCTCCGGTTCAAACCGCTTCCGGATTTCACATCATCCAGTTAGTCGGTAAAGAAATTCGGCCTCTAAGTCCAAGTCAACTTGAACAGAAAAAACAAGCAGCTTTTACCACCTGGTTAGCTGCCGAAAAAGAAAAAACAACTATTGAAAAATTTGACACAGTCTGGAAATCTATTGTTCCAACCGAACCTGCTTTTCCAAAAGAACTTACTCAATAAATAAAATATCATAAAAAGAGAGCCGATTAAAAATCCGGCTCTTTTTTTACCAACCAAATTTTCAAATTCATTACAAAAAAAATAGCAGAGAAAATGCTGTTAAAATGGCCGACAATCCTTGACTATCAAAATCTTGGAAATCGCCTAACGCACCATTTCCTCGTCGACTTCATCCAATCGTAAAGAGATCATCTGGCTGGTAGAATCGCGACCCATGGTGATTCCATAAATGACATCAGCCACCTGAACAGTATTTCGGTTATGTGTAATCACAATAAATTGAATTTTTTGGGATAATTGCGCCAATAAATCACAAAAACGACCAACATTTGATTCGTCAAGCGCGGCATCAACTTCATCCAACACACAAAATGGCGTCGGAGAAACTTTTAATAATGCAAAGATGAGCGCAACGGCAGTTAGACTGCGTTCTCCTCCGGAGAGGAGCGACAGACCCTGCTCGCGCCGGCCTGGTAACCTGGCTTCGATATCAACCCCGGAATTATTAAAGTTTTCTTCATCCGTTAAAATTAACCTGGCTGTTCCCCCACCAAACAGTTGGGTGAACATATCCTTGAATTCGATTGCGACCGCATCAAATGTTTTCTTGAATTCACGCTGCATCAAACTATCTAATTCATTAATTACCTGCCTCAAATCTTCATCTGCTTTCTTAAGATCTTCCACCTGTGTCGTCATAAATTCAAAACGGTTTTTTACTGCGGAATATTCTTCATTTGCATCAGGATTAATTGGGCCGATTCTGCGAAGGTGAGCGCGTTGGCGACCGATACTGTTTTCCAAAGTTGCATCCAAAGCCTTCACATTTGGAAGTTGTTCAACCAAACCGTCAAATGGCAGAGGGTTAGGCCCACTCATACTATCCGAGTATTCAAACGCGACCAGGCCAAAATCTTCTTCTATTCGTCGTTGAAGATTACTTAAAGCATCCTTATGCCGTGAAAAATCTAACTGGCTTTGAGCATAATAGCGCTCTGCGATTGAAACAGCCTGCTGAGCATTGGCCTGTTCCTCCTGCAAAGCAGCGTAAAACGACTCAATTTCAACAAGCTTTTTCTCAGCTGGTTTGATTTTGATCTGCAGCTCTTCAATTTTTGTCTGAATCTGTTCTTCTTGAAGACGGAAAGCTGCCTTTTGTTCATCCACTTCTTCCAATGCAATTTGCAAATCCTCTGAGCGGCGTTGAAGTGAAAGGCGTCGTTGATGACCTTGCTGAAGTAATTGTTCAAATTCAAACAATCGTTTTTTTGCTTCACTTACAGATCGTTCAGCCACGGCAGCATTGGTACGGGCATAATTTAATTCCGCTTGAAATTCATCCAATGGCAATTCAGACAATGATTCATTCAAAAGGCGTATTTTACCTTCCAATTCAATGACTGCACCCTGATTTGCTTCGATTTCAAGCTTAAGTTGTGCTATTGTTTGATCAGCCTGCTTCAGCTGATTGCGTAATGATTCAGCTTGATTTAGAAGATACTCATTCTTCTGACGGGATTGTTCGAAGACAAGATTAGCCCTGTGAACAGTTTTTAATCGTTCTTGAGCGTCCTGGTCATATGATTGCAAAATCAGCCGCTCTTTTTTCAATTCATTGAGGTTTTCTTCTAATTTTTCGTCTCTTTTTAATTGTTTCTTTTGTAATTGGGATAGAGCTGTTTGGACTATCTCCAATGCGGTCTGCAATTCCTTCTTTTGACGTGGTCGTGAAATAATTGACGATCGATTTTCTTTACCAGCCACAACGGCTCCGCTGCCGAAGAAAATTTCTCCCCTTAAAGTTACCATCCGTGCATTGACTGGAAGTTTGTCAACCAATCGTAAAGCATTACGACTATCTTCCACAAAAACAGTGTTGGCTAGCAACATTTGCATTACTGGGTCGATTTCTTTTTCCCATTGAAAAAGTTCTTGAGCCACACCAATGACGCCCGGACCTTGAGGAAGGATTTCATTTTTCGCTTGCCGTAACTGATTAACCGGCAGTATGACGGCTCGCCCATTTTCCGATACGGTCAACAGATCAATCATTGCAGAAGGGTTCGAGCCGTCTATGATAACAATGGCTTCGATGAATTCGCCTAATGCGGCAGACACCGCTGGTTCGTACTGTTTGGGTACGTCTAAAAATCCACTCAGTGGTCGGAATTTTCCATTTAATTGACCACTTTTTGCAGCCTCCATAATGGTTTTTGTACCTATATTCAGCCCGGATAAAGATGCCTCTGCTTGTTCAACAACTTCAATCTGGGCGATTAATCGGGCTTGTTCAGATTGCAATTGATTTGATTCTTTTTGACTTTTTTTATTCTCTTCTTCCAGCTTGCTCACTATGGTGGAAAGCTCTGAAATGCGCTTTTCAATTTGGTCGCGATCATGCTCTTCACTGTGACCTCTGGCTTGCGCCTTGTCAAAAATACTTTTTGCTTCAACCACACTTTTTTCTGCAGTTTTCTGATCCATTTCAATTTTGGCGAGATTTTGCTGGTTCGATTTTATACGTTCTTCAATTTCATCCTTTCGGGCACGCAGTTCAACCAGCTTGGTCTGGTGCTGTACCAGGTCACGTCGCACGGAACGGATATCTTGTGTTATTTTTTCCCTTTCAGCCAACCTGGTATTTACAGTGTTTTCAAATATTTTTACTTGAGCACTTGCCTCATTAAAATCCAATTTCAATTGCTCGAAGTCAATTTTCAAATTCTCTAGTGTTCGGACATGATCGTTGAGTTCTTCTTCAATCTTCACCATGTCGGAGAGCCCATTTTGTCTTTGAGTGAGCATGCTGCGTTGGCGTTCATCCATTACAGCTAATTCTTTACTGATTTGTTCGCGGGTTTGATGATGAGCGGAGGAAACCAAATGCCAATCGTTTAGTTGGGTGCGAATCTCGTGAAGGTCTTTGCGTAAAGCGGATATCTCTCGGTCAAACTTCTCATACGTTTCACGTTCGCCAGCTAAATTAGATTCGCGTTCTTTTAACAATAGTTTCGCTTGCGACAGCTCTTGTTGCCCGTTGTGCCAATGAAAACCATACCATTCGCGCAGTAAAACCTGAAGATCTGCCTGGATTGTTTTATACTCAATATAACGGCGCGCCTGTCTCTCGAGGCTCTTTAAGCGTGGTTCCAACTCACTCAGTATATCTCGAACGCGTTCAAGGTTGCGGCGTGTCTGGTCGAGGCGGTTAACTGCTTCTTCCCTACGACTGCGATAAAGTCCAATTCCGGCAGCTTCTTCAAAAAATTTGCGTCTTTCGTCCGGGCGGGCACTCAATGCCGTGTCGACCAATCCCTGACCGATAAGCGTATACGTCCTTTCAGCCAATCCGGATTGGGCAAACAACTCCTGAATATCCCGCAAACGAATTTTCTGACCATTCAACAAATATTCATTTTGTCCATCCCGATATGCTCGCCTGGTAACCGAGACTTCCGAGAAATCAATTGGTAACCAGCTGCTCTCATTATCGAAGGTGATCGTGGCAGAAGCCATGCCCGCTCGCGAGCGCATTTCTGAACCAATAAATATCATGTCTTCGGTCTTACGACCTCTTAAGAGACGATAGGATTGTTCTCCCAATACCCAGCGGATTGCATCAGCCACGTTCGATTTCCCGGATCCATTCGGGCCTACAATTGCAGTAATCTTGCCAGGAAACTCAAATGATGTTCTACTCGCAAATGTTTTGTAGCCATGCAACTCCAGATTCTTCAAGAGTGATGTCATCCTATTTTATCTCCCCTGAGGTCCTGTTATTCCTGAGTGAGTTGGTTTTGTCTTCAATCAGGCCTAAATTCAGTAAAGCAAATGTGGCTGCCACCTTTGCGGCTGCCTGTTTGCTATTTCCTCGGCCGCTTCCGTAAGACTTTCCCTCTAGCATTACTTCAACTTCAAACACCTTGGAGTGGTCTGGCCCTGTAGCATTGCGGGTAACATATTGTGGCGCTGGATAACCCTGCGATTGTGCCCATTCTTGGAAAAGACTTTTCGGATCTTCATTTTTATTATTAATTAAGATATCTTCTGAAGCTTCAATGAGTAAATCCTCCAACAAGTAATTTACCGCCGGGATACCACCATCCAGATAAAGTGCACCAATAACTGCCTCAAATGTGTCACACAAGAGTGCCGGACGAGTGCGACCACCTGCCTGAGATTCCCCACGACCTAATCGCATAGCTCGGCCCAAATCCAATTGCATCGCAAATTCGGCCAGTTTCTCTGTGTACACCAACGCTGAGCGCATGCGCGTCAGGTCACCCTCTGGCATTTCCGGATAGCGGTGATAAAGCCAAGCTCCCACGACAAAATCTAATACCGCATCACCTAAAAACTCCAGACGCTCATTGTCTTCCAATGCCTCCGGGTGCTCATTTAAATATGAACGATGTGTCAACGCCCTGCTTAATAATAACCAATCGCTGATTTGCAGATCGATTCTTTGCGCCAATTCTTGAGGGCTTTCCAACTCCGTGGTCGGATTCTCATTTTTCATCTTGCCTCCAAGAACTCCTGGTGCGTCAACCACCTCAACTTAATGCTCAAGTAGCTTACGCCCCACCAGTTCTTCCAACGATTTGATTTTTTTGATTTTCTATTACTTTTCCAACGCCAGTTCAAACTTTTTCGAAATCTTTTCTTCTACCAAGAGCATGTTATTCAAGAATTAAAATTTTATTATCCGTTTTGTCGAAATTACGAACATTCTTGATTCACTTTTGTTTCAAAAGGTTGCTTCTAATTATATCCAAACTTATTCGTCTGTGGCGGGATAATAACTGCCCTCCACCCAGGTTTCGCCATCCGGACCGAATTCTTTTTTCCAAACGGGTACAATCTCTTTTATTCGATCAATGCCATACCTGGCTGCGGCAAAAATACCACTATCACGATGGCCACTTGTACAGATTACTACTACAGTTGGTGTTCCAGCCTCCATATAACCAATCCGCTGAACAAGGACAATGTTTTCCACATCAGGCCATTGGTCTCGAATTTCTTGAGAAATTTGCTCTAACTTGGCAACTGCCATTGGCTGATAAGATTCATATTCAAGTCCAATTGTCTTGTAAGGGCTGTCGCCGCCGGTTTCACCACGAATTATTCCGGTAAATATTGCCGCAGCCCCAGTCGTTTTTTCAGTCGCTTCCTGCAACAATTGGTTGAGATCAATGATATCGTTCGTTATCAAAGCTTTGGTTCTACCAGCTCCACCACTCACCGGTGGGAAAAAAGCAACTTCACAATTTGCAGTAATGTGAACATCATCTGCCGCAAATTGCTGATTTACAGCTGCAATCACGTTCGGCATATAACTTCTTAAAATAGGATAGCGATCCACTACAAACGCACGCAGATCTGCGACTGTAATATTGCGCGGAACCACAACCTCAACCCGGTTGCTTGAGGTTAGTTCTTTTAATTTTGCGAAGAAAAGCAATTCAACCTTAATGGTTTGCTCGTTTATTGAGTCATTAGACATTAAATATATCGCCGCTATTTCCACCTCTTTTTTCAACGAGACGGATATTTTCTATTCGTCCTGTTTTTTCGACTGCTTTAACCATATCGTAAACAGTCAGGGCTGCAATTGAAACAGCAGTCAATGCTTCCATTTCTACGCCGGTATTCCCGTACGTTTTCACCGTTGATTCAATCAAAACTCCAGGCAGATTATCATCCAATTCCAGAAATACACTGATCTGATTTATCGCCAAGGGATGGCAAAGTGGAATTAAATCAGAGGTTCTCTTCGCCGCTTGAATACCAGCAATTTGAGCCACAGTTAATACATCCCCCTTTTTCATCAGGCCATCCCGAATAAGCTTGACTGTTTCAAGCCTGAGAACAATCTGGCCTTTGGCTTTGGCGATCCGCTGTGAGGAGACTTTTGCACCCACATCCACCATGTGGGCAGCACCATTACTATCAATGTGAGAGAGTTTTTTGCTGTTCATCTCTTAATTTTAACATCATGGGAGTATTTCAGCAAACCACACGACAAACTAAAAGCTGTAATCCCAAATTACATGAATTATTCTCAGTTAAACGGTTTCTGCTATAATTGCCAGCGTGAGTTATCAAGTTGCCGGGTATCAAACAGAAGGCTATCTAATTGATACGGAACTATACCAGGGTCCGCTTGATTTACTCTTAGAATTAATTGAAAAAGCGGAATTAGATATTACGCGAATATCCCTGGCGCGAGTGACTGATCAATATCTGGAATATATGCATCGCTTGAAACTTGAGAACCCTGCGGAAGTATCTGCGTTTCTTGTAATCGCCGCCCGCTTACTGCAAATCAAATCGTCTGCCTTACTGCCGCGCCAGCCGCAAGATGAAAGTCTGGAACCGGAGGAAGATGCCGGTGATGCACTTGCACGCCAATTAATTCTTTATAAAAGGTTTAAACAAATTGCCCTTTGGCTCAATGAACGCGAAGAGATAAACTATCGGACTTACATCCGAATGGCTCCTCCCCCAAAATTTACCGTGCAGCCGAAATTAGATTTATCGGAGCTTACGCTTGAAAACTTAATTCAAGCTGCGCGTGAGATTTTAGCCACAAACACCGATTTGCAAAATCTGGATTCAGTAGTGAATTTGCCGCGAATCACCATTCGGGAGCGCATAAATTCCATTCTATCAAGAATGCAAAATGGTCAAATTTCATCATTCAGCTTACTTTTAAACAATAAATACTCGCGGGTTGAGATTGTGGTCACTTTTCTGGCATTATTGGAATTAGTCAAGAGGCACATTTTATCTGCCAAACAAGATTCTTTATTTGGCAATATTGAATTGAGTCAACAAGCCCAGGTCGATTCCAACATTGAAGTTGAGATTGAGTTTGAAGAATAATTTATTTTTCAAGAAAAATGTTTATTCGGCTAGCTCGTCAGCGTTTTTTTGATCCTGTGAAAATAAGCTCTCACTAACCATTTCATAGGGGAGCCGGTTACTTAACCAAACTATCATCAGGGTGATGTCATTATCACTGGCAGTATGACTCTTGTGTCCGGCATTAAACTCACTTATGAGCAGCTCAAAAGATTCTGCCTCAGGCCAT
Organism: Chloroflexi bacterium 44-23; assembly: GCA_001899005.1. Lineage (GTDB taxonomy): Bacteria > Chloroflexota > Anaerolineae > Anaerolineales > Anaerolineaceae > UBA6170. The sequence goes on from MKUW01000006.1 coordinate 233,795, forward strand.
TTGGTCATAAACCCGGGCAATTTAGAGCGATCAGCTTCTATCGGCAAAATCTTCCAACTTCGCCCAATCAAAAATTGGGCTATATCGATTGCCAGCTCTTTGTTTAGTTGCTGCCAGCCGTTCAAAATAGCAGCCACAAACTGCGGATTTTTTTCAAAGACCTGCACCGAACCATTAACTTTGAGCATCAACGGTGCCTGAGAACTGTTGCGAAACCCTTGAATACTGGCATATTTACGCACCAAGGAATTAATTTCTCTTTGCAAACTTTCCGTAAGGCGCGATAGGTTTGCTAACACATTTTTGATTACCTCTTTGCGGTAATCTGTCAGCATGAATTCATTAATTGCGTGAAAAGGAAGATAGCTAATTTTTTCTGTCATGGTCAAGAATTATATCAAAGGAAAACCGCTTTAGAACAAGGTTGACTGTTGAATGCCAAAACAAAAGAATTAAATCGAATAGCTACTTTGCCACGCGATCGCTAATTTCATCCAATCTTATCACTTCATCATCACTAAGCTGCCAGGAAATCACATCTGTATTTTGCTCTGCCTGTTGGATATTTTTAACGCCGGGTATGGGCAGTGTTCCTTTTGCGCGAGTCCAATTAATCGCAACTTGTGATGCGCTCTTACCGCCATGATCAGCACCGATTTTTTTAAGCAAATCAATTAGCGGCTTTAACCGGATCAAGTCATTTTTTGAGAAGCGGCTGGCGCGCATGCCCGGTAATAGATTCTGGGCAGAATATTTACCGCTCAGCACACCCATGCCAATGGGGCTGTATGCAATACAGACAATCCCCATTTCCTGACAGGCTTTCAAAACACCATTCTTTTCAATTTCCCGGTTGATTAAACTATATTCCACTTGATTGGAGGCCAGTCTTACGCCTTCTTTTGCCAGCGTGTCAAAAGCTCTTTGCATTTGTGAATAACTCAAATTAGAAACTCCAACCGCATCGATAAGGCCGTCTGCTTTTGCTTCGGCCATGTATTCCATCCATTTTTCAATTCGCACCGGAGGCAATGGCATATGCAATTGGTACAGATCAATGCGAGCCACCTTCAATCGATCAAGGCTATTTTTCAGGGCTTTCTTAAAGCTGTTTCGGGTTAATCGCCATGGAAAAGGCATGAATTTTGAGGCAATGATAATTTTTTTATTTGATTGAGCGATGAAATTTCCTAAAAATTGTTCAGATCTTCCCTGACCATATACTTCAGCGGTGTCAAAAAATGTTATCCCATTTTCTATGCATGATATAAAGGCTTGGTGAACCTCAGCGTCAGCATAGTCTTTTCCATACCCCCAGTACATCCTATCTCCCCACGCCCATGTACCAATCCCAATTTCTACGCCATTAAATAGTGGATTGTAATCAACTATTCCTTTTTCCATGCATCCCTCACCTTTTTTTTGCTGCTATCATTATACTTGAGGAAGAAATAATCACATCGACAAAGAATTCTTGCTTGCAGATTTATAGTCATCCACTTAAAATAAAGACTTATGACACCAGACGATATCACCCCAATCCGCAAACAATATCTTGATATAAAGAAACAATACCCTGATTCCATCGTTTTTTTTCGCATGGGGGATTTCTATGAAACATTTGATCGCGACGCAGAAATCACCTCAAGGGAATTAGAAATTGTGCTGACTTCCCGCAATGTCGCCAAGGGAGTCAGAATTCCAATGGCGGGCATACCATACCATGCCGTAGATAATTATTTATCCCGATTAATTGGCAAGGGTTACCACGTCGCTATTGCCGAGCAAATTGGGGAAACTCAGGCACGTGGTCTGGTCCATCGCGAGGTCGTACGAGTGGTAACGCCAGGCACCGTCATTGAACCGGGCTTGTTGAACAATGAAAAAAATAATTATCTTGCCTGTGTTGTTTTTGACGAAAATCGCATTGGGATAGCTTACGTTGATATCACCACCGGTGAATTTCGTTGTACCGAAATCCAAACTGATGATGTGCTTACGGAAGTCAAAGCCGAACTGGACCGGCTTAAGCCTGCGGAAGTTTTACTGCCCGAATCATTAAAATTCGAAGATACTCAGAATTTTCATATCACTCGCTTTTCCGCCTGGCATTTTGAATTCAACCGGGCTCAAACCAATTTAAAGCAACATTTTCAAACATCGACTTTAGAAGGTTTCGGGGTGAATGGCAAAATTCTTGCCATTTGCGCATCTGGAGCTATTCTGGATTACTTGGGTGACACTCAGCCGGCTGCGCTTAAATTGCTGTCGCACCTATCTGTTTATTCGACAGCTGAATTTATGAATCTTGATGCAGCGACACGTCGCAATCTTGAATTAACAGAGACAATTCGACGTGGCGAAATCAAAGGATCATTATTACACGTACTTGATAAAACTGTAACTCCGATGGGGCATCGTCTTATGCGCCAGTGGGTCTCGAATCCCTTAATAAAAATTGATGAAATTAACGTCAGACAGGAATGTATTACTTTTTTCACACAACAAGGTTTATTACGAGCAGAGGCAGCAGGTATTTTACAACATGTAAACGATCTTGAGCGGCTGGTTTCCCGTGTTATTGCGGGCCACGCTACCCCCCGTGACCTGGGGGCTATTCGCAACACACTAGAACATATTCCTGTCTTAATGAAGCTATTTGCTTTGGAAAACAACCCGGATTTAGAGACTTTCTTGAGTCTGATTCATAATTGCACCGATGAGCTGACTTTATTGAAAGCAGCCATTGCGGATGAACCGCCCGCTACCCTGCAAAACTCAGGAGTTATAAAATGTGGTTATTCCAGTGAATTGGATCAGGTTGTATCAGCTTCCCAAAATGCACGCGATTGGATCAATAACCTGGAACGAATCGAGAAAGACCGAACCGGGATCAAGACTCTGAAAGTTGGTTATAACAAGGTCTTTGGGTACTATATCGAAGTCACCCGCTCAAATTCATCCGCGGTTCCCGTTGAATACATTCGCAAGCAGACTCTTGTCAATGCGGAAAGATATATCACACCGGAAATGAAAGAATATGAAACTTTGGTTTTGAATGCTGAAGAAAGAATTCGTGAAATTGAAGGCAGAATTTTCTCACAGATATGTGAGGTTCTCGCTAAATCAAGCAGAAAACTGTTGCAAACAGCCCGGGGAATTGGCGAACTAGATGTTTATATTGCTCTGGCAAATGTTGCAGTCAATGGCAATTACACGCGCCCTATCCTGGTGGATTCAACCGACCTGGAAATCTATGATGGACGCCATCCGGTTGTTGAAACCTATGTGAGTGAAAACCGGTTCATTCCCAATGATTCAAAATTTGAAAATGGTGAAATTGTGCGCATAATTACCGGGCCAAATATGAGTGGCAAAAGCACTTTTTTGCGCCAGGTTGCTTTGATCGTTTTAATGGCTCAAATTGGAAGCTTTGTCCCGGCCAGTTCAGCCACAATTGGTATAACCGATCGAATTTTCACCCGCATTGGTGCTCAGGATGAAATTCATGCAGGTCAATCAACTTTCATGGTTGAAATGATCGAGACAGCCAATATCCTTAACCATGCTACTAATCGCAGTCTTTTGATTCTCGATGAAATTGGCCGCGGTACCTCCACCTACGATGGACTTTCAATTGCCTGGGCAGTGGTTGAATATATTCATAATCATCCCAAACTGCGTGCCCGCACTCTTTTCGCCACCCATTATCATGAACTTACCCAGTTAAGCGAATTGCTCCCAGGAGTTCGTAATTACAATGTGGCGGTCAGCGAAGCCGACAATAATGTGGTATTTCTCCACAAAATTGTGGCGGGAGGTGCGGATCGATCCTATGGAATTCATGTCGGACAATTAGCTGGTTTACCGCGACCGGTTGTGCAACGGGCTGCAGAAATTTTAAAACAACTTGAATCAAGTTCCGGAAAAGCGATAAATTTGCAAGCCCCTGCACCTCAACAAATGCTTCTTTTCCCTGAGACAAACCCAATCATATCCAGTCTTAAACAAATCGATATTGATTCATTGTCGCCAATTGAAGCTCTCAACAAGTTGTACGAGTGGAAACGAAAATTTATGGAATAGCAACCTGCTGCTGGTTACTTTCGCTTTCCCGGCGATTGTATTGTTCAGTCAGAATTTCCAAACCGGATAATAGCTTTCCATCGCTCTTAACCATTTGAAAAGAAGATGCGAAAACATTGAAAAGCGATTTACCTGTGGCTGCTTCGGTCAGGAAAATTGCCCGGGCTGCATAAGCGATTATATTGCGTGGCTCAATGCGGTCCAGATCATCAAAAAACCAGCCGCAAGATGTGTACATGCGTTGCCGCTCTACCAAAGCCTGCAGCATCAATTTGATTTTACGAATATCATTTGCTGATAGAACATCAAAGTGGTCATCTATAAATTGATTTTCTGTTAATTGCGCGGTTATAACCTTGCCGTATTGCATTCGAATTTTTTGAGAGTCAACCTGGAAGTCAGTCATGACTCCATCAAACTCTAAATCGATTTCTTTTGCGACTGCGTCAATGGCTGCCCTCAAGGGCTTTTTCCACTCACTGTTGGCAGTACAGTCACACCCATTGCCCCACCTGCTAACACCATGATGGCAACTCCAGGATGAATTCTCTCGCAATTTTATAGTTTTTTGTGGAGGATTTTTACGCAACCACAGGCCTGGATAGGTATATTCAATATTCTGTCGTGACAATGACCCATTCAGAAGATAATCCAGGAACTTTTCACGAAATGGCTGGTGATGTCCATACAGCTCCCCATCCGATGCAGCCAAAATCAATTTGGAGGTGTTACCCTTCAAGGATTGATTGAATAAAGGCATTACCGAGCCGGATGCAAAATGATCAGCATTCATGGTGGAGAGGGGATCAAAACTAATTTTCGTGCTGATTTCGCGATTGTAGAAAAAAACAGCTATCTTTCTATTTTCTTCAAGTTCTACCCAATATGGTTCTGTGCCATCGGGTTCCTCACCTTGTGCTTGCCAGGGGGCTAAGATTGTAAAGGTAATCCCTTTTTCAGCCATAATATTCAATGTTTCCATGTCCACAGCGGTTTCGGGCAGCCACATTCCTTCAGGTTTATGACCAAAACGGTACTCGAAATCGTCTATCCCCCATTGAATTTGCACCAGTTTGTCAAGCCTGGTAGCGAGTGGCAAAATTGTATGATGATAAGGTTGAGCCAAGGCATTGCCAACTCCGTACCGTTTGTAATTCCGTTGTTCTTGCGAAATTATATCTTTGACAGTCTCGGGGTAATATTTTTCCATCCAGGTGAATAAAGTGGGACCAACATTGAAGCTGATGCGTTCAAAGTTGCACAGTTCTGCGTTTGGTTTATAACAATGATGGTAAATTAGCTCATTCCAATTGCTGTAGGGAAAAGATCCTTTTTCATCCGGGATCAATCCTGTTATGGCGTCTTCTCTCGCCGGCTGATAAAAATGGGCGTGAACACTCAGTGCAAATTCACTCATTTGTAATAATCCGAATTAAATTCTTCATTCTTGCTTTTACTCTCCTGTTAAGAAATTGATTTGTTGTGTCAGTCGCGCGGGTAATATGCCAAATCTGCGTGATAGAACATCCAGGCTTGTTGTTCTATCTTCTGCCAGGGTATCCAGCCAGAAAAGCGAGACAGGAAAGAATTTTATGAATTGATCCATGTAAACCGCGATGATCCGTAAATACGCTGGAGAAAGTGAAACCAGAACCCTCTTTAAATTGAGGGTATCCAGTAATAATTCAACAATTTCTCGAAAAGTATATATCTCTCCGCCTCCAATTTCAAGTATTTCATTCAACGAGTTTGTTTCCTGCATTGCTACAGATATTGCAGCGATTAAATCGTCTATCCAGAGTGGCTGCAAAGCGCTCAGGCCATTCCCAGGCATAATAAAAAAACCCGGGGAGCGCTTTAGTAGTTTTGCCAGAGATACCAAGAATTGATCACCAGGCCCATAAACGTTGGCGCAGCGGAAAATGGTGTATGCGACCCCACTTTTTTCTATAAATTTTTCGGCAATTGCTTTTGCTTTTAATACAGGATATGCTGAATTTTGATCCGCCCCTAAATAACTAAGATAAAAAACACGCTTAACTTTGCTTGAACGGGCTGCTTCCATCAAGTTCTTGGTGCCGAGAATATCAACTCCATTAAGATCGGCTTTGGTGGCCTGGCGCTCGGTTCCAGCCAGATGAAATATCACTTCGATGTCTTTTAATGCGGCACTCAAGCCACGCGTATCGCTGAGACTGCAAACAGTTGCCTCAACCGATATTCCTTTCGGTAAGTTGGGGGAGGATTTCGAAGGTTTAAGTAATGTACGAACAGGGTATCCTGAAGAAACCAGTTGTTGTACCAATCTGCGACCAATAAAACCCGTTCCACCTGTTACTAATATCATTACGTCGAATTATAGCAGAGCCTGGTATTTTCCCCAGAAAATCTGGGTAAAAATCGCATAAAATCCACCCCTTCCTCGATAATTGTTCTGTTTACCTCAATCAATAGTGGCATGGGACTTGCTACATTAAATGCACCCAACCATTCGATCGAGGAATCTATGTTTGAAATTGAAAACAACAATCTTAATTCAAAACTTGGCTTGCATTATTTTCCTGACACCTTCCATTATCGTCAGGAAGATATCAGTAAATGGATCCCAGAATTACGCGCAATGAAAGTGGGCTGGCTGGTAATTAAATCATCCGCCGAGCGTGCGATCCCAGAGTCATTCATCAAAGCCTTAATAGATGAAAATATTACACCCGTCGTTGAATTCAATCTGGCATTGAATGGAAAAACGAAAGTGAAAGAACTTCAGGTAATATTCGAAGCATATGCCCGTTGGGGTATCAAGTATATTATCCTTTTTGACCGCCCAAATCAGAAAACTCAGTGGCAGGCTGTCAATTGGATGCAAAACGATCTGGTTGACCGTTTCCTTGATCAATTTATTCCACTGGCGCGCCAGGCCATCGAATCGGGATTGGTATCAGTATTTCCCGCATTGGAACCCGGGGGTAGTTATTGGGACACTGCTTTTTTAAGGGCTTGTTTTAACCATCTGCAGCGCAGGAAGCAAGATTTAATCATCAATAACATGGTTCTTTCAGCGTATGCTCACAGCAATGGAAAAAGCTTAAATTGGGGGTCTGGCGGTCCGGAACAATGGCCGGAAACCCGGCCTTATATTACTCCCGAGGGATCACAGGATCAATGCGGTTTCAGAATTTTCGATTGGTATCAGGCGATTGCACAGGCTGTTTTTCAAAAAGAATTCCCCATAATTTTATTACAGGCTGCATCTGTTCAGTCTCCCGAAAATACCGTTTTGACTGAAGAGCAAACGAAACAAAACCGGCTTACACAATGTCAATTAATTGATATCTTAAAAGAACCTCAGCTTAATTTAAGTGATTCAAATGGAGAAGTGGAGAGCATTGACACAAACGTGCTTTCATGTAATTTTTGGCTATTGGCCGATTCTCTCGCCGATGACACCTCAGGTTTTGCCTGGTTCCAAAACGGGGAAGCAGTTTCCCCCTGCGTAAATCGGCTTAAAGAAGAGAAAAAAACTTTTGAAGAACCCGTCGTTTCCAAAAGCCAGATCCAATATACCCCCAGCACTCACCACCCAATCCGACATTATGTACTCCTACCGCTTTTTGAATCAGGTGTATCCGATTGGCACCTGGCCGTCGTCCAGCCTTACATCAAGAAACATCAAGCCACACTTGGATTTTCTTTGAATGAAGCCCGTTTAGCAGCAAATGTAACCGTTGTAGCCAATCCTAAAACCATACCGGAGGAATGTCTGAATGAACTGCGTCAGGCTGGTTGTAAGGTTGAAAGAATCTACGGCGATGGCACGAGTATTGCAACAAAGTTAGCAGAGAGGTGATGCATGAATAATCCTGGTAGTCAATCCAACAAGAATCCATTTGAATATAAAACATTTAAGCCAGTCCTTAAAGTGATTGGACTTGGCGGAGGCGGATCGAATGCAGTCAATCGAATGATCGAGCTGGGCTTGCCCGGTGTCGAATTCATTGCTGCCAATACCGATTCACAAGCGTTGAAATCTTCTTTAGCAGAAAAAAAGGTGCAGATCGGACCACTGATTACACGTGGATTGGGCGCAGGCGGGAATCCTCAAGTTGGTTATGATGCAGCCCGTGAAAGTGTTCAAAATCTGGCAGATGCTCTTGAAGGAGCAGATATGGTCTTCTTAACTGCTGGAATGGGCGGTGGTACCGGTACTGGCGCAATTTCGATTGCTGCACAAGTAGCCAAACACATGGGCGCAGTTACTGTTGCAATCGTAACAACACCTTTTGGATTTGAAATGGGCCGTCGAAAAGCTAACGCTCAAGAAGGCTTGGCTCGTCTACGACAGCAAGTCGATACGCTTATTACAATCCCGAATGATCGCTTGTTGAATATTGCTCCCCGAGATTTACCCCTCGACATGGCTTTTCGTCTGGCGGATGATGTGTTGCGTCAGGGTATTCAGGGAATATCTGAATTGATCAATCAGACCGGATATATTAATGTTGATTTTTCACATATTCGTAATGTTATGAAAAATGGCGGCGGCTCACTTTTATCAATTGGCATTGGTCGTGGTAAAGACAAAGCACAACAAGCAATTTACAACGCTCTCCACCATCCTTTGCTTGAGTCGGTTAATATCGAGAATGCTTCTGCCATCATTGCCAACATCACAGCTGGAACAGACTTGCCTTTTATCGAGGTTACCGAAGCATTAAACAACTTACACGAACAAACTGGCCGTAATGCCGATATCATTCCAGGCGTGATCGTAGACCCCAAATTGGAAGATCGTTGTCAGGTCATCCTGATCATCACCGGCTTAGGAGCCACACCCATTGAATCTACACCGGTTACAACTTCCCACGACGTTCCCTTGAAGCAGTTTAATTTTGCTACCGCTGTTTCGCAACGCCAGGTGCAAGAAAGTGTTAATGCATCGGTGGAAGTAACAGTTGACTCAACCAACCTGGATCTGCCAGCATTTTTAAGACGCCGCAATAATCGATGAATTCAAATGAAAATGAGGCACCTTTGAACGAGATCTATCAACAGGTTTATCGAAAATTCCCAGAAGTAGCAGGTAAACGGCCGGTTAAACATGAACAGCCCAATGGTCACGTTTTGCTGGTTTTCAAAGGCAGTGGTACCACCCCAGATGGAAAGAAAATAGCACGAACAATTCGAGTGCTGGTTAATGAAAAGGGTAAAATCGTCAAAATGACGACCTCACGCTGATTTTACGAGGAAACAATGAAAAAAATAATTGAAAAATACGAAATATATTTTTGGGACACGCTTACAGCAGCAATGGCAAATTCTCGACTAATACAAAAAACTATTCGAATTGCCTACCCCATCTTTCAAGGTATTGACTTGAAGAAAATGATTAAGGCAATAACAATTTCTGGCTTTTCAGGTTTTGCAACAGGCTGGGCAATTTATTACATACTCTTAATGATTCAAAATTAAGTATCTTTCTGGTTAGATCCTCTCTCATGAAAAGTTGTTGCATTCTCAGGCAGCAACTTTTTCATTTGTAACGCGGGTTTATTCTCTCCATCTAAAAATTCCATTTGTTTGTTCTGTATAACAAACCGAATCCAGAAACATGCTAAAATCAATTAATATTTGGGAAGCGAGCCGAACACAAATAATATGCGAAAATTCTTTGGAATTCTCATTATCGCAATTACATTTTTTGCCTGTTTGTTCGCCGCAATTTATTTGGCGGAGAATGTTGCTCCATCCAGAAACTCGTCTGTAAATCCAAATTTCGAATTGACCAATCAGAGCAGCTTATTGGTTCTGGTCGTTGATCAGATGGTCGAAAAAAAGCCTAATTTGATTTCCGCATGGACATTGGTTTTTTATCAAAACCAGGAGAATGGAATCATTTTGTTGCCATTAGGTTTACGCTACATGAACAATTTTGACCAGTTAAATCAGCAGCTACGTATTGATAGTAAGCACAATATTTCCTCCATTACAATAAACGACTATCAAAAAACATTTAACATGAAGTGGGACGGCTATTTGTTGCTTGACCTGGATGGACTCTCTTCTTTGCTGGCCTGGGTTTCACACCAAGAGCTAGAATATTCAACAGATCAATTAATTGCGTTGACATCCAACCATGACAATGCTGAATTATTCCTCGATGATGTTTGCAGAACAATAAATGGAAAATCACCTGCTGATATAAATCAAATAGATTGGGAGCGCTTATCACCCACACATCTTACCAGCCCTCTTACTAAAGAAAAGCTAAATGATGTCTGGTTATCCTTGCCAACGGATCAGTTGCTGCAATGTGAATGGTATATGCTCATAAATTAATTGAAAATTAAGAACCAGAACATCAACTTGTACATGGATTTCTTCGAAATTGTGGGCTGCATGATATAATTTTTTCTAACAAAAAGCTTAAAAAAAATTTAAGATCGGAGCACAAATTGGAAAAGGACAACAAACCTGAAAAAATTAAAGATGACGTGGTGGTAACCTTGAATTATGAACTTCGTGTCAACGGAGAGATTGTTGACAGCTCTGAAGATGGCGATCCAATCGTTTTTTTACAAGGTTCAAATCAAGTTGTATCTGGATTGGAAAAAGCCATTTATGGCATGAAAATTGGTGAAACCCGCGACATCACAGTATCACCCGATGAAGGATATGGAGAATACGATCCGGATGCTGTCACAGAAGTTGAACGCAGTGAATTTCCCGATGACTTCCCATTAGAACCTGGCATTGAAATAACCGTGCATACCGAAGAAAGCGATGATGAGGGTGGCGAATTTGAAGAAGTTATGGAAGCGACGGTGCTTGAGGTTGGGAAATCTGTGGTCAAATTAGACTTTAATCATCCATTGGCTGGAAAAACTTTGGATTTTAAGGTCGAAGTTGTTGACCTTCGCGAGGCAACAGAGGAAGAGATCGAGCATGGCCATGTACACGGTGATGATGACGAATTTGAATTTGACGATGGGGATCTGGATGAATTAGAATACTAGAGTAATCAACTCAAAGAAAAAAAGAACCCCAGTGTCTCCAAGCAACTCTGGGGTTCTTTATTTATTCATCAATATTCAAAAGCTTACGCAGCCTCTCTTTATCAAAGTCAACGACAGCTTGCCCATGGATACTGAATGTGGGTGAAACCAGGTTCCCATTGGCTTGAGATCGGACATAGGCAGCCGCTTGCGGATATTCATTAACATTTATTTCCAAAAATTCGATGTAGTGATCCTTCAACCAATTACGTGCATGCTCACAATCAGGGCACCAGGATGTGCAGTACATGACAACATCAGCCGTTGGCATCTCACCAACATCCGGAAGATCCATAAAATGACGACCACTTTCAGGATCCATCTCCATAATCACATCGAAAATTATCTGGTTCACCGGTAGATCATCAATATCGTGCACATCAATATAACGAATGATGCCCTTTTTATCAATTACAAAAATGGCGCGCTCACTCCTTCCGTCATCTCGGAAAACCCCATATTTTTTAGCAACTTGGCCATGCGGCCAAAAATCACTGATCAATGGATAAGAGATCCCACCTAATTCTTTTGCCCATGCTTCCAAACAAGGTATGTGGTCTACGCTGATACCCAGAACCTGGGTATTTAATCCCTCAAACTTGGCGATATCAGCCTCGTAACTCGGGATTTGATTCGTTCAGACTGGCGTCCATGCTAAGGGGAAGAAAACAAGAACTACATTTTTCCCCAAATAATCTGAAAGCTGCACAGTCCTATTATAAGTTGCAGGACGTGTAAAATTAGGCGCTTTGTCACCAACTTTTAGTTTCATTATTTTTACCTTTGATTTTTTTTACCTTGGATTTTAACTAGTAAAGATTATTTTCAAATTATCATTTTACTCTTATTTAGTTTATTTATTCAACTTTTGTAGAATAGAGCTTTCAGAAACTATCGAATTCTTCTCCATACTTACATCTGGAAGAATGCATTAGAATTATATTTAACAAAATGTCTCATATAAAAAGTTTGACTTATCTATTTTCCTTCAGTATGGTATTGGTCTTGCTAAGTGGAATGGCTTGTACCCCAGCCGCTCTTGACACCATTAGCAAAACAGCCACTTACTCTGAATTAACTGAAACCCAGATCGAAACTGTTTTTCCAAATAGCGCTCAATCAACTCCATCCCCCCCACAACCGCTCTTCACGAAGACTGTGAAGATACCTGATCCAGCAGTTGTCGATTCCCAATCCAATTCCGAATACAAAATAAGCGTATTCTTTAATTACGGTCTCCAGCATGCCAGGGTCACTCAAGAAATTAATTACAAAAATATAATGCCCCAGGCCATTAATTCATTTATATTGGCTTGTGATCCATTACGATATGAAGGCGCCATCAGCATCAAAGAGGTATCAGTCAATCAAAAAAATTCTGATTTTGAAATTGGCAGTTATTGGCTTGAAATAAACCTAAAGGAAGCATTGCAACAAGGTGAGCAGGCAACAATCGATCTATCATACGAGCTTACACTACCGCCGATCCCAGAACCAGCCGATGATCGTAAACCAGCTATTTTTGGGTACACACCATTACAAAGCAATTTCGCCGATTGGTACCCGATGATTGTTCCGCGCGATGAAAACGGTAATTGGCTATTGCATAGGCCCTGGTTCTATGGTGAATATTTGGTATATGATCTCGCCAATTACTCTGTTGATATTCAGATCGAAGATTTTAGAGAGAATTTGTTAATCGCAGCCAGTGCAAAAAATGAATCCGGGCAGAATGGTTCTTATCATTACCACCATGAAAATGCGCGTAATTTTGTTTTTAGTGTCAGCCCATCTTACCAATTCTCCCAAACGAACGTTGAGGGTATTGCGATCACCAGTTATTATTTTCCATTTCATAAATCTGCTGGCGAGCAGGTTTTACAAGAGACCGCCAAAGCTGTGGCATTATATACCAGATTATTCGGACCTATTCTCAATAATAATTTGACCGTGGTTGAGGCTGATTTTTTGGATGGTATGGAATTTGACAGCTTTTATTTTCTAAGTCGTGGTTTCTACAATTTATTTGATGGAACACCGAAAGGCTACTTGACCACCATCGCAGTCCACGAAACTGCCCATCAGTGGTGGTACACTAGCGTGGCTAACGATCAAGCAATGCAACCCTGGTTGGATGAAGCACTCTGTACTTACAGTGAATACCTTTACTATGAAAACATATACCCGCAGTTATCCAGTTGGTGGTGGGCCTACCGGGTTGACTTCTATAACCCTGCCGGGTATATTAATGCGCCTATTTATGATTATCAAGGCTTTATCCCTTATCGAGATGCGGTATACCTTCAAGGTGCAAAGTTTCTGCATACTCTACGAGCTTCAATGGGTGATGTTGCGTTCTTTGAATTTTTGCAACAGTATAAAAACAAATTTAATGGCAAACTCAGCACAGAATCCGAATTTTGGCAGCTGGCAGAATCAATAAGTAAAAACGATTTATCATCGATTAAATCAACTTTTTTTAATTCGGGTCCTTAAAAATTTGCATCAACTTAAACAGAAAAATAATTAATTAGAATGAAAATTAAGTTTGTTTGTTTTGATTTTGTTCTGTATACTATAGATAGTTGAAGTTAATCATACAGGAGGAAATATGGCACCATTGATAAAAATTGAAGGGATCGGTCCAAAGTTTGCTGAGAAATTGGCAAAAGTTGGGCTAAAATCCACGGAAGGATTATTGAAGGCTGGTTCTACACCCCAAGGACGCAAAAAAATAGCTGAAGATACTGGTATTTCCGCTACTCTCATCTTGGAATGGGTTAACCTTACGGACTTATTTCGCATAAAAGGTGTTGGCGAAGAATATTCGGATTTGCTGGAAGAAGCAGGTGTAGACACAGTTGTGGAATTAGCAACCCGCAATCCACAAAACTTGATTGTAAAAATCCAAGAGGTAAATGCTTCCAAAAAACTGGTCAGAAAATTACCCGTACTTTCACAAGTAGAAGATTGGGTTCAGCAAGCCAAAAAATTACCACGTGTTATTCAATATTAAAATTTATATTGTGAGACTGATCAGCTCCTTTTTTCCAGGAGCTGATCTCATTTTTCAGATTGGATGAATGATATGAAAAGGTGCCCAAATCCAAATATTCCTACACAAAGAAATTCTTTGCGGCCATTTATTGTGTTGGGTGCAATTTATGGTGTGCTTACTTCTTTGTTTGTCATTTTCATGCTCAAATCAAAAAGGCGAGGCGTTCAATTATCTACTTCCACAACACTAACCTATATACCCCTTGAAACTGAGCTGATTGCAGATACCTCATTGGATCAAGCCCTAATTGTTCAAGACGATCTGACCAAAATCTCCGGCATTGGCCCTGTCATTTCCAATTACCTGAAAGCCAATGGAATTTTAACATTCAAGCAACTTAGCAAATTATCTGTAAACCAAATAAAAGAATTATTGGCGCAAAAGCAATACCGCCTGCAAGATCCGGAAACATGGCCGCAGCAAGCTCAATTGGCAGCTGAAAAAAACTGGGAGGCGCTGGCAAAGCTCCAAAAAAAATAAACAGGTATGAGTAGCTAACTTGGTCAAAACAGTGCATTCAACTTAAATATTTTTTCAATTGTGAGTGATGAACTATCGCCATCCCCAAATCTCGGATTTCAACCGGCTTACATGGTTTGCCTTTTAGAATTAAACGAATTGTGTATAAATTTGCAAACCCAAGTGCACCTTATCAATATTAAGAATCCTTAAATTTTCCAGGAAGTGATTGACTCTGTCGTTCATTTTTCCTATAATGAAATTGCAGGGAGCTCTAAGAAATTGAATTAGCCCCTTTACCTTAAAAATCAAATCATTAGACTGAATTTCAGGGAGAGGGATTCTCCGTTGTGCAATTCAATCGATTTGAAAAATCATTCCCAGAATGGTTAAGTCTCTCCTTAAAAATCGGAGAGCATGAAGCTTCTTGGGATGGGTAAGGACAAGCTAAAATTAGGTTACTTGGAGCCCCTGTTTCAACAACAAGATCCATTCTTCATTTATATTATTCATGAAGAATGGATCTTTTCTGCTTTTAGAAGACCAACAAAATCTAAATTTCGATATTTCTCATTATGATCCAACCCATAACCCACCACAAAACGGTCTGGTAAATCATAACCGCAGTAACGAGCAGGTATTTCAATCAGGCGGTGAGCAGGTTTGTTGAATAATACGCACACCTCTAAACTTTTTGGTTTTCTCTCCTGAAGATTCTTGAGCAAATAATTAAGAGTTAATCCAGTATCGATCACATCTTCCACAAAAACGACATGCCTGTCTCGAATAGGAAGGTCAAGATCTTTTACCAAACGAACTTCGCCCTGACTTCGTGCGTGCGAACTGTAGTTGCTTATTGCCAAAAAGTCCACCTGACAATCGATGGTTATTGATCTTAAAAGATCCGCCATAAAAATAAAAACGCCCTTCAAAATCCCTATAAAAATTGGGGTTTTATCTTGATAATCAAATGAAATTTGTTTGCCAAGGAAATCAACTTTCTCCTGAATTTGTTCGGCAGTAAATATTACTTCTTTAATGTCCGCCATAAGCGGGTTTTTTATCTCACTCATTCATTCCTCCCTGAGATGCTGTACCGCGGATTGATTGTGCCTCTTCAACCAAGCCGTATTTCACCATCAAATCCCGAATATCACGCCTTTTCATCAGTTTTACCCGAATTTCGGGGTATAGCTCGGTCATAAGCCTTATCTTTTTATTCTTAAAACTGGCCAATTGCGGCCGTAAAGTGGTTAATTCAATAAAAAGATCCTGTTCAGGTAAATAGAAATCCGGGGCAAAGGCTAGTTTGACTTTTCCATTTTTGTCCCATTCCAATTCAAACAATTTGGGTTCGTATTGCCAACTTATCCCATAAAAATTTAGAATTCTGGCAAACATCTCTTCTGATGGGTGTGAAAATTTTTCTGTTCTTATCGAATCCAAGGTATATTTAGCCTGCCAACCGCTTAATTTTTTGTGATTTGAGCTACCCACCAGGCAGCCCGGTCAATGGAAATATTGTCTGTATTGATTGTCAAATCAAAATGCGATGGATCATTCCAGTCAACATGATAGAAACGCTCCAAATACATACTGCGATAGCGATCACTTTGCTCGATTTGCGCTAAAGCAGCCTCAGGATTGACATTCTTTGATTTGCACACATTATTAATACGAGTTTGTCTGCTGGCAATAATACGAATGCGCATAATATTGGCAACGTCTTTTAAGACGATATGGCTGGCACGCCCAACGATAATATGTTTGCCTTCATTTGCAAATTCTAATAATATCTTCTTGACCGCAGCCAAATATGACTGACATGTCTTATCATCCGGGCACAATCCAAACAACTCAAATTCATCTATCATAGCAAGTGCCATGTCTGGAGCACCGATTTGCTTGGCTGCCTGATTAATGACTTCCCGCCAAATTAATGCGTATCCACAATGCTCAGCTAATAATTTTGCAAACGTGCTTCCACCGCTTCCATATTCCCGGGAAATGGTGAAAACTGATATCATTTTTCCTCCTGTATTCATTCGATCTAAATTATAGCATTGAGTAATTTCAAGCGGTAATATATTGAAAAATGGCGTTTTTACCCCAATTGACCACAAAAAAGATGGAAATTTCCGGCTTTACAATTGTTTGCTCGCGTTTTTCTTAAGCGATTGGAATAGGGTAGAATCAAATTGTAAAATGCAATTTGGATTGGAGTTGAAAATGATTTCGCGAATTGGGATAATTACCGCTGGAAATGATGTGCCCGGGTTGAACGCTGCTATCCGTGCGATTGGCAAAACAGCGCTTGAAACTGGCATCGAAGTGATCGGGTTTCATGATGGTTTCAATGGTTTGATTACAAACAATGGGCAGCAATTGCTTGGGCCAGACCTATCTGGAATAATTACTTTGGGCGGCACAATTTTAGGGACCAGTGAGGATCTGCCTGGAAATGGACTGGAATCCAAATTAATTATTGAAAAAGCCAAAGCTACATACAGGAAACAAAAACTCGATGCCCTGATTGTACTGGGTGGCGCAATTATGCAAAATGGCGCTTATGCCTTATCACAGGCCGGATTAAATATCCTCTCCCTGCCAAAATCGATATCCAATGATCTGGCATTTACCGATTACACGATCGGTTTCGACACCGCTTTGACCGTTGCAACCGAAGCCATCGACAGACTTCATTCAACTGCTTACAGTCATCACCGCATCATTATCGTCGAGATTTTGGGCAGGCATGCTGGCTGGCTCACGCTTGGAGCTGGAATTGCCGGCGGAGCGGATATTATTTTAATCCCTGAAATCCCATATTCAATGAAAAACGTTGCTGGTGCAATTGAAAAAAGGAAATTGGATGGCAAAAAATTCAGCATTGTCGCTGTTTCAGAAGGTGCCCTTACCCAAGAAAATGTTGATTTCTTCACCCGCAATAAAGAAATAAACCGCAAAATGAGAGAAGGTGTTGAGTTTGAAACAATTCACTCGCGTTTAAAAACAATTGAAAATCAATATGCTGATAATACAAATCTTCTTTCGCAATTATTGCGTGAATTAACCGGGATTGATACCCGCGTCACTATTCTTGGGTTATTGTTAAGGGGCGGAACACCTTCCGCCATTGATCGTCTGAGAGCAACTCAGCTCGGTTCCAGCAGTATCTCATTTCTCCAATCCGGAAGTCAGGGAGTTATGCTAGCCTTCCAGGATAATCAGGTTGTTGGAGTTCCGCTTAAAGATGTGGCGGGCCGGCATAATCCCCTTCCAATTGACCATACATGGATAGATTGTGCCCGCAAAGTTGGGACTTGTTTTGGCGATGAATAATCAAGTTTGGGGTTCTTTTATCAAGAATTTTCGTAGAAACCAGAGGCGGTAATGTTTTTACCCACGACAATAAGTGAAATGAATCAATTAGGGTGGGATGCGTTGGACGTCATCCTGGTCTCAGGTGATAGCTACATTGACAGCCCATACATCGGTATCGCTGTCATTGGTCACCTCCTGGTGGATTCCGGTTACCGGGTGGGTGTGATTGCCCAGCCACAACTTAACAGCTTAGACGACATTGGCCGATTAGGAGAACCAAAATTATTTTGGGGTGTATCTGCCGGCAGCATTGATTCAATGGTCTCAAACTACACAGCCTCGATGAAGAAACGCAAACAGGATGATTACACACCCGGTGGAATCAATAATCGTCGTCCTGATCGAGCAACGATTGTCTACACCAATCTGATTCGTCGTTATTTTAAACAAACAGCTCCAGTTGTTCTGGGCGGTTTAGAGGCAAGTCTGAGACGATTGGCTCATTATGATTACTGGAGTGATCAGATTCGCAGATCAATCCTATTTGATTCAAAAGCTGATTTCTTGATCTACGGTATGGCTGAGCGATCAATTCTTGAACTATGCCAGGCACTCGTTGAGAATAAATCGCCATTATCCATGCGCGGATTATGTTACATCGCCAAAGAATCTCCACCTGATTTTCTGGAATTGCCATCATTTGAAGAAGTCTCAACAAATAAATATCGTTTTATTGATGGATTTCATACATTCTATAAAAATAATGATCCCATTACGGCAAAAGGATTAAGTCAAAAGCATGGTGACAGGTACCTGATCCAAAATCCACCTGCTTTTTTCCTTACCCAGCCGGAGATTGATCATGTCTATAGCCTGAATTATGAGCGGGAACTGCACCCTTTTTATCGCAAACAAGGCGAAGTGCGTGCTCTTGAAACCATTCGCTTTTCAATAAATACACACCAAGGCTGTTATGGCGAATGTAACTTTTGTGCAATTGCAGTCCATGAAGGCCGCACAATTCGCTGGAGGAGCCAGGAATCCATTCTTGCTGAAGGCCATATTATCTCCAAACTTCCAGGCTTTAAAGGATTTATCCAAGATGTTGGTGGAGCGACTGCCAATATGTATGGCTTTGAATGCAACAAGAAAGTGACCCGCGGCGCTTGCCCGGAGCGGCGTTGCCTTTTTCCGGTCATGTGCAACGCATTACGGCCAACGCATCAGCCGCAAATAACACTTTTAAAGGCATTAAGAGAAATACCCGCTGTTAAAAAAGTTTTTGTAGGCTCAGGTCTCCGCTACGATCTTATTATTAATGATCACCGATTTGGAAGTCGTTACCTGGCGGAGATTGTTGATCAGCATGTCTCTGGGCAATTGAAAGTTGCCCCGGAGCATACTGATCCGACAATTTTAGCTCTGATGGGAAAACCAAAAATTGAAAAGCTACTTGAGTTCAAAAAGAAGTTCGACGCGCTCAACAAAATAAATGGAAAGCGTCAATTTCTCACTTATTATTTCATCGCTGCCTATCCGGGTTGTGATGAAAAAGAAATGCAGGCCATGCAGCGATTCGTTAGCCGGCAATTGAATACCACACCGGAGCAGGTCCAGATCTTTACCCCCACCCCCTCCACCTATGCCAGTGTCATGTATTACACCGAAATCAACCCTTTTACCATGCAACCAATTTTTGTAGAGAAATCGCTGGCGAAAAAGAACCGTCAAAAAGAAACCCTTACCAAACCATCCAATAGGAAAAAATTGCATGCCTGAAATCTTCTTCGTCATACCGCCCGGATTGGAAGCCATTGCTGCCCGTGAAGCACTGGATACATTAACTCTTTATTCAGACAAGCTGGCAAAAGAAGGACTTTCTTCTTTTCCTGAAATTAAATGCAGTTGGAATTTCATCCACATAGCCAACCGTGAACTGCGAGTGCCGACCCGTATATTGGTACGCTTAGGGAATTTCCGGGCAACAAATTTTGCTGAACTTGTCAAAAAAGCTGCCCGCATCACTTGGTCCGACTTCCTTTCAAAAAATAGTACCATCACCATTCGAACTACCTGTAAAAAGTCGAAACTTTACCACTCTGATGCAGTTACAGAACGGGTTCACAAAGCCATTGAAATGCAAATGCAGCAAAAGATAAATCTTGCAAAACACAAAGAAGAGGACGAGCCTTCTCCTATCGATCAATTAATTTTAGTCAGATTGGTTGATGATGAAGTGGAAATCAGTATTGATTCATCAGGCGAACCTTTATATAAACGTGGTTATCGCCTGGCGAGTGCCAAAGCACCAATCCGGGAAAATCTTGCAGCAGCAGTTTTGCTCGCATCCGGATGGAAGTATGATCAACCGCTCATAGATCCTTTCTGCGGCTCAGGCACCTTCCCAATCGAAGCCGCTTTACTTCAGAATAAGATTCCCCCCGGTGCCAATCGGAGTTTCGCCTACCAAAACTGGCCAGTTTTTCAAAAACAATTAAAGTTCTTACCCGCCAATTTACCATTGTCCGGACCAAAAGTTCCAGCAAGAAATAATATTTATGGATCCGACCGGGACCAAGGGGCAGTTCAAGCAGCAATCGAGAATGGCAAGCGTGCCGGAGTTGAAAAATACATTCAATGGAACTGGCACGCCTTCTCAGACCTGCCGCTATACGAACAACCGGGTTGGATCATCACCAACCCCCCTTATGGTCAGCGAATTTCCTCAAACAAGGACCTTCGTAATCTATACGCACAATTTGGCAAGATCGTCCTGAATAATTTTAAGGATTGGCAAATCGTTTTCCTGTGCTCAGACATTAAATTGGCAACTCAGACTCAACTGAAACTCAAGCCGCTCCTAAAATTCTCCAACGGCGGGATTAGAGTGACTGCATATTCAGCCAGGGTTTAATTCAAGTTGTTATGGGTAATTTAAAATTTGGATCAATGATGCTCTCTATTTGTACCCATTAAGTTAATTTAATTAATGCTCAACACCCTCCTTTCAAGAATTTGCGTTTTTCATTTTGATACTTTAATTGAAACCTATGGCAACTGATGGGTAACAATCATTGCGAGGAGGGCGTTTAACAATCGACGCAGCAATCCTGTCCTATACGAGAAAGAGTGCTTCGTTGCGCTACTCCTCATCACAAAAAGTAGTGGTTGTCAGGTCGGTTACGAATTAACTTGAGAAAAAAGTCAAAAGGCTTTCCTTCCGAGGGGTATGATGATTCTTTCACGTTAGATATCCCGTAAGGGAGAAGCATCCGGGAATCTATTCCATCCTCTAATAACATAATCACCGCGGATGCTTCGCCCATGCGACAACGACTGAAAACAAAAAGATATGGTGCGTTTCGAACGCATCCTGAGCCTTGCCTGCATTGCGTTTTGATATTTCATCCTCGAATACCACCTTTCGGCAGTGTAGCGGAATCTGCTCATAACATAAAGAGGTGGTACGTTACGAACCAGTTTGAGAAATAAAATTGTAAAAGGTTTTCCTTCCGTGGGGTATTGTGTCTCTTCCACGTGAGATCTCTCGTAAGGGCGAAGCATCCGGGAAACTATTCCATCCTCTAATAACATACCCACCGCGGATGCTTCGCCCATGCGACAACGACTGAAAATATAAAGATATATTGCGTTTCGAACGTATCCTGTGCCTTACCTGCATTACGTTTTGATATTTCATTCTCGAATACCACCTTTCGGAGGTATTGACGAATCTACTGCTGCTGCTGCTGCTCATGACAAAACTCAAACAAGTTGGGCTGGGGCAAGGACAAGCCCCTATTTTTCAGCCCGAGCATATAATCGATGAATATCAATTTTGCGGTGGATGGCTAGATAAGTCTGAAGGTCGGGTTGATTAAAGCATTCCCCGCATTTGAACATGGTATTGATGGTGCAGGTAGTTTTATACACAACGATACGGCACGACCAGTTTATTTATTCTACTGGAATAAAATGAACGGCATATAATAACCTCTTTACGTTCATAAAATATCATAATAAATGATTCTTTTGGGTAAACCAGCTCATGTGATAATACAAAAGAAAAATGATTTCTGTGAATGTCCCCAAAAAGAGTTTAGGTTCTTGCGAATGTTTTGAATCACGAAGAGCATCGCTCGAATTAATAAAAATTCCAGACTGCCATTGTAGATAGCTTCGCAAAATTCTTTTGTCTCCAACAATTAATATAAAACCGCTTAAAATGTTGAAATAGGCTGATGATGGTAAACTTAAGCTCCAATAATTATGAATACTTGAGGATTAATGTCTAATTACACTGCAACTGCGGTTGCCTGCCCTAACATCGCCTTCGCAAAGTAATCACAATCGACAACCGATTTATATTAACGCGCGGATAGAGATCCCTGAGCCTACACGTAGAAAACAAAACAGGTAACTCGGCAGTAGACTGTCAGAATCTTATTTATTATTATCCTCCGGTACCAAAAAACCCTTTGGTACGTATTTATAAGTCACATCAATTCGAGCATGCCCCAATAGTTCTGAGATTTGCCGACGAGCGCCACGATCATCCAATCCTTGGTCAAGAAATTCGAGATATCTATTTTGAGCATAATTTGCACGCAACCGATGTACTCCACTTATTGCAATTCCCAGCTCTTTTGTTGTGTCTAGCATAGTTCGCCGAAAACCAGCCCGCCAAGAAGCACTCGGGGTAAATATAAATTGTTTTGAACGGTTTAACCTAAGGATCAGATCTTCCGGGATTGGCACCGGTCGATAGCGGCCCCCTTTTCCGGTGATATGCAGCAGGTTGTGCTCCACATCAATATTTTGCCCTTGCATTCCAGCTAGTTCATCTTCCCGCAGCCCACAACGTAATGCCAGCTCTGCCGGCAACGCATAAGCCGATTTTTTCTCCTTCAAGAATTCAACCACCTTCACTGAATCTTCTGTTCGATAGCCAAAACGTGGTGCGCGCACATTGCTATCATCCCGAAAAGATTTTGCCCATCCGCGGAATTCCGGAGTAATCGGAGATGGAGTTTTCGACCAACCGAGTTTTAAGCATCCAAGATGAACTTTTTCAAGCGCCGCTAGCAGTTTGTTCACAGTTCCTGGCGCGGAATAAGTGTAATGTTCTTCAAATGTCGTCATGATGATGTCTGGATTCAGTAACCTGGCCAACAAACCCTCATCTGTAATTTCCTCTGCACGTTTGAAGAATAAGGTTGCCGTTTGAAAATATGTTCGACGAGTGTTGATTCCCAAAATGACAGGTAATGGCTGAGTGGGATCTCCGTCTGGTCGAAGTGACTTCTTGACAGAGGTCACACCACATTCGGTTTTATACTTCTCGATTTGTTCTTTACCCCAGGTAACTTTAGCAAGAGCATGATTGACCTGGTTTGAAATGGATGACAATGACAAGCTATACCGCTTTCATCGGCTTTGGAAATCGCTTCCAGCCGTTTCTAGTATTACAGAAATATTTTTTTGTTGTGCCGTTAAGCCTTTCGTCGAGATAATCTCGGCGTACGCGCCCCTATTAAGGGGTTTAACAGGGTTTTGCACTTCGCGATGCCGGCGACCCTGAAGCGCCCTGCCTGGCATCTGCGGACTGGTTTTAGCCTGTCAAGAATGAACAGGCCGGCAAGCGCAGGACTTGCCTTATGCACCGTCAATAACCTACGTTGAAATTAATCTTGCGTTAGGGGGAACCAACCAACGTTGAGAAAAGCAATTTGTCTGCATATTAAGCCTGTATCAACTGGTGATAGCAAGCAGAGACAAGATGTACTTTAACTAAACCATAAATCAATCAGTTATTACAAGTACCCTCTTTACAAAAAAAGTGCTTGATTAAGTAATACATATGTATTACAATTATATTAATCTTATCAAGGAGTTCGAAATGCCTAAGAAAAACTCATCTATCAAACCAGTTCGTTCTTTTCGGCTCAGCGTCGAATGCATTCATCAATTGAAAGACCTCTCTGGAACTATGGGGCGTAGCGAAGGTGATGTGGTTGAAGTGTCCATCGACCGGATGTATCGAGAAGAAATCCGTTTTGGAAATCTTTTGATCAGCGAAGGTCAAAAACCTGAAGACAACTACAAAGTAGAAAAGAAAGAGGGGTAAAGATGATTGCTGGATTGTTTCACATGGTGTGGAAAGTCATTTGGAACACATTTGTGATCATTATCTGTGCCAGCTTAATTTTTGTTGGTTATAAGGCTAACCAACCTATGACAGTGGTCGGAGTGCCAAAAGGTATGACTTACGTCGAGTTCATCCAGAATCGTCTCGATGCTGTAAAAACGGTCGAGCCTTCCCGTTGTGGTTGGGGAATGATGTTATCACTGGTCACCCTGGGTCCCATCTATTCATTCGTTTATACAGAAGTTGGAATTCACCCGGACGGATTTCTTGCTCGTGGTACAGCCAATGATCCAGATATCCCAAAGGATGTAGCCGGCGCGAAGTGGTATGAAGTTCCTGGTATTTGGTGGAATACGATTGAAAGATTATCCTGGACGATGTTGGGTAAGCCAGAACCGTACGGGTGTCAATTTAAACAAATAGATGGGCTAGAATGACAGTGATACCTGTACCTTGTTCAAAGCCTGAATATGCCTGTTTGGATGAATTTATTATTGTCCTGGTAACAAAGCGAATAATTTTCCAAAAAAAACGTTTTCACAATGGTACTGAAGGCATTTTTTACAAACCAATTATTTATACCCTGACTACAAGTAGAAAAAGTCTACCTGAAACAGGCATGCATCGGATGAAAATAGGTGAAGGCTCCACTTAGTATATAGTTTTTTTAAATCCAAATAAAAACATCAAATCCTAGCCGTTTATCTGCCAGCATGGCAAATCCTGATCTTAGGCGATGTGGTCCACATCCTGCCCATGATAACTCCTTAGCGGAAATTACCGGGGGCATAGACAATTGAGCCGACAGAGAACCCTTCCTTTTAAAACAATATCTATTTAGGAATCACAATCGATGCGTACGCAGCAACTGTGCATTGATAGCAACGATCACCGTACTAAGAGACATTAGAACAGCTCCTATAGCCGGGGAGAGCAAGATGCCAATTGGTGCTAATACGCCGGCAGCTAATGGTAAAGCAACAATGTTATATCCGGCTGCCCAGATCAGGTTTTGGACCATCTTGCGGTAGCTTGCCCTGCTCAGATCGAATATTTTGACCACATCCAGCGGGTTGCTTTTCACCAATATGATCCCGGCCGATTCGATTGCCACATCTGTTCCGCTTCCAATGGCAATACCCACATCTGCGCGGATCAAGGCAGGGGCATCGTTTACGCCATCCCCCACCATAGCGACATGCTTACCCTGCTTCTGCAGTTCAGCCACTTTCTGGTCTTTATGCTCAGGTAAAACCTCCGCAAAATAGGTCTTGATACCCAGTTCATCCGCTACGGCTTTCGCAACTGCCTGGCTGTCGCCGGTCAGCATGGCAACTTCCACCCCCATTTTGCGCAACTTATCGATCGCCGGCTTACTCTCCGGGCGGATGACATCTGCAAGAGCAAAAACCGCGACAACCTGCACCCCTTCTGCGCTAGTCTGGGCTAGATTGACAACGCTCTGCCCTTTTTCGTTCGACTTTTGCTCGAATTGGAGCAGTTTATCGGGTAGCTTTAGTTTAAGCATCTCCAATAAGCGCGGACCGCCCACATACACTGCCTTTCCATCCCTCTTTGCCTGTGCTCCTCGCCCTTGAATAGCTTCGAAGTCTGAAACAGCCGGCAAGGTTAACTTGCGATCTTCTGCCGACTTGCGGATGCCGCGGGCGATGGTATGCTCAGAGTCACTTTCGATGGCAGCCGCCAATGCGAGTGCGTCATCCTGGCTCCAACCGTCGACTGTTTCGATCCCGACCACACCGAACAACCCTTCGGTCAATGTGCCAGTCTTATCAAATATGACCATGTCGATCAGACGCGCTTTTTCCAATGCCAGTCGGTCGCGTACAAGAATGCCATTTTTTGCACCCATTGCCGTGGTGATGGCCACCACCAGTGGCACCGCCAGGCCCAAAGCATGTGGGCAGGCTATGACCAATACAGTCGCTACTCGTGCGATCACTTCAACGTTAAACCCCACCGCCAGGGTCCAGGCCACTCCGGTGATGGCGGCTACACCCAATGCGATATAAAACAACCATCCAGAGGCTTTATCTGCCAGTATCTGCGTATTGGATTTACTCTGTTGGGCTTGATCGACCAGGTGCATGATACCTGCCAGAGCTGTCTCGTCTCCTGTAGCAGTCACTTTCACCCGAAGGCTACCATCGCCATTGATCGTACCGGCGATGACCTTGGTACCCGGCTGCTTTTTCACCGGTTTCGATTCGCCGGTGATCATGGCTTCATTAACCTCCGAATTGCCTTCTTGCACTTCTCCATCTGCGGGCAAACTCGCGCCCGGCCTTACCAATACCAGGTCTCCGTTATTTAAGCTTGCTGTAGGAATGATTTCAGTCTTCCCGTCAGGATTTATCCTTTCGGAGGTGTCTGGCATCAATTTGGCCAACTCCTTCAAGGCACCTGAAGCCTGTCGAATACTACGCATCTCGATCCAGTGACCGAGCAGCATGATGTCGATCAGTGAGACCAGTTCCCAAAAGAAGGTGACACTGGTAGGTAGGAACAGCGCAGCCACGCTGTAAACGAAAGCCACGCTAATTGCCAGTGAAATCAAGGTCATCATACCTGGTTTACGATTCTTCAACTCGGGTACGGCCATCTTTAAGAAAGGCAGACCTCCATAAAAGAAGACGATTACTGCAAAGACTGGGGTGATCCATTTACTGCCCGGAAATTCCGGGACACTGTACCCTAACCAGGATTGAATTGATGGACTAAAAATTAACACAGGGATCGAAATTACCAGTGAGATCCAAAACTTTTTACGGAACATTTGCTCATGCCCGCTATGATCCACATGGGCACCGTGGCCTTCATGTTCTTTACGGTTCATGGACATGCCATGTCCAGCATGCCCTCCCATATCCATGGTCATGTCATGCCCAGAAGAGCCTTTCGCCTTTATATCCATATCTTTTATGTTCATATCATGTCCGGTATGAGCATCAACATCAGCCGTCACCTTCCCGTGATCATGTTCCATTTTCGACATATCATGCACTTCATGATCGTGCTCCATATTTGGGTGTGGCAAGGTGGAGTCAATCAGATTCTGTGTTTTTTCAACAATCCTTTTATTTTTTTCTGTCATCTTTTACCTCCTGAAGCTATTAATAAAAATGAGGTTGGTTTTATATTTACAATTTCACATTAAACAAAATTCACCGACACATTCATCCTGGTTAGTTGAAGGCGGCGGTGAGGATTAATTTATTCTAATATATTTTCCCTGATAATCAAAATGCCTAATTCTCAGAACTACCTGCTGCAAAGGGAGAGAAAATCCTGTGCGATAGCTTTGCTCTCCCGTGATTGAATCATTCAGTAAGCAGGTGGATTACAGAGTCACCAATTTTCACCAAGTTCTTTTTAGGCATTACCGACGCGCCCTTTTTGCTGCAGGTAATAATTAACAATCAATTGAGTTGAAGCGGGGTCGTCAGGCAGGTGTTGCTTCCTGCAAAGGTTGTGATGGGTGCCTCTGCAACCAAGCCATTGTAACTGACAGTCACGGTACCATCGATATTTCGCGGCAGCCATACACCTACAAAACCGTTCGCCATGGTAGTCAAATCAGAATTGACAATCTCTTTCCCTCCACTATCGGTGATGACTGCGTGAATTTCTTTGTTAACCAGCTCACCCTGGCAGGATGCCAGGCTGTGTGTTCCGCATGGATGAGATTCTTTGACATAAGGTGCAAAAGAGAGGTAAAACTTATCCTTGGGCAGCGCTAACCTGACCTCGTCGGATTCATCCATGAGGACCAGGAAATCACTCGTGATACTGGCTTTGAGTCCAGCGGGATCAGACGTCGTACTATCGAGCTTGTGCACAATTTCCTCGACGGAAAGGCCGCTCAATCCGTATTTTTCCAGGAAGGCAGTATGTGATTGGTTGACGGGTTTCTTCACCAGAAAAGCGCCAACTGCAACCACTACAACCGCGACAATGGCAGTGATAATCAAGGCTTGAGATTTTCTCATTTTATTTATTTCCTTTGCGTAAAAATTTTTCTGAGATATCAACGGAAAAGGAGATCAAATCCTGTATGATGTCCTTGATCTCCTATAGTTGAG
Organism: Chloroflexi bacterium 44-23; assembly: GCA_001899005.1. Taxonomy (GTDB): domain Bacteria; phylum Chloroflexota; class Anaerolineae; order Anaerolineales; family Anaerolineaceae; genus UBA6170. Next base: position 262,025 of record MKUW01000006.1, read on the forward strand.
TCAATTAGTGAATATCTTTCACCATCATCTGGTATTGTTCTTGGGTGATTTCGCCCCTGGCATACCTTTCGTTCAGAATCTGTTTTGCTGTTCGGGCATTGTCACTTGATCGATTACTATTTGAGTTGAACAACCCTTTCACAAGCAATACAGCCAGAACGATGATAATGACCCAAAAAACCAGCATACCGCCCATCATTCCAAAACCCATCATCTTTCACCTACCCTGTTCCTAGATCAGCTAAAAGCTTTTGATACTCTTCGCGGGTAATCTCGCCCTTCGCGTAACGTTCCTTGGCAATTTCAACCGGCAACACTACATTGTTCAGTGTTCGTCCCGAATTGTTATTGCTCAATCGTTTCACGATCCATATGACCAGGAACACCACTCCGATGATCAATGCAACCGAAATGACCAGGTTGATAACCATCCCAATCCAACCAAGACCACCGTACCAATAACCCATCATCATCTTGTTTCATCCTTTCGTTAAGCCTCAAAATGCGGTGTTTGTTTTGTACTTACATAACTATCTTAACATTGGAGGATGAAGCTTTATTCAAGGATTTGTAAAGTTTTGTTAAAGAAAATTGAGGAGCATAAAATTTTTTATCTAGAGATGGGGATCAGGAATGAAAAAGTGCTGCCTTTGCCTTCACCATTGCTCTCGGCCCAAATTTTCCCCTGATGAGCCTGAACCAGTGCCTTTGCGATGGTCAGACCTATGCCGCTACCCCCGCTCGCCCTTGTCCGGGATTTATCTGTGCGGTAAAAGCGGTTGAATATGAAGGCGAGTTGTTCCGCAGTGATTCCGATTCCGCTATCCTTTACTGAGAAAAGGACATCAGACCGTTCCCGGCGGACCAGAAGAGTGACTTTTCCTCCGCTGGGGGTATATTGAAGCGCATTTCCAACCAGGTTCGTCAGCACCTGGAGGATCCGGTCTTTATCCACCAGGATATCGGGGAGGTCGGATTCCACGCTTATCTCAAGCTGGATGTTCTTATCCTCGAATTGGCGGCCGAGAGTGCTCTGAATTCTTTCGATCAAACTGGAAGGTGAAACGGGCGTGAGCAGCAATTGAAAAGCTCCGGCTTCCACCCGGCTCAACTCTTGCAAATCATTTACCAGACGCTGCAAACGGTCAATTTCTGAGTGAATTTGCTGGTAAGTTTCCGGGTCGGCGGGTAAAACCCCATCTATCAACCCTTCCAGATATCCTTTGACCGCAGTTAGAGGTGTCCGTAATTCGTGTGTGACATCTCCAATCAATTCGCGGCGCATGGTCTCTGTCTTCTCTAGTTTATCTGCCATCTGGTTGAAACTGAGCGCCAGCTGGCCCAGTTCATCGATTTGGTCCGCCTGCTGGCCTCCGGGGAGAGCTAACCTTTCTTCGTATTCTCCCTCAGCGATGCGGTGGCTGAGGCTCATCATGCGCAACATGGGGGTGACAACCTGGCGGCTGATGAAAAAGCTGGCCAAGATTGCTGCGATCAAAGCTGCAACCACTGCATAGGTTACTGCTTCGTAGACCGCAGCCGTGTATTGCGAAAATAGCTCTGTTTGCATTTGCTGATTATTGCCGACCGTGTTTCCATTGGTCATGATTGCATTCATACTTGCCATATGTCGCTCAAACGCTGCTGGAACGGACAGGCTGGCGGCAGTGATCAGCACCACTCCTCCAACAAGAACAACGAGCAGATAAGAAAGGAATACCTTCCAGGCAAGATGCGTGCGTACAAATTTCATCATGGTATTACCTATTTATCCTCAAAGCGATAACCTACGCCACGGATCGTTTCGATCATGGATTCATCCCCCAGTTTTTGGCGAACATGGCCGATATGAACATCCACCACCCGGGTATCGCCAAAATAATCGTATCCCCATATTTTCTCCAGTAATTGTTCGCGGCTGAGCACCATACTCTGATGCCTTGTAAGTACTAGCAGCAAGTCGAATTCAACCGAGGTCAGGTCTATGAGATTTTCACCAACCCAGACTCGCCTCGCATCAACATCAATGCGCAGATGCGCGAAGTTGAGAATGGTTGGTTCCTCGGTATTGCCGGCAGGGTTCTGCAGGCGCCTGAGGGCAGCCTTGATGCGGGCGACCAACTCACGCGGGCTGAAAGGTTTAGTCAGGTAGTCATCCGCCCCGACGGAAAGTCCGACGATTTTATCCGTTTCCTCAGATCGGGCGGTAAGCATGATCACGTAGACATTCGATTCGCGTCTCAAGTTGGCAAGCAGCTCAATCCCGTCCATACCAGGGAGCATTACATCGAGGACGATGATATCCGGCTTAAACGAGCGGGCGGTAGCCAATCCTGTCGGACCATCATAAGCTGATTTGTATTCATATCTTTCAGCTTTCAAATAGGCGCTCAGAACGGTATGAATGGAAGATTCATCATCGATAATGAGTATCTTGGCAGCAGGCATCTCAATACCCTCGCAAAAAAAAAATTAGTTACTAACCTATTTTACATACAAACAGGGATCGGCATAACGGCCAATCCCTGAAAAGGAGGAGTGCGGATCAGATCATTCCCACATCTCGATAAAGGTTCCATGCCAGGTATGCAGGAAGACCTGTCCATTATAGCCATTGATGCTGAGCATCCCAGTTGGGTTGCCATCTTTCAGAATATCGATGGTGTAATATCCATAGAATGGATCGGGGTCCGTTGCAGCTTTGTAGCCAGGAAATTGTTGATCTAAATACTGTTGAGCAAATTGAACAGCCTGATCAGAGGTAACAGTCATCGTAGCTGAAGTAGAACTAGAAGTACTGGTATATCCACCCATCATACCGGTTCGTCCACCCATCATTCCTCCGGCTCCATTCATAAGGCCATATTTCAGATTCCACATCATGTTTGGACCATATTCAGGAAAGACAGATAGGCTTGTTGGGTCAACCAGCAATTCCATTGCACCAATACCGGTGCTTTTCTCAGTGATGCGGGCATATGCATTATTATCAAAGACCATAATTTCTTTGATCTCAAGATCAGCATTGTTCAGCTTTTTCAAATAATTCTCAACAGCTTGTTTGGCCTGATCAACGGTAAGAGGTTTGACGTTTGCAATATTACCTGGTTGGTAACCACCCATCCTGTTGTATCCGTTACCCATCATCGTATAACCGAATTTATTGTTTTCAGAACCCCAGCTCATCATTCCAGTTGGGCCGTATCCAGCCAATCCTAAATTGTTTCGTCCGACAAACAAACCAGCACCAAAGATTAGAGCACTTAACACGATTCCACTAATAATTACCAATACAATTTTTAGAGTTTTATTCATTCGTAATTTCTCCTAATAGATATTCTTTTTTTACTTACTATCTAAGCTTACTGTTTCGAGATAAAGGGATAGTGAAGCATTTCTAAAGTTTTTGTAAAGATAACTTATCCTTGGAGAATAAAGTGACTATTATGGGCTAATGTCTGCTTAATTTCTTTTGCTTCTCAGATCATATCCTATGGTCATTTTGTGGCTGTACAAACCTACTACTGGAGAGTGAAAATGAAACCTCGGCATTGGTTACCTCGTTTCTGTTAGCCTTACAGAAGAAGAAATGGAAGAAACAATAGGTATTGGGGTTGCCCTAGATGTGCTGCGAGAGGTTATAGATTATCAAGATCTCACTATTACGGTTTTGAATGGTGATATTAGTGCAATAATTGAAAGCTTTCGAACTACAGTGAGCTTGAATTAGGCCGATCCCAAGTATGAAGGGAAAGGCAAGCAGTCGTTTGATGAGGTCACTGTGCTATTGCCTTCTAGTGTTTTGACCTGGATTTATTTTGGGTGCAAAATAATTCGCACTGGAAGGAGAATAATGATTTCTTTGACAGTACTGGGCCACCTTCTTCGTTCGTTTATACAGAAGTTGGAATTCACCCGGACGGATTTCTTGCTCGTGGTACAGCCAATGATCCAGATATTCCAAAGGATGTAGCCGGCGCGAAGTGGTATGAAGTGCCTGGTATTTGGTGGAATACGGTTGAAAGATTGTCCTGGACGATGGTGGGTAAGCCAGCAAAGGTGGGGTGCCATTTTAACATATTGAACTAACAGCGACGGGTTGTTCCAAAAGTAAGGTGGAGTATCCCTTGGGCAGCTTGGCGGGCTTTATTATCATAGATCCAGTGTAAAGTGGGCATTTAGTAACTACATCCTTTTAAAAAATCATCGTTCTATCAAGATTCTGCAGGTGAATCCAGTAATTGCAGACCCGATTTACAGTTGGCTGGGGAAACCGTTTGAATGCGGCAGGCAAAATTACTGCAATGGAATGTGACAAACTTCAAAAAGGAAAGGAGGATTCGCGTATTGCGCTATTAATAGTTCATCATTATAATACATTCATGTCTGAGAATGTGAAAATGAACGAAAAACCTGAAACCCGGATTTCCTCCATGCTGACACAGATCCAACAGCCTGCACGCATGCAAATCCTGCTCATCATTGGCGAAAGTGAAACCTGTGTCTGTCATATCGAAGCTATCATAGGCATGCGCCAGGCGACCATCTCTCAGCATCTAATGGGTTTGCGTAAAGCAGGACTGGTATCCACCAGGCGCGACGGGCGGCATATTTATTATCGATTGACAAAACCTGAAATAATTAAATTACTGCACCATGCTGCCCGAGTTGTTGAAATCTCTCCAGATGCGCTCGATCACTTTTCCCTTAAGCCATTTCCCGGCTGTACCTGCCCGCAGTGCAATCCAGACCCGGATCGAAAATCCGTTTGCTAAAATTAATCCAATTTATAAAACGCAAGGAGACTAACAAAGATGGAAACCACCAGTGTCACCAAACGCCTTTCATTTTTAGACCGCTACCTCACCCTGTGGATATTCCTCGCCATGGCGGTTGGCGTCGGGTTAGGGTACCTCTTCCCTAAAGCCGTTGAAATCTTTAATGGTGCTGTGTCAGTTGGCACCACCAACATTCCCATCGCCATTGGCTTGATCCTGATGATGTACCCGCCGCTGGCGAAAGTCCATTACGACGAGTTGGGCAAGGTCTTTCGCAACTGGAAAGTATTAGGGCTCTCGCTGGTACAGAATTGGATCATTGGTCCGATCCTGATGTTTGCTTTAGCGATCATTTTCCTGCGCGGCTACCCGGAATACATGGTGGGTCTGATCATGATCGGGTTGGCACGCTGCATTGCCATGGTAATTGTCTGGAATGAATTGGCGAAGGGTGATACCGATTATGCTGCCGGGCTGGTGGCATTCAACAGCATTTTCCAGGTTTTATTCTTCAGTGTTTATGCTTATGTCTTTATCACCGTGCTGCCTACCTGGTTTGGTTTACAGGGACTGACCGTGCAGATCACTATCGGTGAGATCGCGAAATCAGTATTCATATACCTGGGCATTCCCTTTATTGCAGGGTTTATCACCAACAAGGTACTCACCAGGGTAAAAGGCAAAGACTGGTACTACAAGAGTTTCATTCCAAAGATCAGTCCAATTACCTTAATCGCTTTGCTTTTTACAATTTTGGTGATGTTCAGCCTCAAAGGCAACCTAATTGTAAAGATACCTCTAGATGTGGTCCGCATCGCCATTCCGCTGTTGATCTACTTTGTGGTCATGTTCCTGGTTAGCTTCTTTATGGGCAAGGCTGTTGGCGCTAATTATAAACAAACCACAACCTTATCCTTCACGGCAGCCTCCAATAATTTTGAGTTGGCTATTGCTGTGGCTGTGGCTGTTTTTGGGTTGAATTCCGGAGAAGCATTTGCTGCAGTGATAGGACCATTGGTCGAGGTACCAGTTATGATCGGTCTGGTCAATGTGGCGTTCTGGTTGCAAAAGCGACTTTACAAAGGAAATGTCTCAACTGGAAACCCGACACCTGATATCTGTTAATTTGTATCACAAAGGGCTTGCTCGTTTACCGGCAAGCCCTTTGTCCATGAATCATGCAAAAAACAAAAACTATTAACATTCCTATCGATGAACATGGAGGTTTGGTTCTTCCAGAAGAACTGCGCCAGCAATTCGATTTAACACCTGGAAAAAGGGTCAATATCAATCTTTCTGAAAATTCCATAGAGATAATACAAACGGCTGAAAAACTAGTAAGGGTTTATATTGAACCAACCAATGCCTGTAACCTTGAGTGCAGGACCTGTATGCGAAACGTATGGCAGGAACCGCTCGGTATGATGGACATGGTAACTTTTGACAGGTTGATGGAATCTGTCGAAACACTAAACCCAAAGCCACTGGTGTTTTTCGGAGGAATCGGTGAACCTCTGGCTCACCCCAAAATCCGGGATATGGTCGAATGTGCCAAAAAGATCGGTGCGCCAGTAGAACTTATAACAAACGGAATCCTGCTTGATAAAAACGTAGCAAATTGGATGGTCGAGTTAGGGCTCGACCGTGTCTGGGTCTCTATAGATGGCGCGAAACCTGAGAGTTATGCTGATGTCCGCTTGGGAGATGCTTTACCTTTGGTGATTGCCAATCTGAAGAGACTCCAAACTTTACAGGCGATTACCTTGAGTATAGGTGCACCAAAGCCCAAACTTGGTATCGCTTTCGTTGCCATGAAGCGTAATCATAATGATCTACCTGAGGTTGTGAAGCTTGGAAAACGCCTTGGTGCAGATATGTTTTCGGTTAGCAACGTTTTACCGTACTCCCTCGAACTTCGTGACCAGATACTTTATGGGCATTCAATGTACCATAGCGATTTGCAATCTTCAATTGCTTCTCCGGGAATATCACTTCCTAGAATCGATTTGGATGAATTCACAATCAAGAATTTCTCGGAGGGGTTTACTAATAGTAAAATTGTTCAATATGCAGGACAAGTTGTGGATAAAGGAGTTAATACGTGCCCCTTTGTTGAAAAAGCGAGTATCTCAATAAGATGGGATGGTAAAGTAAGTCCTTGTTTACCTCTACTGCATTCACACACAAGCTATTTGGATGACAATTTAAGAACATCTCATTCATATTCAATAGGTAATATTCTGGATAAAAAACTGGTTGAGATATGGAATGAGCCTGAGTATATCAAACTACGTCATCGACTACAAGAATTTGATTTTTCGCCTTGCACAGTGTGCAATAGTTGCGATATGGCTGAATCAAACCTGGAAGATTGTTTTGGAAACATACATCCTACTTGCGGCGGCTGTTTATGGGCACAAGGGTTCATTCAATGCCCTTGATTGTCCAACCATTAAAATCTAGATCTCAATAATTTAAAAACGATATTACTTTCTTTTAAATCAATTTGGTACTCAAGTAATTAATTATTAGTTTTGTTAGGATTAAAGTAATTTGACTTATCAAATATTGAATGTCATAATATAGACACACATTCATATTAATGAATGTGTGATGGAAGTATTGATAAAAAGGTTTTTTAAAAAATGTCCGCTGTTTAATTTGAGCAATTGAATTTCTTTACTAACTTTGGAGGAAAACTAATGGCAATAATTAAAACTGAAATCAGACGTGGTGTGTATATAGACTCGGCAAAGTTGATGAAGTTGCAGCGATCTTTGGATGACTTTGCAAGCATTCTGGATGTGGGAGTTATCATGGGAACCGATTCCAATAAGGAACTCCTTTCTCATATTGGATTAACCTCTCCTGAAATTATGGCTGCAAAACCAGACGAGTTGGTTATAGCGATAAAAGCAGCGGATGAAAAATCAGCGGACTTTGCCCTATCCAAGGTGGATGACCTACTTGCGGCGCGTACAGCTTCTCTTGATCAAGACTACCTGCCGCGCAGTCTGGAAACTGCAACAAAAATGCTACCTGGAGCGGAGTGGGTGATTGTATCTGTTGCAGGTCGTTATGCAGCCGGGGTCACTCGTGAAGCTTTACACCTCGGTAAACATGTTCACCTGTTTAGCGATAATGTAACCGTAGAAGACGAGATTGAATTAAAAAAGGAAGCACGCGAACTTGGGCTGCTGGTTATGGGTCCGGATTGCGGCACTGCAATGGTAGATGGTTTTGGTTTGGCTTTTGCAAATAAGATTCGAAAAGGTCCGATTGGAATTGTTGCTGCAGCAGGTACAGGTTTACAGCAGGTTGCTTCACGTATCCATCAGCTTAATGGTGGGATCACGTTTGGAATTGGAACGGGTGGTAAAGACCTTTCAGAAAAAGTAGGAGCTATTACCTTTTTGATGGCGCTGGATGTCTTAAAACGGGATCCAGATACAAAAGTAATTGTGCTCATCTCCAAACCACCTTCTCCGAAAGTGGCTGAAGAGGTATTAAAAGCCGCGCGGAAGGCAGGCAAACCAGTTGTGATCAACTTTATTGCGCGTGCAGTTACTACTCTCCAGGATGGAAATTTGTTTTTTGCCACAGGATTAGATGATGCTGCCAGACTGGCTGTTGATCTGGTGAAGAATCCTCCTGTGATGAAGGGCGATGAAGATTTAGGCTTGGAAAAATTCACTCCGCAGCAGAAATATCTCCGAGGACTTTTCTCTGGAGGAACACTGGCTTATGAAGCGCAGCATATCCTGGCAGGTTATGTTCCCAGGGTATGGGCAAATGCACCTATCAATAAAGAAAATAAAATGGCTAATTCCTTTGAAAGCCAGGAACATTCGATCATTGATCTCGGAGAGGATGAATTTACCGTAGGTCGGCTACATCCGATGATGGATAACGACCTCCGCATCCGACGAATTTTAGAAGAAGCCAACGATCCCGAAGTAGCAGTGTTAATGCTTGACATAGTCATTGGGTATGGCTCACATCCAGATCCTGCCAGCGAATTGGCTCCAGCGTTAGCAGAAGCAAAAGTAAATGCAAAAAAAGCAGGAAGGCATCTGGAGGTTGTTTGTGTTGTAACCGGAACTGACGAAGATCCGCAGAATTTTGAGAATCAGGTCACTCAATTGAAAAAGGCAGGAGCCTTTGTTGATCCAAGCAATGAGGTTGTGGTGCGGTATGTCGGGCGTATCCTGCGTGCGCTTGCCGAACGCAACATCGTTGAGGCTGACCAAATTGGGAAACCGGTTGATCTTGATCAGATTAAGAGACCCCTGGCTGTGATTAATGTCGGGCTTGAATCCTTTTCTGAAAACTTGAAAGACCAGGGTGCCCCGTATATTCAAGTGGATTGGAAACCACCTGCAAGCGGTAACGAAAAAATGGCGAGTATCCTGAATAGGATCAAACAAGGTTCAAAGTAAATTAAATCATTTGAGGAGGCAGAAACATGATTGATATCAATAAAGCAAATGCATATGTAGTCGAGCGTTTTATGGAAGCGCGTCCTGTTGCGACAACAATGGCGAAAGCAATCGAGGTTGTCCCAGGGCTCCATGAGAATATGCTTCTTCACGCTGGACCCCCAGTTACCTGGGAACGCATGTCAGGCCCAATGAGAGGTGCCATGATTGGCGCTTTACTCTTCGAAGGCAAAGCCAAGAACCCGGAAGAAGCAGAAAAACTACTGGCATCCGGTAAAATCGATTTCGCTCCTTGCAATGATCATATGGCCAGCGGTCCCATGGCGGGTGTGATTTCTCCCTCACAACTTGTTTACGTGATAGAAAACCAGACACATGGGATAAAATGCTTTTCAAATATGAATGAAGGTCGCGGGAATGTATTACGCATGGGGGCTTACAAAGAAGAAGTATTAAACAAGCTTCGCTTGATGGAATCGGTTGTTGGTCCGACTGTAAAGAGTGCACTTGAAGCAATGGGCGGCATAGATATCCGTATGATCATTTCGAAATCACTCCACATGGGTGATGATGGTCACAATCGTGAAGACGCAGCATCAATTTTATGGTCAATCCAGATGGCTCCAATTATTGCCAAAGTAGCCAAAGATACGCAAACCGCCCATGATGTGATCAAATTCCTGGGTGAGAATCCATTAACCATGCTCAACCCTATCATGGCTGGTTGCAAAACGATGACTGCTGCTGGCGACAACGTGGAGGGCAGCACAATTGTTACAGTCATGGCTCGCAATGGCACCGATTTTGGAATTAAAGTAAGTGGGCTGGGAAACCAATGGTTCACTGCACAAGCACCGATCGTGAAAGCACTTTATTTCCCCGGTTTCAAAGAATCGGATGCCTGTCGTGACATCGGTGATAGTACCATCACTGAAACTGCCGGCATCGGCGGTTTTGCCATGGCAGCTGCCCCGGCTTTGGTCACCTTCATCGGCGGTGTACCCAGAGACGCAACGAATACAACACTGGATATGTACGAAATCACTTTCGCTGAACATAAACAGTTTACGATCCCTGCTCTAGATTTCCGCGGTACACCGACGGGTATTGATATCCTAAAGGTAGTGGAAAAGCAAATTACCCCACGCGTGAATACTGGTGTCGCTCATAAAGACCCAGGTGTCGGGCAAGTTGGTGGTGGTGTTGTTTCTGCCCCGATGAAATGCTTCGAAGATGCGGTAACCGCATTTGCGGAAAAATATGGTTTATAAAAGGCAAGTCATTATTGGTGATAATTAACGAAAATTGATTTTGATTGGAAGTGGAACTGTATACTATTTAAAAAGCATTAATACAATTCCACTTCCAAAAAATGCATTAAAGGTTGAATTTACATATTTATTATTTGAAGTGTACTTAAAGAAGAAACCAATGAAAACAGTACAATTTAATAGTCATCGACTGACCGTGCTGCGGAAGACTGTAATAAGTTATCAGAAATTCGTTACCTTGAAAAATCCTTGATGGTTGGATATTTTTCATACTTGAATTTCGAGAGTAGCTGACCCATTGGATAGGAGTAGATATAGTGACATTCTCATTCGAAATAGGAACGATGGTGTATGGCATATCATTGTGTAGTGTGCGGTGATGAATTAGCGCAAGTGGATACCGTGGCTGTGTGTACTTTCTGTGGCCATGAAACGCCGTCGAAATATCTATGTTCTGCCGGCCACCACATCTGTGAAGAGTGCCAACTTGCAGACTGGCCTCAGCTGGTCGAGCGGGTTTGTGAGGGCTCACACCAGACTGATCCGGTGTCTATTGTAAACCTGATCATGAAGCACCCCATGTCAATAATGCACAGTCCGCAGCACCACATACTAGTCTCCGCGGCAGTGCTGGCTGCTCTACGTAACAATCGAATGCGTCCTCTCGCACCTGGCCGGTTGGCTTCAGCCATTGAGCGCACCAAAGGCATACCCATGGGCGCATGCGGCACACGCGGCGAATGTGGTGCCGCTATCTGTGTCGGCACATTGGTCTCGATTTTAACAAGTGCAAACTACCAGAAGGATCGGGAACGATCATTAGCTTTGCAAGCCTCCGCTGAAGCGCTCTTGACCATCGCCCAGGCAGGCGGTCCCCGCTGCTGTAAGCAGAGTGTTTACCTATCACTGGAGACGGCATCCATCTTTCTAAAGCGCGAACTTGGTATTGACCTTTCTGTGGAACCTCGATGTGAATTTGACCAAGTTAACGAAGAATGCAAAAAGGAACGGTGTAAGTATTTTGTCCACTGAATGGCGTCTTTTAATTGATGATATTCATGAAGCCCGACATCACTTTGCCGTTGAAGAAGCGCTTGCACGCCTTTTAGATGAAGGTAAAACATCTCCAACCCTTCGGCTGAGACAAGTGCATCCAGCGGTCTTTGTTGGTGTACACCAAAATACCTGGTCTGAGGTGGATGTTGCTTACTGCCAGGCTAACGGAATTCAAATTGTGCGCCGTATGAATGGCGGTGGAGCCGTCTATCATGAAATGGGTAGTTTCTGTTTCTCAGCATTCTTCCAGCGGGATATGTTCTCCCAAAGCGACGATGAACTCTATCACTTGTTTGCAGCTCCTGTTATACGCACATGCTCAGACTATAACGTCATTGCCCATTACGAGGGCCGTAACGACGTTTTAGTTGGGAACCGTAAAATATATGGTTCTGCTCAATTTTCCTGGTATCATGCCTTTGTCCAAAGTGGTACATTTTTAGTCAATATCAATTTTGAAGTGATGGAGCGTTCACTTACACCTTCAGCACTCAAGTTTGAAGGTAAATCTGCCCGCTCAATTCAAGAACGGGTTACATCCTTGTCGCGCGAAGCAGAGTGCCATTTGGAAACGCGAGAGGTCATGAACCGCTTTGCAGAGCATGCTGCCGAAGTGCTCGGTATTCGGCTTATCCCAGGCGACCTGACGCAAGAAGAGCAAGAACTGGCTTTCGAACTACTTGCTGCTAAGTACAGCACCGATAAATGGAATTTTGGTTCGGGTTTGGAGTTTCAAATCACAGTTGCTGACCGATCAGAATTCGGAGTAGTCTCCCTTTCAGCTGAATTGGAGGGCAGGATAATTAAGAAGATTCGATTAAATTACGACCTGACAATGGGAAACCAACCAGAATTTGAGTTGTTGGAGACATCCCTGTCTGGAAGCTCAATTCAAGAAGCACAGGCAATCGTGACGAATGCGTCAATATCTAACCGTACCAGGGAAATAATACTTCGGCTGTTGGAAAAGCTTCACCAGGAAAATTCGGAAATTTCTTCCACGAGACGCAAGGAGTAAGAATCATGAGTAAAATAATCCATTTGGAAGTATTGATCGCCACACCCCCCACAAGCAAATGCGAAGAGACTGTTAAAATTCTACAAGAGATCGTCCACCACCACCCCAATGAAGCCAGGTTGGTGGTTTTTAAACGGGGAATTGATTTCATGCCCGATGAATTACGTATGAAAGAATACATGACCGAAGAGGATTATGTTCCAAAAGAACCGAGCATACAGATGAGACAGTTGATTACAAAAGGTAGAGCTGTGCCGACGGTAATAGTGGACGGTGTTCTATTTTCAACATTCGACGTGCCCAATCTGGATGAAGTGGAGGCAGTTGTGCAGAAGATTTTACTGAGCGCCGGTGCGAGGTAAAAAAACTATTGGTAGAGATCAAGTGATGGTTTTTATCCTAACCCTCTCAATTATGAAAGGGACTGGACTGAAAGGGTAAATGATAGATTATAGTTAAAACATTAACTACACTGAACATACCAAACGTTTAGCTTTATAGAAGTCTTTATATAACATAATTGCAAAATTTTTTACAAATAATAAACAAAGGAAATCCGCTTGTGAAATTTCTATCATTCATTTCGGATATTAATTCTAGTAGCTGCAAACTGACACTATGTAATAATTTAGTTTTGATCCGGATTACCTTTCACCTTGCAAGGTACACTAGATTATCATGACAAACGACACTCCGCAAATGTCTATCTTGAATCATATTAAAGAGCTACGAAACAGACTGCTCGTTTCTGTGATCACCTTGGCTATTACAACTATTATAAGTTTTTCATTCAGTCAAACTCTAGCCGAATTCCTGGCAACACCAATTGGCGGTCTTAGTAGATTATCTTCCATAGATGTGACTGAGAATGTCTCTGCATTCATGAAGATATCATTGTTGAGCGGCGTGACCATGGCGCTTCCCATCATCGTGTTCGAGATTCTTGCATTTGTGATGCCGGGGTTAAAACGTACCGAACGTTTCTGGATTTGGTTGGCATTGCCCGCAGCCACAATCTTTTTCGTAGGTGGAGTTGCCTTTGCATATTATTTAATGCTGCCTACAGCCATACCTTTCCTGCTTAATTTTATGGGAATTAATACCTCTCCACGCCCAAGTAACTATTTTGGGTTCGTTACCAACCTGCTTTTTTGGGTTGGGGTAAGCTTTGAATTACCTCTGGTGATTTTTGTCCTTGCAAAGCTTAAATTAGTATCTGCAAAACAATTGGTGAAGCAGTGGAGAATTGCGATTGTATTATCGGCAGTTCTCGCCGCATTGATTACACCCACCCCCGACCCAGTAAATATGGGACTAATGATGATCCCATTGATCGGTCTTTATTGTCTAAGCATCATTTTTGCCATCTTTGCAAGAATGGATCACAAGCCAAAAACCAGAAAAAAACTATCCAAAGCAAAAAAGAGTCTATTAATCATTGCTATTCTTCTGTTAACCGCTGGTATAGTGGCATCATCCCTAATGTGGCCGCAGGAGATAAAAACAGGTTTTTTGGTTTGCATAAAATTCATTGATGGGAGCTGGAACATCGTTATTAGATATTTTAACGAATTGGGTGTTAAAATACAGACTCTCATAGCCGCGGTAAAATAAGGTTCCCAAGACAGGAGTAATCTGACATGTTTAGAAATTTCGGAGTACAAGAATTAATTATCATCCTCGTGATTGTCCTTTTGCTATTTGGGGTGGGACGGATTTCAAAGATCGGAAAAGAGCTTGGAAGTTCCATACGATCCTTCCGTACGGGTCTCAAAGGTGAAGAAGAGGATTTTAACAAAGATGAGAAAGAAAAACATTAGGTTCTAAAGAATTAGAGATGTGAGTATCTAAATCATGAATTTCTTGAATCTTGGGGTTGGTGAAATCATTTTCATCATCCTTATCGCATTAATCATTTTTGGGCCGGGCAATATGGTGAAGTCCGCCAGGGAGATTGGCACTTTCCTCCGAAAGGTAACCAAATCTCCTTACTGGCAGGAGGTCTGGGCGACCCAGCGAGAACTGAAGGAACTTCCGAAAATCATGGCTAAGGAAGCCCAACTGGATGAGACGATTAAGAACCTTGACCGTAGTACCAGCCAAATGCGGAGTTCATTAACAAATTCTGTTGCAGATCTTATTAAGGAAATAGATGAACCATTGAAAGTGAAGAATGAGCTCGAGGTCGCGGTTGAAATCCCAAAGCTTCCAGAACCTAAGGAGACAAACCGAGAACAAGACAAATCCCTCTTGTAGTTTAGGTAGAAATTGCTGGATAATTGCTTACTAAAGCAAGAAAATTTGAGATACGTATGGAAAAGCTGAATAATTTGTCTCTAGCAATCCAAGCAGGTGGTTTTTCGAAAAGAATGGGACAGGATAAAGCTTTAATTGAATTTAATAACCAGCCGCTAATCGCGTATATTGCCAGCCGAGGACGGTCCCTGACCGATGATTTGTTCGTAACAACAAACCAAATTGAACTCTATCGGTTTCTCAATCTCCCTTTGTATCCTGACCAATTACCCTTTCGAGGAACCCTAGTGGGAATGCATACGGCATTAAGCTCGTCAACCCGACCGTTTGTTGCGGTAATTGGATGCGATATGCCGTTCTTTAGCCCGCACCTTTTGGCTTACGCAGCGCAATTGCTTGAGGAAAGCGGTATGGATGCTGTTGTTCCTCGGAGTCGAGAAGGACTTGAACCGTTGCATGCGGTCTATAGACGGGAAATTTGTCTCGCCGCAGTAAAAAAATCACTGGCGATGGATGTGCTATCATTGATTGGATGGCTCAGTCTTCTTAAAGTTTTGGAAATCACAGAGGATCAATTTAAATTTTATGATCCGAATTCCAGGGCATTTATTAATATAAATACACCTCAGGAATTTCAACAGGCAGAAAATTTGTTAAAGTCCGACATACCTTAGGACAAACCAGGGTCATTATGGCTAAAAAAAGATTCTTTCTTCTATTCTTGTTTCTGCTAATACTCTTCACTTCTGGTTGTTCCCCAAGGCAATCGCAGCAGGTTGCTGGTTATATTGATTTAGAGAATCTTCAGCCACTGGAACCGATAAAACAGGAAGTGACCCCACTACGTGTTGCGGTTGCCTCAGTTGTTTCTCCACAAGGAACAGTTCAATCATATGAACCTTTGCTCAAATATCTTGAAACGAAATTCAATCGGCCGGTTGAGCTAATCCAACGAAGAACGTATCTTGAAACGAATGAACTTATTGCAGACGGCAAAGTAGACTTGGCATTTGTATGTACTAGTGCGTACATTGAAGGAATTAATAACTCCGAAATGGAATTATTGGTAGCGCCTCAAGTAAATGGGGAGACGGTATATTACTCTTTATTGATTGTTCCTGCAGACAGCTCCGCACAATCCATGGCTGACTTGCAGCATAAGGTTTTTGCGTTTACCGATCCGATTTCACTGAGCGGACGGATGTACCCCACGTACCTGGTTCAAGGACTTGGATTCAGCCCTGAAAACTTCTTTTCAAAAACATTTTTTACATATAACCACGATGAGGCAATTCGGGCTGTAGCGAACAAACTGGCTGATGGTGCTGCTGTCGATAGTCTGGTTTACGAGTATGCTATTGCTCGAGATCCAAGTCTAGCCAAAAAGGTTCGCGTGATTCACCGTTCACCACCATTTGGAATACCTCCTGTGGTTGTCAGCCTAAAACTTGATCCTAATTTAAAACAAGAACTACAGAAAGTTCTGCTAAGTATGCATGATTCGGCTGAAGGAAGAATTGCCTTAAAGTCAATCGGCGTTGATAAATTTGTAATACTTGATGACCATGCTTATGATGATATTCGAGTTTTATTAAGTGATGTGGAAAAAATCAAATAATTTCTCTCGCATTAATTCAATTTTCAACCGTTTCTGGGAAATTGCTGGGGCGGTAAGAATTCAAACCAAGATTCTAGGCCTTGCCTTAGGTTTGGTGATACTGGTTGGATTTGGCAACACCTTACAGACTCGCTCAGTTCTCTCAAAAAATATGGAAGCACAGCTGCGCGAGCAAAGTATCTCTGTAGCCCGCGATTTGGCTGCCCGCTCAGCGGATCCAATTCTGCTAAACAATTTACTAGAGCTTCAAGATATACTACTTGAAACAAAAAGTAATAATGATAATTTCCAATATGCATTTATTCTGGACCAGAATCGTCAGGTGTTGGCGCACACCTTTGGTGAAGGTTTTCCTGTCGGATTGTTGGATTTAAACATTCCCACAGACCTTGCTTACAATCAAACTGTTTTGATTGAAACAAATATGGGTTATATTTACGATACAGCTGTCCCGATTTTGAATGGGAAAGCAGGTATCGCTCGAATTGGACTTTCAAATGAGATCGTTCAAAAGGCGGTTTCGCAAGTCACGCTTCAATCAATATCATTTACTCTTCTAGGTGTCTTATTTGGTGTTGCTGTCGCGTTTTTCCTGACGCGCATTCTGGCACGTCCAATATTAGAATTAGTGGAGGCAACCCGGTCGGTCTCACGTGGCGATTTTTCCAAGCGGATTCATCCCTGGGCGAAGGATGAGTTAGGTACTTTGGCACAGGCTTTTAACAAAATGAGTGAGGATCTGGCACAAGTCCATGATCTGCGTCAAGAACGTGAGGGATTGCAGCGGCAGCTATTGGAAAAAGTAATTTCAACGCAAGAAGAAGAACGTCGCCGGATTGCTCGTGAGCTACACGACAGTACTTCACAATCTCTTACCTCGCTTTTGGTAGGATTGCGCATGTTGGAAGCAAACAGTACAGATACAGATAGAAAACAAGCGAGTGATTTGAGAAATATTGCAGCCCAAACTCTGGATGAGGTCCACGCTTTGGCAATGCAACTCCGTCCCCGATCACTTGACGATTTAGGTTTATCCGCAGCATTGGAACGACTCGTTTTTGATTGGCAGTCCCGTAATAAAGTTCCTGTTGATCTGGCCATAACGCTTGGTGGGCTGCGGCTTTCAGAAGGGGTTGAAACTGCTCTTTATCGCATAATTCAAGAGACATTAACCAACGTCGTCCGACATGCTCAGGCTCATTCGGTGAGTATTCTGGTTGAACGACGAAATGACATCATAATAGCTGTGATCGAAGATGACGGAAAAGGATTTGAAGTCAGCACTACTAAAGGCGAACTCCATCTGGGATTACTGGGGATGCGCGAACGTGCAGAATTATTAGGTGGGCGGTTGACAATAGAAAGCAACGCAGGGCGAGGGACAAGTGTATTTGTAGAAATCCCTATCCGTGAAGAGGAGAATTCAATTGGAGAAGAAAAAACGCGTTCTGTTAGCGGATGATCATGCAATCCTGCGTGCCGGGTTAAAATCAATGTTATCCTCCCAGGAAGACCTGGAGATCGTTGGAGAAGCCTCTACTGGAATTGAAACTCTGGATCAATGTGAAAAACTAAAGCCCGACCTTATATTGTTGGATCTTAGCATGCCAGGGGTCGGTGGTTTGGAAATATTACCAAGATTGCGGCACGTTTCGCCAGGTTCGAAGATATTAGTATTGACCATGCATGATGACAAACAATACCTGCACCAGGCACTTCAGAATGGCGCATCAGGTTATGTACTGAAGAAAGCAGCAGATACAGAATTGATTACTGCAATACATTCAGTACTGGTTGGAGAAATGTATGTACACCATTCAATGATGCGCCATCTAGTAGAGGATATGCTTCCATCACGAGATCATCTAGATAACATTGATCAATGGTCACTGTTAAGTGAACGGGAGCAAGAGGTAATACGCCTTGTGGCTCTGGGATACACTGGATCAGAAATTGCTGAAACACTTTCTTTAAGCATAAAAACCGTAGAAACTTACCGATCAAGGGGTATGGAAAAGTTGGGGTTACATAATCGGGCTGGCTTGGTACGATATGCTTTAAAAAAAGGGTTGATTTCTGGTTAATTAATTTCCCTTGTAAGCTTTTCCCTGACAATTATTGATAATTTAACCAACTTTGCCTGATAGTCTTCTGGCATCCCATCTATGTAAAGTATAGGGAGCAGTATTCTATTTCCTAAGGTAAAGAAAATAATCTATTTTTAAAGGAGGGTGTAATGCCAAAAGAACAGAAGAAACCTTCTGAATCGAGGAGGAATTTCCTCAAGGTTCTGGGTGCAGGTGGGGCTATTGTTGCCATGAATGGGTTAAACCCAACTCAAATGGTTCGTGCCCAATCCACTGGAACTACAACATTGCTCGACCTGATTCCTGAGGCAGGAGTGGGTTCCGATGTGTTGATTCGGATGCAAAACGATTTACATCGCGCAATGCTAAAGAAACCATCCGAACGACATTGGGTCATGGTCATTGACCTGCGGAAATGTGTCGGTTGCCATGCTTGCACCATTGGCTGTGTAGCAGAAAACAAGCTTCCGCCGGGAGTAGTTTATCGGCCGGTTTTGGAAAAAGAAATTGGAAGCTACCCCAATGTGTCCCGCGCATTTGTTCCCCGTCCATGCATGCAATGTGAGAACCCACCTTGTACCCCGGTTTGTCCGGTACATGCTACATTCACGAACGAAGAGGGAATCGTTGTAGTTGATTATGAGCAATGTATCGGGTGCCGCGCTTGTATTGCTGCATGTCCATATGGCGCCCGAACGTTTGATTTTGGGTATACCTATACTGAAAATACCCCGGTTGCAGTAGGAAAAATCGTCGGCAAGGATACTGCTGACAATTATGAACGCATAGCTAACGACGAATATGGAAAAAGTTACGCCCGTCCAGACGATCACGGATCGCCAATTGGGAATGTTCGGAAATGTCATTTCTGTTTACATCGACTTCGCGAAGGTCAGTTGCCTGCCTGTACTACCACATGCATCGGACGTGCAACCCTATTCGGGGACGCAAATGATCCTACCAGTCTGGTCGCTGAAATGATATCCAAACCGAACATCATGGTTTTAAAAGAAGAATTGGGGACCAAACCCAAAGTCTTCTATCTAGTCTAGGAAGGGAGAGAATTCATGAAAAAGGGTTCAAAGTTACGAATTCTATTTTATGCCCTGGGTGTGCTCACCCTCCTTGCAGGAATATGGGGCTTTGTCTTACGTTTTACTATTGGAGAACAGGGAGCTAATTACGGATCTTACATCCCGTGGGGATTATGGGTTTCTATGTATCTGTTTTTTGCAGGAATTGCAGCAGGTGCATACATGATCGCCAGTTTGGAGTTTCTTTTTGGGATTAAACTATTCAAAGGAACTGGGAAAATTGCATTATGGGGAGCGCTGGTGACACTACCCATTGGGCTTATGACGATTGCATTGGACCTTGGACATCTGGAGCGCATATGGAAGGTTTTCCTCAACCCTTCCTTCGGATCAATCATGGCTCAAATGGTTTGGGGATATTCACTATTTTTTATAATCATCCTGGTGTCATTGTGGGTTGTAATCCGGAAACCCCAAGCTAAATTGATAAAACCGCTATTTATAGTTGGTGTGCTGCTGTCAATATTCTTAAGTGGCGGGGTTGGGGCATTTCTTGGGATAAATGCAAGTAGAGTCTTTTGGCACGTAGGTCTTCTTCCTGCTCAATTCCCGTTTTTCTCACTAGCTTCGGGTGCAGCACTATTACTATTAGTTTTAGGCTGGCTGGCACCTAACGGCGACGAGAATCGCGTAAAGCAATTGAGAGCGTTAGGCTTGATGACAATAGCGTTGGCTTTCATCAAACTTTTCTTCCTCTTTACAGACTTTTCCCAATCACTTTATGCGGAAGTCCCGGATAATGTACAAGCCGTCAAAGCCATCCTTTTTGGAGACGGTTGGTGGCTTTTTTGGTTCATCCAAATTGGCCTGGGAACGCTCTTGCCAATCATTATTCTTTGGATACCTAAAATTGGACAGAAGCGGTATTGGGCTGGAGCGATGGGACTACTTGTTTTAATTGGTATTGCTGTAGCCCGCGCCAATATCGTTGTGCCAGGATTACTCGTACCCGAATTTCAAGGACTGAGCACTGCATTTCAAGGGCCACATCTTGGTAACACCTATTTTCCAAGTTTGATGGAATGGTTGGTTGTTTCGGGCGGGGTAGGAATAGCCATTCTGGTGTTCCTCATTGGTGCTGAACGCCTGCCTTTATGGTTAACGAAATCATCCCATGTACCTGAAGCGGAGGTAAAACAATGACAGAAAAAATGAAAAACTCCCCGAAAGCTGTTTCTCGCCGTGACTTTTTGCAAGGTGCTGGAATGGTGGGAATCTCAGCAGCTTTCTTGGGTATAACACCTGAATACCTGATGACCCAAGCGCAAGGTGAAGGCGCGGATTTAAAATCTTTGACTTCGCTTGAAAACCAAATCAATTCTGTTTGCTTACAATGTAACACAATTTGCGGTATCAAAGTCAAATTACGCGATGGCGTAGCCGTAAAGATTGATGGTAACCCTTACAGCCCTTGGACGATGACCCCTCACTTGGACTATAAAACTCCATTTACCCAAACCGCTACAGTGGAAGGAGCTATTTGTCCCAAAGGGCAAGCTGGAATCCAAACCGCGTATGATCCTTATCGTATTGTAAAGGTACTCAAGCGTAAACCTGGCACCAAACGCGGCGAGAACCAATGGGAGACGATTGAGTTTGATAAGGCTCTTCAGGAGATTGTCGATGGCGGCGACCTTTTTAACGAAGGCAATGTTCCTGGACTGCGTGAATCCTATGCATTAACCGATTCCAAAGCTGCCTCCGCAATTGCGGGTGCAGTTAAGAACATTCTTGGCGAAAAAGATCTGGAAAAGAAAAACACATTGGTTGCAGAATTTAAAAAGACTTTCGCAGCTGATCTTGATAAGATGATAGATCCAGATCACCCGGATTTCGGTCCGCGCAATAACCAGGTAGTCTTCAACTGGGGACGCTTGAAGGGGGGCCGTAGTGACCTCCTCAACCGTTTCTTCCGAGATGGTTTTGGAACTTGTAATACACATGGTCACACCACAGTTTGCCAGGGATCACTCTATTTCACCGGGAAAGCCATGTCTGAAAAATTCGAGGATGGCAAATGGACTGGCGGGGACAAATTCTACTGGCAGGGTGACATTCGCAATAGTGAATTCATCATATTTGTGGGTGCTTCACCTTTTGAAGGCAATTATGGTCCTCCATTACGCTCCGCCAAACTTACTTCGGGTGTAGTAGACCACGGGTTGAAGTATGCTGTTGTGGATCCGCGGCTATCAAAGACGGCCGGTAAAGCTTGGAAATGGCTGCCAATCAAACCAGGTATGGAAGGCGCGATGGCTTTAGCGCTCATGAGTTGGATTTTCGACAATGAAAAGTTTGATTCCGCCTACCTAAAGGCTGCTAACAAAGGCGCAGCAACACTCGTCGGTAATCCCACGTGGACCGAAGCAGCCTGGCTGGTCAAATTGGACAAAGATGGCAAACCGACAACTTTCCTGCGTGCCAGTGAAATAGGTCTAAAAGAGAAAGAAGCCCGTCCACTGACTACTGACGCTGAGAAAACTTATGATTTTGATTACTTTGTAGCGCTTAAGGATGGTGAACCGGTTGCATTTGATCCGTATGCGACTGAACCAGGTCAAGAAATGATTGGTGACTTGTTTGTCGAAAATGTGCAATTAGGTGAGTTTAAGGTCAAGTCGAGTTTACAGATCATTGCTGAGGCAGCCCGTGAGCACACAATTGAAGAATGGGCTGATCTTTGTGGTCTAAATGCGTCTGACTTAATCGAGCTGGCTAAGGAATTTACCAGTCATGGAAAGAAAGCCTGTGCTGATATACACCGTGGCGTATCGCAACACACTAATGGGTTCTACAATGTTCTGGCTTGGTATACTCTGAATGGTTTAATTGGGAACTTCGACTACGCTGGTGGAATGATCAAGCTTTCAGCCTATGATGCTGCTGGTGGAAAAGCAGGACAGCCTTTCCCTCTAGCAAAACTTGCACCGAGCAAATTGACGCCTTTCGGTACTACGATTATCCGTTCAGATGCCAAGTATCAAGAATCAACCATCTTCTCCAGTTTGCCTGAAGACAAACGATATCCGGCTAAACGTCATTGGTATCCTTTGGCTACTGATATCTACCAGGAAGTAATCCCGTCACTAGGGGACGCGTACCCTTATCCGGTCAAAGCCTTGTTCCTTTACATGGGCTCCCCTGTTTACTCACTTCCTGCTGGACACAAACTGATCGAAATCCTATCAGATCCAAAGAAACTGCCGTTATTCATCAACTTTGATATCACGATCGGTGAAACGTCCATGTATTCCGACTATATCTTCCCGGATACAAGCTACCTGGAACGCTGGGAATTCAATGGTTCCCATCCTTCAGTTCCTTTCAAAGTTCAAGGAATCCGGCAACCTGTAATTGCTCCGTTAGTAGAGGATGTGAATGTATTCGGGCAAGCCACTCCAATAAGTATGGAAGCTGTTTTGCTTGGTCTGGCCGAAAAACTGGGGATGCCGAACTTTGGCAAAGGTGGTCTGGGAAAAGGTGGAGACTTTATGCACCCGGACGATTTCTATCTGGGCATGGTCGCAAACATCGCGTTCGGAGAGAAAGAAGACGGATCCGATAGTGTTCCTGATGCAGATGCCGATGAAATACGTTTATTCGAAGCAGCTCGCAAACACTTGCCAAAGTCAGTTTATGATCCTGAGCGTTGGAAAGCAATTGTTGGGGAAGCGCTGTGGCCAAAGGTCGTTTTTGTTCTAAACCGCGGTGGACGTTTTCAGGACTTTGCCAAAGGGTATTCGGGTAGTCTCGTTGCCAACAAATATGGTCGGTTGGTAAATATCTATCAAGAGAAAACTTTTGGCGTGAAGAGTGCAATGACCGGTAAAAACCTTGCAGGGTATGCAAAATATGTTCCTCCAAAGCTCGACGTTACCGGTAAGCCTGTTGAAGAAGGTGCTGAATATGATTTACAGCTCATCACCTACAAAGACATCACTCAAACCAAGAGCCGAACCATCGGCAACTATTGGCTTAATGCACTCATGCCAGAGAATGCAGTGATTATGAACGTCGTGGATGCAAAGCGATTAGGGATTAAAGATCAGGATCATGCACGGATCGTTTCTGCTTCAAATCCCAAAGGTGTCTGGAATCTCCTCAATGGTAAAAAAGTTGAAATGTCTGGTAAGGTAAAAGTAGTTGAGGGGATGCGTCCGGGTGTTATCGCATTTGCGTTGGGCTTTGGACATTTCGCCAATGGAAGTGGTGATTTTGTCATTGATGGTGAACACATTCAAGGTGATCCCCGTCGTACTGGTGGTTTCCATGCCAATGCAGCCATGTGTGTTGATCCTTACCTGGGTAATACTACGCTTGTGGATCCAGTAGGCGGTAGTGCTGTGTTTTACGATTCCATGGTAAAGGTAATAAAGATCTAGAGTTATATATATAAGATGGAGGTATAAATTGCCGTTTCGAATAGGACCTACAGAACTGATCATTATCTTTGTGCTTATTGTTCTACTCTTTGGAGTAGGCCGGATAGGCAAAATTGCCGGTGAGTTGGGAACTGGATTTCGCTCATTCCGAGATGGACTTAGTGGAAAGTCTGAGGTCGATTCGAAGACGGAACGAAAATAATCTTGGTTTTCTCCGAGCCTGATGACCTAAACATTTAACCATGCATGGTCATCAGGCCGGTCACTTGAATAGTGACCCAGGTTGGTGGCAGAAAAGCCCCAGCCTCCCGAACTCCGTTTAGTGGAGTTAACTTGGAAAGGAGATGTCCCTACCAGAGAATCTGGTCTTGGGCCGTCTCTTCAAGAGGCGGCTTTTTTGATAAATGAAATTCTGATGATGAAAACCCGATATGAAAGGTGCACGATGCTAGAAAAACTGCTCTCGCCAACCGATCTCCTGGCGAGGTTGACTTCCACAACTGAAAGTGCTTCCAAGCTGATCATCATCACCGGTTCTAGTGGGTCGGGCAAAACTGGCTGGTGCCTGGAGTTGATTCGCCAGGCGCGAATCCATGGGATCGAGCCTGTCGGGCTGGTATCTCCGGCTGTTTTTGAGCAGAGCGTGAAGATAGGCATTGACCTGGTCGATATCACGAACAATGAACGCCACCTATTAGGGGTGAAGCGTGATGAATTTCATCGCCGTTTGCCAGAGCAGCGAGGTTTTGCACAGTTGCATTGGCTGATCGATCCAGAGGTGCTTGATTGGGGTAATCGAATCCTATTAGGGCTGTCCACTAAATGTGATTTATTGCTCCTGGATGAATTAGGTCCGCTGGAATTTCTGGCGAACAACGGATTGACGGTTGGTATGAGTCTGATTGACCGAAAGGAATATCGGCTGGCTTGTGTAGTTGT
>MKUW01000006.1:287033-593649 GCA_001899005.1 Chloroflexi bacterium 44-23
ACGAGAATGATCACAGTGAGACATCTTTCCGTTCATTACGGGGATATTCAAGCGCTTCAGGATGTTTCGTTTGATATTACTGATGGTGAGTGCGTACTGGTGACAGGTCCATCTGGGTGTGGAAAGAGCACATTAGCACGGGTAATTTGTGGTTTGATCCCACATGCCATCCCTGCACAAGTTGAGGGGCAGATCCTCGTGGATGAGTTGGATCCTGCTGTGCAACCCATCTCCGAGATTGCTCAGCGGGTTGGAATGGTCTTTCAAAGACCTGCCTCCCAACTTTTCCATCTGCGAGTTGAAGACGAAGTTGCTTTCGGTCCTCGCAACCTGGGATTAGACTATGCGGAAGTAGAAGAGCGTACCGAATGGGCTCTGCACGCTACGGGAATGCATGATCTGCGTAATGAGAAGCCATCCAACTTATCCGGTGGTCAAAAACAGTGCCTGGCAATAGCAGCCGCTTTGGCCATGCGTACACAAGTACTAGTATTGGATGAGCCAACTGCCTCATTGGATGTACCCAATACGCAGCGGGTTATGGAGACCCTAGCGGCGGTGCGTGCCCAGTATGGGATTACCATCATATTAATTGAACACCGCCTGGCAGAAGCTGCCCAACTGGCTCATCGGGTGATCCTAATGGATGAAGGGCGGGTCATCGCAGATGGTAAGCCGCATGAAGTATTTGCTGACCGTGAGCTCCGACATCGCCTAGGAATACGTCGTCCGACAGACGATCCGTCTGTATCCTGGGAGACTCTCATCCGTTCTAATGATAACCACCCCGATGATACCCCGCCGCTGCTCGAACTGCAGAATATATCTGCGGGTTTCAACGGACATGCAGTCATATCGGATATCCAAATAGCCTTCTATCCAGGAGAATTTGTTGCCTTGGTAGGGGATAACGGTGCCGGTAAAACGACTCTGGCGATGGTGGCAGCTGGGTTGATCAAGCCAAGCTCGGGTAAAGTGCGCTTTGAAAATGGTGCCAAGCCGCGTCCTGGTTTGGATGTGGTTTTATTGTTTCAGGATCCGCAGGAACAGCTTTTCACTGACTCTGTGGATGAAGAAGTGGCTTTTGCACCCCACAATTACGATTTTTATGATCCCAATTTGCAAACTCAAATCCTGCAGGAAGCTGATTTATGGAAACTCCGTTACCGACGTCCCCTGGCACTATCGATAGGTCAGCAGCAGCGCACTGCTTTGGCTGCCTGTTTGAGTCTGCGCCCAAGGCTGGTCATCTTGGATGAACCCACGCTGGGCCAGGACTGGGGGCACCTACAACGCCTGATGGACTTTTTAACCATGCTAAAAAACCAAGGGACAACAGTCTTGCTGATTACCCACGATTATAAGCTGGTGCATCACTATGCTGAGAGACTAATCCTGCTACGAAATGGTCACATTGAAAGGATTGGGAGGAATCAAATCTCAACCCCAATCCAATTGGAGGTAAAAAATGAAATTATCCACGCGTGAACTGGCTACCCTGGCCGTGTTCGGCGCTTTATGGGGCCTGGTTGAAATCAGCCTTGGTTCGGTGCTCAAAACGATACACTTTCCTCTGAGCGGTGTGGTACTTTCAGTCATTGGGCTGATTATCGCTTTGGTCGGGAGGGTTTTCGTACCTCGTCGTGGTTCGACCTTGTTTATTGGGGTGATTGCCACACTTCTCAAGCTGTTCAGCCTGGGAGGGGTGATTATTGGACCTATGGTGGGGATTCTTACTGAAGCTATTATGGCTGAGATCGTACTATCAATACCTGGTAAACAACGGCGAGCAGTTTTTATCATGGCGGGAGCTCTGGGAGTGGCGTGGGTACTTCTTCAGCCATTCGTTACCGGTCCGCTGCTCTTTGGGAGGACAATATTTACTGTCTGGCTGGATTTACTTGACCTCGGTAAGAAGTTGCTGGGATTAAATCCTTCTTTCGCTGCTTGGATCGTAGGCGGATTGCTCGTAATCCATCTGGCTATTGGTGGCCTGGCTGGCTGGTTGAGCTGGGATATTGCCAAATTACTGCAAAACCGTTTGGGGCGACCTGTTCAAGGTTTTTAACGATCATATATTTCACAAAGGAGAAAATAAAATGAAATACATCACTATAGTAATATTAATCGTTTGCATATCACTTTTATCCGCTTGTTCATCACAATCTATCAATTCGCCTGGTTCTGTCCCAACCTTGCTGATCACCGATGGAGATGCGAGTAAGACTTATACCCGTGCTGACTTGGAGACTCTTACCGTCAGCCAGGCAACGTTCAAAGATATAACCTATGTTGGTGTTAGCGCCTCCGAGCTGTTGAAGAACGCTGGTTTTGACATCGATGCAGTGAAAGCCGTAAAAGCAATTGCAGCGGACGGGTACAGCATCAACTACGATACCGCCCAAATATTGGCTGCGGACGTGATTATTGCTTACGCTCGCACAGATGGTGATCTTACTCCTGAGGATGGATCGTTCCGCATGGTGTTACCGATCGCAGATGGCAAGCTGAATTTACGAATGCTGACTGAACTGCAGATCATCAAATGATCCTTAGCAAAACCAGAGAGCTTAGTCAGTCAGGACATTTCATGGATAAATATTTAGGCACTGTCGGATACCTGGCAATATTTCTAAGCTCAATCATTGGAATGATGGTAGTCCCAGCCCAGCGTTTACCCTGGGTCGCAGGGGTGTGTATACTGGTTGCTTGGCGGATCTATCCACAAGTATTCACCAGCCTGGTGCGATTACACTGGCTGATTATGATCATATTGTTATCTGTGCCACCCATTTTCTTGGTAGGGGATTTAGATCGCAGCATAACTGGCATCTCATACTCATCTGAAGGGTTGCTGAGTGGAATCCAAATTGCCCTGCGGATTTTGATTGTCTTAATCTCGGTGCAGGGATTAACCAGCTCAGTGGATATCTCATCGATTGCAGGGTTGTTGGAGCATGCTGGGTTACATGGATTAGGCTTTTCGTTGGGTGTGGCGATGAATCTCCTACCGACCATTCTCAAGTCAGCTCAAAATGCTTGGCGAAGCTTGTGGATGCGGGGAGGTTTACGCAAGAAACGCTGGCGAGCGTTACGCTTACTGGCAGTAACAATCTTCGTCAATGGCC
Source organism: Chloroflexi bacterium 44-23 (assembly GCA_001899005.1). Lineage (GTDB taxonomy): Bacteria > Chloroflexota > Anaerolineae > Anaerolineales > Anaerolineaceae > UBA6170. The sequence continues at coordinate 290,162 of MKUW01000006.1, forward strand.
TAAGTAGGGCAGAGGAAATCGCTCTGGCTGCAGAGGTACGCGCATTTTCACCAAATACCGCTCGTAGTATGCCAATTAAGAAAGGAAAATGGGATTGGACAATCCTGACACTGAGCGTTTTAGTCGTCTTTGGATTTGTGTTTATACCCTGAGAGCTGGCATCCAACATGAAACAATCACGCATACCTCTAGTGACATTCGTAGGCAGGTCTGGGTCGGGAAAAACGACCTTGCTAGAAAAATTGATCAAAGAGCTGAGCGGGCGGGGTTACCGCTTGGCAACGGTAAAACACCACTCGCATGCAGGTTTTGATATTGATGCAGCCGGCAAGGATAGCTGGCGTTTTGCCCAGGCAGGCAGCCAACAGGTAGTGATAGCCTCACCGGATAAATTTGCCACCTATTGGAAATTAGACCATGAATTGGACCTTGATGAAGTCATCGCCCAAGTAACTGATGTGGATTTGATTCTGGTGGAAGGATATCGAAGCTCGAATAAACCCAGCCTTGAAGTTGTTCGGTCTGCAACTGGACTTGAATTGGTGGGAATGTCTGAATATCGAATCGCCTTGATTTCGGACGTGCAGATGAGTATTGGTGTACCTTGTTTCAATATTAATGATATCCAGGGAATCGCTGACTTTATAGAAGAACAATTCCTAAAAATGGTTTTTTGATTACATTTCACTGTTTGCCATTTAGACAATGACCCTATCCAAAAAAGGATACACTCCACAAACAAAAGATATTCCTTAACCGATAGCACGCTTGTCCTGGATACCGCCATCGTCTTCCGGATCCGAGTATTCCAAAATCGGCGTTATATGTTGGGAGCTCATCTAGAGTACTTCTAGAAATCACTAATAATTATTAGTCGTAAATACAAAATGCATAAACAAAAGAATATAAGGTTTTATCATACGTTCTGGATTTGTTATCAAAAAAAACAATACTATGATTTCGTCTATTTGATGAGTGTCAACTCGCGCAACCTGAAATCGAATGTGGTTCAACAGACCGCAGTTCTTATGGGCAGCCTAGCCAAATTTCGAGATTATGAAAAGTATTAACGCTGAAAAATTGCGAGCACCCCTCGAAATCTTGAACATCCCGGTTGTTTATTTGGATTTTGAAACTCCAGCGTAGTATTAAAGAGATTTAAAAACGCTCGGGCAGATTTTCATAAAGCCACCTGTCACCGAACCTGAAATGTCCAAGGTAGATGTCAAAACCATTTTTGCGCCAAGTGGACGTAATGAAGCTCTCTCCAGTTTTACATTGGTCGCAATTGCTATGGGTTTACCCAACTGACGCCAATATTCAATTTTGTTTATTACTTCTTTCACATGGGTCTCCCTAAAACGGCAAGATTCTCAAAAAAATATTTCGGTTTCTTTTGTAAACATTGCAGTTTATATTCTTGTGTCAATTTGACTGTTCAATAATTCACCATCTCTTCAATTGGTATTTCCTCACATTCCAGACAGTCTTTGCATACAAAACCATCTATTATGTTGTCAATTTCAAGTTTCAAACCTGAAAAATCCAATTTCGGATCAAAAGGATTGCTTTTCATTCGGTGGGATAACGCCAGGAAAGCCGCGATACTGACATCCTCAAATAATACGTTTTTCCGCTCGTTAAGTGCTGCTTGAGCTTTTGCAGTTTTTAAAATAACTAGATCACCTCTATGTCCATCCACCTCCAAACGGGTGGATATCTCAGCGATGAGGTTGAGTATTGTCTCTGAGTAAGCGACCATGCTCAAGGATTGTCGAGCACTCTGAATCTTATCGCTGAGAAATTGATCTTTTTCAGCCCATTTCTTCCAGAATGCCTCCATATTATTTTCGAATTCAAGGCTTCTTTCAATAATGGCGACTCGGTCTAGTATAGAATGAATTCCATGAATTTCGACGGATAAACCAAATCGGTCTAATAATTGGGGTCTTAACTCACCTTCCTCGGGATTCATGGTCCCTACAAGCATAAACCGAGCTGGGTGCAGGAAAGATATCCCCTCCCGTTCTACAATGTTTACCCCCATCGCCGCGGCATCCAACAAAACATCAACAACATGGTCATCCAATAGGTTGACTTCATCTATGTACAATAGACCGCGATTTGCTTCCGCCAGCACGCCTGGTTCAAATGCACGAATTCCTTTTTGAATTGCTTTTTCAATATCTAATGTGCCAACTACCCGATCTTCTGTTGCAGAAACTGGAAGGTTTACGAATGGCGTTGGAATTTCAATAATAGGAATGTTTTCGCCATTCTTAATTCTTTCCTGGCATTCAGTACACCAGCTGTTGGGAAGCTCTGGATCGCAATGAAACCTACATCCTTGATTGATCTTAATGGATGGGAGTAGAGCCGCAAGTGCCCGCGCGGCAGTTGATTTTGCTGTTCCGCGCTCTCCGCTGATCAAAACACCACCGATACGATTATCGATTGCATTCAGGATTAATGCTAGTTTCATCAACTCCTGACCTACAATGGCTGAAAAAGGAAAGATGTTATTTGACATGTGCTGATGATTTCACTTTCTATACCAATCCTCGCGAGTTAGAGGAAATCCCGAATTCCCTGAATTATCAGGTTTTGTTAATAAAGATTGATATACATTCAATCGTCCTTTTTTAAACCCGTGGATTGACCCGGACATGTAAAGTCGCCAAACGCGATATGTAACTTCATCGACAAAACGTAAAGCTTCATCATGATTTTCTTCTAATCGCTTAACCCACTGCCTAAGCGTCAATGCATAATGTTCGCGTAAACTCTCAACATCTCTGATTTCAAAACCAGCGGATTCAGCGTTGGTTAGGGTTTCAAAGATGGGTACTAATTCACCATCAGGAAACACATACTGATCAGAAAAGGAATCTGCTCTCGTTGATTTGTTTGTGACAGAAGTAGCAATCCCATGGTTGAGAAAAATACCTTGAGGTTTTAACAACCGAAATGCCTTTTCAAAATAACGCTTAAGATGGTCGGCTCCAACGTGTTCAAACATTCCCACACTCACTAAAACGTCATAAGGGTCTGATTCCGCGATCTCCCTGTAATCAGCCACCAGAACTCGTGCGGTTTGTGATAATCCCAATTCTTTAATTCGTTTATTGGCAAAATCAGCCTGCGGTTGACTTAAAGTAATCCCGGTCGCATCGACCCCATGGTTTTTGGCGGCACAGATGACCAATCCTCCCCAGCCACAACCGAGATCAAGCAGTTTTTGTTCTGGTTTTACTCTCAATTTTTTACAAAGGTAATCTAGTTTCTCCTGTTGCGCATTTTCAATTGATTCCCCTAAATCAAGGAAATATCCACAAGAGTAAACCATTTGCGGATCCAGCCATAAACCGTAAAACTCATTTGAAACGTCATAGTGATAGGTGACCGCCTTGCGGTCTCGTTCTATTGAGTGTTTTTTCCCCTTGGGTTTTAATGGCCCACGAATACTGTCTATTCTGGTTGGTGGGGCGGGGAGTTGAAGTAATTGTTTGAATAATTGAGTTTTTTTAATTATGGAAAGGGTATCGGTCAAACTATCCGCCAGGGTGAAGATCGATTCTACATCACCTTCAATATCGATGTCATCATATAAATAGGCTTCAGCCATACCCACTTCTGTTCCCGGCAACAACAAAGCGCGCAAAGCACCAGAGTGATTTAGTACTAAAGTGGTTTTCTTATCTTCCTGGTTTGGCCAATAACTACCATCCCATAGTTTCACCCTTACTTGATTTCTAATATCAATGGGAAAAATGTGCTCCAGAAGATCAATGGTGATTTCTTTTTTTTGAGCGACAATATTTGGCAATGCCATCTGACACCTCCACTTGTCGAGTAATTCCTTTTCCTTAACCTCTCATTTAGCTTTTTCTTTAAACCACTTTAATGTCTCTTTTTGTCCTTCACTCATATTGGCAATTGAGAAATTCTCAAAGCAGGCTATTTTTTCCAACTCACTTTCCGGGATGCCGGTGAGTTCTTTATTCTGGCTCTTGTGGCTTTGTATCGCTTTAACCTTTGCAAGTTTAAAATCTGAGATATCGACGCTGATAAGATGCCGCGAATGATGAATTGTTTCAGTAACACCGCATCCAAGTTTTGTTGCCTCTGAAGCAGCTAAGTAAAGCAGATTGATATTTGGGAAGTAATGTTCGACAGCCCAGTTGACCGCTTTGGACACTGCAATGTGATCTGGGTGTCCAGAAACTCCATCAGGGCCAAATGTAATGATCAGACCAGGTTCAACTGTAGCAATCCAAATTGATAATTGCTGAGCGAAAATTTTAGTTTCGAGCTGAGATAAGGTTCCATCAAGGTAATCGAGGAAAAACAATCTAATATTCAGGTTTTCGGCAGCTTGTTTTAATTCTCGCTCCCTAATTTGCCCCGCTCTTTCAGGTTCAATACCCTGAATTCCAGCTTCACCCCTCGTGGCACAAATTAATACAATTTGCGCTCCCAAATCTGCAAATTTAGCTAAGGTCCCTCCCATCCCATAACTTTCATCATCCGGATGAGCCAATACGACAAGGATATTTTTGTTGGTAGAATTATTTTCCATTTTCATCTCAATCAATTAACCCAGAAGTTTCTTTTGAGCCTTCAGCGTACCTTCAAGAATTGGCTCATAACCAGTGCACCGACAGAGATGTTTATTTATTGCAGTGATTATTTCGGTTTCACTGCAATTTGGTTTTTGATCAAAAAGGGCGACCAATTCGTTAACAATCCCAGGTGTGCAAAAACCGCATTGAATAGCTCCAGATTGAATTAGCTCTTGCTGAATTACGTGTAAGTGCATACCTTTTGAAATACCCTCAATTGTAAAAATATTCTTTTGATCTGCTTTTTCCGAGGGCATTGAACAACTCTTCACTGCCTTTCCATCCATTATGATCACGCAACTGCCACAGGTTGCATTATCACAACCCCTTTTTGTTCCAGTTAGATTTAGCTGATCACGTATGAGATCAATCAACATTGTTCCTGGTTCCACCTCCAAAGTTTGCTGCTGACCATTAATGGTAAAAGTGATTGTTTTATTCATTTCACATTTTCCTTTCTGGTTTCCATTGCAGCCCTTATTTTTTCAGGTGTAACCGGAAGATCATAAAAATCGACACCTATTGCCTCAAAGATTGCATTGAGAATTGCAGGCGCGACACCTATAACCGGGTGTTCTCCAATCCCGCGTGCTCCAAAAGGACCAATAGGATCCGGAGTTTCAACGAATTCTATTGTCTGTCGGGGTGCCTCTTTAAGTGTCGGAATGTGATATTGAAAATAATGCGGATTTGTGATGTTGCCCGCGTCGTCAATTTCTACTTTTTCATAGAGTGCCGCTCCAAGCCCTATGATCACCCCGCCTAGCACGGTACCCCGAATTTGTAATGGATTCACGACAGTGCCAACATCAAATGCTGATGCGATATGATCTACGATTACTTTTCCGGTCTTTTTTTCAATACGAATTTCTGCACCTTGTGCGCCAAAAGTGTAAGTGACTCCGAGGTTACCTTGGCCGTTTTTATCAGGATTAGAGTATCGGGGCAGACGCGCATCAGATACAGCTTGTGCCACTTCTCCAACGGTTATGCCATCTTCCGTAATGTAACCGCGATTTAGTTCCTTTACTGAAATCTTGACAGATGGATCATTTCGAAGATAGACATTCTCGCCATCGTATTCCAGATAATCAACATCAGTTTTTAACACCTGGGCGGCAGTTCGTTTCAATATTTGAATCAGTTTTTTTGCTGCCCGCACAATCGCCCTGCCCCCCTGCATGGTGAACATGGAACCAATCGTTTGCCACTCGTATGGTGAAAACTGAGTATCCAACTCCGTGTATACCCTGATTTTTTCCGGGGGAATCTGCAATGCCTCTGCGGCAACCTGCTGGACAACAGTGCGTAAACCTTGACCCACCTCAGCGCCCCCCATGTTTATTGACACGCTACCATCAATATTCATTTTCATGTAGCAGCCTTTTGTAGAAAAAGGTGCGCCTTTGGGAGATTTCATTAAGGCGGCAAAACCACGGCCATAATAATAGTTGTCATCTTCTTTTACTTGTTCGTGACCGTAAATAGCATTGTCAACGATATCTGCACATTTTTCAACGCTGCCATTTGATTCCCACATATGCTCCCCAAGTGAGTTGACTTTACCTTCCTTTAAATAGTTTTTCATTCTCAACTCAAGGGGGCTCATGTTTATTGCTCGAGCAAGGATATCCATCATGCGCTCAGTAGCAAATTGAGGTTCGGCATGCCCATATCCCCGGAAAGCTCCTACCGGCGGAGTATTGGTGTATACAGAGTAACCTGTAAGATCACAATGTTTGAATTCATAAGGACCGGTCGAATTATGAGTAGCTGCCATCATTACATTTACGCCTGTATCGCTGTAAGCACCGGTTGAATGGTAAATAGTGGTTTTAAGGGCGACTAATTCCCCATCTTTTTTTGCACCGATTTTCATGACGGTGCGAATGCCATGCCCCAATAAGGTTGAGGTTATATCTTCCTGTCTTGATGCGACCCATTTAATCGGTTTGCCGGGTACAAAACTGGCGATCCAGGCGATCGTTTCTTCCACAGTCACATCAGATTTGTATCCAAAACATCCACCCAATTCGGGAATATGAATCCTCACATCAGAAACAGGAATTCCGTATGATTTAGCGATTTCATCACGGATGATAAATGGACAGATCGAAGATGACCAAATTTCAATCGTATGATCTTCTTTGAACCAGGCAATAGCACCATGGGGTTCCAATGCAGCACAGGAGGCTAATGGATAGTTAAATTCATGTTCTATCACCACGTCAGCTTCGTCAAATCCTTTTTCACCAGAACCTTTAACCAGCTGGTATTTATGCGCAATATTCGTACCTGGTTCAGGATGAATTGTGGGTAAGTGCCAGTAGTCTGTTAGGTCAGGGTGTATAAGTATGGAATTTTCGTGCAGAGATTCTTTTGCATCAACATAAACCGGTAATGGGTCGTAAACAACTTTTATCTTTTCTAAGGCTTCTTTGGCATGAAAAGGAGTATCAGCGATGACCGCGGCGACAGGTTCTCCTATGTGGCGGACACGATCAACCGCCATAGGGACAAAATCACTGATGTTGTCCCCGTAGTGAATCTTACAATCCTGACCGGTTACAACATTCAAAACCCCGGGCATTTTTTCTGCCTCGCTGGTGTCAATTTCAACGATTATCGCGTGGGCAAACTTTGGTCGAAGAATCGCAGCATAAAGCATGCCGGGAATGCGAATGTCGTCAAGAAAGATGGCTTTTCCAGTAGCCTTTGCAATGGCATCCGGACGAATGTAACTTTTACCCAGATATTTGTAAGTCATCGCTGAACTCCTTTCATGCCAGTTAGGCTAACAGCTGTTTCCTATGCTTCAGAGATTGCTGTATTGGGTGTTGTTTTTTGTTTGAAGAATTTCTTTTGGAAATACAACCCCAAGTTCACCAATCCGATCATCACGGGCACCTCGACAAGAGGTCCGATAACTCCCGCAAAAGCTTCACCCGAATTGATACCAAACACGGCTACTGATACAGCGATGGCTAATTCAAAATTGTTGCTGGCTGCTGTAAACGCTAAAGTGACAGTTTTGGGATAATCTGCACCAGCACGCTTGCTCATCCAGAAGCTTACAAGGAACATGATCACAAAGTAAAACACCAAGGGAATTGCGATGCGAACCACGTCTAGCGGTATTTGTACGATCAAGTTACCCTTCAGGCTGAACATTACAATAATTGTAAAGAGAAGGGCAATGAGTGTAATTGGGCTGATCTTGGGGATAAACTTCTTCTCGTACCATTCTTTTGTTTTTACTCGCAACAAAATGACACGGGTAAGAAATCCGGCAACCATTGGGATCCCAAGGTAAATTGCAACTGATTCAGCAATTTGACCAATTCCGATCTTCACGATATTCCCCTGCAACCCAAATAGGGGAGGTAACACCGTAACGAAAAACCAGGCATAAACACTGTAGAAAAGGACTTGGAAAATACTGTTGAAAGCAACAATCCCGGCAGCGTATTCGGTATCACCCTTGGCAAGCTGATTCCAAACGATAACCATGGCGATACAGCGGGCAAGACCAATCATAATAATCCCGGTCATATATTCCGGGTAGCCGCGCAGGAAAATGATCGCCAGTGCGAACATAAGCACTGGGCCAACAATCCAGTTCTGCAGAAGTGAAAGACCTAAAATCTTCTTATTGCGAAATACTTCACCTAACTCTTCATACTTTACTTTGGCAAAGGGAGGATACATCATTAATATAAGACCAATCGCAATTGGTATATTCGTAGTTCCGACCTGAAAACGATTGATGAAGTTTTCAGCTCCTGGAATGAAATATCCCAATCCAACCCCAATTGCCATAGCCAGGAAAATCCATAAAGTCAGGAACCGATCTAGAAAAGACAATTTTTTTGTTGCTGCTTCTTCAACCATTACATCCTCCAAATAGAATTATTGTGGATAAATTCCCAATTCTTCCAATTCCTCGCGAATCAGAGGAGTAGAAATTTTCCCTCCGATGCTAATTAAATGTTCATTTACGAAAACAACAGGTAGTTTTGCGTTTTTTGGTAAAGACGGACAATCCAAATCAAACATATCAAAGTAATGAACGCTCACCTTATCGCCATAAATCGTGTGCAACCGATCCGCTGTCCAAATGGCTACTTCCCGCCAGCTATCCTTAAGACCTTCTTTACAGGCGACTTTACTTCCAATTATGTTGATTTGAGCTATATTGGGCGTCATTAACAACTTCCTGTCATGGAGTTTGAACCACAACATGAATTATTCATCGGACCACTGTGCTTGCTTTTTCCAGAAATAGAGAAACCAATCCCCAGTATCTGATGAACTTCCTCATTTCTGCAATTAGGGCACTTCGGCTTGATGCCTCGTTCTTTTTCCTCAAAAGAAGCCCGTACTTCAAATTGCTCATGGCATTGATCGCATTGGTAAGAATAGATCGGCATATCGACTCCTGCAAATTAATCCATTAACAACATCCGCTGGAGCGGCGTGCAAATGTGGCAAAATCAAAACCCAATAAGCCACTTATTTCTTGATTGATCTCACGCACAAATGCAACCGCATTTTCTTCCGCGAGTTCTTTTTCCTGAATGGAATCATTTGTCAGGATCTCGCCCTGTACGTTTCGTAATCTTTGAATGTCTTTTTCAGAAATAGAATTATTGAGTTGAGTGGACCGCAATTTTGATTGAAGCTCTGAAAATTCTGACAATAAAGCCATCGCTTCAGCATCAAACTGTAATGATTTGTTGGATTGTTTGAAGCGTAAAAATACTTCTGATTGAACGATATTCTCTGCGAGACTGGACGTTGCTTCAATTAAATCACCTGGTAATATAGCGCCTATATTTTTAGCCACAGCAACCTCCAGTTTTGCAAGCTGCTGCAAAATCGATTCCAAGTTCTTTGGAAAGTAGATCCCCGATTTCCTGGCATACAACAATAAAATCCGATTGAGCGTTGATATACCGAATTACCGAAGGACGCTTATTAAACTGTTCCTGTAGTACCAGTAACTCAAGCCGTTCTTCTTCACTGGCAGCATTAAGCATCAATACTGCTCTTAATGCTGCCTGTTTTTTTTGGTAGTTTTGTTGGATCTGCTGGGCCTCTGTGTCACCTCGAAATTCGATGTGCGCTTTTATAAATTCTACATATTGCGGTGTCTCAGTCAATTTTTGGGTAAAATCCCTGGCAGACTTAAGAACAATCGACTTAGGGGTTATTTCAAGATCATTTTCGGCAATGTCTATCATCTACAATATTCTCCTTTTTGATTTTGCTGTTTCGTTTATTTTTGTTTTTTATAACCATTTATATTTATAGACTTGCAATAAAACTTGGATCATTTCGCTACGTCGATTCAGGTTCAGTCGATAAGAAAGAGAATGCATCGTTTGCAGTATCATTTACTGTGGCTTGTTTCATATACCTTGCCACCATTAATGCTTCTGTTATTTCTTTCTTTGATATGCCTTGATATCGAGCCATTTTGACCCACATTATGGTGCATGTATTTGACCCTGCTGTAGCCGCGGCAGCAATACCAATCAGGACTTTGTATTTTGCGGGGATTGCCTGGTAATCCGGATGGTCAAAAAGGAGACTTTTTTCCTCCATTTGATTTTTTTCAAATTCCGGCGCGAATTCTTTCAATAATGCGATTGGAGTCTTCATAGTTTTATCAAAATCTCTAAATTCTCTACTTTCCCATATCGATGAATATATTTGAAAATAAATAATGGATCCGTTTATGAACCATAGATTTGATCACTTAATGTTGCTAACATATCTAAACCCTTGATCTCTTGTGGAAGAAGTGGAATTTGAGCAACTGGCAGATGGAAGCGTTCTGAAATCTCATTCAGATATTTTTCTTGCATGCCTCGACGCGCATGAGCAAATTCGGTGTTGGCTTCCTGAGCTGGAATGACCATATTGGCAACCACCAATCCCGGGTGAATCCCAACGGTGCCCAATTCGGTTGCAGCACGATAAGCTTCGATGATGGGTGTTGCTTCCGGGTACATGACGAAAGCAAAGGTACTTTGCTCAGGATCACGCATCATCGCGATCACTTTCTCAAATCGCTGCTTGGCTACATCATCCGCTGCAGCGGTGTCCACCGTCGCAAAGATCTTCACGTCAATCTGCTTACTCCAGTCCATAGGTAACTCAAGCATCCGTAAGGTATGACCTGTTGGCGCAGTGTCAAAAACCACTGCCTGCCATTGATCTTGCGAGGCATACTCTATGAACTTGTCGAATGCCGCCATTTCTTCTGTGCAGGGGCTGTTGAGTTCCTCCTCCATCGTGGCAATAGCACTTTCCGGACGACCACGCCGGCGGGCATCTTCAAGGATCCGATCCTTATAGGTTTCCGCTGCAGCTTTGGGATCAATCTTAACCGCCCAAAGATTGGGTTGACCTGGTACCGGGGCAATTTTGTCTCCCACAGGGGTATCCAATACGTCACCCAAATGAGCCGCCGGGTCGGTTGTTAGTAGCAATGTTTTGTGTCCCTGGCGAGCCAGCCATACTGCAGTTATGCACGAAGCGACTGTCTTGCCAACTCCGCCCTTGCCGGCAAAGAACACCGTTCGCCGATGACTATTTGGTTGAATCCGGGTACGGATGTCTGCTAACGGGGTTATCATTGCAGCGGATTGCGATTGGACGGATTCGGCAACAAATGTTTTGGCTGCTGAATTTCCATCAAAGAATATTTTTGCTACCTGGCTCAGTCTTGTAACACCCTTTATTTCGCCTGCAAGTAAAGGCATACGTTGTGTAGGATAAGGTAATTCCACTTCTATTTGCTTCAGATAACGTGCCTGCATTTCAGCGCGGGCAGCAAATAGCGCATTCGTTGCACCTTCTGGTGGAATAATGCTGTTTATGATCACGCGGAAATTGTGGATATCCAATTTTTTTAACTCACCGATCGCTCGCTGCGTTTCCTTAATCGAAATGGCTTCAGGATGCAGCACAAAGATAAAGGTTGTTTGTTTGCTTTCGCGCATAGCCGCTAAAGCACGCTCATACTTGTGCTTGGCATCTTGAATTGCCGCAGCTGGACCCAAACAAGTCTGTCCGTTTCCCGCGCTCGCCGCATCAATCGACTGGCTCCACTCGGCAGGAAGTTCCAACAATCGGATGGTATGCCCCGTTGGCGCAGTATCAAAAATGACCACATCAAACACTGTTTCGGCTTTGGCAGGTATTTCTAGGAAATCTGTGAAGCGATCAAAAGCTGCCACTTCCGCAGTGCAAGGGCCGCTCATTTGTTCCTCCATAACTTGCACAATTTGGGGAGGAAAAGCTGCCCGAATTGGTTCCATGGCACGGTCTATATATTCCTGGGTGGCTTTATCGGAATCGATTTCCATTGCCCATAAGTTGGAAATGCCCTTTATGGGGGTCACCTGGTGGCCGATCACCTGCTCAAAGACATCCGCCAGATTCGAGGCTGGGTCAGTGGTAACAATGAGGGTTTTCTTGCCTTTTTCCGCCATTCGTACTGCCTGCGTGCAAGCCATTGATGTCTTTCCAACGCCACCTTTTCCCGAAAAGAAAATGTACTGTGTTGCCATATCAAATTCCTCCATTCAGCTGTGTTCTTATTTCTGTCAGTGTTGGGTATCGACCTGTGGTAATAATCTTGCCTTTGGCGATCACGATCGGCAAAATTTCCAGTTGCTTTTCACGCACCAATCGCATCACTTCTGCATTACTTAAAAATGCTTGGGGGTGAGAGGTCATCTGGTAACGTTCCACACGATATCCTTCATTCTGTAATTCAACGATCATTTCACCAACATCCAAAAGAGTTTGATCCAATGTTGGTCCGCATAAGCCTGTGGAACAGCACATGGGTGGGTCAAAGATCTCGATATCCACAATACTTTTAAGTTCAACAAAATTCTTTCTTTTAACAACCTGGTTAATTTTCATTATGCTTCAACCTCCATTGAAGTATCAAGGTAAAAAAATTACTTCATCATTCTCAATAGACTCAGCCGTTGTTCATCATTCATTTGTGGTCCACAAGTTAACCGACGAGGCTGAATACGATCCTTAGCCAGAAAATTGGTAAATAGAGAAACCACTTCTTCAAATGCATCTGGGTTAACCGAATAGTAAACCCATCGGCTATCTATTGGATCGCGTTCTGCCGATATCAATCCAGCGTCTTTGAGGACAGATAAATGATGCGAAATCAAGTTTGGTGCTAATTGTAGAGTATCTCCTAATTCACAGTTACACTGGACCCCCTCAATGATCTTTTCAAGCAGCAACAATCGATTAGGCTCACTGAGAACCTTCAGCAGTTGTGCGGATCTTATTATTTCAGCATCTTCATAAATTTGCTTTTTCATGATCTTCCTTATTGATTCAACGGTGATTGAATTATATTACTCTTTCAAGTTTTTTTCAAGGGGCTCATCATTATCCAAAGTTTATTCTTTAACCAATCTAAACGTGACGAAATCCGTTCCACGATCCTGAATGGAGCCATGTGCACAGGTTTCACGTCCGTATCTTAATGAAGATGTAATGACAAGGCAATGATTATCAGTGGAAGTGCCAAAGTAATCAGGTTTACAATCAAGCCATTCGCTTGTAATGATTTCTTTGTGGTAGGGGAAGAATTCTTCTATACCTCGGCTCGTATTCGCAAGCGCCACAATCTCAGATAATTTAGGTAAACGTGCATTCATGGCGTTTGCGAATTTTTTCGCATCTGACGCGCTTACATTTGTAATATATAAGTTTGTAGATCCCTTTTTCGCCTGAACTTGATGATTCTGAAAGACTAGATGATATTGTTCTGAAGTCACAGGTGTTGTTTGGATTTCGATTTTAGTGTCAGACAAAAGAATAAATTGATAATTTGTCATTTATAGAAACCCTAAATAATACTTCAATATACATTGAAGTATAAGCAAAATGCTTTATATTGCTAGTTACAAATGTCATATTTCCACAGGATTTGATTACACCCTAAAAAAGGTGTGAAAATAGTCCATAGTGCGGTTACAAAACGCAAACGCATTAAAAATGGTTATCTAGATTAGTATTATTAGCGAAGCTACCGGTTTATTGTAAAATAATTTGGTAACCGGAGTATGGTATAAGAATTCCCAAATTATCAAGTTTCAAGGGGATTTTCATATTCCAGCTAACAAGCCAGGAATCTTTTCCAGCATATCATCACGCACAGCGCGGAAGGCCGCTAAAATCTCTTCCTCGCTGCCCTCCGCTTTTGCAGGATCAGGGAAACCCATGTGTACCCGCTTTCCCTTTCCAAGCCAGATCGGACAGTTTTCAGCAGCGTCATCACAAACAGTGACTACCAGGTCGAAGTCTATTCCCCGAAATTGATTGGTACTTTTCGATACACCTTCGTGCGCTATGCCAATTTCATATAATACTGCAATCGCTTTAGGATGAACGTATCCAGTGGGTTGGGTGCCGGCGCTGAAGGCTTCCCATTCATTGTTAAATCTGGCATTTACAATCGCTTCAGCCATTTGCGAGCGGCAGGAATTGCCCGTGCAAAGGAATAAGACCTTTTTTCTAATACTCATTTTCTCCACCTTCAATAAATTCAGCTATTATTGAATCCACTAATCATAAAACATCCTTACGATTCCGTTTTATTCGATTTGTATTTTATCTTCTTTATTACCGGTTGAAAAGCCGGTAATCGAACATGAGTAACCACTTTATAATCCCTTGAAACGGACCATTTTGAAATGAATTTTCCTTTCATTCCTCAAGTCTTAGGCAAGGAATTATTGTTAGTGGATATGGATTTATGCCGCCCATAAGAAGTAGAAACCAACAATCATGATGATCATACCACTGACCTTTTCAACCCATTCAGACCATTTCCCGGCAATCCTCAGATTCTTCAACACCCCAGTGAACGTTCCGGCAAAGACAATAGGAACACCGCGCCCAAGTGAATAAACGAATAGCAGCACCGCGCCATAAACCAGCCCCGCTTTTTGAGCCATTACATAAGTCAAAATAGCTGCCAGTACAGGTGTTGCACACTGGGATGCGACTAACCCGGAGATTAACCCAAGTAGAAGAGCACCAACCAAACCTTTGGTTTTAATTTTTTCCCGTAAGCCACCAAACCAGGAAGGTGTGTGAAGTTTTAGTATTCCAAGCATCTGTAAACCGATCACAAAACATACAGCAGCCACCAGATAGTACCAGACATGTGTTGTACCGCCCAGTAACCCACCTACCAGGGATGCGATAATGCCAAGGAGCATAAAAGTGACAGCTAGTCCACTAGCAAATACCAGGGAGATGGAAAAGGCTCTTTTTCTGGGAACATCATGTGACCCGCCAATAAACCCCACGATTAGAGGGATCATGGCGACATTACAGGGTCCGACACTGGTGACAATGCCCCCCAGGAAAACGAGAATATATCCTACGATTGATGTGGGCTGTAATAATGCAGGGTTAATTTCCATGTTTAACCGTCAATCAATCCTTCAAGTCGCAGCCTTAAAACATTCGGTTCCATTACACCAATGATCACCGTACTTTCCCCATCCTTGTTATAAAAAACTTGGGTAGGGATGGAATGGATTTGAGCTTCTTGTAAGAGGTTTTGATTGGCAGGATCATAAACATTAACATCAACCAACGCTATGTAATCCTTGTATTCAGGATAAATCTCTGCAACTGTAGCCATCATAACCTTGCAGGTATAACAATCCGTTGAATGGTAGAAAACAAAGGTGGGTTTTCCAGAAGCAATCAACTGGTTCAGCATTACCTCGGCTTGCCCATTTGATCCGGATGTATCTTGTGATGACTGCCCTTTTGTCAGAAGGATGATCCCAATAACCACGAAAAACGAGGTTAATACAATTATCAAGGGAATCTTCGGGTTTGAACTTTTGCTTTTTCGAATTAAATGTTTTCTTGGCATAATGGGCCTTTCACTTTCCTTTGAAGTAGTGTTTATGGTAATTCAGTCCATCGCTCCCTGGGTAACTTGAGCACAAAGACCGGACAGATATCATAAATGGCGTGGAGATTCTTTTGTTTACAAACCTCAATTGCCTCTGCTGAATCGGTGCCAGGGGGCATCCAAAGTACGGGCATATGGAGATCCGCACAAGTTTCAGCCAGTTGTTCAGCTGCTGCAGGGGAAATGGCACTGATGACCG
Source organism: Chloroflexi bacterium 44-23 (assembly GCA_001899005.1). GTDB lineage: Bacteria > Chloroflexota > Anaerolineae > Anaerolineales > Anaerolineaceae > UBA6170. The sequence goes on from MKUW01000006.1 coordinate 305,973, forward strand.
CATCTGGAACTTTCGGTAGAGCTGCTAGTGAAGGATAACATGCACAATCCTCGATATTGTTATACTTTGGGTTCACAGGCATCACGGTATGACCATGTTTTGTTAATACCTCAAACAGTTCATAACCATATTTGGATTTGTCTTGCGAAACACCAACGACAGCAAAAGTGTGCGGGGTTTCAACCAATTCCTTGATCTTGCTCATGATAATCCTCCGACCTATTAGAATAAATGGTGTGTTTTCTTAAATTTTTCAAGATCTGTAGATTTATAAAACTCGACCACGACTTCTTTTCTTTGTGTTCCAGCGGTTAATTTGTAGTAACTTGTGCAAGTAACCTTTTTTCATCTTTTTTGTTCAGGAATCGATAAAAAAGACTGGCTGTCAACATTTGAAGAATCATCGCTAAAGCTACAGGTAACCCAACTATTTTTGAAAAACTGGCGAACGCCAATCCTACTGCAATCGGAAGGTTCTTCATACCGGAGGAAAATGTTATTGCAATGCGGGTTTCCCATTTAACAGAACGCGATAACCAAAACGGAATTAGAAAACCCAGCGGGAAAATAAGCACGAGGGCGATTAATAACGCTGGGACTTTTTGCCACTGTGTAATTATTAAAGTAACATTCACATTGCAAATTGCGAACATTAACAAAACCGCTGTTAATGCGGAGGATGCAGGCAAAATAGGCAAGTAGGCTTTCACGTCCCAGTGGCGATCTACCCACCATCGAATAAGAATTCCAAGTGCTAATGGAATCAATAAAATTATCGCCAATTGTTGAAACATACTCCAGGGATTAATATTCACAGCAGATCCTGCCAGAAAAATCATCAAAGGCGGAATCAAAAAAGGCGCGAGGACCATGGTCAGAGCGTTTATCGCCATCCCCAATGGTACATCCCCTTTTAATAAAGCCGTCCAAACAGCCGCCATTCCGGCACACGGTACTACTCCAACCAGAATCACCCCAATAGCCAATTGTGAGTCGTTTACAAAAATTCTAGCCAGTGCCCAACAAAGCAAAGGCATAAATGCGAAGTTCAATAACAGTCCGCTCAGAACTGCCAATGGTTGACGGCGAACGGTAGAAAATTGTTTAGGGGTTATTGTAAGACTAATGAAAAAGATCATAAGGAATGTCAATAACTGGGAATAATTTTGCAGAAATTTTCCTGGAACGGCTGTCCACAATCCTAAAACCAAACCAAGTACAACAGCAATAATAATAATTATCTGATAATGATTCCGCACCCATTCTGCATAGAATAACAAACGCTTCATATTCACATCCACCTTATTCCGAGATTGGTTTAGAAAACGAGGACATTAAAACCAGAACGGTGGTTAGTTACAGTACTAACCATGGTCTTTTTTGGAATCGCTATAATTCTTCTGATCCAGCTGACATGGGCATAAATTGATCAATAGCATCCATCGCATGCGCAGCGTAAATGGAAGCAGGTCCGCCTCCCATTAAAATCGCCACACCGATTGTTTCAAGCAGTTCCGGGCGAGTAGCACCTGCCTGGATTGCATCATGTGTGTGATATGCAATACAACCCTCGCAATGCACAGCGACGCTGATCGCCAGAGCCATCAGTTCTTTTGTTTTAGCATCAAGGATGCCAACCTCTACAGACTTTTTGTGCAAGCGTGCAAAGCCTGACATCGGGCCGGGCAGCTCACTTCCCAATTGTGCCAATCGATCTTGTAAGTGTTGGTGCAGTTCCGCATAATCAGTTGTCATGGTTACTTACCTTTATTCTCCGTTTATTGCATTTACGATGGCTTCCACCGCTTGCTGCATCTCACCAGGATCAAACATTGAGGCGTCCTTCTTGGCAATCTTGCAGTCTGTAACAAGGTTAATTGTCCGGGTGGGCGTAAAACCAGCCTGTTCAACGATCTTACGCGAGCAATTTAATGGACAGCCATCCACCGTCACGATTCGTTTCACTGCTTGAGTTTTAGCAAGAACAGTCGGGGCTTGCGTGGGCAAACCACCCAGGCAAAAAATGCCAGCCTTCCCCTTTTCAACCTTTTTAACTGCCTCTAAAGCCGCCAACCCGGTCATCATCCCCACATTTGACATGGCACCAAAACAAACAAATAATGCGGTTTCTGGAACATTTTCAGACATTTTTATTCCTCATTACCAAGGTTTATTAAATAATTTCAATCTGCGGTTCAATGATGATTTCGGATTTTACGGAGTTAGCCACCAGGCTGTACTTTTTGGCAGATTGAAGAGCCCGCATTGTACGCGCTTTCACCACTTCCGGTTTCTCATCGCCAGCCGCGATCTTGATCACCGGCCAAAAACGAAGGTGAGTGAAAATCTCGGTCCGATCCAGTTCGATCAGTTTAGTTCCTTCTGTTTTGCAATCATAAGAAATCAGCTTAAGCTTGAAGCGTTCAGTCGCCCAGATGAACATCATCATGATGCAAGTATTGGCAGCAGCTACAAAAGCATCTTCCGGGGTCAAGACTCCAGGGTGCCCCTGTGCATCAGGTGGTGCAGAAAAGTCCATTTCAGGACCATTTCCTAAAACGATGTGCCCCCAATGCTCACCTTTCCAGGATACATTAGTATGATAGGTCGCGGTCTGGCTCATGCTTTTACCTCCTGTTGGCGATAGTAATCAGTGTACGCTTCAAATACTGCTGATTCAACATCAGCCTCCACTGATGAGTCAATAGAGTTGTATATTTTGACCATTTCCATTATTTCATGCCCAGTTTCATTTCCGAGTGTTTTTCCCAGTTGGAAGAGATTTTGAAAGATCAATGGCAACGCCACCAGGGATAATTCCTGCCCATTAACCTGTACTTTTTGAATGGGTATCCCCGACCCGCAGGAACAGGTTGCCTCTACTTCCTCTTGGGGTTGATCCGATTGGGAAGTTTCTGCGAAGGTTCCCTGACGTCGGCTCCAGGCTTTACCCAACAGTTCATCCACCTTTGTGGCAATTTCTTCCGCCGCCGCTGCAACTGCTTCTTGTCCGGCTGCATCCAATCGGCGGGTGCCCTGTGGTTTCTGAATGTGGTGCTTTTCAATTAAATCCTTTATGACAATCCCCGCAGCAGGTTTATTGGAGTACTTTTCAGTGGCGCGATACGCGCAGCGTTTGTCGCAGCCATCAACCGCTATCGTCGGATAGAATTTGGCAAATGCCCGGTCACCTTCACCGCCGGCCAGGAAGAGCGGCAGACAGATGGTAACAGTATCGGAGGGACGTAACTTCTCTAACACTTTTAAAGCTGCGAGGCGGGTAACGGTTCCCTCAGGGAGTTCTTCACCTGAACAGGCAATGATGCCAACTTTCTTCTGCGGTAGTTCAGGCATGGGTTGCTCCTTCCTTGGGGGCAGACAATTCCTCCACCACAGCATTGATTTCCTTGGCTAAAGCTTCCGCCAGCTTTTCACCACCCTCATTAAGTTCTCCGATTCCCTGCGGCTTGAAATCCCGGTAACGGCGGAAAACATCCAACACTGCAAAGCTGCGCGCCACATCTCCGCCATTTTCCTGCACCATCTTCGTAGCACAGGCTAGTTTACAACCGTCAATGGTAATAGCCTGGTTTGTGGCTAAAATTTTCTGAGAATCTTCATCGCCCATAACCAATAATGCTAAAGGCAATAGTTGAGTCTTGTCAGGGCTGTCCTCTTCTGTAACTTTGTAAGCAGCCACGCGGCTAACAGTTCCATACGATTTGCCAATCCCGCTACAAGGGACAATCACAACCTTTTTAAGGGGTTCACTCATTTTCGTTTGACCTCCTCCTCGGCATCATGTTTCATTTTGGCAAAGTAGGCATTGGCATCCAACAAACGTGGTTGATCCAATTCCCAGGAGCTTAATTCCACCTCGCACAACCAACCTTCGCCAAATGGATCCTGATTGATGACTTCTGGAGCAGTTTCCATGGCAGGGTTTACCTTTACCACTTTACCTGAAACCGGTGAAGGTAACGCGATAGTGACTTTGATCGTTTCTATCCCAGAAAATTCGTCTCCAGAAGCTAAAACGGTCCCTTCTGGTTTAACGTCCACGAAGGCAATATCACCGCTGTGCTGTTGGAGATAATCAGAAAGACCGAGCCGTGCCCGTTTACCCTCTACTCTTACCCAAATTCCTTCATTATTGAAAAAACAGGCTGGATCAACACGGAAGGTAAATTTATCAACTTTGGTTTCTAGAAAGGCTGTCATTTTTATCTCCTCTATCATATTCGTATACTTGAATATATTATAAGCGATAATGTTTGGATTAACAAGTTAATTTTTTCCTGTTTTGTATCCGATAAATCATAAAGTAATGGTTACTCTTGATAAACAGTTCTTCGCGAGCATATCCAGGCGGTATCAATATATCCGAAATAGGCATCGCCAAAAACAATTTAACTCCAAGCATCTTCCTTACACTCGAAATGTATTACTTTACTGACTTGGGTAAAGAGGACAATTTACCCTTGACCACAATTGCTACATTCGAACTGGATCGTGGTATGTTCTATTTCATACTCAGAATCAAGTCTTTGCTTTAACTCCGTCATGATATTTTCAGATTGACGTAGAGTCTGATCTTCCAAAATTACATGTGCGCTTAAGGCCACAAAACTCGGACTCACCGTCCAAATATGTAAATCATGAACTTCTGCGACCCCAGAAATTGATTTCATCGTTTCAGCAACTCCAGATGCAGTCATTCCATCTGGAATCCCTTCAGCCAAAATATGCACCGTCTCTTTCAGCAGGCGCCCAGAGCTTACAAGGATCAGCACGCTGATCAACACGCTCATCAGGGGGTCAATCCAAAGCAAACCAGTAAAATAAATGGCAATGCCAGCTCCGATGACTCCTACCGACGCCAGGGCATCCCCCAGTACATGCAAAAAGGCAGCGCGGGTGTTCAAGTCTTTGTGATCATGGTCACGTAGAACCAGGGCGACAATTACATTTACAATGAGACCGATTACTGCTATTAACAACATAGGACCAGCCACTATTGGTTCGGGGTGTTGGAATCGATTAATCGCTTCCTTTAGAATCTCGAATGAGATAAATAGCAGTGTTGCACCATTGGCAAGCGCGGCCAGCACCTGCATGCGGTGGTATCCATAAGTATGGCGGTCATTACTGGGGAGTTTTGCAGCACGGATGGCCAGATAGCTTAATAATAGCGCGAACACATCCATGAAAACATGGGCCGAGTCTGATAGCAGTGCCAGGCTGCCAGTCCACAACCCTCCACCAAACTCGGCAATAAAAATTAAACCCGTTAAAGCAATTGAGAGAAATAATTTCTTACTGTTACTTTCAATATTATGATTGTGCATTTTTTTCCTTAGACAATAATTAATGTTCTACTACCAGTTCGCCTTGGGGGGTTAGCCCACCAATTAGCGTATTAGTTACTGTGCCCCACTTTTTGCTCAAGTCGAATAATTCTGCAAGTTTTTCTGTTGGTTCGTTACTTTTAAGAATAAGGCGGTAGGTAATTCCAGTGATCACAGGTGGCTCATCGCTTCGCATGACATCGAATTCAATGCGCGCCTCATCGATGATCAGATGCATTTTCTCGCCAATCCCATTAATGTTTGTAAGCAGGCAAGTTCCTAGAGCTGCCATTAATGTTTCTGCCGCGGTAAAGCCTGCTTCGCCACTGCCTTTTTTGACATTCAACACAAGCAAATGGCCGCGTGCTTCAGCCACAGCGTGAGATGTATCCTGACGAGTAACTTTGACTTGAATATTCGCCAAATGTTCCATAATTGTTAACTCCTCAATTCTCTTTTCGCCTTGGATTAGGCGATTCCCAAAAGGATGAAGCGGATTCCAACAAACAACAAAATAGGTGCGATTGCCCAGGTTACTATCTTGTTTAGACGAGGACTCCAAACCTTCTCTATTCCTAAAGCCACCAATGTGACAATAATAAATTCGTAAACTGCGAATGCCAAATTTCCCGCAGATAGTGGCAGACCTACCGCGATTTGAGTAGTTAATGCACTCCAGGCGGCGACTGATACCCCCACAGATGCCATGGCATAAGCACGTTGTGGATGGTGACCCAGGATCCAGTTATACGCAGGAACTTTAAAGGGTTTTCCACCCGCCGATAGGAATCCGGTTAATCCACCGGCTAAAAACTCCACCGGGATTAGCCAATTGGAATGAGCTTTTCCCTCCCGTTCTGGCATGGGTTTGATCAACACAAGTCGCAGCCCAACCAGAATGGCATAAATTCCCAAGACAAGCAAAAGCACGGGAGCCCCGGTTTTCAATGCCAGCAACCTTCCCAATACTCCACCCACGATTGCGGGGATAATCAGGCGTGGCCAATCTTCACGAACACTGTTTAACGCCGGCCATTGACGCAAAGCCAGCATTAATGCAGATAAGCCGAGGACAATTAAATTGATCACTATTGCATCTTGGATGGGCAAGTTAACGATACTTACCAGCATAATGACCATAAAAATCCGATCAACCCAGGATTTGATGGATGAGGTGACAAAGCCAACAATAACACCGGCCAGTAAACCTTTAATTAATAGAAGTAATGTAACATTCATTTGAATTTATCCTTAAGAGTTGTGGTTAATTTATAGTTTCCGAGAAATAACTTTTAAAAATCATTTTATAAAGGGCTGATCTCATACCAATCCAATAACTAGCAAGCTTCCCCAGATTGCCACGCCTCCTAAGAAGATCCAAAAGATATCGATTTTGAAGTACCGCACGCCTATAAAAGCTGCCGCAGCCAGCGCAAGAGCCGCCGGAGTTACAAGCGCCACACCACCCAATTGCAACAAAACTACAGCAAGTAGACCAACGAAAGACGCCATCACTCCAGCCAATGCACCACGTACCGGTTTGAGGTTACGGATTCGAGCAAAAACCTCAGTGAATACCAACGTCATGGAAAACGAAGGTGAAAAGATGGCAAAGGTGGCCAACAAGCCCCCCCAAAAACCAGCCAATTTATAGCCGATAAAAGTGGCGGTAATCAGGAAAGGGCCGGGAGTAATCTGTCCCAGTGCAACCCCATCCGCAAATTGGCTCATAGTCAACCAGGAATGTGATTCCACTGCTTCCGCCTGAATGAGTGGAATAATCGCCGAGCCGTTGCCAAAGGCAACTGAGCCGATTTTAAACAAGGATAAAGTCAACCCCCCGATTTCTGATTTGAGACTCCACGCTAAGGCAACCACAGCTAAAATCACCACAACTACCGCACCAATGCCTGCCCACCTTTTTGCAGAGAAAGGCTCTATCTTTGGAGCAGGTTTGTCGGCTGCAGCATTTTTACCGGATACCGGACGAATCAGAAATGCGCCAATCGCCAACGCCACCAGCACAATCAACACCGCATTGACCTTGAACAGTAGCGCGCCGAAGGCCAGCAACATTATGACCGCTTGAGTGCGCTGCTGGATGTTGCGTCCACCCATCTCCAAAGTGACATTGAACAGAACGCCTACCACTAGCGCTTCAAGTCCCAGGAACAATGGGTGTACCCAGGGTAACGAGCCAGCAGCAAAGTAAAATGCCGAGAGAACTGTCATCAAAACAAAGGATGGCAGGATAAAACCGAAGGTCGCCAGAATTGCACCAATGACACCGCGAAGTTTGTAGCCTACGTAGGCGGTAAAATCTACCATGAGCGGGCCAGGGTAAAGTTGAACCATGGCCAATCCATCGTTCATCTCCTCTTCAGTAAGCCAGTGATTATTCATTACTAGTGCTTTCAGCTTCTGAAGAATAGCCATACCAAAGGCAGTTAGTCCAACGATGAAATAAGATTTAAAAATAGTCCATAGGGAAATGGATTGGATTTCGGTTAAGAAACCTGGTGATTGCTGCTGGTCAAAGTTATTTTCATTAGTTTTCATGAACAAGATCCAATTATTATTGAAAAGTGTTGTTGACAATCACGGCGTTCTGAAAAGTTTAATACCTCTAAATTTTTCCCAGCCTGCCTGAACCTGCCTGAGCCGACTATCCTTTGCACCTATCTCGTCGCCTATTGTTATTAGATTTTCTCCGCACAAGGAATACAAACGATCTTGCCATGTTTCACCCGGGCATAACGTTCGACCGTGACTTCACCGCACTCAGCACAAAATATCGTATCGAAGGCATGAGGCGCTATCGGTGTTAGTTTTATTTCTTTAACAGGCTCAACCGTGAAAAGTACTTCTGTTTTTTCGGCCAGCACCTGGTCGATTAAAGGCTCAACAAGCGCTGAGTCTATCTGTGAAGCTGGCGTTCCCTGCTTGCGGAACTTTATGAATTCAGATTCCTGGCTGCGGCGCATTGCTTCGTGGGTAACCACCACCCGTACGCTTCGGCTGGTCTTATTGTCGATCAGGGTCAGGGCAAATTTGCCATAACCCAGGCTGCGGATGTTCCCTTTACCAAAGGTGCAGCCGGTGGCCACCTGTATGCCATCAGCAAAACAGGTGGAGCAGTGGTTGCGGTCAATCTCTACCAAAGCAGTCAACTGACCATCGGGAGCATGTTGAACACCTAAAACTTCCATTGCTGCCAAACCAGCCCGCAAACCCAGCGGCATGGCCGGGCATTTGTGTCCGTGTAACGCCAGCCCTACTTTATACAATTCGTCATTTATATTCATTTTAGTCAAACCTCTCTGTTAATGTAATTTCTCAGTATGATCCACAAGTGCTCCCATCAGGTAAGCCTTCACAGCCTCATCGATATTTTCAATTTCTGTGACCACCGGTTGAATACCTGCTTGTTTCATCGATTCGTAGGCTCCAGCACCCATTCCGCGTGCCAATAGAACCCGGCAGTCTGAAATAGCGGCTGCCATGCTGGCATGCCGAGATTGCGCTACTGGGTCAAAGCCATGTCCTCGTGAATCATTTCCATCAACATGTTTTTCTCCGCCAAACTGTGCGTGTCCCATTTTCTCGCGTTTTTCATGTGAAACGAGTGCATTATTTTCCACGGTTACCACGATGTAGAAAGGTGCGCGGCCAAAATGCTGACTGATGGTGATTCCGTCTTCAGAAACAGCAGCAATTTTCATGACTCTTCTCCTTTTTCCTGGACTTTATCTATAATCGCCTGTACCGCTTTTTCAAAATCCTCCTGCGAAAAATCCAACGGCTTGAAGGGACCAATTTTCTTAATTCCAAGGTCCTTGCCAAGGTTGATATAAGCGTCCATCTTTGCCCCTGTCTTTTCGACCACTTTGTGTGCACAGGAGTTGGGGCAACCATCGATGACGAGAACTTTTTCTATTCCCTGCATGGTTTTAAAATGCTTTGGGATACCCGCTGCCAGTGCCGAAACACAACCCATCCCAACCTCTTTCGGCCCTAGACGTTTCAGAACTTCAAAGGATGCAATTGCGGTTAATTCACCCGCACTGGACATGGCACCACCACAGTAAAAAATTCCGACGCGAGGCTTTTCTTCAGTTTCGTGCTCTTGTGGAATTTGCGCTACCACTTTATCAGTTTCAGTAACCATTTGATCCTCCTTTTTAGGAACCTTTAACACTCACTGAAAGGTTGGTGCCTGTTCGGACGTTGTCGGTTACCGGGCAGCGATTTTCGGTTTCTTCAAGCCATGCTGCAATTTCTTCCGGGCTGGCATTCTCCATATCCGGGTCGACAGTGACATTGATATGTTGAAATCCCGCGCGCTCTTCAAAAGAGCAGCCGATGAAGGCACACGGATTCATTACTCCTTCAATCGTTACTTTCATTCCGTTCAGCTTCAAGCCCTTCTGTTTGGCCACTTCATGACCAGTAACGTTCAGGCAGCCTGCCAGCGACATTAACAACACTTGTATGGGGGAAGGACCCTCATCAGTACCTCCCATATTTTGTGGTTCATCAATGACCATCTTAAACTTGCCTGAGGTTAGATTCATTTTGGTTGGATTTTCGCTCTGACCTCGAACAATTACCTTTACTTCTCTTGGAATAGCACTCATCATATTTCCTTTATCGTTCAATCTTTACAGTTTTTTCATATCCGGAGCAGGGAATGCAAACCGGCTGCCCATCCTTCATGCGCAAATAGCGGTCAAAGACATATTCACCGCAGATACTGCATTTGGTTTTGTTGAATGAACCTTTGACCGGAGTGTAGGTGAAATCGGGTTTGGGTTCAATTTTGTAGATTGCGTCGTCCGGTTGGTTATAGACCCACTGAATCAAATCATTCGTAACCTCAGCCGGTATACCAGAAGGTTCAACACCACGTTTCCGATAAGCGAAGAATTCATGCTTGCCCATTTCATCAACAAACTCGTTCTTGAGCGAGTACCGAACTGCACCCTTCTTTGGATGATAGAACGTGACAGCCAGCTTGCCGTAGAAGGTCTTCGCCATCAACACTTTACCATAGGTGGCTCCTGTAGCTACCTGAATCCCATCCATCATGCACGTTTGTGGGTGTCCTTCGCCTAATTCAGGGAACACGAAGAAACCGTGGTCTTTCTCGCGTTCGTTCAACTCAAGTTTTTCCATTGCCAGCTTGCCCATACGATAACCGATCGGCATAAAAGGACAATGATGACCGTGAAATTCAAAAGCCCATTCGGGGGGGATAAATTGTGTTGTCATTGTAGTTATTTCTCCTTTGAGTAAAAAATTATCGGTCATACCCGGAACATGGAATACATACATGCCGGGTTCCATCTACCCGCAAGTATGCCAGGGCGGTTAATTCACCGCAGGCATCGCAGACGCGAAATCCCATCACTTCCGGGATCCATTTACCCGGGTAATCAAATACCTTTCCAATTGCCAGAACATCTTCCTCCGGGGCATTCCAGACCATATCCACAACTTCCATTTGTTCCTCTTCTGGAATCTCATCAGCCGAATAACCAGCTCCTCGCTTTTGCATGAAAGCCGATGCAGCAATTTGCTTCTGGAGGGTAGGCTTGAAGGCAATTCTTACAGCTTTATTGGAATCTTTTTCAATTAATGTAAAGGCGACTTTTCCGAGTGGATTTTTACGGATATTGCCTTTACCAAAGGTACAGCCAGTTGAATATTGGATGCCGTCTCCAAAACACATGCCCCCATGATCCTCGCCAATTTCCACGATTCCATAAAGCTGGGTACCACCCGAGCGTTTGACTCCTAATTCGCGCAAGGCAGCCAACCCTACCCGAACACCAGCCACGCTTGCCCAGCATTTGTGCCCGTGGAATTTGAGCGTTTCCAACAAAATCAGTCGATCATCCATTGTTTAGTCTCCTTTTCTATTTGACCAGATCAAATATCATCTTTGCAGCGATTAAGAACAACAATACGCCGACAATTTTCTTCAATTGGCTGCTGGAGATTTTTGTCTTCATCAATTGTGAACCAACAATGGAACCACCGGCGGCCATCAAACCCATGATCCCCACAAACCAGGGATCTAAACCACTCATGGTTGCGTGAGCGAGAAATCCGGATAATGAGGAGAACACAACCACGAAAGCGGTCGTTCCAACGGCGATTTTCGCATCCAACCCCAACCAATTGAGTACGGGAAGAATGAAATTGCCTCCGCCGACACCCAATAATCCCCCCAAGAAACCGGCCACTGTACCCACACCTGCGCCAGCTGCAATTTCAACTCCCCGGCTAAGTGCCTCTTCACGTTTTTTTGCTTTATAGAAAAGCATCATGGCTCCAGCAAAAACTAGGAAGGCGGCAAACATAGCCAATAGCACGGTTTTGTCTATATGGGCGGTTAAAAGAGCGCCAACCGGAGAGAGAAGAACAGCTGCGATCATTACCGGTAAACCTACCCTCCAGTTGATCAACTTGCCGCGCCAGTAATTGATAGTAGCAAACAGCAGACTTACCACGTTGAGCAGTAGGGCGGTAGGTGTTGCTTCTGCCAGGGGAACTCCCAGGTAATAAAACAAAGGCACGAAAAGAAAAGCCGCTCCAAGACCCGCCATTGCTAAAAGACCGGAAAAGACAAACACCAGTACTGCACTGACAACGTAAATTGTGATTGACATTTCCACCTCACAGGATCAGATTGAACAAATATCCGGTAATTATTATCGCTACTGCTACTGTCCCGATAAAAACTGCAATTAGTTGAGGTTTAAGCACCCGGCGAAGGATGATCGTTTCAGGCAGACTCAATCCAACCACCGACATCATGAACGCCAGCACGGTTCCTAATGAAGCACCTTTCTCCATCAATGCACTCACAATTGGGATGACTCCTGCTGCGTTTGAATAAAGGGGTACACCCACAAGAACTGCTGCTGGAACCGACCACCAAGCCTGCTTGCCCATGATTCCAACCAACGCTGATTCTGGAACATACCCGTGTATTGCTGCACCAATGGCAATACCCACAATAACATACAGCCAAACCTTACCGACGATTTCTTTTACTGAATCCCAGGCACGTAATATCCGATCTTTCCAGGTCAGTTTCTCTCCTTCAACACCGCCAGCAGCTTGCAATTGCCAGACAAAGTCCTCTACGTAACGCTCGAGATGCATTCGCCCAATCACCATGCCGGCAATGACCGCAATAATTAATCCAGAGACAATGTATAAACCGGCTACCTTCCAGCCAAACAGACCGAACAGCATCACAATGGCCACTTCATTTATGGTAGGAGCAGCGATCAGGAAAGAGAAAGTCACCCCCAGAGGGATGCCGCTTTCAATGAATCCTATAAAAAGTGGAACTGCTGAACACGAACAGAATGGGGTGACAATTCCTAACAATGAAGCCAGCACATTACCAACTCCTTCACGCTTGCCCCCTAAAAGTGCTCGGGTACGCTCCGGGCTAAAGAATGTGCGAATAATTGAAATCAAGAAGATCATGCCCGAAAGAAGGAGCAAGATTTTTGGAACATCATACAAAAAGAAAGCAACCGAATCGCCTAGATGGGAGCCAGCCTGTAAATGTAAAAATGAATAAGTAATCCAATTTGCCAGCGGTTGAATAAGGTTATATAACCCAAACCATGCAGCAACGACTGCCCCTAATAATAAAAACATGCGGAGTTGTGATGTTTGAGCAGGACGAGGAAGAGAATGATCCATTTTGATTTCCTATAATATTCAATACTTTGAATGACTTTTGGTAAAAATTTTGGGTGGATAAAAACAGTTATCCACCCATGTTAGTTATGCGGTGAGCCAGTTGGTAATTTCAGTTTCGCTCGGAATTCGTCCGGCAGAGACTAACTTGTTGTTGATTACCAAGCCAGGGGTCGATAGAATTGGCCATTTCATAATTTCGGCATAGTCTGTTACTTTTTCGATCTCAGCTTCAATGGCAAGAGTTTCTACGACCTTCCTCGCGATAGCCTCCAGGCGTTTGCAGTTTGAGCAACCAGACCCTAATACTTTGATGTTAACCATATAGATTCTCCTTAAAAAATAAAAACTAGATCGAGTAGTATCAGAATAATAAAACTATTAGGAAGCCTTTCCAACATGAGTGCTGCAGGTTGGGCATGCACACGATACATTGGGTTTCTTCAATTCAGATTTAGGCTGCCCTGTAATTCGCCGCATCGCATCGAGTACTTCATAAATACGATCATCGATTACTCGATAATAGATGTTCCAGCCATCTCGACGATCTTGGATGATTTCCGCTTCGCGTAGGACGGACAACTGCTGCGAGATATAGGCTTGTCGAAATCCCAGGTGAGCTTCCATGTGACAGACGCAATGTTCCCCATCCCGTAGAATATCCAGAATAGCCAGCCTTGCCGGGTGAGTTAACACCTTGAATATCTGAACCTGCACATCAAAAGGTCGCGTTTCTGATACTTTACTTGAAACCATATTCAATACCATGAATGTGATTATATTCCGTAATTTGGGCTTGTCAAGAGGGTAAACGAATAATACCGAATATTCCACTTTTTTCTTCAGAAATATTTCGAATAATTGCTATTAGAGTGAATTGTTCATAAGCATGGATTTGGACTTCGTTCCCCCTTAAGACTCTAGAGGAACGGTGTAGTAAGAACGAAGTGCACACCGTTTTCCCCCTGTTGGATAATTTTTCGTGCATAAATAAAAGCGACGGTTTATTTGAGTCAAATAATCAAGCCCATTGGCACCTGTGGAATGGCAAAATTGATCTCAAGGCAGCACTGGGGTCAAATTGAAAAATAAACACTTCCAGGCTATTGGGCGAACTTTTAACTCTACAGCATATTTTCTACCTCCCCATTAATAAGAATGTTCCAAAAGCCCTGCTGTTCAATCGACGTCCGTATAGAGAGCTGGGATGATATCAGCGGCAAGGTCTGCGTCAACGTCTGCGGCGTGTCAGCAGCATGTCTGCGTCACGTCAGCATGGACGCAGGCGGTGGTATTTGACGAAAATTATTAAATATATTTTCGAGGTTCCGACTGAAGTCTGGATTCAAGCTTTATGATTAATTAGACGCCAAATTTGGTGTGGAAAAGAATAGGATCTTCAAAACTGAGGAAATAATCGACGCATTTACACATTCAATCACTCGACAAGTAATATAATAATCTATACAATAATAATTTGTCGCCGGCAGGCGATAATGATGAGGGAAAGGGAATCATTGCACAGGATCAGCGAATCAAAAACCAGAAAAGAACTCATCGACCCGCAACTTGAGCTTGCCGGATGGCATCTGAGAGACAAATCTCGAGTCGGTATTGAAATTCCGGTTGCCGGTTATGATGCCGAACCTTGGAATGGAGTTACTGATTATTGCCTCTATCGATCTAATGGAGAAGTAATCGCTGTTGTTGAAGCGAAACGCACTTCGCATGATCCCCGCCTGGCTCTGCAACAAGCCGAGCATTATGTTACCGAAATTTCAAAGCATCAGGGATATAAACCGTTTGTTTTCCTAGCAAATGGGTGGGATATTTATTTCCTTGACCCTGATGTCAGCGCTAAACGCCTGATCTATGGTTTCTTCTCTCCTGAAGATCTTGAACGCTTGCTTTGGTTAAAACAAAATCAAAAACCGTTGGCTTCCATCCCTCTCGATAACACGATTACGGACCGAACCTATCAACATGAAGCAATTCGGCGCGTAAGTGAAGCGTTTACTTCGGGCAAACGCAAAGCCCTGATCGTTATGGCAACCGGGACTGGAAAAACACGCACCACCATGTCCATCATCGATGTGTTTTTACGTGCCAATCAAGCGCGTAATATCCTTTTTGTCGCCGATCGTGACGAATTGGTGAAGCAAGCCAAGACGGACGGATTCGAGAAATATTTACCCCAGGAACCCTGCACACGCATATACAGTAACGATATTCAAAAATCGAACCGTTTATATGCGGCCACGCTGCAAACCCTCAGCAATTGCTTTGAGCTATTTTCACCTGGATTCTTTGACTTGATCATTTTCGATGAAGTCCATCGCTCCATTTTCAACAAATATAATGAGGTGATTCAATATTTTGACGCGCGAATGATCGGTCTGACAGCCACTCCGGCACAGTTTATCGACCGTGACACATTTCGGATATTTGATTGTTCAGAAGGATCCCCAACTTATCTTTACACCTATGAACAGGCAATCAAGGAGAAATACCTGGTTGATTTCACTCTCTATGCAGCCCGGACCAAATTTCAGAATTTTGGTATCCGCGGTCTGGAATTAACTGAAGAACAACGTAATAGCTTGATCGAAAAGGGGATTGATCCGGATGACCTGGATTATGAAGGAACTCAACTCGAAAAGGATGTTTCGAACCGGGATACCCTGCGCAAGCAGTGGGAAGAGCTGATGGATGTTTGCATTAAAGATCGATCTGGTCAGCTTCCAGGGAAAACCATCATCTTTGCGATCACCCAGGAGCACGCCTTACGCTTGCAGGATGTATTTGATGAAATGTATCCGCAGTGGCCAAATATTAGCAGGGTGATTACTTATAAGGCAGAATATCGCGGGCAGCTGATGGGCAAATTCAAGAACGAAGATCTGCCCAGGATTGCTATTTCTGTGGATATGCTCGATACCGGTGTGGATATTCCTGAAGTGGAGAATCTGGTTTTTATGAAACCAGTTCAATCACGGATCAAACTGGAACAAATGTTGGGCCGCGGCACGCGCAGCCAGGCTGCTTGTCGACCAGCTCTTTATCATTTGCTGCCTGATGGAGTTAAGAAAGAATTCCTCGTGATCGATTTCTGGGATAACCAATTCAATCGAACCGCAGAGGAAGCTGAGGCCCAAGAATTGTCCGTTTTGACTGCCCTATTTAACACCCGCCTCAAATTACTTGAGACCTATCTGGGCGAACAGGGCAATCCGGATTGCATAGACACTATCCAAGATTTAAGGGGCATGGTCAATCGGATTCCCATTAAGTCGTTTACCGTAAAACGAGCGCTGCCAGAAATTGAGGATGCCTGGACAGATGCTTTTTGGAATTATCTGATGCCATCCAAAATTGACTTCCTGCGCTTGAAAGTGGGTCCCCTTCTCCGGCTGGCTTCAGATGTAGATGTGCCAGCGGAAACTTTCATCCATAAAATTGAACGTCTCAAGCTCGCCTTGCGGTTGAACAGAGATCCACTAGCAAGCATTCAAACTGTTCTGGAAGATGTGGCGCTGCTCCCTGAGTTTGTGGTTAGTGATCCAACTCTCAGGTCATCCATTACTCGTTGTACACCAGAGAAATTAGCATCGGCAACTCCCTCAGACCTAAAAGAAGTGCGCGATCAACTTGCACCGCATATGAAAAACAAGAAACGCCAAAACTCATTTCTATCTCTTGATTTGGCGGATATGATTGACTTGAGCGGGTACATCATGCTCACCAAGAGCGGCGAACAAGTCTATGTTAAGGAATATCGTCGGCGGGTGGAAGAACGAATTCTGCATATCGTAGAAAATCACCCAACCTTGATTGCCATCGCCCGCGGAGAACTAGTGGACGAGGAACAATTAATTGAATTGGAACGAGTTCTTCAGAACGATCTGGCTGGCGGCGACTTGGAAGCAACTCAAGCAAATCTGCGCAAAGCCTACGGAATCCATATTGAGAGCTTCCTGGATTTATTGCGGCTGGTGTTGGATATGGACGCCATCCCCGGTTATGAGCAGGTCGTCGCAGAACAATTTCAGGAATACATCACCCAGCACAACTTCAATGCAGATCAAATTCGCTTCATGCGCGCAGTTCAAAGTGTATTCTTGCGCAAACGCCAATTGGCTTTAGCTGATTTGTATCAAGAACCCCTCACTAACTTTGGGGAAGATGCTGTCGATCGTTGGTTTGAGCCCAAGCAAGTCGAAGAGATGCTGGCTTTTGTAAATAAGTTGGCGATTTAGGACTCAATTAAAACAAAAACCAGGGATATAGGGTTGTCTGGCCGCAGTCTGACCGCAGTCTGACCGCCACACGGCATGAAGCCGAATTTTGTCCTCTGGTATCTTTATTATACAACTTGGTACACTATATCAACACTAATTTACACATTGCTCACAGGAGTATTTCTTGCTTACTGATCCCAAACTTAAAAGCCAGGTAGACCAACTCTGGGACAAATTCTGGACCGGCGGGTTGACCAACCCGATGGATGCCATTGAACAATTTTCGTTCCTGCTCTTCCTCAAACGCCTGGATGATGCCGAGAACCGTCGCCAACGCCAGGCAGAACGCCTCAAAAAAGAATATCACCCCCTGCTTCAGCCAGAATTTCGTTGGGGGTATTGGACAAATCTAAAAGCGGAAGAATCCCTGAATTACTTAAAAGGAACGATCTTTCCACAAATGCGCACGCTCGGCGGAACTACCAGTTCTTTTCAGCTTTATATGCAAAACGCCGAATGTAAGATCAACAAACCCTCTTTGCTGATCGAAGTCTGCAAATTGATCGATAACATGGATATCGCCCAACAGCAACAGGATGTTCAAGGCGATCTTTATGAATACCTACTTGCCAAGCTGAACACCGCCGGCCGCAATGGACAATTCCGCACCCCGCGTCATATCATTCGCATGATGGTGCAGATGATCGCCCCGCGTCCCAAAGAGCGCGTTGGCGATCTGGCAGCCGGCACCTGCGGATTTTTGGTCAATGCTTACCAGTACATCCTTGAAACACATACTTCTCCAGAAATTCTGCGTTATGACGAACAAGGCTGGCCGCACAATTTGATCGGCGACCAGTTGACAGATGAGGAACAAAAAACACTCAAACAACCCGAATCATTGCGCGGTTTCGATAATGATTCAGGCATGACCATGCTGCGCATCGGCTCAATGAACCTGATGCTGCATGGGATTGAATCACCGCAATTCTTCTATAAAGATACTCTTTCCAAAGGTTACGAACAGGAACGGGATTACGATGTGATCCTGATGAACCCGCCCTTCAAGGGTGCGGTGGATAAGAATGACCTGAACGATTCGCTGCAGCCTACCGGCACAACCAAAAGTGAGCTTCTATTCCTGCACTTGATCCTGCGCACGTTGGATATGGGCGGCCGGTGCGCAGTAATCGTACCGGACGGGGTGTTGTTTGGCTCCAGCCGGGCACATGTAGAATTGCGCCGAAAGCTGATTGAAGAGAACCGTCTGGATGGGGTGATTTCGATGCCGGGCGGGGTTTTCAAACCCTATGCCGGCGTTTCAACCGCGGTATTGTTCTTCACTCGCGGCGCAAAGACGGATAAGATCTGGTTCTACGATATGGCCGCTGACGGCTTCTCGTTGGATGATAAGAGAACGCCTATCCCAGAGAATGACATTCCCGACATCCTAACCTGCTGGCAAAACCGCCAGAATGTGGAATTTCAGACCAAACGGCAAGCACTGATTGAGGAGCTGACATTCCGTCTCAAGCCGTTAAACGAGGAACGTTTGCGCCTGGAAGCTGAGATCAACCGATTAACCTTTGAACAGGCCATTTCTCTTACCGGCGACGGTCCAATCGCGGAGGAACTGCAGGGTGTAAAAGGCCACTTGGATGACCTGCAAACCCAACTGGCTCCGCTACGAGCTGAATTTAACCAACTTTCCCGTCAGTTTTGGGTAAGCAAAGAGCAGGTCAAAGCCAACAAGTTTGACCTGAGTGCCAGTCGTTATCGGCAAGTTGTAGGAGATGAAGTTTATTACGAAAAGTCGCAAACGACGCTAGACAGGATGGGACTATTAGAGCAAGCGATGGATGAGGAAATTAAAGCTCTACGGAAATTTCTATGCTAATTTGCAATTCAACTGAGCTTAAAGATATTTGTCATTTTATCAGTGGGGGCACACCCAGCAGGAAAGTTCCTGAGTACTTTTCGGGAACGATACCTTGGATTACTGGAGCTGATATTAATGAGAATGTAATCACAAAAGCCAGAGACTATATTACTGAAGGTGCAATTCGAAATTCTGCAACCAAAATCGTACCCCAAGGAAGCATTTTATTAGTCACTCGCACAGGTGTTGGAAAAGTAGCCATTGCTGGAACTGATATTTGTATAAGTCAGGATTTGACTGGTCTTGAACTTGATTATAACAAAGTGATTAATTGGTATTTATTTTATTTTTTGCTTTCACAACAAAGTTTATTAACTGATCAACAACGAGGAGCTACGATTCAGGGTATTACACGAGATATAGTTGAAAATCTGTGCCTTCCTCTTCCTCCCCTCCCTGAACAGCAGCGGATTGCCGCCATCCTGCAAAAAGCCGACCGGTTACGCCGTCTGCGCCGATATGCGCGTCAATTGAGTGATGGTTACTTGCAGTCCGTGTTTTTGGAGATGTTTGGGGATCCTGCAACTAATTCTAAAGGGTGGAAAAAAGGATATATTGACGACGTAATTAGTACGTCACAATATGGAACTTCTACTAAATCTAATAATGAACAAAAGGGATTCCCAATTCTTGGGATGGCAAATATTACCTTTTCAGGGCAACTTGTTCTCTCTTCAATAGCATATGTCGAATTATCAGAAGACGAATTTCAAAGTTTGAAATTAGAAAAAGGGGATATCATTTTTAACCGAACAAATTCGACAGAACTTGTTGGAAAAACAGCTCTTTGGGATGTAGATCAAGAAGCTGTCTTGGCATCATATTTGATTAAGTTAAAAGTAAATCAAAAAGTTACCTCTAATTTTTTATGTGCTCTAATGAATACTCAGTTCTATAAAAGACTGTTTAGGGACCGATGTAAAAAGGCTATCGGTCAATCTAATGTAAGCCCAACGCTCCTAAGAGAATTTCCGGTAATTATTCCACCAATTAATTTGCAAAAAGAGTTTTCTGATAAAGTAACTTTATCGAAGAAATTATTTAGGATACAAGGTGAATCCGAACGTCAAACGGAAATGCTTTTCCAATCGTTACTGCAAAAAGCATTTCAAGGGGAGTTGTAAAATATGAGCAACTTGCCAACCTGGATAGATATTGGTCTTGAGGGAAGTCCACTATTAGTTAAAGGAATTCAGTGGATCATCAATCGCTATAAATGGAGAGGAATTTCAAAGGATGCCCGTAAAGTAGCTTCTGCCATTAACAGTTTCTCATGGACAAATCTCCAGCAGCAACTACCAACAATTATCAAGATCGGTGAAATTGATCGACCAGAAGTTGCCCTAATCCAGAATATTTGGCAATCGACTGATACCCCAATTCTTCTTCATGGAGAAGCTGGTTCAGGAAAATCAGGGATTGCAATTAGACTAGCGAAGCGTCTTTCTGAAGGAGGAATGCCTGTTCTCTTTCTCAGGGCAACTGAATTTTCCTTTGATCAAGATCCAATAACAATTCTCCAACACCGGATGGCAATTAAATATCCATTGATGGAAGCATTAGACATACTTAGCAAAGAAAAACCATTTGCTATTATTGTTGACCAACTAGACTCAGTTTCAGAAACTGACCTATGCAAAAACTTTGTCGGTTTACTCAAAAGCGTTGCGGGAATTCCAAATATAAAAATACTTGCTGTAACACGCAAATACGAATTACAACATAATCCAGATATTTCTTCATTGGGTTTTCAACAAGAAGAGATTGGCAGATTTACAAATGAGCAGGCGATAAACTTTCTTTCCCAATTAGGCGTTAACAAACCAACTCAAGGATTGATTGATTTGTCCAACAATTTGCTCAATCTCAGCCTGATTGCTGAGGTAATCAAGGAATCTACTTTATCATCAAATACTCTAATAAATGAAGTATATCTTTGGAAACAATTCTATGACTCAATTAGACTGCGAGAGGGAGAAGAGGTTGCGGAGGATGCACTACGAATTGCTTGCGAGACAGCACTAAGGGGAGAAAGAATATTTTCTGCTGCATTTCTCAATAATCGTAGTAGAAAAAAGCTTCTCAGTCGTGGAATTCTTTTTGAAGCACCTGGCCGGAGATTTCGGTTTCGACATGAAAAATTGCAAGATTTTCTGTGCGCTTTTTCATTACTTCCCGATCAATTGACTTTTACTCAGTTGATGAATAAGGCTAATAAGAATAGTATTAAAGGAATTCTAACCTGGTTACATTTGCTCTATCATGATGAACGTCCTGAATTAGAGCCCCAATTAATTGACGACGTATTAGTGGCTAAGAAAGAATTACCTTTTTATTCTCGAATCACAATTCTTGAAAACCTCAAACAGCAGGACGAACCTTCTGAAAATGTTGCTAGAGTCCTTGGTAAATACTCGGATGATTTAGCTTACTATCCTTTTTTCTTTAATGGTTTAGAAAATCCGGCCTGGATCGTACCCCTGTATAAAACTGGTTTTTTTTATCACCCTCCAGCTCCGATTGAAGTTCAACCCGGTTTATTCCAACTTCCTCTTTGGCCAGCTGGTGAATACTTAGTTCGCTTTGCCGATAAAAATGAAGAAATAATCATTGATGTTATTCAAAATACTAATACACAGAATTGGCGAGTACAAGAGACCTTAATTGATGCTATGCTGAAGATTTCCCCTGTCGCTGCAGCCAGCGTTGTATCTTCTATCGACTCTTGGCTAAGTGGTGGATTCTCAGGTATGCTACCAAATAAACTACAACCTTTAACTAACCGCTTGCTGGAACATGGATTTGTTGAGGCGGCAATTCAAATTCTTGAATATATTATCACCCCCGTATTACCACCTGTTGTTAGCGAGTATTCAAAATATCGATCAGATGTACGATTCAGGTCTGAACATTATTGGGTAAATGAGTACTGTGAAAAACAAATATCTAAATTAATTCACTTAAAACCTAGAGCTGTTGTTTTGGTATTTGAACGTGCGCTAGAGAAGACAATTGAATTCGCAAAAATGAACTCAGAAAATGCTGAATTAGTAGTGGGATATTACTGGCGGTTAGATATCCCTAGTCGACTTTCTAGTAGAAGTGACGCTGATGTTTTAGATATCTTGATTGATGGTTTTAGAGATGGACTGGATGAAGTATGCAAACAATCTAAAGAAGAAGGGAAAGAACTCCTTACAACCTATCTTAATTGTGAACATCTACTATTTAAAAGAATTGCAATTTATATTTTACGAAAATACGGTGTTGAATATCCGGAGTTAATAAATCAAGTATTACTCCATCGGGATTACCTTGATAATAGTGAATACGCTAATGAATATCGCGGCCTTTTGCGAGATCAATTCTCAACTGCCTCTATTGAAGTAAGAGAACAGATAATTACATGGATTCTATCTGGTCCACAAGATATGGATTCAAGAGCAAGATGGGGTGATTCTGAGCCAACCGAAGAGGATCGCAAGAGAGATCAAGAAAATTGGATATTGGGCCATTTGGAACTTATTCGAGGTTATTTATCAGGGAACGCGTTACGCCGTTTGGACGAATTGGTGCAAGTTTACGGAAAGCCAGATATTACAGAACATCCCAGGTTTGAAATATCATCTTTTGACATAGAAGCTAGCCCGGTACCTGTAGAAGAGCTAAAAGAGAAGTCTTTTGATGAGCTTAAACTATTATTCTTGAATTATGTCCCTGAAGAATCATTCCATAGCTCTCGCGAAAGTCTTGCCCGAACATTTCAAGAATTAGTGAAAAATGATTTGGACCAGTATAGAAGTTTCGCTCCATATTTGCTCGATCCTGGAATTCGATTTGTTTATACCTCCCATTTTTTATCTGGCATAAAAGAAGCGATTAAAAGTCATTGCGGAAAATTGGATGATGAAATAATTAACCTTTGTGAGTATGTCATTTCGTGTCAAAAAGAACAGATTTCGGCGGGTGAGTATGAGATCAGCTTGCAAGGAGCCCAAAAGGAAGTTGCTGATTTACTGGGAGATGCACTTCAAGCTGAAGAACCTTATCTTTCCAGAGATCAATTAGATCGTCTTCGATCAATATTACTAGAACTTTTAAATTCTCCTGACCCGAACCCTGTAGATGAAATGGAATCGAACTTGGACCCGTTCACAAAATCAATGAATTGTGTGCGGGGTAAAGCAATGCATGGAATCATACATTATTCACTTTATCTTTGCCGCCAGCGGGATAAACTTCAGGGTAAAAAGCAAAAAACGGGATTTCTTGAACCAGAGATTAAGCAAGCCCTTGAGGAAAAACTTGATCTAATGCAAGAACCAAGTTTGGCTGTCCATTCTGTTTATGGAGGTTATCTCACACAACTCTATTACCTATCCCGAGAATGGTTGGAAGAGAATTTAGCCACGATATTTCCCGAAGATGTGAAAAAGATTGATTATTGGCTTGCAGCTTGGAATGCTTATCTTGTTGCTTCAAGAGTCTACAAAGATGTTTTCAAAATACTTATTCCCTTTTATCTAAAAGGGAATCCCTACCTTATTGAAAAAGAAGAACGGAAAATTTTCAGTATTGACCCTAAAGAGCACTTTGCTCAACATATTTTATTATCATATCTATGGGGTTTAACAGATTTTGGCGATAAAACTATGTTGCTTGATTCATTCTTTACCATTGCACCGGGTAATGTTCGAGCTCAAGGTATTTTTTGGCTAAGTAAAGTTTTAGAGAACGAAAAACCCACTGCAGAAAATATTTATTGGAAAAAATGTTGGACGCTTTGGCAAAAAAGAATATCAATTGCAGAAACCCAGGAAGCTTCAATAAATAGCCAGGAAATGTCTGATTATATGCGATGGCTAAAAATTGTTCCGCTTGGGATGGATGTTCTTTATCCAATATTGTGTTCAACAGTTAAATATCTTTTCAACGGTTACGATGCGAGATTACTAATTGAGTTTGCTGCAAAAAATTGCAAACTATTTCCTTTGGAGTCAGTTACTTTACTACAAAGGTCCATCCTTTCTGTAAAAGAAGCCTGGTGGACGCCAGAAAATGAAAACGAAGAACAGATTCTAAAAACTGCAATCGGTAGTGATAATGAAGATGCCAAACGAATTGCTAATGAGGTGATTAATTATCGTGGAGATCATGGGGATTTTCGATGGAAACATCTCTTAGAGTAAAAATTTTCTGAAATTTTCATGAGTAGATATCAATAACGCACATCTCTTCTTCTCTTTCGTTTTATTTTAATTAGAACATATTGTCTATTTCGATTATAATGGATACAGAATTAATTCTTTTTAAGTTAATCTGTGTTCACTCTCTAATATTTATCTAACCAATTATGAATTTTCACCCTGATTATCACATCTTCGCCAACATCACACTTAAGAAATTGGCCGCTTCGATCATTGCCTGTTTTCATTCTGTTTATGATCCAGGAAGTTTTCAGTTTTCGCAATCCATTGAGCCATTTACCCTTCAAATCACTTGCCAAAAATGGGGAGATATCGGTCGAGTAGTTTGTTCTGAATCCCAAACGGGGAAAACTGAACTCCGGTTCGATCCCCCCCAGGGCATCGCTCCTGATGTTGCTAACGCATATGAAAAACTCGTCCGTGAAGAATGCCTAAACGTCAAGTGGACGCTTGCTGATATATTAAGCCAGGACGATCAAGTTGTAATCACCCTCTCGGAGGCACTTTACAAGAAACGGCTTGAGCGTCAACAAGAATTCATTGTCTGGCTTTTGGATCAGCTTCAGATTTTCGGATACAGTGACATGGGTTCGCCGTTTCCAAGCGTGAATTCCGCCCCTACAGACAAAATTGACCGACATTTCGATTTTCCAATTCAAGGCACGCCGGCACAATTTGGGGTAATGATCCGGCAGTTCGCATCCTTGCTGAGTAGCCAAGCCGAATCTCAGAAATTGCTTTGCCAGGTGTCTTTAACTGGTAACAAAGACACACTTCAAATTCCGGCTGACGCCAATCCGGTCGAAGTAAAAATCGTGCTAGCCAAGAATCAGATAGCCATTAATGCGCATCTACTCCCCTCCTCCGGATCGCTGTTACGAGTCCAGTTAAGAGGTGAAAAGAACGTCTGGTTGATTTGGGACAAAATTCGGAATGAGTTGGAGAAATTAGGGTGGTTCGCGTTACCGGAAATTCTTGAACCAAGCAAAACCGTTGAGATCAAAGTTGAACCTCAACAAATTGAAACATCCACACCCGCCGAAGTCTGGATGATGATTCCAAACATTGGCGCTAACCGGGATATCGTCCGCTTTTGGTATCAAGGCCTGACCTGCGGTCAAATTGCAACCCGGGTGGGGCTTACCAAAAAAACCATCCTCAATCGAATCAATCGGTTGCGCAAAGATTATGGAATCCAGATCGTTCCCTATCGAAAGTCAAATTTCATCAAGAAACCGAAGGATGTGCCCAACTGATCCAGTATTTGGGATAAAAAGGGATATTCAAGGGATAAAGAGGGATATCCAGGGCACTTGAACAAGGGATATTCCAGATGGCAGAATGGCGACGTTGAATCAAACGTCGTCATTTTTGTTTGCCAAAAGGAGTTCTATGCTCAATTGTCTCAAAGTTTTGTTGGAACAGCCGGAGTATTCAGCCCTGATCCATCTCTCTGAACGTGAGATGCGCACGCCGGCTGACCAGGTGCGCCTCATCATCCGACTGGAACTTGTCCGGCGCGGTTTGCTGCAGGACACCCTGCCCAACCTCAATCATCCACAGGAGGACAGCCTCAAACATGAATCAACCTGCTGAAACCCTCCAGTTGTCACAGGAGGAGCAGGGAAGGTTGTTAGCGCGCGTCTACGCTTTCATCCTTAGCGATCAATTTACTGGAGCACAAAAAGAAATTAATACGGTCGAAACAGACCAAAAAACCTCAAAGAATAACAAGAACCATAGACATGTAACTTCACAAGAAATAGACGCTCAACTTGTCCAGACCCAGGAGTCTACGCAATGAGTAACCAAAATTTATCGCTCTCTGAAAAACATCTCAAGATGCTATCCATAGAATCGGGTATCTCGGATCAGATGATACAGGAGCGTGGCTATCGCACAATTACGAGCGAAGGCGACCTGGTGCAGTTTGGTTTTTCGCCGGCACAGCGCCGCGTACCCGGACTGTTAATTCCGCTCCACACCACCGATGGCAAGATCGGCTTGCATGTTTACCGGCCGGATAATCCTCGTACCTATGAGGATCGCAGTAAGCGAGAAACAGACGGCCTACGCCTGGTCAAGGTATTGAAATACGAGATTCCGAAAGGTGCCGGAGTAAGGTTGGACTGCCCGCCGGTTTGTCTGAAAGCACTACAAAATCCGACCATTCCACTCTTTATCACCGAAGGGCAAAAGAAAGCGGATTCCCTGGCTTCTCAGGGAGCTTGCGCCATTGACTTACTGGGAGTGTGGAACTTCAAAGGTCGCAATGAGTTCGGCGGAACCACCATCCTGGCTGACTTTGATTTCATCGCCTGGGAGAACCGTTTGGTACGGATCGTTTTTGATTCGGATGTGATGTACAAACCTTCTGTACGCCTGGCGTTGGAGCGTCTGACCGAGATCTTGCAGCGCAAAGCAGCTATCGTCTCAGGCATCTACCTGCCCAATCACCAGAGCGGGGTCAAATGGGGTGTGGATGACTGGCTGGCTGACGGACATACCCTGCAAGACCTGGAAGCGTTGACTGAGCAGCCGCGACCGGTTCCCCAGCCGGCACAGCCAACCATCGAGCTTTTGGATGAACCCTCACCCAATATCACCCGTCCACTGAGTCTGGTGGGCAAACAAGCTTATGCAGCCACCTGGCTGCCAGTACGCACTACTCGTCGTGAAGTTTTGGATAAAGAAGGCAATCTTCAGATTCATAATCCACCGCTAGTTGAAGAGAAACTGTGCCTATTCATCGTGCGAAATGATGGCCAGGTTTTTGCAGAAATTAGCGATGAGCAATCCACCCATCCGCTTAGTGATTTAGGCGTGAATACAATTTTTCGTGAAGTGATACCGGTGGAGAAACGCTGGTCTACAAGAGGTGTGCGTGCTTATGTTCAGGGTCAGCGTCCCAACCCGGTTGATACCTTCTCGAAGATCGTGGCAGTTATCAATCGTTTCCTAGACTTCGACCGTTCACTGGGCGATCAGCAGTCCATGGCCGAACTCATCGGTTGCTATATCATGGGTACCTACCTGTTGGATGCCTTCAACGTGATCGGTTTCCTCTGGCCGAATGGTGAAGCAGGGTCGGGAAAAACCAATCTGCTGATCGTGGTAACCGAGATGGCTTACCTGGGTCAACTGATCCTGGCTGGTGGTAGCTTTGCAAGTTTGCGCGACCTGGCTGATTACGGAGCCACCCTGGCCTTCGATGATGCTGAAAATATTTCTGATCCCAAACAGACAGACCCAGATAAACGTGCCCTGCTGCTAGCCGGCAACCGACGCGGATCAAGTGTTCCGCTCAAAGAACCAGATGGACCGGGAAAGTGGAAGCTACGTTATGTCAACGCCTACTGTCCACGATTATTTTCAGCAATTCGCATGCCTGATACCGTATTGGCTACGCGAACAATCATCATTCCTCTCATCCGTACTTCAGACCGGGATAAAGCCAATTTCGATCCGTTGGACTACGCCCTTTGGCCGCATGACCGTAAGGCCCTGCAGGATGAATTATGGGCAATTGGATTGGCAAACCTGCCAATGCTGCATGATTATGAAAACAAAGTTGCCCAAACTGCCCGTTTACGTGGACGTAATCTTCAGCCCTGGAAAGCAATTCTAGCCGTAGCTGCCTGGTTGGATGATGCAGATCAAAACCATAGTTTATTTCATAGTTTCATTCAGGGGAAAGACCAGGTGGTAATTGGCGGATTATGGCGGCGATTGGAGGAAATGTCCTGGCGTTACCAGCAGGATGAGACCGGCGATCTGCAATCCAGTGATTTGACCCTGTTAGTTCTACAAGCGATGTGTAAATTAGCCGCTGCCAAGAGTGACATTAAAGACAATAGTGACGTTGCTACTTCTACTTGGATTTTCTCGACATCTCAAATCAGTGAAGCAGCACAGGCTGTTGCTGAAAATACCGAAGCTGATGTCGATAAGGATTCCATTACAACCCGAAAGGTTGGCCGACTGCTTGGCAAGCTGCGTCTACGTAAGGCACGCGAAGCCGGCAAAGGCACTCGACAATGGCAAATCAACCTTACGGAGCTCGAACGTTGGGCAAGCGTATATGGTATTCATTTGCCAGTAGAGCTGGCCCAGAAAACAAATGTCACTGATGTCACCAATGGCTTAACGTCACAAGAAGATACTGCACCCTGGCAGAATTGTGAAATTGCCTTGCGTTTGCCGTCCGATAGTAAACTGCCCACCATTGGCGGGTTTTGGCGTCGGCTGCCAGATGGTCGCCTGGAGGCTGGTTATAGCTCAGAGGAATTAGCCCTGGCCTTGACTCTCTTCCTCGATAAGGACGTGGACGCTGAAAATTTTGTAAAAACATCTGCAGAGCAATTAAGAAAACGTCTCATTGAGGTCACGGGTGGAGAGGTGCTGCATATTCAATTGAAGGAAATCGTAAAAGAGAAAAGGGATGAATGAAGAATCTATTAGTGATCCTTATGCGACACTGGCTCTGGCAGTCCTCTTTAGAGCTGCCTTGGATCTCAAGAGCAAGAATCCAGCTCGCGTTTCAGAAGCTCGAACCTGGTTGCAATTCGTTGGGTTGAGTTGGTGTCAAATGCTGGGGATTTCAGAAAAGGAGATATCCACCTGGGTTGCAAGTAACTTTACTCTTCCGCCCAATGCCCACCGCAACTGGCGATACTAATTGAATTTCCAGGTTGGCTCGTTACAACCGGAGCAATTCATTCTGTTTTCAAATACTCGCTTATTTGTTCTATGGTATATAATAAGTAGAACAAAATTATAAGACGGTTCGTGCAAGTGTAATGAGCACCTACACGAACCTGACCCCAACCACCGAATTAGCCGGCAGTAGGGGCTGATCATATTATAGCCGATCAGCCAGGATTCGCCCTCGGTGGGAGTTTATCACCGGGGGCATTCTATTGCCCCCTAATAAGGAGGTAATTTTTGGCTGTATTTTCATTTGTTAATAAAGTTCGAGATTCATTCTCGGAGATTGAAAACGGTTTAGTTGATGGAATCGCTGCAATTGGTCCCTGGATCACACCACTACCCAGTGCAGTGTTGGTGGCCAATGCGGTTGTGAAAGACTTGCATTGGATTCCGATTTTAGGCTGGGTAACAGCCGCAATTATTGAAAGCTTAGGTCTGACCACTGTCAGTACCAGCTTATTGTTGTGGGACTACAACGCCGGCAAACGCAAGAACGATCCGGGTGCCCCATTTTTATTGGCAGCATCTTTGGTGTGTGTCTATCTAGTCTCAACAATCGGACTGACTGTTTTTCTGGATATCTTCCCTGAACTCGGGCGATATGCGCCGGCTCTCTTCCCTTTGTTAGCTCTAGTGGGAGCGGTCAACCTGGCGTTGCGTTCTGGACACCGCAGGCGTCTATCTGGAATTGCTCAGGATCGAGCTGAACGTAAAGCTGAACGTCAATCTTTCCGTCAACCATTTACACAACCAGGCAATCTATTGATGTCTAATTTAACGTCAAGCATTGTCAAAACTGACACTTCTCTGGACAAAGCGCAGGCGGCTCGAAAAGCCAATCTTACAACCCGAATGGACAACTTGCTAACACTTTATCTTGACAATCCCCTCATGGGTGCCACTGCCGCAGCTCGTACATTAAACATCTCCAGACAAACAGTTTATAGCTATCTGGAACAATTAGAAGCAACTGGACGGATCCATCGAAATGGCAAAGGGATAGAGGTGATATTAAAATGACCACAATTTCTAAACGAGCTCTTATTTATGTTCGAGTGAGTACTGATGAGCAAGCCAAGGGGTATAGTTTAAAAACCCAAATCGAAGGTTGTGCACGTTATGCAGAAGAAATGGGTTATGCAATTGCAGCCACTTTTCAAGAAGACTACACCGGGACATCCCTCGACCGCCCTGCTCTCAATGAAATGCGAAATTTTATTGCCGCGGATCAATCAATCTCAGTTCTTATCGTGTACGATCTCGACCGGATAGCAAGAAAGTCTATTCTTCAAATGATTTTAGAAGAAGAATTGCATCGTTCTGGAATTGTCGTTGAATATGTCATAGGCAGGTATGAAGATTCAGATGAAGGAAGGTTACAAAAACAAATTCGATCCAGTATTGCAGAATATGAAAAAGCCAAAATACTGGAAAGAAGTAAGCGTGGAAAACGTGGCAAAGCCCAAAGTGGTTTTGTTTTAGTCGGAAATAGGCCTCCTTATGGCTATAAAGTAATTTCTGAACCGCATAAAACCTGGTTGGCAATCGATGAAGATGAAGCGAAAATTGTTAGGCTAGTGTATGAATGGTATCTAATTGGTGATGAAACTGGATTCCCCCTTTCAATGAATGCCATCACAGTTAAATTGACTGACCTTCGAATTCGTACCCGTGGGGATAAATTTTCGCATGTCGCAAAAAAGCGTGATCCAGGCGTGTGGTCAAGCCCAATGATTCGTCATATCTTGAGAAATGAAACTTACACAGGAACCTGGCATTATGGAAAAACAAAAATCATAAGTGATGGAAAAGAAAATACACGAAAAGCAAAATCAAAGTGTGGCTTAGGAAAACAAGTTCCCAGAATCCGTGATGAGTGGGTTTCTGTTGCAGTTCCTCCAATTATTTCTAGGAGTGACTTTGATCTTGTGCAATTGAAGATTGTAGCGAATGTAAATAATGGCAGAAGAAGTTCAAAAAATGAATACTTGATGGGAAGGCGTCTGAAGTGCTCTGTCTGTAATTACACCTACGTAGGCAGAACTCGTAGAGAGCAAAACCATTATTATTACTGTAAAGGGGGGGAACAAAAACCTGTAAGGCTATGTTCGATGCCTAACTTTCGTGCTGATCTTGTAGATCTTGCTGTTTGGACTTGGGCTAAAAATCTGATTGAAAACCCTGAAAATATTACAAATGGGTTGAGAAACATGCAAATCGAAACCCAATCGTCAAACTCACGATTATACGAAAGAATGGAAATTATTGATCAGCAATTAAAGGATTTTGATCTTCAACAAAAAAAGTTGTTGGATTTATTTCTCTCCGGTGAGTTCTCCCAAGAAATGATAACCGAGAAGAAAACTAGGATTGATCTTAACATTCGCAGATTACTGGATGAAAAAAACGAACTTAATTCACATTTAACCAGTGGGATTTTAGGCAATGAACAAATCGCCGAAGTTGAAGCAAGTTTTGCTGAGATTCGCGACAAACTTGAAAACGCCTCTTTCCAGTCAAAGCGACATCTTATTGAGATGCTAGATGTGCATGGTAAACTTATAATTGAAGAAAATAGAAAGGTAATTTACATCACATGTCTACTTCAACAGCAACAGCGGTCTCTCACCCTAACATCGCATTAATAAAATATTGGGGCAATCGCGATCACGAGCTACGACTGCCTGAAAATGGTTCCATATCATTCAATCTGGGCGGTCTTTTCACCCAAACAAAAGTTGTATTTGACAGTAAATTTGATACCGATTCTCTGACTGTCAACAATGAGAGAATTCAAAACTCTGGATTGAAGCGCGTTTCGCAATTACTGAACGTTGTGCGTGAACTAGCCGGACGACAATATTTCGCTCAAGTGATCAGCACGAGCAACTTTCCAATTGGCGCGGGGGTTGCTTCATCTGCCGCTGCCTTTGCGGCATTAAGTCTGGCCGCCAGTCACGCACTGGGACTCTCTTTGAGTGAAAAAGACCTCTCCCGTCTGGCCAGACGCGGATCTGGTTCAGCCTGCCGTTCAATTCCTGCTGGATATGTGGAATGGCTGCCCGGCAGGTCTGATGAAGATTCGTATGCAATCAGCATTGCTCCCAGCACTCATTGGGATCTGGTGGATGTAATCGTGATCGTCGAAGCAAATCACAAAGCAGTTGGATCAACAGCCGGTCACGCTTTGGCATACACCAGTCCAATCCAGAAAGCTCGCATTGCGGATGCACCTCGTCGCCTTGATATCGGCCGCAACGCAATTCTTCAAAGAGATTTTGAAGCTTTGGCGGAAATTGTTGAAGTGGATAGCAACTTGATGCACGCAGTCATGATGACATCCAATCCGACTCTCATGTACTGGGAACCCGCAACGATCTCAATAATGAAAGTTGTGCCGGAATGGCGCCTTGAAGGTATCCCTGTTTGTTATACACTGGATGCAGGTCCAAACATTCATTTGATCGTCCGGCGGGATTATGTTAATTTAGTTAAGAAAAAATTAGATAATCTTCCTGGAATACAACAAATTTTGGTTGCCCCGGTAGGCGAAGGGACGCACTTGATACCCGATCGATCATAAATGACACGGCATCCTTCTAAATCAAATTGTCCGCTCTCGAAAACCAATTATAATTGGTGGGGAAACAATCAAATCCTTTTTTCTATATAAAAGATTTGACTAGATAGCTAATTATTAAATTTATAAAATAACAGTACGATAAGGTGAAATAATGATGATTTTAGAATTTATACTCGTGTTCGGAGTGCTTTTGTTCGTTCATGAGTTTGGGCACTTTGTGTTTGCCAAATTATTTAAAATAAATGTGGAAGAGTTTGGATTTGGCTTTCCGCCAAGGTTATTAAAAATTGGGAAATTCCGTGAAACAGAAATTACCTTAAACTGGATTCCATTTGGCGCTTTCGTACGATTAAGTGGCGAAAATGATCCGAAAGTTCCCGGAGGATTTGGGCAGGCTTCTCTTTTTGCTCGATTCATGACACTCATGGGTGGTCCTTTATTCAACTTAATACTGGGTACCATTCTTTTCACAGTAATTTTCATGCAGCTCGGCGTTCCGAATACAAAAGTGGTAGAGGTTTATGGAGTCTCCGATGGATCTCCTGCACAAGCTTCTGGAATTAAAATAGGTGATCAGATTACTTTTATTAACGATCAACCGATCACAAGTTCAGAGCAATTGGCAAAAACGATCAGTGAGTTTCGCGGAAAAGAGATATCCATCACACTGGTTTCTCCTGAAGGAGTAGTGCGTACAATCCACACAACCCCACGAACTGAAGCACCTCCCAATGACGGGCTCCTGGGTATCACCATGAGCAACCCTTACCGTCAGGCAACCCTCTTTGAATCAATTCCGTATGCGTTGCGCTCTACCGGTAATTATGCTTACCAATTGCTAGCGTTACCGGGCAATTTGATCAAAGGCACCATAACGCCCGAAGAAGCCAGACCGGTAGGCCCGGTTGGAATATATAGTATTTATACCCAGGCACGTGAAAAAGACGAGGAAAACGTCGCTTCTCCACGACCAGTAGATCATTTGAATACTTTACTGATCCTGGCAATTATTTCAGTGGCACTCGGATTTACCAATTTATTACCTATCCCTGCTTTGGATGGCGGCCGTATTTTCTTGTTGTTACCTGAAATCTTCTTACGGAAGCGGATACCGCCAAAATATGAAAATGCGATTAACATGATTGGTTTTGTTGCCTTACTGGCATTAATGGTCATTGTTACGACAATGGATATTGTCAATCCAATCACTATGCCATAGGAGACAGAATGACGGAGAATGATAATGAGAAAATTCACTTTCAGGCAATTATCGATGCCCTGCTCAATGATGATGCTGATTTCCCTGAAATCTATTTGACCTCTTTCTCGGATATTGAATATCAGGATTTTGCTCAACTTTTAAGCATTTGGAATCAAATTACACCAGAACGCAAGGTGCGATTGTTTGAAAATCTTGAAATTCTCAATGAAAGCGACACGCTTGTTGATCTTAATCAAATCGCCACTCTGGGAATTACCGATCCAAGTGCAGCTGTGCGAGCCAGTGGAATCCGTATGCTATGGGATTATGAAAACGAAAAACATATTCCATTGCTGATTGAATTACTTAAGAACGATATTGATCTAAGTGTCCGCGCACATGCCGCCGCTGCACTTGGAAAATTTGTTTATTTGGGTGAGCTTGAAGAAATTAATCTCGACATATTAAATAATATCGTGAAGATACTGTTGGAAGTCATTCGCTCATCTGAAAATGAACTTGTTCGCCAAAAAGCATTAGAATCGCTGGGTTTTTCCAGCCATGAAGATGTTCATTCAATTATCAACAATGCATTTCAATCCAATGATAAAGGTTGGTTGGTGAGCTCCCTGGTTGCTATGGGAAGATCTGCACATGAAGTTTGGGCACCCCAAGTGCTTTCGATGTTGGTCCATCCGGAGTTTCGTATTCAAAGGGAGGCTATCCGCGCTGCGGGAGAAATGGAGTTAAAATCAGCTCGCAATCTTCTGTTAAAATTTATAAAAGAATCTGAGCCGGATGAAGATATTTGGACTGAAAGTGTCTGGGCCTTATCCAAAATCGGTGGGGAAAAGATCCAGGTTGTGTTTGAGAAATTATTGAAAAACGCTGATACTGAGGAGGAGGAAGACTTCCTTCGAGAAGCCATAGATAACCTATATCTTACGAATGGTATCGCCCGTGAATTAGATATGATGGGTTTAAGTGAAGCGGACCTGCAGAATCTGCGTGAATTCAGTGTCGATGATGAAGATATTGACCTTGATGAAGAAGAAGAAGGATCCACCTGGATAGCTGATCTCGAGGATGCCCTCGAAGAGGATTTGGACGAAGATTTTTATGATAACGACTTTGCTGACGGTGAAGAAGTCGATTATGATAATGACGATGATGTAGAGGAAGATTCCGAATCTGATGATGAGGAAAGATTCTAGCCAAACTACTAAAGATTTTGTACGGGTTCACATCTTTGTTGAAGGGCGCGTTCAGGGCGTTGGATTCCGTTATTTTACGCTTCAAAAAGCAAACTTATTGGGAATAACTGGCTGGGTCAGGAACACCTACCGCGGAGAAGTCGAGATTTTGGCAGAGGATACACGCCCGAAATTGGAAACCTTGATTGGCAATTTGCGACAAGGACCAGGTGGAAGTTTTGTCAGCAATCTTCGCATTGAGTGGTTGGATGCCACAGAAGAGTTTGATCGTTTTTCGGTTATTTCTTCCAATTAATCAAACAGGATTAACTTATTTCTGCCCGGATAAGATGGCAGCTTTTCTCCAGGGTGGAATATTAGCCTCATCTGCCCAGATTGTGCGCAGCTCATAGATCTGGTCGCGGATTGCGGCAGCTTTTTCGTATTCAAGATTTTTAGCAGCATCGCGCATTTGTTGTTCCAAATGGGAGATAGTACGCTCTAATTCCTTTACATTCATCGTGCGCTGACGTGATTCTGTCAGATAATCCGCTTTTTCCTCTGCGATAGCGTTCAATGTAACTCGCTCTGTCAGATCATGGATTGATTTTATAATGCCAACCGGCTCAATTCCTTTTTGCACATTGTAGTTATGCTGTTTTTCGCGACGCCGATAAGTTTCTTTGATCGCAAAATCCATCGAATCGGTAACTTTATCTGCATACATAATCACTTTGCCATGCACATGCCGCGCAGCGCGACCAATTGTCTGAATCAGTGCTGTCCCGGATCGCAGAAAACCCTCTTTATCTGCATCCAAAATAGCTACCAGTGATACTTCAGGTAAATCAAGACCTTCCCGCAATAAATTGATGCCTACAATCACATCAAATATGCCTTTTCGTAAATCACGTAAAATTCCGATTCGTTCCAATGTATCCACT
This sequence comes from Chloroflexi bacterium 44-23, assembly GCA_001899005.1. GTDB lineage: Bacteria > Chloroflexota > Anaerolineae > Anaerolineales > Anaerolineaceae > UBA6170. The sequence continues at coordinate 342,061 of MKUW01000006.1, forward strand.
TCGGAATGAAGGTAATGAACTTTAATGCCAATTTCCATCAAATAATCAGCTAAATCTTCTGACATGCGCTTCGTCAAGGTAGTCACCAAGATCCGCTCTCCTTTTTCGACACGTTGGCGGATTTCAATGATAAGATCATCAACCTGGCCGAGAGACGGTCTTACCTCAACCTCAGGGTCCAGCAAGCCGGTTGGTCGAATTATTTGTTCTGTAATCTGATCAGCTCTATCAAGTTCAAATCTGGCCGGTGTAGCTGAGGTATAGATGGTATAACCCATGTGCTGCTCAAATTCTTCAAAGCGTAACGGCCGGTTGTCTAAAGCTGAGGGAAGCCGAAAGCCATATTCAACCAGAGTTGATTTACGGGATTGATCACCCTTATACATTCCCCGGATTTGGGGAATAGTCATGTGAGATTCATCAATAAACAATAAATAATCACTCGGAAGATAATCCATTAGTGTCCATGGTGCGCTGCCAGGCTCCCTTAAATCAAGATGGCGCGAATAGTTTTCGATACCGGAACAAAACCCAACCTCACGCAGCATTTCAAGATCGTAGCGAGTGCGTTGTTCAATTCTTTGCGCTTCAATTAGATGATCATTTGCTTTAAATTTTACAATTTGATCTTCCAATTCCGTTTCAATATTATTTAGAGCTATTTTTAAGCGAGCTTCATCAGCAATAAAATGCTTGGCCGGGTAGATCGTAACCATATCAGGTTGGTTCGAAATTTCTCCGGTTGTGGGGTTAACGCGAATAATTCGTTCTATCTCGTCGCCAAAAAAGGTAATGCGGTATGCAAATTTGTCTTCATAAGCCGGAAAAATCTCAATAGTATCTCCCCGCACGCGGAAATTCCCTGACCGTAAATCAAGATCGCTGCGCGAATATTGGCTCTCAATTAACTGGCGCAGCAATGCATTACGTCTGTAAATCTCGCCAACTTTCAACTCAATCACTGATTTTCCATAATTCTCAGGATTGCCCAGGCCATAGATACATGAAACAGACGCTACGATGATGACGTCCCGGCGAGACATGAGCGCTGTGGTAGCTGCCAAACGCAGTCGTTCAATTTCCTCGTTAACGTCAGAGTCTTTTTCAATATAAAGATCATGGCGCGGAACGTACGCTTCCGGCTGATAATAATCGTAGTACGAGACAAAATATTCAACTGCATTCTCCGGAAAGAATTCTTTGAATTCTGCATACAGTTGTGCAGCCAGGGTTTTATTATGTGCCATAATCAACGCGGGTTTTTGAAGCTCCTGGATAATATTTGCCATTGCAAAAGTCTTTCCAGTGCCGGTTGCACCCAGTAAGACTTGGTGACGGAATCCTTTTCGAATTCCATCTACCAATTGACTGATTGCTTCTGGTTGATCGCCCATTGGGATGAAAGGCGCAGTTAATTTAAATTCCATATATGCTTCCTAGAACAAATAATCTACTTGTGATTATACTCCAATTTAGTCTGCAATAGAGATTTGTATATATTGTTTCAGAATTGAAACCAGATATTCTCTCCAGTTATTTATTATTTCAGCATAGGCAATCCAATAAGCGTTTTTACCTGAACGTACAAATTTACCTAAAGGCGGTAATTCGCGATTATTGGTGCTTTCTGGCATTATTGGAAAGCGCATTACCAATTGTTTACCTTCTAAAGCAATGGATACAAATCCAGCCTGTTCAGCAAGTTTCTTAATCTTGATCTGAAAGAATAAATTCTTGACCTCATCGGGAGGGTTGCCGAATCGATCGCTGAATTCTGCTTCGAGCTCGGATAATTCTTTTTCATTTTCCACATTCGCAATGCGACGATAGAGGTTTAAGCGCAGTTTCTGGTCCGATACATAGGATGATGGGATACCAATATTTAATGGCAGATCAACATTCACCGCCAATTTCAACTCCTTAAATGCGGGCAGCGGATTTTCGATCGAGACCCCTTCATTTTGTTTAATCAGTCGAACAGCCTGTGCCAATAATCGCGTATATAAGTGGAAACCAACGGCTGCAATCGCTCCATGTTGGCGTGTCCCTAAAAGCTCCCCGGCTCCCCGCATTTCCAGGTCGCGCATGGCAATTGAATATCCGGATCCAAGTTGGGTATTCTCGGCAATTGTTTCCAGACGTTCTTGACCATCTATGGTCGGCATGCGTTTGCGGTGGCGGAAGAAATAGGCATACGCACGCATCGCACCACGTCCTACTCGTCCTCTAAGCTGATACAACTGCGCCAGCCCAAATGTATCTGCTCGATCCACAATTAAAGTGTTGGCATTCGGTATATCAAGGCCGGATTCGATTATAGAGGTGCATAATAATACATCAATTTCTCGATTGGTGAACTTTTGCATCATTTCTGAGAGCTCAACCTCATTTAATTGGCCATGAGCGATTCCAATTCGTGCTTCGGGCACCAGCATGCTCAGATGACTGTACATTGCGGTGATGGTTTGCACACGGTTATGTACAAAAAATACCTGGCCACCCCGTTCGATTTCCCGAATAACAGCCTGGCGTACCAGCTGCTGAGAATATGGGCCAATGTGCGTTACAATCGGCTGACGCTCTGCAGGAGGCGTATTGATCACCGAGATATCGCGAACACCGGTCAGCGCCATATATAAAGTTCTTGGAATGGGTGTTGCGGTTAAAGTCAGTACATCCAGTTCAGTACGCAGTTTCTTAAAGAATTCCTTGTGCGTAACGCCAAAGCGCTGCTCTTCATCAATAATTACCAGACCAATATCTTTAAAAACAACATCCTTTTGTATCAACCGATGCGTTCCAATAATGATATCTATTTCTCCAAGCATTAATTTTATTAATATTTCATCCTGTTCCTTGGCAGTTCTGAAACGCGAAAGCATTTCGACACTAACGGGAAAAGGTGAAAGGCGCGAACGGAATGTTTCAAAATGTTGCTGTGCAAGAACTGTAGTTGGGACCAGAATGGCGACTTGTTTTCCATCCATAACAGCCTTGAAGGCAGCTCGCAACGCTACTTCGGTTTTGCCATAACCAACATCACCACAAAGCAGGCGGTCCATCGGTTTGGTTGATTCCATGTCCTTTTTAACTTCTTGAATCGCTTTAAGCTGATCTGCTGTTTCCACATAGGGGAAGCTGGCTTCCAATTCTTGCTGCCAGACCACGTCCTGGCTGAATTGTGTACCCTGAACAATCGATCGGCGAGCATATAACTCAATCAAATCCTGTGCAATCTCTTGGACTGCTTCGTTTACCTTGCTTTTCGCCTGAGACCATTCCTGTGTTCCAAGCCGGGTTGATTTTGGATCTCCCCCATCCGGACCGATATAACGGTTTAATCGGTCTGCCTGGTGAACAGGCACAAAAAGTTGATCATTGTTAATGTATTCTATACAAAGATATTCCCGCTCAATCCCATCCAGACTGCGACGAACCAACCCCACATAACGTCCGACGCCATGATCAACATGCACCACCCAATCACCTGGGCGTAAATCAGCATATTCCGATTCGGGCGCTCTGGCTACCGAGCGAACACGCTTGCGCTGCTGAGGACGCTCCCAGCCAAAAATCTCGCTATCCGAAATTAAATGGATCGTCTTCGTATCAGTCGTAAGAATCCAACCATCATTAATGCTGCCCTCAATAAAATTAGGTTGGTTGGGCTGGTCAATCTGTGGTTGCCAAAGGTCGCGGATGCGATTAATCTGGCGCGACACAATCCAAAACTCATCACTTGTCAGACTTTGATCTTTAAGGTAATCCATGAATGCGCTTAATTGTCCCCCAAAACGCGGGCCGGGTGAAAATGCAAGCGCCAACTCTGATGGTTCATTTTCTAGCGAATGGCCGAGATCAACTGCCTGATGGATTGTTAAAATATCCTCTATTTCCGACCAGGACTGATAAGGAACCGGGTATTCTTCGTCGATTACACCTTCCCGAATTGATTCGTTGCGAAACCGCACAGCCTGTTCTTCAATATCGTTGGCGACACTGCGCAACAATTGGGCATCATTTAGTAAAACCAATGACTTTCTGGGTAAATAATCCAGCAAATTGGCATGCATCGGATACACAAGCGGCAAATAAAACTCATTCAGATCCAATGTATCTATTCCTGCAGCTTGAGCCTTGGAAGCCAAAATTTCACTGGCTGGTGTTATTGTGGCTGCTTCCAGTGTAGTAATGGTACGCTGTGTGGCTGGGTCAAAGCTTCGAATTGTATCGATCTCATCACCGAAAAACTCAATCCGAATTGGATTTTGATCCGCCACTGACCAGATATCCATTAATCCACCCCGTCGCGAGAATTGCCCGGGTTCAACAACCAGTTCGACCGGCTGATAGCCAATATTAACCCATTCACGCACCAAATATTCCGGTTGAATTTCGTGATTAAGTCTTATTGATCGGATTGATTTGAGAAAATCGCGGCGCGGAAGCGTTCGAGTCATCAATGCACGCACCGTCGTGATAATAATCGGTGCATTTACGGGTATTTGGGCTGAAGGCAAATGATATTGCGATAAAAGTGTCAAAGCCTGCAAACGATCACGCCGGGCAAGTGAACCCCAGCCTGCTTTTTCGTAAAACATTGGTGTTGGTTCAGGAAACAATTGCACCTGCGATGCTGGAGACCAAAAGGAAAATTCATCCGCCAAATTTATGGCTTGATCCATGCGTTCTACCGTAAGTACAATTGGCCAGTTTACAGTTCTCAATAAAGAAGCAATCACTGGTAAACGGGTCGCCCGCTGCAATCCCAAACTATCGACACGTTGATTATTAACCAGTGATTCAATAAGCCGCTGGAAAGAAGGAAGTTCAATGATGGCAGAAATCACGTCTACTGTTATTCCTTTAATACAGGACCATTGTACAAATTCATCGTACTTTCAATTCCGTTTGTAAGTAATTCTTTAAAAGCATTCGTAATTGTATTCATAACAAAAGGCAATTCATCTTTCTCTGCTTTCGAAAAATCTTTGAGAACATAATCAGCTGCTTCCATCCGACCAGGCGGACGACCCACACCTATACGAATACGCGTGAAGTCTTGCGTTCCAAGATGTTGAATGATAGAGGCAACCCCTTTTTGCCCACCTGCGCCCCCGCTTGGCCGCACCCGAATTGTACCAAAAGGCAGATCAATGTCATCATGCAAAACCAGCAGATTATTGATCGAGATTTTATAATAGCGAAATAAATAGGCCGTAGCTTCACCTGATAAATTCATAAATGTTTGCGGCTTTACCAAAAAAAGCCGTAATCCGGAAGTTTGCCCTTCAATTATGATCGCTTTTCCCTTCACTTTCTTAACGCTAAATTGAAATTCCTGTGCCAGATAATCGATGGCCATAAAGCCAACATTATGACGGTTACCGGCATATTCTTTGCCCGGATTTCCCAGACCCACTGCCATAAAGGATCTGCGAGTATCAACAATCTCGTTGGATGATTTAAGACTCTTCAATAGCGCAAAGATTCTATTTTCTTGCATCTACTTAACCCAACCGTCTGCGTCGAATAATTAACCACAAGCCCAGTACAGTTAAAAGTAAAACTCCGCTAATCGCGCCTTTTATTGCTGATTGGCTCAGATCTTGATAGGTTAAAGAAAGCTTATTTCCTGGCATGCTGGTGGCGGTTGGAACCGCAGTGCGATCAACGCTGCCATTTGCTGAAAGATTATTTTGCATTGCAGTCGCTTGAGGCCCTCCTGCAGTTGCTTCAATTGTCTCGATGGGTGTATAGTTGCGCACTCTTAAATTCTGCGAAACAACTTCCAATTGATGGCCGTCACTATATTGAGCCATCACTCTTAATCGGTAATCACCATCAGCCACTGTCGAAGTCTCCCAATTGGTCAAATTTTCATCAATTACAGCCTGATTGACACGCGCAATAAGAAACCATTCAGAGGATGTTGTGTCCTGAAATTGAAAACCAATATCGGCATATTGAAGGCCAACTCCGGTAACTGTGCCATTGATGGCCACATTACCCTGAAGAACCTCACCGTCTTTAGGAGTCACAATTCGAACAAGATCGAGTTGGTAATTTGGTGTAAACCAACCGATTAAATGAATTATTAACCAAACACGAACCAGCAACAACATAACAAGTAAGTTTAACACGAAGGATGTAAACCAGCAAATATTCTTTTTACTGAAAAGTCCATTGCAGTTGATCTGTAGATTTTTGGATAAACACAAATTTTCTGCATAAGTGTGGGTTTTGTGGACTTTGTTTAACACCTATCCAAAAATCCTTTGTGTACAATTCTCAATTACCTCAACAGGAATAAATAAAATTTAGTATTTTCTTCACGTGCATCAATGCTCTTGACTGGTTTACCAGCTCAGGCGATTCTAACCTAGCAGGTTAAAATTCGTTTGAAAAACTCAATTTTCAGTAATTCACCCACATTAACTCATCTGTGAGATTAATCGTAACTACTCCCTTAAGAAATTCTCCGAAAATCGGTTTTTTCAATTCCTGTTTGGGCAATTTATACAAAAAAAGATGTCATCCCAATTCAATCGTGTATAATAATATGGATGACGACAACAGAAACCAACCCAGAACCAATAATAACAGCGGATGTGACCGTTTCCGAAAAGTCAAAAAGCCAGAGTGGAAAGGGCAAATTGATATTAATTATCATTGGCATCATTTTAGTGCTGGCATTGATTGTTTATGCAATTATCAGCCTCTTCCGTGCAGACGTGGAAACTACCAGCAAAATACGTGATATTTTCATAATTTTCATGGCGCTGCAATCACTTTTATTAGGCGTCGCGCTGATTATTCTGATCGTGCAATTGGCAACATTAATTAATGTCTTTAAGAATGAAATAAGGCCAATTCTGGATACCACCAATGAGACCTTAAACAATTTAAAGGGTACAACAACGTTCATCAGTAATAATCTGGTGGAGCCTGTTATCAAAATGAATGAGTATTCTGCCGGGGTAAAAAAATTCATTGATCTATTAAAGCCCGGCAAGAAACTGTAGGATATACACATATATCCATTTGAAGAAGAAGAAAAAAGGAGATTACAAATGTCAAACAAAGATGAATTCGGAGCGTTCTTAATTGGATTTCTCGTCGGCGGCCTCACTGGAGCGGTTGTTTCACTATTACTCGCGCCTCAATCAGGGGAAGAGACACGGTCAGTGATAAAGGAGCGTGCCATCGAATTACGCGACAAGGCTTCCGAGACCGCGGGAGATGTCTATTCCAAAGCTGAAGAAGCTGCCAACGAAGCCGTGCGGCGGGCTGAGGAATTACTGGAAGAAGCCAAAGAAAAAGCAGTTGAGGCTAAAGAAAAAGGTCAGGCGCTCTATGAAGAACAAAAAGCACGCCTCTCTAAAAAGATCACAGCTGAGACTTCTGGTGATGAAGCTGAATTAGATTTAACTTAAAAAAATATTGGATAAATAAAACAGATCGGATTCTGCTTGGAATCCGATCTGTTTTATTGTGGATTTATCTTAATCTAACCCAGGCGCGCCAGTACCCTTGCAATCGCATCAACAACATCCCCAGCCAGAACGGCTGCCGGATGACCCACCTTTTCGGATGCTTCAATCCCTGCCTGAGCATGAATCCACACACCTGCAACCGCAGCCTCATAAGGGGGAATTCCTTGTGCCAACATGCCTGTGATGATACCGGCAAGTACATCTCCCGTACCCGCGCGGGCAAGGGCAGGATTGGCAATCGGATTAATACACAACCGGCCATCTGCCGCCGCTATCACTGTCAATGCGCCTTTTAAAACCAGCACATGTCCCCATTCTTTAGCAAATTTAAGTGCAATTTCCAGGCGATTGCTTTGGATTTCAGCAATCGGAAGCCCTGTCAACACGGACATTTCACCCGGGTGAGGCGTCAATACCGCATCTTTAGGGAGTAATTGCTCCCAATTATTCAGTTTTGATAACAACTTTAATCCATCTGCATCAATTACCATTGGAGGTAAAAGACTTATGGTTGGAAATTCTTGATCTGCATCCATCATCACAAAACCAATTCCATTTCTTTTACGCTCACTTTGCAATTTACCTGACAATAATTTCTCAAGAAATTCACGAGTTGTTTCTTCCTGGCCCCATCCCGGACCCACCAAAATAGCCGTGATTTTAGCAAGATTTTGAAGAACAAGTTTGGCGGCGTTTGCTTGAATTACACCCATTTCATGTGGCAACAATAGCCAGGTTGCTTCCGGAAATTGCCCGGCCAGGGAAGCATAAATTGGCCCGGGTATGGCCATTTGCACAAGTCCAGCACCAATGCGATATGCGGCATGGCCGGCCAGGTGGGCTGCTCCGGTGTAGTTGATTGATCCGGCGATAACCATTGCAGTCCCAAACGTGCCTTTGTGAGCCTGGAGCGGCCTTTTCGGAAGTAATCTGGCCACACATTCAGCAGTTGCTACCTCACGTTTCACCGCAATTTCTGCTTCCAATCCGGAGGGAAGCTGCAAATCCACAACTTCCAAAATTCCGACATGCTGGTAAGCAGGAAAGGTCAATAACCCCACTTTAATAGCTTGCAAGCAAACTGTAATGTCTGCAGTGACACAATTTTCAGCCACCTCGCCATTATCACAATTTATTCCGGAAGGGCAATCAACTGAAATCACCTTGTAATGAAAATGTTCCTGGTTGACTGCCTTGATAATTTCTGCAAAATCTGGCCTCACCGGCAACCTAAAACCAGTCCCCAGCAAGCCATCAATTACCAAATCGGCTTCTTGCAGTCTGGTAAAAAGATCTTTCTTATCAGGATCATCCTCAAATACTTTCATTTCAATGTCTGCCGTTTGCAATCGGGATATAAGCCCGTCCTTTTCGCGCTTGTGCGCCAGATAGGCGAAGCCTTGACAACCAGCCTTATGTAATTCAAGCAGTGCAATGATTGCATCCCCACCGTTATTGCCACTGCCAACCAGGGCAACGACTTTTTGATCTGCAATCAATGGAAAATATCTTTTAATCACTTCTGCGATTCCATTTCCAGCACGTTCCATCATACTTTCATATGAGACACCTTTTAAATTAGCCTCTGCTTCAATTGCTTTCATTTCTGCTACGTTCACCAGTTTCATACAAACTCCAAATCTTTACTAACGATTTCACTTACTTTCTCACGAATAATAAACTACTAATATTTCTCAAAATTTAGAATTTATTTCTTCAATAGTATGCTTTCCTCAGGTTATCCCGATACTTTTTTTTGATAAATTCTACCCATCACTATCACCAGTCTCTATTGACTAATCACTAATTACTTATCATCTCAATCCATTATACAACGCGTCCATTCCAGTATTAGGTTCGTAAGTTATAATTAAAAAATGCGAAAATTCCTGTATGTTGCCGTATTTTTTTCGGGGATGGTAAGCCTGGCGGCTGAAATGGCAGCTTCACGATTAATAGGAAATTATTTTGGGACGAGCAATTTAGTTTGGGCTTCCATCATTGGTCTTATTCTAATTTATTTAACTCTGGGTTATTTCATAGGTGGCAGATGGGCAGATCGATCGCCTAAACTTGAGACATTCCTCTCGATTTTATGTTGGGCTGCACTGGCCCTGGCAGTGGTGCCCATCCTTTCACGGCCAATCCTGAGAATCGCCTCACAAGCATTTGATCAGCTTTACCTTGGCAACTTAATCGGGTCTTTTGTAGTGGTTATGATATTATTTATTGTCCCCATTACCTTGCTTGGAACCGCTTCACCTTTTGCAATTCGCCTTGCTCTTCACGACACCCGGCAAGCAGGTACCGTTGCTGGACGAATTTATGCCATCTCGACTCTCGGCTCATTTTTGGGGACATTTATCCCGGATTTGATCCTGATTCCACTCATCGGTACATTCCGCACATTTTTGGTAATCAGTTCCTTGTTATTAATCATCGCCTTATCCAGTCTGGCAATTTTTGTTGATCTTAAGAAAGCATTGCGCCTGGTTTGGATGCCATTAATTATTATTCTGCTATTTGTATTTGGTGCTCGTGGTAATGATAAGATTGCAAACGGGCTCATTTATGAAGGCGAATCGTCCTATAACTATATTCAGGTTCTTGAGCAAAACGGTTATACACTTTTGCGTCTGAATGAAGGCCAGGGAGTTCATTCAATCTATCACCCCACACAACTCAATTATTACGGCCCTTGGGAACAAGTGCTGGTTGCACCACTTTTCAACTCTCCGCCGGTCGAGCTTAACCAAATTCAGTCGATGGCGATCGTTGGTTTGGCTGCCGGTACCACCGCCCGGCAAGCGATCAATGTTTATCCTTCAATCAAAATAGATGGGTTTGAAATTGACCCTAAAATTGTTGAAATTGGCAAACAATACTTTGGTATGAACCTTCCATCACTTACTGTTTTCGTACAGGATGGACGGTGGGGATTGAAGACCAGTAAGAATCACTATGACATCATCAGCATTGATGCTTACAGACCACCCTATATTCCCTGGCACCTGACAACACGTGAATTTTTTCAGGAGGTATCTGATCATCTTAACCCCGATGGGGTGATGGTGATTAATGTTGGTCGCGGTCCGAGTGACCGGCGCCTGGTTGATGCATTGGGCACAACTATTCTGTCTGTCTTTCCTTCGATCTATGTGATGGATTTACCCGGATCTTTTAATTCCATTTTGTTTGCCACCAAACAAGCTACAACGCCTGCCAATTTGGCGAATAATATACAACAACTACAGCACAAACCTGCTACACCGACTTTATTGTTGGAAACCAGTCTGACAACCCTGGAAAATTTACAAGCGGGACCTCATCCCAGTCAGGTTTTCACAGATGACCGCGCGCCAATCGAATGGCTGACCAATTCCTTGATTCTGGATTTCTTTCTGCATGGTGATATGGAGACATTGCAATGAAAACAATTAATAGCATCGGCAGTTGGTTGCTGACCATAACATTACCTTTTATCTTGATCATGTTCGCCATCCGAATTTTATTTACACCCCTTTTCTTAACTTTTGAATACAATTTTCCTGGGTTTCCTGCCGATAACTACGGATTTAACAAGGAAGAAAGGCTACATTGGGGAAAAGAATCCATGCGTTATCTTTTTAACCGTTCCCATGAATCCAGTCTTTCCAACCTCCGTTTTAGTGATGGCAGCACGATCTATAACGAGCGCGAAATCAGTCATATGGTGGACGTGAAAGTCCTTTTGCTGAAAAGTATTGATGTGTTTAATGTTGTCATAATTTTTTATGCACTCTTTATTTTTACCGCCTTCAAGGGGAACGAAGAATATAAATTCTGGAAAGGTATATATCGCGGGAGCTGGCTGACTGTTGGCCTGATTGCTGGTATCCTAATCGGGATCGCGGTCAGCTTTAATCAACTTTTCACGTTATTTCATAAATTGTTTTTTACGGGTGATACCTGGTTGTTTAATTTGTCGGATACTCTCATCCGCCTTTTCCCTATGCGGTTGTGGCAAGATGCCTTCATCTTTATGGGTATAATTACCTTAGGGCTTGCGGTTTTATTAATCAGCATAGGCAGAAAGCGCCGATTCCCTGAAACGAGCATTCAATAAAGATAACATTTATTAAAGGACCTAAAAATGTACAAAATAGTTTTACTTCGCCATGGCGAATCTGAATGGAACAAGGCCAATCTCTTTACAGGATGGACTGATATCGATTTGACGGAAAAAGGTTGGGCTGAGGCGAAATCAAGTGGTGTTTTATTAAAAGAAGAAGGATTTACATTTGATATTGCATATACCTCAGTATTAAAACGCGCCATCCGAACGTTGTGGATCGTTATGGATGAAATGGATTTAATGTGGATTCCTGTTGTGCGTGATTGGCGGTTAAACGAACGTCATTATGGCGCTTTGCAAGGTCTCAATAAAGCCGAAACAGCGGAAAAATATGGCGCAGAGCAAGTTAAAATCTGGCGTCGCAGTTACGATACTCGCCCCCCTGCGCTGGAAAAAAACGATCCACGCTTTCCGGGTCATGACCCGCGTTATGCCAACCTAAGACCGGAAGAACTACCGGCAACTGAATGTTTGAAAGATACAGTCGCGCGCTTTTTACCAATGTGGCACGAAGTGATTGCGCCCAAAATTAAAGAAGGCAAAAAGATCATCCTCACCGCACATGGTAACAGCCTGCGTGCACTGGTAAAGTACCTTGATCATGTTTCGGAGGAGGATATTGTTTCTCTGAATATCCCGACTGGTGTACCACTGATTTATGAATTGGATGAGAATCTAAAGCCGGTCCGACACTATTACCTGGGAGACCCGGAAGAAATTCGCAAAGCAGCCGAAGCCGTTGCAAACCAGGCAAAAGCCAAGTAAGCACAGAAACGACATAAAAAAATAATGGAAATTGGCTTTCTTTTGAGGGGATAAAACCGGATTAAGAGAGCCTTTTTATTTTACTAAGAAGAGGAGCGATCATATGGCAAAAAAAATAATAACGGCGGAAGATTTATATAAGATGCAATTAATCACAGATCTGGAGATAGCTCCTGATGGCAAAAAGGCAATTTTGAGTGTGCAAGAAGTAAATCACGAAAACGAAAAAAAATTCTCAAATCTATGGATGCTCGATCTACAAACAGGAAAAACGACACCATTTACGAGCGGAAAAACCTCAATTAGTAGTCCGCGCTGGTCCCCTGATGGGGACACTATCCTCTTCATCTCCAACCGTGATGATGAAAAACAGCCTCAGTTATATACCATCAGTGCCAATGGTGGTGAGGCTACCAAATTGACGTCCGTCGAGGGAGAATTTGATCACATCAGTTGGTCACCGGATGGCATGCGTATCATCTGCCAGTTTCGGAAAAAGGATTCAGATGCAATTTTGCGTGAGAAAAATGAAAAATTAAAGGAGCTTGGTATCACCGTGCGTGAAATTGAGCGCACCTTTTACCGTCTGGATGGTTACGGCTGGTATCCTCAAGAGCGCTGGCATTTGTGGGAAATAAACCCCCGCGACGGCCAGGCAAAACAATTAAGCGACCACAAAATCTATGATGAAACCGGTCCCTTCCTTTCCCCCGACAGCAGTCAAATTGGTTTCTTCTCGAATCGCTCGGATGACCCGGACCTAAATCCGGCAATGGATGACCTATTCGTTTACGAATTGAAAAGCGGAGTAACACGTAAAATTGGGACTCCGCCAGGGAATAAAAGTTTCGGCGCATTTTCTCCTGATGGAAAGTGGATAGCCTATATTGGCCAGATAGGAATTGGCGAGGATTGGCGTAACAGCAATCTCTGGGTTGTTGATTCGGAAGGCCAACACGCAGCCATCAATATGACGGAACAATATGATGTTAATGTCAGTAGTAGCACACTGAATGATAATGGGCCGCTGCCATTCGTGGCCCCGATCTGGTCTCTGGATGGCCAGTCAATATTTATTCAGATTAGCAAACATGGCAACACCGGTCTTCACAAAATTAACGTAAAGACCAGGCAATTAGAAAATGTGATTGTTCCAAGCGGTGTGATCGGAAAGCCAACATTTGATCGCCAGCAACAGGTATTGCTGTATTTGCTGGGCAGTCCAAATACTATTCCGCAAGTATACAAGAGCCTGGCAATTGATAATTTCAGCTCCAGCAGGCAATTAACACATTTCAATGAAGCCTGGCTGAAACAAATCGATTTGGAATTACCCGAAGAAGTCTGGTTCAAAGGATCTGACGGTAATGATTTACAGGGTTGGATTTTGAAACCACCGGGCTTCGACGCCACGCAGAAGTACCCTTCCGTTATGGAAATTCATGGCGGTCCATTGGCACAATACGGAAATTTATGGATGCATGAATTTTATTACCTGGCATCAAAAGGTTATGTGGTCTACTATTGTAACCCGCGTGGAGGTCAAGGGTACGGAGAAGCTCACTCGAGTGCAATCCACGATGGGAAATGGGGGACAAAGGATTATGAAGACCTGATGTGTTGGGCGGATACTATCGAGAAATTGCCTTATATTGACCATAATCGCATGGGTGTTACCGGCGGCAGTTATGGTGGTTATATGACTACCTGGATTATTGGGCACACACAGCGTTTCAACGCTGCAGTCACACAGCGCTGCGTCAGTAATTTAATCAGTATGTGGGGCTCCAGCGATTTCAATTGGGCCTTCCAAGAGACTTTTGGCAACAAAGCGCCTTATGAGGATATTGAAATTTTGTGGGAATGTTCGCCGATGAAACATATCGGTGCCGCCAAAACTCCGACTCTGGTGATACACAGCGAACAAGATTTGCGCTGTCCCCTTGAACAAGGCCAACAAGTCTTCGTTGCATTAAAGAAATTAGGCGTTCCGACCAAATTTGTCATCTTCCCTGATGAACCGCATGGTTTGTCACGTGTTGGGCGTACTGATCGGCGCGTAATCCGGCTCCATCAAATTTCTGGTTGGTTTGATCAATATTTAAAATAGACTTTCAAATTGACACAAATTGAGAACATTTCATGGAAGTTAATGGTGTAAGAACAAGCTACCGTTACGGAGCAAGCATCTTAATCGCACTTGTCTTTTTCAGTAATGTAAAGGCCGGTATTGCATTTTTATTTCAGCCTCATAAATATGCCTGGGCATATGAACTAAATGGTATGCCAGGAGAAATTGCAATAGCAGGCACAGGTTTGCTTTTTCTAATGTGGAATGTTCCTTACCTGTTTGCACTATTAAACCCGGTTAGATTTAAAATCTCATTGCTGCAAGCGCTTTTAATGCAATTAATCGGATTGGTTGGAGAAACACTCTTATTAACGCAAATTAGGGTGGATGCTCATACGGTTTTACATAACTCCATCATGCGATTTATCGTTTTCGATGCTGCTGGTTTACTTTGTTTACTGGCAGCTTTATTTTTGGTAAGCAGCCCCTCCGGAAAAGTGAAATGAGCAATTTAAAATAGACCATTAATTGTCTTACCGTTTAACTAAACCAAAATAAAAAAAGCGCAGGCAGCCTGCGCTTTTTTTTATTATTATTTTATTTGCTCCTAGCGAATCGCGGGAGGATTTTCAGGATCTAATGAAGGATCAAAAATATGGAAGTTGTCCATATTAAAGATTAAATTGACTTCATCACCCATCGCATAACGAGAACGTGGGTCTACCCTCGCAGCAAAATCGTTTTTACCACTTTTCAGGTATAGGAAAATTTCATTCCCCATTAACTCAGTGAAATCCACTTTTGCTTTGACTTCGGCTGCTGAAATATCAAGCGGCACGAATAATGGATTATGAATATCTTCAGGGCGGATTCCGAAGATAACATCTTTACCGACTAAAGGAGAGTATATGGGCATGCTTTTTTCCGGGATTTTTATCGAAAATTGGTCAGTCTCCATGAAAAGTGAGCTGCCATCTTTACGAATTTTACCTGAGAAGAAATTCATGGCAGGAGACCCGATGAACCCTGCCACAAACAAGTTTGCGGGCAAATCATACAGCCTTTGAGGGGTATCCAGTTGCTGCAATACTCCTTTATTCATTACCGCAATGCGACTGGCCATAGTCATTGCTTCTGTTTGGTCATGGGTAACATATATAAAAGTCGTCTGCAAACGATTATGCAGCTTGCTGATCTCTGCACGTGTTTGAACGCGTAGTTTGGCATCCAGGTTAGAAAGCGGTTCATCAAAAAGGAAAACTTTAGGCTCGCGCACTATAGCACGTCCAACAGCCACACGTTGGCGCTGTCCACCTGAAAGTTCACGCGGTTTTCGCTTCAAGAGCGCTTCAATACCTAAAATACCGGCTGCTTCTTCAACGCGTCGTTTAATTTCATCTTTTGGGGTCTTGCGAAGTTTCAACCCGAATGCCATGTTGTCATAGACGGTCATATGCGGATAAAGTGCGTAGGATTGAAAAACCATCGCAATATCACGGTCTTTAGGTGGGACATCATTGACAACCCGGTCGCCAATCAAAACCTCACCTTCCGTTATCTCTTCCAGACCGGCGAGGCAACGTAATGCTGTTGTCTTTCCGCAGCCTGAAGGGCCAACCAATACGAGGAATTCTTTATCCTCAATTTCGATAGACATATCATTGAGAGCTGTAAAATCACCGAATCTTTTATAAACGTGCTTATAAGTTACGCTTGCCATTGAATTTCATCTCCCTTCGGAACGAATATAGTGACTTTATTATAGCGCAAATAAGCTGGGAAGCAATCAAACCTGGCAGATTTTGAAAACAAATTTTGGATTAAAAAGTCAATTTTAGAATTTGAAATTTGTCAGGTTTCACGAATATCAAAATCGCACCTCTAAGCACTCTTTAAGAATTTATATTTAATTTTATCGGTGGCAATTATTCTGAATTTGAACCGACCCAAATTACTATATCGGCGGAATATTTATTGATCTTGGATTTTCTTTTTGGCAAATTTGTGTGGAGAATAGTTGCTTTGAAATTGTCAGAAAATCGATTTCCCTTTATAATAGAACAAAATTACCATAAAGGAAGAATTAAGATGCAAATCACCCGCGATCAGGTCAGGCTGATGTTATTGGCTGCCCAGGGAATGTCTGCCCCCTACCCTGAGGTTGTTGACAAGAATAATGTAATCCAATCAATCCGGCAAATGGGTTTGCTCCAAATTGACACAATCAGCGTGGTCGCCCGTAGCCCTTATTTTGTGCTCTGGTCGCGTCTGGGTAATTATGAACCTGAATGGTTGGAGGATCTCCACCGCGAGGGAATGTTATTTGAGTACATCGCCCACGCAGCCTGCTTCATTCCGATTGAACAATACCCAATGTTGCGACCTGATATGGGTAATATTGATTTTAGCTGGCGCCATTCTGAAAAATATTTTCGTGAACATCAGGACCTGATTGCTTCTATCCTGAATCATATCGAAACAAACGGACCAGTGCGTTCAGCAGATTTTGATTCAAAGGGCAAAAAGAGTAATGGTTGGTGGGATTGGAAAGAAGAGAAAATCGCACTAGAAAATTTGTGGAGCCACGGAGACTTGATGGTTGCTTATCGCCAGGGTTTTCAACGTTACTATGATCTCACCCATAAGGTCTACCCAGAATATTCGGAAAATATCCTCACCGAGAAACAGGCAATTCGTGAGAAAATCTTGGCCAGCATCAAATTTCTTGGTGCTGCCAGGCAGAAATGGGTGGCGGATTTTTACCGCCTGCCCAAAGGAGACATGGCTGCCATCATCCCAAAACTGGTCTCTTCCAATGAAATTATTTCCATCCCCTGTGTTGATTGGAATGAGGACATCTTGATTCACCCTGACAATCTTTGTATTTATGAAGACGTTCTTGCCGGTCAACAAATTGCCACACGCACCAGTTTTCTTTCACCATTTGATCCTGTTGTTTGGGACCGCCAGCGTACGTTGGAATTGTTTGATTTCGAGTATTCAATCGAATGTTATCTTCCACCTGCAAAGCGTAAGTTTGGCTATTTTTCGCTACCGATTCTTTATCGGGATAAACTCGTCGGGCGAATGGATGCAAAAGCGCACCGCCCAAAGCATGAATTCGAAGTACGCAACCTGCATTTTGAAGCGGGTTTTCAAATTGAGAGTCACTTTTTGTCTGAATTTGCTCAGGCACTTACATCCTGCGCAAACTGGCATAAGGCTCCCAAAATCCTCTTTTCAGAAAATATATCCGACAAAACCCGCCAATTAGTTGAAAAACATTTTTAGGTTTCAAAGGAAACGAATTTCCTTGTTATTTTGAGTCTAGGACAGATTCCATGAAGTCCCCGGCCAGTTGGGTTTCGAAGATTTCTTGAACATTCCTGGTTTCCCCACGGAATGAAGCAATTAACTCTCCGGCCTGCCACCACATAAAAAACGGTTCCATGAAACGCGGCCACAACTCTTTCGAACGCACATCCTTGTCCATCCAGTAGGCTGCCATTGCAACCACGACGGTATCGTGTGAAATAAAAATATTCAATCCCTCTTGATGGTGCCCATTGGGAACAAGATAAGCCGCAATTTGTGTAATACGCTCCGGCCAACGGTTATGTACTAAATAATCAGCTAAAGAGTCATACTCTGCTTTTTCATTTGGGTGAGCTAAAACCTCGACACCGGCAACTTGAACAGGTTCTGATAAAACGGATGATATTTGCTTGCCAGTATCCAGGCAGCGTGCTATTGGGCTGGATTCAATTTTTCTAATCTCATATGAGTGTGAAAGCCATTTTCCATAAACGCGCGCCAGTTCGATACCCTCCGGCGTCAGTCCGGCTGTCCATACATCTTCGGATGAAGTAATCGGGAATCGCGCTGAATGGCGGATAAGCATGCTTATTGTGCGATCCTTTGGAATCCCTTGATGGGATTTGGTAAGATAATCTGGTAACATTAATAAACCTCGCAAAAATATTTGTCTTCCTGCAAGAAAAGAATGGCAGGTAGAGACCACGTTCCATTCTACCAGAGAATAGGATCAGGATTCAGCATGTTGCATAAGAAAGACCGTTCTCCTATTGTTCGCAACAGGGTTAAAGAATATTTATTGGTCACTTTGATGAGCTTTGCTGCTTCTGTTTCTCTTACCCGTTTGTTTCTGGAATTAACCGGTTACCCGACCCTTGGTAAAGGAGAACTTCACATAGCCCATGTGTTGTGGGGTGGGTTGCTGTTGTTTGCCGGTTCGTTAATGCCGCTCATTTTCTCTAATCGCTGGGCATTAGATATCAGTGCCTTCCTATCCGGAACCGGAATTGGATTATTTATTGATGAGGTCGGCAAATTTATTACTCAGAGTAACGATTATTTTCATCCTTCAGCCGCCCCTATTATTTACGCATTCTTCCTTTTGACGGTGTTGTTATATATCGAATTACAACGGCCAAAAAAAATAACAACTCGCCAATCTTTATATGAAGCATTGCAAGAATTGGAAGAATTGCTTGATAACGATTTTTCTATCAAGGAGCATCGACATACAATTAAGAAATTGGATTTTGTCTTAGAAAACAGTGATGATCTTCAACAAATCGAACTGGCCACTTCGTTGAAAGAATTTCTTCAAAATCGTATTTTAAACCTGATTCCACATGAGCCATCCTTTTTTGAACGCTGGTATTACAGATACCGCCGTTTCGAAGCCAAATGGTTCATGAAACAAAGGCTTCGCCTGCTTCTGGCATTTGCATTAATCGCCTGGGGATTCTATTCAGTCCTTGAACCTTTTATCTTGATTCGCGCGTTTAATCAACCGGAAATCATCACGACGATTATCGAAAATCTGATAAACAGAAATCTTGTGAACAGCAGTACAGGATTGAACTGGTTTCAAACACAAATCGGTTTGGAAGGGACACTCGGACTGCTGTCGATTGTAGCCGGCATTCTTATTCTTTTAAAGAAAGATCGTATCGGAGTGCGGGCAGGGATAGCAATCTTTCTTGTGATGCTGACGTTTGCCAATCTGCTGATGTTTTATTTCAACCAATTTTCTACAATATTCAATGCCATCATTCAATTTTTAATATTCTTGCTGCTGATCCGCTATCGTCAAAGATTCCTTTCAAGCAAATATAGCGAATCCATAACAGATAATCAAGCTGATGAGAGAGAATGAAAGTTTCTACATCGATAATAAATTTAATCCAAATTCGTTAATTGAACCCGTTCGAATGACCAGGAAAAAAATAGTCCATTAGGCTCGCTCATTTTCCATCACGGGATCATTGAAAGATCGCTTGAATACTGATAAAGTTAATAGTTGGGTGATAAAATTGCTGAATTGGATTAAGCTTTTTCACACATTAATTGTTTTTGGCTGCTTTGGCCAGTTGGAATCAGGTAGAAGAAGGTAAGAAAAAAATAACCGCTCGGGATATCTCAGCCCGAATTGAGGCACTCTTGTCTACATCACAAACACGAATGGGTTATGATCTTAATCAGGTCGTAGTAAAAAATAAGATCAAAGGGCTCTGGCGGATGATGACCGGATATCATTGGCATTACATCGGCGCTGCATTGAGCCTGGGTATATCAGCTGCATCAAAAACCAGCACTTACTTGCTGATCCGCTATTTTGTTGACCAGTATTTGCTGGCTCAATCGAGTACGGTAAGTTTGCCGCTAATCGCAGCTGGATTCGTCATGCTGGCGATTGTGGAAGGAGGTTTTGCTTTTTTAAGCGGGCGTCTGGCGGCTGAGACTGCCGAAGGAACCACGCGCCGATTAAGAAACTACATTTACAACCACATTCAGCATCTTCCTTTTACTTATCACGACAAAATGCAAACCGGCGAGTTGATACAACGCTCAACTTCAGATGTGGATGCCATGCGTCGATTCTTCGCCGACCAGGCAATCGGTATCGGCCGTATTTTTATTCTATTCGCCATCAATTTCGGTATGCTCTTATCCATTAATGTGCGGCTCGCTTTTCTTTCCATCATCGTTGTACCGCTGGTGGTGCTTACCTCTATCTGGTTCTTCAAACGCGTCTCTAAAGCCTATGAGGAGTATCAGGAGCAGGATGCTGTCATTTCGACCACCTTACAGGAGAATCTTTCAGGTGTTCGCGTGGTTAAAGCGTTTGCCCGCCAGGAATTCGAAATTAACAAATTCGAAAAAGAGAATTGGAATAAATATTTACGTGGTAAAAAACTCAATCTGATGCACTCGCTCTTTTGGCCAATTTCCGATATTATTTGCGGTGCCCAAATGCTGACCGGTTATTTCATTGGTGCCATCTTTGCAATCAACGGTACCATCAGTGTTGGCTCCTATTTGGCTTATGCCGGTATGCTCACCTGGATTATCTGGCCATTACGCAACCTGGGACGCCTGATCGTTCAATTGAGCACCGGTATGGTCTCTTTTGGGCGTGTTCTTGAAATAATCAAGCAAAACAGAGAGCCGCTGGATACTGGCTCCGCTCCAATTCCAGAACGACTCAGGGGCGAAATCCGTTTTGAAAATGTTGGTTTTCAATACGAGGAAGGCGAAAAAGTACTGGAAGATATCAACTTTGTTGTCAAGCCCGGCCAGGTGATCGCTCTGCTCGGTTCAACCGGCTCAGGAAAAACCTCTCTGGTTAACCTGCTGCCACGATTTTACGAATATACCACCGGACGCATTTTATTGGATGGCATTGAATTAAAAGACTACCCGCGTCGTTACTTGCGCAGTCAGATCGGAATTGTGGAGCAGGAGCCGTTCCTGTTTTCACGCAGCATCCGTGAAAATATTATCTACGGCGTTGATCGACTGGTAGAACAGCACCATATTGAAGAGGCAGCCAATGCAGCCGCTATCCATGATGTTATTATGGGCTTTCCCGAAAATTACAAAACTCTGGTTGGCGAGCGGGGTGTTACAGTCTCGGGCGGGCAAAAACAGCGTATCGCCATCGCGCGAACACTCTTAAAGGACCCGCGTATCCTAATCCTGGATGATTCGACTTCCTCAGTTGATACCGAGACCGAATCAGAAATTCGAGATGCGCTCACACGGCTCATGCAGGATCGCACCACCTTCATCATTGCCCATCGTATCCAAAGCATTATGAACGCCGATTTGATCCTGGTAATGGATAAAGGCCGGATTGTTCAACATGGAAACCATCAAGACCTGATGGCCGTGGATGGTATCTATCGCGAGATCTATGATATCCAGACCCGCATTGAACAGGAATTAGAGAAAGAAATCGCAAATGTCTGACGATTATTTTGAAGAGGAAGATTTTCAAACCAAATTTAGCGGCAATACATTCCGGCGAATCCTCAGCCTGACCAAACCGCATATCAAATGGGTCATCGGCTTTTTAGTTGCCATCGCTATCGTTTCTGCCCTCGATTCATACTTCACGTATCTAAGCAAACGCCTGATAGATGAAGGCATCGTGGCAAAAAATGTTGTTGCCTTACGGCACATCCTGACGATTTATGGTCTCTTACTGATTCTCCAGGCGGGTTTTGTATTCATATTTATTTATCTGGCCAGTGTGTTGGGTGAACGAATACGCTACGACTTGCGCAAAACGCTCTTTAACCACCTGCAGAAACTGTCGTTATCCTATTACAGCCGAACACCGGTAGGCTGGATCATGTCCCGCGTCACATCGGACACCGAACGGGTATCCGATTTAATCACCTGGGGACTGCTGGACATGACCTGGGGTTTCATGAATATTGTCACCGCCATGATTTTCATGTTAATTATCAGTTGGAAACTGGCTTTAATTGTATTTGTAGCCCTGCCGATTTTATTCGTGGTCGCAGTCCAGTTCCGCAAACGCATTCTGACACAATTCCGTTTGGTACGTAAGCTGAACTCAAAGATCACCGGTGCATTTAATGAAAACATCACCGGTGTGCGCGTGATAAAGGCACTCGTGCGAGAAAAAGGTAACCTGGCAGAATTCAGCGTTTTGACCGGGGACATGTACAAAGCCGGTTATCGTGCTGCCTGGTTAAGTGCTCTCTTCTTACCTACCGTCCAAATCATCTCTGCTTTTGCATTGGGTGCGGTCGTCTGGGTTGGTGGATTGCAATCCAATTTCGGTATCATCACCATTGGCGGCATCCAGGCTTTCATTTCATACGTCACTTTTATGCTCTGGCCAATTCAGGATATCGCCCGAGTATTTGCTGAGATGCAGCATTCTATGGCCTCAGCAGAACGTATTTTTTCACTGGAGGATTCAGTTCCAGAAGTTAAGGATCGAGAAGATGCCATTCCGACCAGCACTATTTTTGGTGATATTGAATTCGACCATGTCTCTTTTTCATACGAAGATAACGTACCGGTACTGGAGGATCTTACTCTAAAGATTAAGAAAGGTGAAACCATAGCCCTGGTTGGCCCAACCGGGGGCGGCAAAACCACTATTGTCAATCTGCTATGTCGTTTTTACGAACCAAAACAAGGAGTGATTCGAATTAACGGAACGGATTACACGAAGTTCAGCCTGAATTCGATCCAGTCACGCATTGGTATTGTATTACAGACGCCACACCTCTTTTCCGGCAGCATTCGAGAAAATCTGCGCTATGGCCGGCTGGATGCCAGCGATGCCGAAATTGAAGAAGCTGCCAAAGTCGCCGGTGCGCACAATTTCATCATGAAGATGCCCAGGAACTATGAAGAGCCGGTTGGCGAAGGCGGTAATTTGCTCTCGGTCGGGCAGAAACAATTAATCAGCCTGGCGCGAGCGGTTCTGGCCAAACCTGAGATCTTCGTCATGGATGAAGCCACCAGTTCAGTGGATACATTGACAGAGGCTTTGATCCAAAAAGGGATGGACGTCCTCATGAAACGCACCACCAGCTTTGTAATCGCCCACAGGCTTTCCACCATCAAGCGTGCTAACCGCATTCTGGTAATCGAGAACGGCCGCATTGTCGAGATGGGCTCGCACGCCGAGCTTCTGAAGAAAGGCGGAAAGTATTACCGCCTCTACACCAAACAATTCCGCGATCAGATGGAAGCTGAGTTTGACCCCTTCGGGGAAAAACTCAACCCGCAAAATCTGCCAATAGGCGGAGATTAAACCGATACAAATCCAAAATCGACCGCTAAATGAAGCGGTCGATTTTTTAGGATAAAGAATTGAAATTAATGGAAAAGTGGCGAGAGTGGGACTTGAACCCACGACCGACGGCTTATGAGTCCGCTGCTCTGCCAACTGAGCTACCTCGCCAATTCGACCGAAATTTTACTATGAATGGAAGTGACTGTCAACAAAATATGTGACAGAAACAATTTATGAAATTATTGTTCTGATCCAACTTTTCTTCAAAAATTGTTTTCAGAAACCAATGTGCATCAGAAATCTTCTTTCTATTGCAAGGATAACAAAAAACCACAAATTAATATCAATCAAAAAATAGTCTCAGAAATAAGAGTTTTTTGTCATACTGACCCTGAAATTCATTTTCCATGATTTCCGGTTATATATATAAGTCTCGTATAAATGCTTTCTTGGGGTGGTTGCGGTCAATCACTACCACAACCTGATCCTCAATTTTTAGAGCCAAAGTTTGCTTTACTCTGTGGATACTATTACTGCTGACATATTTTTGACCTTGATGGGTATATACATAATCTACCTTTCCCCTATCGCGGAAAAATGAAATTCTATTGATGGTTGCTGGTGCCTCCATCCCATCACTGAAAACAGAGTAAATCACTTGAATTCGCCACAAAACAACAATTAGGGCAGCAATCGTAATAGCGATATATACTACAGGAAGAGGGAAGAAATTTATCTTTACACTTCTTATAAAGTATGAAAGTATATAACTCGCCCAAATAACTACAGGGAATATCCATCCCAAAAATGCGATGTAATCAATCGTAAGAATTTTAAGAATCGATGGTTGTTTGTTCACAATTTGCCTTGTTGTATAAATTTTATTTTTTTCAATCCCCTATACTTGTTGCCAATTATACCTGTTCTTGATACAACTTGCCTTTGTTTACATTATTATTTGAAAAGGTAAACCAGCCTGAAACTTCTCCCAGCTCAAAATCCCAGCCCGCGTTCTTTGAGCGACACGAACTTGCCCATGCCAACCACAATATGGTCCAGGACTTCGACATCCAATAACTTACCGGCCTGCACTGCTGCTCTGGTCAGGGTGATGTCTTCCGGACTGGGTGAAGGATCCCCACTGGGATGGTTGTGAATGATGATAATTGAAGCACAGTTGTGGCGAATTGCATCTTTGAACAACTCTCCTACTCGTACGGTAGATGAGTTTAACGATCCGATGTAAAGTGTGATCATTTTCTCTAGGCGATTCCGCGTATCCATTAATAAGACGCGCAACTGCTCCTGATCCAGTGTGGACATCTCATACTGAACGTGGTCAGCAACCTCTTGCGGGCTGTGGAAGGTCGGACGTGAATCCTCCTCGTTCTTTCGCTGCGCCAGACGATTACCCAATTCCATGGCGGCTTTCAACTGGGCTGCCTTGGCAGCTCCCAGGCCATGTTGGCGACAGACATCCTCAAAGGACGCGCGCTGCAGACCGATCAACCCCCCAAAATCGTGCAGGAGGCGGTCCGCCATTACGACAGCGTTTTCACCCTTTACACCTACGCGCAACAAAATGGCCAATAACTCGGCATCTCTCAAATGGCTGGCACCACCGCAGCCAGGCGTTCGCGAGGGCGTTCGGTGATTCCTAAGTCTTGGATACGATAACTGCGTTGGTTCATGGATGTCTCCTCAATTCAATTTAAAGGGATAATGCCCGTAAAACAATGAGATAAATTTACATCCAAGACGCTTATTTTTCAAGCCCGGCGGGTCATGGAAAATCGCAACCATGCTATAATTTCAAGATGGAGCGCCTATGACCATTGACCCCCTTTTAATTAATAATTTTGTGATGATCGGTACCGCTTTCGCAGCTGCATTTCTGGCAACTTTGTGGTTAAGCCTGATCATCTGGACCGCTCGCGATATCCGCAGTCGTACACGCGACTCATTAGCGCGCATTTTAGCGGTTTTAGTTGTGGCTTTGTTATTCCTGCCCGGTGTGTTGATTTATTCGATTTTACGTCCCGCAAAAACCATTGAGGAGGAATACCAACAGACACTCGAGGAAGAAACACTACTGCAAACGATTGAGGATATACCGCTTTGCCCGGGTTGTGCTCGCAAGGTCAAAGCGGATTGGTTGATTTGCCCTAGTTGCCAAACCAAGTTAAAAAAACGTTGTCACCATTGTGATCAATTGATGGAACTACCCTGGAATATCTGCCCTTTCTGTGCCCAACCTGTCCCAGGCGTACGTGTCGAAATCCCTTTAGAGGAAATCGTTCCTGAATTTTCCAGGCTGCCAGAAGATAGCTCGCAGGAAGACCAACCTTTTGAAGTAGAAGAGGATAATTTTTCGTGACCATAAATTTAGCCCCCATTGAACCGATTGATTATCTCGTGATCGGACATATCACGCAGGATATCACCCCAGAGGGTTACAAAGCAGGCGGAACAGCATCTTATTCCGCATTGACTGCCCATGCATTCGGTCTGCGGGTAGGCATCCTGACATCATTTGCTGAAGGTGCAATCTTGCCCAATTTAGATGGCATTCAAATCATCAATCAGGAAAGCAGCCAATCTTCGGTTTTTGAAAATATTTATACATCCCATGGTCGTCACCAGGTAATTCATTCGGCAGCTGAAACCCTTCACCCCGGCAGCGTTCCCAATTCCTGGCTGCAGACTCCAATTGTCCATTTTGGTCCGATTGCGCGCGAAATAAACAGTGACTTCCTGCGTCTATTCCCGAACTCCTTTATTGGAATGACCCCACAAGGCTGGTTCCGTGATTGGGATGCGGATGGCAACGTTCATTTCACACAATGGCCGGAAAGCTCTTTGTTCTTATCGAAAGCCAACGCAGCTGTTTTGAGTGTGGAGGACGTTCAGGAAAACGAGGACATCATTGCTTCTTTGATTTATGCCGTGCGAGTATTGGTTGTGACTGAGGGTTCTTGTGGTGCTCGTGTCTATTGGAATGGAGATGTCCGTAATTTCCGCGCTCCGGAAAAAGAGGAATTAGACGCAACCGGTGCCGGAGATATTTTCGCAACCTCCTTCTTTATCCGCTTACGACAAACACAAGACCCATGGGAAGCAGCCCGTTTTGCAACTTTGATTTCATCCCGATCTGTGACTCGCAAAGCGCTTGCAAGCGTACCAACAGCAGAAGAAATACAAAACGATTTAATCGACATTATTTCCAATCCTTAGGCGGCGAATGGCAAGAATTTTTACTCTGGTTAACCAAAAAGGCGGTGTTGGAAAAACCACTACGGCTATCAACCTTGGGGCATACCTTGGTTATTTTGGCCAACGCGTACTACTAATTGATCTCGACCCACAGGCTAATGCAACTTCGTCGCTGGGAATTGACAAGCATAGCGTCAAAAGTGGCACATACGAGGTCATTCTAGGCAACCAAATGCTCGCCCCCCACATTTTGCACAACCCACGCTTAAAGATTTCCTTACTGCCCTCTTCGCCGGCACTGGCCGGTGCAGACGTGGAACTGATTGATCTCGATCAGCGCGAACTCCGTTTGAAAAAAGCCCTGGAACCTGTTATCGATAGGTATGATTACATCCTGATTGACTGTCCACCATCGCTTTCGATTCTGACCATCAACGGTCTCCTGGCTGCTGAATCCGGTATTATTATTCCAGTTCAATGTGAATATTTGGCACTGGAAGGTCTGGAGCAATTAACACAAACCTTGCAGCGCGTTCAATCCGCCTTGTTTCCGGATCTGGAAGTAGCCGGCGTTGTTTTAACCATGTACGATGGCCGCACCCGACTGGCAGTTGACGTGGTCAATGAAGTGCGACAGTTCTTTCCCAAACAAGTCTATCAAACCATTATCCCGCGCAGCGTTCGCCTGGCTGAAGCTCCTTCTTACGGACTTCCCATTTCTGTATACGCGCCAGAGTCAACTGCAGCAAATGCCTATGCTGCTCTGGCCAAGGAAGTCCTGGCAAAAGATGGTATCATCATTCCAGAACTAGTAAAGGGAGGTGATTAAATGGCAAAAAGACCCGGTCTTGGCCGCGGCTTGGACGCACTCATTCCGCCAGGCAGCACAAGTTTTCAATCAGCCATAAAAAATAATGTCGTGGATATTGATGTAAACCAAATCATACCCAACACCCATCAGCCACGAAAAGAAATGGACACCGGCGAACTTGAGCACCTAGCTGAATCCATACGTGAGCATGGAATCATCCAGCCGTTGATTTTGATGCCTATCTCTGCTGACAATAAGTATGAGCTGATCGCGGGTGAGCGCCGCCTGCGGGCTGCCAAAATCGCCGGCCTGGCTACTGTACCAGCCATCATTCGTAAGGCGAATGAACAAGAAAAGTTAGAGTTGGCGTTGATTGAAAATATCCAGCGCACTGATTTGGGTCCGCTGGAGACTGCAGAAGCCTACCATCAATTGGCTGAAGATTTTAATCTTTCTCACGATGAAATCGCTGCACGGGTCGGAAAATCACGCGTTTCAGTCACCAATACCATCCGACTTCTCAAACTACCGGAGGTTGTTCGCCAGGCTCTGGCAGAACACAAGATCAGCGAAGGGCATGCGCGCGCGCTCTTAGGGCTAAACTCCGTTCAAGCCCAGATTGCTGTGTTGGAAACAATTTTGAAATTTGAGTACTCAGTCCGCCAAACAGAAGAATTAGTTCGAAAATATGGCGGTGAACGACCCGCACGAAAAACTGAACCAGAAACCCAACCTGAAATACGCGCGTTGGAAGAGCGTTTACGTAGTCAATTTGGAATGCGCGTCAATCTCGATCATCACGGTGAAAAAGGCCGGATAGTCATACACTACTACTCCAATGAGGAATTAAATCGTTTTATCGACCAGATTTTTCCTGAGTAGACCATGAACCATATATTATATAACGCCAGGATTTACACTTTCGATCCACATCTGCCGGTCGCGGAGGCAATTGCAATTAGCAATGATCAAATTGTCGCTTTGGGATCAAATGATGAAGTCCTCAATCTTCCTTTGTCAGGATATAACAGACAGAACCTGGATGGAAAAACTGTACTGCCAGGTTTAACTGATTCTCATCTCCACTTGCAACACACTGCCCTTGCGATGAGTGTCGTCGATTGTGAAACAGAAACAAAAGAAGAGTGTCTAACTCGGATAAAAGAGCGGGTTGCTGCTACACCTGCCGGTGGATGGATTTTTGGCCACGGTTGGAACCAAAACCGCTGGGCGGATGGTTATGGGACCCTGAAGGATCTGGATTTAATTTCAACCCTCCATCCCATCTTTTTAACAGCCAAATCTCTGCATGCTGCCTGGGTAAATTCCACAGCGCTAAGACACGCCGGAATTGAGGCTGCCACTCACGACCCGCAAGGCGGCATAATCGGTCGCACGAAAAATGGGGCATTGAATGGGATCTTATTTGAAAGTGCTTATTTGCTTGTGCAGGAGCAAATACCACATCAATCCATTCCAAAAATTGCAGATGCTATCGAGCAAGCCCAACACAAACTGGCTCAAATGGGCATTACCAGCGTTCATGATTTTGATGGTGTAGATTGTTTTTCAGCCTTACAAATGCTGGAACGAGAAAAACGATTGAAAATGCGTGTTTTAAAAAGCATTCCTTTCTCGAACCTGGATGCAGCCCTCGAGTTTGGCGTCACCACTGGTTTTGGATCCTCATTATTGAAAATTGGCAGCATAAAATTGTTTGCAGATGGAGCTTTGGGTCCACAAACAGCAGCCATGCTGGCACCTTATCGCGGAAGCGAGGATGACTATGGGACTCTGTTATTGTCACAAGAGGAAATTCTAAATATAGGGAAACGGTCTTCTCCTGCCGGTCTTTCATTAGCCATCCATGCCATCGGTGATAAGGCCAACCAGGTTGTGCTGGCTGCTTTTAGTGAACTGCGAAGCCATGAGCGTGAACAAGGCATGGCGCAACCGCTTCACCGAATTGAACATGCTCAATTATTAAACCCCCAATTAATACCTTTGTTTGCTGTAAACAAGATTCATGCTTCAGTGCAGCCCATTCACCAAATTTCAGATATAGACATCGCCGATCGCTACTGGGGTGAGCGCGCCATGTATGCTTTTCCTTTCCAATCGTTACTAGCCAGTGGCGCTCAATTGGTGTTTGGATCAGATAGTCCGGTTGAAATCGCGAATCCATTCATTGGCATATATGCTGCAACCACCAGGCTTAGTATGAACACGCATAATCATCCCAATAGCTGGTATCCCCACGAAAAAATATCGCTTAATGCTGCTTTGCGAGCATATACAATCCGACCTGCCATTCTAGCCGGTTGGGAACAATGCAAAGGACGTCTGCATTTGAAGGAAGCGGCAGATTTAATTGTCCTTAAAGAGGATATTTTTACGGTTGAACCTGAGCGAAGAAAAGAATTACTCCCCTGCGCCACGATGGCCGCAGGAGAATGGGTCTGGCAGGAAGAGGCTTAAGGATGCTTTCAAGTTCCAACGCTCTCACCCCTGAAATGCTCGTCCCGCGGATTGGAGATTATCTCGTAAACCGTGGGTTTATAACTATTGAGGATCTGGTCGATGCTTTGGCAACACAAAGAGAACTGGAACAAACCAAGAAGCCGCAATTGATCGGCCAAATCCTGGTATCAGCCGGAAAAATCGATCAGTCAATCCTTGATCAGGCAATTACCGAACACATTATTGACTTAAAAGATGCTCTTGAAACAAGTAACAAACGCCTTGAGTCACGTGTGGCTGAGCGAACCACAGAGTTGGAGGCGGCACTCAAGAAAATTAATGAGCTCAATGAATTAAAGTCAAATTTCATCTCCAATATTTCGCATGAATTGCGCACCCCCCTTACTCATCTTAAAGGTTATTTGAATCTGTTTGCTTCTGGCGATTTGGGTCCAATTACAAAAGATCAAAATAAAGCCTTGAGTGTCATGAACCGCGCCTATATACGCTTAGAAAAGTTAATCGATGACCTCTTAATGTTCACATTCGCCGAATATGAAGAAGTCAATATTACCAAATCAAAATTCAACATGATCGCTCTGGTTGCGGAAATCATCTCCACCTATAAGAATTCAACGCCTAAACGTACCATTTACCTGCGCATTCTGCCCGAAGAAACATCCTTATGGGTAAACGCAGATCAAAAGAAAATTGCCTGGGTAATTACCCATCTGATTGATAATGCGATTAAATTTTCAGATCCTAACACCAGGATAACTGTTTTTCTGCAGCACAACGCAGAAATCGTAAAGACGACAGTCTCCGACCAGGGGAGTGGAATTGACAAAGATCAGTTTGAACAAATTTTTGAACCTTTTCATCAACTCGATGGATCATCCACCCGCAAAGCGGGGGGGGTTGGTCTCGGTCTTGCACTTTCCAAGAAAATAATCGAGGCCCACACAAGCAGATTGAATGTGCGCTCAGAAGTGGGAATAGGCAGCCAATTTGATTTTTCACTAAAAAGATTGATAATATAAGCATATGATGGAAGCATTAAAACAAATTGAAACAACTACACTTTATTCACTCAGCCAAATTTGCTGGGAAGCTTCCAATTGGAAAGCAGCCCTCGATGAAATTGTCAAGCAGATTCGCCCCTATTTCATCTTTGATAATCTGGCAGTATATCTTTCAAGCGCCAGTCAATTAAATTTAGAAGTCTCATACGCCAAAGCTACTGGACGGGGTAAATCAAAAGAAGCAGATGTTGCCTGGGGTGAAAACATCACATCTGAAGTGATTCGGCAGGGGCACACTATTTTGCAGGAACCTGATGAACTGCAAAATGACCGCTTGCAAGAACCTTATTTGTTAGCCGTCCCGTTGCAATCCATAAACACATGGTATGGAGTTGTCATCTTCATCCGTTTCGGTGGGCCGCCATTCAATGAGGATCAAGTTTTATTTGCTGAATTTATGGTTCACCAAATTTCCTCCATGATATTGCGCCAGGAACATGAAAAGATGATCAAAAAACTGGAAGACCACATCTCCACCCTGCAGATTCAGGAAGATTTCATCTCGACTCTTTCTCATGAGTTAAAAAACCCAATAGGATTTATCAAAGGATATACTACGACTTTGCTGCGAACCGATACAAACTGGCCTCACGAAACCCAGATGGAATTCTTGAATATAATCGATCAGGAAACTGATCACTTAAAGGACCTGATCGACAATCTTTTGGATTCATCCCGGTTGCAATCAGGCAAAGGAAACCTTAATTTTCAGATACTACGCCTGGATGCGATCTTGAATGACGTAATTTCACATTCACGAATGCTCCACCCCGATCTGGAAATTCATCTGGATATTCGTCAGGAACTTCCAAACTTAAATGGTGACCCGCGCCGCTTAAAACAGGTTTTCGATAACCTGATTTCGAATTCCACAAAATATGCCCCTCATTCTCCAATTAAAATCCGTGTATACCGTGAAAAGACTGGAATCTCCATTGATTTTCGCGATTTTGGTCCAGGTATTCCTGCAAAAGAAATAGATAAGATTTTTAACCGCTTTTATCGGTGCGAGAAACATAGTGATGAAACCCATGGTTCGGGCCTGGGCTTATTTATTTGTGAAAAGATCATCAGTGCCCATAAGGGGAAAATCAGTGCCACTTCCATTCCGGGCAAAGGCGTTACATTCCATATTTTCCTGCCTTTGCCTTAGTTTCCACTTCCATCACAAATTAGGAGTTTTAGATGCCAAACAACCCCAAAATACTTGTTGTTGATGATGAGCAGCTTTATCGTCACCTTGTCAAAGTGAATTTGGAATCCGAAGGATATGAGGTTTTGACTGCTGCCAATGGTGAAGAATGTCTGGAAATGGTCTCTAATAAACACCCCGATCTTGTTATCCTTGACATCAATATGCCAAAACTGGATGGTTTTTCAACCCTTGATCGCATCCGCCAATTTAGCGAGGTGCCAGTAATTATGCTGACTGGCAGAAATGACGAGCAGGATCGTGTACGTGGTCTTAATGCAGGAGCTGATGATTATGTTGCCAAGCCCTTTTCAGCTACCGAATTAATCGCACGTGTTCGGGCTGTCATGCGCCGCTCAATTTTTAATGATCAGACGATATCCACCCGCTATTTCACACACGGTGATCTCAAAATTGATTTAGCTCGCGCAGAAATCTGGAGGGATGACACTCCCATTTTCCTGTCAGCCACAGAATATAAACTTCTTATTCAATTCGCACATAATGTCGGCAAAGTGATGCCTTCGGAAGAGCTTCTCAGTGCCATTTGGGGTCCTCAATATCGTGATGACAAAGAAATCCTGTGGGTTAGCATTGCTCGACTGCGCCAAAAACTGGAAAAAGATCCCCATACACCCTGCCACATTGTCACTCGCTCAGGCCTTGGTTATCTTATGCCGCCAGTTGATTCCAAATAACGAATTCTGAAAGAAAATGGGTGAAACATGGTAATCCAATACGATGACAAGGGTAAAATTTTCACAAGCGTAATCACCAAAAAATCCATAAAGGTTTTAATTCAAACACAAACTCACCGTGTCACAGGCATGGTTTTTTACCGGCCGGATGATCGCTTGATTGATGAACTTAACCAAACTGATATTTTTTTAGCCGTCACTGATGCTAAAATTTTGGATGAAAACAATAATGTACTCTTTGAATCAAATTTTTTGACGGTTAATATCAATCAAATCGTGTGGATTTTGCCTTATGAAGAGCTGGCTGTCGAGCAGGTTGAATGACAGCTCCCCGCCCCATCTCCATGCAATCTCCTGAAATGATTCGCTTGAAACAGCATTTGATCACCAATATATATCAAAACCTGGAAGAAAAGCGGCCCTTATTGCGTGAACGGACTGAATCTGTCACCTCATACCTGAAGTTGGCGTTCAATGATCTCAACATCCGCCTGGCTCCTTCGCTCCAGGAACAATTATTCAAAGACATTCTGGATGACGTGCTTGGGTATGGCCCATTGCAGCCTCTTTTGGATGATCATACTATCAGTGAAGTGATGGTTAATGGCGCTAAAAATGTCTTTATTGAGCAAAATGGTAAGTTGACAAAAACCGGCATTCAATTTGAGAACGACGACGCTGTCATGCGCCTGATCGAGAAGATAATTGTGCCACTAGGGCGCAGAATTGACAGCGACACACCGACTGTGGATGCACGTTTGCCGGACGGATCACGTGTCAATGCGATCATTCCTCCTGTTTCCGTAGACGGTCCCACAATTACAATCCGGAAATTTGAAAAAGGCCGTCTTTCAATTGACCAACTGATTGAGCTCGGTTCCATTACTCAAAATATGGCAGACCTGGTGCAGGCTTGTGTAGTTTCCCGTATGAATGTGATCATCTCGGGTGGAACAGGTTCAGGAAAGACCACCCTTTTGAATGTACTTTCAGGTTTTATTCCCGAAAATGAACGCATCGTCACAATTGAAGATGCTGCCGAATTAAGTTTACAACAAGAGCATGTTGTGCGCCTTGAAACCAAACCCCCCAACCTGGAGGGACGCTTCGCTGTCACGATCCGTGACCTTGTGCGTAATTCATTAAGAATGCGCCCGGATCGAATCGTTGTCGGTGAGGTACGCGGGGGAGAAGCTCTCGACATGCTGCAGGCGATGAATACAGGTCACGATGGCTCCCTGACTACTTTGCATGCAAATTCACCCCGCGATGCTCTTTCGCGCCTGGAGACGATGAGTCTAATGGCTGGCATGGAATTACCTTTAAAAGTCATCCGCGAACAAATAGCCAGCGCAATTGATCTGATTATCCAGCAAACCAGGCTCAAAGATGGCAGTCGAAAAGTGACATCCATCACCGAGGTTTCCGGTATGGAGGGTGACACGATTGTGATGACAGAGATATTTAAATTTGAACAGACCAGTGTTTCACAGGATGGTAGCGTGAATGGCAACCTGGTGCCGACCGGAATCCGGCCTTTTTTCAGCCAACGCCTTGAACAAAATGGATTCAAACTGGGGCCGGAGGTTTTTGGGGCCAGCCTGGGACAAATTTTGGCTGCAAATCGACAGCGTAGATAAAATTGATATAATGCTATAATCTAGAAATTGCAAAGGATGGGCAAATCTGCGCGATAGGAGATATGGAAGATGAACAATCCTGATGTATACATCAAAATTCGCACCAAAAAGCTTGGGCTTTTGCTCTATGATGCCCGACTATCTTCGGGAAGATCACTCCACGATAGCGCGAATTTATCGGGTGTTTCCATTGAACGTATCGCTGCCATTGAAAACGGCCTGGAACCTCCCTCATTGCCAGAGATCGAAATTTTTGCCTTTCTATACAAACTTCCTCTGGAACATTTTTGGGGAGACAAAATCCTCAGCCAGAATGAAGAGGAGAATCAGGCTGCCAAATTCCAACAATTGATGACAATCCGGCATCGTATGATCGGTACCAATATTAAGGGCATCCTCCAAGAAAAACAGATTTCTGAAGAAGAATTCGCTCGAATGGTAGCGATCGATGGGGCCGATTTTAATGCATACCTTTTCGGTGAAAAAGAAATACCCATCCCAACCCTTGAGATTATTTCAAAAGAGTTAGGTTGTCGTATCGAAGATTTCTTCGATACATCTGGCATCATCGGCCAATGGCGTTCTGAATTGCAAGCCGCCCAAAAAATGAAAGAAATACCCGAAGAACTGCGTGAATTCGTCTCAAAACCGATCAATGTACCTTTTATTGAGTTGGCAATACGTCTCAGCGAGCTAAATGTCAACCGACTGCGGTCAGTCGCGGAAGGATTACTTGAGATAACCCTCTAAAAACGATGGACAAAAACAACCTTCTCAAACAGGCTCAGTCGGCATACGATAAAAAAGAATACAGGCAAGCACTTGGATTGTTCCACCAGGCAGCCGTTATAGCAGATAACGAAAACAGACCCATGGATGCAGCCGAACTTAAAAACAATGCTTCAGTTTCTGCGTTATTAGCAAAAGATTTTCAGCTCGCCCTATCACTAGCAGAGAACACTCACCAGATCTTTCTTGATGCAGGTGATTTAAAACGAGGTGGTATGGCTCTTGCTAACCAGGCTTCTGCCCTCGATGAATTGGGAGAAAGCAGAGCTGCATTGGAGAAATTTGGTCAGGCTGCTCAATATTTACTTGAAGCCGGTGACAATGACTCACGCACATACGTATTAAAACGCATGTCAGCCCTACAAATTAAACTGGGAAAACAATTCGAAGCGCTTGGAACGATCAATGCAGCCCTGGATAATGCTGAAACTCTATCAAGTAGTGAAAAAACGCTTAAGAAGCTTTCTAATCTGGTAATGAATTTATTACAACGCTAACCTTCGACAGTTATGAAACGATATGAGTTCAAAATTTATTGTTCGTCAAGCCATTTCTGATGATTACGTGGCTCTCAGCCACTTTTTATCCTATGAGTACTTTACTCACCGCCATCTTGATTGGCGCTCAGCTTTGGATTGGCTCGGTCAACCACCATTTGTCCTTGTCGAACAAGATGATGAAATCCTGGGCTGTTTTGCTGCTCCAAATGAAGTGCCATCGGTTGCGTGGGTGCGGCTATTCTCATGCTCCGCCAAAGTCTCTCGTAGAGATATTTGGGAACTCTGCCTTCAAAAAGCCCTACCACTTCTCCCTTCCACGGTGACTGGCATCACAGCTCTGGGCATTGAGAGCTGGTTTGATAACTTGTTGCGACAAACATCTTTCGAAATAATCCAAGAGATAGTCGTCTTCGAACGGTTGGAACAAAACCTGCCGGAGTTGCAGCATCCTGAGGGTATATTCATCCGTCAAATGGAACCTCAGGATTTAAGAGCGCTAGTTGCTTTGGACGCGCTCTGTTTTCCTCCTTTATGGCAAATGCCGGTAGAGACCTTTCAGTTGGCTTATTTACAATCTGGTTATGCCAGTGTTATCGAATTAAATGACCAATTAATTGCCTATCAGATCACCACTGAATCACTTTCAAGCGCACACCTGGCACGTATTGCTGTCCTGCCTCAGTTCCAAAGAAGTGGTGTAGCGGCGGCCATCCTTGCCGATATGATAACCTATTTTAAAAAGAGAAACGTTAATCGCATTACAGTGAATACCCAAAACGATAATTTAAATTCACAAGCGCTTTACAAGAAGTTTGGGTTTCAACAGGAACCTGAACGTTACCCTGTTTTCTTGTATCAATTGTAGTGTTTATCATTTCAGCCAAGCGCTTGTTTTACAATGCATAAGCATATGCAATAATAGAAATTGAGTTTCCCTTTTTAGTGTCCTGAATTTTTATTATTAACACTCAAAATTACCGCTTTTGCTGTTTTGTTGGAAACTCAGGTAGGACTAAACTTAAGCGCCCCATCCAATGGGTCTGCCAGTTTATGCGCGTAAAGTTTTCACCGAATTGAAATTTTCTATCATAAAATTGAAAATCCACTAAAAGCTCTGAACTCTCCTAAATTTATTGACAATGCCCCGTTAGTATGTGAAAATTCTGAAAACACATTC
The DNA here is from genome assembly GCA_001899005.1 of Chloroflexi bacterium 44-23. GTDB lineage: Bacteria > Chloroflexota > Anaerolineae > Anaerolineales > Anaerolineaceae > UBA6170. The sequence continues at coordinate 379,163 of MKUW01000006.1, forward strand.
AGATAGGATTATTTCTCATGGGAAAAAGACAGGAAATTCGTAAACGCAGAAATCAAAAAGTTGCAAGGCAGCAGCGCATGGTTTTGGCAATTGTATTGATCTTTGCCATTGTAATAACCGCCATCATCGTTATTCAGTCGCTAAAACCTGTAGGCGAAATAAAACCGCTGGTAGCACACAACCGTGCCCAAACTGAAGGGCTTACCATGGGTGATCCAAATGCACCGATTACCGTTGAGGAGTTCTCGGATTTTCAATGCGTAGCCTGTTCACAATGGTGGCAGGGATATGAGCAAGATTTCATTGATAAATACGTGGCAACCGACAAAGTATATTATATTTATAGACCTTTCAGCTTCATCGGTCCTGAATCATTAAGAGCAGCTGAAGCAGCTTATTGTGCCAACGATCAAGGAGAGTTTTGGCCGTATCATGACATGCTTTTTTCCAATTGGAACGGCGAAAATGTGGGCAATTTTTCCGATGATCGCTTGATTGCTTTTGGCACCAGCATTGGTCTCAATGAAAAAGAATTCAAGGCTTGTCTTTCAAGCAATAAATATGAAAGCGAAGTCAAACAAGGTGTCGTATATGGAAACCAGAAAGGGCTTCAAGGAACACCCAGTTTCCTTATTAATGATCAAAAATTGGTAAATGCAGGTGAACTTTATTCGACGCTGGATGCAATCATTAAATAATAATTTTGAATCATTTTTATTTACGGGCAAAGTGTTTATAGGCGGGTGATCGCTCGCCTAAAAACACTCTTCAACCCTGTTTTGTTGAAAAGATACAAAATTACTCAGTAAATACCCAGGAATTTAAAAGCTAAGACAACCAGGGGCACAACCAGGAATCCGGGCAAAAAATTAGCAACCCGGATTTTCCGGATTTCCAATAAGCTGCTGATCGCCAAACCAGCTAACATGACGCCTCCAATTGCATTGACTTCAATGAGTATATCTCCGGTCAGTATGTTTTGAAGCGAACCTGCCAGCAACGTGATCGCACCCTGATAGATAAAAACAACTACACTCGAAAATAATACACCAAACCCCAAACTGGAGGCAAAGGCAATTGAACTGATTCCATCGATGATCGCTTTAATCGCGAGGACATTGAAATCACCTGTCAGTCCATCTTGCAATGATCCCAAGATCGCCATCGGACCAATACTAAAGAGTAAAGAGGTCGTTAAGAATCCCTTAATGAACCTACTGCTATCCGTGAGGTTGCGATTGTTAAACTTCTTTTCCAACCAGATTCCAATATTATTTAACCCTTCTTCCAGTCGCCACCACTCACCGAGCAATATTCCTATGACAAGACTTATTAAAACTGCCATCGCGTTTTTGGTATCAAAGAACAATCTGACCCCATATAGAAAAGTGAATAAGCCCAGGCCATTCATCAACGACGAGCGAACCCGTTCAGACAGGCGATTTCCAAGGATTAAACCCATTCCACCACCCAAAAGGATGGCAGCAAAGTTAATAATCGTCCCAACCATGTTCTATTTCACCAGTGTCTGTTTTTCGTTATTATTTATTTTATTCTCAAATAATTCCATGACAAAACATAAAGAAGAAAGGCGGTTAAGGAAAACAAGCAAGTATTGATTAACCAATTCTTTTTTGGAAATCATTTCAGCTACTCGCCGCTCGGCTCTTCGGATAATTGTCCTTGCCAGGGATAAGAACGCTCCACTTCGCGTATCACCTGGAATGATAAATTGGTTCGGTATTTCCACTTCGCCTGAAAAGTCACTGATCAAACTTTCAACCCACGTAACAGAGCTATTATCAATGCTGGAAAATTGGTCTGCATTTTCCGATGTTGCTGCAACCTCAGCCATCAGCTGATAGAGCTTTTTTTGAATTGCAAGGATTGTTTCCTGCACAAGCGTTGAACTGGAATGGCTGCGCACAACGCCCAGGATTGCATTGGTTTCGTCCAGGCTTCCAATCGTTTCAATCCTCAGGCTATATTTTGTTGTTCGTTCCTTTCCAAGCAAGCCTGTTTCACCCTGGTCCCCTGCACGGGTATAAAAATCGGACATAAAATCTCCTTATTATTCCAGTGTTCTGTAAAGGAACCAAAACCTTTCACTCGGGAATGCGTCCTTAATTTCCTTGGACCAGATAAAGAGCGAGGAAATACTGTTAACTTTTAACACTTGATCCAAGGCAGTTAAGCCGGATTTTTCCTCTGTTTGCTGCAAGTCACCAGCTGACTCTTCTAAAAATGAAAGCATCAAACGCACCTGTACTTCGTTTTTGTATTCCGCATTGGAGATGGAGTGAGAGCGGATCTCCCTGACTACACGCTGCCATTGACGTAAACGTACATCAAATTCGAGTGCTGCTTTTTTCGACCAGTTGCTTTTCCACTGGTTTTTAAGTGCCTGGATTCTAGCAAGACCCTCTGCAACAGTGGATTGAATTTGAGGATCATTGCTGCTGTAAAATTCCAGCAAGTAAATAGAGATCTCTAACCTGCCGGCACTTAAACGTGGGTTGAATCGCGGCGAAATATTATCTTCGCGCATAAAAGAAAGTGGCCAATAAATTTCATTCGAAAAAAGAAATGGCTCAAATTCGTGGATCGCAGATTTGACGAATGCCCATTCATCCCGCCATTCCCACATTACTTCACCTCGGGTGTTCCCACAATGATTGTTTGAGTGGGTACGTTTTTCTGAGGACCGGTAAGAAACCATTTGGTAATTGTCATGAAACGATCACTGCTATTAAAAAGAGGACCGATTTGTACCCCATTGACTTGCTTTGAGATGGCATAGTTATAGACCGGATAGAAAAGTGGTAAGGCTGGTAATTCTTCATCGAACACGATTTGAAAATTTCGATAAAGAAGCGCCCTTGCATTAAGATCGGGCGTTACACGCGCCTGTTCCAAATAATCACTGGCAACAGCATTATCCCATTGCGAATAATCCTGCCCTCCAGTTGCTTGTACCTGGTCCCAGAACGGATAGGGGTCTGGATCAGGTGTATTGGCCAGATTTTGATCAACCAAGACTGCTTGAAAATCACGCGTTTCAAGATGGTTTTGAATTAAATCCTGATAAGCCACAGCCCGAATCTCAACTGCCGCGCCTAATTTTTCCCAATCAAGCTGAATTAACTCGGCAATCTTGCGATGTTCTTCATCATCCGGGTAGAGCAACTCAAAACTTAATGGCAGCCCTTCTTTACTGCGCACTGTTTCCTGCTCTCCGCTAACGACGTAGCCATTATTTTTAAGGGTCTCAATCGCTGATTCCGAATTAAAAGGAATTGTTTTTAGGCCGTCATAATATGCCCAAGTATCTGGCAGTATGGGGCCATCCGCAATAATGGCCTGGCCACCCAACACGCGGTCAATTATTTTCTGACGGTTAAGGCCTTCCATAAACGCCTTGCGTATCTCACGATCCTGAAAGAAAGCGACATCTGCATTTTTGAGGTTAAATAAAATCATAGTCAGACGCGGTTCACGTGCCGAGAAAAGTGACAACTGTGGGTCAATTAAGACATCCGGTAAAACGGATCGATCAACTGAACTGATGCCCTGCACTTGTCCGGCCTTGAGAGCTGCATAAGCACTTGCTGAACTATCGAAATATCTAAAAACGATCTGGTCAATAAATGGTGCGCCCCCGTAATATGTTTCATTGGCATTTAAGACCACACCTTTGATTTGATTATCTTCCACGACCAAACCACCAAAGCGATAAGGACCGCTGCCAACTGGCTGCATGTTGAAAGAAGAATCAATCAAATCAACAAAGCTTAGCCCTCCTAACAGGTGAGAAGGCAGAATCCCAAAGGAGAGATAATCGAGAAATGGCGCAAAGGGTTCTGGCAGACTGAACTGAATTGTATCTTCAGACAGTTCTTTGACATCAATTTCCTGCCAAAATTTACGAATATCCTCCGGCACTACTCCATCACCTTCACGCAGCATATTTATCGTGAAGATAATATCTTCGCTAACTACCGGTTGGCCATCCTGCCATTTAGCGTCCGGACGTAAACTGAAATTATATATAGTGCCATCTTGAGAAACAAACCAGGATTCTGCCAAATCCCCCTGTGGGATTCCTAATTCTTTAAAAGTAATCAGACTGCTATAAATCAATCGATCAACATCTTGATCAGATGAATTGTAAAAGCCAAGAACAGGGTTGAGTCTTTGAAATCCCCCAACCAATGCTTCCACATATACGCCGCCTTGTTCAGGTTCGGGTGCAATAACCGGAGTGTTTTCAGGTTGTTCACTAATTAAGAGAATTCCGACAACAAGACCAGTCAAAAAAATGATAAGTAACTGCCAACGTAATTTTTTCATAGTTTCAGGATATCAAAACGGGCGACCATCACAATTTTAATGAATCGCCCGGATGGTTTTTTAATTCTAACAGCAATAAGGATAATCTGTTAATTTCGAATGATGACGGCAATTAGCGTTAATGTAAAGAATAAGACACTTAAACCGATAGTAATATAAAAGAGGGTTTTCTCAATTCCCCGTCTGGCTGTAAAAACACTGCTGGAATCAGCACCGGTAAGCCCGCCTAATCCAACGCCTTTATTTTGAAGAATTACACTGGCGATCAATGAGATAGACGTTATAATTAATGCAATGTTTACATATGTAATCATGCTTTTCCTCCAATCAGATTTACAGGTTTATAAAACCTGACTTAAGCAGCCCGTATTATACCGTTTACAAGTGAGAATCGTCAACCACATGATGAAAGAATTGGTCGTTAACCTTCACATCCACAGTAATTATTCGGATGGCAGCGGGACACATGAAGAAATTGCAAAAGCCGCTCAACAGGCTGGACTGGACGTAGTTATCGTCACCGATCATAACGTTCTGATCCAATCCGTTGATAGGGTCTACAAGAATGGCGATCATACGATGCTTTTCATGACAGGCGAGGAAATTCACGACCGTAATCGTCAGCCCTTAAAAAATCATTTGTTGGCCATTGGACATACAACTGAACTTAGCAACTTCGCCAAAGATCCGCAATTACTAATTGATAAAGCACGCCAGGCGGGTGCTTTAACTTTTATAGCTCATCCGTATGAAGATGAATTGCAATTAATAGGAGAACCGGATATCTCCTGGGTTGATTGGCAAGTAGAACATTATCATGGCATTGAAATTTGGAATCACCTGAGCGAATTAAAAAGTGTCTCGCCCAATTGGGGAAAGCTTTTATTAAACGTCTTCTTTCCCCATCTTTATTCAAAAGGACCCAACCCAAAGACTTTGCAAAAATGGGATTCTCTGTCACGTCCGAATCGAAAAATTATGGCCATTGGGGGCAGTGATTCGCACGCATTAATTATTAAAAAATCATTCTTTAAAAAAATTGTTTTCCCTTATATTTTTCATTTTCAGTGCGTCAATAACCATCTCCTTGTTCCAAACGAGTTAAGCGGCAATCTTCTCAGTGACAGACAAATGGTTCTGGATGCATTGCGACAAGGGCATTCTTTTGTGGGCTATGATTTACCGGCCTGTACAAAAGGGTTTCGCTTTACAGCCCAAGGTAATTCACAGGATGCAATTATGGGAGATAGTATTGCTTTGGATACCAGCGTTACCTTGCAAATACGCCTGCCCCACCGGGCGGACTGCCGGCTTTTATGGAATGGAAAAGTGATTAAACAATGGCAGTCCCAGGAAATTTGTTCCTTAACAGTCAATGAAGCCGGAGTATATCGGGTGGAATGCAGCATTCAATACCTGGGTCAATCCAGAGGTTGGATATTCAGTAATCCTATCTATGTAATAAACAAAGACAATCTGTAAATAAAATGGCAGGCAATAACGTCACGCGGTTTTTAGTTGCTAATAAAGTTGAATTCGAACTTTATGAACTACCCAAAGAAAAACTGGGGGCAGAAAAAACTGCAGAATTACTCCAGGTTCCCATTTGGATTGTTTATAAGACAATCGTCGTTAAACGAACACATTCGGGCAAACCAATTCTCGCCATAATACCTGGAGATCGATCTGTTGACCTAAAGCTTTTAGCGCAGGCAATAAACGAGAAAAAACTACTCCTACCAACCGAAGAAGCGGCTGAAGAATTGACCGGTTTGCAGGCTGGTGGTATCTCTCCATTGGCTCTTATTAACCGTGGTTTTCAAATAGTGTTGGATGAGACAGCTTTAAAATTGAAGGCTATTCATATATCTGCGGGCGAACGCGGATTAAATCTTAAGATATCTCCACTCAGCCTGATCGCTCTGACCAAAGCGCGGATTGCTCCAATTAGCTTGGTTAAAGTTTGAACAAGGTTTATTATCCTTTAACGACAGCTAAAGGCCTTAAACGTGCTACTTTTTGCGCCAAACCAGCTTCTACAACTACTTCAATGACTTCATCCACATCTTTGTATGCCTGAGGTGCTTCTTCAGCTAACCCGGGTAATGAACCGGCTTTAATGTAGATGCCTTCTTTTTCCAAAGATCTTAAGAGCTCATCTCCGCGGATTTGCCTTTTTGCTTTGGAACGGCTCATCACTCGGCCGGCTCCATGGCAGCACGAACCAAAAGATTTTTCCATACTCATGTTACTACCTGCTAATACCCAAGAGGAAGTGCCCATACTGCCAGGTACCAACACCGGCTGGCCACTTTTGGCATACTCCTCAGGCAAGTCTTTCGATCCAGGTCCAAAAGCTCTGGTAGCACCTTTGCGATGAACACAAACGCCCATTTTTTGATTTCCAATCACATGAGTTTCGATCTTGCCGATGTTGTGAGCGACGTCGTAAACTTGAAATAACGAGAAATCCTTCGTGATTCCGGCGAAAACCTGCTTAAAGGCTCTCTGCGCTTGAAAAGCAAGCATTTGGCGGTTGCAAAAAGCATAATTGGCGGCAGCCCGCATAGCTGCCAGGTAGTTTTGACCTTCTTCAGAACTTAATGGTGCACAGACTAACTCACGGTCAGGAATTTGAATACCAAATTTTCTTCCAGATTTTTGAAAAATCCTTACATAATCTGTGCAAACCTGGTGGCCAAGCCCGCGTGATCCACTGTGGATCATGACGGTAAGCATGTTTTTTTCAAGTCCAAAAACGCCGGCTATTTCTTCAGAAAATATCTGGTCTACAATGCCTACTTCAATAAAATGATTCCCAGACCCAAGAGTGCCAAGTTGGCTTAATCCGCGTTCAAGTGCACGCTCGCTCATTTTCTCCGGGTCAGCACCGGAAAGCCGACCACTATCTTCGGTACGGCGAATACTCATTTCAGTGGCATAGCCTTTTTTGAGAGCCCATTGAGACCCCAGCTCACAAACTTCGGTCAACTCTTTTCTGGATAATTTATTGCTGCTGGAGACTCCGACTCCACTGGGACAGTGTTGATAGAGGCTAATCGCAAGGTTTTTTAAATGTGGTTCAGCCACTTCAAATGGAATTCTGGTTGCAAGCAGGCGGACGCCACAATTGATATCATATCCAATTCCACCCGGAGATATAACTCCATCGACAAGGGAGGTAGCTGCCACACCACCAATCGGAAATCCATAACCCTGATGCATGTCGGGCATAACAACGACAGAGCCAACCACTCCAGGCAAAGTGGTAACATTTATCGCCTGTTCAACCGAGTTGTCACCCATGGCAGCTTGCAATAAGTCTTGTGATGCAAAAATACGCACTGGTACGCGCATATCGTCACGAAAATTCTGATCTATTTCCCATTCATATGGGGTAATTTTCTGAAAATCATTAAATTCAATCAAAATTAACATCCTTTCTTTTACAAATCAAAAACTACCGTGACCTCCCATTTTTGATTTACATTTTCAATGGCTAAATTATGAAAAGTCACCGCTTTGATTTCTTTTTCAAGAGAAATCAATGGATTCACCTCACAAATAGATGTTAGGTGATTATCCAGAATGGTTATTGAAGTTGGTTTCAGAACCATACCTTTACTTTCTACATAATAGAGACACTCACTCAGGAATGCAATCAAAAGGCTTTCTGAATCAATCTCTTCAAGTTCAATCAATTGAGACTCACCTTGCTCCTCGCAATTTGACGAAAGACCCATAAGCTGATACATTCCGATCAAGGCGGTTGAAAAGAGTTTTTGTAAAGAAGGAGCCCAAATTTTTAAAGCCGCATCTGCCGTGTGGCTTAGTTCGCGAAAACCTGAATTATTATCCATTATGATTGCACTATCTCCCTTTCCACTTATAATTATAGGATATGAAACAAATCTTTGGTTATCTTGAACAAAGTATTCAATCGCTAGTTGAAAAATCAATCTATCTGGTGCCAGGTCAAAGCGCCAGGCAACTCACTATCGCAATAATCCATTCCTTACGAGATATTGTCATAGACACAGCAATTCACGAAAAAGACATCCCCAATGTGTATACTATTCGTGTGAATCCTGCAGATTATTCAAAATTGACCCGAGAAACACAATGGGTAGATAGTTTGAAGAGTATTCTGCTAGATTCACTTGCTGAAGCCAACTTAAAATTACCTGGGCCTTTATCAATTGAAATAACGCCCGATGAAGATATTCCTCCTCAAAAGTATAGGATTAATTCTTTTGCAGTACAGTCAACTCTCGAGCAGACAGCTGCTCTCAAAATACCTGATTTGGGTCAAAACACAAAAAAACAACCTTCAATAATAAGGTATTTCCTCTTACAAGACCAAAATGTTTTTGCACTCGATCGTGGTATTTTTCAAATAGGAAGACGACGCGATAACCACCTTGTTATTGAACACCCTTCGGTTAGCCGAAATCATGCCCAGATCCGATTAATAAACGACAACTATGTCATTTTTGATTTGAATTCCACCAGTGGAACCTATCTAAATGGAATTAAAATCCATGAGGCCGTGCTAAATCCTGGTGATGTAATCACTCTGGCTGGATTTTCAATCATTTTTATTAAAGAGGGTGAAGACAACCAAAATTTACAAGAACAAACCTCTCGAATTTCCAGGTCAAATAACAAATCATGACGGGTATTATTGCATTTGTCTTTCGCCTCTTACTGGCACTTAGCTTGCTTTCATTTGTCATTGTTTTATTTCTCACCATTTGGCGCCAACTCAAAACTCAAATCAAGATGATTTCGCCTGAATTTCACAGCCGCATCAATCTCACACCAGTCGACATGGATGAAGCTGAAAGTTTTGAAATAAGTCAATCCGAGGTATTGATTGGCCGCGACCCAAATTGCAAGATCCATATTCCTAATGAAACGGTTTCCGCATTACATGCACGTTTATTTTTCGCGGATCAACATTGGTGGATTAATGATTTGAGTTCTACCAATGGTACCTTCTTGAATGATGAAATTATCGATAGGCCTTGTGTTCTAACCGAAAATGACATCCTTTCGTTTGGAGAAGTAAAATTTAAAGTACAAATTTTCTCTTCATCACGTTTGGAGTAAAGTAAAAGATTTGGAGGAAAAAATGGATAAACAACCAAAGCTGGGAATTATCGGAGGCACAGGTGTTTACCAGTTTGAAGCTTTATCTCAGGTGAGGGAGCAATTTGTGACGACTCCTTTCGGCCCACCCAGTTCAGCTCTGATCCATGGCCAAATTAATAACCACCCGGTCGTCTTTTTAGCCAGGCACGGTCAGGGGCACACAATTCCACCTTCTGAAATTAATTATCGCGCCAATATTTACGCCCTCAAAGCAGCCGGGGTAAACCAAATCGTTTCAATCTCAGCTTGCGGTTCTCTGCGCGAGGATTACACGCCAGGAGATATTGTCATACCTGATCAACTCTTTGATTTTTCCAAGAATCGTAAACGCACTTTTTTTGAGACGGGGTTGGTTGCGCATGTTGGAGTTGCTGATCCATTTTGCACAAGACTCTCTCAAATCCTTTTTGAAGCAGTTTCATCAACAACGACCAACGTGCATTATGGCGGAACTTTTATCACAATTGAAGGACCGCGCTTCTCAACGAAAGCCGAATCTTATCTTTTTAGAACCTGGGGCATGTCAATCGTTGGGATGACCACCTCTCCAGAAGCTTTTTTGGCACGAGAAGCAGAAATCTGTTACGCTGCATTTGCCCATGTGACCGATTATGATGTCTGGCATGAAACTGAGGAGAGTGTCAATGTTGAGATGATCATTAAGAATTTGCATCGGAACAATCAAATTGCCCAGGCAAGTATTGTTAAACTGTTTGAATTAAACTCCCCGCAAGATTGCTCATGCAGCTCCGCCTTATCAGGTGCAATTACGACTGGCATTGAAGCAATTGACTCTCACCAAAAAATAAAACTGGACCTATTGGTAAATAAATATTTGCCATGAACCTGGTAAACTTCCTAACTGTTAATAATAAAGATTATTTACAGTCAACTCTTTATTGGCTATCTGGGATTGCTTTATTTTTCTATTCAATCGTATTGACTATCTCACCGGCAGTGCGATACCAAAGCTGGCATGTTTCTTATCGTTGGGAGCACTGGGTCGGTTTGAGCGTATGGGCATTCTCTGCATTGTTTGTCAATAAATTCAGCCAGCGAAAGTATAAAAATCGCGATCCCTATATTCTACCCATCGTGGCGTTATTATCCGGGATTGGTTTATTAACAATTTTTCGATTAAATGTTACATTTGGTTTTCGCCAATCTATCTGGTTGCTTTTGGCGACGGGAATACTTCTTTTAGGCTTATTTAAATCGGATTGGTTCTTAAAAGTCCGCTTTTACAAATATTTGTGGTTGGTTTTTGGGTTATTGTTAACCGGTCTGACGTTTTTTCTTGGCATTTACCCCAGCGGAGATGGCCCACAACTATGGTTGAATATTGGCGGTGTTTTCCTGCAGCCATCTGAACCATTAAAAATTCTGATCATTATTTACCTCGCTGGATACCTGGCTGACCAATGGACTCTACATCGCAAAATACCCGCACTAATTGTGCCTACACTGGTGATGTTCGTCATCACTTTACTGATTCTGATTGGGCAAAGAGATTTAGGCACAGCTTCATTGTTTATCGCGCTTTATGCAATCTTCATTTTTCTGGCAACCGGAAAAAATAGAATTCTTCTCTTTTCAACCATCCTATTGTTCGCAGCAGGTTTCGCAGGCTACCATTTTTTCAATGTTATCCAAATCCGCATTGATGCCTGGATTAATCCCTGGATTGATCCAGGGGGAAAGTCATATCAGGTGATCCAGTCATTACAAGCGCTCGCTGCGGGCAAATTCTTAGGGTCCGGCCCTGGTATAGGCAGCCCCGGGTTGGTTCCGGTAGCACTTTCTGACTTTATATTTTCTGCAATTGGCGAGGAGCTGGGTTATCTGGGAGCCCTAACCATTTTTTCCTTGTACGGTTTTCTGGCTTATCGCGGAATTATTATCGCTTTACGAGCTAAAAACCAGTATCAACAACTACTGGCAGCTGGTATAACGATCCTTGTCTCAATACAAGCACTGCTTATTTTAGGTGGGAATACACGTTTACTGCCATTGACTGGTGTGACACTGCCATTCATTTCATACGGCGGTTCCTCATTAATTACCTCATATTTTGCAATCATCTTGCTTTTATGGATCAGCCAACAACAATCGTACCAAACAAAAATTAAGCTTGAAACAAAACCCTATTTTTTGGCACTCAATGGAATCCTGATTGGCTTTATTGCTCTCAGTCTGGCAACCGGCTGGTGGTCAATAATTCGCTCAGATAGTCTTCTTTCCAGATCAGACAATTTCCGTAAAGTAATTAATGACCGCTATGTGATTAGAGGAAATATTCTCGACCGTCGTAACCAGGTTTTGGCACTTACAGGCGGGGAAAAGGGTAATTACACGCGTATTTTAATTGATCCATCACTTTCTTCCACCATTGGCTACGCTAATGCCACGTATGGTTTGGGCGGATTGGAATTAAGCATGGATTCTTATCTGCGTGGGTTGCAAGGTTTGCCATCTTCAAAAATAATTTACAATAATCTCCTTTATTCACAGCCTCCACCTGGTTTGGATATTCGCACCAGTATTGATTTGTCTATGCAACGGAATCTAAGCACATCGCTTATGGATCAAAGTGGTGGCGCAATAATAATGAATGCCAATACCGGAGAAATTTTCGGAATATGGACCGCTCCGTCTTTTGATGCCAATCAAATTACTGAAAATTGGGAGAAATGGCGCGAAGACCCTCAATCGCCTTTAATTAATCGAGCGACACAAGGTTCATACCCCACCGGGACACTCTTAACTCCATTCATCTTGGCATATTATGATGTGGATGGAACCCGCTTGAGCTTAAACACCACAAATGATACCTGCGCGCTTGCATTGAAATCCAACCAAACACTCGATTTCAGCGTTACCATGCAAAACGGCTGCCAATCAGCATTTGATGCGGGGTTAAACCTATTTAAAATCGAGGATGTTTACCCATTCTTAGAAAAATTTGGCTGGACGGCCAACCCGCCATTTGCTCTCCCGCTGGCAGCACCGTATTCAAAGGGAGATGATCTTAAAATAGAAGATTTAAGTAAAGGGATCTCCCTTTCCCCTTTCCAGATAGCACGGGCCAGCTCCATCTTTTCAACATCTGGATATTTACCAGAACCTCGCATCGCAATGGCAGTAAGAACACCTAACCAGGGTTGGGTAACACTGGCTACCGAAGAATCGGTTCGCATAATTGACCCGTTACAGGTGAATTCAGTAGCAGAACAAATTGCTAGAATTGACTTTCCAGCCTGGGAAGTAAGCTCCAGTGCGGTTGAGGGAGAAAAGATAGTTTCGTGGTACGTCTCAGGTACCGTCCCTGAATGGAAAGGCACTCCGATTGTGCTGGTTATTGTTCTGGAGAACTCGAAAGCAGACATCGCTCAAAGCATCGGTCATTCGTTAATGGCTTCCTTCACCATCGCAAACCCATAGGAACGGAATATCTGTTTTTCATTTCGTGCCAGGTGGCGGAATCTTCCAAATTCCTTACTAACTTTATTATCTTAGTTTATTAATTTTATAATATGATAATTCTTCTTGCCTTTACGAAGCACCAGGAATTTGCCGTTCATAAAGTCTCCAGAAATTATTTTGCGCTCTGGTTCAGTTACACGCTCATTGTTTAAGTAGATTCCACCTTCATCCAAAGAACGGCGCGCCGCCCCTCTAGATTTAACCAGGTTGCTGTCAACCAGTAGGTCAACGATGGTTTTCCCCTCATCACTTAGTCGATTTCCTTCCAGCTCAGTCGATGGGACATCTGCAAAGATCTCCTCAATTTGAGATGATTTGAGACCGGAGATGCTTCCTCCAAACAAAACCTGAGCGGCCTGTTCTGCGGCAGCCACAGCGGTTTCTCCATGTACAATTTTTGTAATCTCGCCTGCTAGTTTCTTTTGGGCTTCACGTTTTTCAGGGTGACGCTGGACATCTTCCTCCAAAGAATCAATTTCCTCTTTGCTTAGGAAAGTGAAATATTTCAGGTAATTAATAACATCACGATCATCTGAATTAAGCCAGTACTGGTAAAACTTATAAGGTGAAGTCATTTCAGGTTTTAACCACACTCCCCCCGATGCTGTTTTTCCAAATTTACCGCCATCCGCCTTCTTCAAGAGGTGATAAACCATACCGTACGCTGGTTTCCCTAGCACTCGCCGTATCAATTCTACACCGGCAGTAATATTACCCCACTGATCGCTGCCACCTGTTTGCAAAACACAGTTTTGAGTGCGATACAAATGTAAAAAATCATAGGACTGCATCAGCATATAGCTAAACTCTGTGAACGAGAGTCCGTCCTCCCGTTCAAGTCTGGTCTTGACAGAATCTTTTGCGAGCATCGAGTTTATCGTAAAGTGTTTACCGATATCACGTAGAAATGAGACCAAGTTTAATTTTAAGAGCCAATCAGCATTGTTGATCAATCTGGCCGGATTACTTTTTGCTTTGAAATCCAGAAAATGCGAGAGCTGTTCTTTGATTGAGATAAGATTGAAATCCACTTCATCTTGTGTTAGCAGATTGCGCTCGTCGGATCTTCCGCTCGGATCACCGACCATACTGGTTCCGCCACCTGCCAAGGCAATCGGATGGTGACCAAAACGTTGTAAACGTGCCAGTGCCAAAAGAGGTACAAGATGACCCACATGCAGGCTGTCACCAGTGGCATCAAAACCATTGTATACTGTCACCTTCTCTTTTAATAAAAGATGCTCGACACCAGCAATGGAATCATAAATCATTCCCCGCCATTGAAGTTCTTCGAAAGCATTATTTATGGTTTTCATGTAAGCCGGACCACCTATATGGAATTAATTACAAATTGTGTGGTGAATTTTAACACAAGTTTTTAAGGAAGCTGCCTTTTCAATTTCCCCAATTTTTCAACTTAGTAAATCTTGCAGTGCTTCTCCAAGGTTTGGAAAAGAATATTTAAAGCCAGTCTCTTCTAATTTTCCCGGTCTTACTTTTTGGCCTTCCAGCACGAGTACGCTCATTTCTCCTAGAACCGTATTGAGGGCAAAAGCGGGAACCGGCAACCAATAAGGTCGTTTCATTACTCTGGAGATTGTTCTTCCAAACTCTGCATTGGTAACAGGGTTAGGTGAGGTCAGATTGACTGCACCAGAGATTGACTTTTTGTCTATGACATGTTTAATTGCCCTGATCTCATCCTCAATATGAATCCACGAGACCCATTGCCGACCGGTGCCTAATGGCCCACCAATGAAAAAATGAAAGGGAAGCAGCATTCGTGGCAACGCACCGCCCTGTATACTTAACACTACCCCAGTTCGAATCACAACTCTGCGAATGCTCATTTCTTCAATAACCAAGCTCGAAGATTCCCATTTTTGCGCTACACCTGCCAGAAAGTCATTTCCAGGAGGAGAAGTTTCATCAAATGGCTGCTCTTTGTCTGTTCCATAATACCCGATTGCTGAGGATTGTATAAAAAGTCCGGGCTTATTTGCAGTCTGACGAATAGCATTTACTAACATTTCACTGGCAAAAAGCCGTGATTCCAGAATTTTCTCTTTTCGTTTTGCTGTCCATCTTCCTGAGCCAATATTTTCTCCCGCTAGATTGATGACCACATCAACAATTTTTCGGCTTAAAAAACCATTGGGACCACTGAGATCATCCCATGAAATTTCCTGGGGTTTTCCTGATTCCACTGCTTTCTTTGGAGTTCGAGAGATGATTGTAACTTCATCGCCATTGGCATGTAAATATTCACTTAATGCCTGCCCGATTAATCCTGAACCGCCGCTAATCAAAATATTCATTTGTTTGTCTCAGTCCTTGGGGATAATAACATACCAACGTATTCCAGCGAGTGCATATCCATCTCACCTCCGAACAAATACCTTGTTAAAAAAATTCTAATAATCTTCATAACAAAATTGATACTTTTTTTGTAACCATGGTGAATAGCTACGTTTCGATTATACAATATATCCAATAGAGCTTTTTTTTAGTATTTTCGTAAAAACTTTTGCTTATTTTCTACTTCAATTTTTTTCAAACATCTTTCTCCTGAATTCTCTATTCACATTTTCATTAAAAATATTTATAATTGGGAGAATTGATTTATGAATAATTCCGTTTTAGTACTTAATGCAAATTTCGAGCCGATAAACGTCTGCAATGTCAAACGCGCTTTTTGTTTAATTTGGATGGAAAAAGCAACCCTGGTTGCCAACGGCCGCGGAATGATCAACACAATCGATCAGCAATACCCAATTCCTTCCATCATTCGCTTAATGAAAATGGTTAAACGTCCTAAACAAGAAGTTTCACTTTCTCGCAAGGAGATTTTTCGCAGGGATCAACATACCTGTCAATATTGTGGAAAAACAAGTACCAATTTGACAATTGACCACGTAATCCCGCGTCATCTGGGAGGAAAAACCAGTTGGGAGAATTTGGTTACTTCTTGTTCGGCCTGCAATCATCGCAAAGGTGGACGAACATTAAAAGAAGCCAATATGCAGCTTTTAAAGGCGCCAAAACCCCCTTCTCGATCCGCATTATATATTTATGGACATCATTTGAATGCAAATGAAGAGTGGATGCATTTCCTTGAAGGTTGGTAATAAATCAAGCGAACAGGATTCTGTTTAAATCCTCGGCTACAAAAACCTTGCCCGAATAATTTCGAGTTGCATCCGCGATCATTTTTTTTACAGATTTTTGTGTTGGGTAGTGGATAAGATAAAGTTCATTGACCTTACAAACCTGAGCGACCTGACCACATTGCGTAGCGGAAGAATGACCAAAACCCTCGCCAGCTGCTTCATGAATTAAGATATCAACATTCATTGCCAATTCTTGAATCGCCGGGCATGGTTCACCATCACTTGTGTAAACGATCTTTTTACCTGATTTTGGGAACTCAAATCGTAATCCAATCACTGGAATTAAATGCTTTCCAGGTGAAGAGAACAGGTTAAGATCTTCTCGTTCAATCAATGGAAAGAAATCAGTTTCCGGGACCTCAACAAAATGAACCGGGTACATATCCTTCCAAGCCAACCAATTAAAAAGTCCAAGCAAACTTTTGGCTCGCTCCAGGGTATATTGCAATCCGTAAATTGTCAGCTCCTGCTTCCGCCCTAACAACCATAGATCCATTAACAATAGCGGCAGTCCGGAAACATGGTCAGGGTGGAAATGGGTTAGAACCAGATCGCTAATCTCATTTGGATTGGTACCCGCTTCCATGATTCGCACAATTGGATTGCCAGGACAATCGACCAATACCGTGCTCTTTCCACTCTGAATCAGTAAATGAGAATTTTGATGCTGAATATCCGGAATCGCACTGGCAGTACCTAAAAATGTCAAAAGCTCCAAATTAAATCCTCCATCCAAGTAAATTATGAAAATAAAAGCATTACAATTCGCGGAGTAATCCAGGCTTCAATGAATGCAGCTATCAAAAGCAACGGTAGAACAACACCCACCATAACCTTGCACCAATCGGCAACTGCCCCGATAAATACTTCACCGACAGTTATTTCTGCATTGGGGGTGGCTAACATAACCCCAATATAAAATACTGCCGCAGCTGCGATCATAGCAGCTGGTATTTCAAAAATACCATGCGGCACAATGAAAGCCAGGTACTGTTCAATTGGCATACCATTCATTTGCAGTAATCCCATCAAATAGCCAGTCACACCAACCGAAGCAAATAAAGGGATGATTCCCAGAATTCCAAAAGAAAACAAACCCAGAACCAGGCTAAAAAGCACCACTCGAAAATTTTGCCAAAATATTAAAGCTATTGGTCCAATCTTTCCAACCGGCCAAATATTCAGGATATCGCGGATCTTATCATCGATTTGACTCATGTCTTCCGGATTAAAAGTAATTCCAAAATTCTGGGTTTGCCTGACGCCTACCCAAATTCCAACCATAACCAAAATCAATGTAATGACCAATGAACCCTTCAAGCGCTTGAGACTATCCCAAACGGCAAGACGGTACCATTGCCCTAACGATTTTGCTGATCGAGTAAATGCGTTTAAGAAAGTGTGCCAACCCCAACGAAAATTAAGCACATCTATTTCACGACCCAGTAATTCTTCGCGATTAAAATGAGCAAGGCCAACCCGGATCAGTAATACAGCCAGGATTAACAAACCCAGTGCTGCCCACCACAAGGTAGAGTAATTTCCCCAAAACATAACAATGCTTTCGCCTTGAATCAACAAAGCCATCGGGATGACAATAAAACTGGAAAGCAGGTTTGCAGCTTTTACGGAAGTGGCTTGGCTCGAAACCACCACGCCACCGCTAACCATCACCACCGCCTGGACGATTGTTATCACAATTATTTGTATCATAATACTTGCGTCAGGCAGGCGTACATGGTTTATTACCAGACCAATTGTATATACACTCATTCCCAAAAAACTACCCACCAGTGGGGGAACAATGGAAGAAATTAGTTTTCCGACATACAATTGCCAATCCTTGAGTGGCGTATTTAATAATGGTTCAATACTGCCGCGTTCTTTCTCACCTACGAAACTCTCCAATGCAATTACTAGTGAAACTGAAATGGGAAAGAAGCCAACAATCATAAACAAGAAAGGAACCAGCCGCTCACCCACAATCGAAGCGCCGTATTGCTCAACAAAATCAAGAAGTCGTGTGGCTGTAAAATTCATTAAAAAGGGAAAAAATAAGGTTAACCCGAGAATTGGAAACACAATGCGCCAATCACGAAATTGGTCTTTTATTTCCCGTTTTGCGATGATAAAAACCGGATTAAGGCTGGTTGACATGACTGGCCTTTCCCCCATTCAGATTTACAGCCTCCAGGTATGCATCCTGCAAACGGCGCGGTTTTTCCTCAAAAGAAATTAAATTGAACACATGGGAAAGTACTTGAATCAACTTTGGGTTACTCTCTTCCGGTTCCAGAATTTCCAATTTTATTGAGTTCTTTTCCCTCTCTATCACGTAGACACCAGGAAAATCCACGGGAGACCAATCTCCAATCTCGCTTAAAAACCTGGCTTCAAAGATCGGGTTGCCGAGCAGTGATTTTTTTACATCATTCAGATAATTATTAAATATTATTTTTCCTTTTTGGATAATTGCAATCTGGTCAGCCAGTTCTTCCGCTTCATTTAAGTTGTGTGTGCATAAAATAATTGTCCGGTCCTCACGCTTGAGGCTCTTGATGGCATTGCGCACCATGATTGAACTTTCCGGGTCCATTGCTGAGGTGGGCTCATCTAAAAGCAAAACAGGCGGGTTGTTTATTAATGCCCGAATCAAAGCCAATTTCTGGCGCATGCCCTTCGAATACTCACCCAGCCTTTTTTTGACATAAGGATCCAATGCAAATTGTTCCAGCAATGGCAGAAAGCGAGCACGGCTTTCTTCGACGGTTAAGCCATACAATTCCCCATAAAATTCGAGGTATTCCTGCGCGTTCATGCGTGCGTATAACCCATGATGTTCAGTTAAGACGCCCACAATCGAGCGCACTTTGGCAGCATCTTTTATAACGTCATAGCCAGCAATTGTCGCAGTACCGGCCGAGGGGCGCAAAATGGAGGTTAACATGCGAACAGTCGTGGTTTTACCTGCCCCATTCGGCCCAAGCATTACCAGGATTTCACCTTCCGGTACATGCAAATCAATTTGATCTACAGCCAAAAAGCCGTCAAAAGATTTGGTCAGCTTTTTTGTTTCAATCAAATTTTCCTCCCGATTCTGGGCTGTTCCTTACTTTGGTTCAGGTAACGGGGTTCGGATTTCCTCAGAAACAGGTACAAATCTCTCTTTGAGAAGTGTATGTTTTATCAATATTGCTGCTGCTGATAGGATCAGAATAACAGCCATTAGCGTTTGATTGGCATTAATACCACCTATATTGGAAGGATCCAGTCGAATAAACTCCAATAAGAAGCGCCCAAGTGGGTAAACAATTAGATAAATTAAGAATATATCACCACGATATAATTTATATTTAAATTTCTTGCCCAGGTAAAGCAACAGAGCCATGTTCATCAAGTTCCAAATCGATTCATAAAGAAACATGGGGTGATAATAGGCAACATTCGCATACTCTGGCAACCTGTTTTCCGGGCGGATGTAAATTGCCCATGGCAAATTGGTAGGTCTGCCATAAAGTTCCTGGTTGAGGAAGTTCCCCCAGCGCCCAATTGCTTGAGCCAAAGCCAGACCAGGGGCAATAATATCAACCCATGTGGCAAAACTGGTTTTTTTGACGCGTGTATAGATCCATAACGCTAATGCACCACCCATGACTGCTCCAGGAATTCCAAGACCGCCATTTCGAATATTGATGGCATCCAGGGGGTGCGTAAGGTAATATTTGGTATCAATCCCTAATGCTACTAAGGAGGCAGAAGGGGTAAAAATGTGCCACAAACGTGCCCCAATTATGCCTGCGACCAGAAGCCAGGGCAACATATCCCAGATCATTTCGGGGTCTATGCCTCGTTTTTTCGCTTCACGCGATGATAACCAGGCTGCCATTAAGGCGCCAATCATGATGATAATTCCATAAAATTTAATTTCAAAATTGCCAATCATTATTCCGTCTGGCATAAAAAGCTCCTATTTTGATTTATTCTTTACACCGACAACATCATTATTAGCATACGCTTGTTTACGAACAGCGTAAATTCTTTGTATCGCTGTTACGTTCGTAAGGATTGCTAAAATCCATAAGGCAATTAGCGGGCGGTTGAGCAGCAAACAAGGAATAAGAACCAGGTACCTCTCAACCCGAGTCAGCAAACCGACCTTGGCTTCATATTGAAGCGCTTCAGCGCGGGCGCGGGTGTATGAAACCATGATCGAACCGGCAGCAGCCAGATACGAAAGGATTATCGGTAAATATTCGCCTTGCTGGGTGTAGTAAATCAGCAGACCGGCAAAGATGATCAGCTCGGAATAGCGATCAGTCACCGAATCGACAAAGCCGCCAAAGCGGGTAGGTTCATTACGCAAGCGAGCCATAGTGCCGTCAAGAGCATCAATTGGCGCAGCAATGGCAATGACCACCCCTCCCCAGAAAATCTTACCTGTTGCCAGCAGATAAGCCGCAGCGATGTTACCCAATAGCCCCAGGATAGTGACCATATTTGGTTTTAAGCCGAGATGATTGAGAAAGTTACCAATTGGGTCGAGTAATCCTTTAAAACGAACACGGAGAAAGTCGCTGAAGCTCATCTTTTTCTTTTCAACAATTCGTTCCAAAGGACACCTGCTGTTATTTAAAATTAGATTATTATGCTATCGCAGCGCTGGAAAACTGTCAAGCAGTGCCAGAAGTTATTCATATTCCCGATCTGCATCGTTTTTCATATCTTCCCAATCATCATCTTTGTCTATCATGACTTCCCGATCACGTCCGCCGCCTTGCGAAGGGCCAACAACGCCCATTTCTTCGAGTTGGTCGAGCAATCTTGCCGCCCGTGGAAAACCAATACGCAGTCGTCTCTGCAGCATCGACGCAGAAGCCCTCTGGGATGTTCTTACTAATTGGATAGCTTGTTTCACCAATGAGTTTGAATCATCACCTTCTTCTGCGCTCATTAATTTTTCCCAGGGTGCTTCATTGGGTAAGGATTCATCTTGTGATTGTTGCCAAAAGTGAATAATATTTTCAATTTCCTGATCGGTTACAAAAACGCCCTGCGCTCTTTGTGGGGCTCCAACATCCGGGGCCAGAAAGAGCATATCCCCTTTTCCTAATAGTGTTTCAGCGCCATTGACATCCAGAATGACACGCGAGTCGATTGATGAAGCTACCGTAAATGAAATCCGAGCCGGGAAATTAGCTTTGATTAAACCGGTCACCACATCCGTGCTCGGCCGTTGAGTGGCAACGATCAAGTGAATACCCACCGCACGAGCCATTTGGGCCAGGCGCACCAGGCTGTTTTCGGTCTGTTCCGGAGCTGTCATCATTAAATCAGCCAGCTCATCGATCAATATAACCACCCGTGGTAATGTGGCTTGATTTTTTCTCTTCATTTTCAAGTTGTATGCATCCAAATCACGCGAACGTGCTTCTTCAAGCATGCGATAACGCTTATCCATTTCTGCAATTCCCCAACGCAAAACAGCAATCATCCGCTCGATGCTGGTTTCAACTTTTCCAAGCATATGGGGAACACCATTAAAGCGTACCAGTTCTACCATTTTTGGGTCGAGCATGGCTATTTTCAAATCATCTGGAGAGTTATTCATCAATAAGCAGGCTGTGATTGCGCTTACACAAACTGATTTTCCCGACCCAGTCGTGCCGGCGATTAAGAGATGAGGCATTTTCGTTAAGTCTGCTCCAACAGGCTGGCCGGACACATCCTGGCCAAGCGCTAATGCCAGTGGCGAATTTATCCGTTGGAAGTGATCCGATTCCAAAATTGGACGCAATCTTACAATTTTGCTTTGCGGATTGGGCACCTCAATCCCCACGTAGGACTGGCCGGGGACCGGCGCTTCCACTCGCAATCTTTCTGCTGAGAGAGCTAATGCCAGGTCTTTTGCCAGTGAGGAGATTTGTGAAACGCGTACTTTATGCCTTGAGATACTTCCATCTGATGCTTCTTTTTCGACAAAACCTGGTTCAACAGCGAATTGCGTTACTGTTGGCCCAATCCGATAACCAGCTACCTTGGAAGGAATTCCAAACTCATCCAGTGTTCTTTCTATCTGTAGGCCCATTTGCCTAACCTGAACATCATCCATGACCACAACTTGTTCTTTTGCCAATAAATCAAGCGGTGGCAAGGTCTGGTTGCGATGAAAGGCGACCAATGGCAAGATCGGATTTTGACTGTCATTCGGCTTGGCTTTAGAACGGAGCGAATCCATTGGGGTGTCACTGCTAAGGACAGCTTCGCGGCCTGTCTTTGCATACTGCTCCAAAGAGAATGAGATTTTTTCCAACCAGACAATCAATAATTTGAAGAACCCAAGGTTAATCGCAATTAATGCCACTACCAAAAAAATAAGCAAAAATAATACCAATGGTTGTGGAAGATATTTTAAGAACAGGTTTGCAAGCCCCCATCCTAAAATTCCCCCATCTAATCCATTCTCCGCACGATGAAGATCAACACCTCCAAGAATGGAGAAAAGGGCTAATAAAAAGAAAAATATAAATTCAAAGGAAACTACTTTTGCCAGCGGAAAATTGACCTGGCCAAACACGCGCCGCCGAAAGATCCAAACAGCGAGAAACACAAATAAAAGTACAAGTCCATAGCTTCCCCAGCCCATCCAACGAATGATAGCAGCTGACCAAAAATTAATAAAACTTCCCGATGTCCATCCAAACAAACCAAACAGCGTCAATAAGGCCAAAGCCAAAAATAATAAAGCGATTCCATCCCAGCCATAGCGGTTGAGAAATGGCATTACACCTGCTTGCCATTCTCTTTTTTCCTCTCCAGGATTTTTGGAGATTTGCTTTTCAGTTGGAAATTCCTTGGTTTTAGGATTTTGCTGTTTACTCATCCAATAGACCCAGACCAAGCCTGCGATGCTCAACATTAATATGTAGGATTCTTACAGTGATTAATTCACCGATTGAAAACATTTGATTGATATTTTTTTGACCGTTTTGAAGTGGGATTGAAGAGATATGGATTAATCCTTCAATGCACTCATTAAGACGCGCAAATACACCGAAACGAGTGATCGAAGTCACAGTGGCTGGTACTTCATCTCCCGGATTATACAAAGCAGACAATGTTTCCCACGGGTTGTTGTACAAACGTTTCAAGCTCAATGCAATCCGCCCGGTTCGTTCGCTCACACTCAATACCAGTACCCTGGTTGATTGACCAACAGATAAGACAGTTTCCGGGTCTTGAACCCGCCCCCAGGAAAGTTCGGAAACATGAATCAAGCCTTCCACACCGCCAAGATCTACAAAAACACCAAACCCGGTTACATTCGTGACCGTTCCACCTGCAATCGAACCGGTCTTTAAAGAATGGAAAATTTCTTTGCGACAACCCTCTCCTGCTTGTGCTGCGCGCTCTGAAAGCACCACGCGTTCTTGATCAGGTACACATTCAATTACTTTTAATTTCAAGGTTTTTCCAACATAATTGGCTAGAAAAGTCAGGCGTTCCTCTTCTGTCATCGAACTGGATGATTCTACCAAATGTGACAATGGGACAAATCCATGGATATCACCACCTTTTACCAGCAATCCTCCACGATTAAAGTCTTTCACCAATAAGTCAATGATCATATCACGCTCGTAAATATACATGATCTGATCCCAATCGACTGACGATGGACGGGGCGGATGTGTAATTTTTGATTTGGGCTTTTCCAAATCAGGTTTTATAGAATTCTCTTCGGAAAAAATTGCAGCCCACCATCCCTCGTCTACTTTTGGTGTGTCAGGTTCTGAATTAGCTTTGGTGTGGTCCGGTATCATGAAAATCACCCTCCCATTACGCGTGCAAAAACACTTTTTTATTACTTGTTATTTAATAATTGGTTTCCATTTTTTGTGCCAAGATTTACTTGCGAATCTCGTTCCATCTCAACAACAGCCTTGGCAACTGCTTCAATTGCTACCCGCTGCTTACGGTACAAATCTGCTTCGGACATGGACAGTTTCACTGCTATTTCGCGAACCTTTTTACCTTCCAAGAATTTCATCTCTAAAATATTATACAGTATCCACTCACCTGTAAACCGTCTCTCACCTTCTGGTTTAACAATTTTTATCGCTTCTCGTAAAATTGCTCGCAATGCGTTCGCTTTGTTGCCTTCATTTTGAATTGTTGCTTCCTGAACAATTTGCAATTCCATTAAAGGGCTTTCAGTTAGTTTTGGCCCGCCCCAAAAGTGAGTCAAGGCATCTTTCACCCAACCTAATAGATCGGTCGTGTCCTGCCATTCATCGCCATTAAACAATCCTTCACTATCATAGCGGCCGCGTGCCCGCAACCTTTGAATATAATCAACACGTCTGGATAGCTTCTCCATTGAGTGGAATATTTCCAACTGCATTTGTCGATCTCTTAACGCCAATGATGCTCTTTCGATGAGAAGATTGATTGACTGACGTTGTTCCAGATCAAGTTCCTGTAAGTCAACTCCTGTCACGCCCATCAATCCTAATAGAGTGCGGGTATTTTCATGATCGTCACTGGATTCGTATAGCGGGAAAAGTAAATCCTGATTCCATCGCAGAACATCCGGGAGTTCGCTCGCACCCGCCACGATACGGGTCAAATCTTCAGATAACTCATGATCAGAAAGCTGCGTCATTCCACTCGCAATCACCAATTCCAGACCGCCATCTCCCAACGCTATCAGGTATGCACCTTTCGATTGCAAACGATCAATAACCGTAGCTAAAATCATCTCAAGAAATTCCAACAAGTCGTTGCGAGTTAATAAATGTTCTGTGAGTGATTTAACCATATCCAGATCTTGTTGGTCATCTCCATAAAACAGCCATTTTTCACCCAATGGAGCCAACAATGAAATAAAGTATTGTGACAAAATGATGGTTACCACCATAGCAATCGGCACAAATACATCCAGATCCAATCCAAAAACAATGCCTGTACGGCGCAATAGGGTCGTTATTGCCAGCACAAGGCTGGCGGTCAAAGGCCCACGCAATAAAAAATTTAATAACCGCGATTTTACAACCCGGTCCGACCAGGATACGCCAATAAATGCCGTCGCATACGCCATTACCACCAACATGATTCCAACAAATACATTGACCAACATGGCCAGAATCCAAAAAACGGATAAGTTGCGACTTGCAAATTCTGACCCAAACAATAAGAAAGGAAATGATCCCAAAGCCGGCGCTAAAGCACTAACCACAAGATAGCCCATCCTACGGCGGGATGCTGGTGTAACCGTACGAATGTATGCCCTGGCAAAATTTGCCCAGGATAAAATCATAATAATTGAATAATATACTGTAAAAAGATCGGTAAATATTGTGCGCTGCAAATGCGGCGCTGGCAAGGATTCCATCACCAAGGGGCCAATAAGTATGTTGGTTGGTAAAAGTGTCAGTAACCCTAATGAAAATATATATGTCAAACGCACAGCCCACTTGCGCCGCCAGCGACTGGGCCGGCCTGTCGTTGCAACCAGTGCATCAGAGAAATGCAGATAAGTTGGTGGCAGAAGAATCACACCTACCCATTGGATGCGCAGCCATACTTCCAAATCGCTCGGGTTCTGCGTAATTCCACCCAGTGCTTCTGCGGTAAAGACAATCACCACACAGATCATGATCAATGCAAATGATCTTGCCACTCGATCACGCAAATTAAATGTTAAAGCATACAACAACAAAGAAAAAGCTGTTATCGCGATCCCAGCGGTTAGAATATCACTAATTGTTCTAACCAGACCGATAAAACTTTCAAACAAATTAACCATTAATCCTAAACCCCAAGCGTTATCATTTCAGAAATCTAGAAAAGAATAATGCAATATCCTTGTTCGGGTAATATGAATCATTATAGCCTGAAAATTCAAACCCTAATTTGAAAGCGAGCTTTATGGCAGGGTAATTCTTGGAAGGCATTTCAAACATGATCTTTCGATCTGACCGCCGAACTGCCCAATTTTGGGCTGCCAGGATCAACGCTGTACCAATTCCTTGCCGCCGCAGCGAAGAATCAACGACGACATCTTTTACCACGACTGTCTGAATTTCAGGGTTATCAACCATTCGCAAATAGCCGGCTTGTTTATCTTCATGTACAGCCACCAACAAGCCCGACGCAAGCTGCCATTCATCTTCGAGACATTCGGCCAAACGCGGATAGGGCACCTGAATTGGTCGAGGAAGTCGAATTTCACGAAAGGTGATCACAAGCTGCCCCTCATTTATATTTCTATCCATTTGCCAGACATAATTTGTCTTACAAGAATGATCTAGATTAATTAATTCATTAATGTCAGGCGAGACAGCAGGTCTGATTTCAATTTTTGGCATGGTTTATTCTCCTTTAACTAATCACTTTCAGTCACAATAACGCGAACGGATACGATACAGGCAGGATATTCTACATTCTTATTATCCAAAACGACTAATCGCAAGAGGTAATCGCCAGGAATTAATTGGGTTGTATTCCATGCACCGATGTTTTCTTCCACTTTCGGCTCATTTCCCCCTGCGATCGTTTTCCAAATCGAGTTTCCTGGTTCTGTATATTCGTATTTATAAAATCCAAAATTAGGGATATTAACAGTTCCTTCAAGCTGGACAACATCTTTAATCTCACTGCCATTCTGTGGAATTATCCATTCAAGCTGGCCAGGGACACAACCGTCTTGTGAGACTGTTGCAGTTGATGTAACCTGATCTGGGGTTATCGTTTGAGCTGCCGCAACAACCAGTGTATGGGTGGGTGTGGCAAGCAAATCGATAGTCGGAGTTGCTAAACTGGCCATATCCGGCATTGTACTCGCAGAAAACGTCACAAGAAAAAATTCAGAAAGGGCTAACAACAATATCAATACCAAAAATGTAAGGTTCGTTCCAAACTTTCTTTGAGCAATTTCTCTTTCTAAACCAAAAGCAGCGTCTCGCCATTGACCAATTGCGGAGAACAGTTTCACAATAAGAAAAAAGCTTATTAAACCTAATCCAACGTAAAACCAGATCTCAATTTGGGCCAAAAAGAGAACAATATCTTTCATAATGCAAAGATCATACCAATTTTAAAGGGATGCCAGTAATCCGCTAATAATTGTAGTTAACTTAGGCACCAGGATATTGCCTGCCTCAAGAACTTCTTCATGGGTGGTGATGGTACTTCCATCCAGATTAGCCTTGTTACTAATCCCTGAAATCCCTAAAACTTGTGTTCCCCCGTGGCGCGCGACGATTACTTCCGGAACAGTCGACATACCAACAGCATCAGCCCCAATCGTTTTCAAGAATCTTAAATCGGCAGGCGTCTCAAAAGAAGGGCCGGAGAGTGCCACATAGACACCGGTATAGGTCTGGATTTGATTTTCAGCCGCCACCTCTTGTGCCAGGCTGATGAGTTTTCGACTATACGCCTGACTCATATCGGGAAAGCGAGGACCCAATTCATCCAGGTTCGGACCCCGTAGAGGATTATTACCGGTCATGGTTAGCAAAGCAATATGATCAGAAATGAACATAACATCACCCGGCACGTATTGCGGATTAATTGCTCCGGCAGCGTTGGTTACAATTAATATCTCGACACCGAGCCGCTGCATTACGCGCACTGGTAATCCTATTTGGGCCATGTTGACACCTTCATAATAATGTGTCCGACCTTGCATTACAATTACACTTTTCCCCTCAAGATTACCAACGACCAGCTTTCCAGCATGGCCTTGTACAGTCGGTTTTGGCCAATTTGGCAGCTCACTATAGGGTATGTGATCGGCATTTTTGATAGAATCGGCCAGTGACCCAAGCCCGGACCCCAGTATCATACCTATTCGGGGTTTGTGATTTGTAAGCGAACGAACAGTAGCGGCGACATCGTCAATCTCCACTAATGTGAAAAAGTCTTTCATATTGCCTCCAGCGTATTGTTAAATTGTGAGGGTCAGGAAAATACCAATTTCAGCAAAACACCCACAATTCCTCACAACGACATCAAAATGAATGCGATTCTTGCGTTACTAAAAGAAATTATATCAGAGAAAGACCTCACAGCGAGCCCATATAATCTCTGTACCGGTTCACTGTGTCGTTATTGGTCTGAGAGAATTTTCTTAAAGGTACGCACAACCACTTCCACATCCTCGTCTGAAATTCCCAAATGTGTAACCAGGCGGATGATGTTACCATGACTGATACTCACTTTTAGCCCAGCAGATAGCAGCGCAGATTTAAACCTACTCATTTCAGCGGGAGAAACAGAATCGAATTCGATATAAAGCATATTCGTTTGCGGAGTGTTCATGATTAATCGTATTCCATCAATTTGGTTTAGGCCTTCGGCCAAAAGTGCTGCCCTTCGATGATCATCGGCCAACCGTTCGAGATTGTTTTCAAGTGCATATATTCCCGCAGCGGCCAGTATTCCCGCCTGCCGCATACCTCCACCCAATTGCTTCCGTAATCGACGTGCGCCAGCAACAAATTGAACGCTTCCACAAAGCACTGAACCTACAGGTGCGCCTAAACCTTTGCTCAAACAAAAGGTGACGGAATTGAAAGGTGAAACCAGATCAACCACCGATTGATTGAGCTTAATGGCAGCGTTAAAAATCCGAGCGCCATCCAAATGAAGCCATAGTTCCTTTGATCGAGCTATTTCCTGAATAGCAGAAATATATTCCATAGATAAAGCCACACCACCACAGCGGTTGTGGGTGTTTTCCAAAATGAGCATTCGAGTTTTCGGTTCATGGATGTCTTCGCCCCGAATTGCATCACTGATCTGGTCAGGGTCAATCGTTCCGTCCGGAAGATTAGGAAGGGTGTGTGCAAATATGCCCCCTAATGCAGAAATACCGCCTGCCTCGTATAAAAAAGTGTGAGACATATCCCCCATCAGAGCTTCATCACCACGCTGACAGACTGCAAGAACTGCAATCAAATTTCCCATTGTTCCGGATGGGATAAACAAACCTGCTTCTTTTCCCATTAAACTTGCTGATAGATCTTCCAGTTGATTGACGGTTGGATCTTCCTGATAGACATCATCGCCTACTTCGGCCAGGCGCATAACCTCACGCATCTGATCAGTCGGCAGCGTCACAGTATCGGAGCGTAAATCAATCATGGAATGAATTCTCCTTTATTTCAGGTTTCTTAATTGCAGTATGGCGTCGGCCATATCATCAGGGATTGGTGCTTCAAATGTTCGTGAAAAATTTTCACCCGGCAACATTATTTCAATTTTATAAGCGTGCAGCATTTGCCGATGTACATCCAGGGTTTTTGCGCGGTGACCATAAATTCTATCACCGACAATTGGACACCCCAAGAATGCCATATGCAAGCGGATTTGATGCGTTCGCCCAGTTAATGGTTGCGCTTCAACAATAGTGTGGCGTTTAAAAGACTCGATTACCCGGTATTCAGTAAATGAAGCTCGACCTTTTTGTTTTGAAATAATGGCCATTTTTTTCCGATGTGAGGGATCTCTTCCGATTGGGGCTTCAATGCGCCCAACGAGAGTGGGCGGAGCTCCATCAATAATTGCCAGATATGTTTTTTTGACTGAACGGTTACGAAACTGTTCTTGAAGAAAGGCAAATGTTTGATTATTTTTTGCCATCAATATTAAGCCAGAGGTGTCTTTGTCGAGGCGGTGAACAACACCCGGTCGATGTTCATTACCCACGTCTTGTATTCCGGGAGCATATGCCAGAGCTGCATGTACCAATGTGCCACTGCCATGGCCAGCAGCCGGGTGAACAACCATACCAGACGGTTTGTTAATAATCAAGAGATCGTCATTTTCAAAGATGATGTCCAGTTCAATACATTCCGCGATTAGAGTCAATTCGATTACTTCGGGAATATCCACCGTAATTGTCATTCCACTCTCCAGAACAAAACCGCTCTTGGAAATTATTTGTTCATCGACCATTACAGCGCCATTCTTAATCAACGACTGTAAACGCGATCGGGAAAGAGATGGTATCCTGGAGACCAAAAATTTATCCACCCGTTTTTCATCTGATTCTGTATATACGAATTTGTTTACGCCGATCAAGAATTCACATCCTCTGCAGGTAGATTGGAATTGTCCTTCTCCTGTGGCAAGTCTTTGATAGGTGTGGTTTGTTGATCGCCTTTCTGTTTTTCCTTTCGTTCTTGCATCCAAACGCCCAATATTAAAATTAAGACACCGACAGTAATGCTGGCATCCGCAATATTGAAAACAGCAAAATTTCCTATAGAAATGAAATCCGTGACATGCCCGATCGTCAACCGGTCAATCAAATTGCCAACGGCTCCGCCCAATTGCATACTCATGGCAATTCGTAGAGCCCAATCTGCTTTCGAAACACGCGGAAAGTAAAAAATGATGATCAAAGATACGAATGCAGAAAGGATTGTAAACAACCAGCTCATATTTTGAAACATACCGAAGGCAACACCCGTATTGGGAATGTGAATGATACGTGCATATGGAAGCAACCAATCCCAGGGTA
This sequence comes from Chloroflexi bacterium 44-23, assembly GCA_001899005.1. Lineage (GTDB taxonomy): Bacteria > Chloroflexota > Anaerolineae > Anaerolineales > Anaerolineaceae > UBA6170. The sequence continues at coordinate 409,847 of MKUW01000006.1, forward strand.
CCCAAACACCACTCCACAATTGCAGGTTTTCTCGAACGAGATACTTTGTATATTGATCAAGAAGGATTATGGCGCCTGAAATTGAAAATAATAGCAGATAGGATTTTAAATATTTTTTCAAAAATTCCTCATTTATGATGCAATGAACAAATTTTACCGTATTTTCAACTATTATCCGGTAATGTAAATAACAAAGTAATTATTCAACGCCTGGAAAATAGAGAATTGGGCCTTCTCTTGCTTAACCATTCTCCAGGCTTTAAGTATCGAAAACCTTTATATTCGCGCGATGCCGATAGTGACACTTTCACCGTCAAATTCACTGGTGATTGAAATCATGCCAATAAGTGGGGTGCCTTCTACCAGTTCCACAGTCAAAGTTTCACCTTGAATGTATGTGGAAAATTCCTGCACTGCCTTTGCTAATTTGGGGCTGGCAGAATAGTATAATTTGATCCGATCAGCAATATCGAAATCTGCCGTTTTACGCAAATCCTGCACCCGCCGCACAAATTCACGAGCCAATCCCTCTTTTTCTAACTCTGGGGTCAAATCAGTTACCAGGGCGGCCAGATAAGAGCCTTCAGAGGCTACCGAAAAACCTTCTTTCGCCATTGCTCGAACTTCCACTTCATCCGGCTGAATTAAATAGGTTTCACCATTGACTGAAACTTTAACTGGCAGGTCTGCAAGCAGTGATTTTGCAGCTTTTTCAGGTTCGAGATCCATTATAGCTGCACGGATTTTGGGAAAGAGAGCGCCATATTTTTGTCCCAATTGCTTTGGCAACGGTTTCACTTCGTAAGAAACTGCTTCAGTGGCCGCATCCAATACGCGCACATGCTTTACATTCAATTCATCTTCAAGAATTTCTGCATATTTGGCAATCACTGGTCGTTCATCAACATTACCGATGGAGAAGGCAGCTTCAGATAAAGGCTGGCGAACTTTGCGGTTTGCCCGATTACGAGCTGCATGGCCAACAGATGCCAGTTTCATAACCAGTCCCATTTCACGATTGAGGTCTTCATTGATTAAATTCGGATCATAATCAGGCCACTTTTCCAGATGGACTGAATCAAGTCCGTCACTGGTTAAATTAAGGTATAGCGCGTCCGAGATGAATGGCATGGTCGGCGCCAGCAGTTTGCTGATTGTAGTCAATGCTTCGTACAACGTGGCATAAGCAGCAAATTTATCCGCATCAGATTCACTCTTCCAGAAGCGGCGGCGAGAACGACGCAAATACCAGTTAGAAAGCTGATCAATAAATCCTTCAATCGGTCGGGTGGCCGCGAGCACATCATAATTTTCAAGAGCCTGAGTTACGTCTCGCACCAACGTATGTAGCGAGCTGCGCAGCCATTGATCCAATGCACTATACTCAGGCTTTACTTTTTTATCCGGAGACCAGCCATCAATATTGGCATAAGTTACAAAGAAAGAATAGGTATTCCACAAAGTCAGCGTGAAATTGCGCAAAACTTCCGAAACCAGATCGCTCGAAAATCGCCTTTCCTGTCCTGGCGGGCTGGCAGTGTACAAATACCATCGCATCGCATCAGCGCCGTTTTTTTCCAAGACTTCCCAGGGTCGCACGACGTTCCCTTTGGATTTGGACATTTTTTGTCCATCACCATCCAATATTAATCCCAAACAAATTACATTTTTGTAGGCTACTTTTTCATTAAGCAAGGTGCTGATGGCATGTAATGAATAGAACCAACCGCGAGTCTGATCAACCGCTTCGCAGATAAAATCCGCCGGGTATTGTTGGTGAAATTTATCCTGATTTTCAAAGGGATAATGCCATTGTGCATATGGCATGGAACCGGAATCAAACCAAACATCAATCAATTCTGGAACCCTCTTCATTTCAGCGCCACAATGCGGGCAAGCCAAGATGACATCGTCAACATATGGCCGGTGCAGATCCAATTGACTCATATCATGACCGGAAAGTTGCGAGAGTTCTGCAACAGATCCAACACATACCTGATGATCACAAGTTTTACATTCCCAGACAGGCAAAGGTGTACCCCAATAACGGGTACGGCCCAATGCCCAATCGACATTGTTTTCCAACCAGTTGCCGAAGCGGCCTTCCTTGATATGAGCGGGATACCAATTAATCTGATTGTTTAGTGCCACCATCCTGTCCTTGTAGACCGAAGTGCGTACATACCAGGTGGGGCGGGCGTAGTAAAGCAAAGGAGAATCGCAACGCCAGCAGAATGGATAAGTGTGTGTGATTGTCCCTTGCTTGAAAAGCAAGCCTCGATCAATCAGGTTTTGGGTGATCTGAGGATCTGCATCCTTTACAAAGATGCCGGCCCAGGGTTCAACCTCCTTTAGAAAAGCGCCATCTGACCCAACTGTCATCAAAAACGGCAGATCATTTTCGTTGGAAACTCTCATATCATCAGCACCAAAAGCGGGTGCGATATGCACCATGCCAGTTCCATCTTCAACGGTCACATAATCTGCCAATATCACGCGATGAGCAGGTTTCTCAAGCGGTAGAAATTGATAAAGAGGCGTATATTGTAGACCTTTTAAGTCTCTACCTTTGTAGCGGGTTACAATTTCAACCTTCTCATCGCCAAACACCTTTTGAAGCAATGCCTCAGCCAGAATTAAATCTTCGTGATGATCTCCATGCAATCTCCTCCTTACTTTAACATAATCCAGATCTCCTCCCACAGCAATGGCGACATTGGCTGGTAATGTCCAGGGAGTCGTCGTCCATATGAGGAAAGCAGTATCTTTTTCATCGATCAAAGGCAAGCGCACATAGACTGAAGGGTCTTCAGCGTCTTGATATCCGAGTGCAACTTCATGATCCGATAAAGGCGTACCGCAACGCGGGCAGTAAGGTACCACTTTAAAGCCTTGATACAAGAGATCCTTATCCCAAAATTGTTTAAGAATCCACCAGATCGATTCAATGTAGCTGTTCGCATACGTAATATAAGCAGTATCGAGATCAACCCAAAAACCAATCCGGTCTGTTAATTTTTCCCATTCTTTGATGTAAGTAAAAGCAGATTCACGGCAGCGAGCATTGAACTTATCGATGCCATAGTCTTCAATTTCCTGCTTGTTGGTGAACCCGAGTTGTTTTTCAACTTCAATTTCAACTGGAAGACCGTGGGTATCCCAACCTCCGCGACGTGAGACATAATAACCTTGCATAGTTTTATAACGCGGGAAGATATCCTTAAACGCACGTGCCAAAACATGGTGTACACCAGGGCGTCCATTTGCAGTCGGCGGACCTTCATAAAATACATATTCCGGGCATCCTTTACGCTCTTCGAGGGTCTTATAGAAAATACCTTCTTTTTTCCAACGCTCCAGTATCTCTTCTTCCATTTCAGTAACGTTCAATTTTGCAGATACAGGTTTAAACATACTTCCTCCAGATTAAATTAAAAAATTCCCATCCAGCTCAGGGACGAGAATAATTCCCGTGGTACCACCCTGCTTCTCACCAGGAGCAGCGAGCGCTTATGCAGATACTGAAAAAAATATCTGCGTCCCTCTAACAGTGGACGAATCCGTCTCCCTTACTTTACTTTCTTTTCAAAAGTAGTTCAGTTTGAAGCTCCGAAAGGATTTTCAGCCATGACGTAACCCAGGCTCACACCTTGCCCTGGTTCGCTGTTTACAATTCATTGGCCTACTCGTTTCCATCATGGCTTTTCAATTTGAAATAATTTGAAATCATACCAGATTAATTTTAAAAAATCAACGTAAGACGTAGGTCTTGATATCATTCTACGATTTCATAAAAGAGCGGCAATGGATCACAGACATCTTTTGAAAGAATAAATGCTTTATTGACACTCTTAATCCCATCTTCGAGTCGTGCTTCCGAATTGGAATGAATGCTAAAAAGCGGCTCGCCTTCCAAAACATAGTTGCCTACTTTTTGATGAACCACAATTCCAACCGCATGATCTATCGGATCACCTTTTTGGGTCCGTCCAGCTCCTAAATCAACCGAGGCCTCACCGATTCGACGAGCATGAACCATTTTAACATATCCATTCGCTGTGGAATTAATTGTCACATTAAAATTCGCTTTTGGTAATAAATCGGGATCATCAATGGTGGCAACATCACCGCCTTGAGCAATAACCAGTTTCCTGAACATCTCCCAGGCTTTTCCGTTCCTCAATACATCTTCCACCAATTGCCTTGCTTCAGCCAAATTTTTGCGTTTTTTCCCAAGCATCACTAAATAAGCTGTAGTTGCCAGACAATGTTCAACAAGATCATTCGGTCCACCTCCATGCAACACATCAATGGCTTCAATCACCTCCAATGCATTGCCAACAGCATTGCCCAATGGCTGGTTCATATCTGATAATAGACAGACGGCTTTCCTTCCGCTTAAGTTGGCGATAGAAACCATCAACCTTGAAAGCTTGCGAGCCTCCTCGAGAGTTTGCATAAACGCGCCATTGCCAACCTTAACATCTAAAACCATTGCTTGTGCACCAGAGGCTATTTTTTTACTCATAATCGAAGAAGCAATCAATGGAATGGAAGGTACAGTCCCGGTTACATCCCGTAATGCATAAAATTTTCCATCTGCAGGTGCCAGATTTCCACTTTGACCAGAAAGCACAATGCCGATATCCCTTAATTGTGAAATAAATTCTGCGGAGGAAAGATCAACACGAAAACCAGGGATCGATTCAAGCTTATCCAATGTGCCGCCACTAAAGCCCAACCCGCGTCCGGACATTTTTCCGAATGGTAACCCGCATGCTGCCACCAATGGGGCAACAATCAACGAAGTCTTATCCCCAACTCCGCCTGTAGAATGCTTATCAAGGCTGATTTTAACGACGCCTGAAAGATCCAGTATCTCCCCGGAATGTGCCATTGCCAAAGTAAGATCCGTGGTCTCACGATCGCTCATCCCATTTAATAAGACCGCCATCGCCCAGGAAGAAGCCTGGTAATCCGGAATATCTCCCGAAGTGAAGCCCTTCACAAAAAATTCGATTTCATCCTTGCTTAATGTTTCTTTATCCCTTTTGTGGATGATGATATCGACAGCTTTCATTGCAAATACTCCTTAATATTTCTCCATGAACCGGTGCTTACTTAAAAAATTAGGACGCCTTATGCCGGCGTCCCTGATCATTTCTGTTAAGCTATTCCTTCTTTAAAATAATGGTTACTTTCCGATTAGGTTCTTCGCCGACACTTTCAGTTGTAACCAGTTCATGGTCACGCAGCTCAATATGAATAACCCTGCGCTCATTGGCGGGCATAGGTTCCAGATTTTGACGCCGGCCGGTATGGATGACCTGTTCTGCCATTCTGCGGGCAAGCACACGCAATTGACGTTCTCGTCGTTCCCGATAACCCTGTACATCAATCATCAAGGGTACCCATTCGCCATGTTCTTTAGCTATGATTAAGCTACTGATGTATTGGAGGGCATTAAGTGTTTCACTCCGTTTGCCGATTAAGATACTTAAGTCCTTGCCCTGAATTTCCACAACAACCAGATCACGATCTTTGTCATCGCTTGGAGGAGCATGCCTTGCGACTACTGCTGCTTCGATGTGCATTTTCCCCAATAAATCAGAGACAACTTCTTTTGCCAGTTGAAGAACAGGATCCTTATCTTCGCCTTTTGAATCTTCCATCTTTACGGCTTCATTTCTCGGTTCTGCCTTAGGTTTATGGGATTCAGCAACAGGTCTCGGCGAACTCACTGCATCTTTCCCCTTAATTGTCAACCGCACGCGTGCCTGCCGACTGCCTAAGCCAAACAAACCGCGGCTACCGGGATCTAAAATTTCCACATCCAATAAATCTGCCGATAATCCCAATTGTTTTGCACCTTGTTCTACAGCTTCTTCAACTGATGGAGCGATAAACTCTTGAGTAATTTTTTCTTGTGACATCTCTTAACCCCTTTTCCCTATTTCTTTTTTGATTTGGCAGGAAGTGCCTTTGCAGCGACTGGTTGCTTCCTACCAGGTATGACGTTGCGCCAATTTACCTTTCCTAACAGGGAATATTGAAAAATACCTGCCAGGTTGGAGATCAGAAAATATAACGAGAGCCCGGACGCCAATGTCAAAGCCAAATAACCCATGAAAAATGGCATGTAAAGGTTCATCATATTACTCATCATTGCTGTCTGATCCTTGGGATTGGATGATTGTGGTTGAATTAGTTTTGATTGAATGTAAGTTGTAATCACAACCACGATCGCCAAAACTGGGATACCAAAGGAAAGAAAAGGTAGGTGAAGTCGTTCCGGCTGTCCGAGATCCATCCATAAGAATTTGCTATTGAGCGGAATCAGCTTACTGACATCCAATAAAGTAGGATAAATCCTGCGTGATAGGTTGAGTACCTCCACAGGTGTAGCCGCCAGCGATGCAATCACACTCTGATATAAAGCAATGATAATAGGAAACTGTATTAGCGTTGGCAAACAAGATGCAAAAGGGCTGGTACCTTTTGCTTTGTAGTAAGCCATTTGCTCTTGTGCCAATTTCTCTTTGTCATTTTTATACTTTTCTTGGATTTTTTTCCATTCTTCATCTTGCTGCATTTCTTGCATTGCTTGCGCGCCTTTAATCTGTTTGGCCATCAAAGGATGGGTCACCAAACGGATTAAAAGGGTGAAAAGAATGATAGCAATGCCAAAATTGTTCCAAAAAATGTCATAAATAAACAATAAGACATTAATAAAGGGGGTAACAATCAGGGTATCCCACATTTTATTTTCCTGCCTTTACTTCGCCGGGATGAACGGAGGCCATGTTTCGGAACCTTCAAAATTAAAGGCTCGAATGACTGCATCACCCTGGACAATACCTAAAATAAGTTGACCATCCACAACAACCGGACCTGTATATAGTTTCCCATCTACTACCCGATTCCAAAGTAAGTTGCCATCAAAATCCAATGCTAATAACTTGCCATTTTCGCCTGCGAAGACTACTCCATTGGGCATGATTGCCGGCGCGCCGGACACCATTTCTCCCAAAATATAATCCCACAAAACACTTCCGTCTTCAGCATTGACAGCATAGATTTTTCCGGAAAAATCGCCATAAAAAACTTTGCCATCATGGATAACCGGTTGGCTCCAAAGACCTTCATTGCCCTGGTTTCTCCAGAGGACTTTTCCATCAGATTTGTTGACAGCCACCACTTCATTGTTCATGGTTGCGACAAATAATCTGGTTTCATTCATCGAAGGACTGTAGACTATTGCGCCGCCCAATTCAGATTCCCAAATCTTTGTCCCTGTTTTCAAGTCCAGGGCATAGAGATAATGGTCCATGGATGAGAGATATACCACCCCATTTTCAGCCAACGGCGCTGCCCATAATGCCTGTCGGGCTTCGAACTTCCAAACCAGATTGCCATTCGGATCAAGCGCATAGAGATAATGGTCAGCGTTTGGTGCCAAAATAAGATTATCAAATACAGTCGCACCACCGATATAGCGATTGGTTGCCCCTGTAAATTCCCAATTTTTCGCCCCGGTAATCATATTCAGCGAGTAAAAAGTATTCTTATAATCACCGACATACAGGTTATTATCCATAATTGCAGGAGGTGCAAAAAATGTCTTCGCACCCTCGACCTTTTCAGGATAACGCCAATTAAGTCCCCCATCTTTCAAGCGCAGGGAAAAAATACGGCTTGCATAGGCAGCAAAAACCGTGTCATCATTGCCGGAAATTCCAGGCCAACTGCTCGCAGCCATCGAGCCGCTGCAAGAAGAGAGAACCATGGTTAAGGCAATAAACAAGAATATTAAAATATATTTGTTATTTTTCATTGAACCCATCAATTATTATTTCTAATATAAGGAAGAAACCACTTCGTTTTTTATGGAACCGGATCGTACCCACCCGGGTTGAATGGATTGCATCGCAAAACCCGCCAGATTGCCATAATCAAACCTTTAATAGCACCATGTTTGTAAATCGCCTGATATCCATAATGGGAACAACTGGGGTAAAAACGGCAGGTATTTGCAGGTAAAGCCGGCGAAACAACTTTTTGGTAAAGTCGAATCAAAAGCAACAAAACCCAACGCGGAAAATTGCGCAGGTTAAATGGCAGCGAGGTTAGTGCCATTTCGTGTGGATATTCATCGTGGTCATCCACTACTTGATTCATTTTCATGTTTAAAAAGCCCAGCTCGTTCCAATAATTGTTTCTCAGCGCCAATCAACTCTGTGTAAGTTGCATCCGTTATCGGTTTTCTTGCCAGAAACACCAGATCCCAACCAATTTGAAGCTGTGGGATGAACCCTTTCAAGCTGGCTCGCATCCGGCGTTTCGCACGATTACGTAAGACTGCATTTCCTACTGTCCGTCCCGCTGATATTCCTATTCGTAATAGAGGATCAGGGTTTGGCAATTTGATCAAAATCATTATCGGGTGTGCGAATGATGTACCTTTTTGTTTTACCCGTTGGAAATCATTCGATCGTGTTAAACGAAACTTGCGATTCAACATTCATCCTATGTTATAGGAGAATATTCAAAAGGTTTCCAGCAATACAAGAAAAATAGGTAAAAACTACCACAGGATTTTCTTGACGTGCGGGTGTTTCACTGCCAACGAAATCCGCCCGCGTAAGCGTCGTCGTTTCAAAACACTTCTTCCTCCACGGGTTGCCATTCGTGCCCGAAAACCATGTACACGGATTCGATGTTTCTTCTTTGGTTGATATGTCCGTTTGGGCATCTTTTCTTCCTTTCATATTAAAATTTTTTTTGCACCTTGAAAAGTGACAAGCGATTATTATACCGCAACGAATAACAGCGGTCAAACATTTCAACCAATAATTCGACCAATGCAGTGGAGAATTCATTTATACAAGAAAAGGGTATCAGCCTTGACTTCACGCTATACTATCGCAAACCATTAATATTTTATCAGGTTTTGGAATAAAACCTGGATACCTTCAGAAAGTCGAGGTAATTTTGATAACACCCACCCACATTTCAAATAAAGTCGCCATTATCGGTGCGGGCAATGTAGGTGCTACACTGGCTTATGGATTATTGCTCTCCGGGCTGGCAACAGAAATCGTGCTTATTGATCAAAACAGCCTTAAAGCGGAGGGAGAAGCAATGGATCTGAACCATGCAGTGCCATTAACCAAACCCACTCGCATTTATGCCGGGACATACCGTGATTGCGAAGGAGCGGCGATAACCATCATTACAGCCGGAGCTGCTCAAAAACCCGGTGAAACCCGCATTGACCTGGCTGCAAAGAATACAAAAATCTTCCAAAACATCAACGAAGAAATTGTGAAGCATAACCCTCAAGGGTTGATTCTGGTGGCAACCAACCCTGTCGATGTGCTTACCTACGCATCGATAAAATTTTCCGGGTTACCGGCAAAGCGGGTGTTCGGATCTGGCACAATTCTGGATACCGCCCGTTTTCGCTACTTGCTGAGCCAAAAATTCGATGTCGATCCACGCAGCGTGCATGCTTTTATTATTGGTGAACACGGCGATAGCGAAGTTCCGGTATGGTCGCTGGCAAACATCGCCGGTATGCGCTTGGAAGATTATTGTAAAGAAAATCGCATGAATTGCAGCGGTGAGGAGCTGGAAGAGATTTTTCGAAAGACGCGTGATGCGGCCTATCACATCATTGAACGCAAAGGCGCTACATTTTACGCCATTGGTACCGGCTTGGTGCGTATCGTCGAAGCAATCCTACGCGACCAAAATACAGTCCTTTCAGTCTCGAGTCTGATCAATGATTATTATGGCATTTCAGAAATTTGCTACTCACTCCCAACTGTCATTGACCGCGGAGGTGTAGAACATGTTATCCGGCTGAACCTTTCTGATACGGAGCAGGAAGGCATGAGAAAATCCGCACAGGTATTACAAACAACCATCCTTCAGCTAGGGTTGGATAAACTTTAAATTGTATTTAAGAAAATTCACCAAAGACGCGCATGCTCAAAGGCTGATATTTGTGAAATTTCAATAATCGCAATCGGCAAAAGTTTGCCAAAGACGCATTCTTCACAATCTTTCGCATATGATAAATTCCATATACGATTCAATAAAAGCTCACAAAACTTCACCAAAAAGAAGTTCGCCCTGAAATCTTTTGATGACAATAGTATCGATTTGATTCCAGCGGTCATCAACCGTATAGGCACACACCCTCAGATAATTACTACTTAAGCCAACCATCAGATAACTGCCATCCGCCTGCATGGTTCCAGACTCCCACAAAACCTGAACCTGTTTTCCCAGGTATTTTTTCTGATATTGATGACCCATTTCAGCAAATAATGCACGTAATTCTGCTGATCTGTGCTTGCGAATTGACCCGTGCACCTGGTTTTCGTATTTAGCGGCAGCAGTTCCAGGTCGAGCAGAAAATGTGAAAACATGACCCGCAGAGAAATTGATTTCGCGCACAAAATCCATAGTCTGCCTGAAATCTACATCGCTCTCACCCGGGAATCCTACGATCATATCCGTTGTGATAGCCATTTCAGGATTCTCAGCCCTGGCCAAATCTACAATTCGCCGGAATTCATTTTGAGAGGTTTTCCTTGCCATCCGCCGCAAAACTGCATCTGCCCCCGATTGCAGCGGTAAGTGTAAATGATTGCACAGACGGGAGTCGCGCCAGATGTTAAAAAACTGATCATCAAGATCCCAGGGTTCCAGCGATGATAACCGTAAACGGGGAACTTCAGTCTCATCTAAAATGTGTGCAATTAAATCGCGTAAATGAACCTGATGCTTAAAATCTCTTCCCCACGAACCGAGATTAACACCGCTCAACACAATTTCCTTAACATCACCAGCAATCGCCCGTTGAATATTCAACATTATTTTTTCCATCGGTTCACTGGTGCTTTTTCCTCGAGCAACTTTCGTCACACAGAAAGTACAAAAATTATCACAACCATCCTGCACTTTAATAAAAGCGCGCGTACGCATGTGATCACCAGGTAATGGCAGCCGTGCGAGTGGCTCTACATCAAAAATTTGGGGGGAAATGTGTAAAAGATCACTGACCAGTGTGGGTTTCCTCTCATTTACAACCACATTCTCCACCCCTGGTAACATTTGTGCCAGGTCTGGCTCGAGAGTCGCCCAACAACCAGTTACCACCACCTGGGCAGTGTTGTTCTTAGCTGCCTGGCGAATTTTCTGACGTGAATCTGAGGCAGCTGCCGCGGTGACTGCGCAGGTATTAATTACTACCAGATCGGCAATATCTGAGGTAGGCACAATTTCGTGGCCAGCCTGCCGGAATTGGGCTGCCATTATTTCTATCTCGCTCTGGTTCAAGCGACAACCGATTGTATCCAAAAAGATATTCATACCATTAATCTCTTTAATTTAAGGCTGAAAAACAACCATATTATCAAATAAAATATCTACTCCAATTTCATTATAACTGGTGGCGATAAAGCCAACATCCCCAGAAGTGAAGGTAGCATCCTGGACTTGAAACAAGGTTTGCCCATTAACCGCGAGCGACAATCGATCTCCGCTGCATTCAGCCGTAATTTGATTAAGTGAATCACCCTTTGCAATCGCAGATGAAAATTCAAGGTCTGCATTGTTCAATAAATCAAATTTGCCCTCAAATACACGCAGAATCCCAGAATATCCATCACTACTGATCAGAAAAGCATAAAAATTCTGATCATCTACCATGCGGCAGATGACACCAAAACTATTATTATTCGGACCGGATACCTTGATTGCATCGGCTTGAATCTTGACATCCTCAAATTTGTAACCCGGTCGCGACCAATACACCACGTCCGGCTCATTGATCAGGAAATGCAAGCCACCAGCCTGATAAATAACCATTGCATTGGCTTCATTCCAACTTTTCCATTCATTATCAGTAGTCGAAAAATCATCTGAAAAAAGCACGCTCCCTGAAAGCGGAACCGGAGATGGTTTAAGAAAATATTTTTGTACCGATGAACAGCCTGTCGTACAAATCAGGAAACAAATGACAAGAATGGGGAGGGCATTTTTTCGCATAAATATCAATTTTCTCCAGCGCTTTGATTTTAGCACAAAGCGTTATTTTCCCAGACCCATGCGGTTTAATAAATCTTCAGCCGCGTGAGCGAGGGTTTCATTCTGAGCATAATCAGCGGCATTCTTCAGATAAAAATAAGAGAGATTATATTCCCCTTCCAAATAATAAAGCTGTCCCAGATGGAACTGAATCAGGGCAGAATATGGCTGCAATTTGCTGGCTTTGATTAAAAACCTTTCTGCGCTTTTATAATTTTCCATTCTTAACTGGATCTGCCCCATTAAATCATTTACTTCAGGGTCATCTGGTGCGATCACAAGAGCTTGACGTGCCGCTTCCAATCCATTTGTTTCAACCAAGAAATTGTAATCCAGCGAAAAGTTGACCAACGCTTTCCAAAAAAAGATGTCCTTAGGAGAAAGCTGAACAGCTTCCATCAACTTAGTCATTCCAAGCTGTGGATCACCAGATTGAGCAATCGTTCTACCCATTTCATATAACCAAAAAGCCTGCTCAGGTTCCAATTTAGCCAAATCTTCATAAATTGCAAGACTGCGGCTAAATTGATCCTGACTGCGCCAATAGCTGGCTAAATATGCTTTTACAAGGATTGAATTTGGATTCAATTCATTGGCTTTTTCAAGTGCAGGCAATCCATTTTCTCCCAGGTAGGAATAAGCATTCCCCAGAAATGCCCAGCCTTCAGCATAATCAGGGTTAATTTGGGTTGCTTCTTCAAAGGCAAAGCTGGCTAACAACCACTCACCCTCATTCGAAATTGATTTACCTGCCAACACCAAGCGGTAGGCATCATCTTGCTGGTTTGCCATCAAATTAATGTCGGTGACCAGGCGATCGATACTTTCCTTTCTCTGAGGCATTTTTTGTAACGCTTGGAGCAACGTTCGGGAAGCGGAGGCCGGATCAAAAATGATCTGGTATAAAGCCAGGCGGTATTGAACCTTTCCATTCAAAGGCTCAAGCGCAGCCCAGCGTTTGATGGTGACAAAAGCTCCATGCCGGTCACGATTGTCTTCTTGTTTTTCGAGCAAAACAGACAAGTCTTCTACGTTTAAATCAGTCCGTTCGGCAATTTCTTGCCAGGTTTTAACTGCCAAATCACTTTGCTTATTTTTTTGATATGAATTCGCCAGTATAAATTGCTGCGGTACGGTCAGTTCACGGTTTTCTGAAAGGATGGAAAGCGATTCAATCGCTCCGGCGAAATCACCATTATCATATTGAAGCTGCGCTAATTGCTCGCGAATATCGTATTGCCAGGGTTGCTGTCGGAGGAGCGCTAGATATCGATTGATTAACAATGCTGGGTTATCCTGTTGTTTTAATTCTTGAATATCTTGCCAGTTTTTCAAAATTGACCTTGGTTGCGGAGTAAAAGCAAACAACAAAACAAAGATAAGAGGAAGAAAATTAAGAAAAAAGACTTTGGCTTGTTCAATCCTGGATTTCATGCATTTACTTTCGGCAAACAAACAGGCCGGTGTGTTTTTGAATATGGATTGATCCGTCTTTATTTATTATATTTTGGATCTCGTCATTAAACAATTTCACCTGTTCAATTGTGATGAAATTTCCCCAAAGCGATAGGATGTAGTCCAAAAGAGGCTGCACTTCATTGATTTCCAAAGAGTCATGAAAAATCTCAAGTTGTATATCCGTGAAAAATTCGCGCAGGAATTCCTTTCCATTTTCCAGATTGAAATTACGGGTTACATTCAAAGTTTTCATCAGGTTTGGGGCAATTCTCTCAACCAATTCATTCAATTCTTTCATGTGATCAATCCCGTTGGTGGCAGCCATCAAGGTGCCACCCTGCACCAGCACGCGTTTGACCTCGCTAAATGCTAGTGAGAGATCCGGAACATGATAGAGCATGTGATTGGCAATCGCCAGATCGAATTGAGTACGTAAATATGGCAGAGCTTGAATATCAGAAACGATAAAGCGAAAACTTTGAGCGGGTAATCCTGCTTTACTGGCAGATTTAATCATGCCATATGAGAAATCATTCAGAAAAATATGCTCATTATTGTGATTAAGTGAATTGTTTTCGCGCCACATACTGGCATGCCCGGCTCCCACTTCCAGTATTCTTTGGGCGTTAATTTTTTGAACTCGTTCTAGGATCCAGACATTCCAATCAAGAGGATTGGTACTGAATTGTTTATGAATGCGAATACGGGCAGCCAGATTATTGCTATTTTTATATTGAATTTTTCTTAAGAAAGCGGGATCATTGCGCAAATTCATCCAATTTCCTTTTCCTGATTAATTTAATAATTCCGGCTGAATCGTGATTGCAACCAATCCAAGAACTTCCGAAATAGTTTGCCGCCAGCCCCGCTGTGATAAAAACCAGGTTGTTGGATGATACCAGGAATCTTGAACACCTGTTGCCAGGGTTTTTATTTCAGCTCTTGAGGCAATTTTTCGAAAAATCAATCTAGCTCTACGCACGTGATAAGGTCCCGTGACCACCAATAACGATGAGAGATTCCTTTTCTGCGCGAGTAGCACAACGGCATGTGCTTCTTCAATGGTGTTGGTTGCCATTCCTTCTGAAAATAAGATTGAATCTGAAGGAACTCCTCCCTCCATGGCTATGCGCATCAGTTTTTCACTATAGGTCCTATCTTCCCCTATTTCTTCGTTATCTGTTTTGGTTATAACCAGGTAGGAAGCATAACCGGCTTTGTACAAGCGCGCCGCCTCCCGTACCCGCTCACCTTCATCGCCGCTGAGCACCACGATCGCGTCCACTTTTTGAATTTTATCGCCTGCATTTAAGAATAAACCTGTACCGACCAACCCACCTAACAAGCAAACAAACCCCAAAATAGCAATAATAATAATGAGTAGAAATGCAGAGACAGTTCTTCTATTGATATCGACTTCTACCTCCTCAGCTTGTTTGATGATCCAGGGCATATTTCATGCGCTGGAGCCCCTCTTGTAAAGTAGCTCGGGGACAGCCGAAGTTAAGGCGTAAAAAGCCTTCACCTCCATGCCCAAAGGTAGCACCATCATTGAAAGCAACTTTTCCCTGCTCGAGAAAAAATTTGTATGCGCCACCGGGTAATTCTAATTTCCGGCAATCCAACCAGGCCAAATAAGTGGCTTTAACCGGCGTTACACGAATTTCGGGGATATTTGATGAAAGGAAATCCATTAGAAAATCACGATTGCCGGTCAGATAGGCTAACAATTGCTCGAGCCAAGCCTGCCCTTCCTGGTAGGCAGCCAGGGCAGCCTGGTAACCCATCAAATTTACTCCCGCCATAATTCCCCTTTGGGCAGCCTGAACCTTTTCTTTTAATTTTGCGTTTTGGATAATGGCAAAAGAGCATTCCAATCCAGCAATGTTGAAAGTCTTACTGGGTGCCATTAAAGTGACTGTATTTTGAGCGATCTCATTGCTCAAACTTGCGATTGGTACATGCTCATAACCTGGAAAGACCAGATCGCAATGAATTTCATCAGAGCAAATCGGAATATTATGTTCCAGGCAAATTTCAGCCAGCGCTTCCAATTCATCACGCTTGAAAGCCTTGCTAAGAGGATTATGTGGGTTACAAAGCAAAAACATGGCCGTATCCGGGGTGATTGCCTGCCGGAAACTTTCCAGATCTACTTCATACCGTCCTGAAGTATCCATATTAAACGTAGCTTCCTGCCGGATCGCTCCGGCATGCAATGGTGCCGGTAGAAATGGATGATAGACCGGAACCTGCATCAAGACACCTTGTCCCCTGTGGGCAAATGCTTGAATTACATTATTAAATGCCACCACGACCCCCGGGAAAAAGATGATATCTTCAGTTTTAACTTGCCATTGATAGAGTCTCTGCATTCGTTCACAAATTTCAGTTAATAATGCTGAAGGCGGAGCTGTGTATCCAAAAACACCATGGCGTGCGCGCTCAACCAGCGCGTCAATTACAGGTTGTGGTGAGCGAAAATCCATATCTGCAACCCACATTGGCAAAACATCCGCCCCATACACATCCCATTTATAACTATTCGTACCACTACGATTAATGATTTCGTCAAAATTATATTTCATCGGCTTCCTCGTAAGTTTTGTTGCCTGGATTATACATTTTCGTTTCGCACCTGTCGAATTGTTTTAACAATTTTACTGTCATCACGCGACTTCTAATCACGGGTTGAGATCTTTTGCAGCCGAGATTTGGCATCGCACGCGAATATAACATAACGCAAGGCTGATCAAAAAACAGGCAATCTGTGGCAATCGTCGCTATAATTATGCAATAATCTTTTAAGAAAAGAATTTTACATGAAAAATTTGCCACAAATCAGTTTATTAACCTCTCCAGATTGGAAGAATTATGCCCTGCTCGATTCAGGAGATGGACGCAAGTTGGAAAAATTCGGTCAATACGTGCTTATCCGCCCGGAAGCAGAAGCAATTTGGAAGCCAACGCTGAATTCAACTGTTTGGGCTCAGGCGGATGCCGAATTCATCCCCACGCCTGAAAAGAATGGCGGCCATTGGGTATCAAAACATAAAATGGAAGACCGCTGGCCGCTGGCTTATAAGGGCTTGCAATGCTGGCTGCAAACAACCGCCTCACGGCATGTCGGTGTATTTCCCGAGCAGGCTGAACAATGGGATTGGATTGCATCACAGGTAAAAATGGCATCCAAAAAGGCACGTGTTCTCAATCTGTTTGGTTACACAGGCATGGCTAGCCTTGCAGCAGTTCAGGCTGGAGCAGAAGTCACACATGTCGATGCTTCTCAAAAAACACTTAATTGGGGCAAGGAAAACCAGGCACTCTCCGGTCTCGGGAACGACCCGATCCGCTGGCTGCTGGATGATGCGTTCAAATTTGTTTTACGTGAACAGCGGCGTGGAAGCCAATACGATGGCATCATCCTTGACCCGCCTAAATTCGGGCGTGGACCAAAAGGCGAGGTGTGGGAATTTTATAAAATCCTCCCGAATTTGTTGGCCACTTGCGCTCAAATATTAAGCCCGCAACCGCAATTTGTATTGCTGACAGCCTATGCCATCAAGGCATCTGCGTTGACGCTTTATTATGCGGTCAATGAAATCATGAGCAAGCATCATGGTACCACCACGATTGGTGAGGTATTGTTACAGGAACAATCAAAACAGCACGCCATTTCTATGGCAATATATGCACGCTGGTCAAGGGTACAAAAATCAGGAGCAAGCAATGACAATTGAAACGCATTTCACAGTAATTGGTGCCGGAGCGATGGGTGAAGCAATCCTGGCAGGATTAATCCGCCAAAACCTGACTTCACATCAATTTATTCAAGCTTCAGAACCGCGCCTTGAAAGACGGGCTGAACTTGATCAGCGCTACGGCATTCACACGACCGCTGACAACATCACCGCTGTTCAAGATGCTGATGTAGTTGTCCTGGCTGTCAAACCGCAAAAGCTTGAAAAAATCCTCATGGAACTCAAAGGGCACATCCCGGCCAAAGCGGTTGTGATCAGCATTATAGCAGGCGCATCATTGGATACGTTAACAAAAGGGTTAGATCACGCAGCAGTTATTCGCACCATGCCCAACACACCCGGGCAAATTGGTAAAGGAATTACCGTTTGGTTCCCATCAGCATCCGTTAATGAACAACAGCTTGAAAACGCGCGAAAAATGCTGAAAGCTCTGGGCGAGAACCTTCAAGTAGACGAAGAATACTATCTGGATATGGCTACGGCCTTGTCCGGAACAGGCCCCATGTACGTTTTCCTCTTTATGGAAGCAATGATGGATGCCGGAGTGCATTTGGGATTCTCACGGCATGTTGCTGAAAAGCTGGTAGTCGAAACCATCCGCGGATCCGTTGATTATTATGAGTCTCAAAATGTTCATGTAGCTGATCTGCGCAATAAGGTCACTTCACCAGGCGGGACATCCGCAGCAGCCCTTTACTACCTCGAGAAAGCCGGGTTCCGGACTGCCATTTCACGCGCGGTGTGGGCTGCCTACGAACGTTCTCAACTACTCGGACAGGGCAAACTTGAACAACCTCCCGAAAAAAATAGCGGCGACTCAGTACCTTAATCCGCTTGAAATTTAGTCAATTAATAATCATTCAAAAATCAACGAATAACAATAGGAGCCTTCAATGAAATATCGTCATCTCGGTAAAAGCGGTGTCAAACTCTCCACGGTAGGAATTGGCACGAATCGCTTCGGTGCCGAACACGTCCCACAAGCAAAGGTAGATGAAATGATTGCTGCAGCACTTGAATTGGGCATCAATCATCTTGACACTGCCAATGTCTATCAGGATGGCCGTTCTGAAACGATGCTGGGAAAGGCCTTGAAAGGAAAATGGGATAAATTCTTTCTGGCTACGAAATTCAGGCACACAGTCGGACCCGGCCCCAACGATGGCGGTGCCTCACGATTTCACATCTTGAATGCGGTTGAAGGCAGTTTCCAACGGCTGCAAAATGATCACATCGATTTGTACTATGTCCATAGTTGGGATGACAATACCCCCATTGAGGAAACGCTTGACACCTTGAACGACCTTGTTCACAATGGCAAAGTGCGCTACATCGCAGCTTCCAATTTTGCAGCTTGGCAGTTGGCACGCGCCAATCTGCTGGCTGAAATGCACAAATGGGAATCGTTTGTGGCTATCCAGGAACATTACCACCTGTTGGAACGCAAAGCGGAGCAGGAAATCGTTCCGCTATGCCAGGCGATTAATGTCGCCATCATCCCGTATTTTCCACTGGCAGGTGGTTTTCTAACCGGCAAATACCAGCCTGATCAACCGATTCCAGCTGGGTCACGGGGAGCAAGCAGCCCCTACGTCCAGAAATATATGACCCCGGAAAATTTTACGGTTTTGGCTAAATTAACTGCCTGGGCAAAAGATCACGGCCATGCAGTCAACGAGCTGGCAATCGCCTGGTTGCTGGCACAACCACAGGTAGCCTCCGTCATTTCCGGCGCAACTCGCGTGGAACACATTCAAGCGAATGCCAGTGCTGGCGAATGGGAATTGAGTAAGGCCGAAGAGCAAGAAGTGCGGGATTTGCTGGGAGATTAACAATCGACCGAACATAGATTTTGAATCGGATCAAATAAAATTTGACCTTTATCGAGTTCACCGTTGACTAATGAACCCGTAGCGGCGAAGGATCGGATGTCAGACCCGGATTGCACTTTCCATGGTTATTATCCGATCCTTCGCCCACACATGTTTCTCAGAAAAAAGAGGTGATTGAAATTTATACAGCTAGAAAAAATTTGATTCTATCCATTCCCCAAAATCCCGCCCCATTTCTAATTGACTTTTTTTCCCGCTTTCATTAAACTATTGCGATGCTCGCTCGAATCTTTTCCTGTGGCGTCATTGGTCTGGATGGCGTCATCATCGAAGTTGAAGTTGACACCAACAAAGGCATGCCCACCATCACGATTGTCGGCCTGCCGGATGCAGCTGTTCAGGAAAGCCGTGAACGGGTGCAATCCGCCATCAAAAACAGCGGTTTCTCCTATCCTCGTGCGCGGGTGACGGTCAACCTGGCCCCGGCGGATGTGCGTAAAGAGGGACCGGCTTACGACCTGCCAATCGCGATCGGCATTTTGGCTGCCACCCGGCAAATTAAACCTGACATGCTCGAAAAAACATTGGTGGTCGGTGAGTTGTCGCTGGATGGGACTTTGCGGCATGTGCGCGGTATCTTACCAATGGCAGCACTTGCCCGCCAGGAAGGTTTTCAGCGCCTGGTGGTGCCGGCTATGGACGCCGGGGAAGCCGCTCTCATTCCGGGAGTCGAAGTCATCGCGGTATCCTCATTGCGGCAATTGAGCGATTGGGCCGAAGGCGATATCGAGCTACCGGTGATTGAATCTGATTTCGGCAAGGAAAGCGATCAAAACCAGTTCATGACCGATTTTCAGGAGATCAAAGGTCAGGAACATGTCAAACGAGCACTGGAAGTCGCCGCGGCTGGAGGCCATAATGTTTTAATGATCGGCGCCCCGGGTTCCGGCAAGACACTCATGGCGCGTGCTTTGCCTTCCATTTTGCCCACCATGACTATCGATGAGGCGCTGGATGTGACTCGCATTTACTCGGTCTCAGATCAACTGCCGCCAGACACTCCCTTAATCCGAGTCCGACCATTCCGTTCTCCCCACCATACCATCAGCCATGCCGGCCTGGTCGGTGGAGGCAATTGGCCTCGTCCCGGTGAAATTTCGTTGGCACATCGTGGTGTTCTATTCCTCGACGAATTACCCGAATTTGGCAGTCGTGTGCTGGAGGTAATGCGCCAGCCGATTGAAGATAAAGTCGTTACCATCAGCCGTGCGCAGGGTTCGCTAACCTTTCCCGCCAATTTCCAACTGGTGGCAGCCATGAACCCCTGTCCGTGTGGCTACTACGGCGACCCAATCAAACCTTGCACGTGCGCACTTGGTATGGTTAGCAAGTACCAGAAACGTATCTCCGGCCCTTTGCTGGACCGCATTGACATTCACGTCGAAGTTCCACGGGTGGAGTATGAAAAACTTTCCAGCCAACGACTGGGTGAGGGTTCACAGGCCATCCGCGAAAGGGTGGAACAATCCCGCAAGTTGCAATTACTGCGCTTTGTGGATCATAGCTCATCCGAAAAAGATAACGGTCAGGTAAAAACGATGACCAGCAATGCCGATATGGGTCCTTCTGAGATCCGCAAATTCTGCCTGCTGGATGAAGCCAGTGAGACCTTAATGCGGACTGCTATGCGGCAATTACAGCTCTCCGCACGTGCTTATCATCGTACGCTCAAACTGGCGCGTACCATCGCCGACCTGGCCGGTGCTGCCAATATTGCGCCAAATCACCTGGCGGAAGCATTACAATACAGACCCAAGATGAATCTGGACTTGCAATAAGCATTCACAAGCATTAACTGGCTGCAGATTTCCGTTCTTCTGCGAACTTTTTCTGAAATTTGGCCACTTTTGGGCGAATCACTATCTGGCAATAGCCTGCCCATGGGTTCTTTTCGAAATAGCGCTGGTGGTATTCCTCAGCCGGGTAAAACTGCTGTAGAGGCACCACCTCGGTCACAATTGGTTTAGAATATTGACCGGATTGGCCAAGTTCCCGAATTACCTCATCTGCGAGGTTTTTTTGTGCCTCGTTTGCATACAGAATAATTGAACGGTATTGGCTGCCGATATCCGCTCCCTGGCGGTTCATGGTAGTGGGATCATGCATTGAAAAGAAGACCTCAAAAATACGCTGCAAGGAGATTTCTTCGGGATCGAATGCAACTTTAACCACTTCTGCGTGACCGGTTGTACCACTGCATACATCTTCATAGCTGGGGCTTTCTTTCTTTCCGCCAGCGTATCCAACCTCCACACTTTCTACACCTTTAAGATCAGCAAATAATGGTTCCAGACACCAAAAACATCCGCCACCCAGGACATTTGTTTCTAATTTTTCATTTTGATTCATACTAACCTCGATCTATTTTTTTAAATGATACAAAGATAATCTCTTAATGGCAATCGACCGCATAGGTTAGAAAATATAAAGCAATTACAAAGGGTGTGAAGTGAAATAAATGCTCAACTCACCCGCGATATCTGTAAATTATTCAATTTTGCGACTTTAATGAATGGAATGTTGAGCAAGGGCAGTAGCTCGCCGTTTTGCCAATGTGAACCCGGCAATGATACCGAAGACTAGTGCGGCGAATGCGACCAGTCCCCAAGACCACTGAAATGGCATTGCGTTTGCAGGATGGGCGATTTCTTTTTCAAACAAAACGTCTCCTTCGGCAGTAGAGGGGAACCACAGTTGGTCATACTCAGAACGCCCATTCACGATCCCATCATAAAAGACATATCCGTTTGACTGGGAACCCCGTGGGTAATAGTGAAGATGATCAAACGCGAACAGACCACCCCGTTGTTGGCCATCATGGAGACGCCAGATTTCGTAACCGAGGCCATGAGTTGGAGCCTCCTTCATTCCTTCCTTAAAGTCCGAGAATGCGAAGAAAGATAGCAATTTGGGGTCTTCGAGCAGGCGGACTTCGCCCGTGCTTTGGTTAAAGATGAGAAGGGACGTGAAGTTGCCCTTGGCCTTGGCCGTGGCAGCAACAGCAAACGTTGCAAAAAGAGCGATTGCAACACTCAATCCGAGAATAATTCGAGCATGCTTATTCACCCGGCACCTCCTTAGGACCACTAAATTTCACACTCTGATGAGAAGCCTGATTGTTATAAACCAGCTGACTTGATTAAAAGCAATTGCCATTTTACCACTTTTTGTGTCTCAAGAATATAAGCCGAAAGGTGCGGAATGCGGAGTACAAGATTTTTATTAAAAAATGATGAATCAAAAAGAGGCTGCGAAAGCACCTTCACAACCTCTCCTATTGAACTTCTTATCTTTTTACCAGTTTATCCAATTACACATTTGCTCATTTCTCAGGTAACAAATCAACCAACCATCAACAAATCACCCAATTTACCAATATCTAATCTCTGGTTCCATTCACTTATTTACCTGAAAATGGGTGTCATTGTACTCAAAGAAATTAATAACCTGTCGAATGGCTGCCAGACCGGCATTGACATTGGCTTCTTCTGTTTGAGCGCCCATTTTCTTGGCAGTGTGTAAATAGCGGTTACCATATTTCTCTTCGAGTTCCTGAGCACAACCAGGTTCAATATCCGTGATATAAACAAAATCCGGTCTGATTTCGAAAATCTTTAGCAAATCAGCCTCATTGATCACCTCTTTGCGGGCAGTATTGACAAGCGTCGCAGGAACAAGCATTTGGGATAACAAAGCAGCATTGATCGAAAGCTTGGTTTCTGAGGTTGCCGGAATATGCAATGAGATGTAATTACTCTTGCGATACAAATCTTCCAAACTTGCCACGCATGTCACACCATCCGCCTCGATTGATTCTCTTGACACATATGGATCATAAGCATAGACATCCATTCCAAAGGCCTTGGCTAAAGTCGCTACGCGTTTCCCCACATTGCCATACGCATGGATACCGATTGACTTTCCCATCAATTCACTTCCGGATTTTCCATCGAAATGATGGCGGGCTTCATAAATCATCATCCCAATGGCAAGTTCAGCCACCGCATTCGAATTTTGACCGGGTGTGTTCATGGCAACCACATGGTGAGCCGTTGCCGCGGCAAGATCGATATTATCGTATCCGGCGCCTGCACGAACAACAATTTTTAGATTTTTAGCCGCATCGAAAACTTCTTTATCAATGATGTCACTGCGAATAATAATTGCATCTTTGTCGGCAACTGCTTGAAGCAACTGGGATTTGTCGCTGTATTTTTCCAGCAAAGTCATTTCATAACCTGCTTCGATTGCAATTGCATTAATCTGCTCAACTGCCCGTTTGGAAAAGGGTTTTTCGGTTGCAAGTAAGACTTTTTTCATTTCAGCTCCTATCAAACTTAATGATTTGCTTCAAATTTTTGCATGCAATTGACCAATGCCTGTACACTTTCCAATGGCATTGCGTTGTAAAGTGACGCTCGAAAGCCGCCAACATCACGGTGACCTTTGATGCCAACCATGCCTTGCTCGGTCGCATAGGTTAAGAATTCTTTTTCCAGTTCTTTATATTCTTCCTTCATCACAAAGCAGACATTCATGATGGAGCGGTCTTCAGGTACCGGCACAGTGGCCACAAACAGGCGATTGCGATCAATTTCGCCGTATAACAGTTTGGATTTTTCCAAATTCATTTTCTCAATAACCTTCAGACCACCCAAATTCTTAAGCCATTTCAAGGTTTGTAAAGCTGTGAAAATGGCAAACACTGGTGGGGTGTTATACATCGAGTCGCTCTTAATATGAGTGCGGTAATCAACCATGGAAGGTAATGGACGGTCTACTTTTCCCAACAAATCTTCTTTGACAATCACAAAGGTTAAGCCGGCAGGTGCCAGGTTTTTTTGTGCACCGCCGTAAATTAAACCGTATTTGGAAACATCCATTGGACGGCTGAAGATATCTGAGGACATATCAGCCACCAGCGGAACCGGTGAGTCGAGGTCCTGCCGTATTTCTGTTCCGAATATAGTGTTATTTGTTGTTATATGGAAATAATCAGCATCGGTAGGAATCTGGTATCCTCTGGGAATATAGGTAAAATTCTTATCTTCAGAAGATGCAACAACTTGGACGTCGCCAAAATATTTGGCTTCCTTGACGGCTTTTTTGGACCAGGCGCCAGTCACAAGGTATGCTGCTTTGGTTTGCAAGAGGTTATAAGGGACGGTAAAAAACTGGGTACTGGCACCTCCGCCAATGAAAACAACTTTGTATCCTTCGGGAATATCCAATAACTCTTTGAACATAGCTAGCGTTTCCAGGTTGACTGCATCGAACTCCTTGCTGCGATGCGAGATCTCAAGAATAGAGAGACCAATCCCATTAAAATCCAGTATTGCCTCAGCACTTTTTTCGATTGCTTCACGGGGAAGTATGGACGGCCCGGCATTAAAATTATGTTTTTTCATTTCTTAATGTCCTTTTTGGTTATTAATAAGGTTTAGGGATATTTTATTAATTATAGAAAGTTTATTTGTTGAATTCACTTGACGAAGTGCAGGTATTTTGTACCCAATAAGCACCTTACAAGGAAAAAAGACCGGGTTAGATAAGAAAAGTGAGAGCTAATTTGATGATTTTAATCATGCACCAACCCATTCGGCATAATCGTGCCCGAAAGAGATTTCGCACGCAAGACACGATGATCAGGCGCATTTGTACCCGTTAAGTCTGCATTGGTGAGGTTAGCATTGGTTAAATCTACGCCCCCTAAATTCGCATCAATCAAATTTGACCCGGAAAGATCAACTTCAACGAGATCAGCTTCAGCTAAATTCGCTTCGCGCAAATCGGCTCCCCGTAAATTTGCCCCGCGCAAATTCGCTCTGCGCAAATCAGCCCCCACCATATTGGCACCGCTCAAATCACAGCCGCCCAGAGCCGTTTCAATTAAAATGGCACCACGCAAGTTCACATTTTTGAGATTGCAGTTCATCAAAGTTGCACCACGCAGATCTACCCCACGTAAATCAATTTCACTTAAATCAATATAACTCAACCACAAAGGTTTGACTTGATTAAGCAGCATATATATTTCAAAACGTGTAAACTCAGCCATAGAAACCACCTTTGGAAATTGCCTGATGAAATTGCAGATAAATATATTAAGTAATGGTATTTATATGATTTTTACTCCATTATAGGATCGTTTAAGTAATTATAAATCAATTGATTGTTCAATTGTATAGGAATGCATATTGAGATTATAATAAAAGAGAGCTTAGTGCAAATAATTTCTTTGTTTCAAAATCCTGAATCTAGTGAAGGGGCGAAATAGTTGTGTCCAAAACGCGATGGATATCTTTCATTTCTATTGCCATTTTAGCCATTTTGCTCCTTAATTCGGCTGGAGAGGTGACTGCTCAGGAGACTGGCGGAGGTGAACGCTTCAAGATCATTTCACAAACTTTCACGCAGTATACCTGGCGCCTCGTAAGTCGCAGTGGTACTCCGATTTGTACTGTGTTAATCAACCACGAAGGTTTCCCCAGCGGAAATGAGACTTTGGCTGCCTGTGAAATGGATATTGCTAAGCTGAGTCCTTCTGCCACCCCACTGCCCGAAGGAACACCACAGCCATCCCCAACTCCGATTAACATTAATCAATTCTTTCTGGATACTTATTGGGTATTTGATTCATCCCGCGAAGTTACCACTACTACAAAAATTAAAATCCCGGATATTATCATCAATATTTATCCCCCTGGTTTACCAGTCAATGCGCCCTATGTGATCATCAAAGCAATTGAGCCTTATTCAGAGTTCAAAATCACAAAGATAGCTGGTTATCTCAACAATAATCCATTCGAATGCAAATCGGATCAGTGTATTGTGCCTTTGCTTCAGGATTCCCAGATTCAATTCTGGGCAGAAAGTTCCTTTGGTGATCAATCTCAAGTTATTACTGCAACAGCGCGCACCTTCATCAGCAACAATGCTTACCAGGTCCGCTTGACAAATATCAGCCGAAATATCGAATTTGTGGATTCATGCAAAATAATCTGGAAAGACACCGCATTTGGAGATTCACCTGATTGGACAACATTTCCGGAATCTCCTGAATTGCTCAATACCCAACACAACTTGCATTATCTGGCTGGTAAATTAATCCTCAATAAATTTGTAGATACTTCTTCATGTCCGGAGGGAGGAGTTTTTGCCAATGGTGCCCCGAATGCCTGTGGGTTGCAATTGGCCAACAAAAGCATGCTTGCCTGGCAGAATCGCTTCGATTCGACCATTTGGGCAGCCGGAAAGGAATACGGCATTCCTCCGGTATTAATTAAAGTTATCATGGAACAGGAAAGTCAATTCTGGCCAGAAAATGCGCGTTATCTTTATGAAGAATATGGCTTTTCTCAGGTTAACGAATTAGGGGCTGATGTAGCATTACGTTGGGATGAAGATCTAAAGAACCAGATTTGTTCCAATTTATTATTTGATTGTGACCCTTCTTTCGCTAATATGAACAGCTTTGAACAGGCCATGCTGCGCGGCGGTTTAATTCGGTCTCTTGATGCTTATTGCCCTGAATGCGAAAACATGGTTAACCTGGATATCGCAGAACAAAGCATTTCCATTAATGCTCAGGTCATGCGGTCAAATTGCAGTCAAGCGAATTACATCGTAGAGCGTCAGGGCATGCGAACCAATCTAACTGATATGTGGAAATTCACAATCCTTTCATATCATAGTGGTTATTATTGTCTGGAGGAAAGCTTAAAAGCTGTTAAAGAAAAAGGCTTGGCTCCTACCTGGGAAAATGTTGCCAATAATTTAAATTGCCTGGACGCCAAAGCCTATGTTGATTCTGTCTGGGATAAATTAACTGGGTTTCAATTTTACTATGCTCCGCAGCCAACTCTTTCGCCTTTTCAGTTAACTCCTACCGGTCAGGCGAATTTGGTAGAATTAGAACCTACCGCCACACCTATTCCCAGCCCCACCCCGAAGAATTACCTCACAGATGGCGAAATCCATATTTTTCTCTACCTTGATCGAAATAATAATCTGGTAATGGATTCAAATGAGTTGATTGATAATGCCACCCTTAAAGTCACATTTGCTAATGGGGTTACTGTGGAGGTGCCAGTCGTAAATGGCGAAGGTATTATTAAATATCAGAATCAGTTTAAAAATTCTGATGTAAAAATCACTGTCAAGGAACTTTTTCACCAGATCACTTTAAAGATCCCGGAAAGTGGAATGTTATTCAACATAATTCGAATACCTCCCCCGAATTTACCAGGAATTCTCCCTTAGAAGCAGGATGACTACTATGAGCCAAGTGGATAAAAAACCAAAAAGAAAATCATCAAAAGAAAAAGATCTCAACCAAGAATTGAGCGCTATGCGAGATGAGTTAAGCAAACAAGAAGCCGATATCGAGTCATCAATCCAGGAAGAAGTAAACCAAACCAGGGTTGAATCGGATGGGTTGATTGAAGCAAGATTGCCGCAAAATTTTCCACCAGATAATTCTTCTCCCAGTGCAGGCTTGGGTACAAAAATCCTCTCCACGGATGAAACATCCTCTGAGGGTGAATTACCTGATCAGACCGCCGATGAGAGTGAAATAAAACCAGCAGTTCATCCTTTTGTGACAGCAGATTCCACCGATTTGAATTCTGAAACATTACGAACCGAGACCATTCAGCCCAAATATAATGAAAATCCAACAGTACCTCATAGCGCATTTGTTCTGGGTTCTGAAGAAACTGATTTTCTGAAAGAGTTGGAGGACCGTAATAAGACGTTACCCCTCTCTGATTCTGGCAATGAAGATTTTATCAAAGAAATCACACAATCATTGGAAGATGACCCCTATCTTTCCAGAAACAACCAGAAAACCCCAACAGAAGTTGAGGAAGTCGAAGAAATCAAAGGAAGCGGCGATGGAGATCGAGATTACCTCGCAGAAATTGAAAGTGAGATTGAAAAAGCAGCCCTTGCAACCAATCCTTTTGAAGGCAATTCCATAGATCCACTGGAAAATGATTTCCTATCACAATTAAAAGATATCTTTCCGGAAGATTACACTGATGGAGCCATCACCAAGCCGCTTGATGATTTTGAAGATCTGATCGATGGAGAAGCAAAGCTTTCTTCTGAGTCCTGGCAGGAAGTATTAAATGCCACTGAGGAATCATCGCGGGAGCCAATTTCAGCCGATTTTTTGTTGCACGCGCCAACAGAACCAGACCTTGAAAATGAACTGTTTGCGGATAGCTGGGCCGAGCAGCCTGATGATGTTTTTTCACGGAATACACTTCCTGAAGGCGAATTCAAGGATCCAAACGAACCGGAAAGGGAAAGTCAAACTGAACTTGAAAGCCAGCCTGAAGAAGAAAATAAAGAATCGCTTGAAAATCTGCGTCGATCATTCATTGAAGAATTTGAACAAACTACCTGGCCGGAAGAAGAACCTTTACCCGAAAAAGAAGAGCGTTGGTTACAACAAAAATTTGTTGCCTTTTCCAAATGGACAAAATCATTAAATGGGGCAGAAAAAACTTTACTTATCATGAGTTCCTTCATCACGCTGGCAGTGATTGTCGCGATTGGTTTGGTGTTGGTTAAGTGGCAGGGAAATAAAAATATAAATGGAACGCCTCCGGAGGTAATCGCCTCAGTTGACCCCAACCTGGTTTACCCCACCGGCCTGCAACTTCCCGGTGGATGGTTTTTCTTTCTGCAGCGTGGTGAACTCAAAAACAATAAATGGGATCCCCAGACAGCTGAGTGGTTGGTCAGCTCAACCGTGCGACGTGTGATAGCAATTCCCTGGAGCCGCCAAGCAGAAGCGGTTGTGCAAACTTTGAATGAAGGCGAAGAACTTCGCGTTTTTATGAATAACAATGACATTATGAATTATGCAGTCACTGATGTAAAGCAAGTAGATCGTGAAGATGTCAACATACTCTCAGCGAACGAACCGTCTTTGGTAGTTATCCTATTTAAGAGCGATAATTCTGATCGCTGGGTTATATTCGCAAAGCCAAAGTAACCAATCAATAAAGCCCGCCATAACTGGTCCAATAACCGAACCCACAATCTCCTTACAAAGTTTGGTTTTTCACTTTGCTGCCAAAGCATATGACTTTTTTTTAGATACCTTCCACAAATGAAAATTAAATGGTGCACTTAGATTTTGGAAATCCAATTCCTCTGGCTTCCGCACATCCATAGGATAAATGGCGCTTGAAACGCATTCATTCGCAAGAAAATGAATGACATTCTACATATAGGTGCCTGCTTTCTTCCCTTCTATAATGATTAAATACGGAGGAAGACCTATGTGTGGAATATTCGGAATTGTTACCAAACACGAAAAAAATCTGGGGAACATCCTGACAGCAGCCGGACAGAGACTTTCATATCGCGGTTATGATTCTGTGGGGGTGGCCACCATTCACGCTGACCAAAGCATTGATCTCAGGAAAGATGTTGGCAAGGTACAAGCTGTCGCCGAAAAATATAATTTTTCTGAGATGAACGGCTGTCGCGGCATTCTGCAGTTGCGTTGGGCAACTTTCGGCGAACCATCTCAGGTCAATGCACAACCACATCTGGATTCAAAGGGATTGATGGTCGGCGCGCACAACGGTAACATTGTCAATAATGTACTCCTTCGCAAACAATTCAGCGCCGAGGGGATGCTGGTTCGTTCCACCAATGATGGTGAAAGCTGTGTTCATGCAGTCGAACGCCATCTCCTACAAGGAAATGGGATGTTGGATGCCATACGTTTGGCTTACCAAGATTTAGAGGGAGATTACGCTTTTGTGATTGCATCCGGTACTGATGAGAAACTATACGCGA
Source organism: Chloroflexi bacterium 44-23 (assembly GCA_001899005.1). Classification (GTDB taxonomy): domain Bacteria; phylum Chloroflexota; class Anaerolineae; order Anaerolineales; family Anaerolineaceae; genus UBA6170. Next base: position 439,878 of record MKUW01000006.1, read on the forward strand.
TCAAGAATGGTTCTGGTCTGATCGCAGCCTTCGGCGAAGATTTCACTTGCATATCATCCGATCTACCATCAATATTGCCACTTTCTCATGAAATTATCTTTTTGAATGATGGCGAAATCGTTGAGCTCACCCCTTCTTCAATTTCCATATATTCAGCCGAAACCGGCGAAAAAATAGAGCGTCAGGCAGAAGTGGTGATTGAGACTATGGAAGCTGCGCAGAAGGGTGGATTCGCACACTTCATGCTCAAAGAAATAAATGAACAACCGCAGGTCGCTCGCGAATTGCTGCATTTGTGGGATAGGATGGGGGAAGTTGAACAAGTTATCACAGCCATTCAACAAGCTCGCTCAGTTTATTTTATCGGCTGTGGCACCTCTTATAACGCTTGTGTAAGTGGAGCCATTTTCTTTAACAATCTGGCAAATCGAAGTGTAATACCTATCGCTGCGCCTCAATTTATGGCCCAGTACAATCAATCCACCAACTCTGAGGACATCGCCATTTTCGTGAGCCAAAGTGGGGAAACGAAAGATGTGCTGAACGCTGTAGATGTTGCTCGTCAAAACGGAATGAGAATTTTCTCGCTCGTCAATGTTGTCGGTTCTACACTTACGAAAAAATCGGAGATTTGGCTACCCTTAGCTTGTGGTTACGAAGTAAGCGTACCGGCCACAAAAACTTTCACTAACCAAATGGTTGCTTTTCTATTCCTGGCATATCGCCTGGCCGGCAAAGATTCCTCAGTAATCCATCAATTACCGCAGCTGATGGAAGAGGAAATTCGTCAAAGTATGCAAAAGGTGGTTGACTTCGTACCATTTTTCGATGGCTGGAAAGATTTTTATTGCCTGGGCTTTGGGCTTACTTACCCGATAGCGCTGGAAGGGGCTTTAAAAATAAAAGAAATCACATATGCACATTGCGAAGGTATGCTATCAACTGAATTTAAACATGGCCCACTAGCAGCAGTCAGTGATAGATACCCAGTAATTTTTGTTTCAACGAAACGGGACATTCCTTTCATCATATCGGGTATAAATGAAGTTACTTGTCGCGGAGGGTTGGCAATAGCCATCGGACCACAAAATGCCGCCTTGACTGAAAACGCCTATCATGTGTTACCGATAGTGGAAACAAATGACGAATTCCTTTCAATTTTGGCTGCCATCCCGCTGCAATTACTTTCTTACCAACTTAGTCTTAGAAAAGGATATGATCCGGATTTTCCGCGAAATCTGAGCAAGACTTTGACGGTCGATTAACGATCTACTAACTTAACTATCTCTCTTCTTATTTATTAACCTCTGCCAGTTTACCGGCTTGTCACCGCATTAACTCAAATAGTCTGAAACGGAATGTTTCATACCCAACATAAAAGTTTACTGGACTACGGGCGTTCATCTTCCCATTATAAGAATTCACTTTGCTTTTTTTTGCTATTCATTGATAATTCTTGCAGCCATTGCACCAGCCGGAATAGCGTCGTACAGAAAAATCGTATGGGTTCAGAGAAATCGATCGTGTTTGAACCGGGAGCTTTTCATTACAATCCGCTTCAAGGGGTCACCTTTTCAGATTAAGATCAATCCGATGCCCGACCAACTGATTCACAAAGCTCATTAGAGTTCTCAATTATTTTTCCCGCGAACCAATTTAAACAATTTCTTCCAATAACTGGGGTCATCCAGCTATGCGGATGAGATCGACCTTCAAGATGCTATCCAACAACATCCCAACTCGAACCATGACTCTCAAGATAGAAATTCGGTCCATTGATCCACATAAATTTACCGCCAAATTTATACGATTATTTTTGGTTTAGACCGTTTGCGTGCATCTATTACCACCCGCAGAAAATTAACCACGTGATGTAATGGACGAATATGGCTTGTTTCATCAGCATAAATTGTCTCGATAGGCACCCAATCCAATTTCAAGCCATGCTCGATACATTGGACAATCATTTCCACCTCATATTCAAATCCGCTTTCCTGGCTATGCAAAAGAATGCCATACAGGTCACGCGAAAGCAAGCGATATCCCGATTGATTATCACGGATTGGCTGGCGCATCGCCCAGGAGAATGCCCAGCTGCCTGTGGTGTTAGAGAGTCGTCGAATAAAGGGCATTTTTGTGAAATCCCGGAAGCCAATAATCAGATCCGGTTGGTTAAGTCGGTAAGCCTCCAAAAATTTTGGTATTTCAAGCGGGTCATGCTGACCATCCGCATCCAATGTGACAAGAAAATCGCAGCGCTTCCGGATTGCTTCTGCAAATCCTCGTTGCAGCGCTGCGCCTTTGCCCTGGTTGGGAATCTGCTGAAATACTTCAGCGCCTGCAGCTTTCGCAACCTTGACAGTCTCATCATGTGAGCCATCATCAATGACGATCACTGGCATAAACCGGATGGCCTTTGCAATTACAGCACCGAGATGTTTTTCCTCGTTGTAAGCCGGGATTAAAATGCAACCATTTTTCATCGTTACCTTTCAGATATCAAAAACTCAACCCAGGCTGATGTTTGAACATACCATTAACTATCGACCCACCCTGACCGCAATAATCATGTGTAAATTAATAATTGGTGGATTGTTTAAATAATACCAGTTTCAGATTTCTCTTCTCTATTCAAACAATCACCTCTACGTGATTATATCTCACCCACTCTTTGATGAAAATTGCAACTGACACTTCAGATGACCGCTGCAAACAATTGTCCTTGATTAATTTCTGCTAACCAAAATGAGCGCATTTTCCATAAGATTTTTCGAAACCTTCGAATGGATTATTCTCATCTTTTAGTATCAATTGATTGATCTTTTCCCAAGCAAGGCTGCATTCCAATTTTGTATAAGCTTTTTTTCATTTGAAAAACTTTATTTCCATAAATTTGAAGATAAATTTAGGTGAAATTTAGGAATTTGGGAATTTGGTTGTAATGAATTTCAAAAAACTATTGCATTCTTTTGAAAAATCCGCTAAAATGTGGGTAATTGTGGAGTTAAGTGGGAGAAAGTGGAGCGCCGGTTCGCCGGCGTTCTGCGAATTAAGGAGAGTTAGAACTAATGTTCCTAGGCACATTCGAACACACCGTCGATCCAAAAGGAAGAATGACTATTCCGGCTCGTTTTCGAGAGCTCATTCTTGATGGAGCATTCATAACTCTGGGCTTTGAAAATAATTTGATCGTCCTCAAAGCGCAAACATTTTCAAGCCTCTCCGACACAATTAACAAGATGAGCATCACCAACCCTGATGCACGTGACTTGCGGCGATTAATGTTTTCACATGCAATTGAAGTCGAAATCGACAAAGCAGGTCGTATCCTCATCCCTTCTCATTTACGTTCAAAAATTCAGTTGGAAGACCAGGCAATTGTTTTAGGTGCGGGAGTCTATTTCGAAATTTGGGCTCCTTCTGTATGGACGCCCCGATCGGATGAATTACTGAATGGGGAAATAAACAATAAACGATTTGAAGCCCTGGATCTTTCAATATAAAATGTCCGCCAATGAAGTTGAATCACCTCATATACCAGTACTTTACCATGAAATTATAGCCGCACTTGCCCCAAAACCATCATGTTTTTACATCGATGGGACGATAGGTGCTGGTGGACATGCCTGGGGGATTTTGAATGCTTCGAAACCAGACGGACAACTTCTCGGTTTTGACCTGGACCCCCAGGCGCTGGTAATCGCTCACCAGCGCCTTTCCGTATTCAGTGGTCGTTTCTTCCTCGTTCAGGCTTCGTACACCCGTATCCAGGAAGAAATGCACAAACTGGGCTGGAAATCTGTCGATGGGATTGTCTTCGATCTGGGTTTATCCTCCATACAATTGGATTCCCACCGGAGGGGATTTTCATTCCGGTTTGATAGCCCGCTGGACATGCGTTTTGGAGCAAGTGATCAACCGACTGCTGCAGATCTCATCAACAATTTACCAGAAGCGGAATTGGCTCGTATCCTGTGGGAATATGGCGAAGAACGTTTTGCTCGGAAAATTGCTCGTTTTATATGTGAAGCCCGGCCCATAAACACCACTTTTCAACTGGCAAGACTTACTGAGAGGGCATATGGAAATTCATCATCGAAAATTCACCCGGCTACGCGTACTTTCCAGGCATTGCGCATCGCTGTCAACCAGGAATTATCGGCCATTCAAGAGGTTATTCCAAAAGCGATAGAAGTTCTCAACCCTGGTGGAAAATTGGCGATCATTTCATTTCACTCACTGGAAGATCGCATCGTAAAAACAATATTTCGAAGAGAATCTCGTGATTGCATCTGCCCTCCTGAACAATTGATATGTACCTGCAATCATAAAGCGACTATCAAAGAGTTAACCCGAAAACCAATTGAACCTTCCTTAATTGAAAAAGAAAATAATCCCCGCGCACGCAGCGCAAAATTAAGAATCCTTCAAAAAATATAACTGGCACGACATTTGCATACTTTACCTTGAATTTTATATCTAGTATTAGGATTTTGCGATGAAAAAACAAACCAAACAAGCTTATCGACAAAAACCCTGGCGCATCCAGACTCAATGGATCAGCCTGACTTTACTAGTGGTGGTATTAGCCATATTGTCAATAGCCATGAATTTGACCATCACAACGAAATCTGCTCATGCGGGTGTCCAGGTCCGAGTTTTAGAAGCCGAACGAGAAAAACTCGAACGGTCAATCTCCGGTAATCTGACACTTTTGGCACAAATTCTCTCCGCATCTACAATGCAAGAACGTGCCAAAGAGATGGGTTACGTACCGGCAACCCAGGCGAATATTGAATACATCTATCTTTCTGAATATGTCGGTAAAGAAGGCCAGAAAATATCCATTCCGCCAGCCCGTGATAATGCTGTCGCCAATTCAATTAAACCAATCTACACTCGATCGTTATGGGATTGGGTGTTTGACAATACATTTACCATGTTAGATCGTGAAGGAAAATAAGATGGGAAAAAGCCTGATCCGCTTTTATTTAATTGGTCTGGTATTTATTGCTTTCTCAATTGCTATCGTTTATCGTCTTATCCAAATTCAGACCGATCCTTTTTTTATTACCTTAAGTGAAACTGTTGGTAATCAAGCATCAATAAAGGTTAAAAATTTTGAACCAATTCGCGGTAATATTTATGATCGTTGGGGTAATTTACTTGCCGGTAATACTGAAGTATATGAAATCGGCGTAAATCTCAACCAGGTGGTTACCACGGACATACCTGAACTTGTTATTTATCTAAGCAGCCTGACTGGCATCGATTCTAATATGATCAGAGAAAGGGTTTCAATCCCTTATAATCCAAATCCTGAAAGCGCTGATTTTGCGGTTTTTTCAACAATTTACAAAAACGCAACCAAAGAAATGGTCGCAAAAATTGAAGATGCACAGGCTGAAAATAGTCATTTACGGTCAATTTCATGGAATGGCCGCTTAATGAGAACTTATCCGGAAAACGAGATGGGTATCAACTTCCTGGGATTTTATACATCCGACGCTTTTTTCGGTGTAGAAAGTTTCTATAACAATTTGCTTTCAACCACCTCCACCAGTCAGATAATAAAAATGGCTCCATACGATGTGATGGCCATCCCTGAAATTCCACAAGGCGCCGGCATTGTACTTACAATCGACCGAGAAATTCAGTCGCGCGTCGAACAAATTATGGATCGTGCGATTAATGAAAATGGTGCCTCATCCGGAACAGCAATCATTATGAACCCAAAAACAGGCGAGTTACTGGCAATGACCACCACGCCGCGTGCCAATCCCCACCAAAGTACCGGCGGAATTTTACAGCAATATCCCATCGAGCACTTTGACGGTTCAGATTTACAAACACCCTTCAACCGTGCCATCATGCAGACCTATGAGCCCGGATCAGTTTTCAAAGTGTTTACGATGGCTGCGGCACTGGATTCCGGAACAGTTGAACCCGATACGGAATTTTTGGACACTGGCATTATCGAAATTGGCGGAATGACAATATACAACTGGGATTATGGTGCCTGGGGATTGCAAACCATGACTGGTTGCATGCAACATTCATTGAACGTATGTATGGTTTGGCTTGCGAAGGAAATGGGAACAGAAACTTTTTATAATTATCTTTCTGCCTTTAATATCGGCAAGGAGACAAATATTGACCTGAGTGGAGAGGTAACTTTTCCTTTCCTCTCTCCAAGCAACCCGACCCCCTTTGGTTCCGACCCCAATTTACCACGCTGGTATGATGGTATGATGGGTCCGCAAGCCTTCGGGCAGGGTGTGGCTGTTACGCCTATCCGCATGATTACATCCGCATCAGCACTGGCAAATCAAGGCAGGATGATGGCACCACATATTCAAAAAGCTATTTTACAAGATGGTCGTATTCGCTATTACAATCCAAAAATAGTCTCAACTCCCATAAAACCGCAAACTGCAAAAACGCTCACTGACATGTTAACTGTTTCATTGGAAGAAGAATCTTCCACCGCACTTGTGAATGGCTATAGCGTTGCCGGTAAGACGGGTACGGCAGAAATTCCCACCCGAAAAGGGTACACAAGTGGCCTGACAAACGCCTCATTTGTGGGTTGGGGACCTTCCGATGATCCTCAGTTTATCGTATACATTTGGCTGGAGAAACCCACCAGTAGTATTTGGAGTTCATTGGTAACTGCACCAATCTTTCGTGAGATTGTTGAAAATCTTGTGATTATTATGAATATCCCACCCGATTCGGTTCGAATGGAGTATGCAAGCAGGTAGCAAAAATATGTTAACTTTGGCAGATATTTTGGAAGCATTAACGGCAGAACGACCAATTGCCCCCCAAATTATTACGGGGGGTGTAGTTGATTCTCGTCAGGTAATACCTGCCTCATTATTTGTCGCCATTAGAGGTGATCACGTCGATGGTCACCAATATGTGGCAGAAGCTTTTCAAAATGGTGCTCAGGCTGCACTAATCGACCATGAAATAGATTGCAATTATTCCACCATTGATCTACGTAGTGGCCATTATCCGGTTGATGCCATCATCAAAGATCAACCGGTTGCGTTATTGGTAGAAAATACAGTTCAAGCTCTCCAAACCATTGCTCATTTTTGGCGTAATCGTCTCAAAGTAAAAGTGATTGGCATTACCGGTTCGGTTGGCAAATCAACTTCCAAAGAATTAATTGCAGAAGTATTAAGTCAGAGATTTAGTGTGTTAAAAAACGCGGGCAACTTGAATAATGAGATTGGATTGCCGCTGACTTTGTTGAAATTAAGCGAGAATCATCAACGTGCGGTTCTTGAAATGGGTTTTTATGTTGCTGGAGAAATCAAACTACTATGTGACATTGCTCAACCTGAAATTGGTGTAATTACGAATATTGGCACAGTACATGCCGAAAGAGCCGGATCTCTGGAAGCCATTGCCCGGGGAAAAGCAGAGTTGGTTGAATCCTTGCCGGAAAATGGCGTAGCTATTCTGAATTTCGACGATCCCTTGGTCCGTAATATGGCTTCAAAAACCAATGCAAACATTTTTTTCTATGGAATCGATCCATTATCTCACCTCTGGGCGGATGAGATTGAAGGAATGGGATTGCAAGGGATTCGTTTTCGAATTCATTACAACGATGATCATATACACATTCGTGTGCCATTAATCGGCCGGCATTCGGTTCACACTGCTTTGCGGGCAGCCGCAGTAGGTATTATAGAAGGCATGTCCTGGCCAGAGATAGTGATCGGGTTACAGCAAGGGCATTCCCAATTAAGACTTGCAACGGTTACCACTTCAAGCGGTGCGCTTATACTAGACGACACTTACAACGCTTCGCCTGATTCCGTCATGGCTGCTCTCAACCTGCTCGATGAACTGCAGGGCAACAAATATGCAGTTTTAGGTGAAATGTTAGAATTGGGACCTTATGAAAAACAAGGGCATGAGTTGGTTGGAAACCGAGCAGCACAAGTAGTTAGTCGATTGATCACAGTCGGTGATAAAGCAAAAATTATCGCAGAATCTGCCAGAAACGCTGGGTTGGCCCCCACAGCAATTACCTGGTTACAAACCATTGATGAAGTTGTTGATTTATTAAAAGGTACTCTGCAACCTAACGACGTCATTTTAATTAAAGGGTCGCATGGTCTACACATGGAACAAATTGTAAATGCATTGGAGATCGATTCATGAGTGGAACACCTTTAGCTTTAGCTCTTTCCGGAATTAGTTTTATGATGGCTGTAATTTGGGGACCTCCACTCTTACGGGTCTTACGTCATTTTAAAATTGGCAAGCTTATCAGGGTTGAGGGACCAGATTCACATATCAGCAAGATGGGAACACCAACCATGGGTGGTGTAATGTTTATTGTCCCGGTTACCTTGTTGACACTTTTGCTAAATGCGGTTTCATTCCTGGGACTCAACGTTTTGGGTCGTTCGGTACTTCTTCCACTTTCAACACTGATTGTATTCGGGTTGATTGGTGCAATTGATGATTGGGAGGGCGTGCGTGGCCCCCGCCAGGGAATTGGGATGCGCGCTCGAACCAAGTTCCTGCTGCAAATAATCATTGCGATCGCCATTGCGACAATCTTAAAATATGTTCTGGATGTGCCCGAGTTATTCTGGCCAGGTATCAAAGGCGAAATCAGCCTGGGCATCTTCTATATTCCAATCGCGGTCGTCACAATTGTAGGCTTTTCGAACGCCATCAACCTTACGGACGGTTTGGATGGTTTGGCCGGCTTGATCGCTGCTACTGCTTTTACTGCTTTTGGCAGTATTGCCTTGATGCAAGGGCAAACTTTCTTGGCTCGCTTTTGTTTTACTCTGGTAGGAGCGTTATTTGGTTTTCTGTGGTTCAATGTCCACCCTGCGCAATTGTTCATGGGAGACACAGGCTCATTAGCACTTGGAGCTACACTGGGTGTGGTCGCCCTCATGACCGGACAATGGCTTTTGCTCCCCATTATTGCCATCATTCCTATTAGTGAAACATTGAGTGTTGTTTTTCAAGTTTTGTATTTCAAGATGACAGGCGGGAAAAGACTCTTTAAGATGTCCCCGCTGCATCACCACTTTGAACTATCAGGTTGGAGTGAAACTCAGGTTGTTCAGCGCTTTTGGCTGGTTAGTTTGATTGGCTCCATATTAGGGATTGCATTGGCACTTGTATGAAAACAAATTGGAAAAATCGCAATGTTTTGATCATCGGCGCGGCACGTCAAGGACTGGCATTGGCGCGTTTTCTGGTTGGGCAAGGTGCAAATGTCACACTCAATGATGGTCGTGAAGAGCGCCAATTAAGCAATGAGATTAAACAACTGGCTGGAATAACCATAGATCTTCAATTTGGAGGACATCCTTTATCCATTTTGCAAGGCAAAGATCTGGTATGTATATCAGGTGGGGTGCCATTGACCATTCCTCTTATCCGCAAGGCCGTAGAGCTTGGCATACCACTTTCGAATGACTCACAAATATTTTTTGAAAGTACAGACAGCAAAGTGATTGGCATCACCGGGTCGGCAGGAAAAACAACGACCACGAGTTTGCTTGGAGAAATGGCAAAAAGGTCTGTAAAAGATCCCCAAAAGGTCTGGGTAGGCGGCAATATCGGCACACCCCTGATTGAATATGTAGAAGTCATTAAACCCGATGATATTGTTATTGTTGAACTTTCTAGTTTTCAGTTGGACCAGATGACCATCAGCCCACAAATTGCTGTGGTTACCAACATTACCCCAAATCATCTTGATCGTCATGGCACTCTTGAAGAATATACAGCAGCAAAATCCCATATTCTTACTTACCAAAGCGCTTCTGATACCGCCATTTTAAATCATGAAGACGAGGGAGCCTGGAAGTTGCGTGGCTTGGTTAAAGGGAAACTATTTAGTTTTGGTTTAAAACCCCTCTCGCCGGAACAGGACTGTGTCTTCATTAAAAACCAGAATGTCATAATTCAACGAGATGGCATGCAAAAAGCACTAACTTCTATTGAAGGCCTGCGTATCCTCGGGCAGCACAATCTTTACAATGTTTTGGCAGCTTGTGCAACTGCTGAAATTATCAAGCTTCAACCGAAAGCTATTCAAGAAGCCATCAATACATTTAAAGGCGTCCCGCATCGATTGGAATTGGTATCTGAAAAACATGGTGTCCGCTGGTACAACGATTCAATTGCCACAGCACCTGAGCGCACACTGGCTGCCATTGAATCGTTTACTGAGCCCATCATTTTATTGTTGGGGGGAAAGGATAAGAACTTGCCATGGGATCGATTGGTTCTTTCAATACATCAACAGGTTGATCATGTCGTTTTATTTGGTGCTGATGCGCAAAAAATTGAAGCAGCATTAGGCAAAAGCGATGGCATTTCACGTCCTTACAGTATTGATCGAACTTTAGGCTTGGATGACGCCATTCAGGTGGCTTACCGAATCGCACAGGCAGGGGATGTCGTTTTACTCTCGCCGGGCGCAACCAGTTATGACGAGTTTAAAGATTTTGAAGAGAGAGGAGAGAGATTCCGATTATGCGTTCATCAACTGCCATAAATACAAAACCAATCCAAAATCGAAAACGAATGGATGCGCTCTTATCCGGACTGGATATACCCGTGCTTTTAATTGTCGGGGCCTTACTGGCATTGGGCCTGGTTATCCTCTATTCAGCCAGCATGCCCGTGGCATTTTATTCATCAGCCCAAGTTTCTCCAATGTCGTATGTTGCCCGCCAGGCTGGCTTTGCAGCAATGGGACTTATTTTTGCTTTTTTCATCTCTTTCATTGATTATCGCAAATTACAAAAATTAATGATGCCGGCTTTGTTTGGTACCTGGATTCTTTTGGGTCTTGTATTAGTCATTGGCACTGTTCGTCACGGTGCAACACGTACCTTTTTCAATGGCAGTGTTCAACCGTCCGAGATAGCTAAAGTTGTTTTGATACTATATCTTTCATTTTGGTTGAAAACAAAGCAAGAAAACCTAAAAAAAATCACATTTTGGGCACTTCCAATTGGATTTGTAATCGGCTTAACTCTGTTCTTACTTTATTTGGAACCAGATTATAGTGCCATCCTGACTTTGATCGCAATCAGTGGAGTCATGCTCTTCCTGGCCGACCTGGATTGGAAACAGATCATCCTGATCTTCATGGTATCGATTCTATCGTTCGTGGGAATTATTAAAGCGACCAACACAGGCTCTGTGCGCTGGAGTCAATTCATGGCCGGTTACAAAGATCCTTATGATGCTATCAGTCAGGTGAAGCGTTCAATTGAATCGGTTGTCAATGGTGGTTTTTTCGGTGTTGGTGTCGGTCAAGGCACAGTCAAATTTACCGGTCTCGAAGTTGGCCAATCAGACACGATTTTCACTGTTGTAGCTGAAGAAATGGGTTTACTCGGTTGTATGCTGGTTATCGGCCTGTTTTTGTTATTATTCCTGAAAGGATTAAAAATCGCAATACAATCCAGCGACATGACAGGAAAATTGATCGCTGGGGGCATTAGCATCTGGATCATCACAGAGGCTTTCCTGAATATCGCCAGTCTGGTAAATATTGTGCCAGTGGGAGGAAACACGCTTCCGTTTTTTAGTTTGGGTGGATCCAGTCTCGTTTCTATTCTGGTCGGTATTGGATTGCTCTTAAGTGTTGCTCGTATTAATCATAAAGAAATTCATTCGGAAAGGAATCCATTTAATGCGGTTGTTGATTTGCGCTGGCGGGACAGGCGGCGGGGTGTATCCCGCGCTCGCCGTTCTTCAAGCACTGGAAGGTAATCTCGATGAGATATTATGGGTAGGAAGCCAGGGTGGCATGGAAGCTGAACTCGTACAAAGGCTGAAGATCCCATTTCAGGCAATTCCCGCTGCAGGGTTGCACGGCATTGGTATTCGAACCTTGCCTGCCAATCTGGTAAAACTTGCCCGGGGTGTGGCTGCTGCCGGCCGTATTCTTAAAGATTTTAGACCGCATGCTGTCTTATATACAGGTGGATTTATAGCCGCTCCTATGGCGTTAGTAGCCCGCCAAATCCCATCTCTGTTATTTGTCCCGGATATTGAACCCGGGATGGCTTTAAAATTTATCGCCCGTTTTGCTTCGATAATTGCTCTCACCTCCATGGAATCAGCAAAATATTTTAAACATCATGAACGATTGATTGAAACTGGTTATCCAACCCGTTCTAATTTGCTTCCTATTGATAAAACGATTGCCAAAACTCATTTCGGGTTGAAAACTGAAAAACCAACCATTTTGGCTTTTGGGGGTAGCAAAGGCGCGCACAGTATCAACCAGGCGCTGACAGCCATTCTTCCTGATCTTTTGGAGATTGCACAGGTGATTCATATTAGCGGTGCATTCGATTGGCATGCTACGCAGACAATATTCCAGCAACTTCCCGTCCGGCAACAGGCTGATTACAAAATTTTCCCTTATTTGCATGAAGAAATGGGCCTGGCGTTCTCAGCATCTGATCTGGTTATTTCCAGAGCAGGGGCATCAACATTAGGCGAGTATCCTCTTTTTAAATTGCCTGCCATTTTGATCCCTTATCCACATGCATGGCGCTACCAAAAAGTAAATGCGCAATTCCTTGCCAGCCAAGGAGCTGCCATGGTAATCAACGATGAAGACCTGGCCGCTAAACTATTCCCAGCATTAATTGAATTATTTGATAACCCCCATGAAATTACCAAAATGGGATCCAGCATGGCTCAGCTCTTACAACCCCAGGCAGCCTCAAAAATTGCTGATTTGTTATTAGAAATCGCGGGCAAGACCCAGACAGAAAGAGGTACTGCATGATTTCATTGAGTGTCATATTCTGGATGTATGTAATCTTGTTCGGTTTGATCGGTGCGATGCGCGGTTGGGCTCGTGAATTATTGGTTACTTTCAGCGTTATTTTGGCTCTTTTTATAATTTCTGTCCTGGAAAAATTTGTACCATTTGTTCGTGATACTTTGCCTTTTGATTCACCAACCTCAATTTTCTGGTTACGTACCGGTTTGATTGTTCTTCTAGTTCTTTTTGGATACCAAACACCGAAATTCCCTAAAATTGCCAGCTCAGGACGGTTTGTTCGCGAAGCATTTCAAGACATACTTTTAGGATTATTTTTAGGAGCTATCAACGGTTATTTTATCTTTGGATCACTATGGTATTACCTGTCTGATGCCGGTTATCCTTTCGCAATTATTTCTGCACCTGATTACACAACTGAAATCGGAATCGCCGCAGAAAAGTTATTGACCTTCATGCCACCCGTATTGTTAGGAGCCCCGGTAATCTACTTTGCCGTCGCAGTGGCCTTCGTGTTTGTATTGGTGGTCTTTTTATGAGAAAACGATTGTTTTTCATCGGGATCGGCGGCTACGGAATGTCAGCCATTGCTCGTTTGATGAATGAAATGGGTTATTCTGTCAGCGGGTCGGATCAAAAGCTCTCGCCCTTGGCTCTCGATTTACGCAAAGCAGGTATCAACGTTTATGAAGGACATCATGCCGATCACCTTGTTGGGATCGATATAGTTATACGTTCTTCTGCCATTCCGGATGACAACCCCGAAGTATCCGCAGCACATGCATTAGGAATAGCTGTTCTCAAGCGGGCAGACTTTTTAGGTGAGGTAATGCAGAAATATATTGGAATTGCCGTGGCGGGAACTCATGGAAAAACAACCACGACAGCAATGATTGCCTGGATACTGTCAGGAATGGACCAAGATCCCAGTTATATCATCGGGGGAGTTTCTAAAAATTTAGGAACAAATGCCCATGCCGGTCAGGGTAAATACTTTGTCATTGAAGCAGATGAATACGACCGTATGTTTTTAGGATTAAAACCCCAGATCGCAGTGATTACAAATAGCGAACATGACCATCCTGATTGCTACCCTACACCCTTGGATTATCAGCAAGCCTTTTTAGCCTTTGCCAGAAAAATAAACCCACAGGGTTTTTTGGTCATTTGTGGCGATGATGAAGGCAACCAGGCAATCATCAAACAACTAAGCGGAATAAATGTGATTACATATGGTTTTGGAACCCACAATAACTTTCAGTCCCGAGACCTCATAATAAATTCCAGTGGGTGTTATCACTTTTCATTCGTTCAAAAAAATTCTGGCACGGAAAATCTGGTTGTGGAAGTTGACCTTTCGATCCCGGGAAAACACAATGTATTAAACGCAACCGCCGCCCTGGCGGTTGCCCAACGCAGTGATATGGATTTGAATCGCTGTGCAAGATTGCTTCATCAGTTTAGCGGTACCGGTCGCAGATTTGACCTTTATTCAGAAACAAATGGAATCACACTTATTGATGACTATGCGCATCACCCCACTGAGATTATCACTACATTGGAAGCTGCAAAAAGCCGCTACCCCAACCGAAACTTGTGGGTAGTCTGGCAACCGCACACATTTTCACGTTCCATTGCTTTGATTGATCGTTTTGCAAAAAGCTTTGAACAGGCAGATCATATTATCGTTACGCCAATTTTTGCCTCCCGAGAGAAAAATTCTGATTTTACATCGGTTGATATTGTCACCAGGATTAATCACCGCGACATAAGGACATTTGCTTCGCATGCAGAGATTTCTCATTATCTTATCAATCACTTACAAACCGGAGACGTATTATTAGTTCTATCCGCTGGAGATGCTGACGAAATCAACCCCGAGGTAGCCAGAGGATTATTGAAAAAAGAAGGTGCCCAATGATGAACAACCAAAATAATCAAAACTTTGAGAACTCTTATTCGGATCACAATGGTTTGATCCAAATTTTTAATTACGATTTCTCTCGTCCCGACTCTAATTCATCTTTCACGCCAGTAAAACCTCTTGAGAATAAGGCTGAAATTGTCGAAAAGTTGATTAATTTTTTGAAAACTGATTGAGGAGCATATGTTTGATTTTTCTTCGGAAGTGATCCAAGCCATCAATAGTAAATTTGCAGCTGCCTGCCAATGGGATATCCCTTTGGCACAATTTACGACGGCAAAAGTTGGTGGACCGGCTAAGTTGATGATCACAGTTCGAAGTAAAGAAGAGCTGGCTGATGCAGCTGAATTGTGTTGGCAGTACCAACTTCCTTTGTTTGTTCTCGGCACTGGCGCCAATATATTGGTTTCATCGAAAGGTTTCAATGGTGTTGTCATTCATAATCAAGCAAATAAAATTCAGATGGAACCAGATCAAACACCTCCACAAATATATGCGGAATCTGGCGCAAATCTAGGGTTGGCAGCCAGAAAAGCAGCTCTGGCAGGCATCAGCGGTTTGGAATGGGCAGCTATTGTACCAGGCACTGTCGGTGGAGCTGTTCATGGAAACGCCGGTGCTTATGGTAGCAATGTACAAGCCAATCTTACGGTGGTAGAAATCTTGCAACCTAATTCAGACCCAGTGTTCTGGAACGTTGAACAAATGCAATATTCCTATCGCAGCAGTACTTTGAAAAATTCAAGAATTCCAGCAATTATTCTATCTGCCATATTTCATGGCATAAAGGAAGATCCATCCTTGATTAAGGCAAAAATGCAGACGAATAGCATTCATCGTAAAAAGACTCAACCTCCAGGTGCCAGTATGGGTTCCATGTTCAAGAACCCCCCTGGCGATTTTGCTGGCCGCCTGATTGAAGCCGCCGGATTAAAAGGGACAAGCGTAGGCGGGGTCACTGTAAGCCCGATCCACGCAAATTTCTTTGTAAACAATGAGCAGGCAACTGCAGAAGATTACTGGCAATTGATTCAAAAAGTGAAAAAAGATGTTTACGATAAATTCCAGGTCAAATTAGAGCTTGAAATCGAACCCATTGGTTTTCCTTATCCTACAGCCAGGCCAACCACACAGATTGATGGAGAACAAGATGACTAAAACCAATGTTGCCATCATTTTTGGAGGAAGATCTGGGGAACATGAGATTTCTCTCCTTTCAGCTCATTCTGTATTGAAAAATATAGATCGTAATCGATTTGAAGTCGTTGAAGTTGGCATTACATTGAACGGAATTTGGATGGTTGGTGAAGATGTTCTTGAAAAATTTGAAAACCATCAGTTGGAAGGGTTATCACCAGCCTGTGTATTGGCTGAACCGGAAAATCACCAGCTTTATTTGCAAATAAAAAGTGCAAGCGGAATTCAATTGCAGCCATATCATCCAATTGATATCTTCTTCCCGGTTTTGCACGGCACATTTGGGGAAGACGGAACTTTACAGGGTCTGCTGGAATGCATGGAAATTGCATATGTAGGCGCGGGTGTATTGGCCTCTTCGGTTGGCATGGATAAAGCTCTCTTTAAAGAAGTTATGCGCGCGATAGATATTCCTGTGGTTTCAGCTCAGGTATTTAACCGTAAAGAAATCGAGACTGATCTCGATCAAGTCATCGCTCGATGTGAATCAATCGCCCCGTATCCTCTTTTCACCAAGCCTGCCAATCTGGGATCATCGCTTGGCATCAATAAATGCCGTACACGTCATCAGCTGATAAATGGGTTGATTGATGCTGCTCAATATGACCGTCGAATATTGGTCGAAACCGGTTTGGAAAAACCAATGGAAATTGAAATTTCAGTGCTGGGAAACGAATTTCCGATCGCATCAATACCAGGCGAAATTGTACCGGGTGACGAATTCTACACCTATGAAGATAAATATATCAATGGTATTTCGCAGCTCAATATTCCGGCAGAATTGCCGGATGGAATGGCTGATCAATTACAGAATCTTGCAATTCGGGCTTTTAAAGCGATTGATTGTGCGGGAATGGCACGCGTTGATTTCTTGCTTGACCAAGATACACAAAGCATCTATTTGAATGAACTAAATACAATTCCAGGATTCACCCAGATTAGCATGTATTCAAAATTATGGGAAGCCAGTGGCATCAACTATTCCGAATTAATTACCCGGCTGCTTGATTTAGCCCTAGACCGTCATGAACAACAAAAAAAGTCACTCCACCAATACCGTAGGAGGGAAAAATGAGTAACGCCAGAGTAGTCCCCAATCGGGCTGCGCAAGTCCGAGAAAGACAAATTCAACGCACACAATCACGTGTTGAACAAACCGTCAAAAACATTAACCCAAACCCCAAACGCCCTTCGCCCACCATCCACACACGTGGCCAGATCTCCGGTATGGTTTACCCGACGCTGCCAGTAAAAAAAACCAGACGCCAATTTTATTACACGTTGGGCCAAACTGGGAGCGAAATTCGCTTCCCGGCTGTACCACAGGTTCAAATCGGTTGGCGTTTTTTGTCTTTCATTTTATTCAGTATTTGTTTTTTAGGCATATATTTTCTTTTTAGCGCCCCACTCTTTCAAGTGCAGCAAATAGAAACAGAAGGCTTGATCCGACTCACAGCAGCTGATCTGAATTCGGTCTTGGATATCAACGGCCGATCAATTGCCTGGATTGATGCATCCGTTGCTCAAACTGAATTGGCCGCAGCTTTCCCGGAATTGAAAGATCTACAGATAACCGTTTCATTGCCTAATTCATTAATAATAAGTGTGCATGAACGCCAACCAGTAATAGCCTGGAGCATGGACGATCATACCTATTGGATTGATAACGAAGGCATATTGATCCCGCCACGCGGAGAAGCTACCGATTTACTAACCATCAACGCCAGTGTTATGCCTCCATTAGTGAAAGCAAATGACAACTCTCAACGAACAGAGAAAAACATCCAATCGAAGGCTCCTTCACAAGCTGGTTTTTCTGTCGCTCAAATCCAGGGGTGGGGCGACCAAATTAATACGGAAATTGTAGATGCGGCATTTCGGTTGTCTTTAGAAATGCCGGTTGGAACAATAATCTTGTATAATCAAACTCATGGTCTAGGGTGGAAATCCGAAGGCGGTTGGGATGTTTATGTTGGGTTAACCTTGAGTGATATAGAATACAAATTAATTGCATATAATTCGTTAATTAACAAATTAGATGAAGAAGGGATCACTCCCAGCATGGTTAGTATCGAGCACTTACATGCACCTTATTATAGGGAGTAGGTAAAAATGGAAGAACCAATCGTTGTAGGAATTGATATCGGAACCACGAAAGTTTGTACTTTAATCGGCCGCATTGAAGGCGACCGCATCATTCGCATATTGGGTGTGGGCATTGAACCTTCTCAAGGCATTCGAAAAGGCTCTATTGTCGATTTGGGAGCTGCTTCGCAAGCAATTGCCCGCTCAATTGAAAAGGCACAGCGTTCCTGCGGGCTCGAAGTATCAGATGCCCAGGTCAGTCTCGCCGGATCGCATATTTCTTCAGTTAATAATCGCGGTGTTGCGGCTGTTTCTGGTGGAATGATTGATGTGAATGACATGCGGCGTGCATTGGAAGCTGCCCAAGCTGTAAATATCCCCCATAACCGCGAAATCATCCATGTCATACAACGGGGATTTATCGTGGATGGGCAGGATGGGATCCGTTCACCGATTGGCATGCATGGATTTCGACTGGAAGTTGAAGCCCACATGATAACGGCAGCAGCGGCAACAGTTGAGAATATTCGTCAAAGCGTGGAAGGTGCTGGAGTCAATGTCAACCAGTTTGTACTAAATCCATTGGCATCTGCCGAAGTGGTTTTATCGGAAACAGAACGTAATATGGGTGCCATTGTATGTGATATTGGCGGCGGCACCACCGATCTGGCTATTTACATTGATGGTGATGTCTGGCATACAATGGTTTTGGCGGTAGGTGGAAATCACATCACTTCAGACATTGCTCATGGGTTACGTTTGCCAATGGATGAGGCCGAGAAAGTAAAGATTAAGTATGGACATGCCATCAAGGAAGAGGTAGGCGAAGACCAGATGTTCACCGTCAAAAGCTTTGGTGATGAATCGATGATTCAAATTCCACGCCGTGATCTAGCTCACATAATCGAGGCACGCGTTGAAGAAATATTCGAATTAGTATTTCAAGAAATTAAGCGCTCCGGATATGACGGGCTCCTGCCGGCAGGGATGGTATTAACAGGTGGCAGCAGTTTATTGCCTGGTATTCGTCCGCTGGCTAGTAAAATCTTAGGTTTACCGGTACGGCTGTCTCGCCCTGAAAATTTGGTTGGTTTGGTCGATCAACTCAATTCCCCAGCTTTTTCGACCAGTGTTGGATTACTCTATTTTGCGTTAGCGATGAACGAATCGACAATGCCCGCGCGTGGCGGTCGATTTGTATCGAAAGTAGGCGGTTCAGATCTGCTTTCAAGAGTGTTGGATTTCTTAAAAAAGATTTCACCATAACCTGGAGATATCTGAATCAATTTTTATTTTTTTTTTATCGGGAGGTAAAAAATGGACGGAAAGACCCAAATACAATCAGAGTCATTTGCAAGAATCAAAGTTGTAGGTGTCGGCGGCGGTGGCTGTAATGCAGTTAATCGCATGATCCAGGAAGGAATGTCCGGGGTCGAGTTTATTGCCGTTAACACTGATGCACAAGCTTTATTGCTCTCACAAGCAGAAATGCGCGTGCGTATTGGAGACAAATCCACTCGCGGCTTAGGCGCGGGAGGAGATCCTACTATGGGCCAAAAATCGGCTGAAGAATCTGCGGAAGAACTGTATGAAGTTTTACGCGGTTCCGACATGGTTTTCGTCACATCAGGCCTTGGTGGTGGTACCGGAACTGGCGCAGCCCCAATCGTGGCGCAAATCGCAAAAGAAGTTGGCGCTCTGACAATCGGTGTGGTCACACGCCCCTTCAGTTTTGAAGGCGCACATCGCCAAAAAGCAGCCGAAGGTGGCATTACCCGCTTGAAAGAACATGCTGACACCTTAATTGTCATCCCGAACGACCGCTTATTGCAGATCGTTGAGAAACGCGCCAGCCTGCAAGATGCGTTCCGCATGGCAGATGATGTTTTGCGGCAGGGCATTCAAGGCATTTCTGAATTGATCACCATTCCTGGCATGATCAACCTGGACTTTGCCGATGTACGCGCAATTATGAGCGAAGGCGGTGCAGCACTAATGGCAGTTGGACGTGCATCCGGTGAAGATCGTGCTCGTGTAGCTGCTGAAGCAGCCATTTCCAGCCAGTTGCTCGATATCACCATTGATGGTGCACGTGGAATTCTCTTTAATGTGACCGGCGGACCTGATCTGACACTCTTTGAGGTCAATCAAGCTGCAGCAATTATCAAAGAAACTGCACATCCGGATGTCAACTTGATCTTCGGTGCAGTCATTGATGAAAACCTGGTCGATGAAGTTCGTATTACTGTCATCGCAACAGGATTTGACCGCGCTGGAGTGCGGCAAACGCCTGCATATGAACCACGACCAGCCAGCCGCGAAGAAGAGCGCCGATTTAATTCGAATGCACCAGTCCAAAAATCCGAACAAAAATCAGCTGCCTCATCGACTGAATTCCAACCCCACGTTTTTAATACAGAAGATTTGGATATTCCTGCTTTCTTACGCAATCGACCGCAAAGATGAGCAAAAGCTTCACTCATGCAGTGGAAATTTGGAGAAATTATTTATCCAAAATATTCCAACTCTACAGAAAGTGAAAAAAGGAATTCAAGCGATGAAAAAACCCATAAAAGCTCCATTTCACCTCCCACTTACTCCACACAATTTTTCGTAAGATTCTACTTTTTTCTCCCACAATTAAAAAGTAGAAATCTCCAAGAATGTAAAAACCACCGATACGCGCACGGTGGTTTTTTTATTTAATCCTCACTTTTTCTTAATGTTTGCTGAATGATGAAATTCAATCAGTTCCGACCATCGCCAATATCTTCGGGTATAAATAAATTTGAGAGGAATAGACTGCCTGTATACTTAATTTTCTCAGTAAAACAAGTTCAACTATTAACAACATTAAACAATAGAGCATGCGTCAAAATATCATGGAAATTTTAAGAAAACTAATGTGATTCTTGCTTGCAGCAATAATTTTCTTGTGCTAAAATAAAAATCCATACATACATGGTCAAATCATACAAATACCCCTACATATGGGGGTATATTTAACGTGGTGAGTAACAACAAATAAATATTTATGGACAGATCAACCAAAGGAGGGTGCATTGAACTGCCCCTATTGTCAAAGTGATAAATCTCACGTCATTGATACTACCCATGACAATCGTGGGGGAATTCGTCGTCGACGGGAATGTGACAACTGCACGCAAAGATTCAGTACCTATGAACGACCGATCCTTGCCACACCTTTAATCATCAAACGGGATGGCACCCGCGAAGAGTTTGACCGTGAAAAACTTCTACGCGGCATGCGCATCGCATGTGCCAAACGGCCTGTTTCAGCAAGCGAAATTGACCATATGGTCGGTGAAATTGAAAGCGCAATCCAAAAAATGGGGCGGTCAGAAATCTCCTCACGTGTCCTTGGAGATATGGTTATCAGCCGCTTGAAAGATTTGGATCAAATTGCTTACATTCGCTACACAATTGTTTACTTGAATCTGGGTGATCTGCAAGCCATACGCAAAGAAATTGATCGACTACTGGAAGCTTAGTCTTGGAGGCTTTAATGTCCGAACTTAATAGTAATATAGATGTTGAACAAAACAAGGGATTGCTGCCAACACCACCCATGCCAGAAAACCTCCCTAAAATCGACCTGTCAGAAAATTCCAGACAGGTGCTCTCGAAACGTTACCTCCGCCGCGGCCATGACGGTCAGCCGATGGAGACAATTGAAGAAATGTTCTGGCGAGTTGCTTATCATGTCGCCAAAGTCGAAGAAAATTGGGGTGGTGATCCAATAACGCTGGCGGTTGATTTCTATGATCTTCTAATCAATAAACGCTTCTTTCCCAACTCCCCTACTTTTACCGGGGCGGGCACGCCGTTAGGACAACTGGCCGCTTGTTTTGTTTTACCCATCGATGACGATATGGGAAAAATCTCCACTGGAATTTTCCAAACATTGCGCGATGCTGCACTCATTCAACAAACCGGGGGTGGCAATGGTTTTAGTTTTTCGCGTCTGCGTCCAAAAGATACTCTCGTGAAATCTTCTGCCGGACGCGCTACAGGTCCTGTCGGATTCTTAAGTGTCTATGACCACGCTTTTGGCGAAGTAGCTCAGGGCGGAACCCGCCGCGGGGCTAACATGGCAGTATTACGGGTAGATCATCCGGATATTGAAGAATTTATTAGCTGTAAAACGAATGAGAGCGCTATAACAAATTTCAATATTTCTGTGGGTATCACGGATGCCTTCATGCAAGCCGTTGAAGATGATGCTGATTGGGATCTGCGTTTCCCGGATGTCACTTCTCCGCAGCATAAACAATTTAAAGGTACTCTCGATCAGATTGAAGCTTTGGGTTACCCAATCAAGACCTACAGAACTGTGAAAGCCCGCGAACTATTTGCAAAAATCGTCCGGCAAGCCCATCATAATGGTGAACCAGGTGTTCTCTTCCTGGATGCAGCCAATCGCTCGAACCCGGTTCCGCATTTGTACGCGCTTGAAGCAACCAATCCATGCGGTGAACAATGGCTCGGCCCATATGAAAACTGCTGTCTTGGTTCAATCAATCTTGCCCAATATTGCCAGGATGACGGTGGAGTAAATTGGGAGCAATTGCGTAAAGATACAGTCCTTGCCACAATTTTCCTGGACAACGTCGTAGAAGCAAATGCGTATGTGCCTGCTGTCCCGCAACTACGCGAATCCGCGCTGCGTGCCCGGCGAATTGGTCTTGGCATCATGGGTCTGGCAGATTTAATGTACCACGCTGGCATTCGCTACGGATCATCAGACGGGCAGGAATTCGGTGCCCAAATTATGGAATTTGTGCGTTTCCATGCCATGAAGACCAGCATCGAATTGGCTCAAGCACGCGGACCATTCCCAGCTATCAAAGGCTCGATTTATGACCCACAACACTTGACCTGGAAACCACCAATCAGCATTATTGAATACGTTAATAACTATGATCGGCCGGCTGTAGATTGGACCGAAATCACCGAATCCATTAAAATGCATGGAATCCGCAATGCAGCACAGACAACTGTAGCCCCAACAGGTACCATATCAACGGTCGCAGGCTGCGAGGGGTATGGTTGCGAACCAGTTTTTGCCCTGGCATACATCCGCCATGTTAACGATCAAGGTTCTGATTTACAATTAACATATGCATCTCCGGCTTTTGAGAAAGCATTGCGAGATTATGGCATGAACAGCGATCAGCGAGAAAAGATCTTTGAGCAAGTCATGAATGAGGGTTCTTGCCAAAATATCATCACGATTCCAATGGAGATTCGTAATACTTTTGTCGTCTCCGCTGATATCAGCGCCGAAGAGCATGTTCGCATGCAGGCTGCTTTACAGGCGTTCGTTGATAATTCACTTTCAAAGACCGTAAATTTCCCGGTTTTTGCCACCGAGGAAGATGTCGCCATGGCTTACCAACTGGCTTGGGAACTCGGCTGCAAAGGTATCACCGTATATGTCACAGGATCACGGGAGACTGTGGTTTTGGAGACGCATGCCACGGCAAATGAGAAGCTGGGCGATGAGGCCAAACGGCAAGCAGAAATTTCTGCTGAGAGATCGACATTGTGGTCGGAAAGCAAAAAACCACGCCCACGTCTGCTCAATGGTTTTACCTATCAAATTGGCACTCCCCTGGGCAAAGCCTTTGTTACCATTAATGAAAATGGTGGCACCCAGCCTTTCGAGGTTTTCGTCAACTCCGCCAAAGCCGGCTCGGATACCGCGGCTGTCTCGGAAGCAATTGGACGTTTGATTTCCTACATCCTCAGGCTTACTTCCTCAATTGAACCCAGTAAACGCCTGGGAGATGTCGTTTCACAACTGAATGGCATTGGCGGTGGTCGCCCAATGGGCTTTGGAAGTAACCGTGTGCGCTCTTTGCCTGATGGTCTTGCTCAGATTCTCACGGATTACCTCCAGAATCGCGATGAGCGGATTGCCAATAATCCTGAACTTGAGAATGGAAATCCGCCAGCCCGTCAAGAAAAAACTGCCCATATAGAAGTACCGGCGGTTCAAAAAATGATGCAAATTGGTGATCTATGCCCTGAATGCGGCCAGGCAGCTTTTGTCAATGAAGAAGGTTGTCGCAAGTGCTATGCTTGCAATTACAGTGAATGCTAAGAAACTATTTTAAGTTTTCAAACCATGTTACAGGGGTTCATCTTCGTGAACCCCTGTTAATTTTTACCTAAATGTAAGGTGACTCGCATAAGACTGCCTTCATTTTTCAATTTATTTTCATTGCCCTAAAAATTCCCACCATTTTGACCCATTTTTCCATTTTCAATTTCATGTATAATTATTTTTTATCCCTTTAATATTAAAACAACCAAATATATTCAGGATTTTCTCATCATAACCCCAGGGAATGAGCATGGAAGAAAAAGAAGCAATAAAAGACGCATTTACCGAATTAGCTCCGCGTTATGAGAAAGTGGTGGATAATGAGTTGCATAAGTTCTGGGGGTGGAGCTATTACGCTTTTATAGATAACCTGATCTATCATACACCAACCATTAATGGTGACCGCATACTGGATGTTGCCACAGGCACGGGACTTATACCCCGTAAATTAATTGCCGATAAACGCAACGCGAATATTACCGGTATTGATATCACCCTGGCAATGCTTAAAAATGCTCAGAAAATTACAGCGAAAGAAAAAACCGATAAAAAAATCGGGTTTACTGCCGGTGACGCGATGTTGATGCCGTTTCGATCAAATAATTTTGATTTGGTCATGAGCGGCCTGGCCACACACCATATGAATGTCCCAAAACTATTAAGTGAAATCCTGCGCGTCTTAAAAGAAGGCGGACGATTTTCTCTCGCCGATGTCGGCGGAGCAAGCATTTGGGGCTCTCCGATTTTTTCATTCTTCATAAAAATATTGGCCTACATTTATTTCTTTATCACCGAAAATAAAGACCGTGCCTGGGCAGAAGCCACTGCAGTAGCCAATATTTACACGAAAGAAGGCTGGCAGGAAGTGCTGACCGAAACTGGATTTACAGATATCCGCATAACAAAATTGGAATCTAAAAATATTTGGGTCCCGGACCCATTGTTGATCCAAGCCAATAAACCTTATCAAATTCCTGGGGAGGAAATTAAATGACTACGACAAGAGAACTTTTACGGCAGGGAAAGAAAGCAGAAATTTGGGCAAAGCTGTGTGGATATCTAGATCTCAGCACAAAAGAATTTATGGAAATTCAAGAACGTTTGCTCCTGGAGCAAATTGAATACTTGAAAAAGAGTGAGATAGGGAAACATCTACTCGGCAATAAGGTGCCTACCAGTGTTGAAGAGTTTTGCGCCACTGTGCCATTGACCCGTTACAGTGATTACCACCCATTTTTCAAAGATCAAAATCCGGATCTCCTGCCAGCACCACCATTTGTTTGGGCGCGAACGTCCGGCCGATCAGGCGAATACCCCTATAAATGGGCTCCATATACCAAAGCCATGTTCGATCAATTGGGTGAAGGCTCGCTGACTGCCATCATCTGTTCTTCATTGACACAAAAAGGTGAAGTCCTGATCGACCCTAAAAATGTTCTCTTATTGGGAACCGCACCCCCACCGTATATGTCCGGATATCTGAGTCTATCGGTTGAAGAACAATCTGGTTTCCAGTTCGTACCCCCGCTTGAAGAAGGCGTAAAAATGGAATTCGGCGAACGCATAGCGACCGGTTTCAAAACTGGAATGATCACCGGGTTGGATTATTTCTACGGCCTGGCCAGTATTCTAGCCAAAATGGGTGAACGCTTCGAAAACGGTTCAAATAGCATGAAAATATCCGCTGCCATGCTGCGACCGGACGTGTTCTTCCGTTTGTTAAGAGGCTATTTAACTGCCAAAATCAATAAAAGAAAATTGCTGCCGAAGGATATCTGGAAATTGAAAGGCGTGTTAACAGGTGGAACGGATACTGATGTGTACCGTGAGCGCATCAAGTATTATTGGGGTCAAGAACCATTGGAGGGTTACGCTTCCACAGAAACGGGTATCCTGGCATTCCAAAGCTGGACCTTCGACGGAATGACCTTTATGCCCTATGGCAACTTCCTTGAGTTCATACCTTTTGATGAGCATCTCAAAAGCAAACAGGATGCCGAATATATCCCTAAAACTGTATTGTTCGATGAACTGCAGCTTGGAATCTACGAGTTGGTTACTACAAATTTGATGGGAGGCGTTTTTACACGCTACCGGATAGGTGACCTGGTTGAGGTGATTGCCTTGAAGGATGAAAAAGCTGGAATTGATCTCCCTCAAGTTCGCTTTTATTCGCGTGGTGATGATATTATTGACCTCGCCAGCATGGTGCGCTTTACAGAGCGAACCATTTGGCAGGTAATCGAAGCTTCAAACATGGATTATACTGATTGGACCGCTCGCAAGGAAGACGATCATGGCAAGCCAATTTTGCATATTTATATTGAATTAAAGCCTGGCGATGAAACAACTGAAGCAGAAATGGATCGATTAATCCGTGAAAGTTTCAGAAAAGTTACGGTTGAGTTTGCAGATTTGGAAAACATGCTGGGAGAAGACCATCTTAAAGTAAATCGGATCAAGGATGGTGCCTTTGCCAGATATATGGAAGAGCAAAGAAGCAATGGCGCAGATCTTGCACACATCAAACCGAACCATATGCAAGCAAAAGATACTGTAATA
Organism: Chloroflexi bacterium 44-23; assembly: GCA_001899005.1. Taxonomy (GTDB): domain Bacteria; phylum Chloroflexota; class Anaerolineae; order Anaerolineales; family Anaerolineaceae; genus UBA6170. Next base: position 466,587 of record MKUW01000006.1, read on the forward strand.
GAAAGGTTGCTGGCGTAGAAATTTAGAAATGAATCGTAAATGAACTTTTCGCTCAACACTATCCTCTCATTCATAGCTTTCTTTTCTTACGGCGCATTGTACATTGCTGTTTCTGTCTCCAAATCCAGTACTCAATTGCGGGAACGGAGGGCTTTCCGCATCTATTTAATGAATATGCTGCTCTGGTCATTCAGTGCATTTTTCCTGTCGCTTGGGACATTCGGTAATGCAACCTTTTGGTTTCGTCTGATGATATTCGGAGCGGTAGGTATTTCAATTACACTGATGCGCTTTGTTCAAATCGTGCTTCGCTATCAGTGGAAGTGGATGGTTTGGGTATATATCTATGTCGCCATCAGCATGGTGATCAGTCTTTTCACAGGCCTGGTCATTCAGAGTGCATCTGTTCAAGGAGATGTGATCCATTACGAATTTGGCAGCTTAATCGCGGTGATTGCTGGGCCAGGTTATTTGCTCAACATATTTAGCCTGGTTCAGCTTTTACGCGGTTTCCACAATTCAGACGATCTCATCCAGCGCAATCGTCTGCGCTATTTGATCTTTGGATTGGGTTTGGTCATTCTCTTTTCAACGGTTAATTTCACGCCTTTAGGTAAGTATCCGATTGATATTCTGGGCAATACCATTGCGGCGATGATTCTGGGTTATGCAATTTTGCGGCATCAATTGCTCGATATTAAAGTGATCATCCGCAGGAGTCTTCTTTACTCCATTCCAACAGTTCTGATCGGAACAGCCTACTTCCTAATCATTTCTTTGGCAATAAGTATTATACACGTCTATTCCACCATAGAAATCTTTGGGCTTTCTCTTATCGTGGCTGTATTGACTGCTCTGGTAGCACAACCATTTCGTGACCGCGCACAACTTTGGCTTGATCGACTTTTCTTTCGCGAAAAGTATGATTCAAGCCTTATGCTGCAGCGATTGAGCAGTAATGCAGCTACAGTGTTGGATTTGGAAAAGATTCAACATATGATTTTAAATGAGATTACCTCTGTTTTTCACATAAAAAACGCAGGGTTTCTCTTGAGAAAAGGGGTTGGCGAGGGTTATATTTTAAGCGCTTATATCGGGTTGGAACCATATGTAAAGATCCGCTTTAATGAAAACCATCCCATCATCCTTTATCTCAATAGTTACAATAAAATTCTATTAAAAAAAGATATCGAGGTTTTGCCACATTTTCGAGCCTTATGGGTGGAAGAACGACATGACTTGGCTCAAATTGATGCGGAGTTATTCATCCCATTAAAAGTTAAAAATGAGCTGGTCGGAATTTTCCTTGTTGGCCAAAAACAATCGGAAACCCCTTATTCACTAGATGATATCTTGACTTTAACCACATTAGCGAATCAAACCTCGGTTGCGATCGAAAATGCTCGTCTTTATACCGTTGAACAAACAAGCCGTGAAGAAATTACCAAACTTTACAACATGTCGCGCCAGTTGGTTGCCTCGGATAATACGGAAGAGATAATGAAAACCGTTGCCAGATTTGCGACAGAAAGTATCAATGTCACCTATTCACGCATTCTAACGCGCGATGATAATGGCAACTTTACCTTGAGAGCCTCTTTTCCCGCTCGTGACCTCAATCACAATATAAATTCAAATCAAATTGAACTACTTACAGGCCAACCATATTTCAAAATACCCTTTGATAAGGGGAATCCAATCGTTATCGAGCATTCTGATCCATTCGTAAATGAAGATGTAAAAAAGATCCTTTTTCTGGATTTTGCAAACAGCGTGTGTTTATATCCATTAAAAGTAGTTGATGAGATTATTGGCTTGCTGGTCCTGAGCGAAGAGCGCAAGACAACCCGCGAGCCATTCGATGCCAACAAACTTCAATTGATTAGCCTGGTTGCCGATCAGGCTGCCAGTGCCATCCGCCGCGCCAGCCTGCATGAACAACTGGAAGACAATTATATTCAAACAGTGTTGGCATTGGCAAATGCTGTCGATGCACGTGATAAGTACACCGAAGACCATAGTCTGCGCATGGAAAATTTAGTTGAAAAAGTAAGCATCGAATTTAATTTCAGTGATGAGCAAATACAAACAATGCGCTGGTCAGCCAGACTGCACGATATTGGCAAAATCGGAATTGCGGATGGTATTCTTAGTAAAGCAGGACCATTGGACGATTCCGAGTGGATAGAAATGCGGAAACACCCAACAATTGGTTACAATATTTTAGCCCCTATCAAGAAAATGTCTTCTGTCGGACCAATTATTCTGGCTCATCACGAGAAATTTGATGGCAGCGGCTACCCGAAAGGTCTGGTCGGTAAAGAAATACCTCTGGGAGCTCGGATTTTATCTGTGGTTGATTCATTTGTCGCCATGACCGATGACCGCGTTTACCGCCGAGCACGCACTCGGGAAGATGCCTTCCAGGAATTGAAAGTTTGTAGTGGCACACACTTCGATCCGGAAATCATAAGTGTATTTTTGCGCTTGTTTGATCAAAAAGAAACATCTCAAGAATCGATCTCAAGTGAGACAATTAACCACAAGCCCATAGATTCGCCCCCCCTTACATCTTTGTAATTAAGTCTGAATTTGGTTGTTGCCGGGTTTACAATAAGTCCATGAAATTAGCCACAGGATTAATAATTGGATTGTTGTTTACATCAGCATGCAAACCCCTCGTAGCTGAGCAACAAGCAATCCCAATAACGCTTGCTACGCCAACAAAAACATCAACTGTTCAATTAACTCACACCTTTACAAGCGCTCCTTCAATGACTGGCACAAATACAAAAACGAACACCGCCACAGTTACCATTACTCCCACAATCACCGAAACCGCAACAATCACTTCTACAGCAACATTCGATTTCCCAGAAGTGACTGTGCACACACAGGCACACTGCCGTTATGGACCTTCCAGCGCTTACCTGCATGCAGCTGATCTTTACCCGGGTGATACCGGTCAGGTGCGCGGAAGATATGTTAATAGCAAATGGCTTCATGTTAAATTTGATAAATTAAATTACTGGTGTTGGGTATCCCCTTCTGTGATTGATATCGTTGGAGATATCTCTACAGTTCGATTTATAGAGCCAAATCTGCAAAGTATCGGCTCAAACATGTATGGTCCACCGCAAAATGTACAAGCAACACGAAATGGGGATCAGGTCGTGATCAGCTGGTCTCAAATGAACATGACCGAAGACAAAGACCGAGGCTATTTTATTGAAGCCTGGGTTTGTCAAAATGGAGCATATCTTTGGTGGACCATTTCATTTCCCGACCAGTACACAACTTCTTACACAGTTTTAGATCAAGATGGTTGTGCGTATCCTTCTTCTGGCGTTATCTATACAGTTGAAAAACACGGCTATTCGCAGCCTGTAACCATCTTATGGCCTTAGTGATACCAAATGATGGCTAATTCAGCGTCAAATCTCGTTAAAAAGCCTGGAAAAGCCCGTCTTATATTATTGCTGCTACTGGTTTTGGTCTTATTCTCGTGTAATGCTGATCCTGATAGGAGTCCTGAAATGGCCGGTAAGCCCGGTTTTTCCACAAACGCAACTCTGGGTGCTTCATCATCAATCGCCTACTCACAAGGAATGTTAACAACTGCAACAGTCATAAAAAGCAAGACATCGAGTGCGATTGCACCTCAAACTGCGACAGTACCATCTACCTTAACAGCTACATCAACCTTAACAGCTACATCAACCGCAACTGCATCCCAAGTACCCACCTATGTTATTCTACGCGGAGAGGTCAATGTGCCACACGTAAGTTGTTTTTATGGGCCTCACAAATCCTATCTTTACAAATATGGGCTTGTCGGAGGCAGCAATCTCGAGATTATTGGTCGTAATGTGGATACAGACTATATTCAGATTCGAGCAATCGGCGGTACCAATCCGTGTTGGATGAATTCAAAATGGATGGATATTAAAGGGGATATTTCAACAATTGAACCGATTGACCCCCTGACATTAACACTTCCACAATCGCCATATTATGGTCCTTTGAGCGGAGTAACTGCACGTCGCGAAAATAATACTGTCACAATCTCATGGAATTATCTGAATATCAGTCCAGGCAAAGATTCAGAACAAGAACCCTACCTTCTGGAAGCATGGGTGTGCCAACAAGGACAGATAAAATTTATCCCGGTTGGAGCTTATCAAAACACTGTCCAATTAGAAGATGAAAAAGGTTGCAACCAGCCATCGCATGCCCGAATTTATGGTGTCGAGAAACACGGCTACACACGACCGGTTGAAGTTGTCTGGCCTTAATATTTGTAAACCAAATCCATTTTCAAATTGAATAAGCTGGTCGCGCTATCGCAGGCGACAAAAAATGAATTGCAGATAAATGGTGGTAATTTCCCGACAATCGTACTGATTTTAGAATGTCATTTTTCACCGTCAAAAAACTTATGCATTCCCTCTGCTCACCAAACTTTGCTGATTGGGCTGTTATTGCCAGCGCAGCAATGCAATCTCCCGTGCATTGGACAGGATTGCTGCAACGTGAGCTTTTTACCCTCCTACACACACGATCAAGATGTGGAGTATTACGAACTAACTTGAGAAGTAAAATTCAAGGCTTATTATGTCTCTTTCACGTTAGATCTCTCGTAAGGGCGAAGCATTCGGGAAGCCATTCCATCCTATAAAAACATACCCGTTGCGAATGCTTCGCCCACACGCCAATTACTTAAAACTTAAAGATGTGGTCTGGTCGTAACTCACAAACCATTGGTGCATTACGAACACTCCCTACGCCTTGCTTGAATTGCGATATGCTTTTTTTATCCTCGGATACCGCTTTTCAGAGGATTAACCGAATCTAACAAAGACATTTTTCCATCAGTTATTATCGGTTTCAATTAAAGTATAAAAATTGCAAAAAGGGGTAGAATAATGCGATCTATTATAGAGTGGATTTAAGTTAAGAAGAAACCGGCAATCCATTCGGGAAGTCGCAATTATGATTTCAAAACTTCAAAAAACTTACAGCGAATATCCACAGAAGTTTTGGGTTATTGTTGCAGTCTCATTTATTGACCGGGTTGGTGGAACACTGCTTTTCCCGTTTTTTTCTCTTTACATCACCCAAAAATTTAATGTTGGCATGACAGAAGCTGGTTTTATTTTAGGACTTTTCGCGATCTCTGGTCTAGCAGGCGGCATGGTGGGTGGAGCCCTGACCGATAAATTTGGTCGCAAGAAATTAATTATTATTGGATTAATTTTTAGTGCATTAAGTACTCTCTTTTTTGGTTTCATCTCTGTATACACATTGTTAATCCCCCTGGCGATTGCAGCGGGTTTTCTTTCAGAACTGGCTGGGCCGGCACATTCGGCCATGATTGCTGATATCTTGCCAGAAAACCAGCGCAGCGAGGGTTTTGGTGTCCTTCGCGTAGTTGGGAACATGGCCTGGATAATTGGCCCGACCGTGGGCGGTTTTGTGGCCAATTATTCATTCTTTGCTCTCTTTGTGACGGATGCCATCATCAGCTGCATCGTGGCATATTTATTTTTTAGGCTCGTACCGGAAACCCAACCGCTGGCGACCGATGAAACACAACACCTTTCTCTCTCTTTAACTTTTCGAGGATATGGCCAGGTGCTTAAAGATTATGCCTTTGTAGCCTTTCTTGTTGCCGGCATTTTAATGGGGCTGGTATATCAACAAATGTACAATTCCCTGCCTGTTTTCCTTCGCAATGTTCATAACATTAATCCAAGTGGTTATGGGTTTTTATTGACAACCAGTGCAATTGTGGTCATTCTTTTTCAGTTCTCGGTATCGCGCAAGATTAAGTTTTCACCGCCATTCTTAATTATGGCTGCGGGTGTCCTTTTTTATGCCTTGGGCTTCAGCATGTTTGCTTATGTTTCATACTATGGTCTGTTTGTTCTGGCAATTGTAATCATCACGGTCGGAGAAATGCTGATCATGCCAACCTCACAGGCACTGGCAGCCAATTTTGCTCCGGTTGATAAACGTGGGCGTTATATGGCCGTATTTGGTTTAATTTGGATGATTCCCGCCACAATTGGACCATCTGCAGCCGGTATAATTTTGGATAATTTTAACCCCAACCTATTATGGTACCTGGGAACAATTCTTTGCCTAATCTCGGCAGCTTCATATACCCTTCTTCATTTTCGCATTGGCGGACGAATTCGGTTTTCTCCCATGACGAATACAGACATACTTCCGTCGGGTGAACAAAATTCATAATTGGATAGCATTGTTTTAAATGATAGTAATAATAAAAAGTTGATTTTGTTTATGTAAAAAATTTCTCATTTAAGCGAAAGTATTATAGACTTGTCGTATCAATGAAAGGAGTTTATTATGCGTTATGCAATTTCTGGGACCGTTATGCAAGCACTGGAGGTAGAACTTACTCAAGGCGAGTCGATTTTTACGGAATCAGGTGGAATGGCCTGGATGGCTGATGGGATCGAGATGTCCACAAACACACGCGGGGGGTTAATGACCGGTCTAGGCCGTGCATTATCAGGTGAATCACTCTTCATGACCACGTATTCCTGTACCGCTCCAACCGCCATGGTAACCTTCACCCCTGATGCACCTGGCAAGATTTTGCCCTTGCAACTGGCTCCGGGCCAGGTAATTATTGCCCAAAAAGGTGCGTTTATGTGTGCCCAACATTCAGTACAAATGGAAATGCACTTTAGAAAGAAATTGGGGGCCGGTTTATTTGGAGGCGAAGGTTTTATCTTACAAAAAATTACTGGACCTGGTATTGTATTTTTAGAGATTCCGGGAGAGATTAAAGAATATAATCTGGCGGTTGGTCAACGCCTTAAGATCGATCCTGGTCACATCGCTGCCTTTGATCCTTCTGTCACTTATGACATTGCTGCAGTAAAAGGGATAAAAAATATTATGTTTTCAGGAGAAGGCCTTTTCCTGGCATCTTTAACAGGACCTGGTCGAATCTGGCTTCAGACAATGCCAATTTCCAATCTGGCTCAGGCAATAAGAAAGTACATTCCCACCAAAAGCAGTTAAATTTTTTTCATTAATGAAGGGTCTCTAATTGATGGGACCCTTCATCATGCGGATTAGATTAAGCCAAAACAAACAATCTTTCACGATTTATTTAATAAGAACAAACCAATATTGGAACCGAAGGACAAAACACGAGGGATCAAATTAATAATTTATAATTTTAGAATCAACCTCTCCGGATCAATACAGGAGGGGCTTCGAGGGTAATATGGCTAAACATCTTATATTAGTTGCAGGAAATATTGGATCAGGAAAAACTTCATTAACAGAACGAATCGGCTCTCGCTTAGGTTGGCGAACAGCTTATGAATCTGTTACAGATAACCCCTATCTTCCCGATTTCTATGCCAATATGGCAGCTTGGTCATTTCATTTGCAAGTGTTTTTTCTCGGCCATCGAGCTGAACAGCATCTCGAAATGGCAAATGATCCGCGTTCGGCCATTATCGATCGAAGTATTTATGAGGACGCATATATCTTTGCGCGTGCTTTACATGATATGGGTAATATTAGCGAGCGTGATTATCAGACTTACCAAAAAACATTTTCTATGATCGTGCAGACACTCCCAAAACCAGCTCTACTGGTTGTTTTAGAAGCACCGGTTGATATACTGATGAAACGCATCCATCGGCGTGGACGTGATATGGAATCAGGTATTTCAGCTGATTATTTGGAGCGTCTCGACCTGTATTACAAAGATTGGCTTCAAAATTTTGACATTTGTCCAGTACTCACGATCAAAACAGATGACCTCGACTTCGTTCATAAGCCCAAACATCTTAACCTGGTAGTCGAACGTATCCAAGACAAATTAACCGGCAAGGAAGAGATGATATTCTCCGATTGATTGTTGATATTCCTACCCCTTGTTTGTTAGAATCTCCCGTTCTTTCATCAGAAACGGTGTTCACCAATCTAAATCCAGCCGGAGACTTATGGACCAGATCATAATCCGCAGCCTGACGATTGAGGACCTTCCGTTTGCCACCAAGTTGATGCATTCGCAAAAATGGTTCTCTCAGACCCAGCAAGAATTAAAATTCGCCCTTAGTGACCCGGCATGCCGGTTTCTCCTGGCGGAAAAGAATGGCGATAAATGTGGATTGGTCATGTCTAGAGTGGCGGGTGCTCATGCTACGATCGCCAATCTCATTGTGAGTTCGGATCATCGCAGGCAGGGAATTGGTAAGGTGCTCTTTAAATCAGCCATGGATCAATTACTATCCATGAATGTTAAAATGATTGTTTTATCTGCAGCCGAAAAGTGGATATCTTTTTTTGAGGGATTTGGATTCAAAAAACATGAGCGTGTTATTCCTTTGTTCGGAGAGATTCCCCCCAAACCCCATCCGCAGGTTTCTCAACTACGAACAACGGATATGGAAGATATAAATCAATTGGACCTTGCTTATTATCAAGGTGATCGAAGATTCTTCATGACGCATTATTTGCAAATTTACCCCAATTTAGCATTGAAATTTACAAAAGACAATCGAATTACATCATATATGTATGGCCAGGTTGGGTTAGGCGGATTAATTTTTGCAGGACCGATGGTAACAAATTCCAATCACTATCATGAAGCAAGAGCGTTGTTGCAGCACTTTCAGGACATAATTGGCTATCAACCCATTCAACTTTCAACCACAAAAAACCAAACAAAATGGATATGGAATTTGATCGAATTGGGAATGAAACCCAATCCGGAAATTATTTACCGGATGGTTTGGGGATTCGATCAACGAGCGAGTAATCAAGAATATCTTCTCCTTAGAGGGTCAGAACTCATTGCCTGAGTCAATGCGAATGGAAGTTTGTTTCATCAACTCGTAAAGTTTGCTGATTATCCCTCTCGTAGCCTAAGTGGCTCCACTCCGGTAATCATATCTCTTTGTGGCATAGCTACCATCTCGAAACCAATCATATTTTTTTGTAACTACTCAGTCTTTCTAAAAATGATGGGATTGCGAAATAATTTTCTGTTTTACGAGTATTCTCCTTTAAGGAGCTTACCGCGCCACCGAATACAAGAACGGTGGCTGCTGCTCATGACAAAACTCAAACGTCGCAACTTAACCCCTATCGCAAGTGGGCTCTCTCGCTCCAATTCACTCCGGTCTTTTCGACTTGGTGTGACAAACCATTTTACCGGTTTGTTATCTCTGCTTTTGATGATGCTCTGCGTCATTGGATGGTCTCGCAATGACAGGGTTGTGTGGGTACGAATTTCTTTTGATTACATGTGAGATCTTATGTAAGGGCCAAGCATCCGAGAAACCATTCAATCTTGTAAAAAGATACCCATCACGGATGCTTCGCCCATGAGCAGACTTAGGTTGACAGCCTGTTTATACATACCATTAATCCCAAAGTGAAATTCAAAGACCTTTCGTAACTACTCAATCTTTCTAAAAATGATGGCAGAGTGAAACAATTTTCTGTTTTACGACCAAACTCCTTTAAGCAGATTACCACGCCACCAAAGAACAAGAACAAAGGCGCACTATGACATGGCTGAGCGTTTCAATTTTTTTTACTCTATGGTCTCGCAACAGCACCGGATAAAAATGCAAGTGTAATTGTTACCATCAAACGATTTTTGTTGGAAGTTGTTATAATGCCATTTTTTCAATTTGCCCCAGCCAGGATCTTTTGGCCCTATGCGGGAACACTAACACCAATTTTCCTGTTAAGGCATATTGCGGACCATGCTGCCGGTCAAAATTCAATTTTGTCAATTCCAGTCCCGTAGAAAATAACGGAAATCACGCGGTGGCAGTGTGATCAATTTATCGTCTAGAACAAATGCTTTTTCTGTCCTTGTAAAATTAAAAGCAACCCGGTGGTTTCCGCGTTGATTCACAACAACACCTTCAGGCAGATCGAGAATGGTGCCACAACCCTCATTTTGTAACAGGTATTCAATGATTGCGCGCAATTGTGCTGTTGAAGGGTAAAATCCCAGATAATATACATTGCCGGCTCCGAACGGATGGACGGTCATGGCAGCCTTGCCTGCCAATGGACCCCCAATGTAACGAGCAAGGGTGTTGGTTCCCTCATCATCTTCCGGATAAATAGCCTCAATCCAAACCCCTACATCGCTGCCCAACCCGGAAATGTCAGATCGGATTTTAAAACGAACCTGGTCAGGCAATGCTTGCCAATTGTGAACATTGGCCCCTACTAAATTCTTCAATAAACCGGGTAATGGTTCTTCGATTAAATTGTTCGATTGGTTCTTGAACCCTGAACGTGTGCCAAATAACACGGAACCGCCCTGAGCAACGTACGCTTCAAGTTTCGCCACCAAATTTTCATCTGAGAGATACAGACCAGGAACCAGTATCAAACAGTAGTCACTCAAATTGCCATCAAAAGAAGTAATGTCGACTGATATCCCGGTAGAACTCAAAACACGGAAATAATTAAAAAGTAAATTCAGGTAGGAATAATTGGTGGAATGTGGTTGTCTGGCTAATGACCAGATATCATCATACTGGGTTAAAATAGCCACCTTGGAAGAAATAATGTCTTCATCCAGAGTCATCAACACCGGAATTTCAGGCAGCATATTTGATATTTCCTGGTATCCCAGATCTGGTGACCCATCATGACGCAGTATTCCAGCAGATAGTTGCTGATGGGAATAGCGGGGTGGTTGCCAGCGAGAAAAAAGAATTGTTTCTGCCCCGCAACTAACTGCATACCATGTCCACAAACGTAAAGCTCCGGCTCGGATGCCAGTATTTGTGAGTCCTTCACTCACCTGGCCGCATTGTTGCTCCATCACCCAAAAGGGAGCATTTTTGATTCCTCTAGTCCAACTATGGAAAAAACCTGTTATGTAGGGATCCCCAATATCGTACACGAACTCCGGGATATCATCATTGTTCGAATACAAAACGGGTGTCATTTTTTCAGCCAGTAAGGTTGGATAGGAACTCCAAGCTGCGAGATCAAAATGAGACCCCATTTTAAAGAGATCATTGTCAAAATGTTCGAATTTGGCATTATGCGTTACAAACTGATTATCGGATTGCGATCGAATGATGTCTGTTTGGAAATTTAAGAATCTAATGGCCGAATCAGATTGGAAGCGTTCTAAATCTATTTGATAAGAAGGTGTAGCAAATTGGAAATTGTGTGATGTCAGATTAATTTGATCCCACGATGTAAAGGGCTGGCTCCAAATGTTCATGCCCCAAGCCTTATTGATATTATCCAATGAACCATATTTCAATTGCAGCCAGGTATGAAAACTTTGTTGACAATATTGACACACATGCTCATCTTGTTTTTGGGTATACGGTTCGTGATTGATCTGCCAACCGATTATTGCTTCGTTTCTTCCATATCTTTTGGACATTTCCGAGATAAGTGTAAGGGTGAATTCTTTAAATAAAGGATGATTGGAACAAAAATCATTTTTTCCTGGCGGTTTAGCATTATTCCCGTTTTTACCCGTAGAGCGTGGGATCATGAGAATTTCCAACAACCAGGTAGGAGGAAAAGAAACTGGGGTGGAAAGTACAATTTGCAGACCCTCGCCACTTAATTTTTCAATGAGAGAATCCGTCCATTGCCACTGATAACTTCCTTGCGAAGGTTCTATTTTTGACCAAGAGAAATCACCGATTCGCACAATACGCAATCCCAATTCACGCATCATTTTGGCTTCAATCTGCCAGCGATCTTCAGAACATTGTTCCGGATAAAAGCAGACACCTAAACGCATTCTCAATTTTCCTTTCAGGCCAAAATCAATTGAAGTCGTGATTATCGAATACAATTGAAGCAGTGATTATCGAAAACAATAAAATTGCGAAGATGAAAATTTGTTAAAATTAAAATCAACCAATTTTAGTTGAAAAACAAATACATTTTCTATTATAGCTTTAATCATCTCAAAAAAAATACCATATGGTCTTCATTTTTGATCCTCATTGATTATGAATAAACCATCTGCAACTAATTCCAAGATGATGCGTATATAATTCTGAATCAATATATCAGGAGCGTCAGTGATTGCCATTGCACCCGAACTTGTCAGACAAGCACAAAAAGGTGATGAAAATGCCTACACACAAATTGTGGAGTCTCTTCAATCACCTGTGTTCAACTTGTGCTTTCGGATGCTATCGAATTCAAAAGAAGCAGAAGACGCAGCACAAGAAACATTCTGGCGTGCTTATAAAGGACTCAACCGTTATGATTCCAGCCGCTCTTTTGAAACCTGGATCTTGGCAATTGCCGCTCACCACTGCATTGATCTGCAAAGAAGGCGAAAATTGCCACTAATCGACATTGATACTTTTATGGAAGAAACCGAACCTGACCGAAATACTCCCAACCCGGAATCAGCGTTGTTGGAATCGGAAAGCCAAAGTCAACTACAATTGATGCTTTCCTCGCTACCTGATCTTGATCGAGCAACCCTTATTTTCCGTTATTGGTATGAATACTCAGAAGAGGAAATCAGCCAATCACTTGATATTTCTGTAAGCGCTGTAAAAAGCCGTTTGCACCGGGCAAGGCGCAAAATGGCAAATGTCTACCTGGCAAACAACCCGGGCGACCAAAAAGCAGAAAGGATGCGAAATGAATCACCAGTTTTATGAAGATTGGATCTTGAGTGATCAAAAACTCAATATGGCTGAGAAAAAGCTGCTAAGTGAACATCTTGATTCATGCGAACAGTGCCAAAACCTGAAGACTGGTTGGGTAAAGGTTGAATCTGCTCTGCAGTCAGCGAAATATGTAACTCCGGCTCCGGGTTTTGTTACCCGGTTCCAAACCTTTCAACAGACTCAAACCGCTTTTGCGCACCGGAAACAGGCAATTCAATCATTGATCGTTACCGGGGTTTCAATGATCACCATCTTGGTTGCATTTACAATTTGGTTTTTTCTTAGTTACTCGCCTGCGAATATCATCGTCAATCTTGTTGCAATCGCGACGGGAGTAATACGCACAGCAACCTTATTTAAGACAGATCTCGTGTTATTTTTACGTTCTTCTTCAGCATCCTTTCCATTTTTATTTATTGTAAATATCGTCGGTTGGGCAGCCATTTTTTTAATACTATGGTTACTAACCATCTGGCGATTCACTCAGCATGGAGTAAAGAATAATGAAAATTAAACATATTATTGGTTTTTTGTTTTCAATCGTTTTGCTTATGGTATTAATTTCCACTTTACCGCTTCAATCGGTAATCGCTCAAACAAATAACCCGCCAACTATTCATGAAGACAAAGCCGTTATCGGCCAGAATTTCACATTATTGGAAAACCAGAAACTGGAAGGAGATTTGGCGATAATCGGCGGCACAGTCACTTTAAGTAAAAATTCAATCATCGATGGGGATGTTGTGCTTTTAGGCGGGGACCTTTCCGTTGAAGGGATTATTAATGGTAATGTCCAGGCTTTTGGCGGGTCAATAAATTTAGAAAGTACTGCAAAAATAAATGGCTCAATCTTTAATTTTGGAAGTAATTTAACACAGAAAGAGGGTGCAGTCATTTCAGGAGAGCAGATTACCAATTTGCCTTTCCATTTTAATTTCGGAAATACATTTGTTCCCACGCAGCCTGATCCCTTAAAAACAGCCTCCTCAAAATTGTTTGCCTTCATTGGGAAGTTTTTATTCGCTGTTTTACAAATTGTTTCCCTGAGTGCTCTTGCGTTGCTGCTTGTTTTAATCGCACCTAAAGCCAGTTATCGAGTTGCTTCCTCAATTGAAAGACAGCCATTCGTTCAGTGGGGAATTGGCTTATTGACATTTTTTGCATTTCCTTTAGGATTACTGGTATTAATAATCACGATCATCCTGATTCCAATTGCATTAATTGCGATATTAATATTCGCTGTAGCGCTAATTTTTGGGTGGGTTGGAATGGGGTATGCAATCGGAAAACGGCTATTTACTAACTCACAAAACAGCACATCCCCGGCACTGGTGGCCGCAACAGGCACATTTATCCTTACATTCGTTGCGCGTATTGTGTCTGAAATTCCCTGTATTGGAATTTTATTGGTATTTTTTATATCCTTAACCGGTTTAGGTGCTGTTGTTCTTACACTTTTTGGAACGCGTGATTATCCCCCGGTATCTCAAAAACAAAGAATCGATCAGCAACCCTACTCCGCTACGCCAAATAATATTGAAGTTGGTTCAATTCTTGCAGATCATAATGAAGATAATCTCGATGATTCTGAGATGCTGGGTGACAATTCACCTGATCAGGATTCAAGCGATGACTTACATAAATCTGGAGGAGAATTATGAAAAAATACCTGCTTATTTTGTTGACTATTATAATGATGCTAACATTGGCGTGCACATTCAATGTCGACCTGCCAAAGGCAAAAACCTTTGAGGACATGACTCTTCCAATTTCTGAAGCCCCACCCTCCGATCACGGCCAATTATCAATTTTAATGGGTGGTGGCAAACTTGAACTCAATCATGGAGTTGAAGACTGGGTTTCCGGTCAAATTGATTACAACGTCCCGATTTGGGCTCCTAAAGTTACTCGTAATGGTAATTCTGTGATTATTGAACAGAAAACCAAAGGTACCCTGGGAGTCCCTTCAGAGAAAATCAGAAATGATTGGCTAATAAATATCGGGGATGTTCCCACTGATCTAACGATTAAAGCCGGTGCATATGAGGGCACACTCAATTTAGGAGGAATTCCATTGACTTCCCTTAATATTCTTGATGGTGCCAGTAAATCTGATATCACCTTCGATCAACTGAATCCGGTTGAGATGGATAAGTTTAGTTATAAAACCGGTGCCTCACAAATCGCGATCAACGGTTTGGCCAACGCTTATTTGAGTCAGTTTAAATTTGAAGGAGGTGCCGGAGCTTACACTTTTGATTTTAGTGGTCATTTGCAAAAAGCAATGGATATTCAAATTAATTATGGTCTTGGCGATGTAAAAATTATTATCCCAAAAGGTGTCCCTGCGACCATTAGCGTTGATGGCGGATTAAACAATGTTGAACTTACCGGAACATGGAATATTGCTGGCAATGTATTTCAACTCGCAGGAAACGGACCTGAATTGGTCTTTCATGTAAAAATGGGGCTTGGGAATTTACAACTAATTAGTCAATAAGAATTTTCCTATTAAGATAGACTGGCAACTAACTCAAAGATTTAGTTGCCAGTTTGTATTCCGGAAGCGGTGTAAATAGATAAAATTTATGGACTGCTCAAGCTTAAGAATCGAGATAGTACCTTTTCTCAAGAATTAGTCTGTAGACAGAGGCTGATAGGAAGTATCGAAAGGGTCTCGCTTGCGAAATACGTTTCCGTATTTCTCTCGATGAAATCTCCAATAGAGGAGCGTCAATAAATATTACTTTTTTTGTAATACCTGATAGTTTTCTTTCAAGCGCGTCCATGTGGACTTGATCGCCAGGTCGGCGCATAACCCCCAGCCCATCCAGGACAGAAAGCAACTCATGAGGTTTGTGCCAAGATGGAAAATCATGCAATGAATCGCCGCCTATCAAGTAGATCAGCTGCGCTTGTGGATTTTCCTGCCGAAGTATTTTGATTGTATCCAGAGTGTAATGCGGGCCTGGTCGTTCCAGCTCCACTCTCGATAATGCGAAACCTGGATTATCCTGGATTGCTGCATTAATCAGAGCCAACCGAGTCGTTATTGGTGATAAAAATTGTTCACTCTTATGTGGTGGATCCGGAGTCAGCACCCAAAAAATGCGATCCAAGGTGAGGGCATGCAAAGCTTCTGCTGCCAGTATTAGATGACCAAGGTGAGGAGGGTCAAAGCTACCACCAAAAACACCGATTCGTTGCTCTAATCCTGCCATTCCAGTTCAAATTCTCCAACGAAGACAGTGTCGCCTTCCTCAATCCCTTCAGCCCGTAAGGCTTTTTCAACACCCAGTGTTTCCATTAGTTTTTGGAAGCGACGAATGGAGCCTTCATGTTCCCAATAAGTCATTTTTGCCGCTCGTTCAATAGCGACTCCATAAACGTGGTAACCGTCTTCTAGCTTTTCTATTTTAAAGTCTGAGGGATCTTCTGCCGGTTTGTAAACAGGGATTTTCTCTTCAATTTCAAAATCAGGGGCGTTTTGAACCATTTCCACTAATTTCCATAAAACGGGACGAACATCTTTGCGTGCAAGTGCCGAGATAGGCATTGCCTCATAACCGAGCTCCTTTAACGAAGCTTTTATTTGTGGCCATCGTTCTTGAACAGAAGGCATATCCATTTTATTAAAAACTACCAACTGTGATTTTTCTTTCAGTCTGGAGTCAAACAGAGCCATTTCTTGATTTATTTGCGAGAAATCTGCCAAAGGATCCTCACTCATCCCGTCCAGAACGTGTAGCAGTACCTTTGTCCTTTGTATATGGCGCAGAAACGCGTCTCCCAGGCCAGCACCGGCATGGGCACCTTCAATCAAGCCGGGAATATCCGCTAAAATTAGGCTATGATCATGATCAAGCTCAACCACCCCGAGGTTCGGTTCCAGGGTTGTGAATGGATAATCAGCAATCTTGGGTGTAGCATTGGTCACAGCTGCCAGAAAAGAAGATTTCCCCGCATTGGGTACCCCAACAATACCAACGTCAGCGATTAACTTGAGCTCCAGTCGAAGATTTTTCTCTTCTCCGGGTTCACCTTTTTCTCCCACTCTTGGCACTTGATGGCGAGCACTGACAAAGTGAACATTTCCACGGCCACCGCGCCCGCCGCGAGCAACCAATAATTCTTCATCTCGATGAACCAGATCACCTAGCAACTCTCCGGAATCCGCATCGTAAATTATCGTCCCTGGCGGCACAGGGATAACCAAAGCGTTGGCTGAGCGGCCGGTCATCTTCTGTTTGGCACCATTTTTCCCATCATCAGCAATATATTTATCCTTATAGCGCAAGGCGTTAAGTGTATTCAAAGTATGTTGGACACGCAAAATAACGTCACCGCCTCGTCCTCCATCGCCCCCATCCGGGCCGCCTCGAGGAACATATTTTTCCCGACGAAAATGCACGGCCCCATCGCCGCCTTTCCCTGATTGGACAAATATTCTTACTTCATCAATAAACATAAATTCTTTCTTTGCACGGAGGCCGATAATAAATACGGCCTCCGTGCAGCTTAAGTAAACTAATTTTCAAATTTGGTTTTAAGAATATCAACCAATGTTGGTCTGCCAATCTCCTGCAATTCGTAACGCACTCGCTGCAATGGCTTATTAATTTTTATTATTCTACTGAGGTCGATTGGGGTTCCAGAAACTACCAGGTCAACATCCATATTATTAATGGTCTCTTCCAGATCTTTCATTTGGTCTGCACCGTAACCCATAGCTGGTAAAATAACACCCGTATCAGGATATTTTTCGTAGGTAGCTTTAATCGTTCGGACTGCAAAGGGGCGTGGATCGACAATTTCCGCAGCGCCGTAACGACGGGCAGCTACAAAACCTGCTCCATACTTCATACCACCATGAGTTAGCGTTGGTCCATCTTCTACGACCAGCACCCGCTTGCCGCGGATAGCTTCCGGATCATCCACAAACAACGGGGATGCTCCTTCAATCACGATTGCATCGGGATTCAGTTGATGAATTGAATTGCGTACCTGAATAACGGCATCCGGATTGGCTGTATCAACTTTATTAATTACAAAAACATCGGCATGCAGCGTATTTGTTTCACCGGGATAATAACTTGTTTCATGCCCGGGGCGGTGCGGGTCAACTACAACGATTGCCAAATCATCTTTATAGAAGGAAAAGTCGTTATTTCCGCCATCCCAAATAATAATATCAACTTCTTCTTCCGCCTGTCGAAGAATAGCTTCGTAATCTACGCCGGCATAGACAATTACCCCAATATCAATATGCGGTTCGTATTCTTCACGCTCTTCAATAGTACATTCGTGTTTGTCCAGGTCGGCATATGTGGCAAAGCGTTGAACTTTTTGCTTGACAAGATCACCATACGGCATCGGATGCCGAATTGCTGCGACCCGGAAACCCATGTCCTTTAAAATCAAGGCAACTCGCCGGGTAGTCTGGCTTTTACCGCTACCCGTGCGAACAGCGGTGACAGAGACAACCGGTTTCACGGATTTAAGTTGTGTGTTTCTTAATCCCATTAAGCGAAAATCCGCACCAGCTTCATTGACCAGCGATGCTTTATGCATCACATATTCATGCGGCACATCGCTATAAGCGAAGACTACCTGGTCAACATCCAATGATTTGATTAGGTCACGCAACTCACTCTCGGGATAAATCGGAATTCCTTCAGGATACAGCGAACCTGCCAATTCGGCAGGATAGCGGCGCCCCTCAATGTTTGGAATCTGAGTGGCAGTAAATGCTACCACTTGATACTCCGGGTTATCTCGATAAAAAACATTGAAGTTGTGAAAGTCGCGCCCAGCAGCGCCCATAATAAGGGTTCGAATGGTCATAATTTATACTCCTTCTCTAAAAATTGATATAAATCATCGTTTCACATCGCTTCTGGGGCTGTGATGCCCAGCAAAGTCAGACTGTTAGCTATGGTCTGGCGGGTTGCCATTACAAGGCGCAAACGCGCATTTTTGACCGGCTCATCCACATACAGAACCGGGCACTGGGTATAAAAATCGTTAAATTTTCGGGCTAAGTCATAAGCGTAGTTCGCAATTTGCAGTGTACGATATTCGGCTGCTGCTCTTTCTACTTCCCGTGGAAATCGCGATAATACATCCACCAATTCAATTTCTTGAGAAGTCATCTCGTATTCTGGTGTTACCGATTGATCGAAAGTACCCCCAGCTTTTCGCAAAATGCTGCCTGCCCGAACAAAGGCATATTGGATATAAGGAGCAGCCTGTCCATTAAAATCCAAAGCTGTTTCCCAATCAAAGGTGACGATCTTCGCATTTTCACGTGACTGCATCGGGTATTTAATCGCGCCGATACCAACTGCCTTCGCAGTTGCCAATTTTTTTTCTTCTGAGAGATCGGGGTTTTTCTGCTGAACAACTTCATAGGCGCGTTGGGTGGCTTCGCGCATCAAGTCTTCCAACAATACCACCGTTCCTTCACGCGAAGCCATGACCACATTTCCGGGTAGATTGACCAGTTCATAAGGGATATGCTCGCATTTCTTGGCCCATTCATATCCCGCAATTTCCAATGTTTTGAATACTTGTTGAAAATGGAGAGATTGACGTACATCGACAATATATAACGATAATTTCAAATCCGGATAATCAAGAAACTTTTGGCGAGCCAATGCCAGGTCCTCTGTGGCATACAACGCGGTCCCATCAGAACGCAAGGCCACGAAGACACGAAATTTCTCTTTTGTTAAGCCTAAAATCTCGTCGATTTTGACAATTACTGCGCCATCCGGTCTTTCATCAATAGCAATTTTCTTGTTGATCAGATCCTGTACAATTTCTTTGCCCGGAATCTCCATTTGGCTATTAAAATAGTAGCGATCAAAGTGAATGTCAAGAGCCTCATAAATCTGGTAGAAACCCTGTAAGGACCACTCGCGAGTCTCCTCCCACAACTTCACCAATTCAGGATCACGCTCATCCCAGCGTTTGTACAGTGCCCGAATCTCACTTTCCAGAAGGGGGTTCTGCTCCAGGCGTTGGCTTGCTTCTGCATACACCGCTCCCATCCATTGGGTTATATCCTTGTCTGGTTTTTCATTAGCATGGAAATTGATATAACACCATAACCATTTAATGACATGTAAGCCCATATCACCGGGGTAATTGGCACGGATCACGTCATAACCCGCAAAATCAAGAATTCTCGAAAGAGTATCTCCCAGAATCGCACTCCGCAAATGGCCAACATGAAAAGATTTGTGTGTGTTGGGTTGTGAGAACTCAACCATAATTTGCTCTTGTTTTCGAGCAGCTCTCCCAAAATTAGCTTTTTGACCAATAACCGAATCGATAACTCGTTGAGCATATTCCACTGTAGAAAAATAAAGGTTGACATAGCCTTTGACAGCTTCTACCTTCTCAAATCCAGGTGGAGTGCCCAGATATTTAGCCAATTGATCAGCAAGATTTATCGCATAATCAGGAATGTTCTTTTTTTCATTTCTAGCACGTGCATCGGCGGCAGCCAGGGCAAAAAGAGATGTCGATAAACCCCAATGTCCGCTAAATGGAATCCAATTCCATTGGACGGGAATATCCGGAAGACCGTGAATAGAGGTAAATTCTCTAATAATTTTCTCGACATTACTTGATTCCACTGCAAACATTCAACAAGCTCTTTTATTACAGGATTTGGCACCTTTGAAATTATATCATGCAGGCCTCATCCTCACCGAATCCATTTTGCCGGTGTGTCTGCCACTTTGTCGAAGCCGGTTCTCTTTTGTACAAAAGAAGAGCCGGAGGGATTAAAAATAAATACAGACATAAGCATTTTCGGAAATTTATTATTCGGGAAAAGATGAGTTCCGGCGACTATCAAAGAAACTTGAACTCTTATTTATTCTTCTGAATTTAGATGTAAATACTTAATAAATAGATGGGCAAATTATCTATTTTAAAACCAAGATGATCCTCCTAGCCTGCTATTTGGTGTGTCCGCTTTTGAACCCACCATTTTTGCAATTTCGCTATCAGCTCGCGCAGCGTCTATCAGATAGTCCATCCTGTGTGAGAAAGATTGCCTCTCTACGCTGCTGCCGATCATAACAAAAAGCAGTGATAGTTTGGTACATTACGAACTAAATTGAGAAGAAAATGCCTTCCTTCCGAGGGGTATGATGATTCTTTCACGTCAGATCTCTCGTAAGGGCGAAGCATCCGGGAAAGCATTCCATCACGTAAAAACACGCCCATCGCGGATGCTTCGCCCATGCGCCAATTATTGATATCATAAAGATGTGGCGTGATACAAACACACCCTACGCCTTACTTGCATTGAGTAATGTTATTTCTCCCTCGAACATCATCTCTAGGCAGTATAGCCCAATCTCCCAATGTCATTTCTGAGCAGTACGGAAATTCAGTGATCTTAATTAAGCTTATTCTTCCTGTGCTCACATTCAGAAGAGGGTACTGTCGTAATTAAAAAAAATCATGAGCAATCTGCAACTGAAATCAATCCCAAGTAACTGGAGATTTCCTCTTCTCGTAATTAAATAGGGCCGGATTAGACAGTCATTTAATTGGGCTGATCCTTTCCACCCTGTCATACACCGAAAATTTTCCCAATATAAAAAGGCCTTGCACGGTTTTAAAAATGGCTGCGGCAATGGATTTGCGTCAAGACTTATATCCTTCCCGCCACAACGAATTGAATGTGATAAAAAATTAAAACCACAAGCAGGAGAAATTCATATCTCCTGCTTGTGGTTATCGTATGAATTATTGCAATTTATGCAGTTTTATTTTGCATGGCTGCGAGTTGCTTCATCAAACGACTCTTGCGACGAGCAGCGTTGTTTTTGTGAATCACACCTTTTTGGGCAGCTTTATCCAGTGCCTTTATGGCAACTTTGACATTTTCTACTGCTTCATCCTCTTTTCCCGCCAAAATTGCTTTGCGGGATTTTGTAATGAATGTGCGGGCACGACCACGGAACGTACGGTTTAACACTCGTCGTTTTTCGTTCTGTTTGTTGCGTTTAATTTGAGACTTAATATTTGCCAATTTATTTCCTCCAATTCACCTGAAAAGAAAATTCTTCTTTTGAGAGGGAACTGTTTGTCCAAAAAAATTTACTTACGAAGGGCAGCGCGCCAATTATACCAGAAACATAAATTTGTGGGGAAGTGATTTTCTATTCCTTATCCATTAATGCAGCCAAACCTGGCAGTTCTTTCCCCTCCAACATTTCAAGAGAAGCTCCACCACCAGTGGATATATGGGTGATTTTTTCGGCCAGCCCGGATTGATTGACGGCAGCAACTGAATCACCACCACCTACGATCGAGATAGCTTTAGATTCTGCAACCGCCTTGGCAATATCAAAGGTTCCACGTGCGAAATTAGGCATTTCAAAAACACCCATCGGCCCATTCCAAACTACTGTACCGGCTTTTGCAATGACCTTGCTGTAATTTTTAATTGTTTCAGGACCAATATCCAGTATGCGCCAACCGTCGGGTATGGAGCCAACGGAAATTACTTTTCTGTCTGCGTCATTTTCAAATGCATTGGCGATGACTACATCCACTGGGAGTCTTAACTTGCCGGTGCCTTTAGCAATCAATTGGCGTGCAATATCAAGCACTTCATCTTCTACCAGAGAATCCCCCATCTCATATCCTTGCGCTTTGAAAAAAGTATTTGCCATGCCCCCGCCAATTAAAACACTGTCCGCTTTTTGCAGCAGATTCTCAATTACCCCAATTTTGTCACTGACTTTTGCGCCGCCCAGAATGGCAACGAAAGGACGTTTCGGGTCCGCGATTGCCTGCCCCAGATATCTGATTTCTTTTTCCATCAGGAATCCCGCGACTGCAGGTAAATATCTGGCAACCCCTTCGGTTGAAGCGTGAGCTCGATGAGCAGAGCCAAAAGCATCGTTCACATATAAATCTGCCAGGGCAGCAAATTTCTTGGCCATATCCAGATCATTTTTCGATTCACCTTTGTAAAAGCGGGTGTTCTCAAGCACCAAAATTTCTCCAGGTTTTAATTGCTGAGACGCTTTTTCCGCTTCCGGCCCAATACAATCATCCACGAAATACACAGGAACACTCACAAGGGTTTTAAGATACTCCGCAACCGGCCTTAACGAGTATTTTGGATCAGGTTCATCCTTGGGACGGCCGAGATGAGAAAATAAAATCACGGCTGAACCATTGTCAAGCAAGTATTGAATGGTCGGTAAAGATGCGACAATACGAGTATCATCCTGAACAACACCATCTTTTATAGGGACATTAAAATCTACACGCACGAGCGCTTTTTTATTCTTAACATCAATATCTGTAATACTCTTCTTATTAAACATACTCACCTCTTTCTTCAAATTCTGGTGAATAAAAATGCGTGATCTTCATTGCAAAATAATGATAGATCACGCATTCTCATATTAATCTCTAACTTGACAAATTTAAAGTGATTTTGCCATCATGGCTGCTAAATCGGCAGTTCTGCAGGAATAACCCCATTCGTTATCGTACCATGAAACAACTTTTACTAAAGTGCCACCCAGGACCATTGTATTGTCAGCATCAATGATTGAGGAACGGCTGTCACCTTTGAAATCCATTGAAACCAATGGTTCTTCACTGACACCTAGAATGCCCTTGAGTGGACCTTCAGCGGCTGCCTTAAAAGCTGCGTTTAGCTCTTCTGCGGTCACTGGTTTTTCAACCTCGGCTACAAAATCAACAATCGAAACAGTCGGAGTGGGAACGCGTAAGGCGTATCCATCAAATTTTCCTTTTAGATCAGGAATTACTAGAGCAAGTGCTTTGGCTGCGCCAGTAGTTGTAGGGATAATATTCAAAGCTGCTGCCCGAGCCCGTCGCGGATCATCATGCGCAATATCTAAAATGCGTTGGTCGTTCGTGTAGGAATGAACGGTTGTCATCATTCCACGCTTAATCACCCAGTTATCATGGACAACTTTAGCGGCTGGTGCCAGGCAGTTCGTCGTACATGATGCGTTTGAAACAACATGATGTGTGGCGGGATCGTATTTGTCATCATTCACTCCCAAGACAATTGTGATATCTTCATGCTTGGCTGGTGCGGTGATAATTACTTTTTTGGCACCACCTTTTTCAATATGCACAATTACCCCAGGTTTACCTTTAACTGGGTCGCTTAATTTGTCACGAAATACACCCGTTGCTTCAATAACAATCTCTACACCTAAATCTTTCCAAGGTAAATTACTTGGATCTTTTTCTTTGAAGACTTTCACCTTCTTGCCATTGATAACCAAATCTGATCCATCTACTGTTACTGTTCCTGGAAAAATACCGTAATTGGAATCATATTTAAACAAATGTGCATTCGTTTTTGCATCAAACAAATCGTTGATGGCAACAACTTCCAAAGCATCCGGGTACATTTCCAGCATCGCTTTGAGCACTAAACGACCAATCCGGCCGAAACCATTGATGCCTACTTTCACTGTCATAAAACACCTCCATGTGTAATTTTGATAATTTTATCACGCATTTGCGCGATTATTCACAAATCAATTCCGCTCTCTTTGTTTGTTAACGGTCCTGTTCTCTCATTATACAAATCAATGATCGCGTTTGCTAATTTTTGAGAATCGTGGCGCCAAGGCGAGTCCAAATCAACCAAATTGCCACTATAGACTGCATAATTTTCGATCAACACATCATCGACACAAACATAATCGATTCCCTTTGGTAAAGCCCCTTTGCAATTATCATTACATACTACTACATCAAAATAACCCTTTTTAATAACTTTTTCAACCGATTGCACATGATCAGAACAGGAAAATCCATCGGTCTCTCCCGGTTGAGTAGCGACATTTGATACAAAAAATTTTAAGGCTCGACTGGCGCGAAAAGCTTCGGTGATATCAGGAACAAGTAAATTAGGAAGCAGGCTTGTATAAAGAGAACCAGGCCCAATGATGATCATGTCAGCATTTAATAGCGCTTGAATTGCCGGAGGGTACGCTCTCGGATTACCTGGCTCCAACCATACCTTTTTAATTGAACCGCCTAATTTGGTAATTTCGCTTTCACCCCTTATAGTTGAGATTTTATCGACCCCATTAATATCCTTTTTACTGATTTCGGCCACTAATGCAACATCATGCAGCGTGGAAGGGAATACGCTCCCGCGTACAGCCAGAACCCGCCCTGATTCAGCAACCGCTTCTTCAAAACTGCCTGTAATTTCTGCCAAAGCTGTAATTAATAAATTACCCAGGGAATGCCCATTTAACCCAGCGTTCTCACCAAAACGATATTGGAAAACCTGCGAAAGTAATTCTTCATCAGCAGATAATGCTGTCAGACAGTTGCGAATATCACCAGGCGGCAAAATCCCCATATTTCGGCGTAATTGTCCGGATGATCCCCCATCATCAGCCACGGTGACAATCGCGGTAATGTTAGAGGTGTGCTTTTTTAAACCACGTAATAAAGCCGAAAGACCGGTTCCCCCTCCAATCACAACCACTTTCGGCCCCTTATCTAACTTTTGGTAGCTCGTAACTGTATCAAACAAATGTTTCCCCGGTCTGATAAATGGTCTCAACAATGTTCGATTAATGCCCCACACACCAAGAGCAATTATGATAATTCCACCCAACCCAAAAACCAGGGCACGGACTGGTCGGGCTAGAAAGCGCAAAGATAGGAATGAAATAATCGGAAGATACCACGTATCAGGAGTATTGCGATAAACGTCCAAAATAATAACCGCAAAACCAACACCGATAAGAGCTGTCCCCAAGATGATCAACAAACCCCATCGTTTAATACCAAGACCCGGTGTCAACCACTTTAACACTGTGCCCAACCAGGTCATAATTTTTGGCAAAATTTTTTTGGATTTTAAAGACATATTTTGAATAATAATTCGCTTTAAGAAACAAGTCAACTACTGGATTGATGCGAGAGTAACCTAATTTCTTTTATCCATCCAAGATGATATGAGAAAAATTCTTAATGAGAACGCTTATAAGTGCCGAGATGTCTGGCTTATGCTATAATTTCAAACAATGGAGCTCTATATTGTTTCTGATATCGGTGGCACTCAAATCAGGGTAGCCGCTCATGATTCAAGTACGCTTTCATGTATTGATCAAAAAAAAATTGCCACGCAAAGGCAAGGTCAATACCCCATTCAAAGGTTAATAAATTTAATCAGGGATATTTCCAAAGATCATATCTTGAAAGCAATTTCAATCGGAGTTCCAGGTTTTTTGGATCTTGAAAAAGGAATCATTTTAAATTGCCCCAACATACCGGGGTGGGTTAATTTTCCCATTAGACAAATTCTGACTGAACAATTTAATGTGCCAATTTATATCAATAATGACGCTAATCTGGCGGCACTGGGAGAATGGAAATATGGTATTGGCCAGGGTCATAAAAACTTACTGTACTTGACAATCAGTACAGGAATTGGCAGCGGAGTTATCATCAATAATCAATTACTACTAGGCACAAAGGGTTTAGCAGGTGAACTCGGTCATACCACACTGGAACCAAATGGTCCGCTATGTGGCTGCGGACAATATGGTCATCTGGAAGCGTTAGCTTCCGGAACTGCGATTAAGGCCTATGTTGAAGCCCAAATTGAGTCAGGCAGATCCAGCACTTTATCTGGTAGCATTAATTTTCAAGGAAATGATATTTTTCTGGCAGCCAGGAATGGTGACTCTTTGGCCTTCGAAGCGTATCAAAGAGCTGGAAAATACCTTGGCATGGCCATCGCCAATTTTTTGCATATTTTCAATCCTTCAATCGTTATCCTGGGTGGAGGTGTTACCCAGGTGGGAGATTTACTTTTCAAGCCAACGGAAAGCTCACTCCGTGATCACGTCATTCGCCCAGAATACATCGACATGCTTCAACTTACAAAATCAAGCCTGGGAGATGATGTTGGTCTCCAAGGAGCGCTGGCCTATCTGGTTCTGAATAACGGAAACCAAATAATATAAGACATTTTTCTACCAAACAAATTTCAAAAACAATCTTTATAATCGTTTTCAAACCATCAAAATAATCCAGGAGGAAATGAATGAAAACCCTAAATGTTCCAGGCCCAAAGGCCAAGCATCTGATTGAACGTGATCGTGCTGTAGTCTCGCCATCATACCCGCGCGGTTATCCATTCGTCATGGATCATGGTAAAGGGACTGAAGTCTGGGATGTAGACGGAAATCGTTATCTTGATTTTGCGGCCGGCATTGCAGTTGCGGCCACTGGCCACAGTCATCCGGCAGTAGTAAAAGGAATCCAAGAGCAAGCGGAAAAATTCATTCATATTTCTTCTGACTTTTACCATGAAAAATGGATTCAACTTTCCGAAAAATTGAATGAGATTTCTCCTTTCAAAGAAGACGCACTTTGCTTCTTGACTAATTCCGGAACTGAAAGTATCGAGGGTGCCATTAAATTAGCCCGCTACCATACCGACAGATCCTCATTTATTGGTTTCTTAGGCGGATTTCATGGGCGCACAATCGGCGCGGTTACATTTACAGCCAGCAAAAGAGCCTATAAACGCGGCTTTTTCCCATTAATGAGTGGTGTCGTTCATGCACCATTCCCGGACCCTTATCATCCTATGCTCGACCTTACCGATGGTGAGGATTATGGCGAACGGGTGGTACGCTATCTTGAAGAACAGATTCTGGAAAAACTTTTGCCCCCTTCAGAAGTTGCCGGGATCCTGGTCGAACCCATTCAAGGAGAAGGCGGTTACATCGTCCCGCCTCCCGGTTTTTTCCCTGCTTTGCGTAAATTATGTGATCAGTATGGAATTTTGTTAATTGTAGATGAGGTCCAATCCGGAATGGGCCGGACGGGCAAATGGTGGGCAATTGAGAATTTTGGCGTAGAGCCTGATATCGTCACATCTGCCAAAGGAATCGCCTCCGGGATGCCTTTGGGGGCACTCATTACGCGCAAATCAGTAATGGATTGGCCAAAAGGATCCCATGGCAATACGTATGGTGGTAACCCAATCTCATGTGTTGCAGCATTGGCGACTATTGAAGCCATTGAAAATGGTTACATGGAAAATACACAAAAAACCGGTGCCTATGCCATCCAAAAATTAAAAGAAATGCAATCCCGTCATCCTTCAATTGGCGAAGTAAGAGGTATGGGTTTCATGATCGGAATTGAGTTTGTAAAAGATCAGGCCACCCGGAAATCTGATGAAGAACTGCGTGATAGAATTGTTGACCTGGCTTTTGAACACGGGTTGTTAACGTTGGGTTGCGGAAAAAGTGTTATTCGCATTTCCCCTCCTCTTTGTACAACACCTGCACAGATAGACGAAGGGTTTGAAATTTTGGAAGAGGCCATTACAATAGCAGAAAATGGATAAGACTTCCTGATGCTGCCAGATTATCGCGTTCGCCAACGAGATTATTTACTTGAAATTGCCAGAGCTTTAGCTGAAGAGCTCAACCTGGACAAGCTGCTTGAGCACGTATTGAAGGTCTCAATTGAAATGCTGGCAGGTCAGGCTGGCTTCATTGCACTGAGTGACAACCATGGCTGGAAAGTGCGGGTTTGGGCAGGGCTTCCTAAGGAATTGGTCAAGTATATTGAGCCTTACCTGGCCAATATTCCTGAAGTTGACAACGATCCTTACCAGATGGAATTAACTCATATTAATCGTCTGATTCAGGAACTGGCTAATTCTGGCAGCTTTGGCTTATTGAACGGAGTTGGTTTACCTCTGGTCGCTCGTAATCAAGCCATTGGGGTCATTTACATCTTTCGTAGTTATTCCGGCTCATTCTCAAGTAACGACCGCGTGGTTTTGAGCAGCTTTGCGAATCAAGCAGCCGTGGCTGTCCGAAATGCACAACTCTATAATCAAGTCAGCCAGGAAAAGCAAAGGATGTCAGCTCTCCTGGATTCGGCGGCAGACGGTATTATGATTTTGAATGCAGACCTGAAAATTGAGCGAATAAACCCTGCTTTTACACGCTTATTTGGCAGCAGTGAAAAGAACATTCTCCTTCAAGAACATCAGAAAGTCATTCGTTGGGCCTCGCCTCCAACTGGGATTACGCTCGAAGAAGCGGTGGCAAGCGGCTGGCCGTTAACCTCTCACGCCCACTTATATGTAGAAGGCGACCTAATAAGTGGTTTTCAACAACCAAAAATCCCTGTTGGCATCACCTATGCCCCTCTGATCTCATCAGAGGGAGTCTTACTGAATATCATCGCGACTTTACGTGATATTACGCGCTTTCGACAGGCTGAAGAATTAAAATCAACATTTATTTCCATTATCAGCCATGAACTAAAGACGCCTGTTGCGCTCATTAAAGGGTATGTAAGCACTTTGCGCAGAGACGATGCGCGTTGGGATCGTTCGATAATTGATGAAAGTTTGACGGTTATCGAAGATGAGGCAGACCGGTTGAGCCTGTTGATTGAAAACATGCTGGATGCTTCACGGCTCCAGATCGGTGGACTCTCTCTCAAGAAATCCGACATATCCTTACCAAAAGTCGTTGAGCGATTAGCAACCCGCTTTCAGACCCAATCTTCCAAACATAGTTTCGTGGTTGATTTTCCCGAAGATTTTCCCTGCATTTTGGTGGATGAAATACGAATTGAGCAAGTCATTTCCAACCTGATTTCAAATGCAATTAAATATGCTCCAGAAGGCGAGATCCGCATTTCCGGACAAACCCGGCCGCAGATTGTGATTGTATGCATAAGTGATCAAGGTCCGGGAATTGCGGCTGAGGATATTCCCCATATCTTTGACCGGTTTTACCGTGCACCTGAAATGGCAAAACACACCAAAGGAGCGGGATTGGGTTTGTTTTTAACCCGTTCCATCATCGAAGGGCACGGTGGTTCCATTTGGGTTGACCCGGAATCCGGCAAAGGTGCCAGAATTTGTTTTTCATTACCACGTACAACTTTTCTCCAAAACCCCTGAACGCTGGTGATATAATCACCTCTAAATATAGATTATAGGGAGGCAAGAATATGCCAAAGACACAAGTAAGCTGCCCACGTTGCCGCGCTCCAATTGCTGCAGAAATTCAACAACTTTTTGATTTGAACACTGACCCACAGGCTAAACAAAAATTGTTAAGTGGCTCCGCAAATATGATTCAATGCCCTGCCTGTGGTTACCAAGGAATCTACCCAACCCCGATTGTTTACCATGACCCGGACAAAGAATTACTTTTAACTTATTTTCCACCTGAACTGGCAGTAGCTCTCAACCAACAAGAAAAAATGATCGGCCCATTGATTAATCAGGTAGTAAACAATTTAGCGCCAGAAAAACGCAAGGCTTATCTGTTCCAGGCAAAAAGCATGTTAACGTACCAGACCTTGCTTGAGACTATTTTACAGGCCGATGGTATCACCAAAGAAATGCTTGAAGAGCAGCAGAAAAAAATGAGTTTGATACAGCGTCTTGTTTCCACCCCTACTGCTGAATCTCGTAAGGAAATTATGGTGCAAGAAGAAGAATTGATAGATGAAACATTTTTTGCACTGCTTAATCGACTGGTGGAAGCGAGTCTATCTCAAGGAGATAAGCAATCTGCGCAACAATTGGCTGTATTCCAGCAAGAATTGTTAACTGAAACCAAGGTTGGTCAAAAAATCCAGGCGCAAATGAAAGAATCTCAGCAGGCAATGACAGATTTGCAGAATCTGGCCAAAGATGGATTAACCCGTGAGAAATTGTTGGAGTTGTTAGTAAATTCGCCCAGCGAAATCTACACAACCACTTTAATCGGTATGGTTCGCAGTGGGTTAGATTATGAGTTCTTCACAATGCTTTCAACAAAAATTGATCAAAGCCAGGATGAAGCCGAAAAAGCCAAATTATCAACACTGCGGGATTTTCTGCTGGACGCAGTCAAGCAAATTGATGAGCAGATTCAACTTGAAATGAAAAACGCCCGAGAAATGGTAGAAAAGATCGTGGCAGCGCCATCAATTGAGGCTGGTTTACAGCAATATGGCAATCAAGTTAATGAATTCTTCGTTGAGGCAGTTCAAAATGCACTTGAAGAAGCCAGGAAAGAATCTGACCTCGATAAAATTACAAAGTTAAACCAACTCAACCAAATGATTGAAGCAGCGAATACCCCACCAGAAGCCATTCAATTTATCGAAGAACTATTACGAACTGAAAATGATGATCAGGTAAAAGAAAAACTAAATACCAACATCGGTAAAGTAGATGACGAATTTCTGCAATTATTGACCGGTGTCATTTCGCAATCCGAGGAACAAGGTCAACAACCTCAATTAGTTGAGAAATTAAAACAGATTCAAAAGATAGCATTGCGCGCTGTCATGGCGAAAAATCTTAAGGGTTAATCGCACACAAAAGTAATTGAAAAAAGGAGCTGACTTTTAGATCAGCTCCTTTTTTGCTATCGCCTGTGCCCCCAGAGAGATTCGAACTCTCGTTTTAGCCTTGAAAGGGCTGCGTCCTAGTCCCCTAGACGATGGGGGCAAATAACGAACAAAATTTTATCAGATGCCTAAAAGTTGGTCAAGGGATGAACGCACATTCAGTTAATAAATCCTCACACCGCTTCGACCAAATCTGGGCTATCTACACGCCCTGAGTTGACTTTTGGGCTGACTTCATGCGCTATCATCTGAGTTGCGTCAAAAGGAGCCAGCATTGCTTTAATCTCGGTGATGGGTTTATTGTCAAGATAAGCCCACATGTTTTCCTTGTCCAGCATAATTGGCATCCGATCGTGTATTGGTGCGACCAGCTCATTTGCCGGGCAAGTGATGATCGAACCACTCCACAACTCAGAACCTTCCGGAGAATGCCAGATTTCGTAAATTCCAGCCAAAGCAAAGATCTCCCGATCTTCCAGTTGAAAATAATAAGGGGTCGAAATCTTGCTTTTCGCGCTGCGTTTCCATTCATAAAAACCATCCGCTAAAATTAAACACCGCCGGCGCAAAAACGCATTTTTAAATGAAGGTTTTTCAAGAACCGTTTCAGAACGAGCATTGATCATTTTACTACCGATGCTGACATCTTTGGCCCAACTCGGAACCAATCCCCAATAAAGAAACTCCATTTTTTTTGTGACGGGGTTGATGACAGCCGGAATCGCCTGTGTCGGGGCAATATTATAGCGTGGCTCCCAATCCTCGGGAATATCGGTTATACCCAGTGAAAGCTGCAATTCATTGGCTTTATATGACAATGTAAACCTTCCGCACATAAACACATCCTTTTCAATTAACGCGAGTGAGACATTATAATAATAACATCTCACCTGTATGGAGGCAAAAACATGACCAACCCCTTAATCGAATGTATTCCTAACTTTTCTGAGGCACGCCGTCCTGAAGTCGTCCAGAAGATCATCGAATCGATCCAGGGGGTAGCCGGAATCCACCTTCTAGATCGGCATTCCGACCTGGATCACAATCGCACAGTGATCACGTATGTAGGCAACCCGGCTGCTGTGTCAGAGGCTGCGTTTGCGTCCATCAAAACCGCAGCTGAATTAATAGACCTCAACCAGCACCAAGGTGAACATCCTCGCATTGGCGCTACCGATGTGGTTCCTTTTGTGCCCATCCGCGATACCAGTATTCAGGATTGTGTCAGGCTGGCAGAAAACCTGGCGAAACGCGTGGCAGATGAATTAAATATTCCAGTTTTTCTTTATGAAGAAGCTGCCAGAATTTCAGAAAAGCAAAACCTCGAAAATATTCGTAAGGGACAGTTTGAAGCACTGAAAGAAGAAATTGGCTCAAGCCCCGTACGAACACCTGATTATGGACCAAGCGAGCTCGGATCTGCAGGTGCCACAGTAATCGGAGTACGCCAGCCATTAATTGCCTTTAATATCTATCTGACCACCGATGATGTCAGCATTGCCCAAAAAATTGGACGCGCAGTGCGCCATTCATCGGGTGGCTTGCGTTACGTAAAAGGTATGGGAGTTCTGGTCGAAGGCAAAGCTCAAGTTTCCATGAACCTGACCAATTTCAGCAAAACTCCGATTGCACGGGTTGTCGAATTTGTGCGGCGCGAAGCTGCCCGCTATGGTGTGGCGATTCACCATTCTGAACTGGTAGGGCTTATTCCCCAAACAGCATTAATTGACGCGGCCCAATGGTATTTACAATTAGATGGTTTTGAAACCAAACAAATCCTCGAGCAACGTCTTTTTGATGAAAGGCAAGAAAATACTGAAAATGCCAACAAAGAAGAGAGCTTTCTCAACCAGTTGGCTTCAGCCGATCCCGCCCCCGGCGGAGGCTCAGCAGCTGCCTACAGTGCTGCTATGGGAGCCGCACTCACAACCATGGTATCTCGATTAACGCTTGGCCGCAAGAAATATGCTGATGTTCACGCTCAAATGCAAACACTTGAGGAAGAATCAATTCAGTTACAAACAGAATTGACCACTGCTATACAGGAAGATGCAGATGCATTTATCCAGGTAATGGAAGCTTTTAAAAAACCAAAATCAACACCTGAGGAAATTGTACAACGCAATAATGCCATTCAAGCGGCCACCATTCAAGCAGCTGAATTGCCATTCCGCGCGGCTCAAAAGGCATTACAGATTATGAAAAATGCTTTTCAAGCCGCCAGAATTGGCAACATCAATACAATTTCGGATGCCGCATCAGGGGTAATATTTGCTCGGGCAGGTTTACGAAGTGCGTGTATAAATGTTCGCACCAATACGCTATCAATTCAGGATCAAAACAAAGTTGACCAACTCCTTGCATCTGTCCGCCAATTAGAAAAAGAAGCTGCCGAAATCGAAGAACAACTCACATTACTCTTGCAAGAACGGGGTGGGTTTCCAAATTAATGAGCAGAATCTGGCCTGTGATCGCCGTTTTTTGGCTGTTCATGATGAGCGCTTGCAATCCAGATGCAAGTGTCAATGTGCCTACGAAAAAGACAAACGAAGCAATTATCATTACCACTACTTCATTTCCCTATTCTACTCAAATAGCCACCGAAACCCGGATTCTGCCAACTCACACCAGGACAGCAACCATTTCATCCACGCGAACATTAGAACCAGCAGCCAATCCGTCCTCCACAACACCGGCAATGAGTTTCTCCTCAAACGATACAACTAAACCTTTTTTGCCAATCTTCAATTTTCCTATTTCTGAGAATTACAACCAAACGATCGATTCATCGTATCGATATGGTACAACCCAAAATGGAGCACGCCTGCCCCATGACGGTGTTGAATTTTATAATGAATATGGCACACCGGTCATAGCGGCATTAAATGGAACTGTTGTGTTTGCTGGATCTGACGAAAAAGAACTTTGGGGACGATTTAAAGACTATTATGGAAATATGGTAATTATTGAACATTCACCTGTTCCAGCCGGTCCTAATTTCTACAGTTTATATGCCCACCTTTCCAAGATCAACGTAAGAACTGGTGAGGTTGTCTCATCAGGTCACAAAATTGGTGAAGTAGGCTTTAGCGGCGGTGCCATTGGCAGTCACCTGCACTTTGAAGTAAGGGTCGGGCAACCTCTCTTAGCGAATACCAGTAACCCTGAGTTGTATTTACCTTTAGGGACTGACGCTTCAGGCGTATCTATGGGGATTTTGGCAGGGCGGATTTTGGATGCAAGTGGATTAATTGTGGAGGATGCCGGCATTAACATTCAAGCGATGCGGAATGATCAGGTTGATCCTGATCAAATACCCACCTATTTAACTAGCTACACGAAAGGCATGCCCCTCAATACGGGAGTTGGAGAAAACTTCGTGATTTCAAATCTGGAGGAAGGCGAATATCGTCTTACTGTATACATCTCAGGAAGCCTGCAGGAGAGATTTGTGAGAGTGTTCGCCGACCAAATCACATTTATCACCATACAGCCAAAAAATTGAATTGCTGAATGTTGCTTTTCAAAGATTCAATTGATTATCGGGTAAACCGCCATGCAATTTGATGATCAGGATTTAGACCATTGAATGCTGTCTGTGCCAATCTCGCGATCAAATAATTGGCATCTTCAAATAATAACTGTTGTGGTGAATAAACAAAAATCGTAAAGACAAAATCCTTTTCCGGCCCAAAGGCAATCACAGCATCGCTAACGGTATGCAACAAGCCATCGTCTTCCTCGCTCCAACCATGTTTATGTGCAATACGGGTTCCTTCTGGTAACCCCGCTTCCACTAACGCCCCGATCTTGTTCCTGGCAAGGATATCGATCATCAGCTGACATTTTTCAGAAGTGATCTTTCCCTCAGATTTCTGCACCAAGATTCCCTGCCCCTTTTCAGCACACTCGTAAATCCCAGCGAGTAAACCGCCAATGTCTGCGGCAGTGGTTTGATTGTACATATCAGGATTGGTATTGATATCTGCCCTACTGTTGGCGGAGGTTGTATTGAGACTCAACAACGGTGCTCCCAAGTAAAAAAAGCCGGAAATAAAGCTATCTTTCATTCCCAAGGCTTGCATGTCTGAAGTTACGATTAACGGCCCGCTAATTGGATCAATTCGCTCCATCAAGCGATCCGCGGGAGCATTCTCCGATAAGACAATCATATAATTCAACCAGCCGGAGACATTTTCATCCAGCGGTAAATCTTCACGCCACAAAGTCGAAACCATAATCGGGATCTTCATTGTGCTGGCCG
Source organism: Chloroflexi bacterium 44-23 (assembly GCA_001899005.1). Lineage (GTDB taxonomy): Bacteria > Chloroflexota > Anaerolineae > Anaerolineales > Anaerolineaceae > UBA6170. The sequence goes on from MKUW01000006.1 coordinate 501,984, forward strand.
CCGTGTAAGCGATTCCCGGTTCTACACCTTCTCCATTCAATAATGCCAATTGGCTCGTATGCTGGTTTCCTAAATCTTGCATATAGATTTCGACTATACCTGGAAATTCAAATTCACGGATATTCGCTTTAAGTAAATACTCAATTTGTTCAAGGCTGGGCGGCTCTGCTGGCAGCGGCTGGGTTTCCACGATAATCTGGCGCTTATCCGGTGATTGGAAAGCAGCATAAATTTTGTCAATTAAACCTTCAGTATTTAAAGATGTACCAGCTGCCCCAGTCGCATACTGCGTGGTCCCGAGCAGAGGATAAGCGGGGGTAGCCGGCGATTGATATCTTGGTTCGAGCTCCTGATCAATAAAATTGCTCAACTTTGCGCGATCAAAATCAACCAGGACGTTTATCTGTGGGAACTCAACTACTTCATGATGCCATAAATAATCCCAGAAAAATGAGAAATCGTGGTTTTCCAAACAGATTTTCAACGCGGGTTGAAACATATCCTCCCACGCAAAAGAGATCCCTGCATTTTCCGTTGATACCTGAATTATCGATTGCCCAATCTGCAAGATTACTGGCATCTCATAGGTTTCTTTCAAGCGTTGTTGAGCTTTTCCCGGTGAAATTCCTGCCACTGGAATTGATCCGATTTCAAAATTTGAAGGAAAGTTACAAGGCAGTTGTTTAAATTGCTGAAATTGCCGGTAGGTTATGATGGCTGCCATAAAAATAAATAATAAGCCAATAAAAGTTAGTAATAAGGCAAGTTTTTTCTTGCGCAAGCTGTATGCTCCTGAGAGAGAAATTTCTCTCAATGATAAAACAAATCCTGCGTTCTGACCACCAGGCTCAATGTCCTAATTGAATTAGAAGGAACCGACAGCACAAAGATCAAATTTCATTGTAGAATCAAGCAACTCTACCAAGGGAGCAGGTATGTCAAATTACCAGTTACAAAACAATCTCTTTCAATTAACGATTGAGCCAGACCAGGGATCCTTTAATCTAACAACAAACCGCAGCGGGTTTCCAGCCTTAGAACGAGCATACATCAAATTGGTTGTGCGAATTAACAACCGGCCTGTCACCTTGCTTCAATCATCCTGGGATTCATTCGAGGCTTTAAAAACAACCGCAGATTCGGTGCAAGGAAAATTAAAACAGCTAGAGTTTTCCATTTTCCTTGAACAGGAAAATTTCATCGTCCGATTGGTCTTCGCATTAAGTGAAGATTTTCCCATCTTTTTATGGAAGGTTGCTTTCGAAAATCAATCCTCTGCTGCTGTGGAATTGGAAAGTATTGAATTGCTTAATCTCGGTTTTAATCGTGATCCCGAGAGCAGATATAACAGCGGCAATATTACTTCACACCCAGCATTAGCCTTTCATGCAAGCGGATGGCAATCCTGGTCATTTACTGGCACGTTTCGAGAAGATCAGATTCAACGTCAGACACGGCTAAGACACTTCCAGGATGTATTGGTTCAAAATGCAGGAACCCCCCTTTCACGCCAGGTTGGGCATTTCAGCGGCGATTTTTTCGGCATTCTGGCAGACCGGAATGCCAGGATAGCTGCTCTATTTGGTTTTCTTTCGCAGAAAAACAATTTTGGCAGTCTTGAAGTCGATATCCGTGAACAACCAAAGATAAGATTATGGGCAAACGGAGATCGAATTGTTGTCTCTCCAGGACATAGCACTGACACTGATTGGGCTGTTTTTTACCCTTGCTACTTTGACCAACCGGATCCCTTTGCAACATATTACCAGGCGGTAGCCCGCGAAAATCAGGTGCAGATCAAGCATTCTTCGCCGGTTGGCTGGTGCTCCTGGTATCATTTTTATCAGGATATTTCTGAAAAGAAAATTTTACAGAATGTTGAGACAATTGCTGAATACCAGGACCGTCTGCCGCTGGAATTGATTCAAATCGATGACGGCTTTGAACGGCAAATTGGGGATTGGTTCAAATTTCGTAAAGGCTTTCCTGGCGGCGTATTGCCTCTGGCACGTGAAATAAAGCAAAAAGGCTTCACACCCGGATTGTGGCTGGCGCCTTTTATTTTGCATCCCAATAGCCAGTACGCCATCAATAATCCGGACAAATTGCTGCGCCACAAAAACAAACAAACAGTCAATGCCGGTTTTATCTGGAACGTTTTCACCCAGGCTCTTGATCTGACTGCACCGGGAGCTCTCGATTATGCCCTTGAGGTGGTTACCAGAGCTGTAAATGACTGGCAATTCCCTTACTTGAAACTGGATTTCCTGTATGCGGGTGCTCTGGCAGGATACCGTTTTGACCGTACGAAGACCAGGGCACAAGTCTTACGACATGCCATGCAATCAATCCGTAACAGCGTGGGTCCAGAAACCTTCTTACTTGGCTGCGGCGCGCCACTTGGATCGGTGCTCGGAATCGTGGATGCTAACCGAATTGGTGCGGATGTCAGCGGCGATTGGACTCCAAAGTTTTTGGGGATCTCGTTTCCCTTTAAACGCGAACCACACATGCCTTCTGCTCGCAACTCCATCCAAAATATTCTTTCACGAGCAGAACAGCATGATCGCTGGTGGATTAATGATCCGGATTGTTTACTGATACGTGATGAAACCAATCTGACACTACCTGAAGTGCAGTCCTTGGCAACCGCAATCGCCATTACTGGTGGTTCAATCATTATTTCAGACGATCTTCCGAAACTTTCTCCAGATCGCAGAAAGATGGCTGAAAAATTAATCCCGGTAATTGGTAAAAGAGCTTTTGTTATGGATTGGTTGGATAAAACGACCCCACATAATCTTCGCCTCGATCTTAATAATCCAGCTGGGGACTGGAATGTAATAGCACGATTCAATTGGAAAGAAAATGAACGCGAAATCTTTCTGCTGCTTCCGGATTTCAACCTGCTAAAAAACGATTTCTGGGCATATTCATACTGGGAAGATAAAGTACGATTGATCAAAGCCAACGACCCAATTTTAATCAAAAAGCTTGCTGCGCATGGTGTGGCTTTATTTGCAATTCGGTCTTTCCGTGATGAACCCACCTATCTTGGATCAAATTTGCATATTTCCATGGGTTTGGAAGTGGCGGATTGGAAATTAAATAAAAACATACTTGAATGCAGAATCGCTTTACCGCGCATAGTAGAGGGAAATATCTATTTATATCTCCCTGAGCCACCCAAAGAAGCACTCTTGAACCAAAAACCGGTTGCCTGGGTAACACAGCCGAATGGCGTTTATATTTTTTCAGTCGCAATGGAAAGAGAATGTACTTTAACCATTTGCATGTAGTCTGAAAAATTAAATAGCCCGGCGGCAATAAATCAATCTTATTTAAGAAACACCAGCCTGCTAATATTTCAGCAGGCTGGTCACACGAACAAGTTATTTATATCTATTCTTTAGGGTTTGTCGGTTGAACTGTATCGGCTTGTTTTTTCGCCAGGCGCTTTTTATTTGAACGACGGACTGCAGCGCGAATGGCCAGGAATATCAGATAAAGGGGCAGGAAAATGATAATCAGGACCGGAATAACCGAAATTACGATCCATATGACGGCATCTACAATTACCTGCATTGAATTTACCAGTGCCTGCAGCGCTTTGCTGACTGTAACTGAAGGTTTCCAACCAGCCACAGAAATTGGATTGACCGCTTCATGAGCTTTTATACTGACATTGATCGCTGAAAGCGCAGCGGATTCTTCGTAGTATTTAATTTGACCTTTTATGACTTCGATTTGTTCACGATAGTAAGTCAACTGATTGAAAACATTGAGGACGTCTTCCGTCTTTTTAGCTTCTTCCATTATGGAACGCAGCTGTGCTTCCGCTTCTTCCAGATTTGCCAGGCGAGAATTAAGATCGGTATATTCTTTGGTTACATCCTGGCCTGAGACATTCTCGCTAAGAACATCCTTTTGGCGGTCATTAGTTAAATTTTTGATTTCATCGATGGCCTGGTTTAGTAAATTTGCAGGAACACGGATACTGATACTTGCCTCAGGTACTTCAATGCCACTGTAATTTACAGATTTCCACAGATTGGAACTGACAACATAACCACCCATCCGTTCAGCCATTTGATTAATCGTGCTCATCACTTTGGCTGGGTCGTCGACGACAATCGAAAGTTCGGCGTTACGAATGACGAGACGAACAACATTAGCGGGCGGCAAACCGCTCTCACCAGAAACATTTGGCGACATTCCATCGTAGGACTTTTCTCCGGAAGCAAAATCGTTTTCGAAAGATGGCGATTCCATTGTTCCTGAAGGCGTAAGATTTGGAAAATCTCGTGATTGAGATTTCGCTCCACACGCAGTCAATACAAGGACTGCTATCAACAACAGGGCGTAAAATTTTGACTTCATTTATTCCTCCGATTGAACTAGGCGAATTATGGCTTGTCTTCTAGACGAAAATCAATGCGATCTGGTTCCCAAATAGTCTAATTCTCCCAGGGAATCTGATATGGATAAATTTTACCTTACCAGCCGCCATTTAAGCGTTGTGCATGCCGTAATGGTAGTTCTGCTTTTAGAATTTTTTTCTGTACGGCCCCAACGTCATAAGCGATTCTCCGGAATTCGAATCGGTGCAAACCGGTTGTATAAATGGCATATGCCGCTCGCGGATCGCTATCTCGCGGTTGACCTACCGAACCAGGATTAATAATCATGCGATTATGTAAGGTAATTGAACTGCCAGGTACCGGAGGCCCCCATTCCAACACGCCTTCTTCTGCATTCCAGGCGCTAATCATGGGCTGATGTGAATGGCCAACCAAACACAAATCCGTTTTAAAATATTCATAATTAATGCGGGCAATGTAGGGTTCAAGAATGTATTCCCAGATCGGATTCCGCGGGCTTCCATGAACCAACGTCACTCCGTTAACTTCCACTTTTTCCGGAAGATCTTTCAAGAATTTAATGTTTTCTTTGGATAAATTATTTTGGTGCCAAAGCATTGATTCTTTGGCTTCGTTGTTAAAAAGTGAAATATCAATGCCCCCAGTAACGGCCAAATCATGGTTTCCTTTAATGCAAATGAGGTTTTCCAGACTTCGAATAAGTTCAACACACTCATTCGGCTGAGGCCCATAACCCACCAAATCTCCCAGACACCAGGTCTGGTCTACATCGCCACCATCCTTCAACACGGTCTGAAGGGCATCAAAGTTTGCATGAATGTCAGAGATTATCAGAACGCGCATGAATGCCTTCTCACAAGAATTTTGTTTTGTACAATGATACGTTTTTTCGTTTCAATTGTGAATTAAATCCACATAAATTCAAAAAGATCTAACTTTTTCAATAATCTCTGCGGCATAATCAAAACGATTAAAAGCAGGCATCAAATAAACCCCATTGATTTGATCCCGTAAACCAGAGATTAACTCGATCGCTATTTCTATTCCGGTAGCTGCGCTATTGTCACCACTTTTCTGCATTCGCTTCTTAATCGAATCAGGAATAAAGATACCCGGCACTTCATTATGTAGGAAGTTGGCATGTCTGTCAGTGACCAGAGGAAGAATTCCTACCAGTATGCGAATATGATCCCCTTCTGCTAAGCCACGAATCTGGTTGATTACTTGGCGGGTTTTTTCGATATCAAAAACCGGCTGTGTCAGAAAAAAATCAGCCCCTGCGTGCAATTTACGGAAAAGGTGATTCACCTCAAGCTGGCGGTTGTTTGCGCTCAGATTAAGCGCAGCTCCTACAAAAAATGTGGTCGGCTGCCCTATTTCCGAGCCGGCATGATCAAGTCCGACATTAAAGGATTGTTTAATCAACTTTATAACCCCGGATGGCACCAGGTCAAAATTGTCATTGGCTTCCGGATAATCACCAATAGCTGTTGGGTCACCCATCATCACGAAGACATTCCGTATCCCAAGCGCATGTGCGGCCAACAGATCTCCTTGCACACGCAGTAGATTTCGTCCGCGGGTTGGGAAGTGTAAGACAGTTTCAATATTCGTGTATTTTTGAATCAGACTGCAAACTGCCCAGGGGCTCATGCGCATTCGTGCCATCGGACTATCCGCAACATTGATGACATCAGCACCGGAATCAGCTAACAAGCTGGCACCTGCCAATAATTTCTTCGTGCTTAATCCCTTGGGTGGATCCATTTCAACTGCGATGATGAAATCCCCATGTGCCATCTTCTTAGAAAGCTGCGATTGTTCATCGCTTTCAAGCATTTCTGGGTTTTCTGCTTCCTGTATGAATTCAATGCCGTTGGCAATATCAACATTCTCTGTTATAGAGATGATATCTGCCATGGCACGGATATGTTGAGGCGTTGTTCCGCAACATCCTCCGATAACTTTTGCCCCTGTTTTCCAAAAAGAAAGCGCATATTCCCCAAAATATTCAGGTCCTGCCGGATACATAATCCGCCCATCCTGCTGCTCTGGCCAACCTGCATTTGGCATGACGGACAAAAGTGCCTGTGGCACAACTTTTTTCATTTTTTTTAGAATCCGTAATAATTGCAAAGGACCACCTGAGCAATTTATACCAACCACGTCAACGTCAAGCGCAAAAATACTTTTTGCCACCTTTTCGGGGGAGTCGCCCAACAAAGTAAGGTCATCTCTGGTAAACGTCATGGACGCAATAATTGGTATCTTTGAATCGATATCTTTCGCAGCACGAACAGCTTCACGCAATTCATAAAAGTCCGTCATAGTTTCAATTATGATCAAATCTGCTTGTGCTTCAATCAGAACCAAAATTTGTTCATGGAAGGCCTTGTACGCTTCGTCCAGCTGAACCTTTCCAAAAGGTGCAAGACGCACCCCCAGTGGCCCGACATCACCTGCAATTAAAATATCAAGGGAACTTGCCAGTGCCACTTTGCGTACCAGATCCACGCCAGCCTGATTAATTTGTTTTACCTGATCTTCTTTGCCAAATTCACTTAATTTGAAGCGATTTGCACCAAATGTATTCGTCTGGATCATTTGCGAGCCAGACTCTATATAAGCTCGATGGACATCAGCAACCAGCGCTGGCTGTGTCAAATTTAACGCATCAAAACAATCATCAAAACGAATGCCGTTAGAATGCAGCACAGTAGCCATTGCACCATCAGACAAAATCGGTTTAGGTTGCGCCAATTTTCTTAAAAATTTTGATTCTAGTCCCATGCAATTATGCTCCCATCAATTGACTAATCCGGCTCGTGCCAATATTAAAATATCGTGCCTGGGGGTGATGAACGATAATGGCTGCAGTTGACTGCTCCGGTACAAGCTGGTAGGCACTTGTCAATGCCATCCCCAATTCTTTTTCGACAGGCAACAGAGAAAAAACCTTGGCATGGTCTTCAAGTTCAGGAATTGCCGGGTAACCCCACGAGTAACGTTTGCCCCTTTCGTTTTCAAATCCCAGCTCCGTCCTGATATAATCATGCATATAATCTGCCGTTGCTTCGGCGGTTTGGACTGCCAGGCCATGAAAGAAATAAGCCTCTGTGTATTCGCCTCCGGATTGTAATTCATCAAAGCGTTGGGTCGCTTTTTGGCCAACAGTGACCACTTGCAGCACCATCGTATCAATCTGATCACTGCTCTCGGGCGCGAAATAATCGGCCAGGCACAATTTTTCTCCTCCGCTCTGGCGTGGAAAATGGAATTGTTCAATAACCCTGCGTTCATGGTCGATAGACCGCGAATCATAAACCAACAAAGAATCGTCACGGGATTGTACCGGAAAATACCCATAGACAGCCTGGGGGCGCAGCCATTTATTAAGACGCGCTTCACGCTTCATACATTCGAGGCGCTCTTCAAAATCAGTTCTTATCTTCAGCCATTCTTCTCCATGCGCATTTTTTGCACCCCAGGATAGACGGAATAATTCATTTAAAGATAAGTGTTCAAAGACTGATTCAAGCGGAATATCTCGTACTATCTGCACTCCCCATGTTTTTGGTGTTGGAATGGTGATGTCTCGCCGAATCTTGGAGGTTTGTCCAGGCTCATTCAGTTCAATGCCAACTTTAGTTTCCGCTCTTTTAAGTTCACCTTCAGCTTCTCGGCGATTCTGGCAAATGAAATCTTCGCGGTTATTGGCATCGCTGAGCCGGTCCATCACAGCCAATCCTTCAAAGGCATCCTTGCAATAAAACACCCCGGCAGGATAAAACGTCTCGGAATCCGTCATTAAGATTCGGCGACCAAATTTTTTGTTGATCGCTGCACCGCCAATTAACACCGGTAAATGAATCTCTCTGCGATTGAGTTCGTTCACAATTAAAGGCATTTGTTTACTGGTGCTGACGAGCAAAGCACTCAAACCAATTGCATTGGCTTTTCGCTCAACTGCCGTGCTGATGATAGTCTCAGCCGGAACTTGTTTGCCTAAATCAAGCACCTCATAGCCATTGTTTACCAGGATTGTCTTTACCAGGTTTTTGCCAATATCATGTACATCACCATAGACAGTTGCCAGTACAATGAGTCCCTTGCTGACACCTGCTTTCTTTTCAAGAAAATTCTCAAGATACCCAACCGATTTCTTCATCACTTCGGCGGATTGCAGCACAAATGGCAAGATCAACTCCCCTGACCCGAACTTATCCCCGACTTCTTTCATGGCCGGTAAAAGGACATTATTGAGAATCCAAACTGCTCTTTCATGGACACTTTCATTGCCTTTTTCAGCCAACAACAAATCAATATCCTGCTCCAAGCCATCTTTCTTGCGATGGACAATCTTCCAAAACAAACGCTCTTCCGGAGGAAGCGAATTGACATGTTTTTCTTGCTCGCTGGAACGGTCTGCAAGTGCATTTCCATGTTCGTCATAAAATGAAATTAATCGTTGCAGTGCATCATCGCGTTTATTAAAAATAAGATCTTCGGCGAGAGAGATTTCTTCCGGTGCAATTTCAGCGTAAGGCGTAATCTGGGCGGGATTGACAATAGCCATTTCAAGGCCAGATTGGACAGCATGATAAAGCATGACGCTATTCAATGTTGCTCTGGCAGCCGGGGAAAGACCAAATGAAACATTACTGACACCCAATGAAGTTAAGATGCCTGGCAGATTTTGCTTTATAAGCCTGATGCCATCCAGGGTCTCCTTAGCTGAATTGGAAAATTCAACATCTCCCGTGGCAAGCGTAAATGTTAACGCATCAACCACAAGATCCTGTGGGCGTAATCCATGATCATTAACGGCTATGGATAATAAACGCTTGGTAATTTCAAGTTTCTGTTGGGCTGTTTTTGCCATACCGTCTTCATCAATTGTGAGAACAATCACAGCTGCGTTGTATTTTTTCGCCAGTGCAAAAATCTTATCAGCCTTTTGACGACCTGCTTCCAGGTTGGTTGAATTTATCAGGCAGCGACCGGGCGCGGTTTGCAAGGCTGTTTCAAGAACATCAAGCTCAGTCGAATCAATAACCAATGGAACCCGTATTGCCGGCGCTAAAATTTTGATGACTTTCCGCATACTCTCAGCTTCATCCGCTCTTTCAGTTAAAGCAACACAAACGTCCAAAGCATGCGCCCCGCTATCCACCTGCTGCTGGGCGATCTGTAAAACACTCTCATAATCCCCATCAAGGATAATTTTCTTAAACTTGCGGCTTCCTTGCGTGTTCAGCCTTTCACCAATTATTAATGGTGCCGGCTCCTGGTGCATGTTCATCACTTGGGTGGCGGATGCCAATACGGCAGGTTCATTTAATGGCCGGAGAAGTGGCTGGTGATCCCCGACCGCTTTCACCAACTTTCGCAAATGCTCCGGCGTTGTACCGCAGCATCCTCCAACTACATTAATATTATTCTTCTCCACAAATTCAGCCAACGACTCCGCAAACGAATCGGCTGAAAGTGGGTAAACAGCCTCCCCATTGACGTTTAATGGTAAGCCCGCATTTGGAATACAAGACACCGGCAGGATGGAATTTTCACCCAGGAATTGAATTGGCAGGCGCATATGCTCCGGCCCGGTTGAACAATTTAATCCAATTACGTCAATTGGCAAAGCTTCCAAAATCGCCAGTGCTGCGCCAATATCAGTACCCAATAACATACGACCGGTTGTATCCAGCGTTATTTGTGCCTGAATTGGCAGAAAAATGGCAGTTTGCTCAAATGCAAGCGAAACCCCTTGAATGGCTGCTTTTACTTCAAGAATATCCTGTGAAGTCTCAATCAGCATCAGGTCAACTCCGCCTTCGATTAACCCAATCGCCTGCTCGCGGAAAACATCCACAAGATCAACAAAGGAAATATTGGAAAGATCGGGGTCATCCATGGAAATCAACTTGCCAGATGGACCCAGCGAACCAGCCACAAAACGTTGTTGACCGGTACTCAAACTGAATTCATCAGCCAATTTACGAGCCAGCTGTGCTGCCTGAAAATTGATCTGATATACACTTTCGCGCAATCCATATTCCGACAAAGTCAAAGGATTTGCACGAAACGTATTGGTTTCAATTGCATCTACACCCACTTCTAAAAATGAGCGATGCACTGCTTCAACAATTTGCGGGGAGGCAATAACAAGGTAATCTATACAGCCTTCGTATTGTTGACCACCATAATCCGATACGCCTAGATTAAATTTCTGCAGGCTGGTTCCCATCGCTCCATCGAAAACTATGACTTTATTTTGCAAAGCATCCAGGTATTTGCGGTTAGTATATTTTCTTGGCATACAATCTCCTTAAAAGGGAAATGGAAATCTCAAAATTTAAAAAAATACCTCTCATATTTGAGAGGTCCTGTCAAAACACCCTCATCTCCCAGATTGACCATAATTAATAGCCTCTGCCGGATTTGGCACCTGCTTGTGTTAGTGGTTGCCGAGGTATCATCGGGCCGGTCCCTCCACCTCTCTGGATGAGCTTTAGTTCGAATTTCCAAATATTACCACAAAAGCAACCCTCGGTCAAAACCTGGCCTACAATACCTTGGACAAATTTATGCAAAGGGAAATTTCAAAATGACGCTGTTGTCTATTTATTCCCGTGGACAAGTATGCGATATAATTTGATTACGGTGTAAATTTGAAAACACAATCCTATCCAAAACTTAAAAATATACTGATTACTACTGCCTTCTTAGCTGCCGTTGGTTGGTTGGGGCTCTACTTTTTATTTCAATATACAACCCCATTGTTAGGCCCTCGTTGGTTATTCTTTTTCCTGTTTATGGTTGCCTTAAGCGGAACCTCCCTTCCGATTGTTTATTTCTTCAATCTGCGTTTTATTAGCTCACCACCGGCCAATGCAATTGTTTTGATCCGCCAGGCAATCTGGGTTGGGTTATTCTTTGATTTATTGGCCTGGTTACAACTCGGCCGCATTCTAAATCCAGTCTTGGCTCTTATTCTTGCAATCGGAATTTTGGTTGTTGAAAATTTAATCCGCATGGCAGAGATCAGTCGATGGCGGCCAGAAGTGGATGAAGATGAATGACTATCGCCAGATTCCATCTGTGGATCTGATAATAAACAGTCCGGAAGCATCCCCCATCATCGCCAATTTTGGACGGTCTCAGGTAATCGATGCAATTAGAGCAGTGCAAGAAAGTTTACGTCAAATTGATAAGCTGGACCGTCAATCCTGTACAGCAGAGGCCATCCTGATACGAGCCAACCTGCATTTACAGAAAAACTTCAAAGCTACACTTATCCCGCTCATAAATGCCAGTGGTGTCATTTTGCATACCAACCTGGGACGTGCTCCGCTTAGTGATGACAGCATTGAAGCTATGGCTACAATTGCATCCAATTATAATTCGCTTGAATTTGACCTTTCTACAGGCAAACGAGGATCACGAACAGTACATGCGGAAAAGATTCTGATGCAATTAACCGGTGCAGAGGCAGCCCTGGTTGTCAATAATAACGCCAGTGCCATTTTGGTTATCTTGAGCACCCTTGCCTATCGCCGCAGAGTCATTATTTCGCGGTCACAACTCATTGAAATTGGCGGTGGTTTTCGAATTCCGGATGTCATGAAACAATCCGGGGCAAAATTGATCGAGATTGGGACTACGAACAGAACTCATTTAAATGATTATTCTACAGCGTTACAGGAACCAGCGGCACTGGTAATGCGGGCACATCACTCCAATTTTAAAATTATTGGCTTCTTTGCGGAACCAAATTTAGCGGAAATCTGTGAAGCCGCCCATACCGCTGGGGTTCCAGTATTGGATGACCTCGGTTCTGGTACATTTCTGGATACTGCTCAATATGGCTTGCAGCATGAACCAACCATTAGCGAATCTTTATCTGCTGGTGCGGACCTGGTATGTTTTTCCGGAGATAAGCTTCTGGGCGGCCCTCAAGCCGGGATAATCATTGGTAGAAAACAATTAATTGATAAAATTAAAAAACATCCACTGGTTCGTGCAATACGCGCCGATAAGCTTTGCCTGGCCGGGTTGACCGCCACACTCAATCATTATTTGCGGGATGAGGCAGAGCAAGAAATCCCGATTTGGAAAATGATTTCAAGATCTGCTGAGGATATTCAACTATCCGCGCATGCCTGGCAACGAACAATTCAGCATGGAGATGTCATTAATTGCCGCTCCACGATTGGTGGCGGAAGCATGCCAGAGGAGACATTACCATCCTATGCGCTCTCATTTACTGTGCGTAATCCCGATCAATTTGTCAAACAACTGCGCCAATTCCCGATACCGATCATCGCACGCATTGAAAATGAGAAAGTACTTCTCGATCCCCGAACAGTGTTTTCCGTGCAGGAAGAAGTATTGTGCAACCAAATAAAAACGCTATTTCCAGAATAATCAATATAATTCTTTAGGAGTCAGTCATCATGAAAAAAGATATCGATAGCCTTATGCAAGCGAATAATATTGACGCACTTTTAGTTATGGGGTCAGGACAGCACAACCCAACGATGGTATACCTGACAGGCGGCGGCCATCTTACTTCAGCTGATCTGATCAAGCCTCTTGATAAAAAGGGGATCCTCTTCCATGGATCAATGGAACGCGATGAGGCTGCAAAGAGTGGTTTGGAAACTCATTCCTATGATCGTTATCCATATTTGGATCTTAAACTTGCAGCCCGAGGAGATCCCGGCGAAATAATGGCCTTGCGATACGTGCACATGTTTGAAGATGCCGGAATTAGCAGTGGTAATGTGGCTATTTATGGTGAGGTCGAAATCGGTCCCAAGTTTTCTGTGCTCAATCGAGTTCAAGCTCTTTTACCTGATATAAAATTTATTGGCTATTTCAACGATCCAATCTTTATGACCGCCATGATGACAAAAGATCAGGAAGAGGTCGACCGAATTCATCGTATGGGAAAAGTCACCACATCAGTTGTAAGGCGGGTTGCCAATTTTTTACAATTCAGCCCGGTGTTAAACGAAACTTTACAATCGCCTGATAAAAAAGCGCTCACAATCGGTGATATTCGTCGGAAGATTAATTTATGGCTGGCTGAAGAAGGTGTGGAAAACCCGCATGGAACCATATTTTCGATTGGCCATGATGCCGGCGTTCCACATAGTCAAGGAGATGACAATCAACCCATAACTCTCGGAAAGACGATCGTTTTCGATATTTATCCTTGCGAGGCAGGAGGTGGCTATTATTATGATTTCACACGCACATGGAGTCTTGGCTATGCCAGCCCTGAAGTGTCCAAGGCATATGAGCAAGTGAAAACTGTCTATGATTCAATCGTTTCAGAACTGACCATCGGCCAACTTTTCAGCCATTACCAGAAAAGAACCTGTGAAATGTTTGAGAATCTGGGACACATTACAGTACTCACCAACCCGGCAACTATGGAAGGCTATGTTCACAGCCTTGGTCATGGGGTCGGTTTGCGATTACATGAAATGCCATTTAGTGGTGCAACCGCTACACCGATAGAAAAGCTGGTTCCAGGGTGTGTTTTCACAATTGAGCCAGGCCTCTACTATCCTAGCCGTAATTTTGGAATACGGATTGAAGATACTTACCAGGTCACAACCGAAGGCACTTTTGAGAAATTGGCTGACTATCCTTATGACCTGGTATTGCCCATCAAACATGCTTAAAATTGCATTCATCGCAGCAATATTGATTATTATGGTATAAAGATTTTATGAGCCTCCTGAAAAAAAATTTTCTCCCCTTCCGAATATTAGCAATTGAATCTTCCTGTGATGAGACTGCTGCCGCAGTGCTCGAGGAAGGCAGGATTTTATTATCTTCGGTGGTGGCTTCGCAGATTGACCTTCACCAACAATACGGTGGTGTCTTTCCGGAAGTTGCTTCCCGGCAACACATCCGCGTCATTTATGATGTCGTTGATCAGGCCTTGCAACAAGCGCACATGAGTCTGGCAAATATCGATGCCATTGCTGTTACGCGTGGACCTGGATTAGCCGGATCATTGGTGGTGGGTATGAACATGGCCAAAGGTGTGGCACTTGGCAGCGCACTGCCACTGATTGGCGTCAATCATCTTGAAAGCCATATTTATTCCGCCTGGCTTTATCCGGAAGAAGCGCCCAAACCACCTCCTGCGCCCGAATTCCCATTGCTCGCTTTACTCGTTTCCGGTGGTCACAGCGAACTGGTTCTAATGAGTGATCATCTTACCTACCAGCGATTGGGAGGCACACTCGATGATGCAGCTGGTGAGGCATTTGATAAGGTTGCCCGTCTTTTAGGCTTGTCGTATCCTGGCGGACCTGCCATTCAAAACGCAGCACAGACCGGAAATTCAAAAGCCTACAATTTTCCACAATCAAAAATGGAAGGCACCTGGAATTTTTCATTCAGTGGCGTTAAAACAGCTGTTTTAAGGCAAGTACGTGATCTGGAAAAAAGTGGGCGGCCTCTGCCCATTTTTGATTTGGCTGCCAGTTTTCAAGCATCTATTGTTGATGTACTCTTTGATAAAACGATGGCTGCAGCTCGCGAGTTCAAAGTAAAGAATCTCCTCGTGGCGGGTGGTGTCTCTGCCAATCAATCCTTAAGGGATGTCTTCACTAGCCAAAAGGAGTTTCCAGTTTTTATTCCACCACTCAAGTATTGCACGGATAATGCTGCAATGGTGGCAGCTGCAGGTTATTATCGCTTTGTACACGGCAAGACAGATAGTCTGGACATTGATGTCTTACCCAATTGGCCACTTTCATAATCGCTTGCGCAACTTTTTCCTTTGGAGATACATCTAAATGGTAGAACTGCAAGCTGAACCTTTAAACCTGGAAGCCTTACAAAATGGCGATCCCAATGAACAAACCCGTTTGGTGGAATTGTACTCTGATTGCATCTATCGTCTGGCATTAAAAATGCTCGCCAATACCCACGATGCGGAAGATGTTCTTCAGGAGACATTTATAAAAGCTTTGAAAGCACTCCCCAATTTTGAGGGGCGATCAAGCCTTTCGACCTGGCTTTATCGGATTGCAATTAACGAGTCCTTGATGTTGCTGCGCAAAAGAAAACTTGAAGTGGCCATTCAGGAAGATGATTTCGTTGACGGTGAGAATGAGGATTCAATTGAAGCATATCAGTTATTGGATTGGTGCTGCCTTCCTGAAGATGTTTTCATGACGAATGAAACCAGAGCTGAATTGGACCGACAAATTCAAAAATTACCAGAAAATCTGCGGACTGTGTTTATTTTGAGAGACATTGAAGCTCTTTCCATCAAGGAAACAGCAGAAACGCTGGAACTTTCAGAAACAAATGTGAAAACCAGACTTTTCAGGGCCAGGCTAAAATTACGAGAGGAATTAAGCACATATTTTGCAGAATTTATTGAGGAGAACACAAATGGAAAAAAATAAAAACCATTGTGAAGAATTAATCACCTCCATCTCAGAATATGTTGATGGTTCAATTAACCCGCAGCTTTGTCTTGAATTGGAAAAACATTTAAGCGAATGTGATAACTGCCGGGTAGTGGTTAACACCCTCAAAAAGACAATCGATATTTACCGCCAACAGAGTGCCAGGGAAAAAATGCCTTCAGATGTGAAAAACAGATTGTTAGCACGCCTACATCTAGAAGATTATCGCGAATAGGACGAAGCGATAGCGATTGGTTTCAATCACTATTGAATTTGTCCCTCACCATCGATAGCAATGGCATCTACCATTTACTGAGATTGAGTCACATTTGCGAATCCGATTTTCAAACATCCATAAAAGTGCGGAGCCTTTGCTTAAGAGATTGTGATACTCTAAATGCGACTTATCCAAAGCGTAGATTCATTTTGGGTACTTTTACTTTCCTTATTTTTGTTTTATTTAAAACGAAGCAGACTGGGTCTTCATAATCTTCGATAAAAAAAACACATTAATCAAAGCACACCTTTATTTCGTTAATTATTCCAAACCTACTAAGGAAAACCTGTTTTAAGATTTTCACGCGAGATATGCAGAAAACGGTGAACTGGCAAAATCGGAAAACCCTGGCCAAGTTCTTTTAATCAAAGTACATTTTCACTCTGAGGACGAATGAATATATATATATTTCATATAATTATTCTGTAACCTTAAAGGACAAATATCATCTATATAAAAACAGAGAACAAAATGAAATTTAATGATTTCTTGCCCTCATTGAAAATAATAACGAAAAATGAGAATGAAAAACCAAACCAGGTAGTAGAAATTCGTTTTAAGGCAACCTGCCCAAAATGCAAAAAAGGAAAGTTTGACTACGATGGTTTATTAAACCTAGTTTGTCAAAATTGTGGTTTTACCTCAGCAGGCTGTTTTACCTGATAAATAAAAATTGCATCCCGTGGGGATGCTACAAGATAGGAGAAATATGACTTCAAAATTTTTAGACGACAAAATAGTTGAGCAAGTTAAGGAATTCTTCAAGGACCTCAATAAACCCGTCAAGTATTTGTTTTTCGGCAGTGATGAACAAAATTGCCAGTACTGCCAAGACACACAATCATTGTTGACAGAGATTACAGGTATCAGCGACAAGATTGAGCTGGAAGTATTCGACATCGATGAAGATGCTGAAATAGCCAGGCAATACGGTGTAAATAACACACCTGCTACCGTTCTGGTAGTTCAAGATGGAGAAATGATCAAAGATTATGGCGTGCGCTTTTTGGGGATTCCGGCCGGTCACGAATTCACATCATTGATTAATAGTACAGTTTTGATCTCAAGACAGGAATCAAACCTGGCCGAAGAAACAAAGCAAAAACTGGCACAAATAACCAAACCGGTTGAATTAAAGGTCTTTGTCACGCCTACCTGCCCCTATTGCCCTCGCGCGGTCATTTTAGCGCATCAAATGGCCATTCAAAGTGATTTGGTGACAGCAGAAATGGTAGAGGCAACTGAATTTGTTGAACTTTCCACTCAATTTGGTGTATCTGGTGTACCGCATACAGTGATTAATATGGGAGCGGGCGAGGTAGTTGGCGCTGTGCCTGAAAATAATCTCATGGTGGAAATTGAACGTGTTTTAAGCGCTGTGGCAGTAGAATAAATCAAAAAGGATGTGAAAAATGGATGCCAAAGTAACTTGGAGTAGTGGTCTGTCTTTTACCGGAACAGCAGATTCCGGCTATATGATAGCGTTGGATGGCTCGAAATCGGTTGGTGGGCAAGAAGCTGGCTTTCTCCCGATGGAATTATTTGCTATAGGATTGGCAGGTTGCACTGCCATGGATGTTATTTCGATACTGGCAAAAATGCGTCAGGAAGTTACCAATTTCGAAGTAAAGGTACATGCAGATCGGAAAAATGAACACCCAAAAATCTTCACCGAAATAATGATCGAGTACATTGTCACGGGTGTGAATCTTGATCCAGAATTAGTCAAAAAAGCTGTTCGTCTTTCAGAGGAAAGGTACTGCCCAGCACAGGCCATTTTATCAAAAAGTGCACAGATCAATCATAAAATTACATTAATAGATGCCTAGTATTAAACAGGCATATCAACGCATTTTATTATTTTAAACCTCGTGCTGTGACTTGGCTATTCCTATCTGAGCAGACACAAGCCGTTAATTTAACGCCATTTCGCTCAAGCGTCCCTTGGTAGGCTGCACTTCCAAAACCAACTTTCCACCCTTCCATCGTAAAGGCTAATGGCCCACCAGCCAAAACCCACTCACCATTATATTTTCTGGCAATATGAACATGGGTTCCTGTTGCAGTGCCCCCTTCACATGAAGGCATTCCAATTGGGTCGCCCTGTTTTAATTGTGTTCCAACTGAGGGTAAGCTGTTATTTGCCAAGTGAAGATAAAAAATGTTCCAACCAGTTTTCTCATCATTATCGCCGTCAAGATCCAATACTATGTATGCATTTCCTTTTCTTACGATGGTTCCATCAGCGATCGCCAGAGCCGGATATTCAGAGGGGCTACACCCGCCAACGCTGGAGGATGGAGCAAGGTCAATGGCGGCAAAAGGCGGGCCTTGGCCCCAGGCTGTATGCGGTCCACCCGTGTAAGCCCAGGTCTGTCCAGATGCAAATGGCAGTATAAATTCAGGCTGACGAATACTGCCTGCGATCAAGGTTAAATCTCCTTGCCAAGGGTCTCCAAACAAATCAACGTATGTTTTAAGCAATCCCTGTTCGCTGATTGCTACGGTGGATCCTTCACGATCCATGATCTGCGAATAATAGACTTGCAAAGCAGCTGTGGCAGCATTTTGCCAGGGATCGGGACGTTCCAGGCGACCATCGGAATGCTTATAACTGCCTAATGTACCTTCCCGCCAACTGTAATAGTTATTATTCAAAAAATTGGCCAACCAGATTAATTGTTGCGCCAACCCTTGATGGTACGGATCCTGATAATTTAGTGGGTAAGCTTCTAAAAAGTCCGGTTTGGTTTCCTGTGTGAGTGCGCCAGTTTGGTATTCGACGATTGCCAGTAGTAATTTCGGACTGACACTAAACATCTCGCTGACATAAAGAACAATCTCGCCTCCGGTTCTTATCTTTTCACCAATCGTGCCGCGTTCATATTTTAACCAACCGGGCTGACCCTGTACAAAAGATACAGGGTCAAAATCGACATCTCTGGGGCCAAAAACGAAAGCGATATCTGGAATGATTTGGAAGGCACTGCTCCAGATGGATTCGTAGTAAATCGGTATTTGCATTGGAAATCCAGGCGGTAGTGTGGTTACATCTTGCGGAATGATCGGATTAGCGCTGCGAATTTCTGCAATACTTGAATTAAAATGTTGGGCAACAGCCGGTAAAGTATCACCACTTTGAGCAAGGTATTCAACCATAGTCCCTGGTGGATAAAGGGGACGGGTGGCGACTGGTGTAACATTATCAATATTAGCTTCCTGGAAAGGTAAGTCTTCAACTACCTGTGTGCCAGGTGATGGGTTGGGGTTTGTGGCCGGAACACACGCATTTAAAAGGAAAATTAGCAGCACCAAGCCAAGTAATAACTTTGAAGGTTTTAATTCTTTATACACTTTAATATTTTAATGGCCGCTTGAAAACGCGGTTTATTATCTCTTAATCCCGAATTATAACAGTCTCATATGAACCGTATACTCGCGCAGTAATTAGCTTATCATCGCGTGTCAAAGTTCCTTCGTAGACTTTGTCGCCTTTGTGCACGACCCAACCGCTCAAAGTGAACGGGATTGCCCCATCCGCTGCCAACCACTCACCATTGAATTTCCGCGCAATATGCACATGTGTCCCGGTTGCAGACCCCCCTTCGCAGGATGGATGGCCAATCTGTTGATCCTGGTCCAAATAAGTCCCTTTGCTTACTTTGCCGGTGGAGGCTATGTGTAAATAAATCATCACCCAACCGGTTTGTTCAAAACCATCCCCATCCATATCCACAACAACCAGACCCGGCCCGGTACGAACGACCAACCCCGGAGCGGATGCAAGCACCCAATCATCAGATTTGACACAACCATGTTCACTGCTTGCTGGGGCAAAGTCTATAGCTGCATATGAACCATTATATCCCCATGCGGGGTGAGGGCCACCGGTAAAGCTCCAGATTTTACCCGGATAAAAAGGTAACTGTAAAACAGGTTGAGTCAGGTTTGTCGGAAAAAGAGGCTCAACCGTTTGCGCCCTCAGCCAGGGATTCCCAAACATCTTCTCAAACAAAACCGGAAAACTTTCAGGTCCATATATCGCCCCTAACCAACGTAATGGATCATAGAATTCAGCAAAAAAATGTTGTATTGCTGCTGAGCCAGCGTTTATATTGGGCGCTATACGTTGTTTACTTCCATCTGAGAATAAAATTTCCGTAATACGACCTTCACGCCAGCCGTAATAACCCATTGCCAATGTTTGAACACCATAAGTTAATTGTTTGTATAAACCCTGTTTTGCGGCAATGACATAACCGAGTGGATAATTCTTTTGGGCAAGATTTTGTGGTTCTCCATAAACCCAGTGACTTTGAAATTCAAGCAATGCCAATAACAAACGAGGATTAATTGAATCTGCAATCGCTACCAGTTCTATTATCTCAACTCCGCTATACCAACGATCAACATGGTATTCACGATATGTACTTAAATATCCACCTGCTTGCTGAACAAATTCGTCCATGTTAAAGTCCAGGGCAGATGGCGAATAAACTATTTCACTATCCGGTAGGAGCGGGTCGGAGGCAATGTTGGCTCCATAATAGTCAGGAATGATTAACAATGCTCCCGGAGAAATCAATCCTGTTTCGGAGACCGGTTCTTGTGCTTTGATTTCATCTCGATTGACACCAAAACGCGCTGCCACCACCGGGATTGTATCGCCGGCTTGGGTATAATAAATCAGTGGTGGGCGTGGAGTTAAGTCCCGTGTAGCAGTGGGAATCACGGTAGCAATATCTTCGGGCTGCACTTCTGTGGGTATAGGAATGCCTTCCGAAACAGCAGTCGCTTCCTGGGTGGGTTCAGGTGTCTTTTCGAGTACAGTGTTGATCGGAATAACAGGGTCAGGAGTCGCTTGAACAATGGGGGTGAGGGCTTGGAAGCCCGCGGTTGCAGTCAAATCCAGTGCACTGACATAATACGAGCTCAGACTGCAAGCGCTGATTGAAATTAACCAGATTATAAAGATACTTACAATGAGGAACTTCTTAGCGCGCGACCAGGCTTTCCGGCCGGTAAACTGCACTTGCTTCAATATACACTCCATTCATTTCAAGAAATCCATTGTAAACAATGCCACTGCTGCGCGCGCGATAATCGTCCATTACAAATGGAAGCTCGCTGTCGGCGGCTATCCATACCCCATTATACTTGCGGGCAATATGCAAATGTGCACCGGTTGAGATGCCACCTTCACAAGATGCATGACCAATTAGTCCGCCCTGTTTCACCATGCTTCCACTGGCTGCCTGCTGCCAACTGGAGATGTGCATATAAAGAATGACCCAACCGGTTTCTTCGAAGCCATCACCATCCAGATCCTGAATAACTTCGCCAAACTCATTCCGTACGATCACCCCGTCGGCAATGGCGGTTACCCAATCCCCGCTGACGACACAACCCATCGGGCTTCCGGGCGGTGCAAAATCGAGAGCACCCCAGGCGGAACCGTCTCCCCAGGAAGGATGCGGACCTCCGGTAAAAGACCAGACAACACCTTGTTGAAATGGGAGGATAAAATCCGGCGTTTGCAAATCTTCTGGTAGTAAAGGATCGATTGAATATTGGAACGGGTTGCCAAAATAACGTTTGTACAGATTGTAAATCCCATTTTCAGATACTGCCCAGGCCCACTGATCTTTATCATACAAGGTACTGGCCCAATATTGTACTGCCGCAGTACCGCCGTTGATCACATCACTGGCCGGGATATAAGATCCATCTTTTAAAATATAATAGGCAATTTGGTTTTCGCGCCAGCGGTAAAAACCCCAATTCAAACTATCCGCAATGGAAGATAGAACTTGAAATACATTTGTCTTCCAGGCATCGGTAGGGACTGGTTGAGAGGGATCCAACCCGGTGTTTGCGGATGTCAGCCAACCCGTTTGACATTCAAGCGCAACCAGTAAAATTCGTGGATTAACCGAGTAATCCTCCGCTACTTGCCGAACTACATCATCCGCAAATTGCAGGGTTGAAAGGTAGCCGGAAAAATTAGCCATAAATGTTGTCACGTCAAAACCAATCGATGAAGGGCTTAATACCAGTTCGGAATCCGGAATAATTTTAAAACTGGATGGCTCAAGGTTGGGGTCAACCGTCGGAATTATTAAAGGCTGTCCAACTTCCAGGTAATTTGGATTAATGATCTGATTCTGGTTCATCAAGGATTGCAGATCAACTCCATAAGTGCGAGCGATCATACTCAACGAGTCATTCGGTTGTACTACATAATCCACTGGGTCTGCACGCAAGGTAGGCATAACGCGCGCTTCGTTAGGAGTGGGAGTTCCCATGGGTATCTCCGGAACCGCTGTAACCGTATTTTCCAATGTAATGTTCATATTCGGCGTTGGACTAGATTTAGTTTGAGAGGTGCTCAATGAAAGGTGCCAGGGTTCTACTGCTGGTGCTGGTTTAATACAGCCAGTTAAGCTGACCAATGTTAGAACCACAATTGCAAATGCTCGCAATAATCTTGTCAATTTAACTCACGATCCGTCCGAGCAATTTGCGACCACCGATCAAATGCATGTGGAGATGATCGACCGTCTGACTGCCATCTTTGCCAGTATTGATCATCAGACGGTAACCCGTTGCCGAAATTCCGGTATGTACAGCAAAATCTTTGGCGACCAAAACCAGGTGGCTTAACAAGCCCGCATCCTCTGCATCAATTTCATTCAAAGAGGGAATATGCCGGTTAGGAACCAAAAGATAGTGGATGGGGGCGATGGGATCAATATCTTCGAATACTGAAATCAAATTATCTTTATAAATAATCTTTGTGGGGATTTTTCCGCCAATGATCTGACAAAATACACAATCAACACTCATGCTTAGCTATTCTCCCTTATCAAAGCTTAATGATGAACCATTACCATCACAATAAGATTGAAACCATTCATTTTCCAACTGATAATTTTGTTGTGCAAAAAAACGCGCCTGATTGGATATCTCAACGGCTTCATCCAGGTTACCATAGGCACTTGTGCTCCAATAACGCGGTAAAACCAGTAGAGGATCCTGCATTGAAATTTCGTTGTCGCCTAACGGAATCCAGTTGTACATAAGTGGACCACGTGCAAACACAGTAAAACCGATTTTATAGTCTGCCGAGCGAGCCGTTCGAACTGCCTCCTGTGTGAAATTACCCCCTGGCCAGATGAAAGCCACAGGCCGTTTTCCTGTATGTTCCTTGATTACATCAATCGGGGCAAAAATTTCCTGGTGCACTACGTCTTTGGGTGTAAATTCGGTGAAATATGTGTTGCCATTGTGGTAAAAACCGTGAGCCTGCACATCAAGCCGGCCATTTTCATTTAATTGGGCCATTTCCTGCCATTCAGCCTCAGTGGCAACTCCAGTGATGTAAGCCAGTGTGACTGTCCAGTTGTTTTGATCCAGAACTTGCATAAAATGATCACGCACAACCCCAAGACGGCGGTCATCTACAATCAGAATCATGGAAAGGCGCGGAATTTCTGCGTTATTATACAAAAAATCAACCAATTGTTGGGAGGTAATCGTCTCAAATCCTAGCTGGCGGGCATGCTGCATCGTTTCCTCGAAATATTCGTGACTTACGGTAAGCGTATCATTGACCGGTTTCCCGGCCTGACGAATGGAATGATACATGACAGGTACAACTATTGTGCCAGGTGTGCTTTTTCCTTTGCCCCATCGATCTGAAAGATATTGGCATTGATCCAGTATATATGCCTGCGGTTTCACCGTTCGCTGAATGAGGTTGCTTTGAAATGTTTCCAAATTAAATGGGGTAGAAGTAGCGGTCGCTGTGGCTTCCTTTGTAGCGGTATTCGTTGGCGTGAAGGTAGCTATGATCGTCGGTAGAAAAGGCGTTCTTGTTACCGTGGCTATTTCCGTTATACTCGCTATCTGAGAAGGTGTCGGGGTATCTGGCAAAGAGGTTAATTTTTGGCTGCATGCAGCCAAAACTAGCATGGCCAAAAAAAATACTTTTCGCCACCCGGTTAATTTTCTGTTTCTCATTCTCTTACCACTAAAAAAATCACAAACACTCTCTGAGATATAAATTAAATCATCTCCAAGTATAAATGATTCTTTCCTGTTGCGGGCAAGATGATCAGAAAATTGTAGAGGCTATGTTTCATTACTAGAATGGTGGACTCCAAACTCACGATCATATTTCATTTTCTTACTCTACTGTTACTTTTAAGGTATAATCCAAAACGCCTCGGGGCGTAGCTCAGCCCGGATAGAGTGCTCGGTTCGGGTCCGAGAGGCCGGCGGTTCAAATCCGCCCGCCCCGACAAAAAAGTCTCCTTAACGGGAGACTTTTTTCATATTTCCGTATGATTTTTATTCAGGAAATTGGTACACAGGGCAACCATTTTGTAGACATCCGCAAAGTTGGAAATAAAGCCTAAAGAAATTCGAACTGCTCCAGTGCTTTTATCATCCAGACAATTACGAAAATCCTCATATTCCATCCGCAGCTTGGTGGAAAAGCATGTAGTTAATTCATTTTCTGATAATCCCAATGCCAATTCACCATCTCCCGGATTACAAAAACAACCGGTACGGATCGAAATTCTTTGCTGGTTAGCTGCATTTTCGATTCTCTTATGGTCGATGAAATGTCCATTTTGGTCAAAAAAATTCATCGCCAGGGTTGCGCCACGCTCAATAGTCTCAAGCGGACCATAAATCTTGACGAGCGGAAGATCTGTGGCATGTCTTATTGCGCTCAGTTTATGAATTAGCCAATCTGTCAAATCCATTACCCGTTGGTGAATTTGTGGATATCCAATGGCTCGCAGGTAATTCAACCCAACTTCGACCGCTGGAAGAGTCAGGAAATTGAGGGTGCCATCTTCAAAGCCTTCCGAGCCGAGATGCAAATAGTAACGGTCACTCTGCACCGAGGCCACTGTAATGGTTCCGCCTGCAAACCATGGGCGCTTCAAGATTGCAAGTGTTTCCCTCCTTGCAATCAATGCCCCAACACCAGTTGGATAACCAAATAATTTATAAAATGAACAGACCACGAAATCGGGATGCACCTGTGATAAATTGAGTTCATTGGTCGGCAAAAAAGCGGCAACATCCAACAATACTTTCCAGCCAAGATGTTGCGCCTTGCCGATCCAATCTAATGAATGCTGCACTCCGGAAAAATTTGATTGGGCAGGGTATGCAAATAAATTCACTGCTGAATTGTTTATCGAAGCCAGGCTGGATTCCAATTCCAGTGCATTAATGCGCATTTCGGGCAAAGCTATCGGAATATAATTTATTTTTGCTCCGCGAGTACGCGCAAATTCCCGGATGCCATTGACAGAATTGTGGTTATCATAAGTTAATAGATACTGAGAATTTGCTTCAAATGGAAAAGATTCACCAATTAATTTGAGTGCACCACTGGCATTTTGAGTAAAGATACAGATATACTCCTGCGGATCGGCATGGACAAAATCAAGTACCGATTGGCGCACCTTTTCTACCTGATCTGTCATTGATTGGGATGTTGGATTGGTTGAATGTGGGTTTCCAAAAACGTTGTTTTTTAAAAAATTGCTATGCGCTTCGATCTGACTGCGGGCGTACAATCCTGCCCCAGTAAAATCCAAATATGTGTGCCCGAGTTGATCCAAAATCGAATAGTCCTGGTTACGCAATTCATCCAAACCAAAAGTGATGCTATAGTGAGGATGCTCCAATAAGAAAGCCTGGTACTCCTCTTCCTGAGTTTTGATGTAATTGCTTTTTTGAGAAATCTCTCCAACTATTTCTGTCATCCGGATCCTTTCCAAAAAAATTCCCTTGTTGCAAATCTGAAAATGGATGCAATGTTATAGAATATTAACCTATTTTATCTATAAAAATTGAATTTCAATCAAAAAATCAACCAATCAGCGAGTTCGGAATGCCGATTATATTGGCGAGCAATTTTCACTTTCAAATCTCTGAAGATTAAATTGCAGAAAGCAAATTAATCAGGCGTCGATCAGCGTGATCACCATCTCAATTGGAACTGCCTGTTTCAACATGGCTTGTGCCGGGCAGTAACGTTCTGCGGAAAGTTGAACCGATCGTTCGGCCGCCGTGCGATCCAGATTGTGCCCGGTGAACAAATATTCAATGACGATATGTGTAAAAACCTTTGGGTGTTGTTCTGCACGATCTGCATGTACTCTGACTTCAAAGGAACTGACTTCCTGCTTTTTCTTTTGCATGATTGAAATTGCGTCCATGGCAGTGCAGCCTGCTAAACCAATTAAGAGCAATTCCATCGGGCGAAAGCCATCATCATCTCCTCCCTGGTCTTTAATGACACCAAGCGGAACTTCAAAACCAGAATCTGCCGTACCAAGAAATGATAATCCGTGCGACCATGTTACTTTTGCATCCAATGGGGTACCTCATTCCTGAATTTCCTGCAATAAATGATTGGTGCAAGGAGTCATACATGCAGCCTTCAATACGTAAAAGCTCCTTGCACGCCTACCTTATTTAAACTTTTTTGCTCAAACTGCTTCTTCGATCATCTCATAGGAGGGATTATTATACATCTCCATATTTAGTTGACCTTGTAGTTTCGAGGTCACCAGGTTGGCGACAAATGCATCACTGACATTTAATGAAGTTCGCGCCATGTCGATCAAAGGTTCAACCGAGATTAACAGTGCTGCAATCCAGACCGGCAAACCCATGGAGGACAAAACCACCAATCCAGCAAAGGTCGCATTTCCTCCCACTCCGGCAATACCGAATGAACTGACAGCCACAATTATTACCAGTTTAATCAGGAACAGTGGGTCAAGAGGGTTAATGCCCATACTGGGAGCAATCATGACTGCTAACATGGCCGGGTAGATACCTGCACATCCATTTTGGCCAATGGTCAAAGCCAGTGATGAACCAATATTAGCAATGCCTTCTGGTACTCCCATCCGATCAGTCTGGGTTTTGACTGTCATTGGCAGGGTTCCGGCACTCGTGCGCGAAAAGAACGCAAATACCAGTGTGGACCAGGCTTTGGTAATGTATGTGATCGGGTTTATCCCAAAAGCTGCCAGAATGGCAAAGTGGATCAGGTACATGATGAAAATCGCCAGGTAGGAAATCAACACAAAGTTCACAAGTTTGAGTGCTTGTTCCCAATTGCTGCCGACCACGAACGATGTAATAAGCGCCATAATGCCATAGGGGGTCAGCCTTAAAACCATTTTGACTAGCTCCATGACCATAGCTTGCAGCGCGTCAAGTCCATTACGTAAGGTCGCAAATAATTCAGGTTTTTTTCTGCCCACACTTAGCATAGCAAACCCGAGGAAGGAAGCAAAGATCACGACAGCGATCGTTGATGTACTGCGCGCCCCGGTCATGTCCCTGAATGGGTTGGTGGGAATGAATGAATAGATTTGACCGGTGATGTCGGTCTTGTCAACTTCTTCCGATCGTGTTTCAAGTGAAGTTACACGAGCGTCGTCTGCGGTCAATCCCTCTGTGTTCAAACCAAACAAACCGGTCGTCAAAGCGCCGACTAGAGCAGCGATGGCGGCGGTAATTACCAGAATACCAATAATCGTACTGGCTATCTTGCCAACATTCTTTTGACCGGACATATTGGCTATCGCTGTCACGATGGACACCAAAATCAGCGGGATGATGATCATCTGCAAAAATCCGATATAAATATTGCCGACCAATCTAATCCAGTTAATGGAAAGTTTAACTGCATTTGAAGTTGCACCAAAAACGAATTGCAGAATCAAGCCAAATGCGATCCCAAGTATCAATGCCCACATTACTCGAGTCCCAAACTTGACGTGCTTCTTTTGCTGCCTTGCCATGAAAACAATTGCACCCACAAAAAGGAGCATTATCACAATAAATAAGACAATATCCAAACCTTTCGCCGTCAGAAAATTGTTAAACATGTTGCCTCCAAAATTGGGAATTATGAGAATTTGACTTATAAAACCCAACAAATAAGATAAAGTTACTGTGAAAACAATGGGTATATTTATATTAAAGTCAAATAAAATTCACTTTTTCCACAGTATTTGTCCAGATAATTTAATTATTATAAAAAGACATACAATCTCAGCAACTGGTTGTCTAATTTTTCAAACCTTAGACAGATAAAGAATCAGGTTGAATCTTATTGCATGAGCTGGCAGCGCCATAGCGGACAGCGAAAAATGATATTCTTGATAGGTAGAAGGCACAAATCAGCTCATGGGCGAAGCATCCGCGATGGGTGTGTTTTTACCGGATGGAATGTTCCCCGGATGCTTCGCCCTTATGAGAGATCTCATGTGAAAAAATTATCATCCCCTCAAGAGAAAAGCTTTTTGACTTTTTTTCTCAAGTTAGTTTGTAACGCACCAAACTATCACTGCTTTTTGTTATAAGCAGACCATCCAATGACGCAGAGCGTCATCAATTGAAGAAATAGCAAACTGCTAAATTGGGCGGGCTACACCAAGTCGAAAAGACCAAAGTGAATTGGAGCGAGAAAGCGCATTTACGAATGTGGTTAAGTTGCGACGTTTGAGTTTTGTTATGAGCAGATTTTTTCGCAATGACATCTTGCTTAGAAAGACTGAATAGCTACAAATAACCTATCAAAATAGTAAGCGAAAAGGGTTAAAAGGCAATATAATTACAAGATGGACTCAATAAATTTTTATCCCTTGCTCTTAAAGCCTACCATCAAGAATTACATCTGGGGCGGTTTTCAATTAAAGCCATTTCTGGACCCTTCAAATGATAGCGGAGAACAACCAGTAGCTGAAATTTGGGCTGTATATGATCAGAATGAGATTGTCAATGGCAGCTTTAAAGGTCAATTATTATCTCAGATAGTGGCTGATCACCCCGCTGAAATTCTTGGCCATTCAAAATATCTTCAACCCAACGCAGCTTTTCCATTACTGATAAAACTGTTGGATTGCCAGGATTGGCTTTCAGTGCAGGTTCATCCGGATGATCAAGGGGCACGTTTGCTTGAGGGTCCGCAATTTCATGGAAAAACTGAGGCATGGTTCTTTTTGGATGCCGACCCGCAATCACAAATCATCGCCGGTACAAAGCCTGATATCAGCCAGGCTGAGTTGAGCGAAGCTATTCGCAAAAATAAAATTCTGGATGTGGTTCAATGGTATCAAATGCACACAAATGATTGTGTTAATATTCCTGCCGGGACAATTCACGCACTTGGC
The DNA here is from genome assembly GCA_001899005.1 of Chloroflexi bacterium 44-23. Classification (GTDB taxonomy): domain Bacteria; phylum Chloroflexota; class Anaerolineae; order Anaerolineales; family Anaerolineaceae; genus UBA6170. The sequence goes on from MKUW01000006.1 coordinate 531,310, forward strand.
CCCGGTTTACTCGTTTATGAACTGCAGCAGAGCTCCGATCTCACTTATCGGGTTTTCGATTGGGAGCGTCCAATGGAAGCCGGCCGCCCCTTGCACATTGAGAAATCGATCCATTCTGCACGTGTAGGCCAAACTGAACCTAAAAATCTGAGCCAATTCGAACCTCCTGGTGGCATCACAAATCTGATTGAAGGAAAGTACTTTTCTTTAAAACACGTTGTTAATAAAGTTGATTTGTTGGAATTTGACACACGTCATAATAACATGCACGCATTAACAATTATTGACGGCAGCGCTGAAATTGTTTTTGAAGAACAGGTTTTTTTGCTGCGCAAATTTCAATCATTACTGATACCGGCTGCCTGTGGACAATACCAAATAAGCGGAGAATTCACCTTGCTTTTGGCAGCCAACAAAAATTAAAACGAGTTCAAAACAATTAATTTTATTTGGATAATAATGGTAGAATTTACATATTGTAGAGTCAATAAACATTTCCAGGTAATTTCCTGGTTGCAAGGAAAATAAATGGGCGCCAAAAAACCAACCATCGTGGTAGCAGTCAGTGGCGGGGTCGATAGCTCCGTGGTGGCTGCCCTTTTAAGCAAGCAGGGTTACCCTGTGATCGGGGTGATGATGCATCTGTGGAGTGAACAAGGCAAAGAATGCGAAAATAAGTGCTGTACTCCGCAGGCCATGGAAGATGCCCGTAAATCTGCCAATGCTCTCGGAATTCCCTTTCACACCATCGATGCCGCCGGCATATTTCGGAAACGAATTGTTCAATATTTTTTGGATGGCTATGCAATGGGCAAAACGCCTAATCCATGTGTGAATTGTAATCGTGAGATCAAATGGGGTTTATTGCTCGAAAAAGCACGAGAATTAGGCGGAGATTACCTGGCTACCGGTCATTACGTACGCCGTGAAGTAGCCGCTGATGGAAAAGTCATCATCAAACGTGCCAGGGACGTAAGTAAAGATCAATCTTATGTAATGAGCATGTTAAATCAATCACAATTGCAGCAGACTCTATTCCCTTTGGGTGATTATCTAAAAACCGAGGTACGGGAATTGGCGCATCAATTTGGTCTACCGATGGCCGAAAAAAAAGACAGCCAGGATTTGTGTTTCGTTTCGGATGCCAGCTACAAGGATTTCCTGCTGCGCAACGCTCCTCAGGTGGCTGTGTCGGGAGCAATACTTGACAAATTCGGCAATAAACTGGGCGAGCACGAAGGGCTGGCATTCTACACAATTGGTCAGCGTAAAGGAATAAAAATTTCTGCAGCTGAACCGCTTTACGTTCTGGAAAAAAATGCTATAGATAACGCCCTGATTGTCGGCACGATGGCAGATTTGCAGCAGCATATTATTTCAGTAAAGGATGTCAACTGGGTCAGCGGGGAAGTCCCTCTTGATCCTTTCCACGCGGAAGTGAAAATTCGATACAAATCCGATCCGCTACCGGCATTAATCACGGCTCAGGAGCATGGCAAAGCTAAGATTGAACTTGATCAACCGGTGCGAGATGCCACTCCAGGCCAGTTTGCTGTATTTTATGATGGTGATATTGTCCTGGGCGGCGGCGAAATCAGCCAGGCCAGCCGCGCAGGAACCAAAATCTAGCATTTTTGTGGGTTAAATTGCATCCACTCCACGCTGAAATGCCAACCTGTTTATTTCAACGGACTTTTGTGGAACTTTGCTGGCTATAATCGGAAACCATGTTTCTAGCTCTGCTTCCATTAATCCACACAATGCACCCAATAAGACGACATTGGCTACTTTGACATTACCAAGTTCTTCAGCAATACTTCGGCAATCAACCCAATAGTTGTTACTGGTAATTTCGTGCGTTGACTCACGAATATCCTGATCGGATGGATAGATGGCGTTCCCTGAGCTGACGGTAACCGGAACGATCTGATAATCATTCACCAAAAACACACCATCTGGCCGAATCTGGTCTAAGAAACGCAAACCCTCCAGCTTTTCAAAAGCAATCAGGAAATCCGCCTCTCCTTTGGCAATAATAGGTGAAAAGACTTGTTCTCCCCAGCGAACATGCGAAATGACAGATCCGCCGCGTTGCGACATGCCGTGGATTTCGGCCTTCTTGACATCGTAACCCAATTTCAAACCTAATTCTGCCAGAACATTGCTGGCCAGGATCGTCCCCTGACCGCCAACCCCGACGAGGAAGAAGTTTAAAACGTCACGCTTAATACCTAATTTTGGGAATGAAAACATTGGCAGCATCCTATCTAATTACTTTTAGCCAGAACCTGGCTTTTGAATAAAATGGCATCGCGTGGGCAAACTTGAGCGCAAATTTCACACCCGGTACAAAGTGAGGCATTTATTATTGCCAATGGCCGGTTATATTTTGGATCCAGAATTTCCGATTTTGAAATGGCCGGGCATCCAATCCGAAAACAAACGGTACAGCCATTACACTGATCCGTGACTTCCAAAGGAATGTATCGTTTCCGTTGCTCCGGTAAAAGCGCACAAGGTTCGCGCGTAATCATTACCGCCGGCCCCTCTTCTTTCATCCATGTTCTGAGTGTCTTTTCGATCAGATCAACTTCAAATGCCTCGACCGTCAATACCTTTTCAATGCCACAAGCTTTCACTAATTGTTCAATATCCAAGGAGATAGTTGCCTCGTTCTGCAAGGTCTTGCCGGTGCCAGGGTTTTCCTGGTGGCCGGTCATGCCCGTCACACGGTTATCCATAATTATGGTAATCACATTCGACTGGTTGTAAGCCACGTTAATCAATGCCGGAATGCCGCTGTGGAAAAACGTTGAATCCCCTACAACTGCTACATGCCGCTCCGGATCACCGGCAATGGCTGCCCCATGTGCCACACCAATACTGGCACCCATGCATCCACAGGTATCAATCGCACTTAAAGGCGGTGCAACCCCCAGGGTATAGCAGCCAATATCGCCGTTGACTGGAATCTTCAGTTTTGAGAGAACATAAAAGGAGGAACGATGCGGACAGCCCGGACAAAGTGAAGGCGGCCGGGCTGGTAATTCTAAAGAAATAGGCGCTGTTTCAAAGTCAATTTCAGCGGCATACAATCCAGCTTCATTAGCAAATTGCCGCACAATCGCCGGGTTCAACTCGCCAAAAATGGGGAATATGGATTTGGTGAGTGGGTAGCTTTGTTCAGCCTTTCCAGCCGGCTGGTAAAGCTTAACACCCATGGCTCGCACCTGATCCTCAATAAACGGATCCAACTCTTCCAAGACAATCAGATTCTTGACATTTTTAGCGAACTCGGTAATCATCTTTTTGGGTAATGGATACACCATCCCAAGTTTTAATATACTTGCGTCCGGAAATACTTCTCTGGCATACTGGTAAGCAACACCGCCAGTGATAATTCCCAAATCTTTTCCGCGGTATTCAACCCGGTTGTGGATGAATGTCTCTGCGAACTCGGAAATATCTGCAATTCTGGCCTCGATGACAGGATGCCGCCGACGGGCATTGGCTGGGATCATTACGTACTTCAATGGATTACGTGGATATTTTTTCTGGTCAGGTACTGTTGCTTGCTGCTCAAAGACCTCCACCGCTGTGCTGGTATGGCAAACCCGGGTAGTCATACGCAAAAGGACCGGTGTATCAAACTGTTCACTCAGATCATAGGCGGCGATGGTGAAATCCCTGGCCTCCTGGCTATCCGCCGGATCAAGGCATGGAATTCGCGCAAATTTCGCGAACTGGCGGTTGTCCTGTTCATTTTGGGAGGAATGCATGGAAGGATCGTCGGCTGACACAATCACCAAACCAGCCTCAATCCCTGTCATGGCCACGTAGAAAAAAGCATCCGCGGCTACATTCAAACCAACATGTTTCATTGTGCAAAGAGAACGTTTACCGGCGTAGGCAGCTCCAATAGCAGCATCCAAACCCACTTTTTCATTAGGAGCCCATTCTGCATACACATTCGGATAAAGCGCGAATGTCTCCATAATCTCAGTACTGGGCGTGCCGGGATAACCTGAGGCAACACTACAGCCAGCCTCCCACGCGCCACGCGCCACTGCTTCATTCCCCGATAAAAGTCTTCTCATTTCATCTCCAGTTTCCGATTATTCTTGAATCATATTCAAAATTGTTCTGCCATCTAAAGCAATGGCACCTTTTCCTGCCGCCAGAACCAGCAATGGATTGATTTCAATCTCTTCAATTTGTGGAAAGTCGTATGCCAATTGACTCAAACGTACTATGGTTTCGATTACTGCTGGTACGTCTGAAACTGTTTCACCGCGATACCCCGTTAACATTCGGGCAGCCTTAGTTTCGAAGATCATTTCTTCCGCATCCATTCTGGTGAGCGGCGCGATGCGAAATGCCACATCTTTTATCAACTCGACAAACACGCCTCCCATCCCGAACATCATGACCGGCCCAAAACCTGGATCACGGCGCATGCCCACGATAACTTCCTGCCCTTTTGGCGCCATTTTTTCAACCAGGTAACTTTCAATCTGCGCATCCGGCATAGAAAGGCGAATTCTTGCGGCCATTTCCTCAGCACCTTGGCGCAGGCTATTTTCATCTTTTATATTTAAACTGATAGCACCGATATCCGACTTGTGCAGCACTCCGCGAACATTGGCTTTCAAAACAACCGGAAATCCAATTTTCTCTGCAATCTGAATGCATTCCGCAATTGTCTTGCCTTCCGCGCCGGAAATAATATCGATTCCATAACTTTTTAGTAATGTGCGTGTGAAGGCCTCGCCCAGATTGCGTTCAGTTGCCGAAGCCAGCAAATCTGCCGCCAAACGACCATCGATATCAGTGACCAAATCGACTTCCATAGCTGGTTTTTTTCGCCACTGAGCATACGCCCACATTGCTCCTAAGACGCTGCCGACACTTTCGGGATAAACGACCATAGGAACATGGTTTGCATGCAGCACCCGGCGTGGTTCCGCTACGGCAGGATCACCAAGAAAACAGGCAAGTACGGTTTTTTGAGCTCTTTCGGCTACGCGAATGATGCCTTTGGCAACTTCGACCGGGTTGACCAATGATTGGGGAACCAGGATGGTTACCACAATATCGACAGCAGGGTCATTTATCACAAGCGCAAGAGCTGCTTCATAATCACCAGGTTCTGCCCCACCCAACATGTCAACCGGGTTTGCAACTTGTGCACTTGGATTCAATCCAAGGCGCAATTTATCCTGGGTTTCTGCGCCCAAATCTGCCATTTGGAGGCCATGCATGGCCAGGCTATCCGATACTAGCGCAGCCGGCCCACCGGAATTGGTCAGGATGGCGACCCGGTTTCCTTGTGGCAAAGGTTGCAAAGCAAATGCCTGCGATACATCAAAAAGGTCATTTAAATTTTGCACCTCAATGACTCCACTCTGTCGAAAAGCAGCCTGGTAGGCTGAGTGTGCTCCCGCCAGGGAACCGGTGTGCGAAGATACTGCTCGAGCGCCTGCAGTGGTTTTCCCAGCTTTGATCAGCACAATCGGTTTTGTTCGGCTGACTTTGCGGGCCACTTTGATAAAACGGGCTCCATCTTTAATTTGTTCAACATAAGCCGCAATCACTGGGGTGTGAGGATCATCCTCCAGGTACTCAATCATATCGGTCTCAGTCACGTCAGCTTCGTTTCCCAGGCTCGAAAAATGGGCAAAGCCAATGCCTTTGCCCTTCACCAGATCGACAATTCCTCCCAAAACTGCTCCGGATTGGGAAAGGAAACCAATGCCACCGATTTGTGGCATCCCACCAATGAAGGTGGTGTTCAGCCCGGTATACAGACTCATCGTTCCGACACAGTTCGGACCAATCATCCGCATTCCTGCAGATTTTATGACGGCCAGCACTTCATTTTCGAGAGCTTCACCGTGTGCTCCCAACTCTTTGAAACCACCCGATATCAAGATAATGGCCTGGACGCCACGTATAGCACAATCTTTTACTGCCGCCAAAACCAGTTCAGCCGGCAATACGATCACAGCCAGCTCTATCGGATCAGGGACATCCAATATGGATGGGTAACATTTCAGACCAAGAATCTCAGTGGCGGAAGGGTTGACAGGATATACAGCGCCTTGATAGCCATAAGAAGTTAAATTTTTCATTATGCCATAACTAAGTTTATTGGGTTTGCTGGAAGCACCAATAATTGCCACTCCGCTGGCATCAAAAAATGGTCGTAAACCTTTATTCATCTATCCTCCGTTGGAAAAGTCGTTGATTAATTTTTCAGCCACCTGCTTTTTTGGCTTTTATTCCTTTTGAGAGCAATATGACAAGAATTTCATCACGAACATCACCTTGAATTTCGATCACGCCTTCTTTTATTGCTCCGCCGGTTCCGCATTTTTGTTTGATCTCTTTTGCCAGCATTTTGAGTTGTTCGTTGGGCATGCTGAGGCCTTCAAGGCGGGTAACAACTTTTCCTGCGCGTCCTTTGCGATCCAACCACAGGCAGATATTTTTACAGGATGTCAGATCGCTCGTTTTTTCTGACTTCTTGCAAATACATTTCTTTATTGGTTGCTGGCACTTGGGACACAATCGCCCTGATTCACTTGAATAGACTGAGCGGTTTTTGTCATGTGAGTTTAACATCAATGTCCAATCCAGAAAAATGAAATTCCATATCCCGTCACATTAATAATTGACAGGATTTTCTTCGACAAATGGATTAGCGATTAATCACAAATTTATAATCAACCCTGCCGGTCGCATTCTTCCCATCTTGCATATATTTAATCGCAAATTTCCTATTCGCATCCGGTATAATCCAACCTTTAAATTTTCCGGGCTGTAGTGGGTCAACGGCCACCTCTTGCCATTCTTCATCCATGCCATATTGATTAATCGCAAAGGACATCGGGCGCTCTGTACTGGAAACGGTTATATCAAGATAAATTGCCTCTTCTTCATCAAAAAAGATATTATCATATCGTTTAATATTTTCCCCTACCACTTTATCAAAATAACCCTCACAGCTAACAGACGAACTTGTTCGCGTGCAGGATTCATGGGAACCATATAAACCCTTTTCCTCAGGAGAACCACAAGCTGTCAGAATAATCGCAAACCAGGTCAAAAATAGCAAGATTGAAATCTTTCGCATGGATAGCTCCGTTTGGTGATCAATAATGAGTTAATTGTATACCGAAATTGATTTTTTTCAATAAAACGAGATGGAGGAGAGTTCAAAGAGGCCAAGCCTGTCCAAAAACGCTCTACTCCTGCTTCTTGAAAAGAAACTCTAAATTGCAAGAATTAAAACAAGAATCGCCGGATGGAAAATATATCCGGCGATTCTTGCGATTAATCTTTAATTGAAGTTTCGTCTGCGATATCAGGCAGATTTTACAGCAATCTTTTGGGCTTCGCTCGGTCCAACTTTCGGCAGGGTAAGTGATAATACTCCATTCTTGACGACCGCTTCAATTCCATTCTGGTCTATTTCGTTTGAAAGTGTAAATTTGCGCCTAAAATCACCAATACCATATTCAGCATAGGTCAATGAGTAATCAACCGGTCTTTCAGCTTCAACCCTGGCTTCAATTAATAATGTATTTTTATCAACGGTGATGTCAATCGAATCCTGATCTGCCCCGGGAATATCTGCCACTACATGGATAGCATCTTTTGTTTCATAAATATCAACTCGGGGAATATATAAACGTGTTTCACGAGTTCGTTCAGCCTGATCTTGTTCTACAATCTCTTGTTTTTCAACCTCTGGATTTCCAAATTCTTTTGTCATTATTCACCTCCTACGCTTTTTTATTGACAAGAATTTTACGGGGCATATCCTGTTCTGCTCGGGGCAGCCAGATTTTTAGAATGCCTTTTTCGTAGTTTGCTTCAACCCGGTCGGTTTCTACAGGAAATTGGAGTTGAATACTGCGCACAAAATTGCCGAACCCACGTTCCTGGCGATGATACTGCACATCATCATTCTGCTCTTGTGAAGGGCGCGAACCACTGATCGTCAATGTTTCTCCGATTACCTTAATCTCCAGCTCATCTGGGTTTATGCCGGGCAATTCAGCAGTGATCACCTGTCCGGTATCACCTTTCGTCCATACATTGATCGCAGGAAAATCAAGGATCGCACCGAAGCGGTTAACATTCGTTGTATCGAACAGGCGGTTCATTTCACGTTGTATCTTGTCCATTTCCTCCCACAAAGATGAAGATGATCTCCTTCTTAACACCATTTTTAACCTCCTTTGAAAAGAAAAAAGTTATCTACAAATTTATGATATGAAGACCATATAGGATTCTTAATAGAAATTTGTTAAAATTGTATAAAAATTCATACCATCAACCGGGTAACTGAATTCGAATGGATTCAACTTGAGGAAATCTTAATCATTGAAGACCTATCAAGAACAATGAAGAAGGATTGATCTCCAGGTAATTGACTTGTACTTCGAATTGCTTGGTCAGACACAATATCTTGTGCAGCTGTACCATTGATCGGCTGGGCACCGGAATCAAATAAACGGTTTACAAAACAGCGCCAAGCAAGGAGGAAAGGCACAGGTGGGGGATGAGATTAAGCCCCATTAAGATCAGGTTATTATCGAAGTAACTCGTCCCCTTTTTGAAACAAGCAGCAGTTTTCAAACTACCGCTAGTGAGTTGAGCGCCAGCCAGGTCCGATTGACTTTTTACCGCGAGCCTATATCGCTTGGTTGTACTTGCCAAAAATAGCCGGTAACAACGGTAAAACCAATAGATTGAGCGCAGCAATAATTGCGAATGTAAACCGGAACCCGACTCCATCAGCGAGCAGCCCACCGATTGGCAAACCAATGCCGGTACCGATATTCGCAACAGCCATTAAAATGGCAAACATCGATGCCGCAATTCGCAGGTCAGATTTCTCCATGGAAATGGCAAAGTAGACTGTTTCATAAAAACCAAATGCCAGCCCAAACAAAAAAACCAATAGCCATGCGAGCATAGGGCTGCTGGTGAATGCCAGAGCCAGGATTGAAAGCAGGGAGATCACCGCAGCAATTTCAACAGAGCGCTTCTTTCCCAGACGATCTGTCAACTTTCCACCGCTTATGCCGCCAACAACGACACCAATCCCCCAAACAGTTGTGTAGAAGCCTGCCAACATGATACTGATTCCAAATTCGCTCTGTAAGAAAGGATTAACAATCTCATTGGCAGCGTTTATTACCAGAGAATAAAGAGCACCCATTAAACCCAATGCAATAATCGGCCATTTCTTGAAAGCAGAAAATGCGGACCATTGAAATTCCGTTTCAGCCGTCCGTTTTGCTTCGCCATAACCTAGTACAAGGAATAATGGCACCATGCTTATGACCGCTAACAACACAAAAGCAGCCAACCAGGAAACCTGTTGGGCCAATACGCCAATCACGCTTGACACCACCACTACCCCCATCGCACGCCCCCCAACCATAAATCCTTGAATGGTACCCGCTTCATCCTTGGGTGTTGTGTCAAGCGCCAGTCCATCGGTGGTGGTATCGTACAGTGCCATTCCGGTCATAACCAGAAACGCCAAGACGCCATACAATACGAATTGTTTACCGGGGTTTATCAGCGGAACAATCAACAAGCCGATGGATTGGATGAGCAGCCCTAAAATAATGTATGGCTTTCGAAAACCTAAACCCAGGAAGTTGACCTTATCGCTCAGCATACCCAGAAAGATCTTCAACACAAAAGGCGTCAGCGCAATACCGCTGATAATTCCGATCTTGCTCATTGAAATTCCGAATGAGAGCAAATAAATTGCGTTCAAAGCGGTAAAGTAGCCTAAAACTGCTCCCTGAGCCAGATATAATAAGGCAAACATGCTGTATCGATAGGATTTTGACCTGTTCATAGAAGGGCTCCATTCACAATCGTTGAGAAAATCGGTGCATTTAGCCGCAAATAATTCAAGTATTTTTTTGAATATCAATAGAAAAGAACTTGTTTTTCGGCTACCAGAAATAGATTCAAGACCATTAAACTTGTCAGAAATTATAGTTTAAAGTATAGTCAATATGTTCACAAACAGAGGGTTAAATTTTTGGCAAGATACTAAATAAAGACATTTTTCAGGAGAGAACACGCTTTATGAACATTGAAAATGAAAGTACAGCTCCCTGGCTTGAGAGACCGATTTCCAAATTACTTCCAAAACTAAATATCGAGAGAATAATTATCATAGCCATCATCATTCTGGCGATCTTAAGTCGTTTTTATGATGTAGGGGCACGGGTTATGAGCCATGATGAAGTTAATCATGTTGTACCCGCCTGGGGACTTTCGATCGGAAATGGTTATGCCCAGGATCCGGTTACGCATGGACCTCTCCAATTCCATTTAATCGCGCTGACATACTTCCTGTTTGGCGATTCAGATTTCACGTCGAGGGTTCCCGCCGCCCTGGCCAGTACCGCAGCCGTCATTGTCATTCTTCTTTTCTTCAAACGTTACCTGGGAAAATGGGGCCATTTAATTGCCGGGTTCCTCTTCCTTATCTCTCCTTACATGTTGTTCTATGGCCGTTACACTCGCAATGAAGGCATTATTGAACTGGTAGCTGTATTGATGATTTACGCCACTTTGCGATATCTTGATCGCGGAGATAATTTCTCATTAATCTTACTGGTTATTGCTCAAGCGCTTAACTTCACTTTGAAGGAAACCGCTTATATTTATATGGCGCAGCTGCTCCTTTTCCTGGCGATTCAATTTGTCTTTGAGGTAACGAAAGAGCACTGGCCAAATGCCAAGAAACGCCAGTTTTTTATAATCACCATCAGCGCTGCCATCTCCTCTATCCTAATCGGCATAGGACTGGCATATGCTCACATTAAAGAAAACCCTGTGTCGGAAAAGGGAGAAGCGATTGCCAGCACATCTTCGAACCTGATTGGTTCCCTCAGCAATCTGGCTGTCATCTTAGCAATCGCCTTCGGGGTTGTGGCGGTCTACTTCTTATTAAAAGAATTGGGTATCTCAAAGATCAGACATTTACGCACGTTTGATCTCTTAATGGTCAATGGCACTCTGACGCTGCCTCTCCTGGCTGCTTTTCCGATCACAATCCTGGCTTCCATTCTCAAGGTGGAATGGCGCGCAACAGATTATAGTTCAATGGGAATTCTGCGGATCGGCATAGCCCTGGTTGTAATGATCGGGCTTTCAACACTGGTTGGCTTGTGGTGGAATAGAAAAAAATGGATCAAAGTTACCATCGTTTTTTGGTCAATATTCATTCTCTTCTATACCACTTTTTTCACGAATGGGCAGGGTTTTTTCACCGGAATCGTCGGGTCACTTGGTTACTGGCTGGAGCAACAGGCTGTTAACCGCGGATCCCAGCCCGGGTATTACTACGTGCTTCTCCAAATTCCCTTTTATGAGTATCTGGCAGCTGCCGGTTCCATTATTGCGGTTTTCTTTGGTCTTCGCCATGTTCAGCAGGCCAGTTTGCCTGTCGCTGTTCCAATTGAACCCTACCACGCTAACATGGATGGGATCCAAACAGTTGATGACACGTATGCTGAAACACCATCGCACGATGCCGAGCAAGATAATTTGGCAGAAACAGATCGCCGTCACTCTTTCTCTTACCGCGTTCCGGTTTTATTCATGTTAATTTTCTATTCTTTGACATCGCTGCTTGCCTATAGCCTGGCAGGTGAAAAAATGCCTTGGCTGACCGTGCACATTGCTTTACCAATGCTATTGACGGCCGCCTGGGGCATAAATTTGTTAATAGAATCTGTCCCCTGGCAAAAACTTAAAGAGAATAAGAGTTGGCTGGCTTTAGTTTTGCTACCATTATTCCTGGTCAGCATCTCTGGTATTATTCTGTCACTTGGGAAATCACCGGCTCCTTTCACCGGCAATTCTCTCGAACATCTTAAGAACACCACCTCGTTTGTCTTTTCAGCTGGGGGATTGCTTGCCTCTTTATATGGGATTTATCATTATTTGAATTTATGGAAGGCAACTCAGGTATTCAGCCTGATTGTGGTGCTTTTTATGGCTTTGCTGGCAGTATTAACTGTGCGAACATCATTTAGAGCCAATTATATTAATTATGATAATGGCCTTGAATTCCTTGTTTATGCGCACGCCGACCGCGGCCCAAAAGACATACTGGCCCAAGTAGAAGAGATCTCTCGTCGCACTGTCGGTGAGAATGAGATTTCAGTGGCTTACGATAATGATTCCCTCTATCCATATTGGTGGTATTTTCGTCACTATCCAAACAAGGTCTGGTATACAGATAAACCAACCCGCGACCTGTTGAATTCACCTATTATCCTGGCTAGTGATGCCAACTGGTCGAAAATTGATGCGCTCACAAAAAACGATTACGCCAAGTTTGATTATATCCGCCTGGTTTGGCCGATGCAGGATTATTATTTCCTGACTCTGGACCGCGTAAAATATGCCCTCACGAACACTGCCATGCGATCCGCGCTCTTTGATATCTGGCTAAATCGCGATTACAGCGCCTACGCAGCCTTGAAAGAACGAAACAATCTGACAGTTGCAAATTGGGAACCCAGTAATCCAATCCGTATGTATTTACGAAAAGATATCCTTTCCGAGATCTGGGAATATGGCTCACGCCCGGCAGTTGTCGAAGAACCGCAGATTGATCCCTATGAAGGGAAAATCAGCATGATTTCTCCAGATTTCTTTTTCGGCTCCAATGGCAACCTGCCTGGTCAGTTTAATGCTCCCCGCGGTCTGGCTGTTGCTCAGGATAGCAGTATTTTCGTGGCAGATTCTCTCAACCACCGCATCCAACACTTTTCTGCCGACGGTCAATTGATCAATTACTGGGGTTCATTCGCTGATCTGGCGGCGGGTGAAGCACCTGGTGGAACCTTTAACGAACCCTGGGGAATCGCCATTGGTCCGGATGGTAGCCTTTATGTAACCGATACATGGAATCATCGCGTCCAGAAATTTGATCAAAATGGCAACTTCCTGTTGGAATGGGGCTACTTTGGAACAGCCGAAACCCCGGATGGATTCTGGGGGCCGCGCGGAATTGTTGTAAACTCGGATGGACAGGTATTTGTTACCGATACTGGCAATAAACGCATTGTCGTTTTTGATGCCAATGGGCAATATATCACTCAATTTGGTGAAGCTGGTTTTGATATCGGGCAGCTGGATGAACCTGTTGGTATCGCGATTGGTCAGAATGGCGAAGTGTACGTGGCAGATACCTGGAATCAACGTGTGCAGGTATTTATTCCCAATGCCGATAAAACCAGTTACTTCGCATCTACTGCCTGGAATGTAAACGGTTGGTTCGGCCAGAGCCTGGAAAATAAGCCCTTCATGGCTACGGATCAAAACGGTAATGTTTACCTGACCGATCCGGAAGGCTACCGCATTCTGGTCTTTCAACCGGACGGAACCTTTTTACGTGGTTGGGGAGATTATAGTCCGGATAGTGATGGCTTTGGACTTCCCGCCGCCATTGCTATTGATCCAAACAATAATGGCATTTGGGTTAGCGATGCTGGCAACAATCGCATTCTGCATTTTCCGGCTCAATAATTAATCTAAGACCTTAATTTAAAAGGGTGCGAGATTTAGTCCGCACCTTTTTAATTGCTATTGCTCTTTATGCCACCCCTCGCGCGACGTGGTATTTAAAATGGCGATGTGAGTAGTATTCAGAGAGTTTGAATTCTTCCTTACGGCTGCTCTATGCTCGAATAATTTTCAATTCATAATGTTAGCCATTGCTTAGCCAGGTTGTTTGGTTACCATTATTTTCAGATAATGATCAAATTTATAGTTTATTAGGCGCGCTTTTTATTTAACTCATCCCTGAAAAAAAGAGTCAACACAAAGCTGATAACACTCGTGATCAAGGCACCGAGAAAAGCCGGCCAAAACCCAGCCACTTCAAACCCGACCCCGAAATGCGTGCCAATCCAACCGGCCAGCATAAACATGAGCGTATTAATCACCAAGGTACCCAATCCAAGTGTCAATATTAATAAAGGGCAGCTCATCACCACCAAGAATGGCTTGATAATTGCATTTACCAAACCAAATATGAACGCCAGCCAGATAAGGCTCAGCCAATTTTCACTTTGGGGGGTGATACCATGACCACGCATTATTTCAATCGCGACATACAATGCCACTGAATTGATTGCCAACTTGATCAAGAATTTCTTCATTTTGTCCTCCGCAATAACTGCATCATCAGGTATCATTTCAAAAATTAGGGGCAGAGTGTTTTTAAATGGTCGATTGCCCATCTAAAAACACTCCTCAAACCCGGTTTATTGAAAAGATACATTATCATTAACATAATATACCAAATCCCATTAAATTTCTATTTCTGTTGCTAGCCTTTAACCTACTTTGGATACAATTCAAAGGGCTGAGATCAATTTTATTAGATGCCTGCTGAATGCAGGTTTTTCATCTGTTGAATAATCTAGGGCTCATCAATGACATCTGATGAAATTTCAATCAGCCATGTTTTTAGGTTCGATTTCTTCCATCCAAATTAACGTATGGTTTTTGGAAAAACCTAAATATGTCAACAAATCTTCCGAGCGATATGCCGGGTAATTAAATGAGAATGGTTTGCGTGTTTTTAAATTATTCACCAAATGGTTTAATATCTGAGGAATTGTCTCTTCATCGTTATCTTTGGGTGCAATCCAAAGGATGTCCGAGAACAACGAGGACTTCTCAAATACAAAAAAGCCCTTGTTATTTCCCCCTTTCTCAACTGCGTAATTCTTAACGATCTGCCCTTTAATAAAGCGGTTTATAGCCGCTCTGAGAGAAGGATTAAAACGATCAATGCTAAACCCTAAATTCCATCGCAATAAATCGGGATAGATGCTATTCAATAGATCAATTTCATATTGCCAATCTGACATTTTGGTTGGGCGGATTAACATTTTTTGTTCAGACACACTAACTTTACTATTTCTGGGTTTAAACGTCCAGGTAGAGCGCCTAATCCGTTCTTTGAAACCCATTGATAAATAAAGTGCCTGGGCCGCCTGGTTGTCATCGCGAACTTGCAACCATGCACCAAGGTTCGATCGCGACTGTATATACTCCAGCGCCTTGGAGGTCAGCTTACGAGCAATTCCAGCTCGCCTGTAATCGGGATGGACGGCTACATTTGCGATCAGATAGATCACCTGGCCAGATTTTCGGAATGGGATGATGGACAAATTACCAACCAATTTTCCACCAACAATATAGACAAACCCCTGCATTGGTGTGAATTTTGGCTGCAAGTTTCCTAACCCCCAATAGCTCGAAGCGACATCCTTCGCCATTCGCCGCAAATAATTAATATAGTCATAGCCATCATCATCCATCGCCCCCCGAAAACACAACTCAATCAAATCAGCAACTTGGTTGAGGTCACTTCCTGCGTTTAATGCCCGTAGAATTCCATTGCGATCTTCAGCATGAGTTGTCATTTCTTGTATTTTACACCCGAAAGAGCGCCATTCTCTAAATGTTGGCCAGACCAATTAGCAGTGAATGAATATCTGCCATGGCTTTATCAACCAATCACAAGCTATCTGTCGTAAATCAGTCTAGAGCTGAATTTTGAAAACATTTTGGTTGGAACAATGGTTGCAACTGGTAGTTGGGAGTAAAATTGAATAGTTGTCACCCACATTGCTTACAGTCAAATATGCTAAATTGAACACAATTTCTAACAGTCTTCTTATAAATATCTATCGATTTGATTATAGAATATTTGTTATAATTCCTGAGTATGGAGAATTAGGCAAACTCTCCATCAACATTGGAAGGACTTTACTCTTATGATGAGATTTGATCGATTCACTGAACGTGCCCAGGAAGCTGCCCAACGCGCAGCTGAGATTATTCAACGGTACGGACACAATCAAATAGATACGGAACACATTCTTCTATCCTTAATCGAACAACCGGAAGGTGTGATTCCACAAATACTTGAAATTTTGAAAGTTGAACCTTCGATTTTGGAGGAACGGCTTGATTATATTTTACGCACCAGCCCGAAAGCCAGTATTTTTGGCGGTGGTGCCGGCCAGGTATTTATCACCCCGCGTGTAAAACGCATAATTGACCTGGCAAACGAAGAAGCCAGCAAATTACGTGATGAATATATTTCCACCGAGCATATTTTTCTGGCCATACTGAGCGAGAAGAACACCCCGGCAGCGCGCTTATTGGAAGGCGCAGGTATTAATCGCGAACGCGTCATCGACGCTGTCAATCAGCTGCGTGGTGGACAACGTGTCACCGATCCACAAGCTGAAACACGCTATCGTACTTTGGAGAAATATTCTCGCGACCTGACTCAATTGGCACGCGAAGGCAAACTTGACCCGGTGATTGGTCGTGATAACGAAATTCTGCGGGTTATGCAAGTGCTTTCCCGCCGCACAAAAAATAACCCCGTCTTGATTGGTGAAGCTGGTGTCGGCAAGACTGCTATCGTGGAGGGTCTGGCACAGAAAATTGCGTCTAACGAAGTCCCTGAAATTTTAATGGGAAAGCGGGTTAATTCATTAGACTTAAGCGCCATGATCGCTGGCTCACGCTTCCGCGGTGAGTTCGAAGAACGCTTGAAAGCCGCCATCGAAGATGTTCAACGCTCCGAAGGTGAAATAATTCTCTTTATTGACGAGTTGCATACCGTAGTTGGGGCTGGTGCAGCACAGGGAGCGATGGATGCCTCAAACATGCTCAAACCCGCCTTGGCACGCGGCGAGTTGCAATGTGTGGGTGCAACCACCCTGGATGAATATCACAAGCATATTGAAAAAGATTCGGCCTTGGAACGTCGTTTCGCACCGGTCTATGTCGATGAACCAACCGTTGACGATACGATTTTGATGCTGCATGGACTTCGTGACCGGTATGAAGCTCATCACAAGGTGCGCTTCTCCGATGAGGCTTTAACTGCCGCCGCCCGCCTTTCAGCACAATATGTCACCGGGCGCCACTTACCGGACAAAGCTATTGATTTGATGGATGAATCAGCCGCAAAATTACGCGTGGCTCTCTTCTCACTGCCCGACGATTTAAGACAAATGAAAACGGAATTGGACCGCCTGGAAGCTGAGGAAGAAAAAGCCGGCGTTGAGCGGGACTATGAACGCGCTGCCCGCATGAAAGCGGACCGCCTGCGGGTGCAATCTGAGTTTGCTGAACACCGCGATAAATGGGAAGCAGAACACAAACTGGATGAAGTCGTCGATGTGGACGATATCGCCCAGGTGGTTGCCCAATGGACAGGAATTCCGATCAATCAGATGCTTGAAACAGAATCAGAAAAATTACTGCACATGGAAGAGCGCTTACATGAGAGTATCGTCGGTCAGGAAGCAGCGGTTAAAGCCATCGCTGATGCAATCCGACGTGCCCGCTCGGGCCTCAAAGATCCGCGCCGCCCGATCGGTTCATTCATTTTCATCGGCCCTTCCGGTGTCGGAAAGACCGAATTAGCCAAAGCTTTGGCTGAATACATGTTTGGTGATGAGGAAGCGCTTGTCCGCATGGATATGAGTGAATATCGCGAGCAGCACACCGCATCGCGCTTGTTCGGTGCCCCGCCCGGATATGTCGGCTATGAAGAAGGCGGGCAATTGACCGAAGCCGTCCGCCGGCGTCCTTACCGTGTCATCCTCTTTGATGAGATTGAAAAAGCTCACCCGGAAGTTTGGAATGCCCTGCTGCAAATTATGGACGACGGCCGCTTAACCGACGGACAGGGGCGGGTGGTTGATTTCCGCAATACAGTTTTAATCATGACGTCCAACCTCGGCACGGAATTTGTGCGCAAAGGCGGCACGCTTGGTTTCTTGAGCAGTGATGACGAAGAACGCGATTCACATGAAAAGATTGACAAAGCGCTCAAGACTACCTTCCGACCTGAGTTTATCAATCGTGTGGATGAGACCATCATGTTCTCACCGCTTTCGGTTGACCAGGTAAAAGAGATTGTTGACTTGCAAATGAAGGAAATTCGCACAAGATTGGGTGAGCATGGCTTGAAGATAGAATTAACGGACGCGGCCCGCGATTGGTTGGCGCTTGAAGGTTATGACGCTTCATTTGGCGCACGCCCATTGAAACGAGCTTTGCAGAAATTTGTCGAATCCCCGCTTTCAATCAGCCTGCTTTCAGGAGAATTCCACGAGGGTGATCAAGTCCTCGTGCAACTGGATAAAGAGGAAAAAAGGCTAAAGTTCAGTCTTAAAGTGGCTGAAGAGCAAACAGTATAATTTTCGGATAATAAAGAATCAGTAAAAAGCTGCCGTGAAAATGGCAGCTTTTTTTATTGACATTTTTAATTGACTGAGGAAAAAATCTGCCATACTCTGAAAGCTTTCTTTTCATGAAAAAGAAGTGTAGACTTATTATATAGATAATTGAACCTTAACAAAAATACTACCCACTGCCGGATGCCCTCGGCAACACCAGGCAACTGACAAACAGCAGCGGGATGGTTGCCTTTACACAAAATTTTGATCCGTACGGCAATGTCCTGCAGCAAAGCACTGCCAGCCTAACGTCCTTTGGCTATAGCGGGGAACAGACAGACCCGAGCGGGCTGATTTATTTGCGGGCGAGGTATTACTCGCCCGCACAGTCCCTAAAGGGATGCTTCGCAAGGCAGATTTATCACCCGGGATCCATTCGGTGGATCGGTTGCGATGCCCGCAACATTAAATCCATACACTTACGGTATCAATAACCCGATCTTACACAGCGATCCGAGCGGTAAAATAGCACCCATCATTGCGGCCATGCTGATCAGCGGTGCAGTTACCGGCGGCATTGAAATGGTCTCGCAGTTGGTGCTGTATTCCGGGAGTTTCCATTGTCTCAACTAGGCGCAAATTGGCATGGCAGCCGGGGCCGGTGTGGTCGGCGGGTTGTTTGGCTTTTATGGCGCAGCGCTGGGAGTCAGCCTGGGCGGCGCAGGTTTCCTGGACACCATGATCGCCGGTGGATTTGGCGGCGCACCCGCAGGTATTGGCATCCGTACCACCCAACCTGCCATATCCACAGATTGGAGCAACTGGCAGGGGGATATTTTCAATCCGACACGGGTAGTGACAAACCTGGCCTGTGGCGCTGCGGGTGGCGCAGTCGGATATGGGGTACAACAGGTTTTTGGCATCATCAGAGAATAATCGTTTGACAGCCTGTTTGCCTGTGGTTATACTGGTAATCCTCAGAAAAATTTGATTTAAACAATCATTTCCACATGGTATTGGAGATTTGACTATGAAAAAGGCACTAATTACAGGCATCACCGGGCAGGATGGGTCTTACCTCGCAGAACTCTTGCTATCACAGGATTACGAAGTTCACGGTATTATCCGCCGCGCCAGCACTTTTAATACCCGCCGGATTGACCATATTTATCATGACCCTCATAAAAATGAAGTGGCCTCTAAATTATATTTACACTATGGCGATGTTTCCCAATCTGAAGCCCTGATCGACGTAATCTATAATATCAGACCGGATGAGATTTACAATCTGGCAGCTCAATCACACGTTCGTGTAAGCTTTGATATGCCTGAATACACTGCTGATGTAACCGGGTTGGGAACAATTCGAATCCTCGAAGCAATCCGTAAAAGCGGGGTAAAAGCGCGCTTTTATCAGGCTTCCTCCAGTGAATTATACGGATCGGCCGCACCGCCCCAAAATGAAGATACCCCATTTAAACCTCAGAGTCCCTATGCGGCTGCAAAATTATATTCTTATTGGGTTACTCGTCAATACCGAGATGGGTACGGAATTTTTGCTTCAAACGGAATTTTATTCAATCACGAATCTCCTCGACGCGGGGAAACGTTTGTAACCCGCAAGATCACGCGCGCTCTGGCCAATATTATTGCGGGCAATCAAAAGCTCTTATATCTGGGTAACCTCGATGCGAAACGCGACTGGGGCTATGCACCGGATTATGTGGCCGCAATGTGGAAGCTGCTCCAGCATGACCACCCCGGTGATTTTGCCATCGGCACCGGTGAAGCCCATTCCGTTCGGGAATTCTTGGACGAATCATTTGGCTATATGAATATGGATTGGCAGGAATACGTGCGCATTGATCCGCGTTATTTCCGCCCAAATGAAGTGGATTTTCTGATGGCTGATCCCACCCGTGCGATTAATGAAATTGGGTGGAAACCCAGAGTGACATTTAAGGAACTGGTATGCATTATGGTGGATGCGGATATGGAACTGGTCGGCTTGGAATCACCCGGTGAAGGCAAGCAACTTCTAGAAAAACATCATGGCCCCTGGCACCGCTGGGAAAGCCAGGTAGTCAGTATGGACCGCTAGCCATACTAGATAGACCATGATCGAACCCCATTCCATCCTGCTTATCTGTACTGCCAACCAGTGTCGCTCACCGATGGCCGAGGCGTTGCTTAAGCGGGATCTCTTCGAAAAGTATCCCAAGACCGCCTGGGAAGTTGAATCTGCCGGAACGTGGGCAGAACCGGGCCATCCTGCCACACCCTTTGGGGTAAAAGCCATGGCGGAATTTGGATTGGACACCTCCAACCACAAATCGCGCGTTGTAACCTCGGAGTTGGTGTCTCGTTTTCAATTAATTCTGACCATGGAAAATGGGCACAAAGAAGCAATTCAAATAGAGTTCCCCGATTTGGCAGAGCGGGTTTTTCTGCTTTCCGAAATGAGTGGTGAGAATGTTGAGGTCGCAGATCCGGTCGGCGGCAGCTTTCTTGACTATCAAAACACAGCCAAAGAAATCGAGAAATGGATTGAGCGGGGTTTGCCGAAGATTGTGGAACTGAGCGGGTAACCTAAATCTAACTCCAGCTTCTTTCCTTTCTAGGTCTTTTGTAAAAATTTATTTATCACACAATGAGGTAAGAATGGGGCGGGATTTAAAAGAATTAAGCAGCTTGATGGACCAATTTGTTTCTGAAAAAGGCTGGTATTCTGACAAAAGCCAGCGGCCGCAAACGGCCAAAAATATCGCGATTTCGTTGGTATTGGAAGCCAATGAGGTCCTTGAGCAATTTCAATGGAAGGAAGAAATTAAAGACCAGGATGCACTCGCTTTGGAACTTGCTGACGTTGCCCTTTATCTGCTGCAATTAGCACGAATCAGCAAAGTGGACCTCGAACAAGCAATTCTCGACAAATTATCAATTAACCATCAGCGCCGATGGGATCAAAGTACGGTAAAATAATCGTTATCAACTTTCCGCGCTGAGGCTTCATGAGAATTACAATTTTTGGTGGGTCATCCCCACTGGCAGGCAGTCAAGAATATCAATTTGCATATCAATTAGGCGCATTGCTGGCTGAAGACGGTCATACAATTATCACCGGCGGATATACCGGGATAATGGAAGCTGCTTCAAGAGGCGCAACCGAAGCCAGCGGACATGTCATTGGTATTACCTGTGATGAGATCGAGAATTGGAGTAAGCGCAAGCCCAATGGATGGGTCGGGGAAGAATGGCGTCTGTCTACTTTAAACGAACGTCTCAGCCGCCTGATTGATAGCTGTGATGCTGCCATCGCCTTACCGGGTGGGCCTGGTACTCTGGTTGAAATTGCGCTGATGTGGAATCGAATGCAAATAAACTCCAGCCCTCCTCGGCCTCTGATTCTGGTTGGTTCAGGCTGGAAAAATGTTTTTGAAACTTTTTTTTCAGAGCAATCAAAATACATCTATTCCGATTCACAACAATTCTTATCCTTTGCTGAAACTTATGAAGAAATTCTTGCCTTGTTAAAACCACCGTCTTTGAAAAGGAATTAATTTAAATAAACCAAACAAATGAATCTATCCAAAAATAAGGGGCAGAGTGTTTTTAGGTGGGCGATCGCCCGCGTAAAGACACTTTTCAAGCCCGCTTGATTGAAAAGAGACAAACAAATTATGAAAATGGAAATGAGAAAATAAATGGGCGACGATAAATTACCAAAGCAGAGCGAAAACTTCTCCGAATGGTATAACCAATTAATTCAAAAAGCAGAGTTGGCAGATTATGCCCCTGTACGTGGCTGTATGGTCGTACGGCCGTATGGATGGGCCTTGTGGGAAAACATTCAAAAAGAATTGGACTCTCGCTTTAAAGCCAGCGGGCACGTAAATGCTGCCTTCCCCTTGTTTATTCCGATGTCTTTTCTTGAAAAAGAAAAGGAACATGTTGAAGGCTTTGCACCAGAATTAGCGGTTGTGACGATTGGTGGCGGCCAAACCCTTGAGGAACCACTGGTTGTACGGCCAACTTCTGAGACGATCATAGGCTATATGTATTCCAAGTGGATAAAATCCTATCGCGATTTACCCATCCTTATCAACCAGTGGGCAAATGTGGTTCGTTGGGAAATGCGCACTCGCTTGTTTTTACGCACGCTTGAGTTTTACTGGCAGGAAGGCCATACCGCACACGAAACCGCGCAAGAAGCCGAAGAAGAAACTTTAAAAATTCTCGATCTTTATACGGATTTTGCCATCAATGAGGCTGCGGTACCGGTTATACCCGGTATTAAAAGCGACGCTGAAAAGTTTGCCGGGGCGAAACAATCATACACAATTGAAGCCATGATGGCAGACACAAAAGCGCTGCAATCGGGTACTTCTCACAATTTAGGCCAAAATTTTGCGAAAGCATTTGAAATTGAATACCTGGATCGCAACAATGAACAACAATTTGCCTGGACGACCTCCTGGGGTTTGTCGACACGCTTCATTGGCGCGATTATCATGACTCACGGGGATGACCAGGGCTTGATTATGCCTCCGCGCCTTGCGCCAATTCAAATCGTTATCGTCCCCATCTTCCGCAGCGAAGATGAACAGGGTATTGTGATGACATGTGTCAATGAGATCGTAAAACTACTTTCAAAATTCCGTGTTAAGGTCGATGATCGTGAAAATCTAACACCTGGATTTAAGTTCAACGATTGGGAATTACGCGGTGTCCCTCTAAGAATCGAGATCGGCCCACGTGATGTCGCCAATAACACGGTTGTAGCTGCTCAACGCGATATCCCCGGTAAGGCTGGTAAATTGTTCTTGATTATAGACAATCTGGATATGCAAATTGAGAAAATTCTGAATGATATTCATAATCGTATGCTCGATAAAGCGACTAAATTCCGAGATAGTCATATCTTTGAACCAAAAGATTATGAAGATTTTAAGCAAATTGTCAGCAATGGTTGGGCGTATGCCTATTGGTGCGGCGATCCGGCTTGTGAGGATGCAATCAAACAGGAAACCAAAGCGACAACCCGCTGCCGTGATTTACACCAGCAGAAATCTGATGGCAAATGTATTTATTGCGAAAAACCTGCCCATTACAAAACATATTTTGCCAGAGCTTACTGATCTCAATTATGAAATTAAGCAATAGGGTGTCATTATGCCAGCCATCCAAATAGAAAGGTTAAAGGCACAGATTCAATTAATTATGAACCCTGCCTTTACCCCTGAAATATTTGTGATCGGGTTACGCTCTTTTATGGAAGCACATGCCAATTTGGCTTATCGAACCAGCCCGGAAGCACTGCAAAAACAACAGGTAGAAAGTTATCAAATTGCTCCGGTGATTCAAACTCAATTAAATCTATCGATTCAGCAATTTACCTTAACCCATCCACTTATTGCTTTTAGTTATGTCGACATGCTTTGGCAGGAGCCATATATCGAAATGAAAGCGCTGGCTGGTGAAATTTTAGGCTCTTTACCCAAAGAAAATAGTGATCTGGTCTTACGCAAAATTTTAAGTTGGAGCGCTGAACCTTCAAATAAGGCCTTACGCAAGATTATTTTTAATACCAGCACAAAATCGATCCGTGCTCAAAACATGCTTGCCTGGCAAAATACGATTAAGAAGTGGTTGGATTCAGTTTCGACAAATCAAATATTGACTGCATTACAAGCATTAATGATTTTGGTTCATGATCCTCAATATGACAACTACCCGTTTATTTTCAAGGCAATTTCGGAAATCAGTTTAAAGCAAGGCGAAAAAACAAATAACGCATTAACAGAACTTCTGATTGAATTGGTGCATGAAAACCAGAAAGAAACCTATGTCTTTTTAAAAAGCATGCTTTTAAGCAACCCTTCCCCCGAATTGTCTCGGATTGTGCGAAGAAGCCTGTCAGCCTTTTCTTCAGAACATCAAGGACAATTTCGACAAATTATGAAGGGTTAATACTTTGTTTTGTCGTTTTTATATCATTTCATTCTTTGTGGTTTCTCATTCAGCTATAAAGCTGGCTGTCTAATCAATTTCTATGCCAAATTACATGCCTCTGGTATAATAACAATATGACTGGTCCTGTCTGCGGCTAAGGCTATGGGCAAGGAGACCTGCAAAAAAAATATTATTTTATATAGGAGAGCAAACGTCATGTCTTTAACAATTGAACAAAAAAATGAGATTATCAAAAAATATGCCCGACATGAGGGCGATACCGGATCACCTGAGGTTCAGATTGCGTTGAACAGTTTTCGGATTACGCAATTAACCGAGCATCTTCGGATGCATAAACACGATGAATCATCCCGGCGCGGCTTACTTAAACTGGTTGGCCAACGCCGCCGCTTATTGGCATATTTGCGTGCGAAAGATTACGGTCGCTTTGCTGCTATCACAGAAAGCCTCAAATTAAGAACACGCTAAATCTCACGATTAAGAATTCAGGCGAATTGATATTTGCCTGAATTTTAATCATCATTTTAACAACCCGTTGGTTGGGTATTGAAATGTGTTCAGAAATTTTTTTCTGAATAGTTTTCAGTCCCTAACTTGACGGGAATTATTTAAGAGGGACACATTAATGAAACCTGAATCAAAGAAATTTTCTGTCTCCGTGGGTCAAACTGAATTAACGTTTGAAACCGGTAAATTAGCCTTGCAAGCTGGTGGGGCTGTAACTGTGCGGCTTGGTGATTCCATCATTTTCGCCGCCGCAACAATGGATAAGAATCCTCGAGAAGGAACGGACTTCTTTCCTTTGACTGTGGATTATGAAGAAAGACTATATGCGGGGGGTAGAATTCCCGGCTCTTTCTTCCGTCGGGAAGGTCGCCCGACCACTGATGCCATTCTTGTCGCCCGTTTAACCGATCGGCCTTTACGACCATTGTTTGCTGAAGGGATGCGCAATTCCGTGCAAGTCATCATGGTCTCATTCTCATCCGATGGTGAGAACCCACTTGATATTTTGGCCATCAACGCTGCTTCGGCAGCACTCATGATCTCAGATATTCCCTGGAATGGACCGGTTGCAGCTGTTCGGGTTGGCATGATCAATGGCGAATTTATCATCAACCCGACTTTTCAACAACTTGAAGAATCCGATTTGGATCTGAGAGTTGCCGGGACGCGAGCCGCTATATCGATGGTGGAATGCGGTGCCAACGAAGTCCCGGATGATGTTATGGTAAAGGCCCTCGATTTCGCCCACAAATCCATGCAGCCCATTATCGACGTACAAATGCGTATGCAGGAAGAACTTGGAAAAGCAAAACAAACCGTACCGCTCTTTCTCGTCGAAAGTGAATTGGTGGCAAAAGTCAACGA
Organism: Chloroflexi bacterium 44-23; assembly: GCA_001899005.1. GTDB lineage: Bacteria > Chloroflexota > Anaerolineae > Anaerolineales > Anaerolineaceae > UBA6170. The sequence goes on from MKUW01000006.1 coordinate 556,932, forward strand.
TCGCGCAGCGCAGGACATCACCGCAGCGCTTGACAGCCCCCATACCAAGGCCGAATTAAACAACGCAATTGATGAGTTAAAAGACCAATTGGTACTGGAGTTCGCTGGCGAGGATGAATCGCTTGTACGACCAGTAAAAGACGCTTTTGAGGAAATTTACAAGCAGGTTGTCCGCCGCAGAATCATTCAACAAGGTATTCGCCCGGATGGACGTGCTTTGACCGAAGTACGCCCAATTTGGTGTGAGATCGGCGTGAGCCCGCGTGCCCACGGCTCCGGGTTATTTACCCGCGGAGAAACGCAAGCACTTACCCTGGCAACCCTAGGGACTCCTCGTGAAGCGCAAGAAATTGATTCCTTAAACCCATCTGATAGTAAACGCTACATGCATCACTACAATTTTCCGCCTTATTCCACCGGCGAGGTAAAGCCTTTACGTGGACAATCACGGCGTGAAATTGGCCATGGTGCCCTGGCGGAAAGAGCATTGGAACCAGTCTTACCGGCTGAGGAAGATTTCCCATACACAATGCGACTGGTATCAGAGATCCTCATGTCAAATGGTTCCAGTTCAATGGCCTCGGTCTGTGGTTCAACCCTGGCTCTGATGGACACCGGCGTGCCGATAAAAGCTCCGGTTGCAGGTGTTGCTATGGGTTTGGTCATGGATAATGATCAATATTCTATCCTGACTGATATCCAGGGTTTGGAAGATCATCTCGGTGATATGGATTTCAAAGTTGCCGGCACGGAAGCGGGCATTACAGCTTTGCAAATGGATATTAAAGTCTCTGGCATAACCTCAGAAATAATGACCAAAGCAATGCAGCAAGCTTACCAGGCCAGAATTCACATCCTCGGCAAGATGATGGAAGTGATTTCAGTTCCCAACCCAAAACTGAAACCACACGCTCCAAAAATTACCATCGTTAAAGTTCCGGTGGATAAGATTGGCGCTATTATCGGCCCGGGCGGAAAGAATATCCGTGCATTGCAGGAAGAAACCAAAACCAAAATCGATATCGGGGAAGATGGCAGTGTTTACATTGCCGCAACCGAAGGCTACGGTGCTGATATCGCCAAGGAACGCATTGAAGCCATGATCGAAGTGCCCGAAATTGGCAGGATTTACACCGGCAAAGTCGTACGGATCACTGATTTTGGTGCCTTCGTTGAGATTCTTCCCGGTCAGGATGGCATGGTGCACATTTCGCAATTAGATACTGAGCGAGTAAATTCCGTTGCAGATGTTGTTTCAATGGGCGAAGAAATCACCGTTATGATTACCGACATTGACGAGAATGGCAAAATCCGCCTTTCCCGGCAAGCGGTTCTTGAAGGCTGGACCGCTGAAGAAGCGCGCTCAAAAGACCGTGGCGGAAAACCTTCAGGTGGCCGTCCAAGTAGTGGTCGTGGCAATGATCGCGGTAATGATCGCAATCGCAGTGACCGCGGCGGCAACCGTGGCGGGGAACGCAACCGTTACTAAAATTTATTAAGCCGAAGAGGTTATCCAAAAGGGCGGATAACCTCTTTTTATTTGTCCTGGGTCGGCAGATACGGCATTTTTGGTCCTGGAATTCCCAGGTATTTAGCCAACGCCGATCGCATCGCGGTTCGATCGTCCCACAGGTATTCAGTTTCACCAAAGCACATCGATTGTTCGTGCCCTTTTCCGCACGAGACTACCAAATCATCATCGTTCGCTAACAACAAGGCTTTTTCAATCGCCATGCCCCGGTCAGGTACCGAAAATAGGTTTTCCCCTAAAATAGCACCCTCTTTTACGGCAGCATTTTCCATTTCCAAAAGAATATCATCCAAACTTTCCGTGCGTGGATCCTCAGCAGTCAAAATGGTAATATCAGCCAACCGCGCAGAGACAGCAGCCATCATACGCCGTTTTTGACGGTCTCGTAAGCCGGCTGACCCAAAAACAGCGATTACACGGCCATTGGTCATCTTACGGGTTGTCTCCAGCGATCTTTCAAGAGCATTCGGTGTATGCGCAAAGTCGACAATCGCTTGAAAAGGTTGACCCAATTCGATTTTTTCCATTCGGCCGGGAACAGCTTTCAATTCCGCAACCCCTTTGGCTGCTATCTGCGGATCAATCCCTAACCCTAAAACGGTGGCCGCTATGGCAGCCAGGCAATTAGAAATATTGTAATCTCCCGGAAGATTCGTTTCTATATCTACTTTAAAATCTTTTCCACACGCCTGAAATATCGAGCCAGTGGAGGATTGCAGTATGTTCTCTGCCCATACATCTGCAGGTGAAGAAAGCGAGTAATCAACTTTTTTTGTCTCGATCAATGCATTTAGGGGTTCAAACGAAATGTCATCTTTGTTTAAGACTGAAAGGCGAATTTCTCCACTGGATTTTGCCCGGGTATTTGCAAGCATTTGAAGCATTTTAGCTTTGGCAGCCAGATAATTTTTATAATCTCCATGAAAATCGAGATGTTCATGCGTGATATTGGTCACAACTCCTATATCATACTCACAGCCAACCACCCGATCTTGCGCTAAACCATGTGAGGTGGTTTCGAGCACAACATGTGTAATATCTGCATTAACCATCTTTTTTAAATAACCCTGAATGGCGGGGGCTTCCGGTGTGGTCACATGAAAACCGGTATCGAGGACCTCGTCGCCAATTTGTGCATTCACAGTCGAAATCATCCCGGCGTGAATTCCGTTTGTTCGTAAAATCTGGTAAATCAGGTTGGCAGTAGTCGTCTTGCCATCGGTGCCGGTCACCCCTATCACGACCATCTCATGTGCAGGAAAATCATAAAAAGAAGCTGAAATCCAGGCCAGAGCAATCCGGGTATCAGCCACGTGTATATAGGGTACGGATAGATGCTCCCACAAAGAAAGTGGTTGTGAACCAACGACTGCCACAGCGCCTTTTGAAATTGCCTCCGGAATAAAGGCGTGCCCGTCAAAGCTTTTTCCGCTTAGAGCCACAAACAGTGAGCCTTTTTTGATTTCCCGAGAATCATATTCAATGCTGGTAACAACCGCATTAAAACCTTCTATTTCCGCCTCCCAAGCGGTCGGAAGATCAAAGAGAATATTCTTTACAGTTTTCTTCATATTATTCCTTTAAAACAAAGATTGGTGTCTTGATTTACAATTCACCAACCTATGGTTTGATTAGATTTTAAACTATCGAAGCGACTTTTGCAAATTCCCGAGCTGCGCTACCACAGAGCCATCCAGAATTTGATCACCTACGCGTAAAATGATCCCTCCAAGAATTGAAGGATCCACACGGAAGGAAATCTCAGCTGGCTTGTTATTACGTGCAACAATATCATTCTTGACTTGTTCCTGCTCATCTGAAGTCAATGGTAAAGCAGATGTGACTTCTACAGAATTCCCATTAATTGATGAACCTTCAAGAATTGTTACTTTGCCATCTTTAACACCAGAGAAAAAGTCTTTTAACAATGCCTGCTGTCGTTTTTGATCCAATGTTTCGCCAATCAGTTTTTGAGCAGCCGCAATGGCTATCGCTGAAACATCCCCGCGCATCTCACTCAACAGGCGCACTCGTTCTTCCTCAACTTCAGCTAAGGCGTTGGAACGCTCCCGCTCCAGACCTTTTTCCGCTTCGGTCATAATTTCTTTTTGCAGAATTTCCGCACGTGAAGTGGCTTCTTTGATGATTCCACTGGCGGCACCTTGTGCTTCGCCGATTATTTTATCGGCCGCTTCTTCTGCATTCGCACGCGCATCAGCTGCTATGCGTGCATCTTCCAATCCTTGGGCAATTTTTTTGCGCCGTTCTTCTAACATTTTTATCATTGGTTCAAACATCCAGGCTTTTAGCACAATGAGAATAATGAAGAAACTTAATATCTGGATCAGTAGAAACCCCAGGTTAAGGCCTAGCTTTTCCAAAGGTGGCTCCTTTCAATAATTAAAGGACAAATAACATCAAAAAGGCAATAACCAGACAGTAAATGGCGATTGCTTCTGAAAACGCGATCCCAAGGATCATATTGGTAAAAAGATTTCCATAAGCATCCGGGTTACGAGCCATTCCATTTAATGCTCCATGGACGCTCAGCCCAATACCAATCCCAGCACCCAATGCCCCTATCATGGAAAGGCCAGCACCGATGAATTTTGCAGCAAGAATTAAATCTCCAGTCATTTTTCCTCCAAGAATTTTTATTAATGATCGGCTTCTTCACCATGACCTTGTGTCGCCTGTGCCATGAAAACCATGGTCAACATACCAAACACAAAAGCCTGAACCACTCCCATAAATATTTCAAACATGTAAATCAGTGATGGCACAAATATTGGTACCATTGCTCCCACTAAAGCAACAAGAACAGTTCCTGCAAACATTACCCCAAATAGACGAAATGAAAAAGATAATAGTTTTGCCAGTTCTGAAATTAATTCCAATAGACCGACAATAAAATCCATAAAACCTAGCAAAGGTTTTTTAAACATCGTTGTGAAATTGACAAATTTCGAAAAATACCGCATGCCTTGAGCACGCACACCAATTACCTGGGTCATAATCACTGAAATCAAAGCCAAAGCTACTGTGAAGTTTAAGTCGGTTGATAGACCTCTTAAGAACGGGGTAAGAATGACACCATGCCCCTCGGGTGCCAAATTAGGTGTTAATATCTCCCAATTTCCCCCAATACTCTGGGTAATATACCCTTCATCAGCATGGTGCATCAAACCAATTGATTCAAATCCAGGAAATAATTTGGTTATATTGGCAACAAATACGAGAATGATAATCGTCGCAAACCAGGGAAAGATCTGCTTTGTGAATTTACCTGCCGAAGTCTCGGTCAGATTATAAAGCATCTCAACCAACATTTCAAACACCGCACTTACGCCTTTGGGAATGAGCGACCCACCTCGCAAACCATTACGAACCAATAATGCAAATAGGATAATGATCAGGTCCACCAGCACTAGTGCAGTAATGGTGTTGACCAGGTAAAACTCTCCCAGCACCGGCAATGTGAAGAGCGGCTCCAACAGAATTCGTTCCGGGGCAACCTGAATGTGAGGTTGGAGCGGAGTTGCAATAAATTGAACGACGAGTACTGATAAAATGATCATCAAGAGAACCCACCAGCGATGAACACCCCACTTCCACTTAGTCGTTTTTTCCAAGATCTACCTCCTTTTGATCTGAATTCGTCTCTGATTTATTGATTTTTATTTTTGAAATGGCAAATCTAACCACGAGAATCATAACCGCGAGAGATAACGGAATGCTTACAATCAACAATCCGATGGTAAAAATTGGTTTCGTTTGGTAATAATTATCAAGCCAGAGTCCACCAAATACAGCCGCCAAAATGATAACCAGAGTAACACACCCTACCTGCCCAGCCACACTTGCGAGCGTAAGATTCAAAATCCGAGTTTTACGTTCATTCTGCATTGGTTTCTCAGGCTGCATATCAGAAAATTATATCATATCAAGAAATTAATCTTCAATTAAATGTGAGCAAATTCACACTTGCCAGGTCAAGATGTTGAAACCAGGGAGTGTAAAAAATGCCCAATATTACGATCGCCAGAATACAGGTTCCAATCGCCAATTTCCAGGAAAACTTTGGGTGAATTTCCAGCAAATCACCTTCATTTGAAAACGCCAATTTGAGCAGCCCCAGATAATAGTAAAGGCCGATAAACGAATTAACAATTGCTACAATTACCAACCAGACCAAGTTAGCCTGAATACCGGCTGCAAGTACCAGGAATTTGCTGATGAATCCGCCAAACGGAGGAATACCTGTCAGGGATAATATCGTTGCCAGAAATGCAAAGGCAATCCATGGGGAGCGCTTAACCAATCCTGTTAATTTACTAATTTCAGTTGACCCGGTTGCATCTTCAAGAATGGCAGCTATTCCGAAAGCGGCCAGATTTGTGAAAAGATAAACCAGCAAATAGTACATAGCCGATTTTATTCCCAGCTGAGTTGAGGCGGCAACGCCGATAAGAATATAGCCGGCGTGGGAAATGGAAGAATACGCTAACAAGCGTTTCAAATCCTTTTGCACCAGCGCTAACAAATTGCCGACTGTCATTGTAACTGCTGCCAAGACTGAGGCGATAACCACCCAATTATGTAAGCTGGCAGGGTAAACGGTTAACATAAAACGCATGAGCACTATGAACCCAGCTGCCTTGGATGCGGTTGAAAGAAAGCCTGAAATGGGAGAAGGAGCGCCGTGATAAACATCGGGAGCCCAAAAATGAAACGGTACAATTGACGTTTTAAATCCGAATCCAACAACTACCAAAAAGAGTATCAAAATCCCGATTCCCATTGGAACACTTCCACCGGCTAATGTTTTTGATATAACACTCAAATTGGTGGAACCGCTAAACCCATATAAAAAGCTAAATCCATATAACATGAAAGCGGATGTCATTGCACCGAACAACAAATATTTAAGGCCACTCTCAACCGATTTATTATCTTGTTTATTGAAACCAGCCAGTGCATATAATGGAATTGAAGTCGTCTCAATGGCTAAGTAGAGCATAATCAGATTGCTGGCTGCAGCCATAAAACTCATACCAATGCTGCTTATTAATAACAGAGCATAATATTCAGCAGAAATCTTAAATTTTTTCTGATCAATCGTGAGAACAATGGTTATGATCGCGCCAATCAGGATTAAGACCTGGAAAAAGAAAGCGGCTGCATCAACTACGATCATTTCCCCCCAGGCATAGCCTTGACGATCACCCGGGTAAAGAAATACAATTTTAATAATCAGAATCAGTAGCAATCCGCCTGAAGCCATCCAACCGAGCAAATTTTTCGCGGAGTGCTTGCTCAAAACGTCTACTAAAAGAATAACCCCTACTAAAATAACAACCAGAATTTCCGGTAGAATTGCAAGCAGGTCAGGAGAGGCTAACACGGAAGCGTTCACTAGATACCTCCCAACAATTGCAGGATTCGGCTGACACTGGTTTCAATCAATGGCACAATCAATCCGGGTAACAATCCAATAGAAATCATAAAGAAACTCAATAAAGCAATTGACACCTTATCTTTGAACGAAATGTCATGCACACGTGCATCATTTTCTGGGCTAATCTCACCAAAAAACACGCGCCGCATGACCAATAAAATATATGCAGCCGTGATAACAATTGACAAAATGGCTATTATGGCAACGAACGGAGCTTTTTGCCAGACGCCCATATAAATTGGAATCTCAGCCACAAAACCGGAAAAACCAGGCATTCCCATCGAAACCAGACCGGCGATGATAAAACCAAAAGCTGCAAATGGCATCTTTTTTGCCAGCCCCCCCAATGAAGCAATATCTCGTGTATGAGTTTGATCATACACCATGCCAACGATTGCAAAGAAAAGCGCAGTCATGACGCCATGTGAGAACATTTGCAAGCCTGCGCCCAACAACCCATTATGATTGAGCGACGCAAAGCCAATTAAGACCAACCCCATGTGTGATACTGAAGAAAAGCCGATAACATATTTAAAATCTTTTTGTATCAACGCAATCAATGCACCATAAATTACATTTATTGTAGCAAGTGCCAGAATCCACCCGGCCCAAAACTTAGCGCCTTCCGGTAACAGCATGATACCTACACGCAGTGCTGCGAAAGCACCCACTTTCATTTCAACCCCAGCCAGCAGCATGGAGATTGCTGTAGGTGCAGCAACATGTCCATCCGGTGCCCAACTGTGAAACGGAAAAATACCTCCTAAAATGGCAAAGCCAAGAAACACAAACGGAAACCAAAGCTTTTGGACTTCAAATGGGAAATTTGCATTTTCCAAAACGAGTAGATTAAACGATTTTTCTGGCGAGGCAAAGTAAATCGCCAATGCCCCCACCATTGCCAAAAGGGAACCGATAAATAAATATAAAGTAAGTTTCATACCGCCATATTCCCTGGTTTGGGGTGAACCCCAGATCACAATCATCAGGTACTTCGGGAACACAGCCAGTTCTAAGAAGAAAAATAGCAGGAAGAGATCAAGCGATGCAAAAACCCCCAGAACACTGGTGGCTAAAAACATCATGAATGCGAAAAACTCTTCCGGTTTTTCATTAATTTTCCACGAAACAAGCACACCAGTAAACACAACCAGCGCCGTCAGCAGGAGCATGGCAATCGCCAGGCCATCAACACCCAGGTGATAAGAAATCCCTAATTCTGGAAGCCAATCAATTTTTTCCACAAACTGATAACCAGCGTCAACAAGCGAATAATTAAGCCAAAGAATCAGCGTGAGCAGCAGAATCAAGCTGGCCGCTGCTAAGGCAATCGGCCGAATAAGCTCAGGTTTTTTTCTCCCAATGATCAAAATGATCAGTCCGGCTATGAGTGGAATAAAAATCGTTGTACTTAGGATTGGAAAACCCATTCCTTCACCTCTCTAGAAAAACAGTTTAACCGCATTGTTGATCATTTCTAAAATCCAGGCCGGCCAAATACCAATGACTAACATGAGCACCATTAGGGGCGCAATTACCCACACTTCTCGCTTGTTTATCTCTTTTAATTGCAGCCAGCGATTATTGCGCGGCCCTTGTAATAACAATCCAATTGCTTTCAACACATAAACACCCGTGGCGAAAAGACCTATCATACTTAAAGCAGTGGCTAATGGAAAAATATGCCATGCTCCCCGAACTACCAAAAACTCTGACACAAATCCGTTCAATCCAGGCAGTCCAAGTGATGCCATCGAAGTAAATATAAAAATGGACCCATATACGGGCAAAATCGCCCATAAACCGCCCAGATCTTCCAGTTGGCGCGTATGCGTGCGGTCATAAATAACTCCGACTAAGAAAAACAAACCGGCCGCCGATAGGCCATGATTGAACATCTGTAATATGGAACCATTCAATGCAATTGTGGCACTCTCTGAAATGGCGGCATTTCCGGCTTGATAAGAAGAGGCAATGGCTGCGATTCCAAGAATTACAAAGCCCATATGGTTAATTGAAGAGTAGGCGACCAATTTCTTCAAATCTTTTTGAGCAAAAGCGGATAATGCCCCAAAAATAATCGCCGCCGTTGCCAATCCTGCTAAAATTCCGGAAAATTGTTGGGCTTCCACGGGGAAGAGAGGTAGGACTAACCGAATGAAGCCATAGGCACCAAGCTTTAATAATACGCCAGCCAGAATCATGGACCCGGCTGTGGGTGCCTCTGTGTGCGCATCCGGAAGCCAGGTATGAAATGGCCAAATTGGTACCTTGACAGCAAAAGCGACAACAAATGCCCAAAAAGCAATTGCTTTTACACTCTCCAGCGATAAATGCAGGGGTATCGCTGATTGCAACGTGCTTTGATTAAGTTGGGGCCAGATTTCGCCGATTTTAATCAAGTCAAAACTATTTACAGTTACACCAATCAATTGAATGGAAAGCAGCAAACCAAGAGAACCACCCATGGTAAATAGAATAAATTTTAAACTGGCATAATCCCGTTTAGCTCCCCCCCATTGGTTGATTAAGAAATACATCGGGATCAAACCGATTTCCCAGAAAAGGAAGAAAACCAGCAAATCGAGAGAAATAAAGACGCCTAACACCCCGGTTTCAAGAAATAAGAATAAAGCCATATAGGCTTTAATCTTTTCTTCAATTCCATAAGACGCCAAAATAGCTAGCGGTGTCAGGAGTGTGGTTAAAAGCACCATTGGAAGAGAAATTCCATCTACGCCAAAATGAAAAGAGGAGTTAATCGCTTCAAACCAGGGTACATTGGTTTGATATTGATAGCCCCCCAGTTCCTGGTTATAACCAAACCACACGAATAATGTCAGTATAAAGGGAATTAGGCTGGTAATAAAAGCAAAATTCCTGATCACCTTTTTATTTGATTCCGGCAACATCAATAAGAAAATAGCAGACAGGCTGGGAATGAGCAGGATAAACCACAGAATTGAGTTTTGCATGTTTGTTATTCCATTAATCCTTTCCCAGATTCATAATAGTATGAATACAATAAATAGCCCACCGACCAATAAGAAGGCAATCGCGAGAATCATGTAATCTTGAACACGTCCCGATTGCATTACACGCATTTCTGAGCCAGCTTTGCGGGTGGAAGCAGCCAATGCATCCCCACCACTGTTAATAATTGGTGTATCGAATTTTTTACGCAACAGATTACCGATCCAAACACTGAAGTTTGCTATTGCATGTAAAAATCCATCAATGATACGCAAATCCATCCAGAGGTAAACAACTTTTTCGGCAATCCATTTGGATGGTCGAATAAAGGCCCAATCGTAGAATTCATCAATGTAATACATGTTGACCAAGACTTTGTAGAAACCACCCAATGACCATTCCATCGGGTCTTTTTGATCTTTTTTGAACGCCCGGTATGCAATGTATCCGAGGGTTAAACCACCCAGGCTTACCACCAATGAGGTTATTAAAGGCACCAAACTGTGGTGCTCAGCTGCATGCTCACCGGATGGAACCATTATGCCAAGAAAGTTGCCAAACCAATTCGGGATCTTGCCGCCAATGACAGGGAAACCCTCCGGAATACCCGCCCACCCGGCCGCAATTGCAAAAATTGCCAGGATGCCCAGGGGAAGAGTCATCGTCCATGGAGTTTCTTGGGCATGTTTGGCAGCTTCACTGCGAGGTTTACCGAAAAATATCAGCGTCAATTGACGCATGGTATAAAAAGCAGTTAATAAAGCCGAAAGCGCTAATACGGCGAAAACCACGATATAGCCGCCATTAAATGCACCTGCAAGAATTTCATCCTTTGACCAAAAACCAGCTGTAATCAGTGGAAAACCAGAAAGCGCCAATCCCCCTGCAAGAAAAGTAATAAATGTACGCGGCATTTTCTTGCGAAGTCCACCCATGTTGAACATATCCTGCGGATCGATGTGCTCGCCTGAATGGTGAATACCATGTTCCATCCCATGAATAACTGATCCTGCGCCAAGGAACAACAAGGCTTTGAAAAACGCATGCATTACAAGATGAAATACAGCAGCAGTATAGGCGCCAATACCGATGGCCGCAATCATATACCCTAATTGAGAAATAGTAGAATAAGCAAGGACACGTTTAATCTCGGTTTGAGTTATGGCAATTGTGGCTGCAAATAACGCCGTTAATGACCCAATAATTGCCATCACGAGCATAACCGGCGTTAGAGCTATACCACCCTCCCATCCCGCAGAAATAATTGGGAAAAACCGAGCTGCCAGATAAATACCCGCAGAGACCATAATAGCCGCATGGATCATGGCAGAAACCGGGGTTGGCCCTTCCATCGCATCCGGTAACCAGACATGCAATGGGAATTGTGCAGATTTACCAATCACACCAATAATAATGAGTAACCCAATCAATGATGCCCACGTCAAACCAAAAACTGGTGATATCGAGTTAACCAGCTGGTTGAGAACCTGCGGAGAAAATATGACATCGTATTGCAGACTGCCCGTTATTGTGTAAAGGCTGGCTAAACCCAGCAGCATGAAAACATCTCCAATTCTGGTTGTTAAGAAAGCTTTGATACCAGCTGCTTTGGCAGACGGTTTGGCATACCAAAATCCAATCAGGAGATATGAACATAAGCCCATAATTTCCCAACCGATATAAAGAGTCAGCAAATTATTGCTTACCACCAGTACAAACTTAGCAAATGCAAAAAGACTGATTAAGGCAAAGAAGCGGCTGTACATTGGTTCAACCGATAGGGTCGAGATTGCTTTACCAACCGCGTTAACTTTGGTGCTGCCATGCGGTGGTAAACCCGGTAAATCATGGTCACCTTTTGGATAGCCAAAATTATGGTAGCCGACACTGTAAACAAAAATCATCAAAACTGTCCACGAGACAAAAAACAATGAAATGGTTGAAAGAGCGTCAACTTGAATTCCGATTTTTAGGAAATTATCAGCTGTGGGCAGCCAGTTGATTGAGCTTGAAATGATTCTCTCATGAACGCCATGTGGTCCAATGGCCCAAATAAAAACAAGCATGGAAACTGCCCATGATAAACCTGCTGCAATTATTGCCAAAGAATGGCTTAATTTATTTGATTTATTCGTAAAGAAAACAATCAAAAAAAACGCTGCCAGTGGCGGTAAAGGGATTAACCAGGTCAGGATTTCATAATTCATTACGAACCGCCTCCATTACCCTTTTAAGATATTCATTTCCGCCGCAACAACTGAATTTTTACGGCGGAAGACAGATATGATCAGGGCTAAACCAACCGCCGCTTCTGCAGCAGCAGCAATAATTACGATCGCAGCAAAGACCATCCCGCTGACATCGATTACCCCATTCAATTGGGTGTTGTAATGCCAAAATGCAAGAATATTGATGTTGACAGCGTTAAGCATTAATTCCACACTCATTAAAATTGCTATTGAGTTTTTGCGGACAATGACCCCATATACGCCAATTAAGAAAATGACTGCTGCCAAAATGAGATACCAGGAAAGTGATACCATTTATTTATTCCTTTCCTTTATCCATCGCGATATACACCCCTCCCAAAAGGGCAGCTAGAAGCAAAACCGATGCTGTTTCAAATGGAAGCGCAAAACCACTGGGTGAAACAAAACCTTTTCCTAAGGCAAGGATCGTTTCCTGCCCGGTATATGTAAATTCAGATAACGGCTGAGAGAAACCGCTCCAGGAAGAGATCTGACCAATAATAATGAAAAAAATTACACTAACAAGCAATACAGCCAAACCCCAGGCGCGATTCGTTTGAGTAACCTCATCACTCATAATGTTGCGGGTGAGCATTACGGCAAAAATCAATAGTATCGCAATTGCGCCGATGTACACCAGGATTTGAACAGCAGCAAAAAAGCTCGCTCCCAGCAACGCAAAAAGTGATGCTATTCCCAATAGCGCCAGAACAAGCCACAAAGCCGCATGGAATAAATTTCTTAAGCTGACAACCATAATGGCTGAAAAAACGGTCAAGAGAGCGAAGCTGATGAATATTACCTGCTGAACACTCATTCCTTAGCCTCCTCTTGGGTTCTTTGTTAAAATATTGTCCGGTCTGGCAACTGGTCGGTCTCGTGAACCAACCTCTATAATTTCCACCCGAGTTTCATTTTTTCTAAGAATCCACATTGATATTGCAAGCAAAATCAGGTTGAGACCGATCAGAGTGAATGCCTGAATAGTAGAACCAGCACTTTCGACGAGTTTTCCAGCCAACATCACCACGACCAACAATAAGATCGCTAACGGTGTTAAGAATTTCCAGTTTATCTTCATCATTTGGTCAATACGGTAACGCGGCAAGCTGCCACGGATCCAAACGCCAAGGAACCAGACCAGTAATGATTTGATAATCAAATACACAATTCCAAGTGCTGGAATTGACTCAGCCCCAGGACCGCGCCAGCCACCTAGAAATAACGTAGAAAATATTACCGCTGAAATAAATGCTCGCAAGAAATCAGCAACATAGAACATACCGAACTTTAATCCCGAATATTCAATATTAAAACCAGCCACCAGCTCTGATTCAGCTTCTGCCAGATCAAAAGGAGCACGGCCGTTCTCGGCGATGGAAGCGATAAAGAAAATCAAGGCTCCCAGCGGTAATAGAATGATAAAAGGAATATCCTGCGCAAGAACAATATCATTCATGGACATCGATCCGCTTAATATGACAATAGTTAGCAATACAATGGCCATTGGTATTTCGTAAGAAATCATTTGGGCAGAGGCTCGAAAAGCTGAAAGTAATGCATATTTATTATTTGAACCCCAACCGGCCATAATGATGCCTACTTCACCCAACCCTCCAACCGCCAGTAAAAACAAAACAGCTACATTCAAATCGGATCCCAACAGCGTTGTCGATAGCGGGACAATTGCCAGCACCATTAATACTGATGCGACCACGATAATCGGTGCCAAATGATAAGGGCCGGGGTCGACGCCGCTGGGAATAATATGCTCTTTGATGAAAATCTTAACCATATCCGCAACTGACTGGAAGATGCCCCACGGTCCTACCCGATTGGGGCCATAACGATCTTGCAGACGCCCAATAATTTTTCTTTCTGCCCAAATGAATAATAATGTAAACAGCAATGCAACTGTCCCAAGAACGGCTGAACCAATCAAATAGAGAATGAAGGTTGACCACGAATCATTTACTCCCCAATTGGATAACAAGCCTCCAAGCCATTTTGAAATGGTCATTACTGGATCCCTCAGGAAATCAATAAAATTCATGTCGTATTACTCCAACGATCAACGCCAGGTAAGGGCACCTTTGCGCCAGATATATAAAAATCCGCCCATGAGAATTGCGATAAAAATTATGGCTTCCATTACCATAAAAAGAGGAACCTGGTTATATGCAACGGCAAATGGAAACAAAAAAACTGTTTCAACATCGAAGATAAGGAAAACCAAGGCATACAAATAATACTGAATTCGGAATTGAATCCAGGTTTTATCAAAAGTTTCAACTCCACACTCGTAAACTGAGTTTTTGATTGCGTTTGGTTTTTTTGGAGAAAGAATGCGAGCCAGCAGTATGGCTACGCCTGGCAAAAACACTGAGATGACAACAAAAATTCCAATATAAAGCCATTGGTTAAGCATCAAATCTCCTCTGTATAAATGGCATCACGAGAAGCAACCCTCGCCCATTTAAGATATGTAATTCTATCATAAAAGCTTACTCAGTTTGAGAAATATTGCACTAATTTTTGTTAATTAGGAGGATGATCATGATCAACATTATTACAAGGCAATTTTTTCTTGATGAAAAAAATGATAATGAGTGAAAAAAGCATGCCGCATATGGACAATAAATTTGCCTGTTTTTGTGACATCCCAAGAATTGAATTTACCTTAATTTCTATTGGTATGGCAAAAATTGTCTTTTCATAGACTTTCCCGGTTTCATTGGCAGGAATAAAAAGCATTTTTACCCAAAGAGTGCCAGTGAAAAACCCTGCCTCTTTGGCGCTGACATTAAAGGAAAAGGTTTGTTGATGACCGGGGCTCATATTTGCGTTTATCATACCAGGCGGCTTTAATGTAATTCCGGATGAAGGCAAATCCAATCTGGTTTCGAAACTAAGAAAAGCTGAGTGGTTTTCATCAGGAACAAATTGACCCCAATCAATTTCCTCGTTTAGAAAATTTTCATCCAAGGATACCGTCAGAATGATTTCTTTTGTATCACCCAAACGCATGGTGACGGGAATAAGTACTTCCACATGGCTATTTGACTCTTTGTTTAAGTGGCCGCCCACAGGAATAGCCTGTACTGTTATTGAAGGTGAAATCAAGTTCACAAACCAAACCAAAGCCAACAGAAGAAATAAGATTTTGGAGATTAATTGATCAGCGGGATGAAATAGTTTTCTAGCCATTACTGAAGGGATCTATTCGTAACTGGAATTCTTCCATCCGAATTACAGGAAATGGGATTGTGGTTGATAATGTTGACTGCGGCCAAATGGATGTCAAAAATAAGACCAATGATCCGGTGAAAATAATCAATAGGATCACCATTAGCAGATGTTTTTTAATTTTTATTTTGGCGGCCAATGATTATCTCCCGCGCATTTAAATACCAATTTTTTTCTGAATTTATTCAATCTCGTCCTCGAGCTTTCCCAAATTGTACAAACATGAAAATTGTTCAGGAAATATTTCCTGACCAACTACTACTCTCGCGGTACTAATATTACGATTACCTAAATGCTCAGCCTCTTGAATAAAGGGAGAATTGAGATTTTCCATTTATTGAAATGGAATTTTGCCATACCTGGTTTACCAATTTATGGAGATCCAATTAACTTCATCAGTCATTATAAGCAGAAAATCGGAATCTTTTCAAAAGCTCTAAAAACTCGCCTGGTAAAGGCGAGTTTTTAGAGCTTTACCAGCGCAACCCAAATTATCCGAGATAGATGTTTACACGGGTTCCATCTTCATCGTTTACATTGATAAAAGCCGGATCTCCATCTTCTATTTGTTCATCCATTGCCTTGAGTATGGTATGGAGATTTAATTTTTGAATGTTTTTTGATAACTTATTTTCGAAAAGCGGAAGAATTTTACTGACAAAAAGAAAAGGAATTGGGAAAGATAGCAGGATTCGTTGGGGTTTTTTACCGATAGGCTGTTCGACATCGATATAAATCCATTTTGAATTTTGTAAAGCCCAGCCAAGGAAAATTAAAAATACACCAATCACGAATGGAATCATAAAAATCCAAAAACCAGCAGATAAACCTCCCATACTGATTTGCTGATATAGCCTGTATGCAGGTAAAGCAGTCAGAAAACCACCTAAAAGCAAAGGGATCAGCCACAATAACATTGACCAGCCTGGTTTTTCATGCTTTACCTGTTGGGATTTCAAAGGAATCCCTTCTTGCGGTACAGCCATAGGGATAACAGCTTCAGATGAATTATCTTCGACTTTGTCGATTTCAGCCAGTAATCTGGCAGCAATTTCGAGCGAAAGCTCGCCAGACTCAACTTTAGATAAAATATCCGAACGTAAATATTGTTTATCCATGCTTTTTCGCCTTATTTCAGAATTGCTCTAAAGCGTTCAATAATCTATCCGCCTCTTCGGCAGTGATTTTTTTGTCCTGCAGCATTTGAAGAATTAATAAACGTTCTTCGTTGGAAACTGGCTGGGATGCTCTGGCCGCTTCAGATTGGACGGCATTTTTACCTGGCTCCTCAACATTGAAACCATTTTCATAAATATCTGAAAATCCGGACTGTTTGATTTTCTCCATTGCTTTTTGAACCCGGGTTTCAATCTCGTTGGTTTTGATTCGTATTTTTTCAGAAAAATTTTCATTAAATCCACTGAAATCAAAATTCAAGTCATTTTGAGTCTGTATCTTCATTGCTATTTCTTCCCAGTGGGCATCATCCATGGACTCAAACGATACTGAAGAAAAGGGTGCTTTCTCCACCGGCAAAATATTTATATTCGCACCGGCTGATAACGACCATGACGCACTTCCATCGCCAAATGATTTATTTATCGATCCCAAAAGGCCCTTGGTAACGCTATCCCCCATTTGAAGATTATAAGTACCCCCGCCTTTTGCGCTTATATTAACATCGGGATTTCCCTTGAAGCCAATATGAATATTTTCACCTGCACGTAATGTAAGTTTAGTGTCAGCAACTTGCTCTACGAACAGATTTATATTTCCACCCACTGAACATTCCAGTGACCTCAATGATCCGCTCACAAAAAGATTTCCACCTACTTTTTCAATTTGAACGGGTACGATTGCACTGGCAAGGTTGAGGTTACCACCAACTCGCTCTACACTCAAGCCTTTGGTGACTACGCCCAGGTAGAAATTTCCACCAACACGTTCGATCAGGCCATTTTCAATTGATTCAATTTGCAAATTTCCGTCTACCCTCTCAATCGTCATATTTGCAAAATTGCCAAAAATCTTGCAATTACCACCGACCTGTTCAACCAGAATATCGGTTGAGGCTGGGGCAGAGATCATGCAATGTGTATTACCAGAAATGGTGATCGTCGATTCCGTCTGATCGATTTCTAATTTCTTATTTTCCACAAAACGGATTTCCACATCTGCTCTTTCCCAGGTGCGCATGTACAGGTTCTTCCTGACACCAATGACAATACTTTTTATATTTTGATAATTTACGCTTTTCATTCACAACTCCATTCAATTATTCTAAATAGAGTTTAGCATAAATTAATTATTTGTCAATATCTATTCAATTTTATTCATAATTCAGTGAATTATATTAATTTACACTCCGTCTCAGGATTCTATTTTCCAAACTTTATTCTTCTCTCTGAATTTTTCAGAAATACATGACAAAGGCGTCGTTTTTGGGAGGCGAAGTTGTTGTTAATAAGACTTTATGGCGAAAAGTCGTTTACATCCCCAATTTCTTGGCTTGATCCCAGTATTTGTCCAATTCTTCTAAAGAATAATCCTGCATTTCCTTGCCAGTTTTCTTAACTTCAGTTTCAATATAATTAAAACGATTCCGAAAACGTTGGTTTGCTTCACGCAAGACAGTTTCAGCATCTTTTTCGTGCCATCGCACCAAATTAACTACTGCAAATAGCACATCTCCCAACTCTTTGGAAAGGTCATCTGAATTCTGGGCAGTCCTCACCTCTTCCAACTCTTCATTGATTTTTAACCACACAGGATTAAGAGAATCCCAATCAAACCCCACCCTGGCAGCACGAGCTTGAATTTCCTGCGATTGTGCCAAAGCCGGGTAGTCTTTCGGTACACCGGAAAGGATTCCATTCTCATCTTTCTCGGCTTTTTTCTCTCGTTCTTTTTCTTTAATTTTTTCCCAATTGGTTAGCACGTCTTTTACACCTTCCACGTTTACATGCGCAAAAACATGTGGATGCCGGCGGACAATTTTATCGTGGATTCCTTTTATTACGTCAGTCATACGAAATTCGCCATACTCGCTGGCAATTTGCGCATGTAATACAATTTGCAGCAGCAAATCACCCATTTCCTCGCAAATATGCTCAGGATCATCTTCATCAAGAGCAGCAAGTGCTTCGTACGTCTCGGAAAGTAAATGTTTTCGCAGGCTTTGATGATCTTGTTCCCGATCCCATGGACAGCCATCCGGAGCACGCAAATGTGCAATCAACTCCTGGAATTCTTCCAAGGAAGTTCCGGCAGGCAATGGATCAACATACAATGAGGTTAAAACACCAATATTGCGATTGCGATCAATTTCATAGAGCGGCATACTTTCAACCTGGCATTGCGGTGAACCCGCCGCATGAATCAGTTTGACTGGGTGTTCATCAGGAAAAACTTCCATCAGGGTTTGTTTTACCTCAGCGGCAATCATGCGAGAATATACTTGTGAAATTAATACCGGCCTGCTAGGCGGAAATTGTGGAAAATTGGCAGAGGCAATATCGAGCGCATCAATTAAGGTAATCGATTGAAAAGGATCAAGAGATAAAGCTGTAAATGTAGGTTCGAGAAAACTAAGTGCTTCAAAAACGCGTGTTTGAATGCCTTCTTCTTTGGCCGCACGGATAATCTCCGGAGTGGTGCTTTCAGCCACAAAAGGATGACCCGGGACAGCATAGGTGACTGATGATTTCTTTTTCGCTATCTCAATTATTTCCGTTTTAATGGCCCGATAAACATCCTCGAATTCGGAGTATTCTTGATAGAGGTAATCAAAGGAATGAATTTTTATTTTTTGTGGCAATCCCTTTACTGCGGGATGTTGTGCGGTTCGCAGGTAAATATCATCAATCTGATTCAGCCAGACCATCGTTTGATTCGTAATTAACTCTGCTCCAGCTGGACCAAGACCTATGATTGTAATTCCTTTAAATTGATCATTCATGGAATGTCCTGTCTAAAAAAAATAATCAGAACTCGGGCAGATTCTTAAGCTGCCCAAGTTCTGAATAATTGATTAGTAAATTGAAATAACCCGAACTTTTTAACGTTTGGTGTAAGTTGGGGCCTTGCGTGCACGTTTTAAACCGGGTTTCTTACGTTCTTTTACTCGGGCGTCACGTGTGAGCAAGTCCTCTTTACGCAATACATGTAAATTGGTTTCATCCATCTTAACAAATGCCCGCGATAAGCCCAATCGGACTGACTCAGATTGACCGGTTACGCCACCTCCGCTGACTTTGACGGAGACATCGAAGGTTGCGCGATCGCGATCAATTGCTTTGAAAGGTCGCATAATTGATTCCATGTCGCTAATACGACCGAAATACTCTTCCACTTCTCTTTCATTGACAACGAACTTGCCGCTGCCCGACATTACTCGAACACGTGCTGTACTCTGTTTACGACGTCCAATACCTTCGTAGTATTGATTCATACATTTGCTCCTTCTTATGCCACGGCTTCCGGCTTTTGAGCTTGATGGGTATGCTCGCTGCCAGCAAAGATCCGTAAACGTTTCATCAATCGATGACCCTGTTTGTTGTGTGGAAGCATCCCCCATACTGCTGATCGAATAACCCGATCAGGATGAACTTCCATCTGGCGTTCCATGGTCACGCTTTTCAAGCCGCCTGGATAACCCGAATGGTGGTGGTACATTTTTGATTGCAATCTTTTTTGGCCTACATCCAATTTCTTGGCATTGATTACAACAACAAAATCTCCCATATCGACACCGGGTGTAAAAGTTGGCTTATGTTTCCCCAATAAATAACGGGTAATTTGCGTGGCCAGGCGACCAAGGTTTTGACCATTCGCGTCAACGATCAGCCAATCTGATTCAGGTGTGCCTTTTATGACATATGTCTTTTCCACGATATTCCTCTCCAGTTGCCTTGAAGTTACTGCTTCTCAGCCTTATTCAGGTTATTAATATTGCACTTCCACCAATGTAAGCCCGTTTGGTTTTGCCAAACCTGGTAGTTGTTCACTTTGATTTTCAATGCCACTTACGAATTCCTCAATTTCCCACAGTTTTTGACCAATCTTAACCTGCACAAAAACAAGACGGCGCACCATATGATACAAAAACGCATTCGCTTGGATCATAAAATCAAACTGGTCATCATCACTCTTTAACCATTCTGTTTTCAGAACGGTTCGGACTGTATGTCCTCCAATTTGAGGAGCTTTCCCAAATGCAGAAAAGTCGTGTGTGCCAATTATGCTCGCGGCAGCCAGCTGCAAAAGATCTAGATCAACGGAAGGCCAAACTCGCCATGCGAATCTATCTCTCAGCGGATTTCGACCCGCTTGACAGTAAATTCGGTAACGGTAAGAGCGGAATTTTGCATCATAACGGGGATGAAATCCCTCTTCTACCACACTTACTTCATTTACTGCTATATCTTTGGGTAGTTTCACGTTCAAGGCTTTTTGCAAGGTTTCACAACCATGCTTCCAATCCAAATGAAAGGAAACAACCTGACCTGATGCATGCACGCCGGTGTCTGTCCGTCCAGCACACAGTATAGATTTGCCCTGCCATTTTAATTCGAGTAAGGCAGTCTCAAATTCGCTCTGAACTGTACGGGCAGATCCCTGGCGTTGAAAACCAAAGAACTGCGTTCCATCGTAAGCTATTTTTACCTGGTAATGTGCCATTCCTTCCGCCAAGACGCGGATGGATTATTCTTCCACCAACTCCATAATAACCATTTCGGCTGCATCACCCTGGCGCGGGCCAAGTTTTAGCACGCGAGTGTAGCCACCGTTACGGTTAGTGAAGCGAGGTGCAATATCATCAAATAATTTTTTAACAATTATGGGATCATTCCCAAGCCGGGCAGCAACTGTTCGGCGGGCATTCATTTTATCAATGTCGCTACCTTTTGTGCTGTTGCGGGCAACAGTAATCAATTTTTCAGCTTCGCCACGAATTGCAGCTGCTTTCGCACGTGTTGTTTGAATTCTTTCATGCGTAAACAACTGTCGAATCAATGTTCTGCGTAAGCTAATCCTTTGATCTTTTGTTCTTCCTAGTTTATAACCTGCTACATGATGACGCATTGTTGCTTACTCCGTCTCATCCTCATCTTCATTTTGTTGTAAAAAGCCTTTTTCCATCATCTTCTGGCGTAACTCATCCAGGCTTTTCTCTCCGAAATTGCGGATGGACATAACGGCTTCATCACCTTTTTCGAGCAAATCCAACACATCACCAACCGTGGTTACACCGGTACGCTTCAACGAATTGAAGACGCGCACAGACAAATCCAAGTTTTCGATGGGAGTTTCTGCTGCCTCGCTGGTTAAGCGGCTGCCGCTAATGGCTTCCTGTTCGGTTCCTACAACAAATGCTTCTTCCGATATACCAGAAATAAAACGCAAATGATCAATTAACACTTTAGACGCTTCCCCAAGCGCCTTTTCAGGTTCGATTGTTCCATCCGTCCAAATTTCCAGTTCCAAACGATCAAAATTAGTACTTTGACCTACACGAGCCGAGCCGACTGAATAGTTTACCCGCCTTACTGGACTATAGATTGCATCCACCGGAAGTTCGCCGATAGGCAAACGACCACTTCTATCCGAAGAAGGTGAATAACCACGACCACGTTCAACGGTCAAATCTAATTCCAGTCGAGTTTGGGTGTCATTTACAGTGAAAAGATACAGCTCGGGATTTACAATTTCCACTTCCGCCGGTACCTGAATATCGGCTGCAGTAACAACACCTTCGCCACGCACATCCAGATGCAAATGGGATGAATCCACGTCATGCAAATACAAGCGCAATTGTTTCACTTGCAGCATCACTTGAATGACATCCTCCCGCACGCCGGGAATATCGCTGAATTCATGCAGAACATCCGAAATTCGAATGGATGAAACTGCAACACCATCCAGTGATGAGAGCAGTACTCGACGTAAAGCATTCCCCAGGGTGACTCCGTAGCCCCGCTCAAGGGGACTGATAACAAATTTACCGTAGTTTCTACCTTCGGCTTCTCGTTCCACTTTAGGCGTAACCATACTACTTAAGGCACACACGTTCCACCCCTTCCTGACAACTCCGTAAAATGATACATAACATCATTAGCGTGAGTAATACTCAACGATCAATTGTTCGTCGAGACTACCATCAATCTCAGCTCGTTCGGGTAAACGATTAACACGGCCACTGAAATTCTTCAAATCCCGATCTATCCATAAGGCTGGAGTACGCTTTTCAGCGAAATCAGCCATTTCTTTGAAGAATTCCAATTTACGCGATTTTTCACGAACTTCAATAACATCGCCAACTTGAATTAACATGGAAGGGATATCAGATTTGATGCCATTAACGGCAACATGGCCGTGATTGACTAATTGTCGAGCCTGGGCTCGGCTATCGGCAAATCCGAGGCGATAAAAAACATTATCCAGTCTTAATTCAAGAGTTTGAAGCAAATTCAAACCTGTTAGACCGCGTTTCTTTAAAGCTAATCCATAAAATCGACGGAACTGATGTTCCAAAACACCATACGTTCGGCGGGCACGTTGTTTGGCACGTAATTGACGGGAGTAATCTGAACCCCGATCAACACGACCTGAACGTGTTTTTCCATGCATCCCTGGTGGGTAGTTGCGCTTTTCAATTGCACATTTCATGGAATAACAGCGTGCTCCTTTAAGGTAGAGTTTCTCTCCCTCACGCCGACACAATTTACATACCGGACCGGTATATCTAGCCATAAATCATCCCTCTCTTTTGTATTAGACGCGGCGTTTCTTCGGTGGCCGGCAGCCATTATGAGCAACCGGTGTAATATCGGCAATGGATCGCACCTTGATCCCCATGCCTTGAATGGCACGGATGGCAGATTCGCGACCAGGACC
The DNA here is from genome assembly GCA_001899005.1 of Chloroflexi bacterium 44-23. Classification (GTDB taxonomy): domain Bacteria; phylum Chloroflexota; class Anaerolineae; order Anaerolineales; family Anaerolineaceae; genus UBA6170. Next base: position 580,285 of record MKUW01000006.1, read on the forward strand.
AGGACCCTTAATGATCAGATCTACTTCCTGTACACCCATTTGTTGTGCTACTTTTAGCGCTTGCTCTGCCGCCAGTCGAGCTGCAAATGGGGTGCTTTTGCGAGAGCCTTTGAACCCTGCTGATCCTGAACTCGACCAACATACTGTATTACCCTGACCATCGGTTACGGTAATAATTGTATTGTTGAATGAAGCAAAAATGTGTACCTCTGCTGAGGACAGTTGTCGCTTCACCTTGCGAGCCGAAGAAGAGCGTCTAGCTGTTCTTACATTTTGAGCCATAAATCCTCACTAACTTCTAATTTCTAATACATCATAAAATCGTGCCAAGAGATCTCGCAGCTGCCGCGGACAGAGGGTATGTCCTACTGCTTAACCAAATAGCGCAATGTTATTTCTTCGTTGCGCCCCGGCGACGACCGCGACCTGCAACCGTCCGCTTGGGGCCTTTACGTGTACGCGAATTAGTACGGGTACGCTGTCCACGAGTGGGCAGGTTCCGCCGATGTCGCAAACCACGATAGCAGCCAATTTCCATTAAACGTTTAATATTCATCTGCACAGAACGGCGTAAGTCACCTTCTACCGTAAAGTTTTTGGCAATAAACTCGCGGAGCATATTGGCATCATCTTCTGTCAGATCACGAACACGGATATCGGGGCTTACACTGGTGGCAGATAAAATTGCCTTTGCCCTGGTAGGACCAATACCGTATATATAGGTTAATGCTGTTTCAATGCGCTTATTGCGCGGTAAATCTACGCCTTCAATTCTCGCCATATGTCCTTACCCCTGTCGCTGCTTATGCTTTGGGTTTTCGCAGATTACAATCAACCTGCCATGTCTTTTTACAATTTTGCATTTTGCACAACGCTTCTTTATTGATGATGTTACCTTCATTTTTTACTCCTCGTAATAATTGCGGAGATTTGAGCCAAAGACAAAATTATACCGTTTCCGGGCTTTTTCGTCCAGGTCTTCCACCGTCCTTGAGCAGAGTCAATATTCTCGGACCTTCTTCCGTCACAGCCACCGAATGCTCAAAATGTGCTGTCAAAGAGTGGTCATATGAAATTACTGTCCATTGATCCTTCAAAACACGGGTTGCTGGTGTTCCGACGAGAACCATGGGTTCTAAAGCAATTGTCATGCCCGGCCGCAGAATGATTCCTCTGCCTGCTATGCCATAGTTTGGAACCTGAGGGCCTTCATGCATCTCCCGTCCAACTCCATGACCTGTATATTCCCGGGTTACATAAAAACCCTGGCTTTCCACAAAATCTTGAACTGCACTGGAGACATCACCTACCCGATTACCGGCCACCATTTTCTCGATGCCCACGTACAACGATTTTTCAGTCAAGGTTAACAATTTTCGGGCTACATCCGAGACTTGACCTACAGGTACGGTGATAGCAGAATCAGCTACAAAACCTTCATACACGGCACCACAATCAATGGAGACTATATCGCCTTCCAACAAAACACGTTTGCCAGGAATACCATGCACAAGTTCTTCATTAACACTGACAGTTGTGCTGGCTGGGTAAGGATAAGGGCCTGGGTATTTATAAAATGGTGAAAAAACACCATAGCTCTTTAGGACTGCTTCCGCAGCAGCATTTAAATCAGCTGTTGTCGCACCCGGAATAGCTGCGTCGGCTGCAGCTTGCAGAGCTTCTGCATTAATTTGACCCGCATGACGCATAATATTCAGCTCATGGGCTGATTTGATACTGATTTGACGCTCCCAACTCATATTAGTTCGCAACCTTTTCTTCGATTGCAGCTAAAATGTTTTTTGCTACTTGATCAATGGATAAAGTCCCATCAATTTCGACCAGCAAACCCTTTAAGCGATAATACTCAATTAATGGGGCTGTTTGTGTTAAGTAAACATCAATGCGACGTTTTACGGTTTCAGGTTTGTCGTCATCACGTTGATAAAGAACCGCACCATCATTATCGCAAATACCGGGAGTGATAGGTGGATTATATTTCTCATGATAAACAAGGCCACAAACCGGGCAAGTCCAACGGCCACTCAAGCGTTCAATTAATATGTTTGCATCGACAAAGATATATGGTACAAGATTTACTTCAGCACCCCATTTAGCCAGCATTTTCGAAAGTGCTTCAGCCTGGGCAGGTGTCCGTGGAAATCCATCCAAAAGGGCACCGGCTTGACAATCCGGGCGGGTCAAACGCTCCTGAATCATCGCAATTGTGACATCGTCAGGCACCAATTCGCCGCGCCTCATAAATGTTTGTGCTAATTTTCCCAGCTCAGTCTCTTGCTTTAAGTTCTCACGAAAGATATCGCCTGAAGAAACGTGCGCCAGATTCATTTCCTTAGAAATTATCTGAGCTTGCGTTCCTTTCCCAGCACCCGGAGGTCCTAGAAGGACGATGTACTTTGCTGCCGACTTAACCATCATCTTACCCTTTAATCAGACTTTCTTCGTAACCATGCAGTTTCAACTCAGTTTCAATGATGTTAAATGTGTCACGAACGACGCCGACCACAATCAAGAGGCCAGCAGAGCCGATCAAAAAGACATTGGCACCACCGACACTGCTTGGTAACAAGAAATCTACAATATAGGGCAGCACGGCTACAAGGCCTAGGAAGATTGCTCCCGGGAAGGTAATTCGACGCTGAACTTTCGTCAGGTATTTCTGGGTCGGTGCACCTCTTAAAACACCCGGAATTTGCGCTCCCTGTTTTTTCAGGTTATCACCATAATTCTGTTGGGCGAACAAAACATCTGTATAGAAGAAGGTGAATAACACTACCATCAGGAAAAACATAAGAGAAAAACCGAATCCCTGACCGTTAAATAAACGGTAAACACCATTTGAAAAACTGGCAATCCAGGTCACTTTACTTTGAATAAAATAGGACGCGATGATCGCCGGAAATGTCAGAATCGATTGGGCAAAAATTAGTGGGATCATACCCGCCATATTAACCATCAGCGGTAAATTGCTGCGAACAGGCATTGACATACGATTCCCGATGCGGCGACCTGGGAAAAGAACCGGTACATTTCGGCGCCCTTGCTGAACAAAGACAATCGCGAAAATGGTCAAAACCAGAATCACCATCATGAGAATTAGCAGCCACCACCCATTTTGTTTATCTGACAACATACGCATAAGATTAGTCGGAATTTGAGCGACAATACCCGCAAAAATGATCAACGAAAGTCCTTGATTGGGAATGCCATACTCTGAAATCAATTGACCCAGCCAAATACCAAACACTGTACCGGCCAACATACTCACCAGAATAGTCAACGTTGGGATTAAACTGGCTCCGCTGAGTCCATATTGAAAAGTAAGCACCGATTGACCGCCCATTTGCTGAGCCATGGAATTGAAGATATTGATCTGGCCAATGGCAGAGAGTAAACCCATCGGGATAGTCAAAATCATCGTCCACTTCTCCATCCATTTCTGCCCTTCGCGCGGATTTTCTTTCATCTTTGCTTCAAGTGCCGGAATAATGGGGATTAGCAGTTGTATGATAATTTGGGCGGTAATATAAGGGTAGACACCCATTGCCAGAATTGAGAATCTGGAAATTGTTCCGCCTGACAGAAGATCCAGGAGACCCAGAAGATTGCCTGCTGCGCCACCGGAAGAAACCAATTGTGCAATTACCTCGCGGTTGATTCCAGGAACTGGTATGTTGGCTGCCAATCGATAAAGAATCAGTAATAGTAATGTGATTAATAACTTTTTGCGGATATCTTCAGATCTGAATAAATAGCGCCAAGCCGACCGTTTCATCGATGCATCTCCTTATCCATTCGCTATAATGCGATCAGTTCGATAGTGCCGCCAGCGGCTTGAATTTTCTCTTGGGCAGACTTGGACACACGATGAACCTTTACTGTTAATGGAACAGTGATATCCCCACGACCTAAAATTACTACAGGGTTATTGTTTTTATGAAGCATATTGGCAGCCGCCAACAATTCAGGAGTTACTTCAGTTTTCGCCTCGAATTTGGCCAGTTGGCTGATATTGACTTCATTAAATTCAACTCGATTGATGGGTGTAAAACCTTCACCACGCTTAAATGGCAGGCGGCGATATAAAGGCAAATTACCACCCTGGCGATAAAGGTTACCACCTACTCCAGAGCGTGAATTCTGTCCTTTGGTGCCTTTACCGGCAGTTTTTCCTTTTCCAGCAGAAATACCCCGACCAACGCGTGTTTTTTTCTTGCGGGAACCTTCGCTTGGAAATAAATCATTTAATTTCATTCTTCCACCTGTTCTTCAATTACAACCAAATGATTGACCTTGGATAACATTCCACGAATTGTTAAGTTATCTTCCTGAATCACTGTTTGGTTCATTTTACGCAAACCCAAAGCACGAACAGTGGCTTTATGTGTTTCAGAGTAACCGATTGGGCTTTTTACCAATGTAATTTTCAACATTTTTTTGGTAGTTTTTTTCTTAGGCATGCTTTCTCCTATCCCAGAAGGGCAGCATTTCGTGCAAGGACTTGCCTCGAATGGCAGCTTCTTCCTCCGGTGATTTTAACTGATCAAGTGCCAAAAAGGTTGCCTTGACGACATTTAAGTCATTGGCACTACCCAGAGATTTGGTCAGAATATCGCGAATACCAGCAGCTTCAACAACAGCACGAACACCACCAGCTGCAATAACGCCGGTTCCAGGAGATGCAGGTCTTAACAGGACACGTGCACCAGCCACGCGACCGAGGACTTCATGCGGGATGGTGGTATTGTAGATACTCACTTGATGCATATTACGATGAGCTCGTTCAGTCGCTTTGCGCATGGCATCCGGTACAGCATTTGCTTTTCCAACGCCCAGACCAACGCGACCATTATTGTCTCCAGCCACGATTGCAACGCGAAACTGAAAACGACGCCCACCTTTCACCACTTTGGCAACGCGTGCAATTTCAATCACACGCTCATCATATGTTTGTTCCATGGTTTGAAATTCTCTCTTTTCCATAAGTCAAGCCCTTTCTAGGTTAGAATACTAAGCCAGCCTCGCGGGCTGCCTCAGCCAAGGCTTTGACCCGGCCGATATAGCGAAAACCACCGCGATCAAACACCACCTGGGTGATTCCTTTTTCTTTCGCACGTTCTGCCACCAGCTTACCAACCAGGCGAGATTGCTCTGTCTTATTAAGACCATTAGTCTGTTCCCGTAAATTGCGGTCCACAGTCGATGCGGCTGCCAAAGTTTTACCAGCTACATCATCAATCACCTGGGCGTAAATTTCTGCACTGCTGCGAAACACTGCCAAACGAGGTCGTTCTTGGGTTCCACTAATAAATTTACGAACTCGGGCATGTCTTCGCAAACGTTGTTCTTTACGACTCAGCTTTGTCATTGACGTCCACCTACTCTATTATTTCTTACCGGCTTTTCCAGCCTTACGACGGATTCGCTCACCCTGATAGAAGAGACCTTTTCCTTTATAAGGTTCTACCGGGCGAATCTTACGAATATTTGCCGCTACTTGACCAACATGCTGTTTGTCATAACCCACGACTTTGACAATACCCGCACGGGCATCTACATCAAAGCTAATTCCTTCTTCAGGAATAACTTCTACGGGGTGGGAATATCCGACATGTAGCACCAGGTTCTTTCCGTTCATTTCGGCGCGGTAACCTACACCTTGAACCTGTAAAACACGGGTGAAGCCATCGCTTACACCTGTTACCATATTTTGAATTAATGCCCGGGTTGTTCCATGTAGTGAGCGATTGAGCGCTTCATCATTCAAACGGGATATGATCAACTGGCTTTCTTCCATGACAAGAGAAATCGTTGGAGAAAATTCAAAAGATAATTCTCCCTTTGGCCCTTTCACATCCACGGTTTTACCATCGATCTTAACTTGCACACCAGCAGGAACAACAACCGGTAAACGTCCGATACGAGACACTATTTACCTCCTCTCACACCTTGAATTACCAGACTTTACAAAGGATTTCGCCACCTACATTTAATTGGCGAGCCCGTTGACCAGTCATCACACCTTTAGGTGTGGACAGGATGGCGATACCCATACCTGACAATACCCAGGGGATATCCTGTTTGCTTGTATAAATCCGGCGGCCTGGGCGGCTTACACGTTTCAACCCAGTAATTACCGGTCGTCGAAATCGACGTTCACCGACATATTTAAGTTTTACCCGTAAAGTGTACATTTCAGGCTTTTCGCCTTCAACCACTTCAAAGTCCTCGATAAAGCCTTCTTCCTTCAAAATACGGGCAACTTCTGCCTTTAACTTTGAAGTCGGCATAGCCACGTTTCCCTGCTGGACCATCAGTCCATTGCGAATACGAGTCAGCATATCGGCAATAGGATCGTTAACACTCATGCTAATACCTCCATTTACCCGCTACCAAGATGATTTTGTTACGCCAGGGATTTTGCCTTCGAGCGCGAGCTCTCGAAAACAAATTCGACATAGGCCAAATCGGCGAATATAACCACGCGGGCGACCACAGCGACTACAGCGGTTGCGTACCTGCACAGCAAATTTTCGACGCTTTTCACGATATTCCATGCACTTCTTTGCCATATTTAGTCCTTTCTGAATGGCATCCCTAGCAAACCCAGCATCAAACGGGCTTGATCATCGGATTCGGCAGTGGTAACAATAGTAATTTCCATCCCGCGAATTTTATCGATTTTATCGAATTCAATCTCAGGGAAAATTAATTGTTCACGAAGACCAAGGGTGTAATTTCCACGACCATCAAATGCATCTGGAGAAATTCCACGAAAATCACGCACACGCGGTAAGGCGATATTCATAAGGCGATCCAGGAAGGCCCACATGCGATCGCTTCGTAGAGTAACCATCGCCCCGATGGCACGACCTTCACGCAATTTGAAAGCAGCAATACTGTTTCGGGCTTTTGTCACCACAGGCCTCTGTCCTGCGATAGTGGTGAGATCAGCTACAGCAGCATCCATTGCTTTCGGATTATCCATTGCTTCGCCCAAACCGATATTAATGGCTACTTTACTAATGCGCGGAACTGATAATACATTTTCGATACCCATTTCCTTTTGTAAAACAGGCACTACTTCGTTCAGGTACTTTTCTTTCAAATAATTCATTCTATACTCCCGGACGGTTTACTCGTCAATCAAGGCGTTGCATTTTTTGCAAACCCGCGATTTAATCTCACCATCAGCATGAACTCCGAGCCGTGAGGTTTTGCCACATTTTGGGCAAACTAACATCACGTTGGAAATATCAATAGAAGATTCGAAACGAACCATACCGGGGGAAACAGTTCGACCCTGGCTCTGAACTTGCTTTTGATGTTTCGAACGCAAATTCACACCTTGAATAACCAACCGATTTTCTTCCGGAAAAACTTTAATCACTTCTCCTCGTTTTCCTTTATCTTCAGTTCGACCGGTGATTACTTCCACGGTATCGCCTTTACGAATTTTTGTACTCATTGGCTTTACTCCTTAATCTTTCTACAGTACTTCTGGAGCCAGTGAGACGATCTTCATATAGCCTTTTTCGCGTAGTTCACGCGCCACTGGCCCAAAGATACGTGTCCCTCGCGGGTTTTGGCTTTCACCATCCAGGATTACTGCCGCATTGTCGTCAAACCGGATAGAAGACCCATCGTCACGCCGCCATTCTTTTGCGCACCGAACGATAACAGCTTTGACCACTTCGCTCTTCTTGACAGAAGCTTGTGGTGTTGCAGATTTTACGGTCGCGACCACAATATCACCTACTGATCCATAATGGCGCACAGATCCACCCATGACATGGATTACCAAAAGTTCTTTTGCTCCGGTATTATCCGCTACTTTGATTCTTGACTCAGTCTGGATCATACCTATTCTCCTTCGGCAATCTCTTCGCTTTTAACGGGTTCATCTGTACGACGCACGATTGATTGGATAACCCAGCGTTTGTCACGCGAAAGCGGCTTGCTTTCCACAATCACGACCTTGTCACCAACGTGACATTCCAACTCATTATGCGCTTTATAACGTTTCCGCAAATGCACAACTTTTTTATAAAGTGGATGGCGGAATGTTCGCGTAACTTCCACAACTGCGGTTTTCATCATCTTATCGCTGGTGACGACACCGGTTAAGCGACGACGGTTATTGCTCATTTTTCACCTTCCAGTTCACCGGCTAAAACACGCTCATGAAAAATTGTTTCCAATTGCGCAATTTCGCGACGGACTCTCTTCAAACGACTCGTATCAGTGAGCTGACCAGTCACTATTTGAAACCTTAAATTCATCAGTTCCTGGCGAGTGTCCTCAATACGACTCCGAATTTCATTATCAGACATATTTCGAATTTCAGCCGATTTCATTATTCCTGTTCTCCTTGAACTTCTTCATGCCGGCGTACTACCTTCGTCTTAATCGCGAACTTGTAGCTGGCTTGTTTTAAAGCATGAACAGCTGCGTCGTCAGGAACACCTGACAATTCGAACATAATCCGGCCGGGCCTTACTACAGCAACCCAGTGATCCACACTACCCTTGCCTTTACCCATACGAGTTTCGGCAGCTTTCTTGGTGTAAGGTTTATCTGGGAAGATACGGATCCACACTTTTCCGCGGCGCTTCATATAACGCACGATCGATCGGCGGGCTGCCTCGATTTGACGGGCAGAGACATAACCGGGTTCCAGCGCTTGTAAGCCAAAATCACCAGTTAGCAACTCTGCTCCCCGTAAAGCTTTTCCGCGCATACGACCACGCATTTGTTTTCGCCACTTCACACGTTTTGGCATCAACATAGCAATAACCTCTCTGTAACAGCTGAATTCTCTTTCAGCTTTCGAATTCTACTCACTGATATAAACACCTTCAGTGTGCTCTGCATTTTCTTCTACACCTGGCAAAATATCACCTTTATAAATCCACACCTTGATGCCAATTTGACCATAGGTAGTAGATGCTTCGTATTTGGCAAAATCGATATTAGCTCGCAATGTTTGCAGCGGTACGCGACCTTCGCGCAACCACACAGTCCGTGCCATTTCGGCGCCACCCAGACGACCCGCAACTTCAATTTTGCAACCTTTGGCTCCTTGACGAATTGCCTGGCTGATTGCCCTCTTCATTGCGCGACGATAAGCCACACGACGTTCTATTTGCCCGGCAATGTTAATCGCAACCAGATAGGCGTCCAAATCCGGTTCTTTAATCTCTTTAATATCAAGGTCTATCTTTATACCTGTTAAGATTTCAAGATCAGTACGGATTTTCTTGACATTTTCACCTTTACGCCCAATAAGTATCCCTGGCTTTGCGGTATTAACAATCACTTTAATCTTACTGGGGAATCTCTCAATCTCCACACGCGATACACCTGCCTTGCCAGAATATTCTTTTAGCAAATCGCGGATTTTCAAATCCTGGTTAAGATTTTTACTGAAATCATTATTCTTTGCGAACCAACGTGCTTCCCAAGGTTGAATGATTCCTAGACGATAACCAATCGGATGTACTTTTCGACCCATATTATCTCCTGATTTTTCCTCTAATTCCTGTTAGCAGCCGGCAGCTATTCACGTTCACGCAAGATCACACTGACATGTGAGGAGCGCCGTAAAATCGGCTTAAAACGGCCACGCGCACCAAACCGACGCCAGCGGCGGGTTGGGGCTTCATCTGCTGTAATTTTGTAGATATACAGGTCATCGCGGCTCACACCAAAGTTTTCTTCCGCATTTGAGACTGCCGAAACCAATAACTTTTGAACCGGTTTCGCAGCACTTTTGGTCATAAATTTCAGCGTATTGATTGCTTCCACAACTGGTTTACCACGCACGGTATCCACTACCAAACGCACCTTTTGTGCAGACATTGATAAATTACTTAGTTTAGCTTGAATATCTGTTGCCATCTTTTACTTCCCTTTCGAGGATTTTTCAGCAACATGACCACGAAAAGTGCGTGTTGGCGCAAATTCTCCCAAACGGTGGCCAACCATGTTTTCAGTGACATAAATCGGAACATGGCGACGGCCATCATGAACAGCAATTGTATGTCCTAACATCTGTGGAAAGATCACACTGGCACGACTCCAGGTACGAACAACTTTCTTTTCACCGCGGGCATTCATTTGCTCAATTTTCTTTAACAATTTTGGCTCAATAAAAGGGCCTTTTTTCAACGATCGAGACATGTCGTTTTTCCTCTCAATACCTAGTTACCAAAAAACTATCCTCGTTTTCCCGCAGAACGGTGACGAACGATGTATTTATTCGATCTCTTATTGCGGCGAGTTTTATAGCCAAGCGTTGGTTTACCCCAAGGAGACTTGGGACCAGGCATACCAATTGGCTGCTTTCCTTCACCACCACCATGCGGATGATCGCGAGGACTCATTGCTGAACCACGCACACCTGGGCGTATACCTAAGTGGCGGTTTCGGCCTGCTTTACCTAATTTAATATTCTTATGGTCCAAGTTGCCAACTTGCCCGATCGTTGCGTAACATACCTGACGGATCAGACGGACTTCCCCGGAAGGTAGACGTATTTGAGCAAAATCACCTTCTTTTGCAAGCACTTGGGCTGCTGTTCCAGCAGAACGAACCATTTGTCCACCACGACCTTCTTTCATCTCAATGTTATGAACCATGGTTCCCAGTGGAATGCGGGCAATTGGGAGACAATTGCCAACGCGTATTTCTGCATTGGCACTGGTTATAACTGCATCACCAACCTTCAGTCCTACCGGTGCAAGGATGTAGCGTTTTTCTCCGTCCGCATAATACAATAAAGCCAGGCGGGCAGTGCGATTGGGATCGTATTCAATTGCAGCTACTCGAGCCGGAACTTCGGGTTTATTACGTTTGAAATCAACCAAACGGATGTATTGTTTGTGCCCACCACCCTGATGGCGAACAGTGATGCGACCAAACATATTGCGGCCGGCATGTACTTTACGAATTACAACCAAAGATCTCTCAGGTTTACTTTTTGTGATTTCTTCAAATGTATACCCGGTCTTGTTGCGCTGACCCGGGGTGGTTGGTTTATATATCTTAACAGCCATTATTCTACCCCTTCAAAAATCGCAATTCGATCATCGGGCGAAAGTGTTACTATCGCTTTTTTGTAACCTGCGTTCCGAACAACCAGTCGGCGACTACGAGCCCGGCGCGTTCGTTTGGCGGGAACATTGATGATATTGACACGCAATACAGTTACGTCAAAAATCTGTTCGACTGCGTCCTTAACCAGCGTTCGGGTTGCATCATCTGCCACTTCAAATACGTATTGGTGCAAACTATTCACAAGATAGTTAGTCTTTTCAGTGACCAGAGGACGGCGGAGCGTTTCGTAAATTGAACTCATTGTATCCTCCTACCTATCCCAGGTATCCCAGCACAACATCTAACGATGCGAGCGGAAAAATGATTTTTTGATATTTAAGTAAGTCACGAATGTTAAGGTAACTTGCCATTAATACTTTCGTCTCTGGCAAATTACTTGTTGAGCGAATCACATCCTCGAAATTTGTCTTATCGGGAATCAGTACCAATACGCTATCCGAACCAACCAGAGTATTCAATACTCCCGCCATGAATTTTGTTTTGACTTCAGGCAGAGACAAATTATCGACAACAATAATTGAATTTTCCGCAGCTTTCACAGAAAGTGCCGAACGCAATGCGGCTCGACGCATTTTACGTGGCATAGCTTGCTCATAAGATCGGGGGTGTGGTGTAAAAATGCCTCCGCCACCTTTCCATTGAGCCGCACGGATTGAACCCTGTCTGGCACGGCCAGTGCCTTTTTGACGCCAGGGTTTGCGACCTCCGCCAGCCACCTCATGGCGGGTTTTGGTGTCATGCGTTCCAAGGCGTGCGTTAGCCAGCTGCCGAACGAAGGCCTGGTGCATCAAATTGACGTTAATAGGGGCTTCAAAAATACCAGCTGGTAATTCAACTGTTTTTACTTTCTTACCCTCAATGTTTAAGACATCTACCTGCATAGTCACACTGCTCCCTTAGTTCTTCCGCGCCTCTTTGATCATTACCAGGCCACCACGTGAACCAGGTACTGAACCGCGCACTCCAATCAGATTGCGTTCAGGATCCAACAGGACAACTTTGAGATTCTGAGCAGTTATTCGTTCATTGCCCATATGTCCCGGCCCACGAGCGCCTTTATAAACACGACCCGGAGTCGTTCCAGCACCACGGGAACCTGGAGCTCGTAGTCTATCCGATTGACCATGTGTCTTGGGACCACCGCGGAAACCGTAGCGCTTCACACCACCCTGGAAACCTTTTCCTTTGCTGGTGCCAACGACATCTACAAAATCACCCAATTCAAACACATCGACCAACAACTTGTCACCTTCATTTACCCCAGCATCTTTAACCCGAAATTCGCGGATGAATCGCAGGGGAGGTAAATTTAAATTTTTCCGCTTCAAGTGACCCAGTTGACCGCCGGTTAATCGTTTGGGTTTTACCTCGTTATATCCTACTTGCACCGCCTGGTAGCCATCTACTTCGACTGTGCGAATCTGGGTAATATAACAAGGCCCAGCTTCAATGACGGTTACCGGAATTGCAGCACCTTTTTCATCGAAAATCTGGGTCATACCGATTTTCTTGCCGATCAGCCCTTTCAACATATCAATTTTCTCCTTGTTGTTTATAGATTGACGGGACTGTCAACTTGGGCTAAGTTGCATCATCCCCGAGCACTATGAAGTTAGTGGCTTGCTGCGATACTCCGCATTTTGTCTCGTTCGCCTACAAAACCACTCTTTCACGGCCTTCGATCACGGGCTCGACAAACCCGCAACCTTACAAGTGTATCACCGAACCTACACTTTGAAAAGGGCGTCTTTTAGGACAATCCCTTCCTTTTTTCCCTTTAAATGTGCAAAACCAAATTTTAAATATCAGCTAAATCTTTATTTCAATATCAACGCCCGCAGGTAAATTTAACCGCATGAGCATATCAATCGTTTTTGAATCGGGATCCAGCACATCAATCAAACGGTTATGAGTCCGGATCTCAAAATGTTCGTGAGAATCTTTGTCAATAAAGGTTGAGCGACGGACTGTAAATCGTTCTTTTTTGGTTGGTAACGGGACAGGTCCCACTACTTGAGCGCCACTGCGCTCAGCCGTATCTACAATCCGCTTGGCAGATTGATCAAGGACACGGTGGTCATATGCTTTTAAACGAATTCGAATGCGCTGTTTCGCCATATTAATCCACCTATTACGCTAGAATCTTCGTGATCACACCTGCGCCGACGGTCAGACCGCCCTCGCGGATGGCAAACTTCGAACCTTGTTCCAACGCCACCGGGACGA
>MKUW01000007.1 GCA_001899005.1 Chloroflexi bacterium 44-23
TCGGTGCGGAAGAGATGGGAGAAGCTGGGGAATTGAATAATGAAGTGAAAGCAAAGATGAGTAGAACCAATAGTGCTGATTTTAGAAAAAATGCGAATATTCGCAAGTTGAAATGCATTTTGCACCTTTGAGTAGAGAGAGTTGGTGAAGTTTAAGGTGCAAGAATGGTGCGAACTTCTCTTTTTTATGAAATTCAGTGAAAATAAATTAGAAATTCTCAGGAAGTCAAAACATGTTCAACCCATCTCTTTAGATAAAGAATGATATTATTGGTAAGCTCCATAATTATTTTTCTTATACCATTTTGATGGAATTTAACATTCTGTATGGAATTTATAAGCTTTCAATCATTAAAAACCATTTTGATAATTATCTTGATGTTTACTTTGCCTGGGTGGGCAATGCTATCCATTTTTAATTATTGGAAAAGATGGGAAACATTACAACGTTGGGTCATTGCAATTTGTTTAAGCATAAGCTTTTACCCTGTTTTATTTTATTTAACGCGGTATTTACTGCCAGAATTTCAAATTGGGCCGAACAAGTTAATATTAATTGGTTTTATATCACTCCTTTTTATTGGAATCAATTTACGTAGGCACATGGTTGCACAATTTCGATTTGAGAAATTAGAAATTATTGCGATTCTTGTTATCATGCTTACAATTGTTACGAGATTAATTGTTTTGAGCAGCCACCCATATCCTGCCTGGACAGATTCACTACACCATACATTAATAACTGAATTAACCGCGCAATCTGGGAGATTGCCATTTACCCTTCAGCCCTATGAAAATGTCAGGCTGGATATGTACCATTTGGGTCTGTATGCGTTGACTGGATCTCTAGAAATGTTAGCGCAGATTCCTGCATATACTGTCTTACAGTGGATGTCTGAAATTTTAAGTGGTTTATGTGGAATTGGCATATTTTTGTTTTTAGACAGGTACTTTAGTAGAAAGTCAGCGATTATTGGGTTAATTATCTGCGGATTGTTTTCATTTCAACCCAATTGGTATTTCAACTGGGGCAGGTTCACTCAATTGTCCGCCCAAATCATTTTGGTAACAGGCTTTGTTTTAAATTGGGAAGTGATACATGATTTTGAAAATTTAAAACCAAAAATGTCTATCCTAAGTCTCCTTTTGGCTGGTCTGCTGAATGCAGGTATTTTTCTGCTTCATTTCCGGGTTGCCATTTTTTATGCTATGGCGTTGATAATAGTTTGTTTTTACAAATTATTTCTTGTTCTTAAGCAAAAAGAATTCATCGTTCCTTATCTTAAGAATTTGTTTTTACTTATAGTAATTTCTTTGATTCTCATTTTGCCTGTGGTTATCCCAGCAATGAAAATCTATTTCTTGCGGTCTCAAGGTATGCAAATTGAATTATCAGGTGGAAGTGTTGATTTATCCGCATATATTACCCCGTTGGTAACGATATTTGACATTGGAATTCGAAAGTGGTTGTTTTTATTCTCCTTGCCATTCATTGGAATTTCATTGCTTAAGAGGAACAAATATAGTATAGGAATCCTTATATGGGTCATCTTATTATATATCTTGGGATACATTTATATGCTTGGAAATGCAGCGTTAATTGTTACCAATATTGGAGCAATATTAATCATGTTGTATATCCCTTTGGCATTATTGATTGGAATAGGATTTTTTGAATTTACTAAAATAATACCTGATCGATTTACGAAATGGATTTTTATTGCCTTCTTAATTTCTGCTCTACCATTTTCTTTTATGAGGACAAAAGACGTAGATGATGGGCGTTTTTTTATAGAAACTGATGATTTATCGGCCATGAGTTGGATAAATGAAAACCTGCCAAAAGATGCCATAATTGGAATAAAACCCTTTTTTTGGCAAGAAAATTACCCGCACGGAATAGATGCAGGAATGTGGATCCCGTATTTTACAGGGAGACAGACAAATATAGGCACTATGCTATTTTCATTGGGCTCTAAAGAGGATAATAGTTTTGTAGTAGGCAGCAGTAGAGCAATAAATTCTATTCTTAAAAATTATGACCCAGATAATGTTGATATTATATGTGACCTGGGAATTACTTATTTCTATGAAAAGAACAATTCTATCCGTCTATTAGAAGATTATCTAAATACTGATTTATTAAGTATAGTATTTCAAAACACTCAAATTCGAATAATTAAATTTTCTTGTGATAAAGATTATACAGATCATACAGAAGCCATCGGAGAATTATTTAATGTTGGGGCTTTTCTTAATAACAAATTTTATTTTCCGTAGTGGATTTTAATATTGATAAAATAATTAAAAAGAACACCATTATCCATTTAGGCTTTGGCAATAAATTATAAAAAAAATCAATTGGAAAAATTTCACAGAATACAAAACCCTGTTTCTTTCTTAAATACAAGTCATAAATAACAAAATACCTTTAATTACCCAATGATCTAATATTAGTTTAATTTCATCCAATATTTTTCTCTTCTCACTTATTTCCGTTATTAATGTTGATAACAATCGAAATTGTGAAGCCCTTTTAAAAATTGCTTTAACTCTGGTCTGGTATGAAACTTTTTATTAATTCTTCCAAGTGAATTGATGTCTGTGTGGATTTCGTTGCTCCGAGAGAAAATCAATGACTAAGCAACCTTTGTTCTGTAATTTTAAGTCAGGAATATCCATTTTTCTTTAACAATTTAGTATTTTACTAGCACAAAAATGTTTTCCTATTGGCCACTCCTCACTAATTTCCATTAGTTTTGCTGAAATAAGTCTCAAACATGATGCTTCATTCGGAAAAACGCCAACCACTCTTGTTCTCTTTCTAATCTCTTTATTTATCCTTTCCAGGCTATTAGTTGTTCGGATTGATCTATGATGTTCAAGTGGAAAATCAATAACAGTAAACCCCTCAGATAAATTATCCTCCATCCAGGCAGATAATCGAGGAGCTGAGAGTGCATATTTCTGAATTGCATTTTGGAGAAATAATTCAGCTGTTCTTCGATCAGGTGCAATGAACATCGCACGAATGTCTGCTGCTACTTCCATCCGCATTGATTGTTTCGGAATATAAGCCCCAGCATTCTGTTGTAAATGAAATTGACATCTTTGCCATGGAATGCTTCCTAACACCGATCTTCTGGCCGCCCCTAATCCACTGTGGTCATCACTGGTTACCAACTCCACTCCTCGCAATCCTCTGTCTTTCAAGCCCTGTAAAAAAGCCTTCCAATGGGTTTCATGTTCACTCAGAGAGGCTGATACACCCAAAATCTGCCTTTCTCCCCCTGGTGTGATCCCAGAAGCCACTAATACAGCTGCATCTCGCACTTGTCCTGCTTCTCTAACTTTTTCATATCGTGCATCCAGAAACAGATAACGAATTTCTCCCAGTGGACGTTCTCTCCATTCTTGTAGAACTGTATCTAACTTTGCAGCAGCTCGGCTGACCTGCATGGGCGTGATTTCTACACCGCACAATTCTTCTGTAATAGCTTTTACTTTTCTGGTTGATACTCCTTGAACATACATTTCGGCTAAAGCTATCACCAAAGCCCGTTCACTGCGCATTCCCTTTTCTAGCGCCGAAGGATAAAATCCACCTTCTCATACTTGTGGTATTGCAAAGGTAATCTCTCCTAACCTGGTCTTGACTATTTTTGGCTTGAACCCATTAGCATAATCTTGCCGCTCTGGACTGCGCCCATATCTTTCTACTCCTAAATATTTCTCCCGTTCCCTTTGCATTGCTGCGTTGATCATGATCCGCAGTAATTCTGGTAAGTATTCCATTCCTTGTTCTGAAATTAACTCTAAATATTCCGACGGTAGTGTAAAATCATTGTTGTGGGTCATGGTTTCTCCTTTTTTGGGCTTCGTGACCTTAAGGATAACCTGGCCTACACTCTTTTGTTAAGGTTCAGTAGTTTACAGAAAATAGTTTACACTACTAATAGGAAAACATTTTTGTGCTAGTAAAATACTAAATTGTTAAAGAAAAATGGATACTCCTGACTTGAAATTACAGAAAAAAGGTTGCTTAGTCTAATCTACTAATTTAACCCATAAGAATTATTGAAATAGGCATAGATAAATAATATAAATGAATTAGAAAGAAATTAACAATCTGGAGGAATATAATGAAACGGATATCTTATATTGTAATTATTGCTTTGCTTTTAGTAATTTTGCCGGTTAGTACGGTCACAGCACAATCTGCGACAAATACTAGTTGGACTTCATCAATTACGTATTATTCTCCAAGTAGCACAGCTGGAGAATTAAATATTAACTATTATGATGGAACTACCATATATACAGCTGGACCATTCCCCGTTAGCCCGCATGGTGCAGGGTCCGTAAACATCGGCTCAACTTCAGTTCCTGATGGGTTCGGAGGTTCCGCTGTCCTTTCGGCTAACGTCCCGATTAATGCAACTTATGTCCAATTTGCAAAAGATTCTCCTACTTCGTATTCTCGTGCATTTTACACTGGCTTTGATGAAAGCAAGGCGGGATCAAAGTTCTATTTAGCAACAGTAAGAGCAAACGGTATATCAACAACAACATTTGGTGTTCAGAATATTGAATCTTTCGAGATTACAGCAACCTTAGATTTCTTCAGTGTTGGAGCTACTACTCCAACATTTTCAGTGTCTGTAGATATTATGCCTAATGCTACTTATATTTCCAGTGTCCCTGACGTTTCAACTTACCCAGGTGGATCATTTGACGGTTCATTAGTTGTAACTGCAACCAAGAAGGGAGATGTTGCAACGCCAGGCAAAGTAGTAGCATCAGCCCAAGAGACTCTTGATAACGGCGTAAGTGTTTATGCTTTTGAGGGAGCGAAAGAAGGAGCAACAGAAGTATATTTGCCGTCTGCCATGTGCAACCGGGGTGGACAAACTTCTTATTTTGCTATTCAAAATACGGGAGATGACACAGCTTCGGTAATAGTAGATTACTATAATACTTCCGGGGTAAAAGTTGGTTCTATGCCTTCTACAAATATTGCAAAAGGTGCGAAATTGTCTACAAATCCATGTAACGACAGCCTGTTGGTGGGTGAATTAGGGTCAGCGGTGGTAAAAAGCACAAATGGAAAGCCTCTGATTGCTATAGGTAAAGTTGCAAGTGATGCTGGTTTAATCACAGCATTTTCTGGTGAAATAATTGGTTCTACAACGGTTGTAGCTCCTTATGTAAGATGGGCTGCAGATCAAAATACAAGCTGGAGTGCATATTTGGCGATTATGAATGTTGGCTCAACAAATGCAGAAAATATTATCGCTAATTATTATGATGCCTCCGGTACTTTGAGAGCATCTCATGTCCTTGCTAGTGCTTTAACACCACTTGCGCCATTCACAAAAGTAAATACCAATCCTAGCTCAGCGGGCGCTTTAATTAATAATAGTTTTGGATACACTGTTGATGGAGGGGCAAACGGTGGTGCTGTAGAAATAATAAGTGATCAACCAGTAGTGGCTCTGGTTCGGTTGACAACGAATCCATTAACAATTCCAAATATTTCAATGTTAGGTGAAGATTATATTGGAATTGCAGTAATGCCTATCCCATAAGAAGCCTATTATATTTTCTATAAGACTGTCAATAGTTTGGCAGTCTTTTTTATTTTAATTCTGAAATATGGTATAAATTATCATTGATCATATATCATCCAATAAGATAATATTAAGTATTCTATTTACTCGTATATTCTGAGTATTTAGGGAAGGATATTTATGAGCAAGAAAATATATTTCCTAATTATTATTTCAATTTTCCTGGTTTCGTGCAGTAATGGGATAAATAGCACGAACATCGTCTCCCACAATATTGATCCAACAAAAGTTGTTTTAGACAAAGGGGCTGGAGGTATTATGGGGGAGTTAATCATTCCGCCTTTTTGGGATGGCGAACAAATTTATGCTTATGCCGCCCCATATTTAGGTGACCCAGAAGGAGAAGGGATTTTTATTCTTGATGATAAAGTTAATAAATACGCTAGAGTCGAGGCAGATAATTATTTTCAAATTGCAAATATTGACCCAGGTATATACATATTGGTAGTAGGACCAAATACTGATTCTGCAAAGGCATATCGTAAAAATGGGATTGCTGTGAAAATCACAATTACTAGTGATGAATTTACTGATGTAGGAAAGTTATATATCGAAAATTAGGGATTAATAGTTATGTGTAATTTTTCCATAACAATAGCAGAACCCAAGAAAATAATGATAATGCAAATTATTGAAAACCTGAATTAATTACTTAGACAGAGATATTAATTCATTTCTGTTATTTAAGATAAAAAAACTGGAAGAACTCGTAAGAGAATTGAAAAACGTGTTCTCTCTGGTTATACATTTACCTATTTTTGGATTGAACAATTGTTAATTACTTTAGTCTCTCTTTTTGGTCTAAATTTTCACATTCTTTAGATTGTCGAGTCCCCCTAGAAGATATCCAACCTAAGAAAGCAAGAATTGATTCACCTGCTAATCCTAGCAGTCTCATTATAATACTTGCCCCAAGAGCTACAGAGGTAGATATTGTAGGAGTCAATGTTATCATTAGAAGAGCTTCCCTTATACCTAATCCGTTCGGAGTAATTGGATTTATAAATCCTATAACCCAACTGATTACATATGAAAACATTACCAAAGGATAAAAAGAGAAATTTAAAGGGATGAAAGCTGATAGTACAAAAAACAAACTAAACCCTTGTGCAATCCAAATACTTAAAAATAAAAATAGTAAAAAACAAACTTTCCAAAATGGTAAATTCTTCAGCTTACAAATGTCATGGAAGAAAATAACAGCTTTCGATAGGGCTATTGAATTGCTGCTATTAATTTTTTTCTTACCAATGACTAATAAGAGTATTAATAAAATTGAACAAACAATAAAAAATACCAAAATCCAAGATAATTGCTTTATTTCCAATTCAATTCCCCAGAGAACACCGACGAGAGATAGAGAAATGCCCATTAAAAGATTAAGGAGAATTTCTAAACTAGTGCCTGAAATATTCTTTGACATGTCAATTCCGAGATTTAAACCCATGGCTGACCTAGAGAAAATATACCAATAATTACCTGGTAAATAACGAAGTAATCCAGATATAAAATAGATATAGATAGAATTACGAAATCTAATTTTCCCGCCCAAACTGTTAATTAGGATGTGCCAAGTCAATACGTGGGCAAGTAAAGTATAGATAAAAAATATAAATGCAATAAGGAAATATAAAGAATTTACGATTTTCAGATCCACAGAGTCATTCGCATTAATTTTGTTGAATTGAAAATAAACAGCGAAAATTAATAAAACAATAAAAAGTGTCTTAATAATTTTATTGTTAACGATTCTTATTATGTTTATACTAAAATTATTTCTCAAAAAGATCTTACCTCAACACTTTGTTTAATAATTCAATATTAAATTCGGCTTGAGACCTTAATATTTCTAGATTTGTTACTAAGGTGCTTTTTATTTTTTCCGAATTACGAGTTAATGTTTGGATTAATTGAATGACATTTTCAGGTGTAAATTCTTCGATTGGTAAAGAAAAATCCGATAATTTCATCGCACTGAAAAAACTTTTTCCTTTTTCTTGATAATACAAACCAATTATTGGTGTACCACTGCAAGCAGCTAAAATTGTGGCATGCATTCGCATTCCAATTAAGAATTTTGTGTGTTGAAAAAAAGCAATTAATTCGGATGGTTCATATTCTTTATAGATAATACAAGCTGATTCTTGATGGTGCATATATGAGATAATTTTTTCAGAGACTTCTTCATCTCCTTGTTCTATCCCCGGGTACATAGGAATGAAGAATACATTGTAATGCAATGTCTCTATTATCCAATCGGCAAGTTTGGCGAAGTTAGTTAATACTGTTAAAAATTTGTCTTTGTCTTTGTGAAAAAATTTCTTTTGCCAGCTAACTGGAAATAATGAAGATTTATAATAGAACCATTTTCTTGGTGCAATTATAACAAAAGGTTTAGAGACCAGCTTTCTTAACTCTGATGGGATGTTTGTGGTAGGTCTTAAAATAACTGCTGGATCCGCTGTTACGAAAATTGGTGTTTTCACATTTAATTTAATGAGGACATTTTTTGAATGGATGTCCCGAACAGAAATTAATTGAAACTTGTCTAGGATAAATTTTGATAATTTCCTCCAAAATGATCCATGTATCTCTTCAACACCTAAGGCAAAACCTATTACTTTTTTTCTTAGTATTAACGCAGACATTAAAATGTAGAATTGAAAAACTAAAAAAATTTTACTTGAAGTATTTTGTAATAAGTGTCCACCACCCCATAGCAAGATATCTGATTGAGATACCGTTACTAATAAAGAAAAAATATTCCTACGATTAATTGCATTTAAACCTGGAAAATCAGTTTTTGTTTTTTTTTGGTCTCCGCTGAGGATTGAAATTTCTGAATCATATTCCATTTTTTTAATCAGGTCTATTGTTCCAGAAAGAATCGCTCGGTCTCCTCTATTTGACCAAGAATCACCCCCAGCAATACAGATATTTATCCTTTTATTCATTTGTTTCCTTGGATTTTCCATGCATTAATATATAACCGTTTAATCCTCTGGATTTTTTTGAATCAAAACGAAAAACAGTCTCGATAATAAATCGTGTAATTGAGGGGGAAAATTCAGCTACAAACCTGATCAATAAATAGAAAAACCGCCAACAGGGCGCATTCCAGTCTTTGTATTCTAAGCTGAAATATTTCGAAAAAAGAATTTCCAACTCGTTTTGGGTGTATCCTAATCGATAAATATGACCCCATTTCCGACTTATGTATTTTGTAAGAAAAAAGGGATTAAGTAGAATTGTTTTTTGTGGCGTTGTAAGAAATAGACAGCCGTCGAGCATAAGAACATGTTTTATAGAACTCGGCAATAAGTTAGCATTTTCAATATGTTCAATCACATCCAAAAGAAAAACTTGCTTGAAAACGCCTTGCTTGAAGGGTAAGAAATTTGCATCAGCACAAACAAACAGGTATTTATTCCCTAACTGTTTTTTTAGTTCTAAATCCACACCAATTTTCAAAGGTGCTTCAATATTAGACAGAATTAAATCATCGTGACAGCCAATGTCTAAAATGGGTCCATCAAATGCACTTAATTTTAAGAATTTTATTAATTGCAATCTGTAAAGAGAACCAATACGCTCTTTCATTCGCATTAGATTATATTATTGAACTCGACTTCAAATTCTTTGGCAACACAAGTCCAATTGTATGTATCCTCGACCAGTTTCCTTGAGTTCAAACCCATTTCCTTTAATTTTGCATGATCATTGAGTAAAGATAAAATGGCATTTGAAAGTGCATCCACATCTCCAGGTTGAACCAATAATCCATTATATTCATTTTTTACTACTAAACTAGTTCCGCCTATATTTGTTGCTATTATTGGAAGTGAACAAGCCATAGCTTCTAAAATTACTGTTGGTAACCCATCCATATTCCCAAATTTATCAATGATAGAGGGTTGAATGAATATATCCCCACCACTTAGAAACTCTGCAACCTTATTCCAATCTACCTTTCCAACAAAAATTACGTTTTTCTTGAGATGGAGATTATTAACCATCGCTTGGAGTTCATTCTTTAATTCTCCTTCACCCCCTATGAATAAAGTAAGATTTGATTGGTGCGAAATTAGTTTTGAAACTGCCAAAATGAGATTTGAAAACCCCTTTTTGTAAACAAGTCTTCCGAGCGCGACTAATATTCCTCCTCCTCGTTCCAAATTTTGATATCCAAAATCGTTGTTATTTGTCATCACTTTATGAAACTTTTGGGGATCTGCTCCCCAAGGGATTAATTTGATGTTTTTTGTACACCCAATGGAAACAGCTATTTTCATTAACTCTGGACTGCAAGCACTGACAAAAGAAGAATTTATAAGAATAAATTTCGCTGTTTTACGGAACATCCAATTTTTGTTTGCCAAATAAATATCTGACCCATGTAATGTGATAGCAAGTGGAATTCTTAAAATTTTTGAAACAAAAAGTGCTGGAAGCCCATTTGGAAGAACCCAATGTGCATGAATTATTTGAGCTCTTTGTTTTTTTGCAATTTCAAGTAATTTAATAAATGACGCAATTAAAAATAATGGAAGCAAAAAATAAACGCCTTTTTTAAGTTTCCCATCACCAATTAATGAGTTAGCATGACCTAAAATATGCCATTTCCCAAGAATTGCATATCTGAAACGATGGATATTTATTTTCTGAGTGAATTTGTCATCCACCAGAGGATCGTATGGGGCGACTACTTCAATTATATTTCCAAGTTTTTCGAATTCTTCACATATTGATTTTACAAATGGAGCTGTCCCATCACCATTAAAACGCGGGTATGAACTCGCTAAAACACTTATTCGCATATGCCCCTCGTTAGAGATTTTTATCTTTTTTTTCTTCCATCACGATCTCTTCCAACAATTTCCTGTTACTTGCAATTAGATCTGCCAGCAGACCGTTCAACATGGTCTGGAATCCGACGATCAACAATACTGCTGCCAGGATCACGGATTGGATGTGCCCGGCTCCCTGTCCTTGCAAGACAAAATACAGGTACCTTATTCCCAGTGCAACACCAACGGCAATCATTGCAAGCCCAATCGAAAAAAATACCCGAATCGCGCGATACATGGCGTACGCCCGTACAATGGTAACCCCCGAACGTAACAGGTAATCCCACATGCCAAGCATGAGCCGTGATGGGCGTTTGGGTGGATTGGTTCTGACCGGTACGCTGGCGACATTAATGTGACGGTTGCCGGCCTGTATTAAAGTCTCGAGGGTGTATGAGTAATCGGAGAGCACATTAGTCTTCAAGGCGGTTTCACGCGACATGGCACGAAAGCCGCTGGTGGCATCCGGAATTTGAAGGCCGGAGGCTCTGGATACAATAAAGCTGCCAAAGGTCTGCAGCTTGCGCTTTAATGGGGTAAAACTTTCTTCCTTTGCCACGCCGCGATCACCGATTACTAACTCAGCTTTTCGATCCAAAATCGGTCGGATCAGAACGGCAATATCTGCCGATACATATTGGTGGTCTGCATCGGTATTGACGATGATATCAGCCCCCAGGCGTAATGAGGCATCCAATCCGGCTTTGAATGCACCTGCCAGCCCCTGGTTTTTCTGCAAGCGCACGATGTGATCGGCACCATGCTCAAGGGCAACTTTGGCAGTATTATCCTGACTGCCATCATCAATGATGAGCGTTTCGATCTGATCCACTCCGTCAATTTGACGAGGGAGCGATTTCAGGGTTTCAGGCAGAGTCAACGCCTCATTATAGCAAGGGATTTGGATAATTAGTTTCATTAAGCAACTATTTTTGTCACATGGAGATCTAGAAATAAGTATATCATAGCGAATCAAACACAATAATTTGTCAGCAGCATTTAGGCATGGCTCTTGCAAATAGATATGGTAGTTTTTCTGTGCGGTTCTTGGAGTTGTGTGATGAAAAAATTTTTCAGCTTTTTTGTTTTGATTTTTTTAATCGGCTTGGCGTGCTCTTTGGTGCCTTTGTCTTTGCGTTTGCGTTTGCACAATTCTGGTCCGAAATGGTTCCCTACGTCTGCTGTAATTGAGGGGAATCTTGTAACTGACCCGCAACAAAATTTCCCGAACCCATTTTACGAAGCTGAATTAGGCGCGAAAGGAGAAATGTTTGCAAAGCTAACGCCTCAGCCATTGCTTACGTCTACAGAAACGACAGCAATGACAGAGGATAAGTTTGCGAATTCGCAGCAATTCGCATATTCAATCCAAATGCTTACCCCAATTTTTACGACAAATTTTGTCCACCTGGAGGAAGGCTGCCATTGGCTGGGAATGAGCGGCCAGGTTTTCGATATTAACAATCAGCCTGTTGAGGGGATGGTAGTCGCTGTGACGGGGAAACCTGGATATGCAATCCCTGCTGCGCTGGCATATAGCGGCCTTGCGCCAGAATATGGCCCGGGCGGTTATGAAGTTTTTCTGGGAAATGAAAATTTAGGGGGAGAATACAAAGTTCAGTTGTTTGATTATGAAGGCACTCCACTATCTGCAGAGGCAAATGTCTCTGTTCCGCCCGGGTGTGATTCCAACCTGATTATCATAAATTTTATTGATTCGTCCAAGTCAAATTCGATCTTCTTGCCATTAATTAGCCGCTAGTCACCGTTTGGCATGCAGTAACTCAGCAGCGGCTTGGTTTGGAATTATCTGAAAGATTCGATGCTGTTTTAGATTGAAGCTAATCGTCATATTTCGTCATTATGTTGGAGATATGAGATATTTCCACTTGACCGATTCATAATAGCAGTTTATAATTCAACAACTGAATTTTAGCCTATGACAACCACAAACTCAGAAACTGAACAGCGCGAATTAGCACTTTTGAACCATATATCTGCTGACCCAGATGCCACCCAGGCAACTTTAGCTTCCTATTTGGGGGTGGCGGTTGGCACGATCAACTGGCATATCAAACGTCTGATTGAGAAAGGATATGTCAAGGTTCGCAGGGCTGAACGCCGCAAATTGAAATATATCATCACCCCGGAGGGGATTGCCTTACGTGCGCATTTGACCTTGGACTACATCCAATCTTCATTGAGTCTTTATCGTCTGGTGCGTGAACGTTCTTTAAAAGCCATACAGCAAATTCATAAAGCGGGTCTCAATGAGGTTTGTATCATCGGCAGTGGAGATGTCGCAGATATCTGCAAATTAACCTGCCTTGAGCAGAATTTGGTGATTCGGACTGATGAGGGGTGTAAAGCAATTATTCGGATTGAAGAATTAAAACTCTATGTCGATTTTATCCTGGAGGAGGACGAACCAGTATGAGTCAATTTTGGCAAAACCGTGCTGTTTGTGTAACCGGCGGGGCCGGATTTCTGGGGAAGGTGGTCACCAGGAAATTAGATGAGAGAGGTGCCCGCGAAATTTTCGTTCCTACCCTGGAGCAGTATGATCTGGTTGACCCTCAGGCAATCGACAGATTGTTGGATGATGCCAACCCGGATATCATAATTCATCTGGCTGCACATGTAGGTGGGATTGGTGCCAATCGGGAACATCCGGCTGAATTCTTCTATGATAATCTGATGATGGGCGTTCAATTGATGCATAAAGCCTGGCAGCGTGGTGTTGAGAAATTTGTCGCCATCGGCACTGTCTGTGCTTACCCTAAGTTCACCCCGGTGCCCTTCAAAGAAGATGACCTTTGGATTGGTTATCCGGAGGAAACCAATGCACCCTACGGCCTTGCGAAGAAGATGCTTTTGGTGCAATCACAAGCATATCGTGATCAGTACGACTTTAACTCAATTTTTCTTCTGCCGGTAAACTTGTATGGGCCTGGCGATAACTTTAATCCGCAATCTTCACATGTCATACCAGCGCTGATACGAAAATGTGTTGAGGCTCAGGAAGCCAATCAACCTTCGATTGAGGTTTGGGGGGATGGTTCACCGACACGCGAATTCCTATATGTAGAGGATGCCGCTGAAGGGATAGTCATGGCGGCTGAGTTTTATAATGAATCTCTGCCGGTCAATTTGGGATCCGGCAATGAAATTTCCATCAAAGATCTGGCCGAGAAAATTACAGACTTGACGGGGTATCGCGGGGAAATAATCTGGAATCGAGACAAACCGAATGGACAACCGCGACGAGCTTTGGATATAACACGGGCGTATGACAAGTTTGGATTTCGGGCAAAAGTTGATTTCAATGAAGGTCTCAAGGCCACAATTGATTGGTATCTGGCAAACAAAAATTCGGTGAAATAAGTCGGGTGTATCTAAAAATGTCTGTTGAACAGAATCAGCTCCCTGTTACGTATTTAAAACCAGCCAAAGGATTGGCTGCGCTTAATTTACGTGATTTGTGGGACTACCGCGAACTGATTTATTTTCTCACCTGGCGTGATCTGAAAGTTCGTTACAAACAGACATTGTTAGGTTTTTCCTGGGTTATCTTGCAGCCTGTTATTAATATGGTTGTATTTACCATTTTGTTTGGTGAGTTGCTCTCGGTTCCAACGGGAGGAATTCCATATCCGATCTTTTCATTTGCCGCTTTACTGCCCTGGACTTATTTTGCAGGTTCACTTTCACGCTCATCGACCACTCTGGTGGGCAGTGCGAATTTGATCAGCAAAGTTTACTTCCCGCGTATGGTAATTCCCATTTCAGGCGTACTCTCAGGCTTTGTCGATTTTGCAATTGCCTTCATCATTCTGGTCATTATGATGTTGTTTTATCGCATCATTCCAACCTGGAATCTTCTTCTGCTTCCATTGTTCTTGATTTTGGCAATGCTGACTGCGCTTGGTTTTGGCCTATGGTTATCGGCGTTAAATGTCCGTTTTCGCGACATTAATCATCTCGTTCCTTTCATTATCGAAATCTGGAAGTATGCCACGCCTGTTATTTATGGAAGTGCTCTTATTCCAGAAAAATATCGCTTTCTTCTGGGGCTTAATCCATTAACAGGAGTGGTGGAAGGTTTTCGCTGGGCAATATTGGGTGAAAAATATGTGCAATCTTTTAATCCCGAGCCATTATTCATCATTTCAATTGCAATCACCTTTGTCGTTCTGATCAGCGGAACTTTATTTTTCCGTAATACTGAACGTACCTTTGCGGACATTATTTAAGATGAATGATATAGCGATCCACGTAGAGAATATTTCCAAAAAGTATATTATTGGTGCATTACAGGAACGCCATGATACGTTGCGTGATCTGATAGTCTCAGCGTTTCGTCAACCCTTTGCACGCAAAAAAAACCAGGAAAATCGTGTTCTGTGGGCGTTGCGCGATATCAGTTTTGACATCCATCGCGGCTCTGTGGTTGGAATCGTTGGCAGAAATGGCGCCGGAAAGAGCACGCTATTAAAAGTACTTTCTCGTGTAACTGAACCAACCAGTGGGGTCGGTGAAATTCGAGGGCGGGTCGGGTCACTTCTGGAAGTTGGCACAGGTTTCCACCCGGAATTAACCGGGCGCGAGAACATTTTTTTGAATGGTGCCATTCTGGGAATGAAACGAACTGAGATTGAGAAAAAGTTTGATGAGATTGTGGAATTCTCGGAAGTTACCAGGTTCATCGATACACCCGTTAAACGTTATTCGAGCGGCATGTACCTGCGTTTGGCTTTTGCCGTGGCAGCTCATCTCGAACCGGATATTCTGGTAGTTGATGAGGTGCTGGCTGTCGGCGACGCTGAATTTCAGCGTAAATGCCTTGGTAAGATGAGCGATGTTGCAGAACAGGGCCGCACAGTTTTGTTTGTTTCCCATAACATGTCTGCCATTTTGAGATTAACAGAAGAGACATTAGTACTTGAAAAAGGTAAAGTGATTATGCGCGCGCCTTCACCGGAGGCAGTTGATTTCTATCTTTCCTCTGGTTTCGCTGAAACCGGTGAACGCTATTGGCAGGGGGATGAAATTCCAGCTTCGGCAGCTCCATTTCGCCCACTTGCGCTGCGGATTAGAAATGGGCAGGGCCTTGTGATGGATACAGTTCGCTCGGTTGAAGATATGAGTATTGAATTTGAATACCAGCTCTTTGCACCGATTAGTGGTTTGCGGATTGGGTTTTACTTGATGAGTACCCGTGGCGAATTTGTTTTCACAACTTTTGACACCGATGAACCTGCGTTATTTGAAAAACTCACGCTCAGACCAGCCGGCCGGTATATCAGCCGCTGTAAGATTCCTGCCGATACCTTCAATGAAGGCCGTTTTGTGGTTGGAATAAATGCCAGCTCGTATCGTATTCAGCGTTACTTTCAGGATGAACGCGCATTGACATTTAATGTTGACCCGGCTGGTGCACCCGGAATGCAATGGCCGGAACAGAGATTGGGACCCATTCGTCCCAGATTGGATTGGCAAATTGAGGTCATATGACAATAGCAGGTAAAGAAGGCATTAAACGAATTCTTGGAAATGTTCCCTATACAGCAGAATTATATTGGCTCTTACGTCAGCATGGAAAGCCAATCAGCCGCTTTTCATTGCAGCATCTTGATCAACATCTGCCGCTTCTTCTGGAACAAACTGGGGCACTTAAATCAAATTCAAAACCAGGGAAAAAGATTTTCTTGTTTGCTTCTTTGCATTACTGGATTGAGCATGCCACATTATTAGGCCTGGCACTTTCCAGTCAGGGGCATACCCCGACACTTGGTTACCTACCGTTCAGCGAATGGCGTACGCCCATCAATCGCTTCGATTTACGCCGTCAGAATATTTACGCAAAGAGAATCTTAGAGAAAACTGCGCCTTTTATGGAGACAGTATCCTTTCTCAGTAAAAGAGCTCCTTATATAAACCTTAATGCTGAGTTGGAGGATATGGTTCGCCAGATTAGTCTCTATGATTCACAATATACGGAACAGATTGAAGAAATTGACACAAACAGCGATATCTACAAACTGCGTTACCGCCGGAATCGTGATGCTGCGCAAACGATTTTGGGTTGGTTGCGTACTCATCGTCCGGACGTGGTCATTGTTCCTAATGGAAGTATTATGGAGTTAGGGGTCTGTTATCATGTGGCGCGCTTCCTGAAGATCCCGACTTTGACTTACGAGTTTAGCGATCAACGCAATCGCTTCTGGGTTGCACAAAATGAGCAGATTATGCGTCAGAATACAAAATCTCTTTGGGAAGCACGCTCCGAGGTGGTTTTATCGGACAAGCAACTAAGCCGGGTTAAATCTTTAATGCTCTCACGCCAGAAAGCATCTCTGTGGGAAAACTTTTCGCGCACGTGGCAGGGAGTTCCAACCCAGGGCACCGAGAAAATTCGCAAGCAGGTAGGATTGGATGATCGTCCGGTTGTATTGTTAGCCACAAACGTGTTAGGTGATAGTCTTACCTTGGGACGGCAGGTATTTACCAAGAGCATGGCGGAATGGATTGAGCGAACCGTGCAATACTTTGTTCCCCGTGATGATGTGCAATTCGTTATTCGAGTTCATCCAGGTGAGATTCTGACCCGTGGCGTCTCGATTGTGGAAATCATCCATAAGCTCATGCCGGAATTACCGGAACACATTCACCTCATTCAACCAAAAGATGCCATAAATACCTATGATCTGGTTGAAATAACGGACGTTGGTCTGGTGTATACCACTACGGTTGGGATGGAAATGGCGATGGCGGGAATTCCGACCATTGTTGTTGGGCAAACCCATTACCGCGGGGTAGGCTTTACTTACGATCCTGATTCTTACGTCAATTATTATAAAATGTTAGGGGCCATGCTTGAAGACCCGGCGGAATTCCGCCTCTCCCAAGAAAAAATTGAGCTGGCATGGAAATATGCTTACCACTTTTTCTTTGATTTTCCGCGACCTTTCCCCTGGCATCTGGTGCGCATGTGGGATGATTTCAAAGAAAATGATTTGCAAAAAGTGTTTAGCCCGCAGGGCTTAGAGGAGTTTGGGGATTCATTTGGTTATCTGACCGGAGAAAAGCTGGACTGGAAAAATGTGCACTACGAAAATTAGAGGATTTGCAGTATGGCGGATGATCAAGTAAAGCAAGACGTACGCAGATTCTACGATCAAATTGGCTGGCAAACCGAATCGGATGGTTTTTATCAAAATGCACGCTATGAAGATTTACGACCGGTATCAGCCAGCTATATCTATAAGTGTCATATGCGTGTTAACCGTCATCTCATACGCCCGGGACATTTTCTTTTGGATGCCGGCTCGGGACCGATTCAATATCCAGCTTATTTAACCTACGGAGAAGAATTTGCTTATCGACTTTGCGTGGATATTTCCTTTCTCGCAATGAAAGAAGCGCGTAAGCGACTTGGAAACAAAGGGCTGTATGTGGTGGCGGATGTGGCCAACATGCCATTTATATCAGGCGTAATTGATGGTCTGGTTTCTTTGCATACGCTGCATCATTTGCCTCTGGCTGAGCAACGAAAAGCATACAATGAATTTGATCGCTTGCTGGCTCATGGAAAAGTTGCTGTGATCGTCAATGGTTGGACGGAATCCCGTTTGATGAAGCGTTGGGCTTGGTTGCAACGCATTATGGAATCAGCTGGTGCAAAAATTTCCAGTTCACGCAGAAAAAATTCGGAAAGATCCGCTGAAGAATTTCCAAAGTCAAAGCCCGAAAATGGACCGTCTGGTAAAAATAAGCCGCAAGATAAAAAAGTAACAGGCACCTTTATTGAAAAGTTAGATGCGCAATGGTTGCGGAGAGAACTGGCGGAAAACGATATCCAAATTCTGGTCTGGCGCAGCGTAAGCGTCCGCTTTCTACGGGCAGTAATCCACAGTGTTTTGGCCGGAAAACTCTTGCTGGCTCTTTTGTACATGTTAGAAGAAAAATATCCATCATATTTTGGGGTCAATGGGCAGTACCCGTTGGTTGTATTCCATAAATCTGAATCAATGGATAATCGATAAACAATGGGAGTAGATATGGATTGGTCGCAAAAAGTAGTTTTGGTAACCGGAGGGACTGGCTCCTTTGGTAAGAAAATGGTGCGAATTTTATTGGATGAATACCATCCAGCAAAAGTAATCGTTTATAGCCGCGATGAATTAAAGCAGCATGAAATGAGAGTGGCCGGGTATCAAGATGCCAATCTCCGCTATTTTATTGGTGATGTGCGCGACCTGGATCGCATGCGCAGGGCTTTTGAAGGTGTGGATATTGTCATTCATGCGGCTGCTCTGAAACAAGTGCCCGCCTGCGAATATAACCCGATGGAAGCCATTAAGACTAATATTCTTGGCAGCAGCAATGTAATTGATGCTGCCTTGGATGCCGGTGTGGAACGCGTCATAGCGCTTAGCACGGACAAAGCTGTCAATCCAATCAATTTATACGGTGCGACCAAGTTGGCAGCCGAGAAATTGTTTGTACAAAGCAATTCCTATGCAGGCGGCCGGAAATCCCGATTTGCTTGCGTGCGTTATGGCAATGTGGTTGGCAGCCGTGGCAGCGTTGTACCGGTTTTCTTGCGCCAAAGGGATAACGGAGAGGTTTCCATCACGGATGAACGTATGACCCGCTTTTGGATTTCATTGGAACAGGGTGTCCGTTTTGTCATCCGTTGTGTGGAGCAAATGCATGGGGGGGAGGTATTTGTACCGAAAATTGCATCGATGTCAATTGTTGATTTGGCGAAATCTATCGCACCGGATGCGAAAATCAACGTGGTCGGTATTCGCCCGGGTGAAAAATTGCATGAGGTGCTTATTTCTGAAGACGAAGCCAGAACAACAGTTGAATTGGATGACATGTTTGTCGTTCAGCCGGCTGAAGCACTCTGGTTTGGACGCGATTGGGAAAAAATTGGAAAATTGATCGAGGGTGACTATCGATACGCCAGCAATACCAATGATCAATGGTTGACTGTTGATCAAATTGGCGCGATTATTGCCCCGATTGAAACAGCTTATTATGCCGGTTCATTGAAATGACACGTTTTTTGGTTACCGGTGCCAGTGGGTTATTAGGAATTAATTTGTGCCTGCAGTTATCGGCTGAGAATGAAGTAATTGGTGTTGTTCACCAACAGAAACTCGTAAAGACACCTTTCACAGTGGTTGAGGCTGATCTCAGCGATGCGAAAATACCTTTGAACTGGATTGAAGATCTCAAACCGGATGTGATTATTCATTGTGCTGCTATGGCAAATATCGATGCCTGTGAAAAGGATCCTGAAAAGGCCAAACAAATAAACACGGACCTTCCGGAAATGTTGGCATTCCTCAGTCATAAGAATGGCATTCAGTTGATTCATGTCTCAACGGATGCTGTTTTTGATGGCGCCAAAGGAGATTATCGCGAAGAAGATCAGCCGAATCCCTTAGGCGTATATGCACAAACGAAACTTGCCGGAGAGCAGGCTGTATTGGCTGCAAATGCGGATGCGCTCATCGCTCGCGTGAATTTCTATGGTTGTAGTGTCACAGGGTCGCGTAGTCTGAGCGAGTTCTTTATTTATAATCTATTGGCCAACCAAGAAATGATGGGTTTTACCGATGTATTCTTCTGCCCTTTGCTCGTCAATGACCTTGTCGATGTTTTACTCAAAATGGTAAATTTACGCTTGCATGGCCTCTATCACACAGTCAGCAGCGAATGCCTGAACAAGTATGAATTTGGTAGGCGAATTGCCAATCTCTTCAATTTCAACGCTGATCTGATCAAACCTGTCAAAGTATCAGAAAGCGACTTGGTGGCCGTGCGTTCCCCGAATTTGTCAATGTCGACAGAGAAGTTAGCAAACGCACTTGGAAATCCACTGCCCGACCAACAGGCAGGTTTGGACCGTCTTAAGAAATTATATGACCAAGGGTATCCACAGCGAATTCGGTTGTTTTCAGGATAGCATTTATAAATTGTTAGAATTTAATGAAGAAATGAAAGGAAGGAAAATAATGGAAATTAAAATTGGGAAACATACCATCAGCCCTGACCATCCGACCTATTTCATCGCAGATATTGCAGCCAACCACGACGGCAGTCTGGAGCGGGCCAAATCATTAATCCGTCTGGCAAAGAATGCCGGAGCAGATGCTGCCAAATTTCAAAACTTTCAAGCTCCCAAAATCGTGTCTGAGTACGGATTTATGCGGATGGGTGAGCAGCAATCGCACCAGTCACAATGGAAAAAATCCGTAACGGAAGTTTATCAAGAAGCGACTGTGCCCTTTGATTGGACGCCTGTTTTGAAGGAAACTTGCCAGCAAGTTGGAATTGATTATTTCTCTTCCCCCTATGACTTTGAATCAATTGACTATCTAGAGCCGTTTATGCCCGCTTATAAGGTTGGCTCTGGTGAAATTGATTGGCTGGAAGCCCTGGAACGAATGGCTTCCAAAGGTAAGCCGATTTTCCTGGCTACCGGTGCTTCCACAATTGGTGAAGTTCAGAAGGCTGTCCACACAATTCTGAAGATCAATCGTCAATTGGTTTTGATGCAATGCAATACGAATTACACAGGCAGCCTGGAAAACCTGCGTTATGTCAATTTGAATGTTTTGAAGACTTATGCAACCATGTTCCCTGATTTGATTTTAGGGCTTTCGGATCATACACCCGGGCATGCAACTGTCCTGGGAGCGGTGGCACTGGGTGCACGCGTGGTTGAGAAACATTTTACTGATGATACCACCCGCGAAGGTCCAGACCATCCCTTCGCGATGGATCCGGATTCGTGGTGGAATATGGTCAAGAAAACACGCCAATTGGAAGCAGCCTTAGGATCACCTGATAAAGTCGTTGCTGAAAATGAAAAAGAGACTGTCATAATCCAGCGACGTTGTTTAAGGGCAGCCAGAGATTTGCAGGCTGGTGAAATTCTCACACGGGCAATGATCGACGTATTACGCCCGGCCACTGTGGGTGCAATCAAACCGGATGAGATCGCTCAAGTGATTGGCACGCAAGTGTTAGAAGATTTACCAAAAGGTAAAGAGATTCGTTGGACGGATCTCGGAAAATAACATTGGAAGGTTAAAAGTAAATTTGCGTATCCTGTACTTCAGCCGTGGTTACACACCTCATGATTTTCGTTTCCTCTCATCTTTGGCGGATAGCGAGCATGAAGTTTTCCATTTGCAATTGGAAGAGGATGCGCGAAAAGTGGAAAGCCGGCCGATACCCGCAGCAGTCAAAACATTACATTGGCGTAGGGCACATTCAAAGCTCTCATCCCGAAATTTCCTCGCTTACCGCCAGGCGCTACTGGAAATAATTCATCAGGCAGACCCGCATCTGGTGCATGCCGGCCCGATTCAAAGCTGTGCGTTTTTGACTGCTACGACTGGGTTTAAACCCCTGGTCAGCATGTCTTGGGGATCAGACATCCTTAAAGAAAGTGATCGTAATTTGATTACAAAATGGATCACAAAATATACACTTTCACGCACGACGCTTTTATTAGTGGATAACGAAGCTGTATTGAAGAAGAGCCTTGTTTTGGGAGCGCGAGCAAAAAGGATTGTGAAATTTCCCTGGGGCATTGACCTGGAAACCTTTTCTCCCCGCCATGAAAGTTTGTTGAGGCGACAACTTGGCTGGCAGGAAAACTTTGTGTTGTTGTCATTGCGCTCCATGGAACCTATTTATGGGGTGGATGTCATCGCGCAGGCGTTCAGTTTGGCGGTCAAGGAAAACCCTTCAATTCGGTTACTATTACTGGGCGGTGGATCCCAGGAGCAGAAAATACGCGACATTCTGGACCAAGCTGGTGTCACACAATATGTAAATTGTGTTGGTCATGTTTGTCAAAAAGAGCTTCCTGATTACTATCAAGCCTGCGACGTATATGTCAGCGCTTCTCATAGCGACGGTTCATCCGTCTCTTTAATGGAGGCTCTAGCGAGCGGAAAGCCGGCACTGGTCTCAGATATCCCAGGCAATCGTGAATGGATTGATGCCAATCGCAATGGCTGGTTTTTTGGTGATGGAAATGTTACTGAATTGAAAGACAGGATTGTGAGCATTGCACAAAACAAACCCGTGCTTGCAAACTTTGGTGCCAATGCTAGAGAAAAAGCTGAGCAAAAAGCAAACTGGCAAAACAATTTTCAGATTTTGCTAAAAGCATATCAAACAGCCCAAAGATTAACGAAAGGATGAGGATAATGGGTTCAGGCGTGTACGCCTGATCATCGATATCATATGAATTCTAGAATTGTAGCCATAATTCAAGCCAGAATGGGTTCCAGCAGGTTGCCAGGGAAAGTCTTGATGGAAATCTGTGGGAAGCCAATCATTGCGCATCTCTGTGAGCGCATTCAATCCTCTCAATTATTGACCGAAATCGTAATTGCAACCACGACCGAAATTGCTGACGACGCTATTGCGAAGTTTTGCAGCGGAAATAATATTCATTGCTTTCGGGGAAGTCAATACGATGTTCTCGACCGTTATTACCGGGCGGCAATGATTTACGATGCGGATGTGATCGTGCGCCTGACTGCGGATTGCCCCTTGCTGGATGGCGAGCTGGTGGATAGTGTGGTACAGGCGTTTCTGGATCAAAAAGTGGATTTTGCTGCCAATCGTTTACCGCCGCCCTGGAAGCGTACATTTCCAATTGGACTGGATATTGAAATTGCCAGTTTCGCTGCACTTGAAGAAGCCTGGAATAAGGCTGATCAGGTCTTTGAACGGGAACACGTAATGCCATATTTGTATAATCAACCGGGTCGATTTAAGACGCTCTTATTGCAGAATGAACGGGATTACGGCACCCGTCGTTGGACGGTTGATACACCCCAGGATCTGGAATTGATGGATACAATATTTACTCATTTCAAACCGCGCACAGATTTTTCATGGAAAGAGGTACTCTCTTTTCTCGATAATAATCCTGAGATCGAACAGCTCAACAAAAATATTCAACACAAATCTATGCAGGAAACCGATGAAAGGAACCAATCCGCCCAGGCGGATATTGTCTGATGCAGCCTCTCATAACCATTTTTAGTGCACCAAAACCATTTCGTGATGAGCATATAAGCATGATCCAAATGAATGCCATTCGCTCCTGGCAGCAACTTGGAAATCAGGTAGCTGTTGTGCTCATCGGTGATGAAGAAGGCATTCGCGAGGCTGCGGAAGAATTGGGTGTCGGTTTTATTCCAGACGTTGCTCGAAATTCACAGGGTACACCACTTATCTCTTCAATCTTCGCACTAGCCCGAAGCAGCAATGAGAGCCCCTTGCTTGCCTATGTTAACGCGGATATTATTCTCTTTGAAGATTTTATTGATGTGGCTTTGAAAGTGCAAAGATTGGCTGAAAAATTTTTAATAGTTGGCCAGAGATTCGATTTGGATGTTAAAAGCCCTGTGCGGTTCACTTCTGATTGGCAGATAAGATTAAAAGAGCAGGTCAAGATTTCCGGACGATACCATCCACGCGGTGGCAGCGATTATTTTATTTATGCGCGTGCCTGTTTTCAGCAAATTCCTGAATTTGCTGTTGGCCGGGCGGGATGGGATAATTGGATGTTCTACGAAGCCCGCCGTCAGGGGTGGCAAGTGGTGGATGCAACCGGTAGTATTCTAATTATTCATCAGGACCATGATTATGCCCACCTTCCGGGAGGTCAAGCCCATTATCGCCTGCCGGAGACCGGCGAAAATGTCCGCCTTGCCGGCGGCAAACGGACAATTTTTACGCTTCAAGATGCCAATTATACGTTTTCTTCTGGCAAGTTAACCAGAATTAAAAAAAGAGGAAAAGATTTTTGGCGAGAGGTTGAAATATTTCCGTTGACAAAATTGAAATCGAGATTTCTGGGAAATCTTACCTTTGGGCTTTTTCACCCCCGCAAGGCGATCCAGGAAATTCGAGCTTTCTTATATGCCAAAAGAGTCAAAGCAGTCAAGTAAATTTAATTGGAGAATTCATGCGTATCGGACAAAACCCGGCTAAATTTGTAAATACCGTTGAAAAACCCGCCAATATTACCGTGGTGATCCTTTCTTACATTCCCTACATAAGTGGCTTTTATGCACAAGCATTGGATGTTTTGAGAGTTTGTTTGAATAGTGTGTTTAATGAAAACAAATTGGAATTTGATTTAATGGTGTTCGATAATGGCAGTTGTGAAGAAGTACAGGATTATCTTCTTCAAGAACAACGCGATGGCAAGATTCAGTTCTTAACCCTGTCTGAAAAAAATTTGGGCAAGGGTGGCGCCTGGAATGTCATTTTGAGAAGTGCTCCAGGTGAATACATTGCCTATGCCGATAGTGATGTCAACTTTCACCAAAACTGGTTGTCGCAAAGCATGCAAATCATGAAGACATTTCCGAGAGTTGGCATGGTAACTGCCCGTCCGTTTTTCACCAAAAGAGAATTTTTGACATCTACTTTTAATTGGGCAGAAAATGCTCCGGATTCGAAAATTGAGAGAGGAAAATTAATTGCCTGGGATGTATTTTCGCAGTTTAATCTCAGTCTGGGTCAGGAAATTGATGCAATTCGAGCAGAATATGAAGCTGCGGAGATTGTTCAAATTGAACATGCAGGTGTCAAGGCCATCGCGGGCGCATCGCATTGGCAATTTTTAACCCGAAAAGATGTCATAGCTCAATTCCTGCCATTTGATATGACCCGACCGATGGGGCAAGTCCGGCAGTTGGATGAGAAAATGAATGCTGCCGGATATTTACGCTTAATGACAGCTGAACCCCTGGCAGATAACATGAGTAATACGTTAACAGTAAATACCGAATCTCAAGCCAATGCGGATTCTGCTCATTCTTTCAGGAAGAAAAAAAGCCTGCTAGAATTTGGACCGATTAAAAAATTGTTGCTGGCGCTCCATCACCGTATATTTCTGCTGTATTATGACAAACGCTAATACTTTCTACTCATTCAAAGAAAAACGCAGGCCTTGATTACATGATTGAAACAAAAAAGCAAAGACGAATTTTTATCTGTGCAGACCACGGGTTGGCAATTGTTTATTTCTTGCAGTCCAGGGTTGTTCCTGCATTGATAGAAAAAGGTTTTGAGGTTGTCTTATTGACTGATGAAGGTTTGCTGCAGCAAATCAGTATGAAATTTGGGCAACCAGGTTTGATTTTTGAGAGTTTGCGATTACAAAAAGCCAGAGAATACAGCAATTCTGTTTCTCCTTCGAGCCAGTATTGGCTGTCTCATTTGCGCAGATTTGGTGCATCACGCCGTATAAATACCGAAGCTTTAGATAGCCAGATTCCGCAGGTAGAATTTGAAGCCCATGGCAAACGGAAAGTTGTGGCCTACATCATGCGCCTTGGTCTCTGGCTGATGCGCAATTTTTATTGGGCAAGAGAATTTGTACGTAAATCTCAGCTACGTTATCAACCCGATCTGTATGCAGACCTGTTTGAAAAGTATGACCCGGAACTGGTGATTGCCAGTACACCCGGCTGGCGTTATGATCGTTACATCTTGCGGGAAGCTGCACAACGGAATATCCCAACAGCAACGGTGATCATTGGATGGGATAACCCCAGCAGTTACAGTTTGTCCGGCGCCCCAATGGACTGGGCAGTTTGTTGGTCGCAGATTCAGGCACAAGAATTGGTACTGGGCTCGGATTGGAAACCAGAACAGGTTTTTGTTGGCGGAATTCCTACCTATGATGGGTATTTCAAGAGACTCTGGCAAATGGAAAAGGATGCATATTATGCCTTACATAAATTGGATCCGAAGCGAAAATTGATCGCCTATGCCAGCAGTTTCATCACATTCGCGCCTAACATTGAAAATATTAAGGCGCTGGTAGCCCTGGTCGAGGGAGATCAGTTGGACGAACCTGCGCAACTGCTGATTCGTCTGCATCCAAATCACTTTCTTTCCGATCCTCTCTATAAAGGTGAGCGGGAAGAAGTTCAAGAACTGGTTGAAAATAGTAAATATGTCAAACTCGTAGAACCAGTCCCTTTGGGTGGTGAACTTGGTTACTACTCAGGCGAAGATATGCCGGAGAAATCTTCCATGATGGCGCATGCAGATATTTTCACAACCGTCTATTCCACCATGCTGGTGGAAGCCGCCATTCATGATCGGCCGGTAATAAGTATTTGTATTGATCAAGCCGGAGGTTGGAATAAACCCGATAAATATTCACTTTCACTAACCAAAATCGGAAAATGGCCTACCCATGATCGTTTTCGCCGCGCGAAAGCAGGCGATGTTGTTTATAATTCTCATGAATTGAAAAATGCACTTAATAAAGCTTTTCACGAAAACCCAACCAAAAAAAATAATCGTAAAAAGTTTGTGGAAGATGAAGTTACCTATACAGATGGAAATTCAGGAGAGCGTGTGGCAGATATCATCAGCAATTTCAGCGGGAAACACTTTACTCAGAAGGACAGCCAATGAAGTTCTTAATCGCTGGCTTTGGCTCAATTGGCAGGCGTCATTTTCGCAATCTGCTCACTCTGGGACAAAAAGATATCCTCTTTCTGCGCTCTTTTAAGAGCACACTCGAAACAGATGAGTTGGATGGATTTGTTGTGGAAACTGAGCTTGATAAAGCACTTGCCCACCGTCCGGATGCGGTCATTATTACGAACCCAACTGCTTTGCATTTGGATATAGCCATACCGGCGGCCAGGCAGGGTTGTAACCTATTTTTTGAAAAGCCAATATCCGACTCCCTGGAGCATATCGATCAATTAAAAGCTACCCTTGAATCTGGCGGTGGTCAGGCGATGACAGGTTTCCAATTTCGTTTTCACCCTGGCCTACAAAAGATAAAAGAGCTGATTTCAGGTAAGGTAGTTGGTAATTTGGTTGCATGCTGTGCGCATTGGGGCGAGTTCCTACCCGCCTGGCATCCCTGGGAAGATTATCGCCAAAGCTATAGCGCCAAAAAAGACTTGGGCGGAGGGGTAGTATTGACACTCAGTCATCCGCTCGATTATGTTCACTGGTTACTGGGCGATGCGGAATCTCTTTGGAGTTTTATTGCGCAGGTACCTACACTTGAGATTGAAACCGAAGCTGTAGCAGAGATCGGCATTCGGTTTACGCAGGGTGTTGTTGCAAGTATTCACCTCAATTACATTCAACATCCACCTGTTCATAAACTTGAGTTGATTGGTGATCAAGGCACCATTCGCTGGGATAACGCCAGTGGCTCAGTTGAGCTGTATCAAAGAGAAACCAATCTTTGGCAGTCTTATCCCACACCAGCCGGATTCGATCGCAATGATATGTTCCTGGCTGAGATGCAACATTTCATTGATTGTGTTCAGAAACAGAAAACCCCGGTTTGCACACTTGAGGACGGAATTTATACCCAAAAGCTGGTGAACGCAGTTTACCAATCTGCGATTGAAGAACGAATCATAAAATTTCACGGGAATTAAGAGAATCCCAGACATTTTTGTTAAGGAAACCCAACATGACTGAAACAGTTTTTGAGAAATTCAATATGAAAGAAAAATGTGCGATTATAACCGGTGGCGCAGGCTTATTGGGCAGGCAATTTGCCCGCACCCTGGCGGAAGCTGGCGCTGCAGTTGTGGTGGCAGATGTTATGTCCGAGCGAGCTCAATCGGTCGCTGACGAACTGGTTTCAAAAGGCTACCAGGCTACTGCTGTGCAAGTGGATGTGACCAATGCTCAATCGGTCCAGGCCATGGTTGCGCTAACTTTGCAACATTATAAGCGCTTGGATGTGTTGGTTAACAGCGCTGCAATGGATCCAAAATTTGATGATGAACATGCCGGTCAACATACAAACCGCTTTGAAGATTACCCGGTAGAGGCTTTTCGTTCAGCCCTGGATGTTAACCTAACCGGCATGTTTCTCTGCTCTCAGGCTGCCGTGGCGCCGATGATCGAACAGAACTACGGTTCAATCATCAACATTTGCTCTACATACGGTCTGACAGGCCCGGATCAGCGGTTATATGAACGCGATGGCCAACCAAAACAGTACAAGCCTGTCTTTTACTCGGTGACCAAAGCCGGAGTGCTTGGATTAACCCGCTATCTGGCGACCTATTACGCCGGCACAAGAATTCGCACCAATGCGCTCACACCTGGCGGTGTTTTTAACCAACATGATGATGTTTTTGTAGAAAAATATTCAGCACGAACTGTGCTGGGACGAATGGCCAATCAAGATGAGATGAATGGGGCTATCCTTTTCCTGGCATCCGATGCCTCCTCTTATATGACTGGTTCAAATCTGGTTGTAGATGGTGGGTGGACAGCATGGTAAGCCCAAAATTAGAGGTTTTGGCGATCATCCCGGCGCGTGGCGGCTCAAAGGGCATTCCCCGTAAAAATATCCGTGATTTTGCCGGTTATCCACTGATTGCGTACAGTATCATGGCTGCACTTACTTCCCGCTATGTCACGCGCGCAATTGTTTCAACCGATGACCAGGAAATTGCAGAGGTCGCACGCCAATTGGGAGCGGAAGTTCCCTTCCTTCGGCCGGATTCCATTGCTGAAGACCTGACACAAGATTTGCCGGTCTTTCAACATGCCTTGCAGACACTGTATGAAACCGAAGGCTACCAACCGGAACTGATCATTCAATTGCGCCCAACTTCTCCGATCCGACCGGTAGGTCTGGTCGATGAGGCTGTTGAGACTCTGCTAAACCACCCTGACGCTGATTCCGTTCGCGGTGTGGTGCCTTCAGGCCAAAATCCTTATAAAATGTGGAAGGTGGATCCCGAAAGTGGATATCTCAAGGGGCTGATCCCAGTCAATGGACTGGCTGAACCATACAATGCTCCCCGCCAGAGTTTGCCGGAAACTTTCTGGCAGACGGGTCATATTGATGTGATCCGTACGGAAGTTATTCTGTATAAAAACTCGATGTCGGGAAATAGGATTGTGCCAGTCTTCATAAGCCCGGACTATACCGTTGACCTTGATCGACCTGCTGATTGGCCAAAGGCTGAATGGCTGGTGTGGAATGCAGGTCTGGATATGGTAACGCCTGGTAATCACCGCCGCCCTCTGCCTGACCCGGTGAAATTGGTTGTATTCGATTTTGATGGGGTCATGACCGATAACCGTGTCTTTATCAACGAGCAAGGGTTGGAGAGTGTGGCCGCAAATCGCGGTGACGGGATGGGCATCGGCTTATTGAAAAAAGCTGGCGTCGCAGCGCTAATTTTATCGAAAGAGGTTAATCCTGTAGTCAGTGCACGCAGTCAGAAATTGGCCATCCCTTGTATTCAAGCGGTGGACGATAAGCCATTAGTATTGAAAAAATATATGAAAGAAAATGGTTTTGATCCGCAGCAAGTCATCTTTGTAGGCAATGACATTAATGATGTTCCTTGTTTTCCTATCGTGGGCTGTGCGTTGGCAGTAGCCGATTCCCACCCAAGTGCCTTGCGCCAGGCTGACATCATTTTGCAGAACAAAGGCGGTTACGGTGCTGTTCGAGAAATATGTGACCGAATTCTGAGTGATCTGAGAAAGTAGATTAAGGAGTATAAAGTGTCGAAAACAGTAAAAATTGGTAACGACTGGGTAGGTGATGAATACCCTGTATATATTGTTGGTGAAGTTGGAATCAATCATAACGGAGATATTGAGATTGCCAAGAAATTGATTGAAGCAGCTCATTTTGCCGGTATGAATGCCGTTAAATTCCAGAAACGCACCCCTGAAATCTGTGTTCCTAAAGAACAACAAGCACAAATGCGTGAGACTCCATGGGGTTATATTTCCTATCTGGATTACCGCTATAAAGTTGAATTTGACGCAAACCAATACCAGCAAATTGCTGAGTTGAGCAATAGGAAGGGCATCACCTGGTTTGTTTCGGTTTGGGATGAACTTTCGGTTGATTTTATGGAAGAATTTGATCCGGCATGTTATAAGGTTCCTTCAGCCTCATTGACCGATTTGCCGCTCTTGAGGAAGCTACGTTCAACTGGCAGACCGATTATATTGTCAACCGGTATGTCTACGTTCCAGCAGATCAAACACGCTGTTGATGAGATCGGAACAGACAACCTGGTGATAACACATGCGACCAGTGCTTATCCATGTGCTCCGGAAGAGCTGAATCTTAAGATGATCCAGACCCTTAAAAATGAATTCGATTGCCCGATTGGTTATTCAGGGCACGAAGTTGGCCTGGTTCCCTCGGCCATTGCTGTGGCATTAGGCGCCTGCCTTGTGGAACGTCATATCACCCTTGATCGCGCCATGTGGGGCTCAGACCAGGCAGCTTCGGTAGAACCGCAAGGAATGGAAAAACTGGTCAAATATATCCGCGTAACTGAAAAATCGATGGGCGATGGCGTTAAGCACGTTTATGACAGTGAAAAGTCGAGCATGGAAAAATTGCGTCGGGTGAAATCTTTTTAATGCAAAGCAAGGTTGAATGGTTTACAAAGGGGTTAAGGCGCCGGTATTTGCAGGGACGCAATAACCGCAACTTAACCCGCCTGGCTTCACAGGTTGCGCAACACTCTTCACCAGACGAAGATATAGCACCGGTTGTCTTTTTCAATGCATCTACCCGTTTGGTTGGAATGAGCTTAAACGCTGCCTTTTCCTTGATTAGCGCCTGGTCTTTGCGTTTACAAGGTGTGCCTATCATTAATTTTATTTGTAAATCAGGTATGTCCCACTGCATGCTAGGCAGCACTCTTGGAGACCCATTGGCTGCACCACCCTGTAAAGGTTGCATTCATCAATCTCAGGTTTTGTTTCACAAAGCCAACAACGAATGGTTTGATTACCAACCGAATCCTGATTTGTCTGCTCAATTGCAACAGCTCTCTCTCACTCAGCTGGTGGATTTTCAATGGGATGCCATGCCTTTAGGTGCGTTAATTTTACCGGGTATTCGCTGGGTTTTGCGTTGCCATCATTTGAAAGATGACTCTGCTACGCGACAACTTTATGCTCAATACATACTTTCTGCTGAGAATATAGCGCGCCAATTCAAATATGTCATAGAGAAT
The DNA here is from genome assembly GCA_001899005.1 of Chloroflexi bacterium 44-23. Classification (GTDB taxonomy): domain Bacteria; phylum Chloroflexota; class Anaerolineae; order Anaerolineales; family Anaerolineaceae; genus UBA6170. The sequence goes on from MKUW01000007.1 coordinate 31,542, forward strand.
TACAAGCCGCAAAAAATTATTGTGTTTAATGGCATTTCCTATCCTGAAGCAACTGTACGTTGGGTGGCTTTACAGCATGGAATTCCCGTTGTTACACATGAAGTTGGTTTAATGCCATACAGTGCTTTTTTTAGTGAAGGTCAAGCCACTGAATACCCGATTAATATCCCTGAGACTTTTGTGTTGACCCCACAACAAAACCAGAAATTAGATAACTACCTCCAGAATCGATTTCAGGGTAACTTTGAGATGGCAGGTATTCGCTTTTGGCCATCCATCAGGTCATTAAGCAGTGAATTCCTTCAATTTGCTAACCAATTTGAACAAATCGTGCCGGTGTTCACCAATGTAATTTTTGATACTTCCCAGTCGCAAGCGAATATAATTTTCTCAAACATGTTTGACTGGCTTGATTCTTTGATCCCGATCATTCGACAGACCCCAAATACATTATTTGTCATTCGAGCTCATCCGGATGAATCGCGGCCAGGCAAAGCCAGTCGTGAGAGCGTGGCCGATTGGGTGAAAGAGAAAAAGCTGCAAGATCTGCCAAATGTAAAATTTGTTGAATCAAATGAATTTATCAATTCGTATGAACTTATTCAGCGCTCCAAATTTGTTCTCATTTACAATTCCACTGTCGGGATGGAGGCCGTTTTATTGGGAACAAATGTAATTGCTGCAGGCCAATCACGTTTTACGAGCCTGCCAACAGTCTACTTTCCAAAAAGTGCACCGGAATACCTTGAAATGGTGCAGTCATTTTTGGCTAACGGCACCTCTGGAGTGCCTGAAATATTTGTTCAGAACGTCCGTCGTTTTTTGTATACTCAACTTTACCGGGTCTCACTACCATTTGACAAATTCATAGAAGAAGACCAGGTTTGGAATGGTTATGTACATCTTCGGGATATAAATTGGAGTGACTTGTTACCTGAAAATTCAGCAACCCTTAAAACTATTTCTGAAGGTATTTTATTCCGGAAACCCTTTGAGTTGGATCGATGAAACCTGTTTGCTCAATCGTAATCCGCGCGTTTAACGAAGAAAAGCACATTGGAAAGCTGCTGGAAGGAATCTTTCATCAAAGTCTGGATGAGATTCAGGTTATTTTGGTCGATTCAGGATCAACTGACGCCACTCTTAAAATTGTCAATCAATATCCGGTGGAAATAATTCATATTCAGCCTCAAGATTTTACGTTTGGTCGTTCAATTAATATGGGTGTGTCTGCTGCCCAGGCGGATCTGGTTGTATTTGCAAGCGCACATGTATATCCGGTTTACCCTGATTGGCTGGAACGGTTATTGGAACCTTTTCAAAACGGAAAAATTGCCCTCAGTTATGGAAAACAACGAGGTAACGAAATTACTAAATTCTCGGAACAAATGATTTTTGCCCATTGGTTCCCGGAAACCAGTAATTTTAATCAGGATCATCCGTTTTGTAATAATGCCAACGCTGCGATTCGGCGGGAACTTTGGATTCAGCATCCTTATAATGAAACATTGTCTGGCCTGGAAGATCTCGAATGGGCTCAATGGGCAGTGGATCAGGGAATGCAGATCGCATATGTTGCAGAAGCAGAAATCATTCATGTTCATAGTGAAACTTGGCGGGGAATTCAGAATAGATATAAACGTGAGAGCATGGCTTTTAAAATGATTTATCCGCAAGAAAAATTTACTTTTAAAGATTTTTTGCATGCCCTGATCAGCAACGTGAGTAGTGATATCAGAATAGCCCGCATTCAAAAAAAAGCACTGCAAAATGTCAGTAATATTTTTGCTTTTCGTTGGCATCAATTTTTGGGAACCTATCGCGGTTATAATCAAACCGGACCATTGACCTGGAAATTGAAGCAGACTTTTTATTATCCGCGTTGGGATGGAGAGGAAGCTGGTAATCAAAGGTCAGTAGCTCCTATCCGCTACCAGGATCAGTCAAAGAAAGGGTGAGATATATGCATAACGCTCAAACCATCGTTGCATTAGTTCCCATGCGTCATCATTCCGTACGCGTGCCAGGAAAAAATTACAGGGAAATTAATCGCAAACCTCTTTACCATCACATCCTGGAAACTTTGCTGAAATGTGCTGAAATTGACCAGATACTGGTTGATACTGACAGTGACCTGATTCTATCCGGTGTAAATGAGCATTTTCCATCAGTTAAGACTGTTCACCGGCCCGATCATTTGACAGCCGATACCATTCCGATGAATGAGATATTGCTTTATGATACAAGTATTGTCACTGGCGATTTTTATCTACAGACTCATAGTACCAACCCCTTATTGCAAGCGACAACTATTTCGAGTGCCATTCGAACATTCCTTGACCATCAGTTGGAATACGATTCTTTATTCTCGGTGACACGTTTTCAAACCCGCTTGTGGGATAGCCTGGCCAGGCCGGTTAACCACAATCCTGCGATTTTGCTGAGGACACAGGACTTACCGCCCTTATTTGAAGAGAATTCATGCCTCTATTTATTCAACAAAGAGATCTTAAGCCGCAAACATAATCGAATTGGTGATCGCCCATACCTTTTCGAAATTGGACGAGACGAAGCCTATGATATCGACGAGGAGTTGGATTTCTTAATGGTGGATTTAATGCTTAGGAATCGCGAGTCCGAAAATTCGAATGAACCCGGTGGTTCATCAATAATTGCTTAGTGGAGATTAATGTGAAAAAATCAGTTCTACTTTCAGCTCCTTACATGCTGCCATTTCTTGACCGGTTTAGCCCGGTGCTAAAACATTTTGGCCTCGAGTTGATTGTACCGGAAGTAAGTGAAAGGCTTTCCGAACGGGATCTGCTGCAATATGCCGGTCAATTTGATGGTGCTATTTGCGGCGATGACCAATACAATGAACGTGTTATACGCGCTTGCCTTCCCAGGTTGAAATTTATCTCGAAGTGGGGAACCGGCATTGATTCAATCGACAAAAAATTTGCATTATCTGTCGGTGTTGGCGTTGGCAACACTCCGAATGCCTTTACCTTACCCGTTTCAGATAGTGTGATTGGCTATATCCTCACCTTTGCTCGTACAATACCCTGGATGGATCGGGCAATGAAAAATGGCGAGTGGCAAAAAATCCCTGGCAGATCATTGTCCGAATGCACGCTGGGAGTAATCGGGGTTGGCGATGTTGGTAAGGCTGTCATTCGAAGGGCGCGTGCATTTGGCATGAATCTGCTTGGGAATGATATTCGCAATATTGAACCGGATTTTATCCTTGAACAGGGTTTGAAAATGGTGGATTTAAAGACATTGTTATCACAGGCTGATTTTATCAGTGTGAATTGTGATCTTAATCCTACCAGTTACCATCTTATTAATGCTGATACGCTGGACGCGATGCAGCCTCAGGCTATTTTGATCAACACTGCTCGCGGTCCGGTGGTGGATGAACAAGCATTAATTACAGCCCTACACAATCAAGAAATCGGCGGTGCAGCCCTGGACGTTTTCGAGGTGGAACCTTTACCTGAAGATTCCCCTTTAATGAAAATGGATAATGTCCTCCTGGCACCCCATAATTCCAACTCCAGCCCACAAGCCTGGGAACGGGTGCACTGGAATACAATTCGAAATTTGCTAAATGGTCTGGCAATTGATGCTGCAGATTTTGATGAAATCATTATGTTGAATTCATGAAGCGAGGTGGAGTGTGAAAAATGATGGCAAACGTGTGATGCTCATCACCGGAGCTGCAGGAGGCATTGGCCGGTCAACCCTGCATTTGTTTGCTGAGAAAGGTTGGCTGGTGATTGGGGTGGATCGATCAGCTTTTAATGGTAACTTTCCAGACAGTGGACTCTTTATTCAAGCGGATATTTCTGATCCAGCCCAATTGACTGCTATTTACGATCAGGTAAGCCGGTTCACGAACACACTTGATGCGGTTATCAACAACGCAGCTTTACAAATTGTGAAACCTTTGTTAGATACAAGTGTGGAAGAATGGGATGCGGTTATGGCTTCCAATTTGCGCTCGGTCTTCTTGGGTGCCAAGCTTTCTTATCCATTGCTAAAGAATCATGGGGGCGGTGCAATTGTCAATGTTTCGTCAGTTCATGCGCTGGCGACTTCTCCGAATGTGGGCAGCTATGCTGCCAGCAAAGGCGGTTTATTAGCTTTGACGCGTTCCATGGCGATTGAGTTTGCAAAAGACCATATTCGGGTGAATGCCATCCTACCAGGAGCAGTTGATACTCCTATGCTTTCCGCCCACCTGGACCAGGCCCGCTTGGAGAATCTGGCCAGAAAAACGGTCAACGGACGCATTGGTAAGCCTTTAGAACTTGCCCACGCGATTTACTTTCTGGCGGATGAGGAGCAATCCTCCTTTATGACCGGTCAATCGATCATTGTTGATGGTGGTGCGACAGCAAAATTGAGCACGGAGTGAACAATTGAACGCTGTTAAACAAAATCTACCCGAGCCCGTCCTTCAAAATTTACGTAATGCAGTCGATGCTGTCAAACGCATACCCGAGCTGCCGGCAGCCTACTTGCATCCCTGGCGTAGACAATCCCGGGAGCAGCTGTCACGATATCATGAAATTCATAAGAATGAGCGTTGTTTTATTTTAGGGAATGGACCCAGTCTCAGGAACACGGATTTAACAAAGCTGCGCGATGAATTTACTTTTGGAATGAATCGCTTTTACCTGGCATACGATGACCTTGGTTTCTCGACCACCTACTTTGTTTCAGTCAACGATCTGGTTATAGAACAATGTGCTGCTGATATTCAAAATCTACAGCAGCCGCGCTTTGTTTCATGGCGAGGTGGCAGAAAATGGCTGAAACCTGAGAAAGATTTAAATTTTTTGTATAGCACCTATACAGGCCCAAAATTCGCCAAAGATATTCGCAATCGCCTGTGGGAAAGCGCTACTGTAACCTATGTAGCCTTACAGGTTGCCTTCTATATGGGTTTTTCCGAAGTGATTCTGATTGGGGTTGACCACAATTTCGCCACCAAAGGAGCAGCAAACACCACAGTTGTCTCTCAAGGCGATGACCCCAACCACTTTCATCCGGGTTATTTTGGCAAAGGATTCCGCTGGCAACTGCCTGATTTGGATAAATCTGAAATTGGATACAGGATGGCAAAAGAAGCTTTTGAAAAGAACGGCCGACGAGTTGTGGATGCGACCGTTGGCGGGAAGCTGGAGATCTTTGACAAGGTCAGTTACAAGGATTTATTTTAACCTTAAATCCGTTGTAATAACGCAACGCTATCTTCGATTTTGCTGAAAGACTTGTTATTCTCTAGAATTAGAGGTTAGTTTTCTTGCTTGCAGATTAAATCTGAGATTGTCTTTTTTTGGTATCCGAAACCAGGAGGGTACTCAGGTGCGGATTGCAAAGCCTGACATAATGAATATTTCAAAGTATCATTATTTAATATCTGGTTTTCAGCAATTTGAATGGCTTTTTCATTTTGACCGCTGTTGACCAACCCTTCCACAAAAACGAAATATTCAGAGGTATCGACTGGTTTGAAGCCACCTGCGACTGTCGTATAATATATGTCGACTATCTTTTGCCAATCTCCTTTCTGTCTGGCCAGTGAGGCTTTTTGGAAATAATAGCACCAACCATGTTCCGGTTCATCTCCGAAGATGGATTTGGGTGGAATAGGTAGCTGGCCTTTGGTGTTTATTCGACTGAGATTTGAAAAATTTGCAACAATATTAACATATTGTTTTTCGTTGAAAGAGTAAATGGGCAAATTTCCGTCAAATGCATGCAAACAAGAACCTGTGATAGGTTGCCCAATTAATAAAAACTTGGAGTAGTCGCGTGGAATGTAAATATCGCGTACATTCCCCTCTCGCAAATTTCCTCCTATCACATATGCTATGGTTTCTTGGTTAAGAATCTGTGCTTGAATAGGGAGAGACGAAAGTTGTTCGGGAAAATAAATTAAGTTGATAGGACCCCATATTTCGTAATCTTCCCGGAAAGAATTTTCTTCCGGCAAGTAGCCCATGACTAATGTATTTTCCAGTATAGCTGGAGCCCTCCAACTCAACTGCCACCAGAAATCCCGCTGGATCTCCCAAAAGCCACTCCATGCTTGCGCATTAAGAATTTGAGTTATAACCGAAAAACCAATCAATGCGACCAGAAAAAATTTCTGATAGTTGAGTTTCATTGATAACAAAATACCCAAAAGAATGATGATTGTTCCTGCAGAAGGATGTAGAGCGTAGGCTTTATAAACATCATTCAGATTGAGAAAACGATTTGAAATTACGACTGGTAATATTGCACCAAGTACGATAATACTTCCAAGCGTGATCCAAACCCATGATTTTACATACTCTTTTTCTTTAATAGGAGAGGATTTCGTGACATGTAATAAAAGTAAAGAAAGCAGAATCACGAATGATCCCACTGCAACAGCAAGTAAAATTTGACTATATCGTGAAGATGACAAAAGTCGAAAAGGTTGAATAAACCAGGCAAACATGGAAGCAGAAAAAAAGTCCTTTGTCGTCTGGAAGATAAGACGCAAGATCATTGTAAGGAAATCGCTTTGGTATGAGTCAATCAGACCAGCGAGGTCGGTGGCATTGCGAGAACTTTCAAAAATAAAGTATCGCCAATAAAGGAAAACTGCAATACCTACCAACAAAGGTAGGTAAAGCTTGACTAGCTTCTTGATAACTTGAATCACATTATCATTATTTAATTGGCGTTGGACGTAGAAAAGTAGAATCAGACGCATTACTTCTAACCCAATCATGTACTCATAGATCCATACATAAAACATTGTCAGGAGCATAGAAATGGCTATCAAAAGATACCGACGAACACCTTTTTTAGTTCTCAGGGCCAAAAGGCTGAGTGCAATGGAAAATAGTGCACCTGAGAAGCCAATCAGGTGATTAATCTTTGTAGCCGCGTTAGGTTGTGCCAAAAAACCAGGAAAAACTACGAAAAGCATTGCTGCCAAAATGGATAGTTCTTTCTGTTTTGGCCAGACCAGTATTAGGATCCAATAAAATGCAAATGCTCCTGAAATCCGGAATATTAAAGCAAAGATATGCCAACCGGCGATGTTTGGTCCAATAACACGGAAAAAGAATGAATAAATAATGCCCATAAATGGACGGTCGAAGCTGAACAAGGAAATCAGGCTGGTTGCTCCCCTTGAAACTCCTGACCATAGCATATACCAATCATCATAGTAAAACCCTAATTTTGGAATCATGATTCCATAGGTCACTCCGGCAGTCAGGCTGATCATAATCAAGGCGAGCAAAGGCCCTTCTGAAATCCGTCCTTTAAATCGATTAAGAAAATTGATCATAGTTTTTATCTCTAATAGTGAATGAAAAAAAGCGTTAAAGTGTCACCCAAACATTTATTTTTCCAAGTATAACAGCACCCTGATAGTTTGTTGTTTTGAATAGCGGATTTTAAAAAAAGTATCAGTAAATAAAGTTGTTCTTTAAGAGGAGGTTTGCAATAAATCGGAAATCGGAATTCAGGTTTAAAAAAAATAATTAGCGAAACATAAACTGCAAAGATTCCCCTGTATAGTATCGATCAGGATAATTCTGCTGGTAAAATTGACTTAAATCTGTTTGCTTTTTCTATAAAATGAATCGGATAAAAAATTGCCAGATCCACATCTAACCATCATCACGCCCTCATTTAATCAGGCACAGTTTCTTGAATCAACCATCAAATCCGTGCTCAATCAACAGTATCCCAATCTGGAATACATGGTGTTCGATGGTGGATCAACCGATGGCAGCGTTGAGATGCTTGAGCGTTATGAAGAGCAACTGGCATACTGGATCTCTGAACCCGATCAGGGGCAAGCGCATGCCTTCAACAAGGGTTTGGCCCGCGCCAAAGGTAAGTATATTGGCTGGCTAAATTCGGACGACCTTTACTTGCCGGGCAGCTTGCAATCCGCGATTCAACTACTCGAAGATAATCCGGGGGCTGCATTTGTTTATGGGAATGTCCAGGCGATTGACGCAGCAGGTAAAGTCACCAATATCATGCGCTATGGAGACTGGCAGCTAGAGGATTTAATGTGTTTTAATATCATCGGTCAGCCGGGGGTTTTTATGCGCCGGGATTTATTGCAGAAAGTAGGAGGTCTTGACCCTTCCTACCATTTTCTTTTGGATCACCATTTATGGCTGCGATTGGCCTCACAGGGTCCAATATTCTTTAGCGGCCAGAACTGGGCGGCCGCTAGGTTTCATGCTGCGGCGAAAAATGTTGCTCAAGCGGCATCTTTCGGAAAAGAAGCATTTCGCATAGTTGAATGGATGAAAAATGAACCGGCTCTTTCTGATTTGTTCTTGAAGAATCAAAAAAAGATCTATGCCGGTGCTTATCGCATGGACGCCCGTTATCTGTTGGACGGCGGGAAAAACCGGCCTGCACTTAAAGCTTATTGGAAAGGGTTAAGATACGATTTCCTCACTGTGATTCCGGAATGGCATCGAATGGGATTTGCCTTAATCAGTATGATGGGATTATCCAGACTCAAACAAGTTTATTTACGAATTCGATTCTTGGTGAAAAGACCGGATAAAATAAGATAATGAGTAAAGATTCTGAACTTGCTACAGCCCAGAATTGTGTCAGAGAGAAAGTGGTATTTGAACAATATTCCTGGCTCTTTCGAATTACAGTTTTAATAATATTTTTGGCTGGCCTTGGCATTCGCCTATATGACTTACGCGATGCCCCGCTCGATTTTCATCCAACCAGGCAACTCTATTCTGCCTTGAAGGCGCGTGGAATGTACTACCAGAATCTTGAGACTGCTCCTGATTGGCAGCGTGAACTGGCTGTCGAGCAATGGAAGACACAGGGGCTGATCGAGCCGCCTTTGATGGAGAGAATCGCTGCCATCGGTTATTCTATTGCCGGTCAAGAGATTCTGTGGCTGCCGCGCCTGTTTTCCATCATTTTCTGGATGATGGGTGGGATTGCTTTATTATTATTAAGCATTGAAGTTGCTGGAAAAAATGGGGCGGTATTTTCACTACTGTTTTATCTCTTCACGCCTTACCTTGTTATTGCCAGCCGTTCTTTTCAGCCAGACCCTTTGATGGTTTCTTTGATGGTTTTTTCGATTTGGGCGTTGGTGCGTTGGCAGCGAGTAATGACCTGGAAATGGGCAGTTAGCGCCGGTCTTCTTGCTGGGTTGGCGATTTTTGTAAAGAATGTTGTCGTTTTTCCAATCGCGGCTGCCTTTTTGGCAGTTACAGTCTCTCAGTTTAAATTTCCAAATATTGTTAAACAAAAACAAGTTTGGAGCATGGCTGTATTGGCGATCTTTCCTTACCTGGCCTTTATGACATATGGATTATTCATTAACGGTCAATTGCAATCTCAATTCAGTTTACGTTTTTTCCCTCAGCTTTGGTTAACAGCAGAGTTTTGGCTGCAATGGAATGGGAATATTAGCCGCGTGATCGGATTTGTAATCTTTTTAGTCTCCATTCTCGGAACGTATTTATTGGTGAATACAAATCGAAGAATAGTGATTGCTTTGTTTGCCGGTTATTTTCTTTATGGGCTGGTGCTGCCCTATCATATTTCGACCCATGATTATTACCAACTGCCATTGGTATTACCGGTAGCTCTAGGGCTCGCTGCCTTATTTGAACTTGTAATTGACTCTTTACGGGCATTAAAGTGGCAAAATTTCTTGATCGTTATAACGGTTGCGAGTTACTTTTTGCTGATCAATGCCTGGGACGCGCGCGTATTATTAAAAAAATCAAATTATGCCAATGAAGTGATTTTTTGGCAGGAAATGGGTGCCAAATTTACACGTGACGATGCTGTCATAGGGATAACACAGGATTATGGCTACCGTTTTGAATACTGGGGCTGGCATAAGATTCAAAACTGGATGTCCTCTTCAGATATCGCTTTGCGTGAACTGGCCGGCCAGGAGCTGGATATGCAAGCTCTATTTGATGAGCAAATAGCAGGCAAGGATTTCTTCCTGGTTACGCAATTGAATGAGCTCAATGCGCAACCAATGGTCAAACAATTATTATTTAATAATTATTCTGTTGCGGAAGAAACGGATGATTATATAATTTTCGATTTACATAAAGCACATCCATAGAGAGAAAAATGGAAGCACCCTTAATTTCAATCGTGACCCCTTCTTTTAATCAAGCCCCATTTTTGGAAAAAACGATACTTTCGGTCTTAAACCAATCATATTCCAAAATTGAGTATATTGTTATGGATGGTGGGTCTGATGATGGAAGCCGACAAATTATTGAAAAATATAACGATCGCATTGCTTATTGGCAAAGTGAAAAAGATGCCGGTCAAACCAACGCGATTAATAATGGCTTCTCGCACGCTCACGGGCAAATCTATGCCTGGATAAATTCGGATGACACCTATGAAACGGAGACATTCGCCAGGGTAGCACGCTATTTCCAAACGCACCCTGAGGTGGGTCTGGTCTACGGGGATTGTAATTTTATTGACCAAAATGACAGGCTGATCGGCAAATTTAATGCCCGCCAAACCGATTATCGCCGTCTCAGGCGAGGATATGTTCATATTCCTCAGCAAGCCGCATTTTGGCGAGCGGATCTCTGGAAGCGATTAGGCCCATTGGATGAATCGATTTACTTTGCCATGGATTACGATCTCTGGCTGCGTATCGCCAAGGTTGCCCCAATTCGCTACGAACCGCAGTTATGGGCAAATTTTCGTCTGCATGGGGGCGCAAAAACGATAACAGAGGATGATCGTTGCTGGCCGGATATGCTCAAGATCCATTACCGGAATGGTGGTTCTGTGTTGTCATTTATTGTGGCCAAATATTGGCTGCGAAAATTTGTTGCACCCTTTTTGCGTAAAAAACGTCAAAAGATGATGAGATTACCTCCTTCAGGCAAGCATGTATGATCTATAGGGGGATGATTTACTTCTGGTTATAATGGTATTGGAGATGAAATGTTGAATAAAAAAATTGATCTGAATAAACCGGGTTTCTTTTCAGGGCTGATCATTCAGCTTAAATTAGTGATCCTTTTGATGAAAGACCGCCGCATCAATCCTCTTTTAAAACTTTTACCTTTTGCCGGTATTCTTTATCTTGTTTTTCCGGATCTGCTGATTGGTCCAGTTGATGATGCTGTCATCTTATTTGGTGGTTCATACCTTTTTGTAGAGCTTTGCCCATCTGCGATCGTCGCTGAACATATGCATAAATTGCATACTGAACATTCTAAAAGCAGGCAAGAAAAACAAATTGACAAGAATGTAATTGATGGCGAGTTTCGAGATATGGATGAGAAATAATTAAGAATGATTTGGTTTGCATGAAACGGTTGGTAATTCTATTATTTTCAATGGCTGCCGTTATTTTGATTGGCTGTCAAACCAATCCTCCAACAACTCCGCCTGTCATTCATGTAATCACGGCAACTGCAAGCCCGCCGATGTCCACGTCTGAGCCAAATCAGACTGTGGCGGCCAGCACTGCAACGATTACTTCCACTCCGCTGGCTTTGAGTAGCCCGTTGCCTGCCGCGACAAACGTTTTGGACTTTCCGGATACGTCGAAGTATGAATGGAAGAAGATTGTGGATGGTTTTCTAAAACCACTGGGTATGGCAGCCCCCCAGCATTTGCCGGATGTCTTTTATATTCTTGAGCAAAATGGTCTGATAAAAATTGTGCAGAAAGGAATAGTTCTTCCAGATCCATTTATTGATTTAAGCAACCAGATCAACAGCAATGGAAATGAGCAAGGTTTACTGGGTATGGCACTTGACCCTAACTATGGCGAGAATAGGCTTTTTTATTTAAACTACACAAACTTGAATGGAAATACCACTATTTCTCGCTTTCAGGCGGGAGCTGATTTTCTGAGTGCTGACCCAAAGTCCGAGAAGATCCTTTTAACACAGGAACAGCCTTACTCCAATCATAACGGTGGCAATCTCATTTTTGGTCCGGATGGTTTCCTATATATCGGGTTCGGGGATGGTGGCTCGGGTGGAGATCCAAAACACAATGGGCAAAACATGGATACAATTTTGGGAAAAATTATACGTATTGCAGTATCCGGACAGGAAAGCTACGCAGTTCCTGATAATAATCCCTATATTGGCGGTGGTGGACGCAGTGAAATTTGGGCCAGTGGCTTGCGTAACCCATGGAGGTTTTCGTTTGATCGCAGTAATGGAGATATGTTCATCGCGGATGTGGGTCAAAATAAATGGGAAGAAATCAATTTCGTAGCAGCCGGTTCGGAACCCGGAATAAATTTTGGTTGGAATTATCGTGAAGGAAAACACTCCTTTGAGGGACAGGTTCCTGTTGGGTTGAATCTACAAGATCCGGTGGCTGAATACGATCACTCTGAAGGATGCTCTGTAACAGGAGGATATGTCTACCGCAGTACTATTTTGCCGGAGTGGAATGGTGTGTATTTCTATGGTGATTATTGTACAGGGAAAATCTGGGGCTTGTTGCCAGACGGTCAAGGCGGCTGGAGAAATAAGTTGCTTTTTGAGACCAATCAGAATATCAGCTCCTTTGGAGAGGATCAAAATGGCGAGTTATATCTTATTTCTCACCACGGAGCTTTGTTTCGCCTGGAGGAAAGAGATTGAAGAGAGACTGAAATGGTTTCTATGAAAATTAATATGATTGTTTAGGTATGATTTGAATAAGCAGTTCTTATTTGGTAGAATAAGATCAGTACGGAATAAAAGGAGTTAACCCAAATGGCACATAAAAAATGGAAAGTAGCCAAGCAAATCTATTGTGATCACGCTGGTTGCAATGTGAGCCTGGAATATCAAGTTATTCTGCCGGCTGAGATTTTGCCTGATCAACCTGCACGAATCATTGCTCACCGCTGCTCAAAGGGGATGCAATGCAGCCAACTGACCAAACCAACCTGTGTCTGGTCCGGCACAAACCCGAATTATGATCCTTTTCAGGCCTGATATTCACGAGTAAGTGGATCAGGATTTCGTAATCAGGTTATTAGAAAAAATCTTTCCACGCAAATAATTGGATATTTGTAAATTATTTCTGGATTTCTTTTTCTCGGATTCTTATCTTTATAAAAAAATAGTAAAAGAGGCTGAGTATTGTCAGCCTCTTTTACATTTAGGTTCTTATAAAAAAACTATGCGATAACGCCGAGCTTTTTACCAACTTTCGCAAAAGCTTGCAGGCTGAGATCCAGATCTTCTTTTGAATGGGTGGCAGAGATCATAACACGGATGCGTGCTTTTCCTAACGGCACGGTTGGAAAACCGAGTGCCATAGCGAATACTCCTTCCTCGTAGAGCTCACGGCTGAATTCGCGCGCCAGAATGGCATCTCCAAGCATAACTGGCGTAATTGGTGTTTGCGAAAGACCGGTATCAAAGCCCAGTTTCTTCATCTCAGATTTGAAGTAGTTCCCGTTTTGCCATAGTTTGTCAACAAGCTCGGTTGATTGTTCCAGCACATCCACAGCAGCCAAACAGGCAGCCACATCGGCTGGTGTTGCTGCTGAAGAAAACAGAAATGGGCGTCCGCGTTGACGTAACCATTCAATGATGATTGATTTGCCTGCTACCATGCCGCCCATGACACCGAATGCCTTCGACATTGTGCCGACTTCCACATCGACTTTTCCGTGCAAATTGAAATGATCCACAATTCCTCGGCCGCCTTTACCCACAACACCCTCGCCATGTGCATCATCAACCATCAACATGACATCGTATTTATTGGTAATCTCGTAAATATTGTCGAGGGGAGCCATGTCGCCGTCCATGCTGAAAACGCCATCTGTGATTACCAGCATTCTCCGAAACTTGTCCTGATTTGTTTTAATTTGAGACTCAAGATGCTTGGCATCTGTATGGTTATAACGCAGGATTGTAGCGCCAGAGAGGCGGCTGCCGTCTATTATGGAAGCATGATTGAGTTCATCCGAAATGATGGCATCGCCTTTGCCAACCAGGCAGGGAATTGTCGCCAGGTTAGCCATAAAACCTGATTGAAATGAGATACAGGCTTCCACACCCTTGAAAGTCGCCAGCCTTTTTTCTAATTCGAGGTGTAAATCCATCGTGCCGGCTATAGAACGCACAGCGCCAGGTCCCACTCCGAAGTCATCAATCGCTTTTTTGGCCGCACTGACCAGTTTGGGGTGGTTTGCAAGACCAAGGTAGTTGTTAGAACAAAAATTGAGCACCCTTTTTCCATCGACAACCAGCCAGGCGCCTTGTGGAGAGCTGAGGGTGCGAATTTTATTGTAAAACCCTTCTGATTTCAATTTTTCGATCTCTTCCGGAATCCAGACCAATCTTTTTGACATGATTTACCTCGTTTTCTCAACAAAATTTGAAACCTACTGATTAATTATATAACAGCAAATTTATAAGATTATTCAACGAGATGAAATTATAAGAAATCGTCTTTGATTGGAAACAAGAGCGTTTAAAATGTTATTGGGATCGGTTGAATTTTATTCACCAGGAGGAAATCATCTGACTATGAATGAGATTAATCCATCGCCCAACCGCTCAGATAGCCCAATTCAAATAATGCTTCAGCAACTTTGGCGGCAGCGCCATTGTGAATAATGGCTAGGTTTTCTGTCAAGATCTCATCAATAAATTTTTTTTGTTTGCTATTCTGAAGGGAGACAATAATTTGGGGGTTTGATACCCTTAATAACACCACCCGGTGAATATCAACTTCCTTGCCATTCTTTTCCCAATTTTCCAATGCAGTTTTAACTTTGATTGGTACTGGATGGGCAATTGCTTTTTGTAATAATGAGATCAAATGGCTGGCTTTGAGGCCTTGTTCTTGTGCGTTTAACATGGATTGCGCAGAAATTTGATATTGATATGAATCTGTAAACGGTGTGATCCAATCGCAAAAGCGAGCAATCTGGTACCTGATCGCCAAAGGAGCGCCAAATGGGACGTTTATCTTACCTTGTGGGTTGATTTGTAATATTTCCTCATTGATCAGATCTGTTTTTGGAGTTTGATGATCAATGAGTGCGATACCTGTATCGGTCAGGCGAAATGCGCAATTTTCAGAAGCAATCTGATCGGCGGCAAGATCGAGAATACCGAACCAATGCAATGGCCCGTTGATCATAAAACGAATATAAGCCCCTTCAATTTGCTGCCAATAACGAAATCCACGCAAATATTCACCTGTAATGGCATCTTTTACATACCAGGAGTCATAATCTCCGGCTAGACGCAGAAATTCAGGTTCTTTCTGGTAAATACTATTCACAAAACTTTCGATATTCCACCATTGGCCGCTTTCGAGCTCTGCTATTTTTTCCATAAGAAAATTGCGAGCCATCGTTGAGTTGTTTTGGGGCTGTGATTCAAATGTGAGTGTTGGGATTAGCATTAATTCATTGCTCTGGCTGCATGATACCCAGGTAGAGAACAGTGACAAAAGTGCTTTCCCTTTCGCGGCTTCCAGCAGTTCACGAGCAACTTCAGTATTGAGGTGATGATCCCCATGCAGTATATTTGCACATTGAAAAAGTTGGAGGAGAAAAGGTTGTGATTGACCAAATTTTAGATGGGGAATTGACTGGTGCTGAATTCCTTTGCGAATAGCTGCCAATAACGTGCAAGTATCTTGTAAAATTGGGCTGTCAGTCAGTTTGGTAAAGAGAATCTCACCCGGTGATGCCTGACGGACTGTATCTTTTTTTTGAGCTGTTGCGAATGGCTGAACAAGCTCAATGATTTCGTCTGGCAGGTATGCATATTCCTGAGGAACATTCTTAAAATTCAGAAAAGCCCTTCCTATAATCGCCCGATACCACAATACTTCTGCCGGATTGGCTGGCTTTAAATCCGGTCGTTCGCGATCACGCCGGGATACTCCCATTACACGCACTTCCCCAAAATCCCGGCTGAATTTTGGCCAGGGTAGATGGCCATCATGGTCATATATCGCCAGGATAGCATCACGAGCATTCTCAGGCAAGGATTGGAAGACCTCTTCGAATAATTCCTTGTTTGTCATTGCGTTGATGATTAACGGCCGCGCGGAAGCTGCATCCGGGGCGTTTAAATCAATGCCCCAAGCATCCGCTACGATTTTTAAGAAAAACAGGTCATGTCCAAGAAGTGTGTTGATAAGAGCTGGCATTTGGGAAGTCGCACCCTATGTAAACGAAAAATTTGTATAAAAGCGGAAAAGCGATTAGGCATTTATTGATATTGTCAATAAAGGTAAACCAGCATGAAACTTGCATGTTTTATGGTACTATACCACAAAAGAATCTAAGGTCTGGCGGGAGACGAAAAACCATTTTTACAGAAATTATACGCAATACTGATATCAATAACCATATAATGACACATGGGAACTCAGTTATTTGGAGATTGGATGAGCATGAAGCGAGTTTTCTCAAAATATCGTAACGAGCTGAAAATTCTTTGGCTATTTGAAAATTCACTTAATTGGAATAAATTGACTTCAATATCGCTTGCCTGTATAATTCCATGAGTCCCAACTTGAATATAAGGACAATTTATGGCTCTTAAAGGAAATCTTCGCGATTTCTCGATTACGCAATTATTAAATCTCGTTAATTTGGCTTGCAAAACCGGCACCCTCGTTATAGAAGGACCAGGTGATGTTGCTCAAATTTCATTTCGCGAAGGTAAATTGGCTTATGCACAATTGGGCCATCACGATAATACACTTGCCGGAATTCTTCGCAGAAATCGCAAGATCAGTGCCCGTCAATACGCCATCCTCCAGGAACGTGCTCAAAATATGGGTGATAAAGAATTGGGCCTTTTGTTGATTAACGCTGGCTACCTCACTCAAACTGACATTATTGACAGTTTGCAGCAGTATTTTATTGCGATTGTGCGTCAATTGTTCACATGGGTGGAGGGCTTTTTTCATTTTGATACGAACAAATTTTCACCCTCCGATAAGATACCGATTAGGATGGATTTGGAGAATCTGATTATCGAAGGTTCGCGTCAATTGCGTGAATGGGAACAACTCCAGCAGGAAATTCCCAGCCTGGATATGTCACTTAAGTTTATGGATCGCCCCGGCACGAACATTCGGAATGTTAATTTGAGTGTGGAAGAATGGCGCGTGGTTTCTTATGTCAATCCAAAAAACACGATGCGCCAAATAGCACAAACAACCAAGCTAAATGAACTCGAGATTCGGCGGGTAGTCTACGCACTTTTGCAGGCTGGTTTGGTTGAAATTATCCGGCCGGGAAATGCTCCGGTGGCCATCCAACCTAGAGCCTTCCCCACTACCGACAAAAAAGAACAAAAATCATTGGTAAACAGGATTATTGATCGGATCCGTGCGATCTAATAAGACGTAGAGGAATTAGTATGCAAACTGTCAAAATCGTAGTCACAGGCCCATTCAGTGCAGGCAAAACAGAATTTATCCGGTCTGTGAGTGAAATTGACGTAGTCTCTACCGAACGAAAAATTAGCGCAGAAGCTGAGAAAATTAAAGAATCTACCACAGTTGCAATGGATTTCGGGCGAATTACCGTTGATGCTGAATTGGTTCTTTATTTGTTCGGTACTCCGGGTCAGCGACGTTTTGATTTCATGTGGGAGATTCTTTCCGAAGGAATGCTCGGTTTTATTGTGATGGTTGACAGTGTCCGACCGGAGACCTTCCGGGAAGCGCGCAGTATTCTGGAGACATTTCGGGCTTATGCACCGACCCCGTATGTGGTTGCAGCCAATAAACAGGATCTCGAAGATGCCTGGGATTTGGATGATATGCGCGTAGCATTACGCCTGGACCCGAATGTAAAGTTCTTACCTTGTGTTGCGCATGATAAAGAGTCGGTAAAAAAAGTTTTATTAGAACTGCTCTATACGATTTTGGCTGAAATGGAGTCGGGTAATAAAGCTTAAATGTCATCAATAACGACAGATAAGGGAATATTACACTACGAAGTCCTCGGTCGTGGTGATCCGGTGATTTTCTTGCATGGATGGCTGGGTTCTTGGGCTTTATGGAAAGACGTAATGACTTCAATTGCCAGTCGTCACCGTGCATATGCACTTGATTTTTGGGGTTTTGGTGAATCAGGCAGAAAACGAGATTCATATCAAATGGAAGATTTTGTTGATCTCATTTATCAATTTATGGATCAGCTCGGAATTGAATCAGCCCCGTTGATTGGCCATAGCATGGGGGGAACGGTCAGCTTGTTGACTGGTTTGCGCCACCCGGATAGCGTATCAAAAATCATTGTTGTTGGATCGCCGATTAAAGGGTCTTCATTGGCATTGCCGCTGAAACTGGCAGGTGAAAAAAGGATTGCATCCTTTTTATATTCAAATATAAATATTTTTCGGTTTTTTATGAAACTGTATGCCCCAATCATTTGTAAAGATGCTCGATTTCCCGGATTGATTGATCAGGATATTATGAACTCAACAGTTGATTCCTTTTTGAAGAGCATCGCTGATTTGAGGCATACTGATTTAACCATCGAAATGCAGACGATTCAGATGCCCATTCTGGGTCTTTATGGAACAAAAGACAATATTGTAGCTGCTACTGAGTGGAAGACATTAAAAAATAGTGCACCTCATGCTAAAATACAATTGTTTCCGCGGTCTGGACATTTCGTAATGTTAGACCAGCCACAACGCTGCACCGAATCAATTCTGGAATTTTTACAGAAAGAGTAAAATGCAAACAATGATGAAATCACTTTCTCCAATCGGTTTTTCCAAAAACATGCTCACAATTTTATCCTCAGCTGCAGATGAAGTTCTTGGTCATCTTCGTACGAATTCAAGCAAAAAAGATTGGCAACCCAAAGAAAATGAAGATATATGTGGTGATACAAATCTTGTGCTTGAATCATTTCAAGATAGTAAGCGCTTGGAGGAAAAATACGGAAAACTTGGCTCACTAGGTCTGGCGACCAGGATAGGTGAAGCCAGCTTTCGTTGTTTTGTGCGTCAGGAGGGGGAGGATTATCAACTAACTGATATGAATTATCGCCTGATGAGCCTGAATCAGCGTTTTTTGTTCGGTTTGGAAAAAGTAGCTGAATTTGTAAATTTGAATTTAAAATGGCAAATCGACGTCTTTGATAATCTTGAGGAATGGGTCTGGCAAATCTCACACCATCCAGATAGCTGGCAATGGAATCAGGTTTGGGCTTTTTATTTTTCCGGTTTATTAAGAGAATACTTATCATGGACTTCTGGTGGAAGGTACTTCGTATTATCACCTCAGTTAATTGATAATAACAGTGAGATTGTCCATCAGATTAGAATATCCAAGACTCCATTGGGAAATTAAAGTGACCATCCTGAAAGTAATTTTGCCATCAAGTCGTCAGATTATTCCATTTAATGAACCGGCTCGTGACTTGCGGCTGCAAAACAAACCATTGTGGTTGATTCAACGTGATGTGCTTTCAAAATATACGCACTCTGAACTACAACTGGCGATTGATCAGCCTCTGCCAAAAACAAATGAGGCTTGTGTGGTTTACCGTGACAATCTTTATTTTGATGATGCATTTATGAGCTATTTCCTGAATGCAGCTCAAAAAGGCGGCAAGGCAGTCCAGGCGGCTTTGAAACTTTCTGATCAAGCCTTTCGAGAACATTGCTTACCTCTTTCAGATTCTTACCAGCAGATAGGAGATACATACTTACTGGAGCTTTGGTATTATCCTGAAGGACCCTCAGAGAATGCGGATCCTTTGATAATGGATCTGCAATCACAAGAAATTGGTTATTATCATGTACCAACTTATATGGCAACCAATGCCGGTGATCTGGTTTATTACGTTCCTTTACGATCAATTATTGCAATAGATTCCTGGGTGCATGTCTTTATTGCTGATTGCGTTTTTGGAGTCTTTGGAAGAGGTGCTCGTTTTGAAGATGAACTCAAGACAAACCCATTTTTCAAATTAAAAATATTAATAACTTCCATGTTAGAGGGTAAACAATTATTGCAATGTTCCAGGTTGGTACGAAAGGGTCAAAATTGCACCATCGATCCCTCGGCTGTGATCAATGGGCCGGTTACCATCGGTGACAATGTTACGATTGGGGCTGGGGTGATTATTGAAAATTGTATCATTGGCAACAACGTGAACATTTCGCAGGGTTGTAATTTAATGCTGTCTGTGATTGGTGACGGTACTTTTTTGCCTTTTCGTGCTTCACTTTTTATGACAACAGTAATGGATAATAGCATGGTGGCGCAAAATACCTGCCTGCAGATGTCTGTCATTGGACGAAATAGTTTTGTAGGTGCCGGTACGACTTTCACTGATTTTAATCTGTTGCCGCAGAAATTGCGTGCCCGTAATGCCAGTGGCGATTTGGCGAATTCCAACCGGCCAGTATTGGGAGGTTGTGTTGGTCACAACTGCCGTATTGGTGCGGGGATGATCATTTTTCCCGCCAGAACAATCGAATCGGATGTAGTCCTGGTCAGTTCAAATGAAAGAAGAGTGATTGATCATGATGTCCATTTTGAAGATAGCGATCATCATTCTTTCGTCACCGGGGTATTGCATAAAAGGCTTTATCCAAGAGACCTTAACACCAAACCTGAAACCTGGTAGACCACCTATAAAACATGAAGAATCCTTTGGATCACACTTTGTCTCGCAATCCGCCAACTATCCCCGGGTGATTTCAAAGGTATAATTAATGTGTAATTAAATAATCTGTAATCTTTCATTTCTTGAAGAACATTCTTGGTTTAAATGACCTGCTATTAAATTATTTGCATAAGGGAGGTTTTATGGGTAAAGCTCGCATTTTGGTGGTAGAAGATGATCTCGATATCTCGAATATGTTGAATATTTACTTTAAATCTCAGGGATATGATGTTGACCTTGCTTTGCGGGGTGAAACTGCCCTTGAAAAAACAAGACAGACATTGCCGCACTTGATCGTTTTGGATATTATGCTGCCAGACATCGATGGGTATGAGGTTTGCCGTCGCTTGCGATCCAATACAAGGACAAGCCATATTCCGGTAATATTCCTGACGCAAAAGGATGAACGCAGTGATAAATTACAAGGGCTCGAATTGGGTGCCGATGACTATATTACCAAACCATTTGATATTGAAGAATTACGTTTGCGGGTTCAAAACGCAATTGCACGTGCTGAGCGCGAGAGCCTGACAGATGCACAATCCGGCCTGCCATCAGGAAAATTAATTGAAGATCAAATGCGCAAGGTAATGCGCGATAAATCCTGGGCATTAATGGACATTCAAATAAAAAATTTTGAACCATTTAAAGAGGTGTATGGCTTTATTGCAGCCAGTGACGTCTTACGGTTTACAGCAATGTTAATGGGAGAAACGCTGGATGAAATGGGTAATGAAACCGATTTTGTCGGTCACGCAGGTGGAAATAATTTTGTGATAATTTGCCACCATAATAGCGCGGCGAGAATTGCCGAATCTCTGCGGAAAAAATTCCAGGAGTCAATTCAGACGCATTACACTTTTATGGACCGTCAGCAAGGTTATTTCACCTCATTAGATGTCAATGGCAATTCTCAACAATATCCGTTCATGGCTTTGGCAATTGGGATAGTATCACCGAAAACCCATCAGTTTTCTGATATCAGGGAAATAACAGAGCTGGCTGCGGAAGCCCGTCGAACTGATCTTCTTGCAAATTAAATTGGTAGTTTTCTAATGAATTTAAGTACAGATATGCTTTTTGGGATCTTTCTCATTGTATTAGGGGTGGTCCTCTGGTTATCTGTTCGTTTTATGCTAAAAAGCCTGTTTAGTGAAAGGCAAACAAAAATAACAGGGTTCAGCGACCTTGTCAACAAAGCAAACGATAATTTATCTGAAGCAATTATCCAGTTATTGCCAGGTGGAAAAATCCTTTCAATTAATCGTAATGCATATTCAATCTTTGGGGTTGAGGAAGATCCGCCAGTCACACTTAACTCTCTGGCAAAAAATGTTGAACCCGAATCACTTTTTTACCAGGTTTGTTCTCAGCCAGATACAGTTGAATTATCAATTCAGGCTAAAAATTATCAGGCGATGAGTTACATGCTTCCAGAGCGGACATTATTGTTTATACGCCCAATCGGCAATCAGATAGAACGCCAGGAAACACAAAGAAACACAGTTACTTCAGAATTATCGGCAGGATTGAGTCATGCTTTGACAATCAGTCTTGACCCTGAGCTATTAGTCTTAAATGTCTTGACTCAAATGAAAGAATTTATTTTGGCAGATCAGGTCGAAATCAACTTATTAAATGATGAAGCAACTCATTTGATTCCTTTTCGTATTCAAACCGGAAAGAATGGTGAAAAACCATTTCGCGCAGAATCGAAGGAAAAAATTGGAGAGGGTTTCTCTGGCAAGATTATCCAATCTTCAGAAGCAGTTTGGGTACGGGATTTGAGGGAGTACGAATCTACCCTTCATGAAATAGAAGAACAAACCTCTGATTTTAAATCTTTTATGGGTTTTCCTTTGATCGTTGATCATGAGGTTCTTGGTACTCTTGAGTTTTACAGTAATCGCTTGGACGGATTCAAAGACAACCAAAGAGAAAGCGTTGAAAAAGTACTTCCCCAAATAACCGCAGCGCTAAATAATGCAATCCTTTATAGGGTGGAAAAGCACAAAGCAGAAGAATTAAAGTCTCTGGCTCATTTGGCACAATCAGCCAGTTATTCACGTGACCCTTACGATATTTTTGAACGTATGTTAAACACAATTTCACCTTTGATTTCAGTCGAAATAATCGGTTTCTTATTGTTTGATGAATCAAAACTGATGTTGGAAGCACAAAGACCATTCGTTGGATTACCAGGTCCATTTGTCGAGATTTTTAAGACGACGATTATTCAAGGCAGTCAGGCTGAGAAAATAATCCGTTCGCATGATGTACTCCTCACAGAAAATGCTGAAATGGATTTTCATTGGATCACATTAGGGTTGGATCATATTGCCAGAGCTGCCAGTATTAGGGAATCAGTGCTGATACCGCTCATTTCGGGTGGAGAAATTTTTGGATTCTTGATGGCTGGCAACCATAAGGCAAAACCGGCAGCATTCAGTCAGATGGAAATGCGATTGTTATTGATTGTCGCAAATCAGGCAGCCCCATTGATCGAGAACATGCTCTTGATTCAACAATTAAATCGGAAAGCACGCTTGGCGGAAGTGTTGCGAAAAATTGCTGTTTTTGCCAACTCAGGAACAAGCTTGGAACAGATTTTCAGTTATTCGCTCGAACAACTGGCAGAATTGTTCAATGCCGATTGCTCAGCCCTTTTTCTTTTGGAAAATAATGCAAGCCAATTAGCACTTCAAAACGGTTCGCTGTTTGGATGCGTTGGTGAATCTGCTTTCGATAGTATCCTTCCAATCCAGGATGATCAATATCCGTTTACAACGACCAATTCCCTGAAATCAATTGTGATTGGGCGTTTTGATGAATCTGAACCCATCGTTCCTTTTTACCAGAAACTTGTGGATAAGTGGCATCTGTTATCTGCGATGATTGTTCCTCTCATAATCGAGGATGAAGGAATTGGTGAGCTTTGGGTTGGCTCAGGAAAGGCAAACCTCTTTGATTTCGGTGATATTCCTTCCCTCCTACCGGTAGCACAACTACTGTCTGAAGTGATCGAACAATCAAAACATGGTGACCAGAGTCAGGTGCAGTGGAAGAAGAAGGTTGAGAGGCTTACTGTGGCGGCAAGAGTCAACCGGGAGATTCTGAATTCACAGGATATAAATACGATCCTGCAGATTATCGCGCAGGAAGAAATGCATATTGTAAATGCTCATGCATTTTCCTGGGTAATTATTAAACAGGATAACAGTAACAATAAATCATTAATGATCCTGATTGAAAAAGGTGAAAAACTAACCAGCGAAATACGAGGATCACTTGCGACGTTGATAGCGCAAGGTAAGAGAGTTTTCGGTCAAGATGAAGATTTACTAATTGGCGAGAACCGCGCTACTATTTTCTATCCATTCGAATTGGGAAATTCATATTTTGGTGGTTTGTTTCTTTATACCAACCAAAAAAAAGGCTTTACACAAGCCGATCTGGACAGTGTTCAATCTTTTATCAGCCAGGTCCATCAAGCGTTAATCACCACTTTCAATGCCTGGGAGCAACAAAACACATTGGAATTTATGAAAAGTAAAATGGACCTCCAGAAACGGCTGTTTTCAATCTCACAGAGGCATGGGAGCGAGTTAGCCATCCAATCAGTGTTGGATCCGATTGTGGCCGAATTAATGGGATTTTTCACTTTCCGGGAAGTCAGTATTTATAAATTTTCAAGAGATGACCATGGGTATAAGCAGCTTTATTGCCATACGGCTGATGACATGAATGAGATCGCAACCAATTCAGACTTGATTGATTGGCAAACGGTTGAATTGCTTAAGAAACCACAGTACCGTCGTGAGAATTTCTATCAATATCAATCATCAGAGCTACCTGATATTTTCTCTCGCAGATGTAGTGAGGAAGAAAATAAACCACTCGATTTGCTTTTCAACCCAATTGCTGATTTTGATACAAACCCAGCGGGTTTGGTGTGCCTAGGCGTTGATCATGGTGTCCAAATTACAGATTCGACACTCGAGTTATTGCAGGTTTTCATCGATCAGATAGGTCTGATTTTGGAAAATGATGCCAGCTATCAGGTTTTTGATTTTGAAACCAATGAGGATTTCGAGAAAGAAAAAGTGACCGATGCCACTTTGGAAACGATCCAACCTGTTGAGAGCCTTATGGAGAGTAGCAGGTTTCAGCAACTTTTTGGAGACTCGTTATTTGAAGATCTTCTAAGAATGGAAGATACCAAACTCTTCTTTTCTAATTTTATAAAGGCGATTATTACAAAAACTGAATTTGATCGGGTGATTTTATTTATTGAAAACCCGGATGGTTCGGTCTGTGTCCAAGAATCAAGCTCCGCAGAAATTGACCCAAATCGGCTGAACGCATTGCTTGGTCAAAGAAATCCAATTCAAGCAGTTCTGAACAATTGGGCTCCCCAAACGTATCCATCGCATGAAATAGAGGGCGATTGGAAACGGGATCCATTTTTCCATGAACTGATGGCGGATGATTATTTATTCCTTCCCTGGCAAATTTCCTCAAAAAAAAGAGCAGTGTTGCTGATGATGCGGAACGGCAAGATATCTCCATTATCTGAAAAACAAATTGCTTCTTTCCTCGAAAAACTGAAATTGATTGGTTTTTTGTTGGATTATCGTACTGAAAAAGAACAACAGTCCATTCAACTTAATGAAATAAATGACTTAAATCAGTTTGAACAGTTAACTAACTCCTTGAATCCTGAGGAAATCCTTGGGCAGCTACTACAAACATCATTTGAGCAAGTGCCAGTTGCGCAAGCGGGTTGGGTTGGGATTTGGCTTGAGTCAGACCAAGCATTAAAACCAGTTTTGGCAAAAGGCTATCGTAATAGTGCTGCTTTGTTAAGAATCCGGTTTACGAGCGCGGTTTGGGCAATACCTTCCATAGTGATGGAAAAACGTGAGGTATTACAAATTAATGATCTTAACTTCGCAGCAAATTATCCGCTGCTGCCAGAAGATCTGGTCCATTATCAAACAGCGACCGGTGGCCCTCTTCCGATTGGCAATTTGATAGCCCCGCTCTATTTTAAAGATCGAAATCTGGGTATTTTGGTTCTGGAGAATTTTGACGGCAGCAGTAAATTCTCAAATAAAGACACCGGCAAGGTTGCAGCCATGGCACAACAAACATCGAAGACTTTGCACAATGCTTACCTTTATCGCGACTCCTTGTTAATTTCAGAAAATTTGGAAAATCAACGCGATCAGCTGCTCCTCCGTTTGAGCATAATTGCAGCTACTGCCGGTGAAAAAGATTTGGAAACAAACATAACAACAGCTCTGGACCAGATGAGTGATGCTATTCACGCAGAAATGGCTATGTTATTTAATTCAGACACAAAAAAGTTGTACCAATGCGCTCGGGATACGAACAATAAGAATGCTGAAGCGACTTCACTTTCGCTTGAGTTGCTGCAAAGTATTGGTGAATCATTAATCGGGAACGATGAAACGCTGATCCTGGACGAAATTTACAAGAATGAAAAGTGGCTTGAGAAGATCAGCTCAGATTTCCCTTACTTAAGTCTTATTTCAATTCCGTTGCAATACTCTGGAGAAAACCTTGCGGTTCTTTTGTTCGCTCACTCAGAACCATTTCACTTCTCGAAAAGTGACCAGCAATTGCTCGAATCGATTGCGCCACAGTTAAGTCAGTTAATAGTTCAGACTAATTTAAAAGACCAGTTGAGGCAACAACAGAATCGTTTGGCTGAAGCTGAAGTAGAAAAAATTGATATATCCAGTCGCTCGCTCGCAGTACTTGAAGCGCTTAAAGATGGGGTAATAATTTGTAACCCAAGCAACGAGATCACATTCAGCAACCATGTAGTCGAGAAAATTCTTGATCTGCCATATGCATCCATTCAGAACTTATCAATTGAGGAGCTGGCCGAAAAATCAAAAGGCAGTCTGGACAAATGGAAAAATAGCATTTTCCAATGGGCAAATAATGCCGCTTTTTTGAATGTCGGGCAGCAATACTCTGAAAGAATTCATCTGGCAAGCCAGCGAATTATCGCAGTGCAAGCATCACCGGTTTTATGGAACTCCCAATATCTGGGAGCTGTGACCATGTTACGTGATATGACAGTCGAGGCTCAGGTGGACCGAATAAAAACTGAATTTATTGCAAATGTCAGTCATGAACTGCGCACACCATTAACGTCAATAAAAGGGTATATAGATATTATGTTAATGGGGGCAGCAGGAGAAATCTCCGATCAACAAAAACGTTTTCTGACTGTTATAAAGAATAATTCTGCGCGTTTGAATGTGCTGGTGGATGATTTGCTGGATGTCGCGAATATTGAAAATGATAGAATCCGCTTTGATTTGCGTGCCGTTTATCTGGATAAAATCCTTTCCCAATTAATTAAAGATTATCAATCTCGGTCAGAGCAAGAAAATAAAACCCTAAAATTTGATGTCAAAATTCCCAAGAATCTGAGACCGGTTCGTGCGGACGCACAACGTGTTAAACAAATCCTTTCCATATTATTGAAAAATAGCTATCAATATTCACAATCTGGTGGCAAAGTGATTGTTCGCGTCAGCCAAAGCACATCTGAGACACAAATTGATATTCAAGATTTTGGGATTGGCATTAAAAAAGAATATCAAGATCATATTTTTGAACGCTTCTTTCGTGGTGAAGATGAGCTTGTTCTAGCTACATCTGGAACAGGATTGGGATTAGCGGTTGCAAAATCGTTGGTTGAGATGCAAGGGGGTCAGATCTGGTTCTATAGCTCAGGAATTAAGAATGAAGGCTCTCTGTTTTCTTTTACGATTCCGATTTACATGCAGGAGAATGGTTAAATGGCGAATATCTTTATTGTTGAAGATGAAAAAGATATTCGTGAGTTGGTTGCCTTTACTTTGCGTTATGGCGGGCATTCTGTTAAGCAGTTTGCCAATGGTGAGGAAGTTTTTACCGCATTAGCAGATGAAATCCCGGATCTGTTTATTCTGGACGTGCGAATGCCGGGTGTATCCGGATACGAACTTTGTGAGAGCATTAAGCAAAATGTAAAAACCGCCTCAATCCCTGTCATTTTTCTTTCGGCGAAAGGGCAAAGTGAAGAAATTTCGAGAGGTTTTGATGCTGGCGCGATCGATTATATTTTAAAGCCATTCATTCCAGAACAACTGAATAACAAAGTTAATCAAATTCTATCTATTGATGAGCAATCATGAGCGCAATTCTGCTGGAGAATGATCTTCTTCACTATGAAGTTTTAGGCCGGGGAAAACCAGTTTTTTTCCTGCACGGTTGGTTTGGATCCTGGCGGTATTGGATTCCGGCCATGCAGGCGGTTTCGCTCGATTATCGCGCTTATGCTTTTGATCTGTGGGGTTTTGGTGACTCTGCCAAAAACCAGAAATATTCATTGGCAGAGCAGGCCCAAATGATTTTTGATTTTATGGATAAAATGGGAATTTTTCGTGCAGCTTTGATCGGACATGGGTTAGGCGCTCTGGTTGCATTTGAGGTTGCCAAGCACTGGCCGGAATTGGTGGACCGCATTATGGCGATTGCTTGCCCTACTCGTGAAAGTCAACTGGAAGAGAATGCATTAGAAAAAGGTGATCAAATATCACAGAAGTTGGTTAAAGATGGTTTGGAAACAAATGAAAACTTGTTAGCAGACGCAAAAAAGAACGATCTTGCAGCAGCTCTTATTACGTTCTCTCACGAAACATTTATCGAATCAGCCCAAAGTTTTGAGATCCCGGTAACAGAGAGCCTTTTTGTTTATGGTCGCCAAGATCCCTTTGTCAAGTGTCCAAAAGCAGAAGATTTTGAAAACCTCACAGATCGACAGCATCTTCTTGTTTTTGAGCAATCGGGACATTTTCCTTTTTTGGAAGAAAGCAGTAAGTTTAATCGTTTATTGGGTGAATTTCTAACACTCACACCAGGTACAGAGTTGCGCGACTTGCAACTTAAGGAAGAATGGAAGCGACGCATTCGTTAATCAACGGGTGCTGTTTTCTATTTTTCACAGGGCAAAAATACACCGAATTGACAATTCCACGGCCGTCATCTATACTAACCTGGAACACAGATAAGGCACCGGGGAGCTCGAAGGCAATATGCTTGAGCTGAGAGGAGAACAAAGCGTTCTCGACCCTTATACCTGATCCGGATAATGCCGGCGGAGGGAATTGCTTGCAGAATACAACAGCCATTCTCTCTAAAATGAATGGCTGTTTTTGTATTGAGGAAGTATGAAATATGCGAGAGCGTTTGTTTTTTTAAATGGAGAAATTAATCACCCCGAAAAATTGCTTGCTATGCTTAATGCTGAAGTGTATCTGGTTGCCGTGGATGGCGGGTTAAGGCATCTGCTCGCTCTGAACATGAAACCGCACATTCTAATTGGCGATCTTGATTCTGTTCACCCTGCAGAATTGAAATGGGCGCAAGAACAGGGAATTCCAATTGTGCAGCTGCCAGTAAAAAAAGATGAAACGGATCTGGAAGCAGCCTTACAGCATATTATAGAACTGGGGATTCTTGATATCGTGTTACTGGCAGCCATAGGAAACCGCATTGACCATACGCTCGCAAATATTTTTATCCTTACCAAACCAGATTTCAATAAACATTCGATCCGAATTTGGGATGGCAATCAAGAAATTAGCGTGATTACGGAAAGTATGGATATTTTTGGAAACAAAGGTGATCTTCTGTCTCTCTTGCCGCTTAGTGAAAGAGTTTTGGGAGTAACCACTGAAGGACTTGAGTATCCATTGGAGCATGAGGCGCTGTATGTCTGGAACGCGCGTGGAGTCAGTAATGTGATGTCTTCTCATCATGCCAATGTGACCGTCCTGGAGGGTAATTTGCTCTGTATTCATTTCAAAAGTATGAATGGACAAGAAAAGGAAAATTTATTATGAGAATAAATAGGCACTTATTTATTTCTTGGGTATTACTGATTTTGCTTTTGAGCAGCTGCCGACCTAAATCGGAGGACAAAGATATTACTGTATTAAATGTGATGACGCATGATTCATTTGCGGTCAGTGAAAACATTATTCAATTGTTTGAACGTGAGAATAATGCCCAAGTTAAATTTCTATTGTCCGGTGATACCGGCGCAGCTTTGAATCGAGCGATTCTAACGAAAAATTCGCCTCAGGCGGATGTCTTTTATGGGGTAGATAACACTTTCCTTTCTAGAGCGCTCTCTGAAGGGATATTTGAACCTTATGCTTCGAACTTAATCAATGAATTATCTGAAGATCTTCTGCTGGATCCCAGCCAGCGATTACTACCAGCTGATTATGGGGACGTTTGCATAAATTATGACCGCGCTTATTTCTCAGCTCACTCATTAGCTTTGCCGGTTTCCTTGCAAGACCTGACTTTACCGCAATACCGGGGACTGCTGGTGGTTGAGAATCCGGCCACTTCTTCACCAGGTCTGGCGTTTTTAATGGCAACAATTGCAGAATTTGGTTCGGATGGATTTATAAATTTCTGGAAAGAGTTGCGCGCAAATGGTTTAGTGGTTGTGAATGATTGGGAAAGTGCCTATTATAGCAATTTTAGTGCATCTTCTGGTAAAGGCAGCCAACCTATGGTCGTATCATATAGCTCCAGCCCGGCTGCTGAAGTTATTTTCGCAGATCCGCCCGTTGATGATGCACCTACTGCATCACTGATGGGGAAAAATATGTGTTTTCGACAGGTTGAATTTGTTGGCATTCTGGCTGGCACAAAACAAAGGGATCTGGCGGAAAAATTTGTTGATTTCGTGTTGAGCGTTCCATTTCAAGAAGATATCCCTTTGCAAATGTTCGTGTACCCGGCCAATAAGAATGCCAAGTTGCCTAAAGAATTTAGCCAATATGCACAAACAGCCAAACAACCCGCTACCCTTGATCCTCAATTAATCGCTGATTATCGGGATGCTTGGATTGAAGAATGGACTGCGGCGGTGTTGAGATAACAATGCTGTCAGAAGATAAAAAACCAGTTCAAGCGTTACAATTTAATATTCGTCTGTTGTTTTGGCTGGTCCCGGTCGCATTTTTTGCATTATTCTATGTGCTACCTATTGGTTCTATTCTGGAGCATATTGTTGCGGATCCGGGTAGTATTGGTAAGTTGCAATCAGTTTGGCCTAAAATTTGGAGCCCTCTAAAATTTACAGTTTGGCAGGCTGTCTTATCCACGTTGATTACAATGCTTATTGGAGTACCAGCGGCATTTGTCTTTGCCCGGTTTCGCTTCCCGGGGAAAGGATTAATGAAGATTTTGACAACCATCCCCTTCATTATGCCTACCGTGGTGGTTGCCGCTGGCTTTAGCTCGTTAATAGGTCCGCAAGGATGGCTTAATGTTCTTTTGATGAATCTGATGGGTTTACAACACCCTCCGCTTCAAATCCTTAATACAATTTACGCCATTGTTCTCGCACATGTTTTTTACAACACTACTGTCTTCATCCGCGTGTTGGGAGGAGCCTGGTCACAATTAGATCCGAAAATGGAATATGCTGCCCGATCTTTGGGTGCCTCAGCGATAAAAGTATTTAAAGAAATAACACTTCCGTTGTTACGGCCTGCATTTTTCTCAGCACTTTTGTTAGTCTTTTTATTTGACTTTACCAGCTTTGCCGTTATTCTTCTATTGGGAGGCCCAGGCTTTGCCACACTCGAGGTAGAAATTTATACGCAGGCTCTCCATTTGCTCAATTTGCCGATGGCTGGTTTGCTTTCGTTTGTTCAGTTGATGTTTACATTGATGTTAACAGTAGGTTACTCACGGCTTAATCAGCGCAAATCTCTTGCCTTACAACCCAGAGATCCGATTGAAGTTGAGAAGCCTGCTGTGAATCTTGCTGAAAAAATGCTCTTATGGGGTGTAAATTTAGTCTTGTTGCTCTTATTAATTTCGCCACTCATTTCCCTGGCAATTCGTTCCATCTTAGCGCCAGCGAATAACGCAGGTGTGGGCAGGTTGAGTTTGCGTTATTATACAGCGCTTTTTGTAAACCAACGAAGCTCTCTTTTTTATGTGCCGCCCGTGGAAGCAATTATCAATTCGCTTTGGATAGGTTTTTTAACGATTACATTCACTTTATTAGTTGGTTTTTTTGCTGCCAAAACGTTATCCAGACGTACCAAGGCAAGCCGCCTGTTCGATATTTTGTTAATGCTCCCATTAGGCACGTCAGCTGTGACTCTTGGTTTGGGTTTTTTATTGGTGTTCAACCGCCCGCCTTTAATTGCTGGTCATTCGTTTGTGCTGATTCCATTGGCACATTCGCTGGTGGCATTGCCTTTTGTCGTTCGCATTTTGCAGCCAGCAATTGAGTCAATTCCCGATATTTATACTCAATCTGCCGCTATTCTGGGAGCATCCCCCTGGCAAGTCTGGAGACAGATTGAACTTCCACTACTCGCTCGCTCATTTTTATCCGGCGGCATCTTTGCATTTACAATTTCTATTGGTGAATTCGGGGCTACCACTTTTCTATCGACGCCGGATCTGCCCACTATCCCGGTAGCAATTTATCGCTATCTTTCACAACCGGGAGCATTGAACTATGGACAGGCAATGGCTATGGCCACGATTTTGATGGTGGTTTGTGCTCTGGCAATTATGGTAGTTGAAAAATTACGACTGCCAGGAATATCCGATTTTTGAGGCGATGAAATGCTGACTGTTGAAAATATTGAGAAGATGTATGAAGGGAAACCTTTACTGCGAGGTATCAGTTTTGAATTAAAGCAGGGAGAAACAATCTGTCTTTTGGGCCGGTCTGGTAGCGGGAAGAGTACATTATTGCGAATAATTGTCGGGATTGAATTGCCGGATTCCGGACGTATCTTGTGGGCCGGCAAGGATATGGCCAATGTTCCTATTCACGAACGTAATTTTGGATTGATGTTTCAAGACTATGCCCTCTTTCCGCACAAAAACGTTTTTAATAACGTTGCTTTCGGATTGAGAATGATCGGTGTTCCGGCCGATCAGGTTAAGAAACGGGTTGAAATCGAGTTGGATAAAGTCGGTATGCTGAATTTCTCTCGCAGAAGAGTAACTGAATTATCCGGTGGAGAACAACAACGGGTTGCCCTGGCGCGTGCACTGGTGCCAAAACCACGTTTATTATTGCTGGATGAACCATTAGGGGCTCTTGATAAAACATTGCGAGGTCAATTATTACAAGATATCCATACCCTATTGCTGGAAACCGGTATACCTGCAATTTACGTCACCCACGATCAAGAAGAGGCCTTTCGTATCGCGGATCGCTTATTAATCTTACGCGATGGCGAGATTGTGCAAAGCGGGGCTCCACAATCAATTTACCGAGACCCGAAAGACACCTGGGTGGCAAAATTTTTAGGTCTTAATAATATTTTGCCTGCGCGCATCGTCCGATTTAATCCTTTGACTGTGGAAACAGACATTGGTGAATTAGAAATCGAACCATTTAGAGAAATTCAATACAAAATTGGCCAGGAAGTCGATCTCTTAATTCGGCCGGATGCATTAATCATTAATCAAGCGGGTAACAATCAGATCAGTGGAAAGGTGAAGGACGTATTCTTTTTAGGCGAAGGATATCATGTAATCGTCAAGCTTAACTCAACCACTTTGGAATTTGACCTGGCACAAGAACTAAAGATTGGAGATGCAATTCAGGGAAGTCTGGATGCAAATTCAGTTTCCATTTTATAGAATTAATTGTATGATCAGCAATGGTGAATCATATCTGATTTTGAAGGTGTCATGAAAAAATCGATCTTGGTCATAAAGCAAAACACAGATCTGCAAGAGACCTGGCGTTACCAGGGGCGGATGGTCAATAAAGTTGGCAATGAAGTCACAATTGAAGCGAAATTTAATCGTAAAGATTATTTGTTCAACGGAATTATGCTAAAAGAAGGTGACACATTTGTTGAGACCTACTACAGTGATCGCTGGTATAACATTTTTGCCATGTACGATCGCGATAGCAGCACACTGAAGGGATGGTACTGTAATATTACCTATCCGGCGGAAATCAGTTTCAATATGATTAAATATGTTGACCTGGCCCTGGATTTGTTGGTGAGACCGGATGGAGAACAAATTGTGCTTGATCGGAAAGAGTTTGAAGATTTAGAATTAGACGAAGAAACTCGCCAAAAAGCACTTGCAGCATTGGCAGAATTACAACAACTTTTTCGTGATAAGTTTGACGATTTAATAACGAAAAGTTGAGCCAGACCGAATTATTTCAGTTGCAATTAATAGTAAAAGCTGCCTTTTAGGGTAGCAAAGTAATTTCGAAACTAGATAACGCGATTGTCCCAGGAATTCTGGTCGCACTTTCTTGCCGGAAAGTCAGACGGACATTGGTCGCTTCATTAACCTGATATGGCAGCAGCGCCGTGAAAGGAATGTGGCTGACACCATCCATGGATGCATGCAGCTCAACTTGGCTGGAACACAAAATGGCACCAGTGGGATCAACACATTCAATAATCAGCGGGGTATCGTTCAATATGCGCGCCAGACCGGAAATTTCGAGCATTCCATGGCTTATTTCATCGTCTGGGGCTGGCTGACGAATGATATAAGGCTCAGTCAAATCGCTAGGAGCCGTAATTTGATTTTCTCCTAGTGCCAGCAAAATCAACTCAACTGAGGTTAGCCACATGGGGCGCTGGAAGCGGTCAAAGCTGCTCACTTGCAAGCGCGCAAGCTGGGCGACGCCAGCAACATTAAAATCTATTTCAGGTGCAATTAAGAAGTGGCGGCCAATGTTACTGCGGTAATTGAAGACTTCATTAGCGATGCGTTTTCTATCCGGGTCGATGATTTCGATGTGGATGAGACCATCTTCACCCGGGCTGATGATCGCTTCAGGACGGACTGGCGAGATTACCTTGGAGTACATACCGAGATTATTGATTCGAAAAAAGGCCAGAGGAGGATTGGGGGTAGAGGTAATGGTAGGTGTGCGTGAGGGGTAGCGCGTTCTGGTTGGATATGGAGTGCGGGTAGGTATTTTGGTTATTGTCGCAGTCCAGGTAATAGAAGCGGTCATGCTTGCCGTTAATGTTGGCCTTACGCTGACTTCGTCGGTATGTTCAGAGACCGGGGATGTTGAATTTGGAATTGCTGTCTTGGTTGGTATGGTCTTTGGGATGTCTTCCGTGGAAGTTGGTGTGGGTGAACTTTGCTGTGTGATGGTAGCAGTATTTTTTAATTTAACAGGTAAAGATAGGCTTTGTGTGGCGGATGGTTTACGCGTTGAAGTGGCCGGTGGAGGCGTTTTCAAGATACCCGGTTTACAACCATATACTCCAACCATGATGAAAGAAAACAATAGAAAAACAGCCATGTGAGGATGGAAAAGACGTTGTTTATTTAGCATCAGGTTTATTTTATCAGAGGAAGGCAGGGGCGACTTCATTAATGAAGATTTTCATCTGCTGACCCCGTTGTGCGTTTGATTCAGCAATAAAATTGATTAATGCATAATTCATGCCGATCGCTCGATAGTCTTTGAGTTTTTGAATAACCTTGGACGGGCTTCCATACAAACCACCTGAATCGTCCTCACTGAATTTAAAATCAAGTCGAAAACGAATGGCGATTGTAAAAGGACGATTTGATAGTATTGATTTTATCTGGTCTAATTTGGAGCTGATTGTTTGCGGAGAGGATGCATTTGGATGCCACCCATCAGCGAGTAAAGCAGCCCGCCTGGCGGCATAAATCGAATCACCAGCCAACCATAAAGGTGGTCCGCCATTTTGAATGGGGGCGGGTGATAAAACAAGATCCTTAAAGCTGTAGTAATTACCTGAGAAGGATACTGCAGGCTGACCCTGCCACAAAACACGCAGAACCTGTACAGCTTCGTTCATCCGTTTTGCTCTATCGGAAAAGCTGTACCCCAGATTATTATATTCACCTGCCGACCAGCCGATTCCGGCTGCCAGCATGGTTCGGCCACCTGAAAGGTCATCGATGGTGGCAACCGCTTTAGCGACTTCTACCGGGTTACGCTGGGGCAACACCAGAGAAGAAATTCCCAGTTTAATGGTGTTGGTACCGGCTGCCAGATATGCACTGGTCGAAAGGGATTCATAAATATGTCCAAAACGCTCGGAATCAGCTTGCGGTAGAGCCAGGTGGTCTGTTAGCCAGATAGAATCAAAACCCAAGCTCTCGGCACGTTGAGCAGCATCAATGATGGAAAGCCGGCTCGCAGCAGGTCCATAATTAGGTAATATCAAGCCAAATTTCATTTTGGTTTATGGTTGTGATTACTAAATTTCCTAATGGCATTTTCCAGATTCTGGATTGTGAGAGGTTTTGCCAGGAAGCCATTGGCACCAGCTTCGATTGCTTTGACACCTTCAATGTCAGGCTCGCCTGCGGAAAGCACCAATACAGGTGTGGCACCCACGATCTCACTATTACGAATTTGTTGAACAATTTCAAAACCGCTCAGATCTTGCATGTTAATGTCTACTAAAACCAGGTCTGGTTGGGTTAAATAGACATGCTGGATGGCTTCGTCAGAACTGGGACATAAAATGGCTTCATGTCCCAGAATTTTTGCTGACCTGGCCATTAATTCAAGTGTCTGAACATCATCATCTATAAATAAAATCTTTGCCATAGGTTTCATTCAATGAATTGCATTTTCTGTACCACCATCAGAGCTGGGAGGTGTTCCAGCCATGTCCAGTGGTGATCTAGCGATAAATCTCCTCGTACTTGGTCTTTAAATAACGAATATAAGGTTTTGCATCGATTTTTGAACCTGTAATCTGCTGAACCAACTCCTGTGGTTCAAACTTTGCCCCATGTTGATGTACATTTACACGTAACCATTGTAAAATATCATGAAAATCACCCTGACTAATTTTATCATCAAGTGTGTGTAAATCAACACGCATTTTTTCCCACAGCTGTACGGATATCAAATTTCCAAGTGCATAGGTAGGGAAGTATCCTATCAAACCGGCGGACCAATGCACATCTTGTAAGACTCCGCGCGTATCATCCGATGGAGTTACGCCCAAATATTCTTGCATGCGGGCATTCCAGGCAGAGGGTAAATCTTTAACAGCTAATTTGTCTTCCATTAATTCCATTTCCAATTCAAGCCTCAACATAACATGCAAGTTGTATGTTGCTTCATCTGCTTCCGTGCGGATCAATGATGGTTCAACTTTGTTTATGGCTCTATAAAAAGTTTCAACATCAATATTGTGCAATTGATCGGGAAATAAGTCCATAAGTTTTGGGTAAAAATGGTGCCAAAATGCCCGTGATCGGCCGATTAAATTTTCCCAAAGACGTGACTGGGATTCATGTACAGCCAGAGAAGACGCATCGCTGAGTGGAGTTCTCTTAAAGGCAGGGTTAAAACCTAATTCGTAAAGCGCGTGCCCTGATTCATGCATAGTACTAAATAGCGAAGAAGTCATATGGCGATCAAGCACTTTCGTGGTGAAGCGCACATCGTTTTGGCCAAAAGTGGTGGTAAAAGGATGAGCTGATTTATCCTGGCGGCTGCGTTTCCAATCAATTCCGAAGGCTTCGGCGACTTCTAAGCCAAACTGCCATTGTTTCTCCGGTTCAAAGTATTGCCGCAGAAAAGAATCATCGATAGGAGCATGATGTGCAATATCGTGAATCAAATCTACTTGCAATGGCCGCAGTTCGTCAAAAATTTGTTTGACATCAGCTGTCTTCATTCCTGGCTCGTAGAAATTTAGAAGTGGGTCATAAATATGATCATAGGGTTGGAAGCATTGTGCCAATTCGCGGGTTAAAGCAATGATTTTTTCAAGGTATGGTTGAAAAACCGAAAATTGGTTGCTCTCCTTGGCTTTTTCCCAATATGGATAGGCAACCGACGTAAGCTGAGCTAGATTTTTCAATAATTCAACCGGGATTTTTGTCTCCTGGTCGTACAGTCGTTGGGTGACTTTAATCAGGCTGGCATCATCTGATCGAGGGTCAAGGTTGCTGGATTCGGTTTGAAGTTCAGATAAAAGCTGGCCGATATCTTCTGAAACGAACATATTATGCGCCAGTTCGGAAATGGTGCCAATTTGGTCACCTCTTTCCTCATTACCATTTGCTGGCATGTTCACTTGTTGATCCCATTCAAGCAAAGCTGCGGTATGCTTTAAATCATATATTGCATTTAACTTGTTTTTGAGTCTGGTTAATTTTTGTTCCATATTTTCCATCCTGAAAAGAAGAAAGTATGTAAATTTGTGGTCATTTTTAGATCCATTGTACCTTAAACTTCTTTCCATCAAGAGGCGGAACAGGAAGGTTACCGTGGTTTTAGAATAGACAATTTACTTATCAATTTTTTTTCAGTATATCCATCTTGATCGATCAATGTGACATAAAAATGGTGGGTTGTGTCAGCCTAAGCCGGCTGATGGGCGAAGCATCCGCGATGGGTATGTTTTTAGAGGATGGATTGGTTTCCCGGATGCTTCGCCCTTACGAGAGATCTCAAGTGAAAGAGACATAATCCCTCTCGGAAGGAAAGCCATTTGACTTTTTTTCTCAAGTTAATTCGTAACGCACTAAACTATAACTGTTTTTTGTTATGAGCAGTAGTAGTGTAGCGAAGCAATGACAGTTATTCATCCGTTAACATCGGTTTAAATTAAAGTATCAAAATAGAAGATCATTGTGTGTTAAAATGCATTTTATGATGAGAAATTGGAAATTAAATGAACGCATGTACCGGCGCGAACAGATGCAACGCTGCCTTTTAAACAGTTGCAAAGGTGCCTGCTGTTTGTATGGTGTTTGGGTTGGGTTGGAAGAACAAGAAAAAATTCTTGCCAACGGCAAAATCATCCAGGAGAACATGAAATTTGAGAATAGAAATTTGGATTGGTTCCGAACCAGAGTTGAAGAGGACCAGCATTTCGCCAGCACCAAAGTTATCCATACGACGCTGGTGGCCGACCAAAATCATTATGGGAACAGTGCCTGCATCTTCCTTGGTATGGAAGGAAAATGTGCTCTTCAGCTGGCAAGTTTGGCACTGGGGTTGCACCCCTGGGCACTCAAACCATTTTATTGTGTGCTGCATCCGCTGGATTTGGATGAAGAAGGTCGTATCACCCTGGATGAAACCGCACAGCTCCTGGCAGAAGAAGGCAGTTGCTTAAGACAATCAACTTCGCAGATCCCATTATTGGAAACATTTTCAGAGGAACTGAAGTACTTGCTGGGCGAAGATACCTATCTGGAAGAACTGAAAAAAGCAACATGCTTGGGGGAATAAGCAATTTACAAATAAAATTATTTGACTACTCTGCCCATCAAGAACAGCAGCCAAGCGCAACAGTTTACTGTTTAAAGAGTATTTAACTTGAAGAAGATGGCTTTGTTATCAAAGACAAGCAGGCTGGCTCGCAATAATAAAGCTGAGCTCCTGCAATATTGTCTTGCCAAAAATTTTTGAAAGCCAGTTTGTTTTTTACTCTTTTGCCATAATCAAAAAAGGTCATTATCAATTAAATCGAAGCCGGTTCAAAAATGCAGGATTAATTCTTATTTCCACTTCAGAAAGATTTTCAATTAAATTAAGAAAAAGAACAAATTAGCACCCTCGATTTCATTGATTGCAGGAAGCGCATTTGTAAGCGCGAGATGTGCAAAACCGAACGTTTTCTAGTGCATAACGAAACCTCAGGTAGGCGAATCACCCATGTAGTGTGGGGAAATTCCCCATAGTGAGCATATTTTTGGAGTGCTATCCTATTAAGGTACAAAGACACATAAAAGAAAGGAAGTAGACAACATGAATGCTGCAAATAATATTACCAAACAAAAAACTATGGATAAAATTTTTCCAACACAGGTGGATATTCCAGAACGCAATCGTGAACGGGTTATTGACCTGCTGAATCAGTCGTTAGCTGATATATTTGACCTCCATAGCCAAACCAAACACGCGCACTGGAATGTTAAGGGGACTGATTTTTACCAACTTCACATTCTTTTTGATGAATTGGCGGAAATGATATTCCCCTATGTAGACACAATTGCCGAGAGAATTACAGCATTAGGTGGATTCGCAAAAGGAACTTCGCGAATGGCAGCTGATAGTTCTCAAGTTGAAGAATTTCCGGATGTCAATTCCGGAATGGAAGTCGTGCACGCCTTGATTGAGCGTTACGGAGTTGTAGCCAATTGCATGCGCGAAGATATTGACGAGACTGAGAAATTAGAGGATATGGGCACTAATGATCTCTTTATTGAGATAACGCGCGTTTTGGATAAAGCCCTCTATTTTCTTGAATCACATATTCAGGATTAAGACCCATCACACATAATGAAAAACAGCGAGTCATTTAATGACTCGCTGTTTAATTTAACATGTTGCTTATTGTTGAATTTACTTAATTTGCCAGGCAGACTGCATTTCTTCAGAATTTGGCGTTAATGTCAAATTGGTTTGTTCGGTTCCCTGAATGGTCATTATGTAAATCTCATGGTTTCCATCGCGGTTGGATGTGAAAAGGATCCATTCTGAATCAGAAGACCAGGCCGGGTAGGTATCAAAGGTGGTGTTGGTCAGGCGTTTTACCTCCAGGCCAAAGGAAGAAACACGAGTGAGGTAAATATCATTGGTGCGACCTTCAATTTTGGTGTAGGCGATCCAATCACCATTGGGAGACCAGGCTGGGTCGTCAAAGAATTTTAAGCGGCCATAATCCATATTCTTTTCCGTGTCGACAAAATCATTGTTGGGATCTCGAATCCACAGATAACGGGCATTGGCGGAAGGAAGGACGTATACCAATTTGTCCCCCCGCGGAGACCATTCCGCGGAGAATTCCTGCTTGTCAGTGCTGATGCGCTTCAATCCGCTGCCATCCGGGTGGACAACCATTAATTGGAGGATACCATCCAGGCGATTGTCAGTTGTGAAAACGATCCATTGACCATCCGGTGACCAGGCTGACTGGGTTTCGTTACCGGGAATCGAAAGTATGTTGATTTGATTCCCCCCGTCAGGATCCATGGTCCACAAATCAAGTTTGTTGGTCGGGTCTCCGCTTTCGGCTGAGAAGACAATCCTTTTACCATCCGGTGACCAGGCCGGGTATGATTTATCGCCAGGATTGGAGGTAATCTGAGTTTTATCACCTGCCACAGGCTTTCCATCGGCGTCGAGATAAACCTTCATCGTCCAGACCTGGAAAGTGGTGCCATCCGCTTCATTACTAATGTAAGCCACAATTCCTCCCCGCCCGATAGCTTCCAAAGCAGGGGCATCCGTGGAAGTTGGGGTGGGCTCTTCCGTAGATGTGGGCGAGGGGGCGATAGTGGCTGTTTCGGTTGGTGCGGGTAGTTCTGTCGCCGTAGCTGCCTGGGTTTCTGTTGCCAAAATAACCGAGGTGGCGGAAGCGTCGACAATAGCGACAACACCGGTTGGGGTAGTGGTGGCTTTATTGTTAATTACTAAGTTGATAACAAATATTGCCAATATTGCCAGAATGGCAAATGCACCCACCAGAACAAGTGGCAGGATCCATTTTGGTTTACCAGGCGGGTTTAGCGGCGTGGAAACAGGTTGGGAGGGATATATGGGCGGCGGTGGCGGCGGATATATGGGCGGCTGCGAGGGCGGAGGCTGAGAGGGCGGAGGTTGCGAGCGGGAAGGCTGAGAGGGAGGAGGTTGCGAGGGAGGAGGCTGTGAGGGAGATGGCCCGACACCGACACGCGTAGCCTGGGCAGCTGTGTTTGCAACTGGGGGAACCGGCTGCGAGGGGCGCACCAGGGTTGAATCCGACTGAGTGGAAGAACCAGCTGCCAGCGCTTCGACGAAATCCATCACAGAGATAAAACGATCTTCCGGTTTTACTGCCAGTGCTTTTTCAAGCGCAGCCTCAACTGGTTCCGGAATTTGAGGATTGATTGTGCGAACAGGCGTGAGCGGTGTTTGGCCCAGCAGCCGTTCGACTGAATCGGCTGGTTTTTGGTTGGTAAGCAAATTATATACTGTGGCAGCCAGGCCATATTGGTCGGAATAAGAACCGGTACGGGCAGATCCATATTGTTCAGGCGGAGAATAACCCGGAGTGAGCCCGCGCGCACCTGTGGAAGTTTCCTGGGAAACATCAGCAGATTTCGCAATGCCAAAATCGACCAGCATAACCTCCCCACGCGGCGTAATTTTGATATTAGCAGGTTTAATGTCACGGTGAATGACCGGCGGGGTTTGAGAATGTAAATATTGTAAAGCCATTCCAAGTTGTCTGGTCCAGTGCAAGACTTTATCAAGTGGCTGCATACCTTCGCGTTTAACAATGCTGCCCAAGTCATCACCGGGCACATAATCCATTACCAGGAATTGGCTTTCCTCAATCACGAAATAATCAATCACGCGCGGCAGATTGGAGTGCCGCAAAGCTGCCAGCAAGCGCGCTTCCTGCAAGAATTGTTCGCGGCCTTCCAAGCGTGGATTCTGATTTATTTTTACAGCCACATTGGTCTGGAGCACCGTATCCTGAGCCAGGTAAACGGCACCCATACCGCCCTTACCAAGCTGTTCAAGGATTCGGTAACGATCACGTAAAAAAGTATTATGCTGTAGATCCATAGGAAGGCTTCTCCATCTTTAAAAAAAAGATATGCTAAGTTTAAGCGAATTGATACGAATTTGCAAATAATGGGTGAGGAGAAAGTGTTTGTTGAATGGATAGGTAGTTGGGTAAGGTGTAATGAGTAATAAGTGAATAGTTGATTAGTTGCCTGGTTGCCTGGTTGCCTGGTTGATTAGTTCATTCAGGAATTGTGTGGATTTGGGTTATTTATGTTTTTACTTTGTATGTTTTGGGGGAGTTGCTTGGGTTGAGTTTCATAATTGAATTAATTATTGACTAAAAATTAAGAAGTTAGGATATAGGAAATTATGTTTCCTGTGATAATGGAGGGTGGAATTCAAACCTTTGTATCAACTAGGCGCATTGAAAAGAAAATTTTATCCGTCCAAACCGCCTGCTCAATTGAGAAATAAATGTACAAATAATGATTACGCTTTTTAATCAAAAATTAGAACTTTTATAATCGAATACCTGAACCAACTAAACAGGCTCTAAAAAATTTTTTAAAATTATTGAAATCAAGAATAAGGTCAATTTACTCTGTTCTATTAAGTTGACAATGTTTAACGTCTATAGTAAACTTTCCGACGTTCAATGGGCGCGTAGCTCAATGGTAGAGCAGTGGCCTTTTAAGCCATTGGTTCAGGGTTCGAGTCCCTGCGCGCTCACAAAAGAATTTTCCATTTATCCCCAATCCGTCGTTTTTGGGGATAATTTAATTATTAAGGTTCTGTCATGCCAAAAATTAGCATACAAGAAAATCAAAAAAGAGCCCAATTCTGTTAGAGGTTTTCAAGCTTATTCTTGGCTTTTCGCAATATTTGAATAAGCGGAAGCAGCAAATGAAAACGTGATAAGAGCGCGATGGGGACTCTTTCAAACCCGAGGCCAAAGCGAATTGAGTTACCGGCGCGTTCGATATTTGTGACTACACCCAGCAGTGACTGCGGTGGGACAACATCGCGCATATGCTTCCCGTAACTGTCACCACGCAAAATACATTTGCCATCTTCTTTTGCTACGAGACGATGAACCATTAGGCGTTGATTGAGCTGGCTGCGAAAGGCCAAAACTTGTCCCAAAACTGGCTGCTTGCCAGCAAATGCTGCGATTTTGAGGGTATCTCCTGAACGGATGAAAGGCAACATGCTGCTGCCGGTAGCTGTAAATTGAAAAATTGATCCCTCTGCAAGCACATCCCGGATAAGTTCTGCCAGGTCTGCATTGCCAATATTGAACCCATTGGAAGAGCTGCTCGAATTTCGGTTTTGTCCGACCCTCTTCACTGATTAAGATCCCCTTATCGATTCTGCAGCTTTACGATGATAGTGCGGGTAGCGTCGCCAGCAATGTCGAACCAACGATACAGATACATGAACGGCCAGATCCAGGGGGGATTGGGTCGGTAGCGCCAACGCATATACGCCGGAGAGGGGAAAACCAGAGCCAGTACCGCTCGTATACGCCCGGGCCAATTGAGAGAGCCAATTATTCTTCCCTCTGCCAAAATCCTTGAAGGAGAATGTGATCCTTTTGATTTCACCAGTGAATCGAACTTGCCAGCTGTGATTGCCAGGTTATCCACAAAATCCACCGGCAAAGGCGTACCAAAGATGCGATTGACCATTTGCAGACTCTCCTTGAGCGCTGAATCCCATTGAAAAATGGCAGCCTGGGCAGATAGTGCCTGCCAATCAATGGCAGCATATTCTTGCCGGATCAAGAAATGCAGGTCCAGCAGCCAGCGCAGGGTGACCTGATCGCCACCATGCTGTAACATTTGGTGGGCTGAAAGGTATAAAAGATTGGCGGTGGGGTTAAGGTTGAAAATATAGTCAGTGTTAGTGGATGGATTGGCCTTTTTCCAGGCCTGATTGGGTTCAGTATTTTGCCAGAACCAGTCCATCGGAGCGGCATGGCGATAAGCCGGGGTGGCAACCAGGATCCAATGCAGCTCCAGGATGACACCAATGGGACCGTCTTTTTTCAAATGGGCATGGTGACTGAGGAAACGATTGAAATCCGGCAGCACTTCCGGAAGATATTGGTGGTACCCGAGTGCATTGACGATCTCAAGAGCCTGCTTGAAATCCTGTTCGCGGACGAGAATATCAAGATCACTCATCGGGCGCAGCGCCGGAGTCGGATAAATTGATTTTGCCAGGTGGGCACCTTTCAGCAAAACGGTCGCAATGTTGTGCTCGTTG
Organism: Chloroflexi bacterium 44-23; assembly: GCA_001899005.1. GTDB lineage: Bacteria > Chloroflexota > Anaerolineae > Anaerolineales > Anaerolineaceae > UBA6170. Next base: position 76,088 of record MKUW01000007.1, read on the forward strand.
AGCATTGTCAGCACCTGGTTGAGATGATTGAAATAGACTGCATTGGTGATGGCGGTGCGGGCTTCATGTTGCGCAAAGTGCTGGTAAGTGGCAGGGTCAAACCGGGAAGAATTATAAATTTCAGGTTCACCCGCCAGGCGGTAATAAAGCATGGCAGCCACTCCTTCCGCAATAGCCATTTTCTGAAATAAAGCCCAATCCTCGGAATGTAAAGAAGCCCAATCGACCCTGTTCGCTTTTTCGGCTAAAAGCGAGGTGATAGATTCAAATACCAGTGCTTGATTGCCTGCTATATGCGCATAGCGAGAGAGAATTGCATTCATGATACCTTAATTATAATCAAGAAGTGCTCATCGCGAGATTTCAGGGATGAATACTTAATCACCCTTCAAAGAGCAAGTGTAGACCGGCGTTAATTTATTATTGGAAAATGAAGTACTGACGAATTGGGGGTTGATACCACGCGGTAGAAAAGTTACCTGTGATTTACAGGGCTGATTGTGGCAAAGAGAATTCAGGAGGATGAGAAAAGTAGAGGGTCTAAAACAATAACACGATCGTAACAAATTCGTAACTTGTTTTTCATTCAAAAATCGGTATAATCATTTTGGAGGGTTACTTATCTTTTTTCAAATCCAGCGATTTCTGGCTGGTCACCTGGTCTTATAGATCACATTTTTCCAAGCTATTCATTTTTATATTTTGGTTGTTCCAGATTTATAAACGGGTGGAATAGAAATCTCAGAACCAAACAATACCTAAAAAAATAAAATAATTTAGATTTTGGCGGCGATGATCCAGAGACGAAGTTTGGTCGCTCACCCGAAGAAAATCGGGTAAGTCTTTGGTAAGCCAGTAGCGAAACCGGCCTGAGGGGCCGGTTTTTTGTATTCCGGCGGGGAAAGAGATCACGAAATTGGAGGAGTGTCGTTTGAATTTATGGAATATTGATATGTACAAATCGCTTGAATGCAGGAGAGAATTGCACATATGCCACAAATAGCAGACTGTGGATGTAAGAGAAGTGATTTTACAAGCGTAGATAAGCTGGAAGATTCTTTTTTAAGTAACAGAAAAACTTACTAAGAACGGTTCTTTCGGGATTAAGTTACCAGATAGGAATGTATATTTAAATGAGTATAAAAAATGGAGGGATTTTTTAAATGAAACCATCTCGTAAAATATTTAATATTGTTCCGTTGATATTGTTAATTCTCAATCCGTTAATGTCGGCGTTTTTATCCGTATCATTGCTGGCTGCTGATGTAGATGTTGTAAATGCAGCATCGGCAACGCAACCGGTGGTGGCTATCCATGTATCTGAGTACACCCAGGTGTTGGAGACGACGGATGCAGTATCGCCCACCCCGACAGGGTCGGGCGCTTCAGGAAAAGAATGGTGGGTTACCTCTTGGCATTATTCTGTGATAGTTGAATCATTAAAGCTGGCTTTCGAATCGGATGGAACACCATATAAGATTGTAACGGATGCAGATATTGCAGCTGGAGGATTGATGGATGGCACGTCACCCAAATATCCAATTGTCTTCAGCCTGGCTGCAGAAGCAATAGACAATACCGAAGTAAACCCATTGCGCAATTACGTGGACGCTGGTGGCTTTCTGCTTGTAGGTTCTTCAGCATTTACCCGTAATATTGATGGCACCACGCGTGGGGATTTCGCCCTGGCTGATGAGATGGGATTGAATATGGTCAACCCCTCCCTTCAAAATTGGGGAATGACGTCTAATTTTACCCATTTCACCAATCAGCGAATCGTTTCACATATCCCTGTAGGTACTGTCGCCTGGAATATGCTGACGAATGCCGAAGATATAGTTTGGGGTACTAATGGTGCCCAACAGCAATGGCAAGTCAACTTAAATGGCGCAGAGGAAATTGCAAGTGGTGATGCCGGACCTTTATTGGCCACCAAAGGTTATGGGCAAGGCCGTTTCATTTATCACGCCATTCTCAACCCATTAATAGGTGCCGGTGGGTATGATGTGGGTATGTACGCCTATACCATATATCGCAGTGCAGTTGAATGGGCTTTTGAGGAAGCTAATTTACCCTTAGTAAAGCGCAGCCCATGGCCGTTTGCCTATAATGCAGCCTTCATGGCTCGCCATGATTATGAAGATTCTCTGGGATTAGTGGGAGGAATTGAAGCATCGGCAGCATATGAAAAGTCTGTAAATGTTAAAGGGGAGTACTATTTTTGTACCGGTAGAGTGCGAGAATTAGAAGAGACAACTCGAAATGGGTATGTCGAAAGTATGCGCAGGGCAATAACGAATTATGGGGCCACGATCGGCTCGCATAATGGAGGCTTCCCCAATATCGGGGTGGCTGATAATTGGGCGTATGATTATTGGCACTGGGGACCGGACACCATGATTGACCAGACGACTGGATTTCCGGATGTATTGCCATATGGACCTTATACCAGTGGATATTCATATGCAAAAGATTCGATTGAGCGTTCGTTTGATGACCTGGAAGGATGGTTCGCTAATTTAGACAATGGTCGTGTCGGCTGTGGTGTTTTAGATTTATGCCCGCGCACCTGGGTATCGCCTTATTTTAATTCCGGACGGGATCGGTCTTTTAAGATCCTGGAAGAGGTTGGATCGATCACCATGGGTGAACAAAAGATCAGTCCATTCCCACATTGGACATTGTCTTACGACCCCGCGAACCCCGACCCGCGCTACAACCACCTGACTTTGCCGCCCAGCGACTGGTACGTCGGTAACCGAATTTCACAGTCCATGGAAGATGGGCATTCAATTGCTTCAGTTCAGGCTTTGGTAGATTTCTACTATCAAAAAGGTTATTTGATCAATATGTATGGGCACCAGAGCTCACTAAACGGACCATTGATGAGGCCATACATTGATTACAATCTTGGCAAACCGAATATTTGGGCTACTAACGCAGTAGGTTTGCACGACTGGTGGCAGAAACGAGATGCGTTGATTATCACGCCCACTTTTACTAAGGTTGGAAACTCAGCGCAGGTTACCGTGGGTATCAGTGGATCAGATGATGAAGGAACCGCCATCGAGGTGGTCCTCCCATATTGGTCAAGCGGAGCGGTTAAGAATCTGGTTGTGAAATTAGATGGTGAAGCCGCGAGTGAAAGCGCTTTTCGAACGACCGATTATGGTGTAAAAATCAAAGTAGGAATAGGTGTAGCAAATGTACAGGTTGATTACACCCCACTGGAGGACTGGGTGCAGACCGATTGGGTTGGTGGCGCAGAACAATCGGTTTGGGGTGATGAAGCCAAGTATGAAAGTGCCAGTGGCATAAATGATGGCGTTGCTGGTCAGTTAAGTCTCCCGCTTGCAACAGCAGGGGAACCATTATTCAGTGATGACTTTAATCGCACGCCTCCGCCTGACCCAGAGCCAGTACCTTTTGATTGGATTACATCTCCTATCCCTGGAAACTATGGAATATTTAATACAATGGGAGGGACGCTTAATACCTCGCTCAGTAGTGGTAATCAATATGGGTTTGCTTACAAAGGTGTTCCTGGGCAACCCGCAGGTAACTATACTGTTGAAACGGATATTCGTTTTCCGAATACCACAAATGGCGGTGGAATTTTTGGCAGACTTGATCCAAATACTGGTTCCCGTTATGCAGTGTGGATATACCCACCAACCAATTTGAGATTGATCCGATTTAATATCTGGCCGGGATCACCTTGGGTAAATCTGGGTGATTACACCATCCCTAGTGTGGGTACAGGTTGGCATCATCTTAAATTAACTTTCAACGAAACAAATATTCAGGTTTTTTATGATAGAGAAACACTTACACATAATGTTACTGATAGCACCTATGCCAATGGTTTTGCAGGTTTGGATTATTGGAGTGAAACTTCAAATGGCCCCAGCTACAATAATTATGAGGTGAAAGATCTTCTTGGAAATGTTATTTTTTTGGATAATTTTGGGGGAGATCCAGATGTTCCCAACTTGTTAGAGGAATGGACAATTTATACAGGCGGTTGGTCGGTAGTGGATTTAGCATTGCGCAACACTACCGGTGGTACGGGTGGATATGGCACTATTTATTACAAACCACCCGCCCCGGTTGTGTGGACAAATTACTCATTGCAGGCGAAGCTACAGTTTCCCTCTGGCGCATACGGTGGCGGGCTTGCAGGTCGCGTGAACTCTGATACAGGAGCGCGTTATGGTGTCTGGGTTTACCCGGCTACATCCACACTGAGTTTGATTAAATTTACGGATTGGGGTCATTGGACAAACACTCCTTTGGCTTCTGCGAGCATAGTGTTGGATCAGGAATTTCATTCAGTGAAAGTTGATTTTTCTGGTAATCTTATCCGTGTGTATTGGGATGGAAATTTTAAAATTGAATACACAGATAATAATTCTCCTTACACGAGCGGTGGAATCGGCTTAGACTCATATAACGGATCTGCTTCTTATCTGATGAAAGTAGATGATGTTGAAGTGGTTGGTCCAATAGCTTACGAGACAGAAGGGGAATTAATCTCTTCGGCATTTGATGGCGGGGCCGGCGCAGAATGGTACTCAGTTAATTGGTATGCATCTATTCCGTCTTCTACTTCTCTGTGTGTGCAAACGCGCACCGCCGATCGACAAGATCTATTGGCTGCGGAATCCTGGTCGACTTGTTATACGACCAGTGGAGCAGATGTCACCAGTCTGGACCGGCGCTGGATTCAGTACAAAGTTTCCTTAAGCAGTACTGATACAGGTGTAACTCCGACTTTCAGTGAAATTGGTATCACTTATACTCCAGGTGATTATCTACCGCAAAGTATTCTTAGTATCAATCTGCCGACCAGTGGAGATAGCCAAACTACAGTAAATCTATCTGCTGAACTGTTAGATGAAAGTAACAATCCAATTGTGGGCCGCATCCTGAACTTTAACGTATCTGGATTAGGTTCATTTGCAGCAAATACCGGTTCCAATGGGATTGCAACTGTATCATTGCCATTAAACATCGCGCCAGGGATATATCCTCTTACGGTCACATTTGCCTCAGACGGTGTTTACGGTCCGTCAATGGCATCTACCAATTTTACCGTTACAGAAAATTGGTCTGAATGGATCCAGGATAGCAGTGCAAATTTCGGAACCGGTTCTCGTACTGGTGTAGATATTGAGGCAATCTCTGGAAGTGTTATTCTACAAAGCCAGCAGTTCGGGCAGGGTGAAGAATCCGGCCCATTTCAGTTAGATAGCGAAACATACAGCCATCGCCATAAGCTTCTTATTGATAACCCCAACACTGAATCACTTCCTAGTGGATATTCGCTTAAACTGGTTCTGAATAGCGCTGCTTTAGTGTCTGTAAATAAACTACAACAAGATGGGGATGACTTGCGCATTGTCTGGCTTGGTGGTGGTACTCCCTTTGCCCTCGATCGGGTAGCCGACACAGCATTCAATATAAGTGCGACGGAACTATGGTTCAAAAGCCAGGCTGCCATCCCAGCTGCAAGCGTGGATGGCAACTATTATATTTATTATGGGAACTCCAGTGCTGTTGCAGGACCTTCAAACCCGGCCAACGTCTTTGACTTGTATGATGGCTTTGATGATAGTGAAATTGATACAACAAAATGGACAGTTGGGGGATCGGTGGCAACAAGCAGTGGCTGGGCGCAACTGTCCACAGGTGGGTATCTTCATGGAAAACAATATTTCCAATATGGGGCTCTTGAAATGCGAATTCAAGCACATGAGGGAAGTGATTATCGCTGGTGGGGTTGGGAAGATGGAATCGCTGAAGCTTCTAATTTTATCGTATTTGAAGAATTTCCTCCGAATGGTCTAAGGGCATTCTTACGAAACGACGGTGGTTCCTATCTGCCGGGGTTGTCATTAATTCAGCAACCAACCGGCGGTTTAACAATTCCGCATATCTACAGTACGGTCTGGCGGCCCGGACAGGCAACCTGGTATGTCGACGGCACTCAGGTACAAGCTGCTGCCGGAATTCCTGATTCATCCATGGCGGCCATTTTCAACGCCAATCAATTGGGTTTCGATCTGGATTGGGTGCGTGGTCGTAAGGCAGCTGCTTTGGAACCAACAGTTGACTTGGCTGAGCCATACGAAGGATTTGTTGATTCCGGAACCTTCCTTTCCGCTCCATATGATACTGGCGCAAGCTCTGATTGGAAATACCTGGTATGGGAATCTGATATTCCTGCTGGAACAAGTTTGACTTTGAAGCTACGAACAGCCGCCAGCGAGGAAGACTTGACTTCAGCCAGTTGGGTCCCATACTTGCAAACAGGTTTATGGATTACAAACACTGCTGCTCAATGGGTTCAATATCAGGCCGAATTGACAACGAATAACAGTTCGGTCACTCCTGAACTAAAAAAAGTGGTTATCTACTATTCCAACACCCCTACTGTCGTCGAAGTCGCTAATTTCGCCGCACAGCGTGTCGGTGACACCATCCAGCTCACTTGGGATACGGCCTCTGAGGTTGATTTGATTGGCTTCAACATCTACCGCTCTACCGGAAGCAGCCTTACACGAGAACTGCTCACCAGTACTGCCATCTCTGCGATCTCTCCCGGCAGCACAGATGGGAATAGTTACTCATTTATTGATACCACACCAGAAAAAGGAGTTTTGTATACCTACTGGCTGGAGGGAAGCGACACATCCGGAACCGAGACCTTCGGACCGCTCCAGATCGGTATCTTTGATCTATTTTTGCCAATCATGATTAAATAATTCTGATAAAATGGTCAATAATCAAGCGGGCAATTGAATGGCGAGATTGAATGAGGTTATCTAATGGAATGTTTATTCCGGCAGATAACCTCATCAGAATAACAAAACGAAGTAATACATGAGGATAACGTATGGAAGAATTAAACACCAGACTGGCGCAGTGTTACAAAAAAGATGATCAATTGGTCTCACGGGAAATTGCCGGGGAATTAATTCTGGTTCCGATCCGGGCGCATGCCAATGAATTGGATAGTATTTTCACGTTGAATGAAACTGGTGCCTGGATTTGGGAGCAGCTCGATGGCGAAAAATCGCTGGCTGAAATCTGCTCGGGACTGGTCTCGGAATTTGAAGTAAATACTGAGACCGCCGAACAGGATTTATTAGAGATCATTCAAAATCTGGAAGCGATTCAAGCCGTGGTAAAGGTCTAAAATGGATTGCCTGGGTATGCCGGAACTTGGCTATGGTGAGTTCAGCAAGCTTTTGCATGAGAAGGTTGCCAATCAGCGTATTCCCATCTCGGGTTCGCTCGAATTAACCTATCGCTGCAATATTAAGTGCCAGCACTGCTACGTCACCCATTGCCAACCCGATTACTCCGATCAGAAAGAATTGACCCTGAAGGAGATCCAAGCCATTATTGACCAGGTGGTGGATGAAGGCTGCTTGTGGTTCTTGTTGACCGGCGGCGAACCGCTTATGCGGCCAGATTTTCTGGAGATTTATCAATATCTCAAACGCAAAGGACTACTGGTCAGCCTCTTTACGAACGGCACGCTGTTAACCCCGCGCCTGGCCGATACCCTGGTGGAGTGGCGGCCATTTTCAATTGAGATTACCCTCTATGGCGCCAGCCAGGAAACCTATGAACGGGTGACCGGTATTCCGGGTTCCTATAAGCATTGCATGCGCGGGATCGATCTGATTATGGAGCGTGGACTGCCGCTCAAGCTTAAAACCATGTTGATAACGCTAAATCAGCATGAATTGTGCGCCATGCAAGCTTTTGCTGAAAGCCTGGGTATGCCCTTTCGCTATGATGCGATGCTCAATTCGCAAATCAACGGGGTTAAAACTCCGCAAACTTTCCGTCTCGCCCCTTCAGAAGTTGTTAAGTATGATAAATCTAATCCCAATCGATTTAAAGGGCTGATCGCTTCTTTTGAGCGCTATCAAGATTTTCAGGTGGATCAGCGCTACCTATATGCCTGTGGCGCGGGTAACAATAGTTTTCACATTGACCCATACGGAAAATTAAGTATGTGCATGATGGCACGTGCCCAGCAGTACGATCTTCGTTCAGGCAGTTTCCGCGAGGGCTGGCGGGAATTTCTGCTGGGTGTTCGCCAGCAGCCGCCGCATGGAAAATATGAGTGTCAAACCTGCGAGCTGCTGCCCGTCTGTGGACAATGCCCGGGCTGGTCTGAGCTCGAGAGTGGTGACTCTCAGCAAAGAGTTGATTTCCTGTGTCAGGTAGCCCATTTTCGGGCGGATGCAGTTAAGTCTGCACAATTGCAATCAATATAATCAGTTTTATTGGAGGAAAATATGCAAAAAGAAAATGATCCTTTGAATGAAGAAAAAGTTCAACAACGCAAACCATACATCAAGCCGCAAATTACCAGTGTCAATTTGATTGCGGAAGAAGCAGTGCTAGGAACTTGTAAAACTAATGGGTGTGAAATTATTGGTGACCCAATTTCTGCCGCAGGCTCATAAAAAGCTAAAGTCAAGAAAAGTGGAACTTCATGCAAAACCTTAAGTTCGCTGATTTCGCCATATCCATCGCAAATGGGTCTTCCGATTTTAATGTGGAAATCCCTACCGTTTACCAACAATTCTTTACGAAAGAAGCAGCTAATATATTTTTATCTGTAGATTGGACGGATTTATCTGAATTTGCGTTACCCGAGCCGGTTTTTTATTCGGGTGGCATTTGGAGTCTGCACAAAGTAGCCGATAAATGGGTCATTCCAGTTTGCTTTCCGCTGGGTAGTGAACCCGTAAAGGTGGGCAGATTTGATGAAGATTTTCGGCGCGGAGAGTTATTAATCAATACACACAAACAAAATTTGGCACCAATATTCCCTTTAGGCTACCCGCTGGATGAAGTCCTAATAATTAATTTGCTGGCCAAAAATGGGGGGATTGAACTGCACGCCTGTGCTATGAAAATTGAGGGTTTAAACATTGGGCTTATTTTTGCCGGGGTCTCCGGGGCAGGCAAGAGTACCATCACGCGCCTATGGATGAATCAGCCAGGGGTAACAATTCTAAGTGATGACCGCATTATCGTACGCAAAAAAGATGACGGATATATGATCTATGGCACTCCCTGGCATGGGGACGCCTTGGGTGCTTCCTCCCAATCAGCAAAAATAGATCGCATTTATATTTTAAAACAGGCTCCCGTTAACCAAATAAGCGAACTGAAAGCCATCGAGGCTGCTTCAAAATTGTTCATTCGCAGCTTTCCAACCTTTTGGGACCGCTCAGGCATGCAAAATAGCTTAAAGTTCCTGGATGAACTGACGAGTTCTGTGCCATGTTATCAATTCGAATTTCTGCCAGACCAGAGTGCAATCGATTTTATTCTGCAAGAGCTCTCAAAGTAAAATTTAAAATTTACCAAAATATAAAAATTGGCCATGAAATTATGATCTAGATTTTCTCTTTAAATAAGTGGGATTATTGGATAAACATCTTTCGACAAAAACGATCAGAATTGCTTTGGTGATTATGCTGAGTTTGACAGCATTATTAATTCACCAGCGTGTTACGCTGGCTCGCCCGATAGAAGGTTTTTCTACTCAAAGTAATGATCAATCCAGGCAAGCTTCAAGCATTTCCTCTCTGGCTTTGATTTCAGACCATGATAATTTTTTCCAAATTATCGACCAAAACGAACAAAGTATAACAATCGAATTAACAACGCCGCAGGCACAAATTGAAGAAGGACTTTCAAATTCATTCGCTTGCGAAACGTTGAATGTAGAAGGTTTTGGAAACGCAACCAGATCTGGTTGGCCTCAATTGCCGGTTAAAGGTGTTTTGATAGGAATACCGATTGAATCAGCTCCAACGCTGACTGTTCTGGAATCAGAGGCAGTTTTGCTGCCGGATAGAATAAACCTGTGCCCTGTGGCGCAGCCAGTTGCTTCCTTTGATTTGGATGGAAATATCACATTTGAGGGCAGTCAATTGATTCCTGATCCAGAGGGATATTCGGATTTGCAAAACTTAAGTGCGAATCCAGCGCAACTAACCTCGACTGCCTTTTTGCGCTCGCAACGAGTGGCGCAACTATTCTTTCAACCATTCCGATATGACGCATTCAGCGGCCAGGTGTTTTATCATCCACAAATTCGGGTACGGCTGGATTTTAATAGCTCAAATGCAGCTAATAAATTTGCAAAATCCACAATGGATGAAGGCTTTTTCGAATCATTTCTTAAAGACAATCTATTAAATTACTCCAGCGCCCGAACCTGGCGCTTACAGCCATCAACTGATTCATTCGCCAATACGGCCAGTAAAGATGCAGGCCAGGTTACCTATAAAATTATGGTCGATCAGGATGGGCTGTACCAGATCACCTATTCAGATTTGGTAAATGCGGGAGTAGCGCTTGATACCTTGAATTCGCTCGATCCGCGCTCACTGCAGCTGATCAATGCGGGAGTGGAGGTTGCCATTTTTGTCGAGGGAGAACAGGATGGGGTATTTGATTCAGGCGACTCCATTTTGTTCTATGGCCAGGCGTTAAATACGAAATTTACCAATACCAATGTTTACTGGCTGAGTTGGGGAACAAGCAGCGGTCTGCGTATGGAGCAAAAAGATGGGACACCTTCAGGCTCCGCATTAGTTCCGGATTCGTATCTCGCGACTGCCCATGTGGAAGAAAATCATTATTATTTATCATCCAGACCGAGTGGTCCTGAGCAAGACCGTTGGGTTTGGGATTACATTTATGGAACGGGGGCCGGCGCAGCCCAAACGAGAAATTTTAAATTTTCAATAAATCCCGCCGATATCCCGTCATCTCCTGTTTCAATACGCGGACTTCTGCGAGGGTATCAAGGCACTCCTCATCACCATACGAAAGTATATCTTAATGGATACCTGATCGATGATGCTATTTGGAATGGAGAAAACGACTACAATTTCGACGTGATCATATCACGAGACAAATTGCTAAATGGTGAAAACACCATCACTGTTGAATGCCCCATGGATGGCGGAGTAACCCTGGACATTTTCTATATTAATTATTTTGACATTGACTATGCCGGCGCGTTTGTTGCGGACAACAATCTTCTATTCTTCAACCAGACCGCCAACGGCGCGCGTGAATTTCGTGTGGTTGGTTTTACCTCAAATTCTGTAAATGTTTTTGATATCAGTGATCATGGAAGACCAATTCGGATGACAGGGGCGGTCATTTCTCCGCTGAGCGAATCAACATATCGCTTGTCTTTCGAAGCGACTCTCAATGGCACCCATCAATTTCTGGCACTCTCCAGTGACCAACAACTCAAGCCAGCCGCAATTGTGGTCGATAAAGCTTCAAATTTACGAGATAACAACAATCGTGCGGATTATTTGATCATTTCTCATGCGGATTTCCTGACAGCAATACAGCCATTGGCGGATTATCGCACCTCTCAGGGTCTCACCAGCATCGTGATTGATGTTGAGGATATTTATGACGAATTCAATTTTGGCGTGTTTGACCCACAGGCAATACGGGATTTTATTGCCTATGCCTATGCAAATTGGACTCATCCTGTCCCGACCTATGTCCTTTTAGTCGGTGATGGCCATTTTGATTTTAAAAATTATTATGGTCGCGATGAAGGTATCTTTATTCCCCCGTATCTGGCAAATATTGATCCCTGGATCGGAGAAACTGCGGCTGATAACCGCTATGTAACTGTCAGTGGAAGTGATCTCTTGCCGGACTTATTTTTGGGGCGCTTGCCGGTAAAAACGGCCGTCGAGACTACCCAAATGGTCAATAAGATTCTCAGCTATGAGGCCAATCAAAGCCAGGGTAACTGGAATCAGACAGTCATGTTTGTTGCTGATAATAGCGACAGCGCCGGCAATTTTGCGAACATAAGCGACAATATTGCCAATTTCCATCTCCCCGCGCCTTATTTTGCCCAAAAAATCTATTACAAAGTCACCCATGCAACTGGAACCGAAGTCAAGACATCCATTATTGATGGCATTAACCAGGGCCGTTTGTTGATTAATTATATCGGGCATAGTTCAACCCAATTCTGGGCGGCGGAAAATTTCCTGGGGGTCGCGGATATGAACAGATTGACAAATACTGACCGTTGGCCATTTATGCTGCCAATGACCTGTCTGGATGGGTATTATATTTCTCCTTCTGCAATAGGTGAGAATCGTTCTTCCGTTGGCGAATCCCTGGTGGCATCCTCTCCCAATGGCGCCATCGCCAGCTGGTCACCGACCGGCTTTGGGGTAGCCACCGGGCACGATCTGTTAAATAAAGGGTTATTCAATGCCATTTTCAACGATGATGTGATTGCATTAGGGCCGGCAACTACCCAGGCCAAACTCAATCTTTATATGAACTCTTCTTCCAACCGGGAGTTAATGGACACCTACATCCTGTTTGGTGACCCGGCCTTAAAGCTCAATGTGCTACCGGCCGACTTAAGCCTGACCCAGACGGTCTTTCCGGGCGGGGCACTCAGGCCGGGCGATACCCTGACTTATACTTTGACCTATGCCAACACCGATGCGGCTACGGCTCATCATGTGGTGATAGAAGACCTGCTGCCGGAGATGCTGGAAGATGTGGTTGTCACGACCAGCGGAGCCGCAGCTATTCAGCGCTCAGGTACGCGCTTTGTTTGGGATCTTGCCGATCTGGCACAAGGGCAGTCCGGTTCGATCACCATTACTGCCAAAATCGCAGAGGCATTTACCGGCACAATTACCAACAGCGCATCGATTACAACTTCAGCGCGTGAGATTAACCGGATCAATAATGTCCCCGCAGCAGTAACTACGCTGGTGGAATGGCCAACCAGCAACTTTTTGACTTCCTTTTCGGCGACTGCCAAACCCGTTTCGATCTTGATCGAATGGCAAACCTCCAAAGAAGACAGTGTAACCGGTTTTAATGTTTATCGCTCTCAAACAGCAGACAGCCAAAAAGAGCAGTTAAATACCGCCATAATTCCCATACTTCCGCCGGGTGGAGGCAGTGGAAATTCCTATGCCTTCGAGGATACTTCCATATCTGGGGGAAAGACCTATTATTACTGGCTGGAAATAATTACCAATGCCAATCAATTTTTGGAAGGACCGCTGGAGGTTCAGACGTTTTCCACGATCTTTATGCCGATGCTGGTCAGGTAGGTTTTATTGGAATTGATTTATCGAAGGTGAAAACCAGCATGCTTCCAACTAGCTATAATTTTCCTATTTTGATATTGTAGTTGAAATTGATAACTGATGGTTGAATGTGTTTGGAAGATTCGGCTATACCGCCGAATGGCTGTAGCTGCAAAGCGGTATGCGGGGGTGAAATAACGGTACAATGCAGGCAAGGCGTAGGGTGTGTATGTAAAGCCCCACATTTTTATGTTATCAACAATTGGTGCATGGGCGAAGCATCCGCGATGGCTATGTTTTTACAGGATGGAATGGTTCCCCGGATGCTTCGCCCTTACGATAAATCAGGCGGGGAAGAATCATAATATCCATCGGGAGGAAAGCCCTTTGCAATTTTATTGCTCAAGTTTGTGAGTAAGACATCAAACCACCGCCTAGGCAATCCTGTTTTACGCGAGAAAGATTGCTTGGCTGCGCTCGCCATGATAATCCTATCAGCAAAGGTCTGAAAGAATGGGGAATGCTTGAGATTATTACCGGTGAATAATAACCTTGTAAGATCAGAACGACCGTCTGAAAATCATCGCCATTTATCCGCAGATCATACTGCCTGGCCCGCAATGGTGCAACCGGCTTATCGAGTTCAATGGTATTATTCTAACAACAATAATTTGTAGAAAACTTGGAATGGTATGAAAAATCCCAAACCACCGCTCACCAAGAAACAAGAAGACCGCCTTTACCTGTGGATCATCATTGGTTTTTTGATCATTGTCGGCAGCCTGGTGATCTACCTGATTTATGGTGTCAGCGCGTTGATCCTGGCTGTACCGATTCTGGTTCTGGGGGCCTTGCTGCTGACCCTGCCATTTTTATTGTTGGGTGGGTTGGAGTGGCTGGTTAAGAAGCTGAGAGAGCGCGAGGAAAATAAGTGGAAGTAAGCGCTGAGCTGACGCTTAATAATTCACTCAAAGAATCGTGACGAGTGGCAGAACCTGCCGAAGACAGATTGAAGGCTTGTTTACATAGCCAACCTTAATGCTTTAACCCCCCCATTTACCGCTTATTGACTGTTTATTGAGAAACCAAAAATGGGCTGATTTCTTTTTCCAGGTCTTCTGGGAAGAACAGACCGATATGGATATGCAAGACGTTTCCATCAGGACCGACCAGGATGGAGGTGGGATAGCCGTTGATTCCCATGGCAGTTAATGTACTGGCATCTTCATCCAATAATATGGGAAAAGAAACGCCGCTGCGACGGACGAAATTCTGGGCGGTTGCCTGGCTTTCTCCGGCATTGACGGCCAGTATTTCGAAGTTATGGCCCTTATTCTGCTGATAAAATTTTTCCAGAGCCGGCATTTCAGCCATGCAAGGGGGGCACCAGCTGGCCCAGCTGTTGATTAAGACAATTTTGCCGCGATAATCACTGAGATGGATCTCATTCGCATGTAAATCAAGTAAACTGAAATCTCCGAGTGGCTGGCCTTTCACCGCCCGTTGAATGCTTTCAGATTCTGCTTTGTGCGTTAAGCTCAAACCGGCCATAATGATCAAAAAGATGCCAATTCCAACCAGAATTTGCCAGTTGCGCTGCGATTTCTTTTTCGCTGTACCTTTTTGCTTGAATTTGGTTTTCATGATCATCCTTGTTTTGTTTTGATTATTTTATCGCTAAAAAGTTACAGGGATGTGGCTATTTGACTGCCGGTTTCTTTGATGTTGGCTTTTTCTCAGATTTTTTGGCCTGTTGTTTGAAATGGTCAGAAAATGAGGTGGTCACGATTTGGTTAATAAAGGGTACAAAAATGCGCTCTTCATGAAAAACGATGACACTGATCGAGGCGGTGTCGATTGCTACGCGCTGAAATGCTGCCAGCGGCATCGCCAGGTAGTGCGTTACCAGCAGTCGAATGGAATCGGAATGGCTGAAGCACGCGATCAGATCTTCTTTAGTGTGCTGAGTTCTGAGATCTTCAACACACGTAACCAGGCGTTGCTGTGCTTGCTGAAAAGATTCACCACCTGGAAAGTGCATTTCTTGCGGCTGGTCTTGCACGGTTTTCCAGAGTTTCATGCGTTGTAATTGTTTGATCGTTTTTCCCTGCCAATCGCCAAAATTGATCTCTGACAAGCCTTCTTTTATTTGCACCGGCAGTGAAAGTCTGTCTGCCAGCGGTTGTGCTGTCTCCATTGCACGTTCCAGTGGACTGCTGTAAACGGCCTTGAAGGGTAGCTCCGCCAGTGTGCCGGCAATGGATTGTGCCTGCTGTTGGCCGGTTTGATTCAGGTGAACGCCAGCCGTCCTACCGGCCAGTCGTTTGCCAACCCAATTATTTTGACCGTGGCGTATTAGAAACAGGATTGTCATCTTGTGCACTACCTTTGCTTTTTAATTTTTGGGATTGTATTTCACGCCACTGTTTAAGGCGAGCCAGAATGTCGGCCTCATAACCTTCTTCGGAAGGATGGTAGAAATGGCTGCCAATCAAATGATCGGGCAGGTATTGCTGGGCAGTAAAGTGACCCTCAAAATCGTGCGGATAAAGATAACCCTGCCCGTGCCCGAAGGCTTTGCTATCGCGGTTGGCATCCATTAAGTGGGTGGGAACCTGCCCCATGCCCTCTTCTTCCATTTGTTTACGGACCTTGAAGTAAGCCATGGCTGAGTTTGATTTTGGTGCCGTTGCCAGGTAAAGCGTGGCTTCCACAATTGGGAAGATGCCCTCAGGCATCCCGATGTATTCGAAAGCTGAAGCGGCTGCATTGGCCACCACCATCCCTTGCGGATCCGCCAGGCCAATATCTTCGCTGGCCAGGACGATCAGGCGTCGCAAGATGAAACGCGGGTCTTCGCCGGCCGCCACCATTTTTGCCAGCCAATATAGCGCTGCATCCGGATCTGAGCCGCGCACTGATTTTATGAAGGCGGAGATGGTGTCATAGTGCGCATCCCCATTTTTGTCATATATGACCGCACGTTTCTGGATCGATTCCTGTGCATCAGTCAGGCTGATATTGATGGATCCATCCAGATTGGCGGCAGTGGTTTCCACGGCCAGCTCGAGCGCATTGAGCAGATTACGGGCATCACCACTGCTCGTGCGAATCAGATGCCTGCGGGCATCTTCCGCCAGAATTATATTCTTGAGCCCATAGCCGAACTCATTATTGGCCAGCGCCTGATCAAGGATTTGGTTTAACTGAGCCTCGTTCAACGGTTCCAGTTGAAATACGCGTGAGCGCGAAACCAGAGCCGGGATGACATCGAAGTAAGGGTTTTCCGTGGTAGCTCCGATCAGTGTCAGCATGCCGCTTTCCACTTGTGGAAGAAGGGCGTCCTGCTGGGCTTTATTCCAGCGGTGAACTTCATCGATGAACAGAATTGTGCGCTGCTGGTACAGGCGCCGCCGTTCTTCCGCCTCTGCGATCACCCGTCTTAACTCCGCTACACCGGCCAGAACAGCCGAGATGGTTTCAAAATGAGCTTTGGTGTGCAAAGCGATCAATTGTGCCAACGTGGTTTTCCCGGTACCCGGTGGGCCGGTGAAGATGATGGAGGAAAACAAGCGGTCGGCTTGAATTGCACGCCGCAGGATTTTGCCTTCGCCAATAATGTGTTCCTGCCCGACATATTCTGCAAAGGAACGCGGTCGCATTCGGGCAGCCAGAGGCGCTTCCTGCTGCATCCGGTCTTTCATAGCATGCTCAAACAAATCTGTCATTATCTTCGGCTTCTTCCACGATTTTACACAAACCTTTTTCAGAGATAAGGTTTTATTGCTACTTAATTCTACATCACTCTTTGAAATTATGTTCTAGGAAATTATTTAATCGCATAAATTGATTGCATACCAAAATCAATGTGCTCGTCAATTTCAGGATAAACAAACGCAACCAGGGTTAATCTTCTTCGTCGGCGGGTTTATTCCAGGGCTTGAATTTTAATAATTCTTGTGGATCAAACCAGGTGCCGTTGAATTGAATTGCACGATCGTCAATTGTTAAGAACGCTTTGGGCTTATCATTAGCAAACTTGACTTCTGGAAAGCCATATTTTTCCATCCAGGCTTGCATGGCTTCAATGCCGCCCGGTTGGCTGCTGCGCGAACTGTAAACAACAATACGAAAATATTGGCTGGCTTCACGCACAAATTCAACTGCACCGGGTACGGGTTCGTCGTCGATGTATCTGGCACCTTTCCATCCATTGCGATACCAGTGGAGAACTCCATCGAAATCCAAACTTAGCAGTGGTTTGTATTTTCTGGCCTTCTTTACTGTTGTCATTTTTTCCTCCATTTTGATCCCCTTCATTATCGGAAAAAAAGATGTTAAGTGCAACCAAACATATCAATCAGAGTGGGTTTTGGGGTCTTAGATTTTTTCGTTTTGAGAGAATGAAATCGATCATGATCTTTATAAAAGACAATTAAGGGTTTGCATCGCGAACTTTTTGAATGAAATCTCAGCTTAAATGCCTGGCTTGTCATTTTCCAGTTTTGGAATTGGTTTGCGAAAATGATTGACCGGTATCTGGGAAAGGAGAATGGCCGCCATCACCAGTGCACTGCCGATTGTTTGTGTGAGAGTAAAGCGTTCTGAAAGAAAAAGATAACCCAACAAAGCAGCGAAGACCGATTCCATGCTGAGGATCAGGGCAGCATCGGTAGGAGGCGCATGTTTTTGACCAACGCCCTGCAAGGTGAAGCCGATTGCGACCGAGGCAACGCCATTATAGACAATTGGCCACCAGTAATTGGGCATCACACGAATGGACGCAGGTTCGAATATAAACCCGACCAGCAGGTTGAATGCGGCACAAATCAGAAATTGAGCGACAGCAAAGTGCAAAGGATTGAGCTTTTTCACCGAATTGCTGACCACGATGACATGAAAAGCCCATAGAATTGCCCCCAGAAACTCCAGAAAATCCCCCGAAACAAAGCGAATCGCCCCGCCGGTGCTCAAAAGGAGCATGCCAATCACTGCCACTACCGCGGCCACCCAAATGGTCCAGGTTTGGCGTTCGTTCCAGATCAAGAAAAGGAAAATGGGCACCATGACTACATAGAGTCCGGTGATGAATCCGGCATTCCCGGCAGAAGTGGTGCGCATTCCGGCTTGTTGAAGCGAACCGGCGGCAAAGAGCAAAGCTCCGGCGGCAAAAACCCCGCGCATTTCCCGCCTGGGAATGTTCAGGCGAAAGCGGATCAAAGGCAAAATGAGCAAGGCACCCAGCAAAAAGCGCCCGCCATTATAAAAGAAAATACTGGTGAAAGGGGCGGCGACTCGCTGGGCAATAAAACCACTGCCCCATACCAAGGCGGTAAAGAGCAGGATAAAATCTGCCTGTATTCTGGTGAGTGGTTTTTTCGCGATCGACATAATTATTCTCTGGAAAAGACAGGATTTATTCTCTCATTCAAGTGGGGGTTTGGGAAGGGTAATGGGAGAATGATTTTTTATTTCGTCTATAAGCCCAAACGCAATTGTTGGGCACTTTCGCTTTCCGTGATTCTGATGTGCCCCTGGCTATTGTAATTAACGGCCTTGTTTGACAGACTTACCAATCTGCAAATGTGGATTTCATTCATGCGAATATCAGCGTGGTAAACCAGGTGAAGAAGATCGGCAGAATCAATGGATGTGCTGGATTCGATCTTGAACATGGTAGAATTTCCTCATTGGGCAATACTCGTACGGCTTTGAGTTTCGCATGACCGAAAATTAACAATTGCAATTTTGTGAAAACAATCAATCGAAAAAGCCAAAATTAAAAATTTTTATTAAGAAAGACACAATTCCAGGAATAATCAATGGAACAAAAGCCATTTTGGGAAACTAAAAAATTAGAAGATATGACACCTGCCGAGTGGGAATCGCTTTGTGATGGTTGTGGCAAGTGCTGCTTGTTTCGGCTGGAAGGTTTGGAAAAAGGCAACTATTACACCACCAATGTCATTTGCAAATTGTTTGTTGAATCCACCTGCCAGTGCGGGGATTATCAGAATCGCTCGCGATTGGTACCAACCTGCCTGGTGTTAACAACACCCCTGGTGCACAAGCTGGATTGGATGCCTTTAACCTGTGCCTACCGCCTGC
Organism: Chloroflexi bacterium 44-23; assembly: GCA_001899005.1. Lineage (GTDB taxonomy): Bacteria > Chloroflexota > Anaerolineae > Anaerolineales > Anaerolineaceae > UBA6170. Next base: position 95,344 of record MKUW01000007.1, read on the forward strand.
TTGCTAATGGAAAAAGCCTGCCTTGGTGGCATCATCTTGTCAGTGGCAGCAGAGATACTGTACATGAGGTTGGGGTTTCGGTGCGAGGCAAGGTGGAATTTGAAGAGGATATCGACCTGGATGATCTTGAAGATCATGTGGTGGATTGGTTTGACCAGCCCTGGATGATTTTGTGAGTTGCTATCAATCTTTTTGGAGATGAGTCTTTAAGTCACTCAAAGTCGAAAGAATTAAATCAGGCTCAAATTGTGCAATGATTTTCGGGTCAATCGTGTTGGAGCGGCGTGTAATCCAGGCGGAAGCCATTCCGCTTTCTTTGGCCCCATAGATGTCCATCTCTAAACGGTCTCCCACCATCAAACATTCTGCAGGTTGCACCATAAAATAATCGAAGCCTGTTTGGAACATGGCAGGGTGTGGTTTTCTAAAACCGCTTTCGGCAGATATTTGCACCAGTTCGAAGTAATGCAGGATATTGGACTGCCGCAAAAGCGTGTAAACATCTTCACGGTCACCGGCGTTTGAAATGATTCCAAGGTAATAACCGTGTGATTGCAGCCATTTGAGTGTCTCATCGGCATCGTCTTCCAGGCTCCAGCGTTCTTCTGAAATTGCATACATCTCTTTGAGCACGTCAAAGATTAGTTGCGAGTCGACTGCTTCAAAACCATAATCGCTTAATGCATCGGTAAGCACCTGGGAAGTGGTGATCTCGAGCATCGATTCATCCCGATCAGAATAATAGGTTTGCATCCTTTTTGAAAAATCTTTCATGAAGAATTTTTCTTCGATAGGAAACCCTTTTCGATTTAGGCTGGAACAAAGTGTCTGTATTGACAGCTTTAACGTCTCTTCCCAATCACCATCAAAATAAAATAATGTGTCACCAACGTCAAAAAACACAACGCGGATGTTATCAAGATTTAGCATAGAGAACGTACATTTCCTTTATTAGTATCCATTTTCACGATCAAAAAGATTGAACAAGGGTCGATCCTGGCAATAATTTTGTAGATTTTCCACAATTAATTTTATGGCTCGCTCATTGTAATTAACACTGATCCCAGCAATATGTGGGGAAATGATCATGTTGGGTAACTCCCAAAGTGGGCTATCTTTGGGTAATGGTTCCTGCTCAAATACATCCATAAAGGCACCGGCAATTTTTTTCTCTTGCAAAGCGGATTTTAACGCTTGCGGTTTGACCACTCCACCACGGCTGATATCAACCAGGTATGCACTCGATTTCATGCTGCCCAGCTCCTTTTCAGCGATGATATGTGTAGTCGCCTCAGTTTTCGGCAGCGAGATGACCACAAAATCACATTCTTTTAACATTGACCCGACAGCCTGGATGGGATAAAGGCGGGTAAAGAAGTTACCCTCAGGATCTCCCAGTCCCTCCAGATTAAAACCGCGATCTTTGGGATCCATGCTGTCATGTTTGGTTGCTAAAACCTTTACTCCAAGCGGGTGGGTGATTCTGGCAATTTCCCTTCCGATGCTGCCATAGCCAACCAGACCAAGCGTGCTGCCACGAAGTTCTTTTGGGATCAGGCGTGAATATCGATCTGGAGACCATTCGTGGTTTCTTTGCTGATGCAGGATTGTGTTAACTTTGTGTCCCAAGGCTAGCATGGCCATCAGCACAAATTCCGCCACCTGGGGAGCGGCTGCACCACTGAGATTTGTAACTGCCAGATTGGGTTTTTTAAGCAATGGATCATTCACCGCAAAGTCAATTCCCGCGGAATTGAATTGAATCCACTTCAAATTTGGGACCTTTTCAAGAGGCGGCAGCAGGTTTCCGGTTATTAAGATCTCTGTTTTTTGCCAGAGATCATCGCTAATATCATTAACATTTTTGGCAGGATTGATATGGATTTGGAGCCTTTTATCTACCGTGGCCAGTTGTTGAACGAGATCTTCTGACAGTGAGTAAGTTACCAAGACTTCGATTTTCTTGTTTTCTTCATTTTTCATTTTATGTAAATCCCATCTGGATCCAGCTCCTGGCGGAGAATGCGCAGTTCATCGCTGGTCGGTGGTTCGGTCTGCCGCAGATGATCGAACACCTTTAGCGGCCAACCCGTATTTTCTTTTACCTGTTCAACAGTTGCTCCTGGGTGCAACGCAGCCAGAGACAATTCTCCTTTTTCGTCCGGCTCAAGGATGCAAAGATTGGTCACGACTCCTAAAGGACCTTTACCGCGAACGCCTGTTTTTTCTCTCTCCGCCCGATTGGAAAGAAAGCCAGCTGAAGTAATAAAATCAACCTTTTCAGGAAAGCGCCGCTTCTGATGGGGAGTCATAATATAGCAACGGTTTGCCCATCCCGCAATTTCCATGGATCCGCCCGAACCAGGCAGACGAGTCTTGGGATGATCATAATCACCAATCACAGTCGCATTGATATTCCCGAAGCGGTCAATTTGTGCGCCACCCAAAAAGCCGACATCTACGTTACCTCGTTGCAGATAGAAACTAAAAATGTCATACATACTACAAACCGCGGTCGCTCCGCTTACCAGGGTCGGGTCACCAATTGAGAGAGGCAGCCGGGCGGGGCGTGCGCCGATGACACCGGCCTCATAAATCATAACCAGGTTGGGCGCATGGGTGCGCCGGGCGAGGTTGCAGGCCAGGTTGGGCAAGCCTACGCCGACAAAAACGACATCGCCATCGCGTAAAAGGCGGGCAGCATTAACCGTCATTAACTCGGACTTGGTGTAATCCATTCTAATATTCTCCATAGTTGATGGGCGAGCTAAAGGCAGGCTTTACATGCAGACGCTGGTGAGCTTCCTCACCCAGTTTTTGCCAATATTGCTGGCGATCCTTAAGGTCATAGACCCATTCATGCAACCATTGCTTGACTTCCTCTCGCGTCTCGCTGATTTGGTCCCACTTCAAATAAAAAGGGTTATCGCGATCATAATAGCCCTGTGTGTAAGAAGGATGAGCCGAAAAGGGTTCAAGGCAAACAGCATCAACGATGATGGATGGGATCATCGTCCGGTTAGGATCACTGCGGATAACCTTCTCATCCACGATTTCCTCGGCGGTGATGATGACGTGTTGTGCAGCAAACGCAGCTTCTTTCTGCTCCCCGAGTATGCCCCAAATTTGGGCATTGCCGTATTGGTCTGCTCTTTGCACATGAATAATAGCTACATCGGGGTTCAAAGGCGGTACGACGATTACTTCTTTATTTGTAAAGGGGTCGGTCATGCGGCGTATATTGTGATTGACTTGTTCGAGGCTGGTCGCTGCTGTCTGATTCATGGGCATGAAAGGCAGTCCAGCCGCACCCGCTTGTAAGCGCGAAATCATTCCAAAATGGGAGTATTCCTCCCATTCGAGTTCACCTGCTTCAATGGCCGAGCGCAAGATGCGCAGCGATCCAACGCCCGGGTTACCCATATAAGAGAAAATCACCTTCGATACGCAACCGGCAGCTGTCATCATATCGTAAATCAAGTCTGGTGTTGCACGTGCTACCGTCAGGTTTCTTTTCTCCTGGCGGATGATCTCGTGCGCCGCAGAAAAAGGAATTAAGTGCGTGAATCCGGCAGCATAAAGCAGGCTTCCGTCCTTCACAAAAGTATTGACCGCTTCTTGCAAGCTACATAGTTTTGTCATTTTATTCTTCTTTGCATATATGAGTTTTTTTGAGCAAATGGCTGCTTGTGTACGGCAATCAATTCTTGTTAATTAATTGAAAATGTATTCACGACCAGCACAATTAGATTTTACCAAAAAGCCACATTTATTTATGGTTCTGCATGTTTTCAAATAGGCAGCTTTACTGGTTTCCCCTGATCGACGATGATATTGAAAAATGGGGTTGTATTGATTTAATTACAACCCCATCCGATTCCACTCAGGCTTTTTTTACCTGATTGCGAATATGTTCGCGCATGTACATTTGCAAATAATGAACACCACCGGCATTTTTACCGGTTGCACCGGACCCTTTCCAGCCGCCAAAAGGTTGGAAGCCAGGCCAGGCACCGGTAGTCGCTCCCTGTGGGCGATTGGCGTAGTTGACGCCAGCTTCAATATTTTCAAAGAACCAGTCAACTTCATCTTCAGATCCATAGAAACCAGATGTGAGACCGTAATTGACATTATTTGCGATTTGCATGCCTTCTTGCAAGTCTTTTACTTTGCCAATTGTAGTAATCGGCAGAAACATTTCTTGTTTCCAAAGCGGATGGCTGAATGGAACATCAACAACCAGAGTAGGCGTTGCAAAGTAACCTTTGCTATAATCACCTTCTGTCAGCAGTTTCCCACCGGTCAGGATGTTCCCATTTTGGCCAAGATCCTTTACAAAATCCTGGTAATCCTGATATGCGGCTTTATTGATGACCGGCCCCATAAAGATCTTACGATCCGTTGGGTCACCAATCGCCAGTTTATTGGTCAATTCGACGACTCTTTTCACAAGTGCGTCATAGACCGGGGCTTCTACCAGAACACGCGAACATGCTGAGCACTTTTGGCCCTGTAGACCAAATGCCGAACGCACAATCCCTAAGGCTGCCAGTTCGATATCCGCATTTTTGGATACCAGGGCGGCATTTTTACCACCCAATTCAAGGATGGTAGGTCGCACATAAGGGCCATCTTGTGCCCACTGACGGAAAATACCCATGCCTACGTCAAAGGAACCGGTGAAGGTAACTCCGGCAATATCCTTGTGGTTAACCAGTGTATTTCCAATCGTTCTTCCCGGGCCGGTGACATAGTTACAAACGCCATTTGGCAGCCCGGCATCCTGGAAAGCTCTGGCGAGATGATAAGCTGTCAGAGGTGTGTCTGTGGCTGGTTTCATAATGACGGTGTTGCCCGCAGCCAATGCTGCACCGGATGGCCCACCAGTCAGAGCGCCCGGAAAATTGAACGGGCTGATGACCAACCAGACACCATAAGGTTTCATAACAGATGTATTGGTGGATGTAAATCCTTCAAATGGGTCAGAACCCATCTCGGTGACAAAGCCATTATTTTCTTCTAATTGCTGACAGGCATAACGAATCAAATCGGCAGTTTCAACCGCGTCACCGATACCCTCCATGCGATTTTTTCCAACTTCGAGGGACATGACTGCGCCGATGTAATAGCTGCGCTCTTCAATCAAATCAGCAGCCTTGCGTAAAAGACGGATTCTCTCTTGCCAGGGTGTTTTCCCCCAGGTTTTGAAGGCTGCTTTGGCAGCCGCAACGGCTGCATTGGCATCTTCGACAGTTCCTTTTTGGAAGATTCCGATGACCTGATCCGTGTTAATGGGGGATCGATTATCAAATTTCTCGCTCGATTTCACATCTTTTCCATTGATTATCATCGGGTATTCTGTGCCAAAGGATGCTTTCAATTTCGCCAATTCCGCTTCGTAGCGATCGTGAAACTCCTCTGGTGGATTGAACATGGTGCCATAGGTAAGTTTGAATTTCTTTTCTGCTCCCATAAATAATAACCTCCTTCTACGGGGCTTTTTGTGTGGGTGTTAACAGGTTCTTTAAGTATAGTACATTTAGGCTCAAGTTTCAAAGACGAGCAAGCAGGAATTTTCTTCCCTTTCTCAGACCTGTTCCGAAGCTGAGACTGGGACAGTAAATCAAGCCTATGAAGGATTATTAATCTCTTCGGAAACTATTTCCTGGCTGAGATTTGGTTTCATTGGCAATGGTTAAACCCCCTAACTGAGCTTCGTGTTTGTCTTCAACTGAAGCATTTCAAAAAAAACACAATGTCGCCCGGTCCGCGAATCTCAGCCTGGGGAAACCAATCTTCGCAGCTTGAAATCTCACCTCGGCAGGCTTCAATCTGATAAACTGGCTGGCTGAACCAAAAAAGTAACGGAAAACGATTGTTTTTTTAACACGATGGAATATTTACCTGAAAAAACCACATTTACACGAAGAGTTGTAGGATTATTGATCGATTTTTGAGAATTCGCAATACCTTTGGGGTAAAAGACATAAAATGTATGGATATTCTTGGCTAGCGCGTGATCATCGGCAGAAAAATGGCTTTGCTCATGGTTGTAAATGAGATCGGGGCTCCTGTCGTTTTCCCATAGCTGTTTTCAGCCGCAAAGCGCACTGTATACGCCGTATCCATCGTGAGATTTTGAAGGTAATAGGATGTGCTATTGGCTGGAAGCGTGTCAAGAGGTGACCAGACCAAGGGATTGCCGCTTAGCTGTTCAACCAGATAAGCAGTTTCCCCCTCAACATCCTGCCAAGTGAAGATGACAGCTGTGGTCGCAATGGAAAGCTGGATTGGGTGGGGTGCAGCCGGCGGGCCACAGGCCTGAGTAGTAGTTGAGAGTGTATTACTGTAGTCGGAATCCCCCTGGAGATTGGTCGCACGAACCCGGTAGGCGTAATTTTGGGAGCAGGCAAGGTTAAGATCTGAATAAGTAGACACGTTGTCTGGGAGAATTGCGATTTGCAGCCAGGGTTGGCTATTGATCGAACGTTCCACTTTAAAACCGGTCTCGTCGCTGCTGGTATCGTTAAAGGCGATGGAGATTGAATACATCGTTGTCTCAGTAGCAATTAAATTGATTGGAGCTGAAGGTGGAGCGAGTGATTGACGAAAATTCGCCACTTGCGCTGCCGTGTTATTTAATGTCAACCGATTATCAGCACTACCTGGGGCGGTTGACTCAACTCCGGTTGGAATACCATTAAATGTTACCTGCGGGTTGGACCAATTATTAATACGCGAACAACTTGTGGGACAATTGTAAGCCATGATTGTGCGAAACGAATAATTCGGCGCCCAATACCCATATGAATATGAAAAATAACCGCTTCCTGATGCGTTTTGGCGGTCATGATGCGCCCCCATATTATGCCCGGTCTCATGCGCAAATGAATAGTAACCTGTAGCACAGTTACGCGAGACAACACTAAAGCCATGTGATTCTGTCATTGTGGATGAGGTCATTAACCAGCCAATGCCACAGGTTGAACGATAATCCTCGACAATCATGACGACCAGGTCAGCTGCATATGTGTTTCGCAAAGTGTGAACGTTGTCAATGACGCCATCCACGAATGTTAAATTATCAATCGTTTTTACCCAATCCAGTGATGTTCCTCCATTTAATTCGTTATAACTGACTTCCTCATGATGAACGAGGCGAAAGCGATGAGTAATTCCACTACGTTGGTATCCCTGATTGGTCTCAGCGACTGCCAGATTGATCAAATTAATCATGTTGGCAGTACCGCCAGCACCTGCCCGTGCATCATCGCTATAAACCACCATGACATCAATTTGCCCGCCGCTATCCATTGCTAAAGGTGTATCGGATTTTTCCGCATTGAGGGTGGCAGTGGTGGTTTCAGGGATAAGAGGCTCGGATTCGGGTGGAAAACTTGATTGGTCGATTTTCACGAATTGGTACTGCATTTCTGAATTGCGTTGAAGTTGGTAGAGATGATCGGCATCTGTCAGAATGGCACTTACAACGCCCTCCGTGGAAACGAGAGTTATATAGCCTTCAGTTGTATCTTCCAGTGAACCGCTCAGGATAAAGCCGCCTTCCAGTGTGTTTTCCTTACGTGTAAAGGTGGCAATGTAGTTCACCCCTTCAAACAATTCAAATGATGCCCGGTATGCTTCACTCTTGTTGTTTTCAAAAGACTCTGCAATCCACTCAATGTTTTCTGAAAGTAGATGGACATTTTGGGTGGCTGCTTTTCCCCGCTCGAGCAGAGGTTGAGTGGCTTTGTTTTTTTCGTCATTGAAAATTTTCGTAATCGAGATGGGCGGGTCAGTCTGTGCCTGTACAGTGAATGATGAAAAAACAAAAATGAATAACAATAAAGACGCCGTAATAATTTTACGATTCGAATTGCGGGTGACACCCATACCGCTCTCCACTGAAATTAACTTTTGGTTACGAGTAACTGTAGCATATTCAACAGATTTAAAGTCTTATTTGTAAACACGTTGAAAGGCTTTTCAGGAATTGGTTAATGGATTGTAAAGCGAAGGCGCAGGATTTAAAGAAAGCTTTTATAAAAATCTTGTGTCATCTGTTGAACAACGGTCTTATCTGCCCGCATTCGAATTAATATAGCGTTTCTTTCAGCAGCATTTGTTCTTAATTGTGGATTTTGCATGGCGTTTATGATGGCTGCTGCCAACGTTGCCGGTTTTCCAGTTTCAACCAAAAAACCATTCCATCCTGGTGTAATCCATTCACGCAGGGATTCAATATCGCCTGCAATCGGAAAGCAGCCACAGGTCATCGCTTCAAGCAGAGTGTTGGGAGTACCATCGTGGGTGGTTAAAGAAACGGAAATATGAGACTGACTGAAAAGCGACCACAATTCCATCTGGGTGATGGAAGGTAATAGTTGTACCGATTTTTCGAGATGTAATTGATTGACCCAGGTTTGGGCTTCGATTTTCCCTTGCATGTCTGCGCAAAAAATCTGGGCTTGCGGGTAGGTTTGCAAAACAATGGGGACTGCCTGAAAAAAAATATCAGTTTGTGCATATGATCGAATACCACGTGGATTGACGATGACCGGCTGGTCATAGGGGTTATCGACCCGGAAGAGATTGCTCTTTTGTGCATTTTCAATCTCCATAAAATTTATTCCGCCGCCTCCCGGTACCACCAACGTGTTTTTCTCTCGTGAAAACCCAAATTGGTGTGCCAATTGGACATCTCGCTCTGTATCAGCCAACAATCCGTCTGCTCTCAACATTACCTGACGGGTCAGTTCGAGCATTTTTTTGCCCGCTTGTGCATGGAGCGTAAAATCATTTCCCCAAACTGAGACCAAAAGAGGGATTTGATGCGGGGTATAAGACGCCAGCATCCCTTCGTAAGGGATCCGCAAGGCATGCACCAGGTCAGGTCTTATTTCAGATATGATTCTTTGCAGTATTTTTCCATATTTTGGCAGGGTGCCCGGGGCGAGTTGATATCGCAAGCGTAAGGCAAACGGTCGAAAACGCTTAATAAGCTGGCCGGTGAAGGAGGTCTGCTGTGACTTTGTGGTAGATCCAGTTCTGGTTTTGTCCCGTCCGACACTGGCAAACGCCACCGGCAAAATAAAGGTTTGTTCTGCTTCGTTATCCTCTGTAACTGGATAAGTGGATATGAGCGTCACACGAAACCCAATTTTCTTACTGGCAGAAATCCAGCGCAATGCAGTCGGGCTGCGGCCATCGGCAATAAAAAGTAAGTGCTTCGCGCTCATATTCTTTCTTTTTGTTGTGCAACTCTCAGGATGGTTTCTGTAAAAACAGCGGCCATTTGGTCTATATTGACTTCTTCAGCCACTTTGCGATAGGCAGCAGTGCCCATTTTCCGTAATCTACTCGGATCATGCAAAGCCGTTTGCAAGATAGATAATAAAGCTTCCTCATCATTGGGAGGTACTAACCAGCCGGTTTCTTCATTAACCAGATTGGATTGGGTTCCATCGCCTTCAGCAACAATCACAGGCAAAGCTGAGGCCATCGCTTCCTGGATAGCGAGCCCACCAGTACCAGGCAGCACGAATAGATCCGCTTGAGCAAAGATTGAATTAAGATCATTACCAAATTGAGCTCCCCAAAATTTGGTTTCCGGGAAGTACTTCTCAGCCACAGACCGCAGGCCAGGCAGAGCACTGCCTTCACCCACAATCCATAACTTTGGCCGAATTGCAGGATCGATTCGAGAGCAGACGCGGATTAAAGTATCTACTTTCTTGCGTGATTGTATACGTCCGACAAACAACACGACCGGCTGACCGTTTCTATAACCTACCCCACGATCTGGTGGTGGATTTGTAGGTCGCGCAGCAGTCGCATTTGCGGCAACGACAACTTTTTCAGCTGGAATTCCAGATTGAATGTATTGTTGTCTGCCAGTGTGACTGTAAGCAATAATTGCATCAAATTGTAAGAGAAAATTGGATCGGAACAGGCCGCGTAGGGAGGAAGGTCTGCCATCATGCTTCGGTACACCTAATCCCCATCCAATCAGCCCTATTCGCTTATTCTTCAATTCAGGGAGCACAAATCGAGAACTTAAATAGCGTGGATTGGCTTCCATAATCACTATCTGAGGAGCTTTTTCGCGCAGCCATTTTTTTAAGCCTGGCTGTATACAAAAATACAATTTGTGATCGAAGAAATGCCAGTTTTTTCCAATCGTATAGTCAAAATCAGGGGGAGTGGTTGGTGTCTGGATCATTTCGCGGGGGTGAGGACTTCCAGAAAAAACGCACAAATCAATTTGAGGCAGATTTGCCAATTTTTCCAGGAAAGGCACGCGATATTCAGGAACAACACGCTGCTGCAGCGCTACTTTGAGTTTCCTCATCAAAAAACCTGCACCTGCACTTGAGATCCTTTCGAAGTCATTTCCACTTCAATCCGTGCTGGGAATGCGTCTTTCAACTCTTCCAAATGCGTTATCACAAGGATTTTGGCAAAATTTGAGCGAACGTGATTAATGGCTTCGATTACACGTTGACGGCCTTCGGCATCCTGGCTGCCAAAACCTTCATCGATGACTAATGTCTGTAATTTTGCTCCGGATCTTTTCGCTAACACCTGTGAGAGTGCCATGCGAATCGCGAAGTTAATCCGAAACGCTTCGCCACCCGAAAACATTTCATAAGCCCTTGTATTCCCATTTAAATCATTAATGAGAATATCAAGTGTTTCTTTTTTGTCCTGGCGTTTTTTGTCTTTGTAATCACTCTGGGTTTCAAAGCGAATGGTCATTCCACCGTTGGTCAGGCGATCCAATAAAAGATTAGCATGTTCTTCGATTAGCGGAAGTGCTTGTTCAATCAACTGCGCCGGAATTCCGTTTTTGCCAAAAGCTTCTTTGAGCTTTTCGTAACGTGAAATGGCCAGGCGAAGATCTGATTTTTGTGCTTGATAGGAAACTTGGCTTTCTTTACGATGTTTAATGGCAACCAGTTTTTGTTTCTCGCCACCGATTTTAATATTGATCTGATTTAGTTCAATTTGAACCAGGTCCAATTGTTTTTGCAGGTTGATCAGATCGGGTATGTCACTAAATTGCTCACGATGAATATTACGAAGACTTTCAAGTTGACTTTTTTTCTGTTCAATTTCCTCGCTGAGTTCAGAAATCTCGCGCTCCAGTTCTGCTGCCTGCATACGCAGTGGTTCGTATGTAGCCTGTGCAGTCTCGAGCTCACGCATTAAGTTCTCACTGGTTCGTAGGCGGTTTTCTTCTGTTTTTGATTGCTGATGCTTTTGTGCATCATAGCCAATCGCCTCCATTGCTGGCAGCAAGGCAGCCACTTTTTTACGCTCATGGTTGGCATAATCTGCTTGTTTCAATTCTTTTCCGATGCTGGTCAAAAGCGGAGCTTTTTGTGAGTCCCAAATCTGGAGCAAATCCTCCACCTGTGAAAGTTGAACCTCCGTCTGGGCTTTTTTTTGTTCTAATTGTTGCCGTTCACGATCCAGCTCAGAAAAATGTTCGATTTTATTTTTTAACTCTGTTATTTGCGTGTTGATTTCGCTTACTTCTGTTTGCAAACGGGTGATTTCTTCTTTGCGTTGAAGGCCTTCTGTCTTGGTCAGGTTTTGGTAAGTTTCCCGGTGAGCGACTGTTAATGGCTGTTTACAGAATGGACATTCAGGGCCTGCTTTTTGAAATTCTTTCAGATGTTCCTGTAATTGATCATTTAGAAGGGTGAGTTGTTTGATAGTCTCTGTTTTTTGAATTTTCACGTTTTGAAGTGCTTCGACCTGCAATGGAAATTCCTTCTGTGATCCAAGCCGGCTCTCCAAAGCATGTAAGCGTGATTGCAGATCACTGAGATCTTTCTTCAATTGAGGATATAGAAGGCGTTGTTTTTCTATTGTTTTTGCGTCTGACTGCAGGCTCATTAATTGTGTCTCGAGCGTTGTTTTTTGCATCACAATTGCTTGTTCCAGCTTGCTCTTTTCTTTTTCGAGAGACAAGAATTGCTCTCTTTTATCCAACCAATTTTCCAATTCCGCGCGTGTATCTTTCCAGGCTTGAAAATCTTTCTTAATTTTATCGGCATTCTCAAGTTTGAGGTGAAGGGAAATTAGGCGTTCCTGAAGCTTTGTTTGTTTTTCTCGTTTTTGTTGAAACTGTTGACTTCGTGAAAGTAAATCCTTTTCGAACATGCTGATTTGCTGTTCAGAGTTTTTACGGCTCTGTTCCAATTGACGGGCTTGGTCGAGAATTAATACAAGGTTTTGCTTTGTTTCCTGCTTTGCTTTTTCCGAAAGTTGTAGTTGCTCTAAGTCATGGATAATTTGGTCTTCACTGGCAATTTCGCTTTCTATTTCCTGAAGGATGCCTGTAATTTGATTTAGTTTCATCTCTTCTTTGCGCAGGGTGACACTGACTGAATCACGGTAGCTTTCCCATACCTCCAAGCCGAGGATATTGGAAAGAATATCTTTCCTTCGGGTAGGTGTTAAATTGGCAAAAGAATCGGCTTTACCCTGTAAGAAAAAAGCGGCATTAACAAATGAATCATAATCCAGGCGCAAGATCGAGACGATTCTTTTCTGTGTTTCGGTGACTGTATGTTCCGTTAATGGCCGCCAACGATCATTTTCCAAATCGAATTTAAATAATTCCAGTACTAATGCTTTATCAATTGATTTAAAACGCCGGAGGCGATAATTTTGATTTTCGTATTCAAAATCAAATCCAACTTCAGCTGCCTGACAATTTTGATTAATAATGGCATCACTTCTGGAACGTGCGATTCCAAAGAGAGCCCAGGTAATTGCATCAAGAATGGATGATTTCCCCGCGCCATTTGCCCCGGAAACACAAGCTAATTGAAAATCTGTAAAATCAATAGTAACTGCTTGTTGATAAGAAAGAAAACCCTCAATCGTTAAGCGGATAGGGATCATTATTCCGCCACAGGGGCTTGACTTGTTTTTGGAGGTTTGGACGGGAGCGGGCTGACCAGCACTTTATCCACTCGCCGCCCATCCATATCGACCACTTCAAAACGCATATTTAATAATTCAAAACTCTGCCCGGTTACCGGAATGCTATCCAGCATGGTCATCACAAAACCGCCGAGAGTTTGATAACCCACCCGGTCTTCTTCCGGAAAAATGTCTATACCAAGCGAATCTTTTACTTCATCAATGGGCAACAAACCGTCCAGGAGCCATGAACCATCTTCCCGCTGGACTGCTTGAATCTCCGAGTCTTCACCTGCGGTTGGGATCGTTCCGACAATAGCTTTGAGGACATCATAGAGAGTGACCATTCCCAGCACACCACTAAATTCATCGATGACCAATGCTGCATGGGCTCCCGCCTCTTTTAATAAATCCAATGCTTTAAGAGAAGACATACTGTCGGGAACAAACAGCGCCGGTTGTAGTAGATTAATCAAATCGGGTTGGGTACCATTGAGACTGTGACTGAGTAAATCTTTTGCGAGCAGGATGCCATGGACATTGTCCAATTGATCAGTAGCAACAGGAAAACGGTTATGTTTGGAATTAATAACCTGATCCAGAATTACCTCAAATGGCTGATCCAGATCAATCCATTCAATCTCCGTTCGCGGTGTCATGATTGAATCGATGTAACGATCACCCAAACGGAAAATTCCGCTGACCATGTCTTCTTCGGCCTCCTCAAATATGCCGGATTGGGTACCTTGTTTCATCAAGACTTTGATTTCTTCTTCAGTAATAATTGGATCATTGGAAGGTTTAACCCCTATAAGTCGTAATCCAAAATCTGTGGAAGCACTCAAGAGTTTAACGATCGGTAAAGTTAGCCAGGATAGTGCCTTCATTGGAAAGGCGATAATCAAGGCAATTTTTTCCGGGCTATTCATAGCCAGACGTTTCGGGATTAATTCGCCAATCACAAGTGAAAAGTAGGTGGTCAACAAGACAATGATAGCGAAAGCGACGCCATCACTATAAGCTGCTAACCAATCGATTCTAGCCAATAAAACCGCCAGCTTGCTGGCCAGTTTAGCACCCCCAACTGCACCCGCTAAAATACCAATTAATGTAATGCCAATCTGGATTGTAGATAAAAAGTGATTGGGTTTTTCTGAGATTTTGAGGATTGTCGCCGCGGATTTGTTGCCTTCTTTTGCCAATTGTTGTAAGCGGACTTTTCTTGAGGATACCAGAGCAATTTCTGACATTGCAAATATACCGTTTATGATCAGCAGCAAAAAAATTAATAATATTTGTATTAGTGACTCGTCCATATCTCCTATCAAGAACCAACTTCCGAATTGTATTGATTCCTTTCATTATAAATGATTTCCGTGGCCATATCCTTTAATATCTCTACTTCCTCAGGTTGAACTCCACTCGAATACAGATACCTATCCAATAATTCGAGTGGTTCCATTTCACTGACCGATTCTTCATCACCTAAACGTAAGCGTACATTGGCAATTGGTTTGTGAATGATATGCGCTTCGAGCGCATTCTCATAGTGCCGGTGTATCCAGCCAGTATCTATCAAAGCCTCCCACTCGCGTGGATAATATATCGTCAGTCTGGCAACTGAATCGCTGATTTCTTCCTGGTCCGGAAGATGTTCCTTGATATAGGCCATTACTTCTTCATGATTTGGTGTCACCCCGTCATTTCTTAAGTCAGCCAGTTTTCTCAAATCAATTATGTTGTCGATAAATATGCGGCCATGCAGAGGTACCCATTGCAAATTGGCTTTACCTTTTTCCAAGTCAACAATTACAAAATACTTCTGATCTTCGATCTCTCCGAAGTCGATCCGCTCAATTGATCCGGGGTAGACAACCGGAGGGTGATAACCCTCATTGAGATTTTGCGGTTTGTGGATATGGCCAAGCGCTACATAATCCAGTTGAGAGTTCTTAACCAGGCTGCCTGGTAATGTATAGTCTTTGCCTAACAAGATATTACGTTCCCCCCCGTAAACTGCACCTTGAACGGAGGCATGGGCGGTTAGCACCAGAGGCAGCAAAGCATCTGAATTCTGTATAAATTGCTGGACCAGGCCGGTGATTAAGTCTTCCAATTCCTCATTTAAATCTTCCTGGTCAAGGGTTGAGTTTTCTCTTAGTGCCAAATAATTGCTTTTCGATATCCACGGCAGGGCAATGACCTGAATAGGCAGGCCATTCAAATCATCGGGGGTAAGAAATCTTGGAGTATCGATGACATGGATGTTGGCAATTGAGAAGGTATCATATTCCTGCATGGCATGTGCCCGTCCAAAAGCAGGCGAATAATCGTGATTTCCAACCAGCAAGATTACCGGAATCCCTGCCTTAGAAAGCTGCATCATGCGCTTACCCCACTCTTTTTGATAGGTGGGTGCCGGTGAGCGATCGCGATAGGCATCGCCAGCAAAAATTACCAGGTCGACTGGAGTTTCTATGGCGCAATCGACGATAGTATCCAGTGCTTTTAGAAAATCCAAAATACGGTATGGCAGTCCGCTGGCAGGATCGCGCTTGCCATGAATGGCAAGGTCAATATGTGCATCCGAAAAATGAAGGATTTTAACCATTTTTTCCAATCTTTTATTGGGTCACACCCAATTGTTGCATTAGGGCTACGCTTGGTCCAAAGCCTGGGTGGTATTCAAGCGAGGTGTAGAGATCGGAAAGTGCTTTCTGATTTTCTCCCAGGGCAACAAATGCCAGCGCTCGCCAATAAAAACTTTCTTCAAGGTATGGTTCGTTGGCCGCATCAATCGTCAGGCTGGCGAGTTTAATCACATCCTGATAACGGCCGGAATAATAGTAGGCAAAATATGGGCCGGTTTGATACCAGACAATTCGCCACGGTCGCTGTGAATCAGGAAGTTGGGCATATAACTGAAAAGCAAAATCATAGGATTCTGCAGCGCCAATAAAATCTTGAAGCTGAACCTGACTGGTACCGCGATTAAACCAGGCAAAAAACAACTCATTTCCACTGGAAGAGCTGATCTCTGCATTCGCACGCTCGTAGGCAATCAGATTGGCTTGCTGATCATCTGCCAATTGACCGAGGAGCCTGACAACCTGATCCTGTTTTTCAACCGGATAAATGAGGATAAATGCATAATTAAATGAACGCCATTGCTTGTCTAGTTCGTTATAATCAATTGGGTAATCGGGGCTGAAATACGAATCCTGGGTAATAAATTGGGCGCGCGAATCATCATAACCGTTTAGAACAGCATAATGGCCCATCCAACTTAATTTTCCTGAGAGGTCCTTAATGAAAACACCTTTTTCAACCAGCACCGGGAAACCGTTGGCAATCAGTCTTTTTAGTAGATTTAGATCACCCCCTGAACGGACAACTGCTTGTAAATTGGTGTTTTCCAATACGTAATCGGCCATCTCATAAAGCATAACATTTTTGTCTTTTTCATAAGGTTTTAGAACACGACCGGTATCCAGGCGGTCACCATCCCAGCCCCAATAAGAAAGCTGCATAGCCAGATTGGCAGGTGCGCAATAATTCCACAGGCCATGTTGGTCCTGATACTTTATCCCTTCCAGTTTTATCGAAGCCGGCAACGCAGTTGGCACGAAAGTAGGTGTGGCTGTAATTTGAGTTTCTGATTGTTGGATTTGAGGGGTATTGGTTGGCAAAGTGGTAGCTGTAGCTGTTGGATTCGAGTTTCCCAGGGGCGTAGAGACCGGGATAAAGACTGCTTCTTCCGGTGGATTTAAAGCATAATCCAAACGCACCTTATATTCATCAGCTTTCCATAAAATTCTTTCACGAATTGATGGAATCGAAAATGCTGCGATGATACCTAAAAATAGAACGATCAAAACGCCAAGGAAGATCATCAAGACTCGTCGCTGTTTCATATGCCGATTATATCACTGTGAAAAAATTAGGAAAATCAGAGAAAACGAAATCAAATAAAGGTAAGCTTTAAGTTTGGTTGAGACAATGTGCAAGCTTTTTTGAATTAAAAGCTTGTATAGAAAATGGGTTTGATGGTATCTTTATTTGAAGCAAAAAAATACCTAACACGTTTTAGCTGACGAATCTAGACAACGTAATACAAGAAAGAATTATGATGGAAAAAATTCGAAAAAAAAACCCAATGCCATTTAATCTTCCGCGCCGCTTACAACGAATGGGTGATCTAACCTACAACCTGTGGTGGGTTTGGAACCTCGATGCTCAAAGTTTATTTAAATATATCGATAATTTATTGTGGGATGAGGTTAATCATAACCCAATCCTGTTCCTTCAACAGGTTCAGCGGCCTTTGTTAAATAAAGCCGTTCAGGATCTCTATTTCCTCGAAAAGTTGGATGCTGTTGTTGAAAAATTTGATACTTATTTGGCTGCAAAAGAGACCTGGTTTAAAACTACTTACCCTGATCTTGAAGACGAATTGATCGCTTATTTTTCATTTGAATTTGGGTTGCATGAAAGTCTGCCCGTGTATGCCGGCGGTTTGGGAATTTTATCTGGAGATCATCTGAAAACTGCCAGTGATTTGGGAATGCCTCTGGTTGGGGTTGGCTTTATTTATAAAGAAGGTTATTTCATGCAGTCAATTTCTGAAGATGGGTGGCAGGATACGCGAAATTATTATCTCAATTTTGACGAAATTCCTGTTATTCCGTTACTGGATGAAAATGGCAAGCCGGTTATGACCAGTGTTGACTTACCCGGACGGACGGTGTTTGCCCGTATTTGGCAGGTAAATGTTGGTCGTGTGGAATTGTACTTATTGGATTCAGACCTGGAAGAAAATTCTCCAAACGACAGGCAGCTCACCTCCCGTTTGTACAGTAATGATCTGGACGTGCGTATATCACAAGAAATCTTGTTGGGTATCGGTGGTGTACGTGCACTACGCTTGATGGGACTAAAGCCGAAGGTTTGGCACATGAACGAAGGGCACTCTGCTTTTCTAGCGCTCGAACGAATATCAGAAATAATCGCTGCCGGAAAAACCTTCGATGAGGCTGCAGAAATTGTGAAGGAGAATAATGTCTTTACCACCCACACACCGGTTCCGGCGGGGAATGACCAATTCCCGATCTGGTTAATTGACAAGTATTTTGCACAAACCTGGCCTAAATTAAATATATCCAGAGATCAATTCATTGATCTGGGAAGACAGGCGCAATCCTGGGGCGATTCGTTTGTAATGCCTGTGCTGGCGTTAAAACTCTCCAACCAACGCAATGCTGTTTCAAAACTGCATGGTGAAGTATCGCGTGGAATGTGGCAATGGCTTTGGCCTGGTGTCAGTAAAGAAAATGTACCCATTACTCACATTACAAATGGAATTCACACTGGTACCTGGATTGGACGCCAGATGAACGATTTATTTAAGAAATACCTGGGATCCGATTGGCAAGATCGCGCTGATGATGTTGAAATGTGGAACAATTTGGATTTGATCCCAGATCATGAGTTGTGGGCTGTCCGCAAACACCTGAAAAGAAAACTAACTATTTTTTGTAATGAGCGTGCTCGTAAAATGTGGAAGAGTGGAAATTACCATCCCATTCAGGTCGTGGCAAGTGGCGTGTTAATGGAGCCTTATTCGCTCACGATTGGGTTTGCGCGCCGTTTTGCAACCTATAAAAGGGCAAACCTGATACTCAACGATTATGAAAGATTGTTAAAAATTGTGACCAATGAACGCATGCCCGTGCAGATAATTTTTGCAGGGAAAGCGCACCCCGCCGATGAACCTGGCAAATTACTCATTCAACAGGTTTACCGGGCAGTAAAAGACGCCAGGATGGGAGGGCGTTTAATCTTTTTGGAAGATTATGATATGAATGTTGCCAGATTGATGGTGCAAGGAGTCGATATTTGGTTGAACACACCCCGACGCCCGAATGAAGCTTCCGGAACCTCAGGTATGAAGGCTGCACTGAACGGTGGCATTAACTTCTCAATACTGGATGGCTGGTGGCGGGAAGGCTATAACGGCAAAAACGGCTGGCCAATTGGCGATCATGTTGATTTCCAGGATACCTACCAGCAGGATCAAATCGAATCACGAGAACTATATGAAACTCTGGAAAATGAGATTATTCCACTCTACTACCAATCAAGATCAGCAGATAATCTGCCCAATGAATGGATCGCAATGGTTAAGGAATCAATCCGTTCTAATGCTCCCTTATTCTCTACGCAAAGGATGGTAAAAGAATATATGAAGATGCTTTACCTGCCAGCAACTGAAAATATAATTGAGAATAAACCAGTGAAAACAAAAAAGGGAGGCTAAGACCGCCTCCCAGGTATTTCGATAGAGATAAATATAATAAATTGGGACTTCGTACCCGACCATTTAGAAAGAAAACGAATGACTGAATCTGATTGTGTTGTCAGTCGATTCAATCGATCAGATTGCGTCTCTTAACGATCACTTTATTTCCTTGATAGCCTGTTATTTCGACCCATTCGCCTTCAATAATCCTACTGTTATCGATCGACATTGCACCCCATAGTTCACCGGCAGCCTGAATATTGCCGATTGGATCTAAGGTGGTGACAACATACCCATGCTTGCCAACTAAAGCGCCCATCCCTGTTTGTACTGGTTTGCGCATGGCTCGTATGGCGAAAGATAAGACCACAAAAATCCCGATCGATAGCAGTACGCCGGTTGTAATTACAAGCGGAACTGACACGCGCGGAAATCCGGGTGCATCAATAGAATTGAAGAGCACAAGAGTTCCAACAATAAACGCAACCGCACCGGCTGCAGATAACGCGCCATGCGTGACAGCTTTGATTTCCAATACGAATAAAACAAATGCGACCATAATAAAAAGAATCCCGAACCAATTTACCGGTAAGACGCCCATCCCATAAATGGCAAGTATGAGACAGACCGCACCAATGAAACCAGCCACCCAGCCACCAGGATTTGAAAGTTCGATAAATATAGCCTGGACACCAATGGTTAAGAGCAAGAAAAGAATATTGGGGTTGGTGAGTAATTGCAAGAGTTGCTCAATAAAACTCATTTCCAACTCAACAACATTGACATTCTGGGTATGTAAAATTACGGATTCATCCAGTACTTTGACCTGCCTGCCATCAATTTGTTCTAAGAGATCTGGAAGATTGGATGCTATGATGTCAATCAAGCCTGCGCTTAGAGCCTCATTCGCTGAGGCTGCCTTCGCATTTTCAACCGTGGCTTCGGCTAATTCAATTGCCTGCTCGCCGCGATCAGCAGCCAGTGTCCGAACTGTTGCGCGGAGAATTTCTTTTTCTTTACGTTCAATTGTTTCCCCCAGGTCTTCTCCCTGCCCTCCCACAGGGCTGGCAGCACCGATCGTAGTTTCAGGTGCCATGGCCGCCAGATGACCGGCCAGGGTAATGAATGTACCTGCACTCCCGGCCATTGCACCGCTTGGGGAGACATACACAACCACCGGAACGGAGCTCTGTCTAATTTTCTGAACGATCCGGTTCATCAGATCAATACTGCCACCTGGTGTATTTAGTTGAATTATTAACAACTCAGCATCTTGCTGCAAAGCAGCATTAACGCCGCGGTCGATAAACCCTACCAGGGAAGGTGTTAGCGGCCCATCTACCTGAATTGTGATCACTTTACGGACAACACTTTGACCGATTGCGGTTTGTACCTGCGAAAAGAAAACCAGCAGGACTACAACAAAGGTCAAAAGAATTGTTTTATTACGCATGAATTCCTCCTCAGCGAAGGTGTCGCTCCATTCATTATAGTTTGTCTACCACTTCAATTCAAGGAATATATGGCGATCTGTAAATTTGAGTAATTAATTAAACAATATGAAAAAACAAGTATTTCAATTGAAACTGTATATTCCCGTGGTTTTGCTTTCTATGTAAAGTATGAGACTGTATTTTATTTTCTCCTTAACTCGTTTGCCAACCCCCCAGGAATAATTCCGTTAAACTTACAGTTAGCAAAAAGTTTCTAGGAAATTACTCTTCTTATTTTTTTCTTACGAATTGTTAACAAGCTTCTTTTACGTAAAACGTATGATTATAGATGAGTAAACAGAATTACTGGAAGGAGAAATTAAAATGGCAAAAATTATAGGTATTGATTTGGGTACGACAAATAGTGCTGTAGCGGTCATGGAAGGTGGCGATCCGGTGGTGATTCCAACCTCCGAGGGATCTAGACTTCTTCCATCCGTTGTCGCATTTAATAAAAACAAAGAACGTCTGGTTGGTTTGACGGCAAAACGTCAGGCAATCGTTAACCCGGAAAACACAATTTCTTCCATAAAGCGTTTCATGGGTAGGCGCTTTGAAGAGGTAAAACAAGAAAAACAAATGGTTCCTTACAAGGTAACCAAAGGTCCCGGAGATGGAGTTCTTGTTAGCATTCCCGTTACAGGGCGGGAATATTCACCTCAGGAAATCTCAGCGATGATTCTCGGAAAGTTAAAGAATGACGCAGAAGCATATTTGGGAGAACCGGTTACCCAGGCAGTCATTACAGTCCCGGCTTACTTTAATGATAGTCAAAGGCAAGCAACGAAAGATGCTGGAAAAATTGCAGGCTTGGAGGTACTTCGAATTATCAATGAACCGACTGCTTCTGCATTGGCATATGGACTTGACAAGAAAAAGAATGAAAAAATCCTCATTTTCGACCTTGGTGGTGGAACTTTTGATGTATCCATCCTTGAGGTTGGTGATGGTGTCTTTGAAGTAAAATCCACCAGTGGTGATACCCACCTTGGCGGTGATGATTGGGATGAATTGATTGTCAACTGGGCAGCTGATGAGTTCAAGAAAACTGATTCGATTGATTTACGCGAAGACAAACAAGCGTTACAACGTCTGCGTGAAGCAGGAGAAAAAGCCAAAATTGAGCTTACCACCATGATGGAAACAGAAATCAATTTGCCCTATATCACAGCTGACATGAACGGACCAAAACATTTGCTGGTAAAGCTTTCTCGCGCTAAATTTGAACAAATGAGTGCTTCATTATTGGAACGGGTTAAGAAACCTTTTGATGAAGCTTTGAAAGATGCAAACCTGAAAATTTCAGATCTGGATGAAGTTGTTCTGGTAGGCGGTTCTACCAGAATGCCGATGGTACAGCAACTGGTACGTCAATGGACCGGAAAAGAAGCCAACAAATCTGTCAACCCGGATGAAGTGGTGGCTGTAGGAGCTGCCATTCAAGCTGGTGTACTGTCAGGTCAGGTTCAAGATGTGCTCTTATTGGATGTAACCCCACTTTCCCTTGGTCTGGAGACGCTCGGTAATGTTATGACCAAGTTAATTGAAAGAAATACGACCATTCCTGTCAAGAAGTCACAGATATTTTCAACGGCGGAAGACAATCAGCCTGCCGTAGATATTCATGTTCTACAAGGTGAAAGGCAAATGGTAAGTGACAATATCAGTCTTGGTCGTTTCCGTCTGGATGGACTTCCCCCGGCCCCGCGTGGCGTCCCACAAATCGAAGTAACCTTTGATATCGATGCAAATGGTATTTTGAATGTGTCGGCACGCGACAAAGCCACCGGCAAGGAACAACATGTCACGATAACTGCCTCCACCAATATTGATAAGGCAGAGATTGAGCGACTTGTTCAGCAAGCAAAACAACATGAAGCGGAAGATGCCAAACGTCGTGAGCTGGTGGAAGCCAGAAATTCAGCAGACAACCTGATTTACCAGGCTGAAAAACTTCTAAACGAAGGACAGGCAAATGTCTCTGAAGTGGATCGTAATATGCTACAAAATCAAATCAAAGAATTGCAGGAAGCAATGAAAAGCGATAGCCTTTCAACGATTCGGGATTTGACCCAGAAATTACAGTCCCATCTTGAACAAACGCAACAGAATGTTGCTGCCAATTCAAGCCAGACAGGAACTCCAGATGGAGGGCATGATGGTGGCGAGGCTAATGACAACGAAGTTGTTGAAGGTGAATTTCACGAAGCATAAAAATTGAAGATTAACATGAAAAAAGAGCTGGTTATGATCTAATCAGCTCTTTTTTGATTAAGTTTTTGATTTCCAGAGGTGACGATTAAGGGTTTTCATCAACCAGTGTGCCAATTTTCTCACCGAGCAGAGCCAACCTCAGGGCAGTTGGATCAAAAAGATTTAAGACTAAAATCGGCAGCTTGTTTTCCATGCAAAGTGAGATAGCGGTGCTATCCATAACTTCCACACGACGATTTAAAGCTTCAATGTAAGAGAGATGATCAAACTTGACAGCACCGTCATTTGTTTTCGGATCACTGTCATAAACGCCATCCACTTTGGTAGCCTTGATGACGACATCAGCATCGATTTCCATGGCTCGCAAAGCCGCAGCAGTATCGGTGGAGAAATAGGGATTGCCGGTTCCGCCGCCAAAAATAACAACGCGTCCTTTTTCCATGTGACGGATGGCTCTCCGGCGAATATAGGGCTCTGCTACCGAACGCATCTCAATGGCAGATTGCACGCGGGTGACAACATCCTGGGATTCGAGGGCGTCCATTAGCGCCAAAGCATTCATGACTGTCGCCAGCATTCCCATGTAATCCGCTGTGGCTCGGTCCATTCCTAATTCGATGCCTTGTTTTCCGCGCCAAAGATTTCCCGCCCCTATGACAATGGCTACATCAACATTCATTTCACGAACTTCCTTCACCCGTTTAGCAATCGCCATCGCTCGGTCCGGGTCAATGCCAGAACCCTGGCTGCTGCCCAGTGCCTCGCCGGAAAGTTTGAGAAGGATGCGGTGATATTTGATCGTTTCCATATTATTGTCTCCAAAAAAAAAAGTCAACCTTAGGTTGACTTTTTTCATTGATTATTCTTCCATTTCAGATGTTGTTTCGCCAAGTGCATAGCGAGCGAAGCGACGTACAACCACATTTTCTCCAAGTGCAACAACTTTTTCATTAATCAATTGTTGAACAGTAATTTCTTCGTTACGAATGTATGGTTGCCGGAGTAATACCATTTCGTTTTTAAACTTTTCAATAGTCCCTTCGACGATTCTCGCATGGATGGCCACAGGTTTACCATCTTCAATTGCCTTGGCAAGAGCAATTTGCTTTTCTTTTTCGAGAACCGCCTGAGGAATGTCTTCTTCCTTGATATATTCAGGGGAGGTTGCTGCAATTTGTAAAGCCAATTCGTGTGCTAATTCGCGAAAAGCAGGTGAGCGGCCAACGAAATCTGTCTCCACGTTCACTTCCACCATAACGCCCACGCGGCCATTACCATGGGAATATAATTCCACCACTCCTTCGGAAGCATTGCGCGAAGACCGTTTTGCCGCTTTTGCCAATCCTCGTTCTCTAAGGACGTCCAACGCTTTATCAAAATCTCCTTGCGACTCTTCCAAAGCTTTTCGGCAGTCTAAAATGCCAGCGCCAGTAGATTCACGCAGTTTTTTAATATCTTCTGTCGAAACTTTCATTTCAAGTTGTTCCTTTTGTCATTCCTGATCTGATTAATTAACCCTTACGGTTTACTCTTTTTCAGCCTCGATGGCAGTATTGGCATCGTTATCATTCTCTTGAGTCGTCTCTTCAGCTACTGTGTCTGACTCTTCTGTGTCATCTTGGACTTGTGCGTCATCGATTGCTTCAAATTCTTCTTCCAAAGCCTTTACTTCTTCCAAGGCTTTTACTTCTTCTTCAATCTCTTCTTTCAATTCAGCTTCTTCAGCTTCGACAACTTCTTCGATCAATTCAGCTTTTTCGGCTGCGTCTGCAATGTCTTCGATCAATTCGGCTTCTTCGGCTGCGTCTACAATGTCTTCTATCAATTCAGTTTCTTCAGCTTCTAAAACGTCTTCTTCTTTTGGAACATCCATCTTCGCTAACGTAGCTGCACCGAGCAATGTTTCGTCGTCTAGTTCGGCATCCTCGTCCATACGACGGCGTGTGAGTACTCTCTCTTCAGCCATTTCTGCCATGGCTTCATCCTCTGTGAGGTCGTCTTTTCGTATCGACCTTCCTTCAATAACCGCATCAGCAATTTTTGCAACCATTAATTTAATGGCACGAATTGCATCATCATTTGAAGGAATTACATAATCAATATTTCGTGGATCGCAATTTGTATCCACCATGGCGATAATCGGAATATCTTTCAGATTAGCTTCATGCACGGCCGTTTCTTCACGGCTGACATCGATGATGAAAAGTAAATCGGGCAGCTTTTTCATGTTGCGAACACCACTCAGGCGGATTAGTAAGCGATTTATTTCACGCTCAATCATCAGCGCTTCTTTTTTGGTGTAGGATTTGATTTCTCCGGTTTCGATTAATTTTTCTAAGCGATCCAATTCTCCAATTCGCAGGCTGATGGTAGACCAATTGGTCAGTGTTCCGCCCAGCCAGCGTTCTGTAACGTAAGGCATTCCACAACGAGTTGCTTCTTCTCTGATTGTTTCCTGTGCCTGGCGTTTGGTGCCAACAAACAATATATTGCCTCCATTCGCTACAGTATCGCGGACAAGATTGTAGCTATGGGTAAGCGCCTTGACCGTTTGTTGCAAATCA
This sequence comes from Chloroflexi bacterium 44-23, assembly GCA_001899005.1. Lineage (GTDB taxonomy): Bacteria > Chloroflexota > Anaerolineae > Anaerolineales > Anaerolineaceae > UBA6170. The sequence goes on from MKUW01000007.1 coordinate 120,852, forward strand.
AGGATGTGAATACCATTGCGCTCGGTGAAAATAAACGGGCGCATAGCGGGGTTCCATTTATTGGTGCGATGACCGAAGTGAACTCCACTTTCCAAGAGTGCTTTCATGGAAATAACAGATGCCATTATTAAAACGTTCTCCTTTTGATTTTCGTTAATCCTCCGCCTTCGTCTACCCGTTGACCTATTCATCTTGCGATGCACGCAGGGACGGTCAGAAAGCGTGTGTAATTTCGCTATCCTCAGACAGCCTGCCAAGTATATCATAAGTGTTGATTTTTTAGTAAATATCCAGATGAGATTTTGAAATGGATCAATACTTGCAATTATTTCGGATGAGCTGTACGAAATGATAATAAATGCGAAATCCGGAAAGCTTTTGACTTGTTTGGAATTTGATGAATGGTTAATAAAGATTTTTATCGAACTATGCCAAAAATTGATCTTCACCGCCATTTGGAAGGTTCAATCAGGCTCAGCACGTTATCAGAAATTGCCAGCCAACAACTACCAGAATTAGTACCGGATTTGGTGAAACGTGTCAAAATTCTGGCGGATGATCCACGTACATCAGGTAATTTTCTTTCAAAGTTTCTCACTTTACGCAAGTTTTTTATCTCCAAGGAAATTATTCAAAGGATGGTGTCTGAATGCCTTGAAGATGCTGCTGCCGACCATCTCATCTACTTAGAGTTGCGTTTCTCAGCAAATGCGCTTTCACAGGGCAATCCGCAAAAATTAGAGCAAGTAATGTCGTGGGTGGTTGAAAGTGCTTTACTTGCCTCGCAGCAGTTTTCTCTTCCAATAAGTTTGTTATTATTACTTAACCGACACGAGGCGTTAGATTTTGCTGCAAGAATGGTGGATTGCGCAGTTCAGTTTCAATCTTACGGCTTATTGGGTTTGGATCTGGCTGGTGATGAGGCCCAATTTTCCGGGTTGCCGTTTCGCCAGCTTCTCAATAAAGCCAGGAATAAAGGTTTCTTGCTTACTATTCATGCAGGTGAATGGGGTGGAGCAGAGAACGTTGCTGAAGCTATTAATATTTTAGGTGCTAATCGTATCGGGCATGGCGTTAGAATCATGGAAGATGATAATGTCGTCGAGTTAGCTAGGAAGACACAAATACCCATAGAAATCTGTTTGACATCCAACATAAAAAGCGGGATATTTGATGACATCCATCAACATCCGCTGCCCGAAATGTTGAGAATGGGCTTAAATATCACTATTAACAGTGATGACCCTCAAATTTTGAACATCAATTTATCTGATGAACTGTTGCTTTTAAATAAAGTATTCGATCTCTCTTCAGAGCAGATATCCAAGTTAATGGGTAATGCGATTGATTCATCTTTCTTAGATCCAGAAAAAAAAGCTCAGCTGCATGAAAATTATTCTCACAAATATCAATCCTGGAATTCGCAATCTTGATAAAATCCTGATAAATTGTTCTTGTTGTGCTAAAATCGGGAGTACTTACATCCCGATCAGGTATAGTTTACCTTCGGAGAAGGTCGAAATACGAAAAAAGATATGACCTTTTGGCTTGCTTTCAGCTTAATCCTTGCTATATACTATCAATATCCTTGAAGGATAAACCCTGAATATCATATATAAGAACAACCCCAAAAAGGAGATTTCTTCCTATGCGTGAAAAACATACTGTCCGAGACTGGATGAAGGATCTGGTAGTTTTTGTTGATCCTGATCAAACGGTATTCGAAGCGTTAAGCACTATGCGCCGCCGATATATCAATAGTGTCATGGTCAGTAAAAGTGAGTCAAACGATCATTATGGTATTTTGACCACCAGAGATGTCTGCGACAAAATCGTTGCTGTCAATGTTAATCCAAAAGAAATGAAGGTCAAAGATATCATGTCATCTCCGATTATCAGCGTTCAACAGACCACTGCCATTAAAGATTGTGCAGTTTTGATGAAGGAAAATCGGATTCATCATCTGCCAGTGGTAAATGATACGGGCGATGTTGTTGGGATGATTTCCGCCAGTGATTTCTTGCTTATTGCTGAGGCGATGGGGAATAATTTTAAAGAACGTTCACTAAGCTGAAAGAAGTTAATTTTTGAATAATTCGGTGCATCGGTTATAATTGCCAAACGATGCGCCGAATTTTATTTACTATATTTATTGGGTTTGTTGCACTTTCTTTTATCCACCCGCTTTACCATATCGTTCGAGCACAGGGCAGTTCAGCTTCCGAATTAATTAGTGCGGTCAACGCATTACGGAACGATAACGGCTTACAACCCTATGTGGTCGATGCGGGCTTAATGGCATCTGCCCAACTGCATGCGGATTATATGGCTTCGACCGGTAATATCACTCACACTCGTGCTGATGGATCAACACCGGCCACGTTGGGGTTTATCGAGAACATCGCTGGCGGCTATAACATGACTGCAACTGTGGTCGTATATTCAATTTGGACAGACCCGGATCATTGGAATACGATGGCAGGGATAACTTACGGCAATGTCGGGGCTGGCGTTGCAGAGAAAAATGGGTATGTTTACTATGTTTTGCAAGTGCAGCGCGTGAAAACGGGGCTGGAAGGTCAGCCAACACCGAATTTTAACTCCACTGTAAACCCAAATTTAGTTAATCCGGTTATTACCACGACACCTCAATTGGATGGTTCCATTATTCATGAAGTTTTGGATGGGCAATCATTGTGGAGCATCGCGACGACTTATAATGTAACAATCGCCGAGATTATTGCCTGGAACAACCTTCTGCCGACCCCGAATATTTTTCCTGGAGAGCGCTTGCTGGTAAAATTAGCTCCAACTGCAACAATCACACCGACAATTACATTGACCCATATTCCTCCAACCAGGACTTCCAGCCCGACAGCCACACCGCGAACACCCACTTCCACCGCAACGGTGACGCCAACCCCAACAGAGACCCCAAAAGTATTGTTCGATTTTAATAAAATTGATGCAAATCAACGCAAGACAGTTGGATTTGTGATGGTAGCTATTTGTGGAATTGGTTTGCTATTCGTGGTGTTGGCCGGTTTTATCCGTAAATCTGGCCTCTAGATTTCGCCCAAATAAATAATCATATTGGGCCATTCGCTGACAGTCAACAATAAATAAAAATGAGAACAATTTTTTGCTGGTACATATGCGGTCAAAATTTTCGTTCTTAGTTCTTTAGACCGGTTTTTTGCCCATATGGCTGCGTTAAACTTCGGTGTATTTTTATTGAGTGTTTTTTTTATCAAATGCTAAAGTCGTTACCAGACCAAATGCCATCAATTGGGGCATGAATATGTTCTTCTACCTTTCCATTCCCATTATCCTTTTCTTCCGATGGCGACCGCCGGGTAGCAGGTTTTGACAACTGCACTTCTATTTTATTGACTCTTAATATCAGGTCGGCAATTGTTTTCCCAATTGTATCCGGCAATAGATCGTGGTGAAGGTCCGGAATTTCACTTTTATAAGGTGCTGAACGCTTGACAATTTGTCCCGGAACGCCAACAACAACAGAATTAGGAGGTACATCTTTTACTACAACAGCGTTAGCGCCAATTCGGCTGCCGGTGCCAATATGAATAGCACCCAAAATCTTGGCGCCAGCGCCAACAACGACGTTATCTTCAATAGTTGGGTGCCTTTTCCCTTTTTCAGTACTGACTCCCCCCAGAGTTACGCCATGGTATAGGGTGACGTTGTTGCCTACGAGCGAAGTTTCGCCAATGACAACGCCCATGCCATGGTCAATAAAGAAACTTGAGCCTATCGTTGCTGCCGGGTGTATTTCAATACCTGTCAAGAATCGGTTAAATTGTGAGATCGCACGTGCGATCAGGTAAAGTCTTCGCTGCCAAAACCAATGTGCCGTGCGATGACCCCAGATTGCATGCAATCCAGAGTAAAGCATGGCAATTTCTACAAAATTTCTGGCAGCCGGGTCACGTTCCTGGATGCATTTGATGTCATTCTTTATGTTTTTTAGCCATTGAATCATTGACATTAATCCTTCAGCTCAATCGCGCAGATCAGCATATAAATTGGTACTCAAGTAGCGCTCACCAAAGTCAGGGATAATGGCTACAATCCTTTTCCCTGCGGTTTCTGGACGTTTGGCAATTTGTAACGCCGCCCAGGTGGCTGCCCCAGAGGAGATCCCAACCAACAGGCCTTCCTGAGTGGCCATCAGCCGGGCAGTCTGAAATGCATCTGCGTCGCTAACTTGGATAATTTCATCGTAAATATGGGTATTCAGAACTTTAGGAATAAAACCTGCCCCGAGACCCATAATGGCGTGTTTCCCCTTTTTGCCACCTGAGAGAACTGGAGAGCCCTCCGGTTCCACTGCTACTATTTTGACTTCCGGGTTGTGAGCTTTCAATACCTCCCCGACGCCTGTGATGGATCCGCCGGTCCCAACGCCGGCAACAAAATAGTCAACTTTTCCATCAGTATCCCGTAAAATTTCTTGTGCAGTCGTTGTACGATGTATCTCGGGGTTGGCCGGATTTTCAAACTGTTGTGGCACAAAAACATGTTTATTTTCGGCTGCTAACTCTTCAGCCTTTCGAATGGCACCATCCATCCCTTCGGATGCGGGCGTCAGGATTAATTCTGCGCCAAATGCACGCATCAGCATCTTTCTTTCAGTTGACATACTATCCGGCATAATGATTTTGCAAGCATAGCCACGCGCTGCCGCCACAAAGGCGAGAGCGATGCCTGTGTTGCCACTGGTGGGTTCAACGATAATGCTATCTTTATCAATCAATCCTGCTTGTTCTGCGGCATCAATCATTGCCACCCCAATGCGGTCTTTAACGGAGTGAGCTGGATTAAAAAATTCCAACTTTACTACAACCTCTCCAGGGAGGTTAACTGACAATCTTTGCAGCCTTACCAGCGGTGTATTGCCGATTAATTCAGTGATGTTATTTGCGATTTTCATAAGATTCTCCAATCATTTTATTTAAATAAATACGCTACCAATAAAAAACAGCGGATTTTGATCCGTTCCGGCACAAAGAAGGAATTATGCGGGGGATGCTTTCCGCTGCCTGTTATTGATAGCGTTATTAATTTTTGTCGTCTCAGGCTTTGGTTAGCGAATACCCCGCCTCAGACATATGCAATTATTTAACATAATTACTCCAATTACTCAACCAATATCAACTAATTATAATTTATGACCTTTGGAAGTCAAGCGCTAGTGTGTACAGTGTTATTGTTCATCGAATTTGACACCCTGCCAATGTTTCGCTCTTAATCCATGGCTTGGGCCAATGAAATAAAAAAATCTTGCTTGTAGTTTGGCCGGTGAGACTAGAGATGTTCCACTCGTGTAGTTGTTACAAGAAGAATGCAACTATTCAGCCCCATAAATCGTATATATACTTGAATTGACACGAAGGAGAAAGAAATGAGAAAAAATCGTTATTTTTGGGGCATCCTTTTAATCATTATAGGCATCTTATTTTTCCTGCAAACTTTGGGTATCTTGCGATTTGACGTTGGAAGTTTAATTTTCCCGATATTCATTATTCTCGTGGGCGGTTTTTTAATATTTAGATCTATGAATCGTAATGAAGTTTCAAGTTTGCAGCAACTCAACATCCCATCCGCCCAATTTAAGCACGCTGATCTTGAGTTACATCATGGTGCGGGCAGAATTTTTGTGACAAATGCAGCCGACAATAGCTACCTTTTAAAGGGAACGTTCTCAAACGGTGTAAAACATAATCTCGTAGATCATGGAGCTTCCGCCTCTTTATTGGTAGAACCACCGGAGAATTGGGCCGAGATAATTCCTTTTGGAGGTATTAACAAAGGATTTGAATGGAACATCGAATTGAGCCCTGATATTGTTTACAACCTTGCTCTAAAAACTGGTGCGGGTGAAACACATTTGGATTTTGGAAAATTGAAGATTGCCGATATTCGACTGGAAACAGGCGCGAGTGCAACCAAAATTTTCCTTCCACAAGCCGCTGGATTTACTAATTTGATTATTCACGCAGGAATGGCGTCGGTAGAAGTTATTGTCCCTGGAAATGTTGCCGCGCAGATAAAAAATAAAAGCGGCTTTTCCGGAATTAAAATAGACTCAAACCGGTTTGATCCACACGGTGATGGTTTGTTCAGTTCAGTTGGTTTTGATCAAGCGGAAAACAAAGTTCGCATAGAAATTGAAGGCGGCTTTGGTTCATTTGAAATTAGATAGTGAGGTGTTGAGATGAAGCGGTTTAATTGGCGTTTTGTTTTTGGCGGATTACTTGTTTTCTTTGGTATCTTGGCCTTGTTGGATTCGGTATTGGTGCTCCCTTTTACCGGCATTTTATGGGGGTTCCTATTTCTTGCTGGCGGAGTGGGGTTCATTATATTAACGCTGAGTAACCGCTCGGCCTGGTGGGCGATTATCCCTGGATTAATTCTGACCAGCCTGGGCGTACTCATTCTGGTTGAAGCTTTTTTCCCGAGAATATCAGATTCTTTGGGCGGAATTATCTTTCTTGGGGGAACGGCGCTCGCATTCTGGATTGTGTATGTCAGAGATAGAAATATGTGGTGGGCAATTATTCCGGCCGGTGTGTTCACATCTCTTTCTCTTACAGTTTTAGTGGATGAATTTACGCGTTTTGATGGTGGGACATTTTTTCTGATGGGCTTGGCAGTCACTTTTGCATTATTGACGATTTTGCCGGGGTTAAAGGGAAATCGCCAATGGCCATTGATTCCAGCAGGGATTTTATTTCTGGTAAGTTTAATAACTTTGTTCGACACGATCAACGCTATGCGTTATTTTTGGCCAATTTTGTTAATTGGTGTAGGAGTGTTTCTTATCCTGCGCCCTTATTTTCTTAAAAAATCGATTAGCTAGGCAGGTTAAAATGTCTGAATTAAATGAGCGTAAGGATGTTCGCTACCAGAACCATAAAAGTATTTTTTTTCCATTGTTGTTAATTCTGGTTGGTTTCTACTTGCTGTTGACTACAATGAATCTGATTCCGGGTGATACGAAGTCGCTTTTATTCCGTTTCTGGCCATTATTGTTTGTTCTGAGCGGTTTAGACGATCTTATTAATCGCAATTGGGTAGGCACGGTTTTGAATGTTGGTATAGGTGGGATATTGCTGTTGGCCAATTTAGGTTATTTTCCATGGACGGCCTGGGAGATGATTTGGATGATGTGGCCAGTTGCAATTATCGCTGTAGGGTTAAATGTTGCTTTTCGGGGACATTCATTGGTGGGCTCGTTGATTGGAGTCCTCATCTCCATATTACTCGTCGGCGGGCTGTTATGGTTTGCCTTGAATAGCCCCATTGTCGGACAGGGAAATTTAACTTCCGTCAAAATCGAATTACAAGATGCGACTGGAGCTCAAGTGAACTTAAAACCTGCTATCGCAAATTTATCTGTTTCAGCTGGTTCACAACCAAATTTGCTGCTGAGTGGCGATATATCGATTGCAAAACAGGAAGAATTGATTCAGAAGTATGAGGTTGATTCCGGGACAGGAAAATTGACCATGCAAAGTCATGGCACAGCGGTGTTGCCATCCCGAGCCAATGGGTCTGGATTTCCCTGGAATTTGCAACTCAATAATGACATTCCGATTGATTTAAATGTTGATCAAGGAGTTGGTCAACAAAAGTTGGATCTGCAAGGAATTGACCTAAATAAATTGAATGTAAATTTGGGGATTGGTTCTGTTGAGCTGACTTTGCCAAACGGAGAGAGTTTCACTGGCACTGTTGAGTGCGCAATTGGTGAATTGATAGTACGGGTTCCTGAGGGTTACCCCATTAAGATTAAACTGGATACAGCCATTACGATCAAAGAATTGCCGGATGCATATCAGCTTGACGGAGATTGGTTATATTCACCAGGCGCGAAAGACATTCCCACCACAAGTATTTTGGAGTTGAGCAATCCAATCGGCTCAGTGAGAATCATAACCTATTGAAAACCCATAATCCAAGCTTTAAGATGGGATTTGTCCAGCAGCAATAAACTTTTTCAGAAGGGTGATTTTTTATACCTTTTGCTCATAATAAACTGGGAAAGGTTTCTTAAGAATCCGGTTCGGATTAATGACCGGATTCTATTTTTTGGGAACTTTCGTTAATTACATGTCGTCTTAACAACAAAGCATGTTATTTTACTGGAGGAAAAATGAAAAAGAATTTTAGTTTATTAATGTTATTCGCATTACTTGCGGGATTACTGGGAGCCTGTAGTGCGGCTACGGCGAAACCTGATACAACTCGCACAGTCAGTGTCTCTGGAAGTGGCGAAGTTTATTTGGTTCCTGATATTGCTTATGTGTATGTCGGCACCAGAAGTCAGGCTGCTGATGTGGCTACAGCTCTAAACGAAAATAACAAACAAGCACAAGAAATTTCTGCCGCCTTGGAAGCTCTTGGTGTTGACCCGTTGGATATTCAAACCACGGCTTTCAATGTATATCCTATGCAAAACTATGGGCCGGATGGACAACAAACAGATATTTCCTATGTGGTTGAAAACACTATTTATGTTAAAGTTAAAAAACTTGATACTTTGGGAAATTTGCTGGATACCGTGGTTCGTAAAGGTGCAAACCAAATCAATGGCATCAGCTTTGATGTGCAGGATCGCCAGCAAGCAGAATCTGATGCCCGTAATTTAGCCATTCAAAATGCTAAAGAAAAAGCACAGGAAATTGCAGCAGCTGCTGGTGTTGAGTTGGGTGAGTTGATGAATATTAATGTGTATTCTTCTGGTAACCCCCAACCAATCAATAGTGCCAAGGGTGGTGGCAGGTTAGATGTTGCCTCTTCTACACCGATTGCTTCCGGCCAGCTTATTATTACAGCTGACGCAAACTTGACGTACGTCATAAAGTAAATCAACTTGATTAATCTAGCCGGTTGTGAAAACAACCGGCTAGATTATTTTAACTATATAAAAAATAATTCAATAACGTAATAACCAATGGCAGCTGCCCAAAGCCAGGTATCAATTCTATCCATAAAACCTCCATGCCCAGGAAGAAGGTTACTGGAATCTTTAATATCAAATTGACGCTTAAGCATGCTCTCTCCTAAATCACCGAGCGGGGTCAAGATTCCTAGAATAATTCCCAACATCAAGCCATTTCGGACCGTTATGGCTGGTGCATAATTGTGCCATAAAGCTCCAAGCAGTGCCCCGGAAATAATTGCAAATAAAACCCCGCCTAAATAACCTTCCCATGTTTTATTTGGGCTAAGGCGTGGAGCCATCTTGTTCTTTCCAAAATTGCTGCCGAACAAATAAGCGCCACCATCCGCAACGGCCACAATTGGAATGGCCAACATCAGCCACCAGAGGCCATCCGGTAAAAAACGCAGCGATATCAAATAGGCACCCAGCCATCCTATATATAGAATTCCACCCAGAGTAATGCCAAAATCAATCGAAGTGTTCTGGTGTCCCAATTCATATGAAATGGTATGGAAAGCCAGGGCGGTCAATACCGAAATTGTGAGCACAAAATCACTTCCGACAAAACCATTTTGATAACGCATAACGACCAGAAAAATAACAGCCGGAAAAATAACAGCCGGATTTGGTGCAAAACCTCCATTACGATACATATTCCAATATTCCCAGGAAGCAACAGCCAGGATTATTGAAATGAAAAAAACATAATACCAGCCACCCAGGGCGACAAAAGAGACACCCACTACTATCATGATAGCTGCGGTACGAATACGCTTAGTCAGCATTTTGAATTAATTCATTCTCAGAATCGGACAGCTTTCCAAAGCGACGTTCACGTTGGCTGAAACTTGAAAGAGCTGTATACAGCTCTTCACGATCGAAATCGGGCCAAAGAGTTGGTGTTACATACCATTCCGAATAGGATGCCTGCCAGATCAGAAAATTGCTGATACGCATTTCTCCTGAGGTTCGAATGATTAAGTCCGGATCTGGGATGCCTGCGGTAAAAAGGTAGCTACTTACCAATTCATCTGTAACATCTTCGGGTTTAACACCATCTTTCATCATGTTACGGATAGCACATACGATTTCATCACGGCCGCCATAATTCCAGGCAATGCACAAGATCAGCCGGTGATTTTCCTTGGTGATCTCAACAGAATGCTCTACCTTTGATCGCAAGGTTGGATTCAATTGCTCCAATCGCCCGATATGTCGCAGCTGAACCCCTTCTTCATGAAGGTCATTTAGTTCCTTGTCAATGACCTCTTCCAATATATGCATTAAGCCCTCGACTTCATCGGCTGGGCGCCCCCAATTCTCGGTTGAAAAAGCATAAATGGTCAGATACTGAACACCAAACTCCACACATGCGCGAATGATTCTGCGCAGGTTCTCAGTTCCGGAGCGATGGCCTGCCAGGCGGGTCAGCCCTCTTTTCTTTGCCCAACGGCCATTACCATCCATGATGATTGCAATGTGCCTGGGTACATTATCCAATTGGGGGAGAGGCAAGTCGGTTTTTGAAGGCATCACGTTTGTTATACTTCCATAATTTCTGCAGTTTTACGTTCGCCGACTTTTTCCACTTCTTCAATGAAACTATCAGTAACTTTCTGCAACTCATCCTCTGCTCGTTTTAACTCGTCTTCTGAAATAAGTTTTTCTTTCTCGTATTCTCGTAAATCCTTAATAATATCCCGGCGTACATTGCGGCAAGCGATTTTTGCTTCTTCGACGCGATTGTTTGTCAATTTGACAAGATCTCTTCTTCTTTCTTCATTGAGCGGCGGCAGATTGAGGCGGATTACTTTGCCATCACTGTTTGGGGTTATGCCAAGATCGGATGCAATCAGTGTGCGTTCGATTGAGCGTACCGTGCTTGCTTCAAATGGACGAATCAATATTTGACGTGGTTCTGGAATACTTATTGACGCCAGTTGATTGAGTTGAGTCATTACACCATAATATTCAACTTCCATTTTTTCTACCAATGCCGGGTGGGCACGTCCAGTGCGGATACCGGCAAGATCTTCTTCGAGAGTGTTAACAGCACCTTTCATACGTGACTCGGCGTCTTTTATAGTTTCCTTAATCAAGGCAGCCTCCTATTAATATGAATGCAAAATTTCTCCGGAGATTATTCAATATCTCTATTTTAACGTATTTTCAAAGAAGCAAGCTATTTTTTCAAAAGAACGTGGTTGGGGAGTGTTTTTTTGGCAGGCAATCGCCCGTCTAAAAACATTTCTCCCCAAATTTTTGAAAAGATATGAAGCAAGCATTTTTAAACGCTATTGAATGCTTCTTTGATTTAGAAATGTCTTATTTTAATCTGAAATTGGAAAAATTGGTACTTGACTAAATAAGAATAAATGTTCTATAATAGAACAAATATTCTGGAGGTGAAGAAATGGCTATCTTTGAACCAACTAAATCAAATCAATCAACCTTTTCTGAACGATTTATTGAAAAATTACGCGGTCAAAATCTATCTTTAGAGGAATATTCCATCGATGACTTATTGCAGCGTTCGGTGTTCTTGCCTGAAAAGATGGCTTTGTTAGGCTTGGATGCCGATAAATTACCAGTAACTTTTGATCTTAGAAATGAACAATTAGGTTCTTTACTGATTTTGAATGATCACCTGCCAACCATCCGTCATTTAATGTATTCTATGATTCGCTCCTTGCAACAAATGAACTCAGCATTTGAATTCCAATACATTGTTATCTCGGATCTTCCAGAAAAATGGATGTCTAAAATCCACGAGTATGACTGCAACTATGATTTCTGTGCAGGAGTAGTGGGAGGTGATGAGGAGAGTGCTGAGGATTGGATTATCTATCTTGCCCAAAAAGTGGAACAGCGCCATCAAAAAAACCTGGAGCGTGCCACAATTATTTTATTTGTCGATGATTTAGCCATGGTTGAGCGTATGGATACTCAAACCAGGAAAAATTTTGAGTGGCTTGTAAAATATGGAGCAAGCGTAAATATCTGGGTTTTTGCAGGTTTGGACTTCTTAAAAATTAATCAGCCAATGCTTTTTATTGAAACGTTCAAATCGCGGATTTTTGGTCAAATGGACCCTGTGTTCTCACCATTTCTTTCCGGGTTTGTTTCTGAATCACAAATAAGTGCATTGCAAATCCGTAATAAATTCCTGGCAAAAATTGGTGTCAATTGGATCCCATTTTGGGCACCAATATTGCAAGGTTAAAGTATCTATTTTGGAGGAATGCATGAAAACAGGAATGCTTTGGTTCGACAATGATCCACGACGAAATCTACGCGAGAAGATTCATGAAGCTGCTATCTACTACCAACAAAAGTATGGTAACCAACCGACAGTTTGTTTTGTGCACCCAAGATTAAAAGACATTACGTTTGAAACCGATATCAACCTTGAAATTAAGTTTAATCAGGCAATTTCTCCTGATCATATTTGGATAGGCACTCAGGCTTTTTGATTATCTGAGGAATGGATTTCTTTGTAAACCTTCAATTACTGGGTGCATATCAAAATTGATTTCACGGTAGCCATAACAGTTAAGAATTGTTGTTTTTAAAAATTTGGTTTTTGTAACAGCGTCATTACGATAAATGTGAATATGACCATGTAAATGATAGATTGGCTGAAAGACTTTGATTAGCCAGCGAAAGGCTTTAATACCTTGGTGCGCCAAATCGGGTTGATCGTGTATTTGCCAGGGCGGTGCATGCGATACAAAAATATCCAGATAACGGCCATACCAAATCTTATTAAAAAAAAATGCCGGTAACAATTGAAAAACCCGTTGCCACATTTCTCCCTGGGTATACTGAAACGCCCCCAGGTTGTAACGCAGACTTCCCTGGATACCAGCCAGAATAACGCCTGTATCATCCACGACACAGCGCTTGTGAAGGTTTATTGCACCCCATGGACTTGTGCGCTCTCCACCGGTTGTATACTCAGTCTTGCTGACATGATTTCCATTCACATAATAGAGCGGGATATTGAGAGTGGATATCATATATTCCAAATAATAAAAAGGCAAATCACCGCAACCGATGATCATATCCACGTCTTTAAAACGATCACTTATTTGCGGCTGATAAAGGAATCCTAATTCAACATCACTTACAGCAAGTATCTTCATCTCTTATCTAATTGTACCTGACAACAATATGAGGTTTTTTGCAAATAAAATTGACTCTTAGATACCGATGGCAACAACGAATGCAATCGCTATTTCTTTTCCATGACTGATACTCAGTGCCCAACCCGTGATGCCTTTTGCCTGCGCAATTTCCTGTGCCCGACCATGAAGGTGTAAGAGCGGTTGACCGGATTCTCCCCTTAATATTTCGATTTCCTGCCAACGAATTTTACCTATGCCGGTTCCGAGTGCTTTCGAAACCGCTTCTTTGGCTGCGAACCGGCCAGCCAAACAGCGGACATTTCCTTCGCAGATTTCGATTTCGAAGGATGTGTAGACTCTGTTTGTGAAACGAGTCAAGATTCTTGGATTAAGGTCTTCAAACCGTTTGATTTCAACGAGGTCAACCCCATTGTAAAGAATCGTCATAAAATTTAAACCTCACCCATTATAGTTAGCTGGAGTTGGGCCACACCCCACAACAATTAATTTATCGAGATTAAGATATTTCTGTGCTGTCATCAGAATATCTTCTGCGCTGATCGAATCAACCAGCTTTGGGAAAAGATGCAAATAATTAAGACCTAATCCGAAGCGTTCCATGCGAACAATAGCACCTGCAACTGCACTATTTGATTCAACTGAGAGAGGGATTGAGCCGATATAGCTGAATTTGGCATCAAGCAATTCATCCTCGCTCACCGGTTCCGTAATAAAACGAATCAATTCGTCTTTAATGATGGAGACTGCTGCGTCGAAATTAGCCGGGTTTACTCCGGCAGCAATTTCCCAGGATCCCCCGTGTGCCATGGCGTTCAAGCTTGTTGAAGCGTAATAAGCCAACCCAGATTTTTCACGGACAACTTCGCCAATTCGACCCATCATTCCGAATTGACCAAGAATATTATTGCCAAGTGAGGCAGCCAGGAAATCAGGAGAAGTTCTGGCCGGACCATGACAGCCCATAATGATATCGACCTGGAATTTTTCAGCCAGCGGAATAAAAACTGTTAGAGATTTTTTAATTTCTGGAATTTCTGGGATTTCAGGGGTTGCCTGCCAGTTGGGGTTTTCCCAATACCCTAATTTTTCCATGATTAAATCAATGGCAGCGTTTGATTCAATGGCACCAACAATGACAATGACCATGCCTTGTGGCCCATAAAACTTTTGATGAAAATCATTTAAATCCCTTGGCATTATTCGTTGAACAGTATCAATATATCCATCCTCAGGAGTTCCATAGGGGTGATTGGGAAAAAGATTTTTATCAAAACATAGAGAAGCCATTTCAACGGTATCTTGCTCACGCAATTGCAAACCAGTCAAGATCTGCATTTTTAACCTGTGGATCTGATCAGGAGGAAATGTGGGTTGAAGGAGGCAGGCAGCCAGGGTATCAATGATTAAAGGAAAGTCCTCAACCAGTGCTTTGCCCCCAAAACTGGTTGATTGCACACTGGCACCGAACCCAAAACTCGCTCCGCATGATTCCAGATTGTGATAAAGTTGGCGGCTGCTTTGTCTTTTTGTTCCGCGCATTAATGCGTATGAAGTAAAGAGAGCCAGCCCCAATTTTTCCGAGGGATCAAGAATCGATCCCCCCTGCAGGTAACCGCTGATGATGACCGTGGGGCTCAAATAATCTGTTTTGCACAAAATTTTTATCCCATTGGGTAGTTTGGCCTGGACGATATTCTCTTCACCGGGCATATGATCCCAATTAATTTGGTTTGTGTTCATCGTTAACCCTCTTTCGCTGTTTCTGGTTGGTAAAAACCGACCACACGATTTTCGGGATGCAAATATTTTTGGGCCACTTCCAATACATGGCGTGGGTGGACATCGCGCAAGCGATCAAGATAATTGTTAAACCAACTATAATTCGCAAACATTTCGGAATACCCGATCCAAAAAGCCTGATTTGTTACACTTTCTAAACCATACGCAAACAATGCGGCAGCTTGTTTAATGGCCCGGTCAATGGTTTTGCCTTTTACTTTTGTTGTTAAAAGGTGTTCAATTTCTTCATCCATTTTTTTCAAAACAATTTCAGGTGCTTGTAAGGGTTGCAGCGTGATTGAAAGGTCATAAACATAAGGATCGATTGTGGCCTGCAATCCACCTGAAACCGCAACCGCATATTCTTTTTCGACCAGCCGCCGGTAGAGACGGCTGGTACGGTTTGAAATTCCCCCACCACCAAACATGTTTAAGCTGGAGGGTCCAGAAAGGAGGCTGTCCAGAATTGTATAAGCAAAGAAATCCGGATCGGCAGCAGCTGGTGACCGGTAGGCAACCTGGATGAATGACATATCACCAGGTCCGTACATTAAGATTTCTTTGCTAGATTCAATCTTCATCTCGGGTTTGATGGTAGGTCGTGAAATCACTGCCAACGGATAGGATTGGTATAGCTGTTTAATTTTTTCTAATATTATTTGGGATTCAAAATCGCCGGCGATTGCGATTAAAGCGTTTGCTGGCTGATAGTAATTTTGATAATGGCGGTCTAGATCATTCAATTGGATATGGTGCAAATCCTCATCAGTACCGATAATATCATTCTGATAAGGATGCAATGAAAAAGCGGCTTTAACAACCGCTGTATTGAGACGTGCAAAAGGATCGTTGTCTTTTCCTTCTTTTTCAGAAAGGATCACAGATCTTTCAAATTCAAACTCGTTACTTTCATAAATGCTATTGCGCATCCGATCTGCTTCGATTGATAGAGCAATTTCGAGTTGGTTGGCTGGTAATGTTTCGTAAAAAGTGGTCCAATCCAGGTGTGTGAATGCGTTCCATGCGCCACCAACACGGGCAATGGAACGCTCCATTAATGAGCCAGGCCATTTTGGAGTACCTTTAAATTGCATGTGTTCCACCCAATGCGAAAGACCTCTTTGACCTGAAACCTCATCACGACTGCCGACTCGATACCAAACCCAATGGCTTACGATTGGTGCGGCATGGATTTCTCGTAAAAATATTCTTAATCCATTGTCTAATTTTTCGCTAATAAAGTCTTGATTCATCCAGCCTCATTTAAAAAGTTCGATTGAGAATTGAAAAGATTGTATCATTTCAAAAATTAGGGGCAGAGTGTTTTTAGGCGGGCGATCGCCCGCCTAAAAACACTCCCTAACCCCGTTTTATTGAAAAGATACAAAAGATTTATTTATTAAGAATTCTTCAATTGTGAATATAGCATAAATTATTTAAATCACTAAAAAACCCTTATAAGCTGGTTGTGCAAAATGACCCGCGGATGAATGGCGATGATTTTCCGGCGATTATTCTGATTTTACAATCTCATTTACCCATCAGTCGTCGGCGGTTTTAATAAAAGTATCAAAATAGAAAGAAATCAGAGTAGTTATTAAAAACTAATCACCTTCTAACATTGTGCCAAAAAATTAATTGGATATAATTATTAATAATTGCTTAAATTAGCTCATCAAAGGGAACAAAAATGGTAGAAGCAAAATCCTATCGTGTAGCCATAATAGGGGCTGGTTCTGCTGGCCTGTTTGCTGCTCGTGAGTTGGCGAAAAATGGAATATATGTCGCTGTTTTTAATCGGGATATCAAACCTGGTGGGTTGGCTGAATATGGTATCTATCCCGATAAAGTAAAAATGAAGGAAGGCTTAAGAAAACAATTCGCCAGCTGTATGGATTCAGCGAATATTAAATATTTCGGCAATGTCAAGGTTGGATTGCATGGGGATATTACTCTTAATGATATTCGCTCCTTTGGGTTTGACGCAATTTTAGTTGCTTCGGGTGCGCAGGGTACCAAGTGGCTGGGTGTGCCGGGTGAGGATCTTAAAGGCGTTTACCATGCTAAGGATATTGTTTATCACTATAATTTATTGCCGCCCTATAGTACCAAAGAATATGAAATTGGTAAAAATGTGATTATTGTAGGCATGGGTAATGTCATGATGGATATTGCCCGATACCTTATTCGCGATCAAAAGGTTGAAAAAGTGACATCTATCGCCAGACGTGGACCGGCAGAAACGAAATTTTCACGCAAAGAGATGGAATATGTCGGCAGCAATTTTGATTTGGATGATTATAAAAATGAATTATTCAAAGCTACGCCAATTATGCGCTCAATTTATCAGGATCCCGATCTTTCTCTAAAATTTATTCTTAATTCATTGGAGACCTGTATCGAACCAAATTCATCGACCATTTTTTGTCTGAAATTCCTCAGTTCGATCAATTCGATTTTGGGCGATAAAAACGATCATGTTAATGCTGTAATTGTGGAAGAAAATACCTTGATTGAAAAAAATGGCACGATTAAAGCTCAAAGTACGGGCAAAATGTCCAGGATGGACTGTGATACAGTCATTTTTGCCATTGGCGATGGGGTTGATCCTGAATTCGGATTGCCTATGGATAACTATGAATACTACAAAAACCCGAAACCTCGCTTTCCGATAGAAGGTATTTCTTACGAAGCTTTTGATCCAAACTTGATGCAGGATATCGAGGATGTCTTTTTTGCGGGATGGGCGCGAAAAGCAAGCGATGGATTGGTGGGGATAGCTCGCAAAGATGGTATTAATGCAGCTCAGGCAGTCTTACAATACCTGGAAACAATTTCTCCTAAAAATTTGGGTGATCCAACCGCGTTTGAACGAGAATTTTTAAATGATCACCCTCAAACTGTAAGAAAAAAAGAATTAAGAATTTTGAATGAAGAAGAGAAAAGACAGGCGAAATTACAAAATATTGAGGATTTTAAATTCTCGAGCAACGAAGAAATGCTGAAAATTATTCAGGAAAACAAGGTTTCACAATACTGAACCAATTTAATTTCTATTAATTAATAACTGTATTTACTTCTGTTTTTTGTCAGGAGACAGGATCAATGTAAAAGGATGGATTTGATTAAGGTATATCCATTTGCTACACTTGATTCAAGCGCAAATAAATAGCATTTCAAATTAAAGTTTATCGCTTTTGTTTGCGACAATGACAGATACTTTTTAAGACTATTCTTAAGAAGTTATATGAAAACAGGAGGAAAAATGGATTTGTCCAGTGAGGTTATGCGGGAAATGTACTGGATGATGTTATTGGCACGCCGTCTCGATGAACGCGCATGGGTGCTGCATCGACAAGGAAAAATTGCATTTCATATTTCCGGAATTGGTCAGGAGGCGGCCCAAGTAGGAGCTGCTTTTGCCTTACGTAAAGGCGAAGATTGGGTTACTCCATATTATCGTGACCTGGCTTTGATGATATCACTAGGATTGACGCCCAAAGAATACGTTCTCAGTTTGATGGGCAAGGCTGGTGATCCTTCTTCAGGCGCACGGCAAACTCCAAGCCATTTTAGTCTGCGTCGGGTTAATGCAGTCAGTCAATCCGCGCCGGTGGCCACTCAATGCGTTCATGCATCTGGGATTGGCCTGGCTATAAAAATGAAAAAAACAAATCAGGTTGTTTTAACGACACTTGGAGAAGGGTCAACCTCACAGGGAGAATGGTACGAGGCAGTTAATTGGGCAGCAATTCATCAGTTACCGGTTGTGTTTCTCGTTCAGAATAATCAATATGCCATCTCAGTTCCTCCGGAAATGCAAATGGCAGTAAAAAGCGTTGCAGACAAAGCTTGTGGTTTGGGTTTACCAGGAATTTCCATAGATGGAACCGACGTCTTCGGCGTCTACAAATCATTTTTAGAAGCATTTGAGACTGCTCGTTCTGGAAACGGGCCTACCTTAATTGAAGCGAAAATGTATCGCCTTACACCACATTCCTCGGATGATGATGATCGCACCTATCGTTCACGTGAGGAGGTGGAAGAGCATAAGAAAAAGGACCCACTCTTACTGGCCAGGCAGGTCTTATTGGAAAAATCAGTTGCAACCGAGGCAGAATTGGATACTCTTGATAAAAAAGCCAAAGAAATGATTACTGAGGCAGTAAATTTCGGCGAACAAGCACCTTACCCTAAAGCTGAAGAGGGTATGCACCCGGTTTATTTTGAGGAGGTTCAGCATGGCTGAAAAAGCATTAGTTGAAGCGATCCGTGATGCCATGGATGATGAAATGGGCCGAGATGAAGATGTCTTCATTGTTGGTGAGGATGTCGGTCAACGAGGTGGTGTTTTTCGTGCCACTGAGGGTTTGTTTGAAAAATATGGTGGAATGCGTGTAGTAGATTCGCCTTTAGCGGAACTCTCGATTGTAGGTGTTGGAATCGGGGCAGCATTGTATGGGATGAAACCAATTTGTGAAATTCAGTTTGCTGATTTTATTTATCCGGCATTTAATCAAATTGTTAGCGAAGCCTCAAAAATGCTTTACCGGTCGGATGGAGCCTGGCCAGTACCAATGGTGATTCGGGCTCCATATGGCGGTGGAATCGGGGGAGGCCTTTACCATTCCCAAAGCATTGAAGGCTTTTTCACTCACGTGCCCGGACTAAAGGTGGTAGTTCCTTCGACACCATATGATGCCAAAGGGTTATTAATCTCAGCCATTCGTGATCCTAATCCGGTTATGTACCTGGAACCTAAAAAAGGATATCGACTGATACGCGGTGAGGTTCCTGAAGGAGAATATATCGTTCCGATCGGTCCGGCAAACATTACTAAAAGTGGTGAAGATTTGACCATTTTTGCCTATGGGATGATGCATTTTTATGCACTCAAGGCGGCGGAAAATTTGGAAAAAGAGGGCATTTCGGTCGAAGTGGTTGATTTGCGCACATTGGTACCTGTAGATAAAGATACAATACTGAAATCTGTTAAGAAAACGGGGAAAGCACTTGTTGTACACGAAGACAATTTAACCGGCGGGTATGGAGGCGAGATCGCTGCCATCATTGCTGAACATGCTTTCACTTATCTGGACGCCCCAGTGCGGAGATTGGCTGGCCCGGATGTACCGGCAGTCCCGTTCAGTCATCCTATGCAAGAGTGGTTTATGGTTAATGAAGACAAAATAATGAATGCTGCTCGTGAGCTTGCAAATTATTAATAGTAATATTTCGGAGGGTAAATAATGCCAACCAAAGTAATTATGCCAAAGTTAGGTGAGTCTGTTGTAGAAGGAACAGTTATCAATTGGCTCAAAAACGAAGGAGATCCGGTTGAAGAATTTGAGTCAATTCTTGAAGTTGAATCGGCCAAAGTGAATACCGAAATTCCAAGCCCGGCGGCTGGAACCCTTTTACGAATTCTGGTTCCTGCCGGGGAAACTGTTGCTGCCAATACAGTAATTGCCTGGATTGGTGAACCCGGTGAAGAAATACCTGCCGAAGACAGCAAGCTGCCGCCTTCAGAGCAGGTAAAGCCGGCAGAACAACAATCCCAAGCACTCCCGGCAGTCCAAACCGCTCCGCATGCCGAGTTGGAAGCCGTTCCTATGGACGATAACAATCAAGTTCCAGCCGGTCGAGACCGAGATTTGGGTTTTATCTCGCCAGTAGTTGCAAAAATAGCCAGTGAAAATAAAGTCGATTTGACCAAAGTAAAAGGAACAGGTCAGGGAGGCCGAATTTCGAAGAAGGATATTTTGGGCTTTATTGAAAAAAGAAAGACTTCACGTGTAGAGGAGGAGGCTGCCGCCTGGGAAACTCCCGGTGAAGGTGATCTTTTCCGCCCGGCCGAATTGCAGTTTCCTGAGCGCTTTGCCTCCAAGGCAGCATCCGCAGAGACAGCGAAACCCACAGCCAGGAATTTACCTCAATCTTCTCTGCCTCAAGCAGGTGGCCATTTGATTCCACATACCAATATACGCAGGCGGATTGCTGAGCATATGCAAATGAGCAAACGAACATCTCCACATGTAACTTCGGTGATGGAAGCCAATATGCTAAATGTCTCATTGCATCGTGATAAAAACAAACAGCTTTTTGCAAATCAGGGCGTGCACCTGACTTTCACTGCTTACTTTGTAGCAGCCACCGCCCAAGCATTGCAAAAAACCCCGATGGTTAATTCATCCTGGACAGATGAAGGTATCCTGGTCAAGAACGCAAT
This sequence comes from Chloroflexi bacterium 44-23, assembly GCA_001899005.1. Lineage (GTDB taxonomy): Bacteria > Chloroflexota > Anaerolineae > Anaerolineales > Anaerolineaceae > UBA6170. The sequence goes on from MKUW01000007.1 coordinate 141,979, forward strand.
CAATATTGGTATCGCTACATCATTAGGTGAAGAAGGCCTGATTGTACCGGTCATAAAAAATGCCGATTCGTATTCATTGATTGGGATTGCACGACAGGTGAACAGCTTGGGTGAGAAAGCCCGTAATCATGCTTTGGTGCCGGATGACGTGGTAGATGCAACTTTTACCATTACGAATCATGGCACCGCAGGGTCGCTGTTTGCCACTCCGATTATTAATCAACCCCAAGCGGGAATTTTGGGTGTAGGATTAATTCAAAAGCGTGCCGTGGTTATTGCTGATGCCATCGCGATTCGCCCAATGGTCTACCTGTCCTTGTCTTTTGATCACCGCATTCTTGATGGTTCGTCAGCTGACGGTTTTCTGGCTGAAGTGGTAAAAATATTGGAGAACTGGAATTAATTTTTTCTGGCATTTGCCGGTTTTCAATGGCTCCAAAGGTGAGTTTGGTATAATTGCTTTTGGAAAAAATGATCAGAAAAGGTTAGAAAACTGCATAAATCCATTTTAGTGCGTGGAATTGAATAATCTTCATAGTTTAATACTGCGAAGGAGCAAGGATTTTATTACAACGCACGGGTGAATACAGGAAATCAAACAAAATTCTTAATGAAATCAATTCAGGAGTTCAAAATGAGTGATTATGATGTTGTCGTATTGGGTGCCGGGCCTGGTGGGTATGTTGCTGCCATTCGTGCCTCGCAATTAGGCTTAAAAACAGCCGTTATCGATAAAGAATGGCTGGGCGGGGTTTGTTTGAATATCGGCTGTATTCCATCAAAAGCACTTTTGAAGAACGCTGATTTGGCGTATACCTTGCGTAATAGAGGCAAAGAATTTGGTATTTCATTTGATAATCTTGAGCTGGATTATAGTGTTGCGGTTAAACGCAGCCGCCAGGTTTCCAACCGGTTGGTCAAAGGCGTTACATTCTTGATGAAAAAAAATAACATCGATGTAATTATGGGAACAGGAAAGCTGACAGCAAAGAATGCGATTGAAGTTACCGATGCTGATGGGAAGAAACAAACCATAGCCGCCAAAAACATCATTCTTGCGACTGGCGCTCACTCGGCTCAGATTCCCGGAATGGAGGTAGATGGTAAAAAAATCGTGTCGTTTTGGGAAGCCATCCTCCAGGAAAGCCGGCCCGAATCCGTAATTATTATCGGTGCGGGTGCCATAGGTGCTGAATTTAGTACCATTTGGAACAGTTATGGTACAAAAGTAACTCTGATTGAGATGCTGCCGCGTATTTTGCCGTTAGAAGATGAAGATGTCAGTAACGAAATGGCCAAAGCCTTTAAGAAAGTCGGGATTGAAGTGCTTACCAATCACCGTGTGCTCAAAGTTGAAAAAACTGATAGTGGGGTGCATGTCACAGTCAAGGGCGAAGAAGGCGAGAAAGGTTTTGATGCCCAACAGGCTTTGATTGCAGTTGGATTTAAGCCAAATTCCAAGGATATTGGTCTTGAAGCAGTCGGGGTGAAAGTGGATGCGCGTGGCTTTGTTGAAATCGATGAGCGCATGGCGACCAATGTGCCTGGAATCTGGGCCATTGGTGATTTGACAGGTAAGCTTTTGTTAGCTCATGTTGCCTCAGCTCAAGGAATTGTATGTGCGGAGAATATCGCCGGTGCAGCGACCGTAAAACTGGATTATCGCATGATGCCACGTGCGACTTACAGTTACCCACAAGCAACCTCATTTGGGTTGACAGAGGCACAGGCACGCGCCGAGGGTTATGACGTGAAGATTGGCCGCTTCCCATTTCTGGCGAATGGCAAGTCATTAGGTATGGGTGAATCAACCGGATTTGTCAAACTTGTTACTGACGCAAAGTATGGCGAAATTCTTGGTGGACACATGATTGGTCCTGAAGTGTCTGAGTTACTGCCAGAATTGACCTTGGCACACACGATGGAATTGACAGTTGAGGAAATTGCCAGAAATGTGCATGCTCACCCCACAATCAGTGAGGCGATCATGGAAGCAGCCCATGATGCAGAAGGTCGCGCAATTCACTCTTAAAACCAACATTAAACCGAATACACCTTGTAAATTCGTATTGTTTTACAAGGTGTATTTTTTTGTAAAAACAGGCGGGTGTGCTATAATTTTTCACCGAAAGGTGATAGGTTGTAATTAATGCTACAGAAAATTGCAAAAGTTTTTGGATATGATCCAAACAAAAAACAATTAGAAAAATATTCCGAGAAGGTGTATGAAATAAACCAGCTCGAAGCTGATTATGAAAAACTAAGTGATACGGAATTGTCAGCCAAAACAGCTGAATTTAAAGAACGATACGCTGAAGGTGAAACCCTTGATGATTTATTGGTCGAAGCGTTTGCGACAGTGAGGGAAGTAAGCAAACGCCAGCTTGGGTTGCGGCATTACGATGTTCAGATGATTGGTGGCATTGCCATGCATCAGGGGACCATTGCAGAAATGCGTACAGGTGAAGGCAAAACTTTGGTGGCGACGCTCCCTGTGTATTTGAATTCGTTGACCGGAAAAGGTATCCACCTGGTAACGGTTAATGATTATCTGGCTCGTCGTGATGCTCGTTGGATGGCACCCATTTATGACACCCTGGGACTCTCAATCGGGGTATTGCAAATGGCCAGTCGCACAGAAAACGGAAATAAAGCTTTTCTGGTTGATTTGCAAAAGACTTCCAGCTTTGAAGATCAAAATCAGCTGGTCATGGTTAACCGTGCAGAAGCTTATAAAGCGGACATTGTTTATGGTACGAATAGTGAGTTTGGCTTTGACTATCTGCGTGATAACCTTACCAATCGGCTTGATGAACGAGTTCAGCGTGACCATTATTTTGCAGTAATTGATGAAATTGATAATATCCTCATCGATGAAGCGCGCACACCTCTGATTATTTCAGGTCCGGCCTCTGATGATACTGAATGGTACGTCCGCATGGCTCAAATTGTCCGCCAACTTAATCCGGAAGATTATGAGATCAGCGAAAAAGACCGCTATGTAAACCTGACTGAGATTGGGGAAGCGCATGTGGAAGAACTATTACAGCTACCAATCCGAGACCCGGAACGACCTGAGGATATTGCCCCTGAACAGGCACGCATTTTAGGTTACCTTGAACAAGCGCTCAAAGCTCAATATTTATTTAAACGAAACAAAGACTATCTTGTTCAGAGTGGAAAAGTTGTCATTGTCGATGAATTTACCGGAAGATTAATGCCAGGACGCCGGTGGTCGGAAGGTTTGCACCAGGCTGTTGAGGCTAAAGAGGGTGTCAAAGTCGAAGCCGAAAATGTCACATACGCAACCATTACCATCCAAAACTATTTCCGAATGTACGAAAAGCTGGCTGGGATGACCGGTACTGCTTTGACTGAAGCGGAAGAGTTCAATAAAATTTATAAACTGGAAGTTTTACCCATTCCAACAAACCTGGAATACCAGGCCTTTGGCAACGATGCTGTTATGCTGGCTGTGGATGATAAGGATGAATCGGGCTATCGCTATACCTACTATGCCAATCGGTCTGATAGTTCCAGAACCCCAATTTTCTATAAACGCAAAGACTATCCGGATGTTGTTTTTCGTACGGAGGAAGCCAAATTACGCGCATTGGTCAAAGAAGTTGTGCAATATCATATTATTGGCCGCCCACAACTGGTAGGAACTACCTCAGTAGAACATTCTGACCGTCTTTCCGAACGTTTATCTGCTGAAAATGTGCGCAGATTGCTGCAAACCTTACTTATCCGTGATGCATGGATGCGTCTGCATAAGCGCGATATGATTGAACAAAACGTAGAGGAATTGAAATTCTTAAATGCACCGTTGGCTGATATCAATCCCTCTGAAATGCGTAAATATGCCCGCACAATCGGCCTGGAAACAATCAGCCCACAAGACCCGGAAAATCTGGAACGTCTGTTGGATATTTTAGAGTTGCCGCAAGATGCGATTGCAAGGCTGAACGACGTGATTCAAGCCGGCGTTCCCCATCGCGTATTGAATGCACGCAAGCATGATGAAGAAGCATTAATTATTAATAATGCCGGCTCATTTGGCGCTGTTACGATTGCCACCAATATGGCAGGCCGCGGTGTTGATATTAAGTTGGGTGGTGAAATTAGCGAAGAGCTTTATGCGGATATTGCGCGTGTATTAAAGCGAAACCGCCTTGATCCTTACACAATGAAGAATGAGGAAAAAAGACAGGCGTTATTACAAATGAAGCCTGACCAATTTGGAATCTATTCCGAATCAGTTAATGCTTTCTTGCAAGCAATGGAAGACATGGAGAAAGTGCGTGCACTAGGCGGGTTACACGTTGTTGGTTCTGAAAGGCATGAAGCGCGTCGAATCGACAATCAATTACGCGGCCGTTCCTCTCGCCAGGGAGATCCGGGCTCGTCACGATTCTACCTTTCGCTTGAAGATGAATTGATGCGTTTGTTTGGCGGTCAGCAGGTTGAAGGTCTGATGCGCAGGTTGAACATTGAAGAAAACATTCCGATTGAATCTGGCATTGTGGCTCGCTTGGTGGAACAATCGCAAGAACGCGTGGAAGGCTCTAACTTTGACGTCCGTAAGCATTTATTGGAGTATGACGATGTTCTTAATATGCAACGGCAAAGGATTTATGATCAACGCGATATGGTTTTCACCAAACAAGATCTGACTGAAGATGTCATCGAGATGCTGCAGACGGATATTATGAAACGAGTTGAGCCGGGCATGAAAGATGAGGAAGGTCACTGGAAATTGGTGGCTTATCTCTCAGACGTCCAGCCACCGCTCGATTTTGAAGGAATATTCTATCCATCGATTACCTTGCATATTTTGATGGATGAAGTAATTGCGAAAGATGGAAAGATTCCGGCAAGTTATGAAGAAGTAAAGAAGGTACTTCTGATGATTGCGGAAGAAAGCATTGAAGCCGAAGTTCAACATCTTATTAGCAGCGCTCAAAATTCGTTTGAGAAAATTGAGGATGCTCTTGAGAATCAGAAGATGGAGCGATTCGATGCACTGGATGCATTTATTGAGGGGTTGGAAGAACGCCAAGAAGAGGAACCCCTCAAAGCGCAGAATCTGCAGCAGGAATTGATTTCTATTACCCATACTCCGTTACGGTTGACTTCCACCCAAATGAACAGCCTGATTGAGGGTGACAAAGAGATTGAAGAAGAAATTCGAAATCAAATTGAAGATTACCTGATTTCAATTAATACCGTTCGTATCGTCGGCGCACTTGCGTTGCGTATTGAAAACTTAAATGTGAAACAATCCGACTTACAGGGCATAGCCTGGTCAGATGTTGTTGATTATTTGATGGAGGCAATTAACGATGCGTTTGAGCAACGTAAAAACCAATATCTCGGTGAGACAGGCCAGTTTGCTCAGGAAATCGATGGATGGATAAAACAACTTAATGGTGCAGAGGTTACTGAAGAAAATATTTACCGGATGTTGATCGGTTTGATCCAGGGTTCCCGCTTGGCATTTGACAAAAAGACTCACCGCCAAATACGACAACGCTATCAGCGGCTCACGTATGTTTTCTATGCTGCACAAGTACTTCTAAAATTTGAGGAAAGTGGTGTCAAAGATTGGGTGCTCGATCATATGAATGGAGCGATTGAGGCCATGCAAAAGGTTTGGGGTACCTATGAGATTAACCGATTAAGACAATCTCAGGCCACCTTAACCCAATTAGATGAAAAACGGCAATCTTTGCTTGAACAATCATTTGGCCAAGAATATTATGCTCAGATCAAAGAAACCGAAATCAGCCAGCTGAATCCACAAGATCAGGAACAGATTAAGATGCTTTTGGGGGCAAATGTTCGTAATGAGATCTATCGCGAAATCTTGCTCTCAACTATTTCACAAATGTGGGTAGAATATTTGACACGAATGGAAGCACTTAGAGTGTCAATTGGAATGGAAGCTTATGCCCAGCGTGATCCTTTGGTACAGTATAAAAGCCAGGCATCTGAGCTTTTCCGGGATTTATTAGTCGATATTCGCTCGGCTTTGGTAAACCGCATGTTTACTTATCAACCCAGCCAGCGGGTTTCTGCCACGATCGAACAAGAAAAATTACCGGAAGTCATCGAAGGGGTAAGAGTATCTAATGCCCAGGCAGCACCTGAAAAGGCCAAGAAGAAGCGTCGAAGGCATTAAAAATTGAGGATGCAGGCTTTTTCGAATAGACTTTTTACCCAGACTTGCCAAGAATGGATTTCTTTCATATAATTTGAGAATCTTATTCATGGGAGTATGTTGATCGTATGGAGCAAAAAGACGCCCAATTAGAGCAGGCAATGCCTGAAAATTCGCAAGAAGACAACATGGCCTCTCTGCTCGAACAAGAGGGCCTGGAAATCGATTTTCCCCAATCGGGTGAAACTCGTCAAGGTGTGATTGCCAGCATTTCACAAGGGCAGATTTTAGTAGGTGTTGGTGCAAAATCAGAAGGGATTATCAGCGGTCGCGAATACGATTTAATTCCCCCTGAAGAATTGGAAAAACTCGAAGTTGGCCAGGAAATTCCTGTCTATGTTTTAACCCCCGAGGATTCCCATGGCAACCTGGTGCTTTCTTTTATGCGAGCACTGGAAGAGCAATCCTGGCACAAAGCTGAAGAAATGTTGGAATCAAAAGATGCTTATACGAGCAATATTCGTGGTTACAACAAGGGTGGATTAATTGTTCCTTTTGAAGGTCTGAATGGGTTTGTACCCGCTTCTCAAATCAGTTTAACGCGCCGTGCCGGTATCACTGGTGATACCCCAGAAAAAAGATGGGGTGGCATGGTGGGTGACGAGATTGATGTATGTGTGATAGAAGTGGATCGGGAGCGCCGCAGATTAATTCTATCCGAGCGGGCAGCTAGTTCCGAGACGCGCGACTCTGTGAAAGAACGTATATTAAGTGAACTTTCAGAAGGTGATATTCGCACAGGTCGGGTAACCAGTCTGGCGGATTTCGGTGCATTTGTGAATATTAATGGCGCGGATGGACTGGTTCATTTATCTGAAATTTCATGGGATCGTGTTCAACATCCCTCCGAGCTATTAAAAGTCGGCCAGGAAGTAAAAGTAAAAATTATAAGCGTCGACCGCGATAAGAAACGGATTGGCCTCTCACTGCGTCAATTGCAAGAGGATCCTTGGGTAGAACGAATAAGCCAATATGAGATTGGTCAACTTCTCGAAGGAACCATTACACGATTGACCAAATTTGGTGCCTTTGCCCGAATTGAAGATGATTTGGAAGGTTTGATCCATATTTCTGAGATCAGTGAGCGTCGAATAGAACACCCCAAGGAAATCTTAAAAGAGGGTGACACTGTTACTTTGCGGGTCATTAAAATTGAACCGGAAAATCATCGCGTTGGTCTCAGCATCCGCCGGGTGGATTCAATGGCCTATGCTGAAATGGACTGGAAGACCCTCGAAGATATTATTTTGGATGAAGTTGAGTTGGATGACGAAGCCGAAACAAAATTAGAATCAGAAGATACACCAACCCCTGAAGCGGAAGTAATCAAAGCACCGAAACCAAAAGCAAAGGCCAAAGCAAAACCAAAGGCAGAAGTAACAACTGAACCCAAGGCAAAAGCAGCAACCAAGCCCAAAGCTAAAGCAGCAACCAAGCCCAAAGCTAAAGCAGCAACGGAACCAGAAGCTGATAAAGCTGAATCAACGCCAGAAACACCAGAAGAAGACTAACTTTCAGCAATAAATTAAAGAATTGGAAAGCGCACCGGCCGGTGCGCTTTCTTTGCAAAAAGGACTAAATATGCCTTACCCTATAATTGATGGTCATGAGGACCTGGCTTATAACGCAATTACTTTTGGAAGGGACTATTTACGCTCAGCTATGGACACACGCGCTGCTGAAAAGTATTCAGCGGTACCAGAACGGGGGGGCGAGTGTATGCTGGGCTGGCCGGATTGGCAAAACGCTCATGTGGCAGTTATTTTTTGTACGCTGTTCGCCATGCCAAAGCGATATCAGGGTGGTGATTGGGAAAAGGTAGCCTACGGAACACTTGATGAAGCACATGTAGTTTATCAGAAGCAGTTGGATTATTATCAACGTCTGGCAGGTGACAATCCGTTGAAATTCAGGATTCTTCATGAGAAATCTCAGTTTCAGAAATTGTGGCAGGGTTGGCACAGTGACTCTGAGGCAATCAATCCTATCGGGTTATTATTGCTCATGGAAGGATCAGAAGGAATACAAGCTGCCAGTGAAATGGAAGATTGGTATGAGCGAGGCGTGCGCATAGCCGGACCGGCTTGGGCGGGCAACCGGTTTTGCGGGGGGACGTATGAACCCGGCCGCTTCACTTCTGAAGGACGATTGCTGCTTGAAATTATGGCGGATTTAGGAATGGGTTTGGATATCGCCCACATGACCGAAGAATCAGCGTTAGAAGCACTTGATTGCTTCGAAGGCCCCGTATTAGCCTCACACGTGACTGCCAGGATCTTGATGAAAGGTAAACTGGGGGAAAGACTTTTAACCGACACAACCATTTGTCAGGTTGCAGAACACGACGGTGTGATCGGTATTATGCCCTATAATAAATTTTTAGACCCCGAATGGACAAAAACTTCACAGCGTGATAAAGTATCCTTGCAGCACTATATTGATCATATAGACCATGTTTGCCAGTTGACTGGCAGTTCTCAATACGTAGCCATTGGCACGGATTTTGATGGTACGATTGGATACCCCGAAGTCCCTCTTGAACTGACCACGATTGCAGATCTTCAGAAATTAGAACCGAACCTGATCGAGCGTGGGTACAAGCAAGTTGATATTGAGAGAATATTTGGATTGAATTGGGCGCGAATAATCGAAAGGGTTTTGCCCGCATGACATTTAATGAAAAATCCAGTCTGCTGGAGGGGAAGGAAAAAAACAAGAAAGTCCTTTCACGAAATGGGCTGAGATTTGGGTTGATTACAGTCATCACCAGTTTCTTTGTTTTTCTTTTAGGTGCCAGGCCTTCATTATTTGGACTGGATCGCAGCCCGGTGATTGGCTTTATCCAGATTGCTGTGTTGTTGGTTGGTCTGGCAGGAATGTGCGTTGGCGGCTATATTTGTATCAAAACCATTTGGCGTGGGAAGCAGCTCAGCATAGCAGCAGATATTGGGATGCGGCTGGTAGCTACTGGCTTCGTTGTTACAGTTTTCTCAGGAATGGCTGATGTGTTTGGTGTCGGAAGTCATCCTCTTCCGAGTGTGCCTTATTTTGGGGGTTGGCAATCTCGTGGCGTAGAAATCGGAGAGATAATCATTGCCTTTGGCTTTTTGCTAATGATTCCCTTTAAAAGTAAGAATAAATCCGAAAAAGTTGAAGCTCTGGATGGTAAAGTAAAAATTGATTGAGCCTATCAATCCAATTAGGTTCAGCCGGCTTGACATGAATTATTGACTTTGTTATGATGACCCCAATGAGGTAAAAAATTAATGAGTGAAAAACAATCTGATCCGAGTCTTGAGACTCGCGATTCGCTTGTTCCTCAATCGGAACAATTACCAAAGAAAAACACTACCTGGCGAGAGCGCTGGGAACGAATTGTCAGAATGGGTCTGGGCGAAATTAGTTTGCGCTTGGGGACTGCGATTGCTTCTGTAGCACTGGTACTGCTTGTGGTTTGGATTATGGGACGCTTTTACCTGGCAGGTGAAATTACAGCCAGTAACCTGGTAGTAGCAGCAGAAGTATTACCTACGCCTACAAATGTTGTTGATTTGCCAGCTTTCGTTGTACCGGATGACAATACTTCGTCTGTAGGGTTTTCACGCTACACAGATTTGAATACTCTCTTGCCAGAAAAACCTCGCTATGAAATCACTTTTTATACCGTGCAGCCCGGTGATTTTATTTTTAGTATTGCCAAAAAGTTTAATCTGATACCCGAGTCTATCCTGTGGGGAAATCGCTATACTTTAGGTGACCAGCCACACAATTTGCAACCAGGTCAGGTTCTAAATATTTTGCCGACCGATGGGGTGCTGCATCGCTGGTCAAAAGGTGAAGGCTTAAATGGTGTCGCTGAGTACTACGGAGTGAAACCAGAGGATATTATCAATTGGCCTGGCAATCACCTTGACCCTGAGACAATTGGTGATTACAGTAACCCTAACATTGAAAATGGTACTGATTTGTTTGTCCCGCATGGAACTCGCGGCTTTGTTACCTGGAGTGCGCCTCGTATCTCACGTAGCAACCCAGCTGTGGCGAAAAACCTTGGCCCTGGTTATTGTGGAGTAGTCGTCGATGGAGCGGTTGGAACTGGTACATTTGTCTGGCCTACAGTTGCCCATTACCTTTCCGGTTATGATTACTCGCCTGCGACCAATCACTTTGCAATTGACATCGGCGGTTCAATGGGCAATGCCATTTATGCCTCCGACAATGGTGTGGTTGTTTATTCCGGTTGGAATGATCATGGGTATGGCAATATGATCGTCATTGATCATGGCGATGGCTGGCAGACACTATATGCCCATCTGCTGGGGGATCTCCTGCCAAATTGTGGTTCCAGCGTCTATCAAGGTGATATGATTGCTTATATGGGCTCCACCGGAAATTCAAGCGGGCCGCACCTTCATTTTGAGATGCTGAGTGAGACCTATGGCAAGGTGGATCCAAAATTGTTTGTACAATAGTCAAATCTAAAAAGCTTCCCGAACCGGAAGCTTTTTTTTCGAGACTGCAAAAAGCATAAGCCATCACTCGATATTTCAAGAAAGGGTGTTAATGAGAGAAGCGGTTATACCGCCGAAAGGTGGTATTCGAAGGTGAAATAACATTGCTCAATGCAGGCAAGGTGTAGGGTGTGTAGGTAACGCACCATACCTTTATGCTATGAGTAGTAGTCAGCTCATGGGCGAAGCATCCGCGATGGGTATGTTTTTACAGGATAAAATGGTTTCCCAGATGCTTCGCCCTTACGCGAGATCTCACACGATAGAATCATCATTCCTCCCGGGAAGAAAGCCTTTTGCAATTTTAAATCTCAAGTTATTTCGTAACGTACCAATAGTTTGGTGTGGTTATAACACACCAAACTACCACATCTTAATGTTATGAGTAAAGAATTTCCAGGTTTAAGTGCCTTCAACTTGAAGGAGATGGCTTCACCACCATAGATGAGAACTATCGTCCGCAATGACATGGCAGAGTGGTTACAGGTATAATTAAGGCGGAAAGGAAGTAGGTATGCGTTCAGTCTCCAAAATTCGACCTTCGCCAATTGCCGGCAGCTGGTATCCCAGCGATGCAAAGCAATTAGCCCAAGAGGTAGACCAATATATCCGGCAAGCCTCCTCTGAAATTACAGCCGGAGAGATTAAGGGCATTCTGGTCCCACATGCCGGCTATCGCTATTCCGGAGTAACTGCCGGACATGCTTTCGGTCGAATAAATGCCTGTGAATTTGATCTGGTAGTTATCCTCTCGCCATATCATTCATACCATCCCGGATTGATCCTGAGTAGTGACCATCAAAAATATGAAACCCCCTTAGGTACTGTGCCAATTGATCGGGATTTGCTTGACAGACTCGATCAAAACTTGAAAATGAACCAGGGTTTGAAACTTGATAGCGTGGCTTATGATCAGGAACATTCATTAGAGATCGAATTACCATTTTTACAACGCAGTTTGAAATCGCCATTTTTCTTGTTGCCATTAATGGTGCGCTCAGTTGACAATGTATTCGCCAAACAAATCGCGGCAGTAATTTTTGAATTAATAAAATATCGGAATTGTCTGATCGTGATCTCAACAGACCTTTCCCATTTTTATTCACAACCGGTCGCTGAAAAGCTGGATAAAACCATGCTGGATGCGATCTCGAGCTTTTCTTCTGAAGCGGTTTTTCAAACGGAAGAAGCAGGGAGAGGGTTCGCTTGCGGGTTAGGGGCTATCTTAATTGGGCTTGAATTGACCAGGCTGATGGGAGCGGACAAAATTGAAATACTGGCACATTCTACTTCCGGCGAGCAAACCGGAGATTGGAGCTCAGTGGTGGGTTATGGGGCAGCCGTGATTTTGAATTCACTTGAACCGAGAAAATAACCTGAGCATGACAAAATTTGTTCAAGTATTAATTAACATTCCCGGATTATCAGACGTATTTGACTACCATGTCCCTGAAGAATTTGAGCCGTATATTGGCGCAGGCTCATTAGTGCAGGTTTCATTCGGTAAACAAAATGTGCAGGGAGTGGTGACAGGGTTTACCGATGTTCCCTCAGTTGCCAGGACGAAACCGATCCAGGACCTTCTTTTCAACCAACCCGTCATTACGATCGCCCAATTGGATCTTGTTCGCTGGCTGGCAAAAGAGACATTGAGTGACCTTTCATCCTGTCTTGCATTGATGCTGCCGAGTGGAGTGAGCAAAACCGCTGATTCACTTTTCACCCTAGGCAGTATAGAGTCAGATTACCCAGTTTCACCTTTGCAGCGTTCAATAATTGCATATCTCAGGCAAAAGGGACCTCTACAAGGACGTCAATTAGACGCGCGATTTCGGAGGCAGGATTGGCGTCGTTCAATTCGCAGCCTGGTGCAGAAGGGATTTATACAAAAAGAACCATTTCTGGCACCGCCTTCGGTCAAACCAAAAATGGTCAAAGCTGTCAGACTGAATTGTGAGCCAGATGCGATCCCTGCGCTACATCCAGGATTGGGTAAATCATCCATTATTCAGAAACGTCGACTAGAAGTGCTCACATTCTTAGCAGGTCAAAGCCAACCGGTGCATTTGCAGGTCGTCATTGGCAAGACCGGAGCCAACCAGACTGATCTGAAACGATTGGCTGAGGCGCGGTTGATTATAATTGACGAGGTTGAATCGATTCGTGATCCATTGGACCCTTTTACAACCAGCAAACAGAAATTACCTGAATTGACGATGGATCAGCGCAAGGTATGGCAAACCGTGGAATCAATTCTGGAATCGAAAAGCTTCAGTAAACCTGTCATTCTGCATGGTGTCACCGGTTCAGGTAAAACTGAAATTTATCTGCGCGCTGTGGATTTTGTTCTCAAGGAAAATCAGCAAGCACTGGTGATGGTGCCTGAAATAAGTCTGACGCCCCAGACCGTTGAGCGCTTCCAAAGCCGGTTTCCGGGCAAAGTTGGCATTATTCACTCCCGCCTATCAGAGGGAGAGCGGTTTGATACCTGGCGGCGGGTACTCTCTGGGGAATTATCTGTAATTGTTGGTCCTCGCAGCGCTATGTTTATGCCTTTTCACAATCTTGGAATTATTGTTTTGGATGAAGTGCATGATGATTCTTACTTTCAGGATGATATACAACCACGTTATAGCGCTTTGAGAACGGCCAAAGCTTATGGTTTATTGGTTGATGCGCTGGTTATTTTCGGCAGTGCCACGCCAGGTGTCGAAATGATGTATCGGGCAGATGTTGAAAAGTGGCCTATTCTCACGCTTCCGAACCGTGTCCTGGCACACCGCGATGGTGTTCAACAATCCGGAGAAACGGTAAAAGCCCCTGAGGTTGTTTACTTACCGCTCCCTTCCGTTAATGTGATCGACATGCGCGCTGAATTAAAGAGCGGAAATAAATCAATTTTCAGCCGCGCTTTAAAGACCCAGCTCGAGAAGGTATTGGCTGCTGGAGACCAGGCAATATTGTTCTTAAACCGGCGGGGAAGTGCCACTTATGTTTTCTGCCGAGATTGCGGGTTTCGCCTGGATTGTCCGCGTTGTGAGCTGGCGCTTACCTACCATGCCAATGAAGATATTTTGATCTGCCATCATTGCAATTATCGACGGCAATTGCCCGCCCGTTGCCCTGCTTGCGGTAGTGAGCACATTCGCCAATTTGGATTGGGTACTGAAAAAGTGGAGCAAGAGGTCAAGCGGCTTTTACCTGGTGCCAAAGTAATTCGACTGGATTCCGGTGCCACACAGCACAAAGGCGCTCATACCAGTTTGTTGGGCCAGTTTGCCAACCGTCAGGCGGATATCATGGTTGGAACGCAAATGTTGGCAAAAGGCATTGATTTACCGCATGTCACGCTGGTAGGGGTCATGCTGGCAGAGATCGGTTTGGGGTTACCGGATTTTAGGGCTGCTGAACGCACTTTTCAGTTGCTAACTCAGGTGGCTGGACGAGCCGGCCGCAGTCCACTGGGTGGAACAGCCATATTTCAAACCTATCAGCCTGACCACTATGCCATTCAAAAGGCTTCCAGGCATGATTTTAGCGCTTTTTACCAACAGGAGATCGAAATGCGTAGGAAGATGGATTATCCACCGTTCTCTCGATTGGTAACGCTTGAATTTCGTTCACGAGATGATCAAGAAGCTCATGAATTGAGTATAAAAGCAGCTGAGATCATTCAATTTCGAATTTCTCAAGGCGAGCATGTTAAAAGTGAGCTGAGTGGACCGGTGCCTTGTTTTTTTCACCGAACCGCCGGATTGTATCGCTGGCAAATTATCCTGCGAGGTCCAAAACCGGTAGAAATTATTCAGAATCTAAATTTTCCCCAGGCTATTATAACGGTAGATCCCATATCTTTGCTATAAAACGATTTCGTGCTAATTGCACAACTATTAACTACACTCAACCAAACGCCTTTTAATTGACGTTTGGTTGAATTACTCTCTGATCATGATTACGGTAAAACAAAATGCGGGTTGATGAACCCACCAAAGTACCGTACTTCAAAGTGAAGGTGGGGCCCTGTTGACTTTCCGGTGCTACCGGCAGCTCCTATCGGGCCTCCCTGATAAACGCTTTGGCCACAGCGAACGCTGATGGAACTAAGATGGGCATACAAAGTTGAATAGCCATTGCCATGGTCAATGAAAACCATATTCCCATAACCACCGCTGATTGATCCGGCGTAAACAACCACACCACTATCCGAGGCGTACACAGTTTGTCCCTGCATGGCACCAATATCAATCGCAAGATGACCTGACCAAAAATCATTGCCGGAAATAAAGGTATTACCGGTCGGCCAGATAAACGTACCGGTACCGTAAGCACCACCGGCGGAAGTATCACATGAGCCGGGTATTGAATTATTCACGCCGGCTGGACCGCGAGCGAATGTCGGCACAACCCATTGTTGAAATTCACGTTGACCGCCAGGCACCATGACAAATGTGCCAGCTTCAATTACCGGGTTGGCACGATCGAGTTTGTTGGGAGTCCAATTCAAAATATCTTCCGGGTCTACTTTCAGGAAATCAGCGACAGATTGCAAGGTGTCGCCTTCTTTCCATTGGTAGTAAACCCCGTCTATGGGTGGAATTCTGAGTTCCTGGTCAACCGAGATCAAATGTGGGTCATCATTGAGTGTATCTTTATTGGCCCACAAAATTGTTTCTGGCTTGATATTGTATTCCTGTGCAATCCCGAACACCGAATCGCCAGGTGCTATCGTATGAATGAGTACATCCTTACGTGCCCGTGTTGGGATAATTGTGCGTGGATTGGCATATCTTAAGAGTGAATCAGGGTTTCCTTCATTTTCGTAAGAAGGCAATTCAGCAGCCAGACTGGAATTCCCGCTTGCTGCTACATTGGGAATGCCAGCTACAGCTAGCGTTGATTTTTTATCTGGTGCAAAAAATTGAAACATAACAAAAACCAAAAAAGCTACCATCAAAGAAGCCATTCCCCATAGCATAGGGGAAAGCCAATTGAAATTGTGGGTTGTTTTCGTTTTTTGCTTTTTATCTACCGTTAATTTTCTTTTCAAGAATCCTCCGTAAGACCCTCCAAGAATTCTACATTATTTTTGGATTTTGACAAGCGTTGTAGAATTGCCTCGGAGGCTACGGATACATCCATCCCCGCACCATGTGGTTGCGGAGAGGTCATTTGAATATACATACGGCGCAATAGCCAGACGCGTTGAAGCACATCCGGGCCGAGTAAAAGATCATCACGCCGGGTGGAAGACCGCTCGATGTCAATTGCCGGGAAAATGCGTCTTTCTTGCAAGCGGCGCGAAAGATGCAGTTCCATGTTCCCGGTGCCTTTAAACTCCTCATAGACAACATCATCCAGGCGTGAGCCGGTATCCACCAGGGCAGTGGCGATGATTGTCAAAGAACCGCCTTCTTCAATTTTACGGGCAGCCCCATAAAAACGTTTGGGAGGATATAATGCAGATGGGTCCATTCCGCCAGAAAGTGTTCGGCCGGATGGTGTTACCGAAAGGTTGTAAGCCCGCGCCAATCGGGTGAGCGAATCCATCAGAATGACCACATCTTTGCCGATTTCAACCAGACGCTTGGCACGGTTTAGTGCAATTTCTGAAGTGCGTACGTGCGCAGAAACAGGCTCATCAAATGTAGATGCCACCACTTCAGCATCTACCGAACGATCCATATCGGTGACTTCTTCAGGACGTTCGCCGATCAGCACCATGATTAAATAAGTGTCCGGGTTATTGATGGAGATTGAATTGGTAACGTCTTTAAGAATGGTCGTTTTTCCCGCTTTTGGGGGAGATACGATCAAACCGCGCTGCCCTTTGCCTATCGGTGCGATTAAATCGATCAAACGCGTGGAGAGATTGGATTGGTTAACCTCAAGATTAAAACGCTCGTTAGGGAAAATTGGTGTTAAATTTTCAAAATTTACCCGTTCACGAGCGGCATCGGCTTCGATTCCATTGATTGTATCAACTTTGGTAATTCCAAAATGACGCTCTGATTCTCGAGGTGGCCTGGCCTGGCCAATTACAAGATCGCCACTGCGTAAATTGTAACGGCGGATTTGAGCCTGGGAAACGTAGACATCATTTGGGCCTAATTTATAGTTTTGGCGTAGAAACCCAATCCCTTCTGGCATAATTTCCAATACCCCGCCACGCACTTCATCGCCATCTTCCGTTGTTGGAGATTGGTTCTGAGAAATTCTGACGACAAGATTTTCTTTCTTAAGCCGCGATGCGTTAGCTACATCTAATTCTTTGGCAATTTTACGCAATTCAGGTAACGTTTTTTCTTCAAGTTCTTTTGCTGCAAGCATATGAACATCCTTGAAATTAAATTTTGAGGAAATTCAAGCAAAAACAAATCCAAAAAGGGACTTTTTTTAATGTTTACTTTATATTAATAGTGGGGTTTTTTTGTCTGTTTAAGGCTGATTTCTATTTTATTAATTATAACATGCACAAAATTTGCGTGCAAGCAAATTGGAAGCGAGGTATAAGGTTGCAGGTTTACAGTTATAATCGCCCGAAAAGCGCCTGAAAGAAGTATTTTCTCTTGAATTCTTTTCCGGAAAGCAACGTCTGGGCCCTGAAGAAATTGGCTACGGAGCGAATTACCAGATAAGCTGTCAAAACTATTAAAAGCAAAGAGAGCCCTATTTGCCATCCGGGGACCGGGCCAGCTGCCAGCCTGGTCATCATGGTGACTGGGGCCGTAAGCGGGAATAAACTGAAAATTGTTGCCAGAGTTCCATTTGGATCATTGACAATGGCACTGATGAGGATCAAGGGAATAACCAGGGGGATAACTAAAATAGTTGTCGCCTGTGATGCTTCTTTCATGTTTGGCACCAGAGCACCGGCACCTGCCATCAAGCTGGCATACAAAAAGTAGCCGCTCAAGAAGAAGAGAGTTCCAAAAATGAGAATTGAAGCCGGCAGTTGTACAGAACTATCCAGATTCAATGTCCGGCCGCTGATTCGTAAAAGCAAAAGCCCTGCTCCGCTCCAGACGATGGTTTGGATCAATCCAACCAACCCTAAGGCCACAATTTTTCCGGTCAACATTTGTAATGGCGTGATGGAAGTCATAAGAATTTCCATGACTCGGTTAGATTTTTCATTGGTGATACTGCTCAACATCAGGCTGGCACTGGTTAAGATGACGATATAGAACAACATGGTGACTACATAGGGAATATAAAAAGTCAGCATGCTCTCCGGATCTTTTTGCGGTTCAGCTGATTGAATATCGGTCGTGACCACCAGAGGAGTAATAACTCTCTTCAAGGTGGCCGGATCATTCTTGAGTAAAGCCTTATCGAGCATGGTTTTAATTTTGTTGGAAGGATCATTGCCCATCAAATCCAGTTCAGTTTTTCGCAAGATTATTTTCCCGGTTGAGACATAATCCGGATCAATTGAATAATATGCATCAATCTCACCATTTTGTAGAGCTTGCAGAGCACTGTCTTCGCTATTAAATAATCGGAATGTATCGCGATCCTCTGCCGGTAAATCCGTAATCATGTGACTGCCATCATAAATACCGTATACAGATGAACGCGAAGGGGATGAGAAAATTTCCGTCAAAACATTGGGAGAAGAAGTTTTTTGTGATCCTCCGATGATAAATGTGAGGATAAAACCGCCCAATGGAATGAGTATGAGTGTGAGCAGAAAAGATTTACGGCGAATAGTGTTTAGCAGTTCGTTTTTAAAAACCAGGATAATCTTTTTCATCAATACCTCAAACCTGAGCCTTTTGAAATATTTCCATAAGAGATAATCTTTTTCCGTAGCGCAACAGTCCTAATCGAAAAGCTCTTCCAGCCAGCCAAAGCGAAAATATGGCGATTAATACCAATATTAAAATAGTCGCAGTGATTTGCCAGAATGGTACTGAAGAAAGTGCAACTCTTAAAGGCAGGATTACTGGTGCTGTAAAAGGAAAAATGCTTAAGAAAACTGAAAATGGACTGTTTGGGTTGGCCATAATTGATCCGATGAACCAAAAAGGTATAACGATTGGAATGGTGAATAAACTGGCAATTTGTTGGGCTTCTTTTATTTCAGAAGAAGAGGCTCCGATGGCGGCCATCATAGCGGCAACCATTACAAATGCCGGCAGAAAAGTAAGGATCATTATTACCAGAAAATATGTGTCAATATGTCCTGCCTCCAGTGAAGGAAAAGATTGTAATGCAAAATGAACTGCAAGCGCTCCGAATAAGATCCAGGTAATAATTTGAGTCAGTCCAACACTTAAATTACCGATAACCTTGCCAACCATCAACTGGGTAGGCGAGATTGAAGTTACAATAATCTCCATCGTCCGATTTTCTTTTTCTTCAACCATTGCCTGTAAAAGATAGCCGCCGCTTATATTCACCGCCAGCATAAATAATATACCGGCAACAATGGGCAGAGCAATCCCAAGAATATTCGTGCTGCTGCGCTCTCGCCCGCCTTCAATTGCTTTAATTTCAACGTCGGGGCCTTCCAGTACTCTTTCAGCTATTTTTTGATCATAATTGCGCAGAAGGTTGGTGCGTAAAAAAAGCCGGAAATCACTCGTTACATTTGAATCAGGAATTTTCTTGGACACTAACTTGCTTTTACCTGTATCGAGATAATCAGCCGGGAGAACAAAAAATGCCTGTATCTTCTCCTCATCGAGGGCGGTTTGCGCGGCTTGCTCCGAATCATAAGCAATTATTTTAAGCGGCTTATCAAACACTCCCTTATCTTTACCATCAAGCATGATTGGATTCGCCAAAAATTGTGAGTTATCGACATAACCAATCGGCGTATTGTCAATCGTGAAAATGACAGACAAAAAACTGATTCCCATAATTACAAGAATAAATAATGGAACGCTCAATAGTGCCACAATGAAACGTTTTTGTTTTACATGGCGAAGATACTCGTATTTAAGCACCAACCATGCCTTAAGCATCATGCTCTCCACTTTTGGTTACAACTTGAATAAAAATTTCATCCAGAGAGGGAGAGGATATCTCAAATTGTTTCAAGATAATATTTTGTGACAGCAAATATTGCAATATTTGCTGTGGACTAACGCCCTCTGCGAGATGCGCTTTGTAAATAAGGTTGCCATTTTCCGAATTAATGCTGTTTATCCCAGGGATTTGGGTGGGTAATGGGCTTTCTGTCCGTAAAATAATCTCATTACCAGAGAATTGTTCCCTGATTTCTGATAATTTTCCATATAATACTGTTTTTCCGCGATCGATCAAAACGATGCGGTCACATAATTGCTCAACCTGATACATCTGATGGGTGGACATGACGATCGTTTTTCCAAGTTTGGCTTGCTCGCGCAGCAAATCCTTCACCATTTGAGTATTGACCGGATCCAACGCTGAAAAAGGCTCATCGATGATTATTAATTCAGGATCATGCACCAAAGTAGTAATGAGCTGAGCCTTTTGTTGCATTCCCTTGCTGAGTTCTTTAACTTTCTTCTTGCGATAATCGCTTAAATTGAATTGGTCCAAATATTCACTTATGCGCTCTTGACTTTTTTTCTCATTCATCCCCTTGAGGGTAGCCAAATAAACCAGGCATTTCTCCAGGGTAACCTCTTGATAAAGACCTCGTTCTTCTGGTAAGTAACCAATACGGTTTTTCATGGCTTCGGTCATCGCACCGCCGAAAATGGATACCTTGCCATGATCCGGCTTGAAAATATCCAAAATAATGCGAATGGAAGTCGTCTTTCCGGCACCATTTGGCCCCAAAAGGCCGAAAACTCCGCCAGGTTCGACGTTAAAAGAAACCCCGTCTACTGCTTTTTTTGTTCCGAAACTCTTTGAAATATTATCGACGACAATTGTGCTCATAGGACCCTCTGACTGGATATGATACGAATAGATCTACGTAATTTGATCGTAAAAAGTTGCGTGCACATCTTTGATTTGTGCACTAAAACCAGCCGTATGATAGCATATTTTGTTTCATTTCAAAAATTTAGGACAGAGTGTTTTTAGGCGGGCGTTCGCCCGCCTAAAAACACTCCTCAACTCCATTTTATAAGAAGCCACCATCTTTTTAAGAAGGTGAGGCCAGATTATAAGGCCTATTGCCTTAGGTGAGAGCTGGTAGTTGTCATATTCTTAATTGAAAAAAAGTCTGACCTTCGTTTGTCTATCAAAAACGATAATCAGGCAATTCCAAGATAATTTTTACCTGAAGAAAAAAGCTCATTTTCTAGTTTTTCACGGCCAGCTACAGTTAAATTAAAATCTGAATAAGTCTGCAAATTGGTCCTTTACAAAGCCAAAAATTTTCTGTATATTGATAGTAATCCAAAGAACAGTTTCAAGAAATCAAATAATCAAATAATTTAGTGGTTTATGCAAAATTGATTGTTGGGAGGATAAAATGAAGGCAATCAACCGTGTATATATTTGGTTTTGTTTGGTCGTAATTGTTACTATGTTATTTAATCCAATGGCATCGGGAAATATTGTGATTGCCAAGTCAGTTAGTCAGAATAAACAATTACCATTAATAGGGTCTTCTAATTTTACCTTTAATTCAAGCCTGGGTTTCTCAGAATCTTTGGAAGAACCCATAACTGATTATGATGAAATAATGGCTCAAAGGGTTGCTTTTGCACCGCAGCCAGTCGAACCTCCCCATATAAAAATGAGGCTTATACCCTCGCTCATAATTATGGGCGAACCTTTCACCGTTGAGTGGGAAATTAATGATTTTTTCTGAATACCAGAATGCATCAAATTTACAGGATTTGTATTTGCTGTTTGAGCCAACGAAAGCAGTTCAAATCGCAGAAAATTTGAACTTGCCCGATGATTCGAAGCTTACTTCTCAAGGATTAATTATGCCTCTCAAATTCGGGAATGGTCAAATGAGCTGGGTTGCTGATCCACAAGATATGGCTAAAGATGAGCCGAACTATCTTTCCTTACGGCTCATGAATGGGGAGAAAGAAATTACTTCCAATGCAGTTTTATTAGCAGAAGCAAAGTACCACGTGGATGACAAAACTGGCGGAGAAATTGATTATCAGAATGGATTAATGAAAGTAAGTATTCCAGGGAAAGCAATTTCAGAAAATCTACTGCTGGATATTCGCCCACCTACCCCCACACCCAGCGAAATGCCGGCAATGACAGAGACGCCATCGCCTACCGAGGCACCCCAAGCGACTAAGATTCCCACGCCAGAAGAGACAGTAGAAGAAGGAATGGCAGGGGAGGAGACCCCAACCCAAGAAGAGACAGTCATCGATGAAGAGGATGCGTTATTGGTCAAATCTCCAACCCTATTTTTTTCTTCAGCAATTTACGTTTACGATGGTGACAATAAATTGGTAAAATCAGTTGTAAACGATATTACTACCTATTACCCTTATCAACACTTTATCAAAGCGGAAGTTCCCCTGCCACGTCATGTTATCACCACCACACACAAAATGTATTTTGGCGGGTCTACAATGTTTGCAGAACGGTCAACCATAGATGGGGCGGAAAGTCACATTTCCTGGCTCCTCAGTGACCACCTCGGGTCTACTTCGATTACCGTGCGAGCGAATGGAACGAAAAGTGCCGAATTGCGCTACTCTGCATTCTCCTTTGCACTGCGTGCTTTGGAGTGCTACGCAGGTGAAACCAAGTATATGAGTGGCACCACCCCTACTGACTACCGCTACATCCCTCCTTCGCCGGTTGCAACCGACTCAGGGGACTTCGCCGGTCAACTGCAGCAGGAGGCAATAAACCTCTATTACTACAGCGCCAGGTGGTACGACCCGAAGTTAGGCGTGTTTACGCAGGCGGATACGAACAAACCCACCGGGACCGATCCACAGAGTTGGGACCGGTATGCATATGTCAAGAATAATCCATTAAAGCCCACTGTTCCGTAGTCCTCTATACATTACTCTTTCACGTAGGGTTCTCCATCAGCAGCCGGCATCTGCCCTCTCCCGACAATGCCAGCCAGAACGACCATGGTGGTAATATAAGGCGCCATACTCATGAATTGAGGTGGTATATAGCTTCCTAAAATAGCAAGTTTGGTGGCGATTGAATCGGCAAAACCAAATAATAAACCAGCTCCAAAAGATCCTATCGGGGTCCAGTTTCCAAAAATCATGGCAGCCAGACCGATGAATCCTTTTCCGGCTGTCATCATTTTATCAAATCGACCTACGGAACCAAGTGTGAAAAATGCGCCTCCGAAACCTGCTACAGCACCACCCAATAAAACAGCCATGTAACGGGTGCGGATGACGTTGATTCCGAGCGTATCTGCCGCTTTGGGGTGTTCTCCAACTGCGCGCAATCGTAAACCCCAGCGAGTCTTAAAAATGGAAATTTGCAGGACGGCCAGCAAAATGAACATTGCATAGACAAACATATTTTGATTAAATAGGATTGGTCCAATTACCGGAATATCTGCCAATATAGGGATTGGTAAGCGCGGGAATATCGGGGGATTGTTCAGGCTTTGATTCACTTGCAGAATTTTTTGAGAAATATAGGTTGTAAGTCCGGTTGCAAAAATATTGATAACCGTACCAGAAACGATTTGATTAATTTTATATTTAATGGAGAGTACGGCGTGCAGAGCTGCCATTAACACGCTGGCTAAAATTGCAGCGATAAGCCCTATAAGAAGGCTGTTCGTAACCGATCCAACCAGAGCGCCGACCATTGAGCCCATTAACATCATACCTTCGATGGCGATATTCACCACTCCAGATCGTTCACATAATACACCGGAAAAAGCACCCAAAGTGATGGGAACAGAAAGCAAGACAGCGCCACTCAACATGCCGCCTAAATTTAAAGAGCGACCTTCGGCAGCCCAGGCAAGGAAGGCGAAGATGAATAACGCAACGACAATGCCCAAAACCACATTGGTTGCCTTTTTAAAACCGACAAAAATTTGGTAAACAGCAGCGAGGAAGGTGATGACTGTTAAAACGATCATCGTCGAAAATCCCGGTAAAACCCAATCCGGTGCTAAACCCCGATCAATTCCCCCGGGGTTCATCACAAAAGTGGTCTTAAGTGCCGGGTCACTTTTTAGGGCAAACAGTACTAGTATTAACATCGATAATGCCAGAAAAACAAGGCCCATAACAACTCTTCGAACCGGGGTAGCTGTCTCTACTTTTTTTCTTTGGATAACTGTAGTTGCCATGGTACCTACTTCCCTCCCCAACTTCCAACAAAGGCTGCTTTCTCATCTTCAGCTTTTGGCGGTTTTAATCGATAAATGCTGCGAATGATGGCAGGGGCAGCGACAAACATTAAGATTAAAGCCTGCAAAATGGAAATAATATCAATTGGGATCCTGGTGGTAACCATCATGCGTGTGGCGCCATTTCTCAAGGTGCCAAACAATATGGCTGCCAGAACAACCCCCACTGGGTGACTATTACCAATCAATGCCAGTGCGATCGAATCATATCCATATCCAGCGGAAAGGCCGATGGCCATTGAACGGTTTATCGCAAGTATTTGATTAGCACCGGCCAGTCCGGCCAACGCCCCTGAGAGTGACATCGCTAGTATTGTATTTTTTGCAATGTTCATACCAGCATATTTGGCCGCACGCGGATTTGCACCAACTGTTCTCAGATTGAACCCCCAGGTTGTTTTAAATAAAAGCCAATAGACCAATCCGGCCGCTCCCAATGCGATGAAAAAGCCAAGATGAAAACGGATGGGCTGTTTAAAAAATTGCGGAATCTCCGCTGATTTTTCTATTATTGGGCTGACTGGCATTCTGCCAGAATCGGGCCGCGTCATCGGCCCGGTCAGCAGCCACTCAGTAAAACGGAAAGCAATCCAATTCATCATAATCGTATTAATAACTTCATGCCCGCCGGTTTTGGCTTTTAACCAACCCGGGATGAAGCCCCAAAATGCACCGCCTAAAGCTCCCGCTAGGAGCGCAAGAGGCATATGAATAATTGCCGGTAGACCTTTGATGGAATAGCCTACAAAAGTGGATGCTGCAGCGCCAATGAATAATTGTCCCTCGACACCGATATTAAACAATCCGGCTCTAAAACCCAATGCGACTGCCAGACCTGCGAATATGTAAGGGGTAGAAACAACCAGACTTTCAAGAAAAGGGTTGAAAGCACGCCGAATTTCTAGTTGATCGCCACTGATTAAAGCCTGTACCATTGCGGCCGGGTTGCCAATGGCTCCCTGGAACAGTGCCAAATAACTTTTTGATACAATTTCCCATGAGGTCGCTAAACCGGAACCAAATGAAATTTGGAAGGCAGAATAGACTTCCCCGCTGGTAACAATAATAAAAAGTGCCCCCAGAATTAAGCCGGTTAAAAGTGCCAGCCCTGGGATTACAAGTGCACTCCAAAAGGATTTCTTTTTGGTTGCACTCGCCAGGATGTTGGTACTTATTTCTTCAATTGAAACGGCTGGTTTGGTTTTATCGGTCTCGTTTTTCAATTTTGTACCCCATCAGTAGTCGCTAATTTAATGCTTTCTTTACTAGCGGAAGAATTATCAGGTGTAATTCCTGCCATCCAAAGACCAATTTCCTCTTTAGTTACTTCATTTGCATCCAAAATTGTCAGAATTTTTCCGCGGTACATAACAGCGATCCTATCGGAGAGTTGCATAATTTCATCAAGTTCCGGTGACACGAGCATTATGGCACAAGCTTCGTCCCGTTTTTGAATAATTCGGGTGTGGATATATTCTATGGAGCCCACATCCAACCCGCGGGTAGGCTGTGAAGCCACCAGAAATTGAATCGGGCGCGAAAGTTCGCGGGCAATAATGACCTTCTGTTGGTTACCTCCTGAAAGTGAACCAACATTTGTTTGGGCACTGGGTGTACGGATATCGAAATCTTCGATTTGATGTTGGGCGGAACGGATGATTTCCGGATAGTTCAGGTTGATGCCTTTTGCAAAAGGGGGCTTATAGTACGTGCAAAGGACTAAATTTTCATAAATTGGAAAGCTGAGAACGAGACCATCCTTTTGACGATCTTCCGGCACATGCGCTACGCCAAGTTCCGTAATATGACGAGGTTTGGCGTTGGCGATATCCTCTCCCAGCAGCTCAATTTTCCCGGTTAAGATGGAGCGTAAACCGGTGATCGCTTCTACCAATTCGGTTTGTCCATTTCCTTGAACACCGGCAATTCCAAGGATTTCACCAGCCTTAATCTCAAAAGAAACATCATCCACGGCTATTTGTTTTAATTGATCAAGTACAAAGAGATTGCTTATCTGGATTACGGTTTTCCCTGGTTTGGCTTCATTTTTGTGGACATCCAGTTCCACAGCTCGTCCGACCATCATGGCAGCCAATTTTTCTTGATCAGCTTCTTGAGGGGTGGTTTCTCCAACAATTTTTCCACGCCTGATCACCATAATGCGGTCGGCTACATCCATCACCTCACGTAATTTATGGGTAATGAAAATTATCGATTTGCCTTGTTTGACCAGCTCGTGCATGATGATAAAGAGTTCATTTGCTTCCTGTGGAGTTAATACGGCAGTAGGTTCATCGAAAATCAAAATGTCTGCTTCTCGATAAAGCAATTTTATAATCTCAACCCGTTGTTGAACTCCGACCGGCAAATCCCGAACGTAAGAAGATGGATCCACTTCCAAACCGTATTGTTCAGAAATTGTCTTAATTTTTGTGGCAGCCGTTTGTTCGTCTAAAAAACCACCCATTTTGGTGGTTTCATCGCCCAGCATGACGTTTTCGGTGACGGAAAAAACGGGGATGAGCATAAAATGTTGGTGAACCATTCCAATGCCCACATTAATGGCATCCGTTGGAGAATGCACTTCGATTTCCTTGCCATTTACCCAAATTTCTCCTTCCGTTGGTTGGTACAAACCATAAAGGATATTCATTAGGGTAGTTTTTCCGGCACCGTTTTCACCCAACAGTACGAGAATTTCACCTTTGTTGAGGGTCAGGCTTACCTGATCGTTTGCCAATACACCAGGAAACCGTTTGGTAATTCCCTTTAGTTCCAAGACAGGAGCCATTTTTTCTCCGGGGAAAAATATTGGATAAAAGATAATAATTACTGAAATAAATCGAATTCCTGAAAACTATTGATATTTTACCATATTGGTTTTTGAATATCCATTGAGAAGATGCAGGACTTTTGTTAAGTCTTTCTTGTTTTGTCAAACAAGCAGCGGCTCAGTTTTAAGGTGACGTTTTCATGTAATCCAATTAAATTATTTTGATACTTTAATTAAAAAGCAATGACAACTAATGGGCGAAGCATCCGCGATGGGTATGTTTTTGAAGGATGGAATGCTTACCCGGATGCTTCGCCCTTACAGGAGATTTCACGTGAAAGAGACATAATACCCCTCGGAAGGAAAGCCTTTTGATTTTTTTCTCAAGTTAGTTCGTACCACGCCACATATTTAAGGTATGAGTCGGGGTAGTCGGCTGATGGGCGAAGCATCCGCGATGGGTATGTTTTTACAGGATAGAATGCTATCTTGGATGCTTCGCCCTTACAGGAGATCTCATGTGAAAGAGACATAATACCCCTCGGAAGGAAAGCCTTTTGATTTTTTTTCTCAAGTTAGTTCGTAACGCACCACTTTTTTATGTTATCAAAAGACGGAATGAAACCCTCGATGAAGCTATTCTGCCCCATGTACAAAAGATTGCCTCGTAGCACTCGCAATCACACCTAAGCCAGCAAAGGTCTGTAAGCAGGCGAATGCTTAAAATTTTTAACGTTGAAAAATGACTTTGTAAAACCAGGATGATCGTTGGAAAATCACCGTCATTCATCCGCTAATCATTTTGCGGGACTCGCAATTGTGCGACCAGCGATTATTAAATTAAATTGCTCACAGAGAAGTATTCTTTAGAATTTTTGAAACAAAAAATCCATTGGATTAAAAAAACAAGGAGTGGTCACCACTCCTTGTTTTTTAATCGTCTTTAAGTTATCTATTTAATTTTGAAAGCGTCACTTAATTTGATTGTCCCATCGAGTAATTTGGCGCGGACTGCGTCAAGTTCTGCTTTGAGATCGGAAGTTACCATGCTTTCGAGATCATGATAAGGAGCCAGATCGACACCGGAGTTCGCTAAATTACCAACGATGTTACCACCTTTGAAAGTTCCATCTTTAGCAGATTTAATCACATTAAATGTGGTTACATCCATTTTCTTCATAACGGAAGTTAAAGTAATTTTTGAATAATCTGGATTGGTGACAGCCCAATCGGAATCGACACCAATGATATAGGCATTACCACGTTCAGCAACTGCAGCTGCGGTTCCAAGGCCGACTGGACCAGCAACTGGCATAATGATGTCAGCGCCTTCGTCCATCAAGTTCGTGCCAAATTCTTTACCTTTGGTTTGATCATCAAACGACATGGTGAATAAACCACCATCCGGATTGTTGATGTCCCAACCCAATACCTCGACACTGGTTCCCTTCTGCTCATTATAATAAGCAACACCCCGAGCGAAACCATCCATAAAGATGGTGACTGTGGGGATGGGAAGACCACCGAAAGTGCCAACTTTACCGGTTTTGGTGAGGCTAGCGGCCAAGTAACCAGCCATGAAAGCGGCTTCATCTGTTTGGAAAATTTGTCCAACAACGTTTGGAATTACTGGATCATAGGAATAATCCACGATTGAATATTTGAAATCGGGATTGGCTTCTGCAGATGCTTTGGTGCCATCGCCAAGTAAGAAACCGACAGTAATGATGATGTCACATTTATCTTCAATAAATGTGTTCAAATTCTTTTCATAATCGGCTACTTCTTGTGATTCAAGGTATTTGCCTTCGATGCCCAAATCTTTGACTGCATCTTCTACGCCTTTCCAAGCGGTGGCATTGAATGACTTGTCATCGATACCACCAGTATCGGTAACCTGACAGGCCTTGAATTTCGTTTCAGCAGGGGCGGCTGCTGGTTTGCATGCTGAAAGCGCCAGCGATGCGGCAATCAAAATTGCTAAAAACGTTAAAAACTTTTTAGACATGTAATACTCCTCCACATAAATTAATAGATTGGAAAAAAGGATTTAGTGTGTTCGCACACTTATTACAAGTATACACCTACGATTTGAGCTTGACAAGCGTTATTTGTCAGTATTAATCGAAACGATAATTATTATATTTTCGCCTCTCCGCGTCGCACACCAGCCATCATAATAAAGGCCAGAAGCATAAAAATGGGTGAAAAGAGCATCATTAAGCTGTAGTTATTGCCACTCAATTTAACAATCCAGCCGTTCAAATTCGGGCCAACGATGGCTGCCAGGGTTGATGCCATATAATATAAACCGGTAAATGTGCCAATATGAACATCGTCGGTCATATCAACGACCATGGGGAGTGAATTGATATTAATCAAAGCCCACGAAAACCCGGCGATCATCAACACGATACTGACCGAATAAAAATTTCCAATCAAGGGTAATTTGGTAAAAAGAACGGTCAGAGTTGAAGTGGGCAAAATATACATGGATAAAATTGCACTGCCCATCAGAAAAATGCCTGCCATAATGGTTTTTCGGCGGCCTACCCGGCTCCCAATATAGCCGGAGGGCAGTGCAGTCAAAACAAAAATTAAGGATAATTGTCCCAAAAGACGGGAAGCATCTCCTACTGGCATGTTAAGATGTTTGGTTGCATAGAGTGTAAAAAAGGCTTCAATGGCATTGTAGGCAACAAACCAAAAGAAAATGGCTGCCAAAATTCGGAGTGGGCTTTTTTCCTTTTCTTTGAATAAGCCTATCAGAGCAGTGACCAAGCTTGGGCGTTTTTGATCGGTGACCTCAAATTCTTTTGGTTCACGAATGAATAAAAGCACCAATAGAGAAGATAGAATTACCAATCCGGATCCTAGCCAGAATGGGTAACTGGGGCTTTTTTCGTAAAGTGTAGCACCAATGAGGAACGCTATGATCGAACCTACACCACCCATGAAGTTAATCACGCCATTGGCCTGTGATCGATAGCGCGAAGGAGTAATATCCGGCATTAATGCAACAACCGGGGTGCGCCAGAGAGCCATGCTGATAAGCAATGAACTGGTACACAAAACGAACAATGGCAAGGTGCTGGCTAAAGGAATAAAACCAAAAGCAATTGCGGCGATGGGTGCGCCGATCAGAATAAAGGGTAACCTGCGTCCAATAGGAGTTCGTAATCTATCCGAGAAAGCGCCCACTGGAGGTTGGATTATGAATGCGGCAATATTATCCAATGTCATGAAAAACCCGATCCAGGCAGCATTGAGGCCGAATTTCCCATCCAAAAAAATAGGTACAAATGCGTTATAAACAGCCCAGATTACGCTAACACCGAAAAAACCGAAGCCAAGTAAAAATATCTTGGGATAACTAAATTTTTGTTGCATGGGAGGACACCTCTTTCCGATCGAAGAATGAATTGAATACTATCCCTGAAAATTATCTGAATTTGATGGTAGCTCTTGAGTTCGTTCTTGCTGGAATTTACTTAATAATTTTAGATCATTTTCTGATAAATCAATGTTTTTAAGCAAATCTGGACGTTGAATGTACGTGCGATAAAGTGATTGCTCACGCCGCCATTTTTCGATTTTGGCATGGTGCCCGCTCAATAAGACTTCCGGAACTCGCCAGCCACGAAATTCCTCCGGTTTGGTGTAATGAGGATACTCCAGCAACCCGTTGGAAAACGAATCATCCTCAGCGCCGGTCGGATCGCCCAGGACGCCTTTAATCTGACGTGAGATTGCATCCACCAGCAGCATGGCTGGGATTTCACCACCGGTCACCACAAAATCGCCGATGGAAATTTGATCCGTAATTAAGTGCTCGCGGACGCGCTCATCGATACCTTCATAACGGCCACACAAGATGGCAATGTGCGGCAATTCAGCCAGTTCGTGAGCAATTTTAAAACTGAACAGTCTTCCTTGCGGAGACATTAAAATGACCGGACAGGCTGGCGGCTTGCCTAGAACATCTTCAATGGCAGTGAAGATCGGTTCTGCTTTCATGACCATTCCACCGCCGCCTCCATAGGGGGTATCGTCAGTAATATGATGTTTATCAAATGTCCAATCACGAATGTTGTGAATTCCGACTTCAACCAGTCCTTTTGAGATTGCTTTTTGTAATATTGAAACCTCAAAATAGGATTGGAAAATGGAAGGGAAAAGGCTAAATAAGTCAAAGCGCATATGGTTATTTTAGCGGTAAGGTAATTGAATGGCAAGCAAGAGCGCCTGAATATTTCAAGGCATTTAATTCGTATGGAAAGTGGGTTATTTTGTTAATAATGAAGGTGAAGATGCCTTATAACGTAATTCATCTGCCTTAATTGCTTACTTGTTACTTGACGGGAAGAAATTGGTGATGGTAATATGCAAACATGTATCTTCGAAATGGCCGCTTTAATATGAAGAATCGCCGCCGCAGAGGTAACCCTTTGCGGATCGGCATACTTGTTTTATTAATAGGTGCAGGATTTTACATCAATAAAGTCGTTGTACCCACTGTTCCGCCGCTTTTTATTCCAACTCCAACCGCCACCCGGCCGCCTGAATCATATGTGACCGATGCCGAAAAGCTGCTGGGGGAGGGGAAACTATTTCAGGCAGTCGATATGTATGAAAAAGCGGTTCAGGCCGACCCAGCAAACGCGGGCAATTATGTTGCCCTGGCACGTACCCAGATTTACCTCAGCCGATATGATGAGGCTCTTGATAATTTAGGCAAATCGTTGCTTGTAAATGAGAACAACCCACTCGCCTATGCTTTACGTGGCTGGGCACTTGGATTTCAGGGAGACTATTTGGCAGCGATCACAGCGTTGAGAAGATCTATTGAACTCAGTCCGAATAACAGCGTGGCTTATGCGTATCTGGCGGAAGTGTATGGTTTGCAATATGAATCCAACCCCGCCATTGCGGGCATCATTGATGAAGCAATTGCGAATGCAGCCAAAGCGCGTGATTTGGATCCAAATTCACTCGAAACCAATCGCGCACGGGGATACGTGCAGTGGCTGCTGGCTAATTACACGGATGCCGTCCAGTACTATACAGCTGCCATCAATATCAACCCCTACATAGCAGATTTGCACATTGCTTTAGGTATTGTTTACTCAACAGACTCAGTTAATGAGTATTCGTTAGCGCTCAAGGAATTTCAAGAAGCTGAGCTATTGAATCCAGCAAACCCCACACCAGATTACCAACTTTCTGTCGTTTACCAAAAAATGGGTGAATATGCGACTGCAATTCAATATGCAGAAAAGGCTGTGGCGATTGAGCCTACGAACCAATACTATTATGGCAATTTAGGAACTCTCTATTTCCGCAACAAAAATTTTACCAAGGCAGCTGAGATTCTTGGGTTAATCATCCACGGAGGCACCTCGGAAAGCGGTGTTGTGGTGGAACCACTACCGTTAGATTATGGCGTAACAGCCAGCTACTTTGCTCGTTATGGCATCTCTCAAGCGTACAAAGGTGAATGCGGCGAAGCTTTAAAAATCTCTCAAGCTTTAATGGATACGGTTGGAAGTGACGAGAATAATGTCTACAATGCCAACGAGATTGTAAATATTTGTCAGGATGTTGCCAGTAGAATAGGCGCAGGAACGAAAGAGGCGACAGCTGAAGTTACCCCTGAACCTTAAGACGATCTGGAGAATTAATGGGTATTAAATTACCAGATGACCACAACATATTTCGGCCAAAAAAAACCAGAAATGGATTTCAAATTTTCTTTCTGATTCTTTTTATTCTTTTGGCCGCACTTTTCTATCGGGAAATTGATACGGGCAAAGTTCAACCGCTTTTTTTAGCAACGCCAACACCGACAAGAACAGCGAATTCCCATGCAGCCGAAGGAGAAACCAATTTTCAGGCCGGCAAATTGGATGCAGCGATCCAATCCTACCTGGATGCCACCCGGCTGGAACCAAACAACTCTACTATCTGGTCGGAATTGGCTCGAATACAAACATATTCGTCTAACTTGTTAACTACGGATGCTGAAAAACGTCAGCGCCTGCAGGAAGCGATTGCTTCGGCAGAAAAAGCGGTGGAAGCAAACCCGGATGATAGCACTGCCTATGCCATTCAGGCATTTGCTTATGATTGGTATTCTTACCCTGTTTACTCAGGCGATGAATCCAATGCTTACCTCTTGAAAGCTGAACAATCGATAACGAAAGCATTGCAATTGGATAGCCAAAATGCACTCGCGATTGCCTACCGGGCTGAGATATTTCTCGATCAACTGCGATATAAGGAAGCCCTTGATTATTCCAATCGTGCTTTAGCAATCAACCCAAATCTGTTGGATGTGCAACGTGTACATGGTTTTGTGATGGAGTCGCTTGGCAATAGCTATGATGAAGCGATTGAATCATACAAAAAAGCGGCTGAAATTAACCCGAATCTGACATTTTTATACATTTCCATTGGGGTAAACTACCGTGAGCTGAAGAAACTTGACCTGGCCCTCGATTATTTTGCGAAGGCTGTAAAAATTAATGAACAAAATGATATCAAAGATCCAATCCCATATTTAGCAATCGCGAATACCTATATTAATAAAGGGGAAGGATTGGTGGCTTCACGGAATGTGATGCGGGCAGTTGAATTTACGCCGGGGAATGCCAATGTGTACGCCCAATTAGGGTTAGTCTATTTTAAAGCTCGAAATTATGAAGGCTCCATTCCGGCTTTTGCCTGTGCCATTGATGGCTGTTCTGCCCTGGAAAGCTGTATTGTCCGCCAGGATTGTACCGCTGAAACGGATCCAAATACGGTACCTCCCTATGCGATTGAAGGCCTGCCATTAACATCCAACACAGTGGTGTACTACTTTACCTATGGTTCAGTTTTATCAGCTATGCATCGTAAGGGGGACAACCTTTGTAATGAAGCTGAACGCATTTTTGCCATGGTTAAAAAAGATTATAGCGATGATGAGGGGATTATGAACATTGTCAAAGCCGGTGAGCAAATTTGCGAAAATAATCCATAAAAATTCAAATATCAGAAATTCATTAGAAAATATTAATATCTCTTGACTTTCATCATAAAGGCAGGTAAGATTTGAGAAGATTTAGCACTCGGTGTATACGAGTGCTAAAATCGAAAATAATTTACCTATTGCAAAAGCAGGAGGAAGTACAAATGAATTTAAGGCCTTTAGGAAGTCGTGTTTTAGTTGAACCTATCGAAGCGGAGGAAATTACCGCTGGTGGGATTGTATTACCGGAAACAGCCAAAGAAAAACCCCAAAAGGGGAAAGTTCTTTCTGTTGGACCTGGTGATCGGGACGACGATGGTGACCGCATTCCCATGGATGTCAAAAAAGATGACGTTGTCTTATTTGCAAAATACGGCGGAACTGAAATTAAAGTGGATGGCAAAAAATTGCTCATTCTACGCGAAAGTGATCTGCTCGCAATTGTTGAAGATTAATAAATTTAGTTTAAATTTATAAGGAGTAATTAGTAATATGGCAGCAAAACAACTTGTTTTTGGAGAAGAAGCTCGAAGAAAGCTTAAGACTGGTATTGATGTGGTCGCAACCGCAGTGGTAACAACCCTTGGCCCCAAGGGAAGGAATGTTGCAATTGATCGGAAATTTGGTTCCCCCACTGTTACACACGATGGCGTCACCGTTGCGAAAGAAATTGAATTGGAAGACGCATTTGAGAATATGGGTGCACAGCTTCTCAAGGAAGCTGCAACCAAGACCAATGATATTGCAGGTGATGGAACCACGACATCAACCGTATTAGCACATGCAATTGTAACTGAAGGCTTGAAAACTTTGGCCGCCGGCGCAAACCCAATGCTGCTCAAACGTGGCATCGAAGCCGCAGCCAAGAAAGTGTCTGAAGAGATAATTCGTCAGGCTATTGAAATCCGCGAAAAAAGTGAAATTGCAAACGTCGCATCCATTTCCGCACAGGATCGCTCAATTGGTGAGTTGATTGCTGATGTAATGGACAAAGTTGGCAAAGATGGCGTTATCACGGTCGAAGAATCCAAAGGTTTGGAATTCGAACAGGAATATGTTGAAGGTATGCAGTTTGACCGCGGCTATATTTCAGCATACTTTGTGACCGATATGGAGCACATGGAAGCAGTTATTGCTGAACCTTACATTCTGATCCATGATAAGAAGATCTCTGCTGCTGCTGATATTGTGCCCGTTCTGGAAAAAATGGTACAGGTTGGAAAGCGTGACCTGGTAATTATTGCGGAAGACATTGATGGCGAAGCATTGGCTACTTTAGTACTCAATAAGATTCGTGGCATGATTAACGTGTTGGCTGTCAAAGCACCTGGTTTTGGTGATCGCCGTAAAGCAATGCTTCAGGATATTGCTGTTTTGACCGGTGCCCAATTGATCTCCGAAGAAACTGGCCGTAAACTCGATACAACCACCATTGCTGACCTTGGCCGAGCCGAGAAAGTGGTTGCTGACAAAGACAACACAACCATCGTTGGCGGTAAGGGTGACGAAGCTGCTATCAAAGGCCGTATTGAGCAGATTAAAGTCGAAATCGACAAAACAACCAGCGATTATGATCGCGAAAAATTACAAGAACGACTTGCCAAGCTGGCTGGTGGCGTAGCCATCATTCGTGTTGGAGCCGCTACAGAAACCGAGCTCAAAGAGAAGAAACATCGTGTTGAAGATGCTCTTTCAGCGACCCGCGCAGCTGTGGAAGAGGGTATCGTTCCTGGTGGTGGTGTTGCCTTAATCAATGCCATGCATGTCCTTGATGATCTTAAAATGGAAGATGAAGACGACCAGATTGGTGTCAACATCGTTCGTAAATCATTGGAAGTTCCCATGCGCAAGATCGCCGAGAACGCCGGCAAAGAAGGTTCAGTCATTATCGAAAATGTACGCAAAGCACAAAAAGAGAATAACAATCTCCGCTATGGCTACGACGTTATGACCGGTGAATTTGGTGACATGGTAAAATGTGGCGTTATTGATCCTGCCAAAGTTACTCGTGGCGCTCTCGAAAACGCAGCCTCCATTGCTGCTATGATCCTGACCACCGAAGCTCTGATTGCAGATGTCCCGGAAGAGAACAAAGCTCCTGCCGGTCCTCCAATGCCAGAATACTAAATCGACACAAACTAACCAATCAAAAAGGGCTGCTCACACGAGCAGTCCTTTTTTAGATTATAATGGGCTCGATGAAAAATCATTGGCTTCCAAACCTGATCTTGTTTTCATTCCTTTTAATCAATGCCTGTCAACGCTCACCTCTTGCTACTGTCGTAAATACACAAGAAGTGACGGATATAAGCAATCCCACAATAGCCGCAACAGCAACCTTCATACCAACGGAAACGCCTGTACCTCTTCCGGCGGTAGCGATCGTCAATGGAGAGCGGATACTGCAATCAGATTTTGATGAAGAATTCCAGCGCTATCAAGATGCAGCTACTGCCGTTGGCAATACCGTCGACCTTGAAATTGGTAAGGCTACTGTACTCGAGAACTTAATAGACCTTGATTTATTAGCTCAAGCTGCCCGGCAGGACGGGTTTGAGCTAACCGATGAAATGGTTCAGCAACGCCTTGAAGCACTAATTAAGGATTTGGGTTCAGAGGAGAAGTTAGAAACCTGGCTGGCCACTAATCATTACAGTCATGAGGGCTTTGAGCGTTTATATCGCATCGAAATCGAAGCTGCACATATGCGAGAGCAGATCATTGCGGAAGTACCAACGACGGCTGAACAAATTCATGCTCGTCAAATTATGGTGCAAAGTAAGCAACTGGCAACCAATATATATAACCAACTACAAGCTGGCGCAGATTTTGCAACGCTATCATGGATATACGATCCAATAACCGGAGGCGAATTGAGTTGGTTCCCGCGTAACTACCTGGTAATTCCTGAAATTGAAGAAGCTGTTTTTGCTTTGCAACCGGGAGAGTACACCGAAATCATTGCCACCGACTATGGATATCAAATTGTTCAGGTTGTCGAGAAAGAAATGGCACGCCCTTTGACCGAGGATGCACTGCTGGCTTTTCAACGCAGCGCTCTGGCAAATTGGGTTCAAATGGCAAAATCCAATGCTCAAATCGAGATTTTAAGCCAGTAATTTGATGACCGCGAAGCTTCATCGGAGGTGATGTATGGAAAGAGCCCAACATAAAAAAAAGCCTTTCAATTTTTTCTGGAATTTCTTAACCTTGCTGGTTGTGATGGCTTCGGCAGTGATTTTTATTTTGCAATTAACCATTTTTGCCAACCCCCATGCTATTTTTAATCCTTTCCCACCGGTTGATCTCCCTGAAAGTATTGTTTTGCCCCCAACCAGTGAAGTAACTTCAATGCCTACTGAAGAGGCTTCCCCCACAGAAGTTGTGGTGCTTGCTGCGAGTGCAACCACAGTTCCTACGGCGACCGAAGTGGTTGAGATCCAGGATGGTACTCTGGTGGCTGAAACAACACCCCAAGAGCCAACCGCAACGTCATTTGTTGGGTATTATGCTTTTATTGCCCAAAATGAACCAAATGCGATTCCAAGTACCATTTTTAAGCCTGACCTGGAATGCAAATGGACAGGAGTCGCTGGCCAGGTATTTGATTTACAGGGCCGGCCTGTTAAAGGGATCATAGTCTGGCTGCGGGGAAGTTTTGGCGGAAAAACGATGAACTACCAGAGTGTCACATTGGAAAGCTCACCTTACGGCCCATCCGGGTTCGAATTCACCTTTGGGGATACCCCCCGTGATTCAACTGGAAATTTATACTTACAACTGGCTGATCAGGCTGGTATTCCGATTTCAGATCGTGTTTATTTCAATACTTTTTCAGATTGTGAAAAAAATCTGATTCTGGTTAACTTTAAACAGGTGCGTTAATAGCAGATGATTTAATCCCGTTTATATGTCTGGCGCGGGTGTAGCTGAATTGTTTCATTTGAATTGGCAAACAGGCCTCCTAATGGATGGGCTTGCAGATCCAGAATTCGGCTGTTTTTGAAAAACGCGAAATCAAAGCTGGTTAGTTCGTGTACTTTTTTGCCGGGGATTGGCATTAAGCGAGCGGTGAGAGGTTTTTTCAAACGTGAAGAAAGGGCAGCAATATCTAACAACAGGGCTGCAATTTGAGGCGCTTTGAGATCTCCGGCCAAGGGAATCGTATCCAGGCCAGTTCCGCAAACGGCGGAATACATTAACAAATCCTTTACGGACAGACTGCTGTCAATGGCACGTTGAGCGAGCTGTGAGTCTTCCAACAGGGGTAGCATAAGGCCATTAAAGCCGGTGCGCAACCAGTTACCACGATCGAGCGTGTCGGCCAGGAAAGCAGCCGCGGCCAATGATCCATGATCACCCAAGGCATTGATACCCAGACTTTCTAAGGCAGCACCTAATGAACAGTCAGAGCTGGGAAAAGGGGCTACAGAGAAATCAAAACCATAAAAATGGAGGTTATCTTCACTTAACTCAGTCTTTAACAGATTTGAGATGTTGGAGGCTTTGCGTTCCAGTGAATTCAGTAAGTCAGCTCGTGCTTGTTCCAGTGATTTCGCTTTTGAAAAAGCTTTCAAAACTTCATCAGCCGCCTCAATTGCGAATGCGAATCCATCTGATCTGTCCGGGTCGTGATACGAAGCCGGAAAAAATGGACCCATGGGTTCTACATTGGCCATTGCAGTAAAGCGCAAATTGGCAAAACCGTTTTTTTCCAGCGACGATGATTGGACGATGATCTGACTGGCTGCTTGAACTGCCCTTAAACTGACCCCATACTTTAGGTCTGCAATAACTGCACTACAAAAAACATTTTTTGTTTCTGCCAGTATTTTAGGGATCAGTTCATAACTTTTCGGTTCTTCAATCACTGCTGGACCGATGGCTAAATAGTCGAATTCTGCCCGTAATACCTGTTTTTCAAATTCTTTTATCAATGCCAGGATTTTATGATTGTTCCAGGGTTTCAAAAAGCTCGGGAAAGATTGTGTGGCCAATCGTGTCGTTTGCACTTCTAAACCAGCATTTTCTAGAATTGATTTGATTTGTCGGGTTGATTGGGCCAGTTTTTTGATCTTTTGTTCGAGTTTTTCAGAATGAAGTGTCGCAAATACTGTAATGGATCGAATTTTCATTGGGACCTTTGACGAACAGTTTCAAATAATAGGATGCCGGCAGAAATGGCAGCATTCAGGGATTCACTCTGGCCTGGCATCGGAATCGAAATTGTCTGGGATGCAAGCTTTTTGGCTTCCTGGCTGGCTCCCTCTGCCTCCCCACCGATAATAATTGCAGTGGGCTCAATCAAATTGACTTGCCAGTAATAGGTGGAACTGCCGGCGCTAGCCAGATAAACATTTAGGTGTGAATGCTGACAAACTGCCTGGATCTCTGGCCAATTGAACTGGAAAATTGGTAGATGAAAATGCGCACCCATACCTGCCCGTACAACTTTTGGAGCAAATGGATCAGTTGTCCCGGGAGAAAGCACGAGTGCTTGCACACCTGCAGCTTGTGCTGTTCGCAAAATTGTTCCCAGATTGCCGGGGTCACGGATGGCATCGCATATGAGCGTAAAATTGAGCCTTTCGGGCAGTTTTGGTACCGGTAAGCTTGCAATGGCAAGAATTCCCTGTGGTGTAGTTGTATCGCCTAATTTAGCCATCATCTGTGGCGGGATTTCTTCTACATTTACAGCTTGCTTACGGGCAGCAGCAACAATTTCCCGCCCGTGTGGCGAGAGATTGTCTGATATAAGAATTAATTGAAGTTCCCATTGAGCCAGGATCGCTTCACCAACCAGGCGCACACCTTCAATTACAAACGAAGATGAAGTCTTACGTTCTTTGGCATGATCGATGAGCGCTCGAACCTGTTGGATTTTTGGATTTTTATCCGATGTGATCATTCTTTCCCTATCTTTTCAACAGTACACTCTGCCTATGTTTTTTTGAAAAGATGCTTCTTTCCCTTGAAAACTATTGTACACGAAAAGAAAAACCGGCCTGTAAAGGCCGGTTAAATTGCGCATGATTAGTCACTTCGCGAGCGAGATAAGCTTATGCCTCTTTCGCCAGGTTCACAATTGCTGCGAATGCTTGCGGATCACGGACAGCGAGGTCTGCCAACATTTTGCGGTTGATGGTGATGTTTGCATTGCGCATACCATGAATGAAGCGGCTGTATGCAACCCCATTTACACGGGTTGCTGCATTAATACGTGTGATCCACAAACGGCGTAAATCGCGTTTGCGATTGCGGCGATCACGAAATGAATACCAAAGACTCTTAAGCATTGCCTCATTGGCGCGGCGAAAAGTCTTACTTTTTGTGCCGTATTGGCCTTTGGTAAATTTTAAGATCTTCTTATGTCGACGGGTACCTTGCGGTCCACTTTTTATACGAGCCATGAATACTCCTTTGCGAGCCCCTGGGAGTCAGAAATTTGGTCTTTGAAGACTGATCGCTAGTTATACACCCAACAGCCGCACTAAAAAAACGCTTTGACCTTACAGGTAAGGTGCTAACCGTTTAACGCGCTTGATAATATTTTCGCCTTTGACTTCGATCATCTCAGACAGCAAATATTTCGTGCGTTTCGATGTGCGTCGACGCAGATGGCTCTTGCCACCTTTTGTGCGCATCAATTTGCCAGAGCCAGTTAAGCGAAATCGCTTTGAAGTCGCTTTGTGGGTTTTTATTTTTATTTTTCCGGCTTTCATTTTGCGAGGCACAGTTTTCCTCCTCTTAACTAAGGTTTTTATTCGCGGGTTACCATAAATATGCGCGACCGCGAATTATACTATAAATTATTTCAAACAGCGAGCACTTGCATGCTATTTGAGGATATTTATTTTGTTTGTTTTAATTCTTTATCCATCGGCATGGCAAGTAAGTAGTTATTCGTTGGAATGATCCACTTCAGGTTCAGTCTGGTTAAGTTGCTCATCTTTGATTTCAACCGCTGGTTTGGTTTTCTTAACAACCACTTTCGCTGGTGTAATTAACATGGACATGTTGCGGCCTTCGAGGTTTGGTTTTTGCTCAACTGTCCCGACATCAGCCAGTTCTTCAGCGATTTCACGCAGGTCTTCCAGAGCGATTTCCGGGTATGTGATTTCCCGTCCCCGGAAGCGGATGGTCACCTTTACTTTCATCCCATCTTCCAACCAGCGGCGGGCGTCGCGGGTTTTGAAACCACGATGATGCTCATTTGTTTTTGGCCGGAGACGTATTTCCTTTATTTCAATCTTTGTTTGTGCTTTGCGAGCTTCGCGTTCTTTCTTGGTACGTTCGTATAAAAACTTGCCAAAATTCATAATGCGGCAGACGGGCGGGTTGGCTCCAGGCGCGACTTCCACCAAATCCAATTCTGCCTCTTGTGCCATTTCAATGGCTCTTTGAACAGGTACGACACCTACGTTTTCTCCATCTGCTCCAATTAAGCGAACTTCTTTTACTCTAATTTGTTCATTTATACGATAATCTGATGCGCTAATAGCTTTTCTCCTATCAAAAATTTCTTCTAAAACTTAAATGAATACAAACCTGTTTCATCCTTATGTCTGGTAAATATACCATAGATCGAAGTTGAACGTCAACAAAATCGGATGGCGAAGTGGTTGAAACCATCCTGAAGACTTCTTAACATTAATCCCAACCATTTGGGTTGGGATTAATCGATTGTGGGCGGTATAGGGCTCGAACCTACGACCTCCGCGATGTCAACGCGGCACTCTAACCAACTGAGCTAACCGCCCGCTCAATGTGTCGATATTATAATGGAATTGGGTGCTTATGGCAAGAGAACTTGAAGGCGGCTTTGTGAATTTGTGAATAGTTGATTTATGAACTGGTGAATAGTTGATTTGTGAATTGGTGAATAGTTGATTTGTGAACTGGTGAATAGTTGATTTGTGAATTGGTGAATAGTTGATTTGTGAACTGGTGAATAGTTGATTTGTGAATTGGTGAATAGTTGATTTGTATTAATGCCATTTCCCAGTTTACACAACCAATTCCTAATCAACCAATTCCTAATCAACCAATTACGAATCAACCAATTACGAATCAACCAATTCCTAATCAACCAATTCCTAATCAACCAATTCCTAATCAACCAATTCCTAATCAACCAATTCCGAATCCCTATTCAACGCCTTCGAGTGATGGTAAAATTGCGGACGCATGGAGAGGTAGCGTAGTCTGGCCTAACGCGCGCGCCTGGAAAGCGCGTATACCGAAAGGTATCAAGGGTTCGAATCCCTTCCTCTCCGCCATCATTTCCTCAGGTTGGTATTAATAACCCGATGTTTTTTATCTATTTGCTTGAAATTTGACAAAATCAAGCCATGTGCTGGCTGGTGGATGTGATCATGGATTGTAGTTTTAATACAGCTGAAGGCCGATTCAATTTTCGAGTTGGTGCGATCATCCTCCACAATGACATGCTCTTAATGGTGAGAAATTCACGTGATCCGTATTATTACTCCGTTGGGGGGCGGGTAAAAATGAATGAATCGATTGAAGCAGCTGTCATACGGGAAGTATTCGAAGAGACCAGAATTGTGTATGAGATTGACCGCTTGGCATTTATTCATGAAAATTTCTTCACACTTCATACAAATGGCCAACGGTATCACGAATTAAGTTTCTTCTTTTATATGAAGCCGAGCAATAGAACAAATTTTGTGGGTGGTAGCTTTACTCAAGATGGAATCGAAGAAAGCCTGGAATGGCTTCCTCTATCTGACCTGGTAAATCTGAAAGTATACCCACAATTCTTTGCATCTGAGTTGCTTAAACCGGTGGCCGAAATTAAGCATTTTGTAACTTTTGAGTAAGGCACTCGAATTTTCATAAAAGCCGCACCTGTTATAGCTTTTCATAATTGACTAGGTCGTCTGCGTATGGGAATTGGATCTCAGTTAATTCGCAATTATTTGGGATATATTTTCGTGTTTCAGCCAATGGAATCTTCCGAGAGATACAAATTGCAGTGGCAATTGCCAGACCATGTGAAACAACCAAAACCTTATGATGGTTGTAAAGCATACTTAAATCCGTCAAACACAATTGAACCCGTTCTGCCACTATCAGGATCGATTCACCACCTGGGCGACCAATGCTATGCGGATCAGTGTAGACTGCATTGACGCCATCAGGATCGGTCAGGAAAACCTCGTCAATGAGCTGACCTTCCCAGTCTCCCTGATGAATTTCACGTAAGCGTTTATCCGTAAGCACTGGCAAATTGACCGCACGTCCAATTTCAGCAGCAGTTTGTAATGCTCTTTGCAAATCGCTGCTGTATAAGGCTTCAAAAACCTGTCCTTGAAGTGTGAGGAATGCATTCTTTGCTTGCAGCAATCCCTTTGAATTTAAGGGTATATCGATTTGACCCTGGTAGCGACGCTGCAGGTTCCAGTCTGTTTGCCCATGGCGGATCATACAAAAGGTGGTAGACATGGCGGCAATTGTAATCGAATGTGCGTCTGACTGGATACTCTGTTTTTTTGGTGGTTATCTTGAAAAAAATCTCAACAAACAGAGGAAATTATGAAATCACGATAAAGGAATTTGTTCAAAGTAATACCACAATGGGAGCATAAATTTCTTGTTTTGGGAAAATTCCGCTGAGATTATTTGCGAACGATCTCGGGGACTGAAATTTATCCTTCCATTAACAACAAATTACCGGATTCTCATAGGCGTCCTTTCACTTGCAGAGGCTTCGCTGGATAGGAATCTTTCAAGGAAATTTTCAAACGTAGAAAATTGCCCATAGCCAGTGCTGCACAATGTAGTAAGATACTTTAAGTTATTCAATGTTTTCACGAGGAAGAATAATGGATGCCAATCAATTCAAAATTTTA
The DNA here is from genome assembly GCA_001899005.1 of Chloroflexi bacterium 44-23. Classification (GTDB taxonomy): domain Bacteria; phylum Chloroflexota; class Anaerolineae; order Anaerolineales; family Anaerolineaceae; genus UBA6170. The sequence goes on from MKUW01000007.1 coordinate 185,640, forward strand.
TTTGAACGATACATGTACGGCGGTGAAAGTGTTGGGCATTTGCCGGATGGCAGATCAGTGTTCACATCGTTCGTTTTGCCTGGAGAAACCGCAATCGTAAGGCCATATTTTGAAAAGAAACGCTATGTCAAGGCTGCTTTGGACTCTGTAGTGGAGAAATTGGATCTACGAATCCCGGCTCACTGTCCTTATTTCGGCATCTGTGGTGGTTGCCAATACCAACACATTCCATACAAAGAACAGCTTCAGATCAAAAAGGAAATTGTAATCAATCAATTGCAAAGAATCGGCGGCATGGAAAATCCACCGGTCAAACCCATTGTTGCATCAGATGAAGAATTCTACTATCGCAACTCAATTAAATTTCAAGTAAATGAGAAAGGCGAGCTCGGTTTTTACCATTATTTTAAGCCCGAGATTATACCGGTTTCCGAATGCCATTTACCGAATGCAAAGATTCTTGAACTATGGAAATTAATGGATATTGAACCATTCCCAGGCTTACGGGCAGTCCACTTTCGTGAGGGTATGGATGGTGATTTAATGGTTATTTTCGAAAGCGAAGATTTGCAATCATTACCCAGCATGGAATTGGATTTACCGGTTTCAGTCGTTCATGGTAGTCCTAGTGGCACGATTGTAATGGCGGGTGATGATCATCTGATTTTTGAAATAAAAGACAAGCAATTTAAGGTTTCAGCAGCTTCATTTTTCCAAGTAAACAATCTTCAAGCTGCGAAAATGGTAGATCTGGTTTTAGAGTTAATGCCTGAATCGGGTGGTTCACTTTTAGAACTGTATTGCGGTGTAGGTTTATTCACAGCATTTTGTGCATCTCACTTTAGTGAGGTAATCGCAATCGAAGAATCAGAATCCGCCTGTGATGATTTCGCAGTAAACCTGGATGATTTTGACAATGTCTCACTCTATGTCGGTAAAGTAGACGATATTCTTCCGGACATTGACCGTTCATTTGACATTGCCCTTTTAGATCCGCCGCGCAGTGGTCTCGATAATTATAGCTTCGACGCCCTAATGAGTTTAAATATCCCGAAAATCATTTATGTATCCTGTGATGTTGCTACCCTGGCACGTGATATCAAAAAGATGATCTCGGGGGGATACCAGGTGCTTGAAGTGACTCCCTTCGATATGTTCCCGCAGACTTACCACGTTGAGACGGTAGTTTTGATGTCAAAAGTAGAAAAGTAAGAGTGTGTGAATAGAATAAAAAAGAAGTTGTTAAAGCGAATGGTAAATATATTCACTGTAAATGCCGTCGTTTGTATTGCATTTATAGCTGGATGTTTCTTGATTTGAGAAATAACAGTTTTTTGAGTAACAAGGTATAAAAAACTTAATCCAGTGGGGTTACCAAGCCTTGCCTGCTCAATTAATGAATGACTACCCGACAGCGGTAATGCAAGTTCGCTTTCTTTTTGATCTAATATATAATAGCTTTGAAGGATTAAGTTTAAAAGGAATTAGATAGAGATGGGTTTAAGCTATTGAGAGGGTATTGAAATGAAAAAAATTGCCTTAATCACGGCAAATAAAATACTCGCACAAGGCCTTGATGCGGCAGTGAAAGCAATGCCAGACCTGGAATTTAAGTTTTTTATGCTGCTCAATTCGCATCAGGCATTACTTGATGCAGAAATTTTTGAGATTGATGTTGCCTTGATTGATGTAATGGATAGATATGCTGAAGGAAAAGAAACGCCGTTGGAATTTTGCGAAAGATTGCATAATAGCTTGCCAAATTGTCACCTTTTGTTGCTTGTTTCCCAGGACGACATAGCCAGTCGTAAAATGGCAACGGAAGCAAAGAAACAGAAAATTGTTGAAGATTTTGTGTTTTACGATGCTTCACTGAAGTACTTATTTGCAAAGCTAGCGGCGTTTTGACAAATGTACAAGGATCCATGTAGGAATGGTTTAATGGCTATTCATTGGAGGGGTCTGTTGTTTTGAAAGCTGGTATTGTCAATTGCTTTAACCAATTAAAAATATTACCTTTTTTAATTATTACTCTTATATTCTCATTCTTAATTTCTGGTTGCACAAAAGAATCAACGACAAACTTAGTTATCTGTAATTCAGATGATTACTCTCAGTATCCAGCCGTTGTGGGACAGATCTTGCCTTCTTTCACGATTGAGAAAGCAGAAAATAGAGCATATTCCAGCGTGGATGACGGAGCGATTGCAGAAGCCTTTGACATGCAAGCGATCGGTGCCATTGAGAAGGGGATAGCAAAATACTGGTACCCCCAGTATCTTGCGACCGTAGTTATTGCAATAGACCGGGATCAAACCGATGCTGTCGTTACCAGTTGGAATGATTTATTTGCCACCCAGCAAGAAGTAGCCTTTTTCGATTCGCCTGGCAATGTGCAAATGTTGACAGCCGCTATGGCTTATGGCTTAGAGGGCGCAGATTACTCTTTAACAAGCGCAACTAGATTGTTGGCATCCCTTCATGATAATGGCCGTCTTAAAATCAACTCATTTCAATCGCCAATTATTATTTGTTACGACTATCAAGCCGCTGCTCTTATAGAAGATGGGCGTAAGTTTGAAATCATCATCCCTTCAGAGGGCACATTTACATATCAAAAAGGTTTGCTTTCAAATGAAAAGCTAAACTTCGAAGGCAATGTGGATAACTTGTTACTTGAAGCTAAACTGCGTTTATTAAACGAACAAAGTGATCTTTCGATATACCCAGATAAAGCAGCCTACGTATCTGCCGTCGCAGTCATCGATTATGAACACTTTGTAAAAATTACTCAAAATGTTACCCGCTTGATTGAGCGAAATGTTCTAGACTCCAAAAGCTTTATGACTATTGACAATCAGGAACACCTTTACTTCGCCTTGATCTACATCATTTTAGTTACTATTTGGGCGGCATCGGCTGTGCGACGATCTATGCAAAAAGGTATAAGTTATTCTGCTTTTTTCACTGGGATCATATTGATTGGGTGGACTTTAGTCCGCTTAATAAAATATCAGGTTGTAGACGTTCCAGTCCTTGCGCGATATTTATGGTACGCATACTATATTTTTCAGTTGTCGTTGCCGCTCCTTTTGCTATGGATGGCATGGGCAATTGATAAACCGGAAAAGGAAACTGTTCCTCCCAAATGGTGGCAGATTATGGCTGGTCTAGTAGGCATTTTGATACTTCTTGTATTTACAAATGACCTGCATGGGCTTGTATTTCAACTGGATTTAAACAAGCCGGATTGGGACATAAATTACAGCTACGGCTTAGGCTATTATTTGGTACTTTTTGTCAGCATGGCAAATCTTGTTGCTGTGTTTGTCATGCTGTTGCTAAAAAGCATAAGGAATCCCCGAAAAAAGGGATTTATTTTCCCGATTGCTTTCTTCGTCATGTTTAGCTCCTACACCTATAGTTATATAGTTCGCAACCCGCTTGTGTATCAAACTGATATTACGATTGTGACAGGGCTTTTTACAATGCTTATGCTTGAATCTGGAATGCGGTCGGGGCTGATTCCTGTAAATACAAAATATATCGATCTTTTCATTCGCTCGCCGCTTAAAATGCAAATTATTAACCAAAAAGGTGAACTGGCAATGGCGTCTGCATCTGCAGCACCCCTTAATAAAGAACTCCTTAACAAAGTGTTATCTTCATCACCAGCGCCGATTCTTCAGGATGACGATTCTTTATTATCTGCGAACCCGATTCCAGGTGGTTACGCTATCTGGCAAGATGATATAAGTAAGCTAACCAAATTGAATCGTGAAATTCAGGAATCAACGCAAATGCTGACAGAAGCCAACGCGATGCTTGCCGAGGAAGAAAAACTAAAGCGGATTATTAGCGAAGAAAATGCAAAAAAGCAGTTGATGGAGCAGCTAGAGGCTGAGATAGCTGAAAGTACAGAAAAGTTGTCGACGATGATAGAAATCTTGCCTCATTCTGAAAATCAATCGAAGGAAACCACTCGGATTGCACTCTTATTGTGCTACATAAAGCGCCGCTGCAATTTGTTTTTCCGAGAGAAAGAAACTAATGCAATCGGCACGGATGAATTAATCGTTTACATAGTGGAATTCTCTGAAATAACAAAGCATTCGAATGTTCAAATTGCAACCGTAAACGAAATAAATGGAAGTCTTGCAGTCAGGCACGCTACCTTATTTTACGATTTTTTGCATGTGCTACTTGATTTGGCAGTTCAAAAAGGTTGCCGTTATGTCATCGTAAACCTTGAGACCCAGGAAGAATCCGTTACCATGCGGGTTCTTCCATCTGAAGATATCGGACCATTTAAACCAACGGGTGCCTTTTTTTCAGCTATTACTACCGCGATGGGCAATATAGTTACAAAAGATTTGGAAGACACAATCGGTATCAGTCTTTCTTTCCCGAACTGGGCTCCCTCTGATGATTGAATTTTTCACTATTTCTTGGACAACTCGCATCTTTATCACTTTTATATTTGGAATTTGTGTTTTGACTCAGTCGTTGGCCATAGTGCTTAACTTTTATCGTCGCAGCCTGACCACTCACCATATTTTTGAGAATTTGCTTGAAATTTCCATATTATTTTTAATTTTTGTCTTTTCTCTTCTGTATGGACAGGTGTTAAATGGGGTTAGGAGCGGATTTGTAGTACCGATTGGATACGAAAATACTCGCATCGCTATATTTATCGTGGTTTTGGTACTTGCTATGGTTACTAGCGGTCTCACAAAAACGTTGTTGCCTCTCAGCCTTATACCAGCTGCTGCGATATCTTTGCCTTCTCTGGAGAAAGTGATGGGAAGTACCTTCCCCTGGTTTTTTGTTGCCACTTTGATCTTTCTTCTTGGTAGAAGCATCAAAATTGGAGTATCCAGTCTCAACGCAATAAAAACGAGGATCTCTGCTTTGTCGGTTATACAGGCAGTCGATACTTTACAAACAGGTGTTTTGTTTTCAGAAAATGATGGTCATACACTGCTTACCAACCATCAAATGCAAAGTTTGATGCTTGCCATCACAGGCAAAATATTTCGCAACTCCAGACAATTTTATGACGTGCTTGGTTCTGACCAACAAGAATCAGAAAAAATCAAAGCTGAGCTGGATGGGCAAATGGTTTACCTTCTACTCGATGGAACTGCGTGGATGTTCGCAAAAACTGACATTCCATTTCGAAGAAAAAATTATGTCCATATTTCCGCAGCTGATGTGAGCGAGCTCTGGAAATTGACTTCAAAGTTAAAGCTCCAGGATCAAGAACTCAGGCATAAGAGCGCTGAATTAAAGAAGACAATTGCCAATTTACATGTCCTCAGCAAAAAATGGGAAATCGAGAACGCTAGAATGCGCGCCCATGATATTTTAGGACAACGACTCACTGTGCTACTTCGTACCATACAGAATGAGCAAAATCTGGACTATGATTCGCTCACGCTTTTATCAAAAGGGTTATTAGACGAACTCAAAGCCGGCCCAAGTATAACTGAGCCATACGATGAACTGAAAAGTATTCAGCAGATTTTCAATGCAATTGGCGTTGATATTCGCTTTGAAGGCAAGTTGCCGGTAAATGCCGATAAGGCAGGTCTGTTTGTCGATATAATTAGAGAGAGCTCTACAAATGCTGTTAGGCATGGTTTTGCTACACAAATTAACATAAAAGCCGAACCAACTGAGAATGTATACAACCTGACAATAAATAATAATGGGCACACAACAACCTCCCCAATTACTCCAGGCAGCGGAATAGGGACAATCAGAAAAAAAGTGGGTGCCTTGGGTGGCAATTTGGATATCATACACCATCCTATGTTTACATTGTCTGTTGTCCTGCCCAGAGGTGATCAACATGAATAAAGTACTTATTGTTGATGATCATGAATCTATGTGCGATTCACTATCTCATGCACTCAAAAGCACAGGAGATTTTGATATAATAGGAACTTTGAAAAGTGCTGTTCATGCAGAATTGTATTGTATGAAACTCAAGCCTGATTTGGTTCTTATGGATGTTTGTACTGAGGGGGGAGCATCGGGTTTAGAGGCAACAAAAGCCCTTCGGGAAAAATTTCCTGATATTAGAATAATCGTAATGTCAGGTTTCGATGAGGTCACCTATGCGCCCAGGGCAAAAGAAGCCGGTGCACATGCCTTTGTTTTCAAAAGTAAAAGCCTTGACTATTTTGTACAGGTTGCCGAAAGAGTCATGGAAGGTGAAAGTATTTTCCCTGAGCCTAAAACGATCCCTACAGCGATGGGGGAAGCGCCACTGACTGAAAGAGAAATGGAAGTACTCAGGCTTGTATGTAAACATATGACAAACAAGGAAATCGCTGAAGAGCTTTTTATTACGGAAAACACCGTGAAGTATCACAAATCCAATATGCTGGCTAAAACAGGATTTAAAAAAGCAGTTGATCTTGCGTTTTATATGATTTCTAACGGTTTGATCAACCCTCTGTACTAAGCATAAATTAATAAAATACATAAAAGAAACAGGCCATGACTGGCCTGTTTTTATATTCTACTTATAAGACTACCCGTAGCGGGTAGGGTAAAAATGTTTAATGATTGTTATATTTAAGGTGTGAAAAGATGCACAATTGATAATGTCTTTTCAAACGTTTAAACCTAAGTAGGTACTAAATAATAAATAATTTCCATCGCAAGGGAGAAATGTAATATCGGATTAATCAAAGCAGCAATGAACTTTACTAGCATCGTTAAGGCAATCAAACAGACTGCCCAAGCGGTCAAGAGTGGCGGATATAGCAAGGCTATCTCCGGTGGAGCGGAATATTTTGGAAGCGTATGTGACGCCATGCGGGTCTATTAGAAGCCCGCGTAGGATAAAGGAGGAAGTAATGAAAAAAATTAGTTCAATTGTTCTTGCACTTATTATGTTGGTTAACCTGGCCGCTTGTGGTGGCAAAAACACCAAAAGCAACGACCCAAATATTGGTATGTGGAATGCTGTTTCGGCCTCTATGCTGGGGGTTACTCAAGATATTGTCGAGGTTTTTGAAAAAGGCGTTTCCCTCGAATTGAAAGCAAACGGGAAATATAACTTAGATATGGATGGGAAGAAAGCAAGTGGAAAATGGAGTTACAAAGCTGGCGGTTTGTCGCTTTCAGGGTCCGGGCTTGTTTTCACTGGAAACGTTGAAAATGGCATATTAACGTTAACAAATATGTTGGATATGGGATTAGACCTGATTTTTGAAAAGAAAGGTGGCCACCCAGACACAGTCCTTCCTTCTGCAAGAGGTGATGCTGGCTACTATATTGTAGACAGAGCTATCGAAGATGGTGAGAAGATAGCAGGTTCCGAACTTCGGGATATGGGTTTTGATTACTATGTCCTCCTGAATGAAGACGGTACGGCTGTTTGCCAAACAGACGACCTCGCCACCGGAACTTGGATAAAAGGTGTTTTATCCCTTCATAACGATCAGGGCGATTCGGCGACCATTAACTACACAATAAAGGGTGATGAGCTGACTATTGATTGGGGTGGCCTCATCATCATTTACGTTCTTAGTAATGGCGTTCCACCTACACCTACTGTCGGAACTGTCGGCGCAGGAGGACTTTCTGAATTGCAAGAGTGGTGGGATGGGGACTGGTACGGATATTGGGAACCCCACAGTGTCTCAGAAGGTTACGAACATCTCGACGATGGCCGTTGGGATGTCTTTGCTAAAATTGAAATAAACAAGGATGATACAGGTGTCATTTACTTGTGGGAAGATGGAGAAGACTTTGCGAAGGTAAATATCACAGTGTCTGAATACGGTTTGAGTGATAAGGGAGCCGCGGTTTCAGAAAGTGGTAATTATTGGAACGGGTATGAAATTGGCCATGCTGATTGGATTATTGACCCAGGCATCTATAATTATGAAAACTACATGGTGATTGATGGCCGTTATGATGACGATGAAGGTGATGGTTTCAATTATGTGGTATATCTGCGTCCTTGGGGGCTGCTATGGAATGATATCCCCGAAGATGAAAGACCACCCTGGTACGAAGATTGGTATCTTGATTACTACAACGATAGTGACTCGATGCTTGAAGCAATTCAGAACAGTGGTAGCTATGTTCACTCTGAGTTAGCAGATACCCTGGTCATAGAAAAACCAACACCTTCAGTGCCTTCTGGTGGCGTTGCGACAGAAAAGCCGACACCTTCCGCGTCTTCTAGTGGTCCAATGGAAGCCTCGTTTGAGATGGGAGATTTTATTATTTCCGCGACTCTTCCTGGGCAGGGCTGGTGTGCAAAAAACACTGCATTTGGCTATGAACTGTATCAGGTGAAATCTTGTGATGATGTATATTCTAATTCGCCACGCATAAGTATAAATATCGATCCAGACAAGAAAAAATTCGATCGTTATTCTAACGATTTTGAAAACGTGCAAACGATTAAAAACAGGACGATTGGTGGAATTGACATGACCGGACGTACCTACAAATTTGTGGGAATGGACTGGATAGAGTATATAGGCATGCTGGACAGTGCTCATGCGGTCAGTGTTAATACTTCAAAAATCGACATTAGCAGTGGGGAAGGAAGTGATGTAATAGACAGCATTAAATTCCAAGCAAACGTAGCCACCGATGATGTGTCAGGTGAAAGAGTTTCGTCCGGTAACGTCAGCGCGCTTCTGCCCGACGGCTGGAAGGTCTACCCAGTTTGGGATTTGTGGGCTGAAAAGGAAAATACTCCAGACAAGGATAAGCTAAAATTTAACAAATTCGCAAAAAGTGAAGATGACCAACACGTAACGCCAGGTTTAGAAATCCGCTATTACGGCATGAACTCCACGTTTATTGAACCTGGTAAGGATCGATTCGACGAGGCTAAAGATTGGGGGCCGGTAGATATTGGCGGTCGCATCTGGAAGGGAATTACTGGGATAAGTTGGGAGAGCCCGCAGGCGCTTATTTGGACAAAAGATGGCGATGACGAGTTTTTGGTTGCAATCTTGCTTGAGTACGGCGGGAAGAAAATTTCGCTGCAAGATGCAGACGTGCGGGCGATCCTTGCTAGTATAAAAGCACCTTAGAAAAGGCATACAAAATAGGCCTTAGAAGATGTATAGTCAACAGGAATGTGTGAATTAAAAATATTCCTGTTGACTATTCTTACCATGTTTGGGAGGAATACGCATGCAGTGGAATAAAGAAATGAATGCTGGCAATCAATTTTGGCAGGTTGTTTTTGATGAACTGCCAACAACCTTAGATGTGCTGCGCGGACTGCCTCAGGCGAATTTACAGGAACCGTATTATGCAGCTGCCCTGTTGATACCGGCTTTGTGCCATTGGTCAGCCAACAAAAACGTTGCTCTGGATATAATCAATTATCTAAAAGGCCCCCATGCAGTCTCGATTCGAGAGATACAATTTGTTGATGAGCGTTTGCAAGGGAAAGCGTATTTGCCCTTTTCCTACTTTGAAGGAGCCACACCTGAAAATGGTTATGAGCCATCGCGACCCTTTATTGTAAAGATTTTTATTGTACCTACCAGCTTTAATGAAGCCGGGTATGCAAAACTTTACTTAAAATCTAGCGGGGCAGATAGCCCTCGCCCTGTACAACTTCGGAAGAAAACGTCAAGCGGTGAGTGGTTCTTATGGGAACAAATGCTCCTCAGTGAGATTCGACCGCCAGTTTCTGCTGACCCCTGGCAATAATCTCAAAGAAGATAAGGAAGAGGTCGTATGAGATTGGAGGTAATAGTTATCAACACGTATCTTGCACCACGTCGCCCCTTTTTTCAGGAGATAGTGAAAAATTTGACCGCAGCTATTGTGATGAATCGTTTTTGTTATAAAAACAGTTAGGAGAGAACGACAATGCCAATAATCATGCTGATTATGCATCGGAAGGCGATTGTGCAAGGTTTGATGGATAGACTTCGGAATAGTCCAGAAATCCGCTTGATTTATGAACCCGATTATCATAATGCGCATGTAGTTATTCGTAGTTATGATGCTAAGGCTGCACTAATTGAAGCTACAGAATCAGGGCATTATGACATGGCTTATTGTTTGGCACTTTGCGAACGGTTGCGGAAGCAAACCCCACAGTGTGAATTACTTCTGATGTGCTCGGAACAAGATGAACATAGCGTCAAACTTGTTGTTAATGCCAAGTGGGAAAAACAAATCGACGATTTTGTGTTCTATGATGTGACAATTGACTACCTGGCGTCGAAATTAATATCCATATAGTACATGCACTGAAAAAAGTCGATTTTGCCATTAATCGAATTATCGAAATTAGCGAAAGAAGATTATTGAGAATTCCCATCGAAAAATTAACCAATTAAAGACGAATTTCTTTAATTTATCCACCTTACTCTCGAATAATTGGCCATATTATTTATTTACCTCCTAATATCAACGTCTTCTAATCCCCCTCCTCTAATTTTAAAACAGGGATGCATTGGGAGATTGAAACCGTGAAATTTTAGGTTTTACAGATGGAATGAAATATTATTTCAAGCTTATTTTTAGCCCTTTTCATTCAAGTCTCCAGGACCATGAAACGCTTTCATTTCTAAAATTTTACCGAAATTGTCGAATTCCATTACGTCGATGCAATTTATTCGAATGTCTTTGCCATTAATATTCATAAATATTGTGAATGCCATCGCTGTAAAATTGGAATATGAACCACGAATAGGCGCGGCCAATTCAAGTTTATCGACCAAGGTGACAGCCTTCTGATAGAATAAAAGGATGGTTGGCTTTCCTTCAACAATCTTTCCGCCACCGACAGGATCCTCAATTTTCGCTTGATCCGCAAAAAGAGAAAAAAGCATTTTTGAATCCTTATTATTAAAACCGTCAATGTATTGTTGCATTGCTGCTTCATTTTTTCTTCTGAAACCATAGAATAACGCTCCTTTACATTATTTTAAACAGGACGATTAATTTGAAGAATGGTTTTTAATTCTTAATGCAAGAGAAGAATAGAACATTGAAAATCTGAAAAATCCTCACCAAAAACTCAGAATAATCAATTGCATTACGTATATATTATAAAAAGAATTTATTAACTCATATGCTCGTTGTAGGAGTAATACTTGTTGAAAGCTTGTATTTTGTGTAGACCTTATAGCACAAACAAGTGAAGATGTAAAAACAATTCAATGATACAGAATTTTTTCACGAGACTTCATTTCAGTTGCGGGAAAGTATTAAAGAGGATATTTAGTAAAATTATTAATTCAAGAGGAAAAGCTATGAGCAATATGAAAGCAATTGTAAAACAAAGCGCAGAGCCAGATGATTTCGTCCTAATGCAAGTACCAATTCCTGAAATAAGCGAAATTGAAATCCTTGTCCGCATTAAAGCCATTGGGGTAGGGATTCACGATGGCTATTATTTACCTGGTGATGCGCCGTGGCCGTATACAATTGGGATTGAAGGGGCAGGTATTATCGAAAAGAAAGGCAGCAATATCACCAATTTTCAAGTGGGGGATAGAATTGCATTCGTCAGTTCAATGCAATTAAAAGGGGGTACGTGGGCTGAATATGCAGTGGTTGCTGGCAGCTCGCTTATCGTCTCAATTCCGGAAGAAATGAGCTTTGCACAAGCAGCAGCAATTCCTGTTGCTGGTATTGCCGCACTAAAAGCAGTTAACTCTCTCCAATTAAAAAAGAATGATTCATTATTCATTGCGGGTGCATCAGGAGCGATTGGTACGTTTGTAATTCAGCTGGCTGTCGCACAAGGCTGTATTGTGGCTGCCTCCGCCTCAAAAATCAACCATGAATACATGCAGTCTCTTGGTGCAACCATAACGGTAGATTATCATGACCTTGATTGGATTAATCAAATTAAGCAACGGATGACAGGGGGAGTTGATGCTGCCATCGCAATCCAACCAAACACAGCAATTTCCAGTATAAATGTTGTAAAAGATGGCGGAGAAATCATATCAGTATCAGGCGAGCAATTGACTTCACAAAGAAATATCACGATTGTGCCTTATCCGCATACAGGTGACATGAAAGGTGGGTTAATTGATCTAATGAACAGAGTGACTTTGGGCGAAGTGAAACTTTTAATCGAGCAAACATATGGCTTAGATAAAGCTCTGGAGGTATTAAAAAAAATGGGCACCCGGCATGCTCGTGGAAAATCTGTAATCGTAGTGCCATAATCGTTTCTTCTTGAAAATGGATGGGTTTATGGCAATGATATTCGCATTATTTCTGTGCGCACAGAAAAGACTCCAGAGTTATTAAGTAGATAATGGATAAAAAAAGCAAGCAATAAAAATTCTTATAAAAGGTTGCTCGTAACGTGATTTGAATGAGAAATTATAATTATTTTATGGAATTTATTATTACGACCGCGAAAAATGATGACCGCATCCGTGCAGTTGTGATGAATGGTTCAAGAGTTGATCCGGGAGCTCTTGTCGATCGGTTAAGCGATTTTGATATTATCTTTTTTGTGCACAATATCCAGTCATTCACTTCAGACCATAATTGGATTGAAAGAATCTTTGGTCCTATCCTGATCATGCAAAAACCTGATGATTGGTTTAATCATCCATATGATTATTCAGGTATTGAACCCTTCACGTACCTGATGCACTTTGTCAATGGAATTCGGTTGGATTTAACCCTGGTTGACCTTGAAAATATACCGGCAAGTTATCGGGGTAATGACCTCGAAGCTGGTGTAATACTGGTAAAAAAAGATGACATGGAATCTTTCGAATGGCACTTCAATATTGATAAGTTCATTGTGAAAAAACCATCATCCAAGCAATTTACAGATACCGTTAATGAATTCTTCTGGCTGGCCACTTATGTAGCCAAAGGAATAAGGCGTGATCAGTTTTTGTTTGTTAAAAACATACGAGAATATTTCCAGGCAGAAATGTTGCTTACAATGCTAGGCTGGAGTGCAGGCATTGATTATGATTTTAAATTTAGCACGGGAAATTTAAACAAATACCTTCAAAAATACTTACCACAACAAGAATGGCAGAAGCTTGTGAAATGCCTTTCTTCATCAAGCTTAACGACCGCTTTTCAAGACGAACGCGATATGATGGCATTATTTAATGCTCACGCCATAAAAGTCGCGCATTTTTGGGGTTTTCCATATGAATCTGATCTAATCGACCAAATTTCCAAATACCTGGATGAGGTTGAAGAGATGGATCTTTCAGTTTAGTTTACATTGATAATTGCTTTTTTACTTGAAAGGACTTATTCTACAAATTGGAACAAATTTCAATGATTATTCGTCCAGAATGTAACAAAAAGATTTATTCAGAGTTGAAAATGAGGGATTTTGCTAGGATTGTGTTTAAGGAGGAATGAATGAAGAAATACTTTTACCATCTAATTAGCTTTTTATTGTTGCTTTTATTGTTAAGTGCCTGTAATTTACCCGGAGTGAAATCTAATCCGACACCTATCTTATTCCCTACTCCTAACTATACGATGACAGCCCTATTCTCAACAGCTGTGGAAGGCTTGACTTCAGCTACAGCTCCGGTAGTTGTAGTGACCGAAACCACAGCTGCGGGTGTTGCTGCAAGTAACACACCCATTGTCATTGTTGCTACACCTATGCCAAGCGCTACTGCGACTACTATGCCAAGCGCTACTACGACACCAATTCCAACCGCAACCAACACACAGACAATTCGCGGCGGCTTTTGGGTCACTGCGCCGTATTTGAAAGTCACTCCGGTCCTCGATGGCGTCTGGGATGAATGGAATACAACCAAATATCCTGCCAAATATGTTGCATACGGGAAAGGAGAATGGGTTGATTCTAAAGATCTGGAAGGTTCCTTCCGTATCGGCTGGGATAAGGATTATCTGTATCTAGCCGTAAAAGTGTTGGATGACAAATATGTCCAAAATGCTACCGGCGCCGATCTGTTTAAAGGGGATAGTATTGAAATTCTGTTAGATACCGACCTTTATGGTGACTTGAATTCCACAGTTTTGAACGGAGATGATTTTCAAATTGGTATTTCTGCAGGAAAAGGTGGAATTGGTGGCATCAAGGAAGGATATATCTGGTTCCCAGCATCTAAGGCAGGTGGTATTAGCGGCATAAAAATTGGTTCGGAAGGCGGCGATGGTGTTTATCGGGTTGAGATGGCCATCCCATGGAGCACCTTTGGAATTACTCCGGCTAGTGGTCAGCAATACGGGTTCGGTCTTTCCATTTCTGATAACGATAATGAAAGCAAGAATGAACAACAAAGCATGGTGTCTAACTTGCCCAACCGCGTACTTACAAACCCGACTACGTGGACGCTGCTAACATTAACGAATTGAGGTTATTTCAGAGAATTGTGACTATTGGTTACTAAGGGATTCTACAAATTAGTAAAAATGATAGCCTGTCTATTCACCCTTTAGAAAAGTGGATAGACGGAATCCGTGTATTTGAATCCAACCAAATACCAGATTTAGGAAAAGTCGGCCAAAAGACTAAAATAAGGCGTTTGCCAATTCTTTACGGTATTCCAAAACTTGAGAGTCTTCATCTCCCAAGAGTTCTAATAAAGCGACAAATACTTCTCTGGCTTTACCCCCGCGAAACCGCCGGTTTTGTTTGATGATATCCAGTAATCCATCCAGACTGGCATAGATGTTCCCATTGGCAGCAATACGAATTGAATTTGAAAAAGCAGTATCAAGGTCTGTTTCGTTACTCAGACGGTTCTGTTTTAAACCCGAAAGCGATTCTGCATAGGGGAGAAGTATATCTACTTTTGCATATTCCCGGCTGGGAGGAAAATTTCTTAAAATAAGCAGCGCTTCAAACACATAGCCACTTCCCAGAAGCGATTTAGCCATGCCCAATAATAAAGCCGGATCCCCAGGGTGCTGATCCAACAATTCACTGAAAAGCTGATTGGCTTCATGCCATTGGTGCTTAGCCAGTAAGCTTTGCCCTTTTTCCAACTCTAAATTGTAAGTGGTCGGCGGGGTGATATTGGTAATAAAAGATCTAACACGTTCTTCCGGCTGGTCTCCGACAAATTCAGCGACGATTTGAGCAGTGGAGAATGCTTTGATTGTCGGCACGGTGCGAATTCCAAATTGCATTGCCAGATTTGGGTTCGCTTCTACATCCACTTTTGCCAGACGAAATGCTCCTGAGGCTTCCTGTGCCAGGTTTTCTAATAATGGGCTCAAGACTTTGCAGGGCTGGCACCAGGCCGCCCAGAAATCCACCACTACAGGCGTATTTTGAGAAAATGCCAACACCTCATATTCAAAGTCTGATTCATTGACATCAATTATAAAATCAGAACCCATTCACTAATCTCCTGATAAGTTCAATTAATATGGTACAGCGCATATTGATATTGTATCATTTTCATATTAGAAAAACATCAAAGTTAAAGCTGAAACGATTTATTCTTCATCGTCCGGAGCAGCCAAGCCTGGTTGTTTAATTTCAATTACATCCCCATGAATGTTAATAATAACCTTGAATCCCATTAAACCAAGATAAGCTCGTGAATCTTCAGGAATACCCGTTTGAAGCAGCTGTTCAAATTGTTGATCCATTTGCTTTAATGAATTTAAGATAATGGCATGGGTGAATAAATCATCCTGACCGATCATTTTGGCGGCCTGTTTGCTGATAATATCTTCGTTTCCCTCGACCATTTTTAACATCTGATCAAGTACTTGACGGTCAACAGTCTCAGATAAGATATGCCGATTAAATCCATTATCATCAATAACATAGCAAGGATCAGGGCCTACAAAAGTTGTAGTAACCAGACGGTCAAATTCATCAAATACTAAACCACCAAAAAGCGCTTGTTTTGCCATAATTTCTTCCATATCCAGTAATTTTATCAACTTAATGATCGAAAAATTAGTTGACTTGATCAATCGTTTGTATGATGTCGTTTATATAACCTTTACCCAGGTTCCCGTTTTGGCGCTTTCGGTCTCTTTACCAAGTGAAACATTTGGGTTTGTCCAACGATAAAGCCAGCGGGCATCATCAGGAGTGAGGTTGATACAGCCATGACTGCGTGGTTTTCCAAAGTCATTATGCCAATAGGTGCCATGAAAAGAAACACCTTTTTCAGTAATATAGCATATCCAGGGGATTCCAGGTAAATCGTAGCTATTAGCTGCTGCCGGATCACCTGCAGCCATATGGCGGGAATGTCTTTTACGATTGGTTATGTAAAGACCTGGAACCGTGCGATAATCACCATCAATGAAGCGGGCTCCGGTGGCTGTGCGAGCCAGAAAAACCGGATGATCAGATTCATAAGCAATCACAGCCTGATCGCTCAGCAAAACTTCGATTCTCTTCTCGGTTTCAGGTATATGGCTTGAAAGTGGGCTGATTTCATCAGCTTTTATGATATGTAAGTGAGCGGCTTCAACATAATATTGGATATCCCATTTATCATCGGCTATTCGATACCAGTATTTCCCATTTTTGTCCTGATAAACGGCGTTGGCCCAGTAAACTGTGCCGAAGTAAAGACGGTAAACAACCAGATGTGATGACGTGGGATGCCAGACCGCATCGCTAAACGGAACGGTTAACTCAACCAGAGCTCCTTGTGCGGGTAGTATTTCAACTACATCATTCTTTTTTATGTCTACCGGTTGAATTGTTCCTGAATGGACAAAACCAGCATTCTCAATTTCATACCATATGCGGTTATATGAATTGGCATCAGCACTGACCGTAACTGAATTAATCGGTTTGACTGTGTCTTGCCATAATGTCGTAATCAATTTGGCGTTATGAGAAGGTTTATCAAAAACATCTACATTTTCACTGATGACTCGAGCGTAGCGGTGCTGCAAGGTATCTGCGGTTTCTAACTTTTTGGGCTTCCAACCATTATCGAGAATTGGAAGCATCCACAACGAGAGCAAGGTTGAGCCAGTGAATTTTAAAAAATCCCGCCGTGAATATTGTTTTACAGTTTCTTCGAAAAAATTAAACACAACTGCATATCCAGTAATTAATCATGAACGCTGACAATCGTTCCCACTGAAGCCCAATTGTACAACCAACCTGCTTCATCTGTTTGCATATTAACACAACCGTGGCTCATGGGTGTTCCAAAATTGTTATGCCAATAAGTTCCATGAATGCCGTAACCTCGGTAAAAATACATGGTATATGGCACGTTCGGTAAATAATAATCTGGCCCAGTCATAAGAGTATAACGATATTTAACATAAATATGGTATTGTCCGGTAACGGTTGGATGCCAATAAGTACCTGTGGATACCAGGAAGGACGCAACTATCTGATCGCCTTCAAATGCGTATAACATCTGTTGACTAAGATCGATATCGATCCAGCGTGTATCTGAACTTATTTCTGCGGGGATCACAGCGTCATTGTCAGTGACCTGGGTCGGTTGAGGCGTGTTGGATGGAGTCACCGTTGGTGTTTCGGTCGCGGTCGCGGTTGCTGTCGCAGTAGCGGTTTGGGTCGCAGTGGCGGTTGCAGTCGGCGTTGGTGTGGCTGTTGCAGTCGGTGTGGATGTCGCAGTGGCAGTTGGGGTGATCGTCATTTTGAGCAAGGCACCGGCTGGTTTTGGGATGGGGATTTGACGGGCGAATACAGTTTCGATCGCCGGATAAGCCATCCAGGCTCCAAATATCAGCAAAACTATGGCGACCAATAATCCGGCCGGAAGCATCCACCAATGTGCTTTTTTTGTTGAGACGGGCGAACGGCTGGCTTGAGCTTTTTGTGCAGGTGTAGCAGCCAATTGCATTCGAATCTGGTTGGCTTTGGCAATTTGGGATTGGCGTAATCGTTTAACAGCCCAGGACATCCCCTGGCGGGCACGTTCGCTTTGAGGGTTGATTACCAATGCCTGTTTCAGGTAACGAACACTATCTTCAGGTGAAGAACTGGCTGCCAGGATTAACCAGGCTTCCTCCATGGCGGGTTCGATTTCAAGCGCTTTATTTGCCCATTGTGATGCCAGCTCATAATTCTTTATTCGTATTGCGTCTCGAGCATTTATAAGGGCCTGGACTGCGTTTTGAGAATAGAACGGATTCACGGAGAATCCCCCAGATTCAGATCCGGAACATTTTCTTTATTTATGAAACATTCGATTCCTGCCACAATACCATCCGCGATTAAATCCGGTTGATTACGGATGATCTGATTGTCCAGGTTTAAAAACCCTGTTTCGATAATTGCCGCAGTAGTTTCAGGATTGATTTCGCTGAATGTATGGTAGCTGGTCATATCGGATGTAATCGTATTAACATGAAAGCGCAGATTGGTAGTCGTCTGGTAACGATTGATGAGACATTTTTCCAATCTTTCGGTGCGATCCGGATATGAACTGTTGGAAGCGGAAGCGACTTTAAAACCGGTTGCTTCATCATTGATGTATTCACAAGAATCATTGTGAATTGAAATCAGTGCCAATCCCAGATACTGGTTTAAGCGTGGGTCGAATTCTTCCAGCAAGTCAACAATGTAACCTTTCGCCTTAAGTTTTTGCTGTACCAATGTGGCGATTCGTAAGTTAGCATCCATTTCCGTAAACCCATCCGGACAAACAGCACCCGAATCATTGCCATAGTGACCGGCAACAATCCCGATTCTAAGTGCTGGCATACCAGTCGGTGTTGGGTAAATAACTGTTGATTGTGCCTGCCAAATTTCGTAAATGTTTTGCATCTTGTCAGAGAATAGATTGGCAGGGGTCCATGTTGTAAAAATGGTTGCGGCTAAAATGGCTATTCCCGTTATACTTAGGATAGCGTTGCCAATATGGAAATTGGACATCCCATTTTTTGTTGCAGGTGAGATACTGGAAGTGGAATTTTTCATGTTTTTTGATAGTACCCCAGAAAAAAAGGGTTTGCAAGTTAAATTTAAAACACCTTTTCTTGATGCTGATATTGTATTCCAAAAAATGGAATTCTATGTCGAATAAATATAGCAATAAATGTGCCTGAACACAACAAGATACTATGCGAGGAAGTATTGATGACGATAAGTTCTGAACAATTTAAGGAAAGTATGCGCTGCTGGGCATCCGGTGTTGCCATCGTAACCTCAATTTATGATGATGTCATTCATGGCATGACAGTAAATTCTTTTCATTCCATTTCAATTTTTCCGCCGATCATTGGCGTAACTCTGGCTAATGATACCCGCACAAAACAAATGATTGATAATACAAATGTTTTTGGTGTGACAATCCTTTCTGACGAACAACAAGAAATCTCAGACCGTTTCGCTGGAAGAATTATTGACAGTGGCAACCGTTTTGAAGGATTGCAGATATTTGTTCTTTCAAGTGGGGTGCCTTTTGTTAAGAATGGTCTTGCTTTTTTTGATTGTATTGTAAAATATCGCTATGAACTTGCTTTTTCCACGTTGTTTATGGCGGAGGTCATTGCTACAGAAAACCAGCCAGGAAAACCGCTCTTGTATCTCAACCGGGAATATCGCTACTTGCGGGATTGAAAAATGTTCGAGTTTCTTGGGATAAACGATCAAAAAATTTTACTGAATATTGCGCGGTCGTCCATTATTAATCATCTGGCGGGGGTATCACAGGAACCAATCCTGCTAAGCAATTATTCAGAAAATTTGCAGGCGCTTGGGGCTTCATTCGTTACATTGACCACTTTCACCAGTCATCGATTGCGGGGCTGCATTGGTGCTTTGGAAGCATATCAGCCCTTAATTCTGGATGTGCGTCAACACGCCATTTCAGCAGCAACTGAGGATTACCGTTTTCGACCAATAGATTTGGCTGAAATGGATAGGATTCGGATTGAAATTTCCCGGTTGACGCCAACTCAAAAGTTGGAATATGATAATGGAGAAGAGCTACTTCTGAAACTTTTTCCCGGAAAAGATGGAGTCGTGCTTTCGGATGGATATCACAGAGCTACATTTCTACCCCAGGTTTGGGAAAAGGTGGGCACAACTGAAAGCTTTTTAGGTCAGCTTTGTCTTAAAATGGGGGTAGATTACGATCTGTGGCGTAAGAAGAAATTGGATGTGTCAACTTACCAGGTTCAGGAATTTTCGGAATAAAAAAAGAGACTGACAATTAGAATAAGCCTCTTTTTAAATCGCCGGTATTTTTACATACCCATCGGATCCGTTGCCTCAAGATAAGCCTGGCCATACAAATGGCCTAACATGGCTACAGCATAGGGAACAGTTAGCAGGATTCCCACAAAACAGGCTATGCTACCAAGTGATGAAATGAAAGAAGCTGCTAGAGTCCCAACTAATACGAGCAGGTAAGCCATGGGTGCTTTTTTGACCAGGCTGAAAACATTATTGAAGGATAAGCCGGCTCCGATTGAATCTTCGACAGCCACGCGTCCGTAAGCCGCTGGCAAAACAAAACTCATTGCAATTCCATAAAGCATCATGATAAGTCCGAAACAGGTCGTAACCAAAGACACTGCGAGCATAGCAGTATCATCTCCATTGGCTGCAATTGCGGTCATTATCAGGATAGGGACATAGATAATGAGCAACGGGATGCTGTAAACCAGTGCCACGATTGAGGCTTTAAAACCGCGACTGAGGTCATCTCCAAATTCCATTTCCGGCAGTGGGTTTTGGACATTACGAATCACATTTAATGTAATCCGTAAGCTCCAACCTAAAAGCACCATCTGACCAATAATTGGTATCAGAACACCGATTAAACCAGGAATGATAAGTTTCTTAAACCAATCTTTATCTTGAAAAACAAAAGTAAATGCATCTGCAAATCTCACAACTTCCTCCTCTGGAATAAAAATGAAAATGAATAAGACATTTGTATAATTTTATTGATTATATAAATTTATGCAAGCGCACAATGGTTAATCTGATTAAATCAAACTCGATTAACAGTGGATAAATTGGTTAACATTTAAAACAAAAATTGTTGCACGTTTTTGTTCAGGTTCATCCGCCGGTTCCAGGTTGGAGCGTATGATTTGCAGTGCTTCTTCTACTTTATCATCTTCAACACCCATGAAGAGCGAAGAATTCCCTCTGCGTAAGAATCCTCCGGTTGAGGCTGTCAGAGTCACTCGGAAATTCTGGGAGGTAAGAGCGTGGGATACCGGGTCTGCATCCCGATCACGAACGATTGCGATAATCATTTTCATTACATAACCTCCTCAAAATAATCAACATCCAATGCGAAAATATTTGCTCCACCAATTGTGATGGGTGTGGGTGCCGGTAACGGGAGGGGTGCACTTTCAAGCGGAACTGCAATGTATTCAACCCGTTGGCGACAAGTTTTTTGGAAAATGCTAATTACCTCTTCTTGCTTTTCTCTGGGAATGCCGATGAATAAGGTCGCATTGCGGCGACCCAGGAAACCGCCAACACTTGCCAATCGGGAAATGTGGATATCCATATTCTCGAGACTAAATTCTGCGAGATCGACGTCTTGAGCCTGAATGACTGCCATTAAGAGAACATCTTTTGATTGAGATTTATCATCCATGAGTTCATTTCCTTTTCATTCCGGTATACGAATAAGGTGGGGACCTTTCCCTGTCGTTTCGATTATTGCGCCACCCGGTGAGAAAAATTGATGACCGGATGAGGTGGTTTTAATCGTAAACCCATTGTAAAGAATAGTAATTGGTTTTTCGTATACGCTAATGTTATCGATAATAACCTCTCTTCTCGACCATTTCTTTATTCCAGCCAATTTTAAGAATATCGTTATTGGGGGAGCACCTTTAATTATATTATATTCACCGGTACCATAACCATCGCTTGCATCATATTGCTGCATCATTCTGTGAAACAGTTTCAAATTTTTTTTAATCGCGTACATATTGTTTGATAATAATTGGATTGCATCTTTATCATATCCATATTGTACCAAGCCGTGCAAGAGGAGACAATTTAATTCCAGATCAACAATATTGAATTTATCGTTCTTCATGGGCTGTTCGCTCATGGGTAATAGTGGAAACCCCGATGCCTGCATATATTCCGGAATTAACCAATCCTCAATTAAAATCTTAGCGCGTTTTGGATCACATGCGTTAGCCCATAACGGCAACCCTAATGTTAAATCGGTCAATGCAAAATTGCAGGTACGGATGCTTAAAGTATCAGATTGAGGTGCATGATGCACTTCCACTTGCACAATTCTATCGAAAACATTTACGGAAGTGTAAAATCCGTTTTGTCCGTACCAATGAATGCTGCGAGGAGTGATTTCTTCGATTACTGATTTCCCCTCAAGTTCTCCCTCAAGCAAAATTCTTGCATTATGAGTGTGTTCTTGCTGGCTAAACAAACGCAGGCTCAAGCGGTTTATTGTATTCAACTTCCTATTTATTGAAAATTTTCCAGAACCCTGGCACGTAAATATATTTTTCGTCTTAAAAGATTTGTTTGTTGATTTATCCGCATAATGGTAACGATGCTTGCGCCCATCCCAAAGTGTATTTAATTGTTCTCGCAAAAAGGATTCTTTTTGTTCCAACCAATTGAGCTCATGCGCCTCTTTGAAAGATTTTCCTAATTCAAGTGTATGTTGGATTTCACGTAGAAGAAGCGACAGAAGCATCGGAGAAATGATATATTTTGTATCAATGCCTTCCCCGTCTTGATTCCAGCGATTATGAATTGGCAAATCTTCAAATAAAGTCTGAAGAGCGTTGGACCAGGTTGGAATGCTATCGTTGTTTTCTTCAGCTGATACTGAAAGCCAAGCGCTCAAGTAATTGCATAGTCTGCCAAAATTTTCCTTTAGCCAATCCTGATCGGCGCTCATCGGAAATGTTTCAACCAGAGAAGCCGCTACCAGTGGAAACGGCAGCTTTGAGTGAAGAAGATTAACACGCTCAGATTGGTTTACACCTTCATCCGGTTTGTCAAACGCAAGCAATACCTCAGTTATTTTTGCCCTGACGAATGGAGCCAAGGCAGGGTTTACCTGCAAAAGATACCAGAGATCAAGCACATTTGCTTGTATGTTGTCTGCATAAGTAAAAGGGGGAGTTTCGACTGGGAAATTTTGTTCAGGGGTGCGGTTTTTGAGGAAAACAAGCTCAGTCGGTGTATGTGAAGGATGTAAGATAACCTGGTGCGCCAATTTTTGTCCGGCACTGAGCGCAATATCCCACTCACGATTACCGGTTTGAAAATAATAATGATCTCTCTGACCGATAACCTCAACTCGGGCAACCTCAGCCTCCCAATTTATATTTAGATGTGAGTTTGCATTGATTATGGCGGCCGATTCACTTGCTTCACGGGCAAAAGCCCAATGGTAAACTTGTTGAGTTCCAGGTTGTATGGAGTGGTTATTCTCTAATGAAATCTGACCATATTTACCCGCGGAGGGGGCTCCGTTGGAAAGAAAAACAAGATAATCCCGCGTCGTTTTTCCCAGAAGATATGGATGAGAACGAGTTTTAATAATTTTCATATTAGAACCGCCCTCAAGTGGCACGAACTGCATAGCCCAACTTGTGGATCCAATAAATTGGGTAGAGGAACCATTGCTGATAATAATACGTCCTAAGGTCAAATTGCTCTCTTTGACCCAATATTCGATTTTTACTACAATGTCTTCAAATGGCTCCAAAACAAACCGGGCATATGAAGGGAAAACCGCCTGTACTACCAAAGGTTTCACAAATTGAGAAAGTTTTGTTCTCGTTTCGATTTGGTTAGAAAAAAATGGGAAAATTCTTATACTGGAGGCAGATAATGCCAGCGTTGAGTAAAGCGATAAACCGCCGCTTCCACCACCATCTGGTTGAACTTCCCAAACGGTTTCGTTCCCCATTTTTTGAGTTCCAAAACGGTAATCTGCCGCGAGAATCAGACTGAAAGGTTCTTCGGCGGAAATAGGATAATCTGACATGGAATGATTGTAAAGGGAGACATCCGTGTGGTCAATTGAAATATGCTAGAATCAAAATCATATTACAAAAACATATCGTATCTTTTCAATAATACGTGGTTGAGAAATGATTTTCAGCAAGCGATCCTCCGCCGAAAACCATTACACCCCTGATTGTTGAAAAGATAAAACATATCTGCAAAAACTGGATTTAAAATGGATGATCAAGAGAAGAACAAAAACCCGCAAAAAGATGCGGACGCGCACAACCGCTTGAAGAAAATAATGGATTCGTCAGAAGGTGACGATTCACAGGCATTAACGCCGCCGCGCCAATGGAACCGTAAACCTGTATTACCAACTTCTGATCAAGAAGACAAACAATCAAATGCAGCGGAGATAAATCGCCACCCTACCGGTGATCCCGAATCGACCGCCGGTTGGTATGCTGCTGACCTTGATAAATTATCATCTGAGGATTTGGAAGGTGCAATTAATAGCGAAGAAGATACAGTTGCTCGTCCACTGCCTCATAATGATGCCGAATCGCCACAAACGCAAGAGCAGTTTGATAATCGTTCTGCATCCTTTATTCCGCCTTTTACAACTGATCTGGATGAGCAGCTGGCTCAAACTCAAGCCAATTCTCCACGGACTCCTCAAAATAGACCACCGTTCCCGCCGCCGCCTGGTTCAACTCAACGAAATTTACCCCGACAAATCAACCAGATTGATACCCAGGCAACTCGTGTAACTCAATCAGCATATCAAGATCGAACTTCCTCTCAAAGCCCAATTACAAGGCCAAATTACACAGTCCCGCCTGTTACCAAGGCAAAATCAAAAAAGCGAAAGAAATCCGGCTACGAAAATATTGGGGGAGATGGAAATGGCCAATCTGCCTGGGGTTGCTTCTTAAGGATGATAATAGGTATGCTTTTCATTATTATCCTGGTTATCGTTGCGGCTGGTTCATTGGGTGTGTATCAATATTTCAAGATTGCCTCGACGCTTCCCTCAGTAGATAATTTACGTGAAAGGGCAGCCAAATTTGAAACGACCCGGATTTTGGACCGTAACAGTAATGTAATTTACGAGATATTGGACCCAAATGCCGGCCGTAGAACCTATGTGTCTTTGGAGAAAATATCACCTTATCTGATTGCTGCGACCATTGCTACTGAAGATAAAGAATATTACAACCATCCCGGATTTGACCCATTGGCTGTTGCACGGGCTTTTGTTCAAAATTATACAGCGGGTGAAATAGTCTCAGGTGCCTCAACAATTACACAGCAAGTTGCCCGCATGTTACTGTTGGATGATTCGGAACGTTTTACGCGTTCTTATGAACGCAAAGCGCGTGAAATTGTGCTTGCCGCGGAAATAACGCGTAAGTATTCCAAAGAAGAAATTCTAGAGATATTTCTAAATGAAAACAATTATGGGAACCTGGCTTATGGCATTGAAGCTGCGGCAGAGACCTATTTTAATACAACATCAGACCGTCTTGACCTTGCCCAGTCTGCTTTCTTGGCAGGATTGCCGCAGGCACCGGCTATTTATGATATTTATACAAATCGTGAAGCTACCTTGAACCGTCAAAAACAAGTGTTGGTGTTAATGTACACACTATCGAATGAACGAAACTGTATTTATGTCAGCACTAATCACGCAGATGTCTGTGTTAATGAAATTGCCAATGCAGCCCAAGAAATGGAAAATTTTGATTTCAAGCAGCGAGATTATAGTATGCGTTATCCGCATTGGGTCAACTATATTCGTACCCAGCTTGAAAGCCAATTTGACCCACAGACGATATATCGCTCCGGTTTTACAGTATTTACTACCCTTGACCCGGCCTTGCAGGAAAGCGCAGAACAGATTGTAAAAAATCAGATCGCTGCTTTACAGGAAAACAACGCTTCGAGCGGAGCGGTAGTGATCATGCGACCGAACACCGGTGAAATTTTGGCTATGGTCGGTTCAGCCGATTTCTATAACGAACAAATTTCCGGACAGGTGAATATGGCACTGGCACCTCGACAACCCGGTTCATCGATCAAACCGTTGGTTTATCTGGCTGCTTTTGAAAAAGGTTGGAACCCTGCTACTTTGATCTGGGACATTCCTACCGAATTCTCACCTTCTGGTGATCCGAACGACCCCAGTGAAAAATATAAACCTGTAAACTATGACGGTCGCTTCCATGGACCACAAACAGTGCGGTCAGCATTGGCAAATTCTTACAATATTCCGGCGGTTAAAGCGCTGCAATATGTAGGCATTTACGATAATCCGAATACAGCTGAGAGCGATGGTTTCATTAATTTCGCTCGCAGACTGGGCATATCCACTTTAACTCGTGAAGATTACGGCCTCTCACTCGCGTTGGGTGGCGGAGATGTAACTCTATTAGAAATGACCAATGCTTTTGCCACTTTGGCAAATAATGGTAACAAAATTCCACCAGTTGCCATTACAAAAATTGTCGATCATCTTGGACAGGTAGTTTATGAATACCACGTCCCGGACGGAATCCAGGTTGTACGGTCAGATTTGACCTACCTGATTACCTCCATCATTTCAGATAATTCGGCACGGGCACCGATGTTTGGTTCGAACTCAGTACTGAATCTGCCTTTCCAGGTGGCTGCTAAAACCGGAACAACCAATGATTTTCGCGACAATTGGACCATGGGTTATACTCCGGATGTGGCAATCGGCGTTTGGGTTGGAAACGCAGATTACACTCAAATGGTAAATACGACCGGCTTAACTGGCGCAGCCCCGATTTGGGCAGAAATTATGCAAGTGGCGGTTAACCAAATTACTGGCAATAATCCGACCGCGTTTATGCGTCCTGCCAATATCGTCGACCGGGTTATTTGCTCATTATCTGGTACTGAACCTTCCGAATGGTGTCCGAACCAACGAAATGAAGTATTTGCACCGGACCGCCTACCATTACCCAAAGAAGATGATTTTTGGAAGAAGATAAATATTGATACCTGGACTGGGTTACGTTCATCGGCAGCCTGCAATGATTTCACCTCTGAAGAATTTGTCCTGAATATTAAGGACGATGCCGTCAAAAAATGGATCAATGACGATTCACAAGGCAGAGAATGGGCTCGAAGCATTGGCTTTGATGAGCCTGTCCTTTTTGTTCCTGATAGGGAATGCCGCATTGACGATCCACATCCGAAGATAATTTTTTCAACCTTATTTGATGAGCAAATGGTTACCAATAATCCAATCGATATCTATGGGGTTGTCGATGTCGATCAGAATTTTGACCGGTTTGTACTGGAATATGGGCGCGGGAATGATCCTGATAATTGGGAGGTTCTGACTGAATCTGATCGAACATTTAAAGATGTTGAGCTAATTTATAGTTGGGATTTGTTTGAAGATGAGATAGAAGCGGGTAAAATCACCCTGCGTTTAAAGGTGTTTTCGAATGAAGAAGGCCGCTATGCAGAAAAACGCATTCATATCACCTTGAATGTGGCAACTCAGACAGCGACTGTAACACCAACATTCACGATTACACCGACTGCCATGCTGACACCAACCTTTACATTGACCCCAACAGCTACATTTACATTGCCCCCAACAGCTACGTTTACCTTGACCCCAACTGTGGTCAATACACCGGTGCCATCTGCCACAGCCATAGAAGCACCTTCTGCAACGCCATCACCTTGAAAAGTACGTTTTGAGCGAGGAGTTAAAACAATACTGGCTGGCCGAAATCCTGCCAGACAGCCGGATCTGAATCAAGCAGCTTTACCCAGGTTTGGATATCCAGACCTGGGTTTTCATACAAATTACGGATATGACGGAATTTGACAAAGTGAATTTTCGCCAGCTGATTCGCCAGAACAAGCGATCGCTTGAGTTTGTAGTTAAGTAGATCAGCCCGACTACCAGGATATACTATAACGGTTTCCTGGCTGCCTTTTACTTGATTGCCATCGATAAATCGGCTAAAAATACAGGATCCGGAAACGAAAAATTGGTAATTGCGCCCGATGGTGGAAGATTGCCATGAAATTACTGGGGATGTGGCCACTGACATACCCACTCGTTTCCCTATGTCAATTAACATCCGTTGCAGGATACGTATGTCAGCGCGTCTGATCATGCTGGACTCCTGGTGACGAAGCTGCCAGGTATTTTCCATACCCGGAACAGGATCGCAATAAGAACGCAATAAATTCAGAATTAGTTCGTGAGGCGCAGGCAGTACCCCTGGTTGCTTTTGATTAATTAGGGATTCAATCTCAGTCACTGAGACAATCGGGTCATTCTGAAGATATTGCAGAAAGTGAATTTCGATTTGATCTGCCAATGGCCGGTAACGCTCGGGGGGATGAGCCAGCCAAAACTCGCCGTATTCCATCGTGTCGCTATCTACTTTGCGAATCAAACTGGGTGTCATTAACGTTTTCTCAAATTCTTTACTGATGTTTGGGAAAAGATCACTGTCTACCTTGAGATCTTCATTCAAAAGATAGCGATTATTGGCCAAGTCCAGCATATTTATTGATAATAGCTCCTGATAACTGGCTTCTTCGCCTTTTGCTTGCAAATATTCCTGAATGGCATTTGCCCCCAACGTTTGAGAGGAAGAACCCATTGCTGGGATCTGCCAATATAACTGGGCAGACTTGGTATCCCCATTAAAGGCATATTCGCACAATTGATAGCCAGACGATGCAGGTGCTGAAACAAAAGAAAGCAAATAATTACTGGTTAGCTCCGGGGCTGTGGCTAGCCAGGGGATATGTTTAGTGGCGCTGAACTCAAACAATTTTTTTAAGGCGTATGTATGCCATATCCAATCATAGCGCTTTCGCTCCAAAACTCCTTTTAATTGACTGATGGCATTATGGCCCCAGATCCATCCGGCCCATACTACGCTATAAGTCCACAAAGCCTGGCTGGGCCGAGGGAGGATGGTTACGATTGATTGTGCCATCGGCAGATTCTGCAGATCTTCACTGCGACGGATGCGGTTGGGATAAAGACAAATTCCTCCTTCATCGGGTGGCAAGTCGGGATAGAACACAAATGGAAGAGCTTCTTCCAGGATGGAAAGGTATCTTCCTCCGTTTTCGATGACTTCCCAAAGGTTAAACTCCCAGAACTGATTAGGGATTGAAACTGCCTTCGGCCTGCTTCTTGAAGCGGGTATTCCCCACATTTTGGTGCCATGATCGAAAGCTACGATAAGAAGAGCCTCAATGATTTTTTTGCGATGAGGTGTTGTATTAAAAGAGTCATTTTTATTCATTAATCTGATTATTACAGCCAGGGCTCTTGGGAGATAAGATTGAATTGCTTCGCTGAGCATGGCCGGAGGATCAGTAGTACCGGGCAGTACGCGTTGTAATGCTCGGCTTTCATACATGGGAATATTGCCAAGTTGTTTAAGCTTTTCAATATCAAATTGACTGGGGGCACTTTCACCTGTAAAGCCGCAAGCTGGGCAAGATAATTCTTTTAATACCGGAACAGCATCACCTTTTCTCCAAACAAATTTAACATGATTTGTTAGAACCTTACAGTTAGGACAATCACTTTCATACATTTTTTTGATATTGAGTTCAAGGCGCTCTTCGCCAACCCGTAACGCACCAAATTCTGAAATTGCTGCCTGGATTTCTGCTTTGCTTGGTGCCATACAAATGACTTCGTATAGCTTTGCGATGACAGGATTGCTGACTGCAACCAAAACTTTGTAACCATTCTTCGCCAATTCAATTGCTGAAAGCGGATGGCTGCCGATTGGATCCAGCAGCCATCCGCTGAATATATTTTTGTATTGCAACATTTTTGATAAGGTGCCGGATTGGTAGGGCGGCAGGTACCGCTCCAGAGGTATTTCAGGCGTCTGGTCAGATTCAGAGAAAAAAGGAGGCGCACCAAAGTTCATATATGTTTAGTATAAGGAATTAAATGAAAAATGAAAATATGCTTTTTAACAGTGCAGGAAGCAATGATAACATTCACCCTGCGCGGGTGAAGATGAAAAAAGTATTTTATAATCAAACATAAGAATTCAGGTATTTTTTCAATAAAACGAGGATGAGAAAGGGTTTTAGTCGGGCGATTATCCCCCTAAAAAACCGTGCTCCTAATTTATGAAAAGATACGGATTTCGTTAAGTGCGGTATGGCTGAAACGAACGAGAAATTCTACGGCTCTTGATTATATGGATAAAGTAAGAGACAAAGGTGGTTATGGAAAATAATTTGATACCTGGTGAAAATAAAGCAGAAGGGGCGCATCTATCTTTTTGGCGTTATTTAGTGACCATTATTCTGGTAGTTGGTGCCATGATCATGGCACAAATTGGTTTGTTTGGGGTTGCTTATGCTATCGAGGGTAACCTGGATATTATGGCTTATCCACCGATTACCTTATTATGGTTGAGCATGCTGCCATTCGGTGCGGCGCTGGTGGTTTTGTTACTTTCTGTACGATTCATCCACAAATTATCGATAAAATCAATTTTTAGTGGGCATCAACACTTTCAATGGAAAACCCTTTTTTACTCCGCTCTATTATGGTTCGGATTGGCAGCCATCTCAGATATTGTCTTAAGTCTGCTACAGCCGGGTAATTATCAATTCGTTTTCAATGCAGGCACATTCATTCCCTTTTTGCTGGTCAGTTTGTTATTAATTCCTATTCAAATTAGTGCGGAAGAGACATTTTTTCGCGGTTATTTGCAGCCAGCATTTGCACGGGTGACGAAATTATGGTGGGTGGCAATTCTCCTTCAGGCTGCCCTTTTTGGTTTATTACATGGGGCCAATACTGAGGTGTCTGAGTATGGAATTTTAACGACCATGCCTTTCTACATCGGAATCGGAATTTTACTTGGACTTATAACCTACCGGTTTAATGGTTTGGAAGCAGCATTAGGTTTGCATCTGGCAAACAATCTGTATGCGTCGATAGCAGTAACCTTTGCAGGCTCGTCCATCGAATCACCCGCCTTATTTGTCATCAAGAATTATCAACCAGTGGCTGCGCTGGTGGTTTTTGCAATTACTGCTGTAATTTATTTTCTAATGATGGATTTTATTCTTAAAAAGAATGGAAATTAACTTTCTAGAAAGCTTAATTTGTCTATTTGAATAACTGTTGATTGTTTTTTCGATCTAATAATTCGGGGATAGAAATTTGCGTTAGTTCCGAAAGTGAGATATCGAAATTGGTCATTTCCCGTATGTTGAATTATTAAATTTGGTGTTCACATTTCAGAGAGTGTGAATGTATTTTCTTAAATGTTTCCAATTGTGCTTCAGGTATAATAAATGACATGAAGCATGAATGGGTAAATTTGAAGACTGTCGATTACCATGACAAGATGGACGACTTTACGGGACTTGCCTAATGGCCGAGCATTGGTATGCCTTAAACAGTCACCCAAATAAAGAAGACCTGCTGGCCAGGCAGGTTGAATCGCACGGTTTCGAGGTTTTTTATCCCCGTATTCGTGTCAACCCAGTGAACCCGAGAGCACGTAAAATAAAAGCATACTTTCCTGGTTATCTTTTTGTTCATGTGGATATTGAAGCTGTAGGGCTTTCTTTGTTTAATTGGATGCCTTATTCGAAACGTATTATCGCCTTTGGTGGTGAACCTTCCATAGTGCCGGATGCATTGATATTTGCAATTGAACAAAAAATTGAGAGAATAAACCATTCAGGTGGAGAAATATTCGATGATCTCAAACAAGGGGATTTTGTTTCTATTTCGCACGGACCATTTGAAGGATATAGTGCTATATTTGATACCAGAGTCGCTGGCGCTCAACGTGTCCGCGTCCTTCTGAAAATGTTGAGTGATCAACACGTTCCAGTGGAACTGGATGCTGCTCATCTTGAAAAGAAGAAAAAAAACACACCACCGAGAAATTGAAAATCTAAAAAATGGAACAAATAGATATCAGGAAACGGGTTGTAAATGGGTTGCTGCTGGGTTACCTGATATTCATTTTTGTGATATTTGTGTATGCTCTGATTATTGGTGTAGGTTGGTTAAAAACCCCATTTATTGGTAAATTTTTAGAACCTTCTTTAATTTTCAGCCCTTTGCCGCCTTCACAATTGCCATCAAACCAAAATTTGGGAGTCGACACTTGGCAAGATCTTCAATTGATCGGTATTGACGGCCAATTATTGGGAAATGAAAATGAGATTGAGCCTTTGCTGAAAAATAAATCCAACCAAGCGCTACAACTGATCGTGCGCCCCCGTGCTGGATTTGAAGAAAACCTAACGAGTACGCTGACCCAATTACCACTCCAGAAACAAATTTCCTATTTCTATATTCCTGCCCTGGTTGCCTGGTTATTTCTGTTGTCAGCGTTCTCCGCATACAAGAATTGGGTATTAGGCAGGGGGCGTCCTGCGATGGTCATTTTTAGTGGGGCAATGGTAGTAATGCTCGTGGGCATCTTTGATATTCTTAGTACTCATTCCATTTTTCCTTTATGGATCCCATTTGCTGCCATTGCTGGCGCAGGCTTTTTTCATTTAGCCATGCAGCAATTGGATTCATCGCGGTACTTTAATCAATTAATTATTTTTGTTTACCTTTCAGGCTTAGCTGCGGCATTTTATTGTTGGTTCCAACCATTTGGTTTTGCGAATCCCGTCCCTTTTCGGACTTATATTCAAACTGTACTCTGGTATGAAGTAGTTGTATTTGTTATCAGCATTTTGTTGATGCTTTTGGCAATTTTTAAAACCAAATTTCCAACCCAACGCCAGTCGAAAGCAATGTTGCTGGGCGTTGAATTGATTGCCTTTTTGCCCATTTTCACCTGGCTGGTTATTTCGCAAGGGCTGCCAACATTGATTTTTTCATGGTTGTTTTATTTGCCATTGATTGTCTTCCCAGTTTTGGTGATTTCAGCAGATATTAAAAATGATCGAAAAGAAAAAAAAGATACACAAGCCCAGTTGATCCTTTATGGATTACTGGCATTGTTTGTTACTTTAGGTTTTGCTTTTTTAGTTTCCGGATTAAGCATAATATTATTTGGCCAGTTGAAAATGACCAATCCAATTCTGAATGGTTTTATTGTTTTTCTACTGGCGATGGCATTCTTCCCGGTTAAGAAATTCTTCGACAATCAAATCTCATCTGGTCGGATAAAAATTCACCGCACGTTTGAAGGCAGATTAAATGATTTTAGCAACGACCTGACCCATCTTACTTCCTTGATTGATATTATTAATTTGCTAAGGCTTGATATTCAGGGTTCCATCCAGGCGCAGATCATCCATGTATACTTGCATGATCCAGCCCGAAATTTATACTACGCGGTTCCCGGTGGAATTACACCTACAAGTGACATCGTTTATGAAGCAGATTCTCCATTGATATCTTTCCTGGAAAAAGAAACTGGCAGCGTATATTTCTCTAATTTGGCACAAATCCCCGATTTATTGAAGAATGAAGTAGATCGAATCCGCCTTCTTGCTGCTAGATTATTTATTCCAATCCAGGGACAAAAACAACTGTTGGGATGGGTAGCTGTATCCAACCGGCTGGATGGAGAAAGTTATAACGCTGAGGAAATTAATTATCTTCAGACAGTTGTGCGCCAATCCACGCTGGCAATAGAACGCTCATTAATGGTTGTTAGCCTTGAAAAGCGCATCAATGAGCTGGATGTTCTTACGAAGGCGGCGCAGGGTGTAAATTACACAGTCCAAATTGAAGATATTTATGAATTTGTCTATAACCAGGTGTTTCAAGTGCTCGAATCAGATTTCTTTGGAATTTTATTATGCGAACCTGATGAGCACCTACTCAATCAGGTCTTCTGTATTGAAAAAGGTGAACGGATAACCCTGAAAGAAAATATTTTTCTCGATACAGAAAGGATGTTTGAGACAACTGTTATAAAAAGTGGAAAAATGAGAGTGATCCGCGATTATCAGAAAGTCGTGTCACAAGACAATAAAATTCAAATCAATTCATTGATTCATTCAGCCATAATTGTGCCATTAAATACCGGGGCGGAAACCATTGGGATTCTGATTTTAGGATTCCAGGCAAATGAATTAGCAGTTAACTATGATCTTCTAACGTTGTTGCAAGCTCTTGCTGACCAGTTTGCAGGTGCGCTGGTAAAAGCTCGTCTTTTTAATGAATCTGAGCGCCGTGGCAAACAACTGGCTACATTAAACAGTTTGACCCAACAATTAACTGCAACCCTGTCATTAAACCCTTTGTATGAAAATATTCTCAATA
This sequence comes from Chloroflexi bacterium 44-23, assembly GCA_001899005.1. GTDB lineage: Bacteria > Chloroflexota > Anaerolineae > Anaerolineales > Anaerolineaceae > UBA6170. The sequence goes on from MKUW01000007.1 coordinate 219,809, forward strand.
TTTCCATGGATATATTTCACAGCCGCGGAGGTGCGTTGCTCTTGACCGACTCTGTTGCACAAGAAATGGAATACAAGATTTGCCGGGGAGATTTTGATGCGAAAATGGTAGGCAAGCGTATCCCCTATGGTACCGGAATTTCAGGAAAGGCGATTTCTTCCCTGACGGGTGAGATCGTGTATCAATTTGATGATTTCTTGCAGGGCAGCAACTCTGCTGTTTCAGCAGCAGAGAAGTTGCAATCTGTGATGGTTGTTCCATTGATTTCAAAGAACGAAGCCATTGGTGCGCTTGAGTTACTGGGACGCCTGGACGGCTTGCCATTCAATTCGAATGATTTAGAAGTTCTGGTAACATTTGCCGCCCAGGCATCGATTGCAATTGAAAATGCCCAACTTTATTCAAATACAGACCTGGCTTTAACCCAAAAAATTGAAGAATTATCGATTATGCAGCGCATCGATCGTGAGCTAAATAGCACGCTTAATCTTCAAAGGGCGTTGGATATTACCTTACACTGGGCAATTCGTAAATCTAAAGCCAATGCAGGTGTAATCGGCCAGGTAGTTCAAACGGAGATTCGCTTGGAAGTCTATGAGGGTTATGATCCGGATATGCTAAGAACATATCTTGGTCAAGCGCTTGATACCACTTTCATGGACGTTGGAAAAGCGTTTGAAATTGGAAAACCGCAGCAAAAAATGCTGAAAGAGCAAGATCAACGTTTGCACCCGGAAACCCGTTTACAAGTTGTTATCCCAATTCGTAGAAAAGAACAGAAACTGGCCTTTTTTCTGTTGGAGTTTTTCAATGCTGAGGACCTTGATGACCAGACAATCGATTTTCTAGTTCGTTTGAGCGAACATGCATCCTATGCGTTGGTGAACAGTCAACTTTATGCTGAAGTGCAATCTGCCAATCTCGCAAAAAGTGAATTTGTTAATCTGGTTGCACATGAATTGAAGAACCCGATGACTTCCATCAAAGGATACAGTGAGTTGTTAGCCGGTGGTGCAGTCGGAATAATTAATGATTCACAGGCCAACTTCCTTGCAACAATTCGAGCCAATATTGATCGGATGAATACACTTATATCGGATTTGAATGATCTTTCAAAAATTGAAGCTGGCCGATTGAGGATGGATTTCAAAGAAGTTGATTTACGGAAAGTGGTTGAAGATGTTCTTCTTTCGAATAAGCACTTGTTTGAAGAAAAACAACAGACCATCACGGTTGATTTCAAACCAGAATTGCCGCCAGTATGGGCAGACCCACATCGCATGAGTCAGGTGTTTATTAACCTGGTCAGCAATGCGATTAAATATTCAGAGGATGGAACTGAAATTATCATTTCCGCCGATAAGGAACAAAGCAGCGGCACAGGAAGCACTTCCATGAATCTGGTTCACGTACGAGTGGTGGATAAAGGCATCGGAATTCGAGATGAAGACCAACAGAAGATCTTCCAAAAGTTTTTTCGTTCAGAAGACCCAAAAATTAGAGAATCGACCGGAACTGGCTTGGGGTTGAATATCACCAGAAGTATTGTAGAATTGCAAGGTGGTAAGATCTGGTTTGAAAGTGAATTTCGAAAAGGGACGACATTCCACCTATTGCTTCCGGTTTCGGAAGGTATACGCGCTGCATAGGTCTTTTATACTTTATTGGATTTAAGATGTCCCATTTGCCACGCCTTAAATTCTGATGAATATGCCGAAACCGATAGACTATATTCATGAGGGGTTTGAAAATCAAATGAGAATATGACCCATATGGGCAGCAGTTGCTTTCTTTAAAAATCACTTATTGAACCGGACGGCACAATCAAATTGGGTAACAATTTATTTTTCATTTGCATCTTCTATCATATTTAAAAACTTAATCTTCCGCTTGTTGGATTCGCGTGAACCTTATTATAATTGTCAAAAAATGAAGGAAGGTAAAACCAATGGATTCATTCTTGAGGGCGGCATATGAGGAAGCTCAAAAAGGGGAAAATGAAGGCGGAATACCAATCGGTTCGGTTCTGGTGATCGATGGTCAAATCGTTGGACGTGGACACAACCAACGAGTTCAGAAGGGCAGCGTAATTCTGCATGCTGAAATGTCTGCACTGGAAAACGCCGGGCGGTTGAGCCCAAGCACTTATCAAAATTCAGTTCTTTATACAACCCTATCTCCTTGTAAAATGTGTTCCGGAGCCATTTTGCTATACAAGATCCCAAGAGTGGTGATTGGAGAAAACCAAAACTTTCAAGGGAATGAAGGATATCTAATTCAGAACAATGTCCGTGTGGATGTTTTAAATGATCAGGATTGTATTGGCATGATGGAAGCGTTTATTCAGAACAACCCCCAATTGTGGTTTGAGGATATTGGTGAGGATTCAAAGGATAAGGATTGTTAGCGTAGGCAGTTTCAACAATATTTGAGGTTACCTGCACCAGAAGCAATTAGTGAAATTTAGGAAGGTCTTAAGAATGTAGATCGTATCGTAACCGCAATCTGATAACGCGCTGCTTTAAATGATAAAAAAATGAATATGTTAGAATTGAAACCTGAAGGGGAGATATTTCCAAATATGTTCAGGGAGGGTAGTTGATGGTGGATGAAAAATTATGGCAGCAAGGTATGACCATCGGCGATTTTGTAAAAGGGATGGATAAATACCAGGAAGAAATGCGGATACGTTTGCGAGATACACGCATCACACCGGCTGAATGTCAACGTTTGCGCACATTTGGAAAACCAAGAAAAGTTGTCGTTTTGACAGAAGCATGGTGTCCGGATAGCTTGATGAATCTGCCTTTGTTAATCAAAATGGCTGATTGCATGCCTGAACTTGAAATTAGAATTTTCATTCGAAGTCAACTCCCAGAATTAAGCAAAGAGTTGTCTTTACAGGGATATGAAAAGATCCCCTTGTTCATCATCATGGATGAGCACTTGCAATTGATCGGCTATTGGATGGAACGGCCTCTACTGGCAAATAAGCGTATTGCAGAATGGATAAAACACAACCCTAAATTTGTTGAAGCCAAAGCACAATTTAAGATGAATCCGGGTATGGACAGATCGGTACTCGATAGCCTGATAGAGAAATTTGTCGATGAGATGTGGAATTGGTATGATACCGAATTACAATCGGAGACTGTAAAAGAAGTCTTGGCAGCTATGGCCTGAGAATTTTATTCGACCCCGTCTCCCATTAAACACATTGTTTCATCAAAATGGTCTTTTTCAATTTCCTGCCAGGTTTCCAGCGGGTTATTGCGAATCCAATGTTTTGCAAGCGGACTGACGTTGAATATCTCTTCAGCGATGCGCTGAGAAATGCGGCGTACTGAAAAATGAGCGTTTGCAGCGCTTCGTAAGGTAATAAGATGATCCAATGCACGTAAATTACCTTGAAGCAGGATACGGCGGTTAAAGGCGTTAGGAACGATATAAGCGGCAACCTCTGGATTGAATTCTGCGATTTTGCGGTAGGTTTTTCGGGCAACTGACATTACCTCGTGATAGAGTTTTTCAAAGTTGCTGGATTTTATCCACTTGGGTACGACATACCCCAATTCCGTTGTCAAGGATTGCGCTGTCTGGGTCATGATCCGGTGACGTTTGATCTCAAAATAAGCGCCTTGATCCATCAGCAGCTCAAAAGTGAAATTTCCGAATTCAAATTCTCGCAACGGGACGTCATATTTCTGGAGGTCCTTTACAGCCAGTTGCGCTAACCGGTCTATTTCTTCAGGAGAAGCTTGAGTAAGATGATCCCAAATATGGACAAAATCATTGTGACCGAAGCGGTAAATCAGTGCAGCCAGTACCTTTTTCTCTGCCTGGACATCATAATCAACAAGCCGACACCATTCTGATGATGAATTGGATAGCGAGAAATTGTTATTTTCTTGTGTGAAATTGGAATATGCATTTAACCAGGAAGGCACCTGATTTGCATACTTAACCAAAGTGGGTACATTTTCTTGTGCGACTTGTTTAATTTCAATCCCCACTGACCGCACTTCCTCCAGTGGGTGGGAAAGCATTTTTTTGAGTGCATGTTCAAGCGCGCGTGCATTGATCGTCATGCCGACATTTGCCAGAGCTGCGGCAGGCAATAGGAAGCGAGCCACATCAACGTATTGAGCTCGAATTCGCCTTTCCCAGGCTGTTTCATTTTCATCATCACGAATGGGAAAATGCTTGGCTGCCTCTTTTTGCAATACCGGTAATGATTGGTGATAGGTGTGAAATAGAAGCTGGTTTGTTTCAATAAAGGATTTTATTAATTCCGGATCAGATAATTCTAATGGAATATAAAAACTCTCTTTACCCCATTTTTGATAGCGTGATGATTTTTCGGTATAAGAGGCGAGCCGATTGCTTTCCAGGCACTCAATTGCCAGGCGAGAAATGTTCTCCACAGCGATGTGGAGAACAGCATGCTCTGCTACAGAGGAATGACCATACCCAACCACCCATTTTTCATGGAACTCAGCACTTTTTTCATTGGTTAAATCAGCCGCAATTTCTTTAAAAGTTTGAGGGGAACGAGATGTCTTGGCAAACGTAACTGCGATGGTTTCAGGGGGCAGTTTTTGTGGATCCAGTAAGTAAACCTGTCTGGAATTCTGCATGTTTAAGAATCTCCTCCGATTTGGCGGCATCATTTTTAATTTGTTGAATAAGTGCAGAAATACTTTCAAAGCGCTTTTCAGCACGAATTCTTGATACTAAAAACAATTGTACAGGAAGATCATAGATGTTTCTATCAAAATTGTGAATGTAACATTCAACCTGTGCATTCGGTTCATTATCAACAAATGTGGGGCGGAAGCCGATATTAGTCACAGACGTATATATTTTTCCCTCCACCTGGGCAAAGGTTGCATACACACCAGAAGCTGGCAGGAGTTTTCCCTCCCAAACTGCGAGGTTGGCGGTGGGAAATCCAATTTTACTGCCACGTTGATCACCGTGCTTTACCACACCGGTAATGGAATACGGTCTTCCCAACGCTTTGTTTGCCGATTCCAAATCGCCGGAGGTTAACCAATTTCTGATTTGAGAAGAAGAAATTTTCTCAGAATTTTGCAAAAAGTGTTTCACGATGATAGTTTCAAAACCATATTGCATCCCGAGTTGACTTAATACAGTCGTATTGCCGCGTCTTTGATGTCCAAATGTAAAGTCTTCCCCAACCCAAATTTGTTTGATCGGCAGATTTGAAACCAGTAAATCAATAAATTCAGTCGGTGTCAGCTGTGCCATTTCTTTCGTAAATTGCAATGTAATCGTGTAATTTAGACCCAATTTTTCAAAGAGCGCTGCTTTTTCCTCCGGTGATGTCAGCGTAATCGGCGTTTGGATATTTCGGATTACAATCGCGGGAATGGGGAAAAATGTAATAACAGCACACTCAGTCGAGGTCTTTTGTGCCTGGTTAACCATAGCCTGGATTAACTGTTGGTGACCGGTGTGAACACCATCAAATGTTCCGATGGCGGCATACAAGCCTGTTGTAGGTAGGGATGTTAATTCTCTCAAGTGTTTCATGAATCAATATAAGCTGCAGAAAATCGTTATCCGGATGTAAACACTTTCTTTGGTTGCCATTCATTGGTTCCAGCATCAAATTCCAAAAGGCCGATCAATTCCCCTTCAGGGCTAATCGCACGTGCCATTTTTCCAATACCCGCTACCCCCGGAATTCGGCGTCCATGACGGACAATATCCAATTCCTCCGGAGTAAGATCTATCACCGGCCAGTCACTCAAGGTTTCCGCTGCAGGTATAAGAACTTCCGTCCAGGTATTATCGGCAAAAGCCTCCCTAAGTTTTCTCAGTGGTACGGCATCGCGCAGCGTAAAGCGGCCGCTTTTTGTTCTGCGCAAGCCTATTAAGTGAGCACCGCAGCCAAGTTTCTCGCCTAAATCATGAGCTAAAGAACGAACATAGGTACCTGAAGAACAATATACATCAATTACCGCTTCTGGTGGTGCCCATTCCAAGAGATCGAGATTGTAAACATTTATCATGCGTGGCTCGAGGTCCACTTCTTCACCTTCTCGAGCGAATTCATACGCCTTTTTACCTTTTACTTTGACTGCCGAGTAAGGAGGCGGAACTTGTTCAATTTCTCCGACGAATGATTGTAAAACGTCGTTGAATTGTTTCTCGGTGATATCAACAGCTGTTGTACTCAGGACGCGGCCATCAGCATCAAAAGTATCTGTTGATGTGCCCAATTGAATAACTGCCTGATAGCGTTTATCCGATGCTGAAACATATTCGCTTAAACGCACTGCAGGGCCAACCAGTATTACCAATACACCGGATGCACGTGGGTCAAGTGTTCCGGTATGCCCGGCTCGACGAATGTTTGTTCCTTTCCGAATTATTTGAACAACATCATGAGATGTCATTCCGATTGGTTTGTCAACAACCAATACCCCCGATACTTCACTTTTTTTTTCATCTACCATTTATCTATCTCCCCAGAAATTTCTGGTATTTATTGTTATTTTACTATTGCAAACGTTTCTTGGTCTGTAAATATGCAAAGGTTTGTTGCAGCACCATTTCCATAACCGATTCAAGTGATCCGGGAATGTCTGCGCCGGAGGCTGCCAAATGACCACCACCATTAAAGTGAAATGCTATTTCTGATACATCAAAGCCTGGTTTTGAGCGCCAGGAAACTTTAATGTGATTGTCTTTTTGTTCCACAAAAAGGATTGTAATATCGCAGTCGGTAATGCTTGAGAGTAGAGTATTTAAATCTGCATCATCGTTTCCATTGTAATCAGATTGTTCGCGATCGGCAAGTATTAAGGAAGTCCAGGCGACATTTTCTCGTTTTTGCATTCTTTGGAGAGCAAATCCCCAATAATTAACCTGCTCATATGATCTGCTGATTAAATTTTGATAATAAATGCCAGGCAGGTCTGCACCGGCATCCATTAAGTCAGCTGCAATACGTAATGCCTTTGAAGTAACATTTGAAGTGCGGAAACCGATGGTATCGGTTAATATGCCGGTTAACAATAATGTGGCTATATCGGGATCAAATTCGAGTCCCCAGTTTGGGAAATTTTCGGCCAATATTGCACAGGTAGCTACTGCTGTTTCTTCAACGAAGTTGTGGTCTGCAAAGAAGAGATTGGTCACATGGTGATCAATCTGGAGGTCGATTGCACGTCCATTGACTACGTTTCCAAGCCTTTCAAGGTCAGATGCATCCACACTAATCACGAGATCGAATTGTTGATCCGGGTTAATCGCATTAACCACAGTCTTGCTGCCTGGCAAATGGCGAAAATTAGAAGGAAGTCCATCGGCCAGGGCAACGGTAACTTGTTTTCCTTTTTTTCGTAAAGCCATTCCAAGCCCGAGGGCAGAGCCGATTGCATCACCATCCGGACGTATGTGTGAGACAATTAATATACGATCGTTGCTTTGAAAAAGCGATTGTATATCTTCTGAAGAGGTATTATTCGTCATTTAAATTATCTTCCTCTTCGTTTGCCAAAGGATCAAACGATCTATCTTCATGTTGAATCTGGTCAAACAGTTTTTCAATTCGATCGATGCGTTCCGGAGTTGGATCCCAATAGAAACGCAAGCGCGGGAAGGACCGTAATTCGATTTGACTCGCCAGTTGCTTACGGATATAACCGCTCGCACTCGCAAATCCTTGTAATATTTCCGCACTGCGTTCACTTCCTTCGATGGCAGAAACGTAAATTGATGCAAAAGCCAATTCCCGATCTACTTTCACTTCGGTAATGGTAACCCCGCTCAATCTGGGATCTTGAATTTCTTGTCGAACCAACAATTCTTGCAGTTCTTGTTTGATGCGATCGCCAATACGAGTTAATCTTAATTTTGAGGGCATCTAGTTTCTCTTTCTATTAAGTAGTGGCGAGTTCCAATGAGTAGCATTGGATAATATCGCCAGTTTCAATTTCATTAAAACCCTTTAATCCGATTCCACATTCAAATCCTGCGCGCACTTCGCGAACATCATCTTTTTCGTGTTTAAGTGAAGCGATTTCGCCATTAAATATTTCTTCTTCATTACGTAGCAAGCGTGCTTTTGCATTCCGGCGAATCTCACCTTTGGTTACGCGGCAGCCGGCGATAACACCAACCTTGGTGATTTTGAAAACTGCCAGAACATCGGCCTCACCAAGAATAACCTGAATATACTCTGGTTCAAGCATGCCTTTCATCGCTTTTTCGACATCTTCAATCAGACGATAAATGATGCTATATAAACGTATTGAGACTCCCTCGGCTTCTGCCATTTTTTTAGCAGCTGAATCAGCGCTTACATTGAAACCAACCACTATCGCTTGGGATGCGACTGCCAGCATAACGTCATTTTCACTGATGTTTCCAGCTTCAGCGTGAAGAATATTAATACTTATTAACTTGGTAGAAAGATCAGTCAATGAATTGATGATAGGCTCGAGTGAGCCTTGTACATCGGCTTTAATGATCAATCGAAGTTCTTTTTCTTCCCCGGATTGAACGCGATCAAATAATTCTTCCAAAGTAGCTTTTGGCGCAGAGCTAATTCGTTCTTTTGTGCGATTCCGACGTTCCTCCACCAATACAAGAGCAAGTTTGGTAGATTTCGCGGCTTGGAAAATGTCTCCGGCATGGGGAACATCATTCAAACCCATTACCAGAACAGGTGTGGATGGGCCAGCTTTGCGGATCGGTTTGCCTTTGTAATCAAACATGGCGCGAATGCGGCCATAACTTGTTCCTGCCACAATCACATCACCCATATTGACTGTGCCATTTTGGACAAGTAATGTTGCCAGTACACCCTTAGCGCGATCAATCTCAGCTTCAATAACTGTACCGATTGCCTGACCGGAGGGGTTGGCTAGAATGGTAAGCCCTTCTGCCGTCAACAGAATCGCCTCAAGCAAGTCATCAATACCTGTTTTTTGTTTGGCAGATACAGGAACGACCATTGTATCGCCGTCCCAATCATCAGGCACCAACCCGGATTCTGCCAGCTGTTTCTTTGTAAAATCAGGGTTTGCGTCCGGGCGGTCCATTTTGTTCAAAGCAACAATGATCGGCACACGGGCGGCTTTTGCGTGTGAAATGGCTTCTTTGGTTTGCGGCATGACACCATCATCTGCAGCCACTACCAATATGACAATATCTGCTCCTTGCGCACCACGTGAACGCATTGCTGTGAAGGCAGCATGGCCTGGTGTGTCAAGAAATGTAATTAATTGCCCTTTATGCTCCACCTGATACGCACCGATATGTTGGGTGATACCACCGGCTTCTCCGCTGGCGACACTTGTATGCCGGATTGCATCGAGCAAAGTTGTTTTGCCGTGATCAACATGCCCTAAAATTGTAACTACCGGAGCGCGTGCCACCAGATCTGAAGGATTCTCACTGTCAATCTGCCTGCGCCACAATGGTGTTTCGCCTGTTTCAGCAATTTCCATTTCTTCAACAGGAACATCCATTGCAGCTTCAAAGCCAAGCTCCGATGCCACAATCGCTGCGGTGTCGAAATCGATTTGCTGGTTGATATTCGCCATTACCCCATTCGTCATTAAAACTTTAATAACCTGAATTGGGCTTGCTTCCATTAATTGTGCCAGCTCCCGCACGGTTAAGCTGGTTGGTAATATGATTGTTTTCAGTCCATTTTCGCTCATTCTTACACCTCTAACGCCGGATTACCCCCCTACATTGCTTCCAGATTGCTTAGCGTTCTTGAGCAGCCTGGATGGACCGAGTCAGTTAAATTAACCGTTACTTTTCAGTAAGCCCTCTTGTGGTGAATCGTCAGTAATTTTTTGCATAAATTGCATAATTGTCTGGCGATCACTTTCGGTCAAATCTATTCGTAACGCTTTTGCCAAACTGCCTTTCAAAGCAGATTGCCAACAACTGAGATGGTCATGGATATACGCGCCGCGTCCAGGCATTTTGCCTGAACTATCTATTTTAATTCCTGTGTCGGTTCGCACGACTCTCGTCAAAGATCGTTTGGCGAGGATTTCCCGACAACCGACACAGGTCCTTTGTGGAATATGCCTGGTTCGAACTGATTGTTTTTTAACCACTTCCAATCCTTTCGAAGGTTGGCTAGAGAGCCCAATCAGTCCATTCATCGCCTTCATTTTTATGTTTTTTGCGATAAACGAGGGTCTCTTCTTCTTCGTCATATTCAATCTCAACATGACGTTTCTTTTTGCTCTTCTTCTTCCCTTTCTTGTCGGTTAGATCTTCTTCATCATCTTCTACGACTGGAATGTTAATGACATCAGGTTGAAGTGCGAACAACTCATCAAAACTGAGCTCTTCTTCTTTTTCAACTTCTGCCACATCCGCTTCAGCTTCTTCTACGGTTGTAATCTCTTCGATTTCTATTTCCCGAAGGTCATCCACTTCTTTAGGTGTCTCTTGAGTCTCTACCAGCGCATCAACTGCAGAAGACGGGATTTCCAATTCCGCACTTTCCTTAACAGATTCAATTAAGTCTGAAGCAGATTCTGCTTCAAGTTCTGCTGTAATAGCAGCTTCCTCTGCTGTGGCAGGTGCTTCCACATCGGCTTCAGCAAGCGCTTTTTCTGCGGCAACCAGTTCTGGCAAATTTTCCATCAAATCTTCGATAGATTTCATCGCACGGGGGCCCATGCCATTTAATCGCAAAATATTATCGGGAGTTTGCAGCATTTGAATAACGAGATCCGAGACAAGATTATAGCCAGCCTCTTGTAAAATGTAATTGACATGTTCCGGTAATCCTGAATCCAGGATACTGGTGGTAAAGAAAGAAGCGGGCATTTTTTCGCGCAGACTTTCCAAGCGTTTCTGTTCAGCTAGCTCTTCCTCTTTACTCAACATAAATGAACGTTTTTCAACCCGATCGATAAATTTTGAGGCGGTATCATAATTCTCAGCAGTCAGAATCCCGCCACCAGCTTTTCGAGCCAGGAATTCTTCAATTTTGACAATATTATCTTTTTCATGAATTGCCATCTCTGCTAAAGTGGGGTCATTTTGCAGCTTGTAAATGGCATCGGCGGTAGCCTCTGGCAGACTCTTGATGTCAATTCGCCAGCTCGTTAATTTTGCAGCCAGGCGTGCATTTTGTCCATCACGTCCAATCGCCAGACTGAGTTGATCTTCGGGTACGACCACTGTAGCTGTACGCCCACCTTCAGAAAATTCATTTAAGAAGACACCACTTACTTTCGCAGGGCTGATGGCGCGTGCGATAAATTGAGCAGGATCTTGGTGCCATTCAATTACATCAATTTTTTCATCATGCAATTCACGAACGATTGCCTGTATGCGAACGCCACGCAACCCAACACATGCCCCAACCGGATCAATCCCGGTTTGGGTGGCAGAAACTGCCACTTTTGCTCGTTGGCCTGGTTCACGGGTAATCGAGCGAATTTCAACAATTCCGTGATAAATCTCGGGAACTTCAGTTTCTAGTAATCTTCTCAAAAAATTGCGATGCGTTCGAGAAAGTAAGATCTGCGGACCGCGATTTGAATCTTTTACTTCAGCCACAAGAGCTCGCACGCGGTCGTGAACGTGGAAGCGTTCGCCAGGAATGAGGTCTTTTCGCAACATGATCCCTTCGGCTTTCATGTCCAAGCCAATAGTCAGCCCCTGGGCGTTGGTCGCCTGAACCACCCCGCTGATAATTTCACCGAGTTGTTCCGCATAATGATCCAATTGCATTTGGTGCTCAGCATCTCGAATGCGTTGTTGAATCACTTGACGCGCAGTTTGGGCAGCCACTCGCCCAAAGTTTTTCGGCGTGCTTTCTACCAATACCATCATGCCCACTTCAGCCTCAGGGTTGAATTTTTGGGCTTCCTGGATTGTGACTTCAGTGCGCTCATCCTGCACTTCGTCAACGACTTCTTTTTCGGCATAGATGGTAACTTTTCCCGTATCAGTTTCAACTGATGCTTCAACCCGCTGGGCACTCGAAGCATTCACAGATCGCCGGTAAGCCGATACCATGGCTGATTCCAACGCTTTTAAAATTACATCGCGTGGCAATCCTTTTTCTTCCAGCACTTCATTGAAAGCAAGGGTAAACTCATTTCTCATTTCTTTGTACATCTCCCACAAAATAACCTTGGTAATTAAGAAAAGTGGGGGCTGCCCACTTTTCTACAAGTCTAATCATAACAATAATTCAAGGTTATTTTATCACAAACCAAAAATCTCATCAAGTTAATTGAATGCGTTTCAACCCACGTATCGCCTGCTATAAGTCGTTTTGCAAGTAAATTGTGGCGATTGTTTTCACTAATTGGTGATTTTCCTTATACAATCAGCAAGCTCCATAAAATTGGCACTCTGGATTCTTCGTGGTTTGAGAGACCAAAAAATCTTTGATATGTTTCTTCCCTCTGATCACGATCCTTAACGAAACGGTTAACAGCCTTGAGTATTTGTCATTAGCCGTTGTTCCTTCCGGATGCTGCGATATTTTCACTTATTTGATGATCCTATTTTTTGAAATGATGCCTTTTTCTCCTTTATGGATCATCAAAAACATAATCGGTTTTTCAATGTTGGATGAAATGATTTGATACTAATCCAGGTATTTTTGTATAATCATTTCAACATTCATTTGCTAATACAAGGTGGAAAAAGTGGCTAAAGATTTTTTGTGGTGGCGTGATGGCATAATATATCAGATTTACCCCCGCTCATACCAAGATAGTAATGAAGATGGGATCGGTGATTTACCAGGAATAACGCAAAAGTTGGATTATCTGAAAGAATTGGATATTGATGCTATCTGGCTCTCACCCATATATCCCAGCCCGGATGTTGATTATGGCTATGATGTGGCTGATTATGTAGCTATTGATCCAAAATTCGGCAATCTGGAAGAATTTGATATCCTGATTGAGCAGGCGCATCAACGTGGAATACACATTATTCTCGATCTTGTTCTCAATCACACATCGGATCAGCACCAATGGTTTATACAATCACGTTCCTCGCGTGACAATCCTTTTCGCGATTGGTATATCTGGAGGGATGCCGCTGCGGGTGGCGGGGAACCAAACAACTGGCAATCTGCGTTTGGAGGTAATGGCTGGGAATGGGATGCCAATACCAACCAATATTATTTTCATATGTTTTATAAAGAGCAGCCAGACCTTAACTGGCAGAACCCATCCGTACAAAATGCGATTCTTAACGTCGTTGAGTTTTGGCTAAAACGGGGAGTGGATGGTTTTCGGCTGGATGTGTTTAACGCTTTCTTTAAAAGCCAAACTTTCAAGAATAATCCTTTCAAATTAGGGCGGAGAGGCTTCGAACAGCAGCATCACATTTATGATATCAATCAACCTGAGCTGATTGATTGGCTGCAAAAGTTTCGTGCTTTGTTGGATAGCTACCCCCAAAGGTATTCGGTTGGCGAATCATTCGAAGCCACACCGGAAACGGCAGCATTGTATGTTGGCGAAAAATTGTTACATGCCACTTTTGATTTTTCGTTTCTTAAAAACCGGTTCAATCCATCTGGTTTTTATCACTCCATCCAGCGCTGGGAAAATGCCCTCGAGGGGCGTGGTTGGCCAAATTATGTCATGAATAACCATGATGTAATCCGATCTGCCAGTCGATATACTCGCAATGAGAACGATGCCCGTTTGAAAATTCTCGCAGCCATGCATCTAACCTTGCGAGGTACCCCTTATCTGTATTATGGAGAAGAGATCGGGATGCGCGATATTCGAATAAACAAGCGCAAACAAGTGTTGGATCCGATTGGAAAACGTTATTGGCCGTTTTACAAAGGACGAGATGGTTGTCGCAGTCCAATGCAATGGGATGATAGCTTGTTTGCAGGTTTTTCAAGTCGACAATCCTGGTTACCAGTTAACGAGAATTTTCAGTGGAGGAATGTTGAAAGTCAAAAAAAGGATCCGGATTCGTTATTTAATTTTTACAAACAACTGATCCATTTGCGAAAAACAATTCCGGCTTTACAAAGAGGTATGTATTTGCCCTTGACCTTTGATCCGCGTCGGTTGCTGGCTTATATGCGCAAACTTGAAGACGAAACAGTTTTGGTGGCATTGAATTTCAGCCGGCGCAAGGTCAGCCTGATGGTTAGTACCTCGATTTTGCACCAAAAGTGGCAGCTTTTATTTTCAAATAGCCGCGAAGAAATGCCTGATTTCCGTGACCGAAAAATTACATTGGCACCATACGAAGTATTGCTATTATCCAGTGATTAAAGATAGTTTTCTTTTATTTTCAAAGGCAACTTACAAAGGGTCACTATCAGTCGTACCGATTGGTTGCAAATTAAAAGGAACGCCTGCATCCTTACCGGCATTTACCAAAGAGTTGACAACTTCCTCTAATAAAGGAATGCCATCATGCTGGAATTTTTTGGTAAGTTCAAATTCCTTCTCGCCGTGGATGAAAATACGATCTTGTCCTTCAGCTTTCTCCGCATTTCTAAGCTGATCAAAAAGCAATTCCAGATCTTGTTTAAATTCTTGAGGATCACGAAAAGCGTCCAATCGAATAGCAGCAAAAAAATGGCCGACACGGGCAGCGCCTTGTGCTTTTGGATCTGATACATTTTTTCCAAATGCTGAACCGGAAAGCACACCCGAAAGGATATCTACAAGCAGTGCAAGACCATAGCCTTTATATCCACGCAGGTAATCAGGCCCACCCAAGGGGTAGAGTGCTCCGCCATTTAAGATGGCCTTGGGGTTGGTGGTGACATGACCTTTTGCGTCCAATCCCCAGCCTTCAGGCATATCATCGCCGGCCTTATCATAATAGGTGACTTTTCCGATCGGGACGATACTGGTGGCCATATCCAAAACAAATGGATAGGAAGACAATGCTGGGGCTGCCATTGCAATCGGATTAGTGCCCATCAGACGCGTTCGTCCATACGTGGGAGCCACCAGTGGTTGTGAATTGGTCAGGCTGACGCCGATCATGTCTTGTTCCAGCGCCATCATGGCATAATAACCGGCAATTCCATAATGATTGCTATTTGCAACCGTTGTGATGGCAATTCCGCTTTGGTTGGCTTTTGCAATACATCTCAGCATGGCGTCTTTGGCGACCACCTGACCGAGACCATTTTTACCGTCCAAAGCTAATGAAGCAGGTCCTTCTCTAATAATCTCCGTGTTGGCATTTGGATCGATCAGGCCTTTCTGTAAGCGGCTGCCATAGTAGGTCTGTAAACGGATCATACCATGTGAGAAAACCCCACGCAGATCAGCTGCCTGTAAGATCTCAGCAGTGGTAATTGCGCGTTCGCGCGGAACACCCAGTTTCACAAAAAACTGGACCATAAAATCGAACAAATCCTGAGCCTTAAAAATTATTGATTTTGCCATCAATCATCACTCCAAATTTATTTTTTGAATGAAGCCACTATTATCTTAGCATAGACTACTTGCTGGAGAAACCTTAATTGTACAGGTTTGTTGTTATGTTCAGTGAATTGTTTTCAGTGAGTTCTTAATAAAAAAATGGCTGCCAGACAGGCAGCCATTTTTTAGGTGATTCTATTTTTCTTGATTCGCTTCCTGGGGGGGAATGTCTTGGGTAGGTTTATCCTCTATCACATCTTGAACTTTCAATTTTCCAAGATAATCGGGTAATTCAATACCTGCCATAGCTGCCAAATCTTGAAGTGGGGGAATGCTTTTAACCAAGCCGGAAATGAAATTCGCTGTGGTTGAGCCATTTGCTCCGCCGGTATCCCAGACTGTGATCTTGTCGATTTTTAATTTACTGATGGCCTCTACCTGCGCACCGACTAATTCCTGTATTTTTTCAATTAATAATAGGGTGGCAGCTGCCTGTGTATCTCCATGGACAGACTCTACCATATTGCGGTAACCTTCTGCTTTGCTTTGTAATAGCCGTTGCAAACCTTCTGCCTCAGCGTTATAGCGCAGGAGAATACCGTCTGCCTCGCCTTTCGCCACGCGACGAATTCGTTCTGCCTGCGCCTCTGCTTCAATCTCAATTTTTTGTTTATCTATTTCCTTCTGTACGATTTCCAGAGCTGTCAGTCTTTCAAGTTCGGCCCGGTATTGTGCCTTTTGAATCTCGACATCAGCTTCCCGGCGGGCAATTTCCGCCTTCCGCTTGGCTTCGGCTTCTTTGACTGCCAAAGCAGAGTTTGAAATTGCGATTTCTGCCCGAGCTGTATTTTCGCCATCTATAGCCTCTGCTTCACGCGCCTGAACATAAATACGCTGATCTGCCTCAGCTTTTTTACGGCCTTTCTCAGCAGCAGCAACGTTTTCTGCGACGCGTACGTCTTTTTCCCGGTTGGCTTCTGCAGTACCAATTGCGCCAAACTTTTCCTGAATGGCAACATCAACACGTGCGGTATTGATTGCTTCCGAGGCAGCTTTTTTACCAATGCTGCCAATGTAATCAGATTCATCGGTGATATCAGTAATATTGACATTAATTAAGTACAAGCCGATTTTGTACAATTCGGGTTCTACATTTTTGCGAATTGATTCAAGGAAAGATTCGCGATCCTGGTTGATTTGTTCAATGGTCAATGATGCAACTGTAAGACGCAGTTGACCAAAAATAATTTCTTTTGCCATTTCCTCAGTTTCCTGCCGGCCCAATCCTAATAACCTTTCAGCAGCATTGGTCATGATATCTGGCAGGGTGCTAATGCCAACCGTAAAAGAAGAAGGGACATTAATTCGGATGTTCTGTAGAGAAAGAGCGCCTTGTAAGGGGATTGATATGGTCATAGGCGTAAGACTCATGTATGCATAAGATTGAATTAATGGCCATACGATCGTTCCGCCACCATGCATACAACGACTGGATTTCCCAGCATCCACCTTGCCGTAGACGACCAGGATTTGATCTGAAGAACAGCGCTTATAACGACTGGCCAGATAGAGAACGGCCGAAAAAACAACCACAATAAATGCGGCGATGGCTAGCAAACCATAAAAAGATGAGATGTTCATTTTTTCTCCTTTAAGAAAAGTGCTTAATAATTAGTAATAACTTTTTATTGATCGACAGGTTCTACCACTAAAGTGCTGCCGTTTAGTGAAACGACGCGAATTTTTTCTCCGGTAAGAATTCTCTGATGCGTAGCGGAAACCGCATCAAATTGTTTACGGCCGCCTTGAATAGTAATACTGACCTGACCAATGCCATTTTCTGGAATTGTCAGGTAAACACTGCCAAGCTGGCCAATCGCAGAATCCAAACGCATAGTTCCATCAGATTGAAGTGTGCGCATGTAATAATAAATACCTGCAACCACCAGAAGTGTAATTGTTCCTGCTGTAAGGCCTATAAGGGCTGTAACCAGCTCATTGACATTTGCTTTCGATAAAGCCAGGCCTACCAGGCCAAATATCATAAAAAACCCGGTTATACCGTGAAGTGAAAACAACTGAAAATTGGCTTCAGCACCATGCGAGATGGAGTTATCACCCATGTCACTATCCATATGAATATCATGCCCTCCAAGATCAATGTCTGTATCGCCACCTGCATCTCCCCCGATTAAGGAAAGGATCGTGCGAATTAAAAATAATACTCCACCGATAATTGCGATAATGGCATAAAAAAGCTCAACCGGACTTGAATTACGCATTTTTCTTCCTTTCGGGGTTAAAAGAGAAATATTTAATTTACAGTTTGGCAGGTATATTCGCTTTGGATTGAAAGGGTGTAAATTGAGTTAAAGACGATTCTGCGTTCAGATAAACAAGAATTATTTTTGTATATTTTCAGTCAAAAAGGGGTTGAGGATTGTTCTTAAGCGGGTATTTACCCGCTTAAGAACAATCTGCCCCTAATTTCTGGTCTAAAAATGAAGTCATTTTCCACAGCTTTCTAAGAGATCGGATTTCGAATTGGTATAAGAAAAGGTCTTGCCCGTAATACTAATCTTTATCTAGACGTCTAAATGTTGGACAGTTTTTGCGTGTGTTTGAATGAAGCGATTGCGGGGTGGAACTGCCTGACCCATCAACATGTCAAAAGTCCGATCAGCCTGAGCAGCGTCTTCCACAGTTACTTGTAAAAGGGTGCGGTTTTCAGGATTCATGGTGGTATCCCATAACTGGTCCGGATTCATTTCTCCTAAGCCTTTGTAGCGCTGTAAACCAACCTTATCCGGTGATACACCTAATTCGAGAATGAATGCATCTTTTTCGTCCTCTGTATATGCATAGCGCTTTTGGTTTTTGTAAGAAATTAAGTAGAGAGGTGGTTGGGCGATGAACAGGTGCCCGTTATCAATTATTCCTTGCATGTAGCGAAAGAAAAAAGTCAACAACAATGTACGGATATGGCTACCATCAACATCAGCATCAGTCATGATGATAATTTTGTGGTAGCGAATACCTTTAACATCAAAGTTATCCCCTATGCCGACCCCTAACGCTGCAATCATAGCTTTAATCTCTTCGTTTGAGAGCACCTTGTCCAACCTGGCTCGTTCTGTGTTGAGGATTTTTCCACGAAGAGGCAAAATAGCCTGGAACTGGCGGTCGCGACCCTGTTTTGCCGATCCACCTGCTGAATCACCTTCAACAATATATAATTCTGATTGCGAAGGATCACGGGTGGAGCAGTCTGCCAGCTTGCCCGGCAAGGTCATCGATTCTAAAGCAGATTTTCGGATAACCAGGTCACGCGCTTTTCTTGCTGCATCTCTTGCGCGGGCGGAAGTAAGGCATTTCTGTACAATCGCCTTACCGGCTGTTGGATTCTCTTCCATGAATTCCGCGAATCCCTCTGCCACAGCTTGCTGAACTACGGTTTGAACTTCAGCATTCATTAATTTGACTTTCGTCTGCGATTCAAACTGGGGGTCGGGAACCTTAACGCTGATAATGGCTGTCAAGCCTTCACGGGTGTCATCGCCGGAGAAGTTGGCGTCATTCTCCTTGACCAGGTTATTACGGCGAGTGTAATCATTGATTACGCGCGTGATTGCAGTGCGTAAACCAGTCAGATGAGTGCCGCCATCAACTGTATTGATTGTGTTCGCAAAAGAATAAACATTTTCTGCAAAGGCATCGGTATATTGCAGGGATGCCTCAACGCTGACGCCTTCAATCTCACGTTCTACATAAAAAACCGGATGCAATGTTGTGCGATTACGGTTTAAGTAACGTACAAAAGATATGATGCCCCCATCAAAATAAAAGGTAATTTCTCGATGGATGCGCTCGTCGCTAAATTTAATTTTTACTTTACGGGTAACAAAAGCCATTTCGCGGAATCTGGCTACAAGCGTTTCAAAACGAAAATCAATATCTTCTGTAAAAATTTGTTTGTCAAACTTGAAACTGGTGCGTGTACCAGTCTGTTCCGGATCACATTCACCAATAATTCTGACGGGTGCCTGTGGAATCCCACGCACATATTCCTGTAAATAGATCTTGCCTTCACGACAAACTTCCACCCGGCACCATTCGGAAAGAGCGTTTACAGCAGATGATCCGACACCGTGTAAGCCACCGGAAACTTTATAACCACCTGTGCCAAATTTGCCGCCGGCATGCAATACAGTCATCACAAGTTCCAAAGCTGAAACTTTTTTTTGCGGGTGAATATCAACCGGTATTCCGCGGCCATTGTCTGCGACTGTGACGCTGCTATCGGCATGAATGGTGACACTGATAAAATCACAAAAACCGGCCAGAGCTTCGTCAATAGAATTGTCCACAATTTCATAGACAAGGTGGTGCAATGCTTTTATATCAGTTCCGCCTACATACATCCCGGGGCGGCGGCGGACTGCTTCCAGACCTTCCAATACCTGAATGTCTTTGGCACCATATGAAGCATTATCCGATTTATTTGTGCGTGTCACATTTCCTCCTAAAACTGTTATGCCGGTTAGAAACAGAACAGTTTTAAACTTTTATTAATTGTTTGATTTTGAGCAGGTTCGTTTGCATCCATTCGTTTCCCTGCTGATAATAAATGAAACTGGTTGCAATCAGACCGGTGTAAATAAATGCGTGTCCAACAATACCAATTAACAAAAGCCATGAATTGTCAGGCGGGGCAAGCCAAAGGTAATCCAAACCTTGAGCCAATAAAACGAAAATCAGAATAAAAATTCCGGTTGAAGGTAAGAAGAGGCGTACCAGACGCATCGAAGACATCACGGATTTAAACACGTTTTGTGCTTCGGTAAAAATCCCATGAGGTGAAAAAACGAAAGGAACCAGCAACCAAAGTACAATAAAGGTAATGATCATAAAAACAATCTGTGACAAAGCCGGGCTAAAGAGAGCCACAATTGAAATGATGAACAATGAAGGCAATAAAACAGCTAATATCAAAACAATAATTAAGAGAACCAATGCGTAAATATTTACTAATTGATAAAAAAACCTTGAAATTGAAAACGGATTTTTCGATGTAGAAGTGTTACGTGCAATAAAATTAATATAAATCGTCCCAAAAAATAAACCCAGGATTACCAGAGCCAGAAAAACCATTAAAGCAATCCAAACAGATGTAATTTCAAAGGACGGCGAAATTCCAATAGGAGTCGCTTGAGTATCAGTAGCTGCGACCAGGCTGGGAATACCAAGTGGAAAGGTCGAAAGTGCGCTGGTTAAATTAATACGTTCAATTACAAGTACCCATGCTTCCTGCGCATTGGCCAGCATTTCGGACATGTCAACGCCATTGTAAGTGCGCAATGCCCGATTTGCTTCCTCCATTAGCGGGTTCAGTAAGCTTTGCAGGCGTAATTTCGGTCCGAACCAGATGAAAAGATCGAGAAATACCGGAAATAAAATCAACCAGATATGATTAGCTACTACGTTAAATCCAGTCATAAATGTTGGTATTAATCGCGGTGGAGGCGTGATTGAATTCGTGTTTTTGGTTTCCATACAATCCCTAATTTTACCACATTCCTCCCTGTATGGGTCGGATGTTCTATGAATTTTTATTGCTTAATTTCTGTCATATCGATTTGCAAAATAAAAGAATAATGTCTTACAATCAGGGCAATGGATCAAGCCCACACATTCCCGAATTTAAACAGGTTAAGCATCGTGGTTGGCGTTATCGTTCTTTTCTACGCCACGATCCCCTTTGTGCAACTTCCGGCTGAAAAAATCTCAATTAATCTTCCTCTGGTTGTGTTTGCATTGGATATCAATTTTGGGGTGGTAATTTCATTGTTTGTAGCTTTCCTTGCGGCCTTAGGCACAGACTGGTTGATTCAATCTCATCCTATAAAACATAATCAATCCTTACTACAGCATGGATTCATCCCGGCACTAACCGCATGGGTTATTGGTGTACCGCTAAATTCCCTTGAAAGCGGGCCGGAATGGTGGATTGTTCTTACACTGGGGGCGGGGTTGTTGGTATTGGTATTGATTTCTGAATATATTGTGGTTGATAAGAACAGCAGCGCACATTTACCGGCCAGCATGGGCTTGACAATCGTATCTTTCGCGCTTTATTTGATGCTTGCAATAGCGGTTAAGGCTTCTTCATTTCGCCTCTTTCTGATGGCCCCTGCGCTTGTGTTCACGTTGTCACTGCTGATTCTGAGAGCACTATTCTTACGTACGCAAGGCGGAATTAAAAACATTTATTGGACAGCTGCAATCGCCATTTTTGTCGGTCAAATTGTGATTGGTCTGCATTATTTGCCCTTGAAACCTTTAACCTTTGGGTTGATCATAGTCGCAATAGCATTGGGCTTGACTATTTTCGCTATTAACTTCGAAGAAGGACAACAGGGTCGTTTGCTTTGGTTCGAACCGGTTTTGCTTATGTTCTCGCTCCTTACTCTCGCCATTATCATCCCCGGATAAATCATGTTAATTGTTCCGGAATACTTTTATAAAGAAACAATTGATTATGTTGTCTCAACGTTACCAATTGAGGCGTGTGGATTATTGGCGGGGCTGGATATGGAAGTCTCACGGGTATACTCCGTTCACAACATTCTTAATTCACCGCTTCGCTACAGCATGGATCCATTCGGTCAGTTGAACGCAATGCTAGCGATTGAAAAACTTGGTTTGGAATTGCTGGCAATTTTTCATTCACACCCTCAAGGACCTGACCATCCTTCACAAACTGATATCAGAGAATTTTTGTACCCTGGTGTATTGTCAGTAATTGTTTTCCCAGATGGCGAATCATGGAATATGCGTGTTTTTCAAATAAATGCTGAAAGTTATGAAGAAGTTAAGTGGAAATTGGTTTAACCCCCATTGTTTTTTAGATCATACCTAAAAATAACACAAATCCTCAGCCATATCATTGCGAGATTCGGCTAGACCGCCTTTCGATGGCATTTGAGGAAAACACAACCTTGCTCGATGCAGGCAAGGCGGCGGGTGCTTTACGAACACACCAAACAATTGGTGCATTCGTAAAGCACAAAACCACCGCTTCTTTAATGTTATGAGTAGTGGTCGGCTCATGGGCGAAGCATCCGCGATGGGCATGTTTTTTTCAGGATAGAATGGTTTCCCGGATGCTTCGCCCTTACGAGAGATCTCATGTGCAAGAATCACAATACCCCTCGGAAAGAAAGCATCTTGCAAATTTGTTTCTCAAGTTAATTCATAACGCGCCTTATTATTGGTGTGTTACGAACGCACCATGCCGCTACTTCTTTTCGTTATGTGTAGCCTTGGTTTTTGTTCTTTGGTGGTGTGGCACCCTTTTTTATGTGAATGTTCTCAAATTTGGGTATCGAATCTCAGGATCTTCTTTCTTAGAAAGAAGTGATAATCATTAAATATTTCCAAAGAACGAAATATCAATAAGTAGATAGATACGATACGTATCCAGATTTTCAATTATGGGTTAATATTAATGAACAAATTCGAAAGGTCAAAAAGTGCTAGAAATTGGAAATATTACATTAACGCTTGTGATTGCCTATCTTATGGGGTCAATTCCTTTTGGTTATCTGGTAGTTAAAATCATAAACGGTCGGGATGTGCGTGAAGTTGCATCCGGTCGCACAGGTGGAACGAATGCAATGCGAGCTGCGGGCCTTGGAGCAGGTGTGTTTACTGCTGTTCTGGATGTCTTAAAAGGGGCTGCTACGGCCTGGGTTGTAACCTGGTTAGTCTCAGGGCAAACCTGGGTGCAAGTTGGCGCAGCCTTGCTCGCAATTATTGGGCATAATTATTCTATTTTTTTGTTAAAGCGCGAAAATGGACGCTGGGTTTTTAGAGGTGGTGCAGGTGGGGCTACATGCCTGGGCGGAGCGATTGCCTTATGGAACCCAATCATATGGATTATTCTACCTTTAGCTTTACTGGTTTATTTGTTCGTTGGCTATGCGTCGGTAACGACGATGAGCATTGCATTTATCGCAATGATCGTATTTATCATCCGGGCTGCATTGGGGCTTTCTCCATGGGTGTACGTTGTCTATGGAGCGTTTGCTCTTTTAGTGCTTATTTGGGCTTTGCGACCCAATTTAAAACGTTTATTTGAAGGAACTGAACGAGTGGTTGGGTTCAGGGCCAAATGGCTTAAGAAGAAAGTTTACGAAAAATTCAATAATTAATTCACAATTTAATTCTTTGAAATTTTATTCGTCGACAATATCATCATCATAATCATCGACGGGCAGGTCCTTAAGTTCGAAGCCAGCTTCTGCAGCATATTGACTTAACAACCAGCGAACATTATTTGTATGCAGAGTATCACCCAAACCAGCCAGGAGCACCGGTTCTTTTCCACATGAGACCACATCAATTTCACTGGCTGCCTTTAAAGGGTTATTCGTTTTGAGTGCTGCACGCACTTTGGTTTTCAGAGTCTTTAAATAGTTTACATTTGCGCGAATCGATTCATCAATTTCCCCTCGCAAGATAATATCTCCATGCCCCTGAACAATATTTTCCAAGCCGAGATCACTAAAGGATTGAATGGTATCAATCAAAACATCTATATCGCCATTGATGAAGTATGGAATAGGCAAGAAAGCGTCGGCAGCGAATAATACCCGATCCTCCTCTACCAACACGGAAATGCCGTCAGCACTATGTCCGGGCGTAGGAAAAAGGGTAAGGTTTTTCTTGCCTACCCGAAGCGATAACGATCCGCTTTCAAAGGTGAGCTGAGGATAGACTAACTTAACCGATCGGAAAATTGGATTCTGATGTTGGGCCGCTTCCAACGAAGCTGGACCATGTAACATTTGAAGTTGGCGGCAGAGCTCATGGCTAATGATTGTTGCTCCGGGGAATATATAGTTCCCCCATGTATGATCAGCATGATAATGGGTATTAATAATATATTGAACAGGAACATCCAATTGATCTTCTATAAAAGACCTCATTGCCAATGTTTCTTCCGGCACAGGCAAGGTATCAATTACGATTGCCCATTTAGGGCCGGTTACCACTCCAGCAGTAACCTGAGCATAAATTTCACTTTGAAACCAATAAACATTTTCTGAAACGCGCTCTCGCTGCATGCAGACTTATCTCCATAAAAAAGATGACGATAATTTATTGCAAAATAGAAGAATAGCATATTCAATTTAAAATGTCAAAAAATCGTGTTTTTATGACTGATATACCTTTATAAAAGCTCCTCTTTTTCCATTTAGATACTTTCTTGAAACTGAGGAGGACGTGTAACGCCCGACGAAGCATTCCTGCACGATTCGAGAAAGCTTGCTTCGCCCATCAGCCGACTTAGGCTGACAGAACCAGCCATTTTCATGTCGCCTTAGCCTATCAAGATGTAAAGACTAAAAAAAAATAAGCTAATTATCTATTCCAAAATCACGGTAATCATACAAATCCGCCATTTGGTGGGTCAATGATCCACCCTGCTCACTTGAATAGCAAGATGAACAAACACGATTTATGGAAATTAGATTTGCTTTATCCGGGCAATTTCAAGATGCCTTTCTTCCATAAGAAGTATCCAACCAGTAAAAGAACACAAATTGCAATAATCGCACCCAATGCATAATAAACCCATCCAATGACTGGTTGATGTGATGATGAAGTTTCATTCCCTTTTTTAGTAGGCTTCGGAACAGCAGAATGAAGCGGATTAGGCGATGGAGTAACTTGTAAGGTCTCATTCGGGTTAATGGTAACCGACGCTTGGGTTGAATCTGGGACAGGGTAGCTACTTGCAGTACTACCAGGAACACTCGTATTTACCGGTCCGGGATAACCGCCCTCTCCTGAACCAGATTGAGTGGAGAAAATTGTTGGTCGCTGGCCATCAGTTGTGATTACCACTGTGGGACTATTGTTTGTTTGAGAGATGTGGAATATTGTCGTTCGACTGGGAAATGGAGTTCGAGAAGGAGTGAGTGAGCGAAAAGGAGTTCTTACCAGGGTTGGAGCGCGGTAACTCGTGCGGGATGGCGTGCGAGTCCTTGTGCTCGTGCGTGTAACTGTCCTGGTAGCAGTAACCGTAGGTGTAGTAGTGATACTGGCTGTTGAGGTTTGAGTAATTGTTGGCGAATTTGTGAAAGTGGGGGTTATAGTAGCGTACATAGGGGTGGCAGTGATAATATTTGAATATACCGATTGAAAATTTGAGCCAACAATCTCCAGACGATATTCGTACACATGATTATTTGATACAGTCAAATCTTGAAACGAATAGGTTGAGCCTGTGGTATTACTGCCAGTTCGGGAAATAAAAGGTGAAATTGAGGAGAAATCACTGTTGCCTTGTAGTCGCCGTTGGACGTAATAACCGGCCGTATTAAGTTCGCTGCTGGTTTGCCAACCTAGTGTGACAAGGCTATCGCCAGCGCTGGCTGTGAAGCTGGTTAGTACAACAGCAGCAGGGTTTCCATTGACTGCGATCACAAAAGGTGTGAAATTGAGATCGGAATTGATTCCCGGTCTTCCTGAGGAGTCAATTTGGGTGGTAATATTTTTGTTGACAAGATCGCAAGTTGTTGTTTGACCACTGGCACCATTTGCAAATGGACCTGATGGTGCCTGTCCGGTTGTGTCCCATCCACTGGTAATTAATTGGTTAGGATCAAACCACCACATTGGGAATAAGGCTTGATCATTTTGACCGCAGTAAGAAGCCGATTCGATGCTGGCTATGCAAGCATTGTTCAGGTTATATCGAATTGTAAGATTTAATGTAGAGGTTGTCGCCGTAGGATCAGCAAGAAAAATGTCATAGAAATTACTGCAAGGAATTAAATTATTCATTCCCGGGTTGACCAGAAAGGGAATACTGCCTGGACTGCTGCCATGGTTCACAATGAAGAGATCAAAATCTGGGTCAAACGGTGAATGTGAAACCGAAACCTGGTTTTCAAAAAATGATTGGGTTTGAGCATTAACAGTGACTTTTTCTACCTGTAAACCTGATGATGAAATACTGGAGAGGATTGGACTGCCAAGCTGTTTGCCAGATTGAAAACTACAATTTTGTGTAGCTGTGTCAGGGTTGATATTAAAGCCCCAATAGTTGTGATCGACAATTCCTTTACTTGCGCAATTCACTTGCGCACCACTACGGTTAGCATAAATGTTGTTGGCGGTAATGCGCAAATCGCCATTACTGGAGTTTGAGATCCGGTTAACTGCATATCCACTATTATTGCTGATGGTAGAGCTCTGAATTGTAATAAGTGCATTTGCCTGACCGACTAAGATGGCGTCCTTACCAGAGGTGAGGACACTCGAAAGGATGTTTACAGGTTGCATATTATCGATCTGGATTAAGTTTCGACCAGGGTTGATGCAAGCACCGTCATTAATAGTGATATTTTCAAGAGTGAATCCAGAACTAACGGTTAGCATTGGTTGATTACAAGTGGTCCCGTCCGAAGTGATGGTTGCTTGTTGAATGCCTTTGATCGTAAGTGATTTGTCGATTATGATTGCATTGTTTTTTATGGAATAGATACCAATGATTTGAATGACACCTGCTGTATTAAGAGCATCAACCGCATCTTTAAGCCCCGTGCCAATTCCACCGGCCAGGTCGTCCCTTGAGTTGATAAAGCAAGGCAAATTTTGCGGACATTCATTCGCGTTTTGAGCGACAAAAACATTTTGAACGAGTGCCATTACCGGAACAAAAATAAAAGCCTGTTGGCTTTGAAACCAATTTGACCCATTGAATTCATATACTCTTAGGTAAACTGACCCGTTGGATGTTGCTGTTTTACCCAGACGAAATGAAAAATCAAGGGAATCACCAAAATAAGCGTTTTGCAAAGCGCTGGAGACCCCAGCAATATTTTGATATCCAGATGGTGCGGGACCACAGTTGCTGCTGTCTATTGAATAACTTCCTGCTGTCAGTGTCCCAATGGGGTCAAATAAAAAATTGTTTACACTCCAATCTATGGGCGTATAAGCACACACCTGAACGTTCTTTTGTGAACCAGGTTGATATAAACCGAGGTCAAAAGAAGTTCGCATGTTAAGCCGCTGACCTGCGCTACAACCTCCCGCAGGACAATATATTGGGCTGATAAACGTAATCACCGCAGATTTTAATGGCATTGCCGGAACGTTGGCGGAAGGAAACAGGAAGCCGATTATTATGATTGAATTGATGATCCAGAATGCTATACGCTTCTTCATGCGGTCGGGGCTCCACGCAATATTTGGATTATTTTACAGATAGATATGATTAAATTATACAATCGCTAATTTATTTAATATTTGCGCTTGTTTTTGATAATAACATCAAAATGGTTGGGTTCACAACGTAAAGTGAAACAAATTAATATTCAAAGGATTTTGCTAAGGAATAGTTTCGTACGCTCGCGGGTTGGATTGGAAAAAAGTATGGCGGGTGTCGCCTCCTCGACGATCATGCCTTCATCCATCAGGATGGCCCTGTTAGCGGCAGCACGCGCGAACCCCATTTCATGAGAAACTACCACCATGGTCATGCCTTCTTTGGCCAGGTTTAACATGACATCTAATACTTCCTGAATCATCTCCGGGTCGAGTGCGCTGGTTGGTTCATCAAAAAGCATGATTTTCGGATTCATGGCCAGGGCACGTGCTATTGCAACTCTTTGCTGTTGTCCTCCGGAAAGCTGCAAAGGGAAATTATAGGCTTTTTCAGGAATGCCGACTTTTTCTAATAACATCAAAGCATTATTTATGGCATCCTGTTTTTTCCGTTTGCGCACCACGGTTTGCGCCAGGGTCAGATTGTCAATCACGCGCAAATGTGGAAAAAGATTGAACTGTTGAAAAACCATTCCCACTTCAGTACGAACAGAATTGATATTTTCAGCACTATCCAATGGGATCCCATCCACAATAATTTGACCCTGGTCAAACTCTTCCAATCGATTTATGCAGCGCAATAGAGTAGATTTCCCCGAACCGGATGGACCAATGATTACGACTACTTCGCCTTTGTCAATTTCCAGACTGACGCCGCGTAATGCCTTTACATGGCCGAAATGTTTATGCACATCTTGAATTTGTATAATGGGTGCCATTTAACGCTCCAAGCGAGTCTTGACTTCGATCCAATTGACAATCCTGGCGGAAAAAAGTGTCAAAACCAGATATAAGAGTGCAACCATGACCCAAGTATTTACCGGAATGAAGTTGGCGGCCATAAATTCGCGCCCACGACGGGTAATATCGGCCACTGCTACCACGCTTACAAGTGAAGAATCTTTCAGCAAGGTGATGAATTCGTTTCCCACCGGTGGAAGAATAACGCGCAGCGCTTGGGGTAAAATCACATAACGCATGGATTGCACGAAGGTCATCCCCAGGCTGCGGGCTGCCTCCATTTGGCCTCTGGAAATGCTTTGGATGCCGGCCCGGTAGACTTCGCTCATATAGGCGGAATAGCAAAATGTTAAACCTAAAATGGCCATAAAAATAGGGTTAGCCCGATAACCTATCAGGCTGGGAATTGACAAAGCCTGACCTACACTCTGAATAACTGACGGAAATGCGAAATACCAAAACATGAGCTGAACCAGCAATGGTATTCCACGAATTACCTCTACATAAACCGTGGCTATACCTCGAATTATTGTTATTTTGGATAAGCGCGCCAATCCGGTGATCAATCCAAAGATGAGCACAAGCACAAATGAAACCAGTGTTGTAAAAATGGTGACACTAATTCCATCCGAAACAAAAAATAGAATTCGGCGGAAAGGATCTGGCTTGAAGGTGATTAAAATTATGATGAGTAAAATCACACCCATTAATAAAAACCACCAACGGTCAAATTTTATTTTCTCGTTAATTTCCTTTGGTGTGGTTTTCACGGGGGGAGGTTGGAAATGTTGCGAAGTGGCCATCAGAGAATTACCCTCGCATATCATTGAATATCAATTAATTTATAAGAGCCTGGGGTACATCCCCCAGGCTTTTTAAAAAACTACTGCCCTGTCAGATATTTTCCTGCCAGTTCAGTTAGAGTACCATCATCAATAACGGCTTGGAGGGCTGGGTTGATAATATCCACTAAATAGGATTTATCCTTACAAATTGCAATTCCATAAGACTCATTGGTGAATTTATCACCTACTGTTTCCAATTTATCAGGGTTTTGCGCAATGAAGCCGAGTGCGGTTGGGTAATCGGCGATCACAGCGTCGATTTGTCCATTAGCCAAATCCAGGAAAGCCAGGTCATAGGTATCATAAGGCTTGTAGGTTGTTCCTTCAATAGCTTTTGCTTCAATTTCACCGGTTGTTCCGAGCTGGGCACCAATTACCTTACCGTTCAAATCAGCTTTTGATTTAATTGAATCCGTTCCTTTCTTAATTACGATGATTTGACCTGCATCGATATAAGGGTTGCTAAAGGCAAATTCTTTTTGCCGATCTTCTGTGATTGTGATGGCTGCGATTGCCATGTCATATTGGCATTCCGATAAGCCGGCCAGCATTGGGTCAAATGGCAAATTGACGAATTCGTATTTAATATTGGCTTTCTGCGCAATCGCTTTCATCAAATCGATATCAAAGCCGGTTAATTGCTTGGTCGCTTCGTCTACCATCTCAAAGGGAGGGAAGGTTGCATCAGTTGCAATGCGATAAACGACGTCAGGTCCAGGGTAACCAGCTGGCTCAGTGGTATTGATTGGCTCGTTTGGTGCCGGGTAACCTGCA
Source organism: Chloroflexi bacterium 44-23 (assembly GCA_001899005.1). Classification (GTDB taxonomy): domain Bacteria; phylum Chloroflexota; class Anaerolineae; order Anaerolineales; family Anaerolineaceae; genus UBA6170. The sequence continues at coordinate 249,963 of MKUW01000007.1, forward strand.
ACAGGGGTTGATTCCGGTGCAGGCGTTGGCTTACACGCAACCAACACCATTGTGGCAATGAGCAATAGACAAAATAAAAGAACGATTTTTCTTTGCATGATTCTCCTCCGAAAATAATTTGGCATTTATGTTTGAATATGTGTGAATTTATGCGGGTTTCCAAGTTGAAATAACCTTGATTGCTGAGTCAATTATAGTCTTATCAGTTCACTAATTCAATGCCAACGATAGAGAAATTTCGCACAAACTGGACATGTGCTCGTAAAAATGGAAAAATTCGATAAAATCAATAGTAAATAAAGTACAAAGCATCTTTTTTCTGTAGAAAGGCACATGAATGACAATAAATCAGCGCGTAGTTGTAATTGTTTTAGATGGTGTTGGTGCCGGAGCAGCCCCGGACGCAGATCTATATGGCGATCTGGGCAGTAACTCGCTATCCAATGTGGCCAGCAAGAATGGTGGACTACATTTGCCCAATCTTGAAAAAATTGGTTTTGGCCATATTACACCTATGATGGGTGTCGACGCAGTCCGCCATCCGACAGGAGCCTATGGGAAAATGACGCCAAAATCAGCCGGTAAAGATTCGGTTACGGGCCATTGGGAATTGATGGGAATTTATTTACGGAAGGCCTTTCCGACCTACCCCCATGGTTTTCCGAAAGATGTTTTGTCAGAATTTACTCGTTTGACCGGACTTGAAGTTTTAGGGAATAAGGCTGCATCCGGCACAGAAATTATCAAAGAGTTGGGCGAGGAACACATGCGCACCGGTAAACCGATAGTGTATACCTCTGCCGATAGTGTCTTTCAAATTGCAGCGCATGAAGAGGTTATTCCAATTGACCGCCTGTATGAAATTTGTAAAATCTCACGAAAAATGCTGGTTGGTGAGCATGCTGTCGGTCGTGTGATTGCACGCCCATTTATCGGGAATGACGCGAGCGACTTTCAGCGCACCAGCCGGCGGCATGATTATCCACGCATTCCTGAGAGTGATACGGTCATGGATAGCCTGGTTAAATCTGGCTTTGACGTTTTGGCTACCGGGAAAATAGACGATTTATTTGCCAATCGAGGTATTACCAAAAGCAATCACACCACCAATAACAAGGACAGTATCCAAGCTGCAATAGCTTTTTTAAAGCAGGACTTTAATGGTTTGCTGTTTGCAAATTTGATCGAATTTGACATGATCTATGGTCACCGCAATGATGTGGCTGGGTATAGCCAGGCACTGGAGCAGTTTGATCTTTCGATTCCGGCCTTTCAAGCCAAAATGCTACCAGGTGATATTGCGATGGTGGTCGCAGACCACGGTGTGGATCCCACGACAGCAAGCACAGATCATTCTCGTGAGTACTCACCTTTGCTTGTGTTCGGGCAAAAGGTAAAAGCTGGGGTAAATTTGGGTACACGGAGCACATTTGCGGATGTCGCTGCCACCATTGCCGAGATGTTTGAATTGCAAAAACCTGAGATTGGTACCAGTTTTTTGGCTGAAATCCGTGAATCTCGAGGTCCTAATTAAAATCATCACAGCCAGCTTTCTTTCTTAACTTTATGTCGGGCGCAACGGTTGGATGCTGTATAATTTGGAGCATGCCAACCGACACAAACACGATTACTCCAAAAAGCATTTTTAAGCGCATGATTCCCGCATTTTTACTTGCTTTTCTGGTTTTGATCGTAATTGGTTTCCTGGGCGATTTACGAATGATTACTGAAACGATCAGGGATTTCAAATGGAGTATTTTTCCAGCTGTTATCCTCTTTACACTTTTTAATTATGGCGTCCGGTTTGTAAAGTGGCATTATTATTTAGGCCAAATTGGGATCAGTGATTTTTCCATCGGTCGCAGCTTGCGGCTCTTTATCGCCGGCTTTCCCTTGGCAATGACTCCCGGCAAAGCCGGTGAAGTATTGAAAGGTGTTTGGCTTAATCAGCAGACTGACATACCGATTGCCCGTGGAATCTCCGTGGTACTCGCGGAAAGAATCAGTGATGGGGTTGCCGTCTTGCTGCTTTCCACCTTAGGAGTGATCATTTATCCACAATATTGGCCCGTATTTTTATTTGTTTTGTTACTCTTGTTGGGGATAATTGTAGTTTCGCAAATTCGACCGTTGGCTGAATGGTTGTTGAATTATTCAACCCGCATTCCAATTGTACGTCGTTTTAGTGACGGATTACGTCAGTTCTATGAGGGCAGTTTTGCACTTTTTCGCCCGGGTGTTACTCTGGTGGCCGTAGGAATGGGTATGCTTTCCTGGTTGGGAGAGGGAATTGGATTTTATATCATCTTAATTAATCTTGGTATTCCAGCTGGCAGGGAAAGTCTGGCTACTGCGGTTTTTATCCTCTCATTTTCCACAATCGTTGGTGCTATTTCTGCCTTGCCGGGTGGTCTGTTTGCTGCAGAAGCATCGATCGCCGGAATGCTTGCCGTAGTAATTGGCATGAGCACTTCCCAAGCCAGCGTAGCTGCTTTGTTGATTCGATTGGCTACTTTATGGTTCGGAGTTAGCCTGGGATTAATTGTCTGGCTTTTCTCATTGGAATACTTCGGTTTTAAAAAGCCTAAAGGGGTTACTAATGAGATTTGAGACTCATTGTCACAGCATTTATTCACCAGATAGTTTGAATTCTCTTCAAGGATTAATCGCTGAAGCTGCTAAAAAAAATATCGATCGATTGGCAATCACTGATCATAATACGATTGCTGGGGCTCTACTGGCTAAAGAAATGGATCCTGAGCGTATTATTATTGGGGAGGAGATTCTGACTTCAAAAGGTGAACTCTTGGTATTCTTTGTTAAACAAGAAGTACCACGCGGATTATCTCCCATGAAAGCGATTGAATTGCTGCGAGAACAAGATGCCTTTATCAGTGTTTCGCACCCTTTTGATCGGTTGCGCCACGGGTGGGATTTACGCGATCTCATTGGAATCATTCCATTTATTGATGCGATTGAAGTCTTTAATGCGCGCAGTTTCACAAAAGGGGTTAACGAAAAAGCAGCCAGTTTTGCCCAGGCACACGATCTGGCTGGGACTGCCGGGTCGGATGCGCATACACTCCGAGAAGTTGGGCAAGCTACAATAATCCTTCCTGATTTTACGGATGCTTCATCATTGCGAGCAAACATCCATCTGGCAAGGGTGGAAGGAAATTATTCCAGCCCTATGGTGCGACTTGCTTCAACGTATGCGAAATGGGTGAAGCGAATGGGATTTAAAAAGTGAATGATCTTATCAATCAGCCAATGGCGAAATTTGCCCGGGAGGTCGAGAGCTTAATCGGGGTGAAATTAAGTGCTTCACAGATCAAAGCATTCCAAATCTATGAAAATGAATTAATCGAATGGAACAAGATAATAAATTTGACAGCGATTCGCGATGTTTCCCAAATCCGCTGCAAACATTTTCTTGATTCCTTAAGCTGCTGGCTGGCATTTGGTGACCGAAAACCCAAAAGCATTATTGATATTGGCAGCGGTGCTGGTTTTCCGGGGATACCATTAAAAATATTACTACCAAAGATGCAATTGACTCTGGTGGAATCGATTGGTAAGAAAGCCAAATTTTGTGAGCATATTGTGCAAACGTTGCGTTTGGAGAATGTTACCGTCATCACTGCCCGGGCGGAAGAAGTGGGAAAAACCGAAATTCATCGCGAAAATTATGATTGGGCAGTTGCACGTGCTGTAGCAGCTTTACCAATCTTGGTTGAGTTTTTATTACCTTTTACGCGACTCAATGGAGGTGTCATTGCCCAAAAAGGCGGCAATGCCCCCGCAGAGGTACAACAAGCCCAAAATGCCATCCGGGTTCTGGGTGGGCGGCTGCACCAATTAATCCCCGTTTCCATCCCTGGGGTTGTAGAAGAAAGATACCTGGTGGTGATCAACAAAGTAGCGCCGACACCGTCAATATACCCGCGCCTTACCGGCACCCCGACTAAAAAGCCCTTGCTTTAGATCAGCTCTATGAAAGATTATTTTGATTTACGATGCCCTGGCGGATATGCCAAATGGTTGCACGTTTGACAAATTTTTGGGCAAAAAGCTTAAGGTCTGTTGTTGTAAGAATGGCTTGCTGGCCTTCTTCAATGGAACTTAGTAGCTGATCCCGGCGATTCTGATCTAATTCTGCCAGGGTTTCATCAAGCAGTAAGAGGGGATGGTGGCCGGTTTGTTGCTTCATCCAGCCCACCTCAGCCAGTTTTAACGATAAAAGGGCTGTGCGTACCTGTCCGCGTGAGCCGTAATCTCCCAGATCAATTGAATTCGCTTTTAACCGCAATTCGTCACGATGTGGCCCTAGAGTAGTGACTCCGCGTGTGATTTCATCCCTGCGACGGGAAGCCAGGTTTTTTAGAAAGACGGTAATGGCATCTTCTCGAGAAATAATATCAAGCGATCTTGTAATATCGATAGAACTGAAAGCACCTTCAAAAAAAGCCGGTAAATAAGAAAAAGTCAAGATTTCCTGATCATTTGCCAGTTTACGATGAAATTCTGCAGCAATCAATTCAATTTCATGGATAGCATTTAAGCGTGCCTGCATTATTAACACTGCCCGTTCAGCCAGCAAGCTGTCCCAATAATCGAGCAAGGTCAGATCACTATTCCCTTCCGCAAGTTGTTTAAGGAGTGCATTACGCTGGCTGAGGATCTGACTGTATTCGCTTAAAGCCTGGGCATACCCGGGAACAATTTGTGCCAATGCCAAATTAAGGTAGCGACGGCGCTCCTCAGGCCCCCCTTCAATTATGCGTGTCATCTGGGGTAGAAAAATGACCGCATTAAAGAGAGTTACTGCCTGTTGAGCATTTCTTTTTACTCCATCCACCAATATCTCTTTTCTAAAACGCGCGCCACTGTTCTCTCCATTTTTTTCTAGAATCAAGCGAACTTCCAGATTGTGATTTTGGTCTCCTCGCGAGTAATCGGCTACCAGACGGGCCACAGCTGGATTTTGATCAAGCACAGAAAAATTAATCAGCTGGCGGTCAGTGGCAGCCTGGATGGATGTAAAGGTTGAAAACAAATAAATGGCTTCTAATAAACTGGTTTTCCCCTGCGCATTATTACCCTGCAATAAAAGAATCCGCCCGGGCACATCCATGTCCAGGCGGGTAAAGGCGCGGAAATTTGTTAGGGATAAATGAGTCAGATACATATCATGTGATTTTTTTAAGGAAAATTACTCGCGAATTTCTTCCATTTCTTCAGAAGTAGGTTGCCAAATGCGGGTAGCTCGATCCGTAAATAAAACACCATCTAAATGATCAATCTCGTGTTGGAATATGCGTGCGAGCCAGTTAGAAGCTTTTATCTTTATTGGTTTTCCAAATCTGTTAAACCCTTTTATGGTTAGCTCAAGATGTCTTTCGACTTCGCCGGCTACACCGGGGATGGAAAGGCAAGCTTCTACGCCAAGCTCGCGTTCTTCTGAAGCTTTGACAATCTCAGGGTTTATGACAGTGTATAATTTTGGTTTTTGATCTTCATTCTCAGCGTATTCAATGATGATTAATCTCTCAGAAACACCAACTTGCGGAGCTGCCAACCCGACACCCGGCGCATCACGCAAAGTATCAACCATATCGTCGATTAATTTGTTTAAATCACTATCAAATGTTGTTATTTTCCGTGCTTTTTTGCGGAGAACTTCCTCCGGTATGTATACAATTTTCCGTATTGCCATTTCGTTTACCTTTATTAGAATCGAGACGCTTCCAAGCGTTTATTACCATTAATTCTCTCTATTGTACCCCGAAAATTCGTCCGTAGAAGGCGGCGGAGGAGGTGTACCGCCATTTTGTATAACCTGGTGATAAACCAGGATCCAATCTGCCATTTCTTGTTGTAATTGCTGTTGTTCGCGTTTTTTCTGCCCTTGTGTGATCGCATAATAACGGCTAAAAATCTCACTTTGTGCTTCGGATGGGTTATAGACGTAATCGAAACTGAATGTAGTATCCCCAACCCGAACGAAGACAGTGCCATAATTGAGTATCAAGCTGATCAAGCCAACCCGTTCAAATTCAACGGTTTGAACGTTTTTAATGGGTGCAGACCTTTTTTGTTCTTGCCCCAAAGGCTTTTTGAAGACATCAATAATCTGGTCCTGGGTAATTATGTAACGATCATTACGCCAATCTTGAAATTTATATAACCACCACAACCCAAGTGCGGTGGCGCTAATTAGAAAGAACACGAGCATGGGGCCAAATGGAATGGTGATTAACACACCAAAAATTCGTACCAGGAAAATTACACATAGAAAAAATAAAAACAGAGAAGGTAAAAAGATTCCCTTTAATAGGACAATCCAATGGGTACGATATGTGATCACACCAGCTTGTTCCGTTCTGAGACGAAAAATGGCAGAAAGCCATTTCGGGATTAAACCGGGTTTAACTTTTTCCTCAATTTGAGCCGGATTTGGGCTCTGAGAATCTTCAAAAGGGTCGGGTTTTCGATGTTCATAACCAAGGCGCTGACGAATTGCATCCTCTTTCGAGTGCTGTTGGTTGCGCCGGGCAAGAATGTTTGCCCGTGAGCGTTTTTCATTAATCAGGCGAACAACCAATTCAGGTTGTGAAAGATGCTTGAACAATAGTTGACCTGTAAATGTACGGATGATTACATTCCCAAACCCAAACCAGCGGCCGAGTTGACCGGTCTGTGATTCGACGGAAAGAATGGCATCCAGAGGTGCTTCCCGCCGTTTTTCGTATAACAAAGCTACTTTTTCAAGTGTAACTGCCCGTCGATTGGTGATGATTGCATAATCATTTGACCAATCAATAATCAGCCAAATGCCCCAGCCGAAAATTACCAGGATATTCAAAAAGAATGCAATTTCTGCAACAGCGTTTTTATCAGTCGCCATAAAAAAAATGGAAGCTGTGATAGCGAGCGTTATCGCGCCAATCGCTAGCGGCACCAGTAAGCGTAAGCCGAGGAAAAAAATGTGGCGGCGCGCTACGAATTGGATTGATTCGCGCGGAGACCTCCATTTGAAGTCTTTCTTTCGGATCAGGCGGAAGCTATCGATTGCCAATCGAATCGGGGCGATAATTTCCGGAAATTCTTCTGTTAAATTCTCAATTTGTTCACTTTTTAAGTGATACACGATCAGATTGCTGGCGCAGATGGCTGTTGCCTTACGCTGCTGGCCAATGATCATTCCTTCTTCGCCAAAAAAATCACCGCGTTCATATGTAGAGATTTCGCGTTGGTGATTGGCGCTGCCCTGCATGATTCTGACCCGCCCGCTGGAGATGATGTACAATCCATCAGCCGGATCACCTTTTTCGAAAATGAGCGCATCTTGCTGGTACAGATGCGTATCCAGGCGATCGGCAACCGATAATAATTGCTCTTCGCTTAAGGAAGCAAAGATATGGATTGTGCTTAATAAGTCAATTAATTCATTGAAGGGTTCATCCATCATCATAAGTATAGCTTAAGCAGCACATTTTTGAATTGGATAATCTGGTAAAATTCGCTGAAATAGGAGTTATGATTGCGAAATAGCGGTTCTACAATTGTGCGTTGGTTGTCGTTTGTTTTTATTCTGGTTACAGTGATCCTTTCTGTTTTCCAATTAATCAATTACAGCCGATTACGTTCCAGTTTGCCTCCGGGCTCTGTCATAGCAGGTGTTGCAGTCGGTGGTTTGGAACGACAAGCGGCCGCAGATCGTTTAATTAAAGCCTACAGTATTCCGGTAGAGGTACGCTATGGGAATGCCGGTATTCAGATAAAACCAGCAGCAGTCGGATTTGAACTGGATTTGGAAGTAATGCTGACAGCAGCGGATCAGCAGCGAATAAATCAACCCTTTTGGTTAGGATTTTGGGATTACTTGTGGAATCGTCTGCCCGTTCCCCAACCAGTACCATTGCGGGTCGATATTTCTGATGAACGTGTAAAATCTTTTTTTGTTAATGAGATTGTTCCGCGCTACGATCAACCTCCATCAGAAGCGATCCCTTTGCCTGGCAGTACCAATTTTGCCCCTGGAATTGCCGGAACCAAATTGGATGTAGATCGAGCAGTTCTGTTGGTAAAAGACGCACTTAAATCCCCTTCCAATCGGGTTGTTAATCTAACCTTCAGTCAGGTTGAACCGGCGCGGCCTTCGATCCAGAATCTGAAAATTCTGTTGCAACAAGTGCTGGATGTTTCCGGTTTTGATGGGTTGACAGAAATTTACTTACTCGACCTTCAAACCCAGCAGGAAATCTCCTTTGCATATCAAAATGGTGAAAACCTACCCCCTGGAATTGCTTTCACAGCGGCCAGCACAATGAAGATTCCGATTATGGTCTCTGTTTTCAAAAGTGAGCCTGTCCCGATTCCTGAAGATGTCGCCAATCAAATTCAACTGATGATCGAACGCTCGGAAAATGATCCGGCAGATCGCTTGATGGAAAATGCGCTTAACGGTAACCTGGGTCCGTTACAAGTTACCGCCGATTTAGAAGCTTTGGGGTATGAAAATTCATTTTTGGCCGGCTATTTTTACCCAGGCGCTCCATTATTAAGAACTTATAAAACGCCAGCTAACCAACGCACAGATATCAACACATCACCAGACTTATACAATCAAACAACTCCTATTGAAATGGGCTTGCTTCTGAATGATATTTATCAGTGTGCCAACCAGGATGGCGGATCTTTAAAGGCTGTTTTTCCGGAAGAAATCAGCCAATCCGAATGCCAGAGCATGCTTGATTATCTTTCCCGAAACCGTATTGGAGTATTAATTCAGTCAGGATTACCGGAGACGACCAAACTTGCGCATAAGCATGGCTGGATCACAGAATCGGATGGGTTGATCCATACCATCAGCGATGTTGGAATCGTTTATACCCCGGGTGGCAACTTTTTATTATCAATTTTCATGTATCATCCACAACAATTGGTTTTTGATTCCGCCAATTTGTATTTTGCTCAACTAGCGACTGCGACTTATAACTATTTCAATTTGCCTATTAATTAATAGGTTTTCTATGTGTGAAAGAAACCTATTCGTAGACAGACTTCCGCGTGGATATCAGTTTGTTTGCACAATATGATAAAGAGCAGTTCTTAATTTTGTCAAAAAATCAGTACTGGACAAACCTAAAACCCTTGTAATTTCATTTTCTAAAGCTTTAACCAGCGGTATATTTTGGCGGATTTTTCCAGCAAATTCGGGATAGCGGGTCTGCAGAGCCTCCAGCCGTTGATCCAAACTAACCAATTGGCTGCCTTCCGTTAATTTATCACAATAGTTAACGATTTTTTCTTCCCATGTAAGCGGTCTTTCTGACGAATCGCCGATCTTACCAATTAAATGACGCAGGGCAATTTGAGCCAACACCGGTTGGCCGTATTGGTTCAACAACCTGGCTGCTGAGACAGCATGATTCTCGCCGGGTACCTCGCGTAGTTTTGCCAGATCATGCAGAAGGCCACCGCGATGAGCCACCAAAGGTGAAATGGATATTCCTTGTTGGGCAAACCAACTTGAAACTTGATAAGAAGCGGATGCCACCACGTTTACATGCGCCCAAAGCGTGTTAGTTGCGCCATGCTGTAAATACCAGAATAAACATTGTTGGTATGATGGTAACAAATTTTCAGATAATGAGTCTTCCAATTCGCGTAAACCTGAAATTTCGAGATCATGTAACGGTAGTTGTGCAGTAGCCAGTGAGTGTTTCGGATTCAACCAAACAGTAAAAAGGCCAGCAAGATTGGCTGGCAGGATATCATTTTGGTAATCATCTCCGACCATCAGGCAACGGTTCGCAGGTAAATCCAGCGCCGCACAAATGCGACGGTAGAAATCTGGATTCGATTTTTCAGTGTGCATACTGCTGCTTAAGAAGATTCGATTGATGTATTTATCCAGACTCACTCGCACAAGCGCTTCCTCAACATCTTCAATGGTAGAATCGCGGGCATTGGTTGCCAATACGACATTAAATCTTTGAGAGATATGCGCCAATAGCGATTTTGCACCATCAATCGCTGCCACTTCATCCCAGTCTTTCATTTTTCCCGGATTGGCGGGGTTGACCTGCATGAGGGTGTTTCCCCAATCAAAAATGATCGTTTCGATCAAACCAGCAAGCATATAAGGCTCCAAATTCTTTTAATCTGTTCTTATTATATTCATTAAATTAATAGAACAGAAATTTCAATTACAATCAGAAATAACGTCTTTAGATGATATAATGCCGGGATGCATTCTCTTGTCTCACTCGATTTGGAAACAACCGGGCTGGATCCTCGCAAAGATGAAATCATTGAAATCGGCGCTGTTCGGTTTAATGGTTCTCGAGTTGAAGCCGAATTCCAGACGCTGGTCAACCCAGGGCGTCCAATCCCACCAGAAATTATCAGATTAACCGGAATTTCTAACGAGATGGTTTGCAATGCACCACCGCTGCAGGCAGTGTTGGCCCAATTGGTCGATTTTGTTGGCGATTCCCCGGTGGTTGGTCATAACGTTCAATTTGATCTGGGTTTCTTAATTCATGCCAATGTACTCCAATATGTACAGACAATTGACACGTATGAATTAGCCGCAACAGTAATGCCATTGGCCTCCCGCTATAATCTGGGCGGCTTGTGCCAGCAATTAAGTATTCCTTTGCAGAATGCTCACCGGGCACTGAATGATGCTCGTATGACCCATCATCTTTATTTGAATCTGTACGAAAAAGTCAAAGAACTTCCAATAGATCTGATTGCCGAGATTGTCAAGCTGGGTGAATCGGTGGATTGGGATGCATTTTGGGTATTTCAACAAATCCTGAAGGAGAAGATCCGTCAAGGGCCGCTGCAATCAAAAAAGGCCGGGCTTTCGCAATTGTTAGGTGGACTATTTACACAGACAGATATCCTGGCACCGGCACTGAAACCCAACCCACAGATAGTGCCTTTAGATGCTGACGAAGTGAGTGCAATACTTGAACCTGGAGGAGCCTTTGCTTCCTTTTTTAAACAATACGAATATCGCTCACAACAAGTAGAAATGCTCCGGAATGTTGTGCAAGCTTTTTCGGATGGTTATCACCTGATGGTGGAAGCAGGCACCGGAATTGGCAAGTCATTTGCATATCTAGTCCCGGCGGTTTTTTGGTCTTTGCAAAATAATGAGCGTGTGGTTGTCTCAACCAATACAATTGCTTTGCAGGAACAATTGATTCAAAAAGATTTGCCGGATCTGAAAGCAGCACTAGGGCTTGACTTCCGCTCAACAGTTTTAAAAGGCCGTTCAAATTATCTCTGCCCACGTCGCTTTGAAGCCCTTCGCCACCGCGGGCCGGAAAGTAAAGAAGAAATGCGTGTGATCGCCAAGGTGTTGGTTTGGCTATCACAAAATGGTGATGGTGATCGAAGCCGCTTAAATTTGAACAGTCCTCTGGAACGTGAGGTCTGGAGCAGAATTTCCGCAGATGATGAAGCTTGCAATGCTGAAGTATGTTTGTCGCGAATGGGTGGCGTATGCCCCTTCTATCAGGCTCGCCAATTCGCTCAAAGTGCCCACATTGTGGTTGTAAACCATGCTCTGCTGCTCTCAGATGTAGTGACTGGCAGCCGGGTTCTGCCACCTTACAATTATTTGATTGTCGATGAAGGCCATCATTTGGAAGATGCCAGTACCAGCACTCTAAGTTTTCGACTGACTCAAAATGATTTAGCGCGCATGTTGCGAGAATTGGGTTCAATTTCAAGCGGTATCCTGGCTCGTGTATTGACATCTTTGCGCAAATCTGCAAAACCATCGGTTGTTGCTGCCAGCCATGAGATTTCTCAAAGGATCACTGACCTGGCTTTCAGACTGGAACAGGATTTAAACACCTTTTTTGCTTTGATTGAGGAGTTTTTGGAAAGCGAGCGCAACTATCAACCGGTTGGCGTTTATTCTCAACAAGTCAGGATACTCCCTGCAACGCGCACAGTACCAGCCTGGTCTTCTGTTGAAATTCAATACGATAATACCCATGAAACAATGACTTTGTTGTTAAAGCTTATCAAAGAATATCACCGGGATCTAACAGATTATTTGGAAGTTGCCAGTGAAGATTTAGAAGAAGCAGTTTTCAGCCTGGGAACCAATATACAACGGTTATCCGAAGCTGGAATGCAGTTGAATAATATGTTTCTTGAACCAGATTCCAATTTTATTTACTGGATTGAAAAACAACCTGAATCAAACCGTCTGACATTACAAATTGCCCCATTACACGTCGGCAGTTTAATGGAAAAATATCTTTGGCATGAGAAGAAATCGATCATATTGACTTCAGCTACACTGACAGCTCATGGTGAATTTGATTATTTGCGTAATCGCTTGAATGCATTTGAAGCGGATGATTTGGTGGTAGGTTCCCCCTTTGATTATGAGAATGCTGCTTTGTTGTATTTGCCAAATGATATTCCTGAACCAACACGTGGATATGAATATCAAAAAGTAGTAGAACAAACCATAGTCCGCTTAAGCAAGGCTACCGGTGGAAAAATGCTGGCGCTTTTTACATCCTATGCTCAGCTCAAAAAAACATCTCAGGCGATTGCCTCTCCTCTCATCAGCGCCGATATTCAGGTCTTTGAACAAGGAGAGGGAGCATCTGCCAATACCTTGCTGGAAACATTCCGGGATAGCGACCGGGCTGTCTTGCTGGGAACGCGTGCTTTTTGGGAGGGAGTTGATATCCCCGGCGATGCACTTTCAGTTGTAGTCATCGTTAAATTGCCTTTCGCTGTTCCTTCAGACCCGATTGTTGCTGCTCGTTCGGAAACATTTGAAGATCCATTCAGCGAATATTCCGTGCCGGAAGCGATTCTCACGTTTCGCCAGGGATTTGGCCGCTTAATTCGTACTCAATCCGACCGTGGTGTCGTAGTAGTGTTGGATCGCCGCATCTCCAGTAAACGGTATGGCAAACTATTCATAGAATCCTTACCGGATTGCCAGGTTGCAATGGGGCCAGTGTTGGATTTGCCTCAACGGGCTGCGCGCTGGCTTAATCTATAAATAACCCTGGCAATCAGGTTGTGAGTTAAAAGATATCCGCGATTATCCTTTCACCCATCTTTATGGATGCATTGGTTCTCTATTTTTTATAAAAACACTCACCCGGCAAACGCTTAATTTTTTACAGCGAAACAAAGCTATCTTCCATGAACAACCAGAATAAATTCGGCCTTCTTCTGTTGAATTTCACGACTGACTTCGGCAATCGATCCGCGATAATACTTCTCGTTTTCCATGGTGATATTGGTCGCCAACGTTATTCGCCTGTTTTTTCCAAACAAATGCCCAATTTCATCCAGCAGTTTTACAAGTCGATAAGGAGTATCCATCAGGACAATGGGGACATTCATGCTTCGCAGTGAATTCAAAGCGCGCTGACGTTCTGTTTTTTCGCGTGGCAAGAAGCCGGCGAAATAGAATTGTTCAAGATGAAAATCGAGAATGGATAATGTTGCCATCAAGGAAGAAACCCCTGGAATTGGAATTATATCCATGCCGAAAATAGCTGCCTGCTCAATCAGATAATGACCGGGATCGGCAAAAACAGGCGTACCGCTATCTGATATCAGAGCGATCACTTCTCCTTTGGCCAGGCGTGCAATCAGATTGGGAGCTTCCTCTTGTTCGTTGTGTTCATTTAAGCTGAATAATTCTTTGTCGCGGATGTCCATCCGCCGCAAGAGAGTGCTGCCTACCCTTAGCTCCTCGCAGACAATTAAGTCGGCCTTCTTTAATACATCAAGAGCTCTTAAGGTAATATCTTGCCAGTTTCCGATAGGTGTGGCAACTACATATAAAATTCCTTTTTCGAATTTCATTCATTACTCTTTCGCTGGGTTTAATGTCATTGCTTGGCATTGTTTGCATAACCCAAATAATTGCAACCAATGATCCTGCACTTGATATCCAAATTGCGTGCCAATTGAGTGAAAAAAGACATTCAGGTTGTCACCTTCAAAATATTCAGCTTTACTGCACTTAACACAGATAATTAAATGTTGATGCCCGCATTGCGCCTGAAAAAAAGACTGGCAGCCATCTGGCATATGAACACGACCAATCAAACCGACCTGTTCCAGTTTCTCCAATGTACGGTAAACGGTTACCAAACCGATTTTTGGATAGAATTGCCGGGCGCGCTGGTAGACTTCTGTTGGATTAAGAATTTTCTCACTTGAGGCAAGGATGCCTGACACAATTTCGAGAGGCTTTGTAATTCGAAAACCTTGATCGGTGAGTTTGTTAATCCAATTTTGTTGGAGACTTTGCGCCACAGACTGGCCTTTTTGTTTCATGATTTTACAATTATAGGAAAGAGCCGGAGCACTGTCAATTATTGGTCATCGATTGGAAATGCGATGGTGCTCGAATAAGGGTTAAAGACCCTGTAAGGGGTACTCTAATTGTTTTTCGTGTAGGTTAATTCCAAAAAAAAACCGAATAATAAAAACGACTTTTGAATTCAGCTAAAATCTACAAACGTGGATAGCTATTTTTTCACATACGAGGTGACTAAATTTCGTACTCGGATGCTATTGATTGCCAATCTTTTTGATTGCCGAATCTTGAAATAAAAATATGTTAAACAATGTTGAAATTATCGTTCTGAAATAATATGATACGGTATAATAGCGCACATGAATGAACAAACTGATGACAATGCGATCAACCAAATAGATGGGCAAGGCGTACCAAAAAAACTTAAGCCTCGCAGAGGCATTTGGTACATGCTTGGGATCTTCTTAATATTAATCGGCGCAGGTGCTGGCTACTTCTTTGGTGCGGCTGAGGCCATGTCCAATCGAACCGCTGAAGAAGAAAAAGCTGTAATTGATATTGCCACAACCCAATTCCAGTTAGGTATACGAGAGTTTGAGGAGAAGCGATTCGAGAACGCTCGAAAGCGCTTCGAATATGTTATTCAAATTTACCCTGATTTTCCCGGCGCTCAGGAAAAACTAACAGAAGTACTGTTTGCCCAAGCGAATGTTGCCACCCCAACACCAATCCCTTCTCCAACTCCCAGGCCGACTGCTGACATGAGAGGGGAGGAAGAGATTTTTGGCAAAATTCAATCTTCAGCCCAAAGCGAAGATTGGGATGGAGTCATCGCATCGATTGATGCCTTAAGGACTCTGAATATCAATTATGAGGCTGTTGCAGTCGATGGTTACTACTATCTGGCTTTACGTAACCGTGGTGTAAATGAGATTCTGGCAAAGGGAAACCTTGAACCCGGCATTTACGATTTGACATTGGCTGAACGGTTTGGCCCGCTTGATGACGAAGCAAAAAATTATCGCACCTGGGCTCGCTTTTACATATCAGGCGCCAGTTTTTGGGGCGTGGATTGGTCTCGCGTGGTTCAAGCTTTTGGTCAAATATATCCTTCCTTACCCAATTTAAGAGATAGTTCTGGCATGACGGCCCAGGAACGATATCGAATGGGTTTAATCAAATGGGGTGATCAACTAGCTCTGGAAGAAGATTGGTGCGGTGCTTACGAGAAATATGATATGGCTTTCGCTTTCGGGGTGGATGAAATGGTAGCGCCAACAGCCACGCATGTTTATGAAGAATGCAATCGCCCTGAAGAAACTGAGGCTCCACCAGCTACGCAGACGCCAACACCTTCACCAACGACTCCTGGTGACAGCACGTCAACACCCGGTGGTGGTGGCCCTGAGGTTTCACCCACAATTCAAGCCACGCTCACTCCATAGAGGAGAAAAAATTGACTGAAATTCCTTCTTGGGGTTTAGCATTGGTCTATTGGCTGCATCTCTTGGCCACTGTTGCGTGGGTTGGAGGCGCGGTAAGCCTATCCATGATCTTTATTCCGGCAATCCAAAAGTTGACAGACCAAGCGCAAAAAGATATTTTATACCGGGAAATTCAGAAGAGGTTTCAACCAATCGGTTGGTTAGCACTCGCCATCCTTTTCGGCACCGGATTAATCCAGATGACCTCCCATCCTTCTTACAATGGCTTTTTACAAATTAATAATTCATGGTCTGTGGCGATCTTTAGCAAACACATTGCAATATTGGTGTTGATTGGTTCCATGGCAATCATGACTTGGGGAGTCCTGCCCGAGCTCAAAAAAATTAATTTAAAAAAATCTGTTGGGAAAAATGTCTCACAAGACGAGATAAATAAATACGACCGTAGAGAAAAGTTATTGGTAAACCTTAATTTGGTTCTATCATTGATTGTTCTGCTTTTGACAGCCTGGGCTCGTTCCGTTTCCTAGCTTTTCAGTCAGGTCTTTCAGCCGTATAAAAAGTATCAGGTTGGTCCGGGTAATAATGCCAGATAGAACGGTTAGGAAATTGGCTGGCGATAAATTGGTCCAGTTCATCTCCACGGCTATAAGTCACCAACCAGGGTGAATTCAAGTACGGAGAGCTCAATTCCAGTAAAGTGCCATATTCGATCCAGTGTTTTTGTTTGTGAACGATCACCAAGGCAGGTGTCAATTTTTGTGCCGATGCAGAGAGAAATGGTGTCAACTGATCTTTATTTGCACCATACAATCCTCTCATATTTCCCAAGCGCTGCGGCAGATAATAAAAGATGTTGGCATTCACGAGAAAAATTGTGATTGCAGTCACACCAATCCAGCGCAAATTTTTGAGCAAATTCTTGCTGTGTTTAAATTTTCCGGCTGTAAATTGGATTCCGGCTGCGCTGAGCAGGAACAAAGCGATAATTCCTTCAAAATAATAACGCGGACCAAAGAGCCAGGAACCAATCCAATAAAAAGTATAAACCAGAATGATTCCAGGGAAAATTGAAGTGATGAGCCAGGCTTTCCTATTTCTTGCGATGGCAAAAAGCCCAGCGGGTAGAAAAAGCCAGGAGAGGCGGAACCAACCGAAAAGATCAGCCAGACCAACACCCAGGCTAAATTTCGCGTTCATTCTAGCGTAAATCAGGCTGTATCCGCCGGGCTGCAAACCGACTTCAGGACCGAAACCAAGCCGATCATACGGCCACCATAATTGATAAGGGTTTAATAACGGATCTCCAGTCACCGACGATTGCCACACAAAAAGCATGGAAGAAAGCAAAATAGCAATCAGTGCAACAAATATGGCATCAACTTTTTGCCGGCGGTCTTTTTTTATAAGAATAATGATTCCATGAATGATGAAGGGGAAAGCAATCGCCAGCATGGTTAACGGACGGGTCAACGCCAAAAGCCCTAACGCAAAAGAGCTCACAATAATTTTAAGCCAACGCGGCACCCGTGGGTCGGATGTAGAAGAAAAAAGATCCAACCAACCATGGATAAATACCAATGTCAGCCATAATGACCAGATATGAGAAAGCAGATTGCCTGAATTCATGAGGACAAAGGGTGAGGTAAGCATCAGCCCGCAGGCAATCAATGCTGCGTTTTCATTGACGACCTTTTTTACAAGCAAAAATAACAGCCATAAACTGAAGCCTGCCAGAATTGGATTGACCCACGCCTTCATCCCTAACTGAATGCCGATAGCTAATACCGCCGGCCAGCCGGGGGGATATTTACCAAACCGTATCCCGTTGTAATCAACTACAAATGGCACAAGGAAACACTTTGGGCAGGGGGGTGATGCAATCACAAGGTTACCTTCAGAAATTACTCGGGCCTGCCAGACATATGCAATTTCATCTTCAATGTGAGGAATACTTTCGAAAATGTTGGCAGAAATCCAATAACTGACCAACACCATCACCACGCTTAATAGAAGCGCAATTTTTCCTTTAGAACTCATGCCATTTATTATATCGGTTGTGCGACAAGGTCATGAGCCATTGCGTCGCTGATTTTAACTTGATGAATGTCGCCGATAGATATTTCACCATCGACAAAAACAAGGCCGTCTATTTCCGGAGCATCGCGGTAACTTCTGCCAACTGAAATACCTTCGTTATACCCTTCAATTAAAACCGGAATCTGTTTGCCAATTAAACTCTGGTTTTTCTTGAGAGAAATATCGTGCTGCAGAGACATTAATCTTTCCAGGCGATTTTCTTTCTCGCTGGAAGTTACAGGATCACCCAGGTTAAATGCGCTTGTTCCTTCTTCTTGAAAATAAGTAAATGCACCCAGGTGATCAAACTTCACCTCTGTGATGAAATCCAACAATGTTTGAAATTCTTTTTCCGTTTCACCTGGAAACCCCACAATGAAAGTGGTGCGTAAAGCAAAATCCGGCATGGCCGCCCGTAATTTTTCGATCATTCGATAAACTTTATCAATCTGAAAGGGTCGTTTCATTTTTTCCAGCAAGATTGGATCAGCGTGTTGTAGCGGAATATCGAGATAATGTAAGATTTGTGGATGAGAAGCCATCACATCGATTAATCTGTCAGTTACGATACCAGGATAAGCATACAAAATTCGATACCAGGGAATCCGTGGACTGCCGGTTACAAGTTCCTCTAGCAAAGTGGCAAGCCCTTCCTTTATTCCCAGATCCGATCCGTAATCGGTGGAATCCTGTGCAATTAAAATAACCTCTTTTATGTTTTTTTGCGAGAGAATTTGTGCTTCTTCTTTAATTCTTTCAACCGGCCGGCTTACCTGAGTCCCTTTGATGAGGGGAATGGCACAGTAACTGCAAGCTCTTCGACAACCGTCAGCAATCTTCAAATATGCACTTTGACCTTGAATGGCTGCCCGAAGAACTCCATGTTCATCCATGCCAATTGTGGCAGCCTCTGGCAGGTGGTAACGGGGTTGCGTTGGGTTTTTTCGTAATTCATGGATCAGTTCGATAATATCCATCCAACGTTTTGTCCCGATAATGCCATCCAGCCCTTTTACCTGGTCGGCGATTAACTCCCGATAACGTTGTGTTAAGCAGCCGGCAGCAATGAGCAGTTGACCTTTCTTTTTGTGCTTCGCCAATTCCTTTAATTCTGCAATAGATTCATCCCGAGCGGGTTTGATAAAACCACAGGTATTTACAATCAGAATTTCAGCATGGTCAGCGTTTTGCAAACCACGGAAGCCATTTTCATTCATGAGACTTCCGATTGATTCCGAATCAACCAGGTTTTTTGCACATCCAAGTGATAATAAAAAATAAGAGTTTGTTTTCATAGGCTTATGGTATGAAGGGGGTCACTGTTGGCAATGGGATAGTTACCGAAGGCGTAACTGTGGCTGTATTACTAGGTTGTTTGGTGGCAGTGACTTTTAATGTTTGGGTAGGAGTAAATGTGAATTGGGCTGTGGGGGTAATTATGCCTTCTTCTGCCGAAAAAATGAGATTCTTTACCTCGGCAACATCTCCCAATCGACCCAGTTGTTCTTGATTGAAATAAACATCCAAAGCAGCTGCATTGCCTGTCAACAGTTCGATACTTTCCTTTCCAGAAAATTCATAGGCGTTTCCAGGGATTGTGCGGCCATTATAGACAACGACACCATCGCGAGTTACACGTAAATAGGCACGTTGCCGGGCAACAATATAGATATTGACGGGTAAATCGCTTTGTTGTGGTGATGGCGGTGCTTCTTCAGTGCCAATCACGGGATTTGCTGGTTGACTGCCATTAAGTACTCCCTGAACGGATGGTGTCACCTCAGGGGTAGGGGTTGTATTGTTTGAGTCGTCAAGCAAAAGATCCGATAAAAAAGATGCTGTGGCAGTAGACAGGTTGTTTTGACTGCGAGTAACGTTTGCGGCTCCCCACAAGATGAAAATAAACAGCGACACGATCAAAGTGCTGACAATTAAAAGATCAGCTGTAATAAAGCGGTGCCAACCAGGCGAGGCGATATTGGGTTGATTGATCTTGGCCTGGTTTTTTGGGTCGAGCCTCTGGGGTGCATATTGTTCATTGCGCCGAGTTTGCAACCCTTCGGCAAACATAAGTAGTAATTTTTCGGTATCCAGATTTAGAAAATTGGAGTAATTACTCAGCATTCCTCGACCCTGCACAACTGATGGCAATTGGTCCAGATCGCCCTGTTCGAGGGACTGCAAGTAATGAGTGCGGATTGAAGTAAAGCGCTCGATATCATCGAGTGACAGGTTTAATAATTCTCTTTGCTGCCGAAGTAACTGCCCCAAATGGGTAAATATTTTTTGTGATTCTGGAAAAACACTTTCTCTACTGATTTCTACAGGCTTTTGTTCACTTTCATTATCATCAAATTCGTGAATGATGACCGATTGCTGTTGAGAGACTTGAGTAAGAGGTGATTGTTCCTCCGAACCTGATTTGGTCTCCAAATGGACATCTTCTTGATCATCTGGTAAGGCGGTTTCATCCTCCTGGACCAAATGGTCGGGATGGTACCAGGCGCGTTCAATCGAAGCCACGTCCAAATTGAGGAACAAGGCATAATTGCGTAGAAATCCCTTTCCTTGAACTAGCGACGGCAATTTTGAAAACTGATTTTTTTCCAATGCATCCAGATAATATTCCCGAATGTGAGTTTGGAAAGCAGCTTCCGAGAGCGTCAGTCCACGGATTTCACGCGTTTCTCTTAATTTTTGACCAATGGTTAAAGGCATAGCTTCTGATAGTGTAACAAACGACCGGCATATCATCAAGTTATCGATGAATGCCGGTCTATTTCAATTGTAATATTTAGGACAAATTATTCTTCGTTCTCTTCCGGACTTTCTTCAACAGCCATCGTGGCTACTTGTTCTTCTTCGCTAATTTCATCGGTGACAACATCGGTGCCTACTGGTTCACCCACAATAGCTTTTGTTTCAGTTTTTGCGAATTTCACCACTTCGCCTTCACGGTGAACAATGACCGTGATGGCAGGAACCAGATCCACAGTCAGACGTACCAGTGCTTTGTGCTCACCAAGATTTCGAATTGGCTGGATTTCGATTTGACGGCGGTCGATGGTGGTAGCGACTTTTTCATTGATTGCATCTGCAATCATTTGGTTGGTAATTGAGCCATACAATTTGCCTGTCTCACCTGCTTTGCTGGCAAAAGTCAACACCAGACCTTCAATTGCCTGGGAAACGCCGCTCAATTCATTATTTAGTACTGCCCGTCTTTCAATGGCGTTCTTACGAATTTGATCGGCCTGTTTCATGGCTCCGGGAGTTGCCAACAATGCAAATCCTTGTGGAATCAAGTAGTTTCGGCCATAACCATCTGCAACTTTCTTCACATCCCCCGCACGCCCAAGTTTATATACGTCTTTTAATAATAATACTTTCATTTTCTAGCCCTTTCTATTTTGTGTTTTTGGCGAAGGGTACAACGCCATAAGCCCCAGAATTCTACCAAAGGAATGGTATCTGGTCAATCACGCACATTTTGCATTCTGAGGTCCGCAATTTGTCCAATTGTATGAACCTGAAATTCATACTTGGATGTAAAACAATAATGATGTCGATGCAATTGGCTTATTCTTCCATATGACTTGATTTTAAGCCATAAACATTCACTGCGGGTAGAACGATAAGTATGCCTGTATTCGGTTTCTGCAGGCTTCCAACCACTTTTTCTGTGTTTTTCAACAATTGATCAACTGTTTCCTGATTTTCTACGATTGTAAATAGCGTGCGGCTGAGGTTTTCAGAAAAATCAGAAATATTGGTGAGACTAGGAAAAATTGGAAAATCTTCTTGTAAAGCCAAATTTTGTCGGATGCGACCAAGGCCAGTGCTGGCCAGAATAGTCACTCCTTTTACACCGGCATCTTCCCAGGCATAAAGCAATTCGTCACACAAGCTCATGTCGTTGAGAACAAATAAAATAAAAAACATTTGTGTTATCTCCTCCTGAAGGTGTTCTTCAAGCATTGGTTCCAACTACCGGAGTTGGCTTTTTATTATAAGCAAAAGCTGCCCGTAACATTGGTGGTGTAATGAGCGTTGTGATTAAAACCAGACCAATGATATTCGCAAATAATTCGGTTGAAAGTAATCCCGATTGCAAACCAACACTGGCGACAATCAGCCCGACTTCTCCGCGACTGACCATGCCAATACCCAATTGTAAGGATTCCAGCCATGTAAATTTACCTGCCCGTGCGCCAAGTCCTGAGCCGATGATTTTACCTAAAATAGCTACGAGTGAAATGGCCAGGGTAACCAGGATAGCGCTGCTATCCAACTCGCGAATATTGACAGTCAACCCAATGTTTACAAAGAAAATTGGAACAAAAAGGCCATATGCAATTGATTTAATGCCGCTTTCAATTTCAGATTTTTGTTTGGTTCTAGAATACATCAGACCAGCCAGAAAAGTGCCGGTAATAGCTGCCATACCACCAACTAATTCTGCGGCGATCCCAAAAATTAACATGATGATGATTGCCAAAGTCAATGACCCATAACTGATCTGAATGCGGCTGACCTTTTTGGTGAGCCAAGGTAATCCCCACAAACCAAAGGCAACTGACCCTCCCAAAAACGCGATCATTTTAACCACAACCAGAACGATCTCGATTGCATTGCCGCCATTTTGTAAGGCTAGGAATATTGAAAGAAGCAGGATGACGAGAATATCGTCAAAGACAGCGGCACCCAATAGCCCAAAACCGACTCTTGAACGCAGTACCTTCAGCTCCATCAAAGTTTGAGCGGAGATACTTACGCTGGTTGCCCCGAGAGTTAATCCAAGGAAAATGGAATGGGGATTGTCGTAACCCAAAACAATACCCACCCAATAACCCAGCCCGACAGGTACTAATACCCCGAAAACACCGGCCAGCGCGGATGGGACTTTATTGCGAGCCAAATCTTCCAGGTGCAATTCTAAACCTGCTAAAAACATAAGCAGCAGAACACCCAGTTCAGCGAACTCTTTGATAAACTCACCGGTTTCATGCGTGGCAAAAACCGGTAAATGCATGATATTTATTAATGATGGCCCAAGCAACACACCTACCAATAATTCGCCAAGCACAGATGGTTGCCCTAGTTTGGTACTGAGAAAACCTCCGGCTTTGGCACACAATAATAAAATAGCAAGAATGATTGCGAGTTGAAGAAATGCTGTCAAAATAACCTTCGATTTGTATTAGGATATATGTCAAAGTTTACCATATCAAACTACCCTCCACAAAAAAAGCGCATATAAGTATACTTAACCTATCTGAGAGATTAATTCTAGGAGCATATGGATTTAAAACATCTAAAAAAAGAATGGGAAGAGAATATTTTGTTCCCTCTGACAAAAATATTCCCTGAAAGAAAAAAGAAATTTCTGTCCCCATCAGGTTTAGAAATCCCAAATGTTGCTATCCCTGAAGATTATGAATATAAAGGGTATCTGGAAGATTTAGGCTTTCCGGGTGACTATCCATTTACACGTGGTGTTCAACCAACAATGTATCGTGGAAGACATTGGACAATGCGCCAATACGCCGGATTTGCCACCGCAGAAGAATCTAATGAACGATATCGCTATTTGTTACAGCAAGGTCAGACCGGTCTTTCGGTTGCTTTTGACCTTCCGACACAAATTGGTTATGATGCGGATGACCCCATGGCGGCCGGTGAAGTAGGAAAGGTCGGAGTCTCCATCTCTTCAATCTGTGATATGGAAACTTTGCTAAAAGACATCCCGTTGGATAAAGTTTCTACCAGCATGACCATAAATGCACCAGCAGCGGTTCTATTAGCCATGTATATTGCAGTGGCCAAACGCCAAGGGGTGAATACCCGCCAGCTGCGTGGGACTATACAAAACGACATTTTGAAGGAATTCATTGCCAGAGGTACTTATATTTTTCCTCCGGAACCATCCATGCGTTTAATTACCGATACATTTAAATATTGTAAAGAATTTGTACCGCGCTGGAACACAATCAGTATTTCCGGCTATCATATTCGAGAAGCAGGTTCCACAGCTGTTCAAGAAATCGCATTTACCCTGGCGGATGCGATTGCCTATGTTCAAGCAGCCATAGATGTAGGGCTTGAAGTGGATCAATTTTCTCAACAGCTTTCCTTCTTCTTTGCAGCCCACAACAATTTTTTGGAAGAAATCGCAAAATTCAGGGCTGCCCGTCGATTGTGGGCCAGGATCATGAAAGATCGCTTTTCCGCCAAGGACCCCAAATCCTGGATGTTGCGCTTTCATACACAAACCGGTGGGTCGACACTTACTGCACAGCAACCGGAAAACAATGTCGTTCGGGTTGCAATTCAAGCCCTGGCCGCTGTGTTGGGTGGAACGCAATCTTTACACACCAATAGTAAAGACGAGGCACTCTGGCTTCCGACCGAAAAATCGGTTCGGGTTGCTCTGAGGACGCAACAAATTATTGGGTATGAATCGGGCGTGGCCGATACGATTGACCCTCTGGGTGGTTCGTTTTACATTGAGCATTTAACTGACGAAATCGAAAAACAAGCAATGGCATATATTGAACGCATCGATGCGATTGGGGGTGCCTTAACAGCCATAGAACGAGGTTATTTACAGTCTGAAATTCAGGAATCCGCCTATCAGTTCCAAAAATCAATCGAGAACAAAGAAACCATTGTTGTTGGGGTAAATGCCTTTGAGGATCAGGAAGAAGTGGAACTGGAGCGCCTGAGTGTGGATCCGGAAATCGAAAAGAACCAGGTTGAAAGGCTTATTCAGTTACGGATGCAGCGAGATAATGTACGAGTTTCAGCTCTGATGAATGAACTAGAGACGGTGGCAAAAAGTGATGGAAATTTGATGCCGCATTTAATCACATGCGTTGAGAATGACATTACTTTGGGCGAGATTTGTGGTGTCTTGCGGAATGTTTGGGGTGAATACCATCCCCAAAATTGGATCTGATAAGGGAGAAATGGCAAAAATTATCAAATTGAACCATGTGGCGATTGCAATTGGTGATGTCAATTCGGCGTTAAATTTCTGGCAGGACGCTCTGGGTTTGAGCGTCGACCATATCGAAGATGTACCCAGTCAAAAATCGGAAGTTGTATTTATGCCGGTTGGTGAAACTGAGGTTGAGCTCGTTCATCCAACCAGTGAAGATTCAGGTCTGGCACGCTTCGTGACCGAGAAAGGCGGAGGATTGCATCATCTCTGTTTCGAAGTTGATGATATCGATGAAATGCTGGATACCTTGAAAGAAAAGGGCATCCGGATGATAGACGAGCATGCCAAAGAGCTTCCCGGTCGCAAAATGGCCTTTATCCACCCGAAGAGTACGGGTGGTGTTTTGGTTGAGCTATACCAAATTATAAAATAATTCCTTACAAAACTGAGGCTGGTTTGTTTGAGAGTGACTTAGTCTATCGAAGTCGTCGAAGTTAATATTTGTTCTTCTCGTTCCGCAACCGCGATACCTTCTTTTTCATTAACACGTGATAATAAGAATCCGCCGGCTGCAAAGAAAATGATTAAAGAAACTATGCTTAAACGGCTGCCGCCCATCAAGCGACTGACCATGCCGAACACAAAAGGGCCAAGTGTCCCGGCGATTTTTTCACTGACACTAAAAAAGCTGAAAAATTCTGCCGATTTGGATTTTGGCATCATTCGCCCGCATAGTGAGCGACTGAGTGCCTGGCTGCCGCCCTGCACCATGGCGACCGCAAAACCAAGAATCCAGAATTGTATTTCCTTATAAAGGAAATAACCACCAATGGCGATCATAGTATAAATAACCAGAGATAATAATATTGAAGGTTTTGTACCAATTTTCTTGGCTAACCAGCCAAACAAAAATGCAAATGGAATCGCCACAAATTGCACCATCAACAATGTGCCGATAGTAGTTGTTGAAGAAAAACCTAATTCGGTACCATAGATGCTGGCCATAAAAATAATGGTACCAATGCCGTTGTTATATAGCCAGAAGGCGACAATAAACTTGGTTAATTCTTTGTATTTTTTGATTTCACTAAAGGTATTTCCAAGCCTCTTCAGGCTGGCTTTGACGGGGTTAAAACCAGCCTCATGTGCATAAACACGTCGTTTGGGTTCATTGACGTTCTTCCAAAATGGAATTGTGAAGACAAACCACCAAACAGATACAGTCAGGAAGGAGAGACGTGTCATTAAAATCGTCATGCTTTCTGGAGACAACATAATCATGGCAAGGTTAATTGCCAGTAGAATCCCGCCGCCAGCATAGCCCATTGCATATCCGCGTGATGACACCTGATCAATTTCATCAGGGTTGGCGACGTGGGGTAACAAAGAATCGTAGAAAACATTGGCACCTGAGAAACCAATAGACGCGATAATGTAGAAAAAGGAAGCCATCAACCAATCGCCTGATTTCACAAAGAAAAGTAATGCGGTTCCGAAAACACCAATAATTACAAAGATGGTCATAAAACGTTTTTTTGAGCCAGAGAAATCGGCCATTGCTCCTAGTATGGGACCAAGCACACCAACCAAAATCAGCGCAATCGATGTAGTGAAGGCCCAATTAGAGGTGGCAGTGCTGCGAGATAAACCTTCTGAGGCAACACTGGAATAATAGACTGGCAATACCGCGGCCATGATGGTTGTGGCAAAAGTTGAATTGGCCCAATCGTACATTGTCCAGGCTCGGATCGCTTTTTTATGTTGAATATCGTCCATTCTTAATCCTTTTTGCGTACCTTTTCAATAAATCGGGGTTGAGGAGTGCTTTTGGGTGGGCGATTGCCCGCCTAAAAACACTCTGCCCCTAATTTTTGAGATGATATTTTTTTCTACTCAAATGATTGAATTGATTATATAAGGGAAAAGAAAAGGGTTCTGATTTTTACAGGCGACATTTCTCCTTTTTTGATTGATAATTGTTGATTCTCCAGCCAAACCCCTACGGGAGATTTGGATTTTTTCTTCGATGCGAACCGGTGTGGTGAGGTGAGTTGTTCCTAGAATTTGTTGAATTTGTTTTTAAATCTTCAATACTGGAAACGACCAACATGAATATCATTTTGAGTGGTCCGCAATAACGCGGACGGTTTATAGCAGGTTCTGCAAAGTGGACAGCGATCTGCCTGGGATGGTTATAATATTTATTTATTAAATTCGATTCAATAAAACATATGTGCTATAATTCGCGCATTGCTTGAAGATAGGAAAAACATATGGGTCAAATTAAGGTTATTGGGGCTCGTGAACATAATTTAAAAAATATCAGTGTTGACATTCCGCGTGACCAACTGGTTGTCATCACTGGCTTATCAGGGTCTGGTAAAAGTTCTCTGGCTTTTGACACAATTTTCGCTGAAGGACAGCGGCGCTATGTTGAATCATTGTCCTCTTACGCACGTCAATTTCTGGGACAAATGGATAAACCCGATGTTGATGCAATTGAAGGCCTTTCGCCTGCGGTGTCAATTGATCAGAAAGCAACATCTCGCAATCCGCGTTCAACTGTAGGCACAGTCACTGAGATCTATGATTATTTACGTTTACTTTTCGCCAGGATTGGGGTGCCGCATTGTCCAATTTGTGGGCGGGAAGTCAGTAAGCAATCTGCTCAAGAAATTGTGGATGCCATTAATTCGTTTCCGGAAGGCACAAAATTAATTATTCTTGCCCCAGTTGTGAGGGCTCGCAAGGGTACGTATCAGGCGGTTTTTGATGAAATTCGCAAAGCTGGTTTTACCCGCGTGCGTGTCGATGGTGAAATATTAAGCCTTGAAGATGAAATCAAAATCGATCGTTACAAAATCCACACGATCGAAGCGGTGGTTGATCGGTTGATTATTCATAGCCATAATTCAGCTGAAGAATCGGACGCAGCTTTAACCCGTTTAACAGATTCTGTGGAAACAGCATTGAAATTTGGCGAAGGTTACGTCACCATCCAGAATATCAGCATTGAACCAGCGGAAGATTTCTATTACTCTGAGCATCTGGCCTGTCCGGAACATGGCTCAACTTTACCTGAAATCGAACCGCGCACATTTTCATTCAATACCCCGCATGGAGCTTGCCCTGATTGTCAGGGGCTGGGGACTAAAATGGAAATAGATCCTGATTTATTGATACCCAACAAGCAGATATCTTTGAAAAATGGGGCGATCATTACAACAGAATGGTCAGGGCCAAAGGAACAGGGTGGATACTATTGGGCGATGTTGAAATCAATGGCAGAAGCGTACAAGATTAATTTAAATGTGCCGGTCAGTAGCTATACCCCCGAACAGCTTAATTTAATCCTACACGGAACCGGAAATGATTCTTTTACTGTGAGAATGGTGGGCAGGAATAATCGGGCTGTCAGCTACGAGGCGAATTTTGAAGGGGTGATTACAAATCTTCAGCGCAGATACAAAGAAACAAATTCGGAGTATATGCGCGAACGAATTGGTGCGCTAATGGGTGATCGTCCTTGTCCAACCTGCAAAGGCCAAAGGCTGAGAAATGAGGCCCTGGCGGTAACCATTGATGGTTTGAACATTATTGAGGTAACCAATTGGCATATCCTTAAAATATTGGAATGGTCCCATTATTTGGCAGGAGAAAAGACACCCCTTTCTCGGCGAGATCAACTCATTTCAGCCAGAATTTGGAAGGAAATTCAATCCCGCCTGGGCTTCCTGGTGGATGTTGGCCTGGATTATTTAACTTTGATGCGCTCGGCGACGACACTTTCCGGCGGTGAGGCTCAACGTATCCGTCTGGCAACCCAAATTGGATCGCGTCTGATGGGTGTTTTATATGTCCTTGATGAGCCTTCAATTGGGTTACATCCACGCGACAACAGTCGTTTATTGCGAACTTTAGAAAATCTGCGCGATTTAGGAAACACGGTTTTGGTAGTGGAACACGACGATGAGACAATTCGTACGGCAGATTGGATCATCGACTTGGGTCCAGGTGCGGGCGAACATGGAGGTGAGATTGTTGCCGAAGGGCATATTGAGGACATTCTGGCGGTTGAGGAATCGCTAACTGGTGCCTATTTATCCGGAAGAAAACTGGTTCCTTTACCATCGACTCGTCGAAAAGGAAATGGGAAAAAATTAGGAATATTTGGTGCCAGAGCCAATAATCTCAAAAATTTAGATGTCGAAATTCCACTGGGAAAACTGGTCTGTATCACTGGAGTTTCCGGTTCCGGGAAATCTACTTTAATGGTGGATGTTCTCTATAATGCACTTTCACGCGATCTTATGGGCTCACGCTCGCAGCCAGGCGAATATGATCGCATTGATGGGACCAAATATGTTGATAAAGTTATAAATATTGATCAATCGCCAATTGGACGAACTCCACGCTCGAATCCAGGCACTTACACTGGTGTTTTCGATGAAATTAGATCTCTATTTGCAGAAGTTCCGGAAAGCAAGATGCGTGGTTATAAGGTTGGCCGTTTTTCATTCAATGTGCACGGTGGTCGTTGTGAGGCCTGTCAGGGGCAGGGCCAATTGCGGATTGAGATGCAGTTTTTGCCGGATGTGTATGTTCCATGTGATGTTTGCAATGGCCATCGCTTCAATCGGGAAACTTTACAGGTGAAATTTAAAGGAAAAAATATTGCAGATGTGCTCGACACAACTGTTGAGGAAGGTTTGGAATTTTTCAGTGCATTTCCTTCGATTGTCAATAAGCTTCAAACCTTAAATGATGTTGGGTTGGGATATGTACGAATTGGACAACCGGCACCGACGCTATCGGGCGGCGAAGCGCAGCGCGTAAAATTGGCGAAGGAATTATCGCGACGCTCGACCGGTAAAACCATTTACGTTCTGGATGAACCTTCAGTTGGCCTGCATGCTGCTGATGTGCATAAATTAATTGAAGTTCTTCAGCGTTTAGTAGAAGGTGGAAATACGGTTTTGATTATTGAGCACAATATGGATATCGTTAAGGTTGCTGATTATCTGATTGATCTTGGTCCCGAGGGTGGTGATCGCGGCGGTGAATTGATCGCTGCTGGCACTCCAGAGCAAGTTTGTGATGTTGAAGATTCTTATACTGGCCAGTATTTAAAGAAATATTTGAAGGAACATCATCCGAATAGCGAGCCGGTTGTCTGTTGTGACTGATTTATAAGGAAATACTGGTTTACGGTTTGAATGGGTAAGGTTGAACAGTAACCTGGTTAACAAACTTGTTTGTAACTGAAATTGGCAAAGCAAGAGTTTTTTCAATTATCAGAGATAAAAATATCGTATTTGCAATCTGATCGGTGAGGTAGCAGGTAATTGCAGCCCTTTAACTATCTACTTCCCAGATTAAATTACAGGTATAATTTTTACTAGATAGGAAAAGATGTATCTTTTCAAAAATCAGGGGCGGTGTTTTTTATGCGAGCGATCGCCCGCTTATAAAAACACCTTTACCCCGTTTAATTGAAATGATACAAAAAAATAATTATAAGGAGTGTTACAGAAATGAGCGCTGAATTGGTAGATGGAAAAGCAATTGCTGAAGATGTCCGAATGAAAGTAAAAGAAAGCGTGCAAGCCAGGATTAAAGCGGGGAAAGGTACCCCTGGGCTTGCAACTGTTCTGGTGGGGGAAAACCCAGCCTCACAGGTTTATGTACGCTCCAAGCACAAAGCCTGCCAGGAAGCGGGCATAAAATCATTCGCGTATGAATTGCCTGCCAGTGCCTCTCAGGAAGATGTCGAAGCATTGGTCAAGCGCTTGAATGAAGATGATTCAGTTAATGGTATTCTGGTCCAACTTCCATTGCCGGCGGGTTTGGATGAAGAGCGAGTATTGAACATGGTCAGCATCGAAAAAGATGTGGATGGATTTCATCCGCTCAATATCGGGCGGCTGGCGCAAAAAGGTCGTGATCCTTTATTCATCCCATGTACTCCTGCCGGTGTCATGTATTTAATTGAGCAAGTTGTCCCCAAAATAGAGGGGAAGAACGCGGTTGTTCTGGGGCGCTCCAACATTGTTGGCATGCCGGTTGCATTGCTTTTAGTGCGCGCCAATGCCACAGTTACTATTTGTCATTCTCGAACAAAAGATCTACCAGCCGTAGTACGCCAGGCCGATATCCTGGTCGCAGCGGTTGGCAGAGCCAACATGGTTAAAGGAGATTGGGTCAAACCTGGGGCGGTTGTAATTGATGTGGGCATTAATCGTATCGATGATGCGGCTGCCAAACGTGGTTATCGCCTGGTAGGTGACGTCGATTTTGATGAAGCGAAAGAAGTGGCGGGTTACATTACTCCGGTTCCTGGTGGTGTCGGCCCAATGACGATTGCAATGCTTCTAACAAATACACTCAAGGCAGCCGAGTTGGCAGATCGCTAATGGAAAGCACTCAAAGTGAATTAGCATTTATTTTTATTTATTGTAGGGCATGTATTTTGTCAGGAAACTTTAAGTTGTCTGACAATTGACTTTTTTTTCGAATTTTGCTAAACTTGAAATCAAAAGATGCATAACAGACAATTCGAGAGATTAGTTTACAGAATGATAAATAAAACCCTTCTAATTCAACATGCTGACGTACTTGTAACTATGGATGGCCACCGCCGCGAAATTCGTGATGGTGGCCTTTTTGTACGTAATGGTTTTGTGGATCAGGTCGGTTCAAGTGATCAGCTTCCTCAGAACGCAGATGAAATTCTGGATTTGAGTGGCCATATTGTCTTGCCAGGTTTAATTAATACACACCACCATTTTTATCAAACCTTAACACGCGCTGTTCCAGCTGCACAAAATTCGAATCTTTTCAACTGGCTGAAAACGCTTTATCCGATCTGGGCTCGCATGACGCCCCAAGATATTTATATTTCCACAAAAACAGCATTGGCTGAATTGGCTTTATCTGGATGTACAACCGCATCCGATCATCTCTATCTATTCCCGAACGGCTCCAGCCTGGATGATGAAATTGCTGCAGCACAGGAAATGGGAATGCGGCTGCATGCTTCGCGTGGCTCGATGAGTTTGGGTGAAAGCCAGGGTGGCTTACCGCCGGATAGCGTGGTAGACAGTGAAGAATTCATATTGCGCGACAGCCAACGTCTGATCGAGCGCTACCATGACCCTGAGCATGGTTCGATGCTTCAAATTGTTTTGGCCCCTTGCTCACCTTTCAGTGTTTCGGGTGAATTAATGCGTCAGTCCGCAAAGTTGGCACGCGAATACCATGTTCAACTGCACACTCATTTGGCCGAGACTCAGGATGAAGAAGTCTTCTGTATGGAGAAGTTTGGTTATCGACCGGCTGCTTATATGCAATCGCTGGATTGGGTCGGTGATGATGTCTGGTTTGCTCACTCGGTTCATGTAAATTCAGATGAAATAGACATGTATGCTCGCGAAAAATGCGGTGTGGCACATTGTCCTAATTCAAACATGCGCTTGGGTTCGGGAATTGCACCGATCCAGGATTACCTCGATGCGGGTGTGGCAATTGGAATTGGCGTGGATGGATCGGCTAGCAATGATTCTTCGCATATGTTGGCTGAAGCTCGCCAGGCAATGCTGCTTGCACGTTTACGGGCTGGCTTGGCGGGAGCCTCTTTATCCGAATCAGATTTGCCGGAGTTATTTACTGCACGACGGGCGCTAGAACTGGCTACTTTGGGTGGCGCACGAGTTTTAGGCAGAGAAGATATTGGCTCTTTAGAGGTTGGTAAGTGTGCTGATTTTATTGCCATAAACTTGAACAAATTAGGATATGCTGGAGCTTTACATGATCCGCTTGCGGCAGTGCTCTTCTGTCAGCCACAACAAGTGGATTGGAGTTTCGTGCAGGGGGAAGCAATTGTACGTAAAAGTCAACTTGTCCATGTAAACATCGAGGAACTTGTAACCCAACACAAACAGGCTGCTCAAAGACTGCTGAAAAAAGAGTAGTCTCTCGAAAGAAGATAAAATGGGAAAATTCTGGCAAAAGGATTCACGCTTAATAGTCGATTGTGCGATGGGCAGGCACCCTGCAGATTTGGTGATCACGAATGGTACGTGGGTATGTGTTCAAACCGGCGAGTATATCCCCAACACACAAATCGCAATTATTGATGGCAGAATTGCTTATATCGGCCCTTCTGCTGCACACACCATTGGAGAAAATACTGAAGTAATTTCAGCCGATGGCAATTATCTTGTGCCGGGCCTTCTTGATGCCCATATGCATGTTGAATCTGGAATGCTGACTGTCACCCAATTTGTTCGGGCTGTCTTGCCACACGGCACGACAGGAATGTTTATTGACCCGCATGAAATTGCCAATGTTTTTGGTATGCGTGGCGTAAAATTGATGGTAGAAGAAGCCCTAAAACAGCCAAACCACGTCTTTGTCGAAATTCCTTCTTGTGTCCCATCTGCACCTGGTTTCGAAACACCCGGAGCGTCAATAGACGCAAAAGATGTTGCAGATGCCATACGGTGGGAAGGCGTGATCGGGCTGGGTGAAATGATGAATTTTCCCGGGGTGGCAGCGTCTGACCCATTGGTACATGAAGAAATGGAAATCACACGCCTGGCCAGTCGTAGGATTGGTGGACATTACGCCTCCCCTGATCTGGGTTTGCCATTTTATGGTTATGCTGCTGGCGGCCCTCAAGATGATCATGAAGGCACCCGCACTGAAGACGCCATCATCCGTGCCCGATCAGGGATGAAGGTAATGATGCGGTATGGTTCAGGTTGGTTGGATGTCGCTGAACAGGTTAAGGCCATTACGGACCATGGTTTAGAAGCACGTAATTTCATGGTCTGTACGGATGACTCGCACTCTGCCACCCTGGTTTATGAAGGCCATATGGATCGTGTTATCCGCCATACAATCCAGCAAAATGTGTCACCCATGTTGGCAATTCAGATGGCGACGATCAACACCGCTGAATATTTTGATCTGGATGCCGAACTCGGTCAGTTGGCGCCTGGCAGATATGCTGATATCTTGTTTGTGAAAAACTTAAACGACTTTCACGCTGAACTGGTTATTGCCAAAGGGAAGGTGGTTGCAAAAGATGGCAAAATTTTATTAAATGAGCCGCACATCGATTATCCACAATGGGTATTAAATTCAGTCAATATCAAACAACCATTGACTGCCACCCAATTTGAAGTAATTGCGAATGGCAAAACCAGTGTAACCGTCAACACGATTGAAGTTATCGAAAGTCAAGCGCCAACCCGTCACATTCAAGTCCGCTTACCGGTAATGAACGGTAAGGTTCAAATTGATTCCGAAAAAGGAGTTGCTAAATTAGCTCTGGTTGAACGCCACCAAAAAAGTGGCAGAGTACAATTGGGATTCGTGGCAGGCTTCGGTTTTGATAAAAAATGTGCAATCGCCTCGACCGTTGCACATGATTCGCACCAGATAATTGTTGTCGGTACAGATGATGAATATATGGCACAGGCAGTTAATCACCTGGCGAGAATTGGCGGCGGTCAGGTTGTTATTTTTGACGGTCGGGTTGTTGGTGAAGTGAAACTGCCAATTGCTGGTCTGATGTCGAATGCTCCGGCAGAAGAAGTCTCACGGCAAGCCGCAACCATTCTGGATGGATTTGAGCAATGCGGATGCCACATGAACAATCCAAATATGCAACTGAGTTTATTAGCGCTGGTGGTTATTCCTGAATTACGCCTGACTGATTTGGGCTTGGTCGATGTGAATAATTTTCGGTTTATTCCTTTAATTGTTGATGAGCAGCAGGTAAATTAATGGCTGTCAAAAATAAAGTAAGCACTCAAGACGAGAAAAAGCCGTCGCCGTACCATAGAATACAGACACAACTGGCTAATCAGATTGCTGACATTGCGCCTGGTGAAAAGCTGCCTTCTGAACCCAGCCTGGCAAAAGCATTGGGTGTATCGCGTGCTACCCTGCGCGAAGCCATGCGCACTTTTGAAGCGCAAGGGTTAATTCGTAGACGTCAAGGGGTAGGAACATTTGTTGTTGGCCCAGCTCGAGTGATCGAAACCGGATTAAATGTTTTGGAAAGTATTGAAGCTCTATCACAAAAAATGGGTCTTGATGTGCGAATGGGAGATTTGACCATTGAAAACGATCAGGCCAACCTGGACATTGCTGAAAAATTGGCAATTGCACCAGGAACTGCCATTGTCACAATTTCGCGAGTAATTCAAACGGATGATCGCCCGGTGGCATATTTAATTGATACCTTGCCGGAGTTGTTTATCTCTCAAGGAGAGTTGAAGTCAGATTTCAATGGTTCTGTTCTGGACCATTTAATCGCCAATGAAAACTTTGATATTTCCAATTCAAATACCTATATTCATGCTGTGGCAGCACCGGCCAAGATCGCGCGCGCACTCGAAATTCAACGCGGTGATGTCCTTTTGATGTTCGAAGCCTATTTGTTTGAAGAAAGCGGCAGAGTATTGGATTATTCCTATAGTTATTTTCTACCCGGATATTTTCGATTTCACATTATTCGCAGTGTGGATACAAGTTTAAAAAATAATAGAAAAGGATAAAAAATGAATACAACAAAAAATTCTATTGACCAATTGCACCAAAAAATTGAACAAAATCGTCCTGCAATCCTTAAGTTTTTTAAGGATATCATCGCTATTCCCAGTATGGATTCGCAAATTGGGCCAGTTGGTGAAAGAATTGCTGAAGAAATGCGCAAGCTCGGCTTTGACGAAGTTCGATTTGATGTCATGGGCAACATTCTTGGCAGAATCGGAAATGGCACAAAAACAATCGTCTTTGACTCACACATTGACACCGTCGGCATTGGTGATCCCGAAATGTGGACTCATGACCCTTTTATCGGTAAAGAAGAAAACGGGATTTTCTATGGGCGTGGCGCCTGTGATGAAAAGGCCAGCACACCCGGTATGATTTATGGAATGGCGATGGCTCGGGATTTGGGTCTCTTAGAAGGTTGGAGCGCATATTATTTTGGAAATATGGAGGAATGGTGTGATGGTATCGCGCCAAATTCTTTCGTGGAAGTAGACCCAAAAATTAAGCCGGATTACGTGATCATTGGCGAACCGACAAAAATGAATGTTTATAGAGGCCATAAAGGTCGCATTGAGTTGAAAGTGACGGCAAAAGGGCGTAGTGCTCATGCGGCCAGTAATCATTTGGGTGATAATGCCATTTATTCCCTCCTGCCGATTATCGCAGGAATTCGCGATTTGGAACCTGAATTAGGAGATCATTCATTCTTGGGTCATGGGAAAATCACCGTTAGTGATATGCAAGTAAAAACCCCCAGCATCAATGCCGTGCCAGACGAAGCGATTATTTACATCGACCGTCGTATGACTTTTGGCGAAACAAAAGAGGAAGCCATCGCTCAAATCCAGGCGTTAATTCCGGCATCTTTACGCGATCGGGTTACCGTTGAACCACTTTTCTATGATGAGCCATCCTACACGGGCTTTGTCTTTCCAGTTGATAAATACTTTCCAGCCTGGGTATTAGAGGAAGACCATCCCCTGGTAACTGCAGGTCAAAAAACAAAAGAAATGCTCGGCTTTGGTAGCCAACCATCCGGAAAATGGAACTTCAGTACCAATGGCATTTATTGGGCTGGAAAAGCCGGGATACCCAGTATAGGCTTTGCTCCTGGAGACGAAGAGACCGCACATACAACAATTGATTCAGTATCACTCGACGACATGGTGAAAGCAACAGCTTTTTATGCATTAATCCCTGCCGTTCTAATGGATTTAATTTAAGTTAAAATCTAAGAGAGATCTTAATAAACTCACATCATTGAATAATTTTTTGGAGGACAAAGAATGCAAACAAATTTTTATGGCCGTGATTTCATCACTGATCTTGATTTTACAAAGGAAGAGATCGACACAATTTTGGATGTAGCTTGGGATCTGAAAATGAAACGGTCAACCCGACAACCTACGCCATATTTGCGTGACAAAACCATGGCTTTATTGTTTTTCTTTAGCAGCACGCGCACTCGCTCTGCTTT
The DNA here is from genome assembly GCA_001899005.1 of Chloroflexi bacterium 44-23. Classification (GTDB taxonomy): domain Bacteria; phylum Chloroflexota; class Anaerolineae; order Anaerolineales; family Anaerolineaceae; genus UBA6170. The sequence goes on from MKUW01000007.1 coordinate 286,808, forward strand.
TGAATCAGCCTTCGCTCACCTCGGTGGACATCCGGCTTTTATTGAAAGCACTTCAACTCAGATTTCGCATGGCGATACGGAACGTGAAATTGGTCAAATCCTAGGCCGCATGTATGATGGTATCGCAATTCGACATTGTGACTGGGGCCTTGGTAACCGCTATATTAATCTTGTAGCAGAAGCTTCGCCGACACCAGTCTTCAACATGCAATGTGAATATTATCATCCATTCCAAATCTTGGCTGATCTAATGACGATCATGGAAAAGAAGGGTCGTAATCTAAAACGCAAAAAAGTGGTTATGTCCTGGGCATATGCTGAATCATATCAAAAACCGCTTTCCATCCCCAATTCAATGGCCTTACAATTCCCCCGCTTTGGGCTTGACTTTGTTTTGGCACATCCGCCGGAATTCAAATTACCGGAAGAGACTATTGAACGAGGAAAAGAAGAAGCACGCAAATCGGGTGGCAGTTTTGAAATAATCGAAGATATGGAAGAAGCTTTCAAGGGTGCGGATGTAATATATCCAAAATCCTGGGGCCCTTGGATGGTCACTACTGATGCCAATCAGGCAGGTGAGATTATCCGCAAATACAAACATTGGATTACCGACGAACGCAAAATGGCATTGGCCAAAGATGATGCAATTTTTATGCATCCTTTACCAGCCGACCGCGGCGTGGAAGTGACCGACGGGGTTATCGATGGTCCCAATTCTGTTGTTTTTGATGAGGCGGAAAATAAATTGCATATTTGTTCTGCAGTTTACGCTTTAACGATGTGATAATTCGATTTTATCATTTGTATTTTGGAGCTAGATTATGATTAAAGCTGGAATTGCAGTTGTGGCTGTAGGTGGCAACTCACTAATTAAAGATAAGGGGCACCAATCAGTTAATGATCAGTACATCGCCGGTGTGGAATCAATGCATCATATTGCCGATATGATCGCCCAGGGTTGGGAAGTTGTGGTTACACACGGGAATGGGCCACAAGTTGGTTTTATTCTCCGTCGCTCAGAACTGGCTTCTCATGAGTTACATGAGGTGCCGCTGGATTATTGCGGTGCCGATTCCCAGGGCGCAATTGGTTACATGTTTGCCAGGGCTCTTACCAATGAATTTAAGAATCGAAAAATGGATAAAAAAGCTGCGGCAGTCGTCACACAGACAGTTGTTTCAAAAGATGATACCGCCTTCCAAAATCCTTCCAAACCGATTGGCTCCTTCATGGATGAGAGTGAGGCAAAACGGCGAGAAAAAGAAGATGGCTGGAATGTGGTTGAGGATGCTGGCCGTGGTTGGCGGCGGGTCGTTGCTTCTCCTAAACCGGTGGACATTGTTGAGGCGGATGCAATTAAAGCGCTGGTAAGCGCAGGGATTGTCGTCGTCGGCGTTGGTGGTGGCGGAATTCCCGTTATCCGCAAAGAGAATGGTGATCTTGAGGGTGTGGAAGCCGTAATTGATAAAGACTTTGGATCTTCCTTACTGGCTACCATGATTGGCGCGGACCTGTTTGTGATTAGTACCGCAGTTGAAAAGGTTGCAATTAACTTCAATAAACCCAATATGCAATGGCTCGATCACCTGACACTCGCTCAAGCGAAACAATATATTGAAGAGGGCCAGTTTGCGAAGGGCAGCATGCTCCCCAAAATTGAGGCGATCATTAAATTCCTTGAAAATGGTGGTGAGAAAGCCCTGATTACCAACCCGGAGAATATTGGACGTGCAATTAAAGGCGAAACTGGTACCTGGATAACGAAAAAATAGTAATATACTTAATGAAGGGTTTTTCAGATTGAGAAGCCCTTCAAATTTCCGAAAATGACTTTAATTTCTTATTTACAACGATAAAATCTTTGGATTTCTCTTACAATACAATTTTACACGTTAGAATTTGTCGGTTTTTTTCAAATTGATTCCCAATCCCCAAATTGCTATAAAAATAAGAAAGGAGGTTTAAAACGAATTTTTGGCTTGAGGTTTTAATTTCCAATAGAAGTAAAAGATTAGATTTTTGATATTGAGGAGATGAAATGAAAGCAAAATTAATGTGGCGTTTATTAGCTGGTTTGATGGTTTTAGCGTTTGCTTTGAGCGCGTGTGGTCCTCAGACTGAAAAAGTGGCCGGTTTCGAGATCCCGAATGTAGTCAAGGGAAAATATAATGTAGCTTGGGTATTAATTGGGCCACATGATGATGGTGGTTGGTCCCAATCTCATTATGAAGGTTTGGAATATGTAAAGGATCATGTTGATAATGTGAATGTTGCTTATGTTGAGAATGTACCGGAAGGTGCAGATTCTGAGCAAATTTTCCGCAGCCTTTCTCGCAAGGGATTTGACGTGATCTTCGGTACTTCATTTGGTTTTATGGATCCGATGGAAACAGTTGCTTCCGAATTTCCGGATACAACCTACATCCATCTTTCCGGATATAAATCCAATGAGAAAAATTTTGGCAATTTAATGGGTGCTATGGAAGACATGAAATATCTGGCCGGTATGTTGGCTGGTGCTCGTGCCAAGCAAGATGGTAACCCAAAATTGGGTTACATGGCCACTTTCCCCATCCCAGAAGAATTGCGGCTTGGCAACGCATTTGCTCTCGGAATGCGCAAGACCTGTCCGGAATGCACATTGGATATTCGTTGGTTGAACACCTGGCATGATCCGGTAATTGAAAAAGATGCCGCTGCTTCTTTGTTCGATGCAGGTGCTCAGGTAGTCTTCACCGGTGCCGATACACCGGCAGTAGCAGACGTCGCCACTGAAAAAGGCAAATGGGGAATTACCTACGATTGGTATGGATCCTGTAAAGCAGCTGGTTGTTTGACTGCCCCTTATTGGAACTGGGGCCCTATTTATGCCAAGATTGTTGAAGAAATTCGTGCTGGAACATATCAGGTCGGTTGGGACTATTTCGATGGGGATACAGGCGCTTTGGGCCTCTATGGTTTCATGGAAGGCGAGCAATTAACCAAAGGTGTTGCCGATCTCGATCCGGCAGTGATTGCTGAAGTACGCGATTTGATCGCTAAGAATTTAGCTGGTGAATTTACCCGCTTCGATGTCTTTTCGGGACCCATTTACGATAATAAAGGCAATTTGATTGTGCCGGCTGGAGAAGCTCTCAAACAGGTTGATCTGGATGCCTTTCCAGAGACTGGTGTCGGCTGTACATATTGTATGAAATGGTTGGCTGAAGGCTTTACAGCGCAATTACCTGAATAAATAACGAAAACTACAGACTGTGGGGGAGGAGCTTGCTTCTCCCCCACAAGTATCCAATTCAATTTTACAGAGGGTCGATGAATTCAACCTTAGATTCACAAAATCAACCACGTAAAGTAGTTGAAATGAGAGACATTGTAAAGCGCTTTCCAGGCGTATTGGCAAATGACCATGTTGATTTCGATCTGCTGGAAGGTGAAATTCATGCTCTCTTAGGGGAAAATGGTGCCGGTAAAAGCACTTTAATGAATATTTTGGCGGGTATGTATAAACCTGAAAGCGGTTCAATTAAGGTTCACGGAAAACCGGTAACTTTTACCTCCCCGAGAGATGCGATTACAGCCGGTATCGGGATGATTCATCAACATTTCATGTTGGTACCATCTCAAACTGTTACTGAAAATATTTTATTGGGTTTGGATGAACCACGTTTCATTATGGATTTGAAGAATTATGACCAGAAAATTATCGAATTGGGCGAAAAATTCGGCTTGCCAGTCGATCCGACAGCCAAAATCTGGCAGCTTTCCGTGGGTGAACAACAACGTGTTGAAATTTTGAAAATGTTATATCGCGGTGCAGATATTTTGATTATGGATGAGCCTACAGCTGTTCTAGCACCGCAAGAAATTGATATTCTTTTCATTACTTTACGAAATATGGTTGCACTCGGAAAGTCAGTTATTTTTATCAGCCATAAATTGCACGAAGTACAAAAGATTGCAGACCGTTTGACAGTACTGAGAAAAGGAAAAATTACAGCCAGTGGCGTCGATGCGAAAGGTAAATCAAGGGCAGAATTGGCGAGATTGATGGTTGGCCGTGAAGTGATTTTCAATCTTGATAAAAAAGAGGCAAAACCTGGCAAAGTCGTATTAAAAATAGAAAATGTTCATTGTTTAAATGATAAAAACTTGAAAGCATTAAACGGTGTTAGCTTTGAAGTACGTTCCGGAGAAATAGTCGGTCTCGCGGGTGTTGCCGGGAATGGCCAGAAAGAGTTGGCTGATGTCCTGACCGGTTTGCGGCTTTGTTCTGAAGGTACGATAATTGTTCAAGGCGAAAACATTGTCAATATGGATGCCAAAGCGGGGATTCGGCATGGCGTTTCACATGTGCCGGAGGATCGCACTCATGTTGGCACTGCTCCGAATTTAAGTGTGACGGACAACGTCATCATGAAAAACTATTATAAAAAACCAATCGCTAGAGGATGGATGTTGCATAGTCCCTCTGCGGACAAATATGCCAACGAAATGAAGGAAATTTATGACATTGTGGTTCCTTCGGTGGAAACGCCCGTGCGATTATTATCCGGCGGTAATTTACAGCGTGTAATTTTGGCCAGAGAAATTTCATCACAGCCTACCTTTATGGTTGCCATGCAACCCACGCGTGGTTTGGATGTGGGCGCTATTGAAGGTGTCCAGAAGTTGCTTTTACTTTTGCGAGACGCCGGAGCTGCCATTTTGCTTATTTCGGAAGAACTGGAGGAGCTTATTTCTCTTTCCGACCGGATTCTCGTTATTTATGAAGGTGAGATTATGGGAGAGGTTACCGATGGAGATATTGGAAAAATAGGTTTAATGATGACCGGAACCAGGCAGGAACAATTGGAAAGTATGGGGGTACAAGATGCAAACTGATTCCGGCAAAATCCCAAGCAACCAGGGAATCTTTCCTTTTCGAATTAAATTTGAAGAACGAATTAGTGATGTTCCCAAGTGGTATACATTTGCAATTTCTTTCGGTGCAGTCGTATTTGCATTGTTGATCGGTGCGATCATTTTATGGTTGGCAGGGGGTAATCCCTGGGCGACCTATGCTCATATCGGTCGTTCATCATTTGGCAGCATTGGGGTATTTTCTGACACATTGGTAAAAGCAACCCCCCTTATTCTGGTCGGCCTGGCTTGTTCGGTTGCCTTTCGCATGAAACTATGGAATATTGGTGCTGAAGGGCAATTTTTCATCGGCGCTTTTGCGGCATCAGCCGTAATTTTGATTCCAATCTTGCCTGAAACAGCCCCTTCCTGGTTGTTCATAGTTGTTACAGCCGCTGCGGGTTTAATCGGTGGAGGTTTGTATGGCCTTATCCCCGGACTATTGAAAGCCAGATTCAATGTGAATGAGGTCATTTCGACTTTGATGTTAAACTACATCGCCATTGCCTGGAACAATTATTTTATTTTTGCTGTTTGGACTGAAGCAGGTTTCCAAATGTCAAAAGTATTCCCTCAAAATTCCTGGTTGCCCAGATTAACCGACCTTGGCAGTAAAATCCCTGCTTTCCGTGGTTTAACCACGCATTTTGGTCTGGTTCTGGCTATTATTGCAGCGGTAATTGTTTGGTTAATTCTCTACCGCAGCCGCTGGGGATATGAGATTCGATTAATTGGCGACAACCCAAAGGCGGCAACATATGCTGGCATCCCTATCAAAAAACATATCGTCTGGGTAATGGTGTTATCAGGGGCATTGGCAGGCTTGGCTGGAATGTCTGAAATTACAGGTGTAGTACATCGTTTTCAAGGTGCAATTTCTCCAGGATATGGCTTTACAGGAATTATTGTCGCTTGGCTGGCCAAATTGAATCCATTTGCAGTTATTTTCGTTTCTATTCTTTTTGGAGCCTTAATCCTGGCTGGTAGAGAAATCCAGCCATCTGGAGTTCCAAAAATGATCCAGGGCGTTATTCTGGTTAGTCTGATCGCCAGCGATTTCTTAGTCCGCTATAAAGTAAGCATTTCTCGTCAAAGGGCGGAGGCATAATTATGGATCCTTTGATTATTTTGCAAGCTGGAGTTGCTTCTGGGACTGTTTTATTGTTCGCCACTTTGGGCGGGATTTTCAATGAACGCAGCGGAATCATGAACCTTGGAATAGAAGGTATGATGCTGATCGGTGCAATGACTGCATTCAGCGTTACTGCCAAAACAGGGCTCCCCTGGTTAGGCCTGGTCGCTGCAATGTTGGCGGCGGGTGCGCTCAGTCAGATTCATGCTTTTATCACGATTACCTTGCAGGCAGATCAAGTTGTCAGCGGTCTGGCTTTGACCTTTCTGGGTACCGGCATAAGCCTGGTTTTTGGAGAAGGTCTAAGCAAAGCTGGTGTGATTTCCTTACTTCCTGTGTTTACAATCCCGATTTTATCGCAAATCCCAATTCTTGGAAAAATATTTTTTGAAAACCAATCTATTCTGGTTTACATTGGCTATTTATTGGTTCCTTTCTGCTGGTGGTATATCAATAAAACCAGACCGGGACTGCATTTGCGCGCTGTCGGAGAATATCCAGCCGCAGCAGATGCCTTGGGAATCAATGTTTATGGATTGCGTTATTTCTATGTTTTTATTGGCGGTTTATTGGCCGGGTTGTCTGGTGCCACCATCAGCCTGGCAATTTCACCTGGTTGGTTCAGCGAATTAACCACCGGGGGGCAAGGGTGGATTGCGATTGGTTTGATCATATTCTCCCAATGGAACCCTTACCGTGCAATGTTTGGTTCTTATTTTTTCGGTGCATTGCGACGCTTAATCCTCGATATTCAAGGTCCAGCGATTTTGTTTGGATTTGCGAATCCATTTTATTACAATCCATATTATGGTTTCTTTTTACAAATGCTTCCATATGCATTTACGATATTGGTTTTGGTGATTGGATCAAAAGAAGCAATTCGAAAACACCTGGGAGCACCGGCAGCCTTAGGGATTCCTTATATTCGGGGACAACGCGGTATTTGAAGAATTTACTTCTCCACGGGTATTTTTAGTTACTGCCTGTGAGGTGTGGCAAATATTTGTTTAATGGAAGGCTCTACCTACAACTTACAGACCGACTATAATTAGGTGAAAAGGAGCATTATACTTTTAGCTAAAATGAAATTGAAGAACACTAAAAGAAAAAACAATTGCCATGAATAAATTCTTAGGTTATCGGTGTTTGAAATGTAAAACTGAATATCCATTTACCCAAAATCTTTATACGTGTCCTAAGGATGGCAGTAATTTAGAAATCATTATCGATACAGCCACGATCCGAAGAAAGTATGAGATTTCGGATATTGTCTCACGAAATGAAGAATCATTGTGGCGCTATCTTCCATTATTGCCTGTTAAAGACCCGGGTGGCGAAGGCACTCCATTACATATGACGGGTTGGACACCGCTGTACTCTCCTCCGGCTTTACGTCAAGCATTGGGCTTGAAATCTCTCTGGATAAAAGATGAAGGTCGAAATCCAACCGGCTCGTTTAAAGATCGGGCAAGTGCAATTGTTATCGCCAGAGGAATTGAAATTAAAGCTGAAGTCCTGGTTACTGCCTCTACCGGAAATGCAGGCGCAGCACTGGCCGGGCTGTCAGCTGCAGTCGCTCAAAAGGCAGTTATTTTTGCGCCTAAAACAGCACCACCCGCCAAAATAGCCCAATTATTAATTTATGGATCTCAGGTAATTTTGGTAAACGGAAATTATGACAGTGCATTTGATCTTTCTGTTGAAGCAGCCAATCAGTTTGGTTGGTACAGCCGCAACACAGGTTATAACCCATTTACGGCTGAAGGAAAAAAGACTGCCGCATTCGAAATTTGGGAACAGGTCATTTTGAAAGAAAATACCTCTCACAAACCGCTTATCGTATTTGTCAGTGTCGGTGACGGAAATATTATTAGCGGTATTCATAAAGGTTTTCAAGACTTGTTAGCACTGGGTTGGCTGGAACAAATGCCACGCTTGTTTGGTGTTCAAGCAGAAGGTTCATCGGCGATTGCCAATGCTTATTTTAACCACTCAGATGTCATTGTACCTGTCAAAGCCGATACAATTGCCGATAGCATATCTGTGGATTTACCGCGTGATGGCGACCGCGCTTTACACGCTGTGATTGATTCCAAAGGTACATTTTTGAAAGTTAGCGATCAGATGATCCTTGACGCAATTGTATCTTTGGGAAATGCAGGAATCTTTTCCGAGCCGGCCGGCGCGGCTGCTTATGCGGGTTTAACGCAAGCGATTGAACAAGGGAAGGTCAATGCTGATGATCCGGTTGTTGTTATTAATACCGGGAACGGATTGAAAGATGTGAGAGCTGCCATGAAAGCAGTTGCACCTGCCCCAGTTATTGAGCCAACCATGCTATCATTGAGAGAATTACTTAATAAATAACCTGAGAGAATTTGCTGTGGAAAAACCAATTATTTTTACTCTGATCGCTCCAATATTTAATGAAATAGAAAATCTTCCAATTCTTTATGAACGAATTAAAAATGTAATGGACCAGACCGGCGATACCTGGGAATTAATCCTGGTTGATGATGGTTCCAGTGATGGTTCGTCGGATTTTATTCGTGAGTTGGCTGGCAAGGATGAGCGGATCAGACCTGTTATTTTTGCTCGTAACTTTGGGCATCAAATTGCCGTAACTGCCGGGCTGGATTACAGCCGAGGGGAATCGGTAACGATTATTGATGCAGATTTACAAGACCCTCCAGAAGTAATTTTGGATATGATTGAGAAATGGCGTGAAGGATACCAGGTAATTTATGCTGTCCGCTCGGAAAGAGAGGGCGAAACATGGTTTAAAACATTTACTGCCTCGCTTTTCTACCGTCTGATCTACCGCATTACAGAGGTGAAAATCCCTTTGGATACTGGCGATTTTCGGATGATGGATCGCAAAGTGGTAAATGTGATGAATTCAATGCGGGAGCATCATCGTTTTCTACGTGGAATGTCTGCCTGGGTTGGCTTTAAACAAATCGGTGTAAATTACAAACGTGCCGCACGACTCTCCGGGGAAACAAAATATCCTTTTAAGAAAATGTTCAAATTGGCACTGACAGCAATTACTGGTTTTTCTTTTGTTCCTTTGCAAATGGCTACTTATTTAGGGTTTTTTGCTGCGGCAATTGCGGTTATCGCCATTCCAATAGTTGTAATAATGAGGTTTACAGGTTCACAATCATTTTTTGGACAAGCGACAACATTGATCGCAGTCTTGTTTTTTGGCGGCGTACAATTGATTAGCTTGGGAATTCTGGGAGAATACATTGGTCGCATTTATGATGAAGTAAAAGGCAGGCCCTTATATATCGTAAGTGAATCGCCAAATGATTTTATTACAAATACTGATAGGAGCACTTAAAAATGGCAAGAATAGATCTAACGCTAAACAAATTGGGGCGGGAGAATGCTATCAAGCGGTTCAGGGAACAAAATATCATTTTGCCAACATTTGCACAGATGAGAAACCCCGAACTTATTCCAGCGGGGATTAAGGCTGAACTTGATTCGATTGGGTTGTGGGATATCCATCCACGAAATCTTTTTCGTATCTCATGGAAAAATGAACCGAAAGCCAGCGGGGGTGAGTTTGTAGGTGTAAATTATTTCGAACTTCCCAGTTCTTTAACTGGTGTGAACGCAAGAATCATCATGCTGGTCGGGAAATGGATTCCAACCGGTTCTCATAAAGTGGGAGCAGCATATGGCTGTTTGGTCCCGCGCATCGTCACAGGTCAATTTGATCCTACTTACCAAAAAGCTGTCTGGCCATCTACCGGGAATTATTGCCGTGGTGGCGCTTATGATTCCGCTTTAATGGCGAGTCAATCTGTGGCAATCCTGCCGGAAGGTATGAGCAAGGAACGCTTTGATTGGTTGAAAAAGGTTGCTGGAGAAGTTATTGCGACTCCAGGAACCGAATCAAACGTGAAAGAAATCTTTGACAAGTGTTGGGAATTACGCAAATCTGGTGAACCACTCGTAATTTTTAATCAGTTCGATGAATTTGGCAATTACATTTGGCACTATGATGTCACAGGACATGCTTTTGAGGAAATTCTTAAAGCCGAACTTGGCCCTGATGATCGCTATGCCGGAGCTTGTTTTACTACCGGATCCGCCGGGACCATTGGCAGCGCTGATTATCTTAAAAAGCTCTATCCGTATTCAAAAATTGTAGCCAGTGAGGCCCTGCAATGCCCCACTTTACTAAATAACGGGTTTGGTGCTCATCGAATTGAAGGTATTGGTGATAAGCATGTTCCCTGGGTTCATAATGTTAAAAATACCGATATGGTGACTGCCATTGATGACAATTCCGTTGTTCGCATAACCAGGTTATTCAACGAGCCTGAAGGTCATGCATACCTGCTGAGTAAAGGCATTTCACAAGATGTGGTTAACAAATTGGACTTGTTTGGCCTTTCTGGCGTTGCTAATATGTTGACAGCAATAAAATTTGCAAAATATTATGAACTTACTGAAAATGATGTTGTTCTGTCTGTTTTAACTGATTCCATTGAATTATACGGAACCCGCCTTGAGGAATACCGCGAAGAAATGGGTGAATATACGGGCTATGACGCCGTTGAAGCATACACCAGAGATATTTTAGGTGAGACAACCGATAATATGCAAGAATTGACGTATGTCGACAAGAAACGGATTCATAATCTCAAGTACTATACCTGGGTTGAACAGCAAGGGAAGACTTACGATGAAATTATGGATCAATGGTATGACGATACTTATTGGAGTGGCTTCCAACAGCAGGTTGATGAATTCGATAAATTAATTAATGAATTTAATGAGGAAGTAGGATTGATCAAGAAATACCGATAATCACGCTTTGTGAGAATGAAGGAACCCTAATAATGAGATCTCTCATCATTAGGGTTCCTTCAAAAAACACGCTATTTTGGAGGTTATAATGGCTGATTGCCCAAATGAAACAGATATTGTATTGGTTGCCATTTTACCTGATCCAAAGGACCTGGATATTGCCCGAATGTTAGGGTGGTACCGTATTCCACTTAAATCCGCTCCAAAAGTTGTCTCTGTTGATTGTCTTGCTTTTTATCAAACCAGCGCATTTGGTGATGAAGATCGCTGGTCAATAAAAATGGTTGCGCCTGTCAAAGGGCATGAACTGACCACTCGAGCTGAACTATTTCGCGATCAGCCCGAGCATCCTCGCGCGCATGAAGAATACTATAAAATCCAAATCGGACCATTAATTGAACTCAATAAACCTATTCAGGCTGACAAATGGCGGCGCATTACCTTTTTTTACACGACAGGATTTTTACTAAAAAATGCTGTAACGGTTCGTGATCTTATTGTATCTGGAGAAGATCGGCTTATACTTTGGAATAGATTGTGTGAAAGAATGAATCAGGATCCAAATGTGAATACTGACATAGACGATTTTGCTAAATGGAATATTGATTTTCTGGAACTATTAAGCCAATGGGACGCCATCAAATAGAATGACTTCTTCGATGATCTCAAAAAATAATTAAAATAGGAGGAGAAAAACATGTTAACACTAATTTATGGTGGAACAATTTTCACATCATCTGATCAGTACGCTGCAGACATATTGATAGAAGATGAAAAAATCAAACTTATTGGCAATAACTTCCCAGTCCCGGAAAACGTCGAGCGAATAGATGCAACAGGATTATTAATTTTGCCTGGTGGAATCGATGTCCATACCCACTTTGACCTGCCCATGTTTAAGACAGTATCTTCGGATGATCATTATACCGGCCATAAAGCAGCTGCTTTCGGCGGCACAACAACTGTAATTGATTTCGTTCCTCAGATGAGTAACTCACTACTGCAGGACGTTGACCAATGGCATGCCAAGGCTGATCACAAAGCTGCGGTAGACTTCAGCTTTCACATGAATATCACTCGCTTTGATAATCAGATTGCAGCAGAAATTCCACGATTAATTGGCGAGGGCATTACCACTTTGAAGGTATTTACGGCGTATAACAATACGCTGCGACTTAACGATGGCGATATTTTTAAAGTCATGCGAATTGCAGCCAAAGAGGGCTTCTTAACCATGATGCATGCGGAAAATGGCGATGTGATTGAAGTTCTCGTAGAAGAGGCTTTAGCTCAGGGACATGTTTCGCCGGTATGGCACGCCCGGACAAGGCCAGCTTGGGGAGCTGTCGAAGCTGTTGCTCGTGGAATTTCATTTTCGGCTCAAAGCGGGGCTCCACTGTATATCGTTCACATGAATGTTGCTGGAGAAGTGGATCAATTGGCGTATGCTCGCGCTAAAGGTGTTCAAGTGATGGGAGAGACATGCCCGCAATATTTGCTGTTTACTGAATCCAATTTGGCTCTGCCAGATGGAGCAAAATGGGTCTGTTCTCCGCCCATGCGGTCAGAGGCGGATAATCGGAGACTTTGGCAAGGATTATCGGATGGTACTATTCAAGTATTGGCTACAGACCATTGTGCCTTTTTCTATGATGGCACTCAACCCATTCGCTATGAGAACCAGGATATTGCCATTCCCGGAAAAGAACTTGGAAAAGACGACTTTACTTTAATTCCCAACGGGTTACCAGGCGTGGGAGATCGACTGCCAATATTTTGGACAGAAGGTATCGGTAAACGGCACTTCAGCATCAATAAGTTTGTGGAGCTGACAGCCACCAACCCAGCAAAGATTTTTGGACTTTATCCACAGAAAGGGACCATTCTCCCGGGCAGTGACGCTGATCTGGTGTTTTGGGATGCAGATCAACAAATTACATATGGCACAAAATGGTCTCAACAACGAACTGATTACAATTTATATGAAGGCTGGCATTTGGAAGGGTATCCGCGAAAAGTAATGCTACGCGGAAAAATTATCATGAATCAGCAGGAATGGTTGGGGAAAGCAGGTCAAGGCAAATTTATTAAGCGATCTCCCTTTGCTCCGGTGATGTAGGCAGGATCAATGCTTTTAATCATCCCGTTTATCTTTCTAATTTTTTCTGGACTCGGGATCTTTGTTGTTAAGCAATTAAATTTTAATGTTGGAAGAATCTGGCTCATCGCCATGGTTCTTTCTCTGGTAAATTGGATTCTAATTCTCGGATTACGCTTGTTAATGCCGCTTAAAATCAGTCTATTGCAGTGGTACCCATTCACAAATTTTTATGAGGAAGGAATACTTTTTTCATTTGATGCAAATAGTTGGCCAATCGTATTGGCGCTGGCGTCCATTCAATTGGCCATTATATTGACTGACTCAACCCATCTTGAAGAACTTCCATCAACAAATGTTTGGTCTGGTATTTTTATCATCAATGCTATTGGTATTTTAGCGGTATTGTCATCCTCATTATTGGCAGTCATACTTTTATGGACACTAATTGATATTGTTGAATTGTTTATCGTAATTTTTACAGTCCCCAGTGAAGAGCATAAAAATATTGCCATTGTGTCGTTTGCAGTTAAATTGGCCGGAACGTTTTTATTCATCACGACAATTTTTATCGCGTTTTCAAAAGATTTAAGTTTAACTTTGGCATCAATGGCACTTGGCGCGGGGACATGGACTTTGGTTGCAATTGCTTTACGTTTAGGTGTGGTGCCCTTCAATCTGCCATATTCAAAAGAGACACCTCTCCGAATCGGGTTGGGCACTACGATTCGGATGGTTGGTGTCGCCTCCAGCCTCATTATTTTGATTCGTATTGTGCCGGTTCTTTTCGTGGGATCGGGTCTTCAGCTATTGTATCTGTTGAGTGTATTAACCGCAATAATTTCCGCATTGATGTGGATGGTATCAAAAAATGAATTAAGTGGAAGACCCTTTTGGATTATTGCGCTTTCCTCATTTGTTATCCAATCAGCTTTGATTGGAAATGGGGAGTCAGCCTTAATTTGGAGCTTGAACCTGTTATTGGTCGGTTCTGTCATATTCCTTTACTCGAATCGCGATCGGCGTATCTTGTTTTTACCATTACTGGCCATGGTTGGGTTTTCAGGGTTGCCATTCACACCATCCGCAGCTGGTTGGACTGCTTTGGTGGGTCTAAGCTTGGATTTTCCAGGAATCTTTAATTTGTTTACCTTAATTTTACTTATGCTTGGTTATATTCGTCACGCAATCCGCCCCGCAAGATCTTTGACTGCCAATGAAAAGTGGATGTGGGTAATATTTCCTACTGGTTTATTTGTTCTGATATTAACCCAATGGTTGGTTTTTCTGCTGAGTGATTTTAATTGGGTTGAATTTGGTGTACTTTGGGGAAGTTTGATTGTAATTTTGATTCCAATCACAGTAGTTATTGTTTTACGACGTGTGGCTGGGCTCACCAAGTATTCCGATTGGTTGGTTACTTTGCTTAACAAAATTGGAGATATTTTAATTGCTTTTTTGGGTCTGAATTGGCTTTACAAAGCAATTTGGGTGGTTTTTGGATTTATTCAAAGAATCATTAACTTATTTTCCAGCTTACTGGAAAGCCAATCTGGAATGATTTGGGTGATTGTTTTAATTGCGGCTTTGACTGCAATTATTCAACCAAACAAGGCGCGGTAAGATGGATCAAATTTTACAGTTAATTCCTGCAATTATGGCTGCCTTAGTTACTTTGATTTTGTTCTTAAATTTAAATTGGCGTTGGAATATTATTGCATTATCGCTGCAATATGTTGCGGTTTTTTGGTTGGTACTTTCCGTTTGGCCAACGGGCTTGGCCGCTGTCAAACTGGTTACCGGCTGGATGGCGGGTGCAGTTCTGGCATCATCCATACCTGATGAAAAAATAAGTGAAAGCAATCTATTTTTTTCTTCCAAGGAAGAAATTCGTTTCCGTTTTGTTATCTGGATTATCATGGTGGTTATCGCCTGGGCTTTGGTACCCAATGTCGCTGATTGGCTTCCTATCGCAAAAAATTTGACGTTTGCAGGCGTTTTATTGATTGCTATGGGAATGCTGCAATTAAGTATGACAACCCAGGCTTATCGTATTATTTTCGGATTACTGACAGTTTTTTCCGGATTTGAAATCATGTATGCTTCCCTTGAAAAATCAGTTTTGGTGGCCGGTCTTTTGGCATTGGTTACGATGGGGTTGGCCTTTATTGGGGCTTATATTATGAATTTACAAAATGGGAGTGATCAATAATGTCGGCACCTATCATATGGATTGTCACTCCATTCTTGATGTCATTATTTGCCTTTTTCTTTAGAAAACAGCGATTGCTGGCCGTGTTATTCACTGGTGGTATTTGTACATTCTTGGCTATTTTGGCACTGACTGTTCGTATTGATTCAATCTTCCCAATGGGTCCGCTTAAGATTGAAATTCCATCTGAATTGATACTTTTTGGTCGCTCCCTAATTATTAATGATGGAGACCGCTACTTGGTTGCACTCCTGTACGCAATGGGCGCTATCTGGTTTTTTGGTTCGAGAATTGCTGGTGTAAATGAGTATTTTGTACCCAACAGTATGGCAATCATCTCACTTCTAATCGCGGCAATATCTGTTCAACCTTTCTTATTTGATGCGCTCATTGTTGAGATGGCGGTATTAATCAGTATTCCAACTTTATTGCAAAAAGAGTCAAACGATAATGTTGGCATTTTCCGTTTTCTTGTAATACAAACTCTGGCCGTACCTTTTATTTTACTGGCCGGTTGGGGCTTTGAGCAGGCTGCGGTAAGTGCCAATGCGCAGCAGTTATATTATTTTTCAGCAATTCTCTTAGGATTTGGGTTTTCTATGTGGTTGGCAGTATTTCCATTTTATACTTGGGTGCCGCTACTGGCAGAATCCGGTCATCCCTTTGTAGCCGGCTTTATATTTGCAATCATTCCTGCTACCGCCCAAATCATACTGGTTGATTTCTTCAATAATTATTCCTGGCTGCGTACGGAGCCTGTAATCACCGGTGTAACACAAACAGCTGGTATTCTGATGATTGTGATTCCGGGTATTTGGGCGGTGTACCAGAAATCCATTCTGCGCCTTTTCGGATACCTGGTGTTGGTTGAAGTTGGTTTTGCTGTCTTATCTTTTAGTGTTAACACGCATTTGGCTTGGGAAGCATATTTTTCATCTTTATTGCCGCGTGTTGTTGGAATTGCATTGTGCTCAATGGCTATTACAACCTGGAAGAATCAGGATATCACTTTAAACATCGATTCCCTTAAGGGTTTATTTTTTTCACAACCGATTTCAGTAATTTCTTTTTTGGTGGGGTGGTTCTCTTTGAGCGGCCTGCCACTTTTTCCAATGTTCCCCATTCGGTTTGGAATTTTGACGCAACTGAGCCAAAATAATTTACCGGCTGCGATATGGGCAATTGTTGCTACTTTTGGATTGTTTTTTACAAGTATGCGGCTCATATCAGTGTTTTTCACTCGACCAGAACATAACGAGTTTCAATTAAAGGAAACACCTGTACAAAGCATTTTTCTGGGAATTGGAAGCGTGTTGCTGTTGCTTATGGGCTTATTTCCCAATATATATGTTCGAATTTTCCTGGAAACGCTGAGCGTATACAAAAACCTACCATAACGTAATCATTTCGTGAAAAATTTGCCGATGGTATAATTTTGAGATAGTTCGTATGCGATTATTGGAGATATTGATATGGATTTTGAGCAAATTATTCAACGTATAGAGTGGCTAGACGAAGAACGTCGCAAGGACAAACTAATTATTTCTGCTCTGGAAGACCGTTTACAAAAAGCCGAAGGAAAGATATCTCCTCTTCCACTTGAAATAAAAACAGTTTCAAATGAGTTGAGTCGTTTGCAAACCATGCTCGCCCGTTTTGACCAGATTGATTCTGCGATTTCCCAAATTAAGGTGGATTTCCCACGCTTGGTCGAAAATTTTGAAAAACAAAGGTTGGAAAAAGAACGTGAAAATGAAAAGATTCGCTACGCAGACTTAGAATCAATCAATATGTCAATTGCCAATGTTCGCAAAGGACTTGAGCCGATTCCAGATCTGAAAAAAGAAATCAATGCCCGCGCTGAAGAAGAAAAACGGCTGGTGCGGTTGATTGCTGATATTGAAAAGAAAGCCCTTGAAAGCCGCAGGTCAGACGATGAATACCGGCGCAACCAGAAAATTATGGAAGAAAATATTCGCCAGGATTCGAAGCGGTTGCTTGATATTCAAGGTGAAGTTTCTGCCTTGCGAAAAAGAGTTGAAGAGCAACGCGGAAAAGTTGACCTTGCAAATGAAACATTACGAAAAATGGAAATGCGGCAAAATGAGTTGATTAATGCCGAGGGAGAGCGAAAACAAGCGCAAACAAACTTTATTGAACGTCAAAATATAAGCCAGGTTGAACGTGATCGCATTTGGCGAGAATGGCAAACCCGTTTTGAAATTATCGAAGGCCAGGCTTTGAACCTTGATTCTCAGCTTCAAGCATTGGATGCAACTCAACGTTCTGTAAAACATGCACAGGAAAGCTTTGAAGAAATTACACAACGTTTTGAGCGACGTATTAACGAATTGACAGAAATGCAGAGATTAGTTGAAGATCGTTTTCGCCAGGAATGGGTCTCATTTAAAGCAGATGATCAAAAAAGATGGTCAAATTATATGCTCGCTCAGGATGAGCAAATTCGAGAAGTTGGCCTCCAGTTTGATAAATTAACTGAGCGTTTGATTCAATTGGAAGATTCCACCCAGGACTTCGATGACATTATTAAGCAAATTTTAGATACAACACAAAAACGATTGCAGGCACAACTAAGCCAGTTAAAAGAATTTAACAATGATTTTTTTGACAGCTTTGATTTGAAAAGCTAGAGGGAAGTATGCGTGTAATTGGAACAGCCGGCCATGTTGACCATGGTAAATCGACTCTTGTTCAGGCTTTAACAGGCATGCATCCGGATCGTCTGAAAGCTGAAAAAGCGCGCGAGATGACGATTGAACTTGGTTTTGCCTGGTTTCGGCTTCCAAATGGTCGTGAGGTGGGTATTGTTGATGTTCCAGGTCACCGCGATTTCATAGAGAATATGCTTTCTGGGGTTGGTGGGATTGATGCAGCCTTATTAGTGATTGCTGCCGATGAAGGTGTCATGCCCCAGACGCGTGAGCATCTTGCGATCTTGGATTTGTTGCAAATTCGCACCGGTTTGGTCGTGATGACTAAAATCGATCTGGTCGATGATCCGGAATGGCTTGATCTGGTGCATTTAGACATTGAAGCAGTTTTAGAAGGCACGCGGTTTGAGAACTTTCCGCTTGTGAGGGTATCGTCATTTACAGGTGAAGGAATTCCTGAATTAATTGATAAACTAAGCGAAATTTTAGAAAACTCTGAGAGTCGAGTTGATTATGGCAGGGCGCGTTTGCCTGTTGATCGCGTATTCACAATCTCTGGATTTGGGACGATTGTGACTGGCACATTGGTAGATGGAGTATTTCGTGTAGGCGATGAAGTGGAAATCCTGCCAGGTCAGAGGAAAGCTCGCATTCGTGGCCTTCAAAATCACAAGGCAAAAACGGATCATTCAGAGCCCGGGAGCCGAACAGCAATTAACTTAAGTGGCATTGAGGTTGATCAGCTTAATCGCGGTGATGTAGTCTGTGCAATAGGGAAATACAAACCAACGCAAAGAATTGATGCTCACATCCGGCTTCTTACGGATATAAAAAATCCATTAAGACATAACCAGGAAGTCAAACTTTTTATTGGTTCCACCGAAGTTATAGCCCGGGTCAGAGTACTGGGATCTGATCAAATTGATCCGGGTGGTCAAGGCTGGATTCAATTGGAAACCAGCCAGCCAATTGTTGCCTTGCGTACAGATCGTTTTATTCTGCGAAGACCTTCACCAGGCGAGACGATTGGTGGGGGAGAAGTGATCAATCCTTTTCCTGGGAAGCGCCACAAACGGTTTGATGCGAACATAATCAATCAGTTGGAAGCATATGCCGGAGGCAACCCGGATGAAATTTTACTTCAGGCAAGTTCAGAATTGGGAATAGCAACATTTGATGCTATTTACAAAAAAGGCCGCATTGCATCAAGCCTGGCCAATCAATTTCTAAAAGGTTTCGTAGAAAAAGGATTGTTAATTAATCTCGAGGATTCAAACCTGGAAGAAGCGGATTATGCCCTATTTGCCAGCAAAAAATGGTATGAGGGGATGCTTGACAAGTCCATTAGTATTCTTCGACAATACCATCAGCAATATCCACTCCGGCCGGGAATTCCACGTGAAGAATTGAAAAGCAGGCTGAAACTTCCTCAAAAGCAATTTGCATTGTTGATTGCTTTGTGGGAAAAGGAAAAGCGATTTACAGTAGATCGATCGTTTTATGCACTTATTGACTTTAAAGTTAATTTTCGAACGAACGAGCGAGTAAAAGTCAATCAATTGTTGGCGCAGTTCGAAGCAAATCCTTATTCCCCGCCATCGATTAAAGAAAGTCTACAAGTAGTCGATGTTGAAATCTTCAACGCGCTTATCGATCAGGAGCAATTAATCGCAGTCAATAATGATGTTGTCTTTTTGAAATCTACATATGATCAAATGGTTCAGGAAGTACTCGACAGGCTTAAACGCGAGGGGCAGATTACAGTCGCCCAATTTCGAGACATGTATCAAACCAGCCGCAAATACGCACTATCCTTTCTCGAGCAATTAGATGCACAAGGGCTAACAGAACGGGTTGGAGATGCACGCCAGCTGCGCCAGATGCGGTAGGTGCCACGCAAGCAGGTTTTTAATTTCTTATTCAAGCTTATTTGGCAAATTCAAAACCTGCCAGTGGGGATAACACAGGTGTCAAATTCGCTGAACAATAACAAAGTGTCCAGATAAGTGTTGACAGGTATGCATGATGCATTTATAATTCCCTTCGCTTAATCGCAGTCCAGATTGTGGTTAAAGATTGATTTTCCAGCTTCCCCGTAAACTGGCTTATAAAAATTTGCGAGGCTTATGGCGAAGTGAAGATGGAGAGAAATAAAATGAAGTATGTGATCGTAGAACAAGGCGGGAAACAATATAAAGCCGCCGAAGGTGCCACGATAGACGTGGACCTCCTGCCAAATGAAGTTGGCGAACAGATTTTGCTAGATTCAGTCTTGCTGTTCGTAAACGACGATGAGGTAAAAGTTGGTACTCCTGGCGTTAGTGGAGTAAAACTAACAGCTACTGTGGTTTCTCATATAAAGGGACCCAAAGTGATTGTGTTCAAGTATCGTCCGAAGAAAAAAATTCGGGTGAAAAATGGCCATCGCCAGCAGTATACAAAATTGTTGGTTAATTCGATTGAAGTGGAGTAAAGATCATGGCGCATAAAAAAGGTGGTGGATCCAGCCGGAATGGTCGTGATAGCAACTCACAGCGTCTGGGCGTTAAGCGCTATGCTGGTGAAAAGGTGTTATCCGGTAATATTTTAGTCCGTCAACGTGGAACGCACATTAAACCAGGTGTTAATGTTGGACGTGGTAGTGATGATACACTTTTTGCAACAGTTGATGGTGTTGTAGAGTATATTACACTGCATAACGGCCGTAAGTGTGTAAATGTTATGCAGAAAGAAGCATAACAAATATCAACTGCCATTCGTGTCTTCGTACAAGAAAGCACGGATATGGTATTTTGAAAAAAGAAAGGTTTTACGGCTATGAAAAAAGATATCCATCCGAAATTTTATCCGGATGCCGTTGTAACATGTGCTTGTGGAAATACCTGGATAACAGGCTCTACTCGCAAGGAAATTAAAACAGAAGTTTGTTCATCCTGTCACCCATTCTTCACTGGGCAGCAGCAACGAATTATCGATATTGAAGGCCAGGTAGATCGATTCTACAAACGCCTTCAGGCTCGCCAGGATTATGTAGAGAATGTCAAAGTTCGTGAAGAGTCAAAGACATCCTTGGATCGTCCAATTACGGAATTGGAATTAAGCTCACGCATCACCGATTCGCTATTGAAAGCAGACCTCGATAATGTTGGCAAAGTGATTGCATTGATGGAAAAAGGCGAAGCAGCCATTCTTGGTGTTGAAGGGTTTGGAAGAAAATCCTTAATCGATCTAAAGAAACGTTTGCGTGCACTCGGTTACGAAGTACCAGAAACTTTCTAACCATTCTAAATCGTTGACATAATACAGCCTGAATTTCAGGCTGTATTTTATTACAACATCAATTCTAAAATTTGATAGAATTTAGAAAAGGTAATGCGGGAGGTTGACGAATGAAGCATCATGCTGGATCAATCGAAGTTGTGTGCGGTTCAATGTTCTGTGGCAAAACAGAAGAATTGATCCGGAGATTGCGACGGGCAGTGATTGCACGCCAAAATGTCCAAGTTTTCAAACCGGTTATCGATAACCGTTATCAACTGGAGAAAGTTGCGTCGCATAATGGCGAAGCTTTTGAAGCTACATCGGTAAGTTCGATTGAAGAGCTAATGAAAAAATTGAACCCCGAAACCACGGTAGTAGGGATTGATGAAGCTCAATTTTTTGATGAAGATCTTTTCACTGCTGTAAAAACCTTGGCAAGTAGGGGGATTCGTGTGATTGTAGTGGGACTTGACACTGATTTTCGCAGTGAACCTTTTGGTGTAATGCCACAAATAATGGCAATTGCCGAAAGGGTTGATAAATTACACGCAATTTGCATGGTTTGTGGTGAACCTGCCAGCCGAACTCAACGCCTGGTTAATGGAAAACCGGCGCATTACGATGACCCTGTTATTATTATCGGCGCCTCAGAAATGTACGAAGCTCGGTGTACCTTACACCACCAAGTTCCTAGAAATTGAGGATATGAATGCGAAATTATCGTGAATTTTTGGCTGAGGTATTAATTTCAGAAGAACAATTACATAAACGTATTGTTGAACTAGGGGAACAATTATCTAGCGATTATCAGTCTTCAGATCGGCTTGTCCTGGTTTGTATTTTACGAGGTGGGGTTGTGTTCCTGACTGATTTGATGCGTCAAATCAGTGTTCCCCATGCAATTGAGTTTATGGCAGTCGAATCCTATGGATCCGGTGCTCGAGAAACAAGCGGGCATATTCGCATTTCGCATGACTTGAATACAGATATTCGAGGTTGCGATGTCATTCTGGTCGAAGATATCGTCGATAGTGGCCGTACGCTCGCATCTGTTCTTGAACTGCTTTCCACAAGAAAACCCCGTTCTCTTCAAGTTTGCACCTTGTTGGATAAAGCCACCCGTCGTGAAGTGGAAGTGCCGGTAAAATATGTAGGGTTCACCATTCCCAATAAATTTGTATTTGGTTATGGCCTAGATTTGGATGATTTGTATCGCAATTTACCTTTTGTAGGTGTAGTTGACGAAATTAAATACAAAACCGGGTAAACAAGCAGATGCTTTTTCTATTTGATCCTGAAATTGAAGAACTTTTCAAGGTTCTTACATTTCAATTGAAGGAAGGTGAAATAGCCTATCTGGTTGGTGGAGCAGTCAGAGATATCGTATGGCAGCAGACAAATCATGACCTTGATATTGCGTTGCTTGGCGATGTACAATCCTATGGGCGAAGGGTGGCGGATGCGATTGGTGCCACCTTTTTTGTACTGAACGATAAATTTAACACAGTCAGGGTTATCTTAACGCTCGATGATGGCAGTCGTATGAATTTGGATATTGTTAAGTTGCGCGTAAACACCATTGAAGAAGACTTAAAATTGCGAGATTTTACCATCAATGCAATGGCGATTAATTTAGTAGAACGAAACAGGTTAATCGACCCATTCGATGCGATAGATGATTTACAAAGTAGAAAGATTATTGCATGCAGTCAGCGGAGTTTCACGGATGATCCCATTCGTATATTGCGTGCGTTGCGCCAATCGATTGAGCTAAATTGTATTATTGAAAAAAATACAGTTAAGCGCTTAAAAGAAGCGATCCCTTTATTGAGGTCAATTTCAAATGAGCGCATTCGTGATGAATTTTTCAGACTCCTGGATGGTAAAAATATTCCTCAAGCGCTGCAAGCATTGGATCACATAAAAGCCCTTGAGATCATAATCCCTGAAGTTGTTGACCTGAAAGAAAGTTCTTCTGAACGAATGAAAGGTGAAAACAACTGGCAATCCACATTGAATGGTATCAATCAATTTGCATTTCTGGATGAAATTTTACTTCACAAAACTGGTTCAGCAGCTGCCAATAACCTGATTGGAGGTCAGGTTTTACTGGCATTAGGTAAATATCGCAATGATCTCGCCAGTCTTTTTCAAACAAAGCTGCATATTGACCGAAGCCTTCGATCTCTATTTTATTACCTGCTTCTCTTCAGTCATATGGGAAACCGCAAAGATACTGGAGTACGGAAAGCGGATCGGTCTGAAAATGTCCCGAAAAAGTTTATCCATCGCAGCAAAATTTTAGCATTAAGTAATCATGAAATTAAATATTTTACGCCTGTTTTGCAAAATCTAGATGCTGTCCACTTGCTTACAAAAACGCAGAAAACCCTAACCGGTTCGCAAGTTTACGCTTTTTTTCATAAAACAGGTGAGAGTGGAATTCTGTTGTGTTTGGCATCACTGGCTGAATCATTAGCAATTGGCAGGCATCGCGATGATTTCCATCAATTTGAGGTTGAACTTGATATTGTACAACAATTATTTCTCGGATACTTCCAAAAAAAAGAAGAATGGGTAAAGCCTCAGCAGTGGTTGGATGGTCATGAAGTGGGCGGGTTATTGAAAACAGAGGATAAAAATCAAACCGGCTACTGGCTAGAAAAACTTAATTCAGCCTCAGCGAATAAACAAATAACCAGCAAACAGGAAGCCATTGATTTTATTCGAACAAATTATTCGGCAAAATCTTCCTGATCCAAGTCCGGCTTTGCAACTTTAATTGCCTTGGTTTGTTTAAACTGGTTCTGTGGGTTTTTCGCAGCGGTATTAAATTTGTAGAAAAGAGCATTATTTTAAACCACAAATTTAACTTAACTCACCATCATAGGCGATTAACATGAACATGTTGACAGGGTACTTACCCAACTTATTTATGGATAGATTTCGTCCAGAATTGGGGCGTAATGACAGCGACAACCTTTTGGATGCGAGCATCCTTCGGTTGGTAAATGTGGCAATGCATGCTTGGCGTAAACACCTTCCATTTGAAGGCAGGTTGGGCAGCAATCCTTTGCAACACTAATACGAATGGCTGTGACGCGTGGATTGTTTAACAACTTTACACGTGCAATGGAGGTTTCTGAGAATTCTGAAAGGTCAGCCCCGCAATTCAAACAGAACTTTTCACTATCTGGGGAGATATGGTGACATTTTGAACAGGTTTGCACAATTTCCTCGCGATGGTAATTTTCTTTTATTTTACTATGAATTGATATGAACACATACAGTGCCATGGGAAAACGATGCTTTTCAAGTTATCTTAAATTAATTGGAAAGTCTCCTCATATAACCATTTTAATACTTGGAAAATACGAGAAGAAAAAACACTTTTTGAATGGCTTTCTCAAAAAGTGTTTACAAAGGTTGGTTTAGTGAGCAAATATTGCTAACAAAGTGCCAGGTTTTGTTTTTCTTTGAGTGCTCTGCGGATCAAATTGTTTATGTGGGCGATTAATACACTGCTGGTTACTGGTTTGATTAAATAATCGTCAGCGCCGGCATCCAGGGCGGCTGCCACCAAGCCTGGGCTATCTAAAGCCGAAAGAATCAAAATTGGAACATCATTAAAAGTGCGTATTTCTTTACAAACCTGCCAGCCGTCCATTTCCGGCATCATCAAATCCAGGATAATAATCTGAGGGCTGAAAGTTTTTGTCATGTTAATGCCTGAGCGGCCATCGTTGACAGTACGAATTTCCGCCCCTGTTTGACGTAATAAAAGCTTAAGCAGGTCCGTCATAGCCGGATCATCATCAATAACCAATATTTTAATCATTACACCTCCTGGCAATTTACTTTCTCTATTATCAACCATATTCTTTCGTTTCCACTTTGCAGATGATTTACAGGATACCGACATAATCTGGTTTAAAACTGGCATATTTGTAAAGAGACTGTAAGAGAATTAAAAATACTAAAAAAAATTGAACCAACAATCTTAACAAATTGTTAATCAAATCTGAAAACAAGCTCAGTCATCCTAACCTTCACTATGGTAAAATGATATCTTGATGAATGTGGGCTATTTTGCTGTATAGCAGATAGTTTTAGTAAAGAAATTTTATTTTAGGAGGACTTCTATGTCAGAAAAGAAATGGGTTTATCTGTTCCACGAAATTGACCAGGCCATCGTATATATGGGCGGTGATTGGGAAAAAGTGCGTGGATTACTCGGGGGCAAAGGCGCAAATCTGGCTGATATGACCCGAATCGGTGTCCCTGTACCACCAGGATTTACAGTCACAACTGAGGCTTGTATAGCTTATCAAAAAGACCATCAACTTCCGGAAGGACTATGGGGCCAAATGCTGGCGGCATTAAAAGATGTAGAAAAAGCTACCGGAAAAGTTTTTGGTGGTGAAGAGAATCCTCTTCTGGTTTCCTGCCGCTCCGGAGCGAAATTCTCAATGCCGGGCATGATGGATACAGTGTTAAACATTGGCTTGAATGACGAAACTTCACAGGCGATGATTAAGCTGACAGAAAACGAACGTTTCGTCTACGATTCATATCGTCGTCTGGTTCAGATGTTTGGTACCGTGGTACTTGATATTCGAGATGAAGCTTTTGAAGACGTGTTCGATGGTTACAAAGCCCGCAAGAATATCATGGCCGATACCGACTTAAGCACCGAAGACTTGAAATATTTAACCGACCAATTTAAAAAGGTTGTCCAAAAAGAAAAAGGTTTTGATTTCCCCCAAGACCCGCTTGAACAATTAAAATACGCTACTGAAGCAGTTTTCCGTTCTTGGATGGGTAAACGGGCAGTAGATTATCGCCGTGCAACGAATATTCCGGATGACCTCGGAACCGCAGTAAATATTCAAACAATGGTCTTTGGCAACATGGGCTGGGATTCCGGAACCGGTGTTGCATTTACACGTAACCCCGCCACTGGTGAGAGTAAGTTATACGGCGATTATTTGTTGAATGCTCAAGGTGAAGATGTTGTTGCAGGGATACGCAATACCGATCCGATTCAAAAAATGTCTGAAACTATGCCTGAAGTTTATCAACAGTTTTTGGAAATTGTTGGCAAACTTGAAAAGCATTATAAGGACATGCAAGATGTTGAGTTCACAATTGAGCGTGGCAAGTTATGGATGCTTCAGACTCGAAACGGAAAACGGACTGCACGCGCTGCAGTACGCTCGGCAGTTGAAATGGTTGATGAAGGCCTAATCGATAAAAGGACTGCAATTTTGCGCGTAACCCCGGAGCAGGTTGATGTTTTGCTTCATCCACAATTCGATTTGGACACCAAGAAGAAAGCGCAGCAAGACGGTCGATTCTTCTGTAGTGGAGTCAATGCCTCGCCGGGTGCTGCAGTGGGGCAGGTATATTTTGATGCTGATAAAACTGAAAAAATGAATAAAGAACATCATCAAGATACGATTATGGTGCGACCATTCACAAAACCGGATGATGTCCATGGAATGCTTGCATCCAAGGGTATTCTTACCAGTGAAGGGGGTGCAACATCGCATGCTGCAGTCGTTGCCCGTCAATTTGGAGTGCCCTGCGTCGTCGGTGCTTCCGCAGTCAAGATTGATCTCGATCACCGCCTGATGAGAGTAGGTGAACTGGTTGTTCATGAAGGTGAATGGATCTCAGTTGATGGTACAACCGGTGAGGTTTTTGTAGGAAAATTAACCACGAATGCCCCTTCTCTTGATGAACAGACAGATTTGCTGAAATTATTGGCCTGGGCGGATGATATTTGCGCTACGCCCGGAATTCGTACAGCTTCACAGCCCGGTTATCCAACCACAGGTTTGCAGGTTTGGGCAAATGCTGATTATCCTGCGGATGCAAAGAGAGCTCGTGAGTATGGAGCGAAAGGTATTGGTTTATGCCGTACTGAACATATGTTCTTCCAACAAGAAAGACTCCCATCCGTTGAGCGAATGATCCTAGCAAAAACAAGTGAAGAGCGCACAGAAGCCTTAAATGAATTACTTCCCAGCCAACGATCTGATTTTGAAGGCCTTTTTGAAGCAATGGACGGTTTGCCGGTTATTATTCGTTTGATTGACCCACCACTGCATGAATTCTTGCCTTCAGCAGAAGATCTGCAAGAGCAAATTATTACCAGACGCGTCCAGGAGATGGCCAATTACATCCTTGGAAAAAATGAATCGGCTGAAATAACTGATTTGGAAAACATTTTGTCAGCTGTGGAAGGCCTGCATGAGAGCAATCCCATGATGGGTTTGCGCGGCATTCGGCTTTCGATCGTGATGCCAGAGATTGTTGAAATGCAGGTTCGCGCCATTATGGAAGCAGCCGCCAACGTTGCTGCACGCGGAATTCACCCCAAGCCGGAAGTGATGATTCCATTAACCGGACATGTTAACGAGTTGAGAGCGGTCCAACCAAGATTGGAAGCTATCGCCAAAGAGGTAATGGAAGATAAGAAAATCCATTTTGAATATAAATTTGGCACAATGATTGAGATTCCTCGCGCAGCTGTTACCGCTGCTGAGATCGCTGAAGACGCAGAATTCTTTTCCTTTGGTACGAATGACCTGACTCAAATGACCTTCGGTTACAGTCGTGACGACGCTGAACGAAGTTTCTTGCTCAAATATGTTGAAGAGGGTATTCTCACCAAGAATCCTTTCCAGACAATTGATCGTGAAGGTGTCGGTGCTTTAATGAAAATGGCTGTTGACCTCGGCCGTCAAACCCGTCCTTCGCTTGAAGTTGGTATTTGTGGCGAGCATGGCGGCGATCCATCCTCGATTGAGTTCTGCCATATGATTGGACAGAACTACGTTAGCTGTTCTCCATTCCGTGTCCCGGTTGCACGTTTGGCAGCAGCGCACGCAGCTTTGAAATTCGCTCCCAAAGCCTAGATTTTTTTTAAAATAAATCGAAAAAGGGTGACCTGTTAATGAGGTCACCTTTTTTTGATTCGGTCTTATTTTATTTTCTACAAGGTATTTGAAATGTATAAGTTTCATTGTACATGCGAGCCCTGCCTCATTTGTAATTGGTATAATATGAGCATACAGTAAAAAATAACCGGATTTGGGTTTTGCCCATTTTTCATTGAGCAGAACAATCAGGAGGAAATAATAAATGGAGAAGAGCGAATACCTGGATCTTTACAGACAGATGGTAGAGATTCGAATTCTGGAAGAAAACGCCATGGAATTATACCAAAAAGGGAAAATTGGCGGTTTTCTGCATCTTTACATTGGTCAAGAGGCGGTCAGCACTGGGTTAATTTCAGCCCGCCGGCCCGAGGATAATGTAATCACCGCTTACCGTGATCACGGAGTGGCAATAAATTGCGGCTTAAGTGCGAATGAGATCATGGCAGAATTACTTGGAAAAGCAACCGGCTGCTCTGGAGGCAGAGGCGGATCCATGCATATGGCGGACGTAACGAAAAATTTTTGGGGTGGTCATGCTGTGGTTGGGGCTCACCTGCCATTGGCAGTGGGGATGGCTTTGGGAGACCAACTTCAGAAAAAAAGTGGGATAACAATTTGTATGTTTGGTGATGGTGCAACAAATATTGGGTATTTTCATGAAGCACTTAATTTATCAAAAGTTTGGGAGTTACCGGTATTGTGGGTTTGCGAAAATAACCATTATGGTATGGGGACTGCAGTCGATAGGGCTTCCGCAGTTCCGGAAATCCGCCAAAAAGCAGCAGCTTACAATATGCCCAGCGATTCTGTAGACGGAATGGATGTAATTAAAGTCCGTGAAATCTCTGAAAGAATGATCGCAGAAGTTCGTGCCGGCAGCGGACCTCAGTTTCTAGAAATTCTGACGTATCGTTTTGAAGGACATTCCATGGGAGACCCGGAACGTTATCGCAAGAAGGATGAAGTTCGTAAATGGAAGGAAAGCGACCCAATTGGAATTTACCACAAGTATTTGGTTTCAGAAAAAATCGCGAAAGAGTCTGAATTAAGTAAAGTTGAAGCAGCTTGTGAGCAAATAATTGCCGAAGCTGTGCAATTTGCTGAATCAAGTCCGGAACCGGCACCAGATACATTATTTGATAATATTTATGCAGATAAGAATTAGGAGGTTGAAGAAATGGCAACATTAACAATGCGACAGGCAATTTCTCAAGCTCTTTGGGAAGAAATGGAAAGAGATGAAAAGGTGTTTATTCTTGGCGAAGAAGTAGGTGTTTGGGGCG
The DNA here is from genome assembly GCA_001899005.1 of Chloroflexi bacterium 44-23. Lineage (GTDB taxonomy): Bacteria > Chloroflexota > Anaerolineae > Anaerolineales > Anaerolineaceae > UBA6170. Next base: position 316,142 of record MKUW01000007.1, read on the forward strand.
GAACTTACGCTGTGACAAAAGGTTTTTACGATCATTTTGGCGCGGAACGGGTTCGCGATACACCAATTTCAGAAGCTGCCATCATCGGCGCTGGAATCGGAGCAGCTTTGACTGGCATGCGACCCGTAGCTGAATTAATGACAATTAATTTTGCTTTTTCAGCGATGGAACATATTGTCAATGAAGCTCCTAAACTTCATTACATGTTTAACGGGCAAATGACCGTTCCGATGGTGATTCGCACTGTTGGAGGGGGTGGCCGTCAACTTGGTGCGACACACTCTCAAACCCCTGACGCGATTTTTGCACATTTCCCAGGTTTAAAAGTCGTTGCGCCTGGAACACCGGCGGATGCGAAGGGATTATTGAAAGCTGCAATTCGTTCTAATGACCCGATCTTTTTCATTGAACATGCTACTTTGTATCAATCTCGCGGTGAAGTACCTGACGGTGACTATATTGTTCCAATTGGTACATCAAAGGTTCAGCGTGAGGGAAAAGATGTCACGATAGTTACCTACAGTAAGATGTTGGAATCATCTTTAAAAGCAGCCGAGCAACTGGCTAAAGAAGGTATCGAAGTTGAAATTGTGGATCTGCGGTCGTTGCGTCCGCTCGATATGGGTCCGGTCATTGAATCGGTCAAGAAAACCAATCGGGTGATTGTAGCAGAAGAAGGCTGGAAATCTTATGGGGTGGGAGCTGAAGTGAGCGCTCGAATCTATGAAGAAGCATTTGATTATATGGACGCCCCGATTAAAAGGGTTGCTCAAAAAGAAGTTCCTTTACCATACAACGCGGATTTGGAACAATTAGCCCTTCCACAGGTTGAGGATATTATCGCGGCAGTAAAGGAGGTACTTTAATGGCTGAAATTATCCCTATGCCCAAACTGGGTTTTGATATGCAAGAGGGGACCCTGGTTCGTTGGATGATTAATGAGGGGGAATCTGTTAAAAAAGGTCAGGTTTTGGCAGAAATTGAAACGGATAAAGCTACCGTAGAAGTTGAAAGCAGCCATGATGGAGTGTTGCTCAATCATTTAGTTGAAGCTGATTCAATTGTCCCAATAGGTGATCCAATTGCGGTTATTGGTAAAAAGGGGGAGAAATTTGATCTGGCCAGCTTGAAAGGCAAGAGCGAATCAGAAGACACCCAAAAGGAAGCTGCTCAAAATAAGAAAGTAGAAGAAAAAGACCAAAGCGCCGCGAAACCTTCCGAAACGATGTCTCAACCGCATGATGGAGATGAACGCATTAAAGCCTCTCCTTTGGCTCGTAAAATGGCAGCTGATAGCGACCTGGATCTGGCAGAACTGGTAGGAAGCGGCCCCGACGGGCGCATCATCAAAAAAGATATTGAACTTGCGTTGAAAGCAGAATCGGAGTCGATCGAAGCGAGAATACCTGCAAAGCAACTAGAGCCGGTTATGAAACCACAACCCGAGTCTATCGGGGTAGCATTGCCGCTTTCCACCTGGCAGAGTTCCAGCGAAGTACAGAGAGATAAGACCATACAATTAAGTAGACTGCGTCAGGCGATTGGTCGCAGAATGACTGAATCAAAACAACAAACCCCACATTTTTATGCCACATATGCTTATGATGTGGAATCTCTAATGGAATTAAGGAGCGAGGTAAACAGAACCTTACTGGATGAACAAAAGTTGTCAGTCAACGATTTTGTGGTCAAAGCTGTAGCTGTAACTTTAAAGCAATTCCCCAATCTGAATGCAGCATTACAAGACAAGGAAGTCATCCAATACGGTGCAGTAAACATAGGAGTGGCTGTTGCTGTTGAAGGCGGCCTGTTAACAGTTGTTGTGCGCGATGCAGATTTGAAGCCAATTCGAATGATTTCGAGCGAGGTGAAAGAAATGGCCGGCCGTGTGCGCAGCGGTAAGGTCAAGGTAGAAGATATTGAGGGATCTACCTTCTCGATCAGCAATCTCGGTATGTTCGGCGTTCAAGAATTCTCTGCAATTATCAACCCACCAGAAGCTGCGATTTTGGCAGTTTCTGCTGCGAAAAAGATGCCGGTAGTGAAGGGTGATGAAATTGTGGTTGGTTGGAGAATGGAAGTAACCATTTCTGTGGATCATCGTGTCAGTGATGGGGCTGAAGCCGCACAATTCTTAAAAGCGCTTGCTTATCAACTTGAAAACCCAATCCGATTATTGTTATAAAGAAGTTGAGTTGGTAGCAAAATAGCGATTAAATAAGTAGTTTTTGTTTGGAAGAAAATCTTAACTAATCAACGAGAAATCTGCCCAACAACTCGACTTGATATTTTTTTGAGTCTAAAAAAAATCCTTCTGTAGGTCTGTCTAATTGATAAAGACAACCTTAAAGAGGATTATTAAATTTAAATTTGTTTTTAATTTGCGTTACTGGTTTCATTGTTGATACTTTAATTGAAACCGATGGCAACCAATGGATACCGGTATTTGCGAGCAGGACTTGTAACGCCCGACGAAGCAATCATGTCCGATGCGAGAAAGATTGCTTCGCTGTTCATAACATAAAAATCCGATACTTTACGAACTGACTGAGTAATAAAATTGTAAAGGGCTTTCTTCCGAATGGGTCACTATGAATCTTTCACGTGAGATCTTTCGTAAGGGCGAAGCATCCGGGAAGCCATTCCATCCTCTAAAAACATACCCATCGCGGATGCTTCGCCCATCAGCAGACTTAGGATCGCAGAAAACAATATTTTTGTGTTACGCTGATCCATCAAGATGTGAATACTGAAAATAATAGATTGGTAAATTATCTATTTAAAAATCACCACCATTCACCCGCAGATCATTTTGCGTAGTCCAAAATAACATGTCCACCTTATCACTTATATCCAGCAGCAACCTTTAAAATTTAATTTCTACCTATTCATTTGTACGATAAAAAGTGATGTAAAGTTGGTAAAACTCAAAGATATTGGTGATATACCGTCGCGTTTCTTCATATGGGATCATCTCAAGAAATAGATCAGGATCATTGCTTGCCTGATTTTCCCATTTAAGCACGTTTCCGGGACCGGCGTTGTAAGCTGCCAGCGCGGCAAAAATATCACCTTTAAAATAATCACGCATGCGTGAGAGATAACTTGCTCCATAACGAATATTCACAGCAGGTATATACAAATCCTCAGCAGAATAGTTTTCTGGCCAGCCAAGGTAGCCGAAAATCTCATCGCCAGTTACCGGCATAATTTGCATGACCCCCCTTGCGCCTGCTGATGATGCTACAAAACCTTCAAAAAATGATTCCTGGCGCATCAGACTCAACAGGAGCAAAGGATCAAGATTATAGCGGGCAGCATTTTCAGCTACAATTTCCTGATAATAATCTCCGAAGCGAACATGGTTGAACCAGAGGGGCGCATTTAATGTATCAAGATCACTCATATTAGCCAATTCTAGGATTTGACGGCTGCCATATATTGCAGAGCGATAGAGGCCAATTTCTCTAAAATAATTTGTCAAGCGAAAGAGATTGATGGGATCCTGGCTGAATGTATCTCTGACGCTTTCAAATTTCGTACGGGCTACTTGATAAAGCCCCAAATCCCAGAGGGCAACGGCTTGAACAAAGGTATTATTTTCTTTTAATTCCGCTAATGTTATAAAATTTGTATCCGCCGGAAGAGAAAATGTTTTTTGCATCCAGATTTCAGCAATAAATCGTTCCTGATCAAAATTTATGGCAAAGTTAACTGAAGCAGGGATTGAATAAGGTGCCTGGTCCTCCATTAATTGCTTGGCACGCTCGGAATAATAACCGGTTGGATCTGCCTCAGAAGCCTGTCTCCAGGAGGTATTTGCATTTTCCAAATCCCCAAGGCCTTTGTAAGTTTTTCCTATCCATAAATTTGCTGCTGCGGTTATTGTGGGGTTGCCGCCAAAAAGTAAGATGCGTTGAAAACTTTCCAAAGCTTGCGGAAAGTTATTCAAGCGATAAAGCGTAATTCCGCTTAAATATAAACCTCGCGATGAAATTTCTGCCTGGGGATATTGATCAATCATTCCCGACCAGGTAGCCGCGGCTTCACTTAAATAGCCGCCACGCTCATAAATGCGACCTGCGTCAAATAATGCCTGCGGAGCACTTTCACTCGAGGGGTTTTCCTTGACAAACGAAATCAATGTCTGGGCACCGGCACGATAATCGTCTAGATATGCCCATTGTGTATAAGCAATATCCTCCCAGGCATCTACATAAAATCGGTCAGCAGGGTGATCTTTGATTAATACGCGCCATTCTTGTATTGCTTCCAAAGGCTGATCTATGGCTTGGTATGCGAGTGCTTTAAAATAATGAGCAGAACCGTTATGTTGCGGGTTTGCATTCAAGTACCGGTTAAATGCATCAATGGCCAAACCATATTTTTGGGCATAGTAATCAACCAACCCGCGATAGAATTCATCCACTTTGATGCCCTCATTTACCAGAGTGACCAGCCCGGAATAAGTGTCATAAGACTTGGGATAATTTTCTACTGATTCCTGAAAACGAGCATACGCCTGCTCGGGAAGTCCCAACATTAAATATGATTGACCTGCCAAAAAATTCATCTGGGCACGCGTATAATCATTGCTGCTGGTGTCATGTACTTCCATAAAGATGCGGACAGCATTCGTATAATCAGCTTCAAGAACATACATTTGACCCAGTTTGATTTTGGCGGAAACCTGATTATCAGCCGTGCTATCGCCAGCAACAGCAGCATACATCAAGATGGCATTATTGATGTCACCCGCTTTTACATAAGCATCCCCCGCTAACTCGTACATGAACGCATCCAGTATCCCTGGGTTGAGATCGATATAGTTTTGGTAAGCCAGCGCTGCTTTGCCGAATTGATTCATTTCCAGAAAACATTGGCCTAGAAAGTAAGAAGCGTTTGAACGTAGATTGTTTTTAATTGAGTCACTGTTTACTACACTTTCCAATATTGGAATCGCATTTTTGCAGAGATTATTGGCAATCTTGATGCGGGCAAGGTAAATATTCGCTGAGGCGATCAAGTTCTCATCGGTGGCATTATTCTTAACTTCTTCAAATTCCAGTCTGGCTTTTTCCAATTCTCCGCTGAAAATGTAATAGGCACCATTATCTATTCTTGTGACCGGCAGAGGAGTTGGTGTTGCTGTTGGCTCAGGAGTAGCAGTCATTACCTCGGATGGTAAAAGTTCAGCGGAGCTCGTTTCAATTTCAACTTCAGAACCATTAGGCTTTGAACTTGTAGAACACGCACTGGCAATGATAAAAATAGCTATCAACAATGACCATAATAATTTTCGTAACATAGATTAGTTTCCGTTTTTTATAGTCTATTGTATCAAGAAACAGATAGGGTGGAAATTCCAACGAAAAACCACCCAATTATTCCCAATTCAGGATCAACATTATCGAATTATTCCCCGGGGTCTATTTCTGGTTGCTCTTACCCGAACTTTACAAAGATGATTTTGCATGTTAAACTTCAAATTGTTAATTACAACGCTCTCCGCTCGAGGGCGTTTTTTGTGCGATTTTTGAGCAGTTTTTGGATCGTACAGGGAGAAAAGATGACAATCGTTTGCACGGGCTCAATCGCTTATGATTACTTAATGAAGTTTCCTGGATTATTCAAAGAGCATATTTTGCCAGAAAATATTGAATCACTTAGTCTTTCCTTCCTGGTTGAATCACTGGTCCGGTTGCGGGGTGGAATTGCTCCAAATATTGCTTATACCCTTGCTTTATTGGGAGAAAAGCTACCGATTGTGTTCGCCACGGTAGGAGAAGATTTTTATGATTACGGGCAATGGTTAGCTGTAAAAGGTGTAGATATCAGTTATATCAAGGTCATTGCAGGCGAGTTTACTGCCTCATTCTTTGCAAATACCGATCTCGCCAATTCGCAGATTGCCAGTTTTTATCCGGGAGCAATGGCTTGTGCCAGCGAATATTCACTGACTGAATTAAAAATTAGACCAGATCTTGTGGTAATTTCTCCAAATGACCCGCAAGCCATGATTAATTATGTCGAAGAGTGCATTGACAGTGACATTCCTTATTTTTATGATCCCAGCCAGCAGATCGTAAGAATGGATGGTGCTGACATTCGCCGCGGTGTTGAGAATGCATACTCATTGTTTGTAAATGAGTATGAATACAAGCTTTTGCTCAAACATACCGGTTTGTCCGAAGATCAAATACGTTCATTGGTCAAGTTTACAGTGGTGACTTGTGGTGAAAAGGGATCCATTATTTATATGGATAATGAGATTATTGAAGTCCCATGTGCGGTAGTACAATCAATTGTCGACCCCACCGGTGTCGGAGATGCCTATCGCGGAGGTTTTATTCGAGGATTCCTTCTCGGGTTTGATTTAGCTTCTTGCGGAAGAATGGGCGCGGTAGCAGCCGCTTATTGCCTGGAAGAAAAAGGAACTCAAGCTCATACCTATACGATTGCGGAATTTACTGAGAGATACCAACAAAACTTCGGTATTGCCCTAAACATAAAAGAACAATAACGATAGAAGCAATTTAAAAAATCAATAAATTGATTATCAAAAAATATCAAGATGGAGGAAATTATGGCAAATTATGATATTAAAGATCCAAAACTGGCTGAAGGTGGACGTAGGAAAATCGAATGGGCAGAACGAGAAATGCCTGTTCTGCGCTTAATTAAAGAACGCTTCGAAAAGGAACGACCGTTTGAGGGTATTCGTATGTCAGCATGCTTGCATGTTACGACGGAAACTGCCAATTTGATGAAAACTTTGCAAGCCGGTGGCGCTGAAGTGGTGTTGGTAGCATCCAATCCATTATCAACCCAGGATGAAGTAGCTGCCTCACTCGTTATGCATGATGAAATTCCTGTCTACGCCATTAAAGGTGAAGATAATATTACATACTACAAACACATTGAAGCAGCGTTGGCTCACAAACCTCAAATCACCATGGATGATGGTGCTGATCTTGTTTCAACATTGCATAAAGAACATCGTGAGCTCTTACCTGATGTCCTTGGCGGAACAGAAGAGACGACTACTGGCGTCATCCGCTTACGAGCCATGGCTTTAGATAAAGCCTTGCATTTCCCGGTTGTGGCAGTTAACGACGCTATGACCAAACATTTCTTTGATAACCGTTATGGTACTGGGCAATCAACTTTGGACGGCATTATTCGAGCTACCAACATTTTGATAGCAGGTAAGACCTTTGTTGTGGCAGGTTATGGATGGTGCGGTCGCGGCTTGGCCAGTCGGGCGCAGGGAATGGGTGCCAATATCATCGTAACAGAAGTAGACCCTCTCAAGGCATTGGAAGCTGTTATGGATGGATACCGCGTTATGCCGATGGAACAAGCTGCTGGAATTGGGGATATATTTTGCACATTAACCGGTGATTTGAATGTGATCGATAAGCATCATTTTGAAGTCATGAAGGATGGTGCCATCGTTGCAAATAGTGGACATTTTAATGTCGAGATCAATATTCCCTCATTGGCAGAAATGTCAGTCGAGAAGCGTATCGTGCGGCCTTTTGTTGATCAATACACTCTCGAAGATGGACGGCAGATCCACATTCTTGGTGAAGGTCGATTAATTAATTTGGCCGCTGCTGAAGGGCATCCTGCCTCTGTGATGGATATGTCATTTGCAAATCAGGCTCTTGGTGCAGAGTATCTACTTCATAATCATAAAAAAATGGAAAATAAAGTCTATTCTGTTCCTGAAGAGATAGACCATGAAATTGCACGTCTAAAATTAGAAGCAATGGGTATTAAAATAGATACACTCACCGAGCAACAAGTGCTCTATTTGAATTCATGGCAAGAAGGTACTTAAACCTTATCGTAACATTAAGAAAATGCCATCACGTACTATTCGCATGTGGTGGCATTATCCTTTAAATTTCTGCGAGCGAAAAATTCGAATGAGAAAAGCCATACTTTTCATAACTTTTTTCCTGGTTATTTCTGCATGTGCTGTTAAACCTGAAAGCAAGGCGTCAGAAATCATTGTACAAACAAAAGCAACCATTTTGCCCTCCAAGACAGTTTTCATAAACTCAGAAGAGCCCAAAAAAGAACCAAGTCACCCAACTGTTACGCACTTTATCACGCCATCTCCATCTCAAACCGCGACGATAATCCCTACTGCGGAATTTGATTTTACAAAAACACGAATATTTGGGACGGAGAATCGTGGATCTTCTTTTCTGGTTATCTTCGAAATTCCCGGATTAGATCGTAATTATCGTGTGTCTATAAATGGTAGTGATTATCAGTGTGAATTTGAAAAAGATGTTGCTGATAAACTTTTTTGTAATGGAGACAAATTACGAGCCAATGAGTATGTGAAGGTCATGTTATTCGACTTGAATGAATCACAGGAATCGACTGGTAAGGCATTGTATGAATCAGAATTATTTGTAGCAGAACCATATAAAACTCCACTGCCTTTAGGAGACCCGGCAACCTGGTGCCCGCAAAGAGGACAAAACGTATATTGTGAGACAGAGCACCGTGTGGAAGATGACGAAGAATGCTGGGTAAGTACCTGTGTTGATGCATGCGGTTATTATTACAGTTACCACACATGCAAGTTACCGCCGGGCGGCAATTTTCTTACGCCCTAAACAAATCGCTTAATTTGCCACGACGATATCAATATAAAAAATATCCCCAAAAGCCTCGCCATCCGGGTTATATGCCTGCCAGGCACTGCGATAACTGCCGCTTTCCTTGGGAGATAAAAATTCAATTTGAATCGATGTGGTTGTATTACTGCGGGCCGGGAAAAGATTGAGCGGTGAGGTGACTCCCATATCCGTTCCACCAACTAATTTAATTGTGTATCCTTTGCCCCAATTACAAGTGCCTGAATTCTGAACTTCCCAGCGTTTATCGATGGAAGCCCCGGGTTGGACCGTTGTTCCGTCGGGAACCGTCTCATCCTTTATAAAAGTGAGCGAATCCTTGCATTGTGCCACTGAAGTTTGCGTTGCCATCTGATTAGCTGATAAAGTTGGGATCAATGTTGGGGTTGGAATTGTGAGCGTAGGAGGTACGAAAGCTGGTACGTCGCTCAAGATCGGATCTGCCTGTAAGCTTCGGAAACATCCCGAAAGTACGACGACCAAACCTAATGAAAAAAAGACGATCAATTTTCGTGTAATGTTCATATTCTTCATTAAACCACAAAGACCAGGAAATTACTCCTGGTCTTTACTATCAATTTAGATTTCGTCTTCGCTATATGAGTCATCATCATTGCCATTGGCACCAAATACAAGCCCTTGCATTGCCTGCTCGCGGATAGCGGTCTCAATTTCGCCTGCCAGATCCTTATTTTGCCGTAAATACTCCTTTGCATTCTCGCGGCCTTGACCAAGGCGTATATCACCATAAGAATAGAAGGCTCCGCGTTTGGTGATGATCTCCAATTGTGTTCCCAGATCAAGAATATCACCGGATGTTGATATGCCTTCATTATACATAATGTCGAATTCGGCAGTTTTAAAAGGAGCAGCCACCTTATTCTTAACCACGCGCACGCGCACGCGGTTGCCAATGATTTCAGAACCTACTTTAATAGATTGGATTCGACGAATATCAAGTCGAACAGAAGCATAGAATTTGAGGGCCATGCCTCCGGTAGTAGTTTCTGGATTACCAAACATAACCCCAATTTTTTGGCGTAACTGATTGGTAAAAATAACTGCGGTTTTGGTTTGATTTATGGCACCGGATAACTTTCGCAAAGCCTGAGACATGAGGCGTGCCTGCATACCCATGGTGGCATCTCCCATATCACCCTCAATTTCATTCTTGGGAACCAATGCAGCAACTGAATCGATCAAGACCAGGTCAACTGCACCAGATTTGACCAGGGTTTCTGTAATTTCAAGTGCCTGTTCACCCGTATCGGGCTGTGAAATAAGCAGATTTTCAATGTCAACACCCAGGCGGGATGCATAAACCGGATCCAAGGCATGCTCCATGTCGATGTAGGCTGCCAGGCCTCCCATTTTTTGAATTTCAGCAACCAGGTGAAGACAAAGAGTAGTTTTTCCTGAAGATTCAGGCCCGTAAATTTCTGTGATGCGAGCTCGGGGAAGGCCGCCAACGCCCAATGCGATGTCCAATGATAATGAACCTGTTGGGATTACTTCCACTTCCATATGTTTGGCTTCCCCCATTCGCATAATGGAACCTTCACCGTATCGTTTCACAATCTCACCAAGTGCTTTATCCAGAACTGCCTTGCGTGCTTCGCTCATTTCGGGTGTATTGCCCAGGGGTGAATCGGATGATTTTTTGCGAACCATGTAGTAACTCCTTATCTCCTATTTGGTGGTGCCGGCGTCCTTGCCGTAACTGGAATTTAAGCCCAGTTTACTGCAAGCTAAATGAATTATATATAAAAATTTAAAAATATCAACGAGAACTACTCAATAATTTTATAGCACAAATGTTCAATTGTCAAGCTTTTACAAAACAGAGTTTTAACCGTTTGAATATGGCTTCTACCCTTTTGGATTCTCTTGTAGGATCATAGATAACAACAATTATGGGCAAAATCCATCCGGAACCAGCCAATTAACAGCATTAAATAAGGGTTCAAACATGAATAGCTTGACTTTTACCCATAGTTTCTGCTAAACTCTCTACCAGATAATTAACAATTTGATATTGGAGATCCAGCGGCTGAATCTCATGTTGATGAGATTACGAGGTGGAGGTTCTTCTCTGCGAAGAGAATGTTAACTTTGTGGTTACCCACGAAGAAAAATCGAATGATCAGCGGATGCCTCCGAAGCCATTTCACAGGCTTCTCTCTCCCTTCCGAAAAAATGTGACCCGAAAATCATTTGGCGACAAATGTGACAAGGGCATATTGTGAAAACTAATTGGCATTTAATGCCTATTGGTTTTAAATTAGGGAAGGTCTGGGTGATTGACTTTATACTGACAGACATACCCACGTGTGTCTGTTTTTCGTTAACTTTTTGTTTGAGGAGATATGTATGGATAAGCAAGAAATTTTGGAACGCGTGAAGGCTGATGGTGTTCAGTATGTCTCGTACCAGTTTTCAGATGTGATTGGAACAGTAAAAAGCGTGGATGCGCCGGTCCATCGCCTGGAAGAAGCGATTAATGAAGGTATCTGGTTTGATGGCTCTTCAGTGCAGGGATTTGTTCGAATCCAAGAAAGTGATATGAGACTTTCCATTGACCTCGATACGTATGCTGTTCTTCCTTTTTCACCAACAGAAAGCAAACGTGCCCGCTTTTTCTGCGAAATTTTTCATCCGGATGGACGTCCATTCGATGGTGATCCGCGCGGAACACTGAAAAGAAAGCTGGCAAGCTTACGCGAAAAAGGAATTATTGTAAATATTGGCCCTGAACCAGAATTTTTCCTGTTTCGGAAGAATGGTACAGATTATGTTCACCCGGTGCCCCATGACGTTGGTGGTTATTTTGATTTTTCTCCTAATGATGAGGCTGTTCGTGTTCGAACAGAATTGATGACTGCTTTAACCCAGATGGGGCTGGAAGTAGAAGTTGGTCACCACGAATGCGCATTGGCACAACACGAGATCGACTTTCGCTTTGATGAGGCTCTAAAGACAGCTGACAATGTTCTAACCCTCAAATATACGGTTAAAGCCATCGCTGCCCAGCATGGTTTGGTCGCTTCCTTTATGCCCAAACCACTATACGGAGAAAATGGGTCCGGTATGCATTGTCATCAATCACTATTTAATTTGGAAGGCAAGAATCTTTTTTACGATGATCAGGATGATTTCTTTCTTTCAGAGATGGCCTATCAATATATCGCAGGGCAACTTAAGCATGCACGCGGGATGTCTGCTGTTCTTTCACCTACAGTTAATTCGTACAAGCGGCTGGTACCAGGCTATGAAGCACCTGTCTATATTGGTTGGGCAGGGGTTAACCGCTCGGCTTTGATCAGAATTCCACGCATAGCCAGAGGAAAAGAAAATTCTGCTCGGATTGAATTGCGCTGTCCGGATCCATCCGGCAACCCGTATTTGCAATTTCAGGCGATGATCGGTGCCGGGTTGGCGGGTATGGATGAAAAGTTATCCGCACCTAAAGGTCTTAACAAAATCGATATCTATAATCTTTCTCCGGATGAAAGAGTGAATTTAGGAATTCAACAATTGCCCGGGTCCTTGCATGAAGCACTTGACGAGTTGGAAAATGATCAGGTGGTTATGGACAGTCTGGGCGAAAGCCTTGCCTCTGCATTTTTGCATGCCAAGCGAACGGAATGGGATGAATATCGTATTTTTGTTACTGATTGGGAAAAACAACGATACCTGGAAAAAGCATAGACTTGAAAAGGAAGCAACCGGTTATCACCCTGTCGCTGGCTTTATTTTGCCATTTTCTTGGTTTGAACCTCTGAAATCAGGCGGCAAAAAGCACAATCACCTTCCTTCGGCGTTGGTTGTTGGCAGCCAGGGCAAGAGAACAAGAGGTCTTGCGGTACAAGACTTTCTCCCAGTTGTGGGAAAAGCTCCGGTTTTGCTTTCAGGAATTTAAGATAAAACGCCAGTTTTGTTCCGGCATGATTGTGTTCCAATTGATTTAATATCGTCTTAATGGCAATTGTTGTGCTGCCGTCTGCGTAGGGGCATTCCTCTTCAATATATTCAATACCCCTGAGTAAGGCGTAGGCAGCAGTTTCGCGCTCATAAAAACGACAGAATGGCTTGGCTTTTTTTATCAATCCCGGTTTGGCAGGTAAAACTGGTGCTTGACGGCGTAAAAAATCAAGCTGCCAGCTTAACGTATTATTATATAAAACCGCGACTTCATCATCCAGGTTGTGGCCTGTAACGAAAACAGAAAAGCCATTTTCCATTGCAAATTTGTTGAACGAATGACGCTTCACCAACCCACAGATTGAACAGGTTTTGTTTTTACTTCTCCTGGAGAGGGCGGCCATTTCAGGGATGGTAGCTCCATACGTCTTATCCACTTGAAATGCGTGCAGTTTTAGATTGTATTTCTGGGCAAAATCAACCGCCAATTGATAAGATTTGCTGGAATAGGCTGTTTCATCATCAATCCCGAGATTAACGTAAAATCCGGCTGTTTGGTAACCAAGCCGGTTGAGAACATCCCAGAGAGCAAGTGAATCCTTGCCACCTGAAACAGCAATTAAAACCCGATCTTCATGGGTGAACATATCGTACTTACGAATCGAACGCTCGGTCTGGTTAATTACCCACGTTAAAAAATGTTCATCGCACAATGCCAATTTATGTTGCCTCATATTAATGACGGCACGCTGATTGCATTTCCGGCATTTCATAATTGACCACCTGAGATAACAGGAACGATCTTAATTATGTCTCCATCTTTTATCAATTCGTGTTCGGTAAGCAGTTCCCCCTTTCGGATAACGAGATTAGCTTCAGGCAGCAAGTTCATTTGATTTAATAATTTTGATACGGTGAGATCAACAGGCTTTTCTATCTGAGTTTCAGTTCTTCGATAAATTATAGTAATTGTCATCATTTTAACTTTTTTGTTCGGCATACAGCGTTCAGAAAATTCTGAATGAAAATATGCATTATTGTAAAATTGTTAGCAAGATAATTGCGGCTGCAAGTACGGTGCAATAAACCGAAAAGACACGCAGGGTATTCCTTTGAAGAAATTTCAGCAGCCAATGGATTGATATAAATCCTACAGCCGCAGAAGTAAAGAATCCAATTGCCAGTACCGGTAAAAATTGATTAAGATTTGATATAGAAAGCAAGTCAGGAATACTTAAAATGGCTGCTCCGACCATCACCGGTATCGACATCAAGAAGGAAAAGCGAGCCGCATCTTCACGCGACAATCCTTGTAATACGCCTCCTGTAATCGTAGATCCCGAGCGAGAAACTCCTGGAAAAATAGAAAGAAGTTGAAAAACACCAACTATCAGTGCATTCTTGAATGTCATTTCACTCAGGTTTTGCCGGCTTCTTCCAAAGAGATCTGCCAGCAACAATAATGCAGCGGTTACCAGCAGAAATATTGCTGTGGCAATAATCGATTGAAATGCGGATTCTACCGTTTTCTTAAGTATCAGCCCTCCAATAACTGCCGGAATCGTTGCAATAATTAAGAGCCAACCCAGCCGTGTCTTCTGAGCTTTAAGTGGATTCTCCTGGAACAGCCCTGTTATAAAATCACTGATGATGGTAATTAAATCTTTCCAGAAATAAATTATGACTGCCAGAAGAGTTCCTACCTGGATTAAAACATTAAACGGGAAAATTTGATCGCTGGGAAATTGCCAATGAAGCAAGTATGGAACAATAACCAGGTGCCCGGAGCTTGAAATGGGTAAAAACTCTGTAATGCCCTGGACAATACCCAGGATAAAAGCCTGAAAAAAGTTCATGGTTACTCCATTAATTCATGAAAGATGGTATCGGCAGTTTTGCCAGGTTTATATTCATAGTTGCTTAAGAAAGAACTGGCATATTGATCAAGATTTCCGTTTTGTATCGCCATTCGTAATTCGCTCATTAATCTCTGCAACATGTGAATGTTATGAATGGAAATTAAGGTTCCGGAAAGTAACTCGCGCGCGACAATTAAGTGGCGGATATATGCCCGCGAAAAAGTCTGGCAGGTATAGCAAGTACAATCCGGTTCAATCGGTTGCATGTCATGCGCGAATTTTGCATTCATCAGATTCAGACGGCCATGCATGGTCAGTGCGGCTGAATGACGAGCCAGGCGAGTAGGCAGGACACAGTCAAAAATATCAATTCCTCGCAGAACTCCGTTGACTATGTCCTCCGGAGCGCCTACACCCATTAAATAACGTGGTTTTTCTTCAGGTAAAACTGAATTGACAACCTCGATCATTGCATACATTTCGGTTTTCTTTTCACCAACCGAAAGCCCTCCAATAGCTATCCCCGGTAGATCAAGGTTGGCAATGAAGGCGGCTGATTCCTGGCGCAGCTGCGGGAAAACTCCGCCCTGAACGATCCCAAACAAAGCTTGATCGGCACGGGTGTGTGCATTTCTAGAGCGATTCGCCCAGACGTGAGTTCTTCGAATAGCTAACTGGTTATATTCAAAATCGTAAGGTGCGGCACATTCATCAAACGCCATGATGATGTCAGCTCCCAGCTTCTCTTGAATTTCTATTGATTTCTCTGGTGTGAAGCGATGTGTTGAGCCATCTATATGGCTGCGAAATGTGACCCCATCGTCGTCAATTTTACGCATCGCCGCCAGTGAGAAAACCTGAAAACCACCTGAATCCGTTAACGTAGGGTATTGCCATTGCATAAAGTTATGTAAGCCGCCCATGTCTGCTACCAGGTCAGCACCCGGGCGCAGGTAAAGATGATAGGTATTGGCAAGCACAAGCGTGGAGTTGGTCGTTTCCAATTGAGCTGGTGTCAATCCTTTAACAGTTGCCTGGGTTCCCACTGGTGCAAACAAAGGTGTTTTCAAAGGTCCGTGTGGAGTTGTAAAGGTCGCGTTGCGTGCTGCACCCTGACGGTCCTGGATTTCAAATGTGAAAAGCTTATTCATCTTTAAATTTAATTGTCTCCATATTTGGTCACGGATGGTTTGTTACAAAGCGATAGGCTTTGTCGATTATACTATGGGGCTAACCTGACCGGCAGACTTAAATCTCTGAAATTAAGATCGGGCAGAGGTCAATCATCTATGCGCTATAATGACATGAATGAACTTTGTGTTCGAGGAATAGCGGTTTACCAAGAGATCATAAGTTCTTAAAAAATCATCAAATTTAGAATACTTTATTCATTTATATGTGGACAAAACAATTATTTGTCTATGAAATTAAAAAGATAGGGTTGTAATGATTCAAACTCACATTGAAAAACGATGGAAAGTTTCCCCTCAAATTCCTTTACAGATAGCCGATGAGTTTCAGATGTATTCTGATGTCATGGCTCAGATTCTCTACAATCGACAGATTAAGGATGCTCAGTCCGCCGAGGTGTTCTTAAATGGAAACGGCCCATTTTATAATCCGTTTCTATTGCGAAACATGGATAAGGCAGTGAGTCTTATTTTGTTTGCAGTTGACAATGATGAACCAATCGCAGTTTATGGTGATTACGATGTTGATGGTATCAGTGCTACAGCGCTTATGAGTGAAGTACTGCAAAGAATCGGTGCACAAGTGACGCCTTACATTCCAGACCGTTTTACTGAGGGGTACGGCATTAACACAAACGCACTGGACAAGCTTCACAATGCCGGCATAAAGTTGATGGTGACAGTGGATTGCGGTATTCGATCGATTAATGAGCTAAATTATGCTGTCAGAAATTTGGGTATGAAAGTGATCATCAGCGATCATCACGGTCCGGCTGAGATTTTACCTGATGTTGAGGCGATTATTTGCCAAAAACAAGTTGGCGATACCTACCCTGAAAAGAATTTGTCCGGGGTTGGCATTGCATACAAAATTGCACAGGCAATCATTCAAGTGCGCCCGGAAGCTGGAGTGGATGTGCGCGAATGGTTGGATCTGGCTGCACTGGGAACGGTTGCGGATGTGGTTCCCCTGGTCGGCGAGAATCGCTCAATTGTTAAAGCCGGGCTGGCGCAAATGCATTTTGGTAAACGAACTGGATTGTCTGCCTTAATTGGGGTTTCACGTCTGCAAGCGAATATGATCTCGGCCACGGACATTAGTTTTGGAATCGCACCTCGCCTAAATGCGGTTGGGCGCATTGAATCGATTGTTAGCGAAGGTGATGATATTTCGGGTATTGATTCAGAATTCTCCTTACCTGTAGCTGCTCATAAGGCCTTAGCTATTTTAATGACAACGGATGTTACCCTGGCCGGATTGTTGGCGCAAGAGTTGGACGATATCAATCGGAAAAGACAACAGCTTACCCGTGAAATGCAAAGCCAGGCAGAACAATTAATCAACTGTGAAGATCTTGTGCTCTTTGCTGCTGATAAGAATTTTAGCTCAGGTTTGGTGGGGTTGGTTGCAGCCAAATTAACCGAATCTTTTTACAGACCAACAATTATTGGATATATCGGTGAACACCATACCAGGGCATCCTGCCGCAGTATTAAAGAATTTCATATTACTCAAGCACTTGATCGCTGTTCTGACCTCTTACTTCAGCACGGTGGTCATGCAATGGCGGCCGGATTCACGGTAGCAAATGATAATATGCATCTGTTGATTGACCGACTGCAAGCGATAGCACATGAAACATTAGACCAGGATGCGATCAAACCCAGCCTGGTGGCAGATATCGATATCCCTTTAAGTCAGATTCCAAAAGACATAATCAAAGATTTGGATCGCTTGGATCCTATCGGGGCTGGAAACCCTCCTGCTACATTCATATCTAGAAACGTTCAGGTGTTGAGTTCAAAGGCAGTTGGCAAGGATAAGAATCATTTAAAATTGACAGTTCGGGACAATCAATCAGTTTACGATGCGATTGCTTTTCGCTTGGGTTACTGGGATGGGGTTTTGCCGGAACGAATCGACCTCTTTTACCAGATTGAAAAGAATTATTTTAATGGCAAAGTTACGACTCAATTGAACATTAAGGACATCAAAGCGACTGATTAACATTCGTAATTGCGATTTCGTAGTTCTGTATTAATAAAACGACAGCATGCTATAATTCAATTAATAATTTTTTTGTCGCTCGGAGGCAAGTATGGTCGCTCAATCAGGTCAGAGCTCTAATCCAATTTCGGCTGTTGCACCCGCTCAAAAATCTTTTCTGCCACCACCAATTACAACGGTTGAACAGACTGGCCTTTCTGCTCTTTGGCTGCAAGATTTAATATTAAAGGTAATGTATTTTCAGGGATATTCGGCAGGTTTCAAAATTGCCGAGGAAGTTGCACTGCCCTTTACAGGAATTGTTGACCAAATTCTTGAGATTTTAAAACGGGAAAAATTGATTGAGGTCAAAACCTCACAAATGGGATTGGGAGAAGGATCATATCTTTATGCGATTACGGGTGCCGGCATTAATCGCGCCCGTGAAGCACTGGACCGAAGTCAATATGCCGGGCCTGCACCGGTGCCGTTGAATGTATACAACGAATCGGTGTTAAAACAAGGCCGTGGAAGAATCCAGGTTACCAGTCGTTTAATGCGTCAGGTTCTCAACCATTTGGTAATTAATGAACAAACTTTTGGCCAACTGGGACCGGCGGTTAATTCAGGCACATCAATATTCTTGTACGGCCCCCCAGGTAATGGAAAAACGAGTGTGGCGCGTGCTGTTGGAAGCCTTTTACAAGCCCAGGCAATGTACATCCCATTTGCTATTTATGTGGATGGGCAGGTGATTAAGCTTTATGACTCTGTCAACCATCAATTGGTTAAAGAAGAAGACACAACAGCCAATGGGACTGGCACAGTGCGCACAGGGCAACGTCGTGACCCCCGCTGGATCCGCATTCGGAGGCCATTTATCGTCACCGGTGGAGAATTGACCATGTCCGGCTTGGACCTGGTGTTTGATTCGACCAACAAATATTACGAAGCCCCTTTCCAGGTAAAAGCCAACGGTGGAATTTTATTAATTGATGACTTTGGTCGCCAGCTCGTTCGACCACGCGACTTATTGAACCGCTGGATTGTACCTTTGGAAAACAGGTTGGACTTTATGAGCCTGCATACAGGCCGTAAAATTGAAGTACCTTTTGATGTCCTGGTAATTTTTTCAACCAACTTGCCGCCAAAGGACCTGGTGGATGAAGCATTCTTACGTCGTCTGCGCCACAAGATCGAGATCAGTGATCCCTCTTATGAGGATTACCGCGAGCTTTTTCGGCGAGTTTCTGCACAAAAGGGTGTTAGTTATTCAGACGAGGGCCTGGCTTACTTGCTGCAGGAACACTATATTAAACGTAACCGGCCGCTGCGTGCATCACACCCCCGTGATATTTGTGATCAGATTATCGATATTTCGCGTTATATGGACATTGAAGCCACACTTTCGAAAGATTTGATAGACCGTGCTGCTTTATCTTATTTTGTGGAATTGTAAGTGGTAAGTTTATTACCGAATCGTCCGATCATTCTGGGTCACCGCGGAGCCAGTGCTCATGCTCCGGAAAATACGATGGCTGCATTCCAACACGCCATCGATTGCGGTGCAGATGGAATTGAATTTGACGTGAAACTTACCCGTGATAAAGAAATTATCATTATTCATGACCTTACTGTAAATCGGACGACCAACGGAAAAGGCAAAGTTAAAGAACTTACCCTGGAAAAAATACGTGAACTGGATGCCGGTTCGCATTTTTCAGAGAAATTCCGTGGTGAGAAGATCCCCTTATTGAAAGATGTACTGGTAAAAATGCCGCCATCTTTTATCATTAATATTGAGCTGACCAACTACAACTCCATGTTTGATGGGCTTGCAAAAAAAACAGCAAATTTGGTTAAAGATTTAGGTAAAGCTAAGCAAGTCGTCTTCTCTTCGTTCAACCCGCTAAACTTGATACTTACAAAAAGAATTTTGCCTGAAACACCGGTTGCACTATTAGCCCTGCCCGGCAAGGCTGGAGCTTTAAACCGCTCAAGAGCTATGGTCAAGGTTGCTCCTAAGTTTATCAACCCCAATTATCGCGATGTGAATGCCAGTTTTTTGAAAAAGCAGCGCGACCTCAACCGGAGTATTATCACATGGACAGTAAATGACGTTGAAGAAATTATCCGGTTGTTTGATTTAAAAATTGATGGAATTATCAGTGATGACCCCCAATTGGTCAGAAAAGTGTTCGGCGTTGAATGATCTCAGCAGATGCCATTAATTCAGCCATCCTAAGGTTGAATGGAAAAATTAATATTACGCCATTGACTTTTGATCCCGATTTGAACGTGTATATTAAATGGGAAAACCATCAAAAAACTGGTGCTTTTAAAGTGCGTGGTGCGCTCAACAAAATTCTTGCATTAGAAACCTGGGAGCAAGAACGAGGGTTGGTAGCAGCTTCTGCCGGAAATCATGGCTTGGGTGTTGCCTACGCGGCCAAGTTGTTAGGAGTCAAGGCAACCATTTTTATCCCTGAAAACTCAGTAATCAATAAAGAAACAGCCATGTTGAATTATGGGGCTGCGGTAATCAGAGTCTCAGGGGATTTTTCAACAGCGGAGACTGAAGCACAGTCTTTTGCAGTCAAAAAAGGTGCTACGTGGGTTTCACCATATAACGATAAACTGGTGATTGCCGGACATGCAACAATTGGGGCGGAAATTATTAGCGAAATTGAAGAGGAAGGTGACTTGCAATGTTTGATTCCGGTCTGTGGCGGAGGACTGGTTGCCGGGATTGGATCTGCTTTTCAGAATAAGAAAGTTGGGGTCAAGCTGATTGGGGTACAAAGTGCCAACTCTTCCTTTTTTTATTCGCTTTATCATTTTGGAAGCCAAAAGGATGTTTTAGAAAAAAACAGTATAGCCGATGGGTTGACCGGTGCGATTGAAAAGAATTCAATCACAATTCCATTGGTGCGCAGCATGCTAGATGATTTCTTGCTGGTGGATGAACTGGATATTGAGCGGGCGATTGCATATTGCTATTTTAAATATGGTGAAATTGTGGAAGGTTCAGCTGCAGTTCCCCTGGCTGCATTATTACTTAAGGGAAATTTCACTCAGAAAAGTGTTCTCGTAATGACCGGGGCTAACATTCAATCTGACTTGCACGCCAGCGTTTGCGAACGCTGGAAAGACCACTGGGATCCTTATGAAGAAACATAAATTCTTCTATAAATTTATCATTGTTCTCTTTTACTTGAGTATTTTGAGTGGCTTGATCTACAGGCCGGCGATGGTAAAAGCACAAGATAATCCTGATGATAAATTTGTAGATCAGCTCCTGGCAAAAATGTCTCCAGAGGAAAAGATTGGTCAATTATTCCTGGTATCTTTTCAAGGTAATACGGTGACAGCTGATTCTCCGATTCATGATTTGATCACTAATCACCACATTGGTGGCGTAATTTTAAATACCCGTAATAATAACTTCACTTATGGAGATACAATTTCCTCCGCACAAGAGTTAATTTACGATTTACAGCAATCAGTATGGAGTAATTCCCTAACGAGATTTCCTGATGTATCCCCTTCAGCTACAAGCGAGAGCAATTATGTACCATTATTTATTTCTATCAGTCAGGATGGTGATTCTTTCCCTTACGATCAAATTATTAACGGAGTCACTACCATGCCAAATGAAATGGCAATTGGCGCTACATGGAAAAGGGCTTACGCTGAAAATGTTGGTAAAGTTCTTGGCCAGGAGCTTAGTGCCCTAGGATTCAATCTCTATTTGGGTCCTTTGCTGGATGTGCTTGATTTACCTTACGTTGAGGGTGGAGATGATTTAGGCACGCGTACCTTCGGTGGAGACCCATATTGGGTCGGCGAATTAGGTAAGTCTTTCATCAGTGGAATTCATAACGGCAGTGAAAACTCGATGGCTGTAATTGCAAAACATTTTCCCGGCCGCGGATCATCTGACCGCCTTCCGGACGAAGAAGTCGCCACGGTCCGTAAATCACTTGAGCAATTAAAACAAATTGAACTGGCGCCATTCTTTGCAGTCACCGGAGATGCCCCTGATAAATTATCAACCACCGATGGGTTGTTGGTTTCTCACATTCGATATCAAGGTTTTCAAGGCAATATTCGGGCAACCACCCGGCCAGTAAGTTTTGACCAGGCAGCTCAGGAACAATTAATGGCACTGCCAGAGTTTTCGAGTTGGCGTGACCAGGGCGGTATTATTGTCAGTGATAACTTAGGATCAAACGCTGTCCGCAAATTCTTTGACCCTTTCGGTGAATCATATGATCCGCGTCAGATTGCACGCAGCGCATTTTTATCCGGGAACGATTTGCTTTTACTTGATCTTTATATCGACGCCCGTGATTTGGATCCGTATGCGACCACCTTGCGTATTCTGGAGTTTTTTACGCAAAAGTATCTGGAGGATACGGCTTTTGCCCAACGGGTGGATAGTTCGGTAAAACGGATTTTACGATTAAAGAATAAACTTTATCCTCAATTTTCAATTGACAGAATTCTCCCTGATGCTGATAACCTTTCAAATATTGGTACAAATCAGAATATAAGTTTTGAAGTTGCTAATCAATCGGCGGTATTGATGAGCCCGGATTTCTTGGATTTAAGTGCAGTGATGCCAAGACCCCCTCAAATTACTGAGCGGGTATTATTTTTCACCGAGCGGGTTTCAGCCAATCAATGCAGTGAATGCCCCTCACAAGACATACTTTCAGTCGATGCATTTGAGAAAGCAGTTTTGCGACTATATGGGCCTGGAGCCGGAGAGCAAGTCATCGACGCGCGCATGTCATCGTTTTCATTTAGTGATTTAACCCGATATTTAAATGACCCTAAATCGTATTCCGCCTTGGATTCTGAACTGAGGAATGCAAATTGGATTATTTTCTCTTTTATTAAACCAGATCCAAAAAATTCGGATTCACTGGCAATGAAGAAATTTTTGTCCAATCGAACTGATTTGCTCCGAGACAAGAAAATTGTTGCTTTTGGTTTCAATGCCCCCTATTATCTTGATGCAACTGATATCAGTAAGTTAACTGCCTATTATGTTTTGTTCAGTAAAACGCCAGCTTTTATTGATCTGGCCGCCAGAATTCTTTTTCAGGAAGCTACGGCGAATGGAGCTTTGCCAGTCAGTGTGCCGGGAATAGGATATGAGTTGATCTCGGCAATGTCTCCTGACCCGGAACAAGTTATTCCATTATATCTTGACAATATCCCAGTACCGACTGCTACTGCGACAACAGAGATTTCTACTCCAGAACCCGACTTTGTTCCAACCTTCGCATTGGGAGAAACTGTTTCAATTCGGACAGGGATCATTGTAGACCACAACCAGAACCCAGTCCCGGATGGAACCGTTGTACGATTCTTGATTAATTATTTGAAAGACCCGCCGTTTTCGCAGCAATTTGAATTGACTACGCTGAATGGAGTCGCCAGGCTCTCATATCGCGTACAAAATACTGGATTATTGGAAATTCGTGCGACCAGTGATCCAGCTACAAAATCAAAGGTTATTCAACTCGAAATCCCAGCGCCGGAAGGCGCTGAAGCTACTATTGTGGTTTTGAGCACTCCCCAGCCAACCGAAACAAAAGTACCCACCATTACACCAACTTTGTCCCCTACACTGGAAGTGACAATGATTAATCCCAACAAACCAAAAGATTTTCCAAGTGTGATGGATTGGTTTGCTGTTATGATTTTGATAATTATGGGAAGCGGTGCATTTTATTTGTTAAGTTATAATCGTTTCTCAATGCGCTGGGTTTTGCGCTATTTATTGATAGGAATTATAGGGGGGGTCTTAACCTACATCCTTGTTTTATCTCAGATCAATGCCAATAAAGAGTGGATCCTCAATTTCCGGACAGTAAATTTATTGGTTATTACGATAATTGGCTTGATACTTGGATGGCTTGTTACTTTTATCTGGCATATGCGCAATAGAAGATCGTACAAGAAATTATTTACTAATCGTTAAAAGAAAGCTTAACATAATCAGGCCAATGGCAGACCATAAGAATATCTGCTCAGGTTTTAATCTGATGATTTCACTTATCGTTAATTTCTTATTGGCCGGTCTGGTGATGGTTGGGTGATTACCCATCAATGCCTGGCGGAATATTGGAACGTTATCAGGGCGTTCGTCCGGGTGTAAATTTATCGCCCATAAAATTGCTTTTTCAGTACGTACGCTCAATTCCGGATTAATTGAACGGGGTGGAATTAAGGCTTTCGGTGAGAGAAAGCGAGTTCTAGCATCTGCCGGGCTGGTATTTGTTAAGAGATGATACATGGTAGAACCCATGGCATAAATATCACTGCGTACATCTGTATGGCCCGAGTCGCCGCCATATTGTTCCAGTGGTGTGTATAAAGCTGTTCCTTGCCCCTGAACAATTGTGATTGTTACCTCACCAGGCACCGCTACTTTTACCAGGCCGAAATCAACCAGTTTTAGCAAACCACTGGGAGTTAACTTTAAATTGCTTGGCTTGATATCACGGTGTAAAATGGGTGGTTCTTGCTCATGTAAGTAAATAAGAGCATCACTCAATTGTCCAATCCAATTGAGCACATCAACTTCTGAAAGAAAATGTTCATTCCTTTTTGCTTCCAGCATGAGAGTGCGCAAATCTTCGCCGGGTACGTAATCCATCACCAAGTAATCGCGCCCGGAGATGGAAAAGAAATCGGAAACTTTTGGTAAATTAGGATGGTCTAACCGAGCAAGGACAGTTGCTTCTTGAAGAAATTGATCGCGCGCTTCTTTGAGCAGGTCACCGGTTAAGGAGCGATCATGCTCAACTTCCTTCAATGCGCATAGCCTGCCAATTAATCGCAGATCGTCAGCAAGATAAATTGAACCAGATCCCCCCTGTCCAATAATTTTACGAATTTGATAGCGTCCACGTAAAACATCCCCAGATTTTAATGGGAGCGGCATAAAATGACTTCTTTCCTCATAACAACTAAACTTAAATAAAACTACATATTTTGTACAAATCGGCGATTATTTGATATATTATACCCTTAACAAGCATTGCATAAATCGAAACAGGTGGAAAAAATGGAAAGACCGATGGCAGAATTACCCGTTTTACTGGCTCAGGGAGGACCTTTAGCCGGCCTTAGATGGACAATTGCCAGTGTTCTGCATATTGGTCGTGATCAGGATTGTGAGATTGTTATCCCTGACCGACAGGTGTCGCGTGTTCACGCCCGTTTTACTTTGACACCAGAGGGAATTTTACTTGAGGACTTAAACAGCAAAAATGGTACGTTTTGCAATGGTGTTCGCTTGGAAGCACCTTGCCTGATAAAAGATGGTGATTATATTCAGATTGCGCTTATTCAAGATTTTGTATTTTTAAGCTCTGACGCAACTTTGCCATTAGATCAATCCATTCTTCCGATAGATTGGTCTAAAAGCACTGATCATGCCAAAATTTTTCTCGATGCCAAATCCCGAAGAGTATGGGTCTCAGGGCAGGAACTCGATCCGCCTTTATCGGTACCTCAATTCCGGTTATTGCAAGTGATCTACGAACAGGAAGGGGAAGTAGTCTCACGTAATGAATTAGTTGCGGCGATATGGGGAGAAGAAAACGCACAAGGAGTTTCTGAGCAAGCCTTAGATGCGTTGGTAAGAAGGTTGCGTGAAAGACTGACTTCTCTGGACAACCAATCAGATTTCATTGTTACAGTTCGAGGTCATGGAATTCGACTGGAAAACAAATAATTTACATTCCGCGTTCACTAACTTCGTGGGGTTCTGGTAACGGATCCGGGTTTTGCACTGAAGCCAGATGGAATTCGGAAGGATGCTCGCTTTCGACAAATCCTGAAATAACTATAATTGCATTGGTGACTGTTTTTCCGGCGTTACGCCAGCGGTGGATTAACTGAGATGCAAAGATAAGGCTGTCACCGGCTTGCAAATGATAATACTTTTCATCCACTTCATATTCGAGATTTCCGCGTAAACAATATACAAACTCATGCCCACTATGCAACATGCCATGTGGTCCGCTTGTTCCACCAACTTCGAGCGTCAGTAAAAAAGCCTCAATTTTTCCAATGAAAGCCTCCCCGCCCAATCCTTCCCATAAGCCGCGCGAAAAAGGAACTCGCGAGCGTTGGTCCGCTTTCATAAAAACGACCCTCTTTTTATCAGGCTCGATTCTGAAAAAAGCGGTAACGGGCACTTCCAGAGCGTAAGCTAATTTGTTCAATGTACTTACGGACGGGGAAGTCAGATTCCTTTCGATCATGCTAAGTGCATTCGCTGAGAGAGAACTACGCCGGGCTAATTCGCGCATCGATATTCGGCGCGCTTCGCGCAACTCACGCAATCGTAAACCAATATCTACCGAGATTGCTTCATGTTCAAGACTCATAATAAACCCTCCAAAAGACGCGGCCACATTCCTGTGTCAATAACATTTTCATTATACGAGGTTTTCTTCACTTAAAAAGTAAACGTAAAAACTTTTAATGCCATAACTTGTATTTTTCAATTGAACAGGCTTACGAAGTGTTTTTGGGCAGGTGACCACCCGTCTAAAAACTCTCTGCCCTAATTGATGAAATAAAACCGTAATTTAATGTTTTTTTATAAATTTATTCATAATTTCCGATTATCTTTCAAATTCAGCCATCCGGTTCGGTTGAATGAACGACTGGACTATTGATACTCTAAGTGATACCAGACGATAAATTGAACTGATCCATTTTATATTAAAATTCTAATTTATAATATCTATTAGAACGATTGCAAAAGAGAGGAACCCGAAATATTGTTTGACCTTTATGTTCTCCCTTTGGGCTATCATGATCAAAAAAATGATTCCTTGGTTCAAGGTTATTATATTGGCACCGCTCAAAAAAGAACTGCTCGGAATCGAGAATTTGATATAGTATTATTTAAATTCTCTGCAACGCATGATTTATTATCCGCAGATAATGCTGAGGTTGAACGGTTTCTCCAAAAAGCTGCTACTCTTTTTTTCCGCACGAATGGCCCTGTTACAACGGCTATTCGTCAATGCAGTGGTTTTTTTAATGAATTGTTAATTAAGCACAATCAAGGCAAAACTGTCAGCCAGATTATTACAGGAACCTTACAACTCGCAGTATTCCATGCTGAGGAAGCTTATTTTGCACATGCCGGATCAGCAGCCACCTATGTGATTAACAACGAACAACAGGATTTATTTATTAACCAGGCTGCCGGAAGTCAAGGGGTGGGGGTCAGCAAAGCAATAAAATTTAGCTTTTTTTATAAAGCCTTAAAAAATGGAGATAGGATCATCATGACAGTCCATCCTCCGCAAGGGTGGACAAAAGTCTCATTAAGTGCGGGTTCACGTAATTCAATCAGCCACATGCGTAAGATCTTGATTGATAAAGCAGAAAGTGACTTTGAAGCCATTGTCATACAGGTTCGCAATGGTAATGGAGCAATTCACCAACTGCGTTTGGATGGAACACAACAAGAACAAACGGGGGCGATTGATGAAGAAATTATTGATCCACTCATTGATTCAGCCCCAACTGAATTAAACGCTGAAGAAGAATTTCCAATTGTTAGAAATTTGGAAAATGAATTGGGTTTAAATGCCCCGAACAGCCCGAAAATAAATGAAGATAGTGCGCTAATTTTGCCAGTTGATCCAGTTGAAAAAGACGAGCCCTATAAGTCGCGTGCGGAGTTTTCATCCTCCCAACAAAAAGTACCCATATCCAGCCCAGAGAGTGTGACATATAGTGTGACATATGATGAAGCGGAGTCTGAAAAGGCTTCGATTGATGTTCCCAAACGTTCACACCGCGAAATTTTGCAGGCAGAACAAAAATGGGAACCTGAAGCGGCTGTTGAAGAAAAAATCGGCAGGCAGCCATCAATTGCCTTTTCCAGAAGAGCGGCAAAGTGGTTAATAACCATTAAGAATTTCCTGGTTAAAGTTACCTCAAAATCAGAATCGTTGAACACTTCTATTTCGGAGAATACAGCCAAGTTAATCTCAAGGACAAACCCGGCAAGCAGCACGAATAGTTCAACCCTATCATTAACCAGCATGTTCTTCATCGCCATTCTGGTGCCTGTCTTGGTGGTCGCAACTGCAACGACTGTATATTTTCGAAGTGGGCGTGGTGAGCAGCATCAAAAATTTGCGCTGCAGGCGAATGAGTTGATAACCCAGGCAAATGACGAAGTGGACGATGTTAAGCGTCTGGTTATCTTGCAGGATGCCCTTTTGTATCTGGATGAAGCTGAAAAATATGGAAAGACAGAAGCTTCACAAGAGTTGCGTTTGATTGTCCAAAAACACCTGGATATATTACAGGGTGTGACAAGACTGCAACTTCAGCCAACGGTTCAGGTTGGAATTGATCGCAGGATTAATTTCTCAAGAATGGTGGTGAGTTTTAATGAGGATATCTACGCTCTCGATCAAGTTACAGGTCGTGTTTTACGGATGGTTGCAACCAGACCAGATTATCAAGTTGACACAACTTTTGTATGCGGACCGGGAAAATACGGACAGACAGTAGTACATGAATTGGTGGACATCGACCTGATATCATTTAGCAATGCGCGTAACGCCACGCTTATTGGAATTGATCGGGCTGGCAGCGTAATTTTATGTTCACCCGGTGGTGAACCCTTTGCGATTACTTTGAAGACGCCAGAATTAGGATGGGGGCATATCCAGGCAATCGGATTTAATGGCTACAGTCTTTACATTTTGGATATTGATGAAAGAACACGTGACTTATATCGGCTGCCTTCCGACGGATTAAGTTTTGAAGGCAACCCGGAATCTATTTTCAGTGGGAATACTCCTGCAGATTTATCCGAATCTGCGGATATAGCACTTTATGATAGCCAATTGTATGTGCTCAGTAATAATGGAAATTTAATGGAATGTTCACTGAATAATGTCCAAATTCTGTGTACTCCAAATATTGGATATGGCATCATCCAATCAGGTCAGGAGCGAAAGACAACGGAGATAATCGCGGGTACGAAGTTTGTACAAATTCAAACCACCCAACCCCCTGATCCCTCGATTTATTTTATGGATCAATTGAATGGAAGTGTCTATCATTTCAGCCTTGCAATGAATATGCAAAAACAAATTCGGCCAGACTTTGTTTCTTTGCAATCAGCTCCGCAAGGTGATTTAACAGCCTTTGCAGTCAGTCCATATGGCGTTATTCATTTTGCCTTCGGACACGCCCTCTACTTTGGTTACATCCCTTAGGGAATCATGACGAATATTTTTGAGAGCATCACCCATCCAACGTTGATTTTGGATGAGAAAAAAGCACGTAGAAATCTGGAATCAATTTCAAACAAAATTGAAAACCAAAATATTCTATTTCGTCCGCACTTTAAGACGCATCAATCGGCAAAAATTGGAAGTTGGTTTTTGGAACGCGGTATTCGGCCAATTACGGTTTCTTCTGTGGAAATGGCAACATATTTTGCCAGACATGGCTGGAATGATATCTTAATTGCCTTTCCAGTCAATTTGCGCGAAATAGACGCAATAGCCAGCCTGGCCAAGACCACCTCATTATCATTATTAGTTGAAGATCTGGAAACGATTGAACAATTAAATAATCACCTGGTCGAAGAGGTGGAATTACGCGTGAAGGTTGATGTCGGTGCACGGCGCAGTGGGGTGGATTGGAATCAACCGCAAAAAATTATACAGATTGTCGATCGCATCAATTCAAGCCCGAGACTGAAATTTGGCGGGTTATTAACCCATGCCGGTCATTCGTACCGTGCCCATGGTGTTAACGAAGTTGTTGCTTTGTATGCGCAAACTTTGGAGCGTATGCAATCGGTTCAATTAGCACTGCTGGAAAATGGTGTAGAAAATGTACGCATTTCTGTTGGTGATACACCAACAACTTCTTTAGTTCAAAATCTGGGTGATATCGATGAGATCCGCCCGGGAAATTTCCTTTTTTACGACATGCAGCAATTTAAAATTGGATCATGTTCATTAGAGCAAATTGCGGTTTGTGTCACCTGTCCTATTGTAGCAATTCATAAAGACAGAGACGAAATTGTCGTATATGGAGGAGCCATTCATTTTTCCAAAGATTATTATGCTCGCAGCGATGGTTCTAACGGATACGGATTAGCGGTCGGTAGCGCTTCACAAAATTGGGATTGCAATAACATCATCGGTGAGGTTAAATCATTATCGCAGGAGCATGGTGTAATTAAGTGTTTACCCGGCAAAGCTGAATTGCAAAAAACAGGTGATTTGTTATGCATTTTGCCAGCTCACTCATGTTTGACGGTCCAAGCCATGCGGACGTATACGACATTGGATGGCCAGATAATTCAGACATTGAATAGTGATTGTTAAGAGAGAATCACCAAAGGCACGGGGATAAACACGAGAATAAATACGATAAGCATAAAAGCAGCCAGCATCTTACGTTTTCGATCTAACGGTGTAATTTCATCCGCGACCTGTGAGGGAATCTTGTTAAGGAAAAATAATAAGAAAGCCCATAACCACCAACCATTCCAGGCGAAGCCCAGGATTACCATTAATACAAGCAAAAAGCTAAAAATTTTTCTGGAATTCTTACCAACCATTGTCGAAAGGATGTGACCGCCATCCAACTGCCCGATTGGAATTAAATTTAAGGAAGTCACTAAAATTCCAGCCCAGCCTGCCCATGCAACCGGATGTAAATTTACATCAAGCCCACCCAGCGGCATAGGCTGGCCTGTAAAAAAGTAGCGCAACCAATATAAAAACGGTGAAACATTCCCAAAGTCAACCGGTTGAGGCAGCAATTTTCCAAAAGTGATGTATTTCATTAACAGATAGAGGAGAGAGTTGCCTTCCATTTGAAAAGCATTTCCATTACCAATAACAGTTGGTAATGGCAGGACTTTTGATAAGGATAAGCCAATAAAAAGAACCGGAATCGCAATCAGCAACCCACTCAATGGCCCGGCAATGCCGATATCAAAAAGTTGTTTTTTATTCTTGGGAATCCCACGCATATTGATAAAAGCGCCCATCGTTCCAAAAGGACTGATAACCGGCAGTGGAATAAAATACGGTAAAGTTACGTTTACCTTATGATAACGGCCGGCAAAAAAATGACCCATTTCGTGGGCTCCCAGGATTGCGATCAAACTCACAGCAAAGGGCCAGCCATCCAGAAAAATTGCCTTTATTAAGTCCCAAGTTGATCCCTGATCGAGTGATTCAAGTGCCAGTAAACCCCCGGTAAACCAGACTGAAAGCAGGGTTGCAATAAAAAGAATAATATTAATTTTCTTATTTGCCGGTGCCTGTGCCGGTAAATCTTCGATAAGGTAGATTACCTGCTGACCGTTTTCAACCCTGAATAAAGGTTTTAAGTGAAAGCGGGTTAAAAGATTTGCAATCTCTTCATAAGCTTGTTCACTGTTTTCGTTGCGCAAGACACCACGAAACCGAAAAAGCCATTTATCCGTCCGAGTACCACTGGTTGTATCTTGAATATTGAAATTTCTGGCAACTATGTTGTTTATGGAAGTTATATCTTCAAAAAGAATTTCATTCCTTGATGGTTCCATTTTTCTCCATTGATCATGGTAAATGTGTGGAAGAGGTAGTCATTATGTCAATAAGACCAAGATTGCTCTTATTATAAATCTGACATCCTTAATAAATTAGAACAAAGGATGAAAATCCTAATGCCACAGCATTTGTAATAGCTAACAGGCGGGAGTGAATGGGAGTCGAACCCACCGCGGCTTGCATAACAACCCGCCACCGATTTTGAAGACCGAGAGGCCCACCGGGACCTAATCACTCCCACATTAAGCATACTTTATGCTCAATGACTG
Organism: Chloroflexi bacterium 44-23; assembly: GCA_001899005.1. Taxonomy (GTDB): domain Bacteria; phylum Chloroflexota; class Anaerolineae; order Anaerolineales; family Anaerolineaceae; genus UBA6170. Next base: position 347,656 of record MKUW01000007.1, read on the forward strand.
GTCAAGACAATAAATACTATTAATCCCTTTTGAATATTTGGATAAAAAACCTAAATCCGTTGAGTATTGGCGTTCATCAAGAAAAATTAAAAAGCAAAAGGGAAAAGCTTAATTATCCAGGGTAATAAAAAGATTGCTGCAATTCCCAACGTGATGCCTAGAACTTTTCCGGCCAAAATATCAGAGAGGTAATGGACTCCCGTCATCACACGTGATAATGCAACTAAAGGGGCCCAGATCGTTAACATCAGAGCGCACCAGATTGGGGCTATACCCCAAGCCAGGCTTGCAAGAAAAAATACGCGTGTAGCATGCCCGGATGGAAACGAGTGGGGATCCGTATTGCGATAAATGGCTCCCCATTCACCATCCGGTCGGCGGCGGCGAATACTGAATTTTAGAGCCAAAATGATCATCGCGAGAAGAACTGTTCCGGATGCGAGGGCTGCAGCAATGCGATGCCACTCTCCTTTAGTAAAAAGCCAAATGAGCAGGAGAACTCCCAGACAATACCAGGAATCTCCTGAATGAGCAAAAAAAGTGGAGACATTCCAGAGCAGCTTTCGCTCGGGGTTAATTCGCAATTTTTGCGTCATTGTATAATCCCAAGATAAAATTTTTTTTATGAAATTGATCATATTTGGTATTTTGACACCCGTATTAACTTAGGCGAGTATACCCTGAAGCGTGTCATCCTGCAATTTATCTGTGTAAATGAGACGGTAGCAGGAGAATTTTCTTAAACACGCTTGACCCTATAAAAAAAGGAAAAACTATTAGGAAATTTTTAATTTAGAGTGTATAATATGGACAAATATTTGATTCGGTGGTCGGTTTGATTAAATGAGCCGGCGTCGGTACAGAAAAACCGTCGAAAAGTGCCGCCAGTGGAAAAGGAGCCACCGAACGAATGACAATCTGGAAAGAATATCTATTAGCAAATTCTATTGAACAAGCATTTGAACTGCTTGACTCTGTTGACGACTCAACATGTTGGGTTGGAGGCGGATCGGATTTAATGCTGGAGGTTCAACAAGGCCGGCGAAAACCTGCAGACCGAATGGTTGATCTGAATTCCATTCCCCAATTAGGCGTTTTAGAGTTGCAAGACGGTTGTTTGTTGATTGGTGCAGGTGTACCAGTCAGTAAAATTGCCAGTTCACCCATTGTAAAAGAGCATGCCCAGGCAGTGGTCGAGGCAACCCGCTTAATCGGCGGCCCACAAGTGCGCAATGTCGCCACTTTGGGAGGCAATGTCGCTCATGCTTTACCGGCTGCTGATGGGATGATTTCATTGGTTGCAATGGATGCTATCGCGATTATTGCCCAGAAAGCTGGGATGGATGAGCAACCCATCCTCAAACTATTTAAAGGTCCAGGCATCACGATGCTTGAAAAAAACCAAATCATTTTACAATTCCGTATTAAACAGCGGGAAAAAGGTGAAGGTTCTGCATTTCAGCGCATCATGCGTCCACAAGGTGTCGCCCTGCCGATATTAAATTTGGCTATTTGGGTAAAACGCGATAAAGAAATGGTTTTAGATTTACGGGTGGTCTTTGGCCCTTCGGGTCCGGTACCAACCAGAGCGAGCTTTGTTGAAGCAGCGTTACGTGGAAAACTTATGAGCCAGGATGCCATCAATGAAGCGCTGGCAGCCATCACTGCGACGGTAAATTTCAGGACGAGCAAAAACAGAGCCACAGCAGAATATCGTCATCAGATTGCCAGGCAATTATTTGTAAAAACTTTAGCATCAGCCTGGGAAAGAGCAGAGTCCGCATGAATAAGACAAGTCAAATTCAATTTATTGTGAATGGAAAACAGGTAGCGGTTGAAGTTGCAGCCAGTGAGATGCTATCTGATGTACTCAGGTATAAATTAGGGCTGACCGGAACCAAAATTGGCTGCAATGAATCCGAATGCGGAGCCTGCACTGTGGTGATTGATGGGCAGACTGTGCTTTCGTGTAGCTATCCAGCCGCAAAAGCAAATGGCAAAAATGTCCTTACCATTGAAGGTCTTGCAGCTGAAGACGAAAATGGTGATATAAAATTACATCCTCTACAAGAGGCATTTATCGAACAAGGCGCCGTTCAATGTGGTTTTTGTATCCCTGGACAGATCATGACATCTTATGCATTGTTGCAGCACAACGCAAATCCGGAAGTAATAGAAATCAAAGAAGCTTTGAAAGATACTCTTTGCCGCTGTGCCGGCTATCCCAGTATAATTTCTGCCATTCAATCCGCTTCTGAGAAGCAATGTTGCGGACATGCCATCGAAAAACCACATGTACAAGAGGCCAGGGATGCAGGCCATATGGTTGGCAAGTCTCATATTCGACCGGATGCCATGTTGAAAGTGACTGGCAAGGCGATTTATAGTGACGACATACAATTTGAAAACATGGCACATGCCCGTGTAAAGCGAGCTATGGTTCCATTCGCAATCGTTGAAGAGATTGATATTTCCAAAGCTCTGGCCATGCCAGGTGTATTGGCAGTACTAACCGCAGCAGATCTTCCGTTTGAAAAGAATCATGGTCTCGTGATTAAAGACTGGCCGGTTATGGTTGCAGTCGGTGATAAGGTACGTTATGTTGGCGATGCTTTAGCGATTGTAGCAGCTGAGACGCGAGAAATTGCTACTGAGGCGATGCAAGCAATTGATGTAAAAATGCGCCGTTTAGACCCCGTCACAAATCCTGTTTCTGCATACCAGGATGACGCACCTAAAATACATTCCAGCGGGAATTTACTCAAGCATATTAAAGTACGCAAAGGGGATATTGACGCAGGCTTCAGTGCATCAAATGTGGTCATGGAGAACACTTTTTTTACGAATCGGAATGACCATGCCTTCTTAGAACCCGAGTGCTCAATTGCCAGATTAACTTCAGACGGTCGCATGGAAATTTACGTGGGCTCACAAATTCCTTATGATGATCGCGCCCAGGTTGCTCAGGTATTGGGCGTACCCGATGAAAAAGTTCGTATTATTGGGCAATTGATCGGTGGTGGTTTTGGGGGTAAAGAAGATGTAGCCGGACAAATACATGCTGCACTTTTGGCAAAGGCAACTGGCAGACCAGTCAAATTGTTGTTTGACCGTCAGGAAAGTTTACTTGTTCATCCAAAACGACATGCTACCCAAATTACTGTTAAATTGGGCTCCGATCTTGAGGGTAATTTGATAGCTGCTCAAACCACATTGTATGGCGATACAGGTGCATACGCATCCTTGGGCGATAAGGTAATGACACGTGCTACAACACATTCATCCGGGCCATATGAGATCGATAATGTACGCGCCGATTGTTATGCCATGTATACCAACAACCCGCCTGCCGGTGCATTTCGTGGTTTCGGAGTGCACCAATCTGGTTTTGCGGTTGAATCGATGATGGATGAGTTGGCAGAAAGATTAAATGTTGACCCAATTAAGCTGCGCAAGATGAACGCCTTGAAAGTTGGTAGTGTAACGAATACCGGACAGTTGCTCAGGGAGAGTGTCGGGTTATCTGAATGTATCCAAAAAGTAGAAGATGCGCTCTATGAGATTGCAGGAGACAATCCGTTTGCGGCCGACCAAGATCCGGAAAACCCGGAATTAGTGCGGTCTTGGGGTTTTGCGGTGGCTTACAAAAACACGGGATTGGGAGGGGGTGCTCATGACAAGGCAGGAGCTGAAATCGAGTTATTACCGAATGGCATATTTGAAGTTCGAAGTGCATCTGCTGAGCTAGGCCAGGGTTTACCGACTGTTTTGCAATTGACAGCTGCCGAAGAATTAAAACAAGGCTTGGAAAATATCCAGGTACTTCTTTCGGATACAGACCTTACACCTGATGGTGGACCCACCACGGCATCCCGCCAAACCTACGTGACTGGGAATGCTGTGCGCTATGCCTCAAAAGCTCTTTACCAATCAATGGTAAGTGAATTATCAGAAAGTTATGATATCTCGCCTGATAAAATAGAATTTAAAGAAGGCTGTGTACAGATTGGCACAAAATGTATTTCGCTTGCGGAAATTTCGAGGAAATTACGCGAAGAAGGATTAATTCCAAAAGTCTTGTATGTTTATGAGGCACCAGAAACCAAACCACTGGGAGAGGGTGGCGATATGCACGTTGCTTTCTCATTTGCTGCCCAGGCAGCACAAGTGGAAGTCAACCGTGCAACCGGTGAAGTTGCGGTGCTGCACGTCATTGCTGCTAATGATGTTGGCTTTGCCATTAATCCATTGGGATTGAAAGGCCAGGTTGAAGGCGGAATTCTAATGGGGATAGGGCACGCCCTCACTGAGAATTTCATTATGAATGAAGGTGAGGTAGTTACTGATCGATTGGCAAGTTACCGTATACCTTCCATCACGTATACGCCTGAGATTACGTCATTTATTGTGGAGCACCCAACCGCAGATGGCCCATTTGGTGCCAAAGGGGTGGGCGAAATCGTGTTAATTCCAACTGTTCCGGCAATAACAAATGCGGTCTACAATGCTGTCGGTGTACGCGTTATCGCGTTGCCTGTTGACCAGGAATTTGTTCTAAGCGAAATCAACAAACAGAAAATCATTGCTTAGAATTTAAAAAAATATTAAAGCAACTGACTTCATATTCAGTTACTCTGCAGTAAGGCTCAATGAGAACATGGCTGAGTAACTGAATATGTGCAACTGGAATTGATTAATATCGATTCACGGAATTTTCACATTTTCTAACAGGTCGATCGTAGCTATTCATATTTTTTTGAGTTGAAAAGCTCCTGTATTCTGATGAAGCGTTGAAACGCGCGTTTATTCATTTAATTTCTTCATAAAATTCCTTCAAAGATTTTTCTGTCAACATAAGTAAAGAGCCAAATTACTTATTGATGAGAGGATACTTCAATTAGCTTTCTAAAATATAATATCAGTATCCCAATTCAGGAAGTTAATATTGAAACAAACTCCAAACTCCCGATTGACCTTGATTTTAGGACTAACCTGGTTTTTTCTGATCATTATCGGCTATTCCATTACACACTATGGCGATCTGTTTGCTTCGATCATACCTTTATTATCTGCAGTGAAAAGTATGCTGGTTGTGATTGCCATTACAGCATTGGCGGCGGGCATAGGGTATCGTTTACTCATCAAAAAAGTATTACCCGGTGGATTAATGAGAGTTGTCGAAGTGATGCTTGGATTTGGAATTATTGCTTTATTTACTTTGCTGGTTGGAGCAATATTTGCGATCAATGCCACCATCATCTTTATTTATGTTTTGGCCGGTATCATAATTTTTTCGAAAAATATCTACCTTTGGATTAAAGCCACAATTCAATTAATAAATAGATGGCCCGATGCACTTTCAAAATTCGAAATTGCCGTGGGACTATTCCTGATATCAATATTTACGATACAATTTTTACAATCTTTCGCACCCGCCATTAAGTATGATGCTCTCATCTATCATCTAACCCTTCCGCATGCATATTTACAATCCGGCCAGATTGTTGACCTGAAATGGTTGGTTATGTCGGGGATGCCGCAAACGACAGAAATGCTATATATGAATGCCATGGCTCTGGCAGGTGACAATGCTGCCTTATTGCTGAATTGGGTTTTTGGTGTCCTCACTGCTTTTGGCCTTTTTTCCTTCCTGCATAGATATATTCCCAGAAAAAGTGCACTGGTAGGAGTGGTAAGCCTATTTAGCGGATTTACGGTGGTATCCAGTTTGTCTTGGGGCTATGTGGATTGGCTGGGATGTTTGTTTGGCCTTGGGATGTTTGCATTTTTAGATTCTTACTTTTCGATCAATGAGGATCGATCATTGTTTTTAAGCGGCTTATTCGCAGGTTTAGCCTTCAGCACCAAGTATCCGGCAGGTGTTCTTTTTTTAGCCGGTTTTATTACTCTGGTAATCCTTCTTTTGATAGCAAAAAGAAACCTTTTACCTGAGATGCTCAAATTCAATGCCGGCGCAGCCATCTTCGCTTTACCGTGGCTTATAAAAAATTTTGTTTTCACCGGAAACCCAGTTTACCCTTTCTTTTTTGCCAGTGGAGCAATGGATGCAACCCGCATCGGGGTTTATCAAGGCGCGCCGAGGTATGGTGATTTATTTGATCTCTTTTTGTTGCCCATTCGAGCTACCATTCAGGGAATTGATGGCACGAATGGATATTCAGTCTCGCTTGGACCATTGTTCCTTGCGCTGGCGATTGGCTCACTTCTAACCTGGTCAAAATTGTCCCCGGAAGATAAACAGCCAATCAAAACCTCTGGAATACTGAGCATGGTTGGGATTGCCATTTGGGCGGTTGGCAACCAGTTTTCAGGCTTTTTAATCCAAACTCGTTTTTACTTTTCTCTGTTTTCCGCTTTTGCAATCCTGGCCGGGTTTGGATACTTTTATTTGAGTACGATTCTTCAAAATCATAAGAACTGGCACTGGGCTGTCAATTCACTAATTATATTGACGTTGTTTTTTAATTTTATGCAAATAGGAAAAGATTTCGTAAAAAAAGGCACTCTTGTGTATCTATCCGGGTTGCAGGATAGGCAAGCGTATCTGGAGATGAATCTGGGTTGGTATGCGCGAGCAATCTTCGAAATAAATACGATGGACCAGGATAAACGTATTGTAATGTTGTATGAACCGCGTGGGCTTGGTTGCATCCCTCGTTGTGATCCGGATGAGATTCTCGACAATTGGAAGGTTGCTTATCATAATAACCCTTCAACAAACATAACCCTCGCAAATTGGCGCAAATCCGGCTTTACGCACATTCTGGTTTACAGTGAAGGTATCAGGTTCTTGCGCGAGTACGAGGATCCTCATCATCCAGTGGTAGAACTGGATGCTCTGGATTTGTTACTGCAAAAATTGAAGCTTGAAAAAGATTATGGAGATGTCTACAAACTCTATCAAATTGGGCCAGATTAACGCTTTCATCCTTTTTGCAAAGCATCGTTTAGTTGAGTTCATGAAAGAATTAATTTATTGATTTACTCTTTCTGAAAATTTAATCGAGAAAGGATCGTCAAAAGATCCTCGGAAATGATCAGGTAAAGCCGGAACGGCTGCTTGTCTACCAGGAGAAATGATAAATACCGAAAGGATTTAAAAACATTTTCTGGAACCCATTAAAACAATAATTGTTATTCGAGGGCTCTGCGCTGTTCCTTTATTTTTTCAAATGAATTGCGAAAAGTTTCCAGTTTTTCGCGTTCTTTGGTCACCACAGCGGGTGGCGCTTTTTCTGCAAATGAAGACGCTAATAATTTCTCCAGTCTTTCGATCTGAATGTTAATCTCATGCATTTCTTTCTCGAGGCGTTCCACCTCATGTTCACTGTCGATAAATTCTGCCAGAGACAAATAAATCTCAACACCGCCAACCACTAAGGGAGTAGCATCCTGGGGTTTCTCAGATAATTTTGGCAAGACCACATAGCGATTCAAATCCAATCCAGCAAGGAGGGCGATGGGTTCTTTTTCAGCAATCAACAAATTGGCCAAATTCTCGCTCACCAGGATTGCTGCAATTTTCTTTCCATGCGGAAGCTTATTTTCGGTGCGTAAATTGCGAATAGCGCGCACAATTTCTTGAATTAATATGAAGGCATTGACTTTATCATCTTCCCAGCCTTCAGATTGGCGCGGTTGTGGCCATTTTGCGATCATTAAGGCTTTTTCCCAACCGCTTTCTGGTTGGTAAAGGTCAGGTATTGCAGAGCAAGCCTCTTTTAAGCTCTGCCAGAGTTCTTCGGTTACAAATGGGGTGAAAGGATGCAGCAGTCGTAAACAGGTATCAAAAACATACACGAGCGTTTGCGCAGTATAGAAAGCACGATCGCCACCCTGGTTGAGCTGAGATTTTGCGATTTCCACGTACCAATCTGCGAATTCGTTCCAAATAAATTCATAAATCTGCCGACCAGCTTCCCCGTATTGGTAGTTTTCGAATAATCGGTCTACATCCAGGTTTACCTGCTGAAGACGAGCCAAAACCCAGGTATCTGCCAATGTGGGTGTGGAGGTGGAAAGGGCAGCATCCGGCACTCTTTCCAGATTGCTTATGATGAAACGCCCTGCATTCCAGATTTTGTTTGCAAAATTGCGGTTTGCTTCCACTTTTTTGAGTGAGAGACTCATATCATTTCCGGGGGTGGATCCTACCAGGAGAGAAAAACGTAAAGCGTCAGTTCCCAATTCCTCCATAACAGGCAGAGGGGCAATGACATTCCCCTTAGTTTTACTCATCTTTACTCCAAATTCATCACGGATAAGACCGTGTAGGTAAACAGTTTTAAAAGGGACTTCTCCTGTAAATTCCAGACCCATCATGATCATTCGTGCGACCCAGAAGAAGAGAATGTCATATCCAGTTTCCAGCATGGTGGTGGGATAAAAATATTCCAGGTCAGGGGTTTTTGCTGGCCAACCCAGCGTGGAAAATGGCCATAACCCTGAAGAAAACCAGGTATCGAGCACATCAGTCTCCTGGTGTATCTTTATGCTTCCACAATGACTGCAAACGGCAGGATCCTCTCGGGCAACAGTTAAATGCTCGCATTCATCACAATACCAGACAGGGATGCGGTGCCCCCACCACAATTGGCGGCTAATGCACCAATCTTGCACGTTTTCCAGCCAGTTATAATAAACTTTGGTAAACCTTTCAGGAATAATAATAATTTCACCGTCGCGAACAGCCTTCAAACCAGCCTCTGCCAGGGGTTTCATTTTGATATACCATTGCGTTGTTATCATGGGTTCGATGATTTCACCCCCGCGTTGGGAGCGGGGAACCTGATGTGTGTAGGGTTGTTCTTTGATTGTTAAACCTTTTTCTGCCATATCCTGCCATATTTTTTTCCGGCATTCGAAGCGCTCGAGGCCTTGATAAGGTCCCCCATTCTGATTAATAACGGCACCTTTATCAAGGATTGTAATAATTTCCAGGTTGTGTCGAACGCCAATTTCATAATCATTTGGATCATGAGCAGGAGTAATTTTTAATGCGCCGGTTCCAAATTTGCGATCAACGTACTCATCAGCAATCACCGGGATTTCCCGATCCAGGATTGGCACAAGGACAGTCTTTCCGATGAATTGTTGGTAGCGCTCATCATCAGGGTGTACGGCAACCGCTGTGTCACCAAGAATTGTTTCGGGTCGGGTAGTAGCAACCGGGATGAATTGCGATGGATCATCAGCCAGGCGATATTTAAAGTAGTACAGGACCCCAGGTTCTTCAAAATATTCTACTTCCAGATCCGAGACAGCCGTTTGTAATCCAGGTGACCAGTTAGTCATACGTGGACCACGATAAATCAATCCTTTTTCATACAGGCGCACAAAAGCTTCTCGAACTGCTATTGAGAGTCCTTCATCCAGAGTAAATCGTTCGCGTCTCCAATCGCAGGAAGCACCGAGGCGGCGTATTTCCTCAGTAATTTGGCTGCCATAATTTTCCTTCCATGACCACACTTCCTGCTCAAATCTTTCACGGCCCAGGGCTTCACGAGAACGCCCTTGTGAAAGCAACATTTTTTCCACCTGTAATTGGGTGGCAATACCGGCGTGATCAGTGCCCGGCACCCACAACGTGGGGATTCCTTTCATACGCTGGTGACGAACCATCATATCTTCCATCGCAACAACCATGACGTGACCCAGGTGGAGACTACCGGTTATATTGGTTGGGGGATAAGAAATTACATATGGTGCAATGTTCGGATTGAAATCTGCATTTTGTGGTTCGTTCCAGGGCTTAAAAAAACCGGATTCTTCCCACCATTTATACAGCCTTTGTTCAACTTTTATAAAATCATATGCTTTGGTTAATTCTTTCATTTTTTCTCCGTTGTTTGCTATTTCCCTTAATTATTTTTGCTTGTAAATTAAAAAACGCTTCCATCCTGGAGGACGAAAACGTTCATTTCGCGGTACCACCTCAATTCGTCAATTTTTTTGACGCACTCAAGAAAACGATAACGGGCTTTTCCCGTGCCGGTCTACTCTCATTATGATTTCTTCGGCATTGATCTCAGGTGACACAATTGCAAGTATATTCCGGAAAGGCTTTCAGCGTTTGCCTTATTCTCTGTCAGTCACCAATGCATTATTTTCCTGAGCTTTGTTATTAATTTAGATAGATTATAAGGGGACGAAAGACGAAAGTCAATAAAAAATTGAAAATAAAGAAAATTGTAATGAAAATTGAAAATAGATAAACAGAAAATTGAGGAACAATAACATATGCGTTTGATATAATTTTCTTAATAGAAGTTATCCGGTTTTGGTCAGGTACAATAAAATAATTTTCTAAAAATTTGCCATGAAATTCTTTACCAATCGACAAACCTCTTTGTTAATTAAACGCTTACATATAATTATTGTAATAGCGATCATATTGCTTTCTTCGTGTACTTCAAAAAACGATTTACTGGTTGCTGAGGGAAGACAAACACCGACAATCGTCCCCAGCACTATTGTTGAAGTAACGCAAACCCCCGAAAGTACCTTATCACCTTGCGATCTGCTGGACAAGCAAATTTATTATGATGTTCTTCAGGATTCGACTCTGATCTTCGAATTTTCCAACGGCTCCTGCTGGATTAGTAATCAATGGGAAACAAAATCAATTCAAGTTAGTTTTTTCCAGGGCAGCCAGGCTTACCGGGCGATCCGGTGGTATACGCAAGAAATGGTGGCCAATTGGAATCAACCTGACTTGATCTCATTTGTTAATCAAATATTAAGTGAAGGAGAAGGTTTGGGATTATCCGACTTCCAGCAATTAGCGGAACCTTTGTATGAGCGTATTAATTATCGCAGTGAACGTATTTTTTCGATAGGTGATATTGCTTTCTGGTATACATACCCGCTGGCCACTTCTAACATCCTTGATATCTCGCTTGGGGAGACCTATGTCCGAGTTTCGATTAACGGTTTATTTCCGGAAAATGCTCTGGCTGCCAGCCTGAAAGTGGCTTCAGAAATTCTGGACAAATTACCCCCAACGTTTGAAATTGATTATCAGTTCGGCGCGATCGAGGCTGTTTCTGTAGCTTCACCTACTTCTGTAAATTTAGACATTGTCCCCAGAATAGTCTCGATTCAGGTGCAACGTTCGACCATATTCTTTGGAGATCTTTGCGGTGACGAATCAACCGGGATTCAGATCTCTCTGGCAGAGCCAACCGAAACTAACAATATTTATCTGGTCTATCGGTTAACCAGTCCTGAGGAAACCAATGAAACCTGGGTGACAAGGATGATGAATCTCCAAACGGATGGAGAGTGGGCGTATACTCTCTCGGCTGAAAGTGATTTTGGAGCTTTCAAGCTGGTGGATGGCGCGAAAATTGAATATGCATTTTCGATATTATACGCGGTCAATCGAGTCTTCCGCAGCCCGACATATTCAGATATACAAATCAAACAATGCACTTTGAGCAAGTAAAGCGATTTAAATTAAATTATTCTTTATAAATTAATCATCTCCGCTACGTTCAACAGGCCCCAGAATCACTTCGATTTGGTCCAAAACATCATCTGTTAATTCCTTTTGAGTGTCGGCTGCCATTAGATTTTCATCCAATTGTTCCAATCTTGTTGCACCTGTAATAACAGAAGATACTTCTTTACGGCGCAATAACCAGGCAATCGCAAGTTGGGATGTCGTGATCTCAAGCTGATTGGCTATGGCAGTCAGAGATTTCACCTTTGCAATTCGTTCTGGCGTAACCAGATCGCGGACCCAGCTCATATTTTGGAGCGAACCACGCGAATCTTCTGGAATACCATCGTTATATTTCCCGGTTAAAATTCCATTGTACAAAGGCGAAAAGGTAGTCAGACCAATGCCAAATTCACGCGTTATCTCCGAGAGTTCCTCTTCCACACGATAACGATGAAACATATTATATTGCGGTTGTTCAACCGTTGGCGGGATCAAATTGAGCTGCTTTGCAACACCAACAGCCTGCGTTATTAAAGCTGGCTTCCATTCAGATGTACCCCAATAGAGTATTTTGCCCTGTTGTATTAGGGTGTTCATCGTAAAAACAACTTCTTCGATAGGGGTGTCAGGGTCATGGCGGTGACAAAAATATATATCCACATAATCGGTATCCAGGCGTTTAAGCGATGCATGGATAGCTTCGGTAATATGTTTTCTTGAAAGCCCGCGTCCATTGGGGCCAGGCATGGTCGGCCAAAAAACTTTGCTGGAAAGTACCAGACCGGTACGGGGCAAATCCTTGATAGCCTTACCCATGACAACTTCTGCCTGTCCGCCGGCGTATGCATCAGAGTTATCAAAAAATATGACCCCCTGGTCGTAGGCGGCATGAATCAAGTCACTGGATAATTTTTCATCAATTTGATTGCCCATAGTTATCCAGGCGCCTAAACCAATTTCACTGACCTTTAATCCTGATCTTCCCAGTCTACGGTAATGCATTATTCCTCCTCCTTTTTGGGGCTACCAATCCCTAATGGTTTCCATTTATTACTGTCAGCCCGTAGACGATGCTTACCTCCTCCACGGTTGTGTAATTCATCAAACCCTTCTGGTTTGATGAACATGGATTCCCCTTCTAAAAGCCCTAAAACGCCACTTTGTCCGGCCTCGAACCGTTTATTACTACAGAATTCACAGGTGCTTGGATCGTGAGGTTCATAAGAAGTAGGCTCTTCATATGCAGTGACATACGCTTCGTAATTTCGTAAGACGACTTTGTGATCGGAAGCACTGAGCATGTAATTGGGCATTACAGGTATTTTTCCGCCTCCGCCCGGTGCATCAACTACGAATGTCGGAACTGCGTAGCCTGAGGTATGCCCTCGAAGTCCTTCCATTATTTCAATCCCTTTCGCAACAGGAGTTCGAAAATGCCCGGCACCTTCCACCAGATCGCATTGATAGAGATAATAGGGTCTCACACGAATGCGGACGAGATCGTGGACCAACTGACGTTGGATATTAACACAATCATTTACACCAGCCAGAAGGACAGATTGATTTCCAAGGGGTATTCCTGCCCTCGTCAATTTGTCGCAGGCTATTTCTAATTCTTTTGAAATCTCATTGGGGTGATTCACATGAATATTTAACCAAAGAGGGTGAAATTGTTGTAACATGTCACACAATTCATCGGTTACACGCTGTGGCATGAAAACTGGAACTCTTGATCCAATGCGGATAATTTCGATATGTGGAATTTCACGTAAAGATCTTAATAATTGTTCGAGAAGTTTTGGTGCTAGAGTAAGCGGGTCTCCACCGGAAAGTAGAACATCTCTTACTTGGGGAGTTTTTCGCAAATATTCAAGCTGAGCCTCGAAATCAGATCGCGAAAACTGCTCTGTCGGGTCGCCCACAATTCTGGAACGTGTACAATAGCGGCAATACGATGCACATTGTGTGGTGACCAGCATTAATACACGGTCCGGGTAACGATGGACCAAGCCTGGAACCGGAGAATGGCGGTCTTCTGCCAAAGAATCTTCCATCATTCCGGTGAAAGGTTGAATTTCACTTGCAGTTGGAATTACCTGCTTGCGGATTGGGTCATCTGGGTCATTTGGATCGATCAACGATGCGAAATACGGAGTTATGTCAACCCGGAAGAGGTCGGTGGCACTTAATGCTTTAATTTCGCTATCTGTCAGTTTGAGAATGTTGTTGAAATCCTCGACTGAATTCAAGCGATGACTAAGCTGCCAACGCCAATTATCCCATTTTTCATCCGGAATATCCTGATAATAGGGCGCGCGTTTTGAAATAAAAGTTGTTTTTGCCATGAACTTTCCTTTAATTTATATATGTTATACATTTATTGATCTTAATATACACGATAACGTAGTCACTTGAGAGACAGGTGAACAAAGATTTTTCATTTAGACCTAACCATATTGTATAAATTTCTGAACGCCTGGTCAAATAAGCGTAAATGAATCTTGTTATTTGATATTAAATGCAGTGAAGCTGAAATAAAGAGTAAATTGAAGAAAAATCATATAAATGGATATTTGAATAAACCAAAAGAAAAGCGGATAAAACCATTCTTAATGTTAAGAACCAATCTTAACTACTGGAAAACCGCTTTCCGATATGTAAGTTTTGGAATTTCTTATACCACCTGCCAAGTTGATTGGTTGGGTAGGTTTTGAAAATATTAATCTCATATAAGCAAAAATAAGCACACTCTTATTCCTGGTGTACTGTTTCCCCCGCCATCATCAATCCAATCGATTGAAAGGTGGCATCTTTTCGGTCTACAACACCCATGATCTCCCCATGGAAAATAACCGCGATGCGATCGGCTAGAGCAAAGATTTCATCCAGATCTTCGGAGATCAATAAGGTTGCTGTACCTGCTTCACGTTGTTCAATAATACGTTCGTGGATGTACTCAGTTGCTCCGATGTCAACCCCACGAGTTGGTTGAGCGGCAATTAATACACGCGGTTGCCTGGAGATTTCACGAGCCAGGATGACTTTTTGAGCATTTCCTCCTGAAAGATTCTTGATCGGTGTATCGACCGATGGAGTTTTGACGTTAAACGTTGTCACCAATTCGGCAGAACGTTTCTCAATATTACTCATATTAAGAAATGTTCTCGTCGAATAGATTTTCTGATCAAGATCGCGCATGATTAAATTCTCGGAAACACTGAATTCTTTAATCAACCCATCTTCATTCCTTTTTTCAGGAATATAAGCGACCCCTTTATCGATGACCTGCATTGGTGATGCGCCGCTGATATCGTCATCATCAACCACAATCGTTCCTGATGTGGATGGCCGTAAACCTGCAATGACCTGGGCCAATTCAGGCTGACCATTTCCAGAAACTCCTGCCAAACCCAAGACTTCCCCAGCGCAGACTTCCAAACTAACATTTTTCAGCGCAGGTGTTCCACGGTCACTAAGTGCGGAGATATTCTTAATCTTAAGGCGCGCCTGGCCGCATTCGATCGTCTTATAATTCCTGACAAAGTTCATAGGGCGGCCCACCATCATTTCCGCCAGCAAGTTCTTACTGGTATCCGCCGTATTGACCGTTCCAATATTTTTCCCATCTCGTAGAACGGTAACCCGATTTGTAAATGCCATCACTTCATGTAATTTATGAGAAATAAAAATAAGTGCATGGCCTTCCTTTGCCATCTGAGTTAAGGTCACAAAAAAATCATCAACCTCTTGGGGGGTTAAGACAGCAGTGGGTTCGTCCAAAATCAATAAAGCAGCACCACGGTAGAGTGCTTTAATAATCTCTACTTTTTGTTGTTGGCCAACAGATAACTGCCAGATATAGGCGTCTGGCTCTACTTCCAAACCATAAACCTCAGCCAATTCACAAATCCGTTTGGTAACCCGCTCCAAATCTGTTAAGACACCTCGTGATGAAGGCAATCCGAGTGCAACGTTCTCCGCAACAGTTAGCGAATCTACCAGCATAAAATGTTGGTGGATCATTCCAATACCCAGGTTAATCGCATCTTTTGGCGAATGAATCAGACGCGGTTCATTGTCGAATATGATCTGGCCTTCATCCGGATGGTAAAGACCATACAATTGCTTCATTAACGTACTTTTCCCTGCTCCGTTCTCTCCTAAAAGAGCGTGAACTTCAAATGCATTCACATCAAAATTGACATGGTCATTTGCGAGGACTCCCGGGAATCGTTTCACGATTCCTTTCATTTCGAGGCAATCGATACGGGGATGTCCTGAGGGCAGTATTTGCTTTTGCGTCATCAAAACCTACCTGATTGGTTGGAATTTGTCAGGGTGGTAATCACCACCCTGACTTGGATCTAAGAGAAAAAATTTATTTACCGCCAACGCCAATGGTTATGGTGCCATCGATAATTCCCTTGACAGCTGCATCACCCTGAGCTCTAACATCTGCCGCTAAATCATAGCCTGGATTGTAGGTCATGACCAGACCATTATTTTCCAGCGTTAAAGCATATGTTTTTGCGCCTAATGTGCCTTTTTTGACCAAGCTGATGATATCTTCCACAATTGCTGACCAGTCATAAACCTGGCAGGCGACAACAATAGAAGGGGCTAATGAAGCTTGATCAGCCTGAGTGCCAAACCAAAGCACACCTTTTTCCTTAGCAACGCCAATTGCACCTACTACCATTTGTGCAGAGCCGGTCAATACGTCAGCACCAGCGCCGATATGGGTTTGTGCGGCTTCGGAGGCTAATGCGACGTCACTGAATGAACCGGTGTAATTGATATTGACGGTGACATCAGGTTTGGTGGCTTTCACACCAGCAACGAAACCATCAACATACAATTTTGCATCTCCGACTTCAACCGGGCCAACCACACCAATGACACCACTCTTGTCGAGGGCGGCTGCTAAGACGCCATTGACATAACCACCTTCTTGCGAAAAAGCTTCATAAGCAAAAATGTTGGGAATATCAAATGTATCTCCAGCTGTACCCCAGGCAAAACTGGTCTTAGGAAAATCGGGGGCGATTTCCTTTAATGCTGATCCGTATTGGGATCCGTGAGCAATTACAAGGTCATAACCCTGTGAAGCATAATCACGGATCGCTGTGGCTGCATCATCCACAACAAACATATTGTCAGATACCACAAATTGGAAATTGGCTTCGCCCATATCACCTTGTATTTTTACCAGAGTCTGATACATACTCTGGCCAAAAGCCAGGTCATTCTTAGCGCTTGGAATTATCAAAGCCACTTTAAATGGTACAACAGTTTCTACTGGAGCAGATGTAGCCACTGGGGCAGCCGTCGGAGCAGCGCTTTGGCAAGCAGTGCTTAAGAGGGCAACCATCATCAACAAAATTACTAATTTGCCGAACTTTTTCATTTCTTCCTCCAAAAAAATTTACAATCCAGGGAAATCCCCGGGATTTTACGAATTTATTCCAACCGTTCGAATGCCTTGGATAAGGCTGAAGGTGGGCGAACTCGCTGTGCAGAAAGTACCAGCACAACGATTGTAAGTACATATGGGGCCATTACTGCGATATCGGGAGAGATTGGTAAGCCAACCACCTGGACCCAAATTTGGAGAGCGTTCACAAAACTGAAAATCAAAGAACCTAACAGAACCCAGGTTGGTCGCCATCCACCAAAATAGACCAGTGCAATCGCGATAAAACCAAGACCGTTTGTAAGGTTGAATTGAAAGACATTCAATAAAGCAATTGATAGAGATGCTCCTGCTATCCCAGCTAACATACCGCCCAGGGTAACCGTGAAGTAACGAACTTTTGCAACGCTGACACCAAGCGTATCGGCCGCTTCGGGGTTTTCTCCCACCGCCCTGATTTTAAGTCCGAGTGTTGTCTTATTCAATACAAACCAGGAAATTGGAACCAGCAAGAACGCTCCGTAAACCATCACATTCTGGGTAAATAAAATCGGACCCAAAAAAGGTATTTTACTCAAAACCGGAATTGGAACAACTGGAAAACCACTGACACTCTGAACATTGTTGATCAATTTTTGAAAGAGCAGGTCGCTCATCCCAAGACCAAATAAATATACACCAATGCCACTAATACCCTGCTCAGCATTCAGCGTTACACTGATAAAAGCCATTGCCAAACCCATAATTAGGCCCACCAGCGCAGCCAGCAGGACGCCGCCAACCAGATTACCGGTTTTAAAAACAACATAAAAACCGGAGAAAGCTCCCATCAGCATCATGCCATCCACACCTAAATTTAACACGCCGCTGCGTTGTCCGAAGGTTTCACCAAGAGCCGCATATAGGTAAGGAGTGGCCAGGCGAATCGCTGATGCAAGTAATCCAATTAGAACTGAACCAGTGAAAAGATCTTCCATATGCTCACCCACCTCCTTCCGGCTGAGGAGATTTTTCTTCTGTAGCATCTGTCATTTTCTCCTCCAATTCCCTGATCGCCCTGCGACGAGCATTCTTGCGACGCCAAATTTCACTTGAAACCACAAAGACGACCACCAGACCGTTCAAAGCTGTAATTAGAGCAGCCGGTACCTGTACCATTCGCTGTAATTTGTTGGCGCCGACTAAAAGTGCTCCAAATAAAAAAGATGCCGGAATTGTCCCGATCGGATGCAACTGGCCAAATAAAGCAGCCACGATCCCATTGAAACCTGCCGAGCCGGTAAAGCTTGCAGCAGAACCATCTGTTATCATGAAGTGGTTAACGCCATAAACCTGAATAGCGCCGGCCAGACCAGAAAAGGCACCACTCAGCATCAATGAAAGAACAATATATTTTTTTACTTTTATGCCCGCGTAACGTGCGGCGGAAGCATTCAGACCTACTGCACGAATTCGATATCCGATGGTTGTGCGCCAAAGGAAGAAATAAACACCTACTGCGAGCAGAACAGCAATTAATGCCCCCAGATGCAAGCGAGTTGGCACCAAACGGGGAAGGTCAAAGGCTGCTGAAAGCCTTGCAGTTTGTGGAATGGCTGCAGCACCTTTTTGGTTCTGTTGAATCAAAGGACCACGTAATAAAAGATTCATTAATTGCACTGCAATTACATTTAACATAATGGTACTGAGGATTTCATTAACATTGAAGCGAGCCTTAAGGTAACCTGCAAGACCACCCCATAAGCCACCCGCTATAAACCCGACAAATAATGCGATCGGAATCATGATAATCCCGGGTGCATCTGGAAAAGCCAAACCCAAGGCGATTGAGCTGAGACCGCCTAAAACCATCTGTCCTTCTCCACCGATATTAATTACCCCGGCACGAAAAGCAATACAAATACCAATTCCCACTAATAACAAAGGTGTTGCTTTAACAATGGTATCAGCAACAGCATTAACACTCCCGAAAGCACCTTCCAACAATGCACTGTAAGCTACCAAAGGATTTGCCCCTAACAAGATCAACATTACCGCTCCTACAGCTAATGCTGCCAGGGTAGCAATCAATGGCAATAAGGCATCAAATATAGAACTCCAACTTATCCGCATTCGTTTTTCTTTACTCCTTTCGGGAGATACAGCTTACGATTTTCTTCATTCGGATTTCTAACTTCCATATTTAAAGGATCGTGTTTTGTTTTTTCTGCAATGAGAGCTAGATTCAAAAATTTCACAGGGCAATAAATTCCTTTAGGTTTTTCAGCCTTATTCGATTGTAAAAAATAACTGGGTGATTATGGATCAAATTGATCCATGAGAATGGAGGTTTATACATATATTATATTGCAATTGTCTGACAACATGTTGCCTAACAGTATGTTTCTAACATATTTACCGAAAAAATACAATGCACGATTTAACTGACTTTTTCGTGTACAGCGTTGAATTTGGCATCTTGAATAGTGATGAGAGAGTTTTTGGTATTTAAAATCCTGAAACTAATCTCAGGAAAGTAATTATTGGCGGGTCGAAAGAAATTTTATTTATTTTCATTTAAAGGATCAACAAATAAATTGATGGGTAGAGTCAATAAGAATCATCTTTCTAACATTAGTATTGCAATTATAAAGCATTTTTCAAACCCTGATAAATTGAGATATGGCAAGTGATTTTTAACTATCAATTATTTTTGAAGAAAATCGTATTTTTTCAGTTAGACGGGGTTGGGGAGTGGTTTTAATTGGGCGAGCGCCTGCTTAAAAACACTCTGCACCTAATTCTTGAAATGAAACAGAAAGTCTTATATCAGAATTCTATATGAATATTAGAAACTGTCTTGACTGTAATTTTTGCGCATGATATCATAAATCACGTATTATTAGCACTCGAACCTTGCGAGTGCTAAAAAAAATGGTAAAAATAATGGATGAATTAACTGAACGGCAAAAAATCATCTTAACTCTGGTAACGCATGAGCATATAAATTCCGCATTACCTGTAGGGTCGAAGGTGGTGGTTGAAAAATTTAATATTGGATTAAGTTCAGCGACTGTGCGCAATGAAATGTCAACCCTTACTGAACTTGGTTATTTACGCCAGCCACACACATCGGCAGGCAGAATACCAACCGACAAAGGTTACCGATTTTTTGTCGGTCGTCTTGTGCGTGAGGGAGAAATTCCATTATCTGCTCAGAGAAAAATTTCGCACCAGTTTTACCAAATGCGAAATGATGTTGAGCAATGGGCTCGTCTGGCCGCGTCTATTTTGGCACAACAATCGAATGCCGCATCCTTAATTACAGCTCCGCACTCCGAACATACAAAATTACAGCATGTTGAATTTATCTCGACATATGGAAGTCAGATTCTAATGGTTTTGGTTTTGGTTGGCGGGGAATTGCGTCAACGTATTCAAAATTTGAACGAACCCTATTCACAAGAACGTCTTTCCAGCGTCGGGCACTTGCTCACCCAACAATTTAAAGGATTGGAGACAGCTCGAATTATCCAGAAAGTAAGAGAATTTTCAGACCTTGAATTGGAATTAGCCTATATAGTTGGCGAAGAAATGGAAAGAGCGGATGCCACTGTCTCGGGTGAAATTTATTTAGATGGGATTACCAATGTTCTGGCTGAACCAGAGTTCAATGATGCTGGTGATGCACGCCGGGCACTTCGAGTGTTGGAAGAGCGCACTTTACTCTATGAACTTTTTTCTAAGACAATTATGAATAATGACGAAGGTACAGTCCAGGTGTTGATCGGTGGCGAAGGGACCTGGGATGAGTTAAAACAGTGCTCAATTGTGCTTTCAAAATATGGTGTGCCGGGGATTGCTTTTGGAACCGTGGGTGTTCTTGGGCCGGTTCGCATGGCTTATGGAAAAACAATCTCGGCCGTTCGATTTATGTCTGGAATGCTGAGTGAGATGGTTTCGCAATCTCACTTTGAAGAAAATATTATCGCTCCGAATGAGGTGGATTAATGTCGAAAAAGCACGAAGTTAATAAAAACTCTCCCGGAAAAAGTGAAAATCCAAAACCAGAAGATTCTTCTGAAGAAAATGTTGAAAAATTGAATGTTACTGAAGGAGAGGAACTGAAAATAGAGGATTATGAGAAAAATTTGGAAGAGATGGTAAAACAATCGCAGGAGTTTTTTGAAGGCTGGCAACGGGAGCGGGCTGATTTTGTAAATTATAAAAAGCGAATCGAACGTGAGCAGGCATCACTTAAGAATTTCGTTACATCAGAGATTATTAAGAAATACCTGGTAATTATTGATGATATGGAATTGGCTTTAAAGAACCAACCTCAGGACCAGGAATGCGCTAACTGGGTTACCGGGGTTAATTTAATTTACCAGAAATTAATATCAATTTTAGAAAAAGAAGGAGTAGAACAAATAGCAACCGACGGAGAATTCGACCCTAATGTACATGAAGCTCTGACTCAGGTTGAAAGTACGGATCATGAGTCTGGGCATATCGTCGAAGTCATGCGCAATGGCTATCGTATTGGAGACCGGATATTACGTCCGGCGTTGGTTGTTGTTGCTCGTTAGGAGAAAATTATATGGCAAAAATAGTTGGAATTGATTTAGGAACCACGAATTCAGTTGTTGCAGTGATGCAAGGTGGAGAACCGACTGTGATCCCTTCCGCTGAAGGGGAAAGGTTGGTTCCTTCGGTCGTCGCCGTGAATAAAAACCATGAGAGATTGGTTGGGCGGGCGGCTCGCAATCAAGGAATCGTAAATCCGGAGAACACAATTTTCTCAATTAAGCGCTTGATGGGCCGCAAATATGGTGATAATGAGACGACAAAAACGGAACAAAGAGTACCTTATCGTATTACAAAAGCACCAAATGGGGATTCACGTGTAGAACTGGATGGGAAGTCTTATTCTCCCCCTGAAATTTCAGCTATGATCCTTTCAAAACTAAAAGCAGATGCGGAAGCATATTTGGGTGAACCGGTTACCCAGGCTGTGATTACTGTTCCGGCTTACTTTAACGATGCCCAGCGTAATGCTACCAAAGATGCCGGTCGTATTGCCGGCCTTGAAGTCTTGCGTATCATTAATGAACCCACAGCTTCCTCTCTGGCATATGGGTTGGATAAGAAGAAAAATGAAATTATTGCTGTTTATGATCTTGGCGGTGGTACGTTCGATATCTCAATTTTAGATGTCGGTGACGGTGTTTTTCAAGTAAAAGCGACCAGTGGGGATACCTTCCTGGGTGGTGATGATTTTGATATTCGTATTATGGATTGGCTAATTGAGGAATTTAAGAAAGATTCCGGTATGGATTTACGTAATGACCGGCAAGCATTACAGCGCTTGAAAGAAGCATCCGAAAAAGCAAAAATTGAACTATCGACGGTATTGCAAACTGAAATCAATCTGCCTTACATTACAGCCGATGCCACCGGACCGAAACATATGGTGAAATCACTTTCCCGCTCAAAATTGGAACAAATAACTGAAGACCTTGTTAAACGCTCGCTTGAACCGGTGCGGAAAGCGCTTTCTGATGCGGGATTACGGCCAGCAGACATCAGTGAAGTAGTGCTGGTAGGTGGTATGACCCGTATGCCGGCTGTTCAAGAAGCGGTGCGCAAGGAATTTGGGAAAGAACCTCATAAAGGTGTCAATCCCGATGAGGTGGTTGCGATTGGTGCAGCAATCCAGGCTGCAGTGTTGGCTGGCGATGTAAAGGATATCCTTCTATTGGATGTGACTCCATTGACATTGTCTGTTGAGACAATGGGTGGTGTGGCTACTCCGATCATTGAGCGAAATACAACCATTCCTGCGCGTAAAAGCCAGATCTTTTCAACAGCTGCCGACAGCCAGACTTCGGTAGAGATTCATGTATTACAAGGTGAACGCCCCATGGCGGCTGATAATAAGTCGTTGGGGAAATTCGTCCTGGATGGTATTCCGACGGCACCGCGTGGCGTTCCGCAAATTGAAGTTACCTTTGACATCAATGCTAATGGAATTTTAAATGTAACTGCAGCTGACAAAGCAACCAACCGCAGCCAGCATATAACCATTACCGCTTCATCTGGCTTATCGGATAGTGAAGTTGAAAAAATGCGCCATGAGGCTGAAGCTCACGCAGAAGAGGATAGTCGTCGTAAAGAGGTCGTTGAAGCGCGAAATCATGCTGATAATTTGATCTACCAAACTGAAAAAATGATTCGTGACAGTGGTGATAAGATAGATGCAACGAAAAAGAAAGAAGCTGAAGATAAAGTTGCCAACCTGCGCGGAATGTTGGGGAGTGACGATCTTGAAGGCATGCGCAAATTAATTGAAGACCTGGAACAATTTATTCAACAAATTGGTGCCAGTATGTATCAACAAACCAGTGAAACCGGGCAACCAGATGGCTCACAAACAACCCAAAACGATGGTAGTGAAGAAAAACCATCCGGGGATGATGTTGTTGATGGTGAATTCAAAAATATCTAGTTGGAATAACCAATCATTGGGGGGCTTATGTCCCCCAATGATTCTGTTTTACAGTTGTGCAAAAGCAATTATTTAAAAGGGAATTCCTTTATTAAAGGTATTTTGTGCTATTATTTCTGGAATATTTTACAAGTTAGGTGAACATGGCACAACGTGACTATTACGAAGTACTTGGAATTAGCAGGGATGCAACTGCAGAAGATATAAAAAATGCATTCCGAAATCTCGCAAGAAAATACCATCCAGACGTAAGCAAAGAACCGGATGCTGAAGAAAAGTTTAAAGAATGCAATGAAGCGTATGCGGTTCTTTCGGATGTAGAGCGCCGAGCTGCTTATGATCGCTATGGTCATGCTGGTGTAAATGGCATGGGTGGCATGCCAGATTTTTCCACCATTGACTTCTCTGACATTTTTGAAGAATTTTTTGGGTTTGGCGGCATGGGTGGAGGTTCGCGACGCAAAAATGCCCCCAGGCGGGGTGCGGATCTTTCCTACGCAGTTCAACTTGAATTTGAACAGGCGGTCTTTGGAATAGATAAGGAAGTTGCCATCACTCGGGATGAGGTATGTGCAGCCTGTAAAGGCACAGGGTCTGAACCCGGTACTTCACCTGTAAGCTGTTCGAACTGTGGCGGGCATGGCGAAGTAAGGCAGGTCAGACAGACTTTTCTGGGATCAATGGTGCAGGTGACAACCTGCCCGACCTGTCAGGGGAAAGGGACCATCATTCAATCTCCATGCAAAGTTTGCCGGGGAAGCGGGTTGGAACGGCGTACGACCACGAAACTAATAAAAATACCCGCTGGCGTGGATAATGGGACTCAAATTCGATTGGCAGGCGAGGGACAACCAGGGGTAAATGGGGGTCCGCATGGGAATTTGTATATTGAAATACGTGTGAAGCCACACAAGTTTTTCCGTCGTAAGGATGATGATATTCTGCTGGATTTGAATATCAATGTTGCACAAGCTACTCTGGGAGCGGAAATTGAAGTACCTACATTGGATGGTATGGAAGCATTAACCATTCCACCTGCAACCCAACCCGGCAAAATTTTCAAGATCCGTAATAAAGGTGTACCTCATTTACGCAGCAGCGGCCGCGGAGACCAGTTGATCATTGTTGGAGTCGAAATTCCAGCACAGATTACAGCGGAACAAAGAACACTTTTTGAAAATTTAGCAAAGACGCTCGGTACCGAAGTGCTGCCACAGGAAAAAGGATTTTTCGATAAGCTAAAAGAGGTCCTCAGTGGATGATTCACAGGCATGGTTAGAAATCATGGTCTCTTGTGATGCAGAATTAGCTGAAAGCATTTCCGAAGTGTTTTCGCGCTATGTCACTCATGGGGTTGTGACGGAAACAGAAGTAAAATATGACGACGCCGAAGAAACTCTCTTGGATTATGGGCCGGTAAAAGTCATGGGGTACATTGCCTATGATGGTCAAATTGAAGCTACGAAACAAAAAATTGAAAGTGCTCTCGGACATCTTCGTCTAATTCAACCAATTCCACAGCCAATTTACCGTAAAATCGAAGATCAAAACTGGATGGAAAGCTGGAAGAAATTTTATAATCCGGTTCTTATCGGAGAAAAATTATTAATTCTCCCGCCCTGGATTGAAAACCCAAATCCGGAAAGACTGGCGATTAAGATTGACCCTTCGCTCGCTTTTGGAACCGGAATGCATCCAACTACACAAATGTGCCTGTCACTGGCTGAACCTTTCTTGCATCCCGGCATCAATGTCATTGACATTGGTTGCGGCTCCGGGATACTTTCAATTGCTGCTGCAAAACTTGGAGCGACAAGGGTACTGGCTGTTGATGTTGATAGAACGTCAGTCGAAACGACACTTTCCAACGCAATTAAAAATGAGGTAGGATCTGCAATTGAAACTGGAGCAGGATCGGTCGAGGAAATTATTAATGGAGATTTTTCAATTCAACATGCACCCGTAGTGATGATTAATATCCTTGCCCCTGTCATTATCAGACTTTTTGACGACGGATTGGCTAACCTGGTCGAGGATGACGGTTATTTGATAGTTTCCGGTATATTAGACTATTATGAAGATGAAATTCAGTCAGTGGTCAAATCCTACGGTTTTGAGCTGATCGGACAACGCATGATCAAAGATTGGGTCGGTTTGGCGTTTCACAAACATCCAAAATCAAATTTAATAACTCAATAGCTACCATACTCTTTTCAAATCCGGGTTATCGAGATGTTGCCGGCCGACTTTCGCCAAGTCTACCCAATCATCTTTAATTTTCACCCGGACTACATCAGCTGTGAAATCAGTGACAGTTGGGCCATGATTATCGAATAGATAAGATCCGACCGCATAAATATCAACCGGTACAGCCAGTTTTTCAAACTTACTGATTTTGTTTGGATTAAATCCACCAGAAACTACAATTTTTACATTCTTGCAAAAGCTTTGTGCCTCGTCTTGCCAATTACCAGATAACCGCCAACTTTGCCAGGCAGTGTCAATTGCCTGCCGGACCTGAAAAACAAGCCTGGGATTGACACCCAAATCCAGAGCCGGGTCACCAAGCGGAAGGATGGAAACATCACGAAGTGAACTGCTCGTATCGAGACGAACCCCATACAAAACGTATCTTTGAGCTTCTTCGAAATTACCTTGTTTTTTTAGTGACATGAATTGGGCAAACATGGCCTTACATACTTTTTGGGAATCATCGCTACAGTTGTTGTTGAAATCTACTAGGGCAATCCGGGGAATTTCTGGTGGTAAGATTCTCGCAAACGAAAGCATGGCTTCGGCAGTATCACCCAAGAAAGAAGCAATGGCTGCATGGGCAACAGTACCTCCTCCCGAACCTCCCCACCAATCCCCTTGAGCGTCGGTTGAAACGTAGGTCGCAAGTTGATTTTTAAAATCAAGATTGTAACGCTGAACAGCGATATTATAGGCATACCCATCTGCAGCTTGCACTTCATGGAGATCAAAGCGAGCAGGAAAGAATAGAACGGGTTTGCCATGAGCTGCGATCAAAGTCTGATAGACATTCGTTGCAACCCGGCTTGCGCGCGTGAGAATTCCCAGCGTGGGTGTCTCAAGAATGGCAAAATCACGATAACGCCCGTAAACACGCATGACAGGTTTTACATTTAACGGGTTGCCGTCGCTAGTGACTTTATCGCCATCCTGAATCGCCCATACTTGCAGGTGATCTGCAGTGTTGATGAATTTCTCATTTTGCCAATACCCGGTGCAGTGTTTCAACATAGCGAGCGCTTTATCAACACCAACCACAATTGTTTCACCCGGCCGGCGAGCAAACCACTGCATGTCAACTTCGATGTCACCTACTGGAATATCGTGAACTTCAATACCCGCAAGTTTGCGACTATCCTGACCTTGAAAATGATATCCTTCCAGAGCCAGCTGTTGCAGCATGATTGTGATATTGGTAAAGTACTTATCGGTATACCAACCTTTTCGCATTCTCTCAATATCTAATTTGAAGGTCTGGTTATCCAAGCGTTTATTGTCAAATACACTCATTATTTAATCCTCAGTAGTGTTGATTCAATGGTTTCATTATAATAAAGAAGAGGATATTTCCTCGTATCTTGCTGTGGAGAATTATCCTTTATAAGGATACGCGTTTGTCACCAACACCCAAGATCAATGGGTTTTCTCTGGCAAAGTGGATTAGATCAGGGGTTTTTTCGATACCAACCTTCCGCTTTATATTACTTAAGTGGGTATAAACAGTATAAATGCTCAAAACCAACGTTTCGGCAATCTGGTTTACCGATTGGCCTTTTGCTAATAATTTGAAAACATCCTCCTCACGATGAGTCAAGCTTTCAGGAGTATATTTTTCAAATGTCAAAGCAATATCTAAATTTCTAGTTATGCTGGGGCTTAAAAAGGTTTTGCCTCTAATAACAGCATCAATCGCCAGGTTCAATTCTTCCACCATAGCTTTTTTGAGTAAATATCCTGTGGCACCAGCCTCAATGGCCTGATGAACAAAGATAGGATTATCGTACATCGATAGTATCAATATTTTGGTTGTAGGATGGATTTTTTTCAATTTCCGGGCCACTTCAATGCCGTTTATCCCAGGCAAGGAAATATCCAGGATCACAAGATCAGGAGGGGGGAGCTCCAACAATCTGTTTAATCCATCTTCGCCTGTGTCAGCCTCTCCGATGACCTGCACGTTGCCTTCTGTAGTGAGTAGTGAAACCAATCCTCTGCGCATAATGGGATGGTCTTCAATAAGGAAGATTTTAATTTCTTGCTCTCCAAATAGATTATCTGACATCCCCAATCCATTCATCAACAGGAATCCTAACTACAATTTCTGTCCCCAGATCGATTTGGCTTTTGATCTCCAAATTGCCCCCCACTTGATTTAAACGTTCTCGAATACCCACAAGTCCATAACCTTTTGTAGCCGAATCTGACACAAATCCGTTGCCATTATCCTTGATAACCAAATACACGGAGCCTTCATGGTAATTCAAAGTGATATCAACAATGTCGGCCTTGGCGTGTTTTGCTATGTTTGTAAGTGCTTCTTGCACGATGCGATAACTGGTCAATTCAATATTTTCCGGCAAACGCTTGAAGTCCTTGTTATGAACAAAAACAGCTTTGATCCCCATTCTTTTTTCAAAATCTTCAATATACTGTTTTAACGCAGTCACCAATCCAAAGTCGCTCAAGGTAGGAGGGCGTAAATCAAAAGCTAATTGCTCCATGCCTTCACTGACTTCCAGAACAATTCGATCTAAATAGTTTATCCGTTTCTGAACTTCTTTATCATTTGGAGAAATATCTTTACGTAAAACCTGCAATTCTGCTCTTAAAGCAAGCAAAGCTTGGCCGGTGTGGTCGTGCAATTCTCTGGCAATCCGCAGACGCTCATTTTCCTGAATCTTGATGACCTGTGCTGATAGGCCTTGTAATTCCTGATGTGCTTTTTGTACTTTAGAAAACAGTACAGCATTCGCAATGGCCAAAGACGCATGTTTGGCTAAAGCAAATGCAAGTTGGGCATGTCTTTCCGTAAAAAAATTTGGAATAGCCTTATCCAAGGAAAATAGCCCGATGGTTTCTCCGTTAACGATCAAGGGTACACCCATCCAGGACCGTATGTGAGCGCCTACTGGAAGCACCTCCCACTGTGGGGATTGACGTGTGTCATTCAAAACAACTGGTTCGCCCCCATACAATACCTCCTTCATCAAGAATGTTTTGTCTGGTTTAAAAATCACATTAGAAACATCCCCTTGATTCCCAAAATTTTCATAGCCCTTGGCAGCAGACATATATAGGAGTCCATCCTTCAATAACATGACGCTAGCAGTATCATAAGGAGCTAGGTTCTCCAGTTGATTTACAAAAAGAGAAAGCAGTTCATCTCGATCAAGCGTTGAAGTTAGGATTTTCGAAATCGTATTAATAGATTCTACGAGTTGCCGCTGAGATTGCTCTGCTGTCAACAATAGTTGGGCGGAGAGATAAAAATCCAGCATGTTGGCTATTAGTTCAAACAAAATCTCTGGAAGTACATCCCCCTCGCTGAGAAAAAACAGGATTCGATTCTTGCCCCCTGATTTGGGCAAATTGATCGTCTTCTGATAAATCTTATCCTGTGATTTTGCGTGTGGACCTGCCCAAACCAGTTCTTGTTTAACGTTTCCCATAACAAACTGAAGTTGGATAGATTGTGCATTCAGGTAGCGACCAGCCATCTCCAAAATTCCGGGCAGAGTATTTCCGATATTACTATCCAAAGAAAGTGCCAGTGAAAGATCATTCATAAAGCGTAGCACCGAGGCAGTACTAAGGACAGTAGACGGGTATGCTGTGGAAGGTGTTGGTTTATTTATAGTCATGAAAGAAATTCGATCCTATTCTCGCTGGAATTTAAGGGCGATATGCATCAATTTCTTGGCGTAGCCTGGTTTTCAAGTCGGATTCACGCAAAAAACTATGTTTCAAGCTAGTTAATTGTATTGCAATAATGTCTTCTAGTGTAAAACCGAATGTACCTTCCAACAGGGTCAATTCATTGGATACTCGAGTACGTGAGGTTATCGGGTCATCATCGCCAATTGAAATAGGGATTCCAAAATCGTGTAAGGTTTTAACAGGATGGGTTTGAATGTCCGGAAAGGTACCAGTATGCACATTACTGGTTGGGCATATTTCAAGCAACACCTGATAGTCTCTTAAAATGTTCATCATTTCGTGAGATTCGATAGACCTAACCCCATGTCCAATTCGCTGTGCGCCAATTTCTATAACGGCATAATACACACTCTTCCAGCCAGCTGCCTCTCCAGCATGTACTGTGATTCCTAGTCCACTATCACGCAGGCTATGAAATGCTGCCCGATGCAAAGCAGCTGGAAAGCCATTCTCATTTCCTGCAAGGTCAAAACCTACTACACCTTGATCTGCATAACGTACCGCCAACCTGGCCAGATCCAGGTTGGCATCCGGGCGATGATCACGCAGCCCGGATAATATCAAGCGGCAGATAATCCCATATTTCGCTTCCGCTTGTTGTAGTCCCGTCAGCATACTTTCAATACAGTCAGCTACAGAAAATGAAGATGTGACATGGTTCACAGGGCCAGCGCGTAACTCAAAGTACACCACGCCATCAAAGTGTGCATCCTCTGCAGCCTCAAAAGCTGCACGGCGCAGAGCTTCTCTATCTTTCAGGATCAGATAATTGACCATAATCTTGTGGAGATAATCTGTCAAATTTTGCTCTTCGCCTGTAACCTGAAAATATTTTTCCACATGTGTAGGGTCAAAAGGCAAGGGAATATTTTGCATCAGAGCTAGTTCTAGAAATGTCTGGGGGCGGATAGACCCTTCAAGATGGGAATGCAAATTACACTTTGGTAAGCGTTGGTAGACTGTTAAAGCAGGTGGGGGAATAAAAACGGGGTATAAATTCATTGATTAATATTTTCTTTAAGCATTTTCTCTTTTTTAGATCCAGTCATATACAAGCCTAGCTGCTCTCGATTGGCACCCTTTGCATCCATTTCGGCAACCAACTCCCCTGCATACATCACACCAATCCGATCTGACAGTGAAAGAATTTCATCCAGTTCTGCCGAGACTAGCAAGACCGCCACACCTTTATCGCGAGCCTCAATGATGCGTTTATGAATATATTCGATGGAACCGACATCTAATCCACGAGTAGGCTGATTAATGATCAAAAGATTAATTGGGCGGCTTAATTCCCTGGCAATAATAACCTTTTGCTGATTCCCTCCGGATAAATTGCTGACTAAAGCATCCCGAGAAGGTGTGCGGATATCAAACTCATCGATCTTCTCATCTGCATTTTCCTCAACCTTCTCAGGGTAGATCACCCATCCATTAGAAAATGGAGGTAAGTAATAGGTTTGCAAGACAAGATTCGTAGCAACAGAGAAACCGAGAACTAAGCCGTGCTTTTGACGATCTTCTGGCACATGTGCGGTACCTACCAAGGTGATCTGACGTGGTGAGGAATGGGTCACATCCTTGTTCAA
Organism: Chloroflexi bacterium 44-23; assembly: GCA_001899005.1. Lineage (GTDB taxonomy): Bacteria > Chloroflexota > Anaerolineae > Anaerolineales > Anaerolineaceae > UBA6170. The sequence goes on from MKUW01000007.1 coordinate 378,582, forward strand.
GATTATGATATGACCAGAATGCGGTTGCATTAATCCTGTGATAGCCTCAATTAACTCTGATTGTCCATTTCCCTGCACCCCTGCAATCCCATAGATTTCCCCTGCTCGTAATTGCAAGCTAAAATTCTTAACTACCATCACCTCACTTTTTGACTTTATAGACAAATCCTTGATATTCAAAACGACTTTCCCTGGGTGAGATTGACCTTTTGTGGCTGTCAATAGTACCTCCCGGCCAACCATTAATAGCGCTAGTTCTTCGATCGATGATTCAGCAGGGGTAGTATGCCCGACAACTTTTCCATTACGCAATACGGCGATTCGATCGGCCACTGCCAGAACTTCTTTAAGTTTGTGGGTAATAAAAATGATAGACTTTCCCTGTTTGATCAATGATCGCATAATTTCAAAAAGTTCCGATGTTTCCTGAGGGGTTAAGACTGCGGTGGGTTCATCTAGTATCAAAATATCTGCACCCTTATACAAAACTTTCAAAATCTCTACCCGTTGAGCCTCGCCTACGGAAAGATCTTCAACCACTGCATCTGGATTTACTTGTAAACCGTATTTATTTCCTAGTGCAATTATTTCCTGCCGCACAGTCTCACGGTCTAATTTTGAAAGCTTTCCAAATGCATTTCCTTTGGTTTTTTCGTCTCCCAACATGAGGTTTTCAGTAACGGTCATGACAGGCACGAGCATGAAATGCTGATGTACCATGCCTATACCAAGGCGAAGAGCATCATTGGGGTCTTGAATAACAACCTTTTGTTGGTTGATCAAAATTTCACCTTGGTCAGCTTGATACATACCATAAAGGATCTTCATCAAAGTCGATTTTCCAGCTCCATTTTCTCCTAACAAAACCTGAATTTCTTGCGGATAAAGATCAAAATAGATTGAGTCATTCGCCACTACTGATCCAAAACTCTTAGTGATATTGTGCAAGCTTAAGATGGGATCTTTATTGTTTTTCATATGGTTTCCCCACAGCTGCCGGCCCAACTGCGCGCTTAACAAGACCAGTCAATACAATAATTGTTAACACATAAGGCAACAAACCTAAAAATTCAATCGGAACTGAAACCTTAGGAAACTCAACTTGGTTGGCTAAATATAGGATTGTCAGACCTAAAGTAAAAATTCCCCCAATTAAAAATGGAGATTTGCCCTTAGTGGAGCGGTTGCGCAGCCTGTTAATACCCCATACAATGCTGGTTAATATGACTGCCAGAGCAGCCACTACCACCAACGCATAAAGATGGTTTATATCACCGAATTGAAGGCGGACGCCTAACGCTTCTGAAAAACCAAATAAGATTGCTGCACCAAAAGCACCTATCGGTGACCATCTACCGAAAATCATTACAGCCAATGCAATAAAACCACGGCCTGAAGTCATTAACTTCTGAAAGCGGCCCACACTTTCGAGCACCATGATAGCACCACCCAGACCCGCTAAAGCGCCGCCTAAAATAACGTTCAAGTAGCGGGTCTTAATCACATTGATCCCTACCGAATCAGCGGCTTGTGGGTATTCACCCACCGAACGCAGTCGTAATCCCCAGGGAGTATTAAAAATTGCATATTGCAAAAAAAGAACCAGAGCGAACATAAGATAGATCATGGGTTGGTGTTCAAAGAAGATTGGCCCAAGGATCGGGATTTTAGACAGGAGGGGAATTTTCCATACAGGGAAAACTCCGACGCCTGACAAATGGGTGGGGTCTATATATGCATTTGCTACGTAATTGGTGAGACCGACGGCGAGCAGATTAATCACTGTGCCACTGATAACCTGATCTATTTTGTAGTGGATTGAAAGAATGGCATGCAGTCCAGCTACCAGAGCCGCGCTAATAATCCCAACCAGAAGACCAACCACTAAAGAAACATTTGGGTTGAACACACCACCTGTCCATTTAGAAAACAGTGCTGAACCCATAAACGCCATGAACGCACCAGTCAACATCATTCCTTCAATCCCAATGTTGACTACGCCTGAACGTTCACTCATTAAGCCACATAAGGCACCATATATGAGTGGAGCTGCTTTGATAATTGCCAGTGACATGAGCGAGACAAGAAGGATGCTCGTCATGCTTATTCTCCTCCCCAACTTTGGGTGAGATTCACACTGTCTTCCTTGCTTGGAGCGGGGAGATGATAAAGAGAGCGGATGATCTGGTTGGCAGCAACAAACATAAGAATTAATCCTTGTAACAGAGTTATGATATCAATTGGAACTTTGGCACGCAATTGCATTAAACGAGCTCCTGCATCCATCGCTCCAAAGAGTAATGCAGAAAAGACAACGCCCACAGGATGAATACTGCCAAGAACGGCAACCGCCAGACTGTCAAAGCCATACCCCACATTAAAACCAGTAGTGAAGTTATAAGGGGGTATGCCCATTACCTGAATAGCGCCAGCCAAACCTGCCAATCCGCCGCTCAACGCCATGGTTAACACAATATTTCGCTTCACGTTGATCCCTACATATTTGGCGGCGTGCAAATTTTTACCAACAATTCGGATTTCTACCCCTAACACAGTTCTGAACAACAAGAAATATACACCTGCTGCTAAAGCAAGAGCAATGACAATCCCCATATGCAAACGAGTGTCGGAAATAAGAAGAGGAAGGCGAGCAGATTCGAATAATGAGCGTGTTTCCGGTACTATACTTAAGGGTTTCCGCAGAGGGCCGTTAGCCCCAATTGCCCAAGTAATGATCCGTAACACGATGTAGTTCATCATAATCGTGGTAATTACCTCATGCGCGCCATGCCAAGCTTTTAGGTAACCAGAAAAAGCTGCTAACAAAGCTCCGGCGAGCGCACCAGCTAGCATTACCAAGGGGACGTTGATGATCTTAGGAAGATCAAAATTGGTACCTACCAAAACGGCTACAATGGACCCGATAAATAATTGACCTTCAACTCCAATGTTAAATAAGCCTCCCCGAAAAGCTAAAGCAACACCCAGCCCTGCGATAATCAAAGGAGTCGCTTTAACAACTGTTTCAATCAAGTTGTCCCGAGTGCCAAATGCACCTACTGCCAAAGCCGAAAAAGCTTTGATAGGTGAGGCTCCTGATAATAAAATGGCAATGCTGGATACCAACAATGCGGTAAAGATCGCCAATACCGGTATACCAATATTGGTCAGTATGGCAGTTAATTTGGTCTTCTTCCCAAGTTTTTTAAAACCGGATTCTGCGATGACACACCTCCGATCAATTTACAAGAAGGGATGGAAGACATGTATCCTCCATCCCTTTGTCGACTAGGAATTAAAAGTTCTAGGGATTGACTGGTACGCAGAAAGTATTTGGATTTGAGCCTTCAAATGGCACACAGGGGTCGATTTCACCGCTTGCTAGTTTTTTGGCAATGTCTTCCAATTTTGCTTTCACTTCGGCTGGCACCTGCGCGTCAAGGTTGTGATATGGAGCTAGCATTGATGGTCCAAATGTATCGCCTCCAGGAAAAGTACCTTTAGATACAGCGACGATCAGGTCACTGACGCCGGTAACAATGTCTTTCAATGCGCTGGTGATAATACAATCTTTTACCTCGGGTAATGTGAGGAAAACATCCATGTCTGTTCCGATCACCAAAGCACCCTGGTTACAGGAAGTGATCATAGCACCATTCGCCGTCAGGCCACCTGCTCCGTAGACTACATCTGCACCTTCAGAAATCAAGGCTTGGGCAGTTTCAGAGCCAAAAGTAGCGTCACCAAAACAGACATCAATTGAACCGGGGTGATATATATCGATGACTTTAGCATTCGGATTGACGAATTTGACGCCGTTATAATAACCTACTTCGTAGCGGGCTACTGCAGGAATGAATTGGCAACCGAAAACTCCGCCAACCACGTTTGATTTGGTCATTAAACCGGCGGTAGCACCAGCTAGGAAGCCGCCAATATCTTCATGGAAATTCAAGCCGGTCACATTAGCTAAAGGAGCAGGCGCAAAATTTTCGTCCACCTGTTGTTGATCGACGCCAATAAAATATACATCTGGATTTTCGGTGGCTATCTTACGGGTAATCTGACCCATAGCAAAACCTGAAGTGATGATGATGTTATAACCTTCTTCCACAAATGAACGGATGTTAGTCTCATAGTCAGCACTATCTGTGGTTTCAATGAAGCTAATGCAGTCTTTGGCTAATCCCAAAGCTTTGGCGCCTTCCTCGACGCCAGTCCAGCTGGCTTGATTGAAGCTCTGGTCATTAATCTTGCCCACATCGCTTACAAACCCGATCTTATATGCACACCCTTGGGGAGCTTCTTGAGTGACGGGTTGGTCTACCGCCGTGGGTTGTTTCGTTTGGACTGCAGGACTGCATGCCGCTAAGGCAAGACTCAGGATGAATAGCAGGGCAAACATGGTAGTGAAATATTTCTTGAACATTATCTTCTCCTTCTCATTGAATGTTGGGTGATTAACCCAGGTTAATATTTTGGAAAATACCGAATGGCGTAATCAAAATCGGGTTGGTATTGGGCACTGATCTGATCATATCCTTGCGTCTCGTAAAGATAGATCGCTTCCAGGGCAGCCTTGATTGCGTCTTCCCAGCCTTGGATCAATCCAGTATTTTCACGGTCATAAATAACATCACCGGTTGCCAGATTTCCAGACACGGCACACACCATTCCAGATTTTAACCCACGCATGTGCGCAATCACATAGATTGCGGAACTTTCCATTTCCATATTGAGTACCTTGTGATTAATGACCATGCGTTGCAACTCAGGAGTTTCTCCATAAAAAGCATCAGACGAAGCACTTAAACCGATAAACAATTTACCAGCGTGATTTTTCTGGGTAATAATAGACGCTTCGATCAGCGCCTTTGTTAAAAAATAATCAGGCGTAGCCGGGAAGCTATCATGGGCATAATATTTCGTCGTTCCCTCGAGGCGCATTGCCCCAGTGCTGACTACTAAGTCGCCAATGTTCATGCCTTTTTGGAGTGCGCCAGTGCTGCCTACCCGAATAAAATGAGTAGCACCAACATTAGCCAGTTCTTCAACGGCGATTGCGGCCGAAGGGCAGCCCATACCAGTGGAGGTGGCACTTACCCGAATGCCTTTATAATCACCAGTCCAGGTACGGTGTTCACGGTGAAAAGCAACCTCATGGGCATTATCTAGGTATTTTGCAATGCGCAGCACTCTATCAGGATCACCCGGAAGCAAAACATACTTACCAACTTCTCCTGGTTTTACTCTGATATGATATTGAGGTTGTCCTTTTGTTTGGGAGGATTTGTCAACCATTTTCAAATCTGTCATATTCAACCTTGATCTAAAGATTTGGGATTTTACAAACAATTATCATTCTGATCATTATCATATAAAAATCTGATGACAACTTCAATCACAAAAATTGTGATTTCTCCAGGTGGTTTAATTGTCTATAAACGCATTAAATTGGTATGTTGGACTAGCTTACAGATTGGAATCTATCTATAAAGCCATTAGAACTTATGGAAACTTGCTAGATCAAAGTATACAAGTACGACACTTTGTCCTGCTGAAATTTCTGACATTCGCCTATGTTGGTACAATCTGTAAAAAATGGATTGAGCTTCAGGGTTTTTCTATCCTACCCATTGACTATGCATTTACCTACGATTTCGCTTATAAATTGCCCTTGGTTTTGTAAGATTGCCCAAATTCATTGGGGAATTAAGTAGTTTGCGGACAAAAGACCTGTCAATTACTTAAAACTGGAATTACCAACAATTGAATTAGGACTGCTCGTCAAGTGTTCTTTGAAAATAAACGAGTTAACCTTGAAACGCAATAATAGATTTGTGAGCTCTTTTAAAGAATATTATTCGAAAATTTTTGTGATAACTCCTGAAATTATATTTGAAGTGGACTGCAAATGAGTAAGCTCTAAAAAAGCATAGAAGTTTGTTTTTTATTCATTCCGCAAATATCATATAATACCCTTTGTTCGTTCATTCTTTTTTTTTGGGAGTCATAATGAAACGCAAAACGTATTCAGTAAGTATCGCTGGTTTAAAACGCAACTTGCCTTTGTTTGAAGTAAAGCCGGGATTGAAAATTGCAGTCCTGAACATTCTGGGTGATACAGAATTGATAGAAGCCAGTGCGAGAGCTTTATTAAGTAAACTGGATGGATTGACTTTTGACATAATTGTTACGGCGGAATCGAAGAGCATTCCTTTGGCGCATGTTATGTCCTCTTTGAAAGGAGTTCCGTACATCGTTCTACGGAAAGCGTATAAACCATATATGGGGAATGCGATTCAAGTCCAGACAAATTCCATTACAACCAGCAATACCCAGTTGTTAATTCTTGATGAAAAGGATCAGCGCTTAGTTCACGCAAAAAAAGTCTTGATTGTAGATGATGTTATTAGCACTGGATCAACTTTGGAAGGCATGCGCAAATTAATGGAGATGGCCAAAGCGGAAATTATTGCTGAGGTGGCTATTCTTACAGAAGGAGATCCCGATCAATGGAAAACTATTGTTTCGCTGGGAAATCTCCCATTATTTTTTGATAAGTAAAAATAGGTATCGAGTTTAAAATTAGGGGCAGAGTTTTTTTTAGGGCTTGTCCACATATCTTTTTGAATAAGGTACTATTTGACTTAATCGATTGGTGACTTGCCATCGGTCAAACTTGATGTTTGGTTGCGCCATTGCACCGTGACTCCATTACTGGCTTTACAAATATAGACTTCGATTTCGGAGCCCGTATTAAGATAATAATCCCGTTTAATATCATCCATAAACTTGTCTGCAGATTCTTGTAAAACCAATGAGACTGTACAACCGCCGAAGCCTGCACCGGTCAGCCGCGATCCAAAACAAGAACGATGCGCATTTGCTATTTCCACCAGAGTATCGATTTGTGGAATACTGACTTCATAAAGATCTCGCAAGGAGGCATGCGTAGCCTTCATCAATTTACCAAATTCCACGATATTGCTTGATTTTAAAGCTTGAGCAGCCAATTTTACGCGCTGGCATTCTTCTATCACGTGTTTTGCCCTTTTGTACGGTATTTCAGCAAGGTTCTTTCCGAATTTAGCAAATTCTTGCGGGCTGACATCACTCAGGTAGTTGATCGAAGGTGAGAATTCTTTTAATTTCGAAAGTGCCTCCTCACAGGATGCTCGCCTTTCATTGTATTCAGAAGTTGCCAGGTTTCTTTTAATCTTTGAATCTGCAATTACGATGGCCACATCTTTTGGCAAAGGCAATATCTGCCATTGTAAGGTCGCGGTGTCAAGGTATAGGGCCGAATTGGCTGCCCCATTGGCACTTGCAAATTGATCCATAATTCCGCAATTGACGCCTACATATCTTTGCTCTGCCTCTTGTGAAAGCAGTGCCAATTGCAAGTTATCCATTTTCCACATTCCAAATTCTCGTAAAAGAGCTGCAAAAGCAATTTCTATGGCTGCAGAGGAACTTAATCCAGAGCCAATAGGAATATTGGACTTAAACAGCGAATCAAAACCATTAATTTGATAATTTTGTTTATGAGCGATATGAATAACTCCTGCCGGATAAAGAGCCCAGTCTGGAAGTGGGTTGCCTTGTATATCCATTCTTGATTCAATTGAGTTCAAAGTCAAAACAACATTTTGATCCATATCGAGTGCGTTTACCGAAAATTGTTGATCGTTTCTGCGATTTGCCCAGAGTGAGACGGATCGATCGATTGCAACTGGCAACACCGGTCCGCCATTGTAATCAACATGCTCCCCCAGCAAATTTACTCTGCCTGGAGAATTGACAAAATAATTGTATTTGTCAAAATACAATCGGTCACACATGTTCGTCAGCCTCCCCCTGGAAAGGTTTATTTTTTGATTATGTGTTAATTTCTTTAATTGTACTTCACGTTTTCTCGCGATTTTATCATCCCCATAAGATTCCCAATAGACGACTTCGACCGGCGAATGAACCTTTGTGTAATAAGCTCCTTTTCCATGCAGGTGCTGCTTAAATCTTCTTTTGATATTTTTTGTCCAGCCGGTATAAAAGGCATTGTTATCACACAAAATGAAATAACAATAAGCTGGCATTTGTTATTCCGGTTTACTTTTCTTTTTTTTGGAAAAACCAATCATGTGTAAAAAGAAATCACCTGAAGAAGGTATTTCATCATAATTAGCTGAATTTTCCCAATTTGCCTTATTCCGGTTATAAAGCCAATCACCATGTCTTTCACGGGCTAGGGATATGAGTTTATGCAATTCATCCCACTCTTCATTCTCAATTATTTCGCGAACATTTCGTAAACCAATCATCATTTCATTAAGCATGCGAATTGTATTTTCTTTGTTTCCCTGAATTGCTTGACCAAACATTTCCCGTTCTGGTGCATTTAAGATCGACCCTGAGAGGTTAGCGAATGAGTGACTGGCAATTTTTTGACCCTCTCGCCAACCTGGTTGTGAAGTAATTAAGTTAATGTAAGTTGAAGCGAGCAACTCAGGTAGAATTTCTGTACCGGTGGTGATACCATCCACCTCGTGCGGATCTGCAAAATAGGGTGATGAACCAAGGTAAAATGCCAGATCAGAAGCCAGTTTAATTGCATCTCCATCTGTTTTTGGTGGTGATGTAATAACAATCATCGATTTGTGAAAAAGGTCAGCATGGGCATATTGAATATCATTGAGCGGCTCAGACAGGTACAACGGATTTAGAGTTGGTTGAAAACTGACAAAATAGCGGTCTTCAGGGACGAACTCTTTTACCCATCCCGCCACCTCATTCTTTAAAATCGAGGTATCCAATAAGACTGCCCCAGCCTTCAGGTCGTTGCTGATTACCTCAATCGTCTCTTTAATCTCATCGACGGGAACCGCGAGAATGACGATGTCGGCAGCAACAACTGCGTCTTTGATATTTCCAGTTGCTTTATCGATTGCACCTAATTCAAGCGCTTTTTTATTGTTGGGGTCTTTGCGATCATGGCCTACTCTGGTAATTTTTTGAGTATGTTCTTTTAATGCCAACCCGATCGAACAACCAATTCTTTCCAATCCAATAATCGTTAGTTGTATAGCCATTTTTACCTGCCAGTCAGTATTCCAAAAATTCCATTGAAAATGGGATTAATTATTGCCCCTAAAGGGTTAATTCCAATTGTTGGTAACACAAATAACAAGACCATTAATATGATGGGACCATATCTATCGATTGTTTCAAAAAATGGTCTCACGGAGGAGGGAAGGAGTTGATTTAACACCTTTCCTCCATCTAAAGGTGAGAGTGGTATTAAGTTGAAAATAGCTAGAATTAGATTAAAAATTATAAAATTTAATAAAAGCACACTAAAAAAATTATTGGTTAAGTGAACCAAACCCATACGTATCGGTATGGCTGCAATAATTGCCAATGCTAAATTTGACATGGGACCAGCCAAAGAAACCAATAAATATGCTTTTGAATTATGGTGATTAAGATTGGATGGGTTTACTGGAACTGGTTTTGCCCAACCAAAGTAAGATAGCATGAAGATTAAACTGCCAGCAACATCCAAATGGGCAAGCGGATTGAGAGTTAATCGCCCATGAAGTCTGGGAGTATCGTCGCCAAAATAGTTCGCTGTCCAGGCGTGTGCGAATTCATGAATGGGAAAGGCAAACAGTAAGACTAGAATTTTTGTGACAATTGTTGTTGGAGAAAATATATCCATTTTTCGATGATTATATCATGGGTGGTATAATGCCCCTGTGTTGCCGAATCTTGAAATTAACATGGTTTTACGCCTGAAAAAAGCACATCCATGTGGCAGTTACGAGTGGAAGGTAGTAAGGTTGGGAGCTGACATAGGTCTGGTATGCTGTAAGTGTCAACATCGGGTTTTATTGTCGCGCCGTGAACTAGCCAAGAATTTGAAAAAAATTGTTCAAATCAACTCACAGGAATGATTGAGACCATGCCAAAACCGAAAATCTTGTTTCTTTTTTCCGATACAGGTGGTGGTCATCGCAGTGCTGCTGAAGCGATCATGGAAGCCTTAGAACTTGAATTCCCGGGAAGATTTCAGACTGAAATGCTTGATATTTTTCGAGAATACGCACCTCTTCCTTTTAACTACGCCCCTGACATCTACCCTCGCTTTTCAAAACTGCCGCGTATGTGGGAGTGGACCTACACTGTAAGTGATGGCAAACGTCGAATGAGGGTATTCTATAATTTTCTGTGGCCATATCTACGGCGATCATTGAGGCAACTTTTGAATGAACATCCTGCAGAGGTGATTGTTTCGGTCCATTCCTTAGTTAATACACCAATTATGCGTGCACGTGTAAATACGAACAGCCGATTTGTGACCGTGGTAACTGATCTCGTTTCAACTCATGCAGCCTGGTACCATTCCGGTGCAGATCTGGTTATCGTCCCCACAGAGTTAGCACGCGAGAAAGCTTTGAAGAGTGGTTTGCCCGATGAAAAAATTATGGTAATCGGCCAACCAGTTGCCGAACGATATATTCAGCCAATGCCGGATGTCAATGAGATCCGTATAAAGAATGATTGGCAGCTAAACATTCCCACTGTATTGTTAGTTGGCGGTGGTGAAGGTATGGGGAACCTCGAACATTTTGCAATCGAAATTAATAATGCTGGATTAAAGTGCCAGCTAATAATCATTGCCGGAAGAAATGAAAAAGCCCGTTTGATGTTAGAGCAAGTCAATTGGAAAATCCCTATTAAAATTTATGGGTTTGTCAAAAACATGCCGGAATTCATGCACGCTGCAGACATTTTAATTACCAAGGCTGGGCCGGGAACCATCAGTGAAGCCTTTATCGCAAGTCTTCCGGTGATTTTGTTCTCAAAAATGCCGGGTCAAGAAAGCGGAAATGTGGATTATGTGGTTAATCATGGAGCAGGAGCCTGGGCTCCCGAAGCAGAAATAATGATCGCTCAACTAAGACAGTGGCTGGAAGATCCATCCAAAATGCAACTGGTGAGCAAGAATGCAAGCATGCTAGCAAAACCAATGGCTAGCAGACAAATTGCCCGGGCGATAGCAGCGCAGGTGAAATTATCCATGGATAATCCCAAAAAGATCAGTGTATAATGATCTTGTATGCCAATTCTCAATCCACACAGTCTCGAATTTTTTAGTAAAAGCGCCGATCAAACCAAAAGATTGGGGTCTCGGTTAGGGACATGTTTATCAGTTGGGGATGTAATTTGTCTTTCAGGTGATTTAGGAACTGGAAAGACAACTTTTGTTCAGGGACTAAATCAGGGTTGGGGTTCTTTGGATCAGGCGACCAGCCCGACTTTTGTAATTATCAACCAGTATCGCCGACCTGATGGCCGGATTCTGCATCATATGGATGCTTACCGCTTGTCCGGGGCGATTGATGCGATAAATTTGGACATGGAGCAAATCATCTCCAGCGGAGCTTTGATAATTGAATGGCCTGAATTAATCCGGTCGGCTTTGCCGCAAAATCACTTATGGATTGATCTATTCCTGGTGGACCAATTTCAGAGAAGAATGGTCTTCAATCCCAGGGGAGCTTATTATAGGGATCTACTGCATGAGTTTCGAAAGAAGACATTTGGAGGTTAATAAATGATATTTGCTTTAGATTCCTCTACTTCATCCGTGGGACTGGCAATATATGATGGAATTCAAGTAATTGGAGAAATTAATTGGCTCACTAATAATCATCATACTGTTGAATTGGCCCCTGCCATTCAAAGCTTGATCCAACGAACTGGTGTTCCATTAAGTGATTTAAAAGTACTGGCAGTGGCATTAGGCCCTGGATCCTTTACGAGCTTGCGTATCGGTATGGCACTTGTTAAAGGTCTTTCTCTCTCCTTACGCATTCCAGTCATTGGAATTCCAACACTCGACTTTTTGGCTTTCTCTCAAGCCGCACGTAATATTCCTATGTTGGCTGTTTTACAGGCAGGCAGATCACGTTTTGCAGTCGGAAGATATAAACAAAAAGGTGGTAATTGGCATCGAGATGGAGAAAATTGCATTATGACGATAGATGAGTTGGTAGGATCAATTGAAGAACCAACTTATATTTGCGGCGAGTTGTCTGCTGAAGACCGGCAAATTCTAAACCGTAAGCGCCGAAATATTGTTCTCAGCCCGCCAGTGCAATCAATGCGGAGAGCTTCGTTTTTGGCTGCAATGGGATGGAAACAGTTCAAAGCCAGTAACTTTGTTGAGAACAAAACCCTGGCACCTATTTATTTACACATTGCCAATCAGATTCCGTAATTTCACAAAATCAAGGAAACATTTGAACATTTCAATTAGAAAAATGACTTTAGATGATCTGCCGGCGGTAATCGAAATAGATCAACTTTCATTTCCAAATCCTTGGCCGAAAAACTCTTATCGCTATGAAATTCTGGAAAACGAAAATTCTGTCTGTTGGGTTGCCGGATTGGAACACTTTGGTGCTGAGAAAATCATCGCAATGGCAGTGATTTGGATCATTCTCGATGAGATCCATATTGGTACGATTGCGATTCATCCAGACTTTAGAAACCAGGGATTTGGTACTATTTTTCTGGGTAAAATATTATCAGAAGCTGCAAAAGCAGGATTGGAGCGCGCCTTGCTCGAAGTAAGGAGATCCAACCAAGCAGCTCTCAACTTATACAAGAGATTTGGTTTTGAGGTAGATGGGATTCGTAAAAAGTATTATCAGGACAATCGCGAAGATGCCATTTTAATGTCTGCACCTCTCGCAAAGAAATTAATTTCTGATAGCGTTTCGAATGTAACAAACAATGGAAAGGAAGGAGAGGCCTTATGAACACTGATGATCGATTGAATGACCTGGCGACACAAATCTCGGTTTGTGTGCGATGTGATTTGCATAAATCGCGGATTAAGGCTGTGCCAGGCGAAGGGCCTTCCAACGCGCGCATAATGTTCATCGGTGAGGGGCCAGGCTTTTATGAAAATCAGCAAGGTCGCCCATTTGTAGGTGCAGCCGGGAAATTTCTCGATGAGCTTCTTCAAAACGCCAGTGTATCAAGAGAACAAGTGTTTATTACAAATGTTGTTAAATGCCGCCCTCCGGGGAATCGTGACCCCCAAGAAGAGGAACTACAAGCCTGTGATTTCTACCTGGAAGCACAGATAGAAACCATTAAACCGAGCATAATTGTGACACTCGGCCGTTTTTCAATGGCCAAGTTCTTCGGAAATGTAAAAATCAGCCAGATTCATGGCCAGGCGAAAACGGTAAATGGACGCTTAATTGTGGCGATGTTTCATCCTGCAGCTGCTCTGCATCAACCGGCTTTGAAGAACACGATTATTGAAGATTTTAAAAAATTGCCCCAGTATTTACAAAACGTACCAGATAAAGCGGGCAAAGAAGAAATAAACATTAAAATTGAAGAAAAAAAGGCTGATTCTTCCGGTAAAGGTACTCAACTTCCACTTTTCTAAAAACAATCATATTTTTTATTTCATCTACTTCAAGGAAAAAAATGGATATAAAACAGGAATTATTAGAGAAACTACAAAATCGAAGTGCGAATATTGCCATTCTGGGATTGGGATATGTCGGCCTGCCTCTAGCAGTTGTATTTGCTGAGGCCGGCTTTAATGTGACCGGGATTGATCCAATTCAAGAAAAAGTGGAGCGTTTGAACCAGGGCGAAAGTTATATTCTGGACGTAAGTTCTGAACAAGTAAAGAAATTAGTGGAGAGTGGCAAATTAAAAGCCACATCCGATTTCAGTGCTTTAAAAAAGGCGGATGCAGTTTCAATTTGCGTGCCGACCCCTTTGCGCAAGACAGGTGATCCGGATCTGTCCTTTATAATCTCTGCCACTGAAAATTTGGCCGAGTATATCCATTCAGGAATGGTAATAGTTTTGGAATCAAGCACATATCCTGGCACAACTCGTGAAATGGTATTACCTAGACTTGAGGAAAATCGTGAACTCACAGTCGGAAAAGACTTCTTCCTGGCATTTTCACCAGAACGGGTTGACCCGGGCCGTAAGGACTGGACGACAATCAATACGCCGAAAGTAATCGGCGGTATTACGGAAGATTGTTCATTCGTTTCAGCGAAATGGTATGAACAAGCCTTAAAGAGTGTTGTCCCTGTTTCTTCAACGGAAGTAGCCGAGATGGCCAAACTTCTGGAAAATACCTTCCGAATGATTAATATCGGCCTGGTAAATGAACTTGCCATTATGTGTGACCGTTTAAATGTGGATGTTTGGGAAGTAATTGATGCAGCAGCAACAAAACCATTCGGTTTTATGAAATTTACACCCGGGCCTGGACTTGGTGGACATTGTATTCCAATTGACCCCTTATATTTATCCTGGAAGTTGAAGTCAATTAATTACACTGCCCGTTTTATCGAATTGGCCTCCGAGATCAACACCAATATGCCCAGGTTTGTGGTGGGTAAAGTACAGGACGCACTTAATGACCATGGAAAAGCCGTTAAAGGCAGCAAAATACTGATCCTAGGGGTGGCTTACAAGCCGGACATTGATGATATTCGCGAGTCGCCCGCCTTGGATGTAATTCATTTATTGGAGGAGAAAGGGGCTGAAGTTAGCTATTATGATCCCTATATTCCTTTTATTTCTCAGGATGGCTGGGAGTTGCAATCCGCTCAAGATTTTAAAAAGGCATTGGAAGATTCTGATTGTGCTGTTATCATAACCAATCACAAAGTCTTTGATTATGCGGATATTCTAGAGAAATCAAAGTTGATTGTGGATACTCGCAATGCTCTTGGATTAGCCAGTAAGAAAAACCACAAGGTTGTCAGGCTTTAGGATTTAATTTGGTGTTTGGTAACGGGCTGAGGGAAATCTCTTGTAATAAAACGCAAATGGACATTTATCTTAAATAACGATCCAGTCATTTGAAAGAGCCCATTTGTGTGTACAACTCCAATTTCGTGATTTAATCATAAAATGAAAAATAAGTTTCAATGAAGAGAATCAAAGAGTTCTTTCTGGCTTTCATTAAAGATCAATCCTTCTTGAATGTAATCCGTAATTCGGGTTATCTGTTCAGCAGTAATTCCATCAGTAGCTTACTTGCATCGCTGCAAGGCATTCTGGCTGCTATTATTTTAGGTCCCGCAAATTACGGTTTTCTCGGGTTAATTGTGACTTTTTCTTCCAATGTTAATCGTTTGCTCTCTTTTCGTATGGGAGAATTAGTAATTAAGTTCGGGGGTTCTTTCTTGGAAAAGGGAGAGAAAAGCAACGCTGGAGCAGTAATTAAATTCTCCGGGATCGTTGAAATAATCACATCCCTCATTGCTTATGGTCTGCTGGTTTTAACAGCTCCTCTGGCAGCCAAATATATACTAAAAAACAGTGAAATGACTCAGTGGATCATCATTTACGGTTTTGCTTTATTGGCAAATTTCTTAACTGAGACAGCGACAGCAATTCTGCAATTAGCAGATCGTTACAAGACAATTGCAATCTTTAATTTTCTTCAAAATTTTGTCACCGTGGCCTGGATCGCTGTGTTGTACTTTACCAATGGTAATCTTATTCAAGTATTAACCGCTTACCTGATTGGAAAATTCATTTATGGGTTCGGGATTTTTCTCTCTGGTGTGTTAAATTTAAATTCTTTAATTGGTCATGGGTGGTGGAAGGTTTCAATGAGCCAAATTGAGAATAAGAAAGAGTTGGTAAATTTTGCAATTTCGACCAATTTAAGTGGCACAGTCAACTTGTTAATTCGTGATAGTGAGGTTTTATGGATGGGGTTCTTCTGGAATGCAGAAATTGTTGGTTATTATAAATTTGGACTTGCCATTATTAATCCAATTATGATGCCCATCAACTCTCTTATCACAACTACATATCCTGAAATTAACAAATTTATTGCCCTCCGATTATGGGCTCCCTTAAAGAATTTGTTGCGCAAGGTAACTCTTTTTGCTCTTCTGTGGACTTCTGCATGTGCTCTAGGATTAATTCTATTCGGCCCCTGGCTGCTTGGGTTTATAAAAGATGGTAAATATTTACCTTCACTTGCCATTACGCTGATTTTATTAATAGGCTATGGAACTGCCAATGTTTTGTTTTGGAACAGGAACTTATTATTGGCATTTAATCGCCCGAATGCGCCTTTATTTATCATGGCAGGTGTAGGATTGGTAAAAACAGCCGCTATGCTTATATTCGTTCCTCAAAATGGTTATTTGTTCCAGGCTGGACTCTTAAGTGCTTATTTTGTAGTGTCAGTTGGGTTAATTTCTTTATTGGGTTGGATTCATCTTCGCAATTCAGCTACAATTGATGGTAATCTGGTTGGTTAAGTTATGAAAATTGCACTAATTTCTACCAGTAAAGTCCCATCAACTACAGCAAATAGTATTCAAGTAATGAAAGTTTGCCAGGCATACAGGCAGTTGGGGCTGGAGGTGACACTTTTTGTTCCTGGAACGGATCCGTGTTCCTGGAAAGAGATTGCGGTTCGATATGGGTTGGAACACGAATTTGACATCTGCTGGATTAAATCCAGAAGAGGATTTAATCGTTATGATTTTATTTGTTCATGTATAACCAGGGGGATAAAATGGCACACCGATATTTTCCATAGCTGGATGCCTCAGATTTCGATATTCTTAAGTTTAATAGATGTACCAATCTTACAGGAATTGCATGAATTGCCAACCGGAAGATTGGGTAATTTTTATTATAAGACTCTTCTCAAATCTAAGAAAAAAATCCGTTTTCTCCCAATTACAAACGCACTTTGGCAACGTTATATCAATCGCTTTGGTTTAGATGGTAAGGAAATTGATTATGTCATCGCTCCGGATGGCGTTGATGTTGAACGTTATTTCAACTTACCTTCACCATCCGTCGCTCGTAAGCAATTAAACCTGGCTGATCAATGGAGTGCAGTATATACGGGTCATTTGTACCCTGGTCGGGGGATGAAATTATTGGTCAAGTTGGCAGAGGCTCTTCCTTCCATCCAATTTATTTGGGTAGGAGGAAAACCCACAGATGTTGAATTCTGGCAAAACGAAATATTGATTCGGGGGATTACCAACATTCACATAACGGGTTTTGTGAATAATGAATTTATTCCTTTATACCAATCTGCCGGAAATGTATTATTAATGCCCTACGAAAGAAATGTTACAGGAAGCAGCGGGGGTAATACGGCTGATATTTGCTCCCCAATGAAAATGTTTGAATATATGGCAGCAGAAAGGCCGATTATTAGCAGCGATTTGCCAGTTCTGCACGAAGTATTAAATGAATCAAATGCTACTTTCTGTGATTTGGCTGATGAATTACAATGGCAAAAGGTTATCCTTGATATATACGAACAGCCCCATGTGTATACAATTAAAGCGCAACAGGCTAAAAAGGATGTTCAACAGTATTCTTGGATAAAGCGCTCTCAAAATGGGTTAAGCGGATTTGTCCATGAATAAAAAACTCACAGATCTGTTTTGGTCTTTTGGTTCGTCTTTGTTCATTTCTTTGCTGGTTTTTTTGATTGGCGATGTACCTGCGTTTGGCTCAATGATCAGTTTTTTCTTGTTGGCTATTATAGGAATTTACGTCTTAATCCGGCTCTATCGCTTACTCGGGCCAAACAAGCTTCTGTGTTGGATTATGATCCTTGCCTTTTCATTGCGGATTGGTTTTGGAATCTTTTCGACGTATGGTTTACCAATAATTGGTTATGATCAAAAAACGCAACAAGAGGGCTATCTATTCCGGGATGCATACAATCGTGACCTTCAGGCATGGAAATTGGCGGGCTCTGAAGAGCCCATTTGGATTGCATTTGGGAGTGAGTTTTTTAGTGACCAATATGGCGGATTATTAGCAATTAGCGCATTCATTTACCGTTACTCGTCTCCATTTTTTCATCTCAAGATATTGATAACCTTACTGGCAGTAATTATCAGTGTAATCGGGATTCCATTTGTTTGGAATATGCCAGTAAAGCACCAAGGAGTAAATGTGTTGGCGACTTTAATATACGCATTTTATCCTGATGCAATCTTGTTCAGCTCTTCACAAATGCGCGAACCTTTTTTAATGGGGCTTTCAGCCATCCTTTTTTGGTTGGCCATATCAAAGCGATTATCGCGTCAAAAAAGGCTAATTTTCTCAATTATCATTTCTTTGTTTATGTTGGTTTTATCAACCAGAACAGCAGTATTTATCATTTTATTCGCCATAATATGGTCTTTTATGGAAAGTCAAGAGGAGAAAGCGAAAAAAATCCCATTCGTTTTCTTGGCACTCTCAGGATTCTTAATTTTGGTATCAATTGGTATCCTGAGCTGGGGGTGGATTATCGAGGCCAGTAAGTGGGATGCCATTCTTGCTGTTCAGAAATCCGGATGGATAAAGTTCATTTTTAGTCGTATTCCAGAAATCCTTCAGCTTCCGTTTTTATCAGTTTATGGCCTTACTCAGCCAGTTTTACCGGCGGCCCTGGTTGAGCCAGCGATAGCATTTTGGAAAACAATAAATATCTTTAGGTCAGTTGGCTGGGCGTTACTGGCCCCATTATTGGCTTATTCTGTCGCGCTTATTTTCCGCCTTCCGAAAATTTATAAACATAAATGGGTTGTACTCATAATTTTCGTGATTTTATGGCTACTATTATCATCAACACGAGCAGGTGGTGATATCTGGGATAACCCGCGTTACCGGTTAGCTTTGCTGGTACCAATTGCGAGAACAGCAGCGTTGAGTTTTGAATATGGTTGGCGCAGGAAAGATCACTGGTTTATACGGATATTGCTTGCCGAGCTTATCTTTAATCTCTTTTTCTTACAATGGTATTTGAGCCGCTATTTAAATTTATTCGGCCGCATAGATTTCATATTAATGATTGCTATTATCAGTCTGTTACTATTGGGGATTATTGTTCAGGGTATTTTTCATGAAGTAAAGATTAATAAGCGAGCCAAATTAAAACCTCTTGAGACTAATCCATAGCTTCCTTTTATTGGGTTTGCGTTTATAGCGATGTTTTTGTTTGATCCATCCGTATTGCAGCCAAAGCTATACCTAATGTTGTCCATACATATGGCATGGCAAAACTATCAATGCTAAAGCCTTCAAATAAGAATGCGATTATTGTCAGCAGGGTAACATAACCCCAGACTGTTTTCTTAATGTTTTCACTTTTTGTGATCGCATAACCCTTTTTGAATATCAAATATAACCAACTTGTAAAGAGAATCAGGCCAATCACACCGGTTTCAGAAAGCAAGCGAGTCCAAATGTTTTTATTATTGGCTTGATATTCTGCTCGAAAGATTAAATCTCGTGGTTCGTCCAATGCCCACGCAAATGAGGGTATGTAATTTTCGAAATAAAAGCCATAATTTCCAAGTCCAACCCCGATAATGGGGTGGTCGTTGAACATTTCCCAACCTGCCTGCCAATATAGGATTCTTTCTGCAAACAAAAACTGATTGGCAATTGAGAGAAGACTCCGATTTTGGTAAGTCTTGGGATTTAAGACTTGTTCCATGCGCGAATCGACCTTGCTGGAAATGAACAAACCTGTCAAGATTATGATCAAGTAAAAAGTTAGTAATAGAATTGGTAATGCCAACTTCCATTTCTTTTGAGAAAATTTTGGGAACTTATTCTTTAAAGAAAGAATATATCGGCCATTCAATACAAGAGATGCATATAAGATACATACCAAAAATGATATCCAACCAATACGGGATTTTGATAAAAACAGACATAAGAGCGCACTGCCTAGTAACAGGTTTTCAACGCTCAAATGCATATATTTCTTTACAAAGAGACTTTGATTACTCAGTGTGAAACCTAAAAAGATAGGTATATACAATAAGTTCAACTGGTGGGCTACCCAAGAGGGTTCATATGCAAACCCAGTAATGCGGCCAGGATAAAGTAACCCCGAGGTTGTGAACCAACTTTGGGCTGTCTCCATCCAGACCGGAAATTGACCGCTTAATTGATAGACAAAAAATTGGGTCATTGACCAGACAAATAAAGGAATAAACCCTAAATAAAGAAACCGGAGTGTTTGTTTCAATATTTTTTCAGAATTTAAAAATTGTAGGGGAAATGCAAAGAAGGAAATGCCAATCAATAATGTGATAATACTTTCACCAAAGCTCGAGAGAAAATTGAAATTCTTTTGAATAGGAATTGAATTAAAAATTGAAAGGCATGTGATCAGAAGGGTGTATACCAGGTATATAAGAAGAGGGTAGGTCGCCAAATCAAGAGAATGCTTGAATAAATATGGGATAAACCAAAACAACATCAGCAACGCCAGAAAAATAATTGCTGGTGCCGCTACCATTTTTGAATGCAATATTTGACTGGTCAATGGCAGGCTGGTAAACGGAAGCAGGAATACCGCAATGTACCAGAATGTGTTAAATATCTTTTGGCGTGTCATAATCTCTTGGTTTGAATGAGAATTAATGCACTTAAAAAACCGACGATGGCCCCAAAGAGTACCATCAGGTTGGTTTGGTTTCGTATGGGACGATCAGGTGCAACGGCATTCATGCCGTCGATGAGAGAAAATCCAGGGAAAATACCAAAACTTAGTTCCTTTTCATGGTTAAGTTCTTGGATTATTCCGGGCTTGTTGAAATGATCCATTTCGCATAGGTAAGGGGAATTCAAACCGAGCGCGGATCTTTGGACACAAGTTTCAATTTGTTCATTTATTTCTGAAAGTTGAACGTATTTTTGGGCGTGTCCCAAGGCTTCCAGGAGGTATTTGTAACCCTGTTGCTTCCACTGCCTGGAAAAAAGACTGGCTTGTTTTGAATCCTGTGCCTGGCAACGAAATGAAATTACACTCATCTGTCGTTCAAGAAAACAGGCGTCCCGAAATTGTTCAAAACCAAATGCGGGTTGATTTATTGAATTTATGGTCGATGTGACAACCGGATCTGATCTGAGAAATGTTAGCAAGTGAGAAAAAAATTGATCCTGTTCATATTGGGTCAAGTGTCCCATTTCATAAAAATTTATAGTGATGCTAATAGTGCTATTGGCAGAGTAAATGGGCTTTACTAAAAGACGATTGACGATCAGTCCGAAAAGAGCACCTAGAATGCTGGCAAACACGAGAAGCCACCAAAATTTGATTGCTCTGATTGAAATGGAACTCAAATTGAGATAATCTATTTCCATTTTAGCTCGATAAAATTGAGTATATCATAGCAATTCTGATCGATTATTTCTTAGGGCTGAGCAACTTAATTACACGTTCTTTTAGAGCAATTTCACAAAAAATGAAACGATTCAAAATTGCTCTGCAAAGACACTGTAACTTGTTGGGATGTCAACTCAAAATCACATTAGGATAATCGCTCGTCCCCAATTTATTGTTGGTATAATCGAGAACGAATCAAGAATTCCCAGGTGAGGATTTTGGAAAAAACTCCAATCTATATTTACGATGCAGCAAAACATCCATTTCGACCCTTTGACGAGGTCAAGCAGGTATTTAAGTATCGTTTCTTAATTGTCCAGTTGTTGCGGAGGGATATTGTTACCCGCTACAAGCGCTCAATTCTCGGAATTGCGTGGACGATGCTTAATCCACTTGGAACAATGATTGTGTTATCAATTGCTTTTTCGCAAGTTTTTAAGACTACTGCCGGGTATCCTGCCTATGTGTTGAGCGGTTTATTGGCCTGGAATTTCTTTTCCCAATCATCCAATGCCAGCATGGTAAATTTAATTTGGGGTGAGGGCTTACTTAAAAGGATTTTTCTTCCACGAACGTCTTTTGCACTGGCTGCAGTTGGAACAGGATTGGTCAACACGGTTTTATCAATTATTCCGATGTTAATAGTTATGTTGATATATAAATTACCAATTACTCTATCAATTTTGTTTCTTCCAGTGCCATTATTGGTTTTGGCAATGTTTTCATTAGGGATTGGATTATTGGTCTCCACTTTTGCTGTTTACTTCCCGGATGTAGCAGAAATGTATCAAATTGTTTTAACTGCCTGGTTGTATTTAACTCCAATCATTTATCCGGAAGAAATTTTGCCCGAAAATGTTATTTTTTTAATATCAACATTTAACCCAATGTATAGCATTGTCAAGCTGTTTCGCATTCCATTGTATTTTGGGAGACTACCGGTTTTCTCTGAATGGTTCGTCCCGTTGATGACATCTTTTGCCTTTCTCATTGTAGGGTGGTTTGTTTTTGTTTTCAGATCCAATGAATTTTCACAAAAATTGTAAATTGCTATGAATCAAAAAATTATTCTCAACAACATAACTGTTCGTTACAAAATCCCTTCTGAACGTATAGGCACATTTAAAGAATACATAATAAAAAGTATACGAAGGCAAATTCATCACCGCCCTTTTTATGCCTTGAAAAATATCAGTTTAGAAATAATGGAAGGCGAATCATTTGGTGTTATCGGTCACAATGGTGCCGGTAAGAGTACGATGCTGAAATTAATTGCTCGGGTCTTGGCGCCATCTCTCGGAAGAATTGAGGTCAGAGGAAAGGTGTCGCCGTTGCTCGAGATTGGTGCCGGTTTTCATCCAGAACTCACAGGGCGGGAAAATATTTTTCTCAACGGGGCATTACTGGGTTTCTCCCGGCGTGAAATGGATCAAAAATTGAATAGTATTGTTGAGTTCTCAGAATTGAATAATTTTATAGATGCTCCCATGCGCACGTATTCTTCAGGTATGTGGGCTCGTTTAGGGTTTGCCGTGGCAACAGATTCACAACCTGATATACTTTTGGTAGATGAGGTCTTGGCTGTCGGCGATGAGCAATTTCAACAAAAATGCTTTGCTCGTATTGAAAAGTTTCGTGAGAATGGAACGACAATTGTTATTGTGGCGCACGGCATGAAAACGATCGAATCAAACTGTACTCGTGTTTGTTGGATTGATCATGGAGAGATAAAATATCTCGGAGCACCTGAACAGGCAATACAGGAATATCGATCATCAAATTGATTGCCAGAAGAATTTATGGAAATTGTTAACCTACACTTGCGTAATTTGAAGCTTATTAAGCCCCATGTCTTTAGTGACTCGCGCGGTTATTTTTTTGAAGTCTTTAATCAGAATAAATTTGTTCAACATGATATGAAGTTTTCAATTGTTCAAATTAATCAAAGTGGCTCAAAAAAGGGCGTTTTACGTGGCTTGCACTATCAGGTGAATAAACCTCAGGGGAAGTTAGTGCGCGTGATAACAGGAGAAATTTTTGATGTTGCAGTTGATTTACGCGAGTCCTCTGACACGTATGGCCAATGGGAAGGCGTCTTCCTTAAAGCTGAAGACAAAACACAATTGTGGGTACCCCCCGGATTTGCCCATGGTTTCCTGGTATTAAGTACTTGGGCAGATGTTGAATATGGCACAACGGATTTTTACTCACCCGAAAATGAACGGACGATTGTTTGGGATGATAAGACACTGGCGATTAAATGGCCTCTTGTGAACGGTGGTCTCCCACTTCTAGCTGAAAAAGATGCGAAAGGAGTGAGCTTTGATGAAGCAGAAAAATTTAATGAGGAAATTTAAAAATGTTTTGGTAACGGGGGGTGCCGGTTTCATCGGATCGAACTTTGTTCGCTTCCTTAACAATGCTGAACCGGATATTCAAATCATAAATCTTGACCTGTTAACATATGCTGGCCACCTTGAAAATCTGTCGGGTATTAATGGAAATCACTATCATTTTATTCACGGTGATATCTGCGATTCGAAATTGGTGCGTAAAATATTAATGGATTATCAAATTGATACAGTGGTTCATTTTGCCGCCGAATCGCATGTTGATCGCTCCATCCAAGATCCAGGAGCATTTGTTCAGACAAACATCGTAGGTACCTATACCCTGCTCGAAAATTGTCGGCAAGTTTGGAATGAAAGGGGTGGTTATGAAGGCAATCATTTCCATCATGTTTCAACGGATGAGGTCTTTGGAATGTTATCCAAAGACGACTCTCCTTTTACTGAGACAACTCCCTATGCCCCTAATTCTCCATATGCCGCATCCAAGGCTTCCAGTGATCATTTAGTACGTTCTTATTTTCGTACCTTTGGTTTTCCTATCACCATTTCCAATTGTTCCAACAATTACGGACCATATCAATTTCCAGAAAAATTAATCCCGCTGATTATCCTGAATGCCATAAATGGCAAAGACCTACCCATTTATGGGGATGGACAACAAATTCGCGATTGGTTGTATGTAGAAGACCATTGTGACGCTATTTATTCTGTGATTCAAGCAGGAAAAACAGGAGAAACATATAATATCGGTGGAGAAAATCAATTTCCCAATCTTGAGATTGTTAAGAAAATATGTAGTATTCTTGATCATGCTTTGCCTGAATCGCCATATATTCCACATGAAAAATTGATCAGATTTGTGCCGGATCGGCCAGGCCATGATCTTCGCTATGATATTGATATCACCAAGATCCGAACCTGCTTAGAATGGCAACCCAGTAATGATCTTGCGCAGGGTCTTGAAAAAACAATACAATGGTACTTGCAAAACAGGGAATGGATTGAAAGTGTAACCGGAACCTCAGCTTTTCAAAACTGGTTAGTGACTAATTACGATAAAAGATAAGGGGAGAAGATGAAAGGAATCATTTTAGCCGGCGGCAAAGGGACGCGTTTATATCCACTCACAATTGGTATCAGCAAACAACTTTTACCGGTCTATGACAAGCCGATGATTTATTATCCGCTTTCCATGTTAATGCTGGCTGGCATTCGTGAGGTCTTAATTATCAGTACTCCCCAGGATTTGCCCCAATTCAGGCGAATCCTGGAAGACGGTTCTCAATGGGGTATGCAATTTACTTATGCAGAGCAGTCGCAACCTCGCGGTTTAGCCGATGCATTTATTATTGGCAAGAACTTTATTGGCGATAATTCGGTCGCCTTAATCTTGGGGGATAACATTTTTTATGGGAGGGGACTGGGGAAGATCATATCAAACGCAGCCCAAGACAAAGAAGGCGCAACTATTTTTGCCTATCCAGTGCGTGATCCAGAGCGATATGGGGTGGTCGCGTTTGATGCCGGCGGAAAAGCAATTTCAATTGAAGAGAAACCTAAGGCACCGAAATCTACTTATGCAGTGCCTGGAATCTATTTTTATGATAACAATGTCGTTAAAATGGCCGAAGAATTACAGCCATCACCACGAGGTGAAATAGAGATTACGGATATTAACCGCCAATACATGCAGCAAGGTAAATTATATGTGGAAGTACTTGGACGCGGAGTGGCCTGGCTGGATGCCGGCAAACATGATTCGCTATTGCAAGCATCTACATTCGTGCAGACTGTCCAGGATCGGCAGGGATTAATGATTTCCTGTCCGGAGGAAATTGCCTACCATAAAGGTTTTATTAATCGAGAGCAGTTGGCAAAACAGATACAAAAATATGCCGGGAATGATTATGGCCGCTATTTGCAGGAATTGGTGGACAATTTAAAATGACTCCTCCAAAAATTCTTTTGTTTGGGAAAAACGGCCAACTGGGTTGGGAGGCTGAAAGACAGCTTTTTTGCATGGGAGATCTGTTTGCATATGATTATCCCCAGATTGACTTCACAGATCCTAAAAAAGTTGTGGCATTGCTGGATGACATCCAACCTGATTTTATCTATAACGCAGTTGCCTTTACCGCCGTTGACCAGGCGGAATCGGAGATCTCCAAAGCGACATTAATCAACAGCACCACGCCGGGTGAGATAGCAGCCTGGTGCAAACGCAATCAACGCTCATTAATGCATTTTTCTACAGATTATGTTTTTGATGGATATTTGGGGAGAGACTATCGTGAAGATGATCTTCCACACCCGCTAAATGTGTATGGACAATCCAAATTGGCAGGAGAGCAGGCCATTCTTCAAAGTGAATGCACGGCTCTCATTTTCCGTACCAGTTGGGTTTATAGTATGCGTGGGGAAAGCTTTGTTATAAAATTTCTCTCCTGGGCACGGGATAAAGATGAATTACGAGTGGTTGATGACCAAATCGGTAACCCTACCTGGGCCAGAATGTTGGCGCAATTATCATCCTGCATCTTGCCAATAAATAAAGAGGATTTTTCTGCTTTTTTTGATCAAAATGGAGGTTTATATCATCTGGCTGGTGGAGGTGCAGCTTCACGTTTGCAATGGTCACAGGAAATTTTGGATAACCTGACTCATGAAGCAAATATTAAAACAAAGAATCTGGCAGGTGCGAAAACGTATGAATTTCCAGCCCCAGCCTGCCGCCCCTTACATTCAGCATTGAATTGCGAAAAATATGAGAGTACATTTGGCCGAAAAATCCCGCATTGGAAACTGGGGCTTCGACTGGCACTGGATGAGTTAGCAGGATAGATGTTTAGGAACCCGAAACTATCTTTATACCAGGTAAATTCTTCTGGTGGAAAGATCTATGTAGACAAAAAGGTGCGGAAATGGTTGGATTCCTTTGATAATCAAGGCGGTGAAAAAAGGTCTGAAAATGAGTGGAAGGTATACCGCCAGATCACCAAAGAAGGTTTCCCTGAAGATAAAAGTGTAGCTGAGCCAACCGAAATGCCTAAAATCTCCGTGGTATTGGTTTTATATAATAGTGTTAATTGGATTGAAAACCTGAATAAGATGTTTTTACAGTTAGCGCCCTGGCTGCATGAGATTATTGTGGTCGACAACGGCTCTGCGGATGGTTGTTTGTTGAAAATAAACCAGATTCAAGAAAAAGTAAAGCTGCTGCCTTTGGAACACTCCGTTTCTTTTGCTGCGGCTGTCAACCAAGGCGTGAGAACTGCCAGTGGTGATTTGTTTCTATTAATCAACCCTGATATCTGGATTCCGAAAAGCTCATTGTGGGGCTTAATTCACTTTTATCATGACCACAAGGATGCAGCGGCAATTGCTCCGAAGCTAATGTTAATGCAGGCACCTGGCTTTATAAATTCAATTGGTAATCACGTTCCTCTCTTCCGCTGGGGATACGATCAAGGCCTGGGGCATCTGGATCTGGGGCAATTCGACCATATCCAAGAGATTGAAGCAGCCTGTTTCGCCACAGTGCTCATTCCCCGCGAGAAGTGGGAAAGTGTTGGAGAATTGGATGAAGGCTACCCGATGTATTATGAAGATTCGGATTGGTGCTA
>MKUW01000008.1:0-1542 GCA_001899005.1 Chloroflexi bacterium 44-23
ATCAACTCAGCGCCCAGGTCAACCACCTGACAGTATTCGATTACAAAGCCCAATCCTGGCAGGGTTCCAGCCTGCCAACAGTGGATGCAGCCCAGGTTTCAGAATTCACCGGCGCAGGCACCTACAACATGTCCTTCTGGCTCCCACCAGGTGCTGGCGGCTTTTCCCCCGCGCTCTCACTGAGCTACAACAGCCAGATCATAGATGGTTCCACCGCCTTCACCCAGGCTGGCTGGGTAGGCATGGGCTGGTCTTTGGACACCGGCTATATTGAACTCAATATGCATGGCAACAATGATCAATCGGGCGATGACACGTTCCAATTGACACTGAATGGAATCAGTACCCAATTGTTACCAATCAATACCTCCAGCGGCATCACTACCTACGTTGCCAAGGATATCAACTATTGGAGCATTCAACAAAATGATACAACCGGGCTATGGACGGTCAAAGATCAGTCCGGTACAACCTACACCTTTGGCCATTTTACCAAGACAAAAATGGATACAGCCTGTGTGACCAGCACCGGTCAATTAAACAAGACCTGGCGATACTCCCTTTCCAGCGCCACCAACAAATTCGGTCAATCGATCACTTATACCTACGAAAACCAGGATAAATCCACCACCTGTAAAAACCAGGTAGCGGTCTACCCATTAAGCATCCTGTATGTGAAAGACCCTTCGCGGGCAGAACACCCCTATAAAATCGAATTCGTCACCGAAACCCGCCAGGATTACCAAACCGCCTGGGAAGACAGTGCCTCCAAAAACTTCTTCCAGAAAAAACGTCTGGATAAGATATTGGTGAAACACAACCCTTCCGGCAGCACCTGGAACACCATCCGCCAGTACGATTTTACCTACTCCACAACCGGCAATGACCAGATCTACCCGGGTTTCATCTGGACCAAAGGCAGCAAAACCTCCACCTTGATCAGCGTGCAGGAAATCGATAAGAATAATAATCTGCTGCCTGCCACCACGTTTAGTTATGCAGATTTCATGCACCTGTCGCAAGTTAACAACGGACAGGGCGGTACCGTCAGCTTTGCATATGAGCGGATGACCTACCTGGACGATGACAATGATGACCTGGTTTCGCTCTATACCGTCTTTGGAGAGCATGAATGCAGATCCGGAATGGGTAGCGGCGATACCTTCTGGACTGCCAAGAGCGGTTTTGGATCGACCAAATGCGAAATGAATATGCTTCAGATCGATAAACAAACCAAACCGATTGGCATCGCATTACGTACCTTCCCGCAGCATATCGTCAAACCCGGCGGGCGTTACCGCCTGTACATCCGCGTACGCAATATCTACGCCACCACCGGCGTGGAATGGGGTTTTACGGATCCGGCCAACGGCAATGATGTCGAAGGCATTGCCAGTGGAATCGGATCCCAGGTCATGAATTTCGAGGTGGGCAAAGAGATGGCTGTCAATTTCAATCCCATCGCCACCAAACTCATCATCGAATGTGATAACTGCTACGTTCAAAAATTGCAGTTCATGGTCATGCCGCTCTATTTCCGTG
>MKUW01000008.1:1550-2073 GCA_001899005.1 Chloroflexi bacterium 44-23
CGGCACCGCAGTCAACAATACCCAGGTATCGGAGACAGCCGGGCGGACAGGGGCAAAATACACCCCCACCATGCGTGAGTACCGCGGCCATTCCACCGTCCAAACACTCGACCCGCAGGGCATGCTGCATACCACCTGGTATCTGCAAAGCGACCTGCTGATGGGCAAGCCTTACCACAGCCTGAGCACATCCAACAGCATCACAGACAGTTTTGATACACTCAATACCAACCTGTGGAATTTCAGCCATGCCAACACGCGCCAGACACCATACACCATCCCACCTCAGGATTATTGTCTGAAGAGTAGCTCCACCGCAGCCGACTGGACAACAGTCCTCAGCAACAAAAATTACTCTCTAACGGATGGGAAGATCCTCTATACCCAGTTCCAGATCTCCGGAAGCACTACACAGGCACAACTGGGTATCGAGACCTCAGGCGGTGATTTCTTCGGTCTCTACGCGCTGCCTAACGGCGCTTCCCATGACCTGAAAGTAAGAACCATTCTTTCAGGTGGAACC
>MKUW01000009.1 GCA_001899005.1 Chloroflexi bacterium 44-23
CCGATTTGCACCGGATTATGCATTTGCTGACATAAATTCAAAATTTATACTTTAAATACATGATTCAATAGATTAAATTGATAAGGATGGGTAAATGGTTGATCCGGTCGGGAGTGCTAATAAAAGAGGAAAACATCCCAACAAACTCTATTATTTCAGCCGTGAAATGCGAAAAGACCCTACTGAGGCGGAAAATCTGCTCTGGGCTATTTTACGGAATCGCCAGTTATCTGGCTGGAAATTTCGCAGGCAACACCCATTTCCACCGTTTATTTTAGATTTTTATTGCATTGAAGCCCGTCTTAGCATTGAATTGGATGGAAGTGGTCATAAGGAGCCTGAGCAGAGGAAGTTTGATCGTGAACGAACACAATTTTTAAAGGAGCAGGGGATTACAGAAATTCGTTTCTGGAATGAGGATGTAATCCGGGATCTAGATAGTGTTGTTAGAAAGATTTACGAATCTCTTCCTGCTTCTTAATTTTCTCAGATTTTCATTTTGAATGTTTAGTTTTATTAATATAAGGCTGTCAAAACACCCCTCGCCAAGCATTGGAGAGGGACGATAGATTCCGCCTGGTGTAATTACGAAGTCTAAATTATTCCGATTTCTTCTATATTTCTAGTTTTTTGGTCAACAATTAAACGATGATAAATGACGAGTCATTTCAATGCGTATAGCCATGATAACGCTTCACACCTACATTTATGAAAATATCGTTTGATATCTGAAGACAACCTGCAAAATATAGGTTCTCTGAAATTCAAAATATTGAATTAACAAGCCAAAAGCTGTACCAATGATTGAAATAACTGCAATATCATGTAAGCTTAAAAGAAAACGAAACGAGGCTACTATGGCAGACACTAAAATTCCTGAAGAATTCTTAGATTTGTTTAAAAATAAATCCTTTGCCCATCTGGGAACATTCATGCCGGATGGTTCGATTCAAATCAACCCGGTCTGGGTGGATTATGATGGCAAATATGTGCTTATAAACACACAACGCGGACGACAGAAGGATATTAACATGCAGCGCGATCCACGAGTGACGGTGGAAATTCAGGATGCGGACAATCCTTATCGTTACATTGAAGTACGTGGCGTTGTCGCAGAAGATGTTGAAGAAGGCGCCGAGCAGCATATCGATAAGTTGGCCAAAAAATATACCGGTGCGGATAAATACCCTCATCTGGGTCATGGTGAGGTACGCGTAATTTATAAAATTAAACCGGAACGGGTTTTAGCACACGGTTGATAAGGGATAGGAAAAGAAAGCTGACAGCTGACAGCTGACAGGCAAAATCCAGATAGAGGCCTTCGCTTGCTTGCCAGTCTTTCTAATAAAATTTCCAAATCGTAGGTTGGGCATGTTGGACGGGTAAGCGCCATGGTTAGGATTAGATCCCGGCTGGGAGTTTTCATCGCTACTCACGTGCCCAACATTCCATGCAAAAATTTACCCAGAAATAGATGGAACATTCACGACCTGCGCGTGCAAATTATTGACCATTCATCCTATCGGGCGTTTGCGAGCGCGTTGGGCACTCAGCTTTCAAGGCAGATGCGCGGCGAAGTTGCTGTGCAGATGGTCGCCATTGACTGTGGGACATGCCCAACCTACAACAACTGACAGATAATAGGTAAATCCCAGGATACGGACCTCCGCTTGTTTGTCTGTCATTCCGGTGGAACTTCCAGTGGAAACCAATCAATTTGGCAATTCCGAAATGAGCATCTAGAATTTCACTATCAACTATTAGCTCGCTTTGCGCGCTTCGCGCCAGTTAGCTACTCTTTCTGGCCAGTCTGGTCACATAGCGATACCTATCCCAACGGTAAAGGATCTTGACAAACTCGATCGGACGGCGGTACTGGTTGTAAGTCAGGCGTTCATTCAACAACAATGGTGCGTCAGGTTTAATATGCAAGAGGACAGCTTCCTCAACCGTGGCCAGGGTGGTTTCAAGCGTTTCATCCGCCTCAGTTGGGATCTGATTGAATTTGTCTTCCAAAATTCGATAGAGTGAGCCGCTTTTCTCCAGGTCTGCCTGGGTAATTTCTTCGCCGGGTGCAAGGGCTACAAAAGAGGTCTGCAAACCGATTGGACTCTCATCCCCCAGGCGAATGCGGTCAATCTGCATTACCTGGGTGCCAGCCGGGATTTCAAGTCTGCGTGCGATGTTTTCACTTGGGGTAACCCATGCGATTGAACGAATAATTTGCCCGGGTTGCAGTCCGCGTTGCTGCAGATCCTCGCTGAAACTGGTCAACTCCTGCATACCTTTTTGCAACTTTCGTGGAGATACAAAAGTACCGCGGCCATGTTCTCGATAGAGGTAGCCAAGCCGTTCAAGGTAATCAATCGCCTGGCGAATGGTTGGGCGGCTGACCGAGTATTGACTTTCCAGTTGGCGCTCAGAGGGGATCATCTGGCGGGGAAGCCATACCTCCGAATCAATTTGCTGCTTGATAAAGTTTGCCAACTGCATGTATTTGGGTGTGGAAGAATCCGGATCAATTAAGCTTGACATTTATTTTTCCTGATGTTACTATTAGCATACTGGTTAATACCAGTTCTATTATCAAGCTTTTACGTTTAATTAGCAAGAGGGAATTGAGTTTGAATCAAGTTTCCGATGCCGAATTACAAGCGATTGTTCAAAAAGTACTGGCGCGCAATCTCGAAAAGACCCCGCAGGCGTCCACTATTGCTGTGAGAAGTGTCCCTGCAGGGGTAAAGAGCGTTGCTATCGGAGCGGATCATGGTGGTTTTTCAATGAAGGAAAGTTTAATCACGGATCTGAAAGGATGGGGGTATCAGGTAACTGATTGCGGTACTTTTAATCAGGAAGCATGTGATTACCCCGATTTCGCCTTAGCGGTGGCCACTAAAGTAAGCACAGGCGAAGCCTGGCGCGGGATCATGATTGATGGGGCCGGTATCGGTTCCTGTATGGTCGCTAACAAGGTTCCAGGAGTGCGGGCAGCCATGTCTTATGATCTTTCCAGTGCCATGAATAGCCGCGAACATAATGATGCCAACCTGCTGACATTGGGGGCTGGTATGATAGGGCTTAACCTGGCCAAACAAATTGCGAAAACCTGGCTTGAGACAGACTTTGGTGGCGGGCGGCACGCGAAGCGCGTCGATAAAATCATCGCGGTCGAACGTAAGTTTTTAAAGGGATAACAAATATGGCATCTGATCAAAAAACATTAGAAACTCTGGTCGAGATTATTACACGTGAAGTGCTGGCGGTCATGTCCGATCAGGAGACGATCTTACAGCAGACAGATGGCTCTTATTGCTTGTCGGAAGTGGCTGATGGTATTCGTGTTAAGACTTGTTTTGATGCCGCCGGACATATTCTTTCTGCCGGCGCTGAACGTCTAAGCTCT
Organism: Chloroflexi bacterium 44-23; assembly: GCA_001899005.1. Taxonomy (GTDB): domain Bacteria; phylum Chloroflexota; class Anaerolineae; order Anaerolineales; family Anaerolineaceae; genus UBA6170. The sequence continues at coordinate 3,404 of MKUW01000009.1, forward strand.
ACGATTGGCGTTATTCCAAATGATCTCAGCCTTGCAAACAAGATTGACCACACTTTACTCAAACCAGAGGCAACGCCAGATCAGATTGCTCAATTGTGTTCGGAAGCGCGCAAGTATGGCTTTGCTTCAGTGTGTGTTAATCCCGCCTGGATCAAGCTATGCTCCGACCTGCTGCGTGGATCGTCTGTAAAAGTTTGCTCAGTGGTGGGTTTCCCCTTGGGTGCCACTCCAACCAATGTTAAAGTCTATGAAACCGAGCAGGTTCTGCGCGATGGTGCCCAGGAAATTGATATGGTCATCAACATCGGTGCGCTTAAGGCGGGTATGAATGAGTTGGTGGCCAAGGATATTCGTTCGGTAGTGGAAGTTTCCCATAAGGGTGGGGCAATCGTCAAGGTGATTATTGAGGTTGTTTTACTCAACGATGAAGAGAAGGTGATTGCCTCTTTACTTGCCAAAGAAGCAGGTGCGGACTTTGTGAAAACTTCGACTGGTTTTGCCAGCGGTGGTGCGACGGTTTATGATGTAGAATTAATGCGCCGGGCGGTTGGCCCGCAGATGGGCGTCAAAGCAGCCGGCGGTGTGCGCACGCGTGAGGACGCTGAAAATATGGTCAAAGCTGGTGCCACCCGTCTGGGTGCCAGCGCCGGAGTAAAAATCGTTCAAGCAGAAAGCAGTAATAAAAAAGAAACTCCTGTGAAGGCAGGTGGTTCTTATTAGTACAATGGAGTTTAGCCAATGTTGATAGCAACTGTAGTGGGTACAACCGTCGCGACGATCAAAGATGAGAAACTGCATGGCCGCAAACTGTTGATCGTTCGGCAAACCGATGAATTTGGTCAGCCGTTTGGAAAGCCGTATGTGGCGATTGATACGCTCGAAGCCGGAATAGGCGATTTGGTATTGACAGCAGCTGGGTCGAGCGCACGCCAGACCACAATTACCAAAGATACTCCGGTTGATGCGGTCATTATGGCCATTATCGACTCGTTGACGGTTGAAGGAAAAACTACATTTCAGAAATCCTGAAAGAAGATTGGCGGAAAACCAATATGGATAAAGACTTACTCTCAATTCAAGAAGCGCGTGATAAAGCTGATCAAGCCTACCAGGCCTGGCTGCAGTGGTCAAAAGCCAGCCAGCAGGAGGTCGATCGTGTTTGTCAGGCGATGGCGGATGCCGCCTATGAGGCTTCAGAACGATTGGGAGTGCTGGCGGCTGAGGAGACCGGGTTTGGCATCAGTGCACATAAAAAGTTGAAGAATCAATTTGGATCGCGAAATGTCTGGGAAAGCATCAAAGATATCAAAACAGTGGGCGTGATTGCACACGACGAGCGTAAGAAGATCTATGAGATTGCCTGGCCAATGGGTGTGATAGCTGCTTTGATTCCTTCCACCAACCCAACTTCGACGGTCATGTTCAAGACCCTGATTGCGGTCAAAGCGCGCGATGCCATCGTGCATGCACCCCATCCTTCGGCGATACGCTGTTGCAACGAGACGGCGCAGGTAATGGCAGATGCCGCTGAAAGAGCAGGAGCACCGCGTGGTTTGGTTGCCTGTCTTCAGAATGTGTCGCTACCGGCTACTCAAGAACTAATGCATCACAAGCGGGTCGCATTGATCCTGGCCACCGGTGGAACACCGATGGTGCGTGCAGCCCATTCAGTCGGCAAACCAGCCTATGGCGTCGGCCCGGGGAATGTGCCGGTCTATGTCGATCGCAGTGCCGATCTTGAAAAGGCGGCACGTTACATTGTCGCATCCAAAGCCTTTGATTGCTCAACAATCTGTGCCACCGAACAATCCGTGCTGCCCGACCGGCCAATTGCAGCGCGATTGAAACAGCTGATGCAACAGGAGGGTGCTTATTTCTGTAATGAGGAACAAACCAACGCGCTTCGGGGAGCATTGTTTCATCCGGATGCCAGTATCAACACCGCTACGGTCGGTAAAACAGCCGATTTTGTAGCAGCGTATGCCGGTTTTTCAGTTCCGCCCGGTACAAAAGTACTGGTCGCCCCAATTGCCAGTGTTGGCAAGGATGAATATTTAGCCCATGAAAAACTAACCACAGTGCTTGCCTGGCACGAAGTCAATGGCTGGGAAGAGGGCTGTGATGCTTCAATCAGTATGATCCAATTTGGTGGGCGTGGGCATACCCAGATCATTTATGCTGAAGATGAAAAGGTAATCATGGCTTTTGGACTGGAAAAACCGGTTTTCCGCATTCTGGTCAATACCATGGGCAGCCTGGGCGCCATTGGTCTCACCACTGGATTAATGCCCTCATTAACTCTCGGTTCAGGAGGTGTCGGAGGGGCTATCACTGGCGACAATATCACGGTTTATCATATGTACAATGTCAAACGCCTGGCCTATGCTTTACAGGTGCCGCCCTTAGCGGAAATAAACGCTGCGCCTGTTACCAATGCGGCTTCCGAAACTTTGGATGCCAGCGAAATTGAAAAGATTGTTAGAGAAATTGTCACAGAAGTTCTACGAAAATAAACCTATTAAAGGAAGAATGAAAGGAAAACGAAATGGCTTTAGATACTGCTCTTATCGCTTTAGGAATGATTGAGACCCGCGGTCTGGTTGGCGCAATTGAGGCAGCCGATGCGATGGTCAAAGCAGCCAATGTGGTTTTAATTGGCTCTGAATATGTCGGCGGCGGTTATGTGACCGTCATGGTACGCGGAGATGTGGGTGCTGTTAAGGCAGCCACAGACGCGGGTGCTGCTGCAGCCAAACGTGTTGGTGAATTGGTTTCCGTGCATGTCATCCCCCGACCGCATACCGATGTGGAATTGATTCTGCCACAAAACAGCAAGGGTCAGGTTAGCGGCCGCACAGCTTCAAAGAGCTAAAGCATTCATGTTTTTGAAAGGACGATTGTGACGCAAACCATCCATGGGCAGGCAGTCACCCTCGACCCACGTGTGCGCCTTGACCGGGCCGCATCAGTAATCTTGCCGCACCTTAAATCGCAGTCTGCGATACCTTTGGCAAAAGCGCCTCAAGGAAAATTACACGTTGGTGTGGATCTTGGTACTGCATACCTGGTTTTGGTAGTATTAAATGATGAAGGTACACCCCTGGCGGGCGAATGGCAATTTGCAGAGGTGGTCCGTGATGGTCTGGTGGTCGATTATTTGGGCGCAACAGATTTACTGCGTGGGATGAAAACGCGCGTGGAACGGCGTCTGGGACGTGAGATTACTCATGCTGCCAGTGGTTATCCACCTGGTGTTCCACGTGTGGAGGTGCGCGCAAGCGAGCATGTGCTCGAAGCAGCCGGTTTTGAATGCCTTGGTTTAATCGATGAACCCAGCGCCGCCAACCATGTCTTGCAGATCCAGAACGGAGCCATTGTCGATGTCGGCGGAGGTACGACCGGGGTAGCCATTGTTCGCAATGGCGAGGTGATTTACACTGCCGATGAAGCCACCGGTGGTACGCATTTTTCATTGGTGATTGCCGGTTCGCTGGATATCAGCTTTGAAGAGGCTGAGGCGTTGAAAATCAACCCGGATGAGCAGGCTCGTTTATTCCCGCTGGTTCGACCTGTCATGGAAAAAGTTGGCAGTATAGTACTGCGTCATATAGCCGAGTATGAGGTTGATCATATCACCCTGGTTGGTGGCACAAGTTCTTTTTTGAATATGGCCGCAACCATCGCGGAATATACATCCATTGCTACCAGTGTGCCCGTGCATCCGGTATTTGTGACACCATTGGGATTGGCAAGTTACGCTGCCAGTCTGTTGTAATTGCTAAAGGAGTTTGAAAATGGGAGATAATTTTTCACTGCGCTGCTATTGTTACCTGGATCGTATGCAGCCACAATACGCAGCCTTTGTGGGCACGGTTACTCAGGGTGATTTACCGACCGAGGGAATGGCAGCCTTGTATGTTGAAATGGCGCCTGGTAATGAGGTCTTTCGCATGGTTGATATTGCCGTAAAGGCGACTGAAGCCAAACCTGGTGCCCAGATTGTTGAGCGTGAATTTGGCATGTTTGAAGTTCATAGTCCTAACCAGGCAGCTGTTCTGGCAGCGGGCGAGGTGGTGCTGGAACGCTTGGGGTTACAAGTCAACGATCGCATTAAACCAGAAACCGTTTCCATCCAGACGATCACACGCGTCGATCCGTACCAGGTGCAGCTCCTTAATCGCTTCCGGCGTGGTTCAATGTTGGTGCCAGGAGAAACACTTTTGGTATTGGAATGTCAGCCGGCTGCCTACATCAATTATGCCTGCAATGAAGCCGAGAAAAATGCCAGTATCAAGATTATTCACGTTTCTTCCGTGGGTCGTTTTGGGCGTATGTGGCTAAGCGGTTCAGAAGCTGAGATTGAAACAGCAAAAAATGCAGCTGTAAAAGCTCTGGATTCGTTGGAAGGTATCTCAGGTTGATGCGAAAGACTGGAGGGTAATATGGCACGCCAATTTTATACTGAACAAGATATTGAGGACATCGTTAAACGCGGCAGCTCTTCATTGGAGCTCAGCGATGATGTCGTCTTAACGGCGCTGGCGTACGAGAAAGCCCAAAAGCTTGGTTTGACGCTGATTCAGAAGAATGATACCCCGCCAGCTGCACCGCTGCGGCCTTATTTATCTCAAAGCGATGGCAGTGCGAAGGCTAAACCGGCTGTCTCAGCGGCAAGCGGGGGCCAAAGAGCGGATATCAATCTGCAGCCTGTGAGATCTGCAGATTTAAAGGTGCGCATCCGCCAGGCTGTGCTGCAACGGCTTGGTAACAAGGTCGACCCAATGCTTTTGGACCGAGTTATTGAGCGTGTATTAAGCAGCACCGGATTGGACAAAGGATGAAGCTCGGCAAAGTGGTTGGGAGCGCAGTCTGTACCAGCAAGTATAATGGGCTGGAAGGGCTAAAACTGCTCATTATTCAGCCTTTGGACAAACGATTGCAGCCGAAAGGGGAGCGCGTGGTAGCTGCGGATGTGGTTCAAGCCGGCGAAGGCGATATTTGCGTCATGGCGCGTGCCCGTGAGGCTGCCCTGGCAATGCCGGATATCAAATTTGTGCCGGTTGACCTGGCCCTGATCGGAATCGTCGATGAATACGAGCTGCGTCCGGATGGGGAAGCGGATATTCGCTTGAAGGCTGGATGGACGCGCTACTCATGAGGATATTATGATTCTGGCACGTGTAATCGGAACAGTTGTGACCACCATCAGTCATCCCGACTTGAAGAATCGGCGTTTGTTGACTGTGCAACCGTTGCAATGGGAGGGCGAGCCGGAAGAAGCCTATTTTCTGGCGTTGGATAATACCCATGCCGGCGTCGGCGATACGGTGATTGTTAATCAGGAAGGCAATGGAAACCGCCAGGCATTACAAAATCCGGGGGGATGTATCAATTCGGTTATCGTCGCGATTGTGGATTCGGTTTTTATCGATTAGAGTAATGAGTTCCAAGAGTGGGGTAATGAGAAGACCGGACTGGCGTTGATATATATTAAAACCAGGCTTCGGGTTGAACGATAATCCGGGAAGCAATAACCGCTTGGCTGGGAAATGAGCAGAAGCCTGGTTTTGGTTGATCAGGTGAACCCGGAAAAAGACAAGACTATTTTAACCCCCAAAAGCCAGGTTTGTAGTTGATGGAAATAAGGTCTTGTTCCCCTGAATAGGCAAGCCTTTCATCACCAAGGCTGTGCACTCGCTTCGCTTGCCTGGGGTTGATCGATAGCTTACATGTGGTTAAGATAAGAGAATATTCCTTTTAAAGAAGTAAAATGGTGCCTTTTATAAGGCAACGTGCTACAAAGCACCAATTTGATTGTGGCCTGTACTTGGATATAAGGACGAATCGGGAAAACATTCTTCTCTTCCCTGTCCTTTGCCGTTATTCTTTTTCGATTGTTTGGTCACTAATTCCCAACCCCACATACGCGGTCATACGCGTATCTGCCCGGTTGGCCCACCAGGCGTATGGGATAAAAGTCAAAGCCTGACCGGAAGTGCTGTGCCCATCCAAGACAGTCACGCCCCCGAAAAGATCCGCATGAAAACGTGCCTTTAGACTGTTTGGATTCAGGACAATTTCAAAAATATCGACACCGGGATTGTCCTCTGCTTCTAAACAGTAAAGTAATGGGCCGCGGGTGACAGCTACTTTAGCGCGGCAGGATTTAACGCGTGGGTGGGGGATGTGGAGGATGATCGGCATCGATAAATCGAGCTGCAAAACGTCACCGTTTTGCCAGGTATGTTGAATGGCGACATACTGCGCTTCACGAGGATCAAACCCGCTGGCGGTGGGCGGGTTCATCATTATGGCCGGGGAGATGAAGGGATAGTCTCTTCCATTTAAGGTGATACTCACATGCGGACACCAACTGGGGATGCGCACATTTAAAGTAAAATCAGCCGGATTTTCTGGATCGACTTGAATTCGCACGTTTCCTTGCCAGGGAAGGGAAGACTCAACTTTGATGCCGACCGCTTGGCCGGAGGGTAGCCGGTGTTCAAACGAACTGCCAATAAACTGATGAATCCAGAGCGTTTCATCTTTATGTGTATAAATATAACCGGGCAGGGCAGCCCAGGTGCGCGCCAGATTGGATGGACAACAAGGAATCTCGAACCACGGTTCGCGATGCAGACCATTGTTATTTTGCAGGGGGTTATTATAAAGATAGCGCGTCATATCCTGACCAATACCCACCAGAGCGGCATTGTATAAAAGATGCTCAAACTGGTCGGCATAGGCAGCATCCGGCTCAAGCAGAGTCATCTCCCAATTCCAGAACATGCTGCCCAGAGCTGCACAGGTTTCAGCATAGGCGCTGGCTGGGTCCAGTTCATAGGCACGGCCAAATGCCTCAGATATTGGCAGTGATCCAATGCCACCGCTGATATAGCTTTTCTTGCTGATCACATCCTTCCAGCGAGTCACCAAAGAGGGTATTAGCGAGTAATCTCCAGTCAGATGTATGAGCATGGCGATGGCCGTCTGCAAATAAGTGAAGCGGACTGCATGCCCGACGGCTTCCGATTGGTGGCGGATGGGCGCATGTTGTTGGAAATAAGTGCCGAACAGCCCCCCCAGCAAAAAGCGTTCCCGGCTCCAGCGAGGGATTATGGCCTGATTGGTTTTTGGAAGAATTGTTTCGCTGTGTTGAGCGGGATGTTCGCGTTGAAAGTTGCTGTTCTGTTGTTCGCGGATTTTCGTTCTCCGGTTGACTCGGGCATTTTCCCGCAGCATGTGCATCGCGAACCGGATTGGACCCAGACCACCGCGCTGTTCAAGAAATTGGGTGGCCATTTCCAAATAGTGAGCCTGGCCACTGAGCTGATACAGCCGTAATAGAGCGATTTCGATTTCCTCGTGACCAGGAGTGAATGCTGCCCCTTTTCCTAAAAAGGTCTCACAGACCAGATCAGCCGCGCGAGTGGCAACCTGCAGCAAAGGTTCGGTTTTTGTAGCCTCAAAATGCGCGATTGCGGCTTCGATTAAATGACCGTGACAATAAAGCTCGTGTTCAATTTGCAAGTTCTGCCAGCGTGAGCCAGGAAAGAGAAGTTGATTATACGTATAGAGATAACCATCCGGAGTTTGGGCTGATTCAATCAACAGGATTAATTGCTGCATATGATTATCCACAGCCGAAAATGTATAGGCGAAGGAGAAACGGGCAGCCGCATCCAGCCATTTATAGGCATCCGAATCAGCAAAGAACCAGCCACTATGCAAACCTTGTGTTAACCCAGCAGCAAGGCGAAAATTAGTGATGCAACCGGATGTCTCCAATTGCCGCCATTGGTGCAGCAGAGCCGTACTTGCGGAAAGTTGCAGGCGGGGTGACCAGAACGCGTCATCCAGTGTGACTCTCTGAAAATGAACAGCTTGCATACAATTCTCCCTGCGTGGATGTTATGAAGTACTCTGCATTAATTAGACCATAAAAGTGAATTTGAAGCAGCAAATGTAGAGGTGAGAAATCGTGATCTGCGGCTGTTTGAGCGAGTGCTAATTCGGCGGGGTTGAAAAAATGCTCAGATAAAACAATGCGCATAGCCATTAACATAATGAACATCGTTTTTCCTAATTCATTCAAACGATAAAATAGATAGCTCTTATTTGCATGCCCTTTTTTTAATAACCACCAGTCAGAAAAAAGGTTTAGCCAGACTCGCATCTCGGCTTGGAAAATGTCTCTAAAGAGATTGTCGTCCATTTATTGTCAAGTTTTATTCCCCCAAACCGAGCTACGAACGAGGCTGCTGAACGGAAAAAAAATCTTCTAGATGAATGGATAGCCAATGGGTCCGTAGCTCGGATTGGAAATAAGTCTGAAAAGCGAATCCGTATCATTGACCGTCTTATTTTATTGGCCCGATCCGAGCTACGAAGGTGGTTGCTGAAGGTACGTGTTTTACACGCACCAACCATGAGCCACTAGCCACACGCCACACGCCACACGCCACAAGTCACAAGCTACGCGCCACGGCCTATCTCGAATTTCTAAATTCATGGCTGCTCAGAAAAGTGATTTCATCTCTGTGCTCCTGCCACAACGTTTGCAAACGTGCTGTGTAATCGCCCATCAACCAGTGCTTAAACCAACCTGGGGCACGTGCCTGATCTTCATCATGACCATAACTGGGATAGCCGGCCGAACCGGTCTGCAACACCCAGCCCTTAGAAACCTGGAAAGCGATCATGGCATGACCGCGAGTATGTCCGGGGGTGGGGATTAAATAAACTTCCGGCTGCATATCTGCGACGCGCATGGCAGGAAAGCCAAACCAATCACTGTCGATGTGGTCATACAACTTCCAGTCAGGTCCATGCTTCCAGTGGCGTGACAGATAACCGATTCCCTGGCGGCCGCGGTGACTTCTGGCCGCCTGAAGCTCCTTGCGCAGAACATGCACCCTGGCCCATGGAAAATCGCTGATTCCGCCGGCATGATCAAGGTGCAGGTGGGTCAAGATAATATCATTGACATACTTGGGATTAATAGAAAACCTGGGCATCTGCTGAATGGCGCAGTTCTCTTCCTTTAAAGGGGTGCGTACAAAGGCGCAGAATATTCTGGTAATCAGACTGGGATTGCGGACATCGGTCACACCGTAGCCGCTATCGATCATGACCCAACCTTGATCTCGCCGGAAAAGGGTCACGAAGGTACCTGCGTGAATTCTTAATCCACGTGGTTGCATCGGGCCACAATCTATTTGAACAAAATCTGGCAATCAAGCCTCCAAGCGGATCTATTGATAATTGATTATATACCTGCCCAAAAGCACACGTAAATTATGCATAAATACACCGTTTTTTCTCACATTCTTTTGATAATCCAAGTAAAATATAATCAGAGAAATTATATACTTTAATATTCTTGAATTTGTAACACAATCACGCTGACAAAAATAGAAATTAAATTCTTACTTTTGAGAGGGACAGAAGAATGAAAAATGCCGCATTGCGTACGATGATTGTTGCCTGCATGTTATTCGGGCTATTCCAGTGGGGGGGTGATGGCGCTGTTCAGGCACAACCATTGCAAACTGCCATTCCTGCTGTTAATGTGAATCAACCTGCCGATGTGCTGATTGGGGAGAACTTCACCTTTCCGGTCATATTTGATAATAGTGGGGATACCACCGGTTATGGTCCCTTTATCGATTTAATCTTCCCTACCAGCGGAATGGATGGGGATGACGGCATCTCTTTCTTAAACGCCACCTATCTGGGTGTGCCTGTTGAAACCGTTGATCAGGTTGTTACGGATACTGCCCCGATTGGCGATGGATTGGGCTGTGTCACACATCCGTATGCAAAAGACGCCAGTGGCAATTTCATTGTGATGTGTGGTTTAGCGGTCGGTGATCATTATGTCACCCTCTTGCTGCCCTTTGGTTCCTTTGTGCCCAACCAGACACCCGCTGAACTGACCATTTCAGCCAGTTTAAGTAATCTGGCTGATCTGGGTGAGAATCTCAATATCCGTTCTTCGGGCGGTTATATGTTCGGGAATGACCCGCTTGATAACCCGACCAGTGATCCCTCTCTGGTGGGCGCTTTTTCCAATAACCCGGTCAACCCGACTCTTTTCACCCTCACTAAGGCTTATGTAGGGCCTGAGAATGAAACCGCGACTGGCCCGAATTATTTGCGCAATTATACAATAACGGTAGACGTGGCCGATGGCCAGACTCTACTCAATTTTGATCTGGTGGATTACCTGCCAGATAATATTCAATATGTTGCTGTTCCATCGAGTGTTCCTAATTATGTTTTCGCGAACTCTTCATTCCCCGCCACCGATACCCTGGGCGGTCAGGTGGATCTATTCTATAACAGTATCGTGGGTAGCAGTTCTGCCAACGACCTGGTCGTGCAGATACAATTTTATGTCCCGCTGGAGGATACGGACGGTAACCGCGTGATCAACCCAACCAGTGGTGATGATGCCTTCTCCTGTAACCAGGTTAGCGGATTGGGAGATTGGTATCCGCTCGATCCACGTGATGCGGGTGCCATGGATAACGCCCAGGCTGGTTCCTCGGATGGAATTTGCAATGGCGAAGCGCATGAGAATCGCTTGGAAGATAAATCGATCGCCATCCAGAAAAGTTCTGCGGTCGTTTTGGATGCAAATGCGCCTGGAACTTCTCCCGGCGATGTGGTTGAATACACGCTCAGCATTCAAATCTCCGATTATTTTGCCTTTAACAACCTGGTAGTGGCCGATATCTTCAGTGATGGTCAACGTATTGACCCCAGTTTTACACCTACTTTGGCTGTTTCCGGTAACCCGGAAAATCATTCCGGCAATTTTTCAGTGGGTAACTATAACGTCGATGTGAGTGAAATCGGCAATGATCCCGATCCGGCCACAGATGGATCTACGACAATCACCTTTAATATCAGCGCTCAATTGGCTGCTCTCGCGGGTGAAGCCTGGATGGTTGGTGGTTGTATTCCTATGCTTGCTGATGGCAGCGGCCGAGATACGGACTTAAACCCGGGATTAACCCCCAACTGTAACCTCTATAACAATGGGGCTACCACAGCTTTGATTCGATTCCGCACGATTATCCAGAATAATTTTAGCGACACGTATCTTCCCGGTGATCCCTCGGTTGACCAGGGCGATGTGTTCACCAATTCAGTCAATGTGAGTGGTGACTTGCTTTCTGTAGTAGATTTGAGCAGAACTGGATATTCGTCAGAATCCGATGGCAGTGCCACTTCGTTAAATATTGGCTATGGCTTGCTGACAAAATCAATCTATTCGCTGAATGGAAACACGACGTTCTCCTCCCCGCTGCGGGTAGCTGCCGGTGATGTGATTACTTATCGTTTTACGTACACCCTGGCAACCAGCAATTTTGAAGGGTTATTCTTTATCGATTATCTGCCGTTACCGGTTTTTTCTGCTACGGAGCTATCCACTTTTGACCCTGTTCAAAATGCCGCTTCACCTGCAGCCGGGCATGCCAAGTTTGGCCCAGGCGATACTTTCTTTAACTATAGCGGGATACTACCAGCTATTACGACAAATGCCGCTCAAAATAACATCACTTTTACGTATGGCGATTATGACAATCCTCTGAATCAAGCCAAAGTTATTGATATCATATTTTCGGTGTCAATTAATGCCCAACCCTTTGCGGACGGACTTTATTTGACCAACCAGGTGACCGCCAATGAAGATTCAACCAATGCCGGCAGCAATGCCGAAAACGCAATTGTGCAAATTCAACTGACCGAGCCTGTTCTCGATTTCAGTAAGGGCGTGGTCTGGGCTTCCAGCGATCAAAGTAACGCAGTATTTACACCAACCACTGTCGGACCGCTACCCTTTAGCTTCAATACCGCCAATCCTTCCGATTGTTCCCGCTTCAGCGGCACGCTTTCTTCAAGTGGATTGAGTGCCAACCCTGTCAATAGCAACCTGGCCGGACTGGATAGCGGTGATATCGCTTTAATGGCGCTGGTGGTTGAAAATACGGGCAGCGGCTTGAATGGTGCCTATGATGTCTCTGTGCGCGATAGTCTTCCCGCTGGATTGACTCTCGTTCCCGCTAGTATTTGTGCCGTGGATGGCAGTGGCGCTGCGATAGCTTTCACAGGTGACCTTTTTGGGACAGGTTTGGAATTAATTGATCCGGGCCCGACTACGACACCTGGTGGTGCTCTCGATCCCTATGATGCCAGCAGCGGCCGTAATATTGCCGTGATCACCTATGCGGTCAGTGTCGATGCAACTGTTGCAGCTGGATCTACTCTGGTCAATACGGCTGCACTGACCAAATATGCCGGGACAGAGGGCGGAGATGATCACCTAATCACAGATTTAAGCGATACCGCCCAGATTCGTACTTTGCAACCCTCATTTGACAAAGCCTTCACCAGCACCGAAATAATTTCAGCAGGAAATACAAATACTACCGCTGTGATTGGTGAATTGGTTACCTACACGTTGACCGGCACCGTCCAGGAAGGGTTAACTCCGGCAGCACAGGTGGTTGATACATTGGATAGTGGCCTGGCTTTTGTCGATATTGTCTCCGTTACAGCTTCGACCGGCGTTAGCAGTTCTGTCATGAACTTCAATGGATCGGGTTTGTGCACAAACTGTACAGCCGGCACGGGTGCTGGCAGCAACCCACTAATAGCCAACAATGGCCAACTGGTGACATTCAACTTTGGGGATGTCAGCAATGCCAACAGCAGCAATGCTACTCCTGAGACCATCACAATTGTCTATCGCACCGTTGTTTTGAACGTGGTGGGTAATCAGAGCGGAACTCTCCTCAACAACTCTGCCCGTTTCTCCTATACCGGCGGTTCTGTCACGGACTCAGCCGATAACATTTCTGTGGTTGAGCCGAATGTGACTCTGACCAAAACTGTTCAACGCACGCTGCCTGCTCCCGCGAGTGCCGGGCCTTACGACGCCGGAGACCAGGTCACATATACGATCACGATCGGCAACAGCGGCCCGATTGACGCCTTTGATGTCAGCGTGCGCGATCAACTGCCAGCCGCGCTGGGTGGATTAAGCCTGGCCAGCGTTACTGATTCAGCTGGTATCTTGACCACATCCGATTTTACACTTACTGCTGGTCTGTTAACCAGCCTGCCGGCATCTGCCTTTGATTTACCGGCCAACAATGGTCGCAGCGTTATCCTGCGGGTGCAGGGCACGATTCCAGCGACTGTCACACCCAATCAGGCAATTAACAACACCGCCTCGGTGGCCTGGACCAGTCTGGACGGGACGGTCAATGACCGCTCCAGCTTTAATCCAGCCTCCGATGAACGCACCGGAGCCGACGGAGTGAACGGTGCATTAAACGATTACGCTCGCAATGCCAACGGGAACCTTACGGTCCGCAATCTTTCCGGGACGAAATATATTGTCTCATCCTCAGAAGCCGGCACCGCCGATACACCTGCACCGGCACACCTGACCATTGGGGAAATTGTGCGCTATCGCCTGGCGATGCAAATCCCGGAAGGCACCTCACCTGACCTGGCCATTTTCGACCGGTTGTCCCTTTATCTGCAATTCTTGAATGATGGTACTGCCCGTTACGCCTTTGTATCCAACAGCGGACTGACTTCGAGCAGTTTATCCGCTGTCAACATCGTCGGAACAGCTGCGGACCCTGTTACTGTGCCTTCCGCCAGTGTGACAGGTGTCCTGCCGGATGCAGCCATTTCCAGTAGTGCTGCCACCAATACCGATGTGTATGCTTCGGGAACCGACATCTATTTTAAACTGGGAACGATTACGAACATCAACGATAACGATCTCGATTTGGAATTCATCGTGGTTGAATTTAATGCGCTGGTATTGAACGTGACAGAAAACCAGGCGTACAACAATACAACCGGTGTGCCTTCGGCAAATGCGGATCGCGCGAATGATTTCCAGGGCCGCTTGAATGTGGCTACAGCAAATACTAACATGTTCACTTCCTCCGCACTCAGTGTGCGCATCTCAGAGCCTTCCATTACCAACCTGACCAAAACGTTCACCTCGCCATCGCCTGCCCAGGCAGAAGCGGGTGCAATTGTGACCTACTCGGTTACCTTCTCGAATGCCAGCGGCGCGAATGCATCCCCGGCTTACGACGTCATCTTCACGGATGTGATTCATCCCAAACTGAGTCTGGCACCAGGTTCAGTGATTACTACATCAGCCTGTGCAATTGGAGTGAGCAATAACTCTACCGCCAGCTCCATCAATATTTCGATTGATACCCTCCCCACCGGTTGTGCCGTAACGGTAACCTACAGCGCAACTGTACGTACTACAGTTATCCCGGGTGAGACGCTCAATAACAGCGCGCGAATTGTTTACAGTAGCCTACCGGGTGATTACGGTACAGCTCCTAACCCGACCGGCTCGCTTCTTGTACCTGGTACCAATAACCCGGGTTCCGGTACCGGTGAGCGCACCGCTAGCGGTGGTATCAACGACTATGTCGACACCTCCTTGGTGGGTTTAGGCATCTTTCAGGTCTCCCCGGCCAAGTCGCTGGTATCCAGTAGCGACCCGAACACGCTTGGTGCTGATCTGACCATTGGCGAGACAGCCCGCTACCGCCTGCAGGTTTTGCTGGTACAGGCGACCTCGCCCAATTTCACCATCCGCGATTATATGCCGGACTACATGGAATATTTAAACGACGGCTTAACTCAGGTAGCGCTGGTTTCTCAAAATGGAATAACTTCCAGCACGCTTTCAGGAGCAGGCTTGACGGTGGTCGGAGATGAAAGCAACCTGGCCGGGATTGTACCCGCTTTTGTGTTGCCCGCCTCTGCTATCAGCCTGACAGGGAATGACCCTGTCTTTGCCCTGGGTGAATTACGCAATAATGACAACGATCCCAATAACGAGTATGTAGTCCTCGAATTCAATGCACGCATGCTGAATGTCAGTCAGAACCAGTTGACTTCACCGCTGACCACCCGCAGCGATACCTTTACGGTCAGTATCGATGGCATTGAACGACCGCCTTCCAACAGCGTGACTGTCAATGTGGTGGAACCACGCATTGCCACCAGCAAAGTGGTCAACCCGACCAGCGGTGTGCAGGCGGGTGACACGCTCACCTACACCCTAACTATGACCAACACTGGCACTGCCCCGGCGTACGAAGTCAGCTTCCGTGACGACCTGGCGCAGGGTGTTGCTTACGAACCCGCCTCAATGAGCTGTCTGCTGAATGGCAGCGCTTCTGCTGCGACTGTTACCGACAACGGAACCTATCTTTTGGTGGATAGTTCCCCGGCAGGTCTGTGGGATATCCCGGTCAGCCAGTCTCTGGTTTGTACCTATACTGCCACCGCCCTCAGCAGCTTACACGCCGACGGCAACCACACCAATACAGCCGATGCCGATTGGAGTTCGCTCGACAACGACCCAAGCTACGAACGTGATTATGATGATACTACCCCAATCAATGTGGATGGAACACAAGATACTGCTACCGCCGTCTTCAGTGTTGGTAACCCGACCCTGGCGAAAGCAGTCGACCCGGCCATTGCTACCATTGGAGAAGTAGTTACCTACACACTGACCTTGAGCAGCCCGGCTGGCACCATTCGCGATCTGGTCATCCGCGACACATTGCCGGCTGGTCTGATTTTTAGCGGCAGCCCGACTTTTACGGGGCTCTCAACGCCTGTTCAGACCGTCAGCAGCCCCAACGATGGCACAGCAGCTGTGAACCTGAGCTGGGACTTCGGAGATGAATACATCGCCGCCTCACCCGTAACCATTACCTATCAAGCGATTGTGGCCAATGTGGTTGGCAATCAGCAGGGAGATACTCTTACCAACGGCGCCAACATGAGCTATACCAATGCCCAAGGCAGCCCGGTGACAACGGCCACGGTTACAACGGATGTGGATCTGGTGGAACCTACCCTTACGATTGACAAGTCCTATAACAGTGCTGCCGCGCCTTTTGACGCCGGTGACACAGTTATTTACACCCTGGTTGTTTCCAACACATCCGGAACAACCGCCTATGATGGCGTGGTCAGTGACGTGCTGTTTGGGAATGCACCAACAGTGACCGGTATCGATAGCGGCACCACAGGCGCGGTGACCACTGATACGATTGTGGGCGGTGTTCTGACCGTAACCATTGATCAGTTGGACAACGGCGAAAGCATTACCATTACTGTCCAGGTGACCTTGCCTGATAGCGTCATCCCCGGACAGACGATCGACAATGGTGCCGCTGTGACCTGGAGTTCGCTGCCAGCTGACAACGACCCGCATGAGCGTAATGGCGACGATGGTGTCAATGGGCCTCTGGACGACTATGCCGCCACTGACAGCACCAGTTTCAGCATTGGCCAGACAGCCATTAGCAAGAGCATGATTGGCAGCAGCGCCACGCACACTGCCGGAACAGATTTAGCGATCGGAGAAGTGGGCACCTTTGAACTGCTGGTGACCTTTCCGGAAGGCACCATCACGGCACCCATTTCAATTCAAGACCAGATGCCTGCCGGCTTAAATCTGCTGGCCATCAGCGTGATCGACACCAGCAACTTTAATGCTGTTATCGCCAGCGGAGAACCGCTGAATGCTTCTACCTATGGCGTTGGTGGACTCTTAAAACTCAATTTTGCCACGAATGTAGTTGTGACTTCTGATAATGATGATAGCAACAACGTCTTACGAATTGTTTACAGCGCTCGTATGGAAAATCTGGCTGCTAACCAGAACACGGTTACGATGGACAACCACGCCAGCTTAACCTGGGGTAGCAATGCACCATTAAGTGCTTCGCCGGTAACAGTCACTGTGGTTGAACCTGAATTACAGGTCAGCAAAACCCCCAATGTGACTACTCCGGTTTATGGTCAGATCATAACGTATAACTTGAGTGTCTCTCATCTGCCAACCAGCACTGCGACGGCATTCCAGCTCAATATCAGCGATCTTATTCCGGCAGGCCTGACCTATGTCGCAGCCAGTATGACTGCACCGGCAGGCTGGACCATGGATGACAGCGCTGCTCCAACATTGCAATGGAGCTGCCTGGCTCCGGCTTGCAGCCTGGCGACCAATGCCACAGCGGCGTTAAGTTACCAGGTAAGCGTGGATTTGCCGCCGGCAGCCGACCCGAGTGATATTCTCACCAACAATGTCAATCTGACCTGGACATCTCTGCCGGATGACCCCAGCAACGATCGTGATGGCAGCGGCGGGATTAACGATTACAGGGATGGCACCAGTGCCAATGTAACCCTGACAGTGCCCGACCTGACCATCAGTAAGGATGATGGAGTCACCAGCTACATTCCGGGCGACAGCCTGACCTACACGATCGTGGTCAACAACGTCGGAAATGGTCCGGCGCTGAATGCGGTTGTGGCTGATACGAAACCAGCTCACTTCAGCACCTGGAGCTGGACTTGTACTCAGGCAGGTGGAGCCACAGGCTGTGCAGCCTACAGCGGAGCGGGCGACTTTGCCAATGTCGTCAACGTGCCGGCAGGTGGCAGCATCACCTACACTGTGACTGCTACGATCCTTTCCAGTGCTACTGGTTCTTTGAGCAACACCGCTACTGTAACTCCTGAAGGGGGCTTATCCACGGATCCAACACCAGGCAACAACACAGCCACGGATGTAGACATCCAGAATTCACAGGCTGATTTGAGTGTGACCAAAGATGATGGCGTTGCAGTTTATACCCCCGGTGGCAGCCTGACCTACACCATCACGGTCGCCAACAGTGGTCCGAGTGATGCACCCGGTGCTCTGGTTGGTGATACTATTCCAGCTCAATTCTCCGCTTGGGAATGGAGCTGTGCGGGGGCTACAAGTGGAGCCAGCGGCTGTGATCCGATGGCATATTCATCAGTCAACTTCAGCAACACTGTCAATTTACCGGCAGGTTCTTCGATTACCTACACGGTTACGGCGCAAGTTGCTTCCTCTGCCAACGGTGTGTTGACCAACACAGTTACCATTACACCACCGATGGGTATCACGGACCCGACACCTGGAAACAACACCGCCACCGATGTCGACATTCAGCAATCACAAGCCGACTTAAGTGTGGTAAAGGATGACGGCCTTACTTTGTATGTCCCGGGAGGAAGCCTAACGTACACCATCACCGTCAGTAATACCGGTCCAAGTGATGCGCTCAATTCAATCGTCAACGACCCGATTCCACCTCAATTCAGCTCATGGACCTGGTCCTGCAGTGGCAGCACTGCCGGAGCCAGTGGCTGCGATGGTGTGGCGGCTTCCACGACAGACTTTAATGATACCGTCAATTTACCCGCCGGTTCAACACTGACTTATGCCGTGACCGCGCAGATACGCTCTTCCGCCAGCGGCAGCCTGACGAATACAGTCACCATCACACCTCCTGCCGAGGTGACCGATCCAACCCCTGGTAACAACTCCGCCAGCGATGTTGACAATCAAGATTCCCAGATTGACTTAAGCGTCACCAAAGATGACGGGGTCGACCGCTACGTTCCCGGGGAATCTCTGACGTACACGATTGTGGTAACCAATGCCGGACCCAGCGATGCGTATGGCGCACTGGTATCTGATACTCTTCCGGTTCAGTTAAGCTCTTGGGCCTGGATGTGTGTCGAAGCGAATGGTGCCACCGGTTGTGATCCCATGGCAGATGCCGCCACCAACTTTACTGATACGGTTGATTTACCGGTGGGTGGTTCGATCACCTATACGGTACTTGCGAATATTCTCTCTGGCGCAAGCGGTGTCCTGACCAATACAGTGTCGGTCACCGCTGCTGCTGGCCAGACGGATACCAATCTTACCAACAATTCTGCCAGCGATAGCGACACCCAATACTCCATCTCCGATGTGGGTATTGTTAAATCTGTGCTTGAAACCAGCTATGTTCCGGGTAGTACATTAACCTACCAGCTGC
Source organism: Chloroflexi bacterium 44-23 (assembly GCA_001899005.1). Taxonomy (GTDB): domain Bacteria; phylum Chloroflexota; class Anaerolineae; order Anaerolineales; family Anaerolineaceae; genus UBA6170. Next base: position 22,348 of record MKUW01000009.1, read on the forward strand.
TGGTGACCAATTACGGTGCCAGTGATGCCACCAATGTGATCATCACTGAAACTGTGCCGGATTTCACCACTTTCAATGGTAGCGCCGGTTGGGTATGCAATCCGGTTGCAGGAACTGCAGGTGCAGTCTGTACTTATTCTGTGGGTACCTTGATTGCCGGTAATTCCAGCACGGTCACTTTTGCTGTAACCATTGATAACCCGATTGCGGCAGGTGTGACCGAAATCTTCAACGCAACTTCCGTTGCGCATGATGGCGAGGATTCCGACCCGAGCAACAATGAGGATGACTTGACGGTCGGTCTGACCGCCACACCGGATATGACCATTACCAAAGACGATGGCTACATTCAGGTAAGCCCAGGTACCAGCCTGACCTACAACATCGTGGTTTCGAATGTAGGTGACCAGGCTGCGACGGGCGTAGTGGTAGTTGACAGCCTGCCAGTGGGCGTCACCTTTGAATCCGCGTCCGATGCCGGCAGCTATGATGACCTGACACGCACGGTAACCTGGAACTTTGCAGTATTCGCGGGTCAGAGCAGCCGTACGTTGACTTTGACTGTAGAAGTGGACGATCCCTTCACTGCACAGACGAATGATTTATTAAACAACGTACAAGTTTCCGATGACGGTTCTAATGGAGAAGATCCCACGCCTGAGAACAACGAAGCCAGTGATCGCGACTTGTTGAGCGAGATTGGTAAGTTGATCTCCGACACCAACCAGGATCACACCGATCTGCTGGATGTTGCGGTTGGTGAGATAATCACCTATCAAGTCAACCTGACGATTGCTCCAGGAGATGTTAACAATCAACTCGAAAACCTGGTCTTTGAAGACATTCTTGATCGCGGTTTTGCCTTCCGCGGTTGCAGCTCGATTACTACTGCCCCGGATGGCGTGCTGGTGCTTGACCCGACCAGTGGGTATACCCTGGATGGCTTGTGCACAATGGCAGGCATTCATCGTTACCCGGCTACCAGCAGCAGTGTGATCGATGACGGTCGCCGGATGGTGATCAACTTTGGTGATCTCTACAACAACAGCCAGGATGATATTGTCCTGACGATTGAATACCAGGTGGTTGTGCTCAACAGCGAGGGCAATCTCTCCGGTACAGATCTGGGTAACCAGGCCACCTGGAGCTGGGACGGTGGTACATTGAGCCTGGCAGCCCCGCAAGTGACCATTCTGGAACCCAAGCTGGAAATAGCAAAATCGGTGAATCCCACGGTGGCACTGCAAGGCCAGACTTTAACGTACACCCTTAGGATCAGGCATACAGATATCAGTGAGACGGACGCCTTCAATGTGCTCCTGAATGACTTAATTCCACCGCAATTGACCTATGTGGCAGGATCACTGACTTTTGTCAGCGGCACTGTACCTACCACCATCTCGGATATCAACAACCCCTATCTACGTATTGGTTGGGCTGTTTTGCCATTGTCAACGCAGGAAACAGTCATTACCTACCAGGTAACACTGACCGGCGGCAGCCCGAATCAGCAAATCCTGAACCAGGCTACCCTGGTCTGGACCAGTCTGCCGGGTGATGTCTCCAACCCGCAGACGCCTTACAATCCCTACTCGAATGAACGCACTTTCCTGCCCGGTTCGGATGTGAATGTTTATGGCGCCAGTTCCAGAGCTGTGATTACCATACCCGCCTTGCCGGATACTGGTTTTGAGGCAGGGGTGCGCACCATTCTACCGGCTCAGCCGTTGCAGAGTCGCTACAGTGCCCTGGGCGATTTGCGCTTCGAGATTCCCAAACAGAATGTCAACCTGCCGATTGTGGGAGTTCCTTTCAACAAGAGCGGCTGGGATCTGACCTGGCTTGGCCGTCAGATCGGTTATCTCGAGGGGACAGCTTACCCGACCTGGAGTGGCAACACCGGCCTGACCGCGCATGTCTACAACGCGGATGGTACCCCCGGTCCTTTTGTCAATCTGCATCTTTTAAAATGGGGTGACAAAGTACTGGTACACGCTTATGGTAAGGTGTACACCTATGAAGTGCGTAGTGTCGAACGCATGGCACCCAGCCAGCTGAATGCTCTGCGGCACGAAAATGATTCGACTTTAACGCTGATCACTTGCCAGGGTTTTGATGAAAGTAAAGACACTTACACCTGGCGTGTAGTCGTGAAGGCAGTCCTGGTGGGCGTGAAGGTGGAATAGCGAGAAGCCTGTGGCCCGTGGCAAGTGGCTTGTGGCAATGTGACTTGTGACCTGAAGCTAGTAGCTTCTGGTATATCTGAGACAATGTAAGGGCGAAGCATCCGGGGAACCATTCCATCTAGAAAAAGCATACCCAGCGCGGATGCTTCGCCCCTTCCCACCCCGGAAAAATCGTTATAGTCTAAAACCAGGTTTCTAGTCGCTGAATTGTGATGGTATTTTGTTTTCCTTCTCCCGCCTTACCCGAAACCCGATTTTCAGTGCTTTCGGGATTGGCTACTTCTTTACTCCATTCGGTAAGAAGTTGTGAAGCTTTAAGTGCAGCGCGTAATAGGTGGGGGGTGGCAAGTGCCGGAGGCTTGCGGCAGATGGTGTGTTGCCAGCCGCGTTACAGCCTCCACAAAATTGCCAGGCCGATCAAATCAGAGTGCCAAAATCTTCTCCCTTGTTACTTCTCTCGCATTACTCCTTACCACTCAACCAATCCACTAATCAACCAATTCCCCATCTCTCCTAATAACAAATAAAGCGAATAAAATCATCCTTGTTAATATCGCCAAAATAAGCGTGCAAATCGACAGGTTCTAACGCTTTACTGATGGCTGCTTGGTTGAATTGTTCTCCAACCAGCCGTTTTTCGATTTCACCCACATCTTGCAAGCCGAGGTAATCGCCGAAGAAACGAATCTGCTTAATGACTCCTTCTGAGACATTGATGCGCAGGTCAATTTCACCAATTGGAAAGCGCTCGCATTTTTGCATGTTAAATTCAGGGGATCGGCCAAAATTCCAGGACCATTGCTGGTAGCGATCGGCTGAAATCTGGTTGATCGATTCCCAGTCTTGCGGGGTGAGCATGTATTCGCTATTACTGCCTTCCGCCAGGATGCCGAGTTTGATCTTCTCGCGGAATGCAAGCGTATCCATAGGGACCGGAATAAATTCGCTGATATTTGCCACCCGGCTGCGGATGGATTTGATGCCCTTGGAGTTGATTTTGCTATCTTTTACCTGGAGCGACTCACTTACCACGCTCAGATCAGAGTTGAAGAGCAGTGTTCCATGGCTGACCATGCGCTGTCCGGAGATATACTGTGCATTGCCGGATATCTTGCGCCCGTCAACCAGAATATCGTTACGACCACTCAATTCAGCCGGGACCCCCATATCATTCAGAACTTTGACCACAGGTGCTGTGAATTTCTTAAAATTATGGATATTCTCGCGACCACTGTTGCTGATAAAACTGAAATTGAGGTTGCCCAAGTCATGGTATACTGCGCCACCACCGGAAAGACGGCGAACAACGGTGATATTGTGCTCTTCGACATAGGGCAGGTTGATTTCCTCAAGCGTGTTCTGGTTGCGCCCTATGATGATCGATGGGGCGTTGATATAAAATAAGAGAATGTCCTCATCTACGCGATAGTTGCGAAGAAGATGTTCCTCAATTGCCAAGTTGATGCGTGCATCGGTATGTTCCTGATTGTTAACATAAATCATGATGGCTCCGTGGTAAAGGGATTTGAATACATGAAATTATAGCGTAAAGATAAGCGGATGAGAATAAAACGTTGAACCTTATGCAGGCAGATTCTGCCTGACATCCGCTGCTATGTTAATATTTCCACATATCCTTGATCGCCATTGACACGCACTCGTTGACCCGTCTGCAATAAAGTTGTTGCATTGATAATTCCAACCACCGCCGGGATTCCGTATTCACGTGCAACCACTGAACCGTGTGTCATCATTCCGCCGGTTTCCAGGATTAATCCGGCCGCATTGATGAACAAAGGTGTCCAGCCCGGATCTGTAAATGGGGCGACCAGAATTTCACCTCTCTCCAGCCGTTCTTTGGCAGGATTAAGAATGACACGCACGTTTCCTTCGACAACTCCCGGTGAAACCGGGCTGCCTGCCAGAGATGAGCTTGGAAAATCCTCATTAGCGAGTGTTTGGCGTGCGATCTCGCCATCACTGCGAATAACCCGCGGGGGAGTGAGATGTTGGTAGTGCTGGTAGGCAGCTTTGCGATCCAGTACCATTTCTTTGAACGGCTGGGTTTCGCCGCGGAAATGGCGTGTCAATTCCTGTAACCGTAAATACCAGATATCATTATTACCGGCCAGGATTCCTTCTTGTTCCAGTTGAGCACCAATTATGAGCAGATGTCGGCGGATGATATCCATCAAGCCGACCATCATATATTTTGGGTTTTCACGCACAGGTGCTGCCGCTGTGAAGGTTTTCAAAAGGCGCTTGATGAGCATGCGTTTGGCTGGGTTGCGCACGGAATTTATGATCTGAAGCTGCGCTTCCTGGTTTTTGCGGGCAAGTTCGCCAAAATTTTGGCGGTGGTCAACCAACGCTTGTGAAGCCCCTTGAGCCAGTATCATTTGCAGCAAAGAAGATGGGTTATCCTGCCAGCGAGGTATAGCAATATCCAGCTCCCCGGGGGCACGCATACCAAAGCGCTTCATGAAATCCTGCCACGATGTTTGAAAACCAGGGTAATCTGCCAGTAAATTTTGATCAAAGGGCAAATTTTGGTTTAAGCGAGTTTGTAAGAGCGCACGCAATTCGGGTTCTTCCGCCACAATGGCAGCCAGATCGCCAACCTGCATGTCCATTTCGGTAGTAATATTGCCATCCAATCCTCGGGCGATCGCTTGCAGGAGGGGCTGGTATTCAGGGGCAGACAACAGCCGGTGAAGCAGCACATTTGCCAGGGTGCCGCCCGCAATGGCATCCGCGTTTTTAACGATATCATCCCGAAAAATTCCGGCTGTAATACGTTCAATTTCAAAAAGTCGTTCAGGCATCGCCAAAGAATTAATTCTTTGCGCAACCTCATCCAACCTGTCTTGATTCTTTCTCTGCTCACGCCGGGAATAATCCGTTAAGTCAGCGAACAAAATGATGCGGATTACGCCTGACAGCAGTGGCAAAAACCAATCAGTTATTGTGGAGAATTTCATTGCTCCGCCCGGTTTGCGGCGAAGTTCATCAAACAATGGCGATTCTATCAATAACTTTAACTGATTGGCAGCCACCGGTTCCACAAATTGAAATGCCATTGCAAGCCGTTTGCGACCCAATTTGGTTTTTAACAATGGGTTCAGGTCGACATAAATGCGTCCGGCAGCTTGCTTGATGTGCGGGCTGTAGGCAATTTCACGTGATGGCCGCCCAAAAGGCAGCAGCAACTGCAAAAAATCGATTCCCATTACTGAAATGGGGTTGGTCATCATTTGGGCATGCCCGATACTGAAATAAATATGCAGGTTACCGTCCTGGGGTGGGGGCACAGGTAGCGGGAACAAGGATGTAATCGGGCGTGTTTGTAAAAGAAATACTTTCTGATCTGCGATAGCCCACTCAATATCCTGGGGACAGTTGTAAAACTGCTCGATTTTCTTTCCAAGATTAGCAAGCTCCTGCACCTGTGCATAGCTCAGGCATTTTGATGAAGCCAGGTCGTCTGGCACAGATGTTCGTTGGGTTCCGCCACCAGGCAGCGCTGTGATGCTCACTTTTTTCTGGCCAATTGAGTACTGGATGATTAAATCAGAACGCTTGTCAATCTGGATCATGTCCGGGTTGACCAAACCTGATACGAGGGCTTCTCCCAGGCCGTAGCTGGCGTTGATAACCTGCATCTGGTAGTTGTTGGTGAGGGGGTCGGCTGTAAAGAGAATGCCGGAAAGTTCAGGAAAGAGCATTTGCTGGACAACCACGGCCATCGAGACATTGCGATTATCAATGTTATTTTCATGGCGATAAACCAGAGCCCGTTCGGTAAAAAGAGAGGCCCAGCAGCGCCGGATATGAATTAGAAGGGCATCCAGGCCTTGTATGTTTAGATATGTATCCTGTTGGCCGGCAAAGGAAAGGTAAGGCAGATCCTCGGCTGTGGCACTTGAGCGAATCGCAAAGAATTGATCAATCTCATATGGTTTCAATGCATTTTCCACGGCCGAGATGACCTCAGCAGGAATCGAAAGCTGGCAAATCCAGGATTGAATCTGCTCAGAAAGGGCGTGAAAGTCCTCGATATTTCGTGTAGCTATGTATAATAGGTCTGATAACTGCTTTTTCCGTCCATTTTGAGCCAAAAACAGTTCAAATGCGCTGGTTGTGAGAATGAATCCACCAGGAACAGGGAAACCAGTCTGAGTCATCTTACTGAGGTTGGCGCCCTTGCCTCCGCAAAGAGGCAGGCTGGTGGCGCGTATGTCGCAATAGGGCAGGGTGAGAGAATCCATTTAATGAGTGTAATCCAAAAGTGTAAAATTGAAAATAAAATTAAAGGTCGAAATTTTAATCTACCATTACCCAGAACTCATTACCCGGAACTTTTCTTCAACTGCAGCGTCCTTCCATGTAAGGGGAGATATAAACAGACAAAAGTCATTAAGTTAATTGTTATGTAAGATAATATCTATTAAATAACATAACGTGGAGAGTAGAATAAGCCAGACATGGAGAAAGGTAAAGGGGAAAAGAGAATGAGTAATGAGTGCAGCGTAATAAGGAATTGAGTGGAATTTGATGGCTGGAATCACTTTCGATCAACCATGGAAAATGATATCTGGGATTTTGATCCTTCATGCAAATAAATAAATCGAAAAAAGAACAGGGTCGCAAAAGGCTCGTAGAATTTCACCAATACAGTTTGGTCACCGGACTAGCCCCTCCATTATTTCAATATGCGCACATGGTGCATTTCGCATAGACTTACTATCAACGAAAAGGTTTATTCTCTTGGGTTAAATTGAGTTACAAAAACAGCCGGCTACTCTAAGACAATTATTAGAACAAAACTATGCGCATAGTTACTTAGAGTTATTCCTAGATTAATACCCATAAGTAAAGCTTATAGTATTAATTCGTTATTCCTCAATCAACGCCGTCCTATGCCTATGAGATAGCTTCGTTGTGCTGCTCATAATCAAAAACAGTGATAGTTTGGTGCGTTACAAATTACCTTGAGAAAAAAAGTCAAAAGTCTTTTTCTCGAGGGGTATGATGATTCTTTCACGTGGGATCTTTCGCAAGGGCGAAGCATCCGGGAAAGCATTCCATTCTCGAAAAACACACCCATCGCGGATGCTTCGCCCACCATCCGACTGCTGCTCATAACAAAACTCAAACGTCGCGACTTAACCACTCTCGCAAATGGGCTCTCTCGCCCCAATTCACTCCGGTCTTTTCAACTTGGTGTAGCCCACCCATTTTGCCAGTTTGTTATTTCTTCTATTGATGGCGCTCTGAGTCATTGGATGGTCTCGCAATGACAGCCCAATAAACAAAGATGGTAGGGTGGGTTCACTTTTGTTTACAGCTCAATGAAGCCTTCAGACCAGCCCAGACTTGATCAAGAGCTTTGCACACCCCTTCTCCCTGCAGGGACGCAGGGCTGACATGTCAGCCCTCAATTTCTACCAGGAACGATTTTATTAACGAATTTACAGATACTGCATGAAGCTCGTAATCAAAAGCCTGCTTGCAGCCAAGGTTGGACCGCTAACAATGGATAGGATCGGAAAAGTATTAACATTCAAAATCTATTTCCCAATTCGGCTCGGGATAGTATGTTTTGTAAGCCCCTTTTGTCTCCAAACCAGTTCGGAGTTGCGAAATGACTTACCCCCCTCTTCTGCGGAGAAAAAAGAAGCTGGTTGTTAGTGTCCAAGGCAAGATGCGCGCCTCTCACCCTGTGATTAATCCCAAGGGGTTGCTTTACGAGCGAAAGGAATGAAGCTTTTGCCTTATTATTTATGAGTTCGATACATCCCATCTCATAATTCGCTTAAATTACGCTTTAAAACGTAAGCTATACGAAGTATAATGGCAAAATATCAATAAATAAAGCCATCTTTGGCAGTTTGGGTGTGTTCCTTCTAAGGCCGGCGGTTAAAGAAAGTGCAGCTCACCAGTTGATCACCCCTTTGAGGAGAGGCCCTCCCTCCGTGATTTTGTGCGGATTAAATGGTCATTACTAAGAAAGCCAAAACTTAAATGATAAGTGGCTCGGTTTGATCGAGCCACTTATCTGCTCAGTTATTGTTAGAAATACAACTGATGGCTAACTATTGGCCAATGTTATCGTTGTAGTCAACAATTGCCTGGGTAACGGATTTTGCTCCTTTATCCAGTGCATCCTTTGGTGATGAAGTTCCGGCAAAACATTCTTCAATTGCGGTTTCAACAGTCTGGCGAGCTTCGGGGAAGACGCCAATCAAACCACCGGCTGTGTAATTGTTGATCGGAGCCATGTGCAACTGATCAATTGCAACCTGGAATTGAGGATATTTTGCGCGCCAGGCGACATCATCCGGCTCGTTATAACCCGCGGAGTTGATCGGATAATAACCAGTCTGGATGTGCCAGTAAGCTTGTGATTCAGCACTGCTCATGAATTTTACAAATTCCCAAGCTGCGTCCTGCTCGGCCTGTGGGCGTAAATTGGTGATCCAGAGTGAGGCGCCACCGATGATGGTACCAGATTTCTCATAATCTGCTTCTTCTGAGCGCGGCAAGAAGCCAACACCGACTTCAAATTTTCCCGCAGCAGCATCGATACGATCGCGCAAACCAGCCGTGGAATCCAGGGTCATAGCCACGACACCGGAATCAAATGCTTTCTTGGTATCAGATGTGGCGCGACCAAGATTGACACAGATGCCTTCATCATTCAGGGCTTTCCACCAGGTTAACAAATCCACACCTTCCTGCCCGTTGAATGTGGCTTCAGTGGCTAATGCGGCCCGGCCATTTTCGTTGTTAACATAGTAGCTGCCTTGAACTGCCAGGAATTGCTCTACAAACCAGCCGTAAATGGCAAAGGAACAACCATATTGGGTTGTTGCACCGGAAGCATCTTTCTTAACAAGAGCGCGTGAGTATTCAGTGACATCAGCCCATGTGCGGGGAGCTTTTTCAGGGTCGAGACCGGCTTCTTTGAACAAAGTTTTGTTGTAGTATAAAACTGGATTGGAGGTGTTAAAGGGCATGGACCACAGCTTGCCATCAACACTATAGTAATTGGCAACACCTGGTTCAATATCGCTGACATCAAATTTTTCTTTGTCAATGAAGGATTGCATGGGGGTCATCACACCCAGATCAATCATTAAGCGGGTGCCGATGTCATAAACCTGCACGATGGCCGGGACATCCTTCGATTGCAACCCAGCCTTGAGTTTATTGATTGAATCGTCGTAGCTGCCCTGATAAGTGGGCGTGACTACAATAGCGCTTTGCGAATCGTTGAAGCGCTTAACCAACTCTTCGATTACTTCACCATTGTGACCACTCATGGCATGCCAGAAGGCGATATTGACCACCTCTGAAGACGGAGCCTTGGTAGCCACTTCGGGCGCTTTCGTTGCACTTTCAGGCGCTTTGGTTGCCGCTGGCGTACAGGCTTGCAAGAACAGCCCGAACAAAATTATTACGGTCAAGATTCTTATTAGTGAGCGTTTCATTAAATATTTCCTCCAAATTATGATTTAGGTAAAAACTGACCAAACTTTTGACCGACACGTTATTTATTTCATATTTGTGACACCACCTCCTTTTCTACGATTTACTAACTAATATTGTTTACGACATTCGAAAAACAAAGTGCAAATGTTTTTTGAAATAGTTAGCCTTTTATAGCCCCAGCAGTTAAACCTCGGATCAGCTGGCGATTGGCAGCAAAGAACAGGAACAGTGTCGGAATCATGATCGTTACAACACCAGCCATAACGATCTGCCATTGCTCGCGTTCAAATACTTGCAGCATGGTAATGCCAATTTGGACAGTGCGCATATTGGTGGAGTTGGTGATCAAAAGAGGCCACAGGTACTGGTTGTACGTTTGTAAGAAACTATAAACCGCCAGCGTACCCAGGGCCGGCCTTGCCAGAGGTAGTAGTATCGACGTTAAAAATCGCACGTTACTGCAACCATCCATCTTGGCAGCATCATAGAGATCCTTGGGAATGCTCATAAAGAATTGACGTAATAAAAATGTTCCAAATGCAGTCGCCATGAACGGTGAGATTAAGCCCTGATATGTATCAGTCCAACCTATTTTTTGGATGAACAAATAGTTGGGGATAATGGTAGATTCCCATGGGATCATCATGGTTGACAGAAAAACCAGAAAAGCAATATTTTTTCCTTTGAATGGCAAAAAAGCAAATGCAAAAGCAGCCAGGCTGGCAGTAATCAACTGCATAATCATCACTCCGCCTGATTGAATGAAGCTGTTCAAAATAAAGCGCAGCAGTGGCGCTTGTCTTGAGGCATCAATATAATTTTGCCAGCGAAATTCTACCGGAAAAAGTTTTGGCGGGTAACTGGAGATTGTTTCCGGCCCCAGGAAACTGGTGAGCACTCCAGTGTACAGCGGAAATATCATCACTACTGCACCGGCGATGAGCAGTAAGTATAAGAGAACCTTTACTATGGGGTTTTTAAAGTGAAGAAATTTCATCATTCGTAATTTACCTTTTTCTCTAAAACACCAAATTGTATTATGGTCAGGGCCATGATAATTACAAACAGCACCAACGCTTGTGCTGAGGCATAGCCATACTGCCCATTAAAGTAAAAGCTGCGGTAAATGGACTGCACCATCACTTCTGTCGAGTTAATCGGGCCTCCATTGGTGAGCACGTTCACTTCGGTAAAAGTTTGGAAGGCATTCAAGGTGGTGACAACTAACAAGAAAAACAGGCTGGGTGTCAGCAATGGCACGGTGATTAATCTCCAGCCCTGCCAGAACCCGGCCCCATCGATCTTGGCAGCTTCATAATACTCTTCCGGAATACCTTGCATGCCTGCCAATAAAAGCACAGTGGCAAATCCAGTACCTAACCAAATACGTGGGATGGCCACTGCAATTAATGCCCATTTTGGATCAATCAGCCAGGGGATCGCCGAAACGCCAATCAGGCTAAGAAGATAGTTGAAAATTCCCAAAATGGGATGATAAAGAAACATGAATAACAATGCCGCAGTTGCGCCTGAGATTGCAATTGTCAGCGAAAACAAAATTCTAAAAACCGAAATTCCTTTCAGGCGGATGTTACCCAGGGTAGAAAGAATTAAACCCAGCAAGATGACACCCGGAACAGTATAGAGGACGAATTTTAAAGTCACCGTCAGGCTGTTGATAAACTGATCCGAGGTAAATAAACGCTGGTAATATTTTAATCCGACAAAACTTGTCATTTGCCCAATAGGATTGGTTCCATACATGCTTAAAACGATTGATCGTATCAGCGGAATGAAGATAAAAACGGTAAAAACGATGATTGACGGCAGCAGAAATGGCAGTGCTGCCAGCCAATTTTTCAATTCTTTTTGGAATGGTGTTCCATGCTTGTAATGAGCTGTTTTCTGTCCTTCCAAGTATGCCTCCTATAATGAGCAGATTTTAAAGCGGGGGAATTATGTTGCATGGCTAGTATAGCCGGGAATTATTGCGTTTTTTGCTGTAAGAGAATTAACCGCTGTGGATAATCCGTGATAATTCCATGAATTTGAGCTTCCATCAAAAGCTTCATGGCTGCCTCGTCATTGACTGTCCAGACATTAATCTGAATACCATTCGCTGAAAATTCTGCCATATCGTGAATACTCCAGGTATCCAATTTCGGATTACAGGCGTTTGACCCAATTGAGGTTAAATATTGAGCGAGATCTTTAATCTTAATGGTTGTAAGTACTTGCACCGGGATTTTTGGATTCAGTTCGTGGACCGCTTTTAGATAATCATGATTAAAGGAAGAGATCACCACCTGCTCGCCATCATCCATACCTAATTCATTGATCAACGCAACCGTCTTATTGACAATAATCTGACCCAACTCATCTTTCGGTTGATCTTTTAACTCGACATTTATGCGCCAATGGTTATCGCGGGTGAATTCCAGAGCTTCCCGCAACGTCGGAATGGGCTCGCCTTTATAAGATTCAGCTTCTTGCGGGGTAACCGCTCCGGCTTTTATTTGTCCGAAAGGATCAGTGCGTACAAACCAGGAACCGCAGTCAAGCGTTTTTACTTCCTGCAAAGTAAATTCCCACACTTTCCAGGGAACTCGACCCGGGTAAAGCTCTTGCGCATTACAGGTGCGGTCGAGGCTATCATCGTGCAAAACCACCAGCTCTTGATCAGCGGTGACCGCCACGTCCATTTCCCACATATCAGCACCTAAAGCAAATGCTTTACGGGCGGAGGCCAGCGTGTTTTCAGGCGCCAGGCTGCGAGCTCCACGGTGACCGATGACCAGAGTGTGTGATTCGTTTGCAGGGATATTAATGGTCTCAAGCGATTTAAAATTCGTGCATCCGCTCGAAACCAATAAAATAAAATAAAAAGTGATAATTAACCTGAAAATCTTCAAGAATTCTCTACCATATTACTCAAAAAAATATTTAATTAAGAGGGTGTAGTGTCAAACTTAGCAAGCTATTTATATGACAAAACCAAAGATGGTATTTCAATTCTAGTGAAAAATACTTTCTTGTCAAGGTTTTATTGTCATGTAGATTGCATAAGATAAAAATATAAAGCAAATTATCAATTCCAAAACCACGCAAATCAATCTATTCCACAAATTGGCGGGTCACCGACCCACCCCACTTACTGTTCTATGTGAGGAAGATTGCTTCGCTGCGCTGCTGATAACAAAAAGCAGTGATAGTTTGGACCGTTACGAACTAATTTGAGAAAAAAAGTTAAAAGGCTTGTCTTCCGAGGAGCACTATCTCTTTCCCGTGAGATCTCTCGTAAGGGCGAAGCATCCGGGAAACCATTCCATCCTCTAAAAACATACCCATCGCGGATGCTTCGCCCATCACCCGACTGTTGCTCATAACAAAACTCAAACGTCGCAACTTAACCACTCTCGCAAATGGGCTCTCTCGCTCCAATTCACTCCGGTCTTTTCAACTTGGTGTAGCCCGCCCATTTTACCAGTTTGTTATTTCTTCTTTTGATGACGCTCTGCGTCATTGGATGGTTTCGCAATGACAGCCCAATAAACAAAGTTGGTAGGGTAGGTTTGCTTATGAACCCACTATTCTTATAATATAGCTATCAGCTCGCGTAGCGGCTATCAGCTATCGGCTATCCTGTCCTATAAGAGAAAGATTGCTTCGCTGCGCTCGCAATGACAGTCGAGCGCATCAGAAAAACGGATTGAATCAACCGCTCAGTGATTACTTTTAAACCGCAGCTACTTATAAATCCGCTTACTTGAGTATAATAACAGTGGATTTCAGAAAAAAATGAAAAGGACGCAGGATATGAATTTTCCTTTTGAAAAACCCCTTGTCATCGCGCATCGCGGAGCACGCTCTGTTGCGCCCGAGAATACCCTTATGGCTGCCAGGAAAGGCTTTGAATTAAAGGCTGACCTGTGGGAACTTGATGTGGCTCTGACTTCGGATGGAGAGATGGTGGTCATTCATGATGATACCCTCAAACGGACTTCGAATGTGCGCGACCTTTTCCCCTTGCGCGAACCCTGGCAAGTTCATACTTTTTCATTGGCGGAGCTGAAAACGCTTGATTTTGGTTCCTTTTTTGTTAAGAACGATCCTTTTGGCCAAATTAGGGCCAACAATGTCACGCCCGCTGATCTGGAAAAAATGACCGGATTAAAGATCCCAACCCTGCGCGAAGCACTCAATTTGACAAAGGAACTGAAATGGCAGGTCAATGTTGAGTTGAAAGACTTGAGCGGGTTGGATGGAGACGCGCACATCGCTGAATCAGTTGTTGCATTGATAAATGAACTGGAAATGGCGAAAAGTGTCATTATTTCATCGTTCAATCACAGTTATATCTTTCGGGTTAAGGCAGCAAATGCCAGCATTCGCACCGCAGCTTTGGTAGAAAAACCTGTGTCTGACCCGCTCTTACTTCTGCAAGATTTGGATGCTCAGGCATATAATCCCGGCATTAAAGAATTTTCTGAATTTGATCAAATTGGTAAGATCCGTCAAGCCGGCTTCGATGTCTATATCTGGACTGTCAACGATGCTGAAACCATGCGCTCACTGATCAATGCCGGCGTCTCCGGAATATTTACGGATTTTCCACAATTAATGGTGGAAGTGCTCAAAGAATACAGCGGATGATCCTGCGGGAAGTGTCCATGCCTGATTTGAATAAACCGTTTTTATTCTCAGCTATAATGAGCTTATGCCATCATTAATAAAACCTTCAACACGAGCATTCTATAAGACCTGGAAAGCACAACCCAATCATCGTCTGAGTCAGTTGCTGCACGGTTTGTTCTACAGCTCTTTTCCCTATTTTTATATTGGCTTTGGGATTGGTACCCACCCTCTCCGCAAACGTGTTGCTTTTCTGGAACCGCTTCTTAATCGGCTTTTTCCCCCTCACCCGATGCGCAGCAGTGAACATGGCCTGTCGCAGGCCAGTCATACGCATGCCGATGGCTACCACGGTAAAGTTTTGCCGCTAAACACGGCCCGCGAGTTAATCTCAGTCAAAGAGCCGATCCGCAAGCCGGATTTGGAACAGGTTATCCCCTACACGCAAGCACGTGCTATTCTGCAGCAAGACCCTGATCACATTGCGGTGATGGATTGTCCTTGCCGGGCTTACAAAGAAGACCCGTGCCTGCCTATGGATGTTTGCCTGATCATCGGCGAGCCTTTTGCCAGTTTTATAATCGAACACCAACCTAAACACAGTCGTTGGATCACCCAAACTGAAGCTATCCGCATTTTGGAGCAGGAGGATCAACGCGGGCACGTGCACCATGCCTTCTTTAAGGAGGCCATGTTGGATCGTTTCTATGCCATTTGCAACTGCTGCGAGTGTTGCTGTGGTGCCATAAAATTCCACAGTATGGGTACACCCATGCTGGTCTCATCAGGATACCTGGCCGTGATTGAGGAGACTGAATGTATTGCCTGTGGTACCTGTATTGATACCTGTCAGTTCCATGCACTTTCACTAGATGAAACGGGTGCTTTCGCAGTCGTTGATTATGAGGCCTGTATGGGCTGTGGAATCTGCGTCGGGCAATGTTCCCAGCAAGCGATTGAGCTGGTGCTCGAACCAGCCAAAGGCGTTCCGTTAATAGTTGACAGCTGACAGCGAATTGTGAACAGAAAATTGGAAGGTTCTTTTTTGCGGCAGTCACTCGGATAAGTTCTTAATTCCTGCATTTCCCATAAAACGACAAAAGCAGTAATCATGGGTGGAAAACGAAAATACAGAACACTCAAAATGGGAAACTCAGGTTCTATCCCGCAAAAACACACCCATCGTGGATGCTTCGCCCAACAGAGCCAACAACGCATACTATAAAGACGTGATGGTCTGGTGCGTTACGAACGCACTCTCCACTGCCATTACGAGGAGCGTGGATGGCGCCAGGCGAAGCCATCTGAAAGAGCGTGGCGGGGATTGCTTCGCTGCGCTCGCAATGACAGAATCAATTATTTACGAAAACTTAATAGTAACCGCTCTCCAAATTGCGCGTATCATTTTTCCAGTCGTTTTTGGATTCGGTGCAGTAAAGGTAAGTTTTGATTCCCGGTTCGAAAAGATTGATCGTTACCAGGAAAGTTGTGAGATCATACTCGGTTCCTCAAGTTTGAACAGCGCTGTTCGTTTCCCTGACTTGATATCCAAATCATAGAGTACTCCACCGCTATAGCGTTCATCATCAGCGATCACTGCGAGTGACGCTCCGTCAGGCGACCAGGCGATCATCCACGGACGGAAATCCGTCGTCGTGAGTTGATGGAGGTTGCTGCCATCCGTGTTAATTATATAAATAGCATTTTCCTCACAAGTGGCATTTTCCCCACAGGAAAGGAAAGCAATCTGACTATCGTCCGGTGACCAGATTGGATTCTGGATGATTCCATTGGTGTTTGCGAGCACGAGAGGATTGGAGCCATCGATACCCTGAATGTAAAGTTTGTATGGGCTGTTCGCTTGCTCTGGATTTGTTTTTACTACATATGCAATGCGTGCGCCATCATGAGACAGGCTCATTGACAAGAAACTGTCGGATTGGAAAGCCCACGCATCAAGGGAGGTGATTTCTCCTGTGACCACATTGACAGCCTGCCATTTCCATTCTCCTGTCTGTGCTACCATCATAGCGATTCGTTTTCCATCAGGCAACCACATCAACTGCGAAACATCAAGACCGGAACCGGTGGTAATTTGGTGGTCATTACCGCCGTCAGGATCCATCAGGTGCAGCTGGCGCGTCCCTGAGGCTGCAGAAAGATAAGCAATTTTGGAACCGTCAGGAGACCAATTGGGCATGCTATTGCCCAACAAGCCATGCGTTGTAACCTGGCGCGCAGACGTTTCATCAGGGCAGATGGCGGTGATATTAGATTCAAAGCCATTGCGGGATACGAAGAAATGGGTGAAGAGAATCTCCTTACAAGTCGGAGAGTCAGCTTTGCGAGAAGCAATCGAAAGTATCGAAAGTGTTAACACAACGAGTAAACCGAAAAATAAAACTTTTCTTTTCATTTTCCAACTCCTTTAGCAGTCTTTTTTCGTTTCCTTGGGCAACATATTGATCTGTTGGTTGTAATCACGGGGATTCTATGCAAATCAATATTAATCAATCTTAGGGAGACAATGAAACCATAATCCATAGAACCAAAAAAATGCTCATGGAATATCCAGTTATCCATGAATATCAGATTTTATACTGACTATGACACATTAGTTAATAATAACACAGTCGCTTGCATAAAAGTCATTACCACCCGGATAATATCCAGACGTTACTGTGTCATAGTACTTGTTAGCTTGGTAAGGTAAACTGGCAGTGACCGCGCAATAATTTGTATTGTAACAAGTATTGGTAGCAGCAGGTGAGGTTTCTCTTAAAACCTTGTCGCATGGATTCCCTCTATCCCTAACCTGAACTACGACTGTGAGTGTTGAGACTGATGTAGTACAGGCAATATAACCACCGCCATACACATTTGACCCACTTCTATAAGGATTTCCTGAATAAGCCTCACAGTAGGATCTTAATCCCTCATCAATTATATAAGTATCGGAATTATTCGATTGTGCAGAAGCGGCAGTAAGAGGAAAAACCACAAACAGTGCTAAGATAATGTAGACTACTTTCTTATACATATTTTACCCCTTTCAAAGTCTTTAATGATTTGAATTTGAAAATATGAATTAAAAAAAACTACTCTCTTTTAGTTTATACCACAAAAAGTCGTTGAATTCAATACGGGGATTTAGTTTTTTTCAAGTAATTTGCAGGCGAACTTCATACCCCGGTATACAGAGGTGCGTTGGGACAATGCCCATTGAATTACCACCCTATGTGGGCGTTTACAAAAACTGTAAATGAGAAAGGGAGGTTATTCCCAGCGTCAGAAAAAATAGATTAAACTTGTACCACTCACTGGCGGTCAGCCAAATCGTTTGCGGGTAATGCTGGGCTACTTTCGGTCTGGAGCACTGGTAGTGATGACTGGGGATTACCATGTCTCCTAATTCCGGATTTATCACCGCGTTTGATTTCTCTGAAAGTATGCTCGAATGCCTGAGACAGTAAGTCCAGAAGCACGACAAGTGTGTTGTCTGAAATCCGGATATGCAGATTAAGTAATCATATCTTTTGAAAAGACTTTCTTTATAACTTGTAAGACGAACTCAATCCGGATGTTTATTATGGAAAAGATAAATCGAACCGGCGCTGTATTGAGAAAACTTCTGACACCTGAATAATGTTGCATTATGCGTCGGAAGGTTACAGAATCGCCTTTCTTCCGGGCATTTTACGGCCAAAAAAAGTAGCACTTATTTTCGTGCCATTGTAATTTACTCTTATTTTCCTCAGACACGAATTTTGGTTTCGGGACGGGTTGGCATTCTTTCTTAAAACCTGTTTTTGAGGATAGCATCGAACCGTAAATGCAGATTTTCAGCATCTGGCTCTCCAAACAGCAATCGTCAAATCCGCAATGTAATCAAAACAAAAGGAGGCTTCTCTAATCAAGAATTAGTCAGTAAAATTCTCTAAATGGTCGCGGTAGACATCGTTATCAAATGGAATAACTCAATTTTTAGTTCGAAGAGAATTTTCAACCAGTTGAATATCTATTTCGATCGTTAAATCTGCTGGTTCTTTCCGTTTATACAATCAATTTGACATTTTCCACGTTGCAATAGCTGCCTATTGTGGCTAAACAAGGGTTTACCACGTAAAACCTCGATCTGCAGGCAACCAGCCAACTAATCAACCAGCCAACCAATCAACTAACCAACAAATCAACAAACAACCCATTTGACCTTCCCCCTTCTCATTACTCCCAACACCTCTCACATTACTTATCTTCTCTCTTCCTACATCACCTCAAAGCGAAAAACCACGTACTGGCCCAGTCCAATTTTCGTGCCGTTGACAATCTCGTACGGGTTATCAGGTTCGATTTTGACGCCGTTCAACATGACGCCATTGGTGCTATGCAGATCCTGGAGTGTATACTGGCGGGTTTGCGGGTTGTAATTAATCTCAGCATGCCGGCGAGAGACCTGTCCCTCGCTGGTCAGGATCGGAATGGTGCGGCCAAGTTCAAAAGGGTAACCGCTTATTTCCAAACGTTGGCCAAAATTGGAAGGATTGGTTCCCTTTTCCATAATTAAAGCACAAATTCTTTGCTCTTCCTGAGGCTGGACTGGCAGCGGTTGTGAGGGGGGCCTGCTGATTGTTGAGGAAGGAACTACAGGTCGCAAGGGTTGCGAACCAGGCCTTTGCGCCGACTGGGACGCTGCTGATGACGGCCTGGAGCGTGATTCAAAAACCATACTGACTTTATGCTGCCCAAGCAGGATTCGATCCCCATTTCGGATCTCGCGGATACCATTGAACGGAATTTCCTTGCCATTTAAGTAAGTCGGGTTATTTTCGGATAGTGCTTCGAGGAAGTAGCTGCCATTTGAGAAGGTGATCTGCGCATGCTTACGCGAGATAGTCATACCGGTTGGAAGCAACTGCGCATTGACCGCCAGCATGATGTTATGGTTCACTTCAGTGCTGGGACGGCCGATAATTGCCGGATACCATTGTATATCAAAGATCTTATTGGTCATTTCATCACGCAAGGTGGCATAATTCTGCGGATCAAGCATCTGTCGAATGGTTTGTTGTGCATATCCGAGGGTAAATTCATCCTGCGGTTGAATATCCAGCTGCACCATGGTCAGGCTCGGGCTTAATGCCCGATCAATGCCTTTCAACTGCAAGGTGTAGCGTTCCGGCGAATCAGTTCCAATATCATCAAATTCTTTTAGTATCTCCTCAATCAGCTGATTTACTGTCAGTGACTTAAGAATCCTGGCGCGTTGACCGGTATGTTCGAATATGTTTATTTTTACATCGATATAATCGTCCATTATCAATCCTCAGCCGCTTTTGGTTGATCCAATAAGCCCAACGCCTTCGCATTTTCAACAATATCCGCCGGGGAGAGGGCATCCAGTAAGGTTTCTGGCATACCATTTTCGATCAATTTCTGTTTGATGGCAGGTAAATCATAATCCGAGGCATTAAATCCAGCCCCTGATGTGGTTCCTGATTGTCCTTCCTCACCTTCACCCTTTTCAGGCGGAACGCGCAGCCAGCCCACTTTCTCCTTTTTGTATTTCTTGACAATATTGGTCACCCAGGTATCCAACGAACCTTCGGTGTCTTCATCGTTGGCATAGGGGGTAGCGATTTGCAGCATGGACGTGATGCCCGAACGCACAATAAATGCCCGCCCCATTGGCAGTTCAACATCCGCCAGGCTGCGTGGGAACTTGCCGTTTAAGCGGTTAACCGCGTCTGAACTCTTCAAGCCGATGCCGAAATTTGGTGCGGTGATAACTTTACGAAGGTCGTCTGACATGCTCATAATACCAACAGAGCCTGCAATTAACAGAAAAATTCCAGCAGTCTGATATTTGCGGATCAGACCAGCAATTTCTTCAAAGAAGTTCATTTTCTTACGACTCGATTCATCGCTGAAGGCATCGTAATTATCAATAACAATTATTATCTTGCGCCTTTTCGGGTGAACGTCAAAATCGGCGCATTCCACTTTCAGGTTTTCCAGTAATTCGTCCAACTCATCAATTTCACTGATCGTCTCGACCACATGCGGCAGGTCTGCCAGGGATTTATCGCTGCCTTTCCACAACTTGCGCGAGTAATCCACCAGCACCAGCATAAATTCCTCCGGAGAATAATTGGTAGCCAATGAGAGGATCAAACTGCGCAAGGTGGTTGTCTTTCCGGAGAAGGGTTGTCCAATCACGGTCAGGTGCGGACCCATTCTTTCAATATCAATGACAGCCGGTTCCAGGCTGCGATCATCAATTCCAAGCACCGAGTAAAGTCGTTTAACTTTGGGAACTTCGCTCTCTTGCAGGATTTCGGCCAAGGAGACATGCAGGGGCAGGGTTTCAACAGTGGATGGTTTTTCACCTTTCCAGCTGTCATTCCAAATTTGAGTCATTCGCGTACACATTTTGGCAATTTTTGCCAGACCATCCGAATCATTCTCCTCCGGAAGGAAAGAAAGCGCAGTTTGGAATTCAAGCGGCATATTGCCAACCCGCACAAAACCACGTCCAGGAACGCTGCTTAAATCGGCCGGTACACCACGCCCAACCACGTTTGCGTATTCCGAGGCATCAGAAAGTTTGAGCGTATAACGCTCGGTAATCAAATTAAACAACTTGCCCGTCAGGGCGTTGGTCACATCGGCAGTAATTAAGAAGTGGACACCATAAGCACGCGCTTCGCGGATAATCGAGATTAACGGATCCATCAAACCTTCATAATATTCTTTGAATTCGGCGAAGTTATCGATCACCACCAGAATTGCCGGTAGAATCTTGTCTTTATGCGTGTTATTGTAGGTCTCCAGATTATTGACCTTGGCTTCACTAAAGATCATTTGGCGGCGGTCAATAATATCGTTAATCTTACGCAGAGCTCGCAGTACGCGTTCTTCCTCTTCCGAAGTGATGACAGCGCCGACATGCGGCAGATCCTGAAAGATATTCAACGCCCGCCCACCGAAATCGAGTATGTAAATATGCAATTCATCGGGGCTATGGGTCAATGTCAGGCTGGTTAACGTGGTACGCACAAAAGTCGTTTTTCCGCGTCCGGATGCGCCGAAGACAACCGCGTGCCCATTGGAAAAATCAATCCTGAGCGGTTTTTGGCTGGCCTGGTAGGGATTATCCACCAGTCCAATCAGAGGACGCATGGCGTTCTTGCCCCATTGTAGATCTCCCCATTTGAATTCTTCATCCCAAAATGTGACGGCTTTTTCGTTGAGCGACATGCCACTTACCGAAGGAGAATCATTACTTTGCAACATGAGAATATCATCATCGTTCATATATGCAATATCCAAAGGCGATGTCAATGTCAGATAGTTGCTGCCACTTTGGGATGCCAAAAACTCCGGCCAGGGCCGCCATTGTGGTCTCGATTCCTTTTGGGCTGTGTTTGCCAGCATATCGACGATCACATCGTACAATTTGGGTGGTTCGGTCAGCTTCTGGGCTGAAGATTTCTTGGCATGATCAAGCCAGATCACGTTTGGGGTGACATTTTCTTCCTGCGGGCCTTTGTAATCTCCGCCGGTATATGCGGTTTGGATCAGTTCAATGTTTTCGTTACCTACTTGCAGGTAGCCTCGCCCGGGAATGCCGGGTGGCAGGAAGGCAGCATCTGCCCGTCGCAGCAATTCACGGCTATCATCCGGCGTTTCCACACGCAGGCAGATACGGAACTTGATGTTGGCTCGCATCTGGTCGGTTACACCGGCTGGACGCTGGGCTGCCAGAATAAGTGTAACCCCCAAAGCACGTCCAAGGCGGGTAATGCTTTCCAGTTGCGCTTTGTATTCAGCATTGCCGGCAATCATTTCGGCAAATTCATCAATGATAATAAAGAGATGCGGATAGGGCGGGCGGCCAGGCTCAAGATTAAGCCCTTTCTTGCGGTAGTGAACGATATCTTTCGAGTTGGTGTAGGTGTTCAACTTTTGACGCCGGTCGAGCTCAGCGATGATGGAAGCAAACACACGCGCCGTTGCGGATTGATCCAAGTTGGTGACGATATCGACCTTATGCGGCAGCTTCTTAAAAGGCTCAAAGGCCGAACCGCCTTTATAGTCAATCAGGACAAAGTTCAAGACATCCGGATTAAAGTTGAGCGCCATGCCGATAATCAAAGTCATCAGTAATTCAGATTTACCGGAACCGGTCGAACCGGCGATGATGCCGTGCACGCCATCCGCTTTGGCAGAGAAAGTTAACACGCGCGGCTCATTACCGGAGAGCAAACCAACGGCCGTGTACAACCAATCTGCAGAGGCAGGATTCATACTGCGTTTCCAGTTTTCACTGGCATATTCCTGCAATTCATCAATCGTGTTCAAATTGAGCATTTCCAAAAGTGTGACGGTTGCGGCTAAACTTGAACCATAGCCACGCCGGATATCAAGCGGTTCCAGGCGTTTTGAAAAATTCCTGGCCATTTCCTGTGAGCTGACCACTTTGGTTTTGCCGACGTAACGCAGGGTGTTAAATCCGGTTTCTGCATATCGAAAGACAGCGCTGTCTTCATCCAAGGGATCATAACTGACCTCGAGGATAGCTTCACAGCGGCTGGGCACTTTTTTGCGATCCGGCACCACGAATATAATCCCGGCCCCAAGTTTCTGTCCATCCAGAAGAATGGTTGAAATGGTAGCCTCACCTTCCAGATCGTGCAGGCAAGACCATTCCGGTGCATCCGCTTGCACATCTACCACAACCAGCATAAAAGGCAGTTTGACATCCGTTCCACTTTCCTTATCCTGCAAGCGCATGCGTCTGCGTTCCAGAATGGTGCGCACATTCTTCCAGAAAAGACGCATATTATCTGCTTCGTTTTCACCGGGTTTTTCATCGTTTTCAAATAAGAGCGTTTCGCTTTTATCTCCCGCTTTACAGTGCGGCAGGGCGTATGCCCAGCGCCAATGTTTGCGCATTTCACTGGTTCCGGCGACGTATAACATCGTATCTTGCGGGGAATGGAAAGCGGCGTAATCCACCAGCATTGTTCTCAGGTATGCATGCACAACCTCTTCGGAATCACCGCTGATTCCCAAAGAATGCCGAACCTCAACTTTTTTTGCCTCAACCGCCTTCTCATCACTGCCTTGCTGCTCTTGTACTTTGGATTCTACTTTTTTCTGTTCCTTTTCATCAGCCTGTACAAAAATTGGGATGGTGACCGGCACATCGAATAAAAGGCGTGAATTTTCCGCCAGACGGGTGGCTTCGCGTATGAGCGTGTTTTCGGTTTTTTCGTTTTCACTGATCTTATAAATAACAGTTGAAGGACGCGTGCTGATGCCCAACCGAAGATTCATGAAGTCATGATCTTCAGGACGGCGTTCCCATAAACGTGTTCCCGAGCGGATATCTTCCGCTTTTGCGTTTGCCGGTCTGTCGATGTCATCTGCAATCGCCAGCGTTTTTGCTGCATTCGGATAATTATAATAATAATAAATGCGTTGTTGCTCGTGCTCGCTTTCCATCTGGCGCCTCATTTCACTGATGCGCCGTTTGTAAGCGTCTTTCATGTCGTCCCGCATCTTCTTTTCCGTGCGGTTGGTGTAAAATGCCAGCGCCACTGATGCAACCACTGATAGTACCATCGGGATCATCATCATCAGGTTGCGGCTTTGACCAAACATGGAAACCATGATATAGCCCAGGATCATCACCATGGGCAAAAAGGCTTGCGCCATAATTTCGCCCGGCTTCGATTCGGTATCGGGCGGGCTGGGAATTTCGCGAACACCGGAAGGGAGTTCCGGTTCTATGCGTGGGGGTCGATCAATATATATTTTTTGTGCCAAACTTCACCTGCCCATTTTCTAGGGAACCAATGTTAGCACGAACATCAAAATCAATGAGATTGCCAACAAAGCACCAATCACGATAAATACCATTCGCCAGTTCAATTTACGTGCTTTTTTCTCAGCGGGGATGGGTGGCAGGAGTGGTTTCAGGTCTTTTGCTAAGGCAAGAACATCCTGATAACGCGCTTGCGGCTCGCGTTGAATGGCGCGCTCCACGATTTCTGGCATTCCTTTCAGATCAATCCTGCCGGTCGGCTTATGTTCTCCCGAAAGGACCGCGCGGTAGACCACCTCATCTTTCAACAAATGGTATTCATAGGCCGGCTTGCCGGCAAGCATTTCATACAGCAGCAATCCAATGCCATATACATCGGCACGATAATCAACAGCTACACCGGGCTGCAATATTTCCGGAGCGGTATAGGCTGGCAGGTTGTAGCTTTCAGTCCAGCTTTCACGAATGTTTGGATTGGCATCTCCTACTCCCAGATCCAGTAAAAGAGGCCGTGGAACTCCCTGCTTGTCATAGCGCAAGAAGATTACATCCGGGTTGAGGCAAAGATGAAATTTGCCGGCTTTGTGAAGATAATAAATGACATCAATAATACTGAGTGCAATCCAACCGCTGTGTTGATACCAGGGCTGGGAATTTTTCAAGAGTAAATTTCGTAAAATTTCACCTTCGGTAAATTTAAAAACTGAAAAATATTTTACCCGTCCTTCAACGACCGTCCAGCCATAGGGGTGCATGGAGGCAGTGCTTTGTGGATGTGCCGGCAGCAAGACCGGTAGCAAAGGATGCTGTCCGCTCTTCGCCAGCTTCAAAAAAGAATGGGATTCCTGCCGCAGCTTATCTTCACAGCCCACATTGGCGATTTTCAAGAAGACAACTTCCTCATCGCGTTTTGCCTGGTAAACAATCGCCGAGCGTAAGATGACCAGCGGCTGAATAATTTCGAATGGTCCAAACCATTCACCATTATTAAATATTTCGGTCATGTTTTCAGCCGGGCAATATTTCTCCTGGCACCACAGGTTGAAATCTAGCGAAATGAGATTACATTTTAAGCAAATCCGGTTCATAAACCCTCAAGACGGTTGCTGGATTACCAATAGCTGCCAATAACCACGCGAAGATTGACACAACTGAATCAACCTTACAAGCTTTCAAACCTGCAAAGATATCTCTATCTTTGCAGGTTTGTCTTTTAAGTACCAATTTCTAATGGTAATCCTCATTCTCATTGACAAGAATAGGGAAAGCACAGTCTAGCGGAAGCGACGTGAGCCGGATTCGTCCCCGGTTTGATAGTTGTTAATCGCACCGGTGATATCACCTTTTAACTCATTCATCTTTTTCGCCATATTATCAACGCGTGGTTTGACCTGGCTCAAATAACGTTCCACTGCGAAACCACCTACCAAACCGACAAAAGCAGACAACCTCAAGACAGTGATTGCTGCTTCTAACGCCTTGGATACACCTTGCAGGATCTCAGCAAAGTTCCCGAATGTTTGTGCCATTTTTTGGACTGCGGGAATATCCATATATACTTCATCAGCCATTTTCATTTCTCCTGATTAGCAAATTATAAATTAACGATTTTACTGAAGATGTCGATCAGTTCATTGGCTTTCGATGTAGCTTGTTTATCTGCCTGATCCATCAGATCCAAAGCTTTGTGAATCGCACCTCCAAAATTCAAGTTAAAGCTGCCTATGTTGGCCAATTGTGGAATGACCTCAGAGGTCATTTCATTGACGAAACGAACTGACCCATCTCCTTTCCAAATGCCACCCGTTACTTGCTGCACAAAAGCTTTTAAAGGAGAAGTGACCGCATCCTGGATGATATTAACTTGTGAAGTAATCGTACTGATCACACTGTTAACAATACTACGCGCAATTTTAAGAATTCCACCGAACATTTTTACCTCCTAATGTTCTTGTTAATTGAACTTACTGGCAGCACCCTTATCCTGGGCTTGCATGTCACTAATCGCACCTTGGATATCTTTAGTGACTTCCTCAAATTTCTGCGACAATTTCTGAACCGCTGGCAGGAGAGCGCCGGTAAGAGCGTGTGCAAATGCATCTCCAGCATCGCCAATTAAGGCACCATTCTGCATCTCATTTGCGATCTGCTGCGCCAGACGGGCTGTTTCTTGCAATCGTTGCGATGCTGCTTTGCACTGTTGTGCCATTTCTTGCATGGCAGGGTAATTAAGCTTAATAACTTCAGACATGATTGAACTCCTTTATTCACCTAATGCTTTAAAAACACCTTGTCCTTGCTCTTCAGCACTGCGATAGATCTTGGCGATTCCATCGGCAGCACTACCAGCCATTTGCAATGCATGAACAAGACGGTTCATTGAGGGCAGTATCAATTGCTCCATTTCTCCAAAGAATTGGTCAGACCCCCTCCCGATCCAACCATTGCCATGTAAAGCTTCCACCCGGCTGCGAACCTGACCCAAGAGTTGGTTGACGCCATCGGCTTCAGTCTGGAAGCGTTTGACAATATTGCCCATTTGTTCATAATTTACTTCTGATTTTTCAGCCATTTCTATTCCTTTCTAACCAAATTTGTTAGTTTACATGATGCTGCGGCGTAATATTCCATGGTTATAGTCTGATTTTTACGAACGTTTTTCAATTTAAGTTTAGATACCTCCTCTCAAAAAGTAAGTAAGAGAAATAACAATCATGGCATCGATTGATCTACTCCTCATCTTTCTTTCCTTTAATAACTCTGGCTGCTCCACCCGCTGCTGCACCTGCACCAGCTACCACTCCAGCCACTCCAGCGGCTGTGCCACCTTGATTATCAGTGCTTGTGGAAGAGCCGCTTCCGGCTCCACCGCCGGCTCCACTTCCTGCCCCGCTACTGCCGGATGAGGGTGTTGAAGTATCACCAGCGGCGCTTTGATAGATATGATCAGCCATCT
Source organism: Chloroflexi bacterium 44-23 (assembly GCA_001899005.1). Classification (GTDB taxonomy): domain Bacteria; phylum Chloroflexota; class Anaerolineae; order Anaerolineales; family Anaerolineaceae; genus UBA6170. The sequence goes on from MKUW01000009.1 coordinate 49,445, forward strand.
GTTGGCCACCCCCACCTGCTGATCCTGATCCACTGCCTCCAGCGGAAGTTGAAGAACCTTCTTGCTTTATTCCGGAACCCATCTCATTTAAATCTCCAGAGGCTCCAGCGGAGCCACCACTGGAACCGCCGCCCGAGCCGCCACCACTGGCGCCGCCACTCGACCCACCGGAACTGCCGCTTGAATCGGCAGCACTGGAACCTTCTTGATTCGAGCTGGAGTCAGCGGCATGGCTGCTTTCACCTCCAGCACCCTGGTCAAATTGACCGGCACCATAATCGGTTGTACCTAAATCTACTTGACCGGAATCGGCGGTACCAGCTCCCGATCCTCCAGCGGCAGCCCCTTCGAATTGGCTAGCGCCAAAATCAGTTTGTGAAAGATCCGGCCCTGCACCTGCACCTCCACCGGCAGCCCCTAAATTATTAAATTGGCTGGCACCGAAATCCGTGGAACCGAGATTAACTTGTTCGAAATTACCTTTGAACAAATTTCTCGATTGCTCTTCACCATCATGGTAAATTTTGGCTACATCGACTACTGTTTTATTGGTAAAAAGCAACGCATCACTTAACCGCTTCATGGAAGGTAATATTTCCATTTCCATTTCATCAAAAAATGAATCAGAACCCAATCCAATCCACTCTTTTTGCATATGAAAGACCTTCTGGCGAAGTTTTGCAGTTAATTGCGCAATCATTTCACTTTCGTTGTTAAATTTCTTACTAATCGCTTCCAATAGCTCATAATTTACAATCGTTTTCTCTGCCATAAGCCTCCCTTTGTCACGAAATCGTAAAAACGAATTCAAAATTGTGGCCAATACGCACCCGGCTGCCTGAGGAAAGCTGGATCGGCTGACTGGGTGGAATTGGGGTGCCATTCACCTGGCTGCCATTGCTGCTGTTGAGATCGGTATAGAAATAGGCTCCGGAAACCGGGTTAAAACTTATTTCTCCATGACGACGTGAAACGCTGATGTCATTCAACACCAGAGAAGTATCATTTCGCCCGATGCTGAAAGGCAGCTGGTTTATCTGCAACTGCCTGCCAATCCCAGGCACATCCACATTAAAATTCAATAAAGGTAAACTGGGTGCATTGTAACCAACCACGGTGGCATCCAGATTGACCGGAGCTCCCACCAAAGTTTGATCCAACATATTGCTGGATGCTGCCGGAGTGGCATGCACAGGTTGCGAGGTAGGCGTGGGTCTTACTTGCTTTGGAATAGGATGACCCACCGGCTGAGACGGGGTAGGTCTTGGCCAGCCTGGGATGGGTTCATCAGCGGCCAAGGCGGAAACCTGTCTTTTGCCTTTCTTATCTTTGCCTTTCCCTCCCAGACGTCCTTGCAACACCGGCGTACCCGTAAGTGATTTTTCTCGCATGTTTGTTACCATGAAGAAAACCACCACCGCCAGAATGATGCCGATAATGGAAAATAAGTAGATCGGCGAAGCAATCAGTGCCTTTGTCACCTTTTGAAAGAAAGAAGGGCGCTTGACATTGTAGACAATACCTTCATATTGCTGCGTGGCGTAAACCTGGTTTTCGTTACCCAAAGCACGCACCACCAATGTGTATTTGCCATTTGGTATTTTGTTCTCTTCCAATGGTAATAAAATTGACCCACTGTTGCTATCAAACTTCGCCTGGCTAAAATTCGAATTTTGCACCAGAGTCTTGGTATTTTCATCCACCAGCCAGCCGTCAAAACCGCTTATCAAATTGGAGTTAGTTGTCGCGATATTCACCATAAGGTCATTGCCACTGGGAACTACAGATTGGATCGAAACCTGCGGCAGCATGGCTGAAGGATCAAAGGTAAAGGTATGCACAATTTCCGTGGATGTTTTGCCATCATCGCTTCGTACAATCGCGAAGGGCAGATCATCACTGCGGCTGACTGCGATAATGCGAATATCATATTCACGGCCTACTGTTAATTGGTCTGAGGGGATATTGAAAGTATTGGTACTGGCCGGGTCGTTAAAAATGTATTCTGCTGCTTTGGAACCGCCTTTTTGGTCCCAAAGGGAAACTTTAACATACTTAACCAGCTCGGGTGAAGTTAAAGAAAGCTGCAAATCATAGGATTGATTCTGTGGAATGAAAAAGAGACCGTCCAGTTGTGCCTGAACAGGGCTGGGGGGGCCGGGGTAGTCGGTATTGGATGTAATCACAAAAGCAGTATTAAGGCTTTCATTTTCGCTGACATTGAGAGAAAGAACTGCATTGTTTTCCCCATTGCGCGGATAAATTGTTGCTTCGACCATCCACTGTGCCTTAAGGGCGTTCATAATCTCGGTAAAGGATTTTTCCAGATTGGCCTGATTCCCGATGGCAGAGAAACCACCGGTGCTGGCTGCCATGCTTTCCAACTCAAGCGAATTGATGTTGGCTGCATTGACAGAGAGACCGATGGTGTGAATCGGGACCTGGCCTTTCATGGCTAGATTAATCAGTTCCTGATACGAGTGCTTGCTACAGAGCTTGCCTTCTTTGGTCTCATCTTTGCCATCGGTAAAGAGAATGACTGCGCGGCGTCCGGCCGGTGCTTTGGCCATCGCTTCTACTGCCGAATAAGCCGCGTCGTATAAGCAAGTCCCGCGATTTGAGATTTTCATCTGGTCAATGGCATAGCTCAATGCCGCTATGTTTTCAGTGAAATCCTGTAGCAGTTTGATTTCTTCGTCGAACTGAACAACTGAGAAAAAAGAATTGTTAGGTGTATTGCTGAGAGCTAGCTTGGCAGCGTTTTTAAGAACATCGGCTGAACCGGCCATGCTCCCGCTGGTATCCAGTACCAAGGCAACATAAATCGGCACATCCGGTTCTTTCAAATCACCATTAGCTACCAGATTATTATTCAGCAACGTTACTTGCGCGTTGGAAAGCTCCGCATTTGTTACAGCGTTTCCGGTACTGGGATCAAAGACATTGAAGTAAGCCTTCAAAATCATATGATCCGGTGTTTCAACAGTGGTTATTGTGTTGATGCGGATGTCCCAGTTGGTTTGCGCGTAAATGGTTGATTGAGGATTAATGCCCAGAGCAATTAACAATGTTAATTGCAAAAAGATCTTTACAAATCTTTGCACTCACTCTCCTTTACGTGGGACAGATGGATTTTGTTACTTTAAAAATTATAATGAATTTGTTTTTCAATTGCTATAGCTTTATAAGAATTTTCTTAACAAAGATTGTACAAATTAAATATCGTAAATTATTTGTGACGATAGGAATTCGCTATAATTTATAATTACGTAGGTGATCCTGCGTTTGAATAAAAGACTCACGCAATTGCAGCAAGTTGTGGCATGGTTATTTCATAATGATGATCATTTATTCCGAACCTGAGGTTCTTTTAATAAATACTAAACAAAGCCGAATAGCGAAAATGTGATGAATAACACAAAATCAGGTAATAAAGAGTCTTTCAGACCCTGCTGTAAATGAATGTTCATTTGGATCACAAAAGCAAATAATGGTTTCGAACCAATGCTTAAATCGGGAAAATAGTGTCCTGACTGCTTTCAATAATTACAGCCTGCACCTGGCCACGAGAGAGTTCACTCAAGGCCTCATTAAATGATGGCAACCCGTCTTGCAATAGCTGCAGAGTGAGAGTCACATCTGCAGCGAAGTCTTCGGCTAAAATTTTGGCAGCGTGGGTTTGCGCCAGCAAACGAGCCTGTTCAAAAAGAGAATATGGCACCACGACCATTACCGTATGGGTGGCCACCTTTTCAGCCAGTGGCAGGATCGCCAGAACTGCTTTGACCGCATCCCCGTAGGCGCGGACCAATCCACCGGTTCCCAGTTTTGTCCCACCAAAATAACGCGTTATCACCACAACGATATCCCCAATGCCGCTGCCATGCAAAACAGCCAGAGCCGGGCGGCCGGCCGTCCCAGAGGGTTCGCCATCATCGCTGCAATGGGCAGTTACGGAGCTGCCATGACCAATCAAGAAGGCAGGTACATGATGGCTGGCGTCTTTGAATTCAGCGCGAATAGACTGAATGAAATCACGCGCTTGCTCCACGCTGAATGCCGGTGCTGCGCTGGCAATAAAGCGTGAATTGACCACCATGATTTCAGCGCGCGCTTGCCGGGCAGGAATACGATATGGTTGCATGGATTAAGTATAATTGATTTGCCTTGAAATTCCATGCGCAAGCTTTGCAGATGATTTTCTGCCTGAAACCAATCCAAAACCATGCTTGTTGGCCTGTCAGCGAATCTCAGCTAGGGGAACTGAGTACGAAGCTCGCTTTGTGCGCTGCTGAAGGCATGCGGATTCGGTTTATCAATAAAAACATGGACCCCCAATTTGAGCTTCGCAGATGATTTTTTGCCTGAAACTAATCCAAAACCATGCTTGTTGGCCTGTCTGCGAATCTCAGCTAGGGGAACTGAGCACGAAGCTCACTGGTTTATGAAGTTAACATTGATATTAAGTGGCTATGCGCATTCATTTTAATCGACGCAAATCAACTCCTGCTCGCATCGTGGTTTCATAGCGATTGAACTGCGCCACAACCTGCATTCCGGCTTGCTGGTACAACCTGGTAGCTCCTGTCAGGCTATCTGAGTCAACCCACAAACCAACCCGCTCGCATCCAAATAATTTCAACTCAGCAAAAGCACGCAACAACAATGCCTTCCCAATCCCCTTGTGCCGGTGTGCCGGCAGTACACCCAGAACACTGATCCAGCCATAATCATCTCCATACGAGCTCGCCGGGGTCGCAATCAACATAGCGACTATTTGCTCTTCAGACTCAGCCACCAGGAAAAGCTCCGGCTGGTAATGTGGATCCTGCACGAAGTGCTGCATAAAATTCTCGAAACCCTGCTCTTCAGATATAGGTATGAAGCCCCAGTGATCCTGAAAGGCTTGTTGTTTTACAGTAAAAATCTGGCGGTACTCATCGGTTTTGGCTACGCGCAGTCTATATCCTTCCGGCAACCACACTTCCGGCAACGGGCCAAGCAGCTCGCGTTCCATCAACCAGTTCAAGCGCTCCAGCTTACCACCCAAATCTTCCAGCAATTGCCTGCCGGCTTGATTCTTTTCATGCACGATGCTAATCATAAACACACGCGTTTCTGCGGGAGCACGCTCGATCAACTCTTCGACGCGTCCTTGTGCCCAACGGTTGATCAACCACCCAAATCCCTGCCCCCGGTACAAAGGATGCACGCGCGCCATTAAAGGATAGCGCACAAAGGGTGCAACCACATCCACCAGGTCGGCAAAGGCAATCAACTTTTCGTCCGCTAAAACGACGATCGAATCCAGTTTCAGATCGGTGCCTTTAAGCTGCCAATCTGCCAAAAGCTCGTCCAACTCCAGCTCATCTTTACCGTACAATTCCTGCGAGCAAATATTGATCAATGCGACCACTTCTTCCGCATCCGCAAGTGTAGCCGGACGAATGTTGTATTCGATCCCATCCCTTGTAAATCTCAGCTCCATGGTTGCTCCCTCTCTTCCACGATTTCTCCTTTACTCAAGCATGCATTGATAAGGCGGGCTGCTTTGCTTTTCTTTACCCGGCAATCAATTTGCCGATTTCTACTCGGTCAAAGATTGACTGAAAAGCCTCATACCAATCACATTTGAAATTTTACTATGGATTCAAGTCTGTCTGAACCCCAACGATCAACAGATGGTCACATTCATGCAAACAGTTATCCTGATCATTCTTTTCATTTGACATCCATCAAGATCGAGGCTAGAATCATTGCTAACGACCATTAAGGTGCGCCATACGCCCGGATGCGTGGTGCTTAAAGGGGAAGCCGGTGAAAGTCCGGCGCTGTCCCGCAACGGTAAATTTCCTTAGGAAATAAGCCCGAGTACCTGCCTTATTGCGGCTCTTTGTTCCTTCGCGGAAAGGGAAGCAGAGCCCTCGCAACTTCAAGAGCAGCTGCATGGGTTCACTTCCCGCCAGATTTGGCGGGTTTTTCTTTCCTCAGACTTTTAACGCATTGAACAAGAGCCATCGAATCAGGCTAATTTCCGAGGAGAAAAACCATGTCCAAAAAAACGTTCTTTTTAATCGCTCTGATTGCATTTTTACTTTTAGGCTCTAGCTCCATGCAGCTGCCAGGAAGAATACAGGCATCAGCCAAGGCTGACAGCCAGATACCACCCTCTACTCTGGAATACCTGTTGGCTCAACAACAAGCGGATGGCGGCCTGCCCGGTTTGAGTGGAGTTTCTGACCCAAGTACGACAGCGCGTGCCTTGCTGGCTTTACGCGGTTTACAGCTCGAAGCGGACATTTTAACCAATTCGGATGGAATCAGTGCCAGAACTTATCTGGCAGAGAATTATCCGTTATACGTCTACGACAATAACGGGCTGCTTTACCCGGCCAGTGCCGGGCTGGTTTTGGCTGCCCAGCCACAAATCGACAAGCAAACCTCGCCACTGGCTGCTGCAATTTTAGCTGTCTTGCAACCAGATGGTTCTTTCGCAACCAAAGCCAGCAGTGATTTTGTTAGCGGTGCTGCCAGCGACAGCAACCAGGCCTTCAGCTTGCTCGGATTGTCAGCTGCCGGCGTATCCATCCCTTCTGAGGCGGTTCAATATCTTCTTGACCGGCAAATGGATGATGGTACCTGGGATAATGGTTTCGGTTCGGATCCGGATACAACCGCGGTCGCCGTGATCGCCTTGCTTAGCTCAGGACAGGTCAAAAACGACCACCCGGCCATCGTGAAAGCATTGGATTATTTCCGCACTACCCAGCTGGACAACGGCGCCTGGCGGCCTGCCTGGGATAGCGGAGATCTGAATGTGGATACCTCAGGTTGGATCACCCTGGCAATTATTACAGCCGGAGAAGACCTGGCAAAATGGTCCAGGAATGGTCAATCTCCAAGCGAGGCAATTCTGACCCAATTGCAACCGGATGGCAGCATTGGTGGTGAATATGTGAATGTCTATTCCACTGTCGAAGCCCTGCTCGGCCTGGCTAAAGGGCCGCTTTTCTCTATTGTACCGCCCCAACCGGCTGCCACAGACACTCAGATGCCCCAAGATTCTGAACCAGCCGTTAGCCGTGCCGGCCTGGTCGTCACGATGGCGGATGGAAGCTCACTTCTGCGCTGCGTTGAGTTTCAAGAACAGGCGATCAGCGGTTTTGACCTTTTGACAGCATCTGGTTTGACACTTGAAACTGCGGTTGACCCGTTGCGCGGTATGGCAGTTTGCAGCATCGAAGCTGAAGGGTGCCCTGGCAGCAGCTGCTTTTGCGATATGCCCAATTACTGGTCTTATTGGCACTTGCAGGAAGGTTCCTGGAGCTATGCCGGAAGCGGTGCGGGTACGTCTGCCGTCAGTGATGGCGCTGTGGAAGGCTGGAGCTGGGGAGAAGGAACAGAACCTGCCATTGTAGATTTTGACCAAATCTGCGGAAGTGAATCCACCCTTTATTTGCCGGCACTGGCCGGTCAGTCATCCACGCCGATTGCGCAAAGTACCAGTTATAACAAAATCTTGTTGCCCGCTATAGGCAATCCAACACAACAAAACGAAGTTCAGCCGTTAAACTATTTGTTATATGGTACTTTTATTTTTATCTTATTGCTCCTTCTGATCATTTTCGTGGTTATAAAGAAAAAGAAACAATGAAAGATAAGCTACTGAGCGCCAGCATTTACCTGCTGACCACGCTTTTGGGCATATTCGCCTATCTTTATCCGTTGCTCAACATTCCTGCACGTGGATTGACTTCGGCTGCACGCAGGAATGATTTACCCTTGATGATGGCCATCTTGCTGGTTTTATGTATACTTGTCATCATTTTCGAAGTTCAGCAAGTGCGTCTAAGTGCCCGACTGATTGCATTGCTGGGCGTTTTGATCGCTATCAATGCCACCATGCGCTTTATCGAGCTGGCCTTGCCGGTTTTTGGCGGTTTCAGCCCGGTTTTCTTCTTAATCATGTTATGTGGCTATGTTTTTGGCGGCCGCATTGGTTTTCTGATGGGCGCATTAAGCCTGTTTGTGTCTGCACTGGTAACCGGCGGGGTTGGCCCCTGGCTGCCTAACCAGATGTTCACTGCCGGTTGGGTTGGCATGTCTGCCACACTCATTCGTTTGATCGTTTCATCTTTTCACATGGAGGGTAAAACAGCTGAGATTTGGCTGCTGATCCTTTTCGGTGCTCTGTGGGGCTTTCTATATGGGGCTGTCACCAATTTATGGTTTTGGCCGTTTCTGGCCGGTCCGGGCAACCAGGCTTTTTCAACAGGTGCCGGCCTGTTATCCAGTTTGCGTAATTATGGGGTTTATTATTTGGTCACTTCTTTAATATGGGATGCCGGTCGTGCCATTGGTAACGCCCTGTTGGTTTTCTTCTTTGGCCGGGCAACTTTGAAAGTATTGAATCGTTTTCAACGCCGTTTCCATTTTACCTATATTCCATCCTCTGAGGCATCCACGTGAAGATTCACACCTGGGCCTGGCTGGCATGGCTATCGGCTGGGTTGATTGTTCTGCTTTCAACGCGCAACCCTTTTTATTTGCTATTGTTAGCGACGATCTTGATTATTTTTCAAAGCAGCCTCCCTGAACAGGGATCTTTATCATCCGTTTCCATTTTGCGTTTTGCTGCCAGTATTTTTGTCTTTTCCACCATCTTCAACGCAATCATCTCCCGTTATGGGGAAACAACTTTAATGACCATCCCTGGCAAAATTCCGCTCATCAGCGGCAATATCACCCTTGAAGCTCTCATTTTCGGGGCAATTAATGGTTTGGTGCTGATCAATATGTTCACGCTATTTACGATCGTTAACCAGGTATTGCCAGTCAAGAATCTCGTACGTTTAATTCCCCAGGCTTTCCAACCGGTAGCCTTGGTAACGACCATTGCACTGACCTTCATCCCTGCCACCCAGCGTCAATTCAGTGCCATCCGCGAAGCGCAGGCCTTACGTGGCCAATCCTTAAAACGTTTACGCGATTGGCTGCCGCTTTTTATTCCTTTGTTAACAGGCGGGCTGGAACGCGCCCTTCAAATTGCGGAAGCCATGACCGCGCGTGGATACACTATGCGTTCCTCGGACAGCCCATCAACCACCTGGTTAAAATGGGTTCTGCCGGCCGGGCTGCTACTTTTAACCGCGGGAGGATTCCTAGGGCTGTTTACCGGTCTACAAATACCAGGCTGGATACTGTTTGGGTCCGGATTGCTTTTGTTTTTATTGTTCTTTATTTTGGGCGGACGCCAGTTCAAAAAGACTTATTTTCAGGAAGAAATCTGGACAGTGCCATCCTATCTGACGTTTATCAGCGCGTTGACAGTTGCCATCATTTTTCTTTTACCCACTTTTTCGCACAACAGCCTGGCATACGAGCCGTATCCCCGCATTTCTTTACCCCTTCTCCAGATCCTGCCGCTGCTGGCATTATTGTTATTCTTATTACCCCTGATTTGGCAAAATGATCCGCATTAACGATTTGAGCTATACCTATCCGGATGCTGATCAGCCGGCCTTGCAAATTAAGCACTTACAGGTCGCCCCGGCCAGTTTTTGTCTCCTTTCCGGCCAATCCGGTTCAGGCAAATCGACTCTGCTACGCCTGATCAACGGCCTTGTTCCGCATTTCAGCGGTGGCACTGTTCGTGGAGATATCCGGGTAAACGGGCTGAACCCGTTGCAAAGCGGGCCTCAAATGATGAGCGGTCAAGTTGGTTTTGTCTTTCAGAATCCTGAAAACCAGTTCGTTGTGGATGTGGTCGAGGATGAAATCGCCTTTTCACTTGAAAATGCAGCTGTGCCCCGTGCAGAAATGCGCCAACGCCTGCAGACTATTCTTCAACGACTGCAAATCAGCCACCTGCGTCATCGGAAAATTTACTCGCTTTCTGGTGGAGAGGCGCAGCGCGTAGCAATCGCCGCTGCCCTGGTCTTAGAGCCGCCGATCTTGCTCCTGGATGAACCCACCTCACAACTCGACCCCCAGGCCGCTCAGGAAGTGCTGACCCTGTTGGAAGGCTTGCGTAGTAAGTTGAATTTGACTATTTTGTTGGCCGAGCAACGTCTTGAGCGGGTGCTGCCATATGCCACCCGATTGGTTCATCTTATGCCGCGTGGAACTTCCATTCTGACCGGTTCACTCCAAGAAGTACTGGCACAATCCGAGTTGCATCCCCCACTCGTACAGCTGGCCATTCGAGAAGGATGGAATCCCTTACCAGTCAGTGTCAAGGAGGCGCGGGCATTTCTATCTTCGTCGCCAGTTGCACTCCAAAGCCATCCAGCTGCCCCTCAAGAAAGAATGACAAAACCCATCATTACAGTCGAGAACTTGAGCGTTTCCTATCCCTCGCAAATGGTGCTGCACCAGATCAGCTTTTTGATTCAACGCGGGGAACGGTTGGTGATTATGGGACCGAACGGCACCGGCAAGACGACCCTGCTGCGCAGCCTGGTCGGTTTGGTCAAACCGCAAAACGGCGAAATTTATATATTGGGTGAATCGATTGCACAACAATCCAGCGCAGAGATCTGCCGCCAGGTTGGCTTTCTGCCGCAGGACCCAAATGCCCTCCTGTTTGCCGAAAGCGTACGTGAGGAACTGGAGATGACCCTCAAGAATCATGGGATGCCGCTTAACCCTGCTGCGATTGATAACTTGCTGGAGTTATTGTTATTAAAGGAAAAGAGCGAGGCATATCCCCGTGATTTAAGTACCGGTGAACGCCAACGCACCGCATTGGGTGCGATTGCCATCACCCATCCCGACACCTTATTGTTGGATGAACCCACCCGTGGATTGGATCCAGTTGCTCGCCAGTCCTTGTTGGATTTGCTGCATCGCTGGAATGAGGAAGGGATGACCATCGTCCTGGTAACCCACGATGTTGAGTTTGCTGCCGGGCTCGCCAGCCGCATCATCATCCTGGAAGAAGGCAGTATCATCGCTGACGGCCTACCCGGGGATGTGATGCATGCGCAAGCGCCCTACCGCACCCAGATTGCCCAATTATTTCCTGACACAGATTGGTTGACGGTGAATGACGTGGTTGTTTGATCCGATGAGGAGTTGATTTGGTGATTTGGTAATTTGTTGATTTGGTGATTTGTTAATTTGGTGATTTGTTAATTTGGTGATTTGTTGATTTGTTAATTTGGAGAGAAGTTGAGGAGTTGTTTGGTATGAGTAGGTAATAAATTAGGGGAGAGGCGTAATAAGGGATTGTTGATTCTCCGCTTCAAGAATTTATTACATACATTGAGCTAGTTTAGATACTAAATCGGAAATTTCAAATTGATTGTGTGAACGAAAAATATCAGGAGGTTGCTCAGGAATGTCATTGCGAGACCATCCAATGATGCAGAGTGTCATCAAAAGCAGAGATAACAAACTGTTAAAATGGAAGGGCTACACCAAGTCGAAAAGGCCAAAGTAAATTGGAGCGAGAGAGTCCATTTGCGAGAGTGGTTAAGTTGCGACGTTTGAGTTTTGTTATGAACAGCAGTCGGCTGATGGGCGAAGCATCCGCGATGGGTATGTTTTTAGAGGATGGAATGGTTTCCCTGATGCTTCGCCCTTACGAGCGATCTCACGAAAAAGAATCCTCATACCCCTTGGGATGAAAACCTTTTGCAATTTTATTTCTCAAGTTTGTTCGTAACGCACCATTGGTTTGGTGCGTTACGAACAAACAAGACAGCCGCATCAAAATATTATGAGTAGTAGCTCATCCACCTGTCTCTCAAGAAATAGTATAATTAATCCATTAAGTCCAACCCTCATCATGTACCGCACTTGTAAGAAGAGCCATGGAGCAATTCCTCTCGACCGAAACCCTGATTATCGAACTCTTGCTGGTTGCCTCACTGGTAGCTATCGCCGTAAGGCGCCTGCGAATCCCTTACACCGTGGCACTTGTCCTGGTTGGCTTACTGCTGACCAGCCAATCTTCTGTCAGCTTCGAACTGACCCCCGATTTAATTCTGGCATTGTTTGTTCCACCACTGGTTTTTGAAGCCGCTTTTCACCTTGATCTCAAGGAATTACAGCGCAACCTGACCTTAATTCTCTTTCTGGCCATCTTTGGCGTCATCATGACGACACTCATTGTCGGCGGCTTATTGTCAGTTACAACCACATTAAGTCTGACCTCAGCGCTGGTTTTTGGTTCTTTAATTGCAGCAACCGACCCGGTGGCGGTGGTAGCCCTCTTCCGTCTGCTGGGTGTACCACGTCGACTCTCAGTTCTGGTTGAAGGAGAAAGTCTGCTGAATGACGGCACTGCGCTGGTACTTTTTAACCTGATGTTGGCCATTGCGCTGACCGGGCAATTCAACTTTGTCCAAAGCGTGGGCGATTTCCTGCGCGTATCGGTTGGTGGTATTGCAGTCGGTTTGCTAATGGGCTGGGTCACCTCACGCCTGATCTCACGAATAGATGATTATCTGATCGAGATTACGCTTACTACCGTGCTAGCCTATGGTTCATACCTTCTGGCTGAAAATTTCCATTTTAGTGGTGTCCTGGCTGTTGTTGCAGCCGGGCTGATCGCCGGCAGCCTTGGCCCGCGTGGTATGAGTCCAAGTACCCGCATCGTTTTGTTTAATTTTTGGGAATATGTTACTTTTTTAGTCAACTCACTTGTATTTCTGTTGATTGGTCTCGAAGTTGATATTTTTGCCCTGATCGGCAACTGGCAGACAATTTTGATGGCAATCATTATCGTTTTAGCTGCACGAGCTGTGGTGGTCTATTCGATCAACTGGATTACCGCCCTCTTTTCCAATCCAATTCCTTTGCGCTGGCAGCACATTCAAACCTGGGGTGGCTTGCGTGGAGCGCTCAGTTTGGCTCTAGCGCTTTCACTACCGATGACTTTCGGTGAAGATCGCTATTTACTGAAGACGATGGCCTTTGGTGTGGCGCTATTTACTTTGCTCATCCAGGGGACCACGATGAGTACATTGGTTCGAAAACTTGGCATCATTACCATCGACCCGGCCCAGGTAGAATACGAAGAGCGACATGCTCGTCTAGCCGCTTTGCGTTCAGCTGAGCGCCACATCGAAAATCGTTTTATGGAAGGTTTGATTTCGAAACCGGTTTGGGAACAAATCCAACCCAAATTAAAAGAGCAAACTGATTTGCTGGCAGATTCCCTTCAAGAACTGCTGCAAGTTGAACCATCGCTTGAAAAAGGTGAATTGGATGTCTCACGGCGCGAGATCCTCAGTGCTCAGCAATCCGCCTATCTCAACTTACGCCGCGACGGCGTCATTTCTGAGGACGTTTACAACTTACTTTCAGTTGAAATTGATGCCGAAATGGAACAAGGCGGCGGTCCTTTTTGGTTTGTGCCACCATCTTCTTTGCCGGAACGCTTGCAAGAAGGTTTAACCGGTAAGGCAGAAGTCGAGGAGATCAAGATTGATGTGGGTTCGAAGGCGGCTGATATACAAGTCAAAGATATTCGCTGGCCGGATCACTTTGTCATCGCACGTTTACGGAGAGGTACCCAGGTAATTATCCCCAGAGGAGATACGTATCTGCGTGCCGAAGATTTACTGACTGTGGTTGGTGAAAAAGAAGCTATCGATCAGGCCCGCGTGACCATAGCCGGTAAAGCTGAGCCCGCTGCCGAAGATAATACGTCTACTGATATATTCGAATAATTGAGCTTGCCTGGCTTTACTCTGTCAACGAATGTTGAACAGACTTGGTCCCAGTACAAAAACCACCTTAGCTTTCCTCCAAAGCTATACATATGCACATAACCCACAAATACCGGATTCAAGGTCCTACGCGGTTAATTTCCTGACGCACAGACTTTTGCGGGAATCCTTATTTTTCTTTATCAACAACTTGACAACCTCTGATTTGTTATGTATCAATAGAGTAACCAAATACAAACTCATTTTTCAGGTTCAGCGTATCTTAGGATCCAAATGGGGAACAGAAATTAAGGAGTATACAATGAAATATCGGCGATTAGGAAAAACAAACCATGAAGTTTCGGTTGTTGGAATTGGTACCTGGCAATTTGGCGGTGAGTGGGGAAAAGACTACACCCAGCAGGAAGCAACTGCAATCCTGCGCAAAGCCGCTGAATTGGGCATCAATTTGATCGATACGGCTGAGTGTTATGGCGATCATGTTTCAGAGAGGTTTATCGGAAGCGCAATCGCGGGACAGCGAGACAAGTGGTTTGTAGCCAGCAAATTTGGTCATAAGTTCCACGCTAACTTTGAACGTACAGACCATTTTGACCCGGCAGATGTTATCAAGCAATTGGAAGATTCCCTGATTGCTTTGCAAACGGAAACGATTGATCTCTATCAATTCCACTCCGGATCGGATGCCGTTTTTGATCAACCCGAATTGTGGGAAGCGCTTGCCCGCCAGGTGGCTGCCGGAAAGATCCGTCACATTGGACTCTCCGTTAGCCCTAATACCAATTTGCACCAGATACAACAGGCCAGCAAATACGGGATTGAGGTAGTGCAAATTATTTATAATCGGCTTGACAGGGGGCCGGAGCAAGATGTCTTTCCATCCATTCAAAAACAGGATCTGGGCGTATTAGCGCGTGTGCCGCTGGCTTCCGGTCTCCTGAGCGGTAAGTACAAACCCGGAACCCATTTCACCAATCAATCCGATGTGCGTTCCCAGCGCGAAGATGAAAAGATGCAGGAACAATTGCGCGAGGTAGAACGCATTAAGCGCGAAGAAGTCCCCGAAGGCGTTGATATGGCTGCCTGGGCATTGGCCTGGTGTCTGCGTAATCCGCTCGTAACAGCTGTCATCCCGGGCTGCAAGAACCCGGAGCAAGTGGTTAGTAATGCGCTGGCGGCAGAATTATTGGAGTAGGGCGATAATTCATTGGTTGATAGATAATTTGTTGATTTGTTGATTTGTTGATTTGTTGATTTGTTGGCTCACCGATTAAAGATTGGCCGATTAGCTAAAATGGATTTAGAACAAACAACTTGCTAATCCTCAGCCTACCAACTGACCAACGAATGATCTAATCAACTATTCTCTAACGACCAATCCCGCTCAACACCTGACAATAAATTCCCCAATCATCTTCATCGCCTTCTGGGCTTCGGGTAGAGCTGCTAAAGCCGGATAGACATGCCCCATATAGGGCTCGACGACCAGTTCCACTTGCACTCCATCCGCACGCATACGGTCTGCAAGGCGGGTGGAATCATCCCGCAATATTTCGGCATCTCCTACCAGAATGAGCGTGTCCGGCAATCCATGAAAATCACCAAACAAGGGTGAAATCCAGGGATGCTTCAGGCTCTCCTTCCCGGCATAATCTCGCGCACATTCTGCCAGATTTTCCCAATCCAGGAGCACATCTTCTTCAATCCTGGTGTTGTTGGATTCACCTGAGCCCGTCAGATCAGTCCAGGGAGAAATCAATATTGCCCCAACCGGTAGCGGAATTTTAAAATCCCGTATTACTTGTAACAAGGCCATCGCCAACCCCCCTCCGGCTGAATCCCCCGCAATCATGATCTGATTCGGGCGCCATCCCTGACGCAGCAACCATTGGTAGGCTGTCAACGCATCTGCCAATGCGGCCGGAAAGGGAAATTCAGGTGCCAGACGATAATCCACCATCAAATATTGGGCTGAGCTGACAGCAGCCAGGCGGTGTAAGAATGAGCGGTGCAAAACTGGCATTTTGGTCACATACGCACCCCCATGCAAATAAAAAACCAGCTGAGTGGAAATTTTATCTTCCGGTAAAATCCATTCACAAGCAACCCCATCCGCCATGAACTCATTCGCTTCCACTTTCAGCGGAGGCGGCACCAGTTTTTGCAAACGCCCGAGGTAACCGCGCTGGACGGAGATATCTTCCAGCACTTCTTTTTTGTAAAAAATTCGGATCAAACCATATATTAAGCGGCTGCGCAAGCTGGGTTTGAATACGTTCATCCATTCCAGCCCCCAGACCACCCCAAATAGAAAAAATATTAACTTTCGCCAACCCACCGTTATTTGTTTCATTTAAACTCCCTGAACATAAAGAGATTATAGTGTCTTTTCAAGAATTGGTAACCGGCTGTTTTTAGGTGGGCGCTTGCTGACCTTAGTCTCGCATCTTGCCACAGCAAAATATTACCAGTTACAAATTATATTCTTGCTTGACTTTGCCTTTAAAATTTGCTATTCTAATAACACGTGTTAGTAACGCGTGTCAGTGAGGAAAATGATACAAAGAAAGCAAGTCACCAGTCAGGATGTCGCTCTACGGGCAGGCGTTTCCCGCACAACGGTTTCTTTGGTCTTAAACAACAAACACGAACTCAGCCAAATTAGTCCAAAGACAGCCCAGCGGGTAATCCGCGCCGCTCAAGAATTGGGCTATGTCCCCAATGCCGCCGCACAGGCTCTTGTCAATAAAAAAGCCAGTGTGATTGGACTGGTTCTATCACGCAGTCATCATCAAATCAGTTCGGATGTTTACTTAACCCAAGTGGTAGATGCGCTCATGCTGGAAGCCCATCAGAACCAGATGCGGGTCCTCCTGGATGTGCTCGAAAATCATGAGGATCGTAACTCTTACCAGCGCTTGATACAAGGCCGGTTGGTGGATGGAATTCTTTTTTCCGGGCCGCGCACAGATGACCGTGCGCTTGATCTCTTGGCCAAAATGGATTTCCCGACCGTGCTGATGGGTGGACTGCCGGGCAGCCCATTTTACTCCGTGGATATCGATAATATCCAGGCTGCTAAACTAGCCACTCAGCATCTGATCTCACTCGGCCATCAACGCATTGGCTGCATCACCAATGCTACACCTGTATTCACCGCTGCAGCCGACCGTCTGCGTGGTTACCGCCTGGCTTTACAGGAAAATCATCTGCCTATCGATGATCGCTTAGTCCGTTTTGGCGATTTTGATCCCCCTTCCGGCTATCGCGCCATGCAGGGTCTTCTCTCAGTGCAACCCAATCCAACGGCAGTTTTTGTCGCCAGCGATGTGGTTGCCTATGGAGCCATGTCGGCTTTACATGATGCCGGGAAGAACATTCCTGAAGATGTGGCCATTGTTTCCATGGATGATGTACCCCTTTCGGCTTTCATCTCTCCGCGTTTAACCAGCGTTCATCTGCCAAATTCTAAATTGGCTCAGTCTGCTGGAAGTCTTTTGATCGATTTAATCAACGGTAACCGGCCTGCCCGTAAACAAATCATTTTGGATACCCATTTGGTTATACGGGAATCATGCGGCTCTCAGCTAAGGATGAATTCACAATGACTTTTCGCAATTATGACTTCGTTGATCATTCCGAACTGCTTGCAATCTCTTTTTTTGAGACAGACATGGTCAACTACAGCGGTCTGACAACCAATCGGCAACACCTGGATGGATCAGGCCAAATTTCTATTGAACTCTTGATGACGGCTCAGAAGAATCTTACCCACTTACCCCGTCATATCGAATTCCCCTTACAGGGTATTCAGAGGGAACCTTGTAAGGATTATTAGAGAGAAATCAAAGGAGGAAGCCGACTCAGAAATCCAGTTTTCCAATGTTCGTAAGTTCGTAAAACTATTTACTTAACAATCTTATGGAGGAGTAATGAAAAACAAATTTTGGCAGTTAATTGCAGTTATGGCAATTTTTACAATGGCTCTTGCAGCCTGTAAACCGGCTGCAACACCAACGATGGCCCCGACCACTGCGCCGGTTGAACAAGCAACTTCAACTACTGTCGTCGAAGCAACGAAAGCACCAGTTGTCGAAGCAACCGCAACAGAACCGGAAGGACCGGCTTGGTGTAGCGGTGTCACCAAGGGCGATACGATTTCCATGTTGTATCAATGGTCAGGTCAGGAAGAAGAACGATTAAACCAGATCCTTAAACCATTGGTTGATCAATGTGGAATCGTCTTACAACCAGAATCTACACGTGATCAAGCCTTATTGGATACCCGTGTCCAGGCTGGCAATCCACCCGATGTCGCTTTCTGGAATGTAACCCAGATTCTTCAATACAAGGATAGCTTGAAGGCCATGGATGCATTAGGAGCAAATAAAGATGCATACATCCCCGGTGCTATTGATGGAGGAATCATCGATGGTAAATGGTTGGGATTACCGGTCAAATCCGATATCAAGACCATCATCTGGTATAGTCCGGTAAACTTTGAAGCAGCTGGATACACAGTACCAACAACCTGGGATGAATTAGATGCACTGGTTGAAAAGATTGCCGCGGATGGTAACGTGCCGTGGTCAATGGGTATGGAATCCGGTGATGCGACCGGTTGGACTGGATCCGACTTTATTCAGGATATTATGCTTGTAAAACAAGGGCCTAAATACGTAATGGGCATCATTGATGGATCCGTTGCTTATAATGATGCTGGCGTAAAAGAAGCCTATGAAATTTACGGGAAATGGGCAAAAGATCCTAAATATACAGTTGGGGGTGCCGCAGGCACTTTATCCACTGGTTTTAATGATGCCATCTTAAAAGTATTCTCTGATCCGCCGGAAGCTTATATGGTAAAACAATCAGGTTTCGCTGGTGGCACAATTACCACGCAATATCCTTCCGATCAATTCGGAAAGGATTATGACTTCTTTGTAATTCCTGGAGCAAAAGGGCTGCAAGGTGGCTCTGATTGGATGATGGCTTTTAGTGACAAACCCGCAGTGAAAGCTTTGGTGAGCTACCTCTCTTCTCCGGAAGGTGGAGCTGCCTGGGCAGCCGCTGGGTTTGATCTCTCACCGAACAAGGCTGCCGCCGGCAATTATACCGATCCAGCTTTGATCAAGAAAGCTGCCGCATTCTACTCAGCCGAAGGTTTCACCCCCGACATTGGAGATACAATCCCGGGTGGCTTTAGTAGCGCAGAATGGAAAGCAATTGTTGACTATGTCAATGGTGGTGATTTGGACACAGCCCTGGCTACTGTAGCTGCTGTTCAAGCTGCAGCACTCAAAAAATAGTGTAAATTAACCAAACAATTATGTTAATAAGAGGCGGTACTATACCGCCTCTTAAATTCATATATAATTACATTTAAACAAGTGATCAGTGGAGGTGGACAGATGGCCCCTAAGCCCGTTCCCCAGATTATGCGACAGGGAAAAATAACGCCATTTTACTATCTGGCTCCTGCAATTCTCCTGATGCTATTCTTCATCGTCTATCCGATGATTAATACCATCCAATTAAGTTTTAAAGACAAAACCGGTCTGAAATCAGCTGCCACAACTTGTGTGGAAGGAAAGCCATGTTGGGGAGTATTTGAGAATTATCACTACGCGCTCACAGCTGAGCTAAATACCAGTACATTTTCGGCATTATGGAGTTCCTTCTGGGTATCATCCTACGGCAATACCTTAAAATGGATCATTTTCATGGTAGGGTTTACCGTTCTGATTGGATTAATATTTGCCAAAATTGTGGATGGAATCAAGTATGAAGCACTATCGAAGGCAATGCTTTTCATGCCGATGGCAATTTCATTTGTAGGCGCTGGTGTCATTTGGAAGTTTGTTTACAACTATGGTTCACAACAAGTGCAGGTCGGCTTGTTGAATGCAATTATTACAGGTTTGGGTGGAAAACCAATATCATTTCTAACCACTCCAATTTTGAACACATATATGTTGATCATTGTCGGCATTTGGATTTGGACCGGTTTCTGTATGACAATCCTTTCTTCTGCTTTAAAATCAGTACCGGATGAAATATTGGAAGCATCACGAGTGGATGGAGCCACAGAATGGCGGGTTTTCACCAGCATAATTATTCCGATGATTATGCCGACCATTCTTGTGGTGATCACAACAATGGTAATCAATGTTCTGAAATTATTTGATCTTGTCTATGTGATGACCGGAGGGAACTTTCAAACGGATGTTATCGCAAATCGTATGTACACAGAAATGTACATCAACTTCAATATGGGAAGAGGTACAGCAGTTGCAGTGATTTTGGTTATTGCGATTATTCCATTTATTATTATGAATGTCAGACGTTTCCTGGCGCAGGAGGAAATGCGATGAAAAAGGAAAAAATCAATAAATTTCTATCTCATATTCCCAAAAATGCCTTGATTGCTTTTATTGTGATAATTTGGATCGTACCAACATTCGGTTTGTTGGTCACATCTTTTCGTCCCGTACAGTCTATTAATAGTTCTGGGTGGTGGACGATTTTAAATGCACCCGTCGGTTCTAAAGAATACGCTGCGAATTGCGAAGCTTGCCATGGAAAACGGGGTGACTTGCTTCCGAATGCAAATTTGGGTGATCCGCAGTTAATTTCAAAATTTGATCGATCGGTTTTATTATTGCCTGCGTTAAAAAAAGAAATCAATGGCGCACCCCACATGCAGGATATCCCTGTTCCTAGTGCTCAGGTTGTTGCTGATATTGTTGTCCATTTGAAAAATATTTCTGGATTGGAGGTTAGGCCAAAGGTTACCTTGAACAACTATATCGACGCGCTGGTTGGTTACCGCGGAACCCGTACTTATACTCAGGATTGCGCTGAAGGTACCCCACCTTTGGATATTAATTGCAACATCTCCGATTTATTAAATCCACGTGGAATGGGTAGAGCCTTTGTTAACAGTCTATTTGTAACGATTCCTGCGACGTTCTTGCCAATTTTGTTGGCAGCATTTGCTGGTTATGCATTCTCCTGGATGAATTTCAAAGGAAGAATGACAATCTTTGCCATATTAGTTGGATTGCAGGTAGTACCACTACAAATGACTATGGTTCCTATTTCTCGAATTTATGCTCAATTAGGACTCAATGCGACATTTTTAGGGGTTTGGCTTTTCCACACAGGTTTTGGTTTGCCCTATGCAATTTACTTAATGAGGAATTTTTTGGGCTCGTTGCCAAAAGATCTATTTGAATCTGCTTATCTGGATGGGGCAAACCATTGGACTGCTTTCACAAAACTCGCAATACCTTTGGCATTGCCTGCAATCGCTTCCCTCGGAATTTTCCAATTCCTGTGGGTTTGGAATGATTTATTAGTGGCTTTGGTTTTCCTAGGTGGAACCAAACCTGTTATGACCTACCAAATCAGTAATATGGTTTCCTCATTAGGCGCCGGTTGGCAAATTTTGACAGCGGCTGCGTTCTTATCCATGTTATTGCCAATGATCGTTTTCTTCTCGTTGCAAAGATTCTTTGTGCGAGGAATGCTCGCAGGAGCAGTAAAAGGATAACTATTTAATTGTTCTTTTGGGTGGTTACCAAAAATCCGGCAGCTACCCGATACGCATTTGACACTTTTTGGAAAGCATATGGAAATTTACCCTCCAAAATTGTGCGAGGTTTTACTCAAAGCTTTATGATCGCTTGCAAACTTGTTGGCACCTGTCAGTTTTCAAACCTGAACGTACCTGATTATTAAATATAATCACAGTTTGCTTGTGGTCATCCAATATCGGAATAACTTTTTAAGGAACTGGATTAAAAATGACTCTTTCCCAAGATAAATTGTGGTACAAACTCGCAACCTTTTACCAGGTAAACGTGCGCGCTTTCTTTGATTCAAATTGCGATGGTCATGGTGATTTGGCCGGTGTCACTCAAAAACTGGATTATTTCAGTAATCTGGGGGTGGATTGTCTCTGGTTAATGCCGCTTTATCCTTCTCCGTTAAAGGATGACGGTTACGATATTTCCGACTTTTACAACATACAAGAGGTTTTTGGAACCGTTGAGGATCTGCGTATTCTAATTAATGAAGCCCATGCGCGCGGTATCCGCATCATCATGGATCTGGTTATGAATCACACTTCCGATCAACATCCCTGGTTTCAAATAGGACGAGCCGATAAAAATTCTCCTTACTATGATTATTATGTTTGGAGCGATACCACGGAGCGCTACCAGGATGCGCGTATCATTTTCCTGGATACACTGGATTCAAATTGGAGCTGGGATGATGTCGCCCAACAATATTACTGGCACCGTTTCTATGCCAGTCAACCGGATCTTAACTACGATAACCCGGCCGTCCGTCAAGAGATGCAAGATATCATGAAGTTCTGGCTGGATCTCGGCATTGATGGTTTTCGGGCGGATGCAGTCCCCTACTTGTTTGAGCGCGAAGGCACCAACTGCGAAAACCTGCCGGAAACGCATCAATTTCTTCGTAGTTTACGCAGTTTTATCGACCACAATTACCCGCACGCCATCCTGTTGGCTGAAGCAAACCAGTGGCCAAAGGATGTGCTGGCTTATTTTCATGAAGGTGACGAGTTCCATATGGGCTTTCACTTTCCGCTTATGCCACGTATTTTCATGTCTCTCAAACAGGAAGATCGCTCATCCTTGGTGTGGATTATGGATCAAACCCCGCCCATCCCGGATGATTGTCAATGGTGTACCTTCCTGCGTAATCACGACGAATTGACACTCGAAATGGTTACCCCTGAAGAGCGTCAATGGATGTGGGAACAATATGCGCCTGACCCGCGCATGCGTCTGAATTTGGGTATTCGACGACGGTTGGCCCCCCTGCTGGATAACGATCCACAAAAAATTCGGTTAGCCTTTGCGCTCCTATTCGCCTTGCCGGGCTCACCGATTATTTATAACGGTGATGAGATCGGTATGGGTGATAACATCTGGCTCTTTGATCGTAATGGTGTCCGCACCCCCATGCAGTGGGATACCAGCCTTAATGCTGGCTTTTCAACGGCTGACCCACAAGATTTATATGCGCCAGTCATTAGCGAAGCGCCCTACAGCCCTGCATTTGTCAATGTCAAAGATGAGCTCGAGGATCCGCAATCGTTGTTGCTCTTTATGCGGCGATTGGTTGAAATTCGTAAAGGCAAACCCATCTTTAGCTATGGCCAATTGGATTGGCTGCGCCAGGTTAACCCGGCTATCGCAGCTTTCACACGCAGTTATGGCAATGAAATGATCGTGGTTCTCAATAATCTTTCCGCAACCTCACAGAAAATTGATGTTCCCCTCAAACAGGCAAACGGGCAGGCATACGACCTTTGGGCGCAACAAAACTGGCCCGTACCATTCGATGGCAACCTGCGCCTTTCTCTTGAACCGCATCAGTTTTTATGGCTCAAATTTCAGACCTGATTCATTTGTAGGTTGGGCATGTCCATCCGGAAGGTTGCATGGCTGCAAGTACAGCTCACAGGAATTTGAGCTTGCATCCTGAGTGCCCAACAATTCAGTCTGAACTTATACACACAATTCATTCGTAGGTTGGGCATGTCCATCCGGAAGGTTGCATGGCTGCAAGTACAGCTCACAGGAATTTGAGCTTGCATCCTGAGTGCCCAACAATTCCGTCATGGGAGATTCTTAGATTGTTGGGCACTCAGCCTTCGGTGGTGATTGACTTCAATCAAATTTTGCCCTCGAGGGTGTTGTCTGCCGAACATGCCCAACCTA
>MKUW01000010.1 GCA_001899005.1 Chloroflexi bacterium 44-23
ACTTGTGAATTAGTTTATTTCGTTTCGTCACGCGAGGCGCGCCGAAAACGAACCACTAATCTAGGCATTACAAATCAGCCAATAACAAATCAGCCAATAACAAATCCTCTAACACCTATCCTCTAATTATCGAAATTAAGGTATAATTACAGGTCGTGTGTCTTTTCAAAAAAGGCAGCATGGCATTAGGATGGTAGGTTATTGGTATAATTTGCCGGTTGATTCTAAATTGCAGGAAGGAGGTGAGTAAGTTGGCTTTTGTAACAATCCGCCAAAGTGAATCGCAAGATTCATTGTTAAAACGCTTCCGTAAAAAGGTAGTAAAAAGTGGTGTGCTGAGTACAGTGCGCCGCAAACGCTGGTTCGTTTCTAAGAGTGAACTGCGCCGCGTTGAGAAGAAAAAAGCAACTCGCAGAATGAAACGACGGCAGGTAGGTAAAGAATAATACCTTCTTACGTTTTCTGAATGGTAAGAGTTGGTGAAGTAGCTTTTTGGAGGTTTAATGGCGAAAGAAGAAGATAAGATTCAAGTTGATGGTACGATTATTGAAGCATTACCAGGTACACAGTTTCGCGTGCGATTAGATAATGATCATGAAGTTTTGGCTTACTTGTCCGGCAAAATGCGCAAGTATTATATTCGCATCTTGTTAGGAGATCGAGTGCGCGTGGAAATGTCGCCTTATGACTTGAATCGAGGTCGAATCGTCTACCGTGCCAAGAAAAAAGGTGCTTCTTCACCTGAAGAACAAGCATAATGAATGAATAAACATAAGAGGCTGATCCAAATAAAGGTCAGCCTCTTTCTTTTTAATTCTTCCAGCTTTTTAATGCAGGTTTAGCAATCAAACGATCGTGGGTTTAATTCTTTGCCCTCGATCCTATTAATCTCCCTGCAGGGTTTTGGGATACAAAATTCGATTATCAAATGTTTGTAAGGATTTCATATAATTGGCGCGTTCGAAAGCTGCCGGTTCGGCAACGGATTTGTGACTCATACTGCCTTGCATTTGCCGAATAGATTGGTATTCGTACTCGTCCATCCACGTTTCCATTCCGGCAAGTATCTCCGTTATGCGCCCGGCCCCATTGGCAATCAATTCTGAGGCTATTTCTACCACTTTTGCACCAGCCATCATCGCCTTAAGAACATCTTCTTCATTGTGTACACCACTGGTTAACGCCAGGTCGCATTGTATTTGATCGAATAAAATAGCTACCCAACGTGTGGGAAGAAGCATATCATGGGAGGTACTGAGTTCCAATTGTGCGTTAACCTCGAGGGTTCGGATATCAATCTCTGGCTGATAAAAGCGGTTGAAAAGCACGAGCCCATTTGCGCCAGCTTCTTCGAGACGTTTTGCAAAATTTGGAAGCGCCGAATAGTAAGGGCTTAATTTGACTGCCAAGGGTATGCTCACCCGGCTGCGTATGTCAGTTACCAACTCAACCTGAGCGCTTTCAAGTTCCACACTGGTAAAGCGTTTATCGGTTGGAATGTAATAAATATTCAATTCCAAAGCATCAGCTCCAGCCTGTTCAATTTTGCGGGCATATTCCACCCAACCACCACTGGAAATCCCATTTAAGCTGCCGATAATCGGAATATCCAGCGAGGATTTCATGCTGGAAATTAGCTCGAGGTAGTTTTCTGGACCGATGTTGAATTTTTTCCAGGTTGGGAAGTAAGTGAGTGCTTCTGCGAAACTCTCACTACCACGAGTGAGATAGTAATCCAAAGATTTGCTTTCCTGGGTTATTTGCTCTTCAAATAATGAGTACATTACAATTGCAGCAACCCCAGCATCTTCCAGGGCTTTCGCCAATTCAACTTTTTTTGAAAGGGGGGAAGCAGAAGCAACCAGTGGGTTTTTCAAGTTTAATCCAAGATAATTTGTACTTAAATCAGTCATGGTCTCTTACTCCTCATGTACAGTTTCTATCAGCCTGTGGAGATGAGATATTTCATCTCAACAGGCTTGGTTGGACATCAGTTATTCTTCTTCTTTTTTATTGGCAGCAGTGTAATCAATGTCTGCCATTTGTTTGTAAAGATCCCAACGTTTGGTTACGTCGCCACGAGCTTTGTCCATCAGTTTTTCTGCACGCTGCTCGTCACTTTGTAAGAGCATTCGATAACGGGTTTCATTGTAGGCATAATCCTGAACTGGAATGCTTGGGTCTCGGCTGTCAATACTGAGAGGATTACGATTTAGTGCAATGGAATCCGGGTTGTAGCGGTAAAGCGGCCAGACACCTGAAAGAACAGCCAGTTTCTGCTGTTCCAAGCCTTTGCGCATGTCGATTCCGTGAGCAATACAGTGACTGTAGGCGATAATCAAAGAAGGACCATCAAAAGCTTCTGCTTCCTTGAAGGCCTTCAAAGTCTGGGCGTCATTGGCGCCCATTGCGACCCTGGCTACATATACATACCCGTATGCCATGGCGATCATGCCCAAATCCTTTTTGGGTAGACCTTTCCCGTTGGCTGCAAATTTGGCAACCGCGGCTCGTGGTGTGGCTTTGGAAGCCTGACCACCGGTGTTGGAATAGACTTCTGTATCAAGTACCAATACATTAATATTGCGGCCGGAAGCCAGGACATGATCAAGCCCGCCATAACCGATATCATAAGCCCAACCATCGCCACCAACAATCCAGACTGTTTTCTTGACCAGAAAATCTGCCAGAGATAAAAGTTGCTGGCCATCGCGGCTGGTGTCATTGGCCAGACGCTGCTTCAGCTCTTTTACCCGCTCTCGCTGCAGGTTGATTCCAGTATCTGTAGTTTGATCAGCGGCAAGAATTTCTTCAACCAGGTCAGTACCGATGCTGTCAGCCATTTTTCGAACCAGTTCATTCGCGAATTCTGTTTGGCGTTCGACTGTCAGGCGCATCCCGAGGCCAAATTCAGCATTATCTTCAAATAGTGAGTTCGACCAGGCTGGGCCGCGTCCAACTGAGTCCACCGCCCATGGGGTCGTCGGCAGATTGGCGCCATAGATGGAAGAACAACCAGTCGCATTGGCAACGATGGTGCGATCGCCAAATAATTGCGAAAGTAATTTCAAATATGGTGTTTCTCCACATCCGGCACAGGCACCGGAGAATTCAAACAATGGCCGCAACAACTGTGAGTTTTTGACGGTGTTGGTTTCAATGTCAGCCCGCTCAATATCTGGAATGGTTAAGAAGTAATCCCAATTCAGGTTTTCTGATTCGCGTATTGGTGGTTGTGGTGCCATGTTGATGGCTTTCAATCCAGCTTCAGATTTGTTCTTGGCCGGACATGCTTCTACACAAAGTCCACAACCGGTGCAATCTTCGGGCGCAACTTGGATGGTGTATTTGGTGCCAGGTACACCCTTAAATTTAGCCTCAATCGCTTTAAATGTCTCGGGAGCGTTATCCAAATAACTCTCATCATAAACTTTCATGCGAATAACGGCATGTGGACAAACGAATACGCACTTACCGCATTGGATACAAATGTCTTCATCCCAAACTGGGATTTCGAGTGAGATGTTTCGCTTTTCATATTGGCTTGTGGCAGTGGGGAAGGTACCATCGTGCGGTAAGGCACTGACAGGAACCTCATCTCCTTCAAACGCCAATATGGGTCCGAGCACATTGCGTACAAATGCAGGAGCATTACCGGAAACGCTCTCTCGTCGCCTGATATCGCTATTGACCAGCTTGGGTACTTCTACCTGATGTAGGTTTGCCAGGGCAAGATCAACGGCTGCGAAGTTTTGCTCTATGACAGCCTCACCGCGTTTACCATAAGTCTTGCGAATAGAATATTTAATTTGTTCGATAGCTTCATCTCTGGGCAACACACCGCTGATGGCGAAGAAACAGGTTTGCATGATGGTATTGACGCGACCACCCATGCCGGTTTTTTGAGCAACGTCGTAGGCGTCGATCACATAAAAGCGTAGATTCTTGGTAATGATTTCTTGCTGAATTTCTTCCGGCAGCTGTTCCCATATTTCGTCCTGACCATAAATGCTGTTTAGTAAGAAGACAGCGTTTTTCTCAGCATATTTCAGGACATTAAGTTTTTCAAGGAAATTAAATTGGTGGCAAGCAACGAAGTTGGCCTCACCGATACCGATTTGATAGGGTGCGCGTATGTCGCCAGGGCCGAATCGGAGATGTGAAATTGTCACAGACCCGGATTTCTTTGAATCGTAAACAAAATAACCCTGTGCGCCATTTTCAGTTTCTTCACCAATGATCTTAATCGAATTTTTATTGGCACCGACGGTACCATCTGCCCCCAGTCCAAAAAACACACAACGAGTTGTGCGCGGACCCGCGATGGAAAAGGCAGGATCATACTCAAGGCTGGTGTGGGTTAGATCGTCATTGATGCCAATGGTAAAGTGGTTTTTGGGAGTCGATTTCTTGAGTTCATCAAAGATGCCCTTAACCATGGCCGGTGTGAATTCTTTGGACGAAAGACCATAACGGCCGCCAATCACAACCGGTAATCCTTTGAATGGGGCTATTCCCAGTGATATTCCTTCATATATAGCTGAAAGCACATCTTCCAGAAGAGGTTCGCCTGTAGCCCCAGGTTCTTTGGTTCTATCCAGAACCGCAATAGATTTGACTGAGGCAGGCAGGGCAACCATCAGATGTTTTACGGAAAAAGGCCGGAAAAGGTGAATGGTAATTACCCCAACTTTTTCGCCTTGTTGGTTCAAGTATTTGGCGGTTTCTTCTGCAGTTTCAGCCCCAGAACCCATTAAAATCATGACGCGGTCGGCATCCTGCGGTCCATAATAATCAAAGAGATTGTAGTGCCGGCCGGTAAGCTCACCAAATTTGTCCATCGCTTCCTGAACAATTTGGGGGCAATCATCATAATATTGGTTGACTGTCTCGCGAGCCTGGAAGAAGACATCCGGGTTTTGGGCTGTTCCACGCAGAACAGGCCGGTCAGGAGAAAGTGAGCGCGAGCGATGAGCAAATACGAGATTGTCATCAATCATGGCAACCATATCGTCTTCACTCAATTCACTGATCTTGTTGATTTCATGAGACGTGCGGAAGCCATCAAAGAAATGAATGAAGGGAAGGCGGCTTTTCAAGCTGGCAGCCGTTGAGATTAATGCAAAGTCATGTGCTTCTTGCACAGAACGGGCGCCTAGAAAACCCCAGCCGGTAGAACGAGCTGCCATAATGTCTGAATGATCGCCAAAGATGGATAAAGCGTGGGTGGCAATCGAGCGGGCAGATACGTGAAATACAGTTGGGGTAAGCTCACCGGCAATCTTGAACATATTCGGAATCATCAAGAGCAAACCTTGTGAGGCGGTAAAAGTTGTCGTCAGAGAACCGGTTTGCAATGCGCCATGTACAGCCCCGGCTGCACCACCTTCCGATTGCATTTCCGCTACTAACGGAACTGTTCCCCAAATGTTCTTTAAATTCTGAGCAGACCAGGCATCTGCGAATTCACCCATACCCGATGAAGGTGTGATCGGATAGATTGCAATCACTTCATTTACCCGGTATGCAACTCGGGCTACTGCCTCGTTAGCATCAATAGTAATCTTGTTTGACATATACACTCTCCATGTGGTTTTTTAATCGGGAGACCCGAATTATATTACTTTTTTTATATCATTCACCAATAATCTTTGGTTGTCCGTCAACATTAAAGTCTAAAGTTAAGTTGATAAAAATTGTAGTAATAATGGTCATAATTGCAACTGTGCTGTGTCATGAATAATCCAAACACCAAGCTTGAATGGCTGGGTACCACCCAAGTTTTCCCCCGTTCCGCGCATATCACTCCAGTATGTAATTATACCCCTAATAACATGAATTAACCTCAACATTTGAGAAAAAATGCACAAATGGAACTTTTATATGGTTTCAAATTCGTTAAATTGCCTTAGGCCTTTAAAAGAGGTAATGCCAGCATGAGTGCGGCAATAGTCTTGGCGTCTTTAAATTGTCCGGCATAGGTTTTTCTTAACGCTTCTTCGACAGGAATTTTCTGCAAGGATAAGAATTCATCTTCATCTTGCTTTAAGGAGGAGGGAAAGAGATGGGAAGCATAATAAACGAACATGTGCTCATTTGCATATCCCGGGGCCAGATAAAAATCTCCAAGCAGGTGCATATTTTCGCTGTCGAAGCCCGTCTCTTCGCGCAGCTCTCTGCGTGCAGCAGTCGATGGTTCTTCACCGTCATCCAGCACACCGGCAGGCAGTTCCAATAAATCCTGATCAGCTCCCAGCCGATATTGTGAAACAAAAAGGATATTACCTTGCGGATCCACGGCCAAAATAGAAACAGAATCCGGGTGGTCGACCAGGTCGTAATTTTTCAATTTGGAATTTGGCAGCTGCAGCTGGACGCTTTGCACGTTAAAAGCACGAGTCTGAAATACAGTTTCTCTCGTTAAGATTTTAAAAGACATATTCCATTCTCCTTAAAAGATTCAGCGGGAAGGGGTACCCCCTCCCGCTGAATCTTGTTATTCATATTTCGAATGTTTTTAGGGGATTTGCAAGACCTGACCAGCACTTAAGGTGTAGGGTTCTTTTAGACTATTGGCTACAATGATGGCATCCGGATCGGCATCTCCATAGAGGCAGGCAATTTCATAGATTGTTTGCCCAGCCTGGACCGTATAAGTACCGGGGTGTTCGCGTAAGGATCGCTCAAATTCAGCCGGCCATTTACTATCGGTTGGAATTTTAAGTGTTGTACCTGGAGCGACGTTTCCGCCAATATTGTTGATTGCCAATAAGTCACCAGGGTTTACATCAAATCTGCGTGCGATGCAATAGGGAAACTCGCCATCTTTAAGGGTGTAAGTTGTCGGTTTTCCGGGGGTGGCCGTTGGCACAATTACGATTGATTTAGCGGTCGGCTGAACCACTTCATCTGTGGCTGCCGGTATGGTGGATACATCACCAGGGACTGGAGTTTTTTCGTCGAGGCCGGTGGTTGGTTTTTGCATGGCAGCAGTCTGTGTGGCGCTGACAATTTCAGTCATACGCGGGTTGGAACTCGGAGCGACGGGAAAGGGTATATCTGCGGTACTGGTCATTTCTGGGCCACCACCGCCTTTGGTCGCTGAGCGCGTGCAACCCACAGTCGTTAAACTTGTCAAAATCACAAGCAAGATCATTGCATAGAGTATCTTTTTCATGAATGTTCTCCTTCTCTTTCCCCGTCCGTTTCTAACGGACATGTACACGTCGAATCAAAATTGCCGAACTATCAAAATAGTAGCATATCCATTAATTTGCGTCAAGCAAATCAAAGTTTGAACATTTGATCAACAAATAGGAATTTGCCACATGCTTTGTTTATGCATAATAATTTGAGCACTATTTCAGGATATTATCATTGTCACCGGCGATCAGGAGCAAAATCATCCAGCTACGGTGACTTTCATAGCTGTATTTGGCAAGGTAAAAGGGGTATATTTATAGATGGAGACAGGGAAAAACTAGAATAAAATCTGTTACTCATCGTTGTCTTCTCCTTTGGCGTAAGCCTCCGGCGGATATATCCTCACCACACCCACCGGAGGCTTTCATTTTCTTAAAGGAGTGAGTTGCTATACTGGGATTATTCGGTAACCGGTAAAACAATTGTAAAAGTGGAGCCGTTGCCGACATTGGATTCGACCCAAATTCTGCCCTGGTGATTGTCAACAATCGATTTGACGATTGCCAGACCTAAACCAGACCCGGATACTTCCGGGTTCACATTCCCTGACCGATAAAACTTATCGAAAATAAAGGGAATATCCATCTGAGGAATGCCGATGCCTTCATCGCTCACCCTGATAATAATCTGATTCTGTTCTAATTGGGTTTCAACACGGATGGTGGAACCATCCGGTGAATACTTACTGGCGTTTGATAACAGGTTATCCAGCAGCTGGCGAATCTGGATGAGATTGAAATAGACATCGGGAATCTTGCTGTGATTGGTGAATATAACTTGCTGGTTATGTAGTTTCAAGTTCGAGTAAAGGTTATCAATCGACGTTTGGATGATTGATTCCAAATTGGCAAGTT
Source organism: Chloroflexi bacterium 44-23 (assembly GCA_001899005.1). Taxonomy (GTDB): domain Bacteria; phylum Chloroflexota; class Anaerolineae; order Anaerolineales; family Anaerolineaceae; genus UBA6170. The sequence continues at coordinate 8,058 of MKUW01000010.1, forward strand.
CTTTACGGGTGTCAAATCCGGCTTCAATTTTGCCGAGGTTGAGCAGATCTTCGACCAGAATGGTGATGTTTTGGACGGATGTTTGCACGCGGCGGATAAATTCTCTCTGCAATTCATTAGTCTGGCCTGTCCGTTCGATCAATTCAACATACCCAAGAATAGCGGTCAGCGGCGATCTTAAATCATGAGATACGGTGTTCACAAAATCACTTTTGATGCGATCTAATTTCTTGAGGGAAGTGATATCGTGTAAGGTAATTGCCAATCCTACCGCGGGGATGGGGGTCAACTGAGCGCTGTAGATGTTCTCATGCGCATCTTCAATCTCGATCTGCTGAGAAAGGTGATTGTTTTCCCCTTCAATCAGATCCAATAATTCCTGGGGAGCCAGCAGTGATTTCAGAGGCATTCCGCCGGTGACTTTTTGATTAATTTCGAGAGCTTGCACCGCCATTTGATTAATCAATACAATCCTTTGCTCTTGATCAATTACAACCACGCCGTCCTCTATTTCGCCGATAATTGTATTGAGTTTGTTCTTTTCATTTTCCATTTCTGAGAACAAACGAGCGTTTTCAATTGCTATAACGGCATACTCGGCCATTGTGGAAAGCAGCAGCACATCTTTTTGTTTGAATGAAACGCGGTTATGACGATTGTCAATCCCCAAAATGCCTATTACTTGTTGGCGCAACTTAAGGGGTACATAAACTAGGCTGTGAACCAGATAGGATGTTTTAATTTTCTGAGGTGTATCCTCATCCAGAATGACTGGTTCACCTGTTCGCAAAACAGAGCCAGCCAGGGAATCCTGGACTGGCAGTCGAAATGTGCTGACAAAGTCGTTGTTGAAATTGCGAGAGGCACGAATGTAGAGATCACCGGTTTCTTCTTCAACCAACATCAAACTGCCTTCTTCGGATCCGGTTACCTCAACACAAGCATCCACGATCATGCGTAATACTTCGTCGAGATCCAGCGAGGCTGTAATCGATCGGCCCAGGCGAATGAGCGATTCAAGTTCGTTGACGCGCGCTTGCAATTGTTGAGTGGCACGGCGGGATTCCAACAGGACAAAATTCTTTAAATTAGCCGCTTTTTTAATGTTGGTTTGAATGCAATCAACCACATCTTCACGTGTCAGAGGTGCACTGAGAAAATCATTGATCCCAATACGCAAAGTGTTGATTAGGTCCTGTGGGTTGATAATGGTGGTATATGCTACGATTGGTAAAAGAGGATATAGTTGACGGGTTTCTTTTACCCAGACAAAATCATTTTCCAGGGCAAACTGTTGACTGATGATTACCAAAACAGGCGGCGATGGTGCGAAAAATTGCTTAATATTCTGCAGGGTCGTGCTTATTTCAACCACAAAACCCATTGAGTTAACAATACGTTCGAGTAAGAAATTTGCTTGCCCATCTGCATTAATGATTAATACTGTTTGTGATTGGGGATTATTTGCCATAAAATTACGCTTTTGGTACGTTCAATGGAAGCAACAAATGAAAGGCAGTCTTATTTTCGGCCGCTTGATCAACCCAAACCTGACCGTTCATGTTTTTCACAATTTGTTGAATTAATGCCAGGCTGATGCCAATACCAGCTGACCGAAGTTTGGGAGTCTTATTTTCGAGCTCGGTTTTGAAGACAGCCTTACGATCTTTTTGGCTGATGACACCAGAATTGAGAACGTCAACCTGTGCCTGTGAATTGGATATCTGCGCAACTCTGATCAAAATCTCGCCTTCCGCTTCACAAAATTGAATGGCGTTGGCAAGCAATCCCTGGATTACCTCTTGAAGTTGGGTTTGATCTGCCTGCACGGTCAGAGCAAATTCGGGAAGTTCACTCGTTAATTTTAGTTTGTTTTGTTTCGCTACCGATTGATAGCGGCGGATCAGAATTTCAATGATCTCCTTAATATTTGTCGAGGAATCTGGCAGCCGGTCATCTGAGAACGATGGCGGTAGTAGGGTTTCCGCGATGATATTAAGGCCAATCAGCTTTTCTCTTACCTGTGTTAAATTCTGGCGCTGGGTTGGGTTCCAACGCGCGGTAACATCTTGAGACAGTTCATCCAACAAGGTCACCATTAATTTGCTTGAATCCTCCAATTCGTGCTGCACAACCTGAAGTTTTTCCTGAGTAATTCTTTCACTGTTCTGGGCGTGGCTGGCCAGGTCTTGCAGTGCCTGAGCACGTGCTTCAATAGCCCGGAAGAGGCGGGCATTGACCAGCGATATGGAGGCATAATCCGCAACTGCTTCCATTAAATGTTGATCACTATCGGAGAAGGGAAGTGGTTGTGAGCGCATGACCACCAGAATACCCATCACCTGGCGTTGCACCTTAATCGGCACAATTAGGATTGATTCCCCCAGCGATTTGATGCGGAAGCGTTTAATCGGTTCGCCATGCAGGCTCAAGGGTTCACCGGACATGACTACCAGTGAACTGATGCCGTCATCCCAGGCATCCATTAAAAACTCACTCAGGTAATCGGGTAATCCTTGTTGGGCTACCAGAACGAATTTCTTTTCTTTTTCTTCTTCGCGCAGTAGAAACCAGGAGATATCGGCCTGGGTTACCTGGGCAGCCACATGGTTGATCTTGTCAAAAAGCGCGCGTTGATCGGTTATGGAAGTAACAGCCTTGCCCATCGAAAAGATGGCAGTTAATTCACGGACACGCTGCTGCAATTGTTGGTTAATGTCTGAAAGTCTTTTTTCCAGAATGGTGCGATCGCGGTGTTCGTGGATTTGCGAAATGATACGCTCGACCGAGCGGATGATTTCAGGTTCCTGACATGGCCACATGAAATAATCAACCGCACCCAGCCGGAAGGTTTGAATCACCTCTGACTCTTTACCTTCTTCGGCTATCACAATGATTGGTGTATTGATACCCTGCGAACTGAGGGCAATCATCAGGTCTTTTCCACTCAAGCCAGGCAGATGAATATTGGTGATAATCAGATCAGGGGAGACCTGCAAGGTTTTGGCGATCGCACTGCTGGCATCTGCAACCGAAAATACCTGGTAACCAGCGGATGAAAGAGCCTGGCGACCAATAAAATCGCTGATTTCAGGGTTGCTTTCCACTATTAAAATGCGATCTTTACTGCGTTTCATAGCTTAATGATAGCATGGAAAAAAAAGAACAATGAAAAAGATTGGGAGCAGAAAATAGGGGTTAGTCATTTATTGTTTACGTATTATCAATGCTTACAAGCTTTCTTGATCGTTGCCGCTGGTTGAAATATGGTTGCATGAACATTAAGAAATGGTTATTTGCGGGAAAACCCTGTCCTGCAAAGTATTTTTCAGCTATCTGCTCAAACGAATGCAACGGCTGCTCCTTCAAGCGAAGTTGTTATGAGCTCATTACCTGCCAATAATAAACGGAATCTGATAATACTCTGCCATGCAACGATTAACCCAGAAGTCACTTTCCACCCGCAGATCGGAGAGACCAAAGCGGCTGGCTAACCCGGGAACGATCACCTGTTGTACATTCTGTTCAGCCTTGCTTTGTATTTCTTGGTCGCGTACGTCCCAGCTTTCTGCATAATCTCTGTACTCCGGCTGGCGCTGGATAGCACTGCTGACCTGAAAAGCGGCGGCTGCGAAAACTGATGCAACCACAATAACCGTTAACCAGCGATTTACCGAAAATATTTGCCGCCTGGATTTCCCCAAAGCTTGTTTAAAGGCTGCTTTGGCCAGAATGATTACACTGAGTATTGTTGCAATGATCAAAACAAATAGCGATAGATAGATTGTGCGATCATCCGGATAGGCATTCAGAATGTAGACGACTGGCGCACAAGCGGATACTAGAATCATAAATGTGATTAATGGGATTAGCACAAGCCCCGAAAACCAGTTACTGCATAGAACGGCTCTAGGTTTAGGTTGTATACTTGTCTGACCTACGGTATCAACCAGGGCCAGGTTCAAACCGATCCATGTTGAGGACAGCACCGTCAGGAAGGCCCAACCGGGCGTTTGGATGAAAAACTTGGTTGCGATAAAGAGGGCATTGCGAGCTGAAAAGGTAACCAGCCTTAATATGCCGGGATGGTCAACCATGAGACTTTGCCTGACAGCATTGCCTGGGGCGAGTGCGACCAGTATCAGAGCTATCAAACCCCCTGCCAGAGCTGCGAAAAGGGTGGATAAAATCATCTGTTTATGATTTTGTGAATAAACCAGCAGAACCACAAGAATCAGCAAACCATAAGTGCTGACTTGCATGACGGAGAAAACCTCTGAAAAGCCGCCTGAAATTAAGCTAAGGAAGAAAACAGGCAGCAGCCACCATCTCAGAAATTGTGGATCCAACCAGCTTCTTAAGAGAAAACCACCTACGAAGGTGAATCCGATCAGGGGAAAAGTATAATTGATTAAGCCATCCCGCCAGAAAAAGGATTGAAAGAGGTTCGGTGTACTTGCAAAGAGAATTAAGATCAATAGTGCCCCAAGGGTAAGTGAAGCTAGAGGAGATTTTGCTCCCAGGCAGCGCGAGACTAAAGGTAAAAGCGCCCAGGTTAATGCCAACAGCCAAAGGATGAGGCTAGCACCGGGCAAAAAGCCCGCCAACCAGGTGCCGCCCAACGCAAGCACTCCCGCAAGGGAGATGTAAGAAAAACGTCCGGTCCAGCTGCTATACCACTTTTGAAAAAAAGATGACAAATCCATGACCTGAGCATCCGCTCCGATGCAGTAATCATCCGCGTATAAGCGTGTGTAACTGCTCAACCAGGTGATGCTAGCCAGGGCGAGCAATAAAAGTACCAGGATAAAAATTAGGGTATATTTATTTTTCATTGTTATTTCGGTTTACTGGTAGTTTAACATAATAGCCTGGATCTGGTGATCTTGTTTTAGCTCTTTCATCCTTTCGCATGGACAAATCATCAAATCTATATAAGTATTGTATAAGAGTTCCACACAAAGCTTGACAAGCATCCACTGATAAACATAATATTAAAGTATGGAATATAAAGATTACTATAAAACCCTCGGTGTCAGCCGATCTGCATCGGAGGATGAAATTAAGAAAGCTTATCGAAAGCTGGCGATGAAGTACCATCCGGATCGCAATCCGGGGAATAAGGAAGCAGAAGATAAATTTAAAGAAATTAACGAAGCCAATGAGGTTTTGAGCGATTCAAAAAAGCGTGCACGTTATGACCAGTTAGGAGATTCCTATTCCCAATTTCAGGAAGGGGGCGGCAACCCCAATAATTTCAATTGGAATGATTGGGTCAGTCAATCGCAGGGTAGTGCTGGAAGTGGCGGTGTTCGTGTAGACGCAAGTGACTTCGAAGATATGTTTGGGGGAGGTTTTTCGGATTTCTTTAGTTCCATCTTTGGTGGTGGAGGAGCGGGCTTCAGTACAAGCGGTCGCAGAGGACAAGCACGACCTGTTCAACAAAGGCCGCGCACTTATCAACAGAATGTTCAAATCCAATTTATGGAAGCCTATTCAGGCACCACCCGCCTCTTGCAAATTGACGATCGCCGGATAGAGGTAAAAATTCCAGCTGGAGCTAAGACGGGCACAAAAGTGCGCGTTGCTGGCGTTGGCCCAAATAATAGTGATGTTTACTTGGTGGTGGAAGTTGTCAGTGATCCTCGCTATGAACGTAAAGGCGATGATCTCAATAGTGAGTTTCAGGTTGATTTATACACGGCAGTTCTGGGTGGAGAAATAAAAGTGCCCACTCCCAAGGGAGAAGTACTCTTGAATATTCCGCCAGGAACCCAGCCCGGTCGAGTTTTCCGTCTGACAGGCCGGGGAATGCCAAAGATGAAAAACCCAAGTCAATTTGGAGATTTATTCGCTCGAGCCAAAGTTACCCTGCCAACCAAATTGAATGCTAAACAAAAAGAATTGTTCGAGCAAATTAAGACACTTGCTGAGTGAAAATCGCCGGGAAACCCAGGTAGGAAAAGGATTTCAGATGCATAAAAAAGCGATATTTCTAGCGCTAGCAATTTTAAGCCTGGTTGCAATGGCTTGTTCAATTACCCCGCGATTACCTAAATTTGATTTTGGTTGGAATTCTGATAACTCAACAGCTATTTCGACCCCGAATGTGACCCTGACAATCGCTCCGGCAAATGATAATGTCACCATTTCCCCACCCGCAACCCTGCTGGATTTGCAGGAAAAAGAACGCCTGCTAATAGAATTGTATGAACGCGTACTCCCCGGTGTGGTATCGATCCAGACTCTTTCCGCCGAAGGGGGCAGCTTGGGTTCAGGCTTTGTTTTTGATAATGATGGTCATATCGTCACCAACTACCACGTCGTTGAAAATGCGACCGATCTTGAAGTTGATTTTTCTTCTGGCTACAAGGTGCGTGGAAAAGTAATTGCAACTGACCTTGATTCTGACCTGGCTGTCATAAAAGTTGAAGCACCCAGCTCCGAATTGCGTCCTTTACCATTAGGTAATTCTGATCAATTAAAGGTCGGTCAATCTGTAATCGCAATCGGAAACCCTTTTGGGCTTTCCGGTTCAATTACCACAGGTATTGTATCTGCCAAAGGCCGCACATTGAGCTCTTTTCGACCCTCCAGCACAGGCACCTTTTTTTCGGCGGGTGATATCATCCAGACTGACGCAGCTATTAACCCTGGTAACTCAGGCGGGCCTTTGCTCAATTTGAATGGTGAAATCGTCGGTATCAATCGTGCCATCCGAACAGAAACATCGAATGGTATTGGAGAACCGACTAACAGTGGCATTGGCTTTGCCATTTCCAGTAATATTGTTAATCGGGTTGTTCCATTCTTAATTTCACAAGGTTATTATGATTACCCCTATGTCGGTGTAACCAGTCAAGAAGATCTTACTTTGATTGAACGTGAAGCTCTTAAGATTGAACAAAATACAGGTGCGTATATTATCAGTGTAAGCCCTGGCAGCCCCGCTGAACGCGCCGGTCTGCGCGGTGGTGAGGATGCAACATCAATCCCTCTGCTTCTGGGTGGTGGAGATTTAATTATTGAGGTTGATGGTCGCCCGGTACGCGTATTTGGTGATTTCTTGAGTTACTTAATGGCCAATAAAAGCCCCGGAGAAGATATTGTCTTAAAAATTATTCGTAAAGGCGAACTTAAGGAGGTGGTGCTCACATTGGGAAAACGCCCGTGATTGTTGGTTTATTAAATATCAACAGATTGAGGAGGTACCATGTTTTCAGATAGAGATCTGCGTGAATTGGTTAATTATCAGGCGCAGTCAAAAATGTTGAGCATTTATCTTAATACAGACCCACCTTTAGGCAATGCAGATTCCTACAGGCTTCGGCTGCGATCCATGATGAAAAATACCGACCTTAAAGATGACGTTGAGCGTATTGAAAGTTATTTTGATACTGAATATGACTGGTCCGGCAGGAGCGTGGTTTTATTTTCTGATGCATCAGCAGATTTTTTTAGAGTCTACCCGCTGGCAATTCCTACCCCGGATCTGATTCACGAAGGGATCCGCCCGAATGTGCGCCCTTTAGCAGGCTTAATTGATAGTTTTGGCGGTTATGGTGTGGTATTAGTGGATAAACAAGGTGCGCGTATTTTCCATTTTCATCTGGGGGAGTTGAGGGAACAAGATGGTGTTTTGGGAAATGATATCAATAAGATAAAAACTGGTAGTTCTTCTTTGGGAAAGCGCGGAGGAAGTAATAATCAAAGTCATTCAATTGAAGAAACGATTGAACGAAATATGCGCGAAAGCGTGGATTTTGCTACTGCGTTCTTTGAAACAAAGCATATTCGTCGTATATTATTGGGTGGAAGCGATGATAATATTGCCCTTTTTCGTTCGTACTTGCCGAAATCCTGGCAAAGCCTCATCGCGGGGTCCTTTGTTATACCTATGACAGCTTCTTCCCACGAAGTTGCCCAACGGGCGATGGAAATTGGTGTAAAAGCAGAAGAAGTACGCGAAACTCAAGTGGTGGAACGTTTGATAACCCAGGCAGCCAAAAACAGTCATGCGGTTACGGGGATGGAATCTGCCCTGGCTGCAGTAAGTGCCGGCAGGGTGCAGACTTTGGTTATCCAACATAGTTTTCAGACCGCTGGCTTTTATTGCCCGGATTGTAAGGTGATTACTTCCCAACCCGATCTTGCCTGTCGGGCTTGTGAATCGATACCTCAAGAGGTGCAAGATGTAATCGCATTGGCAGTCACTTTCACCCTTGAGTATGGCGGTGAGGTAGAGGTCGTCAAAATGAGTCCGAATTTTGAGGATGCCGGTAAAATCGGAGCCTTCTTACGCTATTAATAGTAAAAAACAGGCTGTTCTTACAAAGGAACAGCCTGTTTTCTTATTGGCGTGTTGTAAAAACTTAAAGTGCTTCTACTTCAGCAGCCTGCGGGCCTTTTGGACCATCTTCAATTGTGAATTCAACGCGTTGACCCTCGACCAGTTTTCGGAACCCTTTGGATTGGATTGACGAATAGTGGACGAATACATCCGGTCCATTTTCACGCTCGATGAAACCAAAACCTTTGGTTTCGTTGAACCATTTGACGGTTCCTGTAATACGTTCAGACATTGTAGTGCCTCCTAAAAAAATAAAACGGTTTGCATTTAGAAGCTTTTGGTTTTCGTCTGAAGCTTGGAATATTGCCCAGGTCTTAATCCCCGCAGTCAGATATTCTTTCGTACTTCTTCTAAAAAACAGAATTGCTTCTTACTCTGAAAGATACTATATCAGCACAAATCTAAAATGTCAAATATGTTCTTAACAATTTGTTAATCATGTCAGGGCGTAGGTCAGGCGACTAAAATCGGCTATAATCTGCGTGATGGATTCCCCCAATTCTTCACAAATGAGTGCCAATCGACAGATAGCGCGGGCTGCCGGTACGGTTATGCTAGCTTTTCTGGTAAGCAGTCTCTTCAATTTAATCCGTGGAATTGTCATTTTACGAGCTTTTGGCACAGGAATGGAGAGTGATGCCTTTTACTCTGCCAATCGCATTCCAGAATTTATTTTTAATTTAGTAGCAGGTGGGGCACTTGCGTCTGCTTTTATACCGACTTTCACAACCTTATTAACTCACGGGAAGAAGGAATCAGCCTGGCGGTTAGCTCATTCAATCATCAATCTGGTGATTGCGATCACAACATTACTGGCAGTATTCGCCGCAATCTTTGCTCCGCAGGTCGTGCGATATATTCTAGCGCCTGAATGGTTTTTAAATAATCCTCAAAAATTTGAGTTAACCGTCCAGCTTTTGCGATTACTTTTACCTTCAACCATCATTTTTGGTGTGTCGGGGTTGATCATGGGTATTTTGAATGCGCACCAGAGCTTTCTACTACCGGCTCTGGCACCTTCCATGTATTCATTAGGGATGATTCTGGGCGTGCTGGTTCTCGCTCCGAGCCTCGGAATATTTGGATTGGCTTGGGGAGTAATCTTAGGCGCCGGGTTGCACTTGCTAATACAATTGCCCAAGCTTTTACGTTTAAATGGCAAATACCGATTGATATTTGGGCTGCGTGATCCAGCTGTACGTGAAGTAGGCATGTTAATGCTGCCACGGGTGGCTGGTGTAGCCGTTGTACAAATCAATTTTTTGGTGAACACAAATCTGGCTTCGGGTTATTCTGAGGGCAGTGTAACCGGCCTGACGGGTGGTTTTTTCTTGATGTTGATGCCATTAATGTTCATTGCCCAGGCAATTGCGACAGCGTCTCTGCCTACTTTTTCAGCTCAGGTGGCATTAGGCAAAAAAGATGAAATGCGTGCTTCTCTGGTTGTCGCTTTAAAAGCCGTCTTGTTTCTTTCAATACCTGCCTCGATTGGACTGGTATTATTACGTTTTCCGTTGATTCAAACACTTTACCAGAATGGTGAAGCATTTACATCAGAATCAACTCAGTTGGTTGCCTGGGCACTGCTCTGGTACGGGATCGGGTTGGTTGGTCATAGTGTGGTTGAGATTATCAGCCGTGCGTTTTATGCCCTGCATGACACGCGAACACCAGTTATGGTGGGGGTGGTTGCCATGTCCCTTAACATTCTACTTAGTATTTTGTTGGGCGGGCTGTTTCAGAGGATTGGCTGGATGCCTCATGGCGGTCTGGCGCTTGCAAATACAATTGCCACTGGACTTGAATCAGGGGCATTAATTTTTTTGATGCGCAGGCGCTTACAGGGAATTGACGGTCGCAATGTTCTGCGAATTTTATGGAAATCGCTCGCGGCGGCGACCATAATGGGGTTGGCAGTCGTTTGGTTTTTGCAAACAGTAGTAAATCAACCTGCCTGGATTGCTTTGTTCGCAGGGGCGGGATTGGGTATTGTTGTTTTTGTTTTCATAAGTTGGTTGTTACGCGTAGAAGAATTGAAACATATCAGTCAACTTTTTTTGCAGCGGGTAAAACGACAATAAAAGAATCTATTTGGAATTATTAATTAAGGAAATTACGGAGGTATCATGAGTGATGGGATTGGCAAACAATTTATGTTGGAAACTACGTATAAATATCTTTCCCCTTCATTGCAGCGACAGGGCGTACCTCAACCGCCATTACAGCTTCCTTATGATCCATCTGCATCTGTAGTTGCTTTGCCGGTTATTAACGGGCTCCCGGAACCCGAGATGTTATTAAGCACTGCAATTAAAGAACGCCGAACACTGCGACGATACCAGGATACTGCCCTCACTCTGGCAGAATTGGCTTGTTTACTATGGGCTACCCAAGCTGTAACGTCGAAGAGTTCTCCAAAACATACCCTCCGAACTGTACCATCGGCAGGAGCGCGCCATGCGTTCGAAACTTACCTATTAATTAATCGGGTGGAAACGCTCACGCCAGGGATGTACCGCTATCTGGCAATCGAACATGCACTTTTGCCCCTGGATGATGATCCGGGAATAAATCAACGTGTGACCGCTGCTTGTGGCGATCAGTCGCAAATTCACGAGAGCGCGGTTACTTTCCTGTGGGTTGCAATCAAGGAGCGCATGTATTGGCGTTATGGTGAACGCGGCTACCGCTATTTACATCTGGATGCCGGTCATGTGTGCCAGAATCTTTACCTGGGTGCGCAAGGTATTGCCTGTGGGGTCTGTGCCATTGCTGCTTTTGATGATGAAGCTTTAAACTCTGTTCTGAAACTGGATGGAGAAAATCGGTTTGTCGTCTATTTGGCTTCTTTGGGGAAGAAATGAGGATAAATAAACCGTGAGGGTTCAACTCACGGTTATTGCAGGGTCATATTTTACTTGAGCTATTTTTCGGGGAAGTTATTGGTATTCACATAATTCGCCCAGTCATTGCCAAAATCAATGGCAATGTCGGTATTACTGTTTAAATCAAGGCGATTAAAGAGACGCGGTGGGTTCAAACCGGCTTTTTCAAACAAATCGAAAATGAATTGAATGGTGTATGGTCTGGATTTATATAAATAAATAGTGGTTACATCGGTTGCCTGCCCATTTGATTCTTCAATGACGTTGAATCCATAATTGCGCAGATATTCGCTACTGGAAGCGGCGAGTCCCCCCATCCAGCTCCCATTCTGGATCGTTACACGGGCATTTTCAGTGGTGATCAGGCTATTATTATCGCCATCTTTGGCAACTGCGGCCGGACCAACCGGACCGCCGGTTGTGAATGCCTGGTCGCGAACCAGACGGATTTTATCCGGGATTGGGATCAGGATATCTTGCTTGCCATCCGGTGTTTTGCCAAGCTCGACGTCGGTGGTGTCAATCACAAAGGTTTTGATATTTTCACGCTCGATCTTCAATGCAGAAACAGCTAGACGGATGGCTTGATCGAAGGCCAAATTTGTTTTGATTCCCGACGAAATTTCATTGTAAAGCACAGGAGCCTTTGAGATTAGCAGCGGCAGCATATCATAGCTCAAGACGCGATTGCGAATGGAGAGAATGACCTCCTGTTGGCGTTTGGCGCGATCAAAATCTCCGCCTTCCGTATAACGTGCGCGTGCATAGCCCAGAGCAAGATCACCCGGCAGGGTGACTGTTACCCCGGCTTTCAATGTTTGTTTATATCCATCACCGATAGGAACAATTTTAACATCCATATCGGGGGTGACAGGTATGCCTTTAATTTCATCAATAAAGCGCACAAAAGCTGAAAAATCGATTTGTGCATAGTAATCAATTGGCACGCCCAGGAATTGCGTGACGGTTTCCATGGCGAGAGCCGGGCCTCCGCCGGGCAGGTTATATAGTTCACCCAATCGATAGGCTGTATTAATTTTGTCGTATTCAAAGCCAGGGATATTGACCCACATATCGCGTGGAATTGACATAATCGCAGCCGTTTTGGTGAGCGGATCCATCGAAAGCAGGATCATTGTGTCGGTACGTGGAACTTCACCAGCTTCCCAATCGCGGTAATCAAGCCCCATTACTAAGACAGTTATCCGGCTGACCCCATCCCAGGGTTCAGGAGTTGTCCCGCTACTAATTTGAATGGGGCTATTCGGGACTTTCGTTTCCATTCCTGGGAGCTGAGGATTATTGGGGTCGCTATTTCCTTTTGGGGGAACTGGAATACCCCCCAAATCGGTCATCGTCCAGGTGGAAATGATGGTTTGGGAGACACGGAATACGATAATGCCGGCAGCCACCGCCAAAATGAGAAATACTGACAGAATAATTATTGTCGTTCTATCAAATACGATAGGACGTTTTTGTTTCTTTTCTTTTTTGTTCATATAGGTATCAACTTGTACTTACTATTAAATGTTTGCTTTGTATAGTTTTTTAATAATGCTTTCTACCAAACCGACCCAGATATTGGATCTGGTTAACCGGTTAATCCATGGGCGGCGGTGGAACAGGTAAATCATCTTGCGGCGTCGTTTTCCACTTATCGCCTTCATCAATTAACATGACAGGAATATCCTCTACAATGGGATACTTTCGCCCGCAATCCTGACAAACGAGCCAGGAATCTTTTACTAATTCAAGCAGACCTTCAGTTTCACGTACACATGCCGGACATCGTAAGATATCGAGTAAATCTTGACTGACCATTTTCCCTCCGCTTATGGAGCTAAATTGAATAACATTTTACCATATGCACTATTCTAGCCGATAACTACCAAATTGCCCACATTGGACAGACAACAAGAAATGGTTGGGGTGTTTATAAATGCGTCTCTCATTTGGAAAGAATTGACTGGCCGATCGAAATGAAAAGCAAACCGGGCGGTTGGAATTGAAAGAGCGATACGAGTTTTCATAAAAAATCTGAAAAGATCAATATTATCTTAAAAGCAAGTGCCCCAGGAGGGACTCGAACTCTCAACCTAAGCGTTAGGAGTGCTTTGCTCTGTCCTATTGAGCTACTGGGGCAGTGCTGGAATTATAGCAAACTCAAGCATGTTTGACCAGATACCAGCGATATGCCGTGATTAATCCATGCGCACCACTTTGTTCTTTGATCATGAATTGGTGTTTAATAATTTCTTTAGCGTGCTTCGCTGATTTCAACTTTTTCAAAGGCGATATTAAGCGGGTACTTTCCTGAAGCGGATGCCAGACCAAGCCCAATGCCTCCGCCGGTTTCCATCCCGCGTACCTCTTGATTCCATATATCTTTTCCGTTAACTGCCAGGGCCAAGCTATCCTCTTTACATGTCCAGCGAATGGTATTTTCTTTGCCAGCTCCGCTTTGTACACCTGGAGCACCACCCTGTGCAATGGCAATATATGGATTACCACCTTTTAATTTTATGCTGGCATCATATCGATAAATATAAAAGGAACCACTGCTTTCAACCCGCACCTCATACCAACCGCTATCATTTACCTGACAGGCGATCGTAGCACCGTTTTGGTTAAAACTTGGGTCAATCTTTATGAAAGTGGCTTCAATGGCCACTTCCTGATAAGTGTTAGCTGTGTTAAATGCATACAGATAAACCTCATCAGAGACTACATGTTTGAATTCCAACGCTCCATTTCTTATCCCTGCGAATTCATTGGGAGAAGAGGTCAGACTGGTGATTGATTTCATTTCCTCCAAACTGGATGGCCAACAAGGTGAGGCGTTGTCAAATTCCTCAACCCCAAATTTCGGACATTCTGAAGCGGGCTCAGGCGTGGCTTTTGCTGCCGGAGGAGCTTGGGTTGTTTCCGCGGAGGTTTCCGTTGTTGCTTCCACGGTTTTTTGCTCTGTCACAGCCTGGGTCAGCTCCTGTGTTGCTTTTGGGGTTGCGACAAAGAGGGCAATTGTGGCTTGCGGCATTTCCGTTACTAATTGTTGTGTGATTTCAGTAGCAGACTGGCTGCTTTTCGTGTTTGGAGAAAGATCAGATTTATCTTTTGATTGCAAAGCAGATAAATTACAGGCCAAACTTGTGGCTGAAATAAGTACCAGGAATGATACAAAAAGTTTTTTCATGGTGGCTCCCAATCCGAGTCTATTTTTTATCCAATTGAAAATTAATTATAAAGGAAGGAATATGCACATGCTTCGAGATTGGTTATGCGCTTATAAAACGTCCACAACCATATAATTTGAAAGACAATTATTTATTGTTTAGATAGTATTGATTGTAGTAAGATTTATTGGCGCGTCAAGTAGGAAGGCACCTAAAGGTTCTACCACCAGGCACGAATTTTGGCCGGTTACGGGTTATTTAAGCCAAGACAAACTACTTAGTTTCTAGAAATGATCTCAATGCGCAGCAAAAACTTGTTTTATGGCCATTTTAATCGAAAAAGAATGCCACATTACCAAAGACCGGGAGCAGTGGCTCGCAGTGACAATACCGGATGGTACAGTTGTTCTTAAAAGAAGGGATCGCCAAACATGGGGGGGACATGCTTGGCGATCTCCAGGGAGGGAATGCCATCAAAATTGCATTTGACAGATCAATAATCCATTAACTGTCAACAATCAGGATGGTCAGACACCTTGTACCATTAATTTTTCTGGTGTCTTATGGATATTTTAGACCTTAATTATCAGATTTACATTAAAACATTATTAGAAAATCAAAATGCCAGAACTATAAAATCCTGACCTACAGAAAGTATCTATAGCCATTATTTTTTTGATGATTTCTTTTTCTGGAGAAACAATCGCTCAAATTCGGCGATTTCCGCCGCACTTTGCCGCTCGGGATCCGGTTTAACGCTTTGGCCGGGTTGGTTGTGCATTGCTTGCATTTCGCGAAAAAACTCTTCTGAAGACTTTGCTGTAGCAGAACAGGCGCGTACTTCGTTCTGAATTGCATGGTCAGAACTGACCACAATAACCTGGCTGGCTTGTTTTCCCATTTTCCTAACCCGATCAATGATGGCATTATCGGCGGTTAAGCCCTGCCGGATAAAATGGGCTGTAATTGAGCCAAATTTACGGGTGTTGGCATAGCCCGGAGGAGCATTATCAAAATAAACCTCAACCTTTTTACGTTTCAGGCGTGCAAATTCTTGCAATAGTTCTATCAACTGGTTTTCTTTATCATCCATTGCCAGAGACATTCCGTAAATTTTCGGGATCAGGTTGTGGCCGTCAATCAGGTACATGATAATCCTCTTGATATCTTTGTTTTATTTAACTTTGATAATATGCTATGATTCTGAGTAGAAATCCAAATCCTTTCAGACGACTGCGAGGGAAAAATTAATGAGATTTTGGAAAAGATGGCTGCCTTTTTTATTGGTGAATATATTTATCTCGGCTGCCACAACAATAATTGTTCTCATTTTGTGGAGTCGTGCGAACCCTTCACAGCGATTGACCATCCAATTTGAACCGGGAACTGAATCCCCACCGGTGACGAATATTCCTCTAGCTACTTTACCACCTTTAAGTGAGCCTGTCATTGCCATAACCAATGTTTTTGGTGCTGGCAACCTGGAAAATGAATACGTTGTTGTCAAGCGTGTAGGGCAAGGTGATCTTAACCTGAGCGGTTGGTATTTGATGGATGAACAAGGTGATAAGTTTGTTTTTCCGGAATTTGATTTGATGCAAGGCGAATTGGAGATTTATACGCGTAGTGGGGTTGATTCAGCCAACAAATTGTATTGGAATGCCAATAAAGCGATGTGGGGTTCAGGTGAGATCGCTCGTATCCTCGATCCGCAAGGACAGGAGCGTTCTGCTTTCACAATTCCTTGAGAGGAATCATGCCATTGCGTTTGGAATTAATCGCTGAACAAAAAATCCTGGAGGCTATCCAGACTGGCGTTTTTGATAATCTTTCCGGGGAAGGGAAACCGATTCAATGGAAAGAGAATGTATTTGCCCCGGATGAATGGCGAATGGCCTTTGATATCTTCCAACAGAATGGTTACTTGTTGCCCTGGATGGAAAAAAGGCGCGAGATAGAAGAAACGTACGAACAACTTATCAGCCAGTGCAAACTTGCGCTCGCCAGGGGAGATATCAATGCCCGAGCTGAATTTTTTAAGCAAGTTGACGCGCTCAACCGCAAGATTATCGATTACAATTTAATTGTGCCGCTAGCGCAGTTTCAGCGACCAACATATGATGCTAGAAATATTTATAACAAACTGAAGGAATTACAGAACAATTAAAGTTAGGAAGCAGAATGTCTGAAGCACTTTATCGCAAATGGCGACCACAAATTTGGGAAGATGTCGTTGGCCAGGACCACATCATTCAAACATTGCGCAATGCGATTCGGGCCGACCGGGTTGGGCATGCCTATTTATTAGCAGGTCCGCGCGGAACCGGTAAAACCACTACAGCGCGTTTGCTGGCCAAAGCTGCGAATTGTCTCGCCGAAGATTTAAGCAACCGTCCTTGTAATGTCTGCGAACATTGCAAGTCTGTCAATGCCAATCGTTTTATGGATCTGATCGAGATCGATGCTGCATCCAATACCAGTGTGGAAGATGTGCGCGATTTACGGGAAAAAATTGGTTTTTCTCCTACACAGGGTAAATACAAAGTCTACATCATAGATGAAGTCCATATGTTGTCAACGGCGGCTTTCAATGCACTTTTAAAAACGCTGGAAGAACCGCCTGCGCACGCCATTTTTATCCTGGCCACAACTGAAGTACACAAAATTCCTGCGACTGTGCTGTCGCGCTGCCAGAGACATGAATTCAGACGGCTGCCTGTCAACACCATCGTGGCCCTGTTAAAAGAAAATGCGCGCCGAGAGAACATTCAAGTGGATGATGAAACGTTGCATTTGATTGCCCGCCAGGCAACGGGTGCAATGCGGGATGCGATTTCTTTGCTGGACCAACTTTCTTCGACTGGCGAAGAAATCAATATCAGCCATGCGCGGGAAGTTTTGGGGACGGCTACCAATCAATCTGTGATTGAACTGGTAAATGCCCTATTGGAGAAAGATGCTAGCGCCGGCCTGGATAGCATTCATACTGCCCTGGATTCAGGCAGCGATCCGCGCCAATTTGCGCGCCAACTGGTTGAATACTTGCGCGGGCTTCTACTGATTCGCCTGCAAAACGGTGTTCTCCTGGATGTACCTCAAGATGTGATTATCATTATGGCGCAGCAAGCCAATCGCTTTGATACCGATAAACTGATCATGATTGTGCGCCTATTCAATGATGCCGCCAATGAAAGTCGCCTGGCCTGGCAGCCCAGCCTGGCTCTCGAGCTGGCTTTTGCGCAGTCGATTTCTCCGGATGAATTACCAAAACCACGGCCGATTGAGACTGCCTCGCAACCTATACAGACTGAGCAGCCACGCAAAAGCGAGAAAGATGATCTTGAAAAAGTATTTCAAAAAAAACCATTTTCCAAAAAAGAAGTTGAAATCAAAGGGGTGCCTGACCTGCCTTCAGAAAACCAGTCGGAAGAAGAAAGCCAGCCAGGTGTATTCACCAATAAGCAGGTTCAAGAAGCCGTACCGGAAGTGCGGACCCTCATTCGCAAATATCGAAAAACAACGGAAGCCCTGCTGGCATCTGCCAGAAGCTACAACATAAAAAAAGGTATGATTGTGATCGGTTTTCAGAGCGTGGTACTGAAAAATCAATTTGAAAAAGGGGAGCATCTAGATATTACCCAGCGCGCCTTCAGCCATGTTTTGGGTGTTGATGCAAAAATACGCGCTGTGATTATTAATTCAAAAGATCAAATTGATGATTCGAATATTGAAGTGCTGCCTGGCAGCCTGGTCAGCACTGCCCTTGATTTGGGCGGTAAACTAGTGACGAAGGAGTAATTGATTATGGCAAAAGGATTTGGACGATCAGGAGCGATGGGCGGTGGTGGCGGTGGCGGTCAGCAAGCCATGATGCGCCAGCTGCAAAAATTGCAAGAACAAATGGAACAGGCTCAATTGGCTCTGGCAGAAGAGACAATAACTGCCAGCGTTGGCGGCGGGGTAATCAAGGTCACCATGACTGGCGATCAACATTGTCGCGCGATAGAATTAAACCCTGAATTACTGCTGGAACCAGATTTGGAAATGCTGCAAGATTTGCTGCTCTCAGCAGTCAATATGGCTCTTGATCAGAGCCGGGATCTGGCAAACGAACGGCTTGGGCCTCTCTCAGGCGGCTTATCCGGACTTGGTTTTTAAGACAGGAAATTATTAAATGCCAATTTTGCCACAGCCAGTGCAAAACCTGATCACTGCGTTTGAGCGTTTGCCTGGTATAGGGCCAAAATCTGCTTCACGACTGACGTTTTTTTTGTTACGTGCTCCGGCGGATGTCAGTAAAAAACTGGCTGAAGCGCTTTCAGAACTGCAGGAGGCAACTACTTTTTGCAGTCGTTGTTTTAATATTACCAGTGCCGGAAATGTATTGTGCGAGATTTGTGCCAGCCCCAAGCGCGATGAAAGCCAGGTGTGTGTGGTTGAAGAACCGCTGGATGTGCTGGCTCTCGAGCGGACAGGCGGGTTTGGCGGTCATTACCATGTTTTGCATGGTGCGCTCTCACCGATTGAAGGCATTGGGCCGGAAGATCTGAAGATTAAACCACTTGTGGAGCGAATCACATCCGGGGGTATCAAAGAATTGATTATCGCTACCAACCCTTCCATGGAAGGTGACGCGACAGCCCTGTACCTTAAACAACAATTGCTGCATTTACCGGTGCGTATCACGCGGTTGGCGCGCGGACTGCCAATGGGTGGAGATCTCGAATACGCCGATCAGAACACACTTCTGCGGGCATTGGCGGGTCGCCAGGAGATGGAGTAGGAAAATAAAGAGCTGCCAAATTTGGCAGCTCTATTTCTAGATCGTATAAGCGGGGATTACATACGTTCGATCGCTTGTTTTCACGCGGTAATACGGCACCCAACCGATGCCGAAATTCTCTATAAAAATATCTTTTTTCAAAGGAGTAACCGGGATTTCTATGATCGCGTTGACTTTTTTATCCCATTCTTGCTCAAGTTCAGCGACTTTCGCTTTTGATTCCTCCTCCAATGCGTTTAAATTCTTAAGCGCTTGCTCCACTTCCAGTTCTTCTTTTTTAAGAGAAGCCTTTGCATCGGATGTCATGCGCCTTTTGGTCAGAGAAGAAGAAATTGACTTTTTTCGTTTTGATAGGAAAGAAAGCAGCAATTCGCCATGCGTCCCTACTTCTTCAAGGCGGCGCTGATTAAGCCGGGTTTCAGCTGTCTGGACATCCTGTTTTTCTTTTTCAAGCTTATCGCTGAATGCATCTATTTTTTTGTCATAAAGGGCCTTTACTTTATCCAGTTCTGCGTCGAGCAGATCTTGAGCTGCATCTTTGCACATTTTCTGAAATTCAGCTTCAGATGTGTCCGGGCCGGCATACACTTTGAGAGCCTGGTTGGCACGTACAGTAATACTGGATCGGAAAATCCATTCGATAAAATCGTTCTGCAGGTCCTTATAACTACGCGGGTCACTTAGCCAAGCCGGCAGCTCAACAAAGGATGTTTGAGGTAGCGCAGTTTGCCCGAGATGTGCCTGGTCGATTGGTGAACTGACATAGTCTTCCCAGCGGATCATGCGCCCTTTTTCATCTTCCACCAGAGCTGTTTTTGTTTCTGTCATCTGTAAATTATATTTTCGCTCGAGAAATTGCACAGTTGCCTGCGCAAATAAAGCCGGGTGATATTCAACCCATTCGATGGCAGCATCGCTGCTCAGTGGAATCTTTTGATCTTGAGCAGCTTTCTCTAGGTTCAAATTAATTGGGAGGAAATACTCGCTTATCCCGCCAGGAATGAGTGGGCGTTTAATGGCCACATTTACCGAATAAGAGCTACTTCTACCTGTTTCTTGCGTACTACTTTTTACCGGGCTACTTTCCGTGATTCCAACTTGTGAAGTAACCACTTGTTTGCTACCATCAGCAAGTGCATTTAAGGCTGGAATCTGGTTGGGTGTGAGCGGTCCTGCCAGGTAATTCATTGCCCAACGGGTGTTGAAAAGGCTTAAACCTGATTTGTGGATGTTGTGCAGCAGAAAGATGCGTTTACCGAGATTAGACAGCAGCATATTCGTGGTGGCCCGGTCAATATTGCCGGTGGCGCTTTGCAGGCCATTCATCAAGCGTTCCTTATCCTGTTCTGTTTGCAGACGGCCGATCATCCAGGTGCCGGCATTGGATAAGGCTTTATAGTCCATATCGACCGGGTTTTGTGAGGATAAAATTAACCCGACGCCGAAGGCACGCGCTTGTTTCAGCATACGCAGCATGACACGGTGAGAAGGGGGATTACCAATGGGGGGGAGATACCCGAGGATTTCATCAAAGTAAATGAGAGCCCGCAAGCTGCCGGAGCCGCTCTGGCGCCGCATCCAACTCTCGATGGCTCCGTAAAGCAGAGTCACAAAGAACATGCGCTCATTTTCGGAAAGATGAGCCAAGTAGAAGATACTGTGGCGTGGTTTACCGCTGCTGGTGAAATATATTTCCTGAATATTAAGCGATTGTCCTTGCAGCCAGGTTTGGAAAGAAGGAGAAGCCAGGAAATTATTCAACCTCATCGCCAAACCCATGCGCTCTTTTTCCGGAAAGAAGGCTTCGACTGGGAAGGCACCCAGACGTTCAAAGGGTGGCTTTTGCGTCTGCAGAATCAAATCAGTCATGTCAAAGGTAATGCCCTTGCTCCAGAAGTGTTCCATGATGTTGGCCAGCAGGATGTGTTCACGTGAGGTGAGCGGATCTATATCGTTAAAGCCAACAAGACCTAGCAGCGCGGTGATGTTGGAAGATATGCGTTCGCGCAAGAGTTCTTGATTTTCTTCCCAGGCAATTTCAGGGGCTGCAAAAGATGAGAGAATGTTAATGGGGACCCCGGCCGTTGATCCAGGTGTATATACTGTAAATTCAACCGATTTTTTTAATTCTTCCAGTTCAGCGGAATTAATACCCCAATCCGATAATCCTTTTTCCCATGTAGCTGCAGTTTTGGCAGCCATTTCTGCCACAGAAATGCCGGCGCGCCGGGCTTCTTCAGGATCAAGCCAGGGTTCAAAATTCGCAGGTGAAAAGCCCGGAAAATGCAGAATCAGATTGGTGAGATCACCCTTTGGATCAATGATGATGGCAGGGATGCCTTGCAGCGCTGCCTCTTCCATAATGGAAATACAAAGCCCTGTCTTACCGGAACCTGTCATGCCGGTGACGAACATGTGTGTAGTTAAATCTGCCGGTTGGTACATGACCGGCTCATTTGTTACCGCCTTAGCGTCCGGATCATATTTTCGGCCAATGTAAAAATCTTTTCGATCAATCATACGTGCCACCTTTTCGTTTAGAGTTACATCTATCTCTATTTTAGACGAAAAAGCAGCTAATGTCATTTCGAATTTACTATGAATGGGTTTGCCCTTTAAATTGATGAGAGCCGGGTACGCCGCCCCCGGCTCTCATTTTAAGGAGGAGAAGAAGAGAAGTCGCTCTTTTGCTACATTTATAATACCAGAACCTCACCCCAATAACTTGACGCTTACCCTACGCTTACCCTACGGCTGGCTACCAACTACCTAACAACCGGTTCGAATTTTGACCATTTCTTGGTAAAAACCAGAATTTATCCACTCACAATTGAATTTATGGTGGGTTTACAGTTCTGGTTTGACTCATGAAACGGTTTGGCTGGCTAGAATTGGGCAGGAAGAATACATTTTTCCGTTGGCAAGTGTTATATTAGAGGTGGTGTATCTATCTGATGGCCTGGGTCCACGAATGATCGTATCCAGGGTTGAAATTTACAGGCAGATGATTTCGCAAATCGAAGCAAGAAAGAGGTGCGCGGGTGAGTGAGTTAAACGCTGGTTTTCGGTCCGGTTTTGTGGCTGTTATTGGACGGCCAAATGTAGGCAAATCCACTTTTCTAAATAAAATATTGAAACAGAAAGTTGCAGCCGTCTCAGAGAAACCCCAGATGACCCGCAAGCAACAATTGGGAATACTGACGACTGACAGCATGCAAATTATCTTCATTGACACCCCGGGGATGCACATCGCGCATCATAAATTGGGGGACTTCATGAATCAAATGGCGGAGATGGCATTAAATGATGCCGACGTTCTGATTTGGATTGTAGATACCACTTTCCTTCCCACCCAGGAAGATCGCTTGATTGCCGATCGGATTAACGCGATGGCCAAACGGCCACCGGTTCTGCTCGCTTTAAATAAAATTGATCTGGTGGATAAAGATTTGTTGGAGTCACGCGAACGGTATTACACCGAATTGCTGCCGGATATGCAGGTCTTCCGTATCAGTGCCGAGCTTGATTTAGGGATTGATGAGGTGTTAACTGCGGTCACGTCTCTTTTGCCAGAAGGGGAGCCTTATTATGATGCGGAACAGGTAACTGATCTCTATGAACGTGATATTGCGATTGAATTGATTCGGGAGGCTGTGTTAAATCACCTCTCAGAAGAAGTACCGCACGCCGTTGGTGTTCGTCTGGATGAATATAAGGATCGCGGTGAAGATAAAGCCTACCTGATGGCAACCCTCTTTGTGGAACGCGAGTCACAAAAAGGGATTGTGATTGGTAAACAGGGTTCCATGATCCGCGCGATTGGCACTGCAGCACGTCAGGAAATTGAGGCGTTAACCGGACGACAGGTATTTTTGGATTTACGGGTAAAAGTGCATAAAAATTGGCGTAATAACCCGGATGCGTTAAAGCTGATGGGTTATAGCACGCAGGAGGGCTAGTTTATGCTCTGGTGGCTGCCTGTATTCTTGACAGTTGCATTGCTGGAATGGATTGCAACAGGTAAACGCTGGCATCGTGTCCGAATTATAACCAAGCCGCTTTCTTTACTGATCCTGATCGCCGGCTTTTCTTTGCAAGGCGGCTGGCAGGGTATTGGCCTGTGGTTTGGAATTGGCTTGTTGTTCTCATTAAGTGGCGATATCTTTTTGCTGCTGCGGCCGCACTTTTTTATTGCCGGATTAATCTCATTTCTGTTGGCGCATATTGCATATATTATTGCCTTTTGGCAGGGTCAGATGAAGATTACAATCTGGATTATTTTGCCTATGGCCGCTGTAATTTTTCTGGTTAGTATGGTGTGCCCACGGGTGATTAGAAGCCTGCAGCGAAAATTGGAAAACCGGCACCTGGTTGTGCCGGTCTTACTTTACATGATCACTATTATCACCATGTTATTTAGTGCACAGTTGACCTGGTTTCAACCCGCCTGGGTGGGTTTGTCGGCCTTAAGTGCCAGTTTGGGGGCATTTTTATTTACTATATCCGATTCAGCGCTGGCTTATGGCCGGTTTTCACATCCATTTCGGTTTAGCAACTTCTTTGTGATGTTCACTTATCATACCGGTCAACTCGGAATCATTCTGGGAGCGCTCATGCGGTTGCAATTGATTTGAAATTGATACAGAATCAGCGCTGTTCTTTTAACGGGCGGAAACCCTCACCCAGAGCCTCATGTGCCTGGCCAATGACCATAAAAGCCGCCGGGTCCTGCTCTGTAACGATCTCTTTTAATTGTGGAATTTCTGATTGGGTGATGACAGAATAGATTACAGTTCGTTCGGCGCCGGTGTACCCGCCGGTGCCGTGCAACATGGTAACACCGCGTTCCAAAATATCGGAAATGCCCTGAGCAATCTCACCTGGTTTGTCGGTGACAATCATGGCGGTTCGATAAATGGCGCGACCCTCAAAGGCAATTTCGGCAGCCAGCCCGCTGACGTAAATAACGGCCAGTCCGTAAAGTGCCCGCTCCCAATCGAAGATGAAACCACCTAACAAAACGACAATTGAATCGGTGATTAAATACGAGGTCGATATGGAAATACCAAAGTGGTGGTTCAAAATACGGCTGAGAATATCACTGCCGCCGCTGGTGCCTTTGCCACGATAGACGAGCCCTAACCCGACACCGTACATCAATCCGCCATAGATGCTGTTGAGCACCAGATCAGTGGTGACACCTTGAGGGGGAATTATCATTACCAGAAAATCAGTGAAGAACGAAAAGAAAACAATTGCGAAGGCCGTTCGCAAAGCAAACCTTAACCCGCCCAAATAACGCCAGCCGAGAAAGAACAAGGGAATATTGCCTAAAAACACCATCAAACCGATCGGAAAATTTGTCAGGAAGTTCACTAATTGGGCTAAACCGCTGATTCCGCCGGAGACCAACAAGGCCGGAACCAAAAAAAGCCGCATGGCAAATGCCTGGATGATCACACCCAGAAGTATGAAGAGGTAATCTTTCAGGGATTTCCAGTTAAAGGTCAGTGACGCCATTTCTGACTTCCATTGATTTTTCCATTGCTCTCTGGTTTTTCTTATTGGCATATCCATTTGTCACCATCCTTATTCCGAAAAAATAATTAATCTGGCCTCCCACCATTGTAGCTATTTAAAAGGAAGAGAGCGGGTTGAATAGCGGCAGGTGTTACCGGTAATTGATTGCAACGGCTGCGCGCTGATTATAGTGTTTATCTCTAATTCTGCCAATCGGTTGCTTAACCGGAGAAGGATGGCATGTCTGCAATCCTTTGGTAATTGTCGGTCAATTGTAACGAGAAAACCTTTGACATTCTTGTCTCGCAAGGCTAAAATGAATAATGGTAGGACTCATTTTAGCGCTACATTATATTAATTTAAGGAGAACCTTTGAGCAATTGGGCTGACAAAACCATTATCGGTCTGACCGGTAATATCGGCACCGGAAAGAGCGTCGTGCGCCGGATGTTGGAACATCTGGGTGCGTTTGGTATTGATGCCGATGCGCTTGCCCACCGTGCGATTTCAAAAGGTGCTCCGGGGTATCCGAAAGTTGTTTCTCAATTTGGCCGTTGGATTTTGACCAGCGATGGGGAAATTGACCGTGGACGCCTGGGACGATTGGTGTTTAGCGATCCGGAAGCTCTTAAAATTCTCGAAGACATTGTCCATCCCTTAGTCAGCAAGGCTATCGATTACATTATTAGTCGCTCGCAAAAATCAGTAGTAGTGATTGAGGCCATAAAATTACTGGAAAGCAACCTGAAGGACAAAGTCAATAGCGTTTGGGTTGTCTACGTTCCTGAAAAGGTACAGATTGACCGGCTGGTCAAACGGCGCAAGATGGATGAAACGGAAGCGCGCCAACGTATCCAAAGCCAGTCCCCCCAGGTCGTAAAAATGGGGGCTGCCAACGTAGTCATTAATAATGATGGCTCGGTGGAAGATACCTGGAAGCAGGTTTTACGGCACTGGCAAAAAGTGGTGCCGCTGCCAAGCCAGCTATTTGAGGAAAAAGCAGCCACCGTACAAACGGTTGTCGGCGAATTGAGTCTCGTGCGTGGCAATCCGCGTAATTCCGATGAAATTGCTGCTCTTTTTAACCGTCTTTCTCCCAATGGAAGACAATTTACGCGCACAGATATTATGGAAGCATTTGGAGAAAAAGCATTTCTGCTGCTCAAATCTGGTGAAAAATCACTGGGGGTATTGGGCTGGCAGGTTGAAAACCTGGTAGCCCGCACCACGGATGTTCTTTTGGATGCGATATTACCATTTGAAAAAGCAGTTCCATTAATGATTAAGGAAATGGAAAAAGCCTCAACCGAACTACAATGTGAGGTTTCGCTCATCTTTCTAAATGCAAATTTAGCAAACCGCGAGCGAATCTGGGAGAGCCTGGGATATGAAAAACGTACCCCGGAGACCTTGGGCGTGCGAGCCTGGATGGAAGCTGCCCAGGATTCAAAACCGAATGGCACCTTGTTATTTTTTAAAAAACTAAGGGTGGACCGCATTTTAAGACCGATTTGAGTTTAAACGTTGCCTAATTTTTTCAATGAAATTCTTTTTATTTTTCAACGCCTGAACTGGTTAAGTGTTCTTGACCTGGCTTTGGTTTCAGCAATTCTTTTCGGGTTATTGCTTCTTTTGCGAGATACCCAGGCAACAGTACTTTTACGTGGGGTTATCTTCCTGGTTATTTTGCTCTCTTTGCTGACCAGCTTTGTGGATTTACCCGCCTTTTCCTGGCTGATCAAAACTTCATTACCCGCTTTGTTGCTGGCTATTCCAGTCATTTTTGCACCTGAAATCCGAAGGGGGCTTGAACGCATTGGCCGGGCCGGGTCTTCTGCCATGTTTCGGCCCAGTTCATCTTCGTTGGAACAACTGCAGGTGACCCTGCGCTCGCTGGCAACCGCCTGTGCTCGACTTTCGGCACGGAGGCATGGCGCCTTGATCGTTTTACAGCGCCAGGAATCTTTAAAAGAATATATCTCTACCGGCGTCTTACTGGATGCGATCGTCTCACCGGAGATGTTTCTGCAAATATTTTATCCAAATACCCCCTTGCATGATGGTGCTGTCATTGTTTCCGACAATCGCATCGTGGCTGCTTCCTGCGTAATGCCGCTTTCAGCCAGTGGCGTTCTCAACCGCGGCCCCGAACGGCAAATGGGCTTGCGCCACCGTGCCGCTTTAGGAACCTCGGAAGCTACTGATGGAATTGTGGTGGTCGTCTCTGAAGAAACCGGTTCCATCTCAGTGGCTCAAGGCGGACGCATGATTCGCGGATTGGATAGTGATCGGCTCGAAAACCTGCTGATGGCATTTTACCGACCGGCCCCGATTATCCGTGACTCAATCAATTTATTCGGTTGGAAGATCAAACTTCCCCAGCACAATAAAGCCGAGGATGAATAACCATGCCAAGCCGTTTTCGTAAATTTACCAAAGTAATTCCAAGCTTGCTGACTGCCATCTTTTTGGCAATCACGGTTTGGATCATTGCTGTCACTGCCAGCGACCCAACCGAAGACCGGGTTTATCCACGCTCGATTGCTGTGGAAGTGATTGGGCTGGATACCAAACTGGTGATGGTAAATGATATGCCCAACAATATCGCCGTCACTCTCAACGCGCCGCAGAGCGTCTGGTCTGAACTCTTGAGACAACAATCCCCTGTGCGTGCGGTGATTGATCTTTCCGGGCTGGGAGCAGGTGAGCATACGGTTGATTTACAAATTCAAGTTTCTGCAAGACCGGTTCAGGTGGTTAGCTACTCACCAAAAACCATTGATGTGGTTTTGGAGAGTTTTGCCAGCCGCAGTGTGCCGATTAATTTGATCCGTAAGGGGGACCCTGCAGTCGGTTATCAAGCAAAACCGCCAGTTCTGAGTGTGACGAATGCCACAGTCAGCGGGCCGATTTCACAGGTAAACAGTGTCAAAGAAGTACGCGCCACCCTTGACATCACCCAGGCCTATACCAATATTTCGCGTTCTTTGGATTTGAAAGCCCTTGATGAAAACGAAAGAGTGGTAACAGATGTAACCATCACCCCGGCTCAAGTAACCGTGGAACAAGAAATCACCCAACGCTATGGGTACCGTAACGTGATTGTCTCAGTTCAGGTGGAAGGAAAAGTTGCCGAAGGTTACCGGATGACCAATATTTCAGTCTTCCCTTTGGCCGTAACAGTATTCTCTGCCAACCCGAGCATTGTAAATGACTTGCCAGGGTATGTGCAAACCGAACCACTGCAACTAAACGGACTTAAGGATGATGTGGATGTATCCTTGCAGCTTGACCTGCCAGAAGGGGTCTCAGTGGTGGGTGATAAAACGACTGTGTTGGTGCGCGTTAGTATCGCAGCCGTACAAAGCAGCCTGCCGGTAGCCAACATCCCGATCGAAGTGATTGGATTGGCGCCTGACTTGAAGGCTGTTCTCTCGCCCGAGATGGTGACATTGATTCTTTCAGGCCCATTACCGGAACTGGACCGCATCCAGGCGGGAGATATTCGCGTCACGCTCGATTTGACAGATTACAAGATTGGCACCTATCAACTGGAACCAGTGGTAGAATTGATGCTCGGCGAGACTGTTGTGACCAGCGTCCAGCCGGCTTTAATTGATGTCCAAATAATAAAGGCGCCTCCGGCCACCCCCGCCGGTTGATGTAGGAAAAAAATGAGTAAACCGATTGTAGCATTGGTTGGACGACCAAATGTAGGAAAAAGTACGCTTTTTAATCGCCTGGCCGGTGAACGCCTGGCGGTTGTGAATGATATTCCCGGGACAACCAGAGATCGCCTAATGGGTGATGCTGAGTGGACTGGACATCCTTTTTATATCATTGATACCGGCGGAATTGACCCAACCAGTGCAGGCAAAACCCCACTTTCGGTCGATTCGGCTGATTTTATCGAAGATATCAAACAGCAAGCCTTCATTGCCATTTCAGACGCGGATGCCATCTTGTTCGTGGTTGACGCCATTAGCGGGGTTACCCCGGCTGATCGGGAAGTGGCCGAAATTTTGCGCAAGATGCAGAAAAGTGTCAATGGTGAATGGTACCCCCCGATTTTGCTGGTGGTCAATAAGGCCGATAGCAAAACTTTCCGCGAGGGCGCCCTGGAGTTTTATGAATTGGGCATGGGTGAACCTCATCCAATATCATCATTGCATGGCACCGGAACCGGCGACATGTTGGATGCATTGGTGGCTGCTTTTCCCCAAGATCTGGATGTGGAAGAGGACGATTCGGTCAAAATTGCCATCGTTGGCAAACCCAATGTGGGCAAATCCAGCCTACTGAACAAACTGGTGGGGGAGGATCGCATGATCGTCTCAGCGATCCCCGGCACCACGCGCGACGCAATCGACAGCCACCTGGTCTATGAAGGCATCCCTGTTACCCTGATCGATACTGCTGGAATCCGGCGGCGTGGCAGAGTCACCCCCGGGGTGGAAAAGTACAGTGTGCTGCGCTCGATGAAAGCGATTGAACGCGCGGACGTGGCCTTATTAATGATCGATGCGGTCGAAGGCATCACCGCCCAGGAAGCACACATCGCCGGGTTTATATTGGAAGCCAAAAAGAGCACCGTTGTAGTGATTAACAAGTGGGATGCCATCGAGAAAGATTCCTATACCATGCTGGCGTTTTCCGATCGAATCCATCAGGATTTGAGCTTCATGGATTACGTGCCCATTATTTATATCTCAGCCAAAACTGGGCAGCGCGTCGATCAGGTGCTGCCACTGGCATTGAAAGTACAGGAAGAACGCCTGGCGCGCATGACCACTTCCACCTTGAATCGTATCATCCAATATGCACAGGATTTGCATACACCCTCGCAAGCCGGACGGGTCTTTAAAATGTACTATGGCACGCAGGTGCGTTCTGATCCGCCCACCTTTTTGATTTACTGTAACGAACCCAAACTAGCGCATTTTACGTTTGTAAGATTTTTAGAGAACAAGATCAGAGAAGAATACCCTTTTACCGGCACCCCGATTCAGATTGTATTTAAGAAACGCTAAAACTTGACGGTTTAATTGAAGTGCGGTAAAATTGCAGACGTTAAGAAAAACGATGCGGGGTAGAGCAGAGGCAGCTCGTCGGGCTCATAACCCGGAGGTCAGTGGTTCGAATCCACTCCCCGCTACTAAGAGTGAACCAGAGTCCGTCGGGCTCTGGTTTTTCATTAGCCCGGCGCACGGCGGTAGACGTTTTTCCAAAAATGGAGGAATTTCTAATGAACCACAGCACGCCGGGCTCGACTAAACCAAATATTTCACTTTCCTTATCCAAATGCATCGACGGTTTCTTAAAATTCAAAACAGCAGAGGGGTTAAGCCAACGCACAATTACCTCCTACGAATACATGCTCAACCATTGGTTGAAATATATTGGAGATCGGAGTGTTTCTGAAATTCAGGCTTCCGACCTTACTGGATACCTGGCCTGGCTGCGCACCGAATACAAACCGGTGCGTTTCAATGGTAGTAAAGAGCCATTGGCCGCCAAGTCCATACGCAACGTATGGGTAACCTTCCGTTCCTTCTTTGGCTGGTTGCAGGTGGAATTTAAATATCCCAACCCTGCGAAAGAAATCAAAGCGCCAAAGTTTCAAACGCATCCCGTTGAAACTTTTACCAAAGAAGAAGTCGAAAAGATACTGAAGGCCTGTGTTTATTCCCGGGAATCTCAAACTGAGGAGAGAAAAAAGTTTGTCATGCGACGGCCAAGTGCCAACCGCGATAAAGCCATTGTGCTTGTATTGTTGGATACCGGGTTGCGTGCGACCGAACTTTGCTTGCTGACAATCAACGATGTCGACCTCAAGACTGGAAGGGTCACGATTCGGCACGGAATTATTGGCGGAGCTAAAGGTGGCAAAGGACGCACAGTCTACCTGGGTAAAGTTGCCCGAAAAGCCGTCTGGCGTTACTTGGTTGGACGCGAAGACGGGGATGATCCCCGTGCCCCCCTGTTCATCAGCCAGGCCGACCGACCGTTCAACAAGGATAGTCTGCGTGTCTTGATCAACCGATTGGGTTCCAGAGCAGAAGTGAAGAAAACCTACCCTCACAAGTTCAGGCACACTTTTGCCATTACTTATCTGCGTTCTGGTGGTGACGTGTTTACCCTTCAATCCCTGTTGGGACATGGTTCGCTGGATATGGTACGCCATTATGCCCAAATTGCGGATATGGATGTTGAACAAGCGCACCGCAAGGCTAGCCCAGCCGACAACATGCGTTTGTAGCCAGGAGGGGATCATTCGGTCAACCTCCCGGCAATGAAGACTAAAGCCCGTTTCTGGCTTTCTCGATCAAGCTTATTAAGGAAGGACTCAAGCTCATCACTCGGCGTGGACGTCGCCAAACCCGACAGCCCTGCAATACGCTCCTGAACATCAGAAGATAACATGGGAGCATAGGTGCTGTCGGTGATTTCGATGCTGTCATGCATCAGGTTCATGGATACGGCTTTGTAATCGGCCATGGTCTGAGCATGCAACAACCCATAAACGGCGTGTCCATGCCGGAATTTATGAGGCGATTTGAATTCTACATTTGCTAAAGAAAACAAGATTTCTAGTCGTTTTTGCAGAGCATGAGAACGTGTTTTTCCCGGTTCATCAGGTGACAGACATTGATCCCCCCAGGTATGTGCAATAGGGGCATACCAGGGAGTCGATGCAGGTAAAGCAAGTCGAACTATAGCATCCCAGCGGTGCACCGGATCGAGCAGCTCGGGAATGTTCAAAAGAAAGGTGGTCGCTTTCTTGCTGTTTTTAGTGTGAACACCCAATTCTGGCCACTGGCGTAGAGTGAGGTTTTCCAGATCGACCCCCGAAATTGGGAGTGTTGTAAAAGCGCTGGCACGCATTCCTGAGAGAAATAGCATGGCCGCTGCTGCCTGGTCACGTAAAAGAGCTAGATTATTTTCAGGAACAGGTACAGAAATCAGGGTCTGTACTTCTTCCAACGTGACAAAGACATTCTCAGCTGAGACTTGCGGTTGTCGGGAAAGACGTAAGGTATCTATCCATGCGACCGGCAGACTGTTCATTTCTCTAGGGTATGCGGACTTTGCCCAACGAAAAAAGCGTTTGCTAGAGTCAATAATTTTCTTTTGGGATGCTCCTGCAAGGGTTCCCTTTCCTTCTTTGCCTGGAAGAGCTGCCAGGTAGGCGGATAACGTGGGGCGGATGGCTTGCACATTGCGAAAATTATGATCATTTGCCCAAAGCAAAAGATGCCGCAAATAAAAGCGATAGCGCTCCACAGAAGCAGGGTTCAGCTGCAGAACTTCATCGAGATACTTGAGATGTTCCTTAATTTTGAGATAGTTCTGGCGTTCGATCACGATGCGCTCCACGATTGATAATATTTCCGCAATTTGTACAAGTCCCTTTGATCAGGACAAGATTCCCTTTAATAGGATGAATCTGGGGAGAGATTAGCTTGGAAACCTGGTTGCAGTGCATGCAATAGGCTTCGTCTTCATTTAACTTACTTACCTTCTTTGGTTTGCGCTGCCCATCCACCCAGCTGGCAAAACTTTCACCATTAATCCAGATCCGATTGCGATTATCGCGTTGGTGCAGGACACCTGTTTGTAGCCAGTCACGCAGCGTACTTTCCGCGATACCCAGCTCTTCGCAAATTTCACGCGGGGTATACAGCATCGGTAATAAACCGGGGGCTTTTACGATTACTTTATGTGGCAGTTTGGTCCTACGACTTTTTTCTTTCATCCAACGATACTCCTAATCCAATAAAGGTTTTGATGGATTATCCATGGTCAAGCAAACAATCAGATGCCAAACCGCTGAGTGCATTTCCAACAACCTGGTTGATCCGAACAATATCTTCTGGTATCGCGCCCGGATTTTGATGCTCAACTAAACCAGCTCGAATTTTGCTGAGAGAGTTAGTCAATTGACTTGCCAATTTGTTAGCGTGTTTTGCTTCTCGCCGAACAGTGGTCCAGTTGTTGTTTTCCAGGAAAGCCGTTCCATATGATTCACCATCAACAGGCGCGGCGAAGTCATCCTCATAGGTAGCGGCCTGTATTGCTATACACCGGACTTCAAAACAGTTCAAGCAACGATGAATTGAATCTAATTGATCAGCAATATCAAAGGCTTCCAATTGCTCGTCAGAGAAATCTGAAAGCTGCAAAATAAACCCAGACAAGCGAGCAATATCTTCTTGAATAGTATTCAGCTGAGAAGTAAGCCTGATCGGCTGTTTGATTCTTGGTTTTGCCAGTAGGCAAGTGGTCATGGGTACTCCTTTATGATTAATGTTATGAGTAGAATAACACTCGGCCTTGTTATGCTCAATACACCAATATCGGTAAGATTTAATCGAAAAAAGTACCGAAATTGGTATATAGATTTTTTTGTCTTGTGCTTGCACAATAGAATAATCTGATCTATAATTATTCAGAACTTATGTTCTAATATTTATCAACAAAATATCTATCGTTACCTTACTCGCGCATAATGTCTAGAATGGCCACCATGAACCTCATCTTTTCTCCCTCGGTCCTCTCCAGAAAATTGCGCATCATCCTGGAGGGATTTATGGTATTTCTTCAACAATTGCTATGGAACTTAGGGGAGGTTTCTGTAAATGCCATCCATTGTAGTCTTCAATGATGAAGGAAATGTTGTTTACCAAAATACTGTTGACGATGTTCATCAGTTGATGAAAACAATCCGGGATGGAGGCGAACTGCCGGGCTTTTCTGAATCACCCACACCCGTTCGCATTAATGGACTGATTATCCTTGCTGAACAATCGCGCGCATGTAAACTACCTACACCCAAACTTACTCAAAAAGAATGTCAGGTGCTTCAGTGGTTGTCACTTGCAAAGACCCCTAGGCAAATTGCAATCCAAATGGTATTGTCAGAGGAATCGATCCGCCAATACCTGAAAATTCTGAAGAGAAAGTTCAATACGGACAGCCGGGACCAATTAATGGCAATGGCAGCTTATCTTGGGATTTGTAATCCGTATAAAACCGATTAGTCCGAAACACCTCAAGTTACCTTGGACACAAAGAAAGACTACTATTCTGGTGGGGGATTTGTTGCCAGATAATGAAAAGTATTATATTATTAGGAAAGAACATATTTTTCATTCGTAAACAAATTCGCATACGGTAAAAAATTCAATTTATGTCCAAATTTTCGGACTGGTTTAATAAAGCATACAACAAATGGCGCAAATCCCAACCAGGTGAGGAAGATTTCTTAGCGTTCTGTGACTTACTTGGTTACATTCCTGCCATTGTTTTGAGTTGGTTTCAGGATGAAATTACCCCTCAAGGCGCTGAGCTATTGAGTATCGCTGGCTTATTTGGAACAAATTTTTATTCATTACTTGGTCAAACAGAACCTGATCCAGAATTAATGAAGATCTATAATTCCTTCTCACATCTTAAAGGGGAGTACCGAGGAAAGCTGTCGCAAGCACTCTGGGAAGCTCAATCCGAAATGCAGCAGAAATGTATTTCCCCGAATTCTAAAGATGCCAGCATTATTTTAGCGAAAACATTTTTAAAATGGGGGATCGAGGACTCAGTACCTTAACTGCCCAAGAAAATTCGTGGTCAATTTAAACTTCGATTTCTATAACAATTATTTCCGATAATTCACAGTAGACCTCATACTGACAAATTACTTGACGCTTGGCAAAATGTCGTTATAATTTACAGTATGAATTCTACTGTGTTTATTATTTGCGAGAATCCATGAAAACTCCGTTAGGTAACGTCTCTGAAATTCAAGTGGGGTACCAGTCACGGGAAGCTATTCGCGCCCATCCCAATGGCAGCTATTGGCTAATTCAGGCACGTGATTTTGATAAGCAACATCAGGTGCAATGGTCGAATCTGATTCAATTCACCCCTTCTGGAAACACGAGTAAATATGAATTGAAACCGGGGGATGTCTTGTTTTTGGCGAAAGGTCAGGAGAATTTCGCCTGCCTGGTCAATCAAAGTAGACCCAACACGCTTGCTGCAAATACGTTTTACATTTTGCGCGCCAGGCCGGGAAGTATTCTTCCGGATTATTTGGCATGGTGGCTGAACCAAACATCTGCTCAGGAGTGGATCAGGCTGAACCGTAGCGGAAGTTCACTCCCCTTCCTTTCTGTTTCCGCGTTATCGCGTATCGAAGTTCCCATTCCAGGTATTGAGATACAACGGAAAATTGGTGATCTGGAGATGCTGCGAAAAAAGGAAGCGGATCTGTTAGGTTTATATCTGTCAAAAAAATCGGTTTTGATCCAAACCGTCTGTCTTAATGCAATTATCGAATAGGAGAAGAAGAGACATGGCTAACTCACATGCAAGCAAGAATGAAATTGGGCAAATCGTCTGGGCGGCCTGCGACACCTTCCGCGGCGCTGTGGACCCATCGGAATATAAGAACTATATCCTGACTATGTTGTTTGTGAAATACTTGAGCGATTTGCGAAAGGATATCCTCGCGGACTATACTCAGCGTTACAACGGGGATTTGGTCCGTGTGGAGCGTGCCATGAAGCGAGAACGCTTTGTGATGCCCGACGAAGGCACATTTGATTATCTTTATGAACGGCGTGACGCGGCAAATGTTGGTGAGATTATTAACATCGCCCTGGAAAAGATTGAGGATGCCAACAAATCCAAATTGGAAGGGGTCTTTCGCAACATCGACTTTAACAGCGAAGGCG
Organism: Chloroflexi bacterium 44-23; assembly: GCA_001899005.1. Taxonomy (GTDB): domain Bacteria; phylum Chloroflexota; class Anaerolineae; order Anaerolineales; family Anaerolineaceae; genus UBA6170. Next base: position 43,502 of record MKUW01000010.1, read on the forward strand.
CACTTGGACAAACCAAAGACCGCAACCGTCGGTTAAAGAATTTGCTGGAAGATTTCGCTGATCCCCGTTTGGACCTACGTCCCTCTGTTATCGGTAACCGGGACGTGATCGGAGATGTTTATGAATACCTGATCGGTCAATTCGCAGCGGGTGCCGGCAAGAAAGCCGGTGAATTCTACACGCCGCCAGAAGTGTCCATTCTGCTAGCCAAGTTGGTGCAGCCCAAACCAGGCGATCGCATTTGCGACCCGGCATGCGGGTCAGGCTCATTGCTGATTCGAGTGGCAAAGGAAACCGGAAGCCAGAATTATTTCCTGGGCGGGCAGGAATCCAACGGCTCGACCTGGGCACTGTGCCGGATGAATATGTTCCTGCACGATATGGATGGCGCACAAATTGAGTGGTGCGACACGATTTCCAACCCAAGACTGCTCGATCATGATGAGCTGATGCGGTTCAACGTTGTGGTTGCTAATCCGCCGTTCTCTTTGAAAAAATGGGGCGCTGAATTTGCTGCCAACGATCCGTATAACCGCTTCCACCGTGGGCTGCCGCCGGCCAGTAAGGGCGACTATGCCTTCATCAGCCACATGGTGGAAATCGCGCTGGAAGGCGAAAGCCGCGTGGGGGTCATTGTTCCCCATGGTGTGCTCTTCCGCGGCGCAGCGGAAGGCATCATTCGCAAGCAGTTCATCGACGAGAACATCCTGGAAGCCGTCATCGGGTTGCCGGAGAAGCTTTTCTTTGGCACGCCCATCCCGGCTGCCATTCTGGTGTTCAACAAGGCGCGCAAACCCTGGAACGAAGCGCAAACCGAACGCGACCGGCACATCCTATTTATTGACGCCTCGCGCGACCATGAAAGCGGCACCAATCAGAATATTCTGCGTGAGGAAGACATCAATCGCATCTTCCAAACCTACCTGGATTTTCAACCGATTGAGAAATTCTCCGCACTGGCAACCTTGGCGGATATTCAAGCCGCGGATTACAACCTGAATATCCCCCGTTATGTGGACACTTTTGAAGAGGAAGAAGAAGTCGATATCCCCGCCGTGCAGAAGGAAATCGAAATGATCGAAGCGGAGTTGGCTCAGGTACAGGCGGAAATGAAGAAGTTTTTATTCGAACTGGGTTTACAGGAGTAGCTTATGACAGTTTTCTTGTTTGTTGATGAAAGCGGCAATGATCACCAAGAATCACCATACGAGGTGCTCGCGGGAATTGCGATTAAAGACCGCAATCTTTGGAATCTGATTCAAGAGGTCAAAGTTATAGAAAAGCGCCTGTTTGGTGATTTTTATGCAACAAACAAGATTGAATTAAAAGCAAAAAAGCTGCTCAAGGCGAAGACTTTTCGTCTCGCAAGTCAAATGCCCCCAATAAACGCAGATGACCTGCCTACCTTAGCTCAGCAATGCCTGGCAAATGGTGAAAAAGTGACTCGCCTGCAGTTGACAGCTCTGTCTCAAGCAAAAATATTATACGCTACCCAGGCTATTCAGGCATGTTTAGATGCCGGTGGGCGAGTTTTTGCCAGCATTATTGATTATGACGCAGTCGCTGCTCAACCAGAATTAGGGGAAGTTTCTGGTTTGCCATTTCTTCGCAAAGACTACAGTTACCTGTTTGAACGATTTTTCTATTCTCTTGAGGACACTGGGACAAATGAAATGGGGATGATCGTTTTTGATGAATTAGATAAAGTCAAAAGCCATCTATTACTTGGGCAAATGACCGAATATTTCATCAATACCCGAAAAGGTCAGGAGAGATCGAGCTTGATTATTCCCGAGCCATTCTTTGTTCACAGCGATTTGACCATGGGGGTTCAAATCGTTGATCTGGCTGCTTATGTTCTCTCGTGGGGGTTTAGGATCAAAGGCATGTCCAAACCAGCCCGTTCAGAGCTACAGCCATTGGTGTCCGCACTATGTAATATGCGGGTACTCAGCAAAAGAGTTGTACCAAGTATCCGTCGAGAAGCTGTTGATATCTGGAGTATCGCTTTGATTGACCATTAAATAAAAAAGGCAATGCAACGCTGGGCGTTGAAAGCCTCCACTTGTTATTATAGGCATTTATAGAAATTTGTCAAGCTGCTTTACAGAACAGCAATCGAAAGAAGGATCACTCTGATGACTTTAAGTATAACAGAAAACATTCTAAACCTTCAACAATCCCCAACTTGTAAGCGATTCTTACAGATTGGAAGGGATTATGAACCAATTCGCAACGCCGGCCAGGTGTCGGCGGAAGTAGCGAAGGCATTGGCGCTTTCGGAATATGAAAAGTACCACACCGCCCGCCTGGAAAGAGAAGCCAGTCAGTCGGATGGAGATTTAGAACAGGTGGTACGAAAACTGAAGGGTAAAAACAAGGGCAACGAGGGGGAAAATTCGAATGTCGAATCATAGACAACATTCAAATGATCTCATTGAAACAGAAATTGGAAGAATCCCAGAGGATTGGGATTTGTCCAAGCTGTCTAACATAGCTCAAATAATTGTTAGCAACGTAGATAAAAAGGTCGAAGAGAATGAGGCCCCTGTATTTCTTTGTAACTACATGGATGTTTATCAGAATGAGTATATTACAAGTAGCCTGGAATTCATGCGTGGTACAGCGTCTGAAGCGGAAATTAACAAGTTCTCACTTCGACGCGGTGATGTGCTAATAACTAAGGATTCTGAGACTGCTGATGATATTGCCAGTGCGGCAGTTGTGGCTGATGAAATACAAAATCTGATCTGCGGTTATCATCTGGCAATATTGCGACCTGACAAAGAACTATTGGATAGTTTTTTTCTTGCTAAAACATTGCAGCATGATCGAGTTCACAATCAATTCGTTACAAAAGCGAATGGTGTTACACGTTATGGTTTGACCTTATCGGTGATCAATAACGCCACAATTCCAGTTCCACCTTTAATTGAGCAAGCAGAAATCTCACAAATCCTCTCTACATGGGACCGCGCCATTGAACGGGTACAACAGCTGATCGAGTCCAATCAGCGGCAAAAGAAAGGATTGATGCAAGGGCTGCTGACAGGCAGGCTCCGTTTCCCTGAATTTGGTGAACCTATTGAAGAATTTGGCAATCTCCCAGATGGATGGAAAGCCGTCGAATTCCATGAATGTGCTACACGCTCAAATAAAAAAATCGATCCGGTTACGAATGATTTCAATTTCCGCTGTGTTGAACTTGAGCATATTTCTCAGGAAACCGGAAAAATCATTGGAGAAACGGAAAGCAAACAACAAACGAGCACAAAAAACTATTTTCGGCCTGGAAATGTGCTTTTTGGGAAACTTCGGCCATACCTTCATAAATTTGCATTTTGTGAATTTGAAGGGGTTTGTTCTTCTGAAATCTGGGTGTTGCAGAATAAAAGTAACTGCACTTCTAGGTATTTATTCTATTTGGTTCAAAAGGATACATTTTTATCAGCTTCGATTCAGACAACCGGCACCAAAATGCCCCGATCAGATTGGAGCGTTGTAAGAAAAACTAAATTTTTCTTGCCACGCCTTGAGGAGCAGGAACGAATTACTGCCTTTTTAGATCAGGTTGAACTAAACATCAAGTTACTTGAAAAATATATTGTGCTGCTTAAGCAGCAGAAGAAAGGTCTGATGCAGAAGCTGCTTAAAGGTGAAATTCGGGTGAAAGTGGATTAGGAGGGAGATTATGATCGTATCCGATAATTTATTATTCAATCAAGCTACTTTAAGTGATGCTTTGAGAGCGCAGCTTGTGTCTGTTACAAAAGAGGTTGATGGACTATCCAAAGATCAATTTCTCGTCAATTCAGACGAGCAGATTATTGAGCATGTATATTCTAAAATGGTGATTGCGCCTTTGGTTATTTATCGCGATCAGATGAGTCTCACCGAACCTCAAGAGAATAGGACGGAACGGCGTGATCCCTTCGGAGATCTAATTAGGTTACCGGTCATTAGAACAGACTTGACGATTCCATACACAGGTGAATCTGATTTATGGAAGTTGCAACCATCGACGTTTACATTCAATCCGCCGAGAGGTGATTATTCTTCACAACGAGGTAATGATCAGACTGGCACATTGCGGTTCAAGATGGAATTTACTCAAGGGGAATATACGAGTGATGCAATAAATCATGAGGTTGAGCGGAATCTAAAATCCATTGATGATTATCTTGGATGGATTAAGCATGATATCGAATCGCATAATCCCCAACTTAAAAATGAAATTAGGCGTCAGGTTGCTCAACGCAGGGAAAGGCTAGGAACAATCCAAAGCGCTTTAAAAACCTTAAATATCCCGATTCAGACACGAGAAGGAGCTCCAGGGCTTTCCCAATTACCCCTACAGCGAAAAATCATTAAACCGTTACCTTCACAAACCAATCACCCGCCAGAATATACGATATCGAACGAAGATTATGAAAATATCCTCAAAATAATTCGGCATGAAGGTTGTTCTTATGAGCGCACGCCAGAACCATTTTCAAAACATGATGAAGAAGAATTACGCGACATTCTTATGGCGCATTTGAACGGCCACTACCACGGATTAGCAAATGGCGAGGTGTTCAGGAAAAAGGGTAAAACTGATATCTGCATTGAATTCGAGAATCGAGCGGCATTTGTCGCGGAATGCAAATTGTGGAAAGGTGACCAAAAACTCTTAGAAGCAGTTAACCAATTGCTTGGTTATTTGACTTGGAGGGATAGTAAAACATCTTTGATTGTTTTCGATAAAGATGTGGCTGGGTTTACGAAAATCCAGGAAAAAATACCTGAAGTGCTGAAACAACACCCTAACTTTGTGAGGGACGAGAAAGGGAAATATTCCGGTGAATGGCAGATGACATTTCGATTCTCGGAAGATCCTGATCGAATGGTTATTGTCCACGTATTTCTATTTAATTTGTATGTCACAGAAAAAGAATGAAGGAATTCGTGATGGATCAAGCTTCTATAGAATTCTCAGAACTCACCCGCTCTCAGCTTCCGGCGCTGCACCTGTTGCAAAACCTGGGCTACACCTACCTACCCCCGCGCGAGGCGCAAGCGCTGCGTGGCGGGCGGGCAGACGCCGTCTTGCTGGAAAGTGTTTTGCTCGACTGGCTGGCCAGGAACAATGAAATCCAATACCACGGTCAACGCTACCCGTTTTCCGAGGCCAACATTCACACCGCTGTGCAGGTGCTCAAAGAGACTCTCTCCATCGGTTTGCTGCGCACCAACGAAAGCATTTTCGATCTGCTCAGCTTGGGAAAGAGCCTGCCGCAATCCGTGAACGGCAATCTCAAAAGCTTCAGCTTGCGCTATATCGATTGGGAACATCCCGAGAAGAATGTTTACCATGTGTCGGAGGAATTTGCTGTCGAACGCCGCGGCAGTCACGAAACGCGCCGGCCGGACCTGGTGCTGTTCGTCAACGGTATTCCCTTTGGCGTGATCGAGTGCAAATCGCCCGACCTAAAAGATCCCATTGCTCAGGCGATCTCACAACAGATCCGCAATCAGAAAGAGGATGAAATCCCTGCCCTGTTTCAATATGCCCAGTTGTTGCTGGCAGTCTCCGGCAATGAAGCTAAATACGGCACGGTCGGTACCCCGGCCAAGTTCTGGAGCGTCTGGAAAGAGGAATGCGACGCGTTCGAAAAGAACGTTAAAGCAGTTGTGGATCAGCCGTTGAGCCGCAGCCAGATTCAGTCGCTGTACGACGCCTTCCCGGGTAAGCACCGCATGGAAGCAGTCAACAGCTTGAACCTGCCGCGCGTTGTCACCGCGCAAGATCGAGCCATATACTCGCTTTGCCAGCCAAAACGGCTGCTTGAACTGGCGTATGGCTTTACCCTCTTTGATGCCGGCGAAAAGAAAATCGCCCGCTACCAGCAATACTTCTGCGTGAAGAAGATCATGCGCCGCATCTATGAGCGCGATTCAGAAGGCAGACGATCCGGTGGTGTAGTCTGGCATACCCAGGGTAGTGGCAAATCGCTTACCATGGTCTTCCTGGCAAAAGCCATTGCGCTGCGGCCCGATATCCCGGATCATAAAATCGTGCTGGTCACCGACCGGGTCGACCTGGACGATCAGATCTACAAAACGTTCCACGCCTGCGGTAAAGAGGTAGAACAGGCCCGCACCGGTAAAGACCTGGCGGAAATGCTGCGCGAGAACAAGCAGCGCATCATTACCACCGTGATTGACAAATTCGACGCCGCAGTCGGGCGCCAAAACGCGCGTAACGACAACCCCAACATCTTCGTGCTGGTGGATGAAGGCCACCGTACCCAATACGGCTCCATGCATGCCCGCATGCGCCAGGCGCTCCCCGAAGCCTGTTACATTGGTTTTACCGGAACGCCTGTGATGAAGAAAGACCATGATACCGTCCGGCAATTCGGTGGATTGATTGACACCTATACCATCACTCGCGCAGTAGAAGATAAAAACGTCGTTCCCTTACTATATGAAGGCCGGCATGTCGATCAAAAAGTGGATTCGAAAGCAATTGATACCTGGTTTGAGCGCATCACTCAGGATCTATCTCAGCCGCAAATAGCAGATTTGAAAGGCAAATATTCCACCACCGACCAGCTCAACAAGGCTGCTCAAAAAGTCCAGCGAATCGCCTGGGATATCAGTGTTCATTATCGCGACAACTGGCAGGGCACAGGATTCAAGGGTCAGTTGGTTGTTACCGATAAAGCCACCGCCCTTTTATATAAGCAGTTCTTGGATGAGTTTGGTATGGTGACCTCAGAAGTATTGATTTCACCTCCAGACGAGCGCGAAGGCGAGGAAGACCTGTATCAGGAAAACGTTCTGGCTGTCCAGCGATTCTGGAAAGGGATGATGGAAAAGTATGGCAGCGAGCGCGAATACAACAAGCAAATCATCAACGCCTTCAAGAACGGAGAAACCCCCGAAATTATCATCGTCGTGGATAAGCTGCTGACTGGATTTGACGCGCCTCGCGACACGGTGCTTTATCTGACACGCAAACTCAAGGATCATACCCTTCTGCAGGCCATCGCGCGCGTCAATCGCTTGTACGAGGGCAAAGATTTCGGCTATATCCTGGACTATTATGGTGTCCTGGAAAATTTGAGCCATGCGCTCGACCTGTATAATTCTCTGCCGGAATTTGACAAGGAAGACCTGGTTGGCATTCTGACTGATATCAGCGAACCCGTCTCTCAGTTGGCACAGGCCCATTCCGTGCTGTGGGACACCTTCAAAGAGGTCAAGAATCGCCGTGACGCGGAAGCGTATGAAATTTTGCTGACGGAAGAAGCCTTGCGCGAGAAGTTTTATGAAAGGCTTTCAAAATACGCTAAGACATTATCGATAGCCTTATCGAGTGTTAAGTTCCTGGAAGAAACCCCTCCTGAAAAGGTTGAACAATACCGGAGCGATCTAAAATTCTTCTCCAAATTAAAGGCCTCTGTTCAGCGGCGTTACGCTGAGGTGGTTGATTTTTCGCAATATGAACCGCGCATCCAGAAACTGCTGGACACCCATGTTGGCACGGGTGATGTGGAGCAAATTACATCGATGGTGAACATTTTTGATCAGAAAGCTTTCGCTGATGAAGTAGAAAAGCTGCATTCGGATGCTGCCAAAGCCGATACGATTGCCCACCGCACTCAGAAGACCATCTATGAACGTATGGAGCAGGACCCTGTATTTTACAAACGATTCTCTGAGATATTAAAAGATGCAATCAAAGCTTATCGGGACGAACGTCTCCGAGAAAAGGATTACCTGGCACAGGTCACTGAAATCATGCAAGCCGTCCTTAATCGAACGGGAGATAATGTTCCCGTGCGGTTGAATGGGCATGAGGTTGCCAAAGCCTATTATGGGATTGTGAAAGAAACGATTCAACCAGGCGAGTCTGGTGAAGATCGCAGTGAAGCCTTTGCCCGGGCTACCCTGGAAGTGGAAAATATTGTTGAACGAAATCGCATTGTCAACTGGGTGGACAATATCGACGTCCAGAACAGGATGCGGATCGAAATTGAAGACATGTTATTTGACTGGAAAGAACAGGAAGGGATTAAACTTACCTTTGAGGAAATCGATCGAATTTTAGATCAGTCTATTGATGTTGCCCGCGTCAGATGTCCCTAAGTCAGAGGCAATTAATGGTGATTATTGAGAGTCAAAAAATGATAACCGTATCCTATTCCAACCTTCAAATCCCTGTCACAGTATGGTTTGAAGAGCGGAATCGTTTAAGAATCACAGTTCAACCAGATAAAAGCATTGTCGCAAAAGCCCCTCTGGATCACTCTTTAGATGAAGTGCAAGCGAAACTCGAAAAACGCGCCTCATGGATGGCTCAACAATTGGAGTACTTTGATCAGTACCACCCCATTCTACCTGAACGCCAATATGTAAGCGGTGAAACGCACTATTATTTGGGCCGGCAGTATCGGCTAAAAGTGATGGCTGGCAGCGAAAATGATGTAAAACTGATCGGTAAATATTTTGTGTTAACTACAACCCAACCAGAAAACCTGGAAAGAAAACAGCAAATCTTACAGGACTGGTATACCAGGCATGCCAAAGTATTCATACAAAATCGATCAGAGCTGTTTGTTGATCGACTCATTGAGCTTGGTGCAAGAAAACCTGAAATCAAATACCGCAGAATGAACAAACGTTGGGGAAGCTGTACACCTTCAGGAGTGATTACATTCAATACAGAGCTAATCAAGGCGCCGACTCACTGCATTGATTACGTGGTTCTGCATGAATTATGTCATCTAGTGCACGAAGGTCACAATGCAAAGTTCTACCACTTGCTGGATGTTTTAATGCCAGATTGGAAGAAGCGGAAGGAACGATTGGAAAAGGTGATTTTGGTTTGAGAAAAATTACTAACGAAAGGAAGATATTTGAACCATGTCCAATTCGATTCTAGATGATGGCGGCGATTTCCAAACACGTAAAGTCGGTCCAGACCAGTACGAAATGCACATACCAATTCCAACTAATGATGGGTTAGTCGGACGAGAATGTCCTAATGCTGAGTGCTCACCTGGTTACTTTAAGGTGAAATTAGGTACCGGATTAACGGAAGGGCAAGTACTTGCTTATTGCCCATATTGCCGGCAAGAGGGTGAACCAAATGATTTTACAACCCAAGCGCAAATTGATTATGCTTTAAGTGTCCTCAAAAATGAGGTTGTCAAAGGCATCGATAAGTCATTTCAAAAAGCTCTTGGATTAGGAAGTTCTCACAAAAAAACATATGGCTCTGGAATGTTTAAGATGGAAATGACTTATAAATCGAGTAAGCCTGACTATGTTCCACGGCCGCTGGAAGAAGAGCTGCGGCGCGATATTATTTGTCCAAACTGTGGGCTTGAGCATGCGGTTTTTGGTTTAGCAACCTGGTGCCCGGATTGTGGAAAAGATATATTTATGTGTCATGTCGAAACTGAATTTGGCGTTATCCAGAAAGTTCTTAGTGTAGTCGATAAAAGGCGTGAGGAATTAGGCGCCAGGGTTGCCGGAAGAGATATTGAAAACGGACTAGAGGATGTGGTTTCAGTTTTTGAAGCTGTTCTTAAAATAATCACAATAAAGCATTTAGCCAACAATGGTATGTCACATGACGAGATAAGCAAGCGTCTTGAAAAAATCAGGAATTCTTATCAGAATATTAACTCGGCCGGGGAAACGTTCCACGCACAGACTGGATTGGATTTGTTTCATAATACCTCACAAGACGAAGTTGAAACATTAAGAACAATTTTTGAAAAAAGACATCCATTAACCCACAATTTAGGCGTTGTTGATAAAAAGTATTTAGAGAGAGTGCGCACTGGGGACACAGAAGGTCGTGAAATTCGAGTGACTGCACAGGAGGTGGAAATCGCTATAGGCATATCGAAAAAAATTATTTCTTCAGTCTACAATCTTTGTACTTAATGAATTAATCGAAGGAGGAAAAATGTCCAAAGGTAGGGATCGTACTGTCTCCCGAAGACCAGATGGAAAATGGGAAAATAAAAGGAATGATGCAATTCGAGCGTCAAGTGTCCACGACACACAAAAAGAAGCTGCGGATGAAGCAAAAATAATGCTTCAAAATTCGGGCGGAGGTGAATTATCAATAAAAGGGATTGATGGGAAAATTCGCAGCAAAGACACAGTCCCACCAGGGAATGATCCTAATCCACCTAAAGATAAAGAGCACTAGAATCATTCCTTGATTCGCAAGAATAATAAAGGAAATAAAAAAGGCTCTGAGTCTCCCCAGAGCCAATTGTGTATCATATTCCCAATCCCATCTGTCCCTCTGGTACTACCTCCTTTCTTCGAGTCCGCCTAACTACCACAGTCTTCTGGCTCACCCAATCATCCCAGGTCATTACTTTCGGACCAGGAATGATCACTGCACTCGGGGTCGTCAGACTGCCCATTGGATTGTGGCTGACTTGCAGATCATCAGCAAACAAGGTTTGTAAGTCAGAGAGCTTCGCGCCCTCTAGCACATCACGAGCAAGCTGAGTGAGAAAGTCGCCTTCCTCCTCTGGAACAATCGCACCTCCGACCTCATCCCCGTAAACGAGCTGCGCGGCCTTCATCTTTTTTCCCATCAAGGCGAGCGCTGTTGCTTCCATCGCTGACGAGTAAACCGAGAAAATCGCTTTGACCGGCTGGGTCTGCCCCAAACGCCATACACGTCGTACGCTTTGCCACAACGTATAGAGTGAATATTCGATTTCGAAGAACACCACGGTTGAGAATTGCACCAGGTCGAGGCCTGTTTCCACTAGCCGGGGGTTACAGATCAAAACATCGATGGTATTCACCCGTTTGGCAATCCATTCTTCGCGCTTACGTGGGTCAACATTACCGCTCAGAATGGAGACTCTTAGTCCATTGGCTTGCAGCGGCATCATCACCCGATCTTGAATATCGCGCGTGCCAGTCTGACGAACATAGACCAGGACTTTTCGCCCTTGCTGCTTCTCAACTCTACTGAAGTCAGCCAGCCAGTTCTCTTTCGGCAGCCATTTATGACCATTCGGATTGATTGCCGGCAACTCCATCAGCGGTACTTTTCGCACACTTTTACCATCGCCGTCATCCACCTCATCGACCACCACAACCTCATCCCGAAAAGCGGAATTCGGTCGTGCTAGAGTCCATTGAAGCCAGGTGGATAAGTAACGACTGGATTGGATCGCCAGTTGTTTCAAGCCGCTATCCATGCTGTGATACTGCTGTCCCTGGTCATCAAGCATATCTAGGGCAACCACTTCTTCCTTATACGATGGTAGAGCCAGGTTCAGATCTTTCAGGCTCAGGAATATGGTGGTATCTAGTAACCGGCTCACAATGGCCGGGCTGACACCCGGCTGTTCTTTAGCCTGATTACGGTAGCGCCGGTTTCCAGTGTACACGCCATCTTCATCCGCGTCTTCGTTGCGCCTCCGTCTTCGGGTGGTTTCTAGCACTCCATACAACCGCGCCCAGCGTTTCTCGTCATGGAAAGCAAAATCACGACGGACACCATGATTCAGACGATGCAGCAGCCAGAAAATTGAAGTGCTTTTGCCACCAAAGAATGTCCCTGTGAGCGTCAGCGTCCACTTCACAGCTGTTACCAGCTGATGGAACGCGACTCCTCGATCTGATGACTTGGATTTGAACTGATGGACCTCATCGGCTATCAGAAGCTTGAAAGCGCCCTTAGCATGTTTGGTAATGTACTCCGAAATGCTATGTCGCCTCGCCCCGTTGAACTCAAACAAGGGTGTCCCACATGGACGCGTGCCCCATACTGAGTCACCGTTGGCATCAAGTTTCGTCCTCCCGTCTGCATCCAACTCCCAGCCAGGGATTCGATTGTGACAGAATTGGCGTTTTTCTGCCAATTCAGAGGCTTCGGTCACCGGAACGATGAATCCGTCCTTTTCAACCATCACGACCTTACCACAACCCGGACAAGCACAGGCATCCACAATCTTTCCAGTCAGAGGATCTCTCGCTTTCCTGGTGATGACTGCCGGCTGCCATCCTGCCCCAAACTTGGCAGAGGTGTGCGCTACCACCGCCACCCATTTAGGCTTTGGACCTCCCTTCTTTTGAGCAGTGTCATAAGCTGCCTTATATTGATCCAGGAATTCACGGACATCGTTCACATCAGTAACTTCGTCACTATTCCGACCGATGCGACGGATTTCTCGTGCATATGCGCCTGGGATCACCTCGTCGATCTCGCGGATCCATTTGGGTACAAGGTGTGGAGGACAAAGCACGATTGCTGGATAAGCATCCAGCAGTTCTATCACACCAGTCGATATTGTTGTCTTTCCAGTCCCCATTTCCGCCTGGCAGTTAGCCACTCCATTTTTACGAATTGAACGAGCCAATGCCGCTGCCGCATGTCTTTGGGCAGGAAGCAAACCAGCACGCTCTTGTCCGGGAAGGGCTTTTCGTTGTGTACCAAGCCTATCGAGGGCTGCAATTTCGTTTGCAGTCGGGTCCAGATTGTAGATGGGTTTATAGGTTTCCAGCACATGCGCAGCGATCTTCTCGCCGTGAACTTTCATGAACTCTGAAAGGCCTTTAACGTCCTGGATCATCTGGATGCCATCCTGCTTCAACACAGCTACCGTAGTAACAAAACGATCCTTGTAGGTTTCTACAACTGTATCCGCTTCTTTGGCATCCGGCTGTTCAGACTTTTCGACCACCTTGATCACCCTTCCCTTGATCAGCATTGGTTTACCCTCTTCATCAGTCAACTTCACCGTGCCCATCATGCCAGAGGCCATGAGCATAGCGATATGTCCTTTCTTCAAGGGCATGACTGGTTGGGAGAGTTGAGCCAAACCACGCGTTGGGCGAATCAGGTCAAGCCAATCGCTGGTCTTATGGACACCTGCTTCCTTCGTGGCTTCAACCATCTCTTCCGGTTCCCAATCCGTTCGCTTGAACATAACTGGTTTGCCATTTGCACCTCGTAATGGCGCAGGCAATAGTTCATAGATCGGTTCAACAGCGGGATGGATAGGTTCCAGTTCAGTTGATGCCAGGCTTTGAAGCGAAAGAACCTCCTTGTCTGTGGGCAACTGGTAGAGTTTGCGCTTGTAGGCCAACACCACCACCTGCTTGAATTTCTCGAACAATCCATCCGGAAACCGATAGACCGTGATGGCTTCATAATGCCCGGCCAAAAGCCGAGCAACTTCAATCATTCCCAGGATTTTCTGTGGGATGATATAGGTCAGCAGCCCGCCACGCATCAGTTTGGAGGAGGTCGTCTTGAGAAAATCCCATTCCAGTCGTTTTTGACCCTCAAAACGGTCAAAGTCATAAGGCGGATTTAAATAGAGCCAGGAAATGCTTTCATCACTCAGAACACAAGCCTGCCAGGGAGCCTGGTAAACTTTATCCATCACGTTTTGAGCTTTCCCTGCTCGTTCTGGTGAGAGTTCTACACCCCAGGTTTCGCAGTTGAGCGCGTTGCCCAAGGAAGAAGCAGCTTTTCCTTCCCCTGCGCAGGGATCAAATAACCGCCCTCTTTCGCTGGGCGGTTTCAGGTAAGTGCGGATGATCTCGACAACCGGTTCATCCGTGGGGTAGTACCCCATTCTTTCAATTGCTGGTGGACGCATTGTTCACTCCTTTACGAAAATAAAATCCCCGCAGGAGACGCGTCCAACCCCTTGAGGGGATGAAAAGCGCCCCCTCCGGGGTGATGTAACGAGTTGTTTCACTTGTTCAATCAGATGGTCAGTGAGATTTCCTCCTGAGCTAATAACTCGGATAACAGTTCTTTCCAGTCAGCTTGCAGGTCAATTCTGGCACCAAGGATACAATCGCCACCTGTGGCCAGATCTTGAACCAACTTGCGGCTGCGAGCTTGTTTCCAAAGGGCTACTGACCATTCATCCAGGATCGGCACCTCCAGAGCTTCTTTGATTCGCTCAACGAAAAACTGAATCAATTCCTTTCCCGGGTCGGGTGTTCCTCGAAAAATAAGCAGATATGCACTGAGGTCTTCTGGTTCCCATTTTCCAGGAAGCGCAAGCCGAGATACAAACCCGACATGATGACTGGTGTATTCAGGCATGGCTTGCCAGGCTTGTTCATACTTATCAGTGGGAATCAGGGACACATCGCTTAGGCCGTCCTGAGTCATTTGTAGGGATTTCCCGCACATCAGAGTCACTCGAAGTGACTCCAGGCTGGTCTTGTAACCTACCAGACCAACATATGCCAGGTTATGATTGGTGTCATAGGCATAGCCAGTGGCATGTGCCATTGCTTGCCCGTTCCGAAGCTTTGGTACCGCTTCAGGAAATAGACGATCACCCGATTTGGAATCCCCGCTTTCCTTCGGAACAATCTTCCAAACAACAATCCCAGAATTGACTCGAGCCAGTTCTTCGTTGACCTCTTTCAGAACTTCGTACAGACCTTTCCAGGGTTGTGCTCCGGTGAAGGTGACGCTGGTTTCGCCGCATTGAATATGGATACTTCGGTCCTTTACATCGAGGATCGCTTCACCTAGAGTAAGAATTCGGTAGTTAGCTAACACTTGGGGTAGTTTCTCACCCGATTTTGCAGTAAACAGGTAAGCTCCGAGTTCCGAATCGTAGTTAAGGAAACCGGCTTTTCCAACTGCATAATCATATGGGTACGCTGCCCGTGTCAGTTCCTGCCCAAGGTCTTCTCTCGCAGGTAAGCCACTGCCATCTTTATAAGCAGCGATGATGATCTTGCCCTCTTTCTGCCTGGCGATGATGCGGTTCACTTTCTCGCGCAGGTATTTGTCTTCATAAATGTTCATTTGTTCCTCCTGTGGGGTTTTGAGATTAATTACCAACGTTGTAGTAGATAGATTCAGCCAACGTTTGAGCTATTCTGTAAGCGTGTGCAATACAGAAGGGCAAAGGAATACCTCGATTTATATAATCCAGGGTATTTTTTCGCTATTCTGAAAGGCGAGTAAACTAGTGAAATATTCTAAAAAATTACCTATTGACATTCCAGTAACTAGAAGGTCTATAATATCAAGATGTAAAGGAGGCAGCCTTGAAAATTCAAGAGTTATCCCAGGCTTCAGGCATTTCAACGAAGACAATCCGTTTTTACGAAGAATCTGGTGTATTGCCCTCGCCGGCGCGTAAGCCCAATGGTTACCGAGATTACGACCAAGCAGATATTGAACGATTACGCCTGGTTGCCGGTGCACGACGCCTGGATCTTTCTCTAGACGATATCCGAGAAATCCTTGCGCTAAGGGATCAGCGAGAAGCACCTTGCCGCACATTGTTGGATCGAATCCAACAAAAAGCAGATGAAGTTGCTGAAAGAATTGTTGTACTGCAACGTCTCGAAGCAGAGCTTCGTGATTTGCATGCTTTGGGACTTACATTTCCTACAGATGATGTGGACGGCAAGAATTGTGTTTGTCACCTGGTCAGTGAAAAGTAAATTGGTTTATGAATTATTGGAGATATGAAATGGTAAAACAAAAAATTGAGTTTGATATCGGTGGCATGACGTGCAGTTCATGTGCAATCCATGTAAAGAAAAGTTTATTATCTGTTCTAGGTGTGGAAAACGTAGACGTACCTGGATGGGAATCCGGAAAAGCTACTGTGATTACCGATCAAGAAGTCAATACAAAAACCCTAAGTAGTGCAGTGGCCAATGCAGGTTATCTGGCGTCCGTAAAATCCATTCAAAATCTGGAGACGCCTGCTGGATCAGAATTAGCCGCTCAAAAAAATGTTGATTTTGATCTATTGGTAATTGGTGGTGGTTCGGGTGGATTTGCTGCAGCAATCAAGGGGGAAGAATTAGGTTATCGGGTAGGAATCATCAATGGCGGGACAATTGGTGGTACCTGCGTAAATGTTGGTTGTGTACCCAGCAAAACACTCATCCGAGCAGCGGAAGCCTGGCATAATGCTGGTTACCATCCCTTCTTAGGGGTTAAAACATCTCAGACAAACCTCGATTGGCATGTGGTTCGAGACCAAAAAGATGAATTGATCAAAGGTTTACGCCAGAAGAAATATGTGAATGTTTTGGATGCTTATCCGAACATTAAGTTGATCAAAGGATATGCTACATTTGCCGCTGATGGTTCCATACATGTTGGCGATAAATCTTACCGAGCGCTACGCTATGTGATTGCGACCGGTTCTCAGCCGCGAGTCCTGCCAATTCCTGGCCTTACGGAAGCCCAACCACTCACCAGCACCACTCTAATGGACCTGGATGAATTACCCAAATCCCTCATTATATTGGGAGGGCGTGCGGTGGCGCTGGAATTGGGTCAAACGATGGCGCGCTTGGGTGTGAAAGTGCTCATCCTACAACGCAGCCCCCGTCTGGTGCCGGACCACGAACCAGAAATTGGACGTGCAATTCAGGAGTATTTGGAGCAGGAAGGGATAACAATCCTCACAGGCGTTGAGATAGAGCGTGTGAGTCGGGAGGGAGAAATCCGCTCAGTTCATACCAGATTAATGGGGCAATCCCGGGCGTTTGAAGCGGACCAAATCCTGGTTGCTTTAGGACGCCAGCCCAATACGATTGGTCTAGGGTTGGATCAGGTTGGCGTGAAACAGGACCATAATGGAGCGATCATCGTAAACGAGTTTCAACAAACTTCCAATCCAATTATTTACGCTTCTGGGGATGTAACCCCGAACCCTGATTACGTTTATGTGGCGGCAGCAAGCGGTACGTTAGCTGTCATTAATGCAATGAATGGAAACCAGAAGCCTCTGGATTTATCAGCTTTGCCAGGAGTCATTTTTACTGATCCTCAAATAGCAACTGTTGGCCTTACAGAAGAAAATGCAAAACATCAAGGATATGAAGTAAAAGTAAAAATCCTGCCTTTAGAGTATGTCCCCCGGGCGTTGGCAGCTAGGGATGTCCGTGGTTTGATTAAGATGGTCGTCGATAATCGCTCAGGTACTATCCTAGGAGTTCATGTTTTAGCAGCCGAAGCAGGCGAGGTTATTCAAACAGCAACCATGGCAGTCAAGTTTGGGCTGAAAGTGTCCGATCTTACCGAGACACTATTCCCTTATCTGACACAAGTTGAAGGATTAAAACTGGCAGCGTTATCCTTTACAAAAGACGTGGATAAGCTTTCCTGTTGTGCAGGTTAGAAAATCATTCTCTGAGTAGGAATGCTGGTAAGTAAATGCTTTCCATGAATATACTTGATGATGGTTTGATACATTTTTCTCGCTTTATGGGGGAGCAAACGCTCCCCCATTCTTTTCTATTTTCCATCAATATGCATAGGCATCAAAACGTATAAATTCTCCTCATCTCCTGTCGAATGGATAACGGCCGGTGTATTGTGGGCATTCGCCTCGATGACCACATTTTTAGTAGTGATAACTTCCAAACCATCCTGCAGAAATTTCACATTGAAGGCGATCTCTAATTCCTGGCCTTCAACTGTGGCATCCAGCTCGATTTCGCTCGCACCGGTTTCGTCGGATTCCGATAGTAGTTGGACCTTTCCCGTTTGATCAATTCCAGGTTTCAGGTGAAAACGCACTACATTACTACCCTCTCGGGCGATAATGCCAGCCTGTTTACAGGCTTTGAGCAAGTCAACAGCACCAATCACTGTCCTGGTTTTGTATCCTTTGGGTAGGATCGCCTGATAGTCAGGGAACTTCCCATCAATCAACTGCGAAACGATTTGAACATTTTCGCAACGCATCGCCAATTGACTACCCGTGGCGGGCAGACAGAGGGTGATCTGGGACATTTTTATAGCTCCCAAGATTCGTACCACTTCTTTCAAGGTTAAAGCGGGAATGATTAACTGTTTCTTACCAAGAGCAACCGGTAATTCCGCTTTGCAGATTGCTAAGCGAAAACCATCCGTCGCCACCATCGAAACAGATTTCCCGTCAATATTCAGCAGCACTCCGGTCAGAACCGGTCGGCTATCATCCATCGAAGCAGCAAACGCCGTTTTTAGAATCATCTCTCTGAGGATGTTTGCTTCCAGGCATACCCCATCTGAGAAATCAAATACTGGGATGGCTGGAAATTCGGATGCCTCAACTCCTTTGACAACCCCTTTGTAAGAACCACATTTCAGGGATGCTTCAGGTTTCCCATTCACTGAGAAGACGATCTCCGGTTCCGTCAGAGAATTGACCACATCGGTTAACGTCTTGGCAGGCAATGTTACTCCCAACTCGCCGTCCATATTGGCATCCATCCAAAGCGTAACACCCATAGTCAGGTCAGTAGCAGAAAGGCGTAATTGCCCTTCATCCTTATTGAGCAGCACATTCGATAGGATTGGTAAATGAGAATGTGATCCTACCGCCCGCCCGACAATCGCCAGACTATCGGCAAATGTGCCCTTTTGAACAATCACTTTGCATGTCATACTGTATCTCCTTGTTTTTGTGTCAGACACGCAGGATTTCTTTCCCTGCGTGTCTTAGTTGGTCTAGAATTCGTCGAATAAATCGGCAGATGCACCACCATCCGGCCAATATGCCTCGTCATCCCCTAAGCGAATTGCATTTTCGTATTGCTCAGTGAGGGAGCCTTCGTCATCTTCCTCATTTGGCGAGCTCATGAAAGCCATAAGGGTGGGTTGATCCGTGGTATATGCGCGGATGGAATTGCGCCAGAAAAGAACGTCATCATTTTGAAGAACCTTCTGGATTCCTTGCGCCAAGTCGATTAAAAAGTCTTCTTCCAATCGATCTGGAGGCAATCCGTGATCAGACAGGGTGTGAGCGATCTCTTCGGCGATTTGTCCCCATGTGATTGAGAAAGCCGGTTTCTCCATTGAAAACCCGGCATGCGCCAGGATTTTGGATACCTCGAAACCTGATTCAAGGTATTCCAGCTGTTGCAGTGTGGGTAGTTGATCCATTTTTATCTCCTGTGAATTATGAAAATCCCAACCCTTTTTCCTTGAGGGATACCCAGCGTGATAATCCGATCACCAGATGATCCACAACGCTTACATCCAAGAGCTTTCCTGCTTGGACAATGGCTCGGGTTACACTGACATCTTCTGGGCTGGGGGTTGGGTCTGTGGAGGGATGGTTGTGCGCGATCAGGATTGACGCTGCATTCCGTTGTAATGCCGGTTTGAAAAGTTCACCGACACGCACCATCGAGGAATTAAGCGAGCCGTGGTAAACCTCGATCACATCTAACATGCGATTGCGTGTGTCGAGTGGCATCACCACCATGTATTCCTGTTCGCGATGCGCCAACATCGGCATCAGAATTTGGGCTGCATCTCCAGGTGAGTGAATTGTCGGACGTTCATCTTCTGGTTGCAGCAGTTTCCGTCCGAGTGCTAAGGCTGCTTTGAGCCGCAGGGCTGTTAAGTTACTTACCCCTGGTACTTTAGCGATCTCGTTGACATGGGCCTGGGCAATCTTCTGGATAGAGCCAAATTGCGTCAGCAGTCGTTCGGCGGATTCGATTTGATTTGCACCGCCAATGATGACAGCCAGCAATTCAGCCAGACTGCATGCGTCTGAGTCTTTACTTACCCGGAATGATGGTTGCTCTCGAACAGGTAAATGCTTGAGTCGGGGAAAACTGTACGTTTGCGGGTATGTAGTTTCGATGAGAAACGGTTGGATGTCGTTCATGTCTATCTCCTTTGAAAAAAGGGGACAGACCACCCCTGGAGGGATGCTGTCCCCTCCATTGGGGCTGTGAGTTTTATGCAGTTGGGTCGTATCCAGTTTCCTGGAAAACTTTGCGGTTGATGGCTTCGCACTCCTCCCAGGTCATCAATTCATCCCGCCTTACCCCGGGGTAACCAGGAGCCGGTGGGATCAGCCAGGGATTTTTGGCAAAGTTTTTTTTGATCCTTTCAGTCTTGGCTTGCAGAAAATGATGCAAACCACCAGTCGTACAGCGCCAGCCCAATTCCTTTGTGTATTTACCGTCCCAATTTCGATCCCGGTAGGTCTTGCTTCCGCAAATCGGACAGGGTGGCATTCCTTCTGGGTCAGGGGCGCGAGCGCCACCGGCTTGAAGATATAGCCGCACCGCCTCAATCGCTTGGCAATAAGTCGCGCCACACGAGCATTCCTTGGCTTTGTTGACCCTATGGAATCGTTGTGAACTCCCAAAGCCAAAATCAACCAGGTATAAATAACCCTGGACAGATACGGTTGGCGTAGCAACTTGGGAGTTTTCTCGGATCATCGGCCTATTGAAGTTTTTCTGGATAGTGTTGCGACTTCTTTCGAGAATATCTGGTTTACTCAGAGAAGGTGCGGTCTTCATAAGCACTCTCCAAGAACCAGTCTGAGGAAATACTCTGATTTGGAACTGGCAGTTGCACTTTTATTTCATTTTCCTGAGCCGGTTCTTCAATCAGTTCTTCGACTGGATCGCTCTCAATTTGAATGTCCCTTAAGTGCGGGATGAGAACGATGGACGTGCTATCCTGATATGGACCGCCATGACTGTTCTTGGTAAACGGTTCCAGACCATCCAGAGCACGTACCCAGGCTGTCCCAGGTCGCGGCCCTTTTCCCAGAACTTCAACTGGGATGTCCGCATCTCCATAACAAGTTCCTATTGTGATTTTTGCTTTGACCATGTGTTCCTCCTGTGTTATTCATCTAAAATGGAAAAGGACATACCCGAATTGGTATGTCCTTTGTTGTGCTTCGCCTTTGATTAATGGAAGATCTAGAATGGGATGTCGCTCGCATCCGGATTCGCACCAGGCTGACCATACGCAGGGAGCTCCTGATCATCCTGATCTTCACGACCGGAGAGAAAACGTACAGTTGAGGCAGTCACCTCAAATGAAGCGCCGACCTTCCCATTGTTTTCCCAGATATGCGGTCCACCGGTTTCTGGATCCGGTGTAAGACGGCCTTCAACCAGAACTTTGCTTCCTTTATGAAGGAATTCATTGCAGGCTTCAGCCTGCTTTCCCCAAACGGTGATGCGAAACCAGGTGGTTTCCTTAACCGGCTGTCCATTTGTGCCGTTATACCGGCGGTTGGTTGCGACTGACAAGGTCGTGACCGGTTGCCCGCTGGGGGTGAAACGCATTTCGGGGTCTTTTCCCAGATTTCCGATGAGAATGATGGTTTGGTACATTGTGATTTTCCTTTCTGATTTATGTGAGGGTGGGTTTACGCGGCAACGGATGCCGGCGTGATTGTGCTGCGTTGACCTGTTAACCAGGTGCGCAGTTCATCTTTGGATGATGGGGCTTTGCCCGTTTTGTCCTTAAACTGGTCAAACGCTTCCTGTTCGGAGGCATTGCCGTTGACACTGACACCGTCGCCATATTTGCGCACTACCGGTAAGGTAGGCATAGGTGTTGAAACAACGGGGCGTGTAGACTGAGAGGCAGTAGGTGAATTTGTACCAGTAGACCGGTTCTGTTCTAACCCGGCATTCTGGGCAATTTCTTTGTCATAAAGCGAATTTCCAAACTGCTCACCCATCTGGCGGAAGCAGCGCTTCAGACAATCTGTCGCTGATCCAGCTAACGCCATGTCCAGAGCTTCTGGAGTGTCTCCTGTGAAAACGCATCGTCCCAAATCAGCATGGCAGTACAATTTTCGATCGAGGTCGACGGTCACCTTACCGGTGATGTACACCAGACCAACTTCCTCGACCTGAACATTGCCGTTGGCATCGAGAGACGGGACCTTACGCTTTTCTTGCTGGTTCCAGATCAACACTTTCTTTTGCCAGCGCACGATGACTGGTTCACCAACCAGGTCGAAAGACCAGGTAAAGCCAAAAATGCTGTTGGCGCGGTCAATGACATCGTATCCTTCCAGGTAAGGTACAGATCCCATTCCTGGTGCTTGCCTGCGTTTCACTCGGGACATATCCAGAGGTTGACGCAGTTCCCAGAGAATGCGGCTCAACCGATCACCCAGGCTCCCTTCGTTAGAGGGGGTTGAATCGTTCATGTGGTTCTCCTTTTCTATTAGTGGTGGGATTTGATTTTGCGCCGCTTCTAATAGACGGACGCCTTCAATGTGTTTGCAAAGAATTAGTGGTCCTCGCTGTTGGAAGTCCATACAGGTGCAGGTCCAGTCATTCCCAACAAATTCACTCTGCGAGGGTTTCAATGAAACGACATAGGGTAACTTGTCGCCATTTTTAACCGTCCATTGTTGGGGTGAAGTCCGGGTGACCAGGAACTTACCAGCGAGGATGGCTGAGCGTGCGCGCTCAGTTCGTTCAGCTTGTGCTTGAATGAGATCTTGTGTTACTTGCATAATCCTCCTTGTGAAAATTTCCAACGTTGAATTGAGAAAAATAGGTACGAAAGACCAACTCTTGGAAAAACGCCAAGAGTGTTCCAACGTTTTGACTACCCGTGAAAAATCACAGGGCAGAGAACGCCAGGGGAGAAGCCAATTGCTTCTTCGCAGGCATTCGCTGTCCTGTCAAAATGCGTATACGTGGGTGGATAAAGAAAATTATTTATCCACCCACGTGACATGTGCCCCCTTCAAACTGATACCCGATTGGGCATATTAGGGAGGGGGATTGTTTTCTCCATGTGATATGAACCTTTCTGCTTCTCAGCACGCCAAGACGCCTCAAGAGAGGAAAAGGCTATTTGTTAAAGTGCAATCCCACTATCCGGGGACTCCCGGAAATAAAAAGGAGGATCACTCACTCCCAATACAAAAGGGAGCTTGACGATGACAGGTCTCGAAATCCAACTTGCTTTACGCAAGGGATTCGGACGTCATCTTGTGATCCTCCTCGTAACCCTGAAGTATTAAGAATTCGCTTCAGGTCTGAACTCATCTATCGATCTTTTTTACACGCTTAGGTCTTTTGCAGGTAATCCAAGCATAAAATTATTACCAATGCTCACCTTCGTTTTATGTTGACTGGATGAGTTAATCAGCAGTTGTGTCAATTTCTCCAGAAGCAGATACTTTTTTACTTGAATCATTTTCTGCTTCGACGTGCCTTCCAGAAGTAAATCTCTCAATTGATCTGGTTTTTTTTTCATTCGGTGAGCCTGCATCTAACACAATGATGCGCCTGGCAACCGCTTCAACCACATTTCGGTCAATGAGCACCTGGTTTTGCTTCAGATCACAGGCTTTGATATCCACTGCCAGATCAGCACAGCTCTTGGATTTCCGGGCTTTGCTGATAAATTCTTCCAGGCTTTCCCGGTAATCTCGAGATTGAAGGAAACCGTGCACCCGCAATCGCATACCTCGACGGATATGGATCAAACCGTTCGCTCCTCCATTGACCCGAACGTTGATGTAATCACCCGCATCCCGTTCTAGATCAAGTTTCTTGGCTGGTAGATCGCTGTCGCGATAAATTACCAACCGGAAGAACAGGTCATCCATGAATTTCCATGGCTCACGTACCACAATCCCTTCCAAAACGACTTCATTGATCAAAAGAACCTCCTTGTGCCAGAATCTTCCCAATTGGGAGATTTAAAATAAATTGCCGGACAGATCCCAGTGGGTTATGTCCGGCCAACGATAGATAGTATATGTTTTTGGTTGTTAAGATAATTATAGCAACAAGAATCGGTTTATCCTAGTTGGACATGTTGTCATAGTCAGTCAATATAAACTTTGCAATAAAAATAATATATCTTTTAAGATAAAGGATTTTTCCAGTAATGCTATAATTTTAATATTGGGGCTAATATTTTCTTTAATCCCCTTATTGGTAAAGATAACCAAAAATTTGGAGGAATATGTGGTCAGATAATGAGACGACTGAGGACTTTTTAGGTTTTAAGGTCCACGCAGAATTACTAAAATCGGTTATTCTGGATAAAAGTTTACTTCCAGTTACCATAGGGGTTTTTGGTGATTGGGGTAGCGGTAAGACAAGTATATTAAAAATGCTCCTTGCGATTTTGAACCCGGATTCTTTCCCCAAAGAGCCTCAAGAAAAAAAACAACTTGAAAATATTGCCTGCATTTATATTAATGGTTGGTTGTTTGAAGGATATGACGATGCTAAAGCTGGGTTGTTATCATCTGTACTAAACGAACTTCAAAGTCATAAAAAATTTGATCAGAAATTAAAAGATAAAGCAATTTCGTTGATGAAATCTGTTAATTGGATGAGATTATTGCATACAACACTTAATAATGTTGTTATTCCAACTGTATTGGCTTACGCATCTAATGGTTCAATACCTCCAATTGTCGGGACAACTGCAATAAATGCTATTTCGATAAGCCCAGATGATATTTTCAAAAAAAATGACGAAACAAATGACCAAACAGATGTTGTAGATATCCGATCTTTTCGAACACGATTTTCCGAATTACTTCGCGAATCAAACATTGATACCTTAGTAATACTTATAGATGACTTGGATAGGTGTTCTCCCCACAGAATAATTGATAATTTAGAGGCAATTAAATTGTTCTTAAGTGTCGAGAACACAGCCTTTGTTATTGGAGCTGACCCACGTATAGTACGGTATGCAATAAGTACAATTTACAAGCCAGAAGATTTTCAGGAAGTATCCGGAAAACCTGATGAAAAGACTGATATTGTCACAGATTATTTAGAAAAAATGATTCAGATACCCTACTATATTCCTAGGTTGTCTCCTACAGAAGTTCAAACATATATGTCATTATTGTTTTGTCACAGATATTTGCCCGCCGAAGCATCAAGGAAAATTATTGCAGCACTTCAGAAACATAAGGAAAAAGACCGGTATACAGTTTTTGGATTTGGTGCGATCAAGGCAGCTTTAGATAATTCTTTACCTGGTGAGCTTGATTCAAGTTTGAAGTTTTGTGAAATTTCCGCCTCATTAATCACAGAAGGTTTAAAGGGGAATCCCAGGCAAGTAAAACGTTTTCTCAATGCCTATATCTTAAGAATGAAATTAGCAAAAATTGCACACTTGGAATCGATTGAGGATTCGGTCCTTGTGAAGCTTATGATCTTGGAATATGTCGATGGAAATTTATTTAATCGACTTTACTTATGGCAATCTCAACAAGAAGGATTTCCAAAACAAATTAAAGAATTGGAGAAGTTAATACTCAAACCTAAAGTGATTGATATTGAGAAAGAAGGCGAAAAGATTGCCCCTGGCTGGAATTCTGGTTTTTCTCTCAAGTGGTTAGCAATGGAACCATTATTAGCTGAAAAGGACCTCCGAGATTATTTCTGGATAGCTAGAGACCGCCTTCAATCCACATTATCTGGGGTTTCCATGGTTCCTCCAATCGTAAGGCGTGTTTTTGAAGGATTAATTGGAAATGAATTGAAACAAAATGAAGCCATAAATATGGTAAAGACATTTAATGAGATAGAAATAAATTCGATGATGAATTTGCTTACTAGTCAAATTGAACGGCACCCTGAACAGGAAAAGGGATATGAAGCCTTTTTATTATTGATAAATGAAAATATCCCAAACTCATTGACCGTTTATACGCAGCTTTTAATGGTGATTCCAGCAAATTCAATTCCTCCGGCTATCGGTTACCAAATTCAAACCATTATCAAAAGATCAACTAAAAATCAAGCAGCATTCGCACCAGTCATTGAGTATATTAAAAAGTCAAAAAGTAGAGTAGCTGCAACTTTTGGAAAGGATGAAGTAAATGGGCACATCTAAAGGTTACAAGGCTCCCACTGGACCAATGTGGAGCAAATTAAAAAAAGATGTCACACAGTCATCTGGAAGTGGTTCGATTCCAGAAAATGAAGGCCTAAATTTACTACGTGATTTTATCAAAGTATCAACTTCTGGAGATAGTGGAAGTACGAAAAACAGTGGACATTCTAGTAAAGAGCTTCAAAATGTTGGCAGAAAATTCGCCTCTTTCTCGTCATCAATAGCATCTGTAGGCCTCGATAAAACTCTGCGTGAATTAGGATTAGAAAAATTAATTGGGAAATCTTCTCAAGATGCCATTATTGGTATCATGGATTATTTATGCGGTGACAGTAACATATTCGACGAAGTTGATGCAAACAAAGCAATAATTGATCTGCTAAAAGAATTATCCGAAAACACTCAGACCTATGAAGAGGTAAAAGAGAAACTTGAAGCGACCGTCCAGCCGTCTTCCTTAGGATTGTTATTGATGAAATTCATTGGATATTACATATACCACAAGTTCTGTAGAGCATTTTTCGAAAGGTTACTGACCCGTCACGGGGAAAAAATTACTCAATCATTTTTAGATAGTTTAAAATCTTGCATTAAATGGGCGTTAACAGCTAAAACTCTTGATTTGAATTTTACGAGTGTCGATTGGAATGGATATCAGGGCGAGGAGATAATTGACAACATAATTTCGGAAACTTATGAAGTTTTTTTAGGAGAAAATAGATGATAACCAAAACTGAAATTGGAACATTAACTGAAGATACAAGGATATCACCAGTTTTCATTAGTTTTGAAGACGGTCAGCGATGTTCTATTAAGATGAATTTTGGCGATGATATATCATATATTTCTTCATTTAATGACACGACAGTAGATTTTTTTGTTCTCGCAGCTACTGTTTATACGCTTGATCGATATTTTCCGAGAAAAAAGGCTTTTGATTCGTGGACAAGAAATTTTTCTATAAATATTCCAGTTTCAAACCCAAGGGATTGGAATAAGAATAAGCAATTACTCGAAAGATGCCTATCATTCCTTACCGGCGATATATGGAATACTGATTTTTACGAAAAACATCAAACTCTTTTTAGCCAATCAGGACTTCCCTTTCTTCCCTATCAAGGAATTAAGTTAGTAAGTTTATTTTCAGGAGGGCTTGATTCATTAATTGGCAGCATTAATTCATTAGAAAATTCGAAAAAAGAACCAATTATTCTTGTTGGACACCATGATCCAAGAATATCAGGTGTAAAAGCCGATCAGCTTAATGTACTTGATGCACTCGAACCATATTATGGGAATCGAATTATCCCCCAATTAATATCAATTGGTCCAGAAACAGGATACGAGACTACCTTTCGAAGCCGATCCATTCTATTTATAAGTTTAGGTTTATTATTTTCGAATAGTCTTGGTGAAGATTTACCCTTATTAATTCCAGAAAACGGAACAATTTCTCTAAATATTCCATTAACCCCTTCAAGAACTGGGTCATGCAGTACTCGAACTGTTCATCCAACCTTTCTAAAGTTCCTAATGGAATTCTTACAATCAGTTGAAATAAATAACCAAATAATTAACCCACTTTCTGGTCTTACAAAAGGAGAATGTGTTACAAACTGTTTGAACTTACAGGCACTTAAAGACGCAGTTCGTTTTTCATCTTCATGTGCAAAAAGTGGACATACCAGGACTTGGATTAGGCGAGATGCAAACCAATGTGGAAGATGCATGCCGTGTATATATAGGCGAGCTGCTTTACACCAAATTAACTTCGACATTCAGCCCTATGGAAGAGATATCTGTTCTGGTGAAGTTGATCCAGACTCAGCTTATTTGTTTGCAGATGATTTTCGAGCTTGCCTGTCATTCCTGAAACGTAATCCAACAAAAAACCAAATAATGCAAGAATTGTTGGCTAATGGAAGATTAGAAACTGATAGACTTGATGTATATGCACAGACTGTTGTCAGAGCAATGGAAGAAATCAGATGCCTAATTAAAGATAAGGGAAGTGATGAAATAAAACGGAAAGCAGGGATAATGTAAAAAAAATGTATATTGATGCACATTGCCATCTAGATTTGTATCCCGACCCATATAAAATTATTTCTGATATTGAAAAAAACCGAATAATTACGATTGCAGTAACAAATCTTCCGTCTCACTTCGAGTTATTGGTAAACAATACAAAACAATGCAAATTCATCCGACCAGCACTTGGATTACATCCACTTGTCAGTAATCAAGTCACTGAACTGGAAAAACAAAAATTCAAAAAATATATCGCTAAAACATCTTACATTGGTGAAATTGGATTAGATTTTTCAACCGGTAATAAGCCTACATTTCTTTTACAAATTGAAAACTTCAAATACGTATTAAATTGCTTGCGCGGTAATAACAAATTTGTCACGATCCATTCTAGAAAAGCCGAAGAAATGGTTATTGACCTTCTTGATGAATATAATATTCCAAAAGCTGTATTTCATTGGTATTCTGGCCAAATATCAAGCCTTGATAAAATTTTACTAAAAGGTCATTATTTTTCAATTAATCAAGCAATGACATTAAATACTAAAGGGGTAAAAATCATAGAAAGAATTCCAAAAGATCGAATTATTACAGAAACAGATGGCCCTTTCGTTCAAATTGGAAGTAATTCAATCAATCCAACCCATATTTCACTATTGATCAAATTCTTAGGAAAGCTTTGGACAATGCCAGAAACAGAAGTCCAATTACAAGTATTTAATAATCTAAAGAATATCCTTGGGATCGTTTAATAATCATCAATAAAATATTTATTCTCAATAGGCCTTGATAAGGTCTCGAGTAACCATAAAAAAAATTTTCTTTGAAATTCATTTCAAGAAAAGGCAAAACAGTTAAGAGCAATTTATACCGAAATCTTAGTTTATTGCTTTGCTAGTTATTAATTTTAGATAACATTTGTTCGCTCTTTATCAATGTGTGAATACACGTAGTTTTGCCACTCCGGTTTGAGTTACCAGCACCTTAGGAACCACCGAAGGAAATAAAATGGACAAATCTGCGGACACATCGACCCGAACGGTGTTATCTCCTCCATTGACCTGAATGTTGGTCACGAATGCATGAACCCCTTTGGCAGACAAACCTGTTGTATTGGAAGTCACATAAGATTGGGCATTCCCCCACGTCTTTGACGTGGGTACCAGGCTCCCGGTGTCTTGGAAAACTTTCTGGTTGATCTCTGCAGAGGCTGCAACGGCTGCTGCGTCCGCAGCTTTTGCTACTTCTGAAATCGTATAGAAATAGCGGCCCAGTTCAATTGCCAATGCAAGGGCTGGAATCATCACCAGCCCAATGAAGACCGCCCAGAATGTCATCGAATAACCCCGCCGATCATGCAGCAGCATTACCAGCCCTCCTGGCGAAATGTCGAATCCGCTCGGACAGTAAACGTCTGTCCGGGCAATCCGGGAAACAAACTGGTCAAGGGAGCCATAAAATTAGGGACATTGCCACTTACTTGGATTTTGAGAATACTACCTGCGCTGCCTCCAGGAGCCAAGACGCTAACAGAAGTATTCTCTAATATCCCAGCTTGAGCAATTGCCGATTTAGCTCCACTCACTGCATAACAGGCCGGGCATTGCTGTGCTACACTTCCCATACGAGCGCCATGCCTGGCCGCAGCTTGCACCGCTTGCTGGGCGTAGACCAACATTCCCAGGTTCACGATAGCTAACATCACCATAATTGCTATTGGAGTTGTGATGGCCGCCTCAAGTAATTCCATCCCACGGTTATCTTTGAGAAATTTCATTGTCCTCCTTAATAAAAATCGTTCTGCCAGATTTACCATTGCTGGCAGAACATTAAAATGGTTAAATTCTTCCCGCAACATCAGTTACAATGGCAGCGATATTCTGTCCCAGTAACCGGTATGCACCATAGGCAACCAGGACAACCACTGCAATGATCAAAGCGACCTCCGTCGACTCGATTCCTCGGTTATCTTTTAGGAAACGCAAAGCCAATCACCTCCTTCCTTTTTAGAAATATGGATAGACAACAAACAACAATGTTCCACAGAATATCGATGCGACAAAAGGAATCTCTCTCTTCTTTTGTAGACTTGCAATTACGCCCTGGATTCCCCCGGAAACCGCAATGAGGATCAGAACAATTGGATTCCCTAAGACGAGTGTCGCTGCGATCAATAATTTCACATCTGCGCCACCCAGGATACCAAATTCCCACAATACCCAGAATCCGAGAATGAGGGCACAAATCAAGGCTGATGCAGGTTGGAAAATTGCAGAAAACGCGGCTAAGGTCAAACCGAAGGCCAGACGTTTCTCTCTTGGGTCAAAATCTGCGACATGGGTCAAAGCGATGGTCAGTAACACGGGAGCCCACAATCCAGTGAACAACGCATATACGCCGGCACCAACTAGCCCTCCAACGGTTAATGGCATCGGAACTTCGCGGTCACGCAGATCATAGATCGTGCAAACAAAAAACAGGGCTAATAATGCGATGCTGGCGATCAGAAGGCGCTCCTTGCGATTTAGGTATCTGAAAAACAAAAAACCGGACATGCTCTGCATATCCAGCAGGTAAATGTCCGGCCAACGATTAGATTAAGATTGTATATTTCTAATTATAGCGATGGAATGGTGTTATCCAAGGTGGGCACAAAAAAAGGTAATTGCAGGTAATTTCCGGTTTATTTCAGATTCACCCGACTACATTTGCTGCCCCTGCCTTGGTAATTGCATAATCCGGTGCAAATCGGCCAGTGAA
>MKUW01000011.1 GCA_001899005.1 Chloroflexi bacterium 44-23
TACGCTAGAATCTTCGTGATCACACCTGCGCCGACGGTCAGACCGCCCTCGCGGATGGCAAACTTCGAACCTTGTTCCAACGCCACCGGGACGATCAATTCGACCATCATGTTGACGTTGTCACCCGGCATTACCATTTCAACACCTTCCGGTAAGGTGATCGAACCAGTTACATCCATGGTTCGAATGTAGAACTGCGGCCGATAGCCAGGGAAGAAGGGCTTGTGCCGTCCACCCTCATCACGGCGTAATACGTACACTTCTGCCATGAATTTGGTGTGAGGCGTAATGCTCTTCGGTTTGGCTATAACCATTCCGCGTTCAATATCATCACGGGTGATTCCGCGCAGTAGCAATCCCAGATTATCTCCAGCCATGCCCTGATCGAGCAGCTTGTGGAACATCTCCACACCCGTACATACGGAATCCATGCTCTTCTCGCGCAACCCAACGATCTCTACCGGATCTCCCACTTTGATGAGACCGCGATCAACCCGACCGGTCACCACTGTGCCACGCCCTTTGATCGAGAAAACATCTTCCACCGGCATCATGAAGGGCTTTTCTGTCTCTCTGACCGGCTGCGGTATGTAGTTGTCAACCACATCCAATAACTCGCGAATGCTGGCATATTCCGGCGCATTCGGGTCAGTCGAGCTGCTTTCGAGCGCTTTCAAGGCCGATCCCTTGACAAACGGGGTCTCATCACCCGGGAATTTGTACTCGGTCAACATCTCACGCAATTCCATCTCTACCAACTCAATCAATTCCGGATCATCCATCTGATCGGTCTTGTTCAGGTAGACGACAATGCTCGGAACTTCCACCTGGCGCGCTAATAATACGTGCTCACGCGTCTGTGGCATGGGTCCGTCCGGCGCAGCTACCACCAGGATGGCTCCATCAATCTGCGCCGCACCGGTAATCATGTTCTTGATGTAGTCACGGTGACCCGGCATGTCCACGTGGGCATAATGCCGTTTGGCTGTCTGGTATTCAACGTGCGAAATGTTAATCGTAATCCCGCGCGCTTTCTCTTCCGGCGCATTGTCGATCTGGTCATAGGCACTATAGCTACCAAATCCCATTAGTTGACTGACTTTGGTAATCGCCGCGGTCAGCGTCGTCTTACCATGGTCAATGTGTCCCATTGTACCCACATTCAAATGTGGTTTACTTCGATCAAAT
>MKUW01000012.1 GCA_001899005.1 Chloroflexi bacterium 44-23
TAACTTGCGGGTGACCATTTCCACCGGCATGCCGATTTGCACTTCCTGGTCACCCAGGTCGGTTAGCTGGGCGGTGACGACCGGTCCTTCTTCCAACCGCACGAGTGCCATGGTATAGGGTGAGGTCTGCTCAAAACCGGCTGGGGCAGTGCCCATGTGGGTAAAGGAGTAAATCTCCCCTTTGCCGCTGAATGCAAATTGAGTTTTCGCTTCGCCGCCGCAATAGGGACAGACATCGCGTGGTGGGAATATTTTTGAATTACAGTGGGGACACTCTTCACCCACCAATGCATAACGCTGTTTTTTTAATCTCCAATGACGCGGTACTTCCATTTGTCATTTCTCCTTTGTAAACGATACCAATTAATCTAATTCTCAATTTCTTTTCTCGAATTTTAATGACGAAAATCTATCAGGAACTATCAAAAGCATTCAAAAAGCTATCAAAAGGCGTATTATACCTATTCCATGCGCTCAAGCACATGCGTTACGGCTGTGGAAGCTGGACCGCCAAGGCTTTGAATTAACGCCCGCTTTGCATTTGAAATCTGGTTTTTTCCGGCTGTTCCGCGTAATTGCTGCACCGCCTCCACCAATTGGTAAGCACCGGTAGCACCCAATGGATAGCCGCGCGCTTTTAAACCGCCCATGGTGCAAATGGGCAGCCTCCCACCCAGAGAAAGGTGATTGTTTTGTGCCAACCGCCAACCCTCACCGTGCTCGGCAAACCCAGCTGCTTCCAGACTTAGTACCGCAAAAATGGAATAGGAATCGTGCAGTTCGAAGAAATCGGCATCACTGGGCAAAATACCGGCTTGGTGACAAGCCTGTTCCAAAGAGACACCGGCTGCTCGGAAAGCTAACGGATCGCTGCGATCGTGCAGGGCCAGGGTGTCAATGGCAATGTTCGAGCCGATGATGCGTACTTTCGCATGCGGCAAATCCTTCGCAATATCGGGAGTGGTTAGAATCAACGCAGCTGCGCCATCACCATAGGGAGCCACATCGAATATATTGAGCGGATCGGCAACCATTCCAGCTTTCTGGTAGGTTTCCAATCGCATTGCCTTTCGAAACATGGCATTGGGATTGTTGACAGCGTTGGCGTGAGCGATGAGAGGAAACTCCGCGAAAGATGCTCGTTCTGCGTGAGGATATTCATATAAATAGCGCTGCATCAGCAAACCTGCCTGAGCGGTGGGCGAACTGCCTGTGTTTAATTCATAGTCATTATCGAGCGTTTCGTAGATAGGGTTGTTCTGATCTTCTCCGGAGCGGTCGGTAAATTTTTCCAAGCCGAGCGCCAGCGAGCTATCCACCCAGCCCGAGGCAACGGCCAGGTAGGCCATCCGAAATGCGGCTGCCGCGGATGCTTCGGCAGCTTCAACAGTGCAGGCTTCGACACCTTCCAGAAAGGTGTTATCCGAAACAAGTGCTCCCAGATTGGCCTGATGACTTGCAACCGGTGAAAGCACATTGCCGATATAGATACTATCGGGTTTCAGACCGCCGGCATCTTTGCGCGCTGCCTGAATGGCTGCCGCGGAGAGATTGCGCAGCGATAGGTGCCAGTGTTCGCCGACCGGGTATTGGCCAATTCCAGCGATGACGACTTCTCGCATAGCGGCTCCTACTTCATCCTCAGGTTTCCGCGCATGCGGGAATATGTGGCGTAATCAATTTCAGTGCGGCGGGCGATATACTCTTTGGTGTTCAGCGCTTTGTCGCGTCGCTCCAGAAGCGCTTCCGTCACGGTCAGGTCAATGGCGTCCGAGCCGGCGCCTGAACCAAATGAGACCAGTAAAATGCGGTCACCCGCTTGGGCTACATCCAGAATGGCGGTCAATCCAACGATGGATGATCCGGCATAGGTATTGCCAATCACGGATGCTAATAAGCCGGCTTTGGTCTGCTCTTTTGAGAAACCGAGTGAAGCAGCCACCCGTTGCGGAAATTTTGTATTCGGTTGATGGAAGACTGCATATTGATAATCGGCCGGTGTTGTCCCACTGGCTTGCATCATATGTTGTCCGGCTTCAGTAATATGCTTGAAGTAAGCCGGGTCTCCGGTGAAACGCTGACCGTGTTCCGGGTAGTTTTGCATGGGGCGGCGCCAGAAATCGGGGGTATCGCTGACGTAAGAAAAGGTACTGTTGATGATGGCCAGGGATTCCTCAGCCGGTCCCAGAACATAGGCGGCACCACCGGCAGCAGCGGTATATTCGAGCGCGTCACCCGGACGGCCCTGTGCGGTATCTGCACCGATCGCCAGCGCATAGTTAGCCATCCCCGAGCCGATCAACCCGATAGCGGCCACAATCGCCTCAGTACCGGCTTTGCAGGCGAATTCCCAGTCACCCGCTTGAATATGGGGTGAGCAGCCGATCGCCTCGGCTACAATGGTAGAGGATGGTTTGACAGCATAGGGATGAGATTCCGAGCCCACCCAGACCGCCCGGATACCAGCGGGATCGATGCCGGCCCGTTTTAGCGCATTGCGTGCGGCTTCAATTGAAATGGTAATGGTGTCTTCATCAATCCCCGGCACTGCTTTTTCTTTAATTGGCAGGCTTTCTTCTTCACCCCCACTCCACAGACGCGCCACCTCGGAAGCAGGTAAACGGTAACGGGGAATATAAACCCCATAGCCAACGATCCCGACTGCACGGTTTGGTTTCATTAAAATTGAATCAGAATAGTCGTTGTTCATCTTGCTCTTTACTTTCTCCATTCACTCAGGATCTCCAGGGCGCGATCGGGCCGGACGTTGTTCTCCTCCACTAAAATAGCAGCCAGGCGCGAAATTTGATCGGCTGCTGCCCCGGCTGCCACGGCTACCTGACGCGCGTGTAAACTCATATGCCCGCGTTGAATACCTTCAGTAGCCAGGGCGCGCAAAGCTGCCAGATTCTGTGCCAATCCCACCGATACAATAATTTCTGCCAATTGTGAGGCCTGGGTTACTTTCATTAATTCGAGAGCTACTTTGGCAGCGGGATGAACCCTGGTTGCCCCACCCACCGTACCGACAGCCATCGGCATTTCAATGGTACCCAGCAAATTACCCTGTTTATCCTTTGACCAGGTCGTCAGGCTGGTATATCTGCCTGAACGAGCGGCGTAGGCATGCGCTCCCGCTTCGACTGCACGCCAATCGTTTCCGGTAGCGATCACGATTGGATCGACCCCATTCATGATACCTTTGTTATGGGTTGCCGCCCGGTAAGGATCGACAGCAGCAAATGCCCAGGCTGCAATAATGCCATCCCGTACTTCTTCACCGCTATATTGATCGAAGGCCAATTGGTCAAGCAAAAAGGTGGCACGCGCCCTTGCGAGGCGCCGGTCAGCCAGGTTAGTCAGAATACGTAAATGAACTTTGCCGCCACAAATTTGTTCTATTTCCGGAGCGAGACGCTCCGCTGCGGTGTTGACGGCGTTGGCCCCCATCGCATCACGAACGTCAAAAATAAGGTGAATCACCAGGAACGGGCCAATAGGTGATTCTTCAAACAAGTGCACCTCAAGATCACGCGGACCACCACCCAGATTGGTTAAGACCGTATCAATTTCAGCAGCCATTGACAGCAAATGTGCTTTTTGTTCCAGAATCAGCAAGCGCGCTGTATGAATTTCAGGCAGCTCAATCACTTGAATTTGGGCAATCATTTCCGGATTGCCGGCATGGGCGGTAAAGCCACCACCCGCGCGTGCAAGTTTGGCCATAAAGGATGCCCCAGCGACGACTGAAGGTTCTTCAACGGCCATGGGAATTAAAGTTTCTGCGCCGTTAATGAGAAAATTCTGCGCAATTCCCAGCGGCAAGCCAAAAACCCCGATCACATTTTCGATCATGTGATCAGCCTGCTCGATTGTCAACCCAGTTTTTCCACTGAGTGTATTAAGTTTTTCGACACTGAGGGTCGAATTCTTTTCGAGCCAGGCGAGTCGTTCCTCCGGGCTAAAATTATAAAATTTTACAGGTTTTTTCTCGGCTGAATTCTCAGTCATTCTTGATTTCCATCCCATTTATTTTTTCATTGACCCGTATTCTAATTGTTGAACACTGGCAAAACCTATCAAATTGCTATTGATGTAATTTTAATGGAACTCCAAATATAGCTGCGATTAATATATAGTGTTTCAGAATCCAGAAACCTGGATAACGGAAAATGTGTTCCTGAGATAAGCTCTCCACCTTATTTGGCTTTTCCTAAGATTGTTTGAAAGGCCACTTCCTCTACTAGTAGCAGAAATGTGAGGTGAACAGGCAGGATACAATTCCGACTAAACCATCGGTGTTTGATGATCAGTCATTGTATCTATTTTCAAACGAAGCATTATTTGATTTAGCCCTGTCAAGGTGTGTAGAGGTGATGCATAACATCACATGCCCGGCCTCTTCAGTGCGGCTCTTACAGGCAGCTCATATGCGTCACTCTTCAACCAATATCAATTTAAGAAATAGCAACTCTTTGGGATTTTATAAATTAAAAGTTCCACCGGGTGGGATAACATGCACCTTGGCATCGGTTTCAGCTTCCACTTTTTTTGCCCATTTGCTGGCGTTTTGTTCAATCACTTCCCAGGTATTGTAATGAATCGGGATGACATGTTTTGGCTGGATTAATTTGACTGCTCGCAGTGCATCTTCCGGCCCCATCGTGAAATTATCCCCGATAGGCAAAACAGCCAGGTCGATTCCTTCCTCGCCAATCAAACGCATATCCCCGAACAGCCCGGTATCACCAGCGATATAAATCTTCTTATTCGTATTTGTTGTTATGAGAAAACCAGCCGGGTTTCCACCATACGATCCATCCGGCAGGCCTGATCCATGCAGGGCTAGAGTGAGTTTGAGGTAGCCAAAGGGATACTGATGACCTCCACCCAGGTGCTGGGCATGCAGGTTGGTAAGCCCCTGTTTCTCCAGCCAGTTGATGATTTCAAAGTTGCTGATAACCAGCGCATTTGATCTTTTGGCAATTTTCACGCAGTCACCAATGTGATCATAATGACCGTGCGTGATCAGGATATACTGTGGGTTGATGGTGGCGGCATTTACATCAGTCGCCGGGTTGTCCTGGAAAAAAGGGTCAATCAAGACATGATACCCGCTAGTTTCGAGACCAATGGTTGCGTGGCCATACCAAATTAAACTGTCAGACATAATTCCTCCTGTGAACTTATACCCATAGTACGCTAATTCACTTCAAAATTCAAAGATTCTGTGGAAGTACTATTGCCTGCCAGGTCATATGCTTTAACAATTAGTGAGTGTTTTCCAACGGCGATTTTGGATGGAAAACTAAATGGTGACAGCTCACTGGTGCCAATTAAATGCTCATCCAGCCACCACTCAACCCGTGCTATACCCGTAGAATCCTCAACCTGCGCATGCAAAGTGATGATTTTATTAGGACCGAGCGTAATGTTATCGCCTGCAGCCGGGTAGATTAGTTTGACAGTGGGGGCGGTGTTGTCTACTGAAACCTGGATCGTAAAAGTTTCGAACTGCTGATTATCGCGGATGACTTGCAAACGTAAAGCATACAGTCCATCTTCCAAGGCCTCTGTTTGCCAGGTGGCCAGGAGGCCATTATTGACCGGATTGTTTTGCATTTCATTGACCTCGAACCAGGATTGTGGGTTGAGACCGGCACCGACCTGCACCCGATAACTGCTAAAATTATCACCGGATGCAGTCCCACTAACTTTAATCTCACCATGAACAAAACTGTAAATCGATGGATAGCTGATATTAACCTCTTCAGAAAAATTGGGTGATTGGATCGCATCGTAATTTTTGGGTGGCAGTTCCACTCCAGCTGATTGCGCCCAGGCAAGTGCTTGATCTGGAACCACCATAAAAGTGCGCTCTTCAACCAATTCAGGTGGGGTAAAAACAGTGGCTAATAAACCGGTTTCGCGATTGATGCGGTAACTTCGAAAGAGATTATCGGAATTGACAGGTTGGGTTCCATCAATGAATTTTTCAACCACAATTTCCGGGCATTGACGGGTGGGTAAAAGGCCGGACAGGGCGCACACTTCCTTTTCTGTGATTCCAATTGGTTTTGACCAGGTCTGCACTGCTTCATTTCGATGGAGATACTGCATGATGGCATACCAGACGCCGCCTGCGACCTGGGATTTAAGTGCCGAAGAATTGGGTTCTTTTTGACCAAACCAGACGACTGTCGTGTATTGCGGGGTATATCCGGCTGTCCAGATTTCGTTTTGGTTGAAATTGGCACCGTTTTTCGCCCCGCTCGGGCGGCCAATCTCCAGCAAGTTGGGATATCCAAGCGTTTTGCGACGTGCATACTCATCTTGCAGGACATCATGAACCAAAAAAGCCAATTGCGGGCTGACAACGGATTGTGCCTCAATAGGGCCTTGTTCAAAGATCAATTGGTTGTCGACACTGCTTATTTTCTTAACCATAAGTGCTTCGATTAATTTTGAGTTGTCATCCTTAACCCCATAACGAGTGCCAAGAGTGGCAAAAGTGCTGAACAGTTCCCCCACTTCCACAATGTTGGCGCTATTGCCTTCCTCTAAAATTGATTTTGTTTGATTTTTAGAAATAGGGGATGAAAGACCAAAAGTTCTCGCACTTTGCCAAATCGTTTGTGCTCCCAATTGGGCCATTAGTTCTTCCAGAGGAGCAATGTAATTATTCGCCAGGGCTGTTCGTAAGCGTATTGGACCCTGATATTGTGATGTCTCAAAGCTACCTGCTTGCGGTGAAG
Organism: Chloroflexi bacterium 44-23; assembly: GCA_001899005.1. Taxonomy (GTDB): domain Bacteria; phylum Chloroflexota; class Anaerolineae; order Anaerolineales; family Anaerolineaceae; genus UBA6170. The sequence goes on from MKUW01000012.1 coordinate 6,756, forward strand.
GGATGTCCCATACCTGGCTGGCTGGAGTGAACCCTCTGGCAAAGGCATTGACTGCAACGAGTGGGGTAAGTATTGAGCCTGCCTGATGCGGCACCAGGAGACTGTTTTCTTGCTGATTGCTGAGATCTCCAACCAGCGCAAGGATCTCACCATTCTGGGGATTTAATACTACTGCACTGGCCTGGGTATTTCCAAATTCTTGAGAATGGATGTTAAGCGGGGGTAAAAATTGAGTTGGCAAACACTCGGGCACTGCCAAATTGACACCCTGTAAGCGCTGAAGCTGTACGTCCAGCGTACAACGCAGCTCTTGCTGTAATTTCATATCCAGCGTGGAAACAACTTGAATACCGCCAAGCTCAACCCGTTCGTATCCAAGCGTTTTGTAAAGAGAATTTACCACCAGCCGGGCAAATGTGTTTGCGAGCGTCTGATTCTCATTTTTTTGAATGTTGAATGTGACGTTCTCAGTGCTTGCCTTGGCATAGTCCTCTGCGCTGATTTTGTCTGCTGCTTTCATTTTTAGAAGCAACTGTTTTAGATTCTGCAGTGCAGCTTGCGGGGCATCGCTTGGATTCAAAGCTGGGGTGCGTGAAACCGAAACCAAAAGAGCTGCTTCGGCTCGTGTCAACTGGCTGGCAGGTTTTCCGAAATAGGTACGTGCAGCACTGTCGGCACCAATTGTGGCGGGTCCAAAATTCTGACTGTTTAAAAACCATTCGAGTACCTGTACACGGCCATATTGGTTCGTTATTTGTGCTGCCAGAATTTTCATCCGCAGATAACGGTTGAAACTGTCCTTTTCTTGCCAGAGAAGCAGGCGATCAACCAAGATCTCGGCAATTGTTTCTGGTGTATGTTGGTTGAGCCTGTTAGTACTATAACCTTTACTTGTCCAAAAAAAGGGTTCATATTCTGCCACCATATATTGAACCAAAAATGGGCTGAAAAACTCCTCGTTGTTGGGATCAATCGTGAGAAAACGTCTTGGAAAATTGGAATTCTGAAGTTGATAAATTATGGTTTCTTCATTACGGTCATAAATTGTGGTTGGCGTCAGGAGGGTGCCATTCTTGGGGTTGAGATAAATTTCAAAATTTTCAATCGCAGGTAAATTTCGGGTCAGATTGGCATATATTAATCCCGCGGCCAGTGGCGTAAGTCCAAACAAGATTAGGAAAGTAGTTAATAGACCAAAGCCAAACTTCCTGGATAGCCTTTGGTTCTTTGTTTTGGCTGCAGTTCTTCTTCTCTTACGGTTTTGAATCAATAAATATGGAACTAAACCAGACATTCAGAGTTTCTCAATTTGTTCATGGGGTAACGGTGGCTGTTTTTGGTGGCGGTGAACCTGTTCCGGAGGGCGTTCGCGTAGTTTTTGGGGTAGACGTTGCGGTCAGCGAAGGGGTTGCACTGAAACGAAGGCTCAAAAAGGATTGAGCAGTCGCTTCCCATTGTGGCTCAATTGCCTCGGCCGGTAAGCTGAGCAATCTTTCCCAATCCTGGATTGCTACATCATTATCTAAGGCTTCGAGTGCCACCGCTCGAAAGAAAAACATGCGTGCTAATTCAGAATCTGTTTCGGCCAGTTTTTGACATTCACTTAATTGAATATAAGCATTGCCGGGTCCTCCCAATTTTAATTGGGTTTCACCGATCATCATACAAGCCTCATATAATTTCGGTCTGAGCTTAAAGGCTGTGGAAAAATCATTAAATGCCAGATCGTATTGCTCTGCACCAAAATAGAGCTGGCCGCGCTGCATGTAAATATCGACTGCATAGCGATCGTTTTTGAGCGCTTGAGCAAACAATTGTAAGGCTTCGTCGGTATCTCCTCTGGCGGCATAAGCCTTTCCCAACCAGGCAATCGCCTGGGGATCTTCAGTCTTTGAATATTGAACGAAGACCTGTAAAGGCACTAAAGAGTCGGAAAATTGACCTGCTGCTTGAAAAGCCTGACCCAGGAAGCGATACGTCTCCAGAATGGTTTGATCTTGCTGGTTTGCCAGTTTTGCATACTCAATTGCCTGTTCATAATCTTCCTGGCTGAGCGCAATCCTTCCGAATGCGATTGAGATTAAGGGAGAATCAGGCAGATAAATGGCGGCTTCATCTAAATTTGATTTTGCATCCTGCCATTTCTTTTCTACCAATTGGACATTGGCCAATTCCAGATAGGCCTCGCCCATTTGTGAATCCAGCTTGATGGCATTTTCAAGATCGCGGGTAACCCCATCGTAGGATTCAGGTTCAGAAAGTAACGAAATGCGTGCTCTTCCCAGGTAAGGCGGGGCGAATTGAGAATCGATTTGAATAGCTTGATTATAAGCTTCCAACGCCTCTGCTGACTGGCCATTTTGACGATAGGCTTCCCCCATCAGGTAATAAAGATCCGGTGAGTTCTTATCGGTTTGCAGTGCTTGCTTGAAATACTGGATCGACTGCTGCCAATTGCCACTTTGATAGCGCCGAACCGCGATTTGATATGCTTCAATGATCGGATGGGGAGTACTTACATAAAGAGGAGTTGGTGTATAGGTAGCTACCAGTGCCATCCAGGGCGGGGTGGCGGTTGGATTACGCACAGTGACGGTAATTGTAGCAGTATTGGTAGCCGGGAAAGTTGGCGTGGATTGCGCTGTACCTAAAGCGGCAACCTGCTTGTTCTGGAAGATCCAAAGTCGGTTTGAGCTAAATGCCACGATGAAAATGACAACCACAATTATCAAAGCGACCAGAGCCAGACTCATACGCAGCCAGGGCATTTTCACTTTTTCAGATTCGAGCTCAGCAATTTCAGGAATTACCCATTTGCGCTGCTGCTTCTGCAAAGGAACTCGCAATCTATCATCTACTGGCAAGTCCCCTAACAGGATCAATCCGCGACGTGCCTCCACGTTCTGTGGATCAAATTGTAAGACCTGATTCAAACAATAGCGGCGCTCTTTATTGCTGCGCACAACGGCACTCATCCACAACCAGTAATGGGGGTTTTGTTGATTTTGCTTCAACAGACGCGTCAATAGATCTTTGGCGCGGGTATTGTTTCCTTCTTCAATTGCCGCCAATGCTTCCTGGAAAATCTTATCTTCTGCATTGCCCATGTTGAATTGAGTTTAGCACAGCCGCGCAAAGACGACAAGTTTATGACCTGTGGAATTTGTGCGTGGATGATTGATTGAATGGAATCAGATGATTGTTGAAATTGGGATCAATTGCTCTTCATATTGCAGATCCAAGAATCGAAGACAGGTACTTGATCGCCTGGGGTTTATGATTGATTAACCGGATTGCGCTTAACGGTATAATCGCCTGTATGCGAAAACAACTGAGAAAATCCTTGTTCATTTTCGTCTGGTTATTTATTCTGACTGCATTGGCTGCCTGTGTTGCTAACAGCCGCATTGAACTGCCGGAAAGCGTTAATACACCGCTAATTCCCACCGCCAGCCTAACATCTTCTCCAACATTGAGACCTTCTCAAACCCCCACTCGTGTTGTCAGTCCAACACCACTGCCATCGCCAACTTCCACCCCGCGTACTCATCTGGTTAAATTAGGAGAAACACTGGGTGGCATTGCCTGGACGTATGGGGTCTCTTTGGATGGGATTCTTACGCTTAATCCCGATGTGAACCCAAACTCCATGAAAGTGGGCATCGAAATTTTGATTCCGGCTGAAACTGTAACTCCTGGAAATGAAACTCCGCAACCGACACCCATCAATATACCAATCCAGAGTTTAAATTGTTTGTCTGATTCACAGGATGGCATCTGGTGTTTTGGCTGGTTGGCCAATACTACCCAGCAATTGATGGAAAGCGCCCTGGTCACGGTCAATGTCGCTGATCTGGATGCAACCCAAGTATTTTCTGAAACCACAGTCTTGCCATTAAATCTCTTATTGCCGGATGAAAGTTTACCATTTGCTGTTTACTTTGAAGCGCCCATGCCAACGGAATTTCAATCCAGTGCTCAATTTAATTCCTCCATTCCGATAGATGCTGACCAGATTCAGTCTGAACGGATGAGTATCAAAGACGTGGCAGTGGAATTAATGGATGGTTCAAGCGCTACCATTAAAGGCAAATATACTATTCCAGCTGAATTTTCGCAGGTATGGGTAGTGGCTGCAGCGTTGGATCAGGATGGACAAATTATTGGTTTGAGACGCTGGCAATCATCAGATAAAGCGGTCAATGAGTTCACAATGACAGTCTATGCCGTCCGCGGAAAGATAGAAACCGTCAAGGTATTTGCTGAAGCTCAACCCTGACTCGCTACCATGTCAGATAATGATCAATATCGCAGACTTTATCGTCGTTGGATTGATTCAAGCATACTTGATAAGCGATCACCCTGCCGCGTTTGAGAGAAGGGAAAACAGGGAGTGTTATGCTGGTTTTTCCGAGAAGGTTGGTGGACTGACTTAATATTTTCTCTTGAGTACCATCCGGAAGGGTAAGCAACAGTGTAAAATCAACGTCAGCGACCGGTTGGCCATCTTGATTGCGTTCAATGGAGATTTCAATCTCCTGGTTTTGCTCGGTGGGAATAACCTTAAATCGCGGTGATGCTTGTAAAGTTACCGTGTCAGGTGTCAACTGAAAACGTACCACATAATCTTCGGGAAGATTACTTACAGATAAAAATTCTTCACCAAGGGGAGCCATTCTCACCTTCTTACCACCTGTATCCGTTGGAACATAATCCAGGCAGTAATTTTGAAAACATTGGCGGTAGCTGTCACCCATTTCAAAGAACTCGCCGATTGGATCTCCCGAAAATTCACGGCCGCCATGACCGATGATGAATTTGTCAAAAACAACGGGTACATTGAATCCATTTGCACCTGAAATGTTATAAAAAACCAATCCGGGTTTGGTAGCCCCATCTTGAGGTTTTGGCTCACTTACTTCAAAGCCCAGTAGGATAGGGACATTCAACAAGCGAACGGTCTCAACCTGCATCGAATTGCCAATAAAGACTGCGTTTTGGTAGATCTGTTGAATCTGCCCGTTTTCCAACTGATAAGGTATGGTTAACGGTTCACCAAAAGCGGCCGGATTGTCCATTCTGGCGATCGTATCCATAAAAGGCATGTCAACACTTATGGGTATCTTTGCAATTGCACTTCCCTTGCGCGCCGGGTAGGAGCATTTGTCCTGGCATACAAATACTCCGTAGGCCAACAAATGGGCAGTGCCTTCTGGTTCATCGACCAGGCGATAGAAGCCGACATTATCAAAAAATTGCTCCAGGCGCTGTTCTAAAGGATTGAATCGCACAGGAGTAAGTGCACGGCCTACATTTATTTCTCCGTGTAATTTCTTGTATAGAGGTTGAAATTCTTTATAAATTTCGATCGGGTCAGCGGTTTGACGACTCTCAATTAAGTCATTGATATTCAAGTATGCACCCAAAGGATACAGACTGTATCGTTGATTTGACCCATTATCAGGATTTTGGCACATCAATGCTTTTTCAGTGTATTGGCAGGTCAATTGATCCCATCCAAAACTCTCAATGATGGCCGGCCCTAATACTTCGGTTCCCCCCAAACCGCGATAAAAATCGCGAAAGGCACGGTCGACTGGAAAAGTTGCGGAAGAATCACCGGCGGGAAGAGTGGATTCTGATAGACCACACGCGCTTAAAATTGACGTGCAAACAAATGCCAATAATAATAAAAGGGAACATTTCGCCTGTTGCTTCAAACCTTCACTCCGCTTACTTTCCTTTTGGTTCTATGCATGCGCCAGGCCTTTGAGAAAATCATGACCTACGTATGAAATTATATCAAATCGAGCGAATGAACACAATTAACTTCTGTGGGAGAAAACCAGCCGCTTAAACAGCCCGAATACGTGGATCAGTTTCATAGGTTATTTCCAGGCCAATTTCAAGGGGAGTGCGTGGGTGAAAATTCAGTTTCTCGCGTGCCAGCGTTAAATCAGCCATCATGCGGGTAGGTCCGCCGTCATTGCGAACATTGGTAATTATTTCAGGTTGTTTTCCGCTGATCTCGATAATAAGGCGTGCCAGATTGCGGACACTGGTTTCACGGCCGCTACCCAAATTAATTGTTTGGCGATCAACTTCTTTAGCGCTGGATGCAGAGATAAGACCTTCAACAACATCATCGATAAAGATATAATCGCGGGTCTGATTACCGTCGCCGTGAATGACGATGGTAGCATTTTGGTGAGCCTGTCTTAGAAAATATGGGATGACTGGTGGGTGAGTTCCGGGCAGTTGTTGGTTCGGGCCATACGCATTAAAAATTCGCAAACAAACCGTTTCAATACCCCACAGAGAGCCGATGCTATGCGTGTAGTATTCTGCCGCCAATTTCGAGACAGCATAAGGTGAGCGCGGATTGGGAACCGCGGTTTCCTTCACAGGTTGTTGGGGCTGATTTCCATAAATCGCACCTGATGAAGCAAGAACAACCCGTTTCACACGCATATCGCGCATGGCTTCCATTAAAGTCACGGTACCACCCACATTCACTGTGTTATATTCACGCGGATAGAGAATTGAATCGGGCACCACCACTTTTGCTGCCAGATGATAAACGCAATCTACATCCTGCAGGAGTGACCAAAGTAGTTTGCGATCGTTCACATCACCTTGATGCAGGACCACTTCTTTTGATAACGTATCAGCCTTGCCGGTGGAAAGATCATCGATTCCAATCACAGCATGGCCGCCCTTGACCAGCATGTTCGCCAGGGCAGAACCGATAAAGCCTGCAGCACCCGTGATGAGAAATTTCATAATCTGTTTATTTTACCAAATAGAAAGTGTACCTGTTGAAACAAAAAGTTTTATCTGATTAAAACGAATCTTGTTAATTTTTTCCGCAATTTCCTTAGTTTCTTCAAATTCATTGAATTAACTAAACTGAATTTATAAGTATAAACCACACTGGTCAAGAGGTAAGTCAATTCTTATTCGCAAGTATAGGTTAGAGCCCATCTGAAAACGGTTTAAAGTAATTGTAGCTGTAAAGTAAAGCTTACTAACTATTTACAGATATTGATAGATTCCGCCAGCTTATTTGGAAAGGAGAAATCGAAAGATATGCTTCAATTAATTATTGTTGCTGATGTCATTAAAGTTTGTTTAGTGATAAATTTATTGTTAGGTGAAGATTGTGCCTGTTGGAAAGTAGGTACGGAGATTCAAATGCAATACCAATTAATCGACTTCGCAGAATAGAATGGACCACAACTTTTGCTCCTTGATTGGGAATTAGCACAAGAATGCAGCATGGTTCAAAAACTGCAAATACTCGATCTTGCAACTCAGGTTAAATGAATGGAAGCTATTAATCCCTTGATGTATTTCATTGGATCGAGCAGCAAGCCGGCGGCGTACAACGAAGCGTTCAGCAGCAAGGCTGATGATTTTGACGTAAAAGCTGATCAGTAAGAAGTATTTTTAATGCTTCGATCTGAGGGGAAATGTCAAATTGATTGTGTAAATGGAAAAAATCATTATATTTCACGATCGAAATAGATGTTCAACTGGTTAAGAATTTTCTTCCAACTAAAGATGGGAGCATTCCATTTGCCTACGATATCAACAGTGGCCAAGTAGAGAATTTTGCTGCTACCAATATTGTTAACTTCGTCTAAGACAGGAAAAATTATGCTCGTCAGGAGAGAATGAAGGCTTGAATAATTCAGAAGATTAACCGGTATCCAGGCCACTTCATGCTATCTTTCTTAATACTCATTTCTCCGAACCCATTACTCCAATTCTAATGATTCAATTCAGTTTGGTCAGTTAATTCGCCATTAATCCATTTTTCAACCGCCGAGTCAATCGAAGTGATACTCGACATGATTATTTTAATTCCACGATCCTGCATGTGCTGGCGAGCGCCATATCCCATTCCACCCGCAATTAAAACGTCGCAATCCATGATTGCATCAGACATACGCACATGTTTGTCTCTTGAATCTTCGTCAAAGCCATGTGGTTGATTGGGGTCATGTTGTTCGTGAGATTCCTCATTCTGAAAATTCTTATGTCCTAATTTATCACGCATTTCACGATTAATCACTTTACCATCTTCGATTGTAACGACTGCATAATGACCTGCGCGGCCAAAATGCTGACTGATTGTCTTTCCATCTTCCGTGATGATGGCAATTTTTTGCATGAGTAGCTCCTTATGTGGTTTTTTAAAAAGTATAGTAAAAAAAGATTATGTAAATTTTAGCGCATGGTTGTCATAAATATAACACACTGAATCTGTAATTCAATAATCTGATGACACAATTTGGATTGGTCATTGGACGGTTGATGCTAAAATTAATCGGATCAAATTATTTAAGTCGGTGCTAAATAATTTAATTAACATTGTAATGATTGTGAGGAATTATGCAACAATTTATCGCTGCGATTGACCAGGGCACAACCAGTACCCGTTGTATTATTTTTAATCATGAAGGTAAGATCATTTGCTCTGAGCAGCAAGAACATCATCAATATTTTCCCCAACCGGGATGGGTCGAGCATGATGCCAATGAGATCTGGCACCGAACACAGAATGTCTTAGCGAAAGCAATTGGGAAAAGCGGGGCTCAGAGCCGGGATATTGCTGCTGTCGGAATCACCAATCAGCGGGAAACAACCCTGGTATGGGATCGTTATAATGGAGAACCTGTCCACCCGGCCATTGTCTGGCAGGATACCCGAACCAGTCAGATTTGTAACGCACTGGCAGCAAATGGTGGCCAGGATCGTTATCGAAAGACAACCGGCCTGCCTTTGGCCACTTATTTTGCCGGACCTAAAATCCAATGGATCCTGGATAGTGATGCGACTTTACGGAAAAGAGCTGAAAGTGGCGATCTTTTGTTTGGCACCATGGACTCTTGGCTGCTTTGGAAGTTGACGGGCGGAGTGAAAGGTGGTTTGCACATGACTGATGTCACCAATGCCTCCCGTACTCTATGCATGAATCTGGCAACTCTTGATTGGGATGATAACATTTTAGCTGACCTCAATTTACCGCGTTTGATGCTGCCATCGATTCAATCCTCCAGCCAGATTTACGGAGAAATCAAAGAAGGTGACCTTAGAGGTGTGCCGATCGCTGGCATTCTAGGCGACCAGCAAGCTGCCCTGTTTGGGCAAACCTGTTATTCAGTTGGAGAAGCCAAGAATACGTATGGTACCGGCTGTTTTATGCTTTTAAACACCGGCAGCGAGATTGTTCTTTCACGTAATGGATTGTTGACAACCGTGGCTTACAAAATCGGCGATCAGCCGGCAATTTATGCGCTTGAAGGCTCAATTGCCATCGCGGGAGCTCTGGTGCAATGGCTGCGGGATAACCTGGGGATTATCACGCGATCCGCTGATATCGAACCACTGGCACGTAGCGTTGCGGATAACGGTGGCATCTTCTTTGTACCAGCCTTTTCAGGATTGTTTGCTCCTTATTGGCGCAGTGATGCGCGCGCCATAATTGCTGGAATGACACAATATACGAACAAAGGCCACATCGCTCGGGCCGTCCTGGAGGCCACTGCCTTTCAGGTACTTGAAGTGCTGGACGCAATGAACAAGGATTCAGGCGTTGATTTGCGGGCTTTGAAAGTTGATGGCGGTATGGTGGTAAATGATTTATTGATGCAATTCCAGGCAGATCTTCTCAATGTACCGGTTATCCGTCCATCGGTGTCGGAGACAACAGCTTTAGGTGCAGCTTATGCAGCCGGGTTGGCGGTTGGTTTTTGGACAGAGATTGAAGACCTGCGTGCAAATTGGAAAGAAGATAAACGCTGGGTATCTACTATGGAAGAAGGCAAAAGAAGAAAGTTATATGCTGGTTGGAAAAAAGCCGTAAAGAGCACTTTCAACTGGGTTGATTCTTGATTTTGTTAATTTCATAGAGCGGTTTCGTAACACCTGCAACTGATTCAAAAAAACCTTTGATTGGCAGACAGTGCTTCTAGCACGATTCCTGAACAGATTCGTAAAATATACTCGGACCGATTCGGGATTGCTTTTATTGACAGTGACTTCTTTTTAGGTATAATTATTGCGCGAGATGGCTCACTAGCTCAATTGGCAGAGCAATTGACTCTTAATCAATCGGTTCAGGGTTCAAGTCCCTGGTGAGTCACTATATCGTCAAGGGGAATTAACGCCAAAACCCCGCTCATCACAGCCCAAGCCTGCCTTTCTGGCGGGCTCTTTGCTTAAAGGGAAGTTTGCACTCTGGTGAATACTTACTGTTTGTTAATGCGCATAAATTTCTTTTCCCTAAAAGAAAAGACAATTAAAAGAATTTTTAGAATGACCAGAAAAATTTGAATTTGTATAATTTAGTTTACGTATCCCTTCATAGATAAACAAATAAGTTCCAGATGGGTGCAAGGATAAAGGCATGAGAATTTCGGTAGATTTACAACAGGTTTTACAGCAAATTTTCGCAGAGAGAGATTATTCAGGGTCGATTGAAGTAATTGCACCGGTAGGCGGGGGTTGTATCAATCATTGTCTCCGTTTGCGGGTAGGAAACCATGATTTCTTCTTAAAATATAACCAACAGGAGCTGCCGGGGATGTTTAAGATTGAAGCGGAAGGTTTAGAAAGAATGGCAGTTGCAGATGCGATCCGGGTTCCAGAAGTGTATGCTTATTCAGAAGCAAAGGGAGGGGCTCCTGCATTTCTTGTTTTGGAGTGGATCAATACCCAGCAGTTTGTTAATCAAAGCCAGCTGGGTGAGCAACTGGCAAACTTGCATTGTAGAGGAAGAATCAAACAATATGGTTATGATCACGATGGTTATATTGGCAGTAACCCACAATATAACGGCTGGATGGTGGATTGGGTGGATTTCTTTCGTGAACGACGCTTGCGCCCGCAAATTGAAATGGCTGCTCGGGCTGGACGTCTCAGTTCACAGCGTAGATCAGGTCTGGAAAATTTTTTGGAGCGTCTGGATGGTTGGTTAGGTAATATCCCACGGAGGCCTTCGTTATTGCATGGTGATTTGTGGAGTGGTAACGTGATCGCGGGAGAGCGGGGTCAGCCGGTGCTAATCGATCCGGCAGTTTATTATGGTGATCATGAAGCAGAATTGGCATATACACAGTTATTTGGTGGATTCAGCGAAGTATTTTATAGGGCGTATCAATCGATTTTTGCATTAGAGCCAGGTTCTCAAGATCGTTTTCGTATATATAATCTCTACCATTTGCTCAACCACCTTAATTTATTTGGAGAAGGTTATGGAAGCAGAATTGATGACGTGCTGCGCAGATTCGTAGGTTGAGCCGCATGGGCTGAGAGTCTGATCTCATCATGAAGCTATCGCTCCTTCTTACTACCCAGCTTTCATGGTATAAAATGAAGCATGAGAAAAATTAAAGTGATGTTCGTTTGTATGGGCAATATTTGCCGATCACCGATGGCGGAAGGGGTGTTCAGGCAGTTGGTTAAGGATCGCGGCCTGGCGGATCGTTTTGAAATTGCTTCGGCAGCTACCGGACATTGGCACTTGGGAAACGCTCCACATGCCGGCACACGTAAAGAACTGGCAAAACATGGCATCAGCTTGCCCGGAAAAACTGCTCAGAAACTAACAGCAGCGGATTTACAGGTTTATGATTACATTGTGGCCATGGACGAGGAAAACGTGCAGGATGTGCGTTACGCCTTCAATAAAGAATTGCCTCGATTGCTTGACTATGTTGATGACATTAACGAAAAAGATGTTCCCGACCCCTACTATAGTGGTAATTTCGAACGAGTTTATGATCTGGTAGTGGCTGGATGTCAGGGTTTGTTAAATCACATCCTCAAACAGGAGCAATTGCAGTCATAGATGTTTGTCTTTCTTTCAAAATTCCTAACGCAATTTGTTTACCCTCTCGGTTTAGGTTGGATGCTGCTCTTGCTCGTGCTGTTTCTTTTACGGCGTTCTGCCGGTTTGGCATGGGCGAAACGGTTACTGTGGGTTGTGGTAATTCTTCTGTGGTTGGGAGGCAATCAATGGGTCTCAGCCAGTCTGACGCGTTCATTAGAGTGGCGGAACCTGCCGCCGACTGATTTGCCACAAGGCGCGTTGGTGGTGGTTTTAGGGGGAGGCACTGAGGCACAGCAATATCCGCGGATGATACCAGAAGTTGGTTCTGCAGGGGATCGGGTTATTTATGCGTTAAAACTCTATCAGGATGGCGTGGCTGATAAGCTGTTGTTAAGCGGTGGAAATATCACCTGGCTGGGCGCCGGATCCAGCAGTGGGGCGGAAGAGATGGCTGTCTTACTGCAAATGATGGGTGTTCCGGCCGATAGGCTTATCTTACAGGAAGAATCACGCAATACCTACGAAGATGCCTTGTTCTGCTCGCAAATCGCAAGAGATTTGGGGGTAAGTCAGTTCATATTGGTTACCTCGGCCTCTCATATGCCGCGTTCACGAGCACTCTTCGAAAAGCAGGGCTTGCTGGTTATTCCTGCACCGGCTGATTTTGGGGTCACTGAAGCAAGCTGGCAGAACCTGTGGCATCCATCCTTCGAGGAATTGCTGGTTCATCTACTCCCGAATGCCTCTGATCTGGCTGCCACCCAGACTGCCATGAAAGAGTATATTGGTATCGTTGTCTACAGCATGCGTGGCTGGTTGTAAATTTTATTAATTTTCATATAAAGCAGGCTTGATTTAAACGTGCTTGCGAGGCATTAAGTAAGCAACAGGATGGGAGGACACGGATACTCTGCTTGCTTTCCCAATGTTGGCACGCCAGCTGTAAACTCTGCTGCCGGATTCAGCATACAAGCGCGCATGATGGGTTGCAAGGCTGTTTTTTCTTGTCCTTTTTTTGGTGTCAGGACCCAGTTCCGGGAATATCAAAATAAAATAGCCAGTTGAAAGTTAAGATAAGTTGCAATAAATATGAAATAATTTTTACATGGGTTGATATTCGCGGATGAGGCAATCAGATTGCACAGTGACTTGCGTTCTTTCGATTTTTTTCTCTTTTTGAGTCATTGATGCAATCAAGTGCGATTATTGGCCCAGCTCTCTCCATCCATAGCCTATTGTCTCGCGAGATGACCTATTTTTCGTGGTCGTCGATTCAAATTCGCAATTTTTGAATGGACAATTTGGTATCGCTGTAAAAATACAAACACATTTTCACCTTGAAATTTGGTCATATCGTTTTAATCAATTGTGACAATAACCTGTAGAATCACCGGCGCTATGCGGAACTGATAAACTGGATGGTTTCTACAGGTGATCGTTTCTTCTCTGTTGATGGCTGAGCGACTTTGGATCATGTTCTGACTTTTGTTTTACTGAGAGTTAAGTGTAAAATTGGTATTAATCTGCAAACAATCGCTATTCGTAAAGTCAGTTGTTCATTTGCCTGATTTTCCCATTTGGTGGTGAGGACAGACAGCTGTATCGCATAACAAGTTTAATTCACAACGAGGACAATTTGATCGCCACAGGCACATCCATTAAAGAAAAAAACCTCGTCAGTCATAAAATCGAAGGGCAGGTAGTAATGGTCATGCCTTTGAATGGCAAAGTGAAAGTTTTGAATAAGGCGGCTGCCGTTATCTGTGGAAAAGTCAACGGTCAAACCACATCAACGGAATTATTAATTGGAAGTGCTTCGGCAAAAAGAGATGGTTGAGTTAAGGTAATCTTAATCGGCGATGAAAGAACAAGGGTTAAGCTTTGGACTGTTAGCTACATTACTTTTGGTCTGCCTGGCCGTGTTGCTGATAACCTTCCCGGTTTTGGCTGCTGTAACTCTGGTGCGATTTGAAATAACCAGTATTACCAACAGTGCCATCACGCTTGAGTGGGAGACAGCCTCGGAATATAACATACTTGGTTTTTTCATTGTACGCAGTGCGAGCGAGGAGGGGGTTTTCACTCCGGTCAGTAATTTTATTATTGCTGAGGGGTCGGCTGTTAATGGATCCATTTATCAATTTAAGGATGAAAGCATTCAGAGTGGACAAAATTATTATTACAAATTGGAAGTAGTAGATCTCAGCTCCAATTCTGAGTTTTATGGCCCAATTTCGAACACACTCAATGCGACTGCCACTTCAACGGGAACCATTTCAAGCAGTACTGCCATACGCTCAGACACGAATACGACCACTCCGACAAAAAGTACAACTCCGACGCGCACACTTACTGCCAGAATCGCGATTACGCCAACAATAACGCCGTCACTGACCGAGACTTCCCCATTTTCTTTTGTGACCAACACGCATACGTTAATCCCAACCCACACTTTGACCGCCACAATTACCGATGAGGCCACCCGCGTTTACACGGATACGGAAACTTCCCAACCAACCAGAATTGAAGTAAAAACAGCAACCGCTGCCACTTCCCAACTGCCCTCGCCATCTATTGTGGCCACAGTGGATCAGGTGGGGCCTGCAATTCGCTCTGTGTCGGTTGGTTTTGGGGTAGTCCTGGGAGGAGGCTTGCTTGGATTGGCAGTGTTAATTCTGATTTCCAGAACGAGGAACGTAAGTGATGTCTAAATCTTACCTGTGGTTCCTATCGGTAATCATGCTTGTCACCAATGCATGCAGTCCTCAAAAAACACCTCTTCAAAATGCCACCTATAAGCACGGCCTTCCACAACAAGCGCGCTTGATTTTTGACAGCGGGGGTTACTATCGTTTATCTTCCGGCAGGTTGCGAGAATTTGGTATGCAGATTGATTCTACAGATTCGCTGCGTTTGAAACACAAAGGACAACAAGTTCCCTTCTGGCTGGCTCCTGGTTCGGATTCTGAAGATTTTGAAATTTTATTTTCCGTTCCGGAGACAGATGACCGCTATCTGAACCAACAGGTCATTTTATTGGAAGCGAACCAAAAAGGTGATCATTCTCAATCATTCCCAGAATTGGTTACGCAAGACGATACCGCTGACTTAACCCCTGAGATTGCTTATTCGCATCTTGTTTTTGAAGAAGAGCGGGAATATGAGCCAAAAGCTGGAATCAGCGACCCTTTTGTCTGGGTAAAAATTGATTCATCAAAGCCTTTTGAATTCGCCTTACCCATGGATAAGGATGCGCAGTCACCGATGCGCCTTTTGCTGACATTTTGGTCACCTTCCAGTGCCCCAGTCAATCCTGATCATGTTGTTTTGCTTTCTGGCAATGGAATCGACTTGGGAACATTCGAATGGGATGGGGTTGGTTATCACCAGATCGAAATTGAAATAGCGAGCTTGCAATCGCAATTCAATTTGAAAATGCTGGCACCTGCCCTTGAAGGTGTGGCAGCCCAACTGGTGTATTTGGACAGCATGGAAGTATTCTACGATAAAAAGATTGTGCTCGCGTCTGAACAGTACAATTTTGAAGTTACGGGAGAATTTATTTCCAGTAAAACACAAAATAGTGGCTTTCTTGTGGAAAAATCAACGGCAAATGTCGATCTACGCGCAAGTTTTTTTCGCGCTGGTCAAGTGCTGCACGTAAAGGGCTGTGAAGAATGTTCCTACACCTGGGTGCCGGAATCGAGTTTTCTTTCGAATTTTGATTTACAACCGCTAGAAGAGACAGTCGATTTAATGAATAATGATCTGGCTGTCGATTGGCTTGTACTGGCTGGGAAGGAATTTCAGAAAGATTTGGAACCCTTGGAGGCCCATCGTCAAGCACAGGGGTTAAGTACTATGGTGATTGACCCGCAACAAATATACGATCAATTTTATGATGGGTTTCCTCATCCCCAAGCCTTAATAAACTTCTTCTCTTATATTCAGAAAACCTGGCAAAATGCCCCCACTTATGTATTGTTGGTGGGTGATTTTGATTACCTCCGAAAAGGATATTCTGAGATGCTTTCACAAGTTCCATCTGTGTTCATGCTCAGCCAGTATCTTGGGGAAACTGTCAGTGACATGCCTTTCATGGATATCGATAACGATCGGCAACCCGATTTTGCGATTGGGCGAGTGCCGATAAATAATGCTGGAGATTTGCATAATTGGGTTGCAAAATTGATTCGTAGCGAAGATGGGTGGCAGGAAATTCGAGAGCGGAGAATCGTGGCGATTGCGGATCGACAGGAATCCAATTTCAAAGACGATGCTGCAGGTTTCTTAGATAGTTTTGGCGTCGCTTATGCCCCTTCCTTATTGCTGGCTGAAGAAGATGTGTTCAATAACAGCAAATCCATGCGGCAGGCACTAGAACAGCCTGTTTTCCTGCTAACATACTTCGGGCATGGTGCCATAAATTCGTGGGGTAAGGATCAGATTCTCAACCCACAAATCATTAATGAACTACCCTCACAAAAACAATTGCCGATCTATATAAATATGACCTGTCTCTCCGGTTATTTTATTCATCCACAACAAACATCTCTGGCAGAATTGTTACTTGAAAAAAAAGAATCTGGTGCTGTAACGGTGATCGCACCGAGCAGCCTTACCACTACCACCAATCAACTCGACTTAAGTAATAACCTGGCTGAACAGATTCAAGACAAAAATAACAGACGGATTGGTGATGTGCTCATGAAAAGCTGGAGGATGATGGATTCTGACAATTACGGAGTGTATGAGGTTATGTTTTCATTCATTTTACTGGGTGATCCTGCCTATCTACTCAACTAATAAGGTAAAATTACATTTCCAGGAGGGCACATGTCAAGAAAAAATTTATTTACCTTATTTCTCATATTCATTATTGGATTTTTTATTATTCTTGCTCCTCGAAAAATTGTGTGGGGTGGTTTCTCATGGCAGACTGTGCCGACCGCCGGTCCGACCAGGACTTCAACGGTTACTCCGCAGAATACTGCGCCGGTGATTTCCACGGCAACCAGCACGCGAACGCCAGGTGTAATTAACACCTCGTTAACATCTTCGACTCAAGTGATAGCCACAATGACTGTGGTATCTACATTAATGCCTTCTGAAGCTACATCCAGTGCAACTATGACTCAACAATTTACCTCAATTCCTTCCATACAAACAGAAATCACGAAAACATTAAATTCACCCGCCTCTCCGTCACATATTGTTAGTCTCACATCCACACCAACGAATGATTCAACGCAACCGGTTCCAGAGGGGCCACCTTTCTGGTTATTACCTTTAACGTGTTCGATTGGTCTGGTCGCATTGGTTTTTGCGTTGCGCTTGTTAATTCGCAAGGGTGGAAACAAAACTTGAAAAAAAAGTGGCTTGTGAGCATTCCTCTTCTGCTGCTGATTGGATTATTGGCGGTGTGGAGTTGGAATACCGCTAAAACTGCTTATCACCTGATGGGCTTGCGGAGTGAGATTAAAGCAGTCATTGGAGGGGATCCGGATAATATTGAGCCTTTATACGTTTTCAGCCTTTTGAATTCAGTCAATCAGGATTTATATGTTTTACAAAGAAATTTAACTCCAATTTATCCAATCCTGCCCATTTTTGGGAGGATGGCAGCCCAGGTTGAACCGGCTTTGACGTACCTTGACTCACTTGTGAATTTTGCGCTTTTGTATGAACCAAAAATCAGACCTTTGTTTAATGAAGGTCTCCAAAATCATGTTGACCTGGCAAATCTAATTGATAGTTTTAGTGAAAAAGAGTTTGTCTCGCAGATTGATCAAATCGGGCGAGATGTTGAGGAGCATCGTCAGAGACTTGATATATTAAAACTGCCCTATCGTTTTCAAGATGATTTCAAATTATTGGATAAGTATTTGCCGTTCATTAATTTATCACGCGAAATTCTTCCCCAATTAGGATCATTAACTGGTGCGGACAAAAAGACTGATTACCTTTTGTTAGCGCTTAATCATGACGAATTGCGTGGCGGAGGGGGTTTTATTACAGCAATTGGCATGTTAAGTGTTCAAAATTTGACCAATATCAGCATAGATCTTCAGGATTCTTATTCATTTGATGATTTGAGCAAAGATTATCCTCTGCCACCATTGCCATTACAAACATATATGTTGGCAGATTACTGGCTGCCTCGTGATGGTAATTGGTCAGCCGATTTTCCCGAAAGCGCACGGACTGTACAGATGCTCTATCAGATTTCGCGCAATGAAAAAATGAAAGGTGTCATTGCTTTTGACCAGGAGGCTGTGCGTCAGATTGTGGCTGCGGTCGGACCGATACAAGTTGATCCTCAATCAAATACCTGGGTAAATCAAGACAATATTCTTAATTACATGCAAGAAAGTTGGGGTAGTAATGTTGATTCCAGCGACTGGTGGCGAAATCGAAAAGATTTTATCAGTATTCTGGGTAAAGTCATTGTGCAGTCTGTGATGGATAGCCGTGATATCAATCAGGTAACACGATTGGCAAGAACATCGCTTAATCTGTTAAAACAAGGTCATCTGATGCTCTACTTTAACGATCCGAAACTGGAGTCTGTATTGGCATCACAGGGATTTGATCATGGGGTAAGCTATCAGGGTGGTGATTTTATTTATTGGGTAGACAGTAATATCGGTTTTAACAAAGTTGATGCGGTCATTGAGCGGGAACTGAAATACACCATTGACCTGCGTGATCCCATGCAGGCAAACGCTGATTTGATTATGCAGTTTACCCACCAAAATCAATCTGGTATACCTTGCGAACATATTGCCACTTATGGGGAGGAAATTGCTTACCAAAAAATGATGGAACGCTGCTATTGGGATTATTGGCGTGTATATTTACCGCCGGGCAGCCAATTAATCGATTATGAATCTGCCATTGTCCCTGGGGAGAATTTATTAAATAGTCAGACATGGGAAGGCCAATTGGATCAATTAAGTGATCTGATGGATTTAAGCATGATTGGTGGCCTTCTGATGCTGCCAACCGCGAGCCAACAAAAAATTCGTTTAACTTATCAATTACCTGATGGTATCGTTATCTTTAAAGGAACAAAAGGATATTACCACCTTGATCTTAAAAAACAACTTGGTTTGAATGCTTTACCGGTCGAGATAACGGTCAAGATTCCGAATGACTACCAGTTTGTTGATTATCCGGCTGATTCTCAAATTAACCAAAACAGCCTGGTTTACAAGTTTTTGCTTACTGGATCAGATGATCATCTTATCATCTCCTACCAGCCTTAATTTTCTGGTATCATATTAATTACCACCCTTATTATTTGTTCCATTTTTTCATGGTCATAACCAGGAAACCATTTTTCGTTTATGATGTCAGACCGTTTGCACTCTTGCTTAAAACACAGCATTCGGAGATCATTGTATTTGATCTTGCGGGTTGTCCTTTTTATGCTGCTTCTGATCTTATTAATTTCCAATGCTGGCCTGTCTGGTAGAGAACAGGTCAAGGCGCAGGAAGAGCAGGCTTATTATGAAGCTCTGCAACGATTTGGAATAGCAGCGCCATATGATTACACAGTAGATCAGTTGAATTATTTTAATGTTGGAGCAGTTTTGGATTGGCGCATGGATAACCCGATCAATTTGCCAGAAAATATCGATTACATCCACGTTGTCAGATTGCGTGATGCCGAGTATCCAACTATAATAGGGAGGCTTTCCACTGCTGTGCCGGCCAATCCCGGTGAAGTCTGGATTATCGGCAATGAGCCGGACAGGTCCACGTTCCAGGATGACCTTATACCAACCGAATACGCAGCCCGTTATTATGAAGTAGCGAATTATATTCGTTCACTTGATCCAGAAGCAAAATTAGGGTTTGGCAGCATTGTCCAGCCAACCCCGATCCGCCTGTGCTATCTTAATCGAACACTGGAAGCGCTGGATGATTTAAGTGGCAACCGCGCAGATAGCCTGAGGCTGATAGATATCTGGAGTATCCATGCCTTTATTTTAAATGAAACAAGTGGGTGGGGAGCAGATATACCGGTTGGCATTAATTTATCCGAATGTGAAGGTAACCCCCAACCTCTCGTGATCACAGATCTTTCTGAAACACATTCAATTAGCAAGTTTCAAGAGTTAATCGTGTCATTTCGTGAATGGTTGGCATTAAAAGGTGAGCAAGACAAGCCGGTCTGGATTACAGAATATGGCAGCTTGATGCCAATCACAGTCGGAGTTAGTGAGCAAGACACTTCATCGTATATGCTGGCAACATTTGATTTTCTTTTGAATGCAAAAGATGCAAATATCGGAATGCCCGCAGATAATGGTTTTTTAGTACAACGCTGGTTTTGGTATAGTCTTAATGGTAATTTGCTTGATTTTGGTGGTTCCCTTCTGGATCCGGATGAAGAATTGAATGTTACATTGGTTGGACAGAACTTTAAGCAATACACAGATCTGTTAAGAAGATATCCACTCTATTTTCCGCTTGTAATTCGGTAAAATAGGTGTATAAATAGTACTAAGGCAGAATTCGTAAAATTAATCAATTGCTTAACCTGTAAGATCGCTCCAATTTTTCAAAAGTCTAAATCGTAAGTAGTTTAATTGCCAGGGAGGTTATCATGCTTGGAACATTCAAGTTAAATCGAAAATTATCATTAATAATTGTAATTTCTGCCGTCATATTAGGTGTCGGGTTTCTCGGTGGAAAGTGGCAGAAAGGCATTGCAGCAACAATCCCAACTATACCGAAGGTGGTTTATATTGACCCTACGTTCATTCCAGTAAATAGTGCATATGGTAATTTTACTGCCACGGGAACCGGTTTTATCGAAGGGGTTTGGGACATGGAGTATACTGAAGTGCGTTGGTACGGTCCCGGTGGTCCCAACGAAGGGTTTTATGCTACTCCTCCTACTTCAATTAATAATGACGGCACAGAGTTGGAATTTACTATTCCAGCACCCGCCTATTTTTCCACCGCTGGAATAGCTTATGTCTTTATTGATAATCATCCAGACGATGTGAACGAATTGGAGACTTATGGGCCATACGAAATTCACATTATTCCGACACCAAAACTACTTTATCTCCCGATCGTGTTGAAATAACCATTTATCATTAATAATCTAATATGGGTGACGTAATTGTCGCCCTTTTTATTTAAAACGATGAATATTAATAATCGCCAAAAGCAAGCACTCATTTTCTTCCTTCCCACTCTGGTTAGTTTAATTATTTATTTATTAACCAGATCGACACGCTTGACCTGGGCAAATTATGCCAATGACAGTGGTGATTTCCTGGCTGCAATATTGACATCTGGTGTTCCTCATCCGACGGGCTATCCCACCTATCTTCTGATGGGCTCACTTCTCCAATTACTTCCGGTTGGTGATCCATTTTTTCGGGTGCTTTTACTTTCCATTGTCCCGACAGCATTGAGTGCCGGTTTGTTGGCAATCATTGTTCAAAGATTTATTTTTCGTATTAACAATCGAATAACAATGCTTGTTTCTATTTTCAGCGGGTTGGTGTGGGGTTTGGCCCCATTCTTATGGTCCCAAGCGCTCATTATTGAAGTGCAGGGGTTACAATCCCTGTTTATCGTTCTGGTATTCTGGTATTGCCTGATCCTGTTCGAGGAGCCGCATCCATTTAAAAAATCAATAAGATTGCTCTTTCTGGCATTTTGTTTTGGTTTGGGGTTAGGGAATCATGTTACGATTCTATTTTTTCTTCTGGCAATTATTGCAGGGAATTGGGTCGCTACTCGTAATGGGTTGCATCGAAAATTCGTATTCGGTCAGATAATTATGATTTTATTGGCATCGCTGATCTATCTGACTTTGCCTGTTCGTGCAGCGTCGTCGCCACCCATCAATTGGGGGAATGCCGCAACCTGGTCGGGTTTCTGGTGGCTGGTTTCTGGGCAGGCATACCAGGGTCTGCTTTTAAACCTTAAGCCTGACCAAATTCTTAGCCGCATTTCAGCTCTGGCAACCATATTAAGGCAGCAATTTGGAATCGTAGGTGTCATTCTGGCAGTAATCGGTGCTGTCCAGTATCGATATCAATCCAAACTAACTGGTTATGTCTTGCTTTATCTTTTTGCTACTTACTCTATTTTTGCAATCATTTATGGCACAGATGATTCAATAGTCTATCTCCTACCGGCTTTTTTAGTGGTTGTTGTCTGGCTGGCATCTGCCTGGTATGGACTGCTTAATTGGCAGATTGGCAAAAGAAGATTTGCTTATGCTTTGATGGTATTGGTGTTAATCATATTTGTTTTTTCTATTCCAGCGACATGGCGCGAAGTTGATGCTCGTTCGAAGGGAGAAGCCGCTGATTATGCTGAAATGACTTTAGGCGCTCTGCCACATGATGCTATTATTCTCACTTCGGCTGACCCTGATTCATTTCCACTGTGGTATTATCATTTTGGTCTGAAACAACGTAGTGATATTGCAGTCGTTGTACTGCCATTAACGCAGTTCGCATGGTATCAGCAAACACTGATTCATAATTACCCCGAGATTCAATTTCCGGAGCCAATCGGGATTTTCACCAACAAGTCGCAGAATTGGGGTGAAAAAATTGCACCGCTCAACCAGGAGCGAACATCTTGTCGTTCCACGATAGTGCGCGGAGAGAAATTCTCCATCAGGATTTTTTGTTCGGATGGTAAGACGATTGAATTTCTAAATCCTTCAGAGAGCTGACAATCTTAATATATATAGGCTGTTAATGTGTCATTTGGCCGCTTTTTGTTTAAGTAGGCTTCATTCGAGAAGAGCATGCCTATTAATTAAATTCGCGGCGTTTGCTTTTCATATAGATACTTGTAATTAAACTCAGTAGTATCCAAAATATGAACCCGGGTTTTGCTCCCAGTGAAATGGCATCCGTTAAAGCATAGATAAAATGGCCAATGAAGCCGGCCAATAAGCCGATTGTGATAATTCTAAAAAATTCCCGCATCCAGAGTTCTTGATGGTTTAAAGTTCGGCGTGAGCGTTTTTGCAGCTGGAGGATAGTTGTCACTGCCATCCAGACAGCCGAAAGATTTAATGCCAAGAAAGCTATCATTCCTGGAATTCCGAGGTCCAATCCACTTTGCAGTATCTCATTGTGGGCATGGCCAAGATCTTTTGGAACAACATTGGGGATGGCTGGCGATAACGGGTAGAGCTGGTGAACCAGATAACGAAAGGTATTCATGCCCATCCCGGTGAATGAGAAATCCTGAAGTGCGATTAATGCCCGGCTCCAAATTTTTGTTCTTCCATTGAGAGTATCAAATGAGAAAGCGTTTATCGATAAATTTGAGGCGGGAAAAATATTGCCAAGCCAGCTGAAGAAAATTGGGACGGCGTCAAAAGAGACCACCAGTACTACGCCAACTATCACTATCACCAGGAACACCCAACGCCATATTCGAGGAAGAACAAAAAATATGATCAAGACTAAACTGAAGAGAACACCGAGATAAGCTGAACGTGATTGGGTTAGAAAAACAACGACACTGATTAGCAGGGTTGAAACCAACCCCAATAAAATAAGAAAGAGATGGAGTAGCCATTTCAAGTTTGAATGAATAAATTTAGCCCGCAAAATTAACCAACCGGAAGCGATTACCCAAAGGGGTAGAACCCACACCAACGCACCGGCGACTTCATTGGGATGAAAACCGGCACTTAAACCAGGCAGCAGTCTTGATAGACTTGGCAGCAAGGCATAAATTGGGTTGAAGGCAGAAATTTTAGCGGTTGCCCAGGATGTTCCCAAAAAACCCAAAATAGCCATGCCAATCCCAGCAACCCCAAAAAATAAAACGGTTACCAAAATGGATTTCTTAACATATGAGAACTTTACCAGCGCGAAGAAAAGAGCAATTGAAAACAGTAATGAGGATATTTTTGGAAGACTGACATTGATATCATAGGTGGCATATAAGCTGATCAACATTTGAAACACGAGAAGCAGCAAGATCCCGTTCAGCGGTGTGATCGGGAACACTCGTTCACGGGCGATTGCGCTGATAATCCATAAGATTGGCAAAATCAATAATAGCCAGCTTTGGTGGCTTTGCATAAACAGGAATAAAGGGGAGCAAATCAGCAAAATAAGCCAAACAAATTGGTCAATCTTCTTCCAAAAACGATTCAATGGTGTGGTTAGGATTTTTTGCATGCCTTCACTCATGCTAATTTTACACCAGCGTTAGTGCATTGGTATTTCCGTGTGAATGATTTCGTTTCATTAGCTTAAGTTGGTTGTCGCATCTGGGTACTGATCCACATTGTTTGCAAGAAAGCCTTCATCGCTATGGTAGAATTAAATTATCAAAGGACGGTGGTCGACCCCATTATATGATCATTATTGTGGACTTAATCAGAAAAATTTGTAAATCTCGGAAACCGGATAACAAGTAATTCTGGGAAGCACTTTGGGGACTGGCCATTTTTTTGTTGCATGTTAAAAGAAGATAAACCCAATTTTTAGGCTTCCAGCCAACAAGAAAAATTAAATGAAAAATTAGAAAAAGTCATTCATTAATTTAACCAGTCGGAAGTATCGGTTTGTGAATCCAGGCGGATAGCAATAACGTGATGAGAAGTTGTTAATTTAAATGGTAATTTTCGAAGTGAATTGAATATAGCGTATCGAAGTGAATGCGCATAGGATTATTTGTTCTGATATATAAATGTCAGAATGGCGGAGCGCGCGAATTTTCGAAATAATTAAAATCGAGCTGTAAACTGATATAATTTAAAGCTCTCCATGGTATTAAAATTAGTGGCACAAAGGGGATAGGAGCAATATGGAATTTCAAGATCAAGATTTCGATAATGGGTTCGAAAGTATTGATATTCGTCAGTATCTGGCGTTATTTTGGCAATGGGCGTGGTTGATTGCACTCGTCACCGTAATTGCAGGGTTGGCCACTTTTCTCATCAGCGAGCGGATGACCCCCATCTATTCCGCATCAACGACGCTCTATATCAATGAGGCTCCATCCACCAAGGCCACCGATTACAATTCCATCATTACCAGCGAACGCATTTCAGGCACATATTCGAAAATGCTGACCACCCGGCCGGTTTTGGAAGAAGTAGCCAACCGCCTGGGAGTAAATGTTGAAAGCTTTATTAATGATGTAAGTGTGTCACCGATTCGCGAGACAACCCTGATTAAGATCGATGTAGAGTCGCCAGACCCCCAAATGGCTGCCAATATTGCCAACGAATTAACATCTGTGTTTTCATCCCAGGTAAAAACAATTCAAGCCGAGCGATTCTCTGTTTCCAAAGAAAGTCTTCAGAACCAAATTGCTGATATGGAAGGCCAAATCGATCAGGCAACTTCCGATTTGACCAAAGAACTTGATCCCGGGGTGCGAGCTAGTCTGGAAACTAAGATTACCCAATATCGCTCGATCTATTCCAATTTGTTGTTAAGTTATGAACAAATTCGCCTTTCCGAGGCGCAGACTGTTTCGACTGTTATTCAAGTAGATCCTGCAACTGTGCCGACCAAACCGATCAGCCCTCAAGTATTACGCAATACTGCCCTGGCAGCCATTGTAGGATTCATGTTAGCGGTCGGGTTGATATTTATAATTGAAGCGATTGATGACACAATAAAAACCGCTGAAGACGTAAAACGTGTTTTAGGTTTGCCGGTTCTTGGAATCATCACAAAACACCCGGTGGAAGATGGCAAACCCATAACAAATATATCGCCGCGCTCTCCTGTTTCGGAAGCATTTCGGAACTTGCGTACCAATGTACAGTATTCAAATGTAGATGATCCCATTCGGGTATTGATGGTTACCAGTACTGATCCGCGCGAAGGTAAAACCACCGTGGTGACCAATTTGGGAATTGTGTTTGCACAAAATGGTAATAATGTGGCTTTGATTGATGCGGATTTGCGCAAACCTTCACTGCATCGGAAAATTGGAGTTCCAAACCGGTCTGGGTTAACCTCGCTTTTTGTGCGCCCACTAGCTTCCTTGGAAAACACATTTCAACGAACGGGCATTAATAATCTGAAAGTGGTCACTTCCGGAGAACTGCCCCCAAATCCATCCGAAATGCTTGGTTCGAAGAAAATGAACGCGATTATTGATCAAATCAAAGAAGAGTCCGATCTGATCATCTTGGACACCCCTCCTGCTCTGGCAGTCACCGACGCTTTGGTTCTTATCCCGCTTGTTGACGCAGTTTTGCTGGTTGTAAAACCAGGGTTTACCAAAACAAATTCAGCCCGGCAAGTAGTAGAACAGTTTCGCCGTTCAAATGGTAAATTAATTGGCGTTGTTTTAAATGAGTTAGATTTATCCAAATCGCGTTATGCATATAAATATTACAATTACAAAGGTTACAAATCTTACGGCCGTTATTACTCACACGAAAAAGATGCGAGTTAGATTTGACTTTCGGTATGCAATCAAATTTTGAATTTCAAAATGAGCTGGAATTTGCCCGCCGAATTATGATAACCTGCGCACGCATCACGAGTTCCGTACAGCAAGAACATATCGTCCATGCACAGATCAAGGCAGACCGCAGTCCAGTCACCATCGCGGATTATGCTGTCCAGGCATTTGTCGCCCAGGCACTACAAAAAGAGTTTCCACAGGATGGTTTGCTGGGGGAAGAGAGTTCTTCGAGCCTTCCGGGCGATCAATCGCTTTTACCTTCCATCGCCAAACAACTGAAGCCTTATTTAGGCGTTGTTAATCCCAAAGATGTTGCTGGATGGATTGATCGCGGAAGGGGAGGCTCTGAACGGCGCAATTGGATTATTGATCCGGTAGATGGTACCAAAGGATTTTTACGCCGGATGCAATACGTCATCGCCTTAGCCTTAATGATTGATTCTGAGATCGTACTCAGTGTAATCGGATGCCCTCAATTAAATCTTTATGGCCATTTAGGTGGTATGGCTTTCGCTGCATTAAATGAAGGATCTTATTGGGAACCGTTTTCGCAGCCTGATAAGCTTTATCCACTGAATGTATCCCGGCAAACCTCCATCTCGCAAGCCAGATTGCTGCGATCCTTTGAAGATGCCCATACCAATCCCGGACAGATAGAATGTTTTAAACAAGCGGCCCATTTGCAAAATCAGGCAATATTGATGGATAGCCAGGCAAAATATGTGCTTCTTGCAAAAGGAGATGGTGAAGTGCTTTTACGTTTACCAGCCGAAGATCGCCCGGATTTTGTTGAAAATATTTGGGATCAAGCGCCGGCTTACCGGTTAATTAAAGAGGCTGGCGGGGAAATGACAGACCGGTTTGGGGTAAAGCTGGATTTCACGACAGGTACCACATTGACGAAAAACAGTGGAATTGTAGCGACAAATGGAATTTTACACCAGGAAACCTTACACATCCTTAAGGAAATAAGCGACTAAATCCTTAGCATCATTAGAGATGGAGATAAATTTTTTTCTTCTTATTCTGGTTGGGTTTTTAGCACAACTCATCGATGGCAGTCTCGGGATGGCTTATGGAGTCAGTTCCAATAGTTTTCTTTTGGCAATCGGAATTCCCCCTGCTGCTGCCAGTGCCTCCGTCCACACCGCCGAAATATTTACAACAGCAGTGTCGGGCTTCTCTCATTGGCGATTGGGTAATGTTGATCGAAAATTTGTTTGGGGTTTGTTGATACCAGGTGTAATAGGGGCTGCCTTGGGGGCTTATGTTCTAACAAGTATAGAGGGAAATCGCATCAAGCCTTTCATCGCTGTCTACTTGTTGATCATGGGAATACGTATTTTATATAAGGCATTTACAATCAAACATGCGTTTGAGCGCGATCCTAAACCGGCTTTGTTGATTCCTTTGGGTTTAGCCGGAGGCACATTCGATGCGCTTGGGGGTGGTGGTTGGGGTCCTATTGTTACCTCGACCCTTATTTCAACCGGTCATACACCTCATAAAACGATTGGGTCTGTAAATTTTTCAGAATTTTTCGTGACTTTGACAGCCGCAATCACTTTCATGTTGACAATTGGGCTAACCCACTGGCGGATAATCCTTGGCTTGCTGCTTGGCGGGGTAATAGCTGCGCCATTGGGAGCATTACTGGCGAAAAGAATTCCTGCCAAGATTTTGATGGTTATTGTGGGAGCGTTGATTATTTTGCTTCAGGTGAGGGTGCTCTGGTCGCTGATACCGAGCTAAGGCATTTCCAACCTCTTTATTGCTGAAATCTGTGATACTGAAAATATTGGATTTAAATAAATTTTGGCTTTTCTATGACTAACCTGACACCCCATCCACATCAAATTGATCCCCAAGCCCGCACAGCAATCAAGGGTCATAAGCCGCTTGTTATCTGGTTTACCGGGTTATCCGGCAGTGGCAAAAGCAGTATTGCCAATGAATTGGAACAGGAACTCAATCAACAATTTTTGGTACACACTTATCTATTGGATGGTGACAATGTTCGTAGTGGATTGAATTCCGACCTTGGTTTTTCCGTGGAAGATCGTGCTGAAAACATTCGCCGCATTGGTGAAGTGGCGAAAATGATGCTGGACGCCGGGTTGATTGTCATCACAGCCTTTATTTCACCTTATCGCCAGGAACGTGACAAAGTTCGCCGGATTCTGCCTGAAACCAGTTTCTGTGAGGTATTTGTGGATTGTCCCCTGGAAATTTGTGAGCAACGTGATCCAAAAGGATTGTATGCAGCTGCAAGGCTTGGTCAAATTTCGCAATTTACCGGTATTTCGGCTCCATATGAACCTCCCCTCAATCCGGAGATTGTAATTCACAGCGATCACATTTCTATCAAGGAAGCTGTCAAACAAATTATTGACTTCTTATTGGCTAAAGAAATAATGCAATCGACAATTCATTAATTGCGTAACATTCTAAAGTGGATTAGTTATTTATTTCTCAGATCTGGGATGCCTTGGGTTGATTCCTTATCTATACAGGTATTTGTATTTTTGATTAATGATTATTATGATCCTTGGTATGTTTATCATTAATAGAGGGTTATGTCTCATTTAGCAAAACTTGAAAATATATCAGTGCACATTCTGCGGGAAGCATACGCCAACTTTAAAAACCTGGGTATGCTTTGGTCGATGGGTAAGGATTCCACCGTTTTATTGTGGCTGGCACGAAAAGCTTTTTTTGGGCATGTCCCATTTCCGTTGATCCATATTGACACTCATTTCAAAATTCCTGAAATGATAGCGTATCGTGACAAGCTTGTTCGTGAGATGAAACTGACGATGGTAGTCGGTTCCAACGATGCCGCACTGGCTGCCCATCGCACCTTTCCGGAGGGAGCGGTTGATCGTCTGACATGCTGTGGTTTATTGAAGGCCGAAGCTTTGAAACAAACCCTGAATGGACAGGGTGCTCGTCGACGTTATAACCATGATACACATACCTATGAGCTGGAAGTCAACCCCGAACCATTTACAGGAGTAATTGTTGGCGCGCGAGCAGACGAAGAAGGTTCACGGTCAAAAGAACGCTATTTTTCTGCACGAGACCGTCAAAATGAATGGAATATCTCCGATCAACCACCTGAGTTTTGGAATCAGTACAAGACGGATTTTGCTCCGGGCACAAATGTTCGCATCCATCCACTTTTGGATTGGACCGAACTGAATATTTGGGAATATATCCAGCAAGAAGATATTCCGACAGTTTCACTTTACTACAATCAGGGCAATGGGCGACGATACCGCTCTTTGGGTTGTTATCCCTGTACATTTCCGGTTGAATCGGATGCCAAGAATGTTGCTGAAATTATTGCCGAGCTTAAAGTAGGCAAATTTGCCAATATTGCTGAACGATCTGGACGGGCGCAGGACAAAGAAGATGGCGGTGGGTTAGAGACTCTCCGTCGTGATGGTTATATGTAAAATGCTGAAAACCACTGACAACCCTATCAAGGAACAAATGAATGTGGTGTTTGTTGGCCATGTAGATCATGGTAAATCCACGGTAATCGGTCGCTTGTTGGCGGATACAAATTCCCTTCCCAAGGGCAAACTCGAATCCATCCGTGAACGATGTCAGAAAAACAGCCAGCCATTCGAATACGCTTTCTTAATCGACGCCCTTAAAGATGAGCAAGCCCAATCGATTACGATTGATTCGGCGCGAGTTTTTTTTCAGTCAGACAAACGTCATTATATTATTATTGATGCTCCCGGACATATTGAATTTATTAAGAATATGATTACAGGTGCATCGCATGCTGAAGCTGCCATTTTGGTGATTGACGCAGTTGAAGGCGTCCAGGAGAATTCACGCCGGCATGGTTACATGCTCGGTATGCTTGGTATTAAGAAAATTGTTGTTTTGGTTAACAAGATGGATCTGGTCGAATATGACCAGAATGCTTTTCAAGCAATTAAGACACAATACGAAGCCTTTTTACAAGGACTAGGTATAGAAGTATTGCATTACATTCCTGCCAGTGGGCTTGAAGGTGATTGCATAGTGGATTGTGCCGCAAGAATGCCCTGGTATCACGGGCCGACCTTATTGCAAGCATTGGATGCTTTTGAAATAGCTGCAACTCTTGATGACCAACCACTTAGATTGCCTATTCAGGATGTATATAAATTCTCCGCATTTGGAGATTCACGCCGTATAGTAGCTGGGTCTGTCGCCAGCGGCCGTCTGAGTGTTGGGGATGAGTTGGTCTTTTATCCTTCCGGAAAACGTACTCAAGTAAAAGAGTTTGAAATATTTAACGGAAAAAACCCGATATCGGTTGCGAGTGGTGATGCCACGGGCTTTACCATGCGTGAACAGATTTATGTTCGCCGCGGCCAAATAGCCGCCAAAAGCACTGAACCTGCGCCATTTGTGAGCACTCGGATGCGTGTCTCTCTTTTTTGGCTTGGCAAGGAGCCTTTAGTCCAGGGAAAAGAATATTATTTTAAACTTGGTGCTTCCAAAGAACGAGTACAGTTAGAAAAAATTCATAAAATTATCGATGCATCCAATTATGCTGCTCAGACTGAAAAAACTGAAATTGGACACCATGATGTGGCTGAAGCAACATTAAAACTTGCCCATCCAGTTGCCTTTGATACCTCCGACAAAATGCCGGAAACAAGCCGTTTTGTGCTGGTTGATCAATACGAGATTCGAGGCGGCGGAATCATCCTTGAGGCTTTGGACGATCCAGATTCAGATATTCGCGCAGATGTAGTGATCCGCAATCAAAAATGGATCAAGTCGACAGTATCCATGGAACAGCGGGCGGAACACTATAACCAGAAATCAGCATTGGTGATAATTACCGGCCCCCGACATGTAGGTCGAAAAACATTGGCAGCCATGTTGGAACGTCAGCTTTTTGAAGATGGTAAGCAAGTCTATTATTTAGGTCTGGGCTCGTTGCTCTATGGCGTCAACGCAGATTTAAAGAGACATGAAGCTCCAGGTGGCTGGCGGGAATCTATGCGCCGGTTCGCAGAAGTATGTCATCTGTTTTTAGATGCCGGACAGATTTTAATTGTGACCGCACTCGAGCTTACCAGTGCAGATTTAACGGTTCTGCAAACAGTTATTGGTGAGGAAAAGATTAAGACAGTTTGGTTAGGCGGCGAAATCACTACAGATTTGCCGGTTGACCTAGTTTTTCATCATCATGAAACTTTAGAACAGGCAGCCGTACAAATCAAAGGCTTATTACAAGAAGCGGGCATAATATTTAAGCCTTAAATTTTCCAATTTCTGGCATGTTTGAAAATTAAGGGATAATTTATTACGGAAAACCAAGGCCCGTTGTTCGGGAACTTTGGTTTATCGCTAACTGGATACTGCTTGCGGTTATTATTAACATGCTGAAATAAAAAATAAGGTAGAACAAATTCTTTTTTGGGAAGGCTTTTCATGTCAAAATTTATGGTAACAGGTGCTGCTGGTTTTATTGGATCACGGGTCGCTGATCAGCTGTTGTCGCAGGGTGAAGATGTAATTGGCATAGACAATTTAAATGATGCATACGATCCTCGTTTAAAATTGCACCGACTTGATGCTTTACGCCTCTATCCGAATTTTGTCTTCCA
Source organism: Chloroflexi bacterium 44-23 (assembly GCA_001899005.1). Taxonomy (GTDB): domain Bacteria; phylum Chloroflexota; class Anaerolineae; order Anaerolineales; family Anaerolineaceae; genus UBA6170. The sequence continues at coordinate 38,661 of MKUW01000012.1, forward strand.
GCAAATCGATATTTGCGACCGGCAATCTTTGGAAGAGCTGATTAAAAAGCAAACCACAAATGAGAATGTTGCAGCTATTTTTAATTTGGCAGCACGGGCAGGAGTCCCGGTGAGCGTTGAAAACCCCTGGCTCTATGTGGATACCAATACGACCGGTACCTTGAATTTACTCGATCTGGCAAAGCAATTTGGTATCCCAAAATTTGTCTTGGCGTCGACCTCTTCGTTATATGGCAGTCAAAACCCGCTACCATACAACGAAAACGCCAACACGGATCGTCCGCTTTCACCCTACGCGGCTTCCAAAAAAGGCGCTGAAGCGCTAGCTTATACATATCACCACCTATATGGCTTGGATGTGAGTGTATTGAGATACTTTACAGTTTATGGTCCGGCGGGGAGGCCGGATATGTCAATTTTTCGTTTTGTACACTGGATTGAATCTGGTGTTCCAATTCAACTGACCGGAGATGGTAGTCAATCTCGTGATTTCACTTACGTTGATGATGTTGCGCGGGGCACTGTTTTGGCAGTCAGACCCCTCGGTTACGAGATTATTAATCTTGGATCGGATCGGCCCTATACTTTGAATGAGATGATTGCCTTAATCGAGAAATTTACGGGTAAAAATGCAGAAATACAAAGTTTTCCAACGCCGCATACTGATATAAATGCGACCTGGGCGGACATAAACAAAGCCCGCAACCTGCTTGGTTGGCTGCCACAGGTTTCATTCGAAGAAGGTATTGGCAGATTGGTTTCCTGGTATCAAGAAAACCAAGCGTTGGCTTCAACGATAAACTTTCCAACGCTATTTAAACAAAACGAAAAAGTAAGTTAAAATATGGTTCGTGTATCATAATTTTATGAACTGCAATCATAAATTATGCCCATGATAGAAAAAAGAGGATTGGCGCTGTAACTTTATTATCACAAGATATCGGAAAATACTTTTTTTGTTACCAAAAGCATACACAACAAACTTTATAAACAAGTCAAAAACAATACAATGAGATCTAAAATGATTCCCGGCTTAAATTCTTGAATCGTTGAAATTATTGAATATTGCTATTTATTATAGAGGAGGAAATATGAAGGTTTTAGTTATTGGCACTGGTTATGTGGGTTTAAATACAGGGGTAGTTTTGGCTTATTTAGGACACGACGTGACTTGTCTCGATGTAAATTCAGAGAAGATTGAGATGTTAAAGCAGGGCAAGCCGCCAATTTACGAACCCAATCTGGACACTTTATTAACCCTTGCCTACGACCACCTTCACTTTACAACCGATTATGACGAAGCTGACATTCCCAATACTGATGTTGTCTTTATTGCTGTAGGAACCCCTTCTTTACCCGATGGTGGCGCAAATTTGGAATATGTTGCTCAGGCTGCGCGATCAGTGGGGGCCAGGCTGGATGGCCACTTTACCGTAATTGTCAATAAATCAACAGTTCCGATAGGTTCTGGTAATTGGGTGACCACCTTAATTCGAGATGCTTATCAAAAATCGCAAGGGCATCGTCCGCATGGAAATTATTTCATTGCATCCAATCCGGAATTTTTACGTCAAGGTTCAGCGCTTTATGATACCTTTTATCCTGACAGAATTGTACTTGGCGCAGAGGATCCGCGGGCAATTGACATCCTCACCAATCTCTATCGTCCATTGCTCAATCAGGATTTCACCGCACCTGAATCATTACCACGCCCGGAAGGTTTTACAGCTGTTCCACTGGTAACGTGTGATCTTGCTTCTGCTGAAATGATCAAATATGCTGCCAATTCTTTTTTGGCATTAAAAATTTCATATATTAACGAAATTGCACATTTGGCTGAAAAAGTTGGCGCAGATATTACTCAGATTGCGCGTGGGATTGGTCTCGATTCGCGCATAGGCCCTCGTTTTTTGAATGCTGGCATTGGCTGGGGTGGATCATGTTTTGGAAAAGACACGGCTGCGCTTATTTCCACGGCTTGTGAATACAATTTGGAAATGCCCATAATTGAAGCAGCCCGGAATGTAAATTACCAGTTACGGGAAGAATTTGTTATGAAGGCCCAACAGGAATTGAAGATATTAAAAGGAAAAACTGTTACGCTGCTTGGCCTGGCATTTAAACCCAACACGGATGATCTACGTGATGCACCAGCTATCGATATCGCAAAAATGCTTTTGTTGAGGGGCGCAAAAGTACACGCACATGATCCGGTTGCAATCGCAAACATGAAACGTCAGTATCCGGAACTGGCAATCGATTATTTTGAGGATGCCAATGAAGCAGTGCAAGATAGTGATGCTGTTCTGCTGGTGACAGAATGGCCATTGTATAAAAAATTGGATTGGAAAACGATCTTAAAAGATGGTAAGGTGAAATTGCTTGATGGTCGCAACTTTTTTTAAAGTTGTCAAATTAGACTGGATGTTTATTAATTATCCAAAATTTTGAATAAATCAAATAAAATTTGATTGTTTAAGCCCGCTTTGATATCCAAAACAACCTATCAGAATAGCCCAATCAAAATACGCTTCTCTGACTGTAGTGATCCTTACAGAATTTCAAAAAGGAACGTTTTTATCCTCTACAATTAATTCTTCAATCATGATTTAAACAAACAATTGGCATCCCTAAATTTAGATCTATAATATACTAATAGTATTGTTCAACAATTTGGATTTGAAATACGTCATTTAGCAGGGGGTTAGATTGGATTATTTTGAAAATAAAATTTTAAAAGTACAAGAAGAACAACCATTGAATCTCATTAAACGTGTAGACTGTTTTTTCCGGCGAGCATTAGACCTTTTGGTTGCAGTTCTTGGGTTAATATTCCTGTCACCATTATTCTTATGGGTTAGCATCCGAATAAAGAGAGATTCTCCTGGGCCAGTTTTTTTCCAGGGTCTACGAGCAGGACTTCATGGGAAACCATTTTATATAATTAAGTTTCGCACGATGTATGATGAAGAATCCAGCAATAACGGCTTGCAGGTAACAGCTCAAGACGATGACCGGATAACCCCGCTCGGCAAGTTTTTACGTGATAGCAAACTTAATGAGCTTCCACAGCTGTGGAATGTATTACGTGGCGATATGAGCCTGGTTGGCCCGCGGCCTGAGGCTCTTTCGATTGCTTCCCTCTGGCCGGAAGACATCCGCAATGTTATCTTATCTGTCCGACCAGGCATTACCTCACCTGCATCAGTTCTCTATCGCACGGAAGAGAAGCTCCTCAATCAAGAAAATGTAATGGAAGAATATGTTCGTTCCATTTTGCCGTCAAAATTGCGCCTTGATTTATTGTACGTTCGTAATCGTTCTTTCTTAAGTGATATTGATGTAATTTTCTGGACAGCTATTGCGTTATTACCGGCACTACGCAACAAAGAGATAGCCGAACCAAAACTTTTTTGGGGACCATTATCTCTTTTTGTAACACGCTTTATGTCGTGGTTTGTGATCGATACAGCAGTTGTTTTTGTATCCGCACTGGTCGCTGAACTCATTTGGAGAACGTCAATTCCGATCAATTTAGGCTACGCCAATGCGTTTCTGGCATCTTTACTCATTGGATTGTTTTTCTCCTTAATAAACGCTCTTTTCGGGCTTAACCTGGTCACCTGGTCAAGAGCGGCTGCAGGCGATGCACTCGTCTTAGGTTTCTCCGCAGCCATTTCAACCGGCTTGCTGGTATTGCTTAAAATCTGGCTACTGGAAAAGGATGTGTTGCCGGTTGGGTTGTTGATAACTACAGGATTATTGAGCTTTTTTGGATTTGTAGTTGCTCGCTATCGTGAACGTTTAATAACCGGTGCAGCAACACGCTGGTTTAGCTTACGTTCGGGAAGTAAATCTTTGGCGGAACGTGTTTTGATTGTAGGCGCGGGCGATAACGGCGAGCTGGCAATCTGGCTTTTTAATCGCCATCGACTTGCGGCGACTTTTAATGTGGTTGGAATTATTGATGATGATCCCCGTAAACTTGGGATGCGGGTGAATGGTGTACCTATTCTGGGATCCACGGCAGATCTTCAAGACATAGTTACGAAATTTGATATTGGAGTGATTGTCTACACAATCTACAACATCTCTCCGGCGGACCGCTATCGTCTTATACGCCAATGTGAGAGAACTTCGGCGCGGTTGGTGATTATTCCTGATGTTATGACACAATTATACGATAATCATCCTATTCCGATTAACCTAATTAAGGTGCGAGAAAATCCACTCTCTATTGAAGAGAAAAAACAATATATTAATAAAATAGAACTTTTGGCTCGTTCCGGGGATCTAGATGGAATTTTACGCTTAACACCGTATCTTCGTGAAGCCTTGGATCAAGAAAAACGACCGGAAAATAAATACAATCAGTAGCCATGCGAATATCTTAATTTTGAGGATAAATGACTTTACTTGAAGGTAGACAAATATTTTTAACAGGTGCAGGTGGTTTTATTGGGTCAAGATTGGCGGCAACATTAGTGCGGCGAGGAGCAAAATTGACCGCGTTCGTGCGCTATAACTCACGGGCGGATATCGGTCTATTAAGCAACCTGCCGGCGGATATTTTGAATAAGATCGAGATCATTTTTGGCGATATTCGCGATGCGGATGCGATTGAACAGGCGATGGGGATTAGGCAGACTGCTCATAACGCAAATGGGTCTGAAAATACCAGCTCTCCTTCCGAGCTGGTTTTTCATTTAGGTGCTTTGATATCCATCCCCTACTCCTATCTCCATCCGGTGGAGACAGTAGAAACGAATATATTGGGGACGCTCAACATTCTGCAAGCTTGTCGTAAATCTGGAGCCAGGGTCGTGCATACTTCCACCAGTGAAGTTTACGGAACAGCTTTGCGGGTTCCGATTGATGAATCACATCCATTACAGGGACAATCGCCATATTCGGCCAGTAAAATTGGTGCTGATAAACTGGTTGAATCGTATCACCGTTCTTATGGTCTTGATACGGTGACGGTTCGACCCTTCAACACCTACGGCCCTGGCCAATCAGCGCGCGCAGTGATCCCTACAATCATAACGCAAGCATTGACTCGCGAACAACTTTATCTGGGCAGCCTCGAAACACGCCGAGACTTCACCTTTGTGGATGATACAGTCGCAGGTTTTATCTGCGCTGCTGAAGTGCTGCTTGACCCGCTCAGGTCTGCTTCAATTTCTGGGGAAGAAATCAATTTGGGAACTGGAAAAGAAATTACGATTGCAGAGATTGCTCATTTAATCCTGCAATTAATTGGAAAACCTGATCTGCCAATTCATGTCGATTCCAAGCGTTTGCGACCCGAGAAATCAGAGGTGATACGATTACTCTCCGATAATCGCAAAGCTCTGCATTTGTTGGGATGGTCTCCACGGGTGGATATTGACTCTGGCCTCAAGCAGACAATCAATTGGACAAAGGAAAATTTAGAGATGTATCGACCTGACATTTACGAACGCTGACATTGATAATTTAACAGGATTAATCCCATTTTTAGGGAAGAATTCTGGATGAAGATAAATTCATAGGTATAATTTGTATTATTGATAAGTAAATTGTTCCATATTAAGTTGTTGATCTATAAAGAAAGGTTTTTATGCAGGCTGTAATTCTTGCTGGGGGTAAAGGAACACGTCTCGCCCCATATACCCGTGTATTTCCAAAACCAATGATGCCAATTGGTGATAAAACCATTCTTGAAATCCTTCTTTACCAGATGAAACGGGCCGGTATTAATCATGTTGCCCTAACGGTAGGGCATCTTTCCGGGTTGATGCGTGCTTTCTTTCAAGATGGGAGTCAATATAATTTACATATTACCTATGTACAGGAAAGCAGTCCATTGGGTACAGCCGGTCCGCTTGCCAATGTGCCGGGCCTGACAAAAACATTTCTTGTCAGTAATGGGGATGTCTTGACCTTATTGGATATCTCCGATTTGCTTCGTTTTCACAGACAAAATAAGGGAATTTGCACAATCGCTATGCACCAGCGCCAAATAAAGGTTGATTTGGGGGTCATTGAACAGGATGGTGACTATCGTATCAAAGGATACATTGAAAAACCTACCATCGATTATAAAGTGAGCATGGGTTTATACGTTTTCGAGCCCCGTATTTTGGATTTTATCCCGGCGGGGTATTATCTTGATTTCCCAGACCTCATTCATAAGTTATTGGCAGCGGGCGAAAAAGTGGTAGGATATCCATTTGATGGCTATTGGCAGGATCTAGGTCGGCCTGACGACTATGAACAAGCCGCCAATGATTTTGAAAACATGCGTTCACTATTTTTGCCTGATTGACAATTTTTTTGGGTGGCTTAGCTACCTTTTCAGCAGGCAATATCCTGACACTTATTTAAGTGTGACCACCAAACCTTCAGTATGAAATGGTTTTAAATTTAGCCCAATTGGAGAAAAAGTTGTTTAGATTTCAATTACGAAAGTTCTGAAAGCAATAATAAAAATAAAGACCTTGGGTAATGTAAATATAGGCGGAGGTTTCAATGGAATGGCTCGTCCCACTTGCTGATTTGGATTATGGCGAAGAAGAAGAAGCAGCAGTTATTTCTGTTTTGCGCAGTAAATGGTTAACGATGGGAGCAGTGACAGAAAAATTTGAAGATGCCTTTCGCACATTAACGCAGAGCGCATACGCAATTGCTGTCTCCAACGCTACTGAAGCGCTCCACATAGCGCTGATTGCATGCGGGATTGGCCGCGGTGATGATGTGATCGTGCCATCGCTCACCTTTGTGGCTACCGCAAATGCAGTTTTGTATACCGGCGCAAATGTGATTTTTGCTGATATTAACAGCCCACAAGATTTAACCATTTCGGTTCAAGACATCGCCCGTAAAATTACACCAAAAACGAAGGCGATTATCGTTATGCATTATGCAGGCTATCCCTGTGAAATGGCTAAAATCTATGATCTAGCGAAAGCCAACAATATTTATATTATTGAAGATGCTGCACATGCTCCCGGCGCTATCGCGGATGGCAAACCGGTTGGAACTTATGGAGATATTGGCTGTTTTAGTTTCTTTTCGAATAAAAACCTGGCCACCGGCGAAGGAGGTATGCTGACCACCCAGGATGCCGAACTGGCGAAAAAATTACTCTTACTGCGATCTCATGGCATGACAAGCCTTACGTATGATCGTCATCGCGGCCATGCGTACAGTTATGATGTGGTCGCGCTTGGATATAACTATCGCATTGATGAAATCCGCGCAGCACTTGGCATTGAGCAATTATTAAAACTTGAAAACAATAATTATCGTCGCAGTTTGGCCAATTCACAATATCGAATGGATTTGGAAAATGTGATTGAGGTTCCATTTGCAAAGCCAAAAGACAAACCGGCATATCATCTCATGCCGGTGCTACTCCCCAAGGGTACCAATCGTGAAGCGTTTCAGGGTTACATGAAATCAGTAGGAATACAAACGAGTATCCATTACCCTCCAATTCACTTGTTTAGCTATTACAAAGAACTCTTCAAAAACATTGATCACAAATTACCGGTTACTGAAGATGTTGCTTCAAGAGAAGTGACTTTGCCATTGTTCCCAACTATGACCGGAGAACAAATTGAGCTGGTTACACACCATGTAAAAATAGGGCTTGACCAGGCTGATTAATCGGTCGTCATTTAGTTTGTAAAACACCAGCAACCAATGCTTAAACAATACTTCAGAAAAGGCGGCTAATGTCCCTTATCGATCTTAATTCAGTCATCTCAAATTTTATATGGATACTGGCGATAGCCTGGCTGCTTTCGGTCATCTCTATGGCACGCTGGACGGCTCAGCAACGAGGCAGGAAGTTGGGCGAGCAACTCAACCAACCATCCGAACAATTGAGATTAATGGTGGGTGGCTTGATTTTGTGCCTCGGATTGGGTTTGGTGGTAGATTCGTTATGGTTGATGATTTTGTGGTTTCTGCTTGGTGCAATCTTTATTTTCTTAATTATTTTATCTGTACATCAACAAATCAATTAATTTTTGTATCTTCCCGATAAAACGGGGTTGAGGAGAATTCTTAGGCTGGCGATCGCCTGACGAAAAACACTTTGCCCTAATTTTCGAGAAGCTACAGTTATGTGGCATAATATATGCATATGCAGGAAACATGTACAGGAGGATAGTTTGCCATCTGTGAGGCGCTGCCCTTTGCTGGGCTTAAAAGATGATGAACATACCCGCCTATCATTCGCAAGTGAGAGTCATGCGTGTTATCGCACCGGAAAAGCCAAGGCAATTTCTGTGGATCATCAACGCCAATTTTGCCTTGAAAAAGAACATATATCCTGCCCGATATTTCTAAACGCGGGTGTTCAGGGAGTAAAATCAGCCAAGAAAATACCGGTCAGGGTTCAAAAACCGGAAGGGTCATTGCAGCCAATCCTGGCAGAAAACTCCAAATTAGGCATTCATGAAGATGAAGCTCCTGAAAAGAGTTTTATTTCTTCATTGGCATCCAAACGGTATGCCTCTCTTTGGGAAGTTGCCGGGGTTATTATTTTTTTGATGCTTGTATTAGTGGGTTGGTGGCTATTCAATAATCGTGACCTCTTCTTTCCAAACCAAACTCCTGTTCAAGCCTCAATCGTCAAAACGTCATCCCCATCACCAACAGCAACCAACATCGAAGCGTTTTTTCCCAATAGTGAAATGGTGGCTGAATTGACTGCCCATCCATTGGTAACCGACGAATCAGGCGCTTTGATTTCTCTATTGCCTACCAAAAGTTCTACTCCAACCGCATCTGCTACAAGTACCAAAACCGCAATAGCAACCCCTTCAGCAACGGCATCGGCAATGCCATTGGTATGTTCGCCACCCTACGGATGGGTGAATTACACGGTTCGATTTGGTGAAAGTCTTGCATATTTTGCCAACTATTTTAATGTCAGTGTGGATATCTTATTAACAGCGAATTGTCTTGAAAATTCTTTTATCACGGCCGGACAAAATCTTTTTCTGCCCTGGACACCGTTTCCGCCAACCCGTACTCCAACACGAACATCTACCAATACTTCTGAACCTGGCAACCCGCTTAGCACGCAAACACCGACAGCAACTTGGACCAGGACGTCTACTCCAAGCAATACAGCTACTTTTACCTCTATTCCCCCGACATCCACTGAGTTACCAACAGCAACTCAAATCCCTCCTACTGCAACCGGCACGGATCAACCTGACCCGACGCAAACCGGCACACCGACTCCAATATTGGAATTGCCCCTAATGAACACACCCAGTAATACTTTTGTGAATAACAAATCCTAGATTGGGACAAAACAGTCTGAAAAAATCCAACAATATTAATTCAGTGCGTAGAACTCAAATAAGCAAACGGGTTTCTACTATTTTAAAAATTGGTATTGGCCTGGCATTCCTGATATTTGCATTTTGGCGGGTGGATTGGGCTGTTTTTACCAGGGCGATTAAGAATATCCACTGGACCTGGTTTATTTTTGCAATCTTGAGTATTCCAGTCAGCCTATTCTTTAAGGTTTGGCGCTGGAGGGTTTTGCTTAAATACCATCAGATCGACATTCCTTTAATGAAAGCAATCTCTGCTTATTTTGTTGGTGCAGCCGTCAATATCCTTTTTTTCATTCGCGGAGGTGAGATCGTCCGCATCGGTTTGGCTCATCAGTCCGAAAAGAATGATTTAGCGAATATTACAGCTACGATTGGTCTTGAGAAATATTTTGATCTGATCATGCTTATTTTCAGTATGCTCATGATCAGTGCATTTCTCCCATCGATTGCAATTGACAGATGGGCACGGCTTTCGCCACTGCTTGTTATCTTAAGTGCTTTCTTATTGTTAGCCGTGTTAATAGGTCCAACGATCTGGAAAAAATTTTCCAAATCAGATTTCAATGGCGGCTTGATTGGCAAAATAAGCAAACAAATCGATATACTAATAAATGCCGTTCGATGGTTGCGTAATCCACGTAAGCTGATTGCCATTGTTGCCATCAGTTTATTCATTTGGCTTGTGATGCTATCCACGAATATGCTGCTATTTCATGCTTTAGGCCTAATCTTAAATTGGCAAGCTGCCGGCTTGGTTTTGGTTTTGGTTTATATTGGGGTTTTACCTGCTTTAATGCCTGGAAATATTGGCCCTTTTATTTACTTTGCCCAACTCGCGCTTGTTCCTTTTTCTGTGAACAATGAACAAGCATTAGCTTTTGCGATATTATTATTCGCTATTGTGACCATGCCTCCTTTGATAATTGCCGGGATATCGTTGATGCTGCCTGGTACACGGGAAAAGCCGGAACCTAGCAGACTTTCAGAAAAGATCAATTTATGAGTCGCTATTTGTTCCAAAACTGATGTCAGTAATCCCTTTCTCCATAATCATTCCTGCAAAGAATTCGGCCTCTACGCTGGGAGAATGCCTTGTCGCGCTTCTTAACCAGGAGGGTTTTAATTTTCCTACGGATTATGAAGTAATTGTCATCGATGATGGATCTGATGATCAAACGGCTGAAGTAGCGAGGAAATTTAAGGTAAAGGTTACTCAGCAAGAAAATGCCGGTCCTGCGGCAGCCAGAAACACAGGTGCGAGGGCGGCAGGTGGAGAATTACTGTTCTTTACCGATGCAGATTGCATTCCTCGGTCTGATTGGCTGCAAAAGATGAGTAAGCCTTTTCAAAACCCACTTGTGATGGGAGTCAAAGGTGCATATATCTGCCAGGAAAAGTCAATAATTGCCCGTTTTGTTCAGCTTGAATTTGCATATAAGTACAAAGCCATGGCAAAACTTGAATCGATCGACTTTATTGACACCTATTCCGCGGCATATCGCCGGTCCGTATTTGTTGATAATTTTGGTTTTAATGAGAAATTCCCAGTGCCTTCTGTTGAGGATCAGGAATTTTCTTACCGGTTAGCTCGAAAAGGCTATATACTAGTTTTTGAGCCTTCCGCACAGGTTCGTCATCGCCATGATCTTACGCTTGGTGAATACATTCAACGTAAGTGGGGGATTGGGTATTGGAAGGCCTTTCTCTTGCGGTGGCTTCCGGACAAAACATTCTCGGATAGTTATACTCCTGCTTCTCAACGACTCCAAATTCTGCTGGCCGCACTACTTTTCAGTGCGTTGGTACTGACAGTTCTTAATCCTTTTTTTATCATCCTGGCACTTTCTTTCTTAATTCTTTTTTATCTTATTGCAATCCCTTTTCTGGTTTTTATTGGTCAAAGAGATGGGCGTGTCTTAATACCAGCATTGTTTTTGCTACCGGTACGTGCGATTACTCTCGGGTTTGGATTACTGGCAGGATTTTTATTCCCACCTGCAGAAAAGAATGTTTCAAAACATGGCTTAAGAATACATGAGCGCTTTTTTAAGAGATTGCTGGATGTGTTCAGCGCATTGATCGGTTTGATCTTATTTAGCCCGTTCATGTTGATAGCAATTTTCGCAATAAAAATCGAATCTCATGGTCCTGCGATTTTCACCCAGATCCGGGCTGGCGAAAATGGAAAACCATTCAGGTTGTTTAAATTAAGAACGATGGTAGAAGGTGCAGAGGACCAATTAAAAGATATGTTAAACGCAACCGGGAATCATCTTCAAAATCCGGTTTTCAAATTCAAAACTGATCCTAGAGTAACAAAAGTTGGGCGGTTTTTACGGCGCTGGAGCATAGATGAAGCTCCACAATTCTTGAATATATTACGCGGTGAGATGAGCCTGGTAGGCCCTCGCCCGGAAGAAACTTGGGTAGTTTCACAATATAATGATTTTCAGCGACAGCGTCTCCTGGTAAAACCCGGCTTGACCGGGCCAATGCAAGTCTCTGGTCGCGCAGACTTGGATTTTAATGATCGTTTGGCTTGTGAATTGGACTATATCAACGGTTACAGTTTTCGGAAGGATCTGATAATTTTATGGAAGTCAATCGGCGCGGTTATTTCAGGAAAAGGTGCTTATTGAATGATCAACCGCAAAAAGCCGTTGATTTTTATTTTTCTTGTAATCACATTGTGGATGTTTGGTTTGGGAATGTACCAATTACTCAATCCTTCCATTGAGATTCAATGGTCGACGGCCACTGAAATTGATACTCTTGGATTTAATGTTTTCCGGGGGGATACAGAAGATGGCCCGTTTCTAACACAAATTAACAAAACACTTGTTCCTCCCAGTGCTGATATGCTAACCGGAGGTCAATATAGATTGGATGATAATAAAATTCAAGCAGGCCGAACTTATTATTATCTGCTTCAGGAAGTGCAAATGGGGGGTGGAACAGAAGATTTCGGACCGATTGAAGCCGAGGTCAGACATTTTGGATATCTGGAAATCGGAGCATCCGTTTTATTTTTTCTGGGTTATTGGGTCATTCGCAAAAAGACTTCGGCGAGTTTCTTGGGATCTGCTCCGCACGCATTCATTGATCAGTCAAATTGATCATATAATTTTATGATTGCTACCTGACAACTTGATATTTCACCGAAAATGGGAACTCTTTTCCGCAATTTCCGAGTATCGGATTATTTTCAAGACATTAACAACAGGTATATTAACTGACCGGTTCAGGGAAGGTCCCTGGTTGCTATCTTCAATCGAATAGGCTGGGTAAGGATGGTAAATTTCCACTACAAATCCAACCTGGGCTAAACCCAATCAGGAGCATGCCCGCATTGATACAAGGCTTGAATTAATCCAAGCAAACCAGTACCAGCTCGTCGAAAGTATATCAGCTATTGCCCTCGCGGGTGGTTTTTTTGCGGAAACAGCAGGCTTGATGTTTAATTGAGCGCCTGGGTTTCCGGGCTGGAGCGACGTAAAGCAGCCTGTATCATCAAGTATTCACCAATGTTGTCCATTGTAACCAGTCCGACTATTTTGTCATTTTCAAAGACCGGTACGGTTGAACAACCACAATTCTGTAAACGTTCTGCTACCGCATCCAACATTTCATCCGACTTAGCGGTTGTGAAGTCGCGATCCATTACGCTGGCAATGTTGACGGTTTGACCATCCCGTGCCAAGGATTGTAAAAGTGCTTTTCGGGTCAGCACTCCCACCATTTCATTTCCATTCATAACAGGAAAATCTTGTTGATATCCGGCTAGTATCGCCTCAATCGCATCGCTCAAGCGTTGGGTTGGGGAAAGGGTTTGAAACTGGGTGAGCATGGCATTTTTAACCGGTATTCCTGAAAACGTTTCTTTAACCTGTACGCTTCTACTTTCCTGACCTGCACCAACCCACACAAATAAAGCAATTAACAGATAAAACGGATTGGTGAATAAGCCAATTAACCCAAAAATAAGGGCAAAACCCTTACCAAAGGCTTCCGCTATTTGAGTAGCACGGACATAATCCATCCGGGAAGCCAAGGCAGCTCGTAAAACCCTGCCCCCGTCCATTGGAAACGCCGGGATGAGATTAAAGACAAGTAAAACGAGGTTTACTATGGCAAGACGTTCGATTAATGAACCTTCCGTTAATGAAAGTTGCGAAAGCGATATAAAACCCTCGGTCAGGACCAGCCATCCGAAGAGTAAGATGGCCAGGACCAAGTTCACTGCCGGGCCGGCCAGGGTGACCCAAAATTCTTGTTTGGGTTCACGCGGTATTCTTTCTAATTGCGAGACACCACCAATTGGCAGCAGGGTGATATCGCGCGTCTTAATCCCGAACTTTCTAGCAGTTAATGAGTGTCCAAACTCATGCATCAAAACAAATAAGAACAGGAATAAGACAAATAGAATGCCGTTCAAAACGGCTGGAATTGTCTTGGCTGTTATCCAGTAAGAGTAGCCAACCCAGAGAAGCAGTAAAAAGAAGGTGACATGGATTTTTACATCAATGCCGGCAATCCTTGCTATACGAAAAGACCATTTCATTTTGACTCCAGTTTTTAAAGTTAATAATTGAATTCCTATTTCTATTCTACGATTCTTCTATTAAGATCTTATAAGATAATCAAACCCTCCTTAAGGTTTTTTCAGAAACGAGACTGATTCTGGAGGGTTCTAATAAAACTTTTATACAACGTTAATTGATTTTCAACGTCTAAGAGGTTATGATATTAATTAGACTTAATTTATCATAATTCCTCATATTTCTGAGGGGAAAAGTAAAAAGAAAAGGATATTGAAATGACTGAAAAATTTGTACTACCCGAATTAGGATACGCGTTCAATGCATTAGAACCAGCCATTGATGCCCAAACAATGGAAATCCATCATGATAAACACCATGCAGGTTACGTGAACAATCTAAATGCTGCTTTGGAGAAAGCCCCAAAATTCTTTGATCTTTCGGTTGAAGATATTTTAAAAAAGCTAAATGATGTGCCGGAAGAAATTCGTACTGCTGTTCGCAATAATGGCGGCGGGCATGCTAATCATGCACTTTTTTGGAAACTGCTTGCGCCGGGTGGCAAAAATGTCCCCTCCGGTCATTTGCTGAAAGATATTGACTCCAGTTTTGGCAGTTATGATAATTTTATGAATGTTTTCTCGAATGCAGCTAAAACCCGCTTCGGTTCTGGATGGGCCTGGCTCGTCCTTGATGAAAACAAGAAATTACAGGTCTACTCGACAGCTAACCAGGATAGCCCTTATTTACAAGGGCATATACCGGTACTTGGGTTGGATGTTTGGGAGCATGCGTACTATCTAAAATATCAGAATCGCCGCCCAGATTATGTCAATGCATTCTGGACAGTTGTGAACTGGGATGCCGCCGATAATTTATACCAGGCAGCACGTTAAAAGTTAAACCCATGAAGAATAATGAGACCGTTTCATATCGAAACGGTCTTTTTTGTTAATGTCATTTTCGATATCTTTTCAGAAACCCTCGTCAATCTCATGTTGTTGTAAAATATCTTTTTCATCATGGATTAACTTGCCAAAAACGAACCAACTGGTCACTTCCAATGGTGGTGATCATCGTTCCGTCAGGCGAGAAAAGTACTTGATTAATGCTGTCAACATCCTGTGAGAATCTGGCGACCTCGTTCATTTGTCTTGAATCGATAATTACCAGATGCGTGCCATCTACAGCCGCTAAGAGTGTGCTATCCGGTGAAAAATCCATGCTATATGCCGGAATGGATAATTCGACAGATCCAAGGGGTTCTCCGCTCATAGGTTGGTAGAAAAAAACCTGCGGAATCAGTTGTTCCCCCTTCATCTGGTCGGTGGAGGTTGCCAGAATCTTACCGTTGGGACTCAATGCATAGCTGGTCAGGAAATCTTCATGGTAAATAGCGCTGCCTAATGTGTTACTGGCAATGTCACTCACCTGGATGGTCGCCCGTGCCTGCCAAATGGCATGTGCGCCATCAGCACCGAAGCTCACAGAAAAAACCGGGGCAGCGGTTTCAAAGCCGGTCAAAGTGACAACTTTCTTGCCACTTGCGACATCGTATATATCGCCTGCCCAGACCTCCGCTTGATCCAGAATAATCTGCGATCCATCTGGAGAGTATTCGCCGTATATAAAGTTGATGTCAGTCTGGATCTTGCGGATTGAATTGTCTTTCCAATTCTTAATCAATATGGAGCTCTGATTGAAGGTAACCGCGTATTCTTCCCCGTTTGGAGAAAAATCGATCAGCATTTCCTCAGGTTGAAAGTCGGCTTTATAAAGCAGTTCCAATTGCGGAAAAGAATAGACCCAAAAAGATTGATAACCAATCAGGATAAAAGAAATTTGATCTAAGCTCCATTTCATCCGTACCGGTTCATTCACTTGTAAATTTTGGGTGTTGGTCAAGTTGGAAACATTTTCAACCTGGATCAGCTTTGGATTTGCTTTGGGCGTGTTCTCAACAGTTACCGTGTAAGTAGGCGGTAAAGAATGTTGCGTCGGCGTTATTGCCTGAAGAGTACTGACAGCGGTATTTGTTGGAAAGGGCACGGGCGGTGTGACCTTGGTACCTGTGTTTGGTAAATTACAACTTGCCAGGCTTAAGAGCAAAGCCGTAATTAATATCGTTTTTAGAGTCTGTTTTGGTATCATTCTTAACGCTTTCTTATCCAAGCATATGTAGACTTATTTTAACTCACACTTGCTCACTGAAAAAAGATCAATTTCCTGAAAGCGTATCGACGCCCCAATTAAGGAAATCAAAAATATTATTTTCCGCCCAATCCAGAAGGTCGTTGCTCAATTGTTGCAATTGGAGGTGGATCCAGTTTTTTGAATCCTTCTGCAGGTTAGCGATTAAACGCGAGGTTCCATCTTCGATGCGGAATTTTAAGCTGGCAACGATTTCGGGTTTTTCTTCGATTAAAATGGCAGGCGTTTCACTGACATACAGGGTTAATGATTTTTTCCGATCTGGTTCAAGCCTCATGCCATTTTTAAGACTCAAATCATCGCTATTGGCGGCGTAAGCACGGTATTTTGTACCGGGTAAATTTGAAAGTGTGATTTGGTAAGGTTGATCACCGCCTATGGCTGCCCAGGTGAAAAGCATGCTTCTGCCTTCTTTCCTGAAACGATACTCGAAAAGACCAAGTTCTTGAGGAGTCCCCAAATCACTATAGGTTTGGAATTGGCCCAATGGGCGCGCTCCTCCCAAGAGGCGGGCGATATTTTTTAAGACCTGGCTGGCACTAGGGCTGAGTATGAAACCAGGGTTCGCAGAATTCTCCGCAGTGCTATACCAAAATACTTTTTCGACACCTGGTTCTGATAAGAGCGGAATAACACTGCGCAAAACCATGTTTGCTTGTACTTGATCATCGGCCAGACCTTTTGCCTGGCCCATTTGTGCCAGCCAATCAGCGCGCCAACCTAACTCTGTGATCCAAATAGGCTTTGCACCCAATTGGGCGGTAAAATCTTTTATCGCACGAACTTCTCCCAGTAAGTTTGATTCGGCCGGCACGTCCATCTGACAAAGTCCGGTTTGCAAATCGTAGCTCGGCCCACGGCTCATCCATGTTTCAGGCGGGTTGTTTTGCCAGTAGGGGTGGAGAGCAACGACGTCAAAGGTTTTCCAGGCACCGGCATTGTAAATTTCTTTTAAAAAACCAATCGGGTTCGTGAAACAATCACTGTTGGCGGAATTATATAGACCTCCCAGGATGATTGTGTCTTGACGATTGTGTTTTTTGATAATTTTCGAGGCCGTCGCCAACATGCGGGCATATATAAATGGAGATGGATTTGCGGTAGCCCCTTCAACAGTTGGAAACATGACCTTTCCCCATTGCTCGGGGTTGTTCATCTCGTCGCCGATTTCCCAGTAATCGATTCGATCCCCATAGCGATCAACAACCGCCTGCACATAATTCTGCCATTGTTGCACAAGCTCATCGGCATCAATGGGCTGGTCAGGATAAATGTGGGGCAGATAGGCAGGTCCGGTTGAAAGCACAGCCACCACTTGCAGGTGATGACGCTCGGCCAGTGCCAGCATGCTGTCGTAATCTACATAAAGACCCTTACTCGTATAGCTCCAGTTGAACTGGTTGGGAATTGGTTCCACTTTCACCCAGGGGATTTCTTCGCGAACCCAATGAATGTTCATATCCTCCAGGGCTTGATAAGCCACATCCAGATTGTCAACTCCCACTTGCAAATGAGTGGAAGAGCCCATCCCAATCGAATCGATCGGTGCGGAAGAGATGGGAGAAGCTGGGGAATTGAATAATGAAGTGAAAGCAAA
>MKUW01000013.1 GCA_001899005.1 Chloroflexi bacterium 44-23
TCACTGGCCGATTTGTTCCAGAATCGGTGGCCGATTTACATCGGATTCACTGGCCGATTTGCACCGGATTATGCAACCGACAGGTAGAATTGGAATGGCTGGATTTTACAGCATCATTAATCGCATCTGGAGAAACGTCACAAAGTATAAAATCTTCCTTAGATGAATACCTAAAAGATAGACTCTCAATCGGCAGTGATGCTGTTCGTGGAAGTCGTGGAAAAACGATTTCCATCTTATTAAGCATTTGGGTCACAGTTCCTAAGCACCTCACAAAATTACGAGATGATGCATTACTTTTGATGAGACATTTATCTGCGAGCGAGCACCTGGCTTTGCATTGGGGAATGACTATGACAGCCTACCCGTTTTTTGGTGTTGTATCTGACACAGCCGGTCGAATGCTCGGCCTCCAAGAAATGGTAAGTACATTAATATTGAAAAATCGGATGCGTGAAATATATGGACATCGCGAACAAGTTTTACGATCTACACGCTTTGTTCTATACTCATTCACTCAATGGGGTGTTTTGATTGAAACTTCTGAAAGAGGTGTATATCGATTATCTGAAACGAAAAGTCTTAAGGACCATCAGTTGCAAGATTGGTTAATTAAGGCTTTTCTTATTAGTGAAGGAAAAACTCTAGCGCCAGTAAACACTATTATTCGTTCACCCAAGTTATTCCCCTTTAAGTTTGAAGAACCTTTCCGATCTGAGAATAGCTCTGATCTGGAATTTTTTCGCCAAGGTTTGGATGAAGAAATGGTCATGCTAAAGTAATAACAGATGATAGATTTTTATGCCAACAAAAAATAATAAGGTTGATATTAGAACGGGCTTCGACAAATATCGAAGCCCGTTCCTTTTAGATTCCAAATCCCATCTGTCCCTCCGGAATTACCTCCTTTCTTCGTGTCCGCCTGACCACCAACGTCTTCTGGCTCACCCAATCATCCCAAGTCATTACTTTCGGACCAGGTATGATCACTGCGCTCGGAATCGTTAGGCAACCCATCGGATTGTGGCTGACTTGCAGGTCATCCGCAAACAGGGTCTGTAAGCCGGATAGCTTCGCCCCATCCAGCACATCACGCGCTAGCTGAGTCAAGAAGTCGCCTTCCTCTTCAGGTACAATTGCTCCTCCGACCTCATCCCCATAAACGAGCTGCGCGGCTTTCATCTTTTTTCCCATCAAAGCCAGCGCTGTTGCTTCCATCGCTGACGAGTACACCGAGAAAATCGCTTTGACCGGCTGGGTCTGTCCCAAACGCCATACACGTCGCACGCTTTGCCACAACGTATAGAGTGAATATTCGATTTCGAAGAACACCACGGTTGAGAATTGCACCAGGTCGAGGCCTGTTTCTATAAACCGAGGGTTAATCTCCTATCTTGCACATCGAGGTTGGCTTCCGCCGGGGTTAAAGGACGGTAGTTTGCCAAAACCGGTGGCTGTTTCTCACCCGGTTTTGCAGTAAAGAGCTAAGCGCTGAGTTCTGAGTTGTAATTCAGGAAGCCCGCATTCCCAACCGCATAATCATAAGGGTAAGCTGCACGAGTTAGTTCGTGACCGAGATCCTCCCTGGCTGGTAGTCCACTCCCGTCCTTATGGGCAGCGATGACTATTTTGGCCTCTTTTTGCCTGGCGATGATGCGGTTCACTTTTTCGCGCAGGTATTTGTCTTCGTATACATTCATGTGATCCTCCTTTGGGGTTATGAGATTTATTACCAACGTTTATGTAGAAAGAATTAGCCAACGTTCAAGCTATTCTGCTAGCATGTGCAATACAGAATGGCAAAGAAATACTTCTGCGCAAGCCTGGGTATTCTTTTGCTATTCTGCATGTTAACTATCCCGGGGAGAGATTCGATAAAATTACTCATTGACGTTCCAGTAACTGGAAGGTCTATAATGTTATGAGAAAAAGGAGGCTGTCTTGAAAATTCAAGAGCTATCCAAGGCAACGGGTGTGCCAGCCAAGACAATCCGTTTCTACGAGGAATCTGGGGTCTTGCCATTACCGGCACGTACCCCGAACGGTTACCGCGATTATCACCAGTCGGACATTGATCGATTACAGCTGGTTGCAGGTGCACGACGCCTGGAGCTCTCTCTGGATGATATCCGGGAAATTCTTGCCCTCAGGGATCAGCGAGAAGCACCCTGTCGCACTTTGTTGGATCGAATCCAGCAAAAAGCGGATGAGGTTGCCGAAAGGATTATGGCTCTGCAACATCTTGAAGCAGAACTTCGAGAATTGCATGCTATAGGTCTTACTTTTCCAACCGATGATGTGGACGGCAAGAATTGTGTTTGTCACCTCGTCAGTGAAAGGTAAGTTGATTGAGTTAAAGGAGACTAATAATGGCAAAGAAAAGAATTGAGCTTGATGTTCGTGGCATGACGTGCAGTTCATGTGCAGTTCACGTAAAAAAGAGTTTATTATCTGTTCCGGGAGTGGAAAACGCAGACGTGCCCGGTTGGGAATCCGGAAAAGCGACTGTAATAGCCGATGAAAAGGTCGAATCAAAAGATCTGAGCAGTGCAGTCGCCAACGCCGGTTATCATACATCCGTAAAGACCGTCCAGAATCTGGAAGCTCCGTCTGGCTTAGAACTGGCCAGTCAAGAAAAGGTTGATTTTGATCTATTGGTCATTGGCGGTGGTTCCGGCGGCTTTGCTGCAGCAATCAAGGGTGAAGAGCTTGGCTACCGGGTTGGCCTCATCAATGGCGGGACGATTGGCGGTACCTGCGTGAATGTGGGCTGTGTGCCCAGTAAAACCCTCATCCGGGCAGCAGAAGCCTGGTATAAGGCCGGACACCATCCCTTCTCGGGGGTAACTACTTCTCAAACGAACCTCGATTGGCCTGCAGTTCGGGACCAGAAGGATGAATTGGTACAAAATTTGCGCCAAAAGAAGTATGTGGATGTTTTGGATGCTTATCCAAACATCAAGTTGATCAAAGGCTATGCTACGTTTTCAGCCGATGGGTCGGTGCATGTGGGAGAGCAATCCTACCGGGCGCATCGTTATGTGATTGCTACCGGTGCTCAACCGCGAATCTTGCCAATTCCTGGCCTAGCTGAAGCCCGGCCGCTCACCAGCACCACCCTGATGGACCTGAAGGTATTGCCGAAATCGCTCATCATATTGGGCGGACGTGCCGTAGCCCTGGAATTAGGACAAACCATGGCCCGTCTGGGTGTAAAAGTGCTCATCCTGCAACGCAGCACCCGTCTGGTGCCTGAACACGAACCGGAAATTGGCCGTGCCATTCAGGAATACTTGGAGCAGGAGGGAATCGCCATCCTCACAGGTGTTCAAATAGAACAGGTGAGTCGTGAGGGAGAAGTGAGCACTGTTCATGCAAAGTTGATGGGACAATTCCGGACGTTTGAAGCAGACCAAATCCTGGTCGCTTTGGGACGCCAGCCAAATACTGAGGGCATGGGACTGGATCAGGTTGGCGTGAGACTGGACCAGATTGGCGCGATCCTCATCAACGAGTATCAACAAACATCCAATCCGTCCATTTATGCTTCAGGTGATGTAACCCCAAACCCGGATTACGTGTATGTGGCAGCAGCAAGCGGCAGTCTGGCAGTGATCAACGCCATGAATGGCAACCAGCATCCCCTGGATTTGTCCGCTTTGCCGGGAGTCATTTTTACCGACCCACAAATAGCAACGGTTGGCCTGACAGAATCCCAAGCCAAACAACAAGGATACGAAGTAAAGACAAATACATTGCCTTTAGAGTATGTTCCCCGTGCATTGGCCGCCAGAGACGTGCGTGGTCTCATCAAAATGGTCACAGATAAAAGATCCGGGAAGATCCTGGGAGTTCATATGCTGGCAGCAGAAGCCGGCGAGGTGATCCAAACAGCGACCCTGGCAGTCAAGTTTGGGCTGAAGGTGTCCGATCTGACCGAAACGCTCTTCCCTTACCTCACGCAAGTTGAGGGGTTAAAGCTAACAGCCCTAACCTTTACAAAGGATATTGAAAAACTTTCTTGTTGTGCCGGCTAATAGTCATAATTCGCCTTCAAAAGAGCCCATTTTCGTTTACTGGAAACAAAAGTGAACTAAAAGGAGTTAACGCAAGGTAGTTAATAAATGGTTACATATTGACAGTTTGCTACAACGAAGTAAATTACAAGTGAAATTTGGACCCTCGTTGAATATGGATGCTCCTGTCCTTTACATCGAGGATTGCTTCGCCTAGAGTAAGAACTCGGTAGTTAGCTAACACTTGGGGTAGTTTCTCACCCGATTTTGCAGTAAACAGGTAAGCTCCGAGTTCCGAATCGTACTTAAGGAACCCGGCTTTACCAACTGCATAATCGTATGGGTAAGCTGCCCGTGTCAGTTCCTGACCGAGATCTTCTCTCGCAGGTAAGCCACTGCCATCCTTATAAGCAGCGATAATGATCTTGCCCTCCTTCTGCCTGGCAATAATACGGTTCACCATTTCACGCAGGTATTTGTCTTCGTATACATTCATGTGATCCTCCTTTGGATTAGATATGGATTGAATAACCAACGTTTGTTTGAAGAAAGAGCCAACGTTTTTGTGCCAGTAGTGAAATGCCATACAGAACAGCAAAAAAGGGTCGGAAACGAAATGTTTGTGAACCTTTTTTACGGTCCTGTGGTTGATCAAATTGACATCGAGGGTGATACAGATAACTTTCTGAGAGTACAGTTATGGTGTTTTAATAGTTATTAAAACCCCCCATTCTATTAAAACTGATTGATTGTCCATCTTGTTTTTAATGAAAACATATGTTTTAATAAGTATTAAAAGAGGTTATTATGTTAAAAGAAGCAGATGTCTCTAAAAAAGGATTGCTTGCATTCAAGGAATGCCTTTCGGTTGTGCCATCCCTTACAATCGATTCCATAGAGGAGCTACCTGCTAAAGACATGCCTGATTATCAAGCGATTGTTCGTGGGGAGGGATTCAAACAGATCGTTTACCTTGAAATAAAAACTCTGGGAACTCCAAAAAGCACAAGAGAGGCAGTCAATTTACTCGTGAGACGGATTCAAAATGACCCCGCATCCTATGGGATATTTGTTGCACCTTACATAGCCCCTAGATCAGCTGCCATTTGCAAGGAATCTGGAATCGGGTATGTCGATTTATCTGGAAATTGTTCTATTGCTTTCCAACAGATTTTTATCAATCGAGAAAAATCGGGGAATCAATTTCCTTTCAAAACGGGTCTATCATCGATCTACTCGCCAAAATCCGAACGTATATTGCGCGTTTTACTCGTTTACCCGTATCGAACCTGGAAAGCAATCGATCTTGCGAAAGAAGCTCAAGTCAGTCTTGGTATGATCACTCAGGTAAGTAAAAAATTGATTGAGGAAGAATGGCTGAAAAAGACATCGCAAGGTATCTCATTAACCCAACCAGAAAATCTATTAGTAGATTGGAGTAATCACTACACCATTAAACGCAATGTCCAAAACAATTACTACTCAATGAAGCCGCTGCAAGATTTAGAAATTGAGATTGCGGATACATGCAACAAGATGAACATTTCTTATGCCTTGACTGGTTTTTCGGCGAGCAATCGTTTGGCCCCAATGGTTAGGGGTCAACGTGCAATGATATATGTCAGTCGGAATATTGATTTGGTGGCCGAAAAAGTTGGCTTGAAACCCGTCGAAAGTGGAGCCAACATCATTTTGATTCAACCATACGATGATGGTGTATTTTGGAACGCCAAGTCGATCGGTGATCTAGAAATCTCCGAACCGGTTCAGGTTTATCTTGATCTGAAACGTTACCCAGGACGTGGTGAAGAAGCAGCAGATTTTCTATTTAGAGAGGTGATTAATTCAAGATGGCAACAACTAAAAATGAATATGATCGCCTCCTAGTAGAGGCTGCGCACAGGGTGCTTCTGGAAGTTGCTCGGCTTTTGTATGACTACCGAGATGGAATTGTGTTGGTAGGTGGTTCTGTTCCTGGATTATTATTTGACCAGGATGTTTCAGAACACATTGGAACAATTGATGTTGATGTCGCACTAGATCAAAATACCATCCAGGAAGTCGGTTACCGATCCATCATGCAATTGCTTTCCAAACGAGGATATATTCAAGGGGATCAACCGTTTATTTTTTATCGTACTTTACAGGTTGACGATCAAGAGATTACTGTTGAAGTGGATTTCTTGGCCGGCGAATATGGAGGGACGAGCAAGAAGCACAGAACGCAGATCGTTCAAGATATGCATCCCAGAAAAGCGCGTGCTTGTGATCTTGCCTTTCTAAACCCTATTCAAATAACGATAGAGGGTACTTTGCCAGAGGGTGGAAAGGATCGGGCTTCCATTCAAGTTGCTTCGATTGTCCCATTTCTCATAATGAAAGTGCAGGCTTTGAATAGTAGACTCAAAGAAAAAGATGCCTACGATATTTATTATTGTTTAACTAATTTTCCGAATGGGATGGATGCATTAGTTGAGGCATTCCGAACATTTCCTGATCATCCTTTGATATATGAGGGATTAGCGATTTTGTCTGAAAAATTTTCAGCTTCAGATTCAGTTGGTCCTGTATTTGTAACCAATTTTCTGGATGAAAATGATCCAGAGACTCGAGCACAGATCCAAAGAGACGCATATGAACGTGTGCAATATTTATTGAATTCACTTCTTGCCTGAACTGTTAATCACCTAGGGAATCAAAAGCCATCAATGGAGGGAGCCATAACTCCCTCCATTTTTTTACCTTCCATCGATATGCATGGGCATTAATACGTATAAATTCTCCTCATCTCCTGTTGAATGGAGTACCGCCGGTGTGTTGTGGGCATTCGCCTCAATGGTCACTTTTTTGGTAGTGATGGCTTCCAACCCATCTTGCAAGAATTTCACATTGAATGCGATCTCTAATTCCTGTCCTTCAACCGTGGTATCAAGCTCTATCTCACTGGCATTTGTCTTGCCAGATCCAGCCGACAATTTGACCTTCCCTGATTGATCAGCTCCGGGTTGAAAGTGAAACCGCACCGCATTGCTACCGTCTGCCTTTAGCAGGTAGAAACGGGATGGTCTTGTTTGCCTTTGTAGTTCTTAAAATCCGCAACACATTTTTCAGGGTAGAAGCTGTAAAACTCAGGGGCTAACGGCAGATCAGCTTTGCAGACCGCCAGGCTATCAGCAAATATTTTGGTATTAATCCGAGCGCTGTATCAAATCATGATCAGGAGTATCTTTACGCCACCAGGAGTTTAACCTCTGCGCCAGGATGGGAACCTTCTTTGGCAGGTACACATTAGGTGTGGGGCACAAAAAAACGAAATTAGACCAAACAAATTAGCTTTATTAAGACCGCTTCAACTCGCGCAAACTAGCTAACAAGATCTGCCAGTAGAAGGTTTACGATAGAATTCGTCATTTAAGAATTGTATAATAAAGCTATCAATGGATGATTTTTTACGATTATTCGGATTGATGAAAGGAGCGGGGATAGAATAAGTTTTAAAAATTTATAAAAACTCTTGATAACAGTTTCTAATGCTTCAGTTAATATTTAAGTAAAGGAGAAAATCAATGTTTAAGAAGCGCTCGAATTATACGTTGTTCGCCATTTTGGCGGTCATGGCTATGCTGTTTGCTGCTTGCAGCCCAAAAGCTACGGCAACACCTACGACTGCCCCGGTTGCTACCAGTGAAGGCACTACTGCTACTGAGATGACTACAGGTTTTTCTGTCGGTGTGGTACTTCCCACCAAGGATGAACCGCGCTGGATCCAGGATGAGACCCGCTTCAAAGATGCTTTCAAAGCTGCCGGATTCGATGTCCAGATTCTCTTCAGTCAGGGCAATTCCGCAGTTGAAAAAGCAAACGTTGAATCCCTCATCTCTCAGGGTGTCAAAGTAATCGTCATTTGTCCGCAGGATGCTACTGCCGCAGCCGCCGCTGCCCAGGAAGCCCGGGATGCAGGAGTCAAGGTAATTTCTTATGATCGTCTGATCCGGGAAACTCCTGCAGTTGATTACTACGTGACCTTTGATAGTGTCTCGGTTGGTGAAGCTCAGGGTAATTACCTGATTGAAAAAGCCACCGGTACCGGCAATCCGCTTTATCTGTATGCTGGAGCTGCCTCAGACAACAATGCCTTCCTCTTCTTCCAGGGTGCCTGGAATGTGCTGCAGCCCAAGATTGCTGATGGCACCTTTGTCATCAAGAACTCAAGCGAAGCTGTTGCATTACAGGCCAAGCCGACATTGACACGTGACGAGATGGGTAAAATTATCGGACAGGTAACCACTGACTGGAAGTTTGATGTGGCCAAGAACCTGGCCGAGGCCAACCTGACGGCGGCTTCTGCTGCCGACAAAGGCAACGTCTTTATTCTTGCTCCGAATGATGGCACAGCCCGCTCCATTGCCGATACATTTGCTGCCGACAAAGCTGTCACCAGCTATGTAATTACTGGCCAGGATGCGGAAGAAGCTTCCATCCAATACATCATCGATGGCAAGCAGTCCATGACCGTGCTTAAGGATGTGCGCACACTCGTTGCGGATGCGATCACTGCCGCGGTTGCCTATCTGAATGGTAAAACGCCTGATGCGACCACAACCTACAACAACGGTGTCATTGATGTGCCTGCGAAACCATCCGCAGTCGTCACCGTCGATAAAAGTAACGTCAAGGCTGCCGTGATTGACTCTGGCTATTGGCCGGCTGCTGACTTTACCGGATTACAATAATACTTCTCAGTTAGTCGAAACAGGAATAGTGGTGAAAAACCATCACTATTCCTGTAATTTATTTGCTATCTTTCATGTGATTTACTATAATCAACAATAACTACTATTAAGAATCTGAGTTATTAAATAAATAGATGGCAGAAGATCGCTATCATGGCATGTTCCTAACCTGTTAATAAAATATAGAGGGAATCATGGACACTGTGACAGACACCAAACCGGTTGCGGAAATGGTGAACATCAGAAAAAGCTTTGCTGCTGTCCAGGCGTTAAAAGGCGTGGACCTGGTATTGCACCATGGCGAAGTGTTAGGGTTGGTGGGTGACAATGCCGCTGGGAAATCCTCCTTGATGAAGGTTCTCAGTGGGGCATATATTCCTGATGATGGGGAAATCCGTATTGAGGGAAATAAAGTGCACATGTCGGATCCTTTGGACGCCCGCCATTTGGGCATAGAGATGGTCTATCAGGATCTGGCGCTTGCAGATAACCTTGATATTACATCCAATGTCTTCCTGGGGCGTGAATTGGTGAAAACACATCTCGGTCCGATCAGTGCCTTGGATAGCCGGCATATGGAAAGAGAAGCCAAGCGTCTGCTCGATCGTCTTAAGATTGATATTCCCTCCGTGCGTTTACTTGTCGAAAGACTTTCCGGTGGTCAGCGCCAGGCTGTTGCCATTGCGCGTGCCACAGCTTTTAACTCAAAAGTGATCATTATGGATGAGCCAACAGCTGCGCTGAGTGTGGCTTCCATCAAATTGGTACTTGATGTGATCCGTGAACTGAAGGTGCAAGGGGCTTCGATCATTCTTATCAGTCATCGCATAGAAGATATTTACAGCGTCAGTGACCGGCTGATCGTCATGCGGCAGGGTCGCAAGGTTCATGATGTCCCTGTCACAGGAACACTTGATGAATTCCGTGAAGAAGTTGTGGCTTACATGATTGGCGCTCGTGATGACTTTTCCAATTTAGAAAAAAATTAATCTTTTACAGGAGACTCGCCATGTCTTTAAAAGATGAGATGAAACCTCAACGTAACATTCTCCATGACTACGGCATGTATATCGCATTCGTAGTGATTGTTGTATTCTTTTCTATCGCCACGAAAGGTCTCTTTATCTCATCCAGAAACATCGGCAATTTGGTGAATGCCATGAGTTATATCGCGGTAATGGCGGTAGGCATGACTCTGGTCATTGTGATTCGCCACATTGATCTTTCAGTCGGTTTTTTGGCTGGTACGCTCGGTGCAGTTGCGGCAATCTCCCTCAAATATTGGCAACTTCCTGTCGGTTTGACCATCCCTATTGTTCTTGCGTTAGGAATTATCGCCGGGTTGGTTACTGCTTTTCTGGTAGCGCGAATGAATATACCAGCCTTCGTCGCAACGCTGGCAGGGTGGCTATTTTATCACGGCCTCCTGCAGCTGGTAACCAGAAAGACGGGCACCATCATAATCAATGATCCCATCTTTAATGCTTTTGGGAACGGATTCATTCCCGACATAAAAGGGATTATGTTCCTTCCTGATGTACATAAGGTTACGCTCTTACTGGGGTTATTGGGCATTTTATTATTCATTCGCAGCGAAATAATCAACCGTAGAGATACCAAAGCCTACAACTTTGGCGTGATCCCGATGAACATGTTCATTGCTAAACTGGTATTTTTTTCAATTATTATTGCCGGCATAACCTGGGTACTGGCAGGGTACAAGGGTCTTTCCTGGTCTGCAGTCGTAGTATTGCTGGTAGTCTTCCTTTATTACTATATTACGACCAAGACGGTAATCGGAAGACACATCTTCGCTGTTGGTGGAAATCCGGAGGCAGCCCAACTCAACGGTATTAGTGTAAAAAAAATCACCTATCTGGTTTTTGGTTCGATGGGTTTTCTGACTGCAATATCCGGGATTTTATATGCCTCCTGGTTGCGGTCCGCTACCACAATCGCGGGTACAGGGATGGAGTTGGATGCCATCGCAGCCGCCTTTGTTGGTGGCGTAGCTGTTTCGGGTGGCGTTGGTAAGGTGACGGGTTCCATCCTGGGTGCTTTGGTGATGGCTTCATTAACCAATGGTATGAACCTTTTGGGATGGGATATTTCCATCCAGTATATCGTGCGGGCATTGGTGTTGGCAGGTGCTGTCATATTTGATGTTGCCACCCGTAAGAGAAGAACATAACACGATCATTAATTTTTCAACAATTTTTCGACTGCTATTAAAGGTGCTGTGCTGAAATACTTTTAAATTCAACGAGTCGAAACATGTTAATAACCTGTAAGTGGAGATACTCCATCCAGTAGAAACTTGGATGGAATCATCAATAATTATTATCACTCAACCCCGTTTTGTTGGAAAGCAACCATTATATTTTTGGATTTTGCCTATCACCATCCATGAATTGCTTTCAGAAGATGACTGCTGCTAAAGTGTACCTATCTTATGAATAATTCCAATTTGTAGAGCATTTTCACCAGTGCTTATTCGAAGAGTTATTTGCTGTATTATAATCACGTACTTGCACTTCATATTTTGGGTTCTCCAATGTTTTTACTCATTATGGATTGTGCCACATTGGTAAACAACAGGCGACTATGGGTGGTAAACATCGCGTGTGCATGCCTTGTAAGTATAAGATAATTGTATATGGTAAACATCGGGCGAGTATGATTGATAAATATCTAGCCTGTTAATTGACACTTCCCCCCAACATTATTCGTTTTCAAGGATATTAATAGTGAGAGCGCTCGAATTCAGAATTCAAGGAGCATTTATGGATGAAGCACAAGCTGTCGCCCAACTCAAAGCGGGAGATATCGCTGGATTGCAAATGTTGGTGGAAACACACCAAGTCGAAGCCCTTCAAGCGGCATGTCTCATTACTGGGGACCGGGCTGCGGCAGAGGACGTTGTACAAGCTGCTTTTCTTCGAGCCTTTGAGAAGATTCGGGGTTTTGACGAGACGCGCCCATTCCGTCCCTGGTTCATTCGTATGGTGGTCAACGATTCAATAAAAGCTGCGATTCGGCAAAGCCGACAAATATCAATGAAAGACGATGGAGACGCGGATTACGAGGCGGTGCTGCAAAAATTGACTAACTATATTAGAGAACCTGAGGATGCTGTCGAGCAGAAGGAACTGGTAACAGAAATGCGACAGGCCATAGCCCGACTTTCACCATCCCAGAGGGCAGCAATAGTTTTACACTATTTTTTAAATATGAGCACAGCAGAATCAGCAGACCAGCTGAACTGTGCACCAGGAACACTCCGGTGGCATTTGAGCGTAGCTCGTGCAAGGCTGCGATCTCTGCTTACCTCATTTAAATGAAATTGAAGGAGAAAATCAGATGAAAAAAGAAAACCAAACTCATTGGATTCTACAAGTGATCGCTGAAGAACGATCTCCAGGAAATACCATTAACCTGTGGCCTCAGATCAAGTCAGGCCTAGGTAAAGGTTCGAAAGAACGCCACACAGGAGTTCTAAATGGCAACTTGAAAGGAGGTTATTCCATAAAGAAATTCATACTTTACGCGGCAATAATGCTGATGCTAATAGCCATCACAGTGACAGCGTTTATACCTACGGTTCGGGCTCAGGTGGCCGATTGGATTAGTGGACAGACCACTGTGTTCTCATTTCTGACTCCTCACAGTAAAGTGACCGTTGGATTATTCAGTGACGGTTCCTGGGGATTTGTCCCTCTTAGCCCGACCTATCTACCGATTGGGTATTGGGTAATGGTCCCCGATTCTTATAAAGATGAGGTTACGGGTCTTGATACCTTAAAGCTCATCATCAACAAAGACAACCAATTTGTAATTCTGAC
This sequence comes from Chloroflexi bacterium 44-23, assembly GCA_001899005.1. Classification (GTDB taxonomy): domain Bacteria; phylum Chloroflexota; class Anaerolineae; order Anaerolineales; family Anaerolineaceae; genus UBA6170. The sequence continues at coordinate 12,592 of MKUW01000013.1, forward strand.
CGAGCGTAAAGTGCTATCACACGAGATTTTACCGGTGGGTGACGCAGTTAAAGTAAATGATCAACCCGCCGTTTTGATTTCTGGGTTGTCAGGAGAGATAGATGCAAGTATTCCTTTGGCCAAGGATGGCGGAGTACAGCCTGAGCCGAGTGGGCAAGTTGACCTCAATCCGGTCCAGTATACCGACGGTGTTCGGTTGACTTGGCAGGTGGGAGAGATCAGGCTAGAAGTCCTCTCCAATCTCCCTTTGAGACAAGTGATGAAAATCGCTGCCTCTCTTCAACTAGTCGAGAATGAACCGGCACAAATGACAACTACCGAACCGTGACACATGCACATTCAAACAACCTGCAGTAGCACATATATCGGTAATCTCGTATGGTGCACATACAGTTGGGTGTTGTTAGTGGATATTTGCGAGACTAATAGCAGAGGATCAAAATGGAATCTAAATCAGCATGGTCACACGAATGGTCTGGCGGTTTCCCACAAAAAGCTTTGTCAACTCGGATTTGGAGGTTTTTTAAATTCATAAACTTAACCAGCATATCTTCAATTCGCCCAGGTTGAGTGTTGTTAAGTGTGCCCTCGCCCGCCTAACAATACTCTGGCCTTAATTTTTAAAAAGCGACCACTTTTTCTGGATTTGTCTTATCACCATCCATGAATCGCTTTCAGAAGATGATTGCTGCTACAGTGTCCCTATCCTATGAATAATTCAAGGATTCCCGCGCAAATTTTGCTGATAGAGTTACCATATTGAAGTTTCTTGATTCTTTTGCTGGAATGATGGGTGGCATTCTTTGGAATCGCTTCTTGACAGGGATAACCAAAAAAGATACCCTTATGATTATTGGGTCTATCAGGAGGAAATATGGGTACTTCCATCGAACTTGGCACAATTCCTGGTTATCTGGCAAAACCTGTTGATAGCGGCCCCTGGCCGGGACTGATTGTCATTCAGGAATGGTGGGGTCTTGACGCTCAGACCAAATCCATCGCTGACCGTTTTGCCAGCATTGGTTATCTGGCTTTTGCTCCCGATCTGTACCATGGTGAACTGGCTCAACATGGCGATGGGCAAACTGCATCAGCGCTTGTTCAGAAATATGCCCCCGCTGCGCCAGCCGATTTACAAAAAGTGTTCGACGCGCTAAAAAGTGATGTACTCTGCACAGGCAAGGTTGGCAGTGTGGGCTTTTGTTTCGGCGGTCGCATGTCGCTTGTCCTCGGCATTCACCGCCCGCTGGACGCCGTCTGCACCTTTTATGGCGGCGGAATGCAGTTAATTTTCGATCAACTTGGCAGTCTGAAATCTCCGGTCTTGGGCTTGTTTGGTGATGAAGATCAATCCATTCCGGCCGGCACGATTCAGGAATTCGAAAAAATACTCGACAAAATTGGCGTGGAACACGAAGTCATTGTTTACCCCAACGCAGGACACGCCTTCTTCCGTGACAGTGACCCCAAAGTTTACCGGCCTGAGGCAGCCAAAGATGCCTGGGATCGGGTGGTCAAATTTTTTGGGGAAAAATTACATTGACAGCGCGCTGACATGCAAGCGTAGTAGAACGTGCCTAAACCTTGAAGCAACGCCATGAAATTTCACCAGGGAGATCACTGAGCCATTTATTTTACAGTTTTCTCTATTGAATTTGTGGTCTCCGTGGTGAAACTCATTCCAAAACTGGAAAGTTCACTATCCGGCATGCTAGTAGCGCTGGTGCCAAGGCGGACAAGCCGGCACTATTTATTTTCGGTAAAGTTGAACTAAAGCTGTTTGATGCCATCTGGCTATCGGAAGAGATGGTAGCGAGCCTGTTTTTGCCTGGAATATCCGCGATTGAAGAGATGAACGAAAAATTAACTCCGAATCACGACCAATTATCACAAGGCTTTCTTGGACAGTATACATGTGTCCTTTTTGCTGAAGGTAGTAATCAAGTCTCAATTGAGTTGCAGCGGGCTTGTCAGGCAGGTGTTGCTTCCCGCAAAGGTTGTGATGGGTGCCTGTGCGACCAGGTTATTGTAGCTGACAGTCACGGTGCCATTGATATTTCGCGGCAGCCACACACCCACAAAACCGTTATCCATGGTGGTCAAATCAGAATTGACCAACTCTTTTCCTGCATTATCGCTAATAATCGCATGAATTCCCTGATTAACCAGCTCACCCTGACATCCTGACAGACTGTGTGTCCCGCAGGGGTGAGTTTGGGTGATATAAGGTGCGAAGGAGAGATAAAACTTATCTTTGGGCAGCGTTAATCTGACCTCATTTGAATCATCCATAAGGACCAGAAAATCGCTGGTGATACTCGCGCTCAGCCCCGTGGGATCAGATGTGGTGCTATCGAGCTTATAAACGATTTCCTCCACGGAAAGTCCGCTCAATCCGTATTTCTCCAGGAAAGCGGTTTCCGATTGCTTGACAGGTTTCTTTATCAGCAAGACACCGGCTGCAATCACTACAAACGCAACAATGGCAACGATCATCAATGTTTGAGATTTTCTCATTTTGTAAGTTTCCTTTGTGTCAGAGTTTTTTCTGAAATTTCAATGGGAAGAAGAGATCGAATCCTGTCTGACCTCCTTGATCTCCCATTATTGAATCAATTAATGAATGTCTTTCAGCATCATCTGGTATTGTTCCTGGGTTATTTCACCGCGGGCATACCTTTCGTTCAGGATCTGTTTTGCTGTACTGGCATTGTCTCTCGGGCGAATACTATTTGAATTAAACAACTCTTTCACCAGCAATACAGCCAAAACGATGATAATGACCCAGAAAACCAGCATACCACCCATCATTCCAAAACCCATCATCTTTCACCTACCTTGTTTCCAGATCAGCAATAAGCTTTTGATACTCTTCGCGCGTGATTTCACCTTTGGCATAGCGCACTTTGGCAATTTCAATCGCAGACGACGCAGCATTGCTCGACGTTTGTCCCAGGTTGCTGTTACTCAGTTGCTTCACGATCCAGATGACCAGGAACACCAACCCGATAATTATTCCAATCGTAAGAACCAGATTGATGATCATACCGATCCATCCTAGCGGTCCGTTCCAATAACCCATCATAATGTTTCATCCTTATTCTTTGCCTCATAATGAGGTGTTTGATTTTTTACTTGCATACCTATCTTAACATTGGAGGATGAAGCTTTTATCAAGGGTTTGTAAAGTTTTGTTAAAGAAAAATGGGGGAGCAATCCGCTTTTATCTGGAGACTGGGATCAAGAATGAAAAAGTGCTGCCTTTGCCTTCGCCATTGCTCTCGGCCCAAATTTTCCCCTGATGAGCCTGAACCAAAGCCTTGGCGATGGTCAGTCCTATGCCGCTACCCCCGCTTGCCCTTGTCCGGGAACTATCCGTGCGGTAAAAGCGGTTGAATATGTAGGTGAGTTGTTCCGCAGAGATTCCAATTCCGCTATCCTTAACTGAGAAAAGAACCTCGGACCGTTCCCGGCGAACCAGGAGGGTAACTTTCCCTCCGCTGGGGGTATATTGAAGCGCATTGCCAACCAGGTTTGTCAGTACCTGAATGATACGGTCTTCATCCACCAGGACATGGGGCAGGTTGGATTCCAGGCTTATCTCAAGCTGGATGTTCTTATCCTCGAATTGGCGGCCGAGCGTGCTCTGAATTCTATCGATCAGACTGGTAGGTGAAACAGGCTTGAGCAGCAATTGAAAAGCTCCGGCTTCCACCCGGCTCAATTCTTGTAAATCATTAACCAGGCGTTGCAAACGGTAAATTTCTGAGTGAATTTGCTGGTACGTTTCCGGGTCGGCGGGTAAAACCCCATCCATCAGCCCTTCCAGATATCCTTTGACCGCGGTGAGTGGTGTTCGCAATTCGTGGGTAACATCCCCGATCAGTTCGCGACGCATCGCCTCCGTCTTTTCCAGCTTATCTGCCATCTGGTTGAAGCTGAGTGCCAGCTGACCCAGTTCATCGATTTGGTCAGCTTGCTGGCCTCCGGGGAGAGATAATCTTTCTGAGTATTCTCCCTCGGCAATGCGATGGCTGAGACTCATCATTCGCAAAGTTGGGTTGACAACCTGACGGCTGATGAAATAACTGGCTAGAACTGCAGCAATTAAGGCAGCGAGCGTCGCATAGGTGACTGCCTCGAAAACAGCTTTCTTATATTGCGAAAATAATTCTGATACCAATTGCTGATTATTGTCCGCCATATTTCCTTTGGTCATGATTTCATCCATACTGACGATATGCCGCTCAAAGGCTGCCGGAACTGACAGGCTGGCGGCAGTAATCAGCACAATGCCGCCGATGAAAACAACAAGTAGAAAAGAAAGGAATACCTTCCAGGCCAGATGAGTGCGGATAAATTTCATCAAGATATCACCTATTTATCCTCAAAGCGGTAGCCCACACCACGGATTGTTTCGATCATGGATTGATTTCCCAGTTTTTGGCGAATATGGCCGATGTGAACATCCACCACCCGCGAATCACCAAAATAATCATATCCCCATATTTTCTCCAGTAGTTGTTCCCGGCTTAAAACCATGCTTTGATGCCGGGCAAGGACGAGTAACATGTCGAATTCAACCGAAGTTAGATCAATCAGATTTTCATCAACCCAAACCCGTCTTGCGGCCATATCGATGCGAAGATGCGCGAAGCTGAGAACTGTGGGTTCTCCTATATTGCCGGTCGGGTTCTGCAACCGCCTGAGAGCGGCTTTGATGCGGGCAATCAGTTCGCGCGGGCTGAAAGGTTTGGTCAGGTAGTCATCTGCACCAACGGAAAGTCCGACGATTTTATCCGTTTCCTCCGATCGCGCTGTGAGCATGATCACATATACATTCGACTCGCGCCGCAAGTTGGCCAACAACTCAATACCATCCATTCCGGGTAGCATCACATCCAAAATAATCACATCGGGTTTAAAAGTCCTGGCAGCACTTAACCCACTCGGGCCATCCATAGCTGATAAGTACTCATATCCTTCTGTTTTCAGATAAGCGATTACAACATTGTGAATTGAAGGTTCGTCATCAATTAAGAGTATCTTCGCTGCAGCCACATTTATTTCCTATTGTTGAATGCCACAATTATGATCATGATTATATTTTACATACAAACAGAGATCGGTGGTTAAACCGATCCCTGAAAAGTTGAAAGCTAAACGCGGCTATTCCCACATTTCAATAAAGGCTCCATGCCAGGTATGTAGATAAACCTGTCCATTGTAGCCATTGACGCTGAGCATTCCGGTAGGTCGGCCGTCCTTCATAATATCGATGGTGTAATAACCATAGAAGGGATCCGCATCGGCAGCCGTTTTGTATCCGGGAAATTGCTGATCCAGATACTGCTGGGCTATCTGAAGGGCTTCTTCTGGAGTTACAGACATCTGTGAAGAGTCAGAAGATTTGCGGAACATACCGCCCAACATACCATACCCACCCATGTGTCCATATTTCTGATTCCACATCATGTTTGGACCGTATTCGGGATAAACTGATAAAGTGGAGGGGTCAACCAGCAATTCCATAGCACCGATCGCGGTACTTTTCTCAACGATGCGCGCGTAGGCATTGTTGTCGAAGATCATGATCTCCTTGAGTTCAAGATCAGAATTGTTCAAGTTCTTCAAATAACCTTCAACAGCCTGTTTGGCCTGATCGACGGTCAGGGGGTTGACATCATCAGAGGTGTTATTCCCAAGTGAAGCCATCGTGTTAAAGCCACCCATCATATTGTAGCCGTCCATTATTGAGTAACCTGGATGGTTGATCCTCTGCGTCCTGAAACGATTCGCGAACATGTTAGATTGCCCAAAGATCAGACCTGCCGCAAAGATCAACACAGCCACAACAAGGCTGCCTATCACCACTAACGCCAGTCCCAAAGGTTTTTTCATTTTACTTTCTCCAATTCACTGACAATTCTACATTACAACATTAGTGTAGCGGAAATGAATAAAGGCTCCTTGAAGCTTTCTTAAAGTTTGTGTAAAGATATGTCTTGGTTTCATTAAGTGAAAGTAAGCTGAAACTGATTTTGGACATACGATTCAGCTAATTGAAAATAATGATTTTTCAATGTCTTTGTGCTATTTCCACTCAAGCCTCTAGGGGAATGACATGATAGGAACACTCGACCAGGCAATTCTCATAAAGCTGTATAGTTTTTGCTATTCAGCACACATCATACCAATTCAATCTGGGGGTTTCCTTTTTCTCCTTGATCAATTGAGAATATTCCAACTTTTGTCAAACGCTTCTAAAATTGGGTCTTGACAAAACGTATACAATATCTTACGATAATAACGTAGTTAGATACCTACGAAAGGAATTAAGCTGATGATACAAAAACTTAGCATACTGCGCAATTCGCGAATTTTGACCCTGGGTTTATCTTCCTTCGTCAGTGGGATTGGCAATTGGATAACCATGATGGCCGTACTGGCGATACTGGTCTTTCGGGATAGCGGTGGAGTACTGGAGAGCAGCACAATTTTCCTGGCAGGACTGCTGCCGATGCTGGTCGCCAGTCCGTTTGCAGGGTTTTTGGCAGATCGTTTCGACCGCAAGAATTTGATGATCCTCAGTGAAGTTTTGGCAGGTTTATCTGTGATCGGGCTGATCTTCGCAGAAAACGAGATTCTGATCTATGGCATGCTGGCGCTCCAGGCTGTTTTTGTGTCTTTGATGATCCCGGCCCGTCAAGCCGCACTGCCTGATTTGGTCAGCGAAAGCGAGCTGGTACAAGCCAATGCATTTTTCCAGCAGCTCAACGGAGTTATAAAAATTGTTGCACCCATGCTGGCTGGTTTTTTGCTAACGATTTTGACACCGCAGCAGGCGATCATTTTGAATGTGGTCTCATTGGGAATTTCCGCAGTGATTCTCACCCGTTTGCCTTCGCTCCCACCCCTTCTGAAAGATGAAACCTTACATAAAAACAAGATCAAAGGCGTACAGGGGAATGAACCCGCCTGGAGGAAGGCTTTTCGGGAAGTACCGAGTTTAAAGTTGTTGTTCGTTTCCATCTTTTTGGGAATCACAGTGATTATGGGATTGGATATTCTTGCCTCTGTGTTCATCCGGGATGTACTGAGGGAAACTGAACAGTATTATGGCACGATGGTTGGCTTGATTGGTGTGGGCACCTTTATAGCCACGTTGGTACTGATGTTCCGGCGCAAGCAGGTGAATCCCTGGCGGGATGTGATTTTGGGAATCTTTCTGCTGGCAGGAATTCCGGCGATGATGGCGATCACCGATGTCTGGGTATCGAACATAGCGCTGGCCAAAGCCCTGGTTCTGGCAGGCTCAATGATCGGTGGAATTGGGAATGGCTTGATGGTTGTCCAGATGGGCACGCTGCTTCAAGTGCTCGCTCCGCGAGAACTTTTAGGCAGGTTGGTTGGGTTGTTTGAAGCGACCGCGGTAGCGGGACAGCTTATCAGCGTGTTGTTGGTTCCTGTACTGGTCCCAGGCTTGATTTCGATGGCGGTTTTTTTGGGGATTTCATCCATATTGCTAATTGCGGTTGATGTATATATTTTGCTGAAAGTCCATTCGTTTCGCGCGCTGAATGAAGCGTCCAACACTGCTGTTGCTCATTCACTGAATAATGTGGGATAAAATGAAAGCAACTAAAGGCATGTTGCTCAAAGATGGTTTAGCTGAAGGAAATCATGAAGAGGATCAGAATATGGAAAGATTAGGATGGCGCGTAGCTCAATCAATTCCGATGGAATTGGATGCAGCGTTGACGACAATATATGGCTATTTTGGGGTGTCCAGTTTGGCAGAAGATGTGGCTGAAATGGTTCAGGCCTGCCCTGAAGATTGGGTTGAAGAAGGCCTCAAGTATCTTGGAAGTGGAAAGCGGATTGTTTCTCTGATGGAAATGATCGCTCAGCTTGCCGGTGTGCTGCTGGAAAGCGATTATCGCACGGCAACTCTGGCAATGCGCGCCTTGAGTTTGGATGATGCAGTAGTAGAGTTACAGCGGCAGAGTGAGCAGGTTGGCCTCTCAGCGCATGGGAATACTCCCAAGGAACAATTTGTGAACCTGGCGGCTGGCTTGAAAATAGAATCATACCGGTCTGTCGGGTTTGAGCTGACACAGGGAAGCCCCCAAGATTTGATTGCCCGCGCAGAAGCCGACCGGATTTCCGTTATTTTGCGCGATGGTGCACTGCACGACTCTTTCTGGTTCTGGATGGATCGATTTTATTATGATCTTTACCGGGATTGGCGAGCCAAGAAAGCTCCTGAGTTGCAAGCGCTACAGAATCAAACAACAGCGATGCTGGCCGCGCGCAGCCCTCAGCAGGCTTCCCCGCAATTGGATTGGCTTTCCGCGATGAATCCTCTGCACAGCTATCCGGAATTAAAAACCGCTGTTACCTCTGGTAATTTGGAAGCTGTTTTTTGGGTTGAACCTTTCGGTTTGTTTGACACCTGGACACTCTATCCGGGTCGGGTAGTGGTTTCGTTTTCTGAGCCTGGCATTCTGTATGAGAACTTCAAAAGTTTTGTGGAGGATGTTGCTGTCCGCACCAAGGCGTTGGCGGATCCAACCCGGCTGATGATCCTGCGGATGATTCGCCAATTTGATTTAATGAACACCGAAATGGCCGACCTTCTGGGTGTATCACGTCCAACGGTCAGTGTGCACGCCCGTATACTGCGAGAAGCCGGGCTGATTCGTTCCTATGAAGATGGCCGGGCTGTGCGCCACCAGATTGTGCCGGAAGCGGTTCATCAGCTGTTTGACGATTTAAAGAAGTTACTCGATTTGCCTGAAATTATGGATGATGGACACGTTCTCATATAGATAAATGAGTGAAAGTATAGAAAAACCCACAGCAGGGCTGCGTTTCTGGATTGAGTTTCATTAATGTATACATATCCTGCTTGGTTTGGGGTAGAACATAAAAATCTGCACCGAGAGCACCTTCACGATCGGCAATACAGGTCGACTCGCAGTACCTGTGGGCCGGCTTGCAATTATTGCTGTTCGAGCAAGGGTGTGATAATGCTCTCCAGGTGCTCTGTATTGGTGGCACCATACCACTGTGCTACGCGCTTTCCCTGCTGGTCAAGGACCAGCGAGTAGGGCAGGCCGCGGATGCCCAATGCAATCAGGCGGTTGCCGGGGGGATCTGACCACACCGGAAACGTATACCTGTATTTCTCAACAAACGCTGCTGCCTCTTCCGGACTATCACCTGTATTGATCGCCACAACAGTAAAGCCAGCGTCCTGATGGTCTTCATAATATTCTTGTAGAACAGGCATTTCTTCTTTACACGGGGAACACCAGGTAGCCCAAAAGTTGACAAGGACGACTTGTCCGGCGTAATCGCTGATTTTTACGGTAGAATCGGCCAGGTCTTTCCCTTCAAATTCAATGACAGGGCCAGGGGTGGCGGTGGCTGGGAATTCGGTAAGAAGCACCGGGGTTTGGGATATAGCCGGAGATTGCGCGCAACCTGCCAGCAGGATGCATACTAGAGTTAGAGTACGATAACACCATGTAAAATGATTCATTTCGTCATGTTTTTACCAAAAGGGGTTGCCTTACACCTCTTTTTAATCCAGATTATCGCGACGTTAATGGATGCCCAGGTAGGTCTGACGCACCTGGTCATCTTTCGCCAGATCAGCGGCTGCCCCTTCCAGACGAATCGAGCCAACTTCCATGATGTAAGCATAATCAGCGATTGACAACGCGGCCCGTGCATTTTGTTCGATGAGCAGGATAGTCTGGCCTGTATCCCGGTTAAGATCTTTCAGGCGTTTGAGCACCGTTTGAGAGAGCAATGGCGACAGACCCAGGGAAGGTTCATCAATCATCAACAAAGTAGGCTTCGACATGAGGGCTCGGCCTAATGCGAGCATCTGCTGCTCACCACCTGAGAGCGTGCCAGCAGGTTGGAAAGCACGTTCTTGTAAGCGTGGAAACAAGTGGTAAACCGCTTCAATATCCTGCCGGACCTTGTCCTGCTCTTTCCGCGCATACGCGCCTAGCGAAAGATTTTCATATACAGTCAGGTTGGTGAAAACCCGTCGGCCTTCAGGCACCATGGCAACACCCTTTTTCACCACCTCAAAAGACTTGTAACCCAAAAGGCTTTCACCATTGAGCAGGATACTGCCTTCTGCGGGTTTGACAATGCCCATAATACAGCGCAGGGTCGTACTTTTGCCAGCGCCATTGGCTCCCAGTAATGCGATAATTTTCTCATCCGGAACGTTCAGAGAGATGCCATGCAGAGCATGAATACCGCCGTAGAAAACGTGCAGGTTCTGAATCTCAAGCATAATCGGCTACTCCCAGGTATGCTTCAATCACCCGATTGTTGTTTTGAATCTCCTCCGGGGTCCCTTCAGCGATTTGTTCGCCCTGATCAATGACGATGATCCGTGGGCAAATCCCCATGACCACCCTCATCTGGTGTTCAATCAGGAAAATGGAAAGATCGAACGTTTGCAGAATATGACGGATGAAGATCATCAATTCTTCAGAATCAGCGGGGCTCATACCAGCTGCCGGCTCATCCAAGAGGAGCAGGCGTGGCTGGGTAGCCAAAGCGCGCGCAATTTCCAGTTTGCGCTGCTGTCCATACGGCAAGGCTGAGGGCTCATCATGTGCTAACTGCGCCATTCCCAACGATTCCAGCAGTCTCATCCCTTCCAGGCGCATGCGCTTTTCTTCGCGAACATAACCGGGCAGGTTGAGGGTTGCTTCAACCGGATTGGAATGCAGGTGCAGGTGCTGTCCCAGCATCACATTTTCAACCACATTCAGCCCCTGGAAGAGCCGGATGTTTTGAAAAGTGCGCGCAATGCCATAGCCGGTGATGATGTCAGGACGTTTAGCGGTGATTTCTTTCCCATTGAAGCTGATTTTACCTTGGGTGGGCACATAAATGCCGGTAATCATGTTGAAGATCGTAGTCTTGCCCGAACCGTTAGGACCGATCAATGCGCATAATTCGCGGGGTGCCAGTTCCGTGGAAAAGTTTTTCACCGCTGTCAGGCCGCCAAATTTCTTGGTCACCTCTTCCAGTTTGAGCAGGCTCATTCTTGTTCTCCTTCGGAATTGGTAAGCGGTGATGCCTTTTTCTTCCCGCGAAAGAATTCGAACAACCGGTCCCAACTAAATTCACGAGTTCCCATCAAACCGTGGCGATAGAAGAGAATCACAATCAGCAAAAGGATGGAAAAGAGGACCATGCGCATACCGGGAACACCAGGAACATGCAGATTGCCGATGGTAAATGGGGATTCAATTGGCCGTAGCACCTCCAGGAAGATTGTATAGAGGCAGGCTGCGATGGTGCTGCCGGTCAGACTGCCCATACCCCCCATGACCGTGATGCCCACAATCTGGTAGGTGAGGAAGAAAAGGAACACTTTGGGATCAATCGTGCTGATCAGATTGGCCATCAAAGCCCCGGCTACACCCACAAAGAAGGCTGAAACGGCGAAGGCCATCAACTTATGCCGGGCCAACTGCACGCCGAGCGCCTCGGCTGCCACTTCGTCATCACGGATGGCGCGCAATGCCCGTCCATAACTGGTATTGGTCAGCCGTTTAATCACGAACAGGGTTATCACCACACATCCCCAACTCCAGAACAGGTTGGTATAAGGCGGGATGCCCTTCAGACCAAGTGCTCCATTGGTTACTGGCTGCATATTCACCAGCAGCACGCGGATAATCTCGCTGAAACCAAGGGTGGCAATGGCCAGGTAGTCGCCGCGCAGACGCAATGCCGGCCAGGCGATCAGTGAACCGACCAATGCCGCAAGCAGACCGGCGGCAATAATAGCAAACAGGAACGGCCATTGCATAGTAGCAAGCGCCGGCACAATTGGTGTCAGAAAAAAATTTGCTTCTTTTTGCTGAGCCGACATTGTCAGCAGTGCAGCAACATATGCCCCCACTGCTGCAAAACCGGCATGGCCCAGCGAAAACTGGCCGGTATAACCGTAGATAAGATTGAAAGTGATGGCAAAGATGGAGTAAATCGCGCACAGGTTAATGATGCGCAAAATGTAGGTGTTGAACATGTTCTGCGCCACATACAGGAACCCGGCAAAAATTATCAGTGCGCCCAGTGTCAGGAGAGTATTGCGGGATATTTTCATCTTTATACCTTCTCTGCCTGAACTTCACCCATAATACCGGTGGGACGAAACAGCAGCAGCAAAATCAGGATCACATAGGCAAAAGCGTCGCGGTAACCCGAAAGGTCGGGGAAGAAAGCTACGATCATGATTTCAACCACGCCCAACAGGAAACCCCCCAGCATAGCACCAGTGATATTGCCGATACCTCCCAACACGGCAGCGATAAACGCCTTCAGACCGGGCATCACACCCATCAATGGGTTAATTTGGGGGAACTTAATTGCCCACAAAATACCGCCTGCTGCCGCCAGGGCAGACCCGAGCATGAAAGAGAACATGATGATGCGGTCTGTATTAATGCCCATCAGGCCGGTAGTTTCAATATCCTTCGAAAGTGCCCGCATCGCCATGCCCACCTTGGTGCGGTTCACAATATATATCAGGATGGCGAACAATATGGCCGCAGTGACAATGATGATGGGGGTATAGCTCAAGACGGACGCTTCACCAATTTGAAGGGCGATATCCATAAAAGCTGGGCGTTCGAACGCCTTAGGGCGGCCGCCAAAGATGACGTTACCCAGATTCTCCAACAGGAACGACACCGCCACGGCGGAGGTGAAGAGGTTGATCCGTGGGAAACTGCGCAGCGGTCGGTAAGCTGCACGCTCAATAATGACGCCAATTCCTGCCGTCAATATAATCGCCAGGGGGAAGGCAACCCACCATGGGAGCATAAACATGACTACGCCGTAAAAGGCCACATAAGCCCCTAGCATGACGATATCACCATGAGCAAAATTGATCAGACGCAGAATCCCATACACCATAGTGTAACCAATGGCGATTAGAGCATACAAACTGCCCAAGGAAATGCCATTTGCCAAGTTTTGGATGAACTGATCAAATGTCATGCAGACTCTCCATTTCTCATCGTTGAATGTAGCCAGGTCGACCTGGCGCAGTCAAAACATGGCCTACTATAATACATCTTAAAAACAAGAAGGAGTGGTGCTATTAACCAAACAGGGGGCGCTCCGTCCTGGGGCACCCCCTGTGGGTACTATTTATGGTTTAACAGTGGACAGGTATTTGAACATACCGTCTTTGACTTCGAGTACAACGGCGTCTTTGACAGCATCGCCGGTCTCGTTGATGGTGATGGAGCCGGTCACACCTTGGTAGTCTTTGGTGGCGGCCATCGCATCGCGGATGGCTTTGGGATCAGCCGAATTTGCCCGTTCAATCGCATCTACAACGAGCATATAGGCATCGTACCCCAAGGCAGCCATGGCGCTGGGCGTTTCATTGTATTTGGCTGTGAAAGCATCCACAAACGGCTTGGAGGCTGCGGTGGTAGCCGCTTCAGCTGAATAGTGTGAGCTAAAGACCGCGCCTTCCGCAGCTGAGCCGCCAATGGAGATCAGCTCAGGCGCTTCCCAGGCATCTGAACCCATGAACAGGCCTTTGAAACCCATTTCGCGCGCTTGTTTCATGAGCAGGGCTGCATCACCGAAATATCCCGGGGCGTAAATAGCTTCTGCGTCCTTGATGGCACCCAACTGGGCAGTGAAATCCTGGTCACCATCCTGATAGTTGACATCAGCCACAATACCATCTTCGCTGCCAGTCAGTTCCTTCCATGAGGTGCGGAAGAAAGCTGCCAGGCCAACCGAGTAGTCCTGTGATATATTCTTAATGATAGCAATTTTCTTGATGTCTTTTTCGAAGGCATACTTGGCCATGACTCGACCCTGGAAGGGATCAATGAAGCAAGCCCGGAAGTAGAACTGTTTGCCTTCAGTGACCAATGGATTGGTGGGAGAACAGCCCATCACGGGGATGCCGGCGGCTTCCGAGACCTCACCTCCGGCCATGGAGTTGGATGACCCATACGAACCGACAATTGCAACGGCTTTTTCATACTCAATGAGGCGTGTCATGGCGGTTGCAGATTCGGCTTTATCCGATCGGTTGTCTACCAAAACCATCTTAATCGGTCGGCCCAGAACGGTGCCCTTTTGTTCATATGCCAGGTTGACACCCTGCATGGTCTGCTGTCCACCTGCAGCTTGTGATCCGGTCATGGGTTCGTAAACACCAATGACAATGGTATCACCGGTTTCGGGAACATCACCAGAATTAACTGCAGGAGTTGCAGCCGGTGCACATGCAGATAGCATGAGAGCAATGAGCAAAATGATGCTGAAGAGATTAAGAGTAATTTTTTTGGGCAACATTTTCAATATTCTCCTTTTTTTCTTGACTATATGATTGGGTAAATATATTTGGGGGGTGTTAAATCTAAAGAGTTAAGTACTTTGCGATTGAAATGGGGGATAAATTCTGATATGTAAGCTAATTTTCAGAATAAAATTTTCCCCGATGGATGTCAAGTGATTTTTGTTATATTAAAATCATAAATGCTCACGCAATTTCAATCCAGAATCGCGGCGTGCATACCTAGATAACGTTTTTTTATTCTTCGTTGCAGGGGGACTCAGGCCAATCGTTTGGGTTTGGCGAGACCGGCATACACGCAGAACACGTGGCTAAAAGTTGTAAAGCAAAATTTTATTTAATAAATGCAGGTGATGGAAAAATATAATGTAGGCTGCATTCCCGTTTTCGAAAGTGGAAAAAATTAAAAGGTGCTCGGTATCGTAACTGACCGTGACCTGGCTTTGCAAGTTGTGGCCAAAGCGTTTGACATCCAAATGACTAAAGCTGAGGATATGATGACCCACAAGATCATTAACTACTGTGCCGATGACGAAATCGAAACGAATGTCGAAGCGATGGCAGGGCACCGGCTGCTGTGAATACTTGTGGCCGACAACGATCATAAGCTGGTTGAAAATATCTATCAGGCTGACGTGGCAATTCGTTTCGGTCAACCTATAGGGCTGCCAAAATAGTCAAGGAAATTCCCCAGCCAACAGCATCAGGTAACAAAAAAGGGATGCCCAGCCTTAATCGTGATTGGGCTTTAGTTTGTGCTCTACTGTCTAGCGGCATTGGCTTCATAACCGCTACTTCATATACAAGTGATGGGACGTTCATGACACGCCTGTGGATTGGTCGCAGACTATTTTCAAACATTCTTGTTCAGTCGCAGTTCAGAAGCACGTTTGACCGTATAAAACATTATAGCCACTTAGCCAGACTCTCAATATGCTTTCTATAATCGACCCGCGCGTGGTTTCGCCATTGGATCTGCTGCGCAGATTCCATTCCATCCTAACTGATAAGATTTAAGCAAAATACCTTCTCATATGTATTGTATTTCACTTAAATGTGACTATGATCAAGAAAAAGGATTCGAGTTTCTTTATATTTGCAAAGGCAGTGATGCTGGGGATAGAATCCATAATTGGATAAATACAGGCAGTCTTTTTGTTGAGGTACCAGGCGTTAAGGATGAATTAGCATGAAAAATTCACCTAAAATCGACACCCCTATTGGGGAAATCCCGGTTGGGTATCATGGTGCAACTTCTCAATTTGCCAAATTTACCTCTCCTCCAATCTTGCTACTTCTAGTTTTAGTTTCCGTATTGATCAGTGAAATGGCTGCTTATTTCATTGTAGATGCCTGGCATTTTCCATTCGGTCTGAAAACTGCGCTGTTGGATGCAATTGTCACCATTGTGTTCGTTTTTGGAGCGCTGTACTTCCTGGTCTTAAGACGCATGCGAACCCAAGCCGGACGATTGCAAGAATTAGAGAAAGCACTTCTCCAGCGAGAAGCAGATTACCTCGGAATCGTTGAAGACCAAACTGTGCTGATTTGCTGGATTAACCCACAAGGTGAAGTTAGCTTCTTTAATAACGCCATTACAAAATACATGACCGAACCATCTGTGAAAATCCTTGGTGAGAGTTATCTTACCTGGTTTCTCCCACAAGATATTCCCTCCGTTAAAATGATGATCTCTCAGTTAACCCCTGATCATCCGAGTGATACGGGTGAATTCCTCCAAAAGACTGCCGCGGGAGATCTGCGTTGGTTCTCCTGGACCATTCGTGCCATCTATAACCCTGTGGGAGAACTTATCCATTATCAGGCGGTAGGTGTTGATACGACTGATTACCATTGCGCCTTGGAAGCATTAAAGGAAAGTCGAGACGGGTTGGAGCAGAAAGTTCAGCAGCGTACGTTTGAATTGGCGCGTGTCAATCGGGAGTTGAGGGCTGAAATCAAGACCCGCAAGAAAAATGAAGGACTGATCAAAATGCAATCCGCAGCCCTGGAAGCTGCAGCTGATGGTATCATGATTACTGATCCCGAGGGAATTATTCAATGGGGAAACCCAGCTCTGGCTGATTTGAGTGGCTTTCCTTTATCTGAATTAATTGGCCAAACCCCGGCAATTTTTAATTCAGGATTCCATTCTAAAGTCTTTTACTCGAATTTGTGGAGTACGATCCTTTCAGGGGGTGCTTGGCGAGGAGAGATTATAAACCGCCGCAGAGATAAGACTCTTTATGTGGATGAACAAACCATTACTCCGGTGGTAGACAGGGGTGGGCAAGTTTCGAGTTTTATTGCTATCAAGCATGACATTACTGCGCGGAAAGATGCTGAAGAAAAGGAATCCCGGCGCAAATGGGAATTGCAGGCATTGAATTCGGTTGGTACTTCTTTCTCACCATCCTTGGAATTCAATTGGCGTTTTACTGACCTGGAAAAGTTGTTGGTGGATGAATTATCGGTTCATTCAGGAGAGATTTACTCCTACGACCCTGATTTGAAACGTTTCGATCTGGAGACATTCTGGAAGGTTGACGCTCAAGATGCTAACGCTCCTATTTCTGGTCCACTTAACCCACGGCGGGTGCTGGAAGAAAAGAAACCTTTCTTCACAACCTTCTCTCAACCTGGCCGTGGAGAAGCATTATGCATACCCCTTATCTCATTAGGAGAGGTACAGGGGGTGATTGACCTGGCTATCCAGGGTTCTAAAATTGGCAAAGATGACCGGTTGGATTTCTTCGAATCGCTTGGCTATCAAATCGGGGTATCTTTCCACAATGCGAGGTTGTTCAAGGCGGAGAAAAAAGCCAGACAACTGGCAGAAATGATGTGGAATGTTAGCCTGGCACTGTCCCAAACCATGGATTTGAATACCATTTTGAAGATTTTAATAGAATCGCTCGAGCAACTGGTTCCAGAAGCAGACGGAATCGGCATATCCAAACTTAAGGATGGATTGTTACATGAAACCGCAAGCAGTGGAATGAGTAATCACGATAGACCTGAGATATTGGACATTCATGATTTTCCTTTGCTGAGAGAGATAGTGGAAACCCAAGCCGCCAGACTTGTAGTTGACACGAGAAGTGAACCTCTCTGGCGGTCAAATTTCTTTTTACCGACGACCCGCTGCTGGTTGGGTGTACCATTCCGGGTGGCAGGAGAAATTACAGGAATCTGCTATCTGGAAAGTGAGAATCCGGGCTGCTTCTCACAGCGAGAGGTTGGGATTACACAGGCTTTGCTTGCCGAAGCTGCTATTGCGATCCAGAAAGCAAGTTATTTTGAAGATGTCCGCGCCGGTAATGAGCGCTTACAGGCGTTATCCCGCCGGCTTGTGGAAGTGCAGGAAATGGAGCGCCGCTATATTGCCCGTGAACTTCATGACGATACCAGCCAGGCGCTTATTGGCTTGGCCTTTGCCCTGGAGATTATTAAACGAGATGCAGATAAGCCCGAAGCGGTTGCTTCCGGGGTGGTTGAGATAGACCGAATTATTGGTGAGATCCTCGATAACTTGCATCATCTCGCGGTTGACCTGAGACCCAGCGCTTTGGATCATTTGGGGCTGATCCCGGCTGTGCGGCAATATATCGATGCAATCAATGAGAAGGGAGCAATTTTCATTCAGCTGGATGTACAAGAGCAATCTCAGCGCTTGCCTGGAGAAATCGAGACTGCTTTATATCGTATTATTCAAGAGGCATTGGTGAATGTCATTCGTCACGCCAATGCTACGCGGGCCAACGTCCGGATCGAAATTGATGAAGAGCAGGTGAGGGTATTTGTTAGTGATAACGGGGTTGGCTTCAATGTTCAGGATGCCCTTTCCAATGGAAGGCTGGGATTGTTCGGCATGCGTGAGCGCGCTGAAATAGTCGGTGGAAGTTTAACCATTACTAGTGGACCCGGGGTTGGAACCAAGATATCTATGGAGGTGCCGTATGACAACGAATTTATTGATCGTAGATGACCATGGTGTCATCCGGGCTGGCTTGCAGGCTCTGCTTGACTCGGAATCCGGCTTTCATGTCGTAGGTGAAGCTGAGAATAGTGAACAAGCTATCGATCTTGCTGGGCAACTCCATCCAGATGTGATCTTGATGGACATCAGTATGCCAGGATCCAATGGCATCGAAGCCACACGTCAAATCTGTGAGAAATATCCCTTGATGAAGGTGTTAATACTGACCGTGCATGAAGATCGCGAACTGCTGCGAGAAGCACTACGCTGTGGTGCCAGTGGTTATGTGCTCAAGCAGGCAGTGAAATCGGAATTGATTAATGCGATTCATGCAGTCACTCGAGGAGAGTTATATGTACATCCCTCAATGACACGTGCCTTATTAAATCAAGCTCTTGCTTCTGCCAATCCCTCTCAGTTAAAAGATCCGCACCTGACACTGCGCGAGATAGAAATCATACGCCTGATAGCCAAAGGATACACAAACCAGCAAATTGCTGGCCTCCTCCACATCAGCATACGCACAGTTGAATTTCACCGTGGAAATGTGATGAATAAACTGGGTTTGGAAGGACGCGTAGAGCTGGTCCGTTATGCTGCAGATCACGGTTATTGACCCGTTACCTTCTAACGACTGTCTCGAAACAGCCAGCCTGCAACTCAGATTGACCGGTTACCAAAGCTAGTAATTTACCACAGGAAAACCACAGAAAAACTGTGGTTTTTTCCGATTAATAATTTGCTCTCATTTCGATATATTAATAATAGTTTCTGTGACTCAGGTGATAAGGAACCTATGGGGAATGGTAGATTGGGAGTATCTTAATGGGAGGAATTTCGCAGCAAGACCGCGAAGGAGCGATGGGATCTCTGACTATTGGTCCGGTTCCAAGTGATACAGCGTGGGCGATCAGAAACGTCCCCGACCTCAACCCGCGTTATTTACGTATCGGCGATAATTTGAACGCCATCCTGGCTGCTGAGGGAGCAGGCCAAGTGAGTTTTTCTGTCGACAAGCCACTCAATCTGACCGTTATGCTGGCATTGGTTACGATCTTCCAGCAACTTGAAGGATATACCGATCAAAATGCAGCGGAAGCCATGCAAAGGCGTGCGGATTGGAAATATGCACTGCATTTGCCCCTGTCTTATGCAGGGTTTGATTCGGGCTGGCTGTGCAGCTTCCGAAAGTACATTTTCGGGGAAACCTCCGGCGCAGTCGTGGTTCAGGCGGTGATTGATCACTTGGTTGAGATTGATGCCTTCGATTTGGCTGCAGGAAAACATCTAATCGCGAATGAAGTTCTTTCATCAATCTGTAAGTTGAACCGCATCGTCCAGATCACTGAGGCGATGCTTTTGGCAGTAGATGCCCTGGCCACCCGTGAAAACCTCCAACTGGCGGATATTTGCCTACCTGATCTCTATGAACACTATACCAAAACCTACTACCGCTTGCAGCAAATTGAAACCAGTGAGGAAATGAACCTGCTGGCCCAAACCATCGGGGTTGATATTTCCAGATTATGGAACGCTTTTCAGCTTTTCGGAGAAGATGGATTGCAGCAATGGCCGGAAATGGAGCACCTCAGGGACATCTGGCGCGAGCAATATGACCAGGTCGATTGCAGCCCTCAATGCACGACAGAGGCCATCTGGCAGCCAGTCAATTGCCTGCGCTGCAATTTAAGAAGGGAGGTGCCACATCCCCCATAAATCGTACTCGCATATCAAGCGTTTATCCAAGAGAGAGGTAGATGAACAATTTATTGTTTACTGTCAGTTTGACACAATTCTGCTCAACCATGCCATAACGAAGACTCCACTAATACACATACGATTGAAGGGCTTATGAAAAACATAATTGAGAATTTTTCCGAATTGTTACAAAGACAAGAAATTACATATCCAGAAAAAAGGAGAATTCCCATGTCAACCCGCAAGTTTCTTAATTTTTTTATTTCTTTTGTGGTGCTGGTCTCCATGCTTCTCGGAGGTATCAATCTTCCAGTCACCGCAAAAATTGACAGCGCGCCGGCAAAAGCCAACCCATCTATGCCAATGGGTCCCACGGATGAGAGCAAAGTCCCACATTACTTCGGGCCATACTCTAACTATGCCAACAGCGCATTTACATTGGCTGCGGCTACCGTTTCCATCGATGGTGACGGTTCAGGTGCAACTGCCAATGCGACCGTTGGAGCAAACGGAGCTGTAACCGACATCGTCATAACCAACCCAGGGAGTGGCTACACCACTGCTGCCATTACTATCTCAGGTGCTGGAAGTGGAGCATCCGCTGACGCTATTATCACTTCGACAGGCGTCGTTTCCAGCGTGGTTGTTGATACGCCAGGTGCAGGTTATACGGCTCCTTCCGTGGTCTTCACTGGGCCCGCGACTTCACCCGCCACCGCAACAGCCTACGGTGGTGTTGACTCACTTGTGCTCGATACAATTGGTGAAGGATATTCAATGCCAACGGTTGATTTTGATATGCCGGACGACCCCAACGGTACAATTGCGAAAGCCCACGTCCTTTGTGTAGAGCTTGATTGTAAGGCTGTGGCTCCGGCGACCACCGTGACGATTACAGGCTTGGTGATCGATAACCCCGGCTCAGGGTATGCGAAAGCACCCAACGTTGTCATTCGCGACGGCACGATTTTTAATCCATTGAACGATCGATTGGCTGCCGCTGCCGCCAAGCTTCGTTCAGGGCTTTCTGAGAATAACGACATCGTACCAAACATGGTTGATATCCAGGCCATCATTAATGCGACAGCTCACGCGACAATTTCCGTTGACACCGTCATCGTTGACACCTTTGGTGCGGGGTACGCTACAGTCCCGACGGTGGAAATCACCGACACGGGAACGCCAACTACTCTTGCGATGGCCACAGCTATCACCGATATTGGTGCAATCACTGGTTATACCAATTTGGTCGGTGGTTCTGGTTATGTCACCACTGGCGGTATCCAGAAGTTTCAGGATGGTTTGCCTATGCTCTGCATCCCCGATTTTGCAAATGGACAAACCTTCGCTGATTGCACGGACAATAATCTGGGACAGCATATTCCGATTGCAATCGCAGATACCACGACCTTTCTCGGTGCTGATTACTATGTAATTGCATTGGTGCAGCATCGCGAGCAGATGCATTCCGACCTTGCTCCGACCCTGCTGCGTGAATATGTTCAGCTTGAGACTGCAGAAAATGCCTCATGGAGTAAGCATGTAGCGTTGCAAACCGACCTGATCGATGGAACAACTCAAAATGTTCTTATGCCAGATGGCTCTCAGGCAGTTGCGGTGGATGATCCGCATTACCTCGGACCGATCATTGTGGCCAATAAAGACCGTCCTGTCCGTGTAGTGTTTTACAACCTGCTACCGACCGGCAAGGAAGGCGATCTGTTCCTCCCCGTGGATACGACATTCATGGGCTCTGGGATGGGACCGATGGACATGACCGCCCCGATGGATGAAGGCTCCGTCATGGATATGGTTCGCAACCCGATGTGCGGTGAAGCTGACCGCACTGACATGACGCGTATGGATTGTTTCGCGGAGAGCCGTGCCACCCTGCACCTTCATGGCGGTATCACCCCCTGGATTTCGGATGGAGCTCCACATCAGTGGATTACCCCGGCGAATGAGCTGACCGGTTGGCCGCAAGGCGTCGCAGTAAGAGATGTCCCGGACATGGTGGGAACCAGTTTGCCTGCTGGCGTACCCGATTGCTCTGCTGATGACGACGGCTGCATGACTTTCTACTACACCAACCAGCAGTCAGCACGCTTGATGTTCTACCACGATCATTCTTGGGGCATTACCCGCCTGAATGTCTACGCCGGTGAAGCTGCTGGTTACATGATAACGGATGAAACCGAGCAAAGACTGATGGCCCCGGGTGGTCCTCTGGCCGACGTTGGTCTTGGTATACCGTTAATTATCCAAGACCGCACATATTTACCAAGCCCCGCCCAGGTAGCAGAGCAGGACCCAACATGGGACACCTCTCGCTGGGGTGGTGAAGGCAACTTGTGGTACGAACATGTCTATATGCCTGCCCAGAATCCGGCAGATCCGAGTGGTATGAGCTCTTTTGGTCGCTGGATGTACGGCCCCTGGTTCTGGCCGCCGGTTACACCGGAATTTGGTCCGATCGCCAATCCTTACTACAACATGGATCCGGCGACCAACTTCACAACGCCATTGTCAGTTCCCTGTAACCTGGATGACCCGACTACCTGGCAGTACCTGAGTGACCCGTACTGTGAACCTCCTCAAATCCCAGGTACGCCGAATAACTCGGCTGGGATGGAGCAGTTCAATGACACTCCGATCGTCAATGGTACGGCCTATCCAACCGTTACTTTAGACCCCAAATCCTACCGCTTCCGTATCCTGAATGCGGCCAATGACCGCTTCTGGAACCTGCAATGGTACGTGGCTGATCCGAATACCGCCAGTACTTCTTTGAACGCTAATGGTGAATTAATTGGGGGAACGGAAGTTGCACTGAACCCGGCCGAAGTGGCTGCCGCTCAAACTGACTTGAATCTCGTTCCAAATCCACTCACGAGTGTCATTGACAATTCGACTGGTCTTCCCGTCGACCTCAATGGTCCTGACTGGATCCAGATTGGCACAGAAGGCGGTTTCCTGCCGGCACCCGTCGTGGTGGATGGTCAACAGGTGGCGACTTATATCACGGATCCAACCCGTTTTGATGTGGGTAACGTGGATAAGCACTCCATGCTGCTAGCCCCGGCTGAACGTGCTGACGTGATCGTCGACTTTTCGAAGTTTGCCGGCCAGACTTTGATACTCTACAATGATGCTCCTGCGGCTTTCCCTGCCCGTGTTCCAGCATATGACTACTATACGGGTGGTCCAGACCAGAGCCCAGCAGGTGCACCTTCAACTCTGCCTGGTTACGGCCCAAATACCCGTACGATCATGCAGGTCAAAATTGCAGCTGCCGTCCCGGCACCCGCCTACAACTTGACCGCGTTGCGAAATGCATTTTCTCATAAAGCTGACGGTTCAGGTGTGTTCGAATCGGGCCAAAACCCGGTGATTGTCGGGCAGGCAGGTTACAATTCCGCCTACGGCGCCAGTTTCATTGCCGGGGGTGATTGCACAAACGCCTCCGGAACCAACAAATGTGACGGATTTGCGCGCATCCACCAACAGGGCGGCGACACGTTCCGATTCGATACATTGCTGGGGTCACAAATCGGCATAACGATTCAACCAAAAGCGCTGCACGATGAGATGAACTCCTCCAACTTCGAACCGTTTGGACGCATGTCCGGAAATCTTGGCGTCGAGGTTGTGCCTGCTGACCCCGTACTGCAAAATGTGGTGCTCCTCCCGTTCGTTAACCCGCCAACCGAGATCTTTGATGGCACCAACCTGCCAACTACCGATACGATCACTCCGATCAGTACGATGCCGGACGGCACCCAGATCTGGAAGTTCACCCATAACGGCGTTGACACCCACCCGATCCACTTCCACTTGTACGATGTACAATTGCTCAACCGGGTCACCTGGGATAATATCATCATCCCACCTGATGCCAGCGAGCTCGGCTGGAAGGACACTGTCCGTGTCAGCCCGCTGGAAGATACTTACTTTGCCATCCGGCCGATCATCTATGTCCTGCCTTGGGAAATCCCCAACAGCGTCCGTCCCCTCAACCCAATGATGCCAATTGGGGACACGACCATGTTCAATCCCACGGATATAAATGGTAACAATGCCCCAATTGTCAACTCCCTTGTCAATTTTGGATGGGAGTACATGATGCACTGTCATATCCTTTCTCACGAAGAGATGGATATGATGCGACCGGTTTTAGTAGCTATGCCTCCGCTTGCACCGGACAATTTAACTTACAATTTCATCGGAAGCGGAAACTCAACCCGGGTAATGCTAACCTGGAATGATAATTCCATTACAGAGACTGCATTCGTAGTTCAAAGGTCGGCAGACAGCGGCCTTACTTGGGTGGACCTGACCAGGATGATATCTCCACTGGATCAGCCCAATACTCATCGAGTAGGGCTCACCTACACGGATATGACTTACAATCCCAACAACAGCTACTATTATCGGGTTGTCGCAGAAAACTCAGTCGGCTATGGAGGTTCTTACCCGGGTCTAACGGTCAAGTCGATGACAGCCAACTTGGCTGTCGCTGGTGCGCCTCTCACGCCACCATCCGGTTTGTCTGCAAGGGTGTATCCAGGACCTGTGGTTAGATTAACTTGGACGGACAATACAACAAATGAAACTGGATTCGTGATTATGCGCTCTATTAATGGTGGAGCGTTCACCGAATTGGCTACACCTGGACCTCGTAACGGAACAGGTTCAGTAGCTTACGTTGACAACACAGTTGTAGGTGGCAACATGTATGCCTACATGGTAGCTGCCACGAATGGCTCTACCACCTCCGCATACTCGAACACCGCCACTGTCAATCTTGAGTTACCGTTAGCTCCGTCCAATCTGACTGCTACCACCATTCGGCGTGGGAATCAAGAACGAGTGATCTTAACCTGGACCGATCTCGCTACCAACGAAACCGGTTACACCGTTCAATGGTCAGACACAGCAGCCTTTACTACAATCTTAAGTTCTACAGATATGGGAGCGAATGCCACCAGGTACATCACCCGCAACATCGATCGCCAGATATGGTATTTCCGTATCCGGGCATTCAACGGCATAGGACAATCGGCGTGGGTTACCACGGGGGCGATTGCTCCGGCTGAAGTTGTAACTGACTCCATACCCGTCAACTTAATTTTTATGGATGATTTTACCGATAACCTGGCCGCTTGGACGGGCATGGTTGGTAATGTAGCGCTAAGCCCTCTCGCAGCAATGGGGGATGTGGAAGGCCAAGGCTTGTTAGCAACTTTGGGTAGTGTTAGTGATCCAGTGCCTGCTGACGAAGACTCACCAGCGTACGTCTACCATCAAAGTCTCTCACTTTCATCCAATCTTGCCAGCTTCTACTTCAACCCCAATGGTGTCTTAACAGGAATCGAACCGGTTGACATCTACACTGGGCTTGATGAAAACGGCGATGAAGTATTTGGTGTTCAGTATCAGCATACGGCTGATGCGCCTACGGATTATTTTGTGCGTGCCTGGGCTTTGACTGAAACCGGAGAAGTCTATACAGACTGGGCACCAATTGCCAATGCAGAACAGTATTTGGAGGTTGATTGGCAGTCAGGCTTATTATCCACTTTGAACCTGTATGTTGAAGATAGTGTGGTAGCTTGGGTAACCGCTGATACTGACATGGATGAGGTAGTTGAAGTCCGGCTCGGACCCTCCCGAGGAGCAGATGAGACTTTATCCGGGACGATGTACTTTGACGAGTTTATCTCCTTGAGTAGTACAGACGCAATGCCATTCACAATCTACATGCCGGTACTGGTGAGATAAACAGCTATCGGTAAGAATCAAAAGACTCCCCCTGGAGGCCAATTGACCGGTTTCCAGGGGGAAATCAATGGAGAATATCCTATGCATAGAAAATGCATCCGGGGCTGGTTCAGTTTTGTACGGGAACCGCACCTCAGGCGTATTTCTCATCAACATCGCCTTCTTTTCATTCTCTGTTTAATGGGATTGCTTTTGTCGATCAGGATGCTACCAGTGACTGGGGCACCGATACCTGCGCTAACCCCAGCCGCGGCTGATTCAGGAGAAAAGGTGGAATTAAGGCTGGATGCAAAGATCAAAGCACGACTCTCCGAGCTTGCTCCAGGCGAGCTGGTTTCAGTGATTGTGATGATGAAGACTGGGGATATCCCGCAGCTTGATGTGTTCACAACCCCAGGTGTGAGATCACCGGAACAAATGATCAGGTCATTGCAAGCCACAGCGGAAGCTACTCAGGTGGATATCAATCAATTCTTAGTCAACAAGCGCTCCATTGGAATAGCTGCAAACATTCAACATTTTTGGATCATCAACGGTTTCTCGCTGCAGGCGACAGCAGAGATGATTCAAGACCTGGTTGCTCGCCCGGATGTAGCCCAGGTAATTTTGGAAGAGACTTTCCAGGCGCCGGTTTATGATCGGACGCTGCAATCAGGGTGGGACAACCTGGGAAGAATTGATGCACCCGCTATGTGGGCAATGGGTTTCAAAGGCCAGGGAATTGTAGTGGCAAACCTGGATACCGGTGTCGACGTGTCCCAACCGGAGTTGTCGGCTCAATGGAGGGGAGGTAATAATAGTTGGTATGATCCCTACGGAAAACATCACAGCCCCACTGACTTACCGGCAAGCTGTACCAGTAGCGGGCATGGAACCGCTACCATGGGGGTCATGCTAGGGAAGACGGTTGGGGTAGCCCCAGATGCACAGTGGATTGCTGCTAAAATTTTTGATGACAATTGCAGCGCGACCACCACCGGCATATTGCTAGGTTTTGAATGGCTGTTGGACCCGGATGGCAATCCAGGCACACCCGATGCCCCCCAGGTGGTCAACAGCTCCTGGGGAGGGACAACTCCTTCCTGTGGGGATCAAGACCCAACCGGGAAATACATCTTCCAACCCGCTCTGCAGACCTTGCGTGCTGCCGGGATCTTGCCGGTCTTCTCGGCAGGCAACAGCGGTGCCAGCGGAGATGGCAGCAGTACCTACCCGGGGAACTACCCGGAAGCCTTTCCGGTTGGCGCGACCGACAGTATGGACATAGTCGCCAGTTATAGTGCCCGCGGCCCGAACTATTGTGTTTATCCACCGGGTACCTATCCTGAGCTCTCTGCGCCGGGATCAGCTATCTACACTGCCGGTTTAGGGAATACATATAGAACACTGAACGGCACTTCATTCGCTGCTCCGCATGTTGCTGGCTCGCTAGCTTTGTTGCTAAGCGCTTTTCCCAGTGGGTTGTCCATACAGCAGCAAGAATCTGCGCTGGTACTTTCAGCCGTAGACCTGGGAGCACTCGGGCCAGATGACAGCTACGGCTATGGCCGCCTTGATGTAATGGCAGCCTACCAATGGCTGTTAAGTCATCCAGACCCAATCACTGTGTCTTCCATATTATCTCCTTCCACGATCAGTGAAAGCGCTGATTCGATGTCCTTAACGCTCAATCTCAACCAGACTTCCTTTAGACCGATCACAGTTTCTTCTGCAGCATCCGTGGGGACAGCCACTGCGGGTGTTGATTACATCCTGCCAGATCCGATCACCTTTAATCCGGGAGATACCCAACAAATCGTGTTGATCCCGATCCTGAACGATTTGCTGCCCGAATCTGATGAGACCATCAAGATCAAATTGATTTTGCCGGATATTGCCATCCCTGCAAACCCTCAAGATCTAACTGCGGTTATCCAGGATGATGATATCCAGGTAGGTTTCGAAACCATCGATTCGGTGGTGAATGAAACGGATGGTAGAATCTTGATTTATGTCCTGCGCACAGGAGGAATGAGCTTTCCGGCTGCCGTGGACTACCAGATTACGGGCGGGACAGCCGTCATGGGGGTGGATTACCTGCTACAGAATGGTCAGGTCATCTTCGCACCCGGCGAATTACAAAAACCGATCTCAGTGATCCTTTTTCATGATAATATGCCAAGTTCAAATAAAACGCTATCCCTGGCTTTAGCCCGCCCGGACCCGATCTCCGTGCAGTTGGTAGACTCTGACATGAACCTGACCATACAGAACGTTGATCCTTGGCTGACCATGCTGCCGATCATAAGCCGCTAATTAAGCCAATATGGAATTGTAATGATGCGTTAGCCGGTTTTCTATAAGCAGACATTTGTGACCATTCAGGGTTCTTGAAGAGTAATCTGTAGGTTTTACCGGCAAATATATCTGCGGCATTTTTCGGATTGGTTTCTCGTCCTCGTTATCCAGTTCATCCACTAGAACTACCGCATCCCTGAATGCAAAGTCAGGTTGTGCCAGGTAAGCATTTTTGAGGGCAGTCAGAAAACCTGTCAGGCGATAGTTAGTAAATATAATATTACGGGTTCCAAGAAGATATGCATTCTCTTGATTATCGTTAAAGTCAGATGAACCACGACAATTTCACTACTAAAGATATCAACCACTTTAATCAGAAATCTGTCTTTGTGTTCAACCGCTGCCAGATTAAAATTTTATTTGAACCAACAAATATAAAAGAGCTTCAAAAAATCCTTCACCTATCCATCAGAATTGCTAGAGGAGTAAAATATAACTCATTACACCGAAAGCTTGGTTCTGTTCTACAGCAACTTTTCCAATTCATAAGGCGAATATATAATATGGGGCAACGTTGTGCATGCTGCTGAGTTTGCGATTGCGTCAGGCAGAGGAAGTATTTAAGTAACGATCAATATAGGTTATAGAGTTCGAAGATAGTATACATTCACATTAAAATAATTAATTTGATTTTTTCGAAGAAGGTGTATCATGAATATTGGATTACAAATCCCATCATTTAAATTCCCTGGCGGAACGATTGCAATTCGTCCCAAACTGAAAGAAATTGTCACAACAGCTGAGGAGGCAGGTTTCTATAGCCTCTGGGTAATGGATCATTACTATCAAATCAAGGGATTATTCGGAGAAGCATACAATGACCCGATGCTGGAAAGCTATACCACGCTTGGTTTTTTTGCAGGATTAACAGAAAAAGCCTATCTTGGTGTGCTGGTAACAGGTGTTATTTATCGCCATCCCTCCGTTTTGATGAAAATGGTCAACACACTCGATATACTCTCTGGCGGTCGTGCGTATTTTGGAATTGGCGCGGCATGGTATGAAGAAGAAGCCAAAGGCTACGGGATCCCTTATCCTTCAACATCAGAACGTTTCGAGAAACTGGAGGACAATCTTAAATTAGCAAAAGCTCTCTGGGATGGGGATGAGGTCTCTTTTGCAGGTAAGCATGTTTCTACCCCTTTGATTACCAATAACCCCCGTCCGATTTCCAACCCGCATCCACGCATCATGATTGGCGGTACAGGCCCAAAAAAGACACTGCGATTGGTTGCTCAATATGCGGATGCCTGCAATATTGGTGCTTGGGAAGGCACAGAAAACATGCAAAAAGCACTCGACAACCTCAAAGAACATTGTCAGTCCCTGGGACGAGATTACGACGCAATTGAGAAAACATGCCTTTATTCAGTAAATCTATCCGGAGATGATACCGCCGGTAGTATCATCAAGAATGCTCAAGGGTTGTCTGAGATGGGCTTTACTCATGTGATTTTTAATATGCCGGATGTCTACAAAGAAACTACGCTCAAAACCTTCGCAGAAGAAATTATCCCTGCAACTGCCGGTTTCTGAAGATAAAATTCTAAAGTTTGCGCCGGGATGTTACTTAACTGGGATATTTGGATCGGAAATGTAGCCAAAGCTGTGATTATTTTACTAGCCGACAACCCAGACTCCTGTTACCCGCCCGATTGACTGCCAAAGCAGTTCTGCTGCCTTGTGAATTGGTGTCCCGGATCCTGCCTGTTACCACTTAAAAATACCTAAGTTCCGCTCTCTTTTAAAGAGCATCAAAGAGTCCAGAAATCTTCAGACGGGAAGCTGATTTTTCTCTCAACAAGAGCTATCAGTTTCCAAACCCTCTACCAAACCAATCGGTATGCAGGTGGCAAAGCGCTTTCAGGCTGGTAACAAATCAAAACTGAAACCAGAATTCACCTCATTCTTGACGAACAAATTCGGCTGTCTTCTCATACGGCTAGTTTCCATAGATTTACTGAATGACGGCATATTTTTCTGCACATTAATTACCGTTCATTTTAATTAATTTTGAAAACGATCCAATTTTTCATGCTATTTTGATATTCATAATCCCCTAATGAACAGGGGGGATACTCCGGATTTCCGGCATCCACCAGGACATACTGAATGCCCTGCTCGATTAGCCAATCACGATCACAGATTTTCTCATCAGGATAGACTGGTACAATGCTGCGAGTAAAATGCTCACCAAACAATCCATACTCATAGTAGACAATCGTCGGCATGGCGATTCCCAATACGCCATCTTCCGGCACAGTTTGATCTACTAAATACAACATTTCTTTGGTGTCATATGACTGGGCGGAGATCGAATCAAAGCGGTGCTGTTTCCAGAAGGCTTTGTAACCCCAGAAGGATTTGGCTGGGTTACTATAGACAGCCATCAGTAAGGTCAGAATCGAAAGTATGCTGATTAAGTAGATTAACACCAGACCAAACTTTGGGCGCAACCAATCGAGAAAGGCTGTCAATCCCAGGCACAGGAAAGCAAATAAGGGGATGAAATAACGGCCATCATACGGCGTCCAACCTGAACGTAAAAATGTAAAGGCCAGCGGTGTCATTAGCAGGAACAGGCTGGTAAGAACCATTAATGGATGCCTGTGCTTGAATGTGATCACCAACACAAAGATTGAGATGATAAAAAACACAAACATACCCATCAGTCCAAACCACGAGGAATCCTCCGAGAAAGGAATATGGTCGCTGTAACCAAAGCTGTGCTGGTTCAGCAGGGATTGGTCCACTTCAAGGGAGACACCGGTCTTTGCACTGATGAAATCTGGAATCGCCGCTTTCAATTGCATTAATTTGCTTTGGTATGGTTCCGGAATACCCTGGAAATCAACAATCTGATAAGCCCAGCGCCCTGTCATCAAACTAATATGCGCCAGCGAGGAACTGTTTGGCTGGAGTGTGCTTTGAGAGGTCATCTCAAGTGCTTCTGGTGGCAGAAGTGAGCCGAAATGGATCGAATTACTGATGAAGATGGGTGAGCTGAGCAGCAAAAACGACAGAAATGAGGATGACCCCAGGATAATGACATCATGTAAATTGATCATTTTGAATAGCAACCAATAGAGCAAGAAGAAAATGGCCAATCCCGGCAAATATCCACCTACCGAGGAGTTGGTGCCAATTGAAAGACCAATCGCCAACCCGGCTAGAAGTAAGTAACCAGTATTTTTCCTCTTTAGGTGGTAATAAAAGAAGTATACCGCGGCAATCAGCATGAACGAGCTGACATGGTCATGTCGAGTGGAACTGAAGTTCATCTGCACCACCGGAAAGGCTGCCCATATCAGAGCAGAAAGCAGTGCCAGGCTCTTCTTATTGGTAAGTTCCAGCCCCAAAACGTAGATCAATACGATCGATAGGTAGCCACAGATATAGGTGAATAATCCCAGGAAATGCTCACCGCGCGAAAAGAGCAGTGTCCAGTAACTGATCATCTCAGCGTTCATTGGAAAGGTCAACTGCCAGATCACCTTGGTATTCCATGGCAGCCAGCTGCCTGTTTGATCCCACATACCGATGCGGGCCAGGTGAATCGCCAAGGAATCATTATTGTTCGGCGGCACAAAGAGGACGTAAACCAGAGTAAGCACTGCCGCCAAACCACTGCCGATAAGAAACACAATAACAGGAAACGGGAGCTTCTTTTCAACTAAGTCAAGCTTTGGGAATGGAAAGGGAAATAATGTGTGTTGGGGAGGTTTCAGAAAGTGGAGGATAGCAAAAGAAATCGTCAGAAGAATGACCTGAAATCCCAATATAAATATTGGGTTATTCATCTGATAAAATCCCCCGGATACTGTCATTACCAAAATAATCAATGAGATGAGGATTGTAAATCCCCCCAGGAACCAATCCAGCCATTTCCTGTAATCAAAATAGCGATTGATTTGTAAAGCAGTCAATAGAAAAATAATGAATGAAATAATTAATAAAAGCATTATGTTTCCTGAAATGTTGTATTTTTGTGAAGGAGACTATAAGCTACGAATTTAGTACCAACCTTTATGTTAGTCCAATCTGCGAAAAATAGGTAGGATTAATCGTCTGTGTGGCATGTACCGGCAACCTATGTAAAGTGCGTTATGGCGAAATGCTGTAGGCCCTGCAGCATCTTTTACGTGATTTGGTTTTTCAAAAGGGTTGTAAAGGGTGTATAGAACTCATTATAAGATCAGAAGTATGCATCTCATACCATCTCCTGATGCTAATCTGAACCTCTTAAATGCTCCAGGCCCGCCAAATGTTTGCTGATAAATTTGCTTCAATTCTGATCTGGTTTTCAGGGTTGCCCGGAATTTACCCCTCGATTTGTGTATGGTCAAGTCCGGGCAGATATATTTTTTGATTCTACTTTTGAGATAAGGTTCTTACTTTTTGTCGGCTTCACCACCCGTTAGCACCCGATTCTCTTTAAGTTCTGTGAACGCAGCGGCGGTAATTGAAACATCATCAATAAAGAAATTACTGTTGAGTGATTCGTCGGTGGTAGCCCGAAATTCAAGGGAGATGGTTGTGCCCATATAGCTGTTCAGATCCAGCACGCCTTCCACCCAGCCTGCCGTGTCATTGGTTCCACACAGGGTAAAGGATAGTTTTTCGGTGCCGTTTACAAAAACCTTCCCAAAATCGAAGCCACAAATATCCTCCGAGGCAATCCAATACCAGAAATGCAGGTAACGCACCCCGCTAAGCGCAATGCCTGATTGCTGCAAGCTGCTAATATCATCATAATCGCCGCCCAGCCAGGCCGCCCATGAGCCGCTGTGGGGAGTCACGTCGCCTGGAAACGATTGCGTGATTATATCCCACCCACCAGTTGATGATTCAGTCCAATTACCATCTGCTCCACCTTCAAAGTCTCCATTTCGGATCGGATTGACAGCGGTGCTCGTGACGGTGATGCTGATCGTAGCCACGTTAGAATCGCCAGTGCCATCGTTCACCTTAAAGGTAAAGCTGTCGCTTCCTACATAATTCGTTGTAGGTGTATAAATGCGGTTAAGTCCTGACCCGCTGAGTGCTCCGTGCAGAGGGTTGCTGACGATGGTCCATGTAAGTGGGTCACTGTTAGCATCTGATGCGGTTAAAGTAATTGCAATGGCCGTGTTTTTCGATGTTGTCACACTCTGGTTATTGGCCACCGGCAGAACATTTGGCATGGTTGGTCTTAGAACAATTGGCAAATAAACACTTTGAACGAATGAGATCCCGTAGGTCAAGTTGGCGGTCATGGTGGCTGCGCAGTCGCTAATGTTGGTCACCGCTACCTGGCTGCCCGCACCGCTATATAAATTGCTGTTGGGGTTGGAGGAACTGTTAAATGTGCGGTTGGCTTCTGTACCAGGAAAAGGATCCCCTGCATCCCCGCGGTTAATGTTATTATGTAATTCATTCAGGCCATCAGCTTCTATTACCTTAATCAGTGGATGATTTTCGTTGCTGTTTGCAGAGTTAGTATACGTAACCGATTCGTCAATATGCCAGATCACCAGGCCGCAGCCTGGCAGCCCGGCATCGTAGCTCGTTAATTGTCGATTTTCCACCAGGAAAAACTCTCCCGTGCCGGAAGCTGTCTGAAAATTCCAGTTGACTCCGCCCGGGTTGGGACGCAACAGAAAGGCTGTGGGATTGGTTTCTGCTTGATTGATTGCAGCCCCTGATGACGTTCCGTTAACCGCGCTCGGTGTAATCCAGGACTGATACCACTTTAACCAGGCATCCGGGAAAGCCGGTGTGCTGCCTGCCGGGTTGCTGTCTATGGCATTCCACGAACCAGCACCCATAATTGACCACTTGCCTACGCCTTCAGATGTATCATCGATATCATACAGGTCCGGCCAGGTCAGGTCGTGCCCTAATTCATGAGCGATGACGCCCATGGTCGCTTGATGGTTACCGTGAATCTCGCCAAATTGGGCATAACCGCCGTTATGCGCATATGCCCCTAGCACTTTTCCATCAAGGGTGGGCGGTCCGACATTGTCTAAGGTCCAACGATGTGCCCAAATATTTGGTGTACTCCAATCGTAAGAATTCTCATAGCCGGCTACAACCACCACGATGTGCAACTCATTGAGGGATATATACCCATCGCTGTTGGTATCATAACTGGCATAATTAATAAAGGGATCGGCAGCGATTAGGGCGTTCTTGACGATTGATTGGTTTGCAATCCCGGTACTACCGCCGGTATTCGGGTGAGCGTAGCCCAGGTTCAACCAACCTATCACACCGTCATTAGCTGTGCCATTTGATTCCGTAGCAGGGGAGAGCGTCAACTGATCGAACGATGCTTTCAGGTAAAAATCTTTCACGCTATTGGATGCGCCGAATATGGTTGTGGCGAAATCCGCAGCGGTATAAGTGCCTGCGCGATTGCTGAAGCTTGCCAGCAGCACCAGGGTGCGCTGCGTACCCAAATTGGGAGAATCCATACGGGTTGGCAGCGCGTCTGGTGGTATAAACGATCCCTGTGGACGCGTATGTAAGGGGAGGTTCAATGGTGCGACACTACCCACGACCAGGCGACCTGCATTATCCTGGAAAGATGGGCTCAGCGATCCGTCTTGAGTAGGAATTGCATACACCCACCAGCCATCCGTATCTTGCAAAACGGTATAACCGGCTTTTGTTTCAAAGCCATTCGACCATTCATCGCCCCACTGTCGCGCTACAAAAGTAGTTCCATCCGGTTGTGTGATGGTCAAATCAATCGGAGCAGCTGGAGCAGCCAAAGCTGTCGTTGTCCAAACCGCCGCCAAAGCCAGAGTAAAAAATATAACTGCAAATCGAAAAATGTGATTAATGGACATTTTAAACCTCTGATTATGGTTTCTTGGAATATGTTTCAATATAATCACCCTCTGCCGCCACCGTGAGGGTTTGTGTTGATTTGTCATAATTGCCGTGCGCTATTATATAGTCCCCCACATTGATCTCGCCAGCGTAAAATGCCAGGCGGATCTTCGGCTGTGTCTCGCTGACCGGTGAAGGTGGATAAGCTGTATAAGTTACATTGATCTCTTCACCTCCGTCTAATTTCACCTGATAAACAAAAGTGCGGGGTGCATCCAGCAATCCTGCGGGTGTTGTGTCACCGCCGCTTAGTACTATCCCGCTTACCTTCTGTATTCCATTTTGCAGGGTCTGAGGGGCTCGTTTTGTGATGTTATCCGGATCTGTTGTGTTGGCTGGGCTGCACGAATTCAATAAAATCAGGGGAAAGAAAACAATTACAAGACAAAGCAGATGCTTTTGTTTCATACCCTCTCCCAGATTAGATTTATAACAAAGCTGAATTATAGAAGAATACACCTATTTGTATCTAATTAGTATACTACTTTTTATTTTATATTAACTTATGAAAATCGGCTAAATTTAATGGAAGGTTTGTCAGGATCGACAGTGTAATCTATTGGGTTTTTTGAGCGGAATGCATGGATGTAAAATCGCCAACGATCAATCATAATTCAGACTTCTTGGATTGAGTAGATTCATTCGATTTGGCCAATTCATTTCTCATTTCCCCATTGGAAGAGCATCCCATTTTCAGAATAGATCCAAACCTGGAAAATATCCACAATAATAGATAAAAGACAAATAAACAAACTATGCCTTATGGACAGAAAATCCTCATTCGAAATGACCGTGATCACACCATTTGAGAAGACAGCAAAACCACCGATGTCGCTGGGTATCATACCCTCCCAGAATCATACTTTGATGATTACCTTGCTATTCAGACCCACAAAACCGGCCCAAATATTCATGACATTTTAAAGTTGACAATATTTAGCGCTGGTTGTAATATAAATGAATCATTAAAATATAGAGGAGGTGGTTTATTGGAATGATTTTGTACGTGGTTTCCCCCTTTTCTTGTTTTACCCAAACATAAACCCATTGCACTCTCAACTCTGCCCCATACCAACCCCAACCCAGTTTCAAGACAGAATCTTTCTCGCCTCATAGCAGCCCCATCTCTGACCTAATCAAATAGCATTTTGGAGGATAAAGAGATGAAAAAATTAGCCTTATTACTAGGCGTTATTTTGGTTTTAACAATGACGTTAAGTGCGTGTGGTGGCGCGGGAGGCCAGGCACAAACGGTTAAAGTAGGCGTGGTTGCTGAACTTACCGGAGATATCCCTGCAGTAGGGGCATCCTGTAAAAACGCAGCTGAAATGGCTGTCCAGGAAATTAATGATGCCGGTGGTCTTGAGATCGGCGGACAAAAATATAAGGTGGAACTTTATATTGAGGATAACGCCGGAAAAGCTGACCAATCCGCTTCGGCTGCTCAAAAGCTCATTACCCAGCAGAATGTGGTCGCCATTATCGGGCCAAATGCCAGCCGTTATGCCATCCCCGCCTCTGAGATTGCAGAAAGTTCAAAGGTTGTTTTGATCAGCCCCTGGTCAACCAACCCGAAAACCACCCTGGATGCCAAGACGGATCTGCCAAAAAAATACGTCTTTCGTGCTGCTTTCATCGATCCCTTCCAGGGACGTGTGGTTGCAAAGTTCGCACTTGACAACTTAAAGGCGAAGAAGGCAGCGGTTTTATTTGATGTGGCTTCTGATTACAACAAAGGCATTGCTGAATTCTTCAAATCTACCTTTGAAGAAAATGGCGGAACTGTGGTGGCTTACGAAACATATACCACAGGCGATAAAGACTTCTCTGCCCAGTTGACGAAAATTAAAGAAACTGGACCGGATGTTGTCTTTTTGCCGAATTATTATAGCGAAGTTCCTTTGCAGATCCAGCAGGCTCATCGTCTTGGAATTGAAGCACCTTTTCTGGGTTCGGATTCCTGGGGCAGTTCAGAGCTGATTACCCTGTGTGGTACTGATTGTGAAGGTTATTATTTCAGCACCCATTATGCCGCTGATGCTGCCACTCCGGCAGCCACAAAGTTTATTCAAAACTATACTCAAAAGTATGGAAACACACCGGATGATGTGGCTGCACTTACTTACGATTCCTTTGGTTTGCTTTGGCAGGCTCTCCAATCGGCCGGTAAGATTGACCGTGAAGCAGTCCGAGAAGCAATGTCAAAAATTGCGGCATTTGATGGCGTAACCGGGAATATGTCATTCCAGGCGGGATCGGGCGACCCAATCAAGAGCGCTGTGATTCTGCAAGTGAAAGGTGATAAATTTGTTTGGTTCGCCAATGCGAATCCGTAATTTATAGCAATCGAAATATCCGCGGGTTTGGCTTTACCGAATCCGCGGATAATTTTATTTATGAGAGGTAGCCAATGACCTATCTCCTTCAACAATTACTGAATGCTTTGCAGCTTGGTAGTATTTACGCATTGATAGCGTTGGGCTATACGATGGTCTATGGGATTCTGACGATGATCAACTTTGCCCATGGTGACCTTTTCATGGTAGGCGCTTTCTTCTGTTTCCTGGCCGCAACAGCTTTGGGGCTTCCATTTATCCCCACTTTGCTGGTAACAATGATCGGTGTTGCTCTTTTAGGGGTGCTGATAGAGAGATTCGCTTACCGGCCGCTGCGTAATGCACCTCGCGTTTCAGCGATCATCACTGCGTTAGGAGTGGGTATCTTTCTTGAAAATTTCACCCTGGTGTTTGCACCATACCCTCAACATGTACCTCAATTAATTCAAAATAAAACCTGGGTGTTCGCCGGAGTATCAATATCTTCGTTACAGATCTTGATTATCGCCCTTTCAATTGTTTTGCTGATTCTACTGGATAGTATCGTCAGAAAAACATTGGTGGGAATGGCGATGCGGGCTATTTCATGGGATAAAACGATCGTTCCTTTAATGGGTGTGCCACTTAACTTGATTATTTCTGCCACTTTTGCTTTGGGAACAAGTTTAGCAGGTGCAGCCGGGGTAATGTATGCCCTGGCTTTTCCGGTAATTGATCCTTATATGGGCATTCTGATTGGCTGGAAAGCCTTTATTGCTGCAGTCGTTGGCGGGATTGGTAATATTCGCGGGGCGATGGTTGGTGCTTTTATTCTGGGTGGTGTAGAAATTATGGTGGCAGCGTTTTTACCATCCACATATCGGGATTTTGTTGCCTTCACACTGTTGTTGGTCTTATTGATCTTTCGGCCTTATGGCATTTTAGGTAAGCCCAGGCCACAGAAGGTGTAACAATGAAAACGAATACTTCTCGGAACCTGACCTGGCTAGCGTGGCTTAAAATTCAGTTGGAAAATATAGCGGCAAATCGTAAAATCCTCCCAATTTTGGTTGTGGCAGGTTTAATTTTGTCGTTTACTATTCCCCAGTTTCACATATTAAATGATTATGTGATACTGATCATTATCTATGTAGGCATTAATATCATTTTGTCGACCAGTTTGAATTTGATCAACGGGTACATGGGAGAGTTTTCTGTAGGCCATGCTGGCTTTATGGCTGTTGGTGCGTATATCTCTGCCATTCTCACAACACAATTAATCCCCGGAAACCTGGCCATCTGGTTGTTCCCACTGGTGGTAATTGCTGCCGGGTTTGGAGCAGCATTGATCGGGTTGGTAGTGGCCATTCCTTCCTTTAAAACACGTGGAGATTACCTGGCGATTGTGACCCTGGCTTTCCTGATGATTGTAAAATCAGTGATTGAAAATATTGAGGTGATTGGGGGACCGCGCGGTATCCCAGGTATTTCAAAACTTACCACTCTGCCCTGGACATTTATCTGGGTTGTCATCGCCGTGGCTGTGATCCGCAATTTTGTCTATTCAAAGTATGGGCGCGGAGTGCTTTCTCTGAGAGAGGATGAAATTGCCAGTGATTTAATGAGTGTAAATACCAAACAGGTTAAATTACTCAGTTTTATCATTTCATCGTTCTTTGCAGGGGTGGCCGGGGCGCTTTTTGCTCATATTCTGCAATTTATCAGTCCCCGAGTTTTTGATATCGTAAAATCCACAGACATTTTAATTATGATGTACCTGGGAGGGATCGGTTCGATTGCAGGTTCGATTACCGGCGCCGTCATATTTACAGTGTTGCTCGAAGCCCTTCGGCCTTTGGGCATGTGGAGAATGGTGCTGATGCCATTGGTGCTGGTCTTCTTAATGATTTATCGACCGCTGGGCATTATGGGGATGCGTGAGTTACGTTGGTTTGTACCGGGTTACGAACTTGTCGCCAGCAAACTCTGGAGAAAGAACAAGGGGGTTGATCATGTTGAAAGCTGAGGGTTTGACACACTACTTTGGCGGGTTGTGTGCAGTGTCCAATTTCAATCTCGATCTGCAACCTTATGAACTGATGGGTATCATTGGCCCAAACGGCGCTGGTAAAACGACCATTTTTAACCTAATTACAGGTGTTTATAAAGCTTCTAAGGGAAGCATAATGCTCGATGGAGTGGAATTGGTAGGCCGGACGCCCAACCAGATCACCTCGTTGGGAATAGCCAGAACGTTTCAAAACATACGTTTATTTAAAGACCTTTCAGTACTGGATAATGTGCGCATCGCTAATTACTCACAAACTAACTATAATCCTTTTGAAGCTATGTTCCATATTGGCAGATATAAATCCGAAGAGGAACGCATTACAAATCATTCCATGGATTTGCTGGCAGTTTTTAAACTAGACAGCTACGCGGATGAAAAAGCGAGAAATTTACCTTATGGATCTCAGCGACGGCTGGAAATTGCACGTGCTCTGGCGACTAACCCACGCGTTTTGCTATTGGATGAACCAGCTGCCGGTATGAACCCAAATGAGATAGAAGCATTAATGGAATTCATTCGCTGGATTCGTAAAGAGTTCAACCTGACCATTATATTGATTGAACACCAGATGCGGTTGGTAATGGGAATCTGTGAACGGCTAAAAGTCCTTGATTTTGGAGCAACTCTTGCCGAAGGTCTGCCCCATGATATCCAGAATAACCCGAAAGTGTTGGAAGCTTACCTGGGTGAGGGAGGTGACCTATGAGTGCAGACAATATTGTATTGGACGTCAAGGATTTAGCCATTTCATACGGAAATATTAAAGCGGTGCAGGGAATCAATTTCAATGTTAAGGAAGGTGAAATTGTTACACTAATTGGAGCCAATGGAGCTGGGAAATCCTCTACCTTACGTGCAATTTCGGGGTTGATTCCCTATAAGGGCGATATCGTCTATCGAGGGGAGAGTCTTAAATCCACTCCTGCTGATAGGATCGTTGCGCTTGGAATTGCACAGGTACCGGAAGGCAGGGGGATTTTTGGAAATCTGACTGTGATGGAGAATCTTAAACTGGCAACCTGGAGTCGAAAAGATAAATCTCAGCTAGAAGGGGACTATCAGCGCATTTTTAAGATTT
The DNA here is from genome assembly GCA_001899005.1 of Chloroflexi bacterium 44-23. Lineage (GTDB taxonomy): Bacteria > Chloroflexota > Anaerolineae > Anaerolineales > Anaerolineaceae > UBA6170. The sequence continues at coordinate 53,107 of MKUW01000013.1, forward strand.
TTCCACGTTTGGAAGAACGGCGGGGTCAGCTCGGTGGCACCCTCTCGGGTGGAGAACAACAAATGCTCGCAGTTGGGCGCGCCTTAATGAGCAAGGGCAGGGTGATGTTGTTGGATGAACCGTCCATGGGGTTGGCTCCTGTATTGGTCCGGGAAATCTTCAAAATCCTGCGTGAAATCAATAAGACTGGCACCACCATTTTGCTGGTGGAACAAAACGCCAATATGGCGCTCCGTATCGCTCATCGCGGGTATGTATTGGAGACTGGCACAATCTCGCAAACTGGATCCGGTGAGGAACTTCTGGGAAACCCAAAAGTAAAAGAAGCTTATTTAGGCGGTTAGATTTAACGGCCAGAATGGTGGATTACTTTGCTCACTCAAGCTATACGAGTGCGCACTTCTCTAATTGAGGGAGGAGTTCAGCGACTAAGAAAGCCCAGACAATTAACAATAGTGACATTGCTTATCTAATGGGAAATTAATGAGTTGAGGGACAACTTAATTCTTTTTGCCTATTGACATTACAAACCTGTAATCAGGGTCAAATAAGTCGGGGGTAATTGATAAGAATTGATCAATAGACAGGACTGCTGTTGCAAATGTATAATTAAGATTAGAATGTCCGTCTTGTTCCTCCCTACCAAATTTTATATTCCACGTTTACGCGAAAAGCGAGTATTACGCCCGCGGCTAACCGATATCCTCCAGGCAGGTGTGAACCGGCCAGCAACAGTCATTTTGCTCTCCGGCCCGGCAGGATTTGGAAAAAGTACACTGCTGGGGGAGTTTGTAACCCAGCTCCAACAACCGGTAGCGTGGGTGTCCCTGGATGAAGGAGATAATGATCCGGTTCGATTTTGGTCTTACCTGATCGCCTCCTGCCAATCTGTGCGGCCTGGAATTGGTGAATCTGCACAGGAATTGCTCAAGTCGCCTCTGCCTTCGCCTAATGATGCAGTTCCATCCATTCTGATCAACGATTTCAACAGAATGGAAAGCGAGTTGGTTTTGGTTCTGGATGATTTCCACACCATCCAGAATGAGCTTGTAACTAAAGCTTTTTCATTCTTGCTTGATCACCTTCCTGACAAATTGCATATTGTGCTATCAACGCGCATCGATCCTCCGTGGCCGCTCGCTCGCTTTCGAGCTCATAATCAATTAATCGAAATTCGCGAAAGGGATCTGCGCTTCACCGCTGATGAAGCGGCCTCATTTCTCAATCAGGTGATGGAATTGAATCTTTCTCTAGAAGAAGTTGCAGCTCTAGCAATTCGAACTGAGGGTTGGATCGCCGGTTTGCAATTATCTGCCCTCTCTATGCAAGGGCGTGGAGACATTCCCGCCTTTATAAAAGCATTTACCGGAAGCCATATATACATCGCTGAATATTTGGTCGAGGAAGTTCTCCAGCATCAGTCAAAAGATGTGCAGATGTTCCTGTTTCAGACTTCCATCTTGGGTCGATTAAATGCAAGTTTGTGTGAGGCAGTCACCGGAATACAGGATAGCCAGGCCGTGTTGACAGCACTTCACCGGGCAAACATTTTCATTATCCCTCTGGATGACGAAGGATTATGGTTTCGCTTTCACCATCTTTTTGCTGATTTGCTCCAGTCGTACCTTCGGCAGACGCTACCAACAGATGCTATAACAACCCTTCATTTGCGTGCCAGCCAATGGTATCAACAGAATGGATATGCAATCGAAGCAGTGAATCACGCACTGGCTGCCCAGGATTTCGAAGCTGCAGCAGATCTGATTGAGCAGAACGCATCGAAAGTCACGACCCGTGGCGAATTGACCACACTTCTGAGATGGATTGAGGCTTTGCCAGCGGATGTGTCCCGCCGTCACCCGCAAATCATCATTTCAAAAGCCTGGTCATTGACTCTGGCAGGGGAATTACTTCAGGTTGAATCATTGTTACGAGAAATAGAAAAACAAATCGAATATGGTGACGAAACTCCGGAAATACGTGAATTACGGGGTAATATTTCTGTTTTCCGAGGTTATTTTGCCATGCTTGCAGGTGATTACACACGTGCAATTGAGTTGACTCTTTCCGCTGAGGCACTCCTGCCAGAGAGAAGTGTGCAGGCCCGCAGTATCCTACCTTACACGCTGGGTGCGTCCCATCGTGGAAAAGGTGAATATGAGGAAGCCAGGTTGGCATTTGTTCATCTGGCAAAAATTGGCGAAGCGGCCAATGAACTCTTAATCTGGGCAACCGCTGAAACAGAAGTCATCAACACGCTCCGTGCATTGGGGCGATTACGGGAAGCCAACGAAACAGCCCGACTGGCCTTAGAAAAAATGAAAGAAAAAGGTGTTTTGAACTTTGGCTCTCTTGCCAAGTTGGAGGTTGCTCTTTGCGATGTGCTGTGCGATCAAAATGAACTTGACGAAGCTCATCAACGTGTTTTGGGAGTGATCAAACGCATGAGTGCGTGGGATATGCCCACAGACCGTCTGTTTGCCTACCTGGCCCTGACTCGGATACGAGAAGCACAGGGAGATTTCGCTGGCGCATTTGAGGTGCTAAAAATTGCCAAGGAACTACGATCAGCGCATCCTGTACTTGCTGCTCTATCACGTTCAGTGGATATTTATGAGATCCGCTTATTATTGGCAACCCATGATATATCTGCGGCTGCGCGCTTGATGGACGCACTCCATCCCGGTGTGAGTCAAATGGTGAATTTACGTGACCAGGAACTAATTATGTTGGCCCGTGTGCGCCTGGCTCAAGGAAAATACGATGAGGCAGCAGCAATCCTAGCCCCTCTCTCTGCCAGTGCAGAGGCTGGCGCCCGAAGGTCTGCATTTCTGGAAAGTCTCACGCTGCAAGCCTGCGTAGCTGAGGCACAAGGTAAGCGGGAAGCTGCAATTACGATTTTAATGAAAACACTGACCTTGGCCGAGCCAGAAGGGTTATTACGCCTATTTGTAGAAGAAGGCGAAGGGATGTGGTCCCTGTTGACTGTGGCTGCACGTCAACTGAAATCCGTCAGCGACACAGGGGTAAGCCTGTTGAAGGACTACATCAACAAAATTCTCGAGGCTTTTCCAGCGGACTTTAAGGCTGGTACAGTTCCAACCCGCCCAGCCCAGGCGAGCATGCTGATCGAGGCATTGACCTCAAGAGAGATGGAAGTGCTTTTGCTGATCGCAGCGGGTGATTCAAACCAGACGATTGCTGAAAAACTGGTCATCACGGTAAGTGCAGTGAAAAAGCATTCAAGCAATATCTTTGGTAAGCTGATGGTTAAAAGTCGTACCCAGGCAGTTGCCCGTGCACGTCAATTGGATTTAATATCAATGAGTTGAAGCTTCCAGAAAATTTAGCAACTGGCAGAAGGTGTACTTAAGTACATCTTCTGTTTTTTTTACGTCCGTGTAAAAGACCACTTTCGTCCAGTGACTTTCCCGCACCAAAAGCTTATATTTAGGACAGCAAATAAAAGGAGAAAAAATGCCCGCAATAAATAAAATGATAAATTCAAATCAATTGTCGATTGTAAGCTCGGATCGGAATTGGAGCAGCCTCTACAAGATTGGAGGGCTTGCTGCTCTGGGTACCGTGCTGATCGGTGTGGTCGAGATCGGCATCACCTTCCTTCCCGGGGGTAATGGCACATACAAAACTGTTTTCGATTGGTTCACATTATTTCAGAATAACGCGTTCATGGGGCTGCGTAACCTGGGACTGTTGAACCTCTTTTTCTACGCGCTGGATATCCCCATTTTTTTTGCGCTCTTTTGCGCCCACCGCACGTCCAATCAGACCCTGGCTGCAATGGCCATGATCATTTCTTTCATCGGGGTGGCGGTCTTTTACGCAACCAATCGAGCCTTTGCCATGCTGGGTATCAGCAACCAGTATGCGCTGGCAACATCTGAGACGCAAAGATCGATTTTTGCGGCCGCCGGGCAGGCCATGTTATCGGTGGGACAAAGCCATACTCCCGGTACGTTCATTGCTTTCTTCCTTTCGGAGTCTGCCAGCTTGTTGATCTCCGCTGCAATGTTGCGTGGTAAGCTTTTCAGCAAAACAAATGCTTATGTGGGCTTTGTAGGTTTTATGTTCATGCTAATCTTTGAAGTTTTTGCTTCTTTTATGCCTGCCCTGCAGGGTGTGGCAATGATCCTGGCGATGGCTGGTGGAATTTTAAGCCTGACCTGGGAGATTCTGGTTTCGCGACGACTCTTCCAATTAAGTCGCATATATTAATAATCACAGGAAAACAGGAGAATAAACATGGCGACTTTCAAACAAGATCAAATGATGGAAATTGGAGGTACTGAAACACAGTGGCGGAGCATTTGCACAATCGGAGGTGTATTCACTATCCTGGCGTTGATTGGGATTCTGCTGGATGTAGTTATTGGCTCGATCACCGGCGGCAATTTGTCCACCCTACCACCAACAGCCATTGCCAGGTTTGCACAATTTCAAAAGTTCCCTCTGCTCGGACTTTACAATCTTGATCTGCTAAACCTCATCAATCAACTGCTCTTGATCCCTACCTATTTTGCACTGTACGCTGCCCATCGAAAGACTGGCAACGCTTTTGCCCAGCTGGCTTTGATCATCTTTCTGGTGGGGACATCTATCTTTATCACAACCAACACCGCCCTGCCCATGCTTGAATTGAGTAATAAATATGCTGGCGCGACCTCTGAGGCTCAGAAAATATTGTTAGCCTCAGCCGGGGAAGCCATGCTGGCACGCGGAGCACATGGCAGCTTGGGAGTGTTTATTGGCTTTCTAATTCCTAATATTGCCGGATTGACCATGTCATTGGCCATGTTGAGCGGGAAGGTTTTCAATAAAATTACTTCCTATCTGGGAATTATGGGAAGCGCTTTTCTCATGCTCTATATTGTCCTGGTCACTTTTGCACCCATGATAAAAGACATGGCAACAGCTTTTGCCATGCCAGGCGGGCTGCTCTCAATTGCCTGGATGATCCTGTATGCGATCAGGCTTTTCCAGTTGGGACAGTCCGTCCATGAGAAGAAAAGTGATCTGACATAACTTCCGCAAGACCCACACTAACCAAGCCCGTGGATCATATTAATCGCCTGATCGGGTGCGATCAGTGGAAGAGAGGAATTAAAAATGTCACAAGTTGTACTTATTACCGGTTGCTCGACGGGAATCGGGCGCGGTCTTGCCCAGCGGTTGACTCAAGCCGGATACACCGTTGTAGCGACAGCCAGAAAAAATTGTTTATGCTTGCACCTCAGGAGTTAAAATGCCGCTCAAATCTCTATCTCGACGTGATTTTCTTAAAACCACCGGTATTCTACTGGGCAGCGCAATGATCGTGAGTTCCGGATTGGCTGCACTGGATTCAGGTCAAATAAATGAATCTTTACCCGAATATCAATATGGAGAAAATAATATGGAAAATAGAATTCTGGTTACATATGCCAGCCAGGCTGGTTCCACTGCCGGAGTCGCTGAAGCAATCGGTAAATCGTTATCAGATGGTGGCGCCAAGGTGGATGTTTTACCTATGAAAGATATTACAGATCTATCTGCGTTTAGTGCGGTCGTTGCTGGCAGTGCTATCCATGGCCAGAAATGGCTTCCGGAAGCCATGCAGTTCATGCGGGACTACCAGTCAGAGCTCTCGAGAAAACCTTTCGCCTCCTTCATGGTATGCATCACACTATCAATGGCGAATGCTGATCAATATCGCGAGGGCCTTAAAAATTGGATGAGCCCGGTGAGGAATCTGGTGCACCCGGTCAGCGAAGGTTATTTTGCCGGGGCATTAGATTTCTCCAAGATTCCTTTTTCCTTCAACTCTCTGGCAATGCGTCTTGTAGTTTTAATGGGTATATGGAAAGAGGGGGATCACCGCGACTGGAACGCCATACACACCTGGGCAAAGAGTTTACGCCCCTTGTTAATTGACAAGGATGTATGATGAAAGACGAAAACGTATACGAAATTCATATTGAAGGTATCCTCCCGGATCGCTGGTCTGAATGGTTTGAAGGGCTGAAAATTGAATTAGACTCTATCGACCAAACGATTTTAAGCGGATCACTCGTCGATCAGGCTGCTCTTTTTGGGGTGTTGAATAAGATCCATTCGTTAAATTTAAACCTGATTTCTGTGTCCAGAAAGAATTGTCTGGATGAAGAGTCAAAATAATCTGTGGAGTTTATTTGGTGGGCCTTGTGAGATAGTAATTAATCGGAAATAGTAAACTTATTGAAATCGTTGGTTAAGTAAATCAATGGTCTTACATCAATATTTAGTTCATGATTTACTCAGGTCTAAATGATCGAAAAGGAAAATTTGCACACGAGCAGTTCCAGATTGGGTTGAATGATAATGTGTAAAAAGTATGGCAAGACTTGAATATTTACTGACAAATGAAAGGCAAAAAAATATAGAATTTTGCGATAAGCTTAGCAGGAACGATATCGATTATGATTTGAGCACAGGTATCTAATCACCATACACATTTTATAGATTTTAAATAAAGTTGAATTGGTCAATCATATTTAAGGTAAACTTAAGCTGCGAATAGAATAGGTGGTGAACATGCAATATCGAAATCTGGGAAAGACGGGATGGAAAGTGTCATCAATCTCTTTCGGAGCCTGGGCAATAGGTGGTTCATGGGGAAATGTGAATGACGAGGACTCGCTGGCTGCAATGAATAGAGCGATCGATATGGGCGTCAATTTTATTGATACAGCAGATGTGTATGGGGATGGACGCTCAGAACGCCTGGTTGCCAAACTTAAGCGAGAACGATCTGAAACAATCTATGTTGCCACAAAAGCCGGGCGCAGATTGGATCCTCATGTTGCTGGAGGGTATAACCGGGCGAATTTGACTTCGTTTGTCGAAAGAAGCTTGAAAAACCTTAATACTGAAACCATCGATTTGCTTCAGCTGCATTGCCCGCCCACCGAAGTTTATTACACGCCGGAGACTTTTGAAGTTCTGGACGATCTTGTGAAGGCGGGCAAGCTTCATTATTATGGGGTAAGTGTTGAAAAAGTAGAAGAAGCCCTGAAAGCAATCGAGTATCCAAACGTTCAAACGGTTCAGATAATCTTCAATATTTTTCGCCAGCGCCCAAGCGAGTTATTCTTCACTGAAGCTTCTCGGCGTGGCATTGGGATTCTCGCCCGTGTGCCCCTGGCAAGTGGGATGTTAACCGGAAAATTATCCGCCAGGTCGACCTTTGAACCCGATGACCACCGCGCTTTCAATAGAGAGGGCGAATCCTTTGACCGTGGAGAAACCTTTTCGGGCGTGAATTATGAAATTGGCTTGCGCGCAGTGGAAGAGTTACGGGCGCTTAAGCCTGCTGACTGGAGCATGGCCCAATTTGCCTTACGCTGGATCTTGATGTTCGACGCAGTTTCGTGTGCCATTCCAGGTGGTAAAACTGCGTGGCAAGCAGAAGAAAACGCCAGTTCTGCTGATCTGCCACCTATTCCTGCAGCAACGATGAAGCAAATTAAGAGCATTTACGATAGGTATATTCGTAACCTGGTACATCATTATTGGTAAATCTGCTTCGAATATATTTTATAGATTCAGAATACGATCGGCATATTGTGCCTTAGATTTAATAGAATTGTTTGAGTTATTGTCCAGACCGAATAATTAATCAGCCTATTCCTGCTCCAATTATTACGGAATTGGCAAATCTTTGTTTTGCAAGGTGTTTTCACAAAAATGGACATGAGAAAATGGCTTTAAGTGAATGGCATCTCAACCAGTGATAAATGAAACCCCAACCAGCGCTAGTTTTTCACAGTTAAAAATCGAAGAAAGCCGAGATTGATCATTTTGAACTGTGTTTTACTGGTTGAAATGGCCTGTTCCTAATTTATGTACTAACTTTTACGGTTAATTAATTCATAAAAAGAAAGCAGTGTGAACACGTTAAATCGCCGTTTTGCAGTTGAAAAGTCGTTAAGTAAAGTGAAAACCTTGTTCTTACTTCCTCAGAACCGGCAGCGTTAACAGTGCATGTGGCACAATCAATACCTCGCAATCAAATCCCAGGCGGTCTGAGGCGTATTGCAGTGCTTCCTGCATGGTTGCGGCAGGAATCATTTTACAATCTGAAATCAAATCCGGAAAATCGCTGCCTACGATTATGACGTTAGTCTCCTCCAGGACTTTTGCCATCACAAATGCCCGTTGTTGCCCGGGAGGATACCCGTTCAGGCGCGCGTCATCCAGAATCCATTGTACATCCGGTGCATCTCGCATGGCAGCCAGAAAACGCTGTTCGCCAACACCTGCCCCAGCACCTTCTTCACAGCGTGCAGGGATGATAAAAAATCCGCCGGGGCGAATGACAGGTGTCGGTGCGAAGAATAAGTAAGAGGGAGCACGACTGGCTTGATAGAGATTGGCATCCTTCGGAAATCCAACCCCGCCGATAGCAATGTCGTATTGGTGGTCGATAGGCACCTCATAGACAGTTTTTGCAAAATCTACCAAATCATTAAACGCTAAATCCGCGTCTCCGGCTGAAATGCGTAATGCGTTTTTGTTATCATCCAGGACTACATTTAAGATGAAACGTAAATTTACCCGACGAGCCGCTTCGGAAATTGCCTCATGGAAGGGGTTATCTTCAATTTTTCCGAGACGGGCGCAGGGGTGGTCTATAAAGGCCGGCAAGTGGGTATATTTGATCAGTGCTTCACCAGCGGCACCGATTGCAACCGTCTTTCGCCCTCCGGAATAACCGGCATATTGGTGTGGCTCCACAATTCCGGTGGCAATTAATAAGTCTGATTCCACGACAGCGCGATGTAGTACAACGGGGACGCCGCCCGGAGTGACACCTAAATCAACCAACGCGTCTGGGTTTTGGGGTTCATTGTCGATGACACGATAACGGGAAACTACCTCAGTGCCGAGTTTTACAACCTTTTCGGCTGGTGTAGATGATCGATGCATACCAATTCCGCATAACAAAGTAATATCCTCATCCTGCACTCCCGCGATTTCCAGTTCCTTTAAAAGAGCGGGTACAAGAAGATGATCCGGGCTGGCACGGGTGATATCTGTAAACACGATACACACTCGATCGCCTTTATGGGCAATATTCCTTAAGGGCTGTGAGCCAATTGGATTGTCCAATGCGGATTGGATGGCAGCGTTTACATCCTCGATGGGAGCGACCGGCTGTGAAACAAGAACATCTGCCTTCATTTGTGGGGGCAGTGAAAATTGCAGCGAAGTTTTACTGAAAGGAATATGGTAAGTAGGGCTTTTCATGTGAGTGCCATTCCATTTTGAGATGAAAGATTTCCGTATTTATAATCATTTGTATCACTTTATGTGTTAGCCGGATTGCCTCGTTTGATCCTTATCAATAGATTTAATTATGGTTAATCAATTCTATTATAAATTGCCATGACTTAGTAGTAGAAAAAGATATAATATAGATAAGCTACAGGATAGAAATCATAAATAACTCTCCAAAACTTGGTATTTCTACCTTAACTCAACAATACAACTACATTTATATGGTAGGTGCCTCCATACTAATTATTCTATTTAATTGTGCAAATTGTTGCTTCAAAATCAGTTGCCAGACCTTTACCTTGTTCAACCTTGATATTTGGAAAGAGAAATATGCTGGATAGAATCAAAACTCACTTCGAAATGCAAGCGCTGTTGGAAGATTATCCTTATTTTCAGCAGATTTTGCAGAATATTGAACAAGTGATTTGGATTTTTGACCTGAATACTGACAAAATTCTATATGTCAGCCCGGCTTTTGAGACCGTTTGGGGGCGTTCTTGTGAAACCTTTTATGATGACCCATCCGTCTTAATTGAGAATGTGCACCCGGAAGACCGCGTAAAGGTTATGTCTGATATTTCTGACGACCATCATAACCCATTGAATCAAACTTTCCGGATCATGCGGCCAGATGGAAGTTGGCGTTGGGTTTCTACTCATACTTTCATTATCGGTAACAAGTTTACCAAGATGAATTATCGAGTCTATATCGCTCAGGATACCACAGACCAAAACCTCCTGGATCAGGCGCTACGAAAGGCCCTGGATCGATCCCGGGAGCAATTTACGCTCAGCCGCCGAATGAGCCTGGTGCGGAAACCGGAAGCAGTACTTAAAACGCTTATGTCGGCTACAAAATTGCGGGCTGCAAAACGCGCTTCTGTCTTGTTTTTTGAAGCTCCTTCTGCGGGTGCCTCTCACGAAATTGAAATTATCACATCCTGGTCTTCTTTTCCCCATGTTAGCAGTTCTAATATTGCCGAATCGTTTAACGAGGCAGCACTTTTTGAAGATCTTGAAATACTAAGTCTTATTCATCCATCAAAACCGTTGATCGTGTCAGATGTTGCCAAAGACCAGCGTCTGACCCCACCGGTGAAGAACCTGCTGAAGAAAGTACAAATCAAGACTTTAGCCATTTTCCCAATGATCTCTTCAAATTACTGGTTGGGTTGTTTGGTGGCGTTTTTCCCTCAGGAAGTACAATTTGAACCAATTGAGCTGCGTCACATTAAGGTGTTGGTTGACCAGGCCACCATCACATTGTATAACCTCCAATTATTGAAGATTGAGGCAGAATCGCGTCATGAAGCGGAAAGGGCTAATGAAATTAAGACCCAATTTCTAGCCATGATTTCGCATGAATTGCGTACGCCTTTAACTTCCATTATAGGTTTTACCAACACTCTCCTTGCCAAAGATGTTGTCTGGGAAGCGGATGACAAACGTGATTTTATAGAAACAATTGAGCAAGAAGCTAATCGCCTCCAGGAACTGATTGACCACCTGCTGGATCTCTCACGCCTTGAGGCAGGGATGTTGCCAATTTTGCAAGAACCAAATTCTCTACATAAGATTATTGAAGATGCCATGCCGCAGTTGAATGCATTAGCCAGTGAACATATCCTTATTATTGATCTTCATGCCAACCTGTCATTGGTTTACGTGGACGCTAAACGGATTGCCCAGGTATTGGTCAACCTGGTGCGAAATGCATCTACTTATTCAATTAAAGGGACTGAAATAAACATTTCGGCTAAAGTACGGGGAAGTTTTGTGCAAATTAATGTAAGTGATGAAGGGCCGGGTATTCCATCGGGTGAACACAGAAGAGTTTTTAAGGCATTTCAGCGTGGCAAAGAAGGGAATAATGGTGGAGTGCAAGGTGCTGGATTAGGATTGGCTATCTGCAAAGGGTTGGTCGAAGCACATGGAGGCCGGATATGGATTAGGAAAAAGAATGGCCCCGGAACGACTGTTTCTTTTACTATCCCGTTGGTTTCATCATATCAACCAGCCAATTCTACAGAAAAAGTATAAAAATTATGGGCAATATTCTAATTGTTGAAGATGATCCAAATATTCGCAAATTGGTGCGTGTCAACCTGATCAAACGCGGTTATACAGTTTTCGAAGCAGAAGATAGCCATCAGGCGTTGGCTCTCTTCCAATCTGAAACAATAGATCTGGTTTTGCTGGACATAGTTCTCCCCGGCCTTTCAGGGGTGGATATATGCGTTTGGATACGTGCCCGCTCCGATGTGCCAATTATTGTGTTGAGCGCACGTTCCGAAGAAGAGCTGATAGTGGCCGCGCTGGATGCAGGCGCAGATGACTATGTCACTAAACCGTTTGGGCAGGAAGAATTGCTGGCACGGGTTCGCGCATTTCTAAGAAAATCCTATACAACCAAAAATGCTTCTGATACAAAAATACAGATTGGCGAATTTTTGATTGACCTGGAAGCAAGCCGGGTATTTATTGGTAACGAAGATTTGCATCTCACCCGGACAGAATACGCGATCCTTGCTGAACTTGCCCAACATGCTGATGCAATCGTTACGCATAACGAATTGATTACGCAGGTTTGGGGGCCAGAATACCGCGGGTCGAATCACTACTTGCATAACTATATCGGACGGCTGCGCAAAAAACTGGGGAGATATAGCAATCTTCTCGAAACCGTGCCAGGTATGGGTTACAACCTGCATATCAAAAACCAAATCTGACCTTCGAAAAAAATTAAGAGGGTTTTGTTAGATTCTATCGAGGACCCATGTAGATCTATTCGGGTAAGATAAATAATCCGAATAGTGATCTTCGAATTGGAAAGTATAGGAAAAAATGGAAACAAAACTTTATGTTGGAAATATGTCTCACGAAACAACCGAACAGGATCTTCGGACGTTATTCAGCGAAGCTGGCAGCGTAGGTGCAGTCGATGTAATCATGGACCATCAAACCGGTAAATCCAAAGGGTTTGCTTTTGTAACCATGAACAGCCTTGATGAGGCAGAAAAAGCGATCAGTATGTTTGATACCAAAGAATTAAATGAACGAGCTCTGAAGGTCAATATCTCAAAACCTCGTGAAGAACGGCCAATCGGTCGGCGGTAAACTCAATACTTACGATGTATACATAATCATCAGAGGCGAATGGGCTTCTTGGTCTCTATAAATTGTATCGAGCTTGCGTTCTGAGGCTCGATACTTCGTGTTTTTGTAACAATAAATTTGTTAGAGATTTAATAGATTTTTGCAGGGACGTAGATAGGTAACGTTCTGTACTATAAGGTTACCGTAAACAATATTTTCGGAAATCTAATAAATTAACATGACTACTCATGTTTCAGGAAAGGAATAATGCCCATGTTGGATGACCCAATCAAAAAAGACAAAAAGAAAGTAGTGACGAAAATTAAACGATTATCCAAAGGAAAACGCACTCATGTGCGCAGGATGAAAAAATTAGCTCGTGATGAAGGCAAAATTTACAGACCAGAAATTGCTTAAACAACCTATTAAATTAGAATGGAGCCAGATACCACAGATGAAACATTTTGAACGAAAAAATGTAAGAGCTTCTATCCAACCCAATATTGGATTAGAAACAGGTATTCGTTTGTCAGTTATCGAGATGCTCAACCTTCTTTTGGCAGACGAAACCGTACTCTCGTTTAAAACCCAACATGCGAAATCGCGTCCAAGTGGAGAAGAAGGTTCTGATTTTCAGCTTCTCTATTCCTCGCATTACAAAAAGATCAGAACAATCTCACAAAAAATTAGAGAAAGAATTCAAATTCTGGGTGGCATGCAAATATTTAATACTGAAAAGCTAATCAGTTCCGCTCGATTGGATGGAAAACCAAATGGGCTGTACAACATTATCAATATTTTAGCCGATCATGAAGCTTTCATCCGTTTCTTGCGAGATGATGCCCAGAAATGTTCCGAAATATTTGATGACCAGGGTACGTATGCAATGCTTATCAGCATTTTACGTGTCCATGAAAAGATAGCATGGATTCTTCGTTCTAAAATTAGCCAAGAAGCCGTATAAGGCAATTATCAGAAAAGGAAAAAAGTAATGAATCAAAAACAAATTGATAAAAAAGTTCAAAACGATGTTGACCAAGTTAAGAAAGGTTTAAGCAACCTGGTCGAAGATAAAACTGTTCAGGTGAACAAAATTAAAGATAACCTGACAGAGACTACTGGAAAAGTCATAGATAATCTAACCGAATGGATAGGAGATAGCACATCCCAATTGGGCAAAGGATTTGATAAACTGACGGTCGATGCCAAGGAAACAATAGTTGATTCTGCCAGAATGGTTGAGAAGGATGTGAAAAAAGGACTTAACATCTATAACGAAAAAGCTCAAAAGGTTGCCGACCTGGTTCCAGGAGGTTTTAGCGATAAAGTGGCCAAATACCCTTGGGTAGCGATTTCGATCGGGCTTGCAGTTGGTTTAATACTGGGTCAGATACTCAAACCTGCCCGCCAATCATTTGAGTAGGGCACTTTAGATAAAACAGTAAATTGAAGAAGAATTCAAGGAGAAGATAAAATGACGAATATAAGAGAAACAAGAACAACGGAACATGAAACAGGCAGCGAGCAGCGCATTGCTACATTTAAGGCGACGCAATTGGTGTGGCTATTGTTGGGTATTCTCGAAGCCTTAATTGCATTACGAGTTTTGTTTAAGCTAATCGGGACTAACCCAGAAAATACATTTGCAGCCTTTCTCTACGGTATAACGGGGCTTTTTGTAGCTCCCTTTCAAAGTTTGATCGGCGCTCCATCGTCGGGTGGCATGGTGTTAGAAATTTCTTCTATCATCGCAATGGTCGTTTATCTGCTTGTTGGATGGGCAATTGAACGGATCATATATGTAGGTTTCTACCGTCCGCGCGGACCCAGAAGCGTCAGCCAGACAGTAGTAACCGACCAAATCCCTCCGGTTGAAACGCATATCAGCGACAGTCAAACGACAACAACAGTACGCACAAACGATCAAAGATAGGATTCAAGCGAAGCTCGAAATATTTATCAACCAACCCTGGTGATTTAACCAGAGTTGTACCACACATGAAAGGAAAAAAATGAACCTGATTAATTTTGTTATATGGCTTACTGTTGGAGCTGTTGTCGGTTGGTTTGCCAGTCAGATGGTTCAATTGCAGCGCAAAAAGACTGTCAGTATTTCCAGCTAAAACAGATCCAGGTTTCGAACATGGAACCGGATTTTGTAAGGTGGTAAACCGAAGTTGAGAGTAAATTCAGCGGTTTGATTCCCATAGAAATTTATTCAATTCTTAAAAATTTAAAAGGAAAAATTAAATGGGACGTAAAGGTGTAAGTAAACGTAAACCCAGTAAAACAAAATCTGTGCCAATTTCAAAAGACAAGCCCGGCAGCATAGTAACATCAGCCTTAAAAGCCCCGGAAAGCCAACCTGGCAGAGCTGTTGGTTCCGCGAAAACTGTTCGTGCTGCTAAAGATGGAGCTAAATCGTCCTCCCAATTAAAGAAATAAAGCAAATAAGGTTAACAAGTTATTTGAACTCGACAAAACACATTATAACCATTGCGAATAATTTAGAAAATCCAAAAAAGATTTAGCGCCATTGAAGCATAACATAAGTTCAGTAAACGAATCTTCAAATTAATACAGAATTATTCCAATTCTATAGCCTCAATAAGGAGAAGGCCATGCAATCATCCGCACCAACAGGTCTACAAGCTGATTCCCGGCAAGGTGAAGAAGAGACCCTGTTGGATTCCCACCCTACGCTTATTCAATCCGTTGCGCTGCGTACTGCTCGGGTCAACCTAAAGATATTGAAAAACATTCTGAGCCGGCTGACTGGCTTCTTTCAATTGTCTGAAGAAGAAAAAAACAAGGCTGGCATTTATCTAGGTGATCGGCACTACAAATAAGACTTGGTTATTTGATTGGCGGCGATTGTCAATGCCAGGTCTGCCGTCGAATAATCTATTGCTGACATTGAAAACTGTTTCGGGTTGCACATGTTCCACATTTATTTATTTAATATTGTCCACATCGAATGAAAAGAGAACAGGTAAGGCCAGAAAATATTTGGGACAAAGGAAGATGTATGTCAGGTTTGTTTTTAATAGCCCTGTCGATCTCTATCGCTGAATATGCTTATTTTTTAAAGTTTTAACCAAACTGTAAAAAAAATAGATTTTGAATATTAAATTACCATTCGACCTCATCGGCGAGTGGAATGCAACTGCGATAAACGCTTAGTGTTGGATATTAACAAAGACTGGATTGTGACAATGCTGAATAGAAAAACCGATTGCCGGGGTTGTAATGGAAAGCACGTATCAAGTGAATAATACCTCGAAATCAGTGTCTATAAAAAACAAAAATATTTTTAGATATTTTATAGATTATATCAAGGACATAGATAGCCCCTATCGAATAAGATTAAACCAGACGAAAATGTCATCTGCATTAGTAGAATTCAAAATATTGAGTTCCAAAATGAAGCTTAGTTTATTTCGGAAAATAATTTAAAAGCTGGCATGCTACATTTCCTGATATGCCGCCCTATGCAGATGAAAAAGCTAATTTCAGAGAGTAAGAGGAGTTGAAATGAACAAAGATATTTTTGAAGGCAAGTGGAAGCAGATGCGTGGTGAAGCTAAATCGTGGTGGGGGAAGCTTACCGATGATGATTTAGATCGTGCCGCCGGTAAGTTCGATGTTCTTGCTGGGTTGCTTCAGGAAAAGTATGGCTATACCCGCGAACGCGCTGCTGACGAAATCGATAAACATGTCACAGAATACGAAACCAAATTAAAAACATAAACCATATAGTTAATTAGGAGAGAAAAATGAACATTCTTATATACCTCATTGTTGCTGCTGTAATCGGATGGGTGGCCACTGAACTGATGCATGATCGCTCGAGCCTGCTGATCAATATTATTATTGCAATCATTGGCGCGTTCCTGGCGGGTTATTTTCTGAGCCCCCTCTTCGGGGTTGGGACAATCAATGATGCAATTACTGTCCCGACAATGTTGGTCACTTTGCTGGGAGCTATCATCCTGCTGGCGATCGTTCGCTTGTTCCGTCGTCGCCGATAAAAACTTTTGATTTTCTTTTCTCGTGTCTGCGATATTTTGGGTGTGCTTGTACCAGTCACAAACCTCCAGTCGTCAATGACAGAAGAGAGTACATTAAAATCTCAATCAGGAGCTTAAAACTGATGGATTAGGTCAATTCTTTTAAAGCTTTACCAATCAGTACGTTCCATCAAATTATTTATAAGGAGGAAAATCTTATGCTTTGGACTATTGTTGTTATTCTTGTTGTATTGTGGCTTCTCGGCTTTTTCGGTAGAAACATCAGCCCAAGTTTTCCTAAAACAGGAAGTTGGATACATGTTTTGATCGTTATTGCTTTAATTCTTATCGTGTTGAAACTTCTTGGAGTAGTTTAACTTTTTCACATTCTAGCCGGGTAGCTCCAGCGAAACTGATAAGATACCTATATGCCTTTGCCACTCAGCAGTACCGGATGATCGCTGAGTGGCAAAGTTTGTTAAGAAAATAATCCATGATCAATATATTAAGAAGTCTATCGGGATATTGGAAACCATTTCTTCTTAAACGGACATTATTTCCAGATCGCGAAAAATGGATTGATCAACCAGTGTAATGTCACCAGACAAATGGGCGGGTAGGTTTAGAATGAGCAGGAAGGAGAAGTTTTGTGTTAACACCAATCTATCAATGGACATTTCGACGAACTATGTGGGCGACTCTGGTTTTTGTCTTTATTGCGCTTAGCTTTTGGCTTCTTTTCAGATTTCACCAGGTCATTTTCATTTTATTTATATCCATTGTAATAGGTACCGTGTTCAGGCCAGCCGTTTCCTGGCTGAATAATCTTGGATTACCCCGAAAAACAGCAGGCATGCTCGCCTACTTTGTTTTCCTCGTTATTTTTCTAAGCTTCATATTCTTATTATTCCCTTTAATCTTCGAGCAAGGATCGACACTTGTTTCTGCCATACCGGTTTACTACCAAAGTCTGCGTGAAGGATTGGCAATTTATACTAACCCATTAATTGTGCGCCTGGCTGAGTTACTTCCAGCTACACTCGGCGGCCTCGAACCGACACCACAGACGGGAGAGCAGCTACTGGTTTTTGCGGGGCAGGCAGCTGGTTACCTGGCATTGGCAGCTAGAGCCACATTTTTGACCATTACTATTTTGCTATTGGCCTTTTATTGGACGCTTAACGGGCCGCGTGCCATTCAATCGTTGCTATTATTAGCCCCAAAAGCTCAGCGCTTAAGTGCTACCCAATTGATTTCAGAGATGGAAATCAAAGTTGGTTCTTTCATCGCCGGGCAGGGATTACTTTGCCTGATTATCTTTTTTATGTCGCTGATTGCCTATTTGTTCATAGGCTTGCCGAATGCTCTGGTATTGGCACTTATAGCTGGCATATTGGAAGCAGTGCCGATCATTGGCCCTCTCTTGGGTGCCATCCCCGCAGGATTAATTGCACTTTCGATCGATCCCACCAAATTAATCTGGGTAATTGTTGCTTCAATTGTTATCCAGCAGCTGGAAAATTATTTACTTGTACCGCGCGTCATGCGAAAAGCTGTTGGCATAAATCCATTCGTCTCTTTGCTGTCGATTTTTGCATTCACCTCTTTGTTTGGTATTGCTGGTACGCTGATGGCGATTCCTATTGCTGCCATTATTCAGCTCTTACTCAATCGTTTTGTATTTCATCCCGCAACAGATGAATCGGAAGTTTCGACTAAGCGCGATCATGCCAGCCGGTTACGATATTTAGCACAAGACCTCGCCCAAGATCTGCGCAAACAAGCCCGAATCAAAAAAGGAGGCTCTGACTTGAGGGTCGAACAGATCGACCAGGTCATGGATGAAATAGAGGCTATTACAACCGACCTTGATGCTCTGTTGGAACATGCCAATATGAAAGGAACAGCATGACAAAACAATTGGCAAGATTTGGTCTGGCCATCATGGTCACTTTGTTAGCCCTGGTCGTGTTATGGCAGTTCCATATTGTTGTTGTTTACGTCTTAATCTCCTTAATGCTTGCAGCCTCGTTACGTCCATTGATTAAGCTTCTGCAAGGGCGAAGATTTGTGGTTCGCCTTGCATTAATTCTTCTATTTTTGATTGCCCTGGGAGGATTTGGTTTCTTGCTCTATTTAACCAGCAAGACCGCGATCATTGAGCTGCAATTGTTGGTTCATACTGTTTCAACACAGGATGAGTGGAAACTGCCAATCTGGTTGAAAGGCAGCTCATTTGAATTGGCGCTTGTTGGGCGGCTGCCCAAACCGAGCCAGCTTTTCGATGCGCTCATAGGCAATGAAGGGCAGCTGGTACTTCCCGCAATAATTGATATAACGCAAGGCATTGGCAGCATTATAAGTGGTGTTCTCATTATTTTGATTTTGAGCATATATTGGGCGATGAGCCAGGTTCAATTTGAAAGACTTTGGCTTTCTTTGCTTCCGTCTGATCTGCGTAGTCAGGCGCGCGAAATTTGGGGAACAATCGAGACAGAAACCGGCGCTTATGTGCGTAATCAAACCGTACGAAGCCTTATGGCCGGCCTGCTGCTTTGCTTTGGGTATTGGTTGCTTGGGTCGCCCTACCCGGTGTTTATGGCTTTGGTTGGTGCGGTCGCATACCTGGTTCCCGTTGTAGGGCCTGCTTTAGTGATTGTTTCACCGCTCTTATTGGGGTTGGTAACCAGTGTACAACTAAGTACATTAACGGTTCTTTATGCCATCATTGTTTTGGTTGTCCTGGGCATATGGATCAATCCCCGCCTTTTTAGCCGCAAATGGGATAATCCCATTCTGACCCTTGTTCTTCTTATTACGTTAATGAATGCTTTTGGCATTATCGGAATCATAATTGCACCACCACTTTCTGTAATATGTCAGATCTTATGGAAATATCTGGTCAGCCATCCGCAAGCTTTAGGAGCAGCACTCCAAATCTCGGATCTTAAAGAACGCCTGGTTGCTATTGAAGAGTCTTTAAAAGAAATGGAAGAACCACGTCTGCCTTTGATTACCAGCAGTATGGAACGACTTACAGATTTGATCGCAGAAGCCGAACCTATTTTACAAGCCTCTCAGACCGTCGAGCTTTTCACAGCCAAATAATGGGATTGCTTTATGATGTACCTAAGGTATGAATGGTTGCCAAAGAAAGAATGAGAAAAAGTACTCTGCTCCTGAATACTTACATGCCCTCATATTCTTTAAGGAAAGTATTGTAAAGAGATAGTAGTCATTGAAAGGAATTTTTATGTGAAACAATCAGTACGACAGACACAATCCAAAACGTATCGTTCTCATCCAGCCCAAATTTGGTCTTGATAAAGGCGCCCACCTTTCGCTTGTAAAAATGCTTAATCATGCTCTGGCAAATGAAGCTGTCCTTGCGTTAAAAACACTCAGTGCAGATCGCAACATAATGGGAGCAAGCTTCTTTGCGCTACACGATCTATTCGATTCACAATTCAAACAATTGATTGACATTTCGCATCAAATCGCGGAAGGTGCACGAATGCTGGGTGGTAATACCATTGGAAGTCTCCAGGAATTTATTGATTTCACCCGCTTAGAAGAACAACCTGGCATTGTTCCGGATGCCTTGCAACTTTTAAAAGATCATGAAAAAATAATCCATTTTTTACGTGAAGATGCCAAAAAATGTTCAGAAGAGTTTGAAGAGGAAGACATCTTTGAATTAATAATGAGTGTCATTCGTTTGCATGAAAAGATGGTTTTAATCCTGCGCTCTTTACTCGAGTCGCCACTTACTGAGAATGAACCCAAAAAATCAGGTTTTGAAAACTCAACCCTGGGAACTTTTTTAACACGCGAAAAATATGAGCTGATATTATAGAAAAACCATGGCAAATACAATCAGTGGAAGACTGAGTAATAAATACGCGCATAGGTTTAAGAACTGCTACGTAATATACATGTTGACGACCTTGAAAAAGCAAGTGTAAGTCGTGTAAGGTTATTATCCTTGCTTTAAAACCAGTTGGTTACAACAAGAAAAAGCACTAGATGAATAAGGAAAAACCCATGAACCAATTTTTAAAAACAAAAAGAAGCTATCGCAATAATCACATTCGGATTGGAGAGTGAACTATGAGTAAACAACCTGTAGGGGTTATTATCGGCCGTGAAGTTCAGCTTACTTCACCTGGTATGTTGGGAAGAAGGTTTGACTTTAAATCTGGTCACTCCTTCTTAACCCATGAATGGTTTTATCCTGGCGAACCTTGTCAAAAAGATTTCTCGACTGGGAAACCTCACGATCAATGGAGCTTTTATACCAATACAGGAACCGACCTCCCATTGTTCTTCAGAGCCGAAGATGTAAGAGAAATAGTAATTCCCCAAGACCCAATTATGATCAGAGTCTTCGAAGGAGCGCCCTTCAATGTAAGAGTTAAGGATTGTTAGTAATGAAATGATTTCGCCTCATAATCCTAAGATCGCGAAGTACGCCTAGATGAGTGATCGAATGAACCGGTTCGTTGCCTACCATTGTTTTCATGATATTAATCCCTCTCAATCTGATTTCCCCAAACTCGTTTTCTGAAATTCATCTCGGATAAACACATAATGGCATTCGATTCCAGTTAACATTTGTTGAACCCATGCAGATTTCTTTCTCATGGCGGGTAAACCAATTCAAACTTTCTCAGGGATATGGGTTTCTACTTCATTCACCATGAATCGCATCAGAGGATTTTTTTTCATTTCGCCACATTGCTCAATAATAAATTTCAGGAGATTGGCCCTGTGATACCCTTGATAACAAAATTGTTGCATCCCCAAGAAAGATGCACGGCCTGGTCGGTTTTGTTGTCTAACATCCCATCCGGTAGTTCCACAAATGCTATATCCGAATCCTAATAAATGTTTTATTAATGTAGTATATCGGGTCCGTTCGCACAATGAGAGCGTTCTATAAAATGGCAGCAAAGCTGAAGTAACGATTCGTATATTATAGTAGCAGTTATCACTGATATTGCCGGCGTGAATAAGATTGGGAAAGTGGCAATCTGATAGGAGATCGCAGCTGGAGCGGGCATCCCGCTATCAGCATTGTGGCAAGCAACAGTATAGCTAAAACCAGTTTCTTCTTATTTCCCACATCGGAAATCGTTATCTGATTAATCCTCATTGGATTAAATTTCAACTATCTAAGGGAAAAAACGAATGTCTTCCTCGAACCTCCTTTCATTTCAAATCTCAAAAGACGCATGTACGGTGCAACCAATTTCAAATAATCTTTGCCATGGCAGATAGATATCAGTAATCTCAATCGATTTGATCAATCCCGATTCCTGAAAACGGTTATTAAGTATTTTTGCTTGTACTTGAAGACGTTGTGCAACCAGGCGTTCTACCGCCTGGGCAATCTCCCCATCGGGCAGGCGTTCTTCGGTTGGCGGTAGCCCAAAAGTGGGCAGATCTTCAAACATGCACAGTGAGCGTTCTAAAGCCTGGTAACAGTAATCATCCAAAAAGCGCAAAAATAAAAATTCGATATGCGCTTTGAGTTGATCCGGTTTTATCCCTTTTTTTCGTGCAATTGAATAAATAACTACCTGAGCCAGGACAGTCCCAAGCGTATTACCGGCTGTATTCCAGCCGCCGTAGGCAGCCAGGTGGGCAATTTCCGTATGTTGAATCAGTTGGCTACCCAGAATTAAGTCACTGCCATTTACAAAAGCCACATCTGCCACCGCAACCAGTTTTTCACTGCGGATTGCTGCAAGAATAGCGCGGCAAAATTCCTCCGGACTGCGGTGAGGAGTTTGCATCTCACGGCGGGTCACCTGGAAATATGGATTATCAAATAATTCTTCCACATAACCCTTTAAAGAAGCAGGGGCTTTTTCCAGAAGTTCTTCATGGCTAAATTGCGCTGCCCATTGCAATTCACCAACACCTTGCTTGATAGCAGGTGCATTAATGAATAGCATGAAGTCTGCGTCTACTGCTGTATCAGCCACAACGCCATTCAACGGAGCCAGATGGGCTTTCAACATTTCCAGCATCGGGCGGTCTTCATATTCCGTAATGATGGAAGCCGATGATGAACTGCTGAAACGCGGGAAAGTCTTTGGGAAAAAGTTATTTTGAGTGCAAATCAGGCGCGCTAGCAATAAACAACCAATTTCGTCTGCCCCAGGATAGGTAATGGCGTTTTCGGTTAATCCATCTCGACGGATCAACATCTGCAATTTCCGTGCTTCAGCTATATTCCAGCCATAATCGGCTGTATCATCCTGAGGTAATAATAGATAATCAATAACACCCTTTTTCACCAAATCCAGCATTAATAGATTTACCTGATGATTTCGGGTGCGGATAGCAGCATAATCTGAGTAAACTTCAGCTGGAATTTCCTGTTTAAGTCGATCACGTTCGGCTATTTCTTGTAGTGAAGCGTCATTCAATGCCGATTTGTGTTCCAGCATGGAAAGCCGAAACATGCGGCTGCCATATATCGCCCAATAAGGTTTTTCTTCTTCACTGGAGTTTGCCCGGGAGACACGCTGGATCACACTGGAAGCCAGAATAGGGCATTCCGGCTTTTGTGCTCTTAACTCGGCTAAAATGAGTAACTTTTGCGCACAGGTTTCATATGTTTCAGTAGAAGTGCGTGATGGAATTAACCCACCATATGCCAGCGTATCACCGGCGACAATTACTGCGTCAGCAGATTCTGCAGATTTTTTTAACCAATTTAATAGGGAATCATGTTGTGCTGTTCGCCAGGGATTCCCTAACCATTGCCGCGGCGGAAGCGTCGCTTGCACATTTGCTATAGCAGCCAGAGTTACCAGGTAATCATAATTAACCGGACGATCATCCAGGGGAAGAATAACAACATTCATTTTGATAATTTTCCTCTTGTTTGAATTTCTTGAACGAATTTTGAAACAATCCACTGTGGGCGGGTAATGGCGGTACCAACAATGACTGCATACGCACCCAGATCAAAAGCTTTGCGAGCTTCATAAGGGCTTGAAATACGTCCTTCTGCAATTACCGGAATGGATAAATGAGTGCAAAGACGTTCAATAAGATCAAAATCTGGTTCTTCTTGTTGTGGAGAATAATCGGTATAACCGGATAAAGTTGTAGAAACGGCTTGTGCGCCTGCGTCCTGAGCTGCCAAACCTTCATCAAAGGTGGAGATATCTGCCAATACCGGTAAATTTGTTTGCTCTTGAATACTCTGGATTAGAGCGGAGGTCGAAATATTACCGGGATGCTTTCGGCTGGTTGCATCCAGAGCGATGATATGTGCACCTGCTCGAGCAATCTGTATTCCAGCATCCAGATGAGGTGTAATCCGAACAGTATAACCAGTAAGATCAATTTTATAAAGTCCAATCACGGGTAATGGAACGGCATTGGTTATTGCTTGCACATCTGCCGGCCCATTTGCGCGGATTCCGACTGCTCCGCCTTCCAGCGCACATTGGGCAAACTCAACCATAAACTGCGGGCCAAAAAAAGGCTCTCCTGGGAATGCCTGACATGA
The DNA here is from genome assembly GCA_001899005.1 of Chloroflexi bacterium 44-23. Taxonomy (GTDB): domain Bacteria; phylum Chloroflexota; class Anaerolineae; order Anaerolineales; family Anaerolineaceae; genus UBA6170. The sequence goes on from MKUW01000013.1 coordinate 77,059, forward strand.
AACGACAAGTCCGCCCATAAATCTATGAATAACCGATGAAATTTCCATAATACAATTCGTTATTCCTTCTAGTTTTCAGGTTCTTCTTCGCGAAAGCGAAAATAGTAGAGACATTTACTTGAAGATACAACCGACCAAGAATATTCCACCGGTTTTTCTTTAGTAGTGCAGGCTACCAGTTTGGTCAGAATACCCAGCGTGCCCTGTTTTTCTTCCAGGCAATCAGCCTGTTCACCTGTTAATTGCACGGGCTGCCAGGTCTGGTCGACTGAAAGGATCCGAGTGTTATAGTGTTCTTGTAAGTATTGATACAAAGAGCAGGCAGGTGGGAAGGTTTCAACCAGATCTGGGAAAAGTTCAAGGGGAAGAAAAGAATGTTCCACCATCATCGGTTCATCATCAGCAAAACGCAAGCGAACCAGCTTGATAACCTTTTGTCCGGTTGGGATGCGCAGTTGTTCTGCGATTTCCTCATTGGCTGAAATATGTTCTAGAGAAAGGACGCAGCTGCGCACTGATTTGCCCAGTTGTTCCATCTTATTTGTAAAGGATAAGCGCCCCGGAGTGAGAGTAGTAGAAGGTTTATAGGCGACAAATGTCCCAACTCCCTGCTGTCGGGTTATTAACCCAGAGTGCTCCAAGCGGTCAAAGGCATGACGAATGGTCAAGCGACTGACCCCAAGAATGCGGCAGAACTCTGTTTCGGAAGGCAGCAAATCGCCTTTACGTAACTGCCCGTCTTCAATCAATTGAGTGATACTTTCCACAATTTGGTAATATAAAGGTGTGTGTGCTTTTTTATTGATTTTAATAGCAACTTCCCAATCGATCATAATTTCTCCTGGTTGTCATGGCATCTAGTCATCAAGTCATCAGTACAAGTTCATAATAACGACTATTAAAAAGATTGTCAATAGGGAATTTTGTCAGAAATATTCTCCTTTTTTTACAATTTTCTGGGGAACCCAATTCTTAAGTTATTCATCTACCTTAAAGAGCTTTTCTTTCGCTTAGGTTTCTGAGAATATGAAAAACCTTCATTGGCAACCGTATTACTTAATTCGCTGAAAATTGTCTGTAACCAGGCATAAATCTACAAACTTAATATAAAAATTCCACCCGAACACGCCGAAATTACTGCCAGGAATTTCGAAAGACAAATTTTATTCGGGTGATTATAGAATCGAGATCTTCTGATACCGGATTTGTTTAGTTAATTGCTCACAGATGCAGTGCAAGCTGTCCGATTTTATCTTAGCTCAATTGGCGGAAACTGGCATTCAACTACTATAAATCACCTTAAGTAGGCTAGTAAATGGATTGAAAAGAGCTGTTGGTTAATAAATATCTGGCTGTCAACTTTGTTTTAAACCAAAAAATATTCCAGATAAAAGAGACAAAAGATCTAATCGCTTTTATGAAACCCACCTGCAAATTTATCTCCCTTAAATAAATTAGTATTAAACTCCTATTTTTCCAATTGGTTATTGACAAACATTTTTAAAAAGTATACAATGGCATTGTCTAAATTTGATATATCAATATAACAATATTCCATTACAATAAATCAAGGAATTGGTATGTCCATCCAGTCTTCAAGCACGCGTGCACCCATGTATTTTCGCATCCAACAGGGAATTTTGCTTCAAATCCAGCAGGGTATGCTGAAGCCCGGCCAGCAATTACCTACTGAATCTGACCTTGTTCAGCAATATCAAGTTAGCCGGATCACCGCCAAACGGGCATTGGATGAACTCGTACGTCAAGGAGTTGCCTTCCGGCAGCAGGGGCGGGGTACATTTGTGGCACAAACCCGTATTCGTGAAATTTCGGGGTTTGGCAGTTTTACTGAAGATATGCTTTCGCGCGGCCTTGTCCCTTCTTCGCAGGTACTGCTGTTCGAGGAAGTGCAGCCTGACAAGGAAATTCAAGAGAAACTACAAATCTCCCCAAATGAACATGCCTATATACTCAAACGGTTGCGCCTGGCAAATGGTGAAAAGGTCGCATTCGAGACAACTTATTTACCCTGCCGGTTTTATCCCGGTTTGTTGCTAGAAGACCTCGCCAAAAAATCTTTATATACAATTCTTTCTGAAAAATATCAAATGACCCCCACCTGGGCAGATGCTGAAATGGAAGCTGCCTCTGCCAATAAAGAAGAAGCTGGGTTGCTAAACCTGGAAATCGGCAAACCGGTCTTAATAGCACGGCGGGTGACTTTTTCTGCTAATTACGATGTTGTCGAAGTTGCTACTTCAATATATCGCGGCGATTTGTTCACTTTTTACTCTGGACGCCAGCTTATTGGATAATGCGCGCTTAGTCGCTTTTTTTGATTTGGTGGTTTCTCCCTGATCATTATTTCTCGAAAAAGGAGCATTCATGAAATTATCTGCTGTTACCCTCACCGGAAATTATTTTTCCCGCGACAACCAGTGTTTCCTTCCGATCGGAGCTCACTGGGTACCCGCGAAAACCGGTCTACAATATCCATTGCGTTGGAATGAAGAGGATCTCGAAGCTGATTTCCGCAAAATGAAAGATCTTGGTTTCAATACCATGCGTTTTGATCTGTTCTGGGCATGGTTTGAGCCGCACCCCGGAGTATTTAACCCGGAAGCATTTCAGCAGTTTGATTTCTTTATTCAAATGGCACACGAATACAAAATTTACCTTCATCCAACCTTCTTTATTGGTGGTGAAGTTGGTGAAGCATTTTGGGATGTTCCCTGGCGGCAAGGACGGCATCCGCATGCCGATGCTGAAATGCTGCGTTTGCAAACTGATCATGCTGCTGAATTTGCACGCCGTTATAATGGTGAAACCGCTATCCTGGCCTGGGATTTAACAGATGAACCCCCATTCTGGGTTGTCACTGCTGAAACCACAGATGCTATGGCAATCAACTGGACCCGGTTGATTGCAGGCGCTATTCGTCGCTATGACCCTGAGCATATCCTTTGTGTTGGTACCAGTATGGAGGACGTTGCACATGGTCCTTTTCGGCCAGACAACCTTGCTGGTGAAGTAGATTTCTTCTCTGTTCACCCTTATTCCATTTACACACTGGGCCTTTTCCCTGATGCCATGCTTTCAGAGCGCGGCACATATGCAGGAGCATTCCAGACACTGCTTTCAGGTGGTGCCGGCAAACCTGTCATGATCCATGAATTTGGCGCATCCTCTGCCCAATACAGCCCCGAACGTATAGCTCATTTTGACCGAGTGACACTTTACTCCGGTTTGGCAGCGGGAGCCTGTGGTTTTCTACCCTGGTGCTATACCGATGCTGCTCCGGAATTGTTCAAACAATTCCCCTATCGTCGCGCACCGCATGAAACCCAGTTTGGTTTGACTACATGGGATCGACAGGATCGCCCGCGAGGCAAGGTATTGCGTGATTTTTCAAAAGTACTGGAACAGATGGATTTCAACGGAATTGGACCTGCACGTTCTGATGCAGCCATAATCATTCCTCATGAATGGGCAAAGCCGCTTGGAGATCTCTCTCGCTCAGGCTTGACTGCCGCACATACCATTCCTTACACGCCGGTTCAAGATACCTTTTCCACCGAAGAAGAAAATCTCTGGTTAACCCGTGCCCTGCTGAATACCCTTATTCTTGGTCGCCGAGCCGGACTTAAAGTGGATATGCCGCGTGAATATTCTGCCTGGCAGGATCGCCCCATGCTGCTATTACCTTCACCTTTGACCAGTACTGAACGCAACCTGGTCCATATTCACACTATTTTCTGGGATGAGGTCCGGGAATATGTGCATAAGGGTGGGCTGGTCTATGCCTCCTTATGTGCTGATACCGCCATTCCTGAAATGGCCGATCTGTTTGGAGTCAGCCTATCAGACCACACTTCTGCTAGCGATATTACACTGACCTTTGTCAAACCTTTTGGTGAAATTGCGACCGGAAAAGAGTTCCATTTTCATGCCAACATAAATAATCCCCGTCATTGGCCTGCTACACTGGAAATAAATGGAGGGACGGTGCTTGCAGTAGACCAGTATGGCGGCCCTGCACTGGTATCCCATACATACGGAAAGGGTAAAACGCTGCTCTGCGCTTATCCTATTGAAACGTACCTGGCAGAGATCCCAGATATTTACGAGCATCCCGAAGATAGCCACCTAATTCTACGCGGATTCGCACAGGTGGCCGGTCTTAAACCAGCCTTTGAGACTGATGCTCCCGGAATTGAAATTGCCTCTCTTGTCGGTAGTAGGCGAGGGTATGCTGTGCTGGCAAATCACCAACCAGAGTCTCGTACAGTTACCATCACCAGCCGGTTTGAAATCGATCAAATTTCCTTGATTACTCCCGATGGTAAACATCCCTTGGTATTAAAAGACCACAATTGTATTTTGGAAATTCCTGCTTATGGTGGGGCCGTGCTCGATTGGCGTTTGTAATCTCCACACCTGACGTAGTCCGGTGTGGTTATCAATCAATCTATCAAGGAGAATGGAATGAGAACAAAGAATGTTGTGTTTGGAATTTTGTTAATTCTGTCCGTCGTGCTAAGCGCTTGTGGAGGAGGAACCACAGCAAATGGCACACAGCCCACTGTTTCTCAAAGTGACGAAAAAGTAACCATCACTGTATGGGATTATTATGGGGAGGCCACACCAATTAAACCTCTTATTGAGGGTTTCCAGAAAGAAAATCCGAATATTACAATTAATTATGAAACTCCGGATTGGGATACAACTCTTGAAAAGCTAAACGTTGTTCTGACGAGCGGCACACCACCAGATGTTGTTACCGTTGATATGACCTGGATACCCAAGTTTGCTGCTCTGGATGCATTCGCTGATCTAAATAAGCTTTCTGGTGGAAAACTCAACGGTGTTGACTGGAAAGATGCATACACCGAAGGTGCACTTGAATCGATCACTTATCAGGACAAAATCGTCGCCGCCTTATATGACTTCGATGTCTACGCCTTGTATTATCGCGCTGATTTACTTGAACAAAAAGATCTTGCTGTTCCGACCACATGGGCTGAGTTAAAGGATGTCTCTAAGAAACTGGTAGAAGGAGACAAATATAAATATCAATGGCTCGCAGAAACCTTCCACGGCTCACAATGGATTTATGAAAACGGTGGCGATTTACTGAGCCCTGACAACAAAACTGTTACCTTTAATTCACCTGAGGCAGTGGAAGCCATTCAATTTTATGCTGATTTGATGACTGATCAGTCTGCGATTTACTGGGGTCTTGATCAGGGCGAACGTATCCAGGGTATTAAAGATGGACGTATTGCCATGTTTTCGGATGGCCCCTATAATATGGGTATCATGAAAAGTGCAGCCCCAGAAATGGCTGGACAGTGGCGGATTGCCTTGCACCCATATTCCAAGGAACCAGGTTCTTACCTGGGCGGTACTGGTCTGGTAATTCCCGCTCAATCCAAAAAACAGGAAGCCGCCTGGAAATTCATTGAATATGGTATGCGTGTTGACAACCAAATTGGTGTCTACACTTATGCTGGTGCAGCACCGGCTTTAACAGCTGCAATGCAAAGCCCAGAAGTCAATGGCCCTGATGCCTACTTTGGTGGACAAAAGGTCTTCGATGTTTTCCTTGAAGCTATGAAAACTGCGAAACATTTTCCCTATGTACGCCAATGGAATGATATCGACGTTATTTTTACGACCGCCATGGAAGAAATTAGTCTGGGGCAAGCAACTGTCAAAGAAGCATTAGATGAGGCTGCAGCAAAAACGACTGAAGCTTTGAATAATTAATTTATTCAATAGGGACTGCCAGCTGAGTCCTGGCAGTCCCGTTTCCAGACTTTGGAGGTTCTATGAGAGCGGGAACGATCCACAGGCAAACACTGATACGCACATTCAAAAAGTCGGCAATGGCGTATACTTTTATCGCTATTCCGCTCCTCTCCTCTATTATTTTTTTGATAATTCCAATGCTGGTATCTTTTTACTGGAGTTTGACTGATTATAATGGATTGCAACCTGCAAAATTTATTGGTTTCCAAAACTACAATCAATTATTCACCAATGATAAATATTTTCTGATTTCTTTAAGAAATACTACTTTACTGGTACTGATGGGGATGAGTGTTGGACCAACACTGGGGATGATCACAGCTATTCTACTGAACCAGAAAATCCGTTTCCAATCATTGTTTCGGACCGCTTATTATCTACCAGTAATGACTTCTCTTGTAGTGGTTTCAACTATCTGGGTTATGTTGTACAACCAGAACGGTTTATTCAACACCCTACTCAATGGTTTAGGTATAAACTCCGTCGGCTGGCTTTCAAATCCAAAAATCGCGCTTGTCTCCGTTGCAATAGCCAGCATCTGGCAAGGATTCGGTTTTGAGACGGTTGTTTTCCTGGCTGCTCTACAATCCATTTCGCGTGAATTATACGAAGCTGCCATGATGGATGGCGCTAATGGGATCCAGCAATTTTTTCACATAACATTGCCCTCACTTCGTCCAGTAATCGCCTTTATTTACATCTACGGTATCATTGGCAGCTATCAGATTTTTGATCAGGTATTTGTCATGACCCATGGGGGGCCGATTTTCAGCACCTCAACCATTGTTTTTTTCTTATATTCCAAATTTCAAGATTTGCGCCTGGGTTATGCATCAGCCATCGCCTATGTATTATTCGCCATTCTAGTAGTTTTCTCTTATATTGCTTTGAAGATGGAGAAAGATTAGGGGACTGAATGTATCAAAAAAAGAATCTTCATAAACCTTTTCAATTTTCCGTTAAGCGATTCTGGCTGTATCTTATTCTAATCGTCACTTCTATTACTATGGTAATTCCCTTTTACTGGGCAGTCAGTACCTCTTTAAAATTTGAGCAATTCGTCTTCACAAACCCGCCTCAGTGGTTTCCCACCCCAGCAACACTACAAAACTATGTGAGCGTATTTACCAAAGTGAATTTCGACAAATATTTTTTTAATAGCGTGTTTGTGACAGTTACCATCACTCTTGGGCATGTTTTTTTTGACACATTGGCTGCCTATGCCTTTGCCAAATTAAAATTCCCCGGACGTGACAAAATTTTCTTTTTCCTTCTGTTCGGATTAATGATCCCATTTCAGGTTAACCTGATCCCCCTTTACCGCATTATGGCAACACTTGGTTGGAATGACTCCTATCTGGCTCTTATCATTCCCAATTTAACCAGTATTTTTGGCATCTTTTTGATGCGCCAATTTCTGCTTACCATTCCTAATGATTTGCTGGATGCGGGTCGCATCGATGGTTGCGGGGAATTTGGTGTTTTCTGGCGGGTTGTTGCACCGCTGGCATTACCCGGTATAGCAACGCTAATTATTTTAACTTTCATGGGCGCTTGGAATGATTTTCTTTGGCCTCGGATTGTACTTAATTCAGAATCACTTTTTACTCTACCGGTTGGCCTGGCGCAATTGCAGGCAAGAAATACATCCAACGTTGCCCAAATTATGGCTGGCACTGTGCTGGCAGCTCTGCCAATGATCATCGTCTTCCTTTTTATGCAGAGACAATTTATTGAAGGTATGACCGCAGGAGCGATTAAAGAATGATTGGAGCAGTTGATATAGGCGGAACTAAATTTGCAGTCGGTGTGGTCAATGAAAGTGGGGAGGTTTTAGCCCGGGCTGAAACTCCCAGTCACCCTGAACTCGGGCTTCAACCCGGATTAGCGCGTATGTTTGAAATGCTACATGCAATTCAGGAAGAAACCGGACAACGTTTACAGGGCATTGGTATAGGCTGTACCGGTCCAGTTGATCCATACACCGGTCAACTAGGATTGATTGAATTTTTACCTGGCTGGGAATGGTTTAACCTTGTAGACGCCTTCGAACAGGAATTTCAAGTACCCGTATTCATAGAAAATGATGCTGATGCCGCCACATTGGGTGAAGCTGCATGGGGGGCGGGAAAAAATGCAGAAAGAATGATGTACGTTACCATCAGCACCGGTATCGGCGCTGGTTTGGTCATTCATGGTCAACTCTACCGTGGGGCAGGTGGTTCTCACCCTGAATATGGACATCATGTTATTGATTTCTCCGGACCCAAATGCTTCTGTGGTGCTTATGGATGCTGGGAAAGCCTTGCGAGCGGGACTGCCATGGCAAAAAGGAGTGGGGGAATTTCGGCTTACGAAATTTGCCTGGCAGCACAGCGTGGTGAAGCATGGGCACTTTCTGCTGTTGAACAGGAAGGATTGTATCTCGGGATTGGCTTAGCCAATCTCATCACCCTCTTTGTGCCTGATGTGATTGCCCTGGGAGGCGGTGTAATGCAAAGCCGGACTCTCTTTTGGGATAAAATCACTACAACAATTCAAAATTCATGTGGGCTGGTACCGTTTGAACGTACTCTTTTGGTGCCCGCCTTATTGGGTAAAGATGTCGCCCTGGCAGGTGCTGCCCGGGTTTTTATTCAGAGATATGGATAATATGAACAAAACACTTTTATCGAACAATTATGTTAAAGATATTCTTAATCAGCCTGTAGCATTGCAAGATACCATTATCGAACTTGAAAAACAGACACTGACACCTTTTCACCTTTTGTCTGAAAAACTTTCCAATCATTCACTTAAGCGGGTTGTTTTGACAGGAATGGGCTCATCTTATCATGCGCTCCACCCGATATCACTGTCTCTGTTAGAACATGGCGTTCAAACCCTCATGTTTGAAACATCTGAATTAATATATTATGCTCCGCGTTTAGTTTCTCCGGAAACGTTGGTTGTTGCTGTCTCACAGTCCGGACGTAGCGCTGAAATAGTTCAGTTATTGGAAATGATTCATCATGAAGTTCCGATGATAGGGATTACCAATACGCCTGAAAGCCCACTCGCACAGCAAGCAGACTTAACCTTATTTACCCGGGCTGGAAATGAATTCTCAGTTTCTTGCAAAACCTATATTGCCACCTTGGCAGTTCTTTCTTACCTGGGAGAGGTCTTGCTTGGGAAACAACCAGCTGGCATTTTTTCTGATCTTCAAATTACTGTCGAGCAAATGTCTGCTTATTTGAAAATCTGGGAAAAACATGTGGATTATCTGACCCGTGATCTGAATGGCATTAACAGTTTAATTTTAACCGGACGGGGCTCATCGCTTGCCGCAGCTAACACTGGCGGGTTGATCATTAAAGAAGCGGCTCATTTTCATGCAGAAGGTATGAGCAGCGCAGCCTTTCGCCATGGGCCATTTGAAATGGTTTCTCCTGAAATGATGGTACTGGTTTTTGGCGGAATTGGCGCGGGTAAACCATTGAACGCTAATCTTGTAGTGGATATTCATAAAGCAGGCGGTCGGGCTGAATTTGTTTCATTTAATGGTGGAGACAACCCCTATGTACTTCCCTCAGTCCCGATTTCGCAGTTATCAATAATGGAAATCCTGCCTGCTCAAATGATCTCTATTGCTCTGGCACTCCTTAACCATCATGACCCAGGCACTTTTGAACACAGCTCAAAAGTTACAATTATCAGCTGAAGAGAAAATATCCTCATGTAGATTGTGGATGAAACTCATATTGCGGGTAAAGGAATTTAGTCCTTCCTCATCTGAGAAGGATTAGCATGATCAAGTGATTATTACAATTCGATTTAAGCTTCTGAGCTACGGTTAGTGCCAGTATTGTCCGCAGAACATTTCCAAAACGATGTGCCCTTTCTATCAAAGCATCCACATTAAGATTGATCACTTGAATTGAACGGATCGACCCCCAATTTAATTTTCTGATTTGTGCCAGACATGAATTTGATTGTCACATCTGTGCTGGATTAATTATGAAGAGAGTTTTGGTTGTTTCTTCGAAATTTTTTTTGAGTTTATCTTGAATTCAGTGCCAGTAGGGTTTTGTAGGTATTAATGTTGATCCAGAAAATCAGTTATGCACCTAGGGCATGGGCAATTATGTAGATCCGTGTGATAGCAACCCAACTGCATTCAAAAATAACCCGGTTTGTACGGTTTGCCTGTCAGAGGTGCCCCCCGGTTGCGGAAAATGTCGTCACAGGTAAGTCTTCCAGGAAGGAAAAAACGACATTCTGCATGCAAGTGTAATAAGTGCGCCAATTTTCAAAAATACTATTTAATGAAATCTCAGTTCAAAATGGACAATTCAGGTGAAGTAGATGATTTTCTGGATTTGAAAGCGAAGTTACCCTTCTACGTTTGTCAAAGATGCCTTTTGATTTACATAAAATGTGGGCTGACTTCATTTAATTGGTTTATGCGATGTAGCTATTCTCTTGATATAATTTATGCAAGAAAGTGAATATATTCTGGATGCATAATCAGGAATATCAAATCTCCAGACTAATTTCACAAATTGCCAGAAATACGCCCATCGAGTTTTTGTTTATATGTTAAGAAAAAGAAGCCTGTTTGTGCTATTTGAAAGTAGTAACCGGTTTTTATCAAACGGGTATTTCACAACATTGGATAGGATTACAGAAAATTTGCATGGTCTCAATAAGTCAAAGTAAACAATTTATTTTCTATTATCCAGTAAAACTTGAGAGATTTGGTTTCTTGAAAAATATCGCCCAGTTGACTGGGGATGTGCTAAAGGTGCTCCGCTCATAAAATGGAAAAACTAATCTTGGCCGGTCTTACTCACAAAGTAACCCCGAAATGACCCTAAAATTACTCATTAGATTAAGAATCACTCTCACTTCATCTTAAACAGAGGAGTATTATTTTATGAAAAATACAAGTGTCACCAAACGCTTATCTTTTCTAGATCGTTTCCTAACCCTTTGGATATTTCTCGCTATGTTCATTGGTGTTGGCTTAGGCTATCTTTTCCCCAAATTTGTGGAGTCATTTAACAAAGCTGTTTCCCTTGGAACAACCAATATTCCTATCGCAATTGGTTTGATTCTGATGATGTATCCCCCGTTGGCAAAGGTGCATTACGATGAGCTTGGCAAAGTCTTTCGAAACTGGAAAGTGCTCGGCCTGTCATTAGTGCAGAACTGGATCATTGGTCCAATCCTTATGTTTGCCCTGGCGTTACTCTTTTTGCGCGGTTATCCGGAGTATATGGCTGGTTTGATTATGATCGGTTTAGCCCGCTGTATTGCCATGGTTATTGTTTGGAATGAGCTTGCCAAAGGTGACACAGATTATGCTGCCGGGTTGGTTGCTTTTAACAGCATCTTCCAGGTGCTTTTTTATAGTTTTTATGCCTATGTCTTCATCACTTTGCTGCCAACCTGGTTTGGATTGCAAGGAGTGGCCATTCATATTACCATCGGTGAAATTGCCAAATCGGTTTTCATCTATCTGGGTATTCCATTCCTGGCGGGCTTCCTTACCAATATGGTATTGACGCGATTAAAAGGGAAAGAATGGTATTACAAGTCGTTTATTCCAAAGATCAGCCCTATTACTCTGATCGCATTGCTCTTTACCATCCTGGTCATGTTCTCTCTCAAAGGCAACCTGATTGTTTCCATCCCGTTAGATGTAGTACGAATTGCAATTCCGCTGCTGATCTACTTCGTCGTCATGTTCCTGGTTAGTTTCTTTATGGGTAAGGCGGTGGGCGCAAATTATAAACAAACCACGACCCTTTCTTTTACAGCTGCTTCGAATAATTTTGAATTAGCAATTGCCGTGTCAGTGGCTGTATTTGGTTTGAATTCCGGCCAGGCATTTGCTGCTGTGATTGGCCCATTGGTTGAAGTACCGGTCATGATCGGCCTGGTTAATGTGGCTTTCTGGCTGCAAAAACGTTTTTACAAAGATCAAATCATGATCGGAAAACCAGACCCTGATCTTCGTTGAGCCAATTGGTGACCGTTAAATAGGGAAGCCGATTCCAGGTAGTAACCTCGATTGCTCTACTATTCATTTCCTGGTTATGTCTTGCCAATAATCTACAGCATCGGGAAGACCTTCCAGATTATAGATGGAAAGAGCGTCATCGTTTAAGGAGTCTTCTTCTTAGGCTTCGGAGATTACCTTGGTTTAGCTCTTTAAGTAATACACCCTCTCATACCACTTAGCATTAGCTACAGGGCACATCTGAAGCACGTGGGTTCCGTTATTAAGCCAGCGAAAGACTGTGGAATGATCGCTAGCAGGAACTCAACAAAATGAAACACCCGGCTAAAACTGCGGGGCAATTCTCTTTGCCAACTTTTTTTCCCTTTCAACTTGCTTCAGCATTCACTTCTCCGTCGATTTGATGTATTTAATCCATTCTACATCCACTTTCACTCGAGGATCTTCAGGCTGGGTGCATTCGCCAGAAAAACCGGCAACAACATGAGCACAATATGCCGATTGCGGTTAGAATTAATAATTCACAACGCAAGCGGCGTAATAACGGAGATATAAAATTTGACGATACTGGCACCACAAACTCGTGGAAATACTGAACGCCTCAGGGCGTTGTTGTCACAGATTCCGCATTTCAACAACCTTTCAGCAGATGCATTACAAGCCATCATTGATGCTGCCCTCCCGCGTCGATTTGAAGCGGGACAGGTTATTTATCTTGAGGGAGAACCAGCCAATTTTGTTTATTTGCTTGAGAACGGTTGGGTTAAGTCAACCAGAATGACCCCTGAAGGACGCGAACAAGGGCTACTTTTTTTACAACCGGTGGATATTTTTGGCGATATAGCAGTCTATTCCGGTACTACCTACCCGGGAACCGCCACCGCGTTGGAATCAGTGGATGTCTGGGTTCTCCCTGCAGAAACACTATTATTGCTTGTTAAGCGCTTTCCGGATCTTGCGCTTGCGATAATCGGTAAATTGAGCGCGCGCATTTTACATTATATAGGGCTCGTTGAAGATTTATCTTTACGAAGTGTCGAAGCCAGGTTGGCAGGTACAATGCTGCGCAATGCAGAACTTAAAAATCATACGTTGATTGTTCCGCGACGAAAATGGGCCACCTTTGATGAAATGGCTGTGCGCTTGGGTACCGTTCGGGATGTGCTTAGCCGGGCCATGAAAACTTTGGAAACAGAGGGTTATATTAAGGTGGAAAAACAGATTATTGTAATCCTGGATCCAAAGGGGCTCTCGGAAAGAGCGAACCGCTAAGAGATCACTATTCCGTCTTACGCCGGAAATTTGGGAATAAAAACGGCGTGCTGCTGCAATAATCGAGATACTCTTTTCCAAAGCGTTGTGCTAACTCACGTGTTTCGTGTTTGTGGATAAATGCCAATAAGAGGCTGAATATAATCACACACAACATGATGAGTAGGCCGGAGCTCAGCCAAATTGCGGTTCCGCTATAAAAGAACAATGCTCCGAGCGTCATTGGGTTACGTGTGTAAGAATATGGACCTCGGGTCACCAACTTTTGAGTGGCAACCTTTGGGACGGGGGTACCATTACCGTGTTTGTATTGGCTGATGACAGACCAAATGATGAGTACAATTCCGGTGAAAGTTAAGCCGGCACCAAGTATCTGTGTCGTCCAACCGGGCTGAATCCGTCCCCAATCCCCACTGAGCCAATTTATCATCACTTCAAGTACAACCATTAAAAGTAAACCCAGGGAGAATATGCTGATAGTCTTCCTCTTAAGAGACACTCTGGAAGCTGGCTCTTCAACCATTTTGAAGTTCACTTTCTTTTTTTGCGATTGCCTTATGCAAAATTTCAAGAAACTGATCGAGCGGAACTTTATGTATCCGCGCAGCCCATTCGACTGTCAGTGCTTTAGCGAGAAACATGCGCAAGGAATATTTCCCCACGCGTTGTACGCCAAAAATTTCCATTACTTCGGCAATGTCACCATATTCTAACAAGATTGCTGAAATGCGTGTGTCTTTATTAATTTGCATGTTGCTTATCTCCTTAACCGGCCAATTTATCAAGCACCAGATTATTCATTTAATCACTGATGTTCACCGGTAACAAATCTTATTGTAAAATTTGAAAATTTGCTACGACTTTTGTCGAACTTGAATCCTTCCGGATTGCATTGCTTTCCAAATATTATCAAAGTTTAGATTGCACCCGACCAGTTTTATTTCAGCGAAGACGACTTAAGTCGTTCAATACTTATGGGAAAGTCTCTATACTCAAAGTGGTTGTTCCCTTTCACAACAACCATGGAGTAATAATTTGAAAACGACCCTCACAAGAATCGCATCCATCCTGGCTTTCATTATAGGTGCTATGGCTGTGTTTGCCGGTGCAAAAGTGCTTATGGGTAACGATCCGGGCTATTATGTGATCAACTGGCTTCCTCTCTACAACTATACCATTGGGATTCTGACTGTATTTATTACAGCCGTGTTGATCTTTACCAACAGCCGTTTTGCCGTGCCGGCAGCCATTGGCACGTTCAGCCTTCATGCGCTCGTAATGATTATTCTACAGACGGCATATCGCGGAACCGTAGCTCCGGATAGTATTCAGGCTATGACCATTCGTTTGATCGTGTGGGCAATTATCCTGGGATTGATGTTCGCGCAAGCGCAGGCACACAAGGTCAGGTCCGGGCAGACATCGGTTGACACGCCTTAACGAAAGGAGGCATGTCCAAGTACGATAAAAGTCGTACACATTCCGCTCGCGAGTACGTACACTTCTATAAGTTGTTAAAAAGAACGAGGTGAAGAACGATGCTACAACATAATGTTCCCACACCGGATGGTAAACTGCGCGAAATCATCCTGGCTACATTTGCTTCAGATAGCCAAATTGCTTCATCTGGGTTGCGCGTAGGTGTGTTGAATGGGATTGCACACCTGGGAGGGGCTGTTGATTCACTGGCTCAGCGCAATGCAGCGGAAGAACTCGCAAAGCATGTGCATGGCATCCGTGGAGTGGTGAATCGCATTGAAGCCCCGGGTGCTCCCAGCCCGTCACGAACAATAAATTTGGATTTAGACGATTAATAACTAGAGGTATCGAAACATGACAAAGTGGTTATCGAGATGGTTACGGAAATTCCACCGCTGGATTGCAGTTCCAACTGCCATTGCAATTCCACTGGCAGTTGTGATCAAACTGGTGGGGAGTCCAGAATTGGTGCTTACATGGGAAAAATTAGACAAAATCCCGTCCCTATTTATGCTCATCATGGCATTGAGCGGAGCTTATTTATTCCTCCTGCCTTATATTGTCAAAGGGCAACGTAAAAAAAGATTGGCATCGAAAGGAGAAGGATAAACATAGATTGCACAGATTATTCCATTTTCTTTCCTCAAAATAATATTCAACGAAAGGATTATTAATGAAGATCGTCAAAACATTTGAGACTGCTGAAATTCCAAACCCACATTTCATAAGCGTTCGCGCTTTACTTGCGAGTGAATCCGCACAGTCTGAGCATTTGGCGCTGGATGCGGGACAGGTGCAAAAAAAGCACGTCGCCCATACCAATGTCTATCTTTACGTGCTAAATGGGAGCGGAACCTTGGAGACAGATCAGGAGACCACAGCGTTATCAGCTGATATGTTAGTGGAATTACCGCCTGAAACTCCACACCGTTTGATCAATAACAGCCAATCTCAGCTGCGGTTGCTAAACATAAAAGCGCCGCGTCCAACAAAATCCACACAAATCGTTCAGGAAAGTTGAATTTGGCATGGATATAAAAACATTGGTCTTTGCATTTGTGACCTTTTTCCATAATTTATTTACGGTGGTATGGATGGGTGGTTTGATGGTTACAGTAATCAGCTTTCTTCCGGCTCTTAAGGAGTCTGTGGGGGCTGGCCCGCAAGTCAAGAAAGTTATGCAGGCTTTCCAAAAACATCAAAGCATATGGGTCTATATCAGCATGGGCGGCTTAATCCTTACCGGCTTATTAATGAGTAAACGTGCTCCACAATTTGAGACTTTGTTTGGATTTGGGAATGCATATTCGGTTACTTTATCAATCAAGCACATTCTGGTCATTGCCATGATCGTCATCACGCTATTTCGCAGCCTGATTTTAAGCCGGCCAGGTGTGGTTTTGACACCCAAAAAAGAACAACTCAGTTTTAAGCTTGTGATCATCAACGCCATCTTGGCTGTTGTGGTTTTATTTGCCAGTGGTTTGCTGGCAGCATTGCCAATTCCGCTTTCTGGCTAAGGATAATTTATCTTTTACAAAAATAAAAATTAAGAAAATAACATCACATGAAGGAGATTAACTATGAAAAATAACACAAAATTGGGCGCTATATTGGCGATTGTGGGCATCTTGTCTGGATTGCTGTTCTTTTATTTGATCGCAGCGCAATATAATCCAATCATTGATGCCCATGTTGCAGCCGGACGATCGGATGAAGGTACCTCCGTCAGTATTACTTTTGCTTTCCTGGGCTGGATTGGAATTACCGCCGGGGCAATCTGGGCAATGGTTCTTTATGGCTTCTTGCGAAAGGAAAAGTGGGCCTGGTTATGGGGCACTGTGGCAGCAACCATTCAACTCTTAGCAGGATTTTTCCCGATGATCCCGGCTGCAGATGCTGATCAGCCGCCTTCTACCATGGTGATATTTGTTATTGCTGCTGTATTATGGTTTGGAATGTTGTTCATTCGCGGTGTTAAGAAAAACATCATATTACTGGCATTCGTTGCTGGTCTGGCCTACGTACTCACCTTTATTGATGGCGTTGCACCAATTTCCAAGTTTGTATCCACGAAAGGTATCGATTCATTTTGGAATGGCGTTTATGCGGTATCTCAACAGGTCAATTGGTGGGGTGCAGCAGCCTGGGCTGTTTTCATCTTTGCCTTGCTGAATAAAAAATCATGGGCTATCCCGATCGGAATTTTCGCCGCAGCGATGTCAATGATCGCCGGTTACCCAATGGGTATCAATAATGCCTTGTTTGAAGTGCATCGCTTCTCAATGTTCTTGCCTGCCCCTCTCATCAGTACTGCTCTGGTAATTTATTTGGCCCTGCCAGGCACGCGCAAGATGATTGAAGCCTGGAATAAATCAGAAGATTAATTGCCTGAGGGAATGTAACACCTGATCTTGTACCAATCGCGATGGAAACACATGGAAACTTCTTTGGGTGATGCTCACAGGCCGGAATATTAAATTATCCAGGATTGCCACTTGGTGACCGGCTCGCTGAGCTCACTAGAAAGATGACCTGGGAAATCATAAAAAAACTCTCCTGGACAAGACTGTCAGGAGAGTTTAATTTTGTTAGCTTTTTTCAATGACAGATAACACTCTGTCAATTTCTTCTTTTTTCTTTTCAGCAGACCAGCCATATTCATTTGCCATGATCTCTGCAAACTCCTCAATGACGGGTGGGGTTGCGTTTCCCAGCCAGGCGATGGTGGATCGTCGGATAAACAGGTCATCCAGATGCAAAGGCTTTTCGTTTTGCAGTATGTAGACCAATTCACCCGAATTCCAATTAGGGATGGAGGTTAAGGTTTTGCCCTGATTTTCCTGTATAAAGGCAGCGATCTTTACGGCATAGGTTCCATAGCGTCTCAACAATTCTTTGGCATAATCCTCGGCCAAGCCAAACGTGGCAACCAAATTGGTGACATAGGCTTCTTTGGCCTCCTTGGTCAAGGGCAAATTCTCGCCTCCGCGGATCGGCAAACTTTCAGTGCTTTTGGCTCTGGTTTTCCCGAGAGTTTCAAGGGTCTTAGTAGCAACCTGTTCAGAGAAGGCCCTGAAACTGGTCCATTTACCGCCCACCAGACTCAGTAGAGGCATGCCCTCGATTGTGTCTTCTTTGATGCTGTGATCACGCGTGATCTGCCCCGTTGTTTTCGCTTCCTGGTACTCCAATGGCCGTACTCCGGAGAAGCGGAAAACTATTTGATCGCGGGTGATCTTAATGGTCGGGAATACGCGGCTGACCAATTCAATAAAGTATTCTTCTTCTTCGGGCGTACAATAGGCATCATCGGGATTATCAATTGGAAGGTCTGAAGTACCGACGATGACCTTGTCGTGGAATGGAAGGCATAAAACAATGCGTCCATCTTTGTTCTCAAAGAAGAATTCGGATACTCCCACTGCTTTTCGAAGTTCCTCGTTCTTGATGACAAGATGTGAGCCCTTTGTGCCTCCGATATATTTGGTTATAATGCCGGCATCTTGATTTACATAATCAATCCATGGGCCGGCAGCATTGATGATAACCTTCGGTTTGACTGTAATCAACTGGCCGGTTTCTTCGTCTTTGATAATGACCTGCCCATTTTCAACCTTATGGAAGGAAGCATAATTTAATGCTTTAGCGTGATCACCTTCGTCCTCGCCATCCAGAATGATCTCTACTGTCATTCTTTCCGGGGAAAGCAATTCCCCATCAAAATAAAGGGCAGCATATTTAATCTTTTCATTTAAGTAAGGGTAGCGCGCTAAAGCTTCGCTTCTGCCAAAAAACTTGTGGGTTGGGACAGTTTTTTGCTTGCGGGTAAAGGAATCATAGAAGATCAACCCGATTTTGATGACCAATGCACCACGTTCTGAAGGACGATCCAGCAGATTGACAAATTTCAAAGGGGCATTTAAGAGACCCGACCAAATTTTAAAGATTGGGATGACAGTTGGCAAGGGCTGTACCAGATGGGGAGCGTTCTCAATCATGCGGTTGCGTTCAGCCACAGCTTCCCGCACCAACCCGAATTCACCATTTTCCAGGTAGCGAATACCGCCATGTGCCATATGGGAAGAAGCGGCCGAGGTTCCGGAACAAAAATCTCCGCGGTCGATCATCAGAACATTGACCCCATTTAAAGCCAAATCTCTGAAAACTCCGGCCCCATTAATACCGGCACCGACAACAAGAGCATCTATCTCCGGATTCATCTTTAACGATTCAATAATAGTTTTGCGGTCCATATTTGTCCTTAAATAATTTATTTTGGTTAAAATTTTTGTTTCTGCTCAGCAGCTTGCTGTTACCTCAGCACAACTCAAAAGAAATCATCAAATACTTTTGAGATCACTTTTGAAATCACACAGCGCTTATTTTTCCATATAATCGATTGACAGATTGCACCATGCCGGGAGTGAACTTGACAATGTATGTGCAAATCGTATTTCGCTCCTCTCCGGGGGAGTGTAAAAAAATCAGTCGACTTATTAATTATAGCAGGAAAGACAAAAGTCCCTTTTTTTACTCCATTGAAAGAATGGAAGGGGAGGAATAAACGCCTAGCCCCCTGAGCGTGCTATTATCCAGCAGCCTACCATCCGCTGGATTGGATTCTGAGGAGTTTTTAGCCTGAACATCCCTTTACTTGCAATGGTCGGGCATTCTTAAAAATAATTACAAGCATACATCTGGTTCAGGGGGGCAACAAATGTTAATGGTTTTTTTTAGTGGGTGAGCATTACCAAACAGAAGGGAGTGGCAATGCTCACCATTCAATATAGATGCACTTAATTTGTCGATGCTATGCCAGTCAGGCTGTGCAAGTATTGAGATAGATAATGAAGGTCACTGTCCGAAAGTTCTAAATTGTAATCCTTCCATGGCATGTTGTCGCTGATTTCGTTACCGCTGGGGTCTATCCCGCCTTTGAAAACCTGTAATAACTGATCTTCGCTCCAACCAGAAACCGCCCCCACCCAATTAGGCCCACCGCCTTCCGCGCTTACCCTAAGGTCTTTTCCGCGGCAGTCACGACAGCCGTAGGCCTCGGTAATATTTTCGCCATAATCGATCGTTCCAGCGGGCGGAGCCACAACAGGTTCAGTGATAGGAGGTTGGGCAGAGAGAGGGAACTGATTCGCTCCGATAAGAACATCCGCCATAACAGAAAGTGATCGTTTGGGAGTTTGCCGATCTATTGACGGCAGCAAGCGCAAATAGGCTACGATAACTTGCATATCGTCGTAGCTCATTACGTGCCTTCTGTCGTTGGGCATAATGACTAGGGTTTTGCCCTGCGGATCAACCCCCTCCCGGATGGCGCGCACTACTTTCCCATCGCTCTAATTTCCCGTTGGTCCATCCGAGGTAAGATTGGGGCGTACAGATCTCCCATGGGGCTACCCTCCAGAAAATTAAATGGGCTTCCGTCCAGGTCCTTCTGATTGGACGAGTGGCAGTCGGCGCACAAGACCGCTTTCTGTCCACCCAATGCAATTTGCTCCGGTCTGGCTTCGATCTTCAGGTCAGAAGTTTGGTAGTGAAAGAGTGGAACATTAAAGCGGTAGGGGCCAATATCTGACAAAACGCAATCACCGCTAACACAATCGCAAGCAGCCCGAAGAGAATCATACCCGGCCAATCTCATTTCGATTGATTAAGAATTTGATTAAAAACTCTTTACAAAAAAACTTGATTCTGCAAACTTCGTTGTGCTATACTCTTGATTAACTTTTGCAAGATTGCACTGGTGGTGGTGTTTCTCCAATGGGGGGAACTGCTTTTCCCGCTCGAGCCAGTGTAAAGTTCAATATCTTTTGTTCGGCCAGAACTCAAAAAACTCGATTTGACCAAAGGATAAGAAATTGCCCCCACTCTTCCCCCCCCGCAGTAATTTCATTGCAAGAGCCAGCCTTATCGCGTTACCCATTCTGGTGGTTGCGATTGTTGTCGGGCTGGTATTATATGGCGCTTCCAGCGCTGTCACACAAGTAGGCGTTCCGGTAGCTCAACCCGTTCCATTCCCGCACACCTTCCACGTGACTGCGGTAAAACTGGATTGCCGTTATTGTCACGCTTCGGTGGATAAATCTTCTTTTGCAGATTTGCCTCCTACCGAAACTTGTATGACTTGCCACAGCCAGATCCTCCTGGCAAGCCCCAACCTTATTCCAGTACACGAAAGTTGGGAATCTGGTCAACCCATACAATGGACCAAGGTCAATCAACTTGCTGATTTCGTTTTCTTTAACCACGAAATTCATGTCAATAAGGGAGTGGGCTGTGAAACCTGCCATGGCAGAGTTGACCAGATGACAACCGATGTCAAGGAAAACTCGTTTTATATGGCTTGGTGTTTGGATTGCCACCGCAACCCGGAAAAGTTCCTGCGCCCGGTGGAAGAAGTCATGACTATGGGCTATCAGCCTGCCGAAAACCAACTGGTTGTTGGAGCTAAATTGGTAAAAGATTATGAAATTTTACCCGCTTCCCAACTAATCAACTGTTCAATTTGTCACAGGTAAACATTATGAGAGATGCTCACTCCGAAGACCACAACCCACTGGATCTGGCTGAAGCGCGCCATCAATTGGGTAACTTAAAAGGAAAACAATACTGGCGCAGCCTGAATGAGCTTGCTGAAGATAAGGATTTTGAGAAAATAGTCCAGCAAGAATTTCCACGGCAAGCCAGTTTATTGCCCGACCTGGGAAGACGTGATTTCTTAAAGTTGATGGGCGCTTCATTAGCATTGGCTGGAATAACGGCTTGCGTTCCTTTCCCGACCGGTAAGGTTTTGCCATACGTAACTCCCCCTGAAGAGCTGGTACCTGGCAAACCAACGTATTTTGCCAGTTCGATGATACAGGATGGCTTTGCAAAAGGTGTCTTGATCAAGACGACCATGGGCCGCCCGATCAAGGTGGATGGCAACCCCAGTCACCCGGGCAACCTTGGCTCTGCCGACGTTTTTATACAAGCTTCACTACTTGAGTTGTATGACCCCGATCGACCCAAGCAAATTCTACAGGATGGATCCCCCAAGTTATGGACGGATTTTGCCAGCAGCATTACGCAAACTTTGGCTGGAATGGGGCAGGGTGCCGGTGTACGTATTCTGACGGGTCCTCTGACTTCACCTACTCTCCTATCCCAATTTGAAAGTTTTCTGGCGAAATACCCCCAGGCCAAATGGGTTCAGTTCAGCCCGCTTGAAAGAAGTAATACAGCAGCCGGTGCCCAATTGGCTTTTGGACAGGCTTACGACCCAATTTATCACTTTGATAAAGCCGATGTGGTCTTATCACTGGATTGTGATTTTATGTTCACTGAGCCGGGCCATTTACGTTATAGTCGGGATTTCTCTGATCGCCACCAGCCCATCTCGGTCAATGGCACCATGAATCGACTCTATGTTGTCGAAAGCAATTTTAGCCTGACTGGGTCGAATGCCGACCATCGTTTGGCGGTTAAACCCAGCCAGGTGGAAGGTTTTGCAAGAGCGGTGGCCAACCTTCTCGGTATTTCAACCAGCTTCCCGCCGGAAAATATTCCCGGCCAGGACTGGATTGAACCACTGGTGACTGATTTAAAAAATGCCGGAAAATCTGCATTGGTGGTTGCTGGCGAACGCCAACCTGCTGTGGTGCATGCGCTGGCTTATGCTATCAACCAAGCCCTGGGATCGATAAACAATACCGTCTCACTGATCGAACCGGTTGTCTCCACCCAACCTGGTTCATTGATTGATTTGACGGCAGATCTCAACGGGGGACTGGTAGATCTCTTGTTTATCTTGGACGGCAACCCGGTTTACAGCGCACCTGTCGATCTCAATTTTGGGGCAGCAATGCAGAAGGCGAAGCAGACAATTTACCTCGGCTATTCAGCAGATGAAACAGCCGCCCAGGCGAATTGGTTTATTCCCGCTGCTCATTACATGGAAATGTGGGGCGATGCCAGAGCGTATGATGGAACGGCCAGCCTGGTGCAGCCGGTGATTGCGCCTCTTTTTGGAGGGAAATCGCCTTATGAGCTTTTGGCAGCTATGCTTGGTCAGGGCGGTATTGATGGGTTTACCCTTGTCCAGGAGTACTGGAGGACCCAGTTAAATAGTGATAATTTTGACCGTGACTGGCGGGTTATCCTCAGTAGTGGACTGGTACCCGATAGTACATTCTTGCCGGTAGCAAACCTGCCACAGGTGAGTCCATCTGTATTTTCCGGTTATTCTGCCGTAAATAGTAGCGCGCTGGAGATTGTGTTTATGCCAGATGAGACGATTTGGGATGGCCGCTTTACCAACAATGCCTGGTTGCAGGAGTTGCCAAAGACGCTTACCAAGTTAACCTGGGATAACGCTGTCGTTATGAACCCGGAAATGGCAGCACAACTCCAGGTTAAGGATAACGACTTGTTGGAAATTTCGTTGGGAGATAACAGTGTGCAAGGTGCGGTTTATATCCAACCCGGTGAACCGAATGGCGTCATCGTTGTTTCCCTGGGATATGGTCGCACTGCAGGCGGCAGTATTCTGGAAGGCGCGGGATTCAATTCCTACAAAATTCGCACTTCGAATGCCCCCTGGTTTGCTCTTGACCCACAGATCAGGAAGACCGGAGCAACCTACGATTTGGCGCGTACGCACGAACATTGGTCAATGGAGAATCGTGATTTATTACGCGCGACTGATCTAGCTGACTTCAAGTCCAATCCAAACTTTGCTCAAGATGAACACATTGTACCTCCGACGCTTTATGATGAGCATCAACCAAGTGAATATGCCTGGGGTATGTCGATCAACCTGAACAGCTGTATCGGCTGCAATGCCTGTGTGGTAGCTTGCCAGGCCGAGAATAACATTCCGACCGTTGGCAAGTCTGAAGTTAAGAATAGCCGCGAGATGCACTGGATTCGCATTGATCGTTTTTTCGAAGGAACGAGCGCCAATGCTTCAGTTGTAGGGTTCCAACCGGTGCCGTGTATGCACTGTGAAAAAGCGCCTTGCGAACCGGTTTGCCCGGTCCAGGCTACGACTCACAGCGCAGAAGGCTTGAACGAAATGACCTATAACCGTTGTGTCGGTACGCGCTATTGCTCCAACAACTGCCCCTACAAGGTGCGTCGTTTTAATTTCTATAAGTACGTAGATGAAACTGTGATACCTCTTCAGGCCATGCGCAACCCTGATGTAACCGTGCGCAGCCGTGGAGTTATGGAAAAATGTTCTTTCTGTGTGCAACGCATTAATGAAGCACGCATTACGTCTGAAGTCGAGGGGCGCCAGATCAGGGATGGAGAAATCAAAACTGCCTGTCAGGTAGCTTGCCCAACGAATGCAATTCACTTTGGCAACATTAATGACCCGAACAGTGAAGTCAGTAAGCAAAAGGCTACCCCATTAAATTACAGCCTGCTGGCAGAGTTAGGTACTCGCCCACGCACAACTTACCTGGCTAAAGTGACGAATCCCAACCCATTGATTAAAGAACCGGTGCAGGAGAAATAATGGAAACAGCTCATAATAATCTACTAGTAGAGCCGGGTCATTCGAATGCTTCGATTACCGAAAAGATCACTCATATTCCTCTGACCACTATCCGCAAGACTTCCCGCGGATGGATTCTCGGCTTCTTGATTTCATTTTTGGGAATGATGGTATTTTTATTTGCTGTCACCATCCTGTTTATACGGGGTGTTGGAATTTGGGGCATTAATATCCCGGTTGGTTGGGCTTTTGCAATTACCAGTTTTGTGTGGTGGATTGGAATTGGACACGCAGGCACGCTTATTTCTGCCATCTTGCTGCTTTTCCGCCAGAATTGGCGCACTTCGATCAATCGTTTTGCGGAAGCCATGACGCTTTTTGCGGTAGCCAATGCTGCTCTTTTTCCCATCTTGCATCTAGGTCGTCCGCAGTATTTTTACACACTATTTCCGTACCCGAACATTTATAGCCTTTGGCCTAACTTCCGCAGCCCGTTGGTTTGGGACGTTTTTGCGATAACGACCTATGCTTTGGTGTCCTTGCTGTTTTGGTACATGGGACTGGTTCCGGATCTTTCTACAATGCGTGATAAGGCAAAGAACGTGTTTGCCCGCCGTATTTATGGCATGATGTCATTGGGTTGGCGGAATTCAATTCGTCATTGGCATCATTATCAGAGCGTCTATTTTTTATTGGCGGTCCTGGCAACTCCTTTAGTCATTTCCGTACATAGTATTGTCAGCGTAGACTTTGCCTATGGCATTGTACCTGGTTGGCATAGTACCATTTTCCCGCCTTATTTTGTTGCGGGGGCAGTATTCTCCGGGTTTGCGATGGTGCTGACACTTATGATTCCTTTGCGCTCTTTCTTCAAATGGAAGGGAATGATCACAGACCGTCATCTGGATTTGATGGCCAAGATCATGCTTTCGGTGGGATTGGTAGTAGCCTACGGTTATATCACCGAGTTGTTTGAAGCGTTTTATAGCGGGAACGCAATGACTATATTCAATATCACTGACCGTGCTTCTGGTTATTACTCGCCTTTATATTGGACGCTCATTGCATGTAATGTCTTGGTTCCGCAGCTTTTATGGTCGAAAAAAGTGCGCAGTGCTCCTTTGGTTTTGTTTGTCATTTCCTTGCTGATTAATGTCGGCATGTGGGTAGAGCGATTTGTTATCATTGTTCAAGGTCTTTCCAAGGATTTTATGCCGTCTGCATGGGCTGTTTTTAATCCTACGATTTGGGATATTTTGACCTTTGTCGGGACTATCGGCGTTTTTCTAACCTTGCTCTTTTTGTTCGTACGCCTGCTCCCAGCCATATCTATCTTTGAAATGCGTGAGCTGGTCCATCACGAAGCCACCCATGCTGATAAAGATACACAACCACTGCATTTGGAAAGTCTCGGAAATGAAGGAGGTCGGGATGGACTCATTCCGGGAAAATGAGGATGGCGATGAATAAAAAGAAACCGAAACTTTATAGTTTGTTAGCCAAATTTGATACCCAGGAAGATTTGATCCTGGCTACCGATCGAGTTGTCCAGGCGGGCTACCAGCATTTTGATACGTATGCCCCCTATCCTGTGGAAGCTCTAGAGCGGGCGATGCGCTTAAAACCTTCACCAATGCCTTATTTTGTTTTAGGTGGCGCTATTCTGGGTGGAGTAGGCGGTTTTTTTATGCAAGCTTATGCTACTGTGGTTAACTTACCCCTTAATATTGGCGGCCGTCCTCTCTTTAGCTGGCCGGCATACATTCCTATCACCTTTGAATTGACTGTTTTGATAGGAGCATTTGCCGGGATATTCGGTCTCTTCTGGATCACACGTTTTCCACAGCCCTACCATCCAGTCTTTAATTCTGAAGACTTTGTAGAACATGGCTCAAGTGATAGCTTTTATTTGGGAATCGAAGCCAGAGACCCGAAATTTGATCTGGAACAAACAAGCGAGTTCCTGCAGGAACTCGGCGCGGTTTTGGTAAGTGAGATTGAGGCCTAATCAAATGAATGCATTTCATTTTTCTATATTCCAATCCATCCGATCAACGCGCAAATGGTGGTTACTTGGTGTGTCACTGGTTGCCTTTTTGCTGCTTTCTGGTTGTGCTGAAGCCGGACAAATGAGATACCAACCGCGCTTAAACCCACTTTCTGCGACGACGCTTTTCGCGAATGGCAGCTCTGCCCAAGTATTTGTTCCTAACACAGTTCCGTATTCATCCGATCCGCTTGGGGATATCGCGATTAACAGCGCTTTGGATGTTGATGGCAAACCGCTACTCGGTTTCCCAATGCCAATTACAAAAGAGCTGGTTACAGAAGGCCAGGAACGCTTTAATATTTACTGTGTTCCATGCCATGGCGACACCGGGCAGGCTGATGGCATGGCTGTTGCATTCGGGTTTCCTAAACCTCCCGATTTACTCAGCGATGTCATCATCGCAAAAAACAACTACACAATATTTGATACGATCACGAATGGCTTTGGCTTGATGTTCCCATATGGATACCGCGTCAAACCCTCCGAGCGTTGGGCAGTCATTGCTTACATTCGAGCTCTTCAGATAAAGAATGGCCCGGTCACTCCGGCAGATCTAACGCCAGCAGATTTAAATCAAATAGGGAATGTGCAATGAGTAGAAATTCCGCCTTTACAAGCTCGTATAACCGTGCATTGCGAATTGCATTGATTGTGGGGGTGGTAGCAGGGCTGATTAGCGTTGCTGCCTTTTTCTTGAGTGAAAGAGCATCTTTCTTTCAAGCCTACCTCTTCTCGTTTATGTTTTGGACCGGGATAAGCCTGGGATCTCTGGCTTTGCTGTTGACCCATATCTTGACCGGTAACCGCTGGGGGTTGGCCATCCGGCGCATAACAGAAGCTGCGGCCAAAAATATTTGGGTGATGGCTGTGTTATTTGTCCCGCTTATCTTTGGCATTCCGACACTATATGCCTGGGCTCGCCCAGCGTTTGTTGCAGCCAACCCAACTGCACAATTACAAACCTGGTATCTCAATGTTCCTTTCTTTATAGGGCGAGCTGTCTTCTATTTTCTTGTTTGGATATTACTTGCATATTTTGCTAACAGATTTATTGCCCGGCGAGCTCGAGTTGCAGCGGGAGAACCACTTCCTGCGGGAA
Organism: Chloroflexi bacterium 44-23; assembly: GCA_001899005.1. Lineage (GTDB taxonomy): Bacteria > Chloroflexota > Anaerolineae > Anaerolineales > Anaerolineaceae > UBA6170. The sequence goes on from MKUW01000013.1 coordinate 104,276, forward strand.
ACCAGGGATTTTCTTCAGCCGGTTTGATCCTCTACACACTGACTATGACTTTCGCTGCCGTCGATTGGACCATGTCCCTCCAACCTTTTTGGAGTTCGTCCGTTTACGGGTTAATCGTTATTATGAGTCAGCTAATGACTGCCATTGCCTTTGGTGTCTTGTTTCTCAATCTAATTCCCAGCCTCAGCCTTGGAAAAAAGTGGATTTATAAAACCACCCCCATCCCGTACCGTGATCTAGGAGCCATGATGGTCACCCTGATCATGAGTTGGGCATATCTGGCTTACTTCCAGCTTCTGATTATGTGGGCAGGCAACATACCCCATGAAGTAACCTGGTACATTGCCCGCACACAAGGGAACTGGTCTTTTGTCGCTATTTTTATTGCTTTATTTCAGTTTGCAATACCATTCTTGATCCTTATCTCTAGTAAAGCCCGCCATAGTTTGCGAGTATTAGCTTGGATGGGTGGAACTCTTCTCTTCGCAAATCTTGTTAATGTTTTTTGGGAAGTCAAGCCTGCCTTTTATTCGAGTTTTTCGATTAGCTGGCTGGATTTTACTGTGCCAATTGCCATGGGTGGTTTTTGGGTAGCTGGATTTCTGTTTGCTCTCATACGCCGCCCAGCTCTGACAGCCCTTGAAGAGCAAGCGATTGATCCTACCTTACAGCCGGTCAAATCTGCGGTTAGCGATGGGCTGCAATTAAAACCGGAATAACAACGGTTGAATAAACAACATTAAGAATAAAAGGAGGGCATCCTTGCCCTCCTTTTTTGATCTATGCAATTGATTTCACTATATTGAATCACCGATGAATGCTGTGGTGCCACCTCGATCGCAAACATAAATCCATTATTGGTCTGTATTTGGTGTTTTCACTTACATGCTCACGAAATCCACGCTGTAAAGCAGAAAAACCTCTCATGTAGCAATCATGAAAATGAGATCATGTCAGATTACCCCAACTACATAATTGGCACTTTCAGGAGGCAAGTTTGTTTCCAGGCTGGTGCCCTAGCTTCTCGGTTAATACCGCCCTCAAAGCCAGTATTTATTAATTTGAGCCGCGTTAATCCATTCTTGTAAACGGTGCGTACGAATGAAAAGAGATTGTTAACTTGCCCAAGAATAATTGACCCAACCGGGTAAATGAAGCCACGAGCACCGACTTCGCTTAATGTGTTGAATTAAATCAACCTGGCTTCCAATTTCCTGTCAACCGCTGAAAGTGCTTGTGAGACAGGGCAGCCTTTTTTTGCTTTTTCTGCAAATTCAACAAAAGTCTTCTGATCACATCCAGGAACATCACCGACAGTTGAAAGCTCAATCAAAGTAATCTTGGGACCTTCACCCAGATGTACTTTGGCCGTCGTAGAAATGCTGGTGGGTGTGTGACCCTCTTTGGATAAGATTAATGCGAGATACATTGAAAAACAACCTGAGAGCGCCGCACCGATTAACTCTTCCGGGTTTGTCCCAGGCCCGTCTTCAAAACGGGAAGCGTAAGTGTAACTGCCTTCGTATGCACCTGAGCCCAGACGCATAGTGCCATTGCCTTCTTTCAAATTGCCTTTCCAGATTGCGGATGATTCACGAATAGTCATTTTAAAACTCCTTTTATAAATAAGATTAAGTAGAGATTGCTGTGATTTGCGAAAATCTAGCAATCAATTTAATTTGCCCAGGCGCCAGAAACGCCATGCAAAAAACCAACAAAAACAAGCTCATCCAGAGCACGGATCACATGATTTTCAGCAGGGTCAAACACAAGCAGCATATTTGGACCTACAGTCTGTTCAACACCATCTCCACCGGAGAAAGACCCTTTGCCCTTGAGAATAACAATATATAAAGGCGAACTGGGTGAATTGTGCTCACGAATACTTTGACCCGCTTCTAACGTAAAAAGGATCGCTCTTCCATCCTTATCAACATGCAAGGGTTCAGCATGCGCTCCTTTTGGGTTAAATTGCCAATTTTCTAAAAGATTTATAATTTCCATTTTCAATTCCTTTCTTGAATTGTGCTTTTCTTCAGTTCAGTTGGTTCAAATTCAATTGGCCTGTGTGCAGGCAGCTGACAGACTCGAGAAAATTATTCCTATTTTCATTTGCCAGGCGCAGCCATTGAATATCCTGAACGTTTTGTGGGTCCTTATGATCCCTTCCTTTTACAATTATTCAACCTTTCTAATCTGGCTGCCGCTCACCAATTTACTGATGCCATTTTCAGTTTCAATTTCGTAAGTCTTTTCCCCCAGAATACGGCGGACTTTAATGACTTTTGCTGGAATTCTGATATCGTTCTCTGAAAATTTGTTTTCGAAATGATAGACTTGGTCACCGACACTGAATTCATTTACGTTGGTAATCATTTTGTAGATCTCCTTTTATATCAATTCCAAGAGTGTTCTGTACATACCCTACCAAACTTAGTCTAAAATAGCCTCAAATAGAGTTTCAGCTGAGCACCCTTTGAGCAGAAATTTGTCTACTCCGGCTTTTACCGCCGTTGGGCCCAAATCAGGGTTCATTGAGAGCATCACAATTTTTAAGTAAGGCCATTTCCACTTGATCTCACGGATTACTTGTAGACTCGCATTTCCGGCCTTGGGGGCATCCATGATTAATACTTGTGGTTGATAAATTTCCACCATCTTGGAGAGATCAATTACCTGGCATGCTTCATCAATCACTTGAATGGACGGGATAAATTTATCCATTCGGACAAGCTCTCGCGTAAGTAACAGGGCTTTAAGTGCCTGACGGGTTCTCACCTCATCATCACAGACCAGAACAGCCACACTTTGCATTTGATCGAGGTACTCTTTATTCATTTTCGCCCCTAAACCTGGGAGGAAATATATGAATGCACATGGTTTTCAAATTTATTCCATTACCTGTGCTTCCTTTTAATCCCTGAAAAAGGCTGGCTATCGGGACTGGCTCACCTAACTTGCGCTCCCAATCCTCCTGTAATTCACCAGCCGTTTGTACTGATGGACTGGGGGAACTTGTCAGGCCTCTTGTCTGTGGTGAAATTATCATTGAGTAATCATTTAATTGTTTGTTGATCAACATCCGGTTCTTTCAACCTCAATATAAAGATTTTCTAGCTTTTCTGTATGGTATTAGGATACCTAAATCCTCCCCGATATTCATCGGCAGGATGTGGATTTTTATGTACGTATTTTTGGGGAAAGAGAATGGAACAATCAATAAAAAAACTGCCGACCCGGCAGTTTTTTTATTGAAACATTCAAATGCGCCTTATGATTCTTTAGGGTAATCGATTTGGTTCAAAGAAGTCAGCCCTTCTCGCAGTGCATAAAGTGTGGCCTGGACGCGATTAGCCAGATGGAGTTTGCCCAGAATATTACCCACATGTGTACGCACCGTTGCTTCCCCAATAACCAGCTTGTCGGCAATTTGGCGGTTGCTTAAACCCTGTGCAACCAGACGTACAACATCGACTTCCCGCTCTGTTAATGGATCAGGTGTCAGCGGTTGTTTTGCAGGCTTACTTAATTCCTCCAGCACCATTTTTGCGACATTCGGATGGAGGGATGGCTCACCCTGATTTACTTTTCGAATAGCCGCAATAAGTTCTTCAGGTTCGGAGTCTTTAAGCAAATAACCCATAGCGCCGGCTTTAATGGCAGGTAAAACCTTATCTTCCGCGACAAAGCTCGTCAGGGCCATGATGTGAACCTGTGGTTGGCGTGCCATAATTTGCTGAATTGCAGTGATACCATCCATTTTAGGCATAACCAGGTCCATTAAAATTACATCAGGGTGAAATTTCTCAGCTTGTGATATGGCTTCTTCGCCATTTGCCGCTTCAGCAACCACATCGATATCTTCTACCTGCTCGATTAGAGCACAAATCCCTTTTCTGACGATATTTTGATCATCTACCACCAGGAGACGTATCACATTATTATCCAAATCAGCCACCTCCCAATTCATTATATATTGTTTTAATGGTTAATATTTCAATTTGGAATAGTGACAATGATTCGAGTTCCGTTTCCGGAAGCAGTTTCGATTTTCAGACTTCCACCTAATTTTTTCACTCTTTCGCCTATTCCAATTAATCCAACTCCTCCATTTGTTTGTTCCTTCTGTGGGTCAAAACCTATTCCATCATCGATTACTTCCAATGTAACATTTTCTGTGGTGTACTTTATAAAAATCCGAATTTCGCTAGCTTTGGCATGTTTAATGACATTATTCAAACCTTCCTGTGCGATCTGATAAATCTCTTCTTCGATTTCGATCGGCAAACGCCGTTCACCTTCCACGAGCACTTCAGTTTTCAAACCGGTGCGACCCTCTACTGCAGACAAGCGCGAGCGCAGAGCGACCGCCAACCCATCTTTTTCGAGCATTAAAGGACGCAATTCGAATACCAACAAGCGCATGTCATACATGGCTTCTCGAGCCATTTTCCGCACCTCTTGCAGATTCTGTTCCAGAGCATGCCACTTCTTGGCGGTAAATGCCATCCTGGCAGCATCGGCGTACAGCGTGACACTGTAAAGGGCTTGTGTCACCGAATCATGCAGTTCACGCGCCAGGTTCTGGCGTTCTTCCAATATTGCCACTTGTTCAGATTGGCGTTGAAGGCGGATATGTTCAATTATGATCGATGCCTGGTCTGCGAACAAACTGATGATGCGGATATCCTCCTCGGTGATTTCGCCATGTTTATCCAATATATTTAATACCCCAATTACTTGCTCATCCACTTTCAGCGGAACGGATAACATCGATTGGAGTCCCGGTGTCCATGGGAACCCTTGCCATTGGCCGCTTTCATCGCTTTGGTCACTGCCTTGCCGATTAACCCAAACATGGCTACCCGTTTGGATGGCTCTTCCGGCAAAAGATCCTTCCACGCTCAAACAATCCAGATCATATTCTGGAGACCCGGCACGGTGAGTTAATCTCAACGCTCCTTCCTTATCGAGTAACAAAACGGCACTGCCTCCTGCTCCGGTCAAATGCATTGCTTCAACGCAGACAATTTCCAATACATCATCAAGGCCCGTCTTTTGCAATAATCCTTGCGAAATTTTTTGGAGACCTTCAATCTCCGTCAGCGTCCGGCGCAATTGGTCCTCAATCTGTTTTTGTTTGGTAATATCTGCCGCTGCACAAGTCAACCCGATAACAGCTCCGCTTGCATCATAGAGGGGGTCGAGCGTCATATCATAAATAAATACTTGACCACCCACACTGATCTCCACTTCTTCCCGGGTTAATAACCCGACAGCAATAACTCTATTTTTCAATGTAGTCAGCCGAATTGCAACTTCAGGAGAAAACAATTCTGCATCAGTTTTTCCCACGATCATTTTCTCAGAAAAATATTGGGCGTTATACACCCAGGTATAGCGCAGATCAAGGTCCTGGATAAAAATCATGATTGGTGTATCTACCAGAGCAACCCTGAAGCGCTGTTCACTTTCTTGCAAAGCCGCATTTACCTGTTCCAATTCCTCAGTTCTTTTCTCGATACTTGCTCTTAACTTATTTTGAGAAATTTCCAGCTTCTTTTGATGTGCTTGTGCTTTGGTGAGCGCCTTCCTTAATAGCAGTTCATTGAAACCTTTTTCAGCCAATTGTTGAATAATCTGCGCAAGCAGCAATAAGTAATTTTTCGTTTGTTCTTCAGAAATGACCGGCAACGTGTGAAAATTTTCGAGACAATTGGCGTTCATAACGCCACAGTCTTGCGCTAATTGAGCGAAAACTTCTTCTCCAGGGGTTATGTGAAAAAGAGGCCCTAGAATCAGAGTGGCTATGTCATCATTCCCGACCCGGATATTGATTGTATACTTGAAAAGCTTGCAGCTATATGAAAAACGTTTTATTGGCAGATTGGCAGATTGTGATTGAAAACCCTCTTCTTCTATCCAATACCAGCGATTGGATGAATCATCATTTTTTCTGGAAATGGTGAACATGTCGTGAAGCGCTGACCCGAAGAGGCTTAGACCTTCTTCATTCACTATTTCAGATGGGATTCCATTTGTGGAAAAAAAGGAATCAAGGATAGCTTTCAAGTCCGAAAGGGGAATCAGGTCGGTAAATTGATGTTTCATGAAGAAATCCTTCGCACTTGATACCCGAAATGGAAGAACCATTGGGTGAAGAAAAGGCCGCTAAAATTTATGGCATTAAATGAATTGTAGAATTCAACTTAACGATTGCCAATAATTATTCTAACCTAAAAACTATCAAGATTGTTCACATCCTGAGTAGTGCAATTTTTTTTTACCAATAAGCCATATGCATGCAAACCGGTAGGAGTTGGAGACTCCTCGCATAGCCTTTATCTTCCGCACGAAAAACTAACTGTACCTTGTCCACAAACAGAAAGGCTATGTAAATGAATCAAATCGTTTTAGGTCTTTCTGATTGTAGCCTTATTGTCTGTCAAAAGACCTCATCAGAGAGCGTGATTAACTCGGGTTTATGATGTTGTTAACGCAAAGCCAGGACATGCAGATTTCCCCATAACCCTTGAACGGCATTCAGCAGCAGGAATAATAAAGCTGCGACGGCCATCGCAGCAGGAATTGTCACTAACCAGGTAATTGCCATTTGCGAGGCAATTTGCCAGCGGACTTTGTTGACGCGCTCAGAAGCACCTGCCCCCAATAACGCGGTACTGATGACATGGGGAGTGCTGACAGGCATGCCAAAAACAGAAGCTAACAAAATTATTCCTGAAGAGGCTAATTGTGAAGACAAGGCATTCACAGGACGAATCTTGTAGATCTTGCCCCCCAGGTTTCGTATTTGCCGCCAATCACCGCGGGATGCACCCAGGGCAAGTGAAAGTGCGCATAGTCCCACGACCCAAAATGGAATATCGAAAGAAGATAATTTTCCTGCCAGCACCAAACCAATCGTGATCATTCCCATTGATTTTTGGGCATCATTGGCACTGTTGGACATTGCCAGTAACAGCATCGTGATAATTTGGTAGCGTCTCAACGAGATGTTTACTTTGGGGTGGGCATTTCGAAGAAAATAGATGAGCAGCGCGTTGAAAAGATAACCAATTAAAAACCCTATTATTGGTGCGATGATGAGGGGAAGAATAACCAGAGCAAGCCCGCCGGTTAAAATTGCCTGGCTTCCGCTGGTGATCAATGTCGCCCCTAAAAGGCCACCAACCAGCGCATGGGTGGAAGAAGATGGTATTCCTTGCCACCACGAGAAAAAAGTCCAGACAAGCGCGGCAACCATGGCAATCACGATTGTATCAAGGGTCACAGCGGATGTTTTAATCAGGTCGGTCGTGATCGATTGGGCGACCGCCGAGCCAAAAAAGAAAGGAGCAATTAAATCAGCGGCTGCCCCCAAATATAACGCCAGCCGAGGGTTCATCGCTCGGGAAGCGATCACGCCAGCCAGGATGCTGGAGGAATCCCGGTATCCGTTTAGAAACGCATAAATTAATGAAAGAATAATTAAGAGGATGAGCAATCAAACACCTCTACAAGATTGTAGAATGAGCACATGCAAAATCGGGTTTCTCGCAGCAGTATCGGCCTACACTGATCTTGCTTCCCAACTCCAAAAGTCAATGGGAAATGCATCAGAAATCATCTGTTTAGGATAACACCAAAGCAAGAAAAAAGCCCAGGTTTATCTATAGTTTTGATGAGCCTGGGCTTAAAGCATGCATTTGGGAAAAGATTATTGGTAGAAAATGACTGCTATGGTTAAGAGCGATTAAGCTCGCAACAATCGCATACCATTCAGAATTACGATCAACACAGATGCTTCATGGATTAACATTCCGCCAGCCATATTAACTTTGCTAAAAAGCACACCCAAAAGCAAAATGGATACCGTGAACAACGCAATTAGTACATTTTGATGAATGTTGTTTAAGGTAGCCTTAGAAAGATGAATTGCCTCAGGTATTTTCATGAGATCATCAGACATCAAAGCAATATCGGCGGTTTCGATTGCAATGTCCGTCCCTGCCGCGCCCATTGCAATCCCAATATCAGCAGCAGCCAGCGCAGGGGCATCGTTGATACCATCACCCACCATTGCGACCACATGCCCTTCTTGCTGCAGCTCATGGATGACAACTAACTTATCCTCTGGCAGCAGCTCACTACGCACATCGTCAATTCCGGCCTGGCGAGCAATATTTGCGGCTGTCAGCCGATCATCGCCGGTCAACATGACGATTTTTTTCACTCCGACTTCTTTCAGACGCTGGATCATGGCTGCGCTTGTGTCCCGAATGGGGTCAGAAATGCCAAATGCGCCGATGATTTTGTTTTGGAGTGAAACCAGAACAGCAGTCTTGCCCTCAGATTTCAGCTGATTTAACGCAATTTTCGCGTCTTCTCCGACCGGAATTTTCAACTCGTTCATCCAACCCAGGGTTCCTACAGCGGAAACTTTGTCATTATAATGCGCCATTACCCCTCGCCCGACGTGAGCTTCGAAGCTCTCAGCAAATGGAACCGTGCCTAAGTGTTCACCCTCAGCCAATATGGACTGTGCCAATGGATGTTCTGAGCCAGCCTCAACCAGGGCTGCCCAGCTAAGTACAGACGTTTGTTCTGGGCTCCACTTCCCATTGACACTGAACCAGCCGGGAAGAGCAGTGCTGCCAAAGGGCACAATATCGGTTAACCGTGGCTTTCCCTGGGTCAATGTTCCCGTTTTATCGAAAGCCAATGCGGAAATTTTACCGGCATTCTCCAAAAATTCCCCACCTTTAATCAGGATGCCTTTTTTTGCTGCTCGCCCGATACCAGCCACAACTGAGACCGGTGTTGAAATCACCAATGCGCCTGGGCAGCCGATTACCAGCAGTGTAAGTGCCAGTTCAATATCACGGCTGATCAAATAAGCGATAATGCTCAGTCCGATGATTGCTGGAGTATACCATTTGGCAAATCGCTCGATAAAGCGCTGAGTTGGTGCTTTTTCATCTTGTGCTTCTTCTACACGATGAATAATGCGAGCTAAAGTAGTATCTGAGCCTATTCCGGTGGCATGTATCTTAAGCAATCCACCCTGGTTGACGGTGCCGGCAAAAACGGAAGCACCGGGCATTTTTTCTTTTGGCATGGATTCACCTGTGATCGCACTTTCATCAACTGTCGACCAGCCATCTACAATGTCCCCATCCACGGGAATTTTCGTTCCTGGTTTAACCAAAACGATTTCACCTGACTTGACCTCATCAGGAAACACTTCCACTTGTTTCCCCTCTCGCACAACTATGGCCGTCGAGGGCGCCAGATCGAGCAAACCACTCAATATCTTGCGCGTCTGCCCGAGCGTTCTAGCTTCCAGATAAGCGCCAAAGGTAAAAAGGAAGGTAACTGCTGCGGCCTCCCAATATTCACCAATCCATATTGCACCAATTGTGGCGATTGTCACCAGCAGTTCAATGCTTACATAGCGGTTACGCAAGCTGTTGAATGCGCGCAATCCAATTTCCCATCCAGCAACGATGGCCGCTGTTATCATAAATAAGTTGTAAACAATTCTCCAGCCAAAGAAATAATTCGAAGCGATGGCAACGGCTATCAAGCCGGCGGATATTATCGCAACAAATTTACGTCTTTGTTGTAGATTTGAAAACAATTCCTTAATTTTCTTCATGTTGTCCCTCCCAATACGAGCATCAACTCCGTTTTATTGAAAAGATGCAAAATGTTCCTCTTTAAAAAAAGAGAGTATAAAAAGCCGGAGCAGAAAAATCTGTTCGAACTTTCCTATACTCTCGGTGAGAAAGCGTGCAGAACCTAGAAGGCTGTTACGCGAGCTTCGTAACCCACGGATTTGATGGCTTTGACCAGGTCTTCACTTTTAACGAGCTCCGGATCGTGTTCGACTTCGATTTTACCGGTATTGAAATATACTTTAGCATTTGTAACGCCATCCACTACTTTGAGAGCAGTCTCAATTTTTGCGACACACGATGGGCAGGATAGTTCCTGACTGCGCAATAAGGTTTTCTTCATGGTTGATCTCCTTTTTTTCTTGATCTTGTTTGTAACTGTCTATAATATAACAGCTTGATGAAAATCTATCCATGATCTGGATTAGTTAACAGCACCTTGAAGATAATTCGTGTTCATATAAAAAGGTTATAAAAGGGAATGAAATTTGTTTGCCCTGGTCGTATCTTAAAAGCAATAAACTTAATGTTCAAGCACTCTGGAGTCTGTCTTAAAGATTGGCGATTGAGGAAAAAAATTATGGCACACGAATTTAAAGTAGGGGATCATGTCGAATGGAACTCGGAAGCAGGCCGGGTTAGTGGAAAAATCCAAAAAATTGTAACCTCTCCAATTACTTTCAAAGGCTATACCGTTCACGCAAACAAAGATCATCCACAGTATTTGATTAAGAGTGATAAAACGGATCATATGGCCATGCATAAAAGAGAAGCATTGACAAAGATCGATTAGCTTGAAAAGTATATAAGCTTACTTTCCTCTTTAACTGTAGGGAAGCAAGATTATCTTAACCGCTTTCTAACCCTGCAATTTTCTTCAAAGAATCCCGGTCGATGATGGCGACCCATTGCCGGCCGGTCTGAATCAAGCCGTCTTTCTGGAATTGACTCATCACACGGCTGGCTGTTTCAGGTGTTGTACCGGTCATGGCAGCCACGTCTTCTCTCCCGAGCGGGGTTTGTATTAATAAACCAACTTCGTTAAGCTCTCCGAATTTATCACTCAAAACAATCAGTAAATTGGCTATCCGTCCTTCAACGGGCAGAGCACTTAATTGTTCGAATCGTTCATTTGCAGCTTGCAGCCGGGAAGCTGTGATTTCCAATACTTTTAAAACTACTGAAGGATACTTTTCAAGAATACGATGGAAATCATTGATACTGATTGATAATACACATGTTTGCGTAAGCGCCTGGGCTGTGTCTGGATAACTGTCATTTTCTACATTGGAAATGGAACCAAAAAATTCACCTGATGTCAAAATATCAAGCAGTACATCCTTACCTGAAAGGGAATGGCGCATCAGCTTTATTCGTCCATCTGCCACAACGAATAAATGAGTTGCCGCATCTCCGGAAAAATAGATAACTTCGTCCGGCTCGTAGCCGTGTTCGCGGAACAGATTATTAATCTCTTCAAGATCTCCGTGTGTTAACCCTGCGAAAAATGGGACTTTTCCCAAAATTTGCAAGCGCATGTTTATAGAACACATATGTGTTTCAGTAAAATCGATTTCGATGGGGGACTTTCTGCGTGTGCTCATGTGATGCTGATTATACCCATAAGTCGAATAACTTGGTGGAAAAACGTTAAAGGATGGGAAAGGGTTTGTCCAGTGAATCCGCTTGAATTGTGTTTATTTCATTTAACAAAGACCAACCCTATTATTCAGATCAGTTCCGGAGGCCCGGGGTAAGTGATCTTGTCTCCGTTCACATTTGCAAATGGTGTCAAATGGTGAGGTTTGCTCGATTTTTCATTGAAAATGTCTTCAACGGATATATTTCGAGCCAACAAAGCATCGCCTATTAGCGATCGGTGACATCTCCAGGGAACTGCTTCTGCACACATGATGGCAACCTGCTTTTCTTGAGCCAGGTCAATTAACTCTTCCAGACCTTTAGTAAATTCCGGTGTTTGCATATAATCAGCAAAGCCACGGAAGGAGGCATTCTTCCAGGCAGTATTGACAGATTCTTTGGTAGTATGGCGTAATCCGCCAAGCTTATCAAGGTGGACATATTCTATGCCTTGGTTGCCTAATTGGTCACATAATTCTTCTTCATTAAATTGGGGGTTGTGGCGGGATTTAGGAATCGTACGTACATCCACAACTTCTTCAATCCCAAATGTCTTTAGGATCCTGATGAATTCATCAATTGGATGAGTTGAGTGGCCGATTGTATAAATTAATCTGTCCATGTTGTCGTTTATCTCTTGTTTCTTACCCAGTGTAACTTAAGTGTTAGGGAGAAACAACCGTGTGCATAAAACTTAAATCCCCGAATAATTCTATTCAGATTGAGGTCTTAAAATTGTGAATTTCTAACCCAAGGAGAAATTTTCTATAGAACCTGCTGAGGAAATTCGCATTTGTGTGGGTTTGTCATTTGGCTTTCTTTGCTGGATAAACAAAAAAGATTTATGAATTTGGCGGTTGTATAAGAGAAATCCACCAAATTGTTGATTAAAATTCCACATTTGTTGGATGACGGAAACCCCGAACATGGTTAATATAAAGTTGTCCAATTCGCTCTTCACTCATCGGATGATGCTGCCGTTTTACAAAAAAAGGAAATATTCCGTGACTTTGATTAACTGCAACCCGATTTCACCATTTTCAGACTGGTTGGTTTTAAGTTATTCGTTATTTTATGGGTGTTACTCTAAAAACATGGCTGGGTTTTTGTTTCAGAGACTAACCCAATGAATTTCATGATAATTATTCTTGCTTTCCTGAATTTGGGTCGGCGATTGTCTTGTAAAAAATTTATAGATTTACCTGACTTACCCTTCCTGATCTATCAGCCCAGCCAGGAAATTAAGTCCCAGAATAAATTATCAAATCATAAGGTGCAAGCAGTCACCAAGATGTTTAGCTTGTTTTTGAAAATGCTCGCTGCCAAGATTATAAAAATGGCAGTAAATTACGTCTGGATTTATTATGGTTACACAAACACATTGACTGCAAAGACAGATCAAGTAATCATGGTATTAAGCCGAATGGTCTTTACCGCCAGTGCTCAATATTAATGTTTCAGTTTTTACAAAGCGTATTAATTGCAAGGAAATGAAAGGTGGAAATTATAATGACAGAAGAAAATATTCCTGAAATTTGGGAATGGGCTGAATATTATTGACCATGGTGTTATATTGCGGCCGTGCGCCTACATAAGGTTTTACCTGAATATCAAGGAAGAGTTAGATTGGTGGAACGAGCCTTTCCATTGGAAATCTATGGGGGAGGCCCACCGGATCGAACTGAACTTGAACTGGAAATTTGGCTGGCAGCTTTGCAAGAACCTGAAGCTGTTTTCAAGCCCCTCTCCGATGATTGGCCGAAGACGACTTTACCGGCTTTTGAGGCTGCCTGGTGTGCATCCAAATTAGATAAGGCGATTGGTCATGAATTTGATTTGCGAATTCGCAAGGCTTTTTTTGCTGAAGGCCGCAACATTGGGAAAAGAGAAGTTATGTTAGATTTGGCTTATGAAGCCGGCCTCAATACGAATCATTTCACTCGCTATTTTGATAATGGTGAAGCTCGGGCTGCGGTGCTTGAGGAAGGAAGGTTGGGTAAGGAGGTATACGGAGTTCGCGGCACGCCTACTGTTATGTTAAGCGATGGGAAAAAATTACGCCACCAAATGGCTTTTCCGCATATTAAAGAAGGGAAGATCCTTTCGGTCGGTAAGTTGTCTTGTTGTGGTGAAGGTTGTTATCAAGCGACCCGCGAATTGTTTGATGCGGCAATCTTACGCGCAGCTGAAAAGAACATGCAGGAAAAATGAAACAAGTTGTTTTCAGAACTGAAAGATAAGTTTTAGAAAGGAATAGGTATCGAATGATGGAACCACGAATTAATTACACAAAGACAGCACCCGAGGCATATCAAGTTTTGATTAAATTGGAAAGCTACTTGAGGAAAACCAGCCTTGAGCCCGATTTAGTAGAATTGGTTAAGTTGCGCTCTTCACAAATCAATGGTTGCGCTTATTGCATCGATATGCATACAAAAGATGCACGCAGCCGGGGAGAGAGTGAACAACGCCTTTACGGTGTCACTGCCTGGCGCGAAACTCCTTTTTACAGCTCACGTGAGCGTGCTGCTTTGGCCTGGGCCGAATCTGTTACTAAAATTAGCGACAACCAGGTTCCAGACGAAATTTATAATTTTGCCCGAGAACATTTTACTGAAAAGGAGCTGGTAGATCTGACCATGGCTGTCATCGCTATAAACGCCTGGAATCGGCTTGCGATAAGCTTTCACACTCCGCCAGGCTCATATGAACCTGATCACCCGGTTTCCAAAAAGAATTCTTTGAGCAAAACAAGTGTTGATGAAAAGGATAATGCTTGACAACCAATCTTTCGATTGTGCTTGAACCCACTCCGCCATTTCGGTTGGATATAACAACCTGGACGCTTCGTCGCCGGCCTGATAATATCATCGACCGCTGGGATGGCCGAGTTTACCGGCGGGTTCTCATTAAGAACGACCAACCTTTTGAAATTGCGGTATCTCAATTTGGGGATTCACATAAACCGCAATTGCAGTTAGAAGTAACCAGTGAGTTTGAAATCCCTGGGTTAAAAGAGCATGCCACTTCCATGGTGGAACGATTATTGGGAATTCATATTAATCTTGGTGAATTCTATCGTTTCGGTGAAAACGATGAAATGTTAAACATTTCACTCAACCGTTTCCGAGGCTTGAAACCACCTCGATTTCCTACATATTTTGAAGCTCTGGCGAATGCAATTGCTTGTCAGCAGTTAACGCTGACTGTAGGAATACGTTTACTTAATAGCCTGGCAGAACGCTACGGGCCAACCATTCATACATCGGATGGAACATTTTATGGTTTTCCCAGACCGCAGGATTTGGCAAAAGCCGATAAAGAAGCATTGAGAGCAATGGGCTTTAGCTATCAGAAAGCCAGTTATCTGATTGGTTTATCGCAGGCCATTAGCAACGAAGAACTCGATCTTGAAGAAATAGCAAAGTTAGGCGATGAAGATGCAGTCAAACAATTGTGTACTTTGAAAGGCGTCGGCCGCTGGACAGCTGAATATTTCTTATTGCGTGGTCTGGGGCGCACGCATGTTTTTCCTGGTGATGATGTTGGTGCGCGAAAAAATCTAGAAAGTTGGTTGGATTTACCTGAAAAATTGAACTATGATGGAGTTCATGAAACCTTAAAACCATGGAATCGTTATGGTGGCTTGATATATTTCCATTTGCTTTTAAAGAGCTTGACTGAAAAAGGCACCGTGCCGTTTTGAAAAGGATGAATAAAATTATGAAAGCACGAGATACAAGTTGATCTCACTTCATGATTAATCTCGTACAGAATAAAAAAAAAGGGAAGAAATATTGAATCACAACCCTCTCAATAAGCAAGGTAAATCTGTTAAACAACGTGTATTTTCTGGTATTCAACCAACCGGTAATATTCATATCGGCAATTATCTTGCTGCGATTCGACGTTGGGCAGATTTGCAGTCTGATTATGAGAATATTTTCTGTGTTGTTGATTTGCATGCCATTACCATCCCACAAGATCCACAAACTCTTAAGGTTAAGAATCGTGAAGTTGCTGCGCTGTTATTTGCCGCAGGGATTGACCCGAAATTATCCTCTGTATTTATTCAATCACACATCAGTGCACATTCAGAATTGGCCTGGATTCTAAATTGTTTTATTCCAATTGGTTGGCTTCGGCGAATGACTCAGTTTAAAGAAAAATCAAAAAAACAGGATGAAGTGATTACCATGGGCTTGTTTGATTATCCTGCATTAATGGCCGCCGATATTCTCCTTTATGCAACCGATCTTGTGCCGGTGGGAGATGATCAAAAACAACACGTAGAATTGACAAGAGATGTTGCCCAGAGGTTCAATTCGATGTATGGTGAGACATTTAAATTGCCCGAGTCCATAACTCCAGATATTGGTGGTCGTATTATGGGCTTGAGCGACCCATCAAAAAAAATGAGTAAAAGCGATACAAAAAGTGAAAATTCAATTTTCTTGCTTGATTCCCCGGATGTGATCCGTTCAAAAGTTATGCGGGCAACCACCGATTCCATGCGAGAGATTCGATTTGACAAAAATCGCCCTAGTATTAACAATTTACTTACAATCTACGAACTCTTTAGTAGAAAAGGTAGAGTGGAAATAGAGGCTCAGTTCGAAGGTAAAGGGTATGCATACTTTAAAAATGCTTTAGCGGATGAGATTGTTGAAAATCTGCGACCTTTGCAAGTTCGATATTATCAGTTAATGGACGACTTTTCCTATATTGATGGTTTATTAAAGGATGGATCGCTTAAAGTGGAACCTATTGCTGTGAAAACCTTGGACGAAGTCAAAGAAAAAATAGGACTGGGTTGAAGAAAAAAATGCAATTTTGAGGGCGAGAAGATAGGGTGCACAAAAGCCACAATTAAAATTTCAACTAAAGTAGAATGGGTTGGACACTTAAACATTATCAGAAAAAAATTGAAGAGTATTCAGTTCAAGGAGTGACATGGCCACCACAGCAAATCTTGGTTATCCTCGCTTTGGCACAAAACGCGAGTTAAAGAAAGCATTGGAAAGTTACTGGTCCGGAAAGACCAGCGCTTCCGACCTTATGGAAACCGGCAAGCAATTGCGGATTACACATTGGAGGCTACAACAAGATGCTGGGATTGATATTATCCCATCGAATGATTTTTCATTTTACGACCATGTTCTGGATACCACAACTATGGTTGGTGCGATTCCTTCAATTTATACTCAAAGTGAAAAGCTGGATGATCTTGAGCAGTATTTTGCAATGGCAAGAGGTATTCAGCGGCATGATCTCGAACTACCCGCCATGGAAATGACAAAATGGTTCGATACGAATTATCATTACATTGTTCCGGAAATCAAATTGAACCAAAGGTATCATTTTGCTTCAACAAAAGTGCTGGACGATTATGTAGAGGCGAAAAACGCCGGTATAACTACCCGGCCGGTTTTGCTTGGCCCAGTATCGTATTTGCTTCTGAGTAAAAGTTCCTCGCCTGATAGCAACCCGTTGGATACCTTGCCAGATTTGGTTAAAGTTTATGTTGAGATTTTAAAGCGTCTGGCAGCGGCAGGAGCAGAGTGGGTGCAGATGGATGAACCCGCCCTGGTCCTGGATTTGGATAAAGCGGTACAAAGCTCTTTTACCAATGTATACAGTCAACTGGCTGGAGTCGCAGACATCAAAATCTTAATGGCTACCTACTTCGGTGGCCTGGAAGATAATCTTTCACTGGCTGTCAGTCTACCCACGGCCGGTCTCCATATTGATTTGGTACGTGCTCCTGGACAGCTTGAAAGCGTGCTTTCACAGCTGCCGGATGAGAAAATTTTATCTCTGGGTGTGATTGATGGGCGTAATGTCTGGCGTACCGATCTTGATGCTGCCTTCGCTCAGATTCAGAAGGCAGTTCTGTCGTTAGGGTCGGACAGGGTCCAAATTGCACCTAGTTGTTCGCTTATGTTCAGCCCGCACGATTTGGAATTGGAGACTGGGCTGGATGCCGAACTATATTCATGGTTGGCGTTTGCACGCCAGAAATTGGATGAGTTGGTGCTGCTCAAACGGGCAGTAAATCAAGGTGTTGAAGCGGTGGCGGAACCATTCAGGTTGAGTCGGTCGGCGATTGAAAGCCGGCGAAGTTCAGCACGCACACATAACCCACAAGTACGCCAACGATTAGCACAGATTGATGAAGCGATGTTACATCGCAATCATGATTATAAAACTCGCAAAGCTGTGCAAGACCGAGAATTACACCTTCCGATGCTCCCGACGACGACGATTGGCTCATTTCCACAAACAGCAGAGGTACGTTCCCAGCGCGCAGCAAGAATTAAAGGTTCTATTACTGAAGAAGCGTATAACGACTTTCTAAAGTCTGAAATTGCTCGTACGATCAAGCTGCAAGAAGAAATTGGACTGGATGTGCTCGTGCATGGTGAATTCGAGCGCAGCGATATGGTTGAATATTTTGGGGAACAACTGACCGGGATCGCGTTCACGCAACATGGATGGGTACAAAGTTATGGTTCCCGCGGAGTGCGCCCTCCGATTATATATGGCGATGTTGCCCGCCCTGCTCCAATGACGGTTGCATGGTCGCAATATGCCCAATCGCTCACTTCAAAGCTGGTCAAAGGTATGCTTACAGGCCCTGTGACAATATTGGAATGGTCTTTTGTCCGAGACGATCAGCCACGCTCTGTAACCTGTCAACAAATTGCATTAGCAATTCGCGATGAGGTGTTGGATCTGGAGCGAGCTGGGATTCATATCATTCAAATTGATGAACCCGCCTTTCGGGAAGGATTACCACTGCGCCGGCATGATCAAGAAGCCTATCTTAAATGGGCAATTGATTGTTTCAAGTTGGCTTCAAGTGGCGTACACGATGAGACGCAAATCCATACACATATGTGCTATGCAGAGTTCAATGATATTATTGGAGCAATAGGTCAAATGGATGCAGATGTAATTTCAATTGAAGCATCGCGTTCAAAAATGGAATTGCTGAATAGTTTTACAGAATACCGTTATCCAGGTGGGATAGGCCCCGGAATTTATGATATTCATTCTCCCAATATTCCTTCACAGGATGAAATAGAGGCCTTGATTTTGAAAGCCGCACAGGTTGTGCCAATTGATCGACTCTGGATAAATCCCGACTGCGGGTTAAAAACAAGACAATGGCAAGAAGTTATTCCCGCACTTAAAGAAATGATAAATGCAGCACATATCGCCAGACAGAAACAAGCAGAGAAAAAATCTTCCACTTCGCAAAAGCGCTCTTGACGTGGAAAATTCTTACACTTTCATCAGATTGCCCGAATTACCGACCGAGAGGTTTGATTAAATATGAACCTCATCTAGTCCTTTATCCCTTCTCGAAACCAGGAAATGCAAGTGAAAATCAAAGCAACCAACACAATTTTATACTGTAAAAAATGGGAAGAAACGGTCGCTTTTTATAAAACCGGTTTAAATCTATTAGTGATTTTTTCAAATGACTGGTTTGTGGAATTTAAGCTCAATGAAAGGGCCAGGATCAGTGTTGCCAACCCAGAGCGGGCATCCATACAATCCGGTGATGGAAAAGGTATCACAATCAGCCTCCAGGTGGATGAAATTGAACAAGTCAGATCGGGCTTATTGGAAGCCAGGATTGAACTATCATCGATCAAAGAAGTGTGGGGATCAAAAGTGTTCTATGTCCATGATCCTGAAGGCAACAGGCTTGAATTCTGGGAGGGCAGAGCAAGGGGTTGAGATACCTCGCGCTGCACTTTCATTTTCCTCTTGCGAAGTCCATTTAGAACACAAAAAATTTGTTGCGAACTTTCACCGTTAGCTGGATGATCGCTCTGCTGGCCAAAAATTGCCTGGGAGCGAATCTATCTTCTAGGTGTTCTTGACTTCTTTGGCACAAGTGCGTTCGATTCCCTTATTAATTACGTCGTCGAAATTGCTTCAGCCATTGCCGAACAGGATGGCCAACTGTTCCGCATTGGTATGGAAAACGGTTTCTTTGATCTATTCTGCCTTGTTGACTTAAGGATAGGGGGTTTTCGCTTCTAATAGATCCAGTGATAAAAGACTTCAATTTATCGCAGCAAGCAAACCAGAGGTTGAAACATTGACCCCATTTATTATTGTGAACTTTTACTATGCGGCTTTCTTAATTACCCCGCAAAAGGATGACTGGTATTTGAGCATTTGGTAAAAAGCGCGGGGTGAGGCTGCCTTCCCAGGTGACATCGATTGCACTATGACCGTGCGTGGCTATCACAACCAGATCGATGTTTTCCACTGAAATCGTTTCCGTCAGCCCAGCCAGGACATCACCTCGTAATACCTTCCATGAAACAGCAATCCCGTCGTCAGACAAGTCTTCCGAGATCGCAGCCAGATATTTTTCAGCTTGTTGAGCAGAAATATCAAGCGATAATTTGGCTGCTCTGGGAGATACACGGCTGATTAGTGCTGCTCTGACTGGAGAGGTTTCGATGGTCGGCACCACTGTCAAAAGATTTATCTTTGCATGAAATTTCTCGGCCAACGTTGCTGCAATTGGAATCGAATCTTCGTGCGATTTTGATCCATCTAACGGAAGCAGTATGTGACGAATTGGATTGATCGGCAAAACTTTTATCGTTTCAGGCCGGATAAACACCACTGGAATCCTTCCCTCCCGGATTACCTGCTGTGCAATACTTCCAAAAAATACATCTCTCAATCCGCCATTCCCGTGAGCGCAAAGGACAATTAAATCTGTTTTTAATTCCTCGGCATGGTCCCTTATTGTTTGAGCCACACCTTCTTCTTGTACTTCATGAACATCCTGCACGATGGTGATCCCGGCACATGCTGGATTCTCAGCCACCTTATTAAGGTATATTCTGGCTTCGTCGACATGTCGGAGATGGTGCTGACCATGTATTTCCTTGGGAGCATCTTTTTCAACGACATGGAAAAGGACAAGCGTTGCTTGAAATTTTTCTGCCAGATAGCAAGTAAATGGCAAAACTTTCTCTGCCAGTTCTGATCCATCCAAAGGAACCAATATTCGAGTGAACATGCTTACCTTCCTTTATTAGAAAACCTCAACAATACTCTGTCGAATTCAGTGAACATATTAAAATATTCCGTCTGGGTAATCGTAAGAGGAGTAAAAGAACTATCATGTCTTTGACATTTAATGAGGTCATCTATGAAATTCCAGTCGTTTTTATTATAAAAACTATTAATCATTCCCAACCTGCCATCGATTAAGTCAAGTCGCTCTTTATAAAATAGAAACTGATCTCTAAGCGACAAAAATCGTCGAAAAAATAAGGTAGACATTTAAAAGAGCAATAAAAATTGCGATAACCCAGGCCAGCACTTTCATCCACTTCGGGTTTACAAATTCACCCATTTTTCGCTTGTCGCTGGTGAACATAACCAGTGGAATAACGGCAAATGAGAGTTGCACCGAAAGGATTACCTGCGACAAAACAAGTAGCGAGGTTGCGCTCCCTTCACCAAAATACCAAATTACAAGGATGGCTGGCACTATTGCAAGCGTGCGTGTGATCAGTCTTCTCAGCCAGGGCTTTATGTGAATATCCAGGAAACCCTCCATCACGATTTGACCAGCCAGCGTTCCGGTTAAAGTGGAATTTTGGCCAGATGCCAGCAGTGCAACCGCAAACAAAATACTGGCTAAACCCGTACCAAGTAAGGGGGCAAGCAATTTATAGGCATCCTGTATTTCGGCTACGTCCTGATGCCCGGTATTGTGAAAGGTAGCAGCGGAAAGGATCAAGATAGCAGCATTAATAAATAGCGCGCCCATTAAAGCAGAAGTTGAATCAATTGTTCCGAAACGGATTGCCTGTCGCTTTCCAAAATTTGTCAGGTCAAATTTACGGGTTTGTATGATGGATGAATGCAAGTATAAGTTGTGAGGCATTACAGTTGCTCCTAGAATACCAATGGCAATATACAACATTTTAGGGTTAGTGACTATCTCAGCTTTCGGAATAAATAGCCCAACCAAGACCCCTCCCCATTCAGGTTTGGCGAAAACAAGTTCTATTATGAAGCATATCGAAATGACTGCAATCAATGCAGCGACAATCGCTTCGATATAGCGAAAACCTTTGGAATTTAGGAATAGAACCAAAATCACGTCCAAGGCTGTAATCAAGACGCCCAGGATAAGGGGAAATCCAAACAGTAATTGAATCGCAACCGCCGAGCCAACCACTTCTGCCAGATCCGTGGCACTGATGGCGATTTCAGCCAAAACCCACAATCCAAATGCCACTGGTTTACTAAAATGATCGCGACTGGCCTGCGCCAGATCACGGCCAGTAACAATTCCCAACTTTAGTGAAAGAGCCTGCAAAAAGATTGCTATGATATTTGATAGCATAATTACAAAAAGGAGAGTGTACCCAAACTGTGCTCCACCAGCGAGATCAGTAGCCCAGTTTCCGGGATCCATATAACCTACTGCCACCAGTAGGCCTGGCCCTGTATAAGCTAGCAGCGTACGGAAGAACGAGGCACCTTGAGGAACATTGATTGAACGATGGGTTTCGGATAGACTATATGAATGCTGATCTATTTTTGAGTCATTTGGTAAGGAAATTCCCTGGTCTTCTCTTTCTTGATCCTCATCCATGATTTTGGATTTCCTCTTTCAATCGATTAATATTAACAAATATCAAGATCAAATATAATCATTTGACCCACTTTTAATGCATAAAATATCTCAGTGATAAAAGCATAGGCTTATTTTCTGGTGGGACTTATAAACCATCTTCATTTTCTGGATTGTACCAACTCCGGCCATCTTTTGTGATCAAGTCATTGGCTGCTTCCGGCCCCCAAGTGCCTGAATCATAATTGGGAAAATCCGATGGTTTTTGTTTGCCCCATACGTTGAGAATCGGCATAAAGACTGACCAGGAAGCTTCTACCGAATCTGCACGCATGAAGAGCGTGGCATCACCTGACATGACATCGGTAAGCAGCGTTTCATAAGCTTCTGGTGTGCGCGCTTTGAATGTCTTCACATATGAAAAATCCATGTTGACAGGGCTCAAATGCAGGGTTGCACCGGGTTCTTTGGCCTGGAATTTAAAGACAATTCCTTCTTCTGGCTGAATATGAATCAGTAATTGATTAGGTTGCCAGACTTGTGTTGCGGAGCTTGGAAAAGATTTGTGTGGTACCGGGCGAAATTGGACCATTATTTCAGAACACCTGGTTTGCAATCGTTTGCCGGTGCGTAAATAGAATGGGACATCTTGCCAGCGCCAGTTATCTACAAATAATTTGACTGCAGCAAACGTCTCGGATGACGAGTTGGGGCTGACACCAGGTTCATTCCGGTAAGCCTGTACTTTGTGATCATTTATTTTGCCGGCCCCATATTGACCTCGTACTGCCAGTTGCCCAACAAGTTCCGGCGGTGTTGGCCGAATTGCCCGCATTACATCTATTTTTTTGTTTCGTATTTCATCCGCATCGAAAGATACCATCGGCTCCATCGTTATCAGACATAAGATCTGCATTAAATGATTTTGGATCATGTCTCGCAAAGCGCCAGCATGCTCATAATAGGCACCTCTGTGTTCAACTCCGACCTGCTCAGCAACGGTAATTTGGACATGATCAATATAGCGCCGATTCCAAATTGGCTCAAATAGTGCATTTGCAAAACGGAAGACAAGAATATTTTGAACCGTTTCTTTGCCCAGATAATGATCGATTCTGTAGATTTGATTTTCATCAAAAACAGCTTTTAATGCATGATTTAATGAAACTGCCGAGGCCAAATCATGCCCAAAAGGTTTTTCAACCACGATTCGAACATGTTTTCTATCGTGAGCTAACTTGGCTGCACCAATTCCTTTAACGATTGTCCTTACAATTTCCGGGGGCGTTGCCAAATAAAAAATATGATTTGCAGGGTGACCCCATTTCTCTTCAATAGCATCGAACTTTTTCTCTAGATCCTCATAGGTTGCTGGCTCTGAGAAATCATGCGAGACGTAGGTCAAGTTTTCTGCAAATTTTGCCCAAATGCTCTCATCCGAACCTTCAAATTCGCAAAAGATTTTTACCCCATC
This sequence comes from Chloroflexi bacterium 44-23, assembly GCA_001899005.1. GTDB lineage: Bacteria > Chloroflexota > Anaerolineae > Anaerolineales > Anaerolineaceae > UBA6170. The sequence continues at coordinate 127,698 of MKUW01000013.1, forward strand.
TTTAATTCTTAAGCGAAACTGATCAACGGACGCTGGCTTAATATCAACCCCAATCACTGCAAAATTCTCTGGCAGCTGCTGGGAGAGCATCAGATTGAAAAGCGCAGGAGATAATTTACGCCAGGTCAAATCTCCCATGCTGCCGAAAATTACAAGGATTGTCGGATCGATTATTGTTGTCATTTACTTTGCTCCATTCATTCATCTGCTATCGTATTTTCATGGAAGCTGTTTTTCTCATTCATTTATCCAAAAAATTCTGTCATTTGTTGGTTTAATGACACGATAAATCTAAACTTTATACGGAAAAACCCAATTCTTCAAGCGCTTTACGCGTGGTTTCAAAATCTTTTTGTATTATGCCCCTGATCCCCAAGTTTTTAGCCACCTCGACGAACATGGCACGATCCTCAATATAAATTACTTGTCGAGGGTCAACCTGGGCAATATCCAATGCTATTCGAAACATATCTTCATCCGGTTTTCGATAATGAACAAAACACGATGAAATAAAAAAGTCGATGAATGCACTAAGCTGATATTCTTGAACACGATAAACTGTAAGCTCGCGCCCCTCATTACTTACAGCCGCAATTTCAAGGTTGTATTTGGCCTTAAGCTTATGCATTAACTTAATCATCTCTGGAAAGGGCTGGGATTGGCTGTACATAAAGTTTTTGAAATCATCGCGGGAGAAAGCACGATCCTGATAAAAAACGACCCGATCCAAATAAGTGTCCAGGCTGATTTTACCTTCCTCATAGGTATCAAAGGTAAGGTGATGGCGTTCATCCATTTCTTCATAATTCAAGCCATATTTATCAGCAGCCTTTTTTCGAGAAATTTGATCCCATCCATTGGTAAGCAAAACCCCACCGATATCCAGGAAGAAGGTCGTAATAGGAAGGGGAGCTGTCATGAGGTTTTCATCTTATGTGCTGATGAGGTCATTTTATTCTTTAATGCAGACATCACCTTCTCAAAGGCAAGACTGAATTTCTTGACGCCCTCATCTTCAAGTTGTTGGGTCAATTGGTCCAGGTCAATTTCAGCCTCCCGCAAGCCTTCCAGTACTTCATAGGCTTCCTGTGTGCCCTCTTCCAAACTTGAGGTAGGTTTACCATGATCGCGGTAATCTTCTATCGTTTGGGGCGGCAATGTATTTATGGTCTTGTCGCCAATTAATGCCTCAACATATTTTACATCGCTGTAGTCCGGATTCTTGGTGCTGGTACTCGCCCAAAGTAAACGTTGAGGGAGAGCTCCTTTTTTGGACAATTTTAAAAATCTATCACTGGTAAAAATTTCCTGATAGATCTGATAAGCAACTTTAGCGCTGGCAATAGCCACCTGACCATGTAGGCCAGCTACTATTTCTGCACGCAGACCACCTTCAAGCCTTAGTTTTTCCAGGATAGGATCAACGAGCACATCAATCCGACTCAGAAAGAAACTGGCGACCGAATGAACATTGTCTAACGGTTTGCCTTTGGTTACTCTGTCTTCCAGCCCGAGCAGGTAAGCTTCTGCGACCTCCTTATAACGTGGTAATCCGAAAAGCAAAGTAATGTTGACGTTGATTCCTTCACTGATTAATTGTTGGATTGCAGGCAAACCGGCAGATGTTGCCGGAACTTTAATAAACATATTAGGGCGATTTACTAGAGACCAGAGCCGGCGGGCTTCGGCGATAGTTCCAGAGGTATTGTGAGCCAGATCGGGTGAAACTTCAATACTCACAAACCCATCTTCACCATGCAGACGGTCATAAACAGGACGGAAAAGGTCTGCCGCGTTTTGAATGTCTTCTACGGTAAGTGCTTCATATATTTCATCAATACTTTTACCTTTCTGGGCCATGGTCTGAATATCATCGTCATAATCATTACTTTCCCCAATAGCCTTTTCAAAGATGGAAGGGTTTGAAGTCAGTCCACTGAGTCCATCATTGTCAATCAATCCTTGAATATATCCGTTTTCAATCGCATTGCGTCTGAGATAGTCCAACCAGACACTTTGACCAAATGATTCTAGTTTTAATAATGGGTTCTCATTCATTTTATTTGCTCCTTACATTCAATGGCAGCTACTTTTGCCAATCGCCTTTCAAAGCGTTCTTTGGCTACATAGTGAGCTGTTAAATAAATTTTAATAATCTCCCAGGCCGCTTCAAAGGCAATCACACGGCCGCCCAGGCATAACAGATTCATATTGTCATCTTCGACACCTTGATGAGCAGAGTAAGACTCATGAATAAGGGCTGAACGTATTCCAGAGACTTTGTTGGCAGCCACACTGGCGCCGACACCGCTGCCGCAAATAGCTATACCGCGCTCCACTTTGCCGGACGCTATCGCTTTTGCAAGCGGAATGACAAAATCCGGGTAATCATCTTCAGGATTTAAATCAAATGCACCAAAATCCCTTACTTCATGACCCGAATTCCGCAATGCTTTTAGGACGGGTTCTTTCAAATCAAAACCGCCATGGTCGGTTGCTATTCCTATAAGCATTTTTTGCCCCTTTCAAAAATTAATGGTTTCTCTTGTGTTTTTTTAAAAGTTCAATGGCTTTTTTAGTGACGTTATCAACACTGAAGCCATATTCACGCATAACGATCTCCCCTGGAGCTGAGGCACCAAAGCGATCCACAGCGACCACATCGATAGCGGGGCCTATATATGGCTGCCACCCTAAGGACACTCCGGCTTCGATTGCCAGTTTCGGTATTCCTGGAGGAAGAACTGCTTCCCGATATTCTACCGGTTGGGCAGCAAACAAATTCCAACAAGGAAGACTTACCACTTGGGCTCTAACACCTTGGTTTTCAAGCTTATCACGCGCTTCAAGTGCCAGATGGACTTCTGACCCGGTAGCAATTAACAAGATGTCTGCAGGTGCCTTTCCGGTTGCATGTGCCAGGATATATCCACCTGAGATGACACCAAGTGGCAGTTGAGGGTATTTTTGCAAATCAAGGATTGGTAAATGCTGGCGAGTGAGCACCAGTGCGGTTGGCCCGTCGTTATGTTCAATGGCAATGCGCCAGGCAGCAGCGGTCTCATTTGCATCTGCCGGACGTAAGACGATCATATTTGGAATGGAACGTAACCCCAATAATTGTTCGACTGGCTGGTGAGTGGGGCCGTCTTCACCCAGTGCTATGCTGTCATGTGTAAAAACATAGATCACATGCAAGCCCATCAAAGCAGCCAATCGCATGGGCGGACGCATATAATCGGAGAAAATTAGAAAGGTTGAGCCAAAAGGAATTGACCCTCCATGGGCAGCCAATCCGTTTAGAATTGCACCCATGCCATGTTCACGCACCCCGAAATGCAGATTGATTCCCGCGTAATGCCAGCCGCCACCGACGATACCCTGAGGATCATCAATTGTCTCCCGCGGGCTTTCGAAATCGCCTTTTCCATCCAAGGCCGTGTGGGTAGAGGGATCCAGATCTGCTGAGCCACCAATAAAGCCGGGCAATTTAGGCGCGATTGCATTCATCACTTTTCCTGAAGCCACGCGTGTAGCCATGCCCTTGGGTTCGGGAGAAAATGCTGGGATTTCAGAATCCCAGCCATCCGGTAATTCCCCTCGCATCATTTGGTGCAGTTCCTCTGCTAATTCAGGAAAAGCCTGGGAATATGAAGAGAATTCTGTTTCCCATTCCTGTTCGATCTGCTTTCCACGTTCGATTGCCTGTCGGAAATGTGTCAGAGCTAATTCGGGAATATAAAAGGCTGGCTTGAGAGGCCATGCAAGGTTCTGTTTGGTCAGTATTACCTCGTCTTCACCTAATGGCGAACCATGTGCCTCAAAGCTATCTTGCTTATTTGGTGAACCGTAACCAAGGTGAGTGCGCACGAGGATGAGCGATGGTTGCTGCTCATTTCTTTGTGCATTGCGAATGGCAGAATCTATTGCTTCCAGGTTATTTCCATCATCAATTGTTTGAGTATGCCAGCCATAGGCATCAAAGCGTTGTTTGACATCTTCAGTGAAGGTGAGATCTGTGGCTGCTGACAACGTTACATGGTTATTGTCAAACAGGTAGATAAGTTTTCCAAGGCGTAAATGCCCGGCCAGGGAAGCAGCTTCTGATGATACGCCTTCCATTAAATCGCCATCGCTGACCAAACCGTATGTGTAATGGTCGATGACCTTATGTCCGGGTTGGTTATAACGTGCTGCTAGAGAAGCTTCCGCCATTGCCATCCCAACCCCATTACCAAATCCCTGACCAAGTGGTCCGGTGGTCACTTCGACTCCGGGAGTGATACCACGCTCAGGATGTCCTGGCGTGATACTGCCCCATTGGCGAAATTGTTTTATCTGGTCAAGGCTAACATCATACCCTGTCAGGTACAACAAACTATATAACAACATGGAACCATGCCCAGCTGATAAAATAAAACGGTCGCGGTTAAACCAGGTTGGGTTGCGAGGATTATGTTTGAGAAAGCGCGTCCACAAAATATAGGCAAATGCGGCTGCACCCATCGGTAAACCAGGGTGACCACTATTAGCTTTCTGAATCGCATCGATTGACAAAAAACGAATTGTGTTAATGGATAAATTTTCCAACTCAACGGTAGTTGGTTTATTGCTACTCATTTTTATTCTCCTTCGGTAGATACACGCAAGAGACAAGCCCAACTACTCTTAAGAAACAATGGATTGGCTTGCATAACATTCTTCATAAAAATAAGATCCTTTCTGCATCCCGAAAACCTTAAACGTCCGTTCCTCGGACAAAATATAAAGGTTTCGTTTGGGCTCAGTGGCGAAGTTTGCTGATTTTCTCAATACAGTTCTCACATTCGCCTAAATATATAATAGGACGCGTTATCAGAGGTGTCAACGACGTGTAACCACCTTTTGAATACCGTTTTTTTATATTGATACTTTAATTGAAACCAATGGCAACTGATCAATGACTGTTATTGCGAGGAGGACGTATAACGTCCGACGAAGCAATCCTGTCCTATGCGAAAAAGATTACTTCGCTGCGCTGCTGCTAAAAACAAAAAGCAGTGATAGTTTGGTGCGTTACGAACTTACTTGAGAAAAAAGTCAAAAGACTTTCCTTCCGAGGGGCATGATGTCTCTTTCACGTCAGATCTCTCGTAAGGGCGAAGCATCCGGGAAACCATCCTAGCCTATAAAAACACAGCTAGCGCGGATGCTTCGCCCATGCGCCAATTATTGATAAAATAACGATGTGGCGCGTCACAACCACACCCTACGCCTTGCCTGTATTGAGCAATGTTATTTCATCCTCGAATACTGCCCTTCAGCGGTATAGCCGAATCTCGCAATGCCTACCCAATAAGCTAAGGTCTGTAAAAAGGGGAAAGTCTTGAATGTTTTAACAGTGAAAAATAAACTTATAAAATCAGAATGATTGTGGAAAAATCACCGCCATTCATCCATAGATCATTTTGTGTGGCCCGCAATGGCGTGACCAGCTTATAGTGAATGTATAAACTTAATAATAAATTTTCGATACTTTATTAAACTGCTTGTTATACTGGTATTAAGGCAAATTCTAGACGCGAAAAGGTGTTTTACAAGTTATCGAATAATTCTGTCATAAATAAATTAATATCCAAAGGGATAAATCATCATGCCTGTAACGCCTCATATTGAAAGACATTTTACCGCTACAGAAACCGTCCGCGATATTGTCATTGGTATGTCGGATGGTTTGACTGTTCCATTTGCTTTGGCCGCCGGAATTTCTGGTATCGGTGCAGCTACGAATATTGTGGTGACTGCCGGGTTAGCCGAAATTGCAGCAGGTTCTATTGCGATGGGTCTGGGAGGCTATCTGGCAGCGCGCACTGACTTTGAACACTATCAAACTGAGCGTAAACGAGAACTGGATGAAACTATGCAAGTTCCTGAAATGGAGAAAAAGGAAATATCAGACATATTTCTGAGTTATGGATTGAACGAACAAGAAACAAAACCGCTTGTGGATTCATTAAGTTCAAACCGGGAGCGCTGGGTTGATTTTATGATGCGCTACGAACTTGGCCTTGAAAAACCAGACCCAAAACGTGCTAACCAAAGTGCTTTGACGATTGCATTGTCTTATATTGCAGGTGGAATGATTCCACTTTCGCCTTATATTCTTATCCCCACTTTACTTACTGCGCTGTATGTTTCAGTAGGGGTAACGCTGCTGGCATTATTCCTGTTCGGCTTTTTCAAAGGAATGGCTACCGGTCTAAAACCGATGCGCAGTGGATTGCAAACCGTGTTGGTGGGTGGCTTAGCAGCCACAGCAGCATTTTTGCTTGCGCGACTTATTGGATAATTGGTTATTTGAGTTGAGAAAAAATTTAGAGGTTAATCATGAGCATGCAATCACCAGGTCAAAAACCACCCGAACAACCACCACCATTAATGCCCAACCCGCGTATTTCTTCATATTGGTGGCTTATTTTATTGGCGTTATTAATTTGGAACGTAATTACTTTCTTAAAAGGCGCACCTTCGCAGGTGGAGATCCCTTACACCTCTTTTCTTACACAAATACAATCAGAAAACATATCATCGGTCACAATTAGTGGGGACGTTATCACCGGTGAATTTATCAACCCGGTGGTTTGGCCGAAGACTACCCCAGATGTCACCCCTACAATTGCACCACAGGCTAACACGCCACCGAAAAGCTATACTGAATTTGTGACCATCTTTCCCGATACCATCGGGGATCCATCTCTCCTACCACTTCTTAAAGAAAAGGGGGTGGAGATTAAGGCACAACCTGCATCTGCGCCATGGTATGTCACTTTGCTCACAACCGGCCTGCCGATACTATTACTAATTGCGGCAATGGTCTGGATTGGCCGCCGGACCATGAAATCACAGCAAGGCATATTCTCCTTTGGTCAATCCAAAGCTCGTAAAGACGCACCTGTAAAATCGAAAGTGACATTTGATGATGTGGCCGGTGCTGATGAGGCCAAACAGGATCTTCAGGAAGTGGTCGATTTTTTGCGAGAGCCCCAGAAATATCATGATATCGGGGCTCGAATACCACGTGGTGTTCTGCTCGTTGGGCCACCTGGCACCGGTAAAACACTCTTGGCGCGTGCTGTAGCTGGAGAAGCAAACGCTCCCTATTTCAACATCAGTGCATCCGAATTTGTTGAAATGTTTGTTGGCGTTGGCGCCAGTCGTGTGCGAGATTTGTTTAAGCAGGCTAAAGACGCTGCACCAGCGATTATTTTTATTGATGAGCTGGATGCGGTGGGACGTCGCCGGGGGGCAGGCATGGGTTCAGTAAACGATGAGCGTGAACAGACGCTAAACCAATTACTGGTTGAAATGGATGGATTTGACGAACATCATGAAGTAATATTGCTGGCTGCCACAAACCGCCCGGATGTGCTTGACCCAGCCTTACTACGTCCCGGTCGTTTTGATCGCCAGATCGTGGTCGGACCTCCAGATCGGAAGGGACGACTGGGTATCTTGAAAATTCACACACGTGACCTTCGTTTAAGCGAAGACGTCAATCTTGATACGATTGCCGGAGTCACGACCGGAATGAGCGGTGCTGACCTGGCGAACCTATGTAATGAAGCTGCACTCCTGGCAGCCCGCTTGGGACGAAAAGAGATTACTATGTCCGATTTTGAATCCGCTTTGGATAAAATCATGTTGGGAGGAGCACGCCCATTGGTAATGACCGAAAAAGATCGCCGCATCATTGCCTATCATGAATCTGGCCATGCCATTGTTGCCTGGTTCACACCTGATGCTGACCCTGTTCATAAAGTGACCATCATTCCTCATGGTATGGCACTTGGCGCTACACAACAATTACCAGGGGAAGACAAATATAACTATAGCCGTGACTATTTACTGGCCCGTTTGGCTGTGATGTTGGGCGGCCGCGCGTCCGAGGAACTCGTTTTTGGAGAAATTACAACCGGAGCAGAAAGTGATTTGAAAGAAGCCACACGATTGGCTCGTAAAATGGTAACCCGTTGGGCGATGACCGATTTCGGCTTAATGACACTGGATTTGGAAGAGGAGCAACCTTTCTTAGGGTATGAAATTACTCAGGGGCGTAGCTATAGTGAAGTTTCCGCTGCAAAAGTTGATGGGAAAATACAACAACTATTAAGTGAAAGATATGATTATGCAAAAAAATGTCTTACTGAAAGAAAGGATTGCCTGGAAGCTCTCGTGAATGCATTAATGGAGCACGAAACGGTCAGTCAAGAGCAAATGGAGAAAATAATTGGCACCCGGCCATAAGATATCTTTTTCGCAGGTGTCACATTTTGACACAGGCATATAAACAAGAATTTCACTCAGGTAATTTAGGGTTTTTCTTTCTGTGCCATTTGTTTAAGTTGGTGCCAATCCAAAATCTCCAGTTCTGTTCTGGTAATTTTTATCAGGCCTTGATTTGCAAAACTTTGTAAGAACCGGCACACCATTTCGCGGGTGGACCCAATCCGGCTTGCAATCTCATCAAGTGTTAGCGAACGAGTAATTGGGCCCGGTTTATTGTGTCCTGGTAATTTTATAAGAAAGTTTGCCAGCCTCTCTGAGACTTGCTGGAAGGCCAATCCGGTGATGATGTCACTTGCATTTAACATGCGCGTCAACATTAATCGTGATAATTCCCATGTGAGCGATCCATTCTCTAACAAAAACGGCAATATTCGTTCACGTGACCATAAATAGATTATTGAATTTTGTTTGGATTTAATGGTCACCGGATTGGGAGCTTCCTCATGGAAGAAGGCCGGTCCCCAAAATAAGTCACCCTGGCCAAATTCAGCAATGGATAATCCCCGCCCTTCGCTGGATTCTTTAAAAACTGATATATGTCCTTTATATATCAGGAAGAGATACGGCCAAATATCACCTGCAAAAGTAAGAACTTCATCGGTGTTGTATTCCTTCATAATTGCCAGTTCGACTATTTCGTCGATTGTTCCTGCATTTAGATTGGAAAAGACTGGATTTATCCGGAGAATTTGAGATAGTGTGTTTTTCATATCTAAATTATATGTCAGGGATCTGATTTAACCTAACGCAATGCGCATAAGTAAATAATATGTTACACATATTAATGATTGTAACAAATAAAGAGGAGAACAAAATGGAAGAATACTCAAAAAGTAAAAGCATGATTTTGGCAATATTGGCTGTTATCGTTGGGTTATTCATGATTGCTATCGCCCCATTTCTGATCCAAACATCCGTCGAAAGAGTCGTAGAAGCCCTGATAAAAATATCTGCTGAGAAACCCGCCTACGCCAGTGGTATTCAAATATTTTCTATTGCGTTTCCTGTCTATCGAGGCGTGATTTTTGTTGGCGGTGTTGCCATGATCTTAATGGCAGGTCAGATCGCGAAAGGGAAGAAATGGACTTATCCTGTAACCATGTTGATTACAGCTTTTCCATCCGCTGGTGGTATGTTCATGATGATGCCATATGTATCCTTTATTAAAGGATTTCCATTACCGACAGTTATCGCTATGGTCGGTTTGCTTTTCTTCTGGACATCGATCTTCCTGCGCAATACAGACAAATGGATGAAATGGGGTCAATTCCTGGCGCTCACTTTCGCAGGAATGTTGACCACCCATGCATTTATCACCGGTACCGGCAACCTGCGTATGCTCATGACTCGCCCGGAAAAACCGATGTTTTCAGGCCTGGGGGTTTGGATTCTTTCCTGGTCAGCTCCAATTCAATGGCTTTGTGTAATTATGTTGTTTATAGCCATCTATCAATTAGCCGCACATAAAGCGATGGGCTGGTGGTTGGCACTGATTGCGTCATTTTCTCTACTGATCATGGACGTCTCTTTGCAGGTTATCCGCCTGACGATGACAACTTCAACAGCCTGGGATTATTCATATGGACTTCCGGTGTTAATTGGTTTGATTTTCACGCTTCTTTTCCCAAAGTTCAAAGAAAAACTATTACCGGATGAAGGGAATTCGTTATAAATTGCATCCTCCAAAATTGATGGTTGAAATCTAAAACGAGCACAGCGCACCTGTTAATCAGGTGCGCTGCGTTTAGGATAAGCTCCCTTCAACAAGTGAACCTGATGTTGAAGTAGACAGATCTTTATTTAATAGTATGCAATAATCAATATTTCCTGTTTGCTTTAAGGTATTGCTTCGCCCTTTACAACAATTTCTTTCCATGAGACCCAGGATGGACTGGATATCGTTTCAATTCGGATTTTACTTACTTTTTCTAATGGCTGATCAGGTGTAAAGATTAACCAATCATTGTCCTTGGTAAAACCACTGAATTCATGAATAATGTTGTAATTTTCACCTCCGGATTGGCGAATCAGAATACGGTGTACTGTATTCCCCTCCGGCCACTGCCCAACCAGGAGCGAAATTTCATTGATCCGGAAGCTGCCGGCCAGATCAACTTCTATCCATTGCGGAGCAGACCCTCCCGATCTCCATTGGGTGTCTGCGTTTTCATCCACAGCCAAGTTAGCTGGTTGCGCTATCAAACTGTGGGATGCCTGAAGAGGTTTATTGTATGCCAGGTTTTCGCTGGGTATATCAACAGGAACACAGGGATCGGGTTGATTTTTCGGTGAAAGCAAATCAAGGAAGTACTTGTTCTCGTCCATCAATCCCCAAGTACGGTCCCCGGCACTAACGTCTGCCGAGTAATAGGACCAATATAGCCAGCCATCAAAACCAAATTGGCAAGATTCTGCCACCCAGTCAGTAATTGCGCGGGCAGCAGGTTTAGGTTCTGGAAAGGAATTGCGGAAAGCACCATATTCTCCCAAAATAATTGGTTTGGCTTTGTAATCTTGCATGCCAAACGCCTTCACATGGGCGGACATACTTAATGGACCGGGGTACGCGTGAAAATCAAAGAAATCAAGGTCAGATTTTTCAAGCAGTGAGTGTGTTTCAACATACCAATCCGGGGCCACCAGTTCTGGAACAAAGAAGCCCATCGTCACCAGGGCGGTAGAGTCGTGTGAGAGAATTTCCTGCTTCATTTGCGAGATGTAGTAAATGAGTCCTTCACTGACCATTTTTTCTTTTTGTAGGGTGTCACTCATATCATATGTTCCAGTGGTGGTTTCAACTTCCCCATTGGTCAAAGACAAAGGAGGTTGATTGCGAAACATCCATTGTTCATTCAATAGTTCCCATCCTAGAATCGCATCGAAAGCAGCATTCCTTTCATACAGACCTGTTAAAAGATCACTCCAATAGCGGCGTGTGGCAGTGATGGCTTGAGGACGCAAATAGTATGAATTGCGATAGCCTTCAAAATTACCACCGGAACCGGTATTCGCTTCTTCTGAATAACCTCCGTCATCTGGCAGATCATTCGATGTAAAAAGGATGAAAATACCCGCTTCTTTTGCTGCGTGCATCATGTCGGCAATATTATCCAGATATTCGGAATTTAAACCTGGCCTGCCTGGAGTAGCGATGCAGCCGGGTCCGCTGGAACAGTGATCCAGAAAAACGCGGACAGTATTGTATCCACGGTTAGCCAGTTGGACGAAGTCATCGCGGGTCAGAAGGGGATTATAGGTGCCAACCTTAAGCGTTAAGTTCGTAATTGTTCCTTCGTGCGGGATATAGACATAATTGGTTCCACGTGGTATGAATTTTTCGCCGGTTTGTTTATCAAAAAATTCCGCCTTTCCGCCAGACACACGGATGGCAATGCGATGTTCTGCTTGCGATTGTTTTTCTGTGGTTGCGGTATTACTTGGCGGTAAGTCTGTGACAGGTTGGAACGCGGGGGTTGATGTTGCTAAGGTTGAGGTTTCCGGTGTGGGGGAAACTTTGACATTGCATCCTGCAATAAAAGGAATGAACAGCAATAGACTGAAAATTGAAGGTGTAATTTTCATCAATTTGCCCATGATACTCCTGTTCTAGCTGGCTCATTTCTTGTGTGAATCAATACTATCCGAATCGATATCCAACAGACATTAATATGTATAAAGAAGGGTTTTTGTGCTTCTTATCATTACTATTGTGAGTTTTTGAAGATTTTTGGCAGGGCTCACGGCGGCGGGTTGTTTTTCTTCTGCTACACATCTTTCATCTGGGTCACCAGTAATGCACTGACCAACAACAAGCTAATTGCCAGCAGTAAAGAAGGTGTGAAAGTCCCATCACTGCTCCTCATTGCCTCCATGATATACACAAATACCACTGCTCCTTGACCAAATAATTGGATGAGCCCATTCGAAGTGCCTTCCGGAGTAGGGTAAGTTATTTCCGCTGCATATTGCATGGCGATTGGATTGGCGCTGACAAGAAAGAAACCCAGCCAAACAGCGGACACAAACAACAAGATGTGTGATGTGGCAAAGGTCAGACCAATCAGGCCAGGTATTGCTCCCACAAATGCGATTAATAGAAAGCGCTGGCGTTTCGCTTGTTTATCTGATAATGCCGGCAGCACAACCGCTCCGAATAAACCACCTGCAATAAATAAGGCACCTAAGGTGCCGGCATCAGTGGGTGTGAAACCTCGTGGACGAATAATGCTCTCTACCCAGGTTGTAATGCCGTTAAAAATACCAAGCCCAATGAAAGAAATAAATAAAATGAACCAGAATGTGCGATTATTTAGGGCATGTTTCAAACCATCCAACATTAAAGCGCGAGACTCTTCACCAGCAGCACAAGGCGGTGTTGGCGGCTTCTCGCGTGCCAGAATAAGAAATAATATAGCTGAAAAAGCCGCAAGCGCGCCGTAAATTAGCTGAACAGTGGCGATAGCCAAGCTTTCAACTAACAAGGGTGTTATAACCATCCCAAGAGCGATCCCTAATAAACTCGAAAGGGTAACCAGACCTACTGCAGTAGCACGTCCCTGCAGTGGAAACCACTTGGCAGGAACCGTAGTCCACGCATTAAGTAGGAATGGCTGCGCGGCTGCAATTCCAATTGTGCTCCACAATACCAGGGGATAATTTTGACCTGCGAATCCTCGCAGCAGGCTAAAAATGCCCATGAGAACTACCCCAATCCCGACCGCAAGCCGGTACCCATAGGTATCCAGCAGCCATGAAACCGGGATGGAGAGCGGAATGAAGGCGATCATGAACACCATCGAAAGAAAACCTATTTGAAGATCAGTGACACTATAATAAGCCGCCGCTACAACTGTGATTGGAGCGTATGCAATCCACAAAATCTGGATTGTTAAATTAACGAACATAAAAATTGCCAATATAACCCAACGATAACCATAAAGCCTAATTTCATTATTTTGCATGTGAGCCTCTTTATCTTTAAAGAATTCTGCGGATTTCTTAGAAATTCAATTGTGTGAATGCAGATTGATTATTTTCAGAAATTGCTTTCAACACGCCGTATAACGCTAAAACCCTTTAAATGGCTGGTAGTTTCTTAGAGAACACAAGAAAAACAAATATTTCTGTCCCTTGTGATAAATTGATTACCAAATCAACCTAGCTCGCCTGCAAAACCCTCCCAACGAATAGTTATAAAGACTGTATCTTCTAAATAAACCCGAAAACCACTATGCCTCGAATTCTTGAAAAAATACTAAAGACTCAACTTTTTTGACTGGAAATTCGGTGGTTATTTGGTTAATGGAAGAATTGTTCTGTTTTCAAACCCAGAATTTTTCGAAAAAGTTTCGTTATTCCACCTTAGTATATCTGAAGTTACTCAAACCCCGGTAAAAGGTTATCCGGTCTTCGAGACCATAAAACAGACGTTTGACCCTCGAGATTAAGACCAGAGCCAAGAACCAGGAGTTTTGATTTCATCAGGTTTGCGACGCCAATGGATTACTTTGGCCTGCCTGCTTACCTAAATACTATCCTTGCGGAGAGTGCTTATCTACTGCGAGCTGCAAGAAGTTACACACCTAAGTTTGATGATAAGATAGAAGAAGTTTTCATTCTTGATCCAGTCCTTCGATTGGAAGAAAATTGTTAGCCTGATGAAAAACTTACAGGTTTGTTTTGATGAACTTCAGTGATCATTTAAATAAATAATTTCTTCAAAAAATTGTGTTTGTTGATAGTAGAATATTAAAAAAAGGTATAAGTTAATCAAAGGACGGTAATGATGGCAAAAATTGCATGGATTGGAACTGGAGTCATGGGTGCTTCGATGGCAAAGCATCTCCTAAGAAATGGTCACGAAGTTAATATGTATAGCAAAACCATTGCAAAGGCAGAAAAAGTGCGTGAAGAAGAAGGTGGTGTGGTTTCAGACAGCATTAAAGATGCAGTCCAGAATGCTGATTATGTTTTCACGATTGTCGGCTATCCATCAGATGTGGAAGAAGTCTATCTTGGTCAGGAAGGTATTTTTAATAATGCCAGGAATGGAACACTTTGTGTGGATATGACAACTTCAAAACCTTCTCTCGCCAAAATACTTTACGATGAAGGCAGAAGGAAGGGCATCCGCATGTTGGATGCTCCGGTTTCAGGTGGTGACATGGGAGCACGGAATGCGACATTGTCCATAATGGTTGGCGGTGACAAAGAAGATTTTGAGGAGATCCTGCCGCTTTTAGAATATCTTGGCAAGAACATAGTATATCTTGGCTCAGCAGGTTCAGGACAACATACAAAAGCTGCAAATCAGATTGCCATCGCAGGTGCGACGGCTGCTATGACTGAAGCCATTGTTTATGCAAAACGGGTTGGACTCGATCCTGAAAAAATGCTTATGGCCATTGGCGCAGGTGCGGCTGGTAGTTGGCAGCTTTCTAATATGGCCCCCAGAGTCCTCAAGGGGGATCTTGGGCCGGGATTTTTCATCAAACATTTTATTAAAGATATGAAGATCGTTCAGGATGAAATGCTCGAGCGGGGAGTTGAGTTGAAAATGTTAGACTCAGTCCTTGGCCTTTATCAGGAGATGGCTGCGAAAGGCTTCGAAGATGACGGAACTCAGGCACTCATTAAACTTTATGAGGCGAGTGAGTAGTTAAAATGAGTTTATCTGTGAACTTTTTCATTGATGTAATCATTGGATGGTAAACCAAACGGGAAAGCGTTTCCTGAGTGTAAAGGTGCACCCTTCTCACAGAAGTACGTGAGATATTTTTGATTGAGGGTTTTGGATGAGTAATAAAAAAAACCCGCTCATATAAAAGCCATTCTCAAATCTCCTCTGAGAGCAGTGAAGAACAATTATGCGAGATCGAATAATTGAGTATTCAGCAAGTAATCTGCAAGATTACCTTTTCATGCAGGCGGCCATATAGTCGATCAGTTCAGGGTCAAATTGACTGCCGCGACAGCGAATCAACTCTTCAAGCGCGGATTCAGAGCTGATGGGGTCACGATAAGTGCGCCCACCGATCATGGTTGAAAAGGCATCAACTACTGCCAGAATGCGGGCACCCAGTGGAATATCCCTGCCAGCCAGGCCATCTGGATAGCCGCTTCCGTCGAAACGTTCATGATGCCAGCGTACCATGGGTTGAATTTTTCTCAAACTTTTAGAGGGTTCCATTAAAACCGCACCATATCCGGGATGTCGTTTAATGATTAACCATTCATTGGCTGTCAGTGGGCCGGGTTTCACCAAAAGATCCCGAGACACAACTGCTTTACCCACGTCATGTATTTTCCCGGCCAGACACAGATCTTGAACTTCTTCCTCTCGTAAGCCTATTTGTCTTGCAAGCCTTTGAGCCCAAAGAGAAGTTAAATGGCTGTGCCCACTTTGATCGCAGCGATCAATTGAATTGGCGAGCATGATCAAAGCGCGGGTATAATTTTCCTCCAGTGCAGGTTGGATGGGAGCGGAATACACCTTCAAACCTGCTAATCCGGCTTTAAAAGGCGTGCCGGTGATTTCATTTAAATTTTTCTGGCCGCTTTCCGGTAACTCACTGTTCTTCAGGACAAAGAATCCGACGATTTGGTTCTTTTTATCCTTGGCTACCGGGATCAGAATATTTGGAAACTGGGAAAATTCAGTTTCTAATTCGTCTCTCCGACGCCCATCTACAGATGGTTGGGAGTTAAAATATAATTCTTCCATAACAATAATGTGTGCCTATGTGCTTAGTTGTAATTGAGCAGCGCTTTTTCAGCGATACTATGTGAATTAATGATTTGCATCAATTGGCTACAAAACGATTCAATGTTGTCTGCACGTACAAATCGCAAGCTTTCTTTGATTGCCGGAGAGAAGTGGAAGCTTTCACCGCAATAGCCATCTTCGATGGAATTTAATGGATTCTTCAACAATTTTTGGCAGAAACGTTTGTTGATGATGGCAGCATGAACTAATCGACCAAATTCGTTCTTAATGCCAGATTGAGAATCATAGACTGTGGTTGAAACAGCCGGAATGTTTGAGGCTGAGTGACTTAATAGTGTCATTTGGAAATCTCCTTTTCACTAAGTGACCATAATAATATTACTGTACCTGTAGAGATAAAAATATCACCTAAACTGAAGGCGAATTTATACGGGAACCAGGGCGGCAAGGTTATTACATCGGACAATAATATAAAATTTGTTTTCGCAGCGGGCAGGATGAGGTCTTTTGTAAACCCCAGGCGTGTCCCATTTTCCCAATGATCAAGCGGTAATGCCGGAACCAGGGCATGCAGTGTTTGCTGGTGGATTGGCATCCAACCCCCATTAGCCGCGATCACGAAAAAATTTGTTAATAACCCTAACCCTAAAACCCAGAAACCTGGAACGGATAGATTGGCACTTACAAAAACCAATAATCCGAGCATTGAGGTGATCTGAATATAAGGTATAAAATTTTCCGGAATAAGACGCCCGGTCAATGGAATTTGGAAAAATATTTGTGGGAGAACTGAAATAAAGACCAACCACTCCCAACGCAACTTGTCAAGTTTTAAGGTTCTGTGTTTCAATTGGGCTCGCAATAAAGTTGCTGCCAAGCCAATTACGACTGCCAATAAAAGGATCATATTCTAGGTATGAGTCGAGGGGGATACGATTTTGTGATGCGACTATACGACTTTTTATAAGTAGAATTTATTTTCCTGCCGTTTGTAAGTTCAGGAAAATATACCCCTTGATGATCATAAATTAGATTTGATTAGATTCCGACGGCCCCAGGAGCACCTGCGCCAATGACGAAGAGAACAATGGTCAGGACAAAGAGGACAACACGGGTATCGAGTGATTTAATGAATGACATGGAAAACTCCTTATAAATGAATAAATATAAAAGCTAAAAGGCTGGTCAGTGAATTTAGATCCCGACTGCACCGGGGGCGCCTGCGCCAATGACGAAGAGAACAACGGTCAGGACAAAGAGGACAACACGGGTATCGAGCGATTTAATGAATGACATGGAAAACTCCTTAGAAATGGAAGGTTATATAAAGGCAAAATGGTTTAGGAATTAGATCCCGACTGCACCGGGGGCGCCTGCGCCAATGACGAAGAGAACAACGGTCAGGACAAAGAGGACGACACGGGTATCGAGTGATTTGATGAATGACATGGAAAGCTCCTTATATATGGAAGGTTGAATAAAGATCAACTGAATTTAGGAATTAGATCCCGACTGCACCAGGGGCGCCTGCGCCAATGACGAAGAGAACAACGGTCAGAACAAAGAGGACAACACGGGTATCGAGCGATTTAATGAATGACATGGGAAACTCCTTTTACATTTTTGAGAAATAATAATTAAATGGTTTAAAGGCTTAAATGCCTACCGCACCAGGAGCGCCTGCTCCAATAATAAATACAACAACAGTCAGAAAGAAGAGAACAACACGAAGGTCTATTTTTTTTATCGAAGGGATTAATTTGGTTAACATACAAAATATTCCTTTTGAGGTAATCTCACTGGCTTATTATGCCGAATGATGGTCTCAAAGCAGGCATTAAATTAGGCTTTAAAAAGCATCACTTTTGCCCAGTTTTTAAACCATTAGTGGATCTACCGCAAAGAAGAAACACTTCTTTATAGGAAAACCTGTGAATTTATTTTTACTGCAACGAACAAAAACGCTTGGCACGATCTAACTGCTTGAGAAAATAAACAAATTACTTGAGTAAATCCTGGTAAAGTTTTTGAGTTTGCAGGGATGGCGCAGCATTAATCTCTTTTTCGAAGACTTCAACACAACGTTGATATTGGCGCACCAAGCCAGCCCGGTTTCCTCTGGCAGCGTAAATTCGGAGTGCTAAACGGTGGGCATCTTCCAGTAAATTATCTTCGCTTAACAAACGTTGGCAGAATTCCTGGGCAAGTTCATAATTGGCCAAATCGAGATAAATCTTCGAAACTTGCATGAGGATGTTGAGATAATTCTGGCGCAGATATTCGCGGGAGGGAATAACCCAGGTTTCATCAATTTCAGATAAATAATTTCCGCGATAATGTTTTATGGCTTCACGGAAGTAAGTCAACTTTTGGATTGGATCTTTCATCTGACCGGCATGAACGCACTCTTTCAAGAAGAGCTCGACATCATATTCATAATCCAGACTGTTATTAAAGCGGTAAATATCCTGTTCCAGAATTATGGTGTTTTTTCCTACTGCTCGGCGCAGGCGATATACTGTGTTCTTAAAACGGAATTTTGCTTCCTCGGATGAGGCATCCGGCCAGAAAACAACACTGATTTCTTCCTTGGTCATCCCTTCTGGTTTGGCCAGTAACATAAAAAACATATCGCGAGCTGCCTGGGTTTGCCAATCTGAACTGGTGATAATCTGGCTGTTGAATTGAACCTGCATTCGTCCCAGGGAGCGGATGTGCAGTGTGGGTGGTGCCAGCGGAACCAGGCGGGCATTCTCGCGCAGAAAACGTCGTAATGCAGTGCGTTTTTTCTTAAAGTTTTCAATTTCCTGCTGAAAACGGGCAAATTCGTCATTCAGATAATTCGCTTGACAGGCAGCCAGTAGTTCCTGATGGCGGGCAGCAGTGGCGATCAGTGAAACGGGTAGAAATTCTCCATCCAGGCTCGTGACAAGGTAAAGAAAATTCTCGATAATTTTTTCAGGATAATTGTCGGCGTGGTAAGCCAGCATCAGGTATAAATGAGCTCTTTCGATCTGAACCTTGTGACCTTCTTTTGTAAAATAACTGCATGCATTTTCAAGTCTGGGAATGATCTCATTCGCTTTGTGTTCTAAAATCTTTAAGCCGCAAAACTCTAATTCGCATAAATAGAACTCCATTTCAGAACCTTGCGGGGCAACCAATTCCTGGGCTTGTTGAATGTGTTGGTACCCGGCAACAAAATCACCACATTTGCCGTTTAGAGCTGCGGACTGTACGTTAATATAAACCTGTAAAAAATGTTCCTGAGCGTGGTCAGCAATTTCGGCAGCCATTTGATAAATTTGTAATGATTGTTCATCAGCTTGAAGTTCGGCGTATAGGTCAGCAATACCGGTCAGGACATAGGCTTCCATACGTTTGTAGTCGCAAGATCTGGCATAGTCTAAAGATCGATCGAAGGATTTGATCGCCTCTTCGTAATTACCCATCATTTGTTCCAGGACACCCAGGTTATTCAAAAGATTGGAAAGCCAGACAGGATTCTCCACTTTTTCCCAGTAGATTAAAGCAGAAGCGTACTTTTCCTTCGAAAGGGTATATTCCCCCAGACTCTCATAAGCAAGCCCCATTTCGAGATTAATAACCGCTTCATTCTTCTGGTCATTGATAGAGCGGATGATGTTTGAGGCATCTCCGAGCCATTTTAAAGCATCCTGCATTTTTCCTTTTAGATAGAAGCACAGGCCGATATTACGGTAGGCTTCCCCCAAGATTTTCCGCTGATCAAGGTCATTTTGGATGAGTTGTATACATTCATTGGCATCTGAAATTGAATCATCTAATTGACCTTTGAGATAGTACTGTTTGGCGCGCATCGAGAGGGTTCGTGCCAGATGGACGCGATCCTGTGGGAGTTGCATGGCGCCAATGGCCTGATTATAAAGGGTTAATGCGAGCGAATTATCCCCGAGCGCCATGGCGATATAGCCCTGCAAGGCGATGATGAACGGTCTGGAATTAAGAATTTCAACGGGTAGCGCATCAATCCAGGCAGAAAGGGTTGAGATGCGCCCGCCGGTGATAATATCCGGTTCAGCTGTTTCGATTAGATTGACCAGCTCTTCCGGCATATTAAGTTGGCGGTAAATGGTGAATGCCCGATCCCATTCACTGTTCTGGATACAGACCAATGCCAGGCTTTTTTCAATCGTACGGGCTTCCTCAGGGCGTTCCCGGAAGATCTGCATCACCAAAAACTCGAGAAAGAGCGGATGGTAACGCAGCCAATCCCCGTCTTCACCGACAGGCATAGCAAAAAGGTTGTTGTGCTGGATACTACTCATCCACTGCAACCAGGGTTCATCTGGTAAACCGAGTGCATGCGTTAATACCTGGCTGCAACGTTCAGTATTAAACTCACCCAACAGAGATGTTCTCAGCAAAAATGTACGGATATCATCTGGCAATTCATTGATCAATTGAAGGAAGTAATCATCCAGCCCAAACCTTGACACACGGGCCAGCCGCTGGCGTGCGGCTGAGCCATTCGCTTTTACCTGGCTGGCCAGCACAATGCCAGTTACCCAGCCTTCGGATCGCTGAAGGATTTGTTCTGCGACATTAACACTGAGGTGTTCGTGAAGGCTGAGAGCGTACAGGCTCTGGATTTCCTCGACGCTGAAGGCTAATTCTTCAAAGCTGATCCCGCCTACTTCAGAACGGGCGGCCATGATGGGTAGATCGGGCAAAGAGAGCAAGGAGCGAGAAGTGATGATCAGGTGACAGTTTTCCTCCACATCTTGAAGGAAACGGCTGATGAAGTGGCGGATCTGCATGTTGTCGTTGACCAGGTGATAATCATCGAGTACAAGCAGAAAATGCTCAGGAATCGTATCGTAAATTTCATTAATCAGAATGGTGGCGATAAAATCGACATCCAGCTGGCCCTGAACACCCGAGAGAGCAGCCACAGTGCGTTGACCGAAAAATGGAAAACGCAATCGGATGGCAGCTGCGAAATATGCTATGAATTGTAGCGGATCGTAGTCAAGACGGTCGATTGTGTACCAGCAGACCGGCAATTCACAATTATTGATGAAGTCGACTAACAACGAAGTCTTGCCATAACCGGCTGGGGCAGAAACCAGTACCAGCCGTTTTTCAATCAATTCAGAGAGTAAATTATTGAGGCGAGGGCGCGCGACCAGACCTTCCAGGCGTCTGGGAGCTGTGATTCGTGTACGAATGATTCCATAGTCAGAAAACACGCACTAAACCTTCCGTATATTATTATAACCAGAAAAAGTATCTTTACAATAAAACAGGGGTGAAGAGTGTTTCTTGACAGTCGACCGGACGCCTGTCAAAATACACTCTGCTGCTAATTTTTAAAAGTTACCAGAGAAAAATTAGCGAAATAAACTTTAATGGACAATATTATCAAATTTGATTTCACTGCAAGAATCACAAAATGGCCAAATGTGTAGTAAGGGATATCGGATTCCTTGCAATCTTCTGATCGTACCAAGTATTTCGCAATGTCTGCAGACCAGCCAGTCCGGAATCACGTGGGAAATTTAAATTCTTCTAAGGGCTAGCGAGCTGCCCGCAAAAATATTATCCAATAATTGTGGTTCAAGTTAAGAACTCTTAAAAATAGTTGACATTCTTCAAGAGAATGGCTATACTAAATTTTGGGAGCGCTCCTAAAATCTCCCAAAACAAAGTCAATTTTTCCCAATTTTAACCATTTGGAATGCCAAATCCCAATTTTTTCATGAGAGCGGTACCAAACCGCGGAGAAATCGAGTGAAAAACCTTACCCTTGAAGATATTGCTGAGCGCGCCGGAGTTTCCCGTTCCACGGTCTCACGCGTAATCAACAACCAGACCAGTGTCAGCAAACGGACGCATAAACGTGTAATGGATGTCATCGAGGAAACTAATTTTTACCCGAATGCAGCTGCTCGCACACTTGCTTCTCAACGCTCCTGGACGCTTGGCCTGGTGCTGCCACTCAGCGTTTCCATCTTTTTTACTGACCCATATTATCCTAACCTGACGCGCGGAATCGCACAGGCCTGCAACCAGAATAACTACACGCTGGCATTATTTTTGGTAGGCAGCAAAGAAGAGGAAGAAAATATGTACCCTCGCATCGCCCGAAAAGGCTTTCTGGATGGGGTTATGGTGCAATCCGGCCATCATGGGGATCAGGGCATCATCGGAACTATGTTGGATATGAACATCCCGATGGTTGTTATTGGCCGGCCTTTCCGTTCAGATAATGTCTCTTATGTTGATATTGATAATGTTAATTCGGCTTATAACGCTGTCAGTCACCTTGTTCGGCTTGGCCGACGGCGAATTGCGACGATTACAGGTCCCTTCGATAGCACAGTTGGAATTGACCGGCTGGAAGGATACCGAAAAGCACTTGTTGAACGCAATCTGCCTTATGACCCGAATCTGGTGGTAGAAGGTGATTTCACGGAGCCTGGCGGTTATTATGCCATACAGAAAATTCTCCCGTTAAAACCGGATGCCATATTTGCTGCCTCGGATGTGATGGCGATGGGAGCGATGCGCGCTATCAATGAGGCTGGTATGAAGATTCCGGATGATATTGCACTGGTCGGCTTTGATGACCTGCCTTTGTCATCTTACTCCAGTGTGCAGCTGACCACTGTTCGCCAGCCAGTTGTTCAATCGGGTATTCGTGTTGTGGAAACTTTGATTGATATGATCGAAAATGGCAATGAAAAACCTATCCATACCATAATGGATACGGATTTGATCATTCGTAATTCCTGTGGTGCCAATCAACAAATGCACAATTTCAAGTAGCATTTCAGTTTAAAAATAATTACTTGCAATGAATTTTCAGGAGGTGAATATAGGAAAAGATCCCACAATGTTCGTGACTGATCCGTTACTATTCAACTACTTATAAGGAGAATGAAAATGAAACGCATTTCTATCGTATTGTCAGTTCTGATTGCCATCAGCATGCTGCTGGCAGCTTGCCAGCCGGCACCCGCCGCAACTGACGTCCCGGTAGCAACAGATGCCCCCATGGCAACTGATGCACCTAAAGCCACAGATGCCCCCAAGGCAACCGAAGCTCCTATGGCAACCACTGCTCCAGTTGATGCAAATTCTCTCCCACGTGAAGAGACTCTTTATTTCAATGGGCAGCAATGGGGAACAGTTGTATGTTGGAATCCTTATTCATCCAACTGTAACAATGCTATGGCGCTTGCACAACAAGATAATGCTCGTGTCCCGATGTTTGAGACCCCCTACCTGTACGATATGCTCGATGGCAATGTATATCCTTTACTGGCAGACGGCCCATTCAAATGGGATGATGGCATGACTCAGATTACCTTTAAGCTGAATCCCGCTGCCAAGTGGAGTGATGGCACTCCAGTGACCGCTGATGATGTCGCTTATACCTGGGCATCCCATGTCAAGTACAACACTCAATTCGGTGCTGCCAACAAAGATTATATTGATACTATCGAAGCCGCTGACCCGCTAACTGTTGTGGTTAAAGCCAAACTTGGTGAAGATGGCAAAGCCATTAACCCGTTATTAGTCAATGCGTACTTAAGTAGCAACTATGTTATTCAAAAGGCATGGACGCAGACTCTGGAAGCCCGTACCGGTGGGGATGCAGCTGCATTTATGGCGGATGTAGCTGATGATGTGGTTTTCTCTGGGCCGTATCACAAATTCTTCTCAGATGATTCCAAAGTTGTCTTAATTCGAGATGATAACTACTGGGGTCAGGATGCCAGCATGTTTGGCAAGCTGCCTATACCAAAGTATCTGGCTCATGTCATTTACAAAGATAACGCAGCCGGTACCACCGCCCTCCAGGCCGGTGAAGTGGATGTAAGCCAGCAATTCAACTCGAACGTGCAAGATTTCTGGCTCAAGCAAAATTTGCCAATTTCCACGTATCTGCCCGATGCGCCTTATGGCATTGGTGCCAGCCTGCCGACCGCTTTCTTCAACAAAGCATCTTATGGCTTGGATCAATTAGCCATTCGCAAGGCAATTGCCATTGCAGTTGACTATGACACCATTATTGCGAATGCAATGACCAATCAATCCGCAACTTTTGCACAAGTTCCTCGATCGTTGATGAACCCAACCCCAGGTGAACAGGCTCTCTATGATCATGATGCTGTCAAAGACCTGCAATGGGTTGGCAATGACATCGAAGGTGCAAACAAGTTACTCGACGATGCCGGTATCAAAGATACCAATGGCGATGGATGGCGTGAATTCAATGGCAAGGATCTTCACTACGTAGCTACCTGCCCGGATGGCTGGTCTGATTGGCAAGCTGCCATTGAAGTTGTGGCTGCAGCCGGTAAGAATATTGGCATTGATATCACCACTAATTACCCTGATTGGTCAGTATACCAAACCATTGTCACCAACTGGCCACTCCCTGAGAAAGATTTCGACATTTTTATGATGTGGAGTGATGGTGCCGGACCGACTCAACCTTGGGGTCGTATCCGCCATCTACTAAGTGGCGAATTTGCTGAAACCACCAACAACTGGAATGGTAACTGGGGCGCTTATAATAATCCTGAAGTTAATGCCTGGATTGCTGAGCTGCCAACCATGTCCGATCCGGCCGCGATGAAAGAAGTCTACACAAACCTGGTGAAAGCATACTTAACAGATATTCCATCATTCACACTCATGTATCGCCCACAATCGTTCCATACAGTGAATGAATCTGTCTGGACAAATTTCCCGCATGAAAATGATGGTACCAATCCCCCTGTTCCTCCGCTGGATATGACTGACGGATGGGCTATAGCGGGTCTTTATAACCTGACTCTTGTGAAGTAAGAAACAATAATCATGTAAAAACAGCCATGTTCCTGTAAAATGGAACATGGCTGTTGATTACTAAAAGGAGGAAATACGTTGAAAGGTTACCGGAAGTATTTTCTTAACAAGATTCTCTGGTTATTAATTACCCTTGTTTTTGCTTTTATTCTTAATTTTATCCTGCCCCGTATGATGCCAGGCGATCCGGTTGCTGCGATTGTCGCCAGGCTTGCACAGGGTATGTCAAATTCAACTGGGATGAAACAGGTTTACGAACAATATACGTCTTTGTTTGGGACAAACCTGCCACTCTACCAACAATTTTTCATATATGTAAATAACGCTCTTCATGGTAATTTTGGTATTTCCTTTAGTCAATATCCTCGGACAGTTTCTGACATCCTCAAATCTTCTCTCATTTGGACAATTGCACTTCAGTTTCCGGCGATAATTGTTGGTTGGATAATTGGCAATACGTTGGGAGCACTGGCAGCGTACCTGAAAAAGGGATTTGATAAAGTCTTATTACCTGTCAGTATTTTTATTAGTAATTTTCCGCCATTTGGAATGGCGGTTATCTTGTTGGTTATCTTTGCTGTGAATTTGAAATGGTTTCCCACTTCGGGCGGTTATGGCTTTGATCTGATTCCAAACTTAAGTTGGAAATTCGTTTGGTCGGTGATTGTTCATTACCAATTACCATTTTGGTCAATTGTCCTGATTGCAATCGGTGGACAGGCAATCGGTATGCGTTCCATGTCAATTTATGAGTTGAACGCAGATTATGTAAAGTACAGCCGCTTCCTTGGAATCAAGGATCGTAAAATTGTTTGGTATGTTTTTCGAAATGCCATGCTCCCGCAGGTAACCGGCCTGGCTCTTTCAATTGGCACAATGGTCAGTGGAGCACTGATCGCTGAAATCATATTCAGTTATCCTGGTCTTGGCACCACGCTACTGAACGGTATTAAAGGCCAGGATTATCCACTCATATCTGCAACAACATTAATAATCACCTTAATGGTACTGTTTGCAAATTTTGTTGTAGAACTCGTTTATGGCTTAATTGATCCCCGAATCAAAGCAGCACAGGCCGATTAAGCGGAGATGCGGAAATGAAACATACACTTCAACAAGTCTTTCGATCCGGTAAATTCGTTGTCGGGTTTATCATTTTTTGCATATTGTTGCTGATTGTTCTGATTTACCCGTTGATTGTAACTGACCCCCCTTTAACAATCATTGCACAAGGGACTTTTTTCCCCCCCGGTATCTATGTTAATACCTACGACAGCGTAAATTCTCCATCTACATACATTCTTAACCTTGAAAATGCCGGAGTAAAACGTATTGCTTCCAAATTGAGTGATGAAGACCGTTTGGCTATGCAAGAGTTTCTGATAGTGGCTGGTGTCCCTGCGGAAGATATTGATATTACCAACACCCCGCAGCTCTTGGAGCAATGGAATAGTAATTACGACCCAAGCAAGAACATCAGCGGGATGACTCTGGCGCGTTCGAGATACTTTCAAAGGCTGAATACATCGCTTAAAGGGCTTCTTAAACCTGAAGGAGAAATTTTAGCTGCAATAAATGCAGATAGCGGCGATTTGGAACAGATTGGTTTGGTCAACCAAAATGATTATGTCAATGTCGGAGAGGTAGCCAATGTGCGCCTTTTAGCACTCGGAACTGATAATTTTGGTCGCGATATGTTAACGGAGCTGGTTCGGGCTGCCGGAGTATCTTTGCTGATCGGATTGGTTGCCGGCCTGGTCGCAACATTGATTGGCTTGGTACTGGGATTGGTGTCTGGTTATATTGGCGGAATTGTTGACGATTTAATCATGTTTGTCACCAATCTTTTCATCGTGATTCCTTCATTTGTGTTGTTGATTTTGATATCTTTTAGTATCGGACAGAATAAACGTGGTGCTTTTACTATAGCGCTCGTAATTGGCCTGACTTCCTGGGTTTGGACTGCCAGAGCTGTGCGATCGCAAGTCATTTCCTTACGTAATCGAGATCATGTAAATCTTTCCAAACTTTCCGGTCATTCGATTTTTCATATCATTCTCAATGATATCCTGCCATATATTGCTTCGTATGTCATCATGGCCTTCATTTTGCAAATTTCCTCTGCAATTTTGGTAGAAGCGAGTTTGTCAATCATCGGTCTGGGTCCCCGCACGACAGAAGTACCAACCTTGGGACTCTTAATGAACTGGGCAATGATCTATCAGGCCCATATTATTGGCAAATGGTGGGCGTATTTCCCGGTGCTGGTTGTCATCGCGCTGATCACCTTCTCGATGAATTTAATGAATACGGGGCTGGATCAGGTATTCAATCCAGCTTTGAGAGAGTAGGTGTTTAATGGCTAAAGTAATGTTGGAGGTAAAAGATCTAACCACAAAATACATCACTCGCTTTCGTGAGAATGTTTATGCGGTTGATCATGTTTCGCTGAAAGTAGAAGAAGGCAAGTCTTTGGGAATCGCCGGAGAATCTGGCTGTGGAAAATCCACACTGGCGCTCAGTCTGATGGGATATTACTTCCCGCCGCTTCATTACACCAGCGGCGATATTATCATTGATGGAACAAATATCTCTACTATGAAGCCGGATGAAATTCGGAAAAAAATTCTCGGACAGGAAATCGCCTACATCCCACAAGCTGCTATGAATGCACTCAATCCAACTCGTAAGATCATTAATTTAATTGAGGATGTTATTCAGGCACACGATCCCAAGGCTAAGAAGAAAGAAATTTACGATCTTGCGGTGGAACGATTTGAAGTTCTTGGACTGCCGGCAGAAGTATTACAAAAATACCCGGTTGAGCTCTCGGGAGGGATGAAACAAAGAACAGTAATCGCAATCTCAGTAATCCTTTCTCCAAAAATCTTGATTGCTGACGAACCTTCGTCCGCTCTCGATGTGACCAGTCAGAAGATGGTGATTAAGATGCTCTTGGATTTAATGGAACATGGCTTCATAAAATCAATGATCTTCATCACCCACGAACTGCCGCTGCTTTATAACGTGACTGATGATATTATGGTCATGTACGCCGGGCAAATTGTTGAAAAGGGAACTGCTGCTCAAACAGTATTTGATCCCCTTCACCCGTATGCTAAGGGCTTGATGGGTTCGATCATTGTCCCCGAGAGAGGACTTCGTGATGTTAAATTAACTGCCATTCCGGGCGTTCCCCCGAATTTAAAGAATCCTCCTCATGGCTGCCGCTTTGCTGAACGCTGTCGATATGTTGTACCGGAATGCAAGGTTCATCCGATCGAAATGCTTCATATTGCAGACAATCGCCATTATCGTTGTATTTTCTCAGAAGAATATTTGAGAAAGGCATACCAAAATGACTGATGAAAAGAAATCTTGCCTGAGGGGTTCTGGTTTAACCAAAATCTTCGGCCTGGGGCAGAAAAAAACTGTAGCTGTTGATCATGTTGATTTCAATTTCTATGCCGGCGAAATAATTTCAATCGTCGGGGAATCGGGCAGTGGAAAGACCACCCTCGCCAAGATGCTTTTAGGGTTAATCAGCACAACGGAAGGGGAAATTTACTTTGAAGGGAAATTACGTGATATAAGCACGCAAAAGAAAAAGAGAGAGTATTGGAAAGGGATTCAAGCCATTTTTCAAGACCCTTACTCCTCCTACAATATTTTTAATAAAATTGATACTGTTCTCTTGGATTGCATAAAAATGCGCGGAGGCGGAAGATTACCGCATGCGAAGAAGATCGAAATGATATCGGAAGCTTGTAGTTTTGTAAATTTAAAATTTGAAGAGTTAACCAATAAATACCCTTTTGAGCTATCTGGCGGGCAAATGCAGCGTTTAATGATTGCCCGTATTTTCCTGCTTAAACCAAAGGTGTTATTGGCGGATGAACCAACTTCAATGATCGATGCCTGTTCTCGGGCGACAATTCTGGATATGCTTATGGCTCTTCGCAAAGAGACGGGGATGACACTCATTTTTATTACCCATGATATCGGTCTGGCATATTTCGTTTCTGATAGTGTTTACATAATGGAACATGGGAAATTAATTGAAAGCGGAACTGCGGATGAAGTCATTTTGCACCCGAAAAAAGCCTACACAAAACGCCTGATCAACGATGTTCCCAAGATTCATGAAGAATGGGATCTTTCGACGGTGAAAGTCTCAAGTATCTGGAATGAAGCTTGATTTAACCTGATTCAAAATCTGAATAAGGCCATTGATCAAAATTTGAGAAAAAAGCGCAGCATTAGAATCAAAGGGTAAATTACGGCTGTACATAATTGTAAAAGGATGAGAGAAATATTCCCATGCTGAAAAGAATTAATAGTCAATCGAAAATTGGGCTGGTCATTCTTACCTTTGTGGCGTTTATTTCTCTCGGAATGCCTGATGGGTTATTGGGAATTGCATGGCCATCGATTCGATCCAGCTTTTCAATTCCAATTGACTCACTCGGGATGTTGTTGCTGTTTACGGTCGCAGGGTATCTAACATCCAGCTTCTTGAGTGGCAGTTTGATCTCTCATTGGGGTATTGGTCGCGTCTTGGCTTTAAGCTGTGCGATTACAGGCATGGGCTTAATCGGCTATACACTGGTACCGGCCTGGTGGATGATGGTATTGTTGGGGACCTTTGCCGGGCTTGGAGCTGGTGCGATTGATGCCGGATTAAATACTTACGTTGCAGCTAATTTTGGAGAAGGATTGATGCAATGGCTGCATGCCAGCTATGGTATTGGTATCACCCTTGGCCCGCTTATTATGACGCTTGCATTGACAGAATTCAATTCATGGAGAGTTGGTTATCGATTTGTGGGCAGTTTCCAGGTCTTATTGGCCATATGCTTTGTATTTACACTGGCAATGTGGAGTCGGGACAGTTCAACGGCCACAAGTAATGAGCCTAAATTGCTCACAGATTACAAGACACCATTGATGAATAGCCTGAAACAGTTACCTGTTTGGTTAAGCGTATTATTGTTCTTTATATATGTTGGCACGGAAGTATCATTAGGCATCTGGACATATAGCATTTTAACAGAATCACGCGGGATAAATGCAACCACTGCAGGTTTTTTCGCAGGAAGTTATTGGGCAACTTTTACGATCGGTCGCGTGATAGCCGGGCTTTATGCAAAACGCATTGGTATTAATTTACTGGTGCAAGGAAGCCTGATAATTGCATTACTTGGGGCCTTATTACTGGTTTGGAACCCGGTTGGATGGGTAAACCTGATGGCAGTGGCTTTGATCGGTTTTGCGATTGCACCCATTTTCCCGGCTTTGATGTCCGGCACCAGCCGGCGTGTCCAGCCGGTTCACGCTGCCAATACGATTGGTTTACAAATAGCTGCCTCCGGATTAGGCACCGCTCTCATCCCCGGAACATTGGGTGTTTTGGCGCGGCAATTGTCTCTGGAAGCCTTACCTCTATGTTTTGTTGGGGCCTTCATAATTTTATTTGGTCTATTCCGGCTTACCATGTATACAAATTTCGGTACCCTTTCGATAATGCGGGATTGAAGAGTGTTCCTGGTCTGACGATCGCCCGACAAAATGCAAACGATTCCAAATTCATAAAAAAATTTTTTTGGCAGAGGATAAAGTAAGATGAAAGTTCAATCATTAGTAGAGGATTGGGAATTCCGGCAAACAGGAACTCAAAATTGGTTACCGGCTACCGTACCCGGTGGTGTGCATACAGACTTACTGAATTTGGGGAAAATTCCTGATCCTTTCGTAGCTGACAACGAAAAACATGTCCAATGGGTTGCGGAAAGTGACTGGGAATATCGAACGGAATTCGAGTTATTGCCTGATATATACCTACTTTCCAAAACCTGGCTCACTTGCGATGGATTGGATACACTGGCAACCGTCACGTTGAATGGCCACCGGGTTGGACAGGCTAATAATATGTTTCGCCAGTATCGCTGGGATGTAAAACCTTACCTGAAAGAGAGCAAAAATGAGCTGGTAATCCGTTTTGATTCTCCGGTTCAATTTGCTCAAGAGCAGCAAGCTATTCGACCAATGCCTGGGGTGTCGCAGGCGATTACCGGGAGTCCGCACCTGCGTAAAGCACCCTGTCAGTTCGGCTGGGATTGGGGCCCACAGCTTCCACCGATTGGCATTTGGAAGGATATTCGCCTGGAGGGTACCAGTGACGCCAGGCTGGAGCATGTGTATTTGCACCAGATACATAAAGATGGAAATGTAACAATTTTGGCTCAGGTAGAAATTCAGCACTGGAAAGAAGCTGACCTTGGCTTGTTAATGCGCATTACTTCACCCAATGGCGAGTTTCATGAAAGAAAAGTGTCCTTTGAGGAGCAAGCCAAAGCAACCATCAGAATGGAAATACCATCACCTCAACTCTGGTGGCCAAATGGATATGGGGATCAGCCGCTTTATAAGATAGCTATTTTAATCTATCTAGATGATGACATCCTAGATCAAAAAGAATATCAACTGGGGCTTCGCACGGTTGAACTGCGTCAGGAGCCGGACCAATGGGGACGCTCATTTCAATTTGTGGTAAATGGTGTGCCAATATTTGCCAAAGGATCTAACTGGATTCCGGCTGATTCATTCCCAACCCGAATTACCAAAGATTCGTTGGAATGGCTTATTCGTTCTGCAGCCGATTCACACCAAAATATGTTGCGTGTATGGGGTGGCGGCTTCTATGAAGATGAAAAATTTTATGATTTATGTGATCAATACGGCATATTGATCTGGCAGGATTTTATTTTTTCATGCAGTATCTATCCGCTCGACAACAAAGAGTTTTTAGAAAATGTGCATGCAGAAGTTGTGGAAAACATACGCCGTCTGCGCCATCGAGCCTGCCTGGCATTATGGTGCGGAAATAATGAAATGGAATGGGGCTGGGTGGATTGGGGTTGGAAAGGCCCCGAATTCCAGGATTTAAAAATAGCCTATAACCAATTCTTTCACCACACCCTGCCTGGCTGGTGCAAAGAGGAAGACCGGGATCACGCCTATTGGCCCAGTTCACCCTCATCCGACACTCCTTTTGAAAATCCCAATGGGCAGCTCCAGGGGGATGCCCATTATTGGGATGTCTGGCACGGCCGCAAGCCTTTCAGCGCTTACCGCGACCAATTTCCGCGCTTCATGAGCGAATTTGGCTTTCAAGCCCTGCCACCCCTTGCGACAATTCGCAACTATGCAGAGGAAGCTGATTGGAATATGACCTCCTATATTATGGAGAGACATCAGAAAAATGATAGCGGTAATGCGCTAATGGTCGCGCAAATGCTGGATACATTCCGTCTGCCGAAGGATTTTGAGTCTCTGGTTTACCTGAGCATGGTGCTCCAGGCGGAAGGCATTCGTTATGGCGTAGAGCATTGGCGCCGCCATCCACAGCGGGTTGCCGGAATCTTATACTGGCAGCTGAATGACTGCTGGCCGGTTGCATCCTGGTCGAGTATGGATTACTTCGGACGTTGGAAGGCTTTGCATTATGCCGCCCGACGCTTCTACGCTCCATTGATGCTTTCCATTGAGGATACTCCACCAATTCAATCAATATTTGTCACCAATGATGCACTTGAACCCTGGCATGGAGATGTGCATTGGTCTCTAGAAACATTGGACGGTGAAGCTACAGATTCTGGCCAGGCAAAAATCACGGTTGGCTCCCAATCTATTGAGATGGTTGAGCGACTTGATTTTACAAATAAAGTTACCGACGATAACAAACGCAGCCTTATTTTTATAGCAGAACTCTGGCAAGCTGATCAGATAGTAGCGCGTCAAACAGCTTTCTTTGCCCCAATGAAACATTTATCGCTTGTTGAACCCGCAATTGAAAAAGAAATGAGTGTGGATAAAAACCGAATAACCATTCGACTGAAGTCAAAATCGACGGCATTATTGGTGGAATTGGCACTCAATGGTGTTGATGTGATTTTTAGTGATAATTACTTTAATTTACCCGCAGGACGAATAGTTCAAATTACGTGTCCGCTACCTGATGGATGGGAAGTGACCCGGGTGGAAAAAGACTTGTGTGTCCGTTCTGTCTTTGATTCTTTTGCACATAGTGCTAAAGCATAAATCATCATATCAAAATTGTTAAGAATCCATTTGCTATTTTGAATGGTACCGGAAAGGAAAAGAAAATGTTTACTGTTGAAGAAATGATTGAGAAAATGACGCTTGAAGAAAAAGCAGCCATATGTACAGGTACATCTGCCTGGACGACAACGCCGGTTGAAAGACTGGGGATACCGGAGCTTATGCTCGCGGATGGCCCACATGGATTACGGCGCGAAATCAATAGCAGTGGTTTGCTTTCTGAAAGTATGCCAGCCACCTGCTTCCCAACGGCTTCTTGCCTTGCTTCCACCTGGGATGTGAACTTAATCCGTGAAATGGGCCAGGCTTTGGCACAGGAATGTATCTCTTTGAAGGTTGATGTCATCCTGGGGCCGGGAACGAATATGAAACGTACTCCCCTGGGCGGTCGCAATTTTGAATATTTTTCTGAGGATCCATATCTGGCAGGGCAGATGTCTGCCAGCTTTATTAATGGTGTGCAAAGTAAGGGCGTGGGCACCTCGCTTAAGCATTTTGCCGGCAATAACCAGGAAACGCAACGGATGACGATCAGCACTGAAGTGGATGAACGCACCCTACGCGAAATTTATCTGCCAGCTTTTGAAATAGCTGTCAAACAAGGTAAGCCTTGGACAGTAATGTGTGCTTATAACAAGCTCAATGGCATTTATTGCTCTGAGAATCACAGGCTGCTGGTCGATATCCTCAAAGATGAGTGGGGCTTTGAAGGATTAGTAGTATCCGATTGGGGTGCTGTTCATGATCGAGTAGCATCTCTGCTGGCAGGGCTCGACCTGGAAATGCCGGGTCCGCGAGGCCTGCGCGTAAAAGCGGTTGTGGATGCTGTCAGTTCAGGGATATTGGAAGAAAGCATTTTGGATGAAGCTGTTGGCCGCATCTTAAGAATTGTGCTCAAAGCAGCAGAGTCACCTAAGGGTGGTGAATTTGACAACAAAGCACACCACGCTCTGGCGCGCCGAATTGCCTCTGCAGGCATGGTCCTTCTGAAAAACAATGGCATTTTACCTTTGAAAGGACAGAAGAAGATTGCTGTGATCGGCCGAGCTGCAAAGGAAGCGCATTTCCAGGGTGGTGGCAGCTCGCATATCAACCCAACTCAGGTGGATAGTCCTTTCGATGAATTGCGAGCACTGGCGAGTGATTCAGAATTCAGCTATTCTGAAGGCTATCCGGCGGATGATAGTTTTCATGAGGAATTGATTAATGAAGCTGTTGCGAATGCTCGCTCTGCCGAGGTGGCCTTGCTTTATCTTGCGCTGCCTGAATCAAAAGAATCGGAAGGCTATGACCGTCCGGACCTTGACCTGACGCATCAGCAAATTGAGCTCATTAACGCTGTTGGAGCAGTACAACCCAATACGGTTGTTATCCTTAATAATGGCGCCCCGGTGGTGGTTGCTGACTGGATTAACAACACTGCTGCTTTGTTGGAAGCCTGGATGATGGGACAAGCCGGAGGAGGCGCGATCGCCGATCTCCTTTTTGGCAAGGTCAACCCATCCGGAAAATTGGCAGAAACTTTTCCGCTCAGATTGGTTGATACTCCGGCAACCATCAATTTCCCTGGCGAAAATGGCGAAGTACGATATGGCGAAGGGCTGTTTATCGGATACCGTTATTATGACGCCAAACAATTGCAGGTGCAATTCCCCTTTGGTTATGGCTTGAGCTATACCAATTTCACCTACAGTAACCTGCGCGTTTCAAATGACAAATTCCGCGATGTGGATGGTCTGACCATTAAAGTGGATATCAGCAATAGCGGTAGTATTGCAGGTAGTGAGGTTGTTCAGCTGTATGTCCATGATCAAAAATCAGAATTG
The DNA here is from genome assembly GCA_001899005.1 of Chloroflexi bacterium 44-23. Taxonomy (GTDB): domain Bacteria; phylum Chloroflexota; class Anaerolineae; order Anaerolineales; family Anaerolineaceae; genus UBA6170. Next base: position 162,537 of record MKUW01000013.1, read on the forward strand.
GTGCGCCCTTACAAGGAATTGAAAGCCTTTGACCGGGTCTTCCTGGCTGCAGGTGAAACGAAAACCGTGAGTATGAAACTTGATTTTCGTTCGTTCGCATATTTTCATCCTGGTTATAAGCGGTGGATCAGTGAGGATGGTCAGTTTGATCTCCTGGTCGGATCATCGTCGACAGACATCCGCTGCCGGAAAACAGTAAGCCTGGTATCAACCCTTGTCTTGCCTTCTCTCTTGACACGTGAATCAACACTACGGGCCTGGTTATCTGATGCGCATGGAAAAGAGGTTTTCACCCCGCTTTTCAACCAATTCTTGGCCCCCATGCAAAAGATGTTGGCCGGTGACGATGAAAATGGTGAAATTCCGCCGGATACCCTCAATTACTTGATGGAGATGCAGCTGGTCGACCTGCTCCATTTTGCCGAAGGCACACTGCCAGGTTCACCTGAAGATATCGTGAATAACTTACTTACGCAGGTATATGGGTGAGATCAATAACGATTATCTTAGCCACCGGTTTCCTAGCCGGGAAACAACAAAATACCATGATCGCCGGAAATGTAAGTATGATCGGTTAACCCTTTGGCCCAATGAAAAGAACTTAAGAAATAAAGATTAGAACAGGAAGAATCATGACACCCAGTATACAAATAATCAGCTCAGCACTCGAAAATATTCCCTGGGAAGAGCGACCGACCGGCTCCGACGAAGTTGTCTGGCGTTCTGGCCGCAATCCAATCATCACGCGCGATGCTGTTGCCAGAGTGAACAGCATTTTCAACAGTGCTGTGGTTCCATACCAGGATGGCTTTGCCGGGGTGTTTCGTTGTGATAACAATGCGCGCGAGATGCAAATCCACGCGGGAAAAAGCCCGGATGGGTTAACCTGGGATATCAATTCGCAGCGAATTCAATTTAAATATGACGATGAGGAAATTGGCCGGCATGTCTATGGTTACGATCCGCGTGTTTGTTGGTTGGAAGACCGCTTCTATGTTACCTGGTGTAACGGTTACCATGGCCCGACGATAGGTGTTGGGTATACCTACGATTTTGTAGATTTTTATCAGATGGAGAATGCATTTTTGCCATTCAATCGCAATGGAGTTCTCTTCCCGCGGCGCATCGGTGGAAAATATGCGATGCTTAGCCGCCCAAGCGATAATGGTCACACACCATTTGGCGAAATCTACTATAGTGAAAGCCCGGACATGGTGCATTGGGGGCATCATCGGCATGTGATGGCACCGCGAGACGGTTGGCAATCCACGAAAATAGGGGCGGGTCCCATTCCTATTGAAACTTCGGAAGGTTGGCTTCTGCTTTATCATGGTGTCTTGACTTCCTGCAATGGATTCGTATATAGTTTTGGGGCTGCCTTGTTGGACTTAGAGCAGCCCTGGAAGGTGTTATATCGCACACGGCCGTATTTACTCCATCCACGTGAAATTTATGAAAACGTCGGTGACGTTCCAAACGTAGTATTCCCTTGTGCCGCTCTGGTGGATGCGCCTACTGGCAGAATGGCGATTTATTACGGCGGTGCTGATACGGTCACCTGCCTGGCTTACACGTACATTCCTGAATTGATCGATTATCTTAAATTGAATTCTTATTGAAAACAACTTCTCAACCCCGTTTTATAAAAAAGATACCAAAAACTGATTGAATTGGATAAATGCATTTTATGAAGTACGGTTATTTTGATGATGATAACAAAGAATATGTAATTACACAGCCTGATACGCCCTTGCCCTGGATCAATTACCTGGGGATGGAATCGTATTTTGGAATAATTTCCAATACAGCCGGAGGATATTCATTTTACAGAGATGCCCGCCTGCGGCGTTTAACTCGCTACCGCTATAACAATGTGCCGCTCGATACCGGCGGGCGTTACATCTATCTGCGCGACGATAAATCCGAGACGCCGGATTACTGGTCTCCTACCTGGCAACCCGTCAGAACCCAATTGGATACTTATGAATGCCGGCATGGTATGGGTTATACAAAAATTAAGGCGAGCTACAAAGGAATTGGCAGTGAGATCATATATTTTGTGCCTTTGGGTGAAAATTTGGAGATCTGGGAATTTGACATCACAAATCAGCGCTCTGAAACGGCGGAATTATCCATATTTTCAGCCATTGAATTCTGTCTGTGGGATGCGGTTGATGATGCGACCAATTTTCAACGTAATTACTCGATCGGTGAGGTTGAAGTACTGGGCAATGTAATTTATCATAAGTCCGAGTATCGCGAGCGCCGCAATCATTTTGCTTATTTTGCCTGTTCCCAAGCGCTGGCAGGGTTTGAGACCCAGAGAGAAGACTTTTTGGGTGCTTATCATGGCTGGGAAGATCCCCAAGCAGTTGTGGAAGGAAAAACCAATGATTCGGTGGCAATGGGTTGGCAGCCAATAGGTTCTCACCATGTCAAAGTTACTCTGGCAGCGGGCGAATCACAGAAAATTATCTTTCTGCTTGGCTACCATGAAAATAAGCTGGATGATAAATTTGACCCGATTGATTCAATTGTCATCAACAAGAAAACCGTATTGCCGGTGATTGCGCGCTATTTCCAGGCGCAAGAGGTTGCTTCAGCCTTCAACGATTTACAGATTTACTGGAAAAATCTGTTAAGCCGGCTGAGTGTGATTACACCCAATATTCATACCAACCGTATGGTGAATATCTGGAATGCTTACCAGATGATGATCACTTTTAATTTCTCACGATCAGCTTCTTATTTTGAATCGGGTGTTGGGCGTGGAATGGGGTTTCGCGATTCGAACCAGGATTTATTGGGTTTTATGCACCTGATTCCTGAGCGGGCACGTGAACGCATTCTGGATTTAGCAGCGACGCAATTGCCTGATGGCGGTGCCTATCACCAATACCAGCCTATGACCAAGCTGGGAAATAATGAAATCGGCGGCCATTTTAACGATGATCCGCTCTGGTTGGTGCTGTCCGTCAGTGCCTATCTGAAAGAGACTGGCGATTGGGAAATCCTGGAGGAATCCGTACCTTATGACAATAAAACGGGCAGCGAAGAAGCCTTGTCGGGCCATCTGCAGCGCTCGATCCAATTCACACTTGACAGGCTGGGTCCGCATAACCTGCCATTGATTGGGCGGGCTGATTGGAACGACTGTCTCAACCTAAACTGTTTTTCTGATACACCTGGTCAATCATTCCAGACCACAACTGGAGAAGATGGCAAGGTTGCGGAAAGTGTATTTATTGGCGGTCTATTTGTTCTGGCAGCCAATGAGATGGAAGAAATCTTTAAACGCCTTGAACAGTTTGAGGCAGCCGATCAACTGCATATCTCCCGTTTGAAAATGGAGGAAGCGATCAATACTGCCGGTTGGGATGGGGCTTGGTTTCGTCGCGCATACGATGCCTTTGGGGATCCTGTCGGCTCACAAACCTGCCGGGAAGGTCAGATCTATATTGAACCGCAGGGTATCTGTGTGATGGCAGGCCTGGGGATTAAGAATGGCAAGGCAGAAATAGCGCTTAATTCAGTTGGTGAGCGCCTGGCCAGTGAACATGGTATAGTTCTCTTAAATCCTGCATACCAAAAGTATTACCTAAATTTAGGTGAGATATCTTCTTACCCACCTGGTTATAAAGAAAATGGGAGTGTTTTCTGTCACACCAATCCCTGGATCATGATTGCGGAGACAAAAATTGGTCGTGGAGATCAAGCCTTTGATTATTATTTGCGCATAAACCCTTCCTTTCGGGAAGAGCTGAGTGATTTGCATCGTTGTGAACCTTATGTGTATGCACAGACGATCGCAGGGGTGGAAGCGCGTAAACCGGGCGAAGCAAAAAACTCATGGTTGACCGGGACGGCAGCCTGGAACTTCGTCGCAATTACACAATTCATTCTTGGGATTCGCCCCACCTATGATGGATTACAAATCCAACCGGTTATCCCTGTGGATTGGAAAGAATTCCGGGCTACCCGTTATTTTAGAAGGTCTTATTACGACATTACCGTAGAGCGGGAAGGACCGGGTAACAACGTGAAGTTAATTGTAGATGGCCGGATAATCTCGGGCAACGTGATCCCTCTAGCGGAGAAAGGTAAAGAGCGGGTCAGCGTTTATGTGAGAATATTTTGAAAATGGTTGAGCCAATAGGGGGTTTGGCTCATTTTTTCCAGAGAGTAATTAACCGTTCGATATCACCGGCTACTTCCAACCCGGCATTTTGACCGCAATCCTCCAAAACCAGGTGCTCGGTTCTATTTCTGATCTCAAATAATTGCAATTGAATGCTGGCATCAATTGTCTCTGGTACCCGTCCGCTCATATCTGTACGGGTGGGGGCGTACACATTGAATCCCTGGGAACGCTCAATGTGCATTGCGAGCCGGTGTGTTTTGTTGCGCACCACCCATTCAATTTGTTTCTCAGAGGGAATCAGGGTTTCCACCTTTGAACCGTTATAAGTGGTGAAGCGATGCAATTTACCCTCGTACAAAAGGCCAATGATAAATCCGGGAAACGCTGTGGCCACCCAAGGAATGATCGCGATGGAGGCGGTCAGCGAAGTACCTGGCGTTTTGAAGTGATTTGACTGGCTCCAGATCCAGGCATCCGGAAAAGATCCACCCCAATCCTTTTCGATATATCCTCTGCCGCCACTAAAATCAATTTCCTCACCATTGATTGCAAGGGAACCTTGAATACTATGGTCCAGGCTGACCACTCCATGATTGCACTGCATGAAAGGCACATATGCATACCAACCCATAATCCCCGGAGAACCCAGTGTAACCGGCCAGGGTTTTATGTTTTCGAACTGCAAGATTCCCTGTATCTTTCGTTCTCCATTTGGAATATCAAGTGAGAGGTGATCGGCCTTGAATTGATTCTGCCCAATGTGTATGTCAAATGTTTGATTGGATGGTTTGAATTGTTCGATAGAAAAATTTTGCATGGTAACGCGGGCGGATTTTCCATCGAGCAACTGTACAAAAGCGTGGTCATTCTCAGGCTTTTCTCCATAAAACACACCTGGAATGATCGCAAATATGCGTTCCTGGCTTTGATTGGCAATTTTGTAATACCAACCTTCAAAGTAAGGCCGCTTGCGACGCGGTGGATGATGCATGGAAGGATTAAATAATCTGCGAAAGCTTTTCGTAAGGGATATCATGGTATTCTCATAGTAACAGGAAGGAGATAAAACCACGCTATACGTACATTGTACAATGGTACCCGCTTATGTTCCCTTTCAAATTTGATGTGCTTTGGCAACCACTCAGCCATGGAATTGCCATCCCACTAAAGAACAGGATTAGTGACTACTACTCAAAAACTTAATAAAGCGGTGGTTTGGTGCTTACCGAATGCACCCTATGCCTTGTTTGCATTGTACAGTGATATATCATCCTCGCATACCGCCTTTCGGCGGTATGGCCGAATCTGCCCATAACAAAAAGCAGTGATAGTTTGGACCGTTATGAACTGATTTGAAAAAAAAGTCAAAAAGCTTTCCTCTCGAAGGGATGATAATTTTTTCACGTGAGATCTATCGTAAGGGTGAAGCATTCTGGAAACCATTCCATCTTGTAAAAACATACCCATCGCGGATGCTTCGCTCATCAGCTCACTGCTGCTCATAACAAAACTCAAACGTAGCAACTTAACCCCTCACGCTACTAAGCCACTCGCGCAGATGGGCTTTTTCGCTCCAATTCACTCCGGCCTTTTCAACTTGGTGTAGCCGGCCCATTTTACCAGTTTGTTATTTCTGCTTTGGATGACGCTCTGCGTCATTGGATGGTCTCGTAATGACATCATTCTTGGAAAGACGGAGTCGGGCCATGCTTTGAACCCATCTAATTTCTCCATCTTGAATTAACTACACGTGGTGATAAAAAATGGTAAAGCGATAGATTCCACAAGAAATTTGATCAATGTGTTTGTAATGATAAAAAATCCGCAAAGCAATTTGAAGTAAAATAGAAACACTTACCGGTTCAATGGGAGATTGCATTCATGATTAAATCTGTTGTAGGAAAGATATTGTTCGTTAACTTGAGCGATGGCAGCCATCGGGTTGAGGATGTTCCGCAAGAGGTTTACCAGAATTATCTCTCCGGTTTGGGTTTGGGGGTCCACACGCTTTATAATCATATTCCGGCTGGTGCAGATCCGTTCGGAGAAGATAATATGCTTGGTTTTGTGGGCGGAATACTGACTGGTACGGGAGCAATGTTCAGCGGAAGATTTTTAGTGGTTGGAAAATCACCCATCACCGGGGGTTGGGGGGATGCAAATTGTGGTGGGAATCTGGCACCATTGATTAAGCAAAGTGGCTATGACGGTATTTTTTATCAAAGGGATTGTCAGCCAGCCTGTTTATGTACATGTTCATAATGGAAAAGTGGAAATTCTTCCAGCAGAAGATTTGTGGGGAAAAGATACGATTGATACTGAAGATACCCTTATTCAACGTCATGGTACCCGGGCGCGCGTTGCCTGTATCGGCCCGGCTGGTGAGAATTTGGTGCGCTATGCCGGTATTTCCAATCACCATGGCCGCATGGCAGGTCGTTCCGGTCTGGGGGCAGTTATGGGCTCTAAAAAGCTAAAAGCGCTTGTTTTGGAAGGAAAAAACAAAGTAGAAATACATGATCGGGCAACAATTCAGTATTGGAGTAAGGCGACCAGTAAGTTAATGCCCAGAGGTAAGAGCAGCATTCCGGGATGGGTATTGCTCTTGATGGGTCGGATCATGAATTTATTACCGATTAATATCCGTATTGACGGGTTAATGTCTTTACCACCTTTTGGTGAATGGGGCACCAACTCCACCAATGAATTGAGCGTTGTATCAGGTGATGCACCGGTACGCAACTGGCGGGGTAATCCGGCTATGTACCCAACAAAAAATGTAGGTGTCAATCGTATTTCAACTTACCAGCGCAAGAAATACCACTGTACTGCCTGCCCACTTGGCTGCGGGTCAGTCATGGAGATAAGCGGTCGCTACAAAGAAACTCATCGCGCAGAATATGAGACTGTAACTGCTTTCGGTTCGAACCTACTCAATCAAGATCTGGACTCAATCTTTGATATGAATGAGTATTGCAACCGGATGGGGTTGGATTCGATTTCAACCGGTTCAGTGATTGGCTTTGCCATGGATTGCTATGAGCAGGGTTTGCTCCCCGAGAATTTGACAGCCGGCCTGTTACTTGAATGGGGAAATCAGGAGACTATCTCGAAATTAGTTGAAATGATCACTTACCGTCAAGGCCTGGGTGATTTGTTGGCGGAAGGAGTTTACCGCGCTGCAAAAGTGCTTGGTGATCAGGCTCAGAAATATGCCATCCACTCCGGAGGACAGGAACTGCCCATGCACGATCCGCGCATGGACCCGGTTTATGGCGTCATTTATCTGGCAGATCCCACCCCCGGCCGGCATACGATAACCAATACAATGGAATACGAAATGTTCAATTTGTGGACGCGCGTCAGCTGGGCACCAAAACCAGCTCCGCAGTACCCCAAACGTGAAAAATATGAAAACAGTCAGGAAAACGCAGCCAAGAATGCTGCCGGAGCAATGTATAAAGCAATCCTGGATTGTGCCGGATTATGTCTCTTCGGTGCCCATATTGGGGTTGACCGTTCTGGAATTTTCGAGATGTTGAATGCAGCAACCGGATTAGAACTGACCCCCGATGAATATATGCGTACAGGCCAACGAGTACAGGATTTGCGACAATGGTTTAACATCCGTCATGGAGTTGAACCAGATCAAGTAGTGATAAATGCCCTTGTCAGGGGGCAGCCACCGGCAGTTAAGGGTCCAGCCCGAGGTCTCAGTTATGATCTGGATGGTATGCGTCGCAAATATTGGCAGGCCATGGGATGGAATGAAATGGATGGCCATCCGTTGGAACAGCCAGGTCTATGGATTTAATTTGCGTTAAAATGGTTGCTCCTTTTGAGCTTAGAAGTATTTCCACGGATGGGGAAATTGCTATTCCTGCCGGAACAAGCCTGCTCAAGATGCTGCTGATGACCGGTGCACCGCTGTATGCGCTGGCCATGCCGGTTGTGGTCAATGGAAAACAAGAATCAAAGTCCTATTGCTTGCAAGATGGCGATATTGTAGTCTTTGTAATGCCTTTCAGCGGGGGATAAGCAGGTGGAAAGAGTATAATGAATTTATGTATCGCAGACGTTACTACCGTATTTTAGTGTTTTTCGCTCGAACTTTTCTGAATATCATTTGGTGGGATATTATTCTTTCCCGGTTGGGTTTTCGTAAAATAGCACGTCATACTCGTCCGGGCCGCATGGTTGCTTTTGCCAAGGACTTCCGCAAATTGGCTGTGCGAATGGGTGGGGTGATGATTAAGGTTGGGCAATTCCTTTCCGCCCGTTTGGATGTGCTGCCGAGAGAAATCACGGACGAACTGGCTGGTCTCCAGGATGAAGTTGCACCTGAACCCTTCGAGCCAATTCGTGCGCTGATTGAGGCCGAATTTGGAATGCCATTGGATAAAAAATTTAGTGAGTTTAACCTTGAACCAATGGCCGCCGCTTCCATTGGGCAAGCCTATTGTGCAAAGCTTTGTATGACAGAAACTGAGCAAGGAACCTGTCCGGACGTAGTCGTCAAAGTACAGCGCCCTCATATTGAAGACATCATTGAGATTGACCTATCAGCAATCCGAATTGTTGGTAAATGGCTGGAACAATATAAGCCGATCAGCAAACGGGCAGATGTGTCAAAATTAATCGCTGAATTCAGCCGTTCTTTATATGAGGAAATTGATTATATAAACGAGGGCAAAAACGCTGAAAAGTTTGCTGAGAATTTTAAGGACCGAGCGGATGTTCGGGTACCTGATGTAATTTGGAGCCATACTACTCGCCGGGTATTAACATTACAAGATGTGGGTGGCATTAAGATAACTGAATATGAAAAAATTGACGCAGCCGGCATAGATCGTGCTGAAGTGGCTGAACGTTTGCTTGACACTTATTTAAAACAAATATTCGAGGATAGTTTTTTCCATGCAGATCCGCACCCCGGTAATCTTTTTGTTCAACCTGCCCGTGAAGGCGAAGACCCGGCCAATTGGCGCCTGACCTTCGTTGATTTTGGTATGACGGGTACCATCCCTGAAACAACTTTCAAGGGTCTGCGCGAAATGCTAATCGCAATCGGAACTCAAAATTCGCACCGTCTGACACAGTCCTTTGAAACTTTGGATGTGCTCTTACCCGGGACGGATATTGAGCTGCTGGAAAAAGCGGGTCAACGAATATTTGAGCGTTTTTGGGGAAAAAGCACAGAGCAAATCCGCGAAATGGGTCATGAAGAAGCCAAGGAATTTATAAATGAATTTGGTGATCTGATGTACGAAATGCCATTCCAGGCACCTGAAAACCTGATCCTGTTGGCCAGATGCGTCGGTATCCTATCAGGAATGTGTAGCGCTTTGGATCCCCAGTTTAATATCTGGCAAAGCGTTACCCCTTATGTTGCCAAATTGGTTGAAACAGAAAGTGGCGGAGCATTCAAGACAATTTTAGATGAAGTGCTGAATGTCTTAAAAGTCCTGGTGGCATTGCCGGTAAAAGCTGATGCGCTTGTCACACGCATGGAACAAGGTAGGCTGGAAGTACGCATGCCATTGTTAACACGAGAAATGGAAAGAATACACAAATCTCAACGTAAGATTGCCGGTTCGATAATTTTTGCAGCCTTTTTGCTGGGAGGCGTGCAACTTTTTATTTCTGGTAATTTATCCCTGGCTGGTGGATTTTGGGGGGTAGCCCTTATCAGTTTTTTGTGGGTTTTGTTCGTCAGATAAGTTGCAATATCAGCTGAAAAAATAAAAAAGGGTGCATGTTATGTGCACCCTTTATGGCTGGTATCTTCGATAATCTCAGCTGGTGTGTTTTTCCGTGTGGTCTATGGCTGCATCCAGCAAGCTGCGCAATCCCAGTAAAAATTCCTTACGGGCGGCTTTGCGATTCTCCAGAACGCCTTCCGGCACCATGGACTCAACTACCTTGCGCATATTATGACGGGCAGAACGCATATGTTCGCGAGCCTCATCAATTTTTGGATTTCTTGGCATTTCATGACCTTTTTTTTCTACCATCGCTACCTCCTAAAAAGCTGTAGGTTTGCAGCTTGTATTTAAATTATACGATGGTCTGGCAAATAGTCAAGAGCACGTAATGGCAAAGCACTTTATGAAGGCTCATTTTTGCGGCATTTCATGGTTCATCCCTTTTTTCATTGGAACTACGGTCGCTGCGCCGTTTACCTTTGCAGTGAGGTCGGGAAAATTCTGCTCAATGCGGCTAAACCTGGATAATTCGCAGGTGAGCTTAATCCATTAATCCCAATGTACTTTACCGGTTTCACCCGCCCATTGCGCATAGGAGTATCGCGCTTAAGTTGCTCATTTTGATCTTTATAAATCTTATCTTATTCTATAATTTCACCTGTCCTTGGCATGATCGCGCCAATGTTCGGCTCTGCGCCTGCGGCAGTCAAACCGGCCATTCCGGAAAAGGCGCCCATTGGAACTGAAGAGTAGAATTTTGGGAGAAATCTGATATATCAAATTCGTATTGACATACGAAACCGATTTCGAACTGAAATTTCACGCTTATTTTCAGCAATTATAATGAAAAGTTTCCAAAAAATATTATAGAAAAATACTCAAAGATGCGCGTATTTCCTTTCAACCACATTTCCATTGACGGGATATTGATTTTCTAGTAGAACAAAGGGAGATAATTGGAGGAAAAATGGAAAATGTTGTTTCGACACAGGTCATCATTGTCGGTGCAGGGCCAACTGGATTGGAGCTCGCGTTGGCTCTTAAGCGAGCTGGAATTGATCACCTGATCTTCGATGCCGGCCAAATAGGACACACCATCAGCTGGTGGCCGCGTAACACTCGTTTTTACAGCACGCCAGAGCGTATTGCCATTCCTGGGATACCTTTACAAATCTACGATCAACAGCACCCCACGGGTGAGCAGTACCTGGCCTACTTACGAGGCGTTGTGGAAGCAAATGGTCTGCGTATAAATTCTTTTGAGCCGGTAACACGATTATTTCGAATGGATGAAGGCTTTCTGGTTATAACTGAAACGATGGCCGGCTTGAAGCGTTACACTGCCAATCAGTTGGTTCTGGCAACCGGTGGGATGGCTAGCCCGCGCTTGCTGGATATTCCGGGTGAAGATTTTCCGCACGTCAGTCACTATCTGGATGATCCCCATTTTTATTTTCAAAAGAGACTGTTGGTAGTTGGCGGCCGTAACTCAGCTATCGAATATGCTTTACGCTGTTGGCGGGCGGGTGCGCAGGTGACCCTCAGCTACCGGAAGGCGGAATTACCCAAAGCCTCTATTAAACCGGCACTGATGCAGGATATTGAAACGGCAGTAGGTGACGGCAAGATATGCTTTTTACCAGGCACGGTTCCGATTGAAATTACCCCCACCGAAGTGATTCTGGCAAAAACTGACGCTGAGGGAAAGCCGGAGTCAGGCGAGCATACCAGCTTACTTTTTGATTTTGTTTTGATATGCAGCGGCTACGTAGCCGATATGGGGCTCTTTTCGCAATTGGAGGTCACGTTGCTGGGAGAAGAGCAGGTGCCGGTCTTTGATGATGAAACGATGCAGACAGATGTACCAGGTGTATTCGTTTTGGGAACGGCAGCCGGAGGAACTCAGAAAAAATACAGACTTTTTATTGAAACATCACATGTTCAGGTTGAAAAAATTACGGCGGTGTTGCTGGCGAAATATAATTGCGGGAAATCTGTGCCTGGAGAATAGTTGATCTGGCCAAAGTAATTCCCCAAGATATGAGTGCTATTTTGTAAACCCAAATAATAAGAGGTAATCACAGTTGCTCACCTTTAAGTGCTTTTTCCTGATCGCCGGTTGGTGTAATATAGAAATTTAACAAAAATTCAATACCCTGGTTAAAGATCAAATTTTATTGGAGCAATGGTTGATCCCCCCTCAAAAAAAATTCTAATTTAAAGTGAGGCTTGCATTATGACCATGTGGATATTTCGTCCGGTGAATAACAAATATCCTTCTGGAAAATTGAGAAACAGCAATTAATTTGCAACTATTATGGCGGTTAAAACGTCATATGGAAGTAGTTGTAGAGGATTAAATACAAGTTTATGGTTACCTCACCTCAGGTAAGGTACCCAGTTTTAAGTTGGTACATAAATTGTAGCTAAAACTTAAGAATAGATACAATCAATTGGCTCTCAAAGAACTCGAAAAAGGTTCAGGATGCTTTAGTAATATTCTAATAAGTTGAAAGGCCAAGATCAAATATGGACTCTTCCGGTCAACCGGCCAATAGAGAATGGATGATTAAGTAAACATGAATCCCAAACTTTTTTTTCTAATTCTTTTGTTTATGGCTTCTTTTCTAATTTTAACTTCAGCTGACAACCCGCCCCCCCTGGTTGCATCACCACAGACTCAGGCTGAACTTGCGGCTGCGTTTTTCGAAAGGTTGCAAACAAATAAGGAACCAAAACTGCTTACATTTGATCTTTTTACACCTGAAGTGGATACTGCTTTTTTGAGCCCAGATGGGTCCAGAGCTGTAATATGGTTGGCCTTGCGCGATAATTATGGACGCATCCTGGCAACCGAACCAGGGTTGGTTGTTGCGCAACTGACCAAGACAGGTTGGCAAGTGATCCTTCCAGGTGATACTGGTTGGGAGGAAACATTATCCTCATTGCCGGCTGGCATGTTGCCACTGGAGAAAATGGCCGCTCCTGAACAACCTGAAATGGATTCAGTAGCAATTGCAGATGTTTACACTGGCTATTATTTACCCTTTGTGGCAGGCACGAGTCGCTGGCTGGAAGGTTCGATCAGCCATTTCCAATACATTCCCGAACTTGGTTACCCGTCTTGCACCGCAGAATTCTGCCGATATGCATTTGATTTTACCGACGAAGAACATTTCCCTCTGGTTGCTGCAAAAACCGGTACTGTGTATGCCACCAGGGATAGTTGCAGCAATGGAAATACTGGCTGTACCAATTATATCGTTTTGCAAAATGCCAATGAAGGCACTTACCAGATTTATCTTCATCTGGCATACGGCACCATACCGGACAAATTGACCAATGGCAGGCTAGTGCAACGCGGCGAATATATCGGGGATAGCGATGACACCGGTTATAGCACTTCGAACCATGTTCATTTCATGGTTACCAATAGTGTTTGGGTCGGGGGTGACGGCTATTATTGGGGCCGTTCAGTCGAAATAAATTTCGCTGATGTGCCAATTAATAATGGCATTCCTCGTACTTGTTATGAGGTTACCAGTTTCCCTATATATGATGGCGCACACGACTGCATTGGCAATCGCAATGATCCGCGTAACCCGGCGAATGATTGGTTTTTATCTGGCAACGTGGGTGCTTATCCGCCGAGTGGAACTCTGAGCAGACCAGCGGCCGGAATAACGGTAGCCTCCGGATCCAATCCGTTGATGGATGTGACCGCGAATGTGAGCGACGATGTACGCGTTTCTGCGGCTCAATTATCAGCGCGATTGAACGGTCAATGGGTTGAAGTCGGCCCGCGCGTCACATCTCAGGCATCAGCCGGCGTTTTTGATTGGGATGTGAATTTGTGCAATATTGGCCCACTGAATGGCCCTTTGGAAGTGGCATTAACGGTCTGGGATCACGAAGGGACCAAGGTTCCCAATCTCAGCCCTCGCACAATTTTGGTGGACCATGCCTGTCCCCCGCCCGCCAGCCAGATGGCACCTGCCGGGACGTTTGATTCAACTGCTTTACGGCTGAACTGGCAGTTACTGGATGCCGGCATCGGGGTGAATTCCTATCAAGTGCAGTGGCGCAGTAATCCGGGCATCTGGGATGCATCCAACATCCTTACTTTTCCGAAGACTCAATTCTCAAGTTGGTTTGCAGGCCAACCTGGTGGAAATTATTTATTTCGGGTGCGGGCAGTCGATCTCAATGGACAGTTGGAGCCCTGGCCGGCAGGTGATGTGGGCGAAATTAGCGTTACTTTGCCGGTTACCTGCAACGGTGACACATTTGAAGCGGATGATAGTATCAGCCAGGCAAAACCTATCGGGTTGGATGTGCCGGTGCAGCATTCACTGTGCGGTGTGGGTAACCAGGATTGGGTCTATTTGGATTTACAGGCAGGTGAATACTATCGTGTAGTAATGCAATCTGTGAGTGGTGGAGCAGCTGTGAAGATGAGCGCTTATGGCAACAATGAAACAAACCTATTAACAACCGTGCAATCCAATGGAATTGGTCAGGGAACGGTTTTGCTCTTCAACGCAGCGACGACTGACAGGTATTTTCTCAAAATTGAACCTTTCCCAATCTACCTTTCAGGGACAGAAGCAGTTTATTCAATTGAAGTATCAAATGTGGCGCTGACATACCTGCCATTTGTGGCAAGATAATCCGGATTATTATGTGCTTAACAAGACCGGCCCTGGATCCTTTCAAAAGTCGCCAGCGACTCTTCAGTCAAACATTGGCATTGGTTTTTTATGTTGAATGTGTATCCAACTTGATCTCTTGCAGTATGGCTTGAATGATAGCCCTTGATTTTGCTGAGGTAGGGATCCTCTGCTTGAACCCGAAATCCTCAAAAAAACTCTTGAAAATCGCCGCATTTTGTTCTAAATTGGATGGGTTTGAGGGTTTGAAACTTCGCGTATAATGTCTATATGTTCAAAATTCACCCTATTCGTTGTGGATGGGGCATTTCGTACCTGATTGAATCTCAAGCCGGATTGTTTTTGGTTGATAGTGGCTCGCCTGGAAATGCCAAGCTTATTCTCGCAAAAATGGCGGATCTTGGGCGTAGTGACTTACGGTTGATCTGGACAACGCATGCGCACTACGATCATTATGGCAGCGCACAGTCTTTACGTGAGATAACCGGGGCGCCAATTGGAGTCCACCCGGCAGATGCTGATAGTATGAGCAATGGCCAATCTCCTTTGGGTACTGCACATAAATACGGTATTATCTATGTACTTGCCCAACACATGTTGTTAAGTCTCCAAAATTTACCGGTGACAGTGCCAGATTATACCCGCAACCATGGGGAAACACTCATTGAATTTGGACTTGAAGCAACGGTTTTGCATACACCCGGTCATACACCAGGTCATACTTGTTAGCTGTTGTCGAACGGCATCGCTTTTGCCGGCGATTTATTCGGCAGTTTTCCGAAACCGGGCGTACAGCGTTTGCTCGCCACAGACTGGGGTAAGCTCTCAGCTAGTGTGGAGATGCTGAAGGCGACCAACCTGCTGGAAATATATAGCGGGCATAACCCGAAGCCCTTCCCTCGAAAAGAACTGGAGAAAATGGCAACTATAGAAGAGTAATTACCTCTTATGCTTAGTTGCAAAAAAGTTCAACCCACTCCCAACAATTTTTGCAAATTCGCTGGCAATGTACCAACGTATGTGAACACTAAGCGCTGACCGGCTCGGGTGCATGCCATATAGATCTTGCGCGTATTGTCCCGGATAAGCATCTCGCGATCATCATCGGATAATCGTAAAGATTGTTCTTCTTCAAAAAGTGCTCGCAAGCCTACCAGAAAGACAACCGGGCTTTCCAGACCGGCACCGGCATTGAGGGTAGTCACACGCACGTAATCTCCAGGGAAGGTCACCTTGGGGTCGAGAGCCACGTTTTTGCCCAGACGTGTATCTATCGCTGAAATCAGGTTTTTAACACCGTTAGCATTCGCGTGCAGAACTAGCAAATGCTGGCGAGGGAAACCCTGGCGTACAAATTCAGCTACCTCATTAGCGACGCGTGCAATTTCATCTTGAGCGCTGGATAGCGGAATGACTTGCGGCAGGGTTCCTGCCGGCATCTTAAGAATATCAGGAGTTAGGATATCCTCATCTTTCTCCTCCGGCAAGCGTTGGCGATAAAAGAGGGTTGCGAATTGCATGATTTCGCGCGTGGTGCGGTAGCTCTGACGTAGCAAATGTGTCCGCCCGCGCGCTTCCAACCCGAGCGATTTCCAGGTAGACCGGCGCCCGAGAAAACCCTGGGTGGGATCGGCTACCAGAAAAAGATGTGAGTTTTGAGGCTTGAGTGTTCGTTGCAATAAGCTGATCCATAAGGGTGCAAAGAACTGCGCCTCATCAATAAGAATAAAATCGTATTGTGGAATAATTGATGGATCTTCATCAAAAAACTGCCACACATAGTGTGGTATATCTGCCCAATCGACCAATCCAGCCTGTTGAAGATGGTTTTGGTAAGATTGGTAGGCAGACCATAGACGTGCTCTCTGCTCCATACTAAGCCCAAATCCGCGCCCCCGCCGGTCAACCGTCAGGTAATCCTCCTCGCTCAATGGCAGCTGATCTTTTATCCAATCAATTTCACTCAGGAACTTGCTAGATGTGATTGATGTATCTTCTAGAGAATCCACCCAGACCTGGTGGATAATTTGTTTGCGTTGCCCAATCGATAGCGGTTGGCGCCATATGGGTATTTTCGGCCAATGGTTGTAACACCAGCCATTGAACGTGTACCACTCAATATTTTTTGGAATTTGTTTATTTAAGGCGGCAAATCGGCTCTGTAAATCGTGAATCAATGGTCGGTTATGCGTAAGAACAAGGAAATGTCTATCGGGATATAGGTGAAAGAGCAAACGCAAGCGGTATAACAAAATGAGCGTCTTACCACTACCAGCAACGCCGTTGATAATATTCAAACGGAAGTCAGCATCCAATCCCTGGTCTTCGGGGTTAAGGACCAGATCGTTCTTAACAGCAATCTCCTGGTTGTAATCCAGCAAATAATCAGTTAAGCCTGCGTTGACACGCTGTGGAGACAATGGCCTCACCGTCATTCCGCCAGGGACAATGATTTCAGGAGTGAAGTGATGGCGAATCTTTTCGATTGTTATTGAGCTGGCTGGTTCCGCTGGGAATAAATGCTCCCATCTGGTTGCTTGATCTGGCTGTAGCAGTTCTCTTCCGACCCATTGTGGTTCTCCTACTTGACGTGCCAAACGGCTGGCTTGTACTTGCTTGTCGGGTATATTGGGGAAAACCACTAACGTTTCAATTGCTATTCCATCAGGAAGTTGAGCGGATTGTAGAAAGCGTTGAAGCACAGTCTGCTCAGCCTGCCCCAATCGGGAGCGCTCATCATCAATTAGGAGCATTTGGGCAGCCAAACTGGCTTGAGTTGCTGCCGACAAGCTTACGATCACCAATAGCATCCGTCCATCATCGGTAATTATTAGAAAATCGGGTGTGTCAACTTGCCAGGGAGCCAGGTGATGCCAGACAAAATAACGGTCTGGCAGGGCTTTCAAGGCTTTGAAAACACGAAGTACCCCGGTGGGTAGTGCTTGCGGAGGATTTTCCGGCAGGATGTGTGCCATGGTTAAATCAGTGAGCCATCTGGTAAGACAATCAATTCGCAACTTTCAAGCAAACTGCGCATTATTGAGAAATTCGTGGAATGTCTGGAATCGTAATTTTCTCCATCCAGCATATGATGGCTTCCGACCAGGATTAGCTTGGTGCGGGGGCGGGTGACAGCGACATTTAGACGCTGAGGTTGAAAGAGAAAATCAGACATTTGGGATGCAAATCCCGGACTGGCAGTGGCAAATGAAACCAGAATTACCTCGCGTTCCTGACCTTGCATGCGTTCGACTGTATCGATCACAATGTGTGGCACGATATTGTCATCTGCCACCACACGGCGTAAAAGACTGCGTATCACTCGACTCTGTGCGCGGTAGGGTACGATAACCCCAATTTCATTTGGGGCGATTCCATGAGCAAGCAGGGCTATGACCAATTCCACTACTATCTCAGCTTCACGCTGACTGCGTACAGTTGTATTGCGGTGACACAGATCCAAAAAAACAGCCGGGCTGGATGGATTAAGTACAAAGTCCCAACGGGTTTCGCTGCCTGATAAAATCAACCGGCGCATAGCTGAAGCTTCGCTGGGAATTAGATTATCGCTGTAAAAAGTTTTGCTAGGCCAACTAGCCAGCTGCTGATTGAGCCGGTAGGTGATGGTTAGCATAGTCTCGTTTCCATGTCCTGCAAGGTAAGCAAAAACGGAAGATCGTGTGGTTTCAGCAATTGAGAAGGCAGTTACTGGTGGAAGCTGATTTTCATCTCCAATGAAGATGTATTTGTTTGCTGCTAACATGCCCATGATTGCTAACGGCAGCGTGACCTGGGATGCCTCGTCAAAGATTACCACATCAAATTCCACATTAGCCAGACGGTTACTCTGTGTAGCGAAAGGCGTTGCTCCGATCACATAACCTTCTTCTATGTCGCCGAATTCTGAGTCAGTAAAATTCTCATAATTAGGCACATTCAGATCTCCATTGTGGCGGATGCTGCCAATTTTACAGACATAGATATTTGGATCCAGATTTGTAATCTTATTAAGTGCGTTATGAATGGCGCGATGTGTCAGAGCCGTCACAAGAACGCGCAAACCATCAGTAACAAGTAACTGGACAAGATGCGCAAGCATCCAGGTTTTACCGGTACCGGGCGGGCCCTGGATCAAGTAGAGCAGGTCGCTGGCATAAGCTTGAGCTGCTGCCTCGATTTGAGTTTCGTTCAAATTGGTCTCTAACAATCGCTCGACAGCATGCTCATAACGGGCAAAATCCAATTGCGGAATCAGTTTGCCTTGTAAAAGGGGAATGATGATTTCACGCCCACGCAGCGAATCGGCTGCAGTGTCTAACGCATCCAGAAAGTATCGGCTGGAATCGAACCAATCTTGATCAATCACCCAACCCTGTGGCTCAGCCTGCAAAAAGATTGGATTTCCATAAATTATGCTGACTTCCAATTCAATTTCGCCATCGTACTGCAGTTCCACATGTAGAGCATTCGGGTCTTTTGGATTGTTGTGATGCAGCAGCAACAGGTCGCCCTCTCGAAAGCGTGAATCATTTACCATGCAGTGCAATGTCACAAAGTTTTTATCAATTCTCTCTACTGTTAACCCTTCTATCGCCCAACCATTGGCAGTGCGATCTGCCAGTGGGTGACTCCATTGTCGATTAAGCGCTTCGTACTGAGTCTGTGCTTCGGATTGAACATGGCGTTTTAAGCGCTGAAGGAGATCGGCGGAAGAAGTCATCAAGCATACATTTCCAAATGAGTCTAAAGGATAAAAGGTGAGAAAATAAAATTGGGTTGTGATCTTTGTCCAGTATACAGGAGAAAGAATGGAAGCGGAAGATCTTCCCTTGAATTCCTTGAATTTTATCGAGCGATAAGGTAAAGGAAATGAACTCGAAATTAATGGTACTGAAACGGATCTTTTACAAGGAATTGGTAGCCGCACAAATGGTGGGGTTAATGATGGGTCGAAGGATCGTGGTTACATTACCCTTGGGATGATGCATTTCGCAAGGAGCGTAGATGCAATTCAAGACAGATAAGGCTGCTTAATCATCATTATTCGTTTGTTAACTTGTGATCGCTTCTTCCTTTACATCCCGGCTGGCATGAATATCAATCCCAGTGCCGAGTGCATTCCTTAAAACAATATCATCCATCTTGACCGGTGTGTTTACTTCAACCTGCCGCAAAGCGGAAAGAAGCTCTTGGATGCGTGCTTTGGGAAAGGGTGCTGAGGTATACACCGGTAAGAGTGGATGCAGACCTCCCTTTACCTGCACAGAACTGGCTACCATGCGGCGTGGATCGGTTAGTTCTTGATGAACATATTCGTGACCGCGTTTACAGCCGTTTTCAACCTTGATGATTGTATCGCCTTCAAGGGTCACTTCCAGAGTACATCCTTTAGGGCAGGTGACGCAGATGACTTTTTCGAGTATTGTAGCCATATCGACTCCTAACGTTCCACGATGGCAATTGTTAAATCTTTGGCGCTTTTGACTTCGTCCATTAATTTCTGTTTGATCGGAATGGTGACCATTTCACCCGGACGGGCATAAGGTTCACCTTTGCGATGCAGAAGTTTTTCACCGCTGCGCACTTCCACCCAGACCGGCTTTTCGATCGGTTGTCGTACACGCATTTGCACGCGGATATCGCCTTCTGCCAGATGATCGGGTTGAATGGTGTGAGGAACGGCATAGCGGACATTTTCACCAGCGCGAACAGGTAAGTTTATAGCATTCGTTTGTGACCCGGAGGAAACCCAGCGTGCTGCCGATTTCCCCGCAGTCAACCCAGCTTCAGTGACCCAATCGACCAGGTCATAGACATGTACCACATTACCGGCTGAGAAGATTCCCGGAATGTTGGTTTGAAAGCTATCATCTACAATTGGCCCGCCAGTAATTGGGTCGATCATCACCCCGATTTGACGCGAAAGTTCATTTTCAGGAATCAAGCCGACTGAAAGAAGCAACGTGTCGCACGGGATAATTTCCTCTGTGCCTGGAATTGGATTCCATTTCTTATCGACTGCCACAGATTCAATCGCTTCAACCCGTTTTTTGCCGATGATGTTTTTAATGGTGCGCTGAAGCTGCAATTGAATATCAAAATCCAAAAGACATTGCACATAATTGCGGGTCAGGCCAGAAAGGTAGGGCATAACTTCCAAGACCCGTTCAACATGGGCACCTTCAAATGTAAGGCGCCGGGCCATGATCATGCCGATATCACCGGAGCCCAGGATCACAAAGTTCTTGCCAGGCATGTAACCTTCCACGTTGACCCAACGTTGGGCCGTGCCGGCTGTAAAAATACCTGCGGCGCGGGTACCGGGCAGGCGGATCTGCGCACGGGTTCTTTCACGACAACCCATCGCCAGTACGATTGCCTTTGTCCGTACCTCTACAAATCCGTGGCGTTTACTGGAGGCTGTGATCCGTTTCTCAGGTGTGATTTGCAGTACCATAGTGTCCAATAGAAATTCCACCCCGGTTGAAAAGGCTTCATTAATGAAGTGCTGAGCGTATGAAGGACCGGGCAAATCTTTCTTAAAAATCTCAACCCCAAAACCGTTATGGATGCATTGCAGAAGGATACCACCAGGTTCCACATCACGTTCAATGATGAGCACATCTTTTGCGCCGTTCTTCTTGGCTGAAATTGCCGCCGCTAATCCGCCTGGGCCACTGCCAATCACGATAACGTCGTAACGATCTTTGATGCTCATCTTATGCCTCCACTTTTTTGGTAAGCCGAAAGAGGAACTCCGAGCCGGGCCCTTTTTTGGTGATGGATGTGACCGGTTGGCAGGTTTCGTCAGCCAACAATTCAATCACCCGCGGCATATCGAATGAGCCCAGGCAGCGGCCGGTACCCAGCCACGTGCGGCGCTTGATCGCATCGTACGTACGGGCAGGTAAAGGTGCATGTATTTCAGCTATGATTTCACCTTCTGTGACCATTTCGCAACGGCAGATTACACGCCCGTAGCG
Organism: Chloroflexi bacterium 44-23; assembly: GCA_001899005.1. GTDB lineage: Bacteria > Chloroflexota > Anaerolineae > Anaerolineales > Anaerolineaceae > UBA6170. Next base: position 184,036 of record MKUW01000013.1, read on the forward strand.
AGGGTCTTTTTTGAGAAGTTGCTTTTGTTCTGCCATGGAAAGATGGTGAAAGCGCGGGCGCGCTTTGCGAATCGGGTTCCAGTTCTCTTTAAGATCCATTTTCAGGCCTTCTTGCTGAAGGATTTCAATTACTCTTTCGGCAATCGCGGGTGATGCGGTCAACCCGGGTGATTCGATGCCGGCTAGATTGATGAGACCCTTTAATTGGGTGCAGGCTTCGATTAAGAAATCATGCTTATAATCAATGCTGCAATCCGGGCAGGGAGCATTGCCGGACGCACGCAACCCGGCAAAAACTGCGATGATGCTGCCTGGCTGCAAGGTAGGAACAAGTTTTTGAGCTCCCAGCCAGATCTCATTCAGTCCTTTTGCTGTAACAGCTTTATCTTCTCGATCTTCTTCAATGGTCGAATTTGGTCCCACCAGCACATTGCCGTGGGTACTGCCCAGTACTAAGATGCCTTTGCTGACTGCGCTGGGTACCGGGAAGAGAATGTTATTGAGTTGTATCTCACTTTTATCCAGAATATAATATTCTCCCTTTCTGGGGATAATAGTAAATGTAGATTCTGGGTCAGCCTGACGCAGGATTTCATCGGAGTAAACTCCGGCGGCGTTGATCACCCAATGGCAATTAAAATCTCCCTGGTTGGTATGGATACCCGTTAGGCTGCCATCTTTTGTCAAAAAACTGAGAAAGGCTGTCTCCAATTTCACCTGGACGCCATTTTCGATGGCATTCTCGAGTGGTGCGATACAGGCTGCAAAAGGGTCAACCATTCCTGCGGTAGGAGTGAAGAGTGCACCACTCACCTGAGGATTAATGAGGGGTTCACGATTCCGCATTTCTTCAGCGCTAATGATTTCACAGGCTACTCCATTTTCGCGTCCACGCTGTAGAAGAGAATCGAGGCATTCGCAATCCTCATCCCCGATGGCGACGATATAAGCACCGGTGCGTTTGAAAGGAATGCCAAGGTCTGCCGAGAGTTGATCCCACATGGGATTGGCTTTTATATTCATCTCGGCCTTGAGGCTTCCCGGCAAAGGATCGTGCCCGGCATGGATAATGGCAGAATTAGCAGAACTGGCTCCCATGCCAATATCGGATTCCTTTTCGATCAGAAGTACTTTAAGCTGGTATCTGGAGAGTGCTCGGGCTGTCATGCAGCCGATTACCCCACCGCCGATAATAATTACATCGAAATCAATCATTAGATCTACTCCCTCCCCTCACTATATTCCATTTTGATTATACTGCTGATTGCACATTCGTGACGTATAATTGAACAAACGTGCAAAAATATATATACTTAAACTGCTCTTAACTGACAAAATTTGAACATTTGCCCATATCTGTGTAGAAAGAAGATTCCATCATGGCCGATTCACGAAAAATAGCCAATTCATTACGGGTTGCAAAAATGTACTATTATCATGGCATGACAACAGACGCCATTGCCAGGGAGCTGACAATGTCGCGCTCGGCAGTTTCACGTCTGTTAAGTTTTGCAAAACGAGAAGGCTATGTTGAGATCCGTATTAATGATCCGCATAACCATCCGGGAATGTTGGAAGAAAAGGTACAGTCGATTGCGCAATTGGAACGAGTTCAGGTGGTGCCAATGGTATCTATGGTAAGTGACTCAGAAAAGTTGGAGCGTGTTGCCCAGTATACAGCTAACTACTTAAGTAACATCTTTTCTTCTGGATTGATATTGGGGGTAGCCTGGGGTACAACCACAGCTGCCATTTCAAGGCATTTGGTTCCTAAGACAACACACCAGTCGCAGATTATTCAACTGAATGGAGCAGGTAATTTGGAAAGTTCCGGTATCGAGTATGCCAGTGAGATTATCATGCGTTTTGCGCACAATTTCCGTGCCAGCTACCATCTCTTCCCGGTGCCTGCTTTCTTTGATAAAGCTCAAACCCGCCGGGCAATGTGGCAGGAAACAAGCATTAAAAAACTGTTGGACATACAAGACCAGGCTGATTTGTTATTGTATAGTATCGGCGCAGTGGATGCCGGTATACCCAGTCACTTGCACACGGAAGGATATTTACGCCCGAGCGATTATACGGATCTTAAAAGATGGGGAGTGGTTGGTGATATCGCCACCACATTTTTCCGGGAGGATGGACAGGATAATGGCGTGCTAATCAACCAGCGTTCCAGTGGGCCATCCCTCGATTTCATTCGCAAGAAAAGGGGAATATGTGTTGTTTCGGGGTTGGCAAAATTGAGAGGCTTACAGGCCGCCGTTCAAGGACGCTTGTTGCGTGAGTTGATTATCGACGAACCAACCGCGCGGGCATTTGTTGAACGCTATGGAAAAATGTGAATTTTTGGGACTCTGGTTTATCCCGAAATTAAATTGAGGAATAACCCTAAGAAAAATGGCATGATGCTGCCAGTCAATTCTAGCAATTATTTGGATATGGCCTATGAGATTAACCCTTGGCTTGAATTACGAAGCAAAAATGGTATATTTGCAACATAGATAACTGATCGCGAAAGCCGATTTGGAGGTTTCTAAATGGAAAAGATTAAGAGAACAGATGAAGAATGGAAAAAATTATTAACCCCGGAACAATACCGCATTCTGCGCCGCAAAGGCACTGAAGCGCCATTTTGTGGGGTATTTTATGATCATAAAAAAGCCGGAACTTACTTTTGCGCAGGCTGTGGATTACCACTTTTCTCATCGGGTGCAAAGTTTGACTCAGGAACTGGCTGGCCGTCATTTTTTGAACCAATCTCTGAAGAAAACGTTGCCATCCATACTGATTTAAGCCACGGGATGATGAGGAGCGAAGTTGTTTGCGCACGTTGTGATTCGCATATGGGGCATGTTTTTAATGACGGACCGCCACCAACAGGTCTGCGTTATTGCTTAAATTCAGAATCCCTTACTTTTGTGCCTGATTAATTGTCACTGAAAACACTCTGCCCTTAATTTTTGAAATTATAGATTGAGGAGAATTATTGAAAGGAGATTTTCTCTGTAAATTGATGCTGGTTTTGGGTTCTTAAAATAATTATCGCTCAATAATGAGAAGGAGGTGATCAATTTCCATCCCCTTCTCTTCATTTATTAAATTCAATTCCAAAATTAATTGACACGCAAGCTTATCTTAATACAATCAATATCATCCCATACATTAACAATGAAATATTGAAGGAGAACATCCATGAGCATTAATCCTAAAAAACAGATCGCATTTCTAATTATCTGCGTAATTATCATTGCTCTGGCCGCAGCGGGTGCCCGCCTGATTGAAACCGATTTTGGAAAGCTGGATGTCTCCATCGTTAAGATACAAGGTCCAATGGATGTGACTCTTGTTGGTAAATTGTATCGCCCGAGTGGACTTGGTAGCACTGATTCATTACCGGCTGTGCTAATTTTACATGGATTTCAGAACGATAAAGAAACAATGCAACCGCAAGCTTTGGAACTGGCACGGCGCGGTTTTGTCACCCTGGCTCTTGATCAGCTAGGGCATGGCTCCACCGGTGGTTCCATGGCGATAAAAGACGCTACCATGGGTGGTGACCATGCCTACAAATATTTGCAAGCGTTGCCATACGTTGATGCAACTCGCATGGGGGTTATGGGACATTCAATGGGAGCGGGTACAACATTGGCCGTAGCGATGGCAAACCCTGATCATCGTGCATTAAACCCGATGTGTGGTACCCCTGGCAGCCCGGACCTAAACAATGTTATGTTGACCCAGGCCAAATACGAAGAGTTTCGAGGATTTAGGGCAAATCAACCTACGACCGTCAATCTGCCAACCAACCCCGAGCGTCTCGAGCAATTTGGCCTGTCTGAGCCTGTAAATTGGGATACGACGTACGGAAAATTTTCCGATGGATCTGCCCGTATGCAAACGCTTGTTAACACAGTTCACCCTGGAGTGACTCATAATGCTAAAGCGGTTTCGCAAGCAATTCTTTGGATGCAGGCTGCCCTTAAAGATGGCCAGGTCGATAGTTATTGGTTGGATCCGCACCAGCAAATTTTCATGTGGAAAGAAGCTTTTATGTTTCTGGCACTTCTAACCACACTGGTCTCCATGATTCCAATGGCAAATCTTCTGCTCTTGTTACCCTTTTTTGCAGGAGTGAGTGCGCCTGTTCCAAATCGCTATGTAGCCGGGAAAAATTGGAAAAAGCAGTCCATCATCAACAATTTAATAGCTGGCATCACGTTTCCTCTATTAATGGGTGTAGGAGGCTATTTGCTGGCTTCAGTCGTACCAGGTCTATCAATGATAATTGCTAACGGCGCTTTCGTTTGGTTCCTCGGAAATGCAGTCATCTATTTCTTTGTTTTTCGAAGCTGGTATAAAAAAGCACACAAAAATGAAGGTGTCACCATGTACGATATGGGTATCTCGTTTGATGAGGAGAAGACTGTCATTCGCTGGGACTTGATCACGAAAACCGCACTTCTCGGTTTTCTGCTCTTGGGATGGATGTATCTGCTGGTATTTATTTCACAACACACGTTGGGAATTGAATTTCGACTCTTATGGCCATTCATGCGGGAGTTCTCCGCCGTACGTTTTGGTTATTTCTGGATTTACCTATTTCCCGCACTGGCATTCTTTATGCTTAATGGTGGCATCTTCTTGTTCGGCCAAAATCGCTTAAAAGAGGCTGGGACCCCTACGAAAACACAATTTCGGTGGTGGTTGATGAACTGTGTGGCTGGTATTGCTGGTTTGCTATTTATTTGGTTGTTCCAATATATTCCATATTTTGCGGGAACAGCACCTGGATTCGAACTGATCGGGCTGCCTATCTTTGGTGAGATGTTGCCACTAATGCTGTTTGTCTATATTCCAGAGTTTGTGATTTTATTCTTCTTCCTAACCTGGTTTTATCGCCGCACGGGGAAAGTATACCTGGGTGCACTGGTCATAGCCGCATTGGCGATCTGGTTTCAGGTTGCTGGTACTGCTATGTGAGATGGAGTAGTGGCTTGGTTGTTTGTTAACTGGAATTTTACTGATTGGTTGCTTATTTGCTTGGCTGCATGGTCTTTTTATTGACCTAAGTAACCATAAACTATCTTACGGACTCATTTACTACCGAAATGGGGAGTGATTTTTAGACCAATCCAGCTGCAGGCCTGCTGGACATGGCACCCATTTCTTCATTTCAGATTCAATTAAATCTGATCATAAGATGAGTTATCGTTTCAGAACATCCTTGAGAGAATTTACGATTGCTTCGGCAAGGTGTTTACGATAAGGACCAACCGGAGTACCTGCGTAAATGCCGGTTGTTTTGCCTGAGGTGAACTTACGTACCAGCGGTTTCTCCCAGTCAGGATAAGGAACTGGATCATTACGATCATATGAAGGAAAGGCCCTGAATTTCTTCATGGCATGGAAAATCATCAAATCTGTATTCTCGGCTGGAAATTCGGTAGGTAGTTCAATAGCATAATCATAACCTTCCTCAATCGCCTTAAGATAAGCGTTATAGGTCTCGAGTCGCTGGTTGTTCTTGTCCCAATATGAGTCTGCATATTCATCATAGGACCAGATTACATCCCAGCGTCCAGGTCTATCTGCCATGATGGCGCGCATACCTTCCTCTAACGGCCGGCGATAGAGATGGGCACGATCATCCATAGTTTCTTTTTTAAATGGATGTCCATGACTGGAAAGTATCACTAAAACACTTTTTTCATTGTCTATTTCAAGTAACTGATCACGCAATATCTGAAAATATGCTTCGCGATAATCGGGTTGATTTCCGAGCTGATCTGTCATAATGATTTTCGCGCGACCATTGATCAGCTGGTGCAGCAAGGGTAAGGCATAGCCATAATCTTCAAAATCAGTGTATATTGGGCAATTGATGCTTTGATAAACAATTGTTTCACACCCAACTGTTAATAGGTTCTCAACAGCCAGTGACAAACTGTGTATATCCATGTAGAAAGCTTTTTGAAATTCAATCTCAGGAAAATTTATTTTTAATGCGTTGATTGCTTCATTGGCTAAGATATCAAGCTGCTGCCGCCAGGCGACTTTCTTCTCAGGGATTAACTTACCATAATACCATCCGACTACTCTTGCCCCAACTTTGTCGATGATGTCCGGATTACCACTTGGCCCATCACCGCGATACAGAAAGTAACCGTGATCCCAGGGATTTTTAAGATTTGCTTTTTTCCAGATATATTCACACTCGATATATGGAACACCGGCTTTATTTAATACAGAACCTTGCGAATCGATCAACAGTTCAGGGTTAAATTCTTCTCGCGCCAGCGGATTAGAGGGATCGATCAGACCCATGCCCTTGTCCACCAGGATCAACTTAGCTAGAAAAGACGGCATAATATATTCAAAAACATGGCTCATGAAGCGCTTATAAAAATCTGCTTCGTACACTTCCGGAAGACCCATCTCGGCAATGATGACACCGGTTTTTCCGGTAGCTTTTTTTGTCTGACGTTTGAAGAGCACCTCATAACCGTATTGTTTGCCGTAAAGCAATTTCTCAATTTTATTGAAAATCAAGTCTCTCCAATTGGTTATTCATTTTTTAATTTTTATTAAAATTTTGTCGCGTATAAATTTCAAATGCAAAAAATGAATTATTCTGTATTCTCGATCAACTACAAACTGCGAGTCTCGGGACTGGCTGGATGGTTTACGTATCTCTCAGGTGCCAAAAGTTGCTTCTGCCTTATCAATGCTTTAATATGGTCAGGTTTGTCGAATATTAAAATGGTTAGGTTTTCCACTAATAATGCCTGCAACAAAAAATGCACCGGGCAAGCTGCCAACGATCCACAACCCTCGTAAGACCAGCGCTGCGGAAAGACTGGTGGCGTGACTAATGCCACCAAACATGGGTAGAATCGTTGCGATGGTTATTTCCTGTAAACCCAGGCCATTGATTGAGATTGGAACGAGGGTTATAAAGTAGATCAAGCTCCAAAGACCAGCCACCCTTATAAAGCTGATGCTCTCGCCCATATCTGCTACCAGAATTTGCAAGATGAGGAATGTAGCTGTCATATGAACAAAAGTAAATACCAAAGCGTATGCTAGTATGAGCGGATGGCGGTACCAAAATCTTAATGCTTCGACTATTTTAAAGATAGAGGTTCTTAGTTTATGCCAGAGTCTTATAAAAACTGGGCTAACCGTAAGCGCATTAGTGAACGGCTTTGAAAGAGAGGCCTGGCTCTGGATCAAAGTTGACAATGGACCAAGCGCAAATGGCAGCATTGTTGCCATTCCGAACATGCCAATCAGGCGGTCTACAATCAGGGATGCGGCAGCCAATGGTCCGCGAATACCAATGCGCATGGCTCCTGCCAGGCGCACGACATCTCCGCCAATAGTGGAGGGTAAAAAGTTGGCAGCGAACAAGCCCGCAAAGGTCAGACGCAGACTATCCTTCCAGTTGACGTACATATCTTCAACTTGCAGCAAGACATGCCAGCGAGCGAATGTTGCCAAACGGGAAGCATAAATCAACAAGATTACTAACAGGATATTTTTCCCGGATAGCTGCTGGATGCTATTAAGGAACTGCTCCTGTCCCAAAGTGATGACAAGATGGATCAAGAGTAATATTGAAAGAATTGTGCCAGCCCAACGGATGATTAGCCTCCAGTTGGGTTTTTTTATAGCTGCCATTAATCACCTGGGTCACATCTAATAGCCTAGATTATATCCTTTATTTTCAATGGAATCAGGTGCCAACGTCCGGAATCTTATTTGGGGCAATACCCAACCATTGAAATTTAAATTTTTTTTGTTCTAAATCATGATCTTACCGTCATGTTGGCTGCCAGATTAACAAATGGCTTAATTCCGTTTTCCATTGGTGGCATTTGGAGTATGAACGTTATTCAATTAATCCATTATGTTATCCTAATAGGAGAGGTCAATATGGCAAAAGCCGGAACTTAGTCGATAATCCCTGAAATTATTGGGAGTAATCAGTCAAAAAATATTGAAACAGTATAAATGGAATTGTTGTACTTGTTTCCATAAACATTCGAATTGTTTTGGATAAAGAATTGAAAGCAGCTATAATTTTTATGTCAGGAGGAGGTGCATAAATGTATATGATCATGTTTGTTATGGACGAAAGTTCTTATCTTGATCCGATTTTGGACGCCTGGTCAGATATAGGTGTAACGGGGGCCACAATTGTTGAAAGTATGGGGTTATATCGTCGTGTTCAAAAACGAATCCCAATGCGATACACGTATGGAGAAGTACAAATGCAGGGGAAGGGCAATATGACCCTGTTTGCCATTGTGGCGGATGAGGCACTGGTTAATAACTGTCTGAGCGCAGTTGAAAAGATTGTTGGTGATCTCGATCTGCCCAATACGGGCGTTTTTTCTGCTTGGCCTTTGTCCATTAACAAAGGTGTCTCCAAAAGCGGAAAAAAATAGAAGGAAATACGATGGTATGGGTTAAATTTATTATTACAGCATTACTAATAGTCCTGGCTGCAGATCAATTGGCCAAACATGGGGATATTATCGCTGTACGAACTCGATTGGGAGGGATGTTTATAGGGGTTTTGCTTCTGGCTGGTGCGACCTCACTCCCAGAATTGCTCACATCCATCAGTGCGATTAATCAAAACACTCCCAACCTGGCTGCTGGTAATTTGTTTGGTAGCAATGCTTTTAATATGCTCTTATTGGCAATCATGGACATCTTATATCGTGATCAACATATATTAAGAAAGGCACTTTTGAAGCATGCCCTGACAGGCAGCCTGGCTGTTTTTATGATTGGTCTGGTAGTCTTTTTTATGTTGGCGGATATTGATCTAAAGATCGGTTGGATTGGAGTAGATAGTCTCGTTATTATTGCGGTATATGCTATTGCAGTTCGTTTAATTCAGAGAAACTCTTTACCTGCGGCTACCAGTTCGAAGGAAGTGGAATTTCCGGCCGGTTTTGCCAGTTTACGCAGGGGGATTATTGGTTTTTTATTGGCATCCGGCGCGTTGGTCATCATAACTCCCATAATGGTACAAAGTGCGAATGAAATTTCAGTGATCACAGGTTTGGGAACCTCATTTGTGGGAACAACGCTGGTTGCTCTTGTTACTTCATTGCCTGAACTGGTCACGGTAATCGCGGCGATAAGAATTGGAGCGAATGATATGGCCATTGGAAATTTATTTGGTTCGAATATGTTCAATATGTTTGCCGTCGGATTGACAGACCTCTTCTATAGTAACGGTCGCTTTCTGGCGGCAATTGACCCTTCCTTTCTGTTGGTAGGGATGGTGGGGTTGATTATGACCGGGATGGGATTAATAGGTAATCTTGCAAAACTGGAACGAAGGTTCTGGTTTATTGAAATTGATGCTTTAGCTTTATTTGTTTTTTATTTTGGCAGTTTATGGTTGTTATACACACGCGGGTGATAGGCCCAGCTCAATCCTAAAACCGATTAAGATTTCGCTAACGGTTCAAAATCAAAGACCTTGAGCCAGTAGTTGCCAATCTCAAATCCTATTAAATAATGACTTTGTAACGATCAGACCGAGCGTTTATAGTTAAATTAACTTCTTATTCTATTTTGATAGATATTGTTGATTCTCGAGATCTTGTAGATGGTTTAAAGGCATGGTCCGCTCAATCCAATTTAGAGTACCTGAATGGAAAATATACAGCCATTGAATGCTTTTTTTTAGCCAGGTCTGTTAAAAAAAACCCAGTTCAGTCTTATCCTTACCAGACATACATGTACTTTTCTTTGATAGGACATGGTGTGTCACAAATAGCAGTTGCCTTTTCCGAAATCGAGAATCGGGTAGGAGCAGGCTTTGCGCCTGGCCTAATCCTTTAACGAGAATTAGAGTAGGGGCAAGCAGTTTCCTTGCGAGGAATTTGTGTATTTTCTTCGATGGGGCACGGTAGGGTGAGGTATCACAAGAATATTTTTTTAATTCTTCAATAATGGATACGGCCAACACGAATATCATTTTGCGGGCCTGCTGCTGATAACATAATTAGGTGGTGTGTTACGAACCAACTTAAGAAATAAATTTGCAAGATGCTTCCCTCCCGAGGAGAATTAAGATTCTTTCATGCTAGATCTCTCGTAAGGGTGACGCATCCGGGAAACCATCCTGTCCTCTAAAAACACACCCATCGCGGATACTTCGCTTATCAGCCAACTTCTCCGACTCATACTAATAATATGTGGTGGTTTGGAGCGTCACAAACACACCCTACGACTTGCCTGCATTGGGCAATGTAATTTTATTATCGTATACCACCTTTCGGCGGTATAGCCGAATCTCGCAATGATGCGACCAGCTGAGTAAATAATCTCTTTTACGTATGTTTTTAAGCAAAAAAGAAAGTAACAATAAAAGTCTTATGGCTTAATCGGTCAGAACACGCTTAAAACGAAAAATGTTAAGCTGGGTCGACCCAGTCAACCTTTGCAAAAAGGTTGTTAAGCGCTTCGGCAAGCGTAGGGTGTGCGAAAATTCCATCCCTTAATGCGGTGTATGGTAATTTACCAATCATGGCGATTTCAACCATCGACATAATTTCTCCGCCTTCCACACCCAAAAAAAGCACCGCCCAGAATTTGTTTGGTATCTCTATCGACCACAGCTTTTAAGAAACCGCGCGTTCGTCCGATCTCAATGGCACGGGCAACATGTTGCATGGAAAATTTTACTGTGGAAAAATTGTACCCTTGTTCTTTTGCTTTCTTTTCGGTTATCCCAATGCGTCCCAATTGTGGGTCAATATAGAGCACGTAAGGGACCAATCTATCTTTGATTGTCTTATTACCGCCATCGATCAAGTTTGCCTTTAATACACGGTAATCATCATATGCGATATGGGTAAATGCCGGACCACCTTTGGCATCGCCGGCTGCATAGATGCCGGGGACGCTGGTTTCCAATTTATCATTGACGATAATGTATCCATCCTTATCGCAGTTCACACCGGCATTCTTTAAGTTAAGCGCTCGATTATTAGGAATACGGCCGGCCGCGATGAGCAGATGCGAGCCGGTTAGTTTGGTTTTTTTGTCCTTTGATTGAACTGTGAGAGACAACTCACCCGAAGAATTCTTGGATACTCGGCTTGCTTTGGCTTTAAGGTGCACTGTGATCCCATCTTCTTCCAGGATATGCTGTACGGCTTTGGCAATATCGATGTCTTCGTCAACTAATAACTGATCATTCATTTCGATAATATCTACCCGGCTGCCAAATCTGCGGAACATTTGACCAAATTCCAGCGCAATATAACCACCCCCGATGATTAAGAGATGCTCGGGTATTTGCTTCAATTCCATGATCGAAGTTGAATCGAGATAATCTATTTGTTCTAAACCATCCAGATCCGGAATTCGAGGTTTGGCACCGCTATCGATAATGATGGTATCAGTTTTCAATGTGCGCAGCGTGCCATCCTTAAGCGCAACATCAACCGTTCTTGGTGAATTGAAAGAAGCTTTGCCATGAATCAATTCGACCGCCGATTTATCCAGACGCTTTGCGATTCCTGCCCGAAAACGGAGCACAATATCATTTTTCCTTTGAACAACTTTCTTTAAATCAACGGATACAGTTCCACTTTTTATCCCCAATTCAGAGCTTTCTCGAGTTAATTGTCCTCGTTCCGCACTGGCAATCATGGTTTTGGTTGGTGTACAACCCCAATTAATGCAGGTTCCACCAACAAATTTTTCCTCAATAATTGCAATTTTCTTGCCTGCATCCTTAAAGGCAGTGGCTAAAGGGTTGCCTGCCTGGCCAACACCAATGATAATTACATCATAGTTTTCCATGCTTGTAATCCTTTCTTATTTTGCATCTCCTCGGATAACCAGATCGGCCCTGCGTTCAAAAAACCTTAAAAGATAATTGGTTGCAATAGCGAGAGCGGAGACGGCGATGCTGCCGGTTACTATTTTGTCATAGTTTGAAGTAATCACTCCCTGAAATAATAAAACACCCAACCCCCCGGCATTAATAAAAGCCGCAATGGTGCCGATACCAATCGTAGAAAGAGTTGCCAGACGCGTGCCGGCTAACAGCATGGGTAATGCCAATGGGAACTCGATCTGAATAAAACGCTGCCAACTACTCATCCCCATCCCGCGCGCAGCATCTAAAACTGCTTTATCAACACTGGTTAAACCAATTACCCAATTACGCACCAACAGCAGTTGGGCGTAAGCAACCAGAGCAATAATTGCCGGTTTTAATCCCAGGCCAAATAAGGGAAGGAGAAGTACAAACAAAGATAGACTGGGAATGGTGTAAATAACACCGAGAATACTTAAAACCGGACCATGCAGCCAGCGGACTCGAACAACCAGGATGCCCAATGGAATTGAAATCAAAAGCGAAATAAACAGTACAATCAATGTCATTCTCAGATGTTGACCAAAAAGTTGCATGACATAACTGAAATTAGAAAAGAAGTAGCTCATTATTCTAACTCTGCTGCAGGTGATGTAAATTGTTCGAATAAAAGACGGTGGAGATCCTGAAAAGTGATCACACCATGTGACTTTCCTTTGTTATCGACAACATGAAGTTGTTCCGCTCCGCTTTCCAAAAGCATTGAAAGTGCTGTGCGTAAATTTTCTTGAGGTTGAATGCTGGTGAAGCTTGCTTTTGAAAAGCTGTTGTGGCGCTCATATTGTTTTGCCTCCAGTAAAGATTGCACATCAAAGAGGCTTAATTTACGAAGCAGGTTATTTGACCCAACTAATTCTGCAACAAACTCGTTTTCCGGCTTTACAACAATTTCCACGGGTGTTCCGTACTGGATCAACTGGCCATCTTTTAGAATGATAATTTTGTCGGCCAAGCGAAAGGCTTCTTCAACATCGTGAGTTACGAAGAGAATGGTTTTATGTAATTTTCTGTGAATTATCAAGAGCTCACTTTGCAGTCTCTCTCGGTTTATTGCATCTACGGCGGCGAAGGGTTCATCCATTAACAAAATCTGTGGATCTGCAGCCAGAGCGCGCGCCAGGCCAACCCGTTGTTGCTCGCCACCAGAGAGTTGGCGAGGGTAACGGCCCAGATATGTCGGGGAAAGGCCGACCAATTCGAGCAAAAGGTTGCAACGCATGTTAATTTTTTCTTCATCCCAACCCAGTAAGCGCGGAACAATGGCGATATTACGCCAGATAGTCATATGCGGAAATAAACCTACCTGTTGAATTGCATAACCAATCTGGCGGCGTAATTGATTTACGGGTAGCGTCTGAATATCTTCTTTCCCAATCCAGATTTGACCTTGATCAGGTTCATACAATCGGTTGATCATTTTAAGCAAAGTGGTCTTACCACAGCCGGAAGGCCCCAGCAATACCACCAGATCACCAGCCGCGACCTTGAAGCTGACATGGTCAACGGCTGGGCGACTATTCTCTGGAAAGTGCTTGGTTACTTCCTGACAAACTATCTCGCCTGAGCGAATCACATTATTATGTGTGGGTTCTCCTTCTGTGGTTAATTCACCCGGTTTCACCTTTGAGGTTTGCATTAAGGCAAAATCCCATTGTCCTTGAGGAATTGTTTCGCAACGGCAGCAGGTTCTTTCTTATCAGGCCCATCGACCTGCCAGTTTAGCTCGGACATGACGGAATCAGTCAACAATGGAGCCAGATTATTAAGAACATCCGCAATTTGTGGATATTTCTTAAGGGTGTCCATGCGGACTACAGGTGCAATATTGTAAATTGGATAGAAAACCTTATCATCTTTTAGCAGCACAAGATGATAACCACCGATCGCGCCATCAGTACCAAACGCGACGACCACGTCAATTTCACCGTCAAGTAATGCTTGATAGCGTAAACTGCCGGTGCCCAGTTGTTTGATTTCCTTGAATTCAAAGCCACCATAGGCTTTCTGCAAACCCTTAATTCCATCTTCACGTTCGATAAATTCCGCCGGGCCTCCAAGAATGAGATTTGGTGCCTGCTTGGCCAAGTCGGAAAAAGTTTTTAAGCCGTATTGATCAGAAATTGCCTGTGTCGTAGCCAGTGCTTGTGTATTGTTGAAAGGTGAAGGTTGTAACCATGTCAGTTTGAATTGTTCCTCATAACCTTTTTTTACTGTCTGGTATATTTCATCCGGGTCTTGAATTGGATCCTTTTTAAGCACAGTTAGTAAGCCGGTAGATGTATATTCCGGATAGAGATCAATCTCTCCGTTCACAATTGCGGTTTGCGCAATTGGCGTTCCACCCAGGTTCAATTTCCGTTCGACTTTAAACCCGGCATTTTCCAAAGCTTGCGCATAAATTTCGGCAACAATAAATTGTTCGGTGAAATCTTTGGAACCGATTTTGATGGTACCTTTCGATTGGGTATTATTTGCCCCTGGCGCACAAGCTGTTAATTCCAGAATAAAGACCAGGATGAGCGCTAACAAGTTTGAGATTTTACTATTTTTCTTCATTTTTTCTCCTTTATTTTATGAGTTATTTTGAAAATTTGTCCATTTGATACATTAAGCTGCATATGGTTTTTGGTAAAGAAACAAAAATATGGACCATACTGATTCAGACGCCAATGCTAAAAGTGCGACTGGAATGGCGCCTACCAGCATAATGGGGACATCAAAGAGTGCGAAGCCGCGTGTAATAAAGTCACCCAAGCCACCTCCTCCAATAAAAGACGCCAATGTGGCGCTGGATATTACCTCAACGGATGCGATCCGAATACCAGTGACAATTGCGGGGATGGCAAGGGGTATCTCAATTTGGAAAAGGATCTGCTTTTTGCTCATGCCCATCCCTGTGGCTGATTCAATCACAGAGCGATCTACGCCACGCAAACCGGTGTACGTGTTGATCAACACAGGCGTGAATGCCAGGAATGTCAGTGCTACCAGCGAAGGTGTAAAACCTAAACCCAGATATGGCAGCACCAGGAATAGAATTGCCAGACTCGGAATGACTCGAAGAGAGTTAAAAATGTTGATGGTAACTTGTGCAATGCGGGTACGATGTGCTATCCAGATTCCAATTGGCAGGCCAACCACCAGGCTGATAAGCATTGCCGCAGAACTCAATACCAAATGCTGTTGTGTAGCTTGCCAGAAACCTGCCTGATTGGTCTGGTAATAGTGAATAACCTCTTCGAGTAAATTCATAGTTTTAATTCAATCATGATGCCAGCCTATAGTAACTTTAGAAATTTGACCATGCAAGAAAAACGTACGAGCTTTAAGGCCAACTTTAGCATGAGCAGAAGCCTGATCTGACATTTTGTTCAGTGAGCTAAATAAAATGTATATTTTTTCTTTTTAAGCTCAACATGCATTTGACAAATTGTTGCTGTTTCAACCGGCTTCTCAGTTACTATGTAGTTATTTTTACGCCTTTCCAAAATGCGACATAATCTTTAATTTCTTTGGCCGCATCTTTTGGTTCGGGGTAATACCAGGCGGCGTCCGGGTTGATTTTGCCATTAACATTCACATCATAATAACTGGCAATACCCTTCCAGGGACAGGTTGTATGATTTTCATTCGGTTGAAAATATTCTTTTTTAATTGAATCAGGGGGAAAGTAATGATTTCCTTCTATTACGATGGTCTCATCACTCTCGGCAAGTATTTCCTCGTTCCATTCTGCTTTTGCCATTTGAAAAAACTCCTTTTTATAATTTACATCATCTTCCAGTGACTTTATTTGTAATCTATTATTTAATAATAGTTGATTTAAAAATACAAAAAAAGGGTTTGTGATGTGTTTGCATAACGTTATGCGGATGGGTTAACTGAAATCAAATTTTGAAATCATAGCCAAATTTGATTTCGATTTGTTATTTCACTACTAACTTACTTCAAGAGCCTTCCTTCTGGCCAATGGTTATTGTGACCGTGTGATCGCCACCACTTTTCTTTAAAATGATTTCTTTGGCTGGTAAAGGTTTTCCATCCATCACAACTTTTGCCACACCTGTTTGCCCATGCTGCGGGTTTTCCACGGTGATATGATAAGTGGATTTTCCATAGTGATAGATAACTTTGTAAGAATCCCAGGATTCAGGAATAACAGGTGCAAACCGCAATGTCTCTCCCTCTTTCTGGAATCCGAGTAAGCCTTCAACACCAAGCCGGTAAAGCCAGGCTGCGGAGCCGGTGTACCAGGTCCAACCACCACGGCGCACGTAAGGCTCAACACTGTAAATATCAGCACAGACAACATAGGGCTCAACCCGGTAAACTTCGATTTTTTCTTTATCATCTGCCTGTAAGATGGGGTTGAGTATTTCAAACAACTGGTTGGCACTGTTTCCATCCTCTAGGTTACAGAATGCCCATGCTGTCCAAACAGCAGCGTGCGTATACTGGCCACCGTTTTCACGTATACCGGGCAAATAGCCTTTGATGTATCCCGGGTCTTGAGGTGTTTCATCAAAAGGAGGTGTAAACAAAAGAATTAGGCGATCTTCTGGCCGCACAAGTCGTTCAAAGACTGAATTCATGGCTGTTCTAGAATGCTGTGGTTCTCCACCTGCGCTGATGACAGCCCAGGATTGGGCGATCGAATCGATTTGGCCTTCCAGGTTAGCGTGAGATCCAAGTGGCTTGCCACTATCGTAATACCCACGAAGGTACCAATCGCCGTCCCAGCCATTTTCTTCAACTGCTTGGGCATACAAGTTCGCTTTCTGTCTTAACTCATCAGCTTTGGTTTGATCACCGTGCTTTTCGACTATAACCGCGAAGCGATTAAGAACATCGACTAAAAACCACGCCAACCAGGTGCTTTCGCCACGGCCTTCTTCTCCAACCCGGTTTAATCCATCATTCCAATCTCCGCTGCCAATCAATGGAAGATTGTGTATACCTTTGGTGCATCCTTTTTCAATGGCACGTAGGCAATGATCATACAGTGAAAAGGCATGCTGTGTGGTTTCATAATAACCATAACGATCGCCTTCACCTTCGGCCAGGATAGCACCATGGATATATGATATTTCCTCATCTAAAATGCTATAGTCACCTGAAACTGTGATGTAATGGGCGGTTACATACGGCAGCCATAACAAATCATCACTGATGCGAGTCCGCACTCCACGGCCTGTAGGTGGATGCCACCAGTGCAATACATCGCCTTCTTCAAATTGGTGGGCGGCTGCGCGGAGAATTTGATTGCGTGTGATTTCGGGTTTTATTGGCAAAAGTGCCAGTACATCTTGAAGCTGATCACGGAAACCATACGCTCCACTGGATTGGTAAAAGGCTGTTCGCCCCCAAATACGGCAGGAAAGAACCTGATATAGGCTCCAGCGATTGAGGAGTAAATTCATAGCATCGTCCGGGGTTTGAACCTGGATGGATTCCAACATCTGGTCCCAAAAGTCGATCGTTTCAGTTAAAGCTTGCTCAACCGCATCAAACTTATGGTATTTATTTATCAGTTCAATTGCCTGTTTACGATTGTCCGCTTGCCCGAGGATAAAATAGATTTCCTGGCTGGCATTTACCTCTAAATCAACGTGAACTTGCAAGACTGCACAAGGATCTTCGCCCGTTGTAATACGCCTTTCGAGGCCCAGACGTTCCAAAGCTTTGGGCGCTTTCATCGTCCCGGCCCTCCCCAGAAATTCTGTACGATCTGCCGTCATCCCATGGATTGATTTACTGGCACTTAAAAATGCCGTTCTTGGGTCAAACTCACTATTATAAGGATTTCTTGCCAGCAAGCTTTCTGTTTCAAAATCATATTCTGGGATGATGAAGGCGCAATTTCTGGCTCTGGTTGTTCCCAAAACCCATTCGATATATTGGGTTGCAGTAATGCGGCGGGTATGGTCAGCGAGATTAGAAAGCTGCAATCGTATGATTTTAACCGGGTCAGAAGGACTGGCATATACCGTTAATTTATGAATAAGCCTGTGAGATTGGTGTTCAAATACAGTATATCCGGCACCGTGACGAATAAGAAAAGGTTCGTCGGGGCCAGCAGGTGATGGCGTCGGGCTCCAATATTGACCGGTTTCTTCATCGCGCAGGTATAGTGCTTCTCCGGTTGGGTCACAAACAGGATCGTTAAACCAGGGAGTCAATCGGTTTTCACCGCTGTTGATTGCCCAGGTGGTTTGGCTACCTGATTCACTGACCATGAATCCGAAATGCTGGTATCCGATGACATTTACCCAGGGAGCAGGGGTTTCCTTACCCGGCTCGAAAAGAATATGATATTCTTTGCCATCTTTTGAAAATCCTCCATATCCATTGAAAAACTGCAAATTACCTGGATCATGTGAAGCCAAAGACAAATCCGCCGGTGCCTGAAGTGAAGGAGAAAATTGGGGCAAATGATGGACAGGAACAGAATAATCTGGAATCTGTTTGGCTAACGGTCCGTTTTCGCCTCTGAGAATAACCCCTGCCGTGCTTTGTAAAAGTGTAATTTCTTCCGATTTCATATGGTCATAATAAAGAGTATAAATACCTCCAGACAAATTGAGAAAATTATCACTATTGGTTCTATGAATTAACCTGGAGATTAGCCCGTTTAATTCAGCCCCATAATTAGTAAACTGCTGGTTGAGAATAACAAGATCAATTTTAAAATTTCGCGAGCGTAGGTATTTGAATATAAGTAAAGCTTCGCGCAATATATCTAGATGAGTGTTATCTTTCAATGTGACCAAAAGAATGGGTAAATCACCCGAAATTCCAAAGCGCCATAGTGCGGATTGTCCTAAACGATTTGCGGCCAATATTTCTGCGGGGGCACGTACTTCTTTGTATGAGAACAGCAAGGCTGATAATGTTTTTAAAATGTCTTCCAGTTTGGTTTTTCCCAGGCCAACTTTATTAAGCTCTGATTGGCTATTGATATCAGCCTGGTGAAAAGACCGCTCAATCAGACTCCAGGTCTTATACTGATCGGCGAGGTAAATTAGATCTTCACGGCTTTCACCTGCAAAGGTTAGAAAAGCGATCTGTAAATTCTCGTGCGCATTTAATGTGACCTCTGCGCCAAGAGCAAAAACTGGATCCAAGGTCGCACCTGTTGACCCGCTCAAATAATCGGGGGAAAGCAATGCACGCGGGTCGCGCATGTCGTGTCCGCGACCAATAAATAGATTACGGTTTGATTCATGACGAACCTTCAGATCATTATTTTTTGATATCAGCATGTGACCCATCAAGAGTGGCGCTTCGGTTTTTGATCTGGGCCGACGTGAAAAAATTTGTAAACCTTGCGATTCCACATACTCACTTTCAATAAACAATTTATTAAAAGCGGGGTGCTGGGCGTCAGTTGCTTGCGGTGCTAATATCACCTCTCCATAGGAAGTTATCCGTAAATTTCGGATTTGATTGCTATTATTTTGTATTGAGATTTTACGAATTTCCACAGGATCATCCGGTGAAACAGCGACCTCCATAGCCGAAACTAGTTGGTTTACAACCCGCCGGAAGACAACCATGTGCGCATGGAAACTAACCTGCATATTTTCTGCTTCGCCCGGTAATGGTTGATAGGCTGCGGACCAAATCTTGCCACTATCTTTATAAGATTCTGTTTGATCCTGAATATATATCCAGGTACCCCAGGGATCCAAGACTGGATCAGGCTGCCAGCGAGTTAAATCCGTTTCTCGCCACTTCAAATAGCCGCTCCCCATGTTCGAGATTAATACCTCAAAATTGCCATTTGAAAGAATATGCATTTGAGGAATTGCAGTGTTGACTGGAACTTTCCAGGGAGGAATTGAGGTTATTACTTTTTCAAACCTGGAAATACTTTGGACATCTTCTGTTCCTGTCCCTTGAATTACAGTTACCGGAGGTACTTGCTCTTGCAGCAACAACTCAACGCTTTGTATGCGTGTATCTGCATGCATGCGATTGACCATGATATCCCCATGCAGATAATTGTCGAGGGCCATGATCAACATGCCCTGATGATGTGCCATATATTCCCCAACAATGGCTGCATCTTCATTGACCAGTAGCCGGCTTTCGGTAAAATCAAGAGCTTCGTAAAAACCATATAACCCAAACATTTTATGATCAATCAGATCATTCAGATTCTTGATGACGGCTTTAGGATCGATTGCTATTGCCATGATTGACGCATAGGGAGCAATTACCAGATCTTCGTCCAGTCCACGTTTAAAACCTAATCCCGGCACGCCAAAAGCGCGGTATTGGTAACTCTGCCCTGAATCAAAACGATAAAAACCTGATTCTGAAATACCCCAGGGGACACCTTTTGATTTTGCATAGGCAATTTGATGCTTGACGGCCCCCAAAACACTATCGGCCAAAAGTGTTCGGGAATAGGAACGCAGAAACAGTGGAGGCATGAGGTACTCAAACATCGTTCCGCTCCATGAAAGGAGCGTGTTGATATTTTCAACGCGAGTAACCGGCCGACTAAGATAAACCCAATGAGACTGGGGTACATCACGTTTGGCAATCGCGATTAAAGAAGCAATTCTTGCCTCTGATGCCAGCAAGTCATAATAATTACTATCCAATATACCTGCATCCAGATTAAATCCTATATGGAATACGCGTCGATGGGGGCTATATAAAAAGCGAAAATCCATCTCTTCCACAAATTTATTTGCACTTTGTGATATTCTCTTATATTGCGTGATAATCTTCTCCGCATTTTGCCCGGCTAGTTGCAATTGCGCTTTTAGTGCTTTCAGCCAATTTTTTGCATCTGGGGGGACGGTACCAAAAACAGGATTAGGGGCAGATAAATTCTTTAAAGTTGGATTTGCTTGAGAGCGCACATTCATCAACAGTGCATTAATTAAAGGAGTTGCTTGCGAAGTTTTTACTTTGATCTCGTTTAATTTAAGATTTCCCGGCAAAATTTCCGTTAATTGTGACAGTATGGCAACGTTATCTGGTTCTTTGAGCTCTGGTGGAATATGAAGAAGAAAGGGAACCCAGGGCAGTAAATCGGCAATATTACGTTGGACAGCCTGTTGATGTTGACCGATATGAGTGGTTATTGTCTTTAATTCCATTAAATTGCCATGATCGAACGCTATTTTGCTGGTAGTTATCAAATCTAACAGTTGATTTG
The DNA here is from genome assembly GCA_001899005.1 of Chloroflexi bacterium 44-23. Classification (GTDB taxonomy): domain Bacteria; phylum Chloroflexota; class Anaerolineae; order Anaerolineales; family Anaerolineaceae; genus UBA6170. The sequence goes on from MKUW01000013.1 coordinate 205,131, forward strand.
AAAGTTTTGGCCAGAAATCTTCTATCACATACAAAAAGAGTGGAAACCATTGATCAGGTTTGGATTGAATTGCTCGAATCTCAATTTGCAGATCCGATATTGCTTGCGTGAGAGCGCGAATTTGTTTGCGGAATTCAACGCCTCGAATGGTCAACAGAATGTTAGATAAATTAGTGAGTGAGTCAAGGTAGCCCTGCCAAAGCTCCCAACGAATGACATATTCAGAGGGCATTTTCTTACAAGCCTGGTCAGTGATGATAAAACAACTTGCCAAATTGCCGCTATCGACAGTTGAGACATAGCGCGGGTTTAACGGTTCCAAGGAGAGCGTGTTGTACCAATTTAAGAAATGACCACGGTATCGTTCCAATTGTGAAAGGCTCTCCATGCTCATTTCAAGGCGTGCCACCAGACCAAAATGGTTGAGATAACCCAGATCATAAGCTGCCAAAGTGGATGTCAACAGAAGGCCGATGTTTGTGGGTGAAGTGCGGTGTGCAACGATGGCTCCCGGTGTCTCCTGATAATGATCAGGCGGTAACCAGTGGTCTTCTGGGCCAACGAAGCGTTCAAAGAAGCTCCATGTGCGGCGAGCCACCTGCCGTAGCAAAGAAATCTCATCAATCTTCAATGGTGCAACTTGAATATCAATTGGCCGGTTAAGCCAATATACGATGATTGGAGAAAGCAACCAAAGCAAAAGCACGACACCTGCCAACATCAGCGAAAGTGGTTCCCCACTGCTTGCCATAATCGTAAGAATGGTTAATGTCACGGCTAAAATAATTGCATGTAATACCGATATAAGCATTTTCTGCCAACCGATATTTTTGCGATTTTGAATTCTGAAGATATGTGCCGTTTGGGCTGCAGTGGTCCATTGCAAAAGTCTTTTATGGCTGAAAAATAGGCGGTAAAGTGTGGTAAGAATAGCGTCAATGGAAATGTAACTTTCATATACGATGAAAGTTATTGCCAGGAGCCAACGCAAAAAAGTACGTCCAAGCGGCTGTAAAGCCAGGTTGAAATGTTCCCCCCCAATGATTTGTAACGCACTGTGGGTAATTCCAGTCAACAATGGAATTGCAAGTGCAAGAGCCAGGGTAGAAGCCCACAAAAAGGTCAAGCCCGGGAAAAAAAGTAAGCCGAAACTAAATATGAATAATAATGCTGGTGCAAGTAAAGAACGGCGTAAGTTATCAAAAATCTTCCAACGGTCAATTATGTTAAACCCCATGGTTTTTTGGTTTGGTTTAAACAACCAGGGTAAAAGTTGCCAATCCCCTCGAATCCATCGCCGCTGCCTTAAAATCATGGCAATATAATTTGGTGGGTAATCCTCGACCATGGTGATATCTGTGACCAGTCCAGCGCGACCCATGTTGCCTTCCAGCAAGTCGTGACTGAGTATACTGTTTTCAGGAATTTTCGTACCGATACTTTGTTCAAATGCATCCACATCATAGATACCTTTGCCCACATAAATTCCTTCACCAAAAAGATCCTGATAAGCATCGGAAACCGCCAGTGTATACAAATCCAACCCCGCATCTCCAGCAAATATGCGTGTAAACCAGGATTGATTCGCACTTTTCGGGTGTATCTCCATTCGCGGTTGTAGGATGGTGTACCCCGAGATGACTCTTCCATTTTTCTCTGAAAAAACAGGCTGGTTGAGCGGGTGAGCCATAGTGCCTACCAGCCGTTTGCCAGCCCCGATTGGCAATATGGTGTCTGAATCCAGCGTAATGACGTATTGAATGTGATCCAACAAACCATTATTTATTTTTAAATCATCTCTCAATGAAATAAAGGTATGATCGCTAGAACCTCGCAGTAGTCCATTCAGCTCGTGTATTTTTCCACGTTTACGTTCCCAACCCATCCATTTCCCTTCGGAAGGATTCCACAATCTTTTGCGGTGAAAAAAGAAGAAGCGGCGGAAGGATTGAGTCTGATTTTGTACTTTCGTCACTGGATTATCGTTTTGGTTGGTTGAGACCATAACAGGTAAATGAGCATACTTTTGGTTAAGATCTTCGATCATCTTATTGCCATATATAATAAGATTTTCATCTTCAGGGCGGGTTTCTTGATCTGCATCGCCAAAATCAGTTAAAATAGCAAACTGAAAACCTTGTTCCGGGTTTCGCAAATAATGCATTTCGATTTGGTTTACCAATGAGTTAATATCCCGGTACGAAGAGATCATTCCTGGAATAACTACCATTGTGCTGTTTTGCACGGGGAGCTTCCGCTTAAATTCCATCTTTGGCAAAATACTTGGTGGAATAATCAACGTAATAATCCAATTGACGAAGCTGGTGGCAATTGTTAACGCAGGTATGGTCATTGCCAGACCGACTAAAATGGCAGCTATCCATAAGAAAGGTGTTCCACCGATTTTATTGACAAGCTCCCAGCCATTATTTGCGTGCTGGGCGAAATTGCCATGAAGTAAATTGAGTGGATCAGCAAGTAGGGCTAAAAATACCAGTAACAATATTGTTAAGAAAAGCACTGACGTCAAGTAAACAGCACTCGCATGCTTTTTGATCCAATTTAAAAAAGCAATTCTTGTAGGGGGGCGGTAGCCAATATTTTCCGCGAAAAGATGTTGATATTTGCCAATAAGAAACTCGCCGATGTGAATACCTTTTCCGGGATGAGGATATTCTTCCGGGAAATTTATTATTTCCTTTTCACGAATCGAATCTGAGTTCTTCTGCGAACTCTCTTTAGACAAATCTGATGTTTGAAGAGGAGGCTGATTTGCGTATAAAGGATCTGCTGCTGTTTTTAAAAGAAAATAGGCCAGGTCAATTTCCGTATACCCACTACCACGTGCCAATTCTTCAAGTTTGGCACGGTAAAGATCGCGGGTTTTGAAATCCATAGCTGTATATACGGCTGCCGGATCTTTTCTTAATAAAGAATCCACCAGGCTGACGGATTCGAAAAAATCATTCCAATTTATTTCCGAGATTGCCCTGAGACTGAGAATAATATTGGCAATACGATTACTTATGTTGATTTCCTCGGTGTTTTGAGGGGAAGCTTTCAAAGGATGTTTTATTTTGGTTAGTATTGGGTGAACTTTTGGTAGAAGCGGGCTGGTGGTTGGTTCAATGATCAATAGCAGGGCCTCAGCCAGGTATTCCAGTAAACAATAACGCAAAAATATTGGCAATGCCCAAATTTCCGCCATTGTTAGCGGCATCTCTTTTTGCAGACCAATCATAACTTGTTCGATTGCTACAGAATCAATCAGTAAATTTTGATAAGCCAATACATTTTTAGCAATCCCGTAAATGCGGGGAAGTCCACGATAAATTCCGGAATTTGCTTTCGGAAGATCATAATAAAATCCTCCTGAAAGATCTTCTTTTATTTGCCGAATAGATTGACGAATTACATAAAAATTGTCCAGGATCCATTCGGATGCGATGGAAAGGCCAACTTCTGCCAATGTTGCCTTGTTAAAATAGTGATAGGCCTCCTCGATCCAATATTGAATGTCCCCTAAGTCCTTAAGTAATAATGCATGGGCTACCAGGTCGCTGCCTGCTGAAGATTTTTTTTTAGAACTTACAAGCGTTACATTCAGCAAATTTGCGGCGAGAAGGTGAATTAACTGTTCTTTATTTTCAATCCAAGAATTATTATCCGTGTCTTTGTCGCTTGGTTCTGCGGCGGGTGATGAAATAGATTTATTGTTAACCATCAAGAGCGACTCCCACTTTGCAATGCTGCAATTTCAGCTTTACAAGGTACGGCCCGCGAAGGCGGAATATCCTGAATAATGAGGACGGGTCTCGAGCCTACCTCCATAATATCTCTGGCAACACTTCCGTAGGGATGAAGGTTACTGCCAGTGTAGCCATGTGCAGCGATTACCGTTAGATCAACTTTTTCCTCTTCGGATAACTTTTGTAAAACTGCAGAGACACTGCTGTCTTCGATAATTTCGATCTCACTGGGAACAGATAATTGCTCTTTAATGCGTGTAAGATATTCGCGTACTGCTGTGTGGCTGAGCTCCATAAATTTTGCGAGAAGCGCTTGTACTTCTTCACTATGAGGCGTGGGGATTGGTAATTCCGGCGGCCGGATGACAGTTGTCAGCAACAACTTGGATTCCGGAAATTTCTCTTGGGTCTCAAGATCGCTTTTTTTGATGGCTTTTGGATTTACTAGTTCATTTCCGCCTCGGACTAGTGCTAGACCTGCTGAAAATACACACTCAGCCCGGCTTGAATTGTCAAGTGGCATTAAAATCCGTTCATAATGAACCGGGCCTTCTTTTGTTTCTTTTTCTTCAAATGATCGTACTAATAAAATTGGCAAGTAAATTTTTTGGATAACCTTCTCAGTGACACTGCTTATATTCCAGCGTGAAAACCCACCCCAACCATGCGTACAAATCACTAATAAGTCGATTTTTTCATTATGAGCAAAATTGACGATACTTTCGGGAGTTTTTCCTTCACGTATGGCATATTCAACCTTACGCGCACGCGTTTTATTATTGCTTTTATCTGCTTTATCCTTGTCTATTCTTTTCGAAACCTTGGGTAAAATTTCCTGTAAGTATAATTCTGCCTCACTTTTTCTAATTTGCCATGATAATGGGTCGATTGCCTGCGGCTGATTTTGTGTTTGGGCAGGCTCAATAACCCGTAGAAGAACGATAGTTGACCCAAATATCCGAGCGAAGAACTCAGCATGCGGTAGAGCCCGCTCAGCAAATTCTGATCCATCCAGGGGCACTAATATTCTTTCAAACATATCTCGTTCTCCTTTATAGTCATCACCAAAAAATTTGATTGGAATTAAGTATTAAAATATTTCATTCTTTATTTCTGTTGCCATTCAATTTCTTTCATTCTCGTTCACAAAGACTTTGAATTCCCTTCTTCCATGTCTTTCGCCATGTGTGAGATGGCATTATTAAATGTTTTGAGAAGATAGGATAAATGGCTTCATACAGAAACGAGAAAAGTCATTAATTAACCCAAATCATAAATTTTCTTCTGCTTTAACCATAGCGCTTTAAATCATCATCTGCAAGTAGGCATACACCTATTTTGATACTTTAATTGAAACCGATGGTAACTTCTGGATCACTGCCATGGGGAGATTCGGCTAAACTTCCGAAAGCCAGTATTCGAGGATGGAATAGCATTGCTCAATGCAGGCCAGTCGCAGGGTGTGTTTGTATCGCGCCAACTCAACACATATTTATGGTATGAGTCGGAGCAGCCGGCTGATGGGCGAAGCATCCGCGCTGGGTGTGTTTTTTCAAGATAGAATGTTTTCCCGGATGCTTCGCCCTTACGAGAGATCTCACGTGAAAGAGACATAATACCCCTCGGAATGAAAGCCTTTTGACTTTTATTCTTAAGTAAGTTCGTAACGCACCAAGCTATCAATCCTTTTTGTTATGAGTAATAGCGAATTGTAAAATCATTAACACGGTGATCCGGGAATTGGTGGGGAAATCCCTAACCGATTCTAGGAAGCCTCCCCATTGAGAATATGAAGGCACTTCTCTATGATGAAGCTAGGAAAAATCAAAGTTAGTGTAAAAGGAGGAAAAAAATGAGTAGCGATTTTGAAGTTCCACGCTTTTTATCAGCCAGTACGATTAATGGTACTCCTGTTGAAAATAGAAGAGGAGAACATCTTGGGAAAATTGAAGAACTAATGATCGATTTGAACAATGGGCTTGTAAACTATGCTGTCCTCTCCTTTGGGGGATTCTTGGGGATGGGTGATAAATTGTTCGCGATTCCATTTGACGCACTCGATTTCGATACTGTTAACGAAAAAGTGATTTTAGATGTTGATAAAGAAATATTGGAAAATGCCCCCGGTTTTGATAAAGAGCATTGGCCGGATACGACAGAGCATGCCTGGTTGGTGGACGTCTATGATTACTATGGCTATCAGCCGTATTGGAACTACTAAACAATCGTAAATAATGGATAAAGGAGAAAATATGTTAGGTCTCAGTATTACATTACTAATAATTGCATTAATCGCTGCGCTGCTCGGTTTTACAGGTATTGCGGGGGCAGCCGTCGGGATTGCAAAGATCGTTTTTGTTGTATTTCTCGTGTTGTTTGTCGTATCACTTTTATTTGGACGCCGTAGGGTTGTTTAGCTTTGTTGAAACTAAAAATGTTGGAAGGCAGGTAGATGTCTATCTGCCTTCCAGATAACTTGGTCATTTGAGTTTGGAGGAAGTCATGTTTATCGCCACGATTGTCGCTTTTATTTTATTCTTTTTATTGACCATTACTCCCGCTATTTATGAGAACAAAAAACCTGAGTATTCAATAGTCATAAGTGACGAGAGGACCATAAACCTCAAAGGAAGGTCGAAATGAGTGAGCTAAATAATCCGCAACATGTTGACCGTATTGAAGAAGTGCGTGTTCACAATCAACCCGGTTACCAACAGAAAACGAAGATAGTTGAAAACCAAAATTCAAATCGGCGTCTGGCAGTCAGTAAAGTCACCCAGTTAATCTGGTGGTTGTTTGGAATTCTTGAAGCGCTGCTTGGTCTGCGCATTTTGCTGAAACTAATGGCTGCCAATCCAGGCTCTCCCGTTGCCAACCTGGTATACAAAGTCACTGATTTATTTCTGTGGCCGTTTGCGGGATTGACAATTGTGCCAGAAGCGCAAGGAATAATTCTGGAAATCCCGACTATCATTGCATTTTTTGTTTATGCATTGATTGCCTGGGCTTTGGTACGGTTAATCTGGATAATCTTTTATCAACCATCTTCACGATCTGTTCAAACGGTTGAACGTGAAGATTATTAATTGGAAAGGATAACTTTATGATTGAAGTCAGTGCAAAAGAATTAGGTGTTGAGAATTGTAGTTTCGTAGCACGGGGAATTACTGCAGGGGATGTCATCGAAGAAATGTTTGATCATTTAGAAAAAAAACACGATTTTAATATGCCAGATGCGGAAACCACCCTTGAAATGTATATGACGGATTTGGAAGAGTATGATCTTAACAATGTTACGGCACTAAATACAGAATTACCGCTCGATGAAGGTGTTAAACTGATTGTTCAACGTCTGAAAGAAAAATTGAATTTGTCAGCTACCCCATCTGATTACAGAGGGTGATGGGAAAAGGAGTAAAAATGACACTATCTGGTTTTCTTATTTTATTGTTAATAGCGGCCATTGCGGGGGCGTTAGGTCAGGCCATCTCCGGTTATTCACTGGGTGGTTGTTTAATGTCCATCGTGGTAGGTTTTGTTGGCGCATTTTTAGGTTTATGGATTGCGCGGCAATTAGGTCTCCCTGAATGGCTTGTTATAAATATTCAAGGTGAAAGATTCCCACTTGTCTGGGCAATTATCGGATCAGCAATCCTATCGATGGTGCTCGGTTTAATTTTAAGGCGTCGTACTATTTAATAATTGGGAAGCAGCCAGACGTATTTCAAAAGAATTAGAAAAATACTTGGGAGGTAAAAATGAGTAACGATATTCTTAAAGGAAAATGGAAACAATTTCGCGGTAAAGTAAAACAGACATGGGGAAAATTAACAGATGACGACCTTGATCGAATTGACGGCGCACAGGATAAATTGGCTGGAAGATTGCAAGAACGTTACGGCTACACCAAAGAAAAAGCTGAGGCACAAATTGCCGATTTTCTAGAACGTATAAGCATTGAAAATAAAAACGAAAATTAATTTAAGGAGTGGATATGTTAGGAACAATACTTTTGATTATTCTGATTTTGGCTTTAATCGGCTCTCTGCCTGTTTATCCGTATAGCCGCAGGTGGGGATATCGTGGAAGCAGCCTGGTTGGGATTTTGCTGTTAATATTAATCCTGGCTTTAATTTTTAATTGGATCTAGAAAGCTTAATGCGATTTCATTAATGTAGTTCGAGGGCACGCCAAGCGTCCTCGAACTTTCGAGATTAAATATGTCAAATATGCCCCCTTCTTCAATGCCAGATTGGAAAAATAGTCGCATCGTTATTTCCACATTGATTGTTGTTGCTGTGGCAGCTGTATTCTGGATGTTTTTTCGCTACAGGATTGTGATCCTAATACTTTATACGGCAATAATTTTCGGAATGGCATTAATGCCACTTGTGGATTGGTTGACAGGTAAAGGTATCAGGCGTTCTGTTAGTTTGGCACTCGTATACATATTAATTATTGTAACCCTTGGAGCAATCGTATGGTTATTCGTACCTATTATTGCCACACAATCCTCAGAATTGATCGTAGCGCTACCATCAATATTGGATAATATTCGGATTACATTCTTAAAATCAACCAGTGCGATCCTCGTAAATATTGGTCAGCACATGCCTGTTAACATGCAGGTATGGCTGGCAAATTCATCTGCAAGTGTGGAAACCATTTCTGCGGTTGATCGAGTGGCGAAATTTGTTTATTCGTTTTTTAACTTGTTCTTGGCCTTTATTGCTGTCTTTTTATTGACAACATTCTGGATAATGGAAGGAGATCGCACATTAGCGACAATATTTCTTTTTGTGCCTCAGAGATTGAGGGTACGAGCCGAGGAACTTTTAAAATTAATTGAAAAGCGTGTGGGCGCATTTTTACGAGGGCAATTTTTGCTTTCACTTTCAATTGCCATTTTTGCATTGATTTCCTATACGATAATTGGATTGCCCAACGTGCTGGTGTTGGCCTTAATTGCAGGAATATTCGAAGCGGTACCGATTTTCGGGCCGGCTTTAGGTGCGGTACCCGCAATTTTGGTTGCTTATTCACTTAATCCTTCCCTCGTTATTTGGGTTATCGTGTCCACAATGTTAATGCAAGGACTTGAAAATTATTTGTTAGTTCCCAGAATTATGAGAGCAGCAGTTGGCGTTAACCCGATCATCACATTACTTATGTTGGCCACACTTACTTCTTTAATTGGAGTGCCCGGCGCGTTTTTAGCAATTCCGACTGCAGCAATTACCCAAATACTACTTGACCGTTTCGTCTTTTCCAAAGATAAACTGGGTGGAAATGAAGAAATCGGACGTGACCAAAAAAGCGCTTTACGCTACGAATTGCAGGAATTGATCGAAGATGTTCACAAACAGTTACGCAAGAAGGACAAACGATCCGACGAGGAAACCGATATGCTTGAAGATAAGATTGAATCGATTGCCTTGGAATTGGATTCCTTGCTGGAACAAGGTTTATTGGATTTAAAAGTAAAATGAAAGCTACTCGAACCGCATTCCTCGTTTTCGCCACTTTGACAGTGCTATTTATTTTATGGCAATTTAGAGAAGCTGTTGTACTTTTCCTTTTGTCTTTTGCTCTGGCAGCTGCTATTCGACCATTAATTGAGCGGCTTATTGAGTTTGGACTGAATAAAGGTTTGGCGCTTATTCTAGCTTATGTATTCTTCCTGGTTATTTTGGCAGGAATTTTTTTAGTGGGGAATGCGCCGCTTGCAACAGACATACAGTTATTTACAGATTTCTTGATAAATCGCTTTGAATGGGTCAAGAATGTCTGGTTGCAAAGTGGAAACACCCTTTTGGTCAATATTGCCAATCAGTTACCTGAAACAAAAAATTTATTTGCCACGATAACCGGACAAGGCTCAATGGTGGTGTTGCAGTCGTTTTTTGGATTTGCACAGGGAGCGTTTGCTTTTCTTGCCCGAATTGCAATGATTATTGCGCTCAGTTTGTATTGGAGTGCTGATCATGTTCGTTTTGAACGTTTGTGGTTGTCCTTATTGCCGTGGGATCTGCGTGTTCGGGCTCGAAAAATATTACAGTCCGTAGAACGAGGTGTAGGAGCTTATATCGGCCGGGAAGCAACTTTGAGTTTATTATTTGGACTGCTTTTATGGGGGAGCTATTTGTTGCTGCATGTAAAATATGCCAGTCTCTTAGCATTAATCGGTACTTTGGCACGCTTGATTCCATGGCTGGGTGCATTGGTGGTGATTTTGTTGCCGATAATCATCGGCTCCACTCTGGGGTGGTGGGCAGGGCTACTGGCTGCCTTTGTTAGCTTACTACTTCTTTATTTGCTTGAACGTATTATTGGCCGGCACTTTTTTGATTCTTCGAGGGTAAATTCAATTCTGTTAATCGTCGTTGTGATCGCTATGACGGATTCCTTTGGATTAATAGGCGCTATTTTGGCGACCGTGCTTGCAGTATCGTTAGAAATAATTTTTAAAAATATTATGACATTGTCAAACAATAAAGACCATTCTGCAACCGGCATCACAGTTGATCATTTAAAAGAAAAGTTAACAGCCATACAGCAAACTCTGTTAAGTGAAGAAACTCAACATCAGCATGAGGCGGTTAATCTGGCAGATCGTTTGATGAATATAATGGAAAAATTAACTTTTCGGTAAATCAATAACAACAATTATTTAACAATCCATTGCAAACGATTGTTCTGTTTTGATACTTCAATTGAAACCGATGACAACTGATCGATAACGATTATTTCGAGGTTCGATTGTACTGCTGAAAGGCGGTACTCGAGAATGAAATGATATTACGCCATACCAATACATCTTTATGCTATCAGTAGTCGGCTGATGGGCGAAGCATCTGCGATGGGTATGTTTGTAGAGGATGGAATGGTTCCCCAGATGCTTCGCCCTTACTCGAGATCTCACTTGAAAGAATCCATATACCTCTCGGGAAGAAAGCCTTTTGCAATTTTATAGCTCAAGGTAGTTCGTAACGCAGCACATCTTTATGCTATCAGTAGTCGGCTGATGGGCGAAGCATCTGCGATGGGTATGTTTGTAGAGGATGGAATGGTTTCCCGAGTGCTTCACCCTTAAGCGAGATCTCACTTAAAAGAATCATAATACCCCTCGGGGAAAAATCCTTTTGCGATTTTATCTCTCAATTAAGCTCGTAACGCAGCACATATTTATGCTATCAGTAGTCTGCTGACGGCGAAGCATCTGCGATGGGTATGTTTGTAGAGGATGGAATGGTTCCCCGAGTGCTTCACCCTTAAGCGAGATCTCACTTGAAAGAATCATAATACCCCTCGGGGAAAAATCCTTTTGCAATTTTATAGCTCAAGGTAGTTCGTAACCCAGCACATCTTTATGGTATGAGCAGAAAAAAAGAACAAATACAAGAAAACGATTCACCAATAATTAATTTATACTAAATCTTCCTGCATGGCGCGAAAGATAGCCTCAAGCCTGGTTTTGACACCCAGCTTCATATTAATAACTTCAGTAACTTGCTTAAGTTGATCGCTATCGATATTCAACAATCCAATGATTTCATTGTCACTTTTTCCGTGTGTCGCATATTCAAGGACTTGTTTTTCTAATCGGCTTAAGGCTGGGATTGTATCCTGACCGACGGGATTGGCAGGTACTCCAAGCGTTTTAGCAACCTTAGAGCTGATCCACCCTCGTTTGCCGGCTGCTACTTCGCTAACCGCCTTTAATAGTTGATCGGGTGCCTCATCTTTGGTAATATATCCGACAGCACCGTTAGCGAACATACCTAAAATGTAACGTTTTTCATTATGACCGCTTAATGCCAGTATGTTTGATTGCATTCCCGATTCCGAGATATGTTTTGCAACCTCATAACCATTCATACCGGGCATTTCAACATCCAGCAGTAAAACGTCAGGTTGCAATTCCTCGGCTAGTTTAATGGCTTGAAGACCGTCAGAAGCTTCGCCGACCACTTCAACTTTGGGTGAGTGATTTAACATTTTTCGTAACCCACGGCGAACATTTTCATGATCATCTACAAGTAAGACCTTTATTTTCATTTATGTATCCGGTTTCTCTCTGTGGTGCTTACATGGCAAATATCCATTCATAAATTCCGGAAGTAAGCCTACTTCCTGCTCATTCATGATACCAAAAACATTTAAAAGGCTAAAGTAGGGGAGAACCCCAAATCAATAAGGAATTTCCCTACCGGTTGCTATTCGCATAGCCTTTATTGACTGCCACTACTGCCGCTTCTACACGGGAACTGACTTTTAATTTTGTATAAACAGATTCAAGATGTTTTTCCACTGTCTTTTGGCTGATTCCTAATTCATAACCAATTTCTTTGTTGGTTTTTCCTTCGACGACATGGGAAAGGACTTGTAATTCGCGTTCGGTCATCGTATCAGTTTGAAGAGAATCTTCCTGAGTCCAGGTTGACATCAATGCCGAGACACGACGGCTGACCCATCCTTGTTCTCCTCTGGCTACCCCGCGAACGGCGTCAATAATATTTTCTGGAACTTCCTCTTTCATTAAGTAGCCATTTGCACCTGCAGAAAGCAAGCCCATAATATATTGTTTGTCGTCATAGGTGCTCAAAGCAAGTATTTTAACATTTGAATTGCTTTCTTTTAATATTTTTGCAACTTCCACACCTTTCAAAATTGGCATTTCCATATCCAGAAGAAGGACATCAGGATGTAAGCTGTTTGCCATCGTGAGAGCTTCCTGCCCATTTTGTGCTTCACCGATTACCTCAATATCAACAGCCCGATTAAGAAAATTCTTTATCCCCTCTCGAGTGATTGGGTGGTCATCGGCTAAAACAACGCGTACCTTGGTGGTCATTTAATCACACTTTCCAAATGGGCGGATTGATGAAAATCGATTGTTTTGTAATGATCAGCAACATTTATAGGGTACAAAAGCAAGCGTAATTTAAAAATAGTATTTAATATTCTTGAAGAAAGATCATCAATCAAATTCATTTCATAATTATAGCATTTTCGAATTTTTGTATGTAAATTAAGTATAAGTTATATTCACTGGCTTCATTCTCTACCGAACGAGGTTGAGCCTCTTTGAATATGAGTGCTGGTTTTTTCCACTTTCAAATAAGATAAGTATACCGAAATGGCGGATTTTGTATAATTTTCAAAACAATCAACAATGGTTGATAGCCAAATGTGTTTTGGCAAGATGTAAGTAAATTAATATGACATGCTTTGGTAATTTGAGGAACTCTTCCCGAGGGCTTAAACCCGGCCCAGTTCTTGTCTTGATAATTACCTAATCACTGCTGGCAACTGATCGAGAACTTTCTTTGCGAGATTCGGCTACACCGCCGAAAGGCGGTATTCGAAGATGAAATAACATTGCCCAATCCAGGCAAGTCAAAAGATGTGTTTGTAATGTGCCAAACCACCATATATTTATGCTATGAGTCGGAGCATTCGGTTGATGGGCGAAGCATCCGCGATGGGTGTGTTTTTAGGGGATGAAATGGTTTTCCAGATGCTTCGCCCTAACGCGAGATCTCACCTAAAAGATTCATGATTCCCCTCTGAAGAAAGCCTTTTGACTTTTTCTCAAGTTGGTTCGTATCGCGCCACATCTTTATGTTATCAACATCGCAGCGAGGCAATGACAATCCAATCCGCAAAGGTCAAAAAGGGGGAGAAGCTTGAATGTTTCGACGGTGAAAAATAACTTTGAAAAATAAGAATGAACGTCAACAAATGTCTGCCATTCATGCGCAGATCATTTTGCGTGGCCAGCAATGGTGCGTCCAACTTATGAAACCGCTTTGAAATTTTACAGAGAGGTAAAACTAACCGCATGATTTCAACATTATTAATCAGAGCTGATTTTTCACAAAACAATATACAGAATAAATCTTGAAAACATCATTAAGCTTTTGTATACTAATTTGAGGGGAAAAGCCATCACTTATTTTGTACATACCTCTTTTTATTGGAGTTTTTTCATGAGCGCAAATTATCAATCGACCGATGAAGATTCACACCTGAATGAGGAAGGTTTAATTTCAACTACACATCTGTCACACCAGCGGGTTGTCATAGAAATCAGCGGCCAGGCTTTGCTGGGATCAAACATGGATCAACTGATCCAACATACGTTGGAATTGCTTACCAGTAATTTAAATATCAGGTTTGGTGAAGTACTGCGTTATTATCTTCGCAGCAAAAAGTTGCAGCCTCAAGCTGGATATGGGTGGCCGGACGATTATTTTGCACAGCCGCCAAGAGAGATAGAAAAAGGGTCATTTGCAAATTTTGTCTTTGCGCAGGATGAAGTAGTCGTTATCCGCGATTTCAATAAAGAAACTCGATTCAAGCTGCCATATTTTCTAGCAAACCATAAAGTCGTCAGTGGAATTGCCACAGTAGTACACGGAAAAGAAGAGAATTTTGGGATTCTAGCAGTTTACTCGGATGAGGAGCGTCATTTTAACTCAATTGAGACCAACTTTGTCAAAAAAATCGGCAACATACTTGCCTTGATTGTTGATCGCCAGCGAATTGAGTCTTCCCTTTCAACTTCCCAGGATGAGCTTGAGACCATCCTGAATGGAATTCAAGAAGGAATTAGTATCCAAAATGAAAGTGGGCAATTTATTTATGTCAATGATGTAGCCCTATCTTTATTGGGGTTTAAAGATCGTGATTCTATTTTGAATATTCCACTTGAAGTTTTGAGCCAATCGTATGAACTCTTTGAGGAAAGTGGTGAGAAACTGACTCATGAACAGTTACCTGCCAACAAGGTCTTTAATGGTGCTGAATCTGCGAAAATGATCCTCCGATACCATCACGTCCCGAGCCGGGAAGATCGTTGGCTTATTGTGACATCTTCACCGGTTAAAAATGTTTATTCAAAGCAATTATTTGTCGTTAACATTTTTCAAGATATTACCGGGATGAAACGACGAGAGTTAGACCAACTTATCCTGTTCCAAGCCAGCGAAATGTTTAATGACACCTCTGATTACGAAAAAGTATTGAAGAGTATTGCGGAAAGTCTGGTAAAAAGCATTTCTGATTGGTGTGTTATTCATTTACTGGGGGAAAATGATGAAGTCGAAGAAATCGCTGCTGCGCATAGTGACCCTGAAAAATTTGGTTTGATTCAAGAGATTCAACGTCGTTTTCCACCCAACCATAATTTTGGCCGTGGAATTTATCATGTAATAAAAACCGGTGAAATTGAAATTTACCCAATTGTTTCCGATAATGATTTACGTCAAATGTCGCAAAACACAGAACATTACCAGCTTATCAAGCAATTAGGTATTCATTCAGCTTTGATCGTCCCGGTGATTGTAAGTGGAAAGCCAATAGGATCTATGTCTTTAATTTGGTCAAGCCTTGGGTTTGAGTACGGAGACCAGGAAATAAATTTGGCAGTGAACCTGGCACAACGGGCAGGATTGGCCATAGAAAACGCTCGGCTTTATAAAAATGCCAAATTATTAAACGATGAATTGGAAAGTCAGGTATTAAAGCGTACCGGACAATTAGAAAATTTAATCAGGAGATTGCAACTTCAGTTAGAAAAACAGGCTCAGGTGGAGCGAGAATTGCAGCGTAGCAAAACTCTTTTTTCAGATTTATTTGAACTCTCTCCGGATGCAATATTTCTAATTAATAATGATGGCAAAATCGTGCGTTTTAACAGCCAAGCGGCAACAGTATTTGGATATACCAGTGAGGGACTTGAGGAGGCTAGTATTGAATCCTTGCTACCAGAACGGCACGCAATGCGGGTTTTGCAGTTGAAGGAGCAATACCGACAATCGCCACCGCTTGAGATACTAAAAGAAATAAATCAGGAATTATATGGTCTTAGGAAGAATGGCGAGATTTTTCCCATAGAAGTATCGCTCAGCTCAGTTAAAATTGAAGAGGAATGGTTAGTCATTGCAGTTGTGCGAGATGTCAGTGCTCAAAAACAAGCCCAGGAAGAGTTGGCAGAGGTTCAGCATCGCTTGTTGGATGGTCTGGAGGCCGAGCGATTGTTGCTGGCACAAGAGATTCACGATGGCACAATTCAAGACTTATTTAGTGTAAACTTTCAGCTGGCAGAGATATCCAATGATTTAAGCCAGGATGGTGATCCTGAAATAACTGAAAAAGTTCGCTATACCAGCGAAATGGTCCAAGGAGTAATCCAGAACCTGCGTAATATTAGCAGAGAACTACGGCCTCCCGCCCTGGCGCCTTTTGGGTTGGAGCAGGCAATTTATAGCCATATGGAGCACTTTCAAGAATTGCATGCCCAAATTGCTGTCCATCTTAATTTGGAGGCCGATAACCAAACTCTTGGCGAAACGGTAAGGCTGGTCTTGTTTCGCATTTACCAAAATGCAGTCAGTAATGTTGTTCGTCATGCTGAAGCGCAGAACATTTGGATAAATTTTTCTTTGGAAGATGGCGAAGCGATACTGGAAATTCGCGATGATGGCAAAGGATTTATTAAGCCGGATCGCTGGGTTGAGCTCGCTCGCCGCGGTCATCTTGGTCTGATTGGGATGAGGGAAAGAGTGGTGGGGATTGGTGGAAACTTACAAATCAAGTCGCAGCCCGGGGAAGGTACGATCATTCGTGTTACAGTGCCGCACCGCTTAAAATCGTAAGGTCTGATTTGCACCATTTGTTTAATAAGTTGGAACCTCAAACCGAAAAAACTAATACCGCTTCGCAAGAAGATAAGAAGATTCTGAGATTTCTACTCACGGTGAAAATAAATGGTTTGTCGCGACTGATGTGAAACCATGATCTGATTATAAATTTGTTTATTGAATATTGGTTTGGCTTCGTTTAAACAGAATTCTTGCAATTATCGGTAACTAAGCATAAGTTTTGAGATTTGTGTCTATTTTTTGGTATTTAAGCATTTCTAAACCAAACAAACACGCAATTTTCTTTGAAAATGCAGAAAAAATCCTTTGATTAAGACTATATATCGATCTGCTTATTGGGAATAGGAGCATTTCCCATTATTTTTGGTTTGACTCCTGCTGGAAAAGCTTGTGCAAGGGTTATAAACAAACAAGTGAAAGGTGAAAAGTATTTTTGTGTTTCAAGCATTAAAGTTTTTAAGAAATTTTAATAACGAAATTACACATTATGTAATGAAACTACGTGAAACTTTTCCAGTCAGACGCGGCAGAAATAATTTTATTACATATTGAAGGTCAAAATTTCTTAACCACAGAGGTAAATGTTCGCCCCAAAACAAGAGAAAATCACCTTTATACAAATATTGGAATCACACTTAACTACAAAAGTATTTGTTGAAGTCTCGGACAACTCACTTCTGTTTGTCAATAATTTTTACGAGCGAATCGGCGGCTTTCATAATTTTATCATGGCCATATTGTCCGGCTCTTTGTTGAACAGCATTCAAAGCGCTGCGATGTACTTTCTTAAAATCCCCATAGGGAAAACCAAAGCGCTGCTTGGTTTCTTCGCTTTCACTCGGATTGTAAGCTAGAAACCATTTCGCATATGCATCCCATCCTTCTTTTTTCAGAAATGCATTCTCATCGGAGGTGCTGGGTTGCGATTCACTCCAGTCACTGTTTGTAACAACTTTCCCTTTTTTAATGAATTCCTTCGCCTGTTCTAAGGCCTTCTCATTGACTTTCCAACTCATTTTGAACTCCTTTCTGAGGTCTGCTTAATTCTTTCTACAATTATAAAGAGCAACGATTTCCTTGGCAGTCAGGGAAAACCCTATTTAAGAACAGGAATATCCCTACGTTGGAATCACAAAACCCATTTTGATACTTTAGTTGATACTCATTATGACTAATGTATCTCTGTCATTGCGAGAAGGGAGTTTAACGCCCGACGAAGCAATCCTGTCTTATAAGAGAAAGATTGCTTCGCTACGCGCGCAATGACAGGATTGTTTAAGTACAAATTTTTCCTTACTGCATGTGAGAGCTCGTGTAAGGGCAAAGCATCCGGGAAAGCATTCCATCCTTTAAAGACATACCCATCGCGGATGCTTCACCCATGCGTCAATTATAGATAACATAAAGATGTCGTGCGTTAGGAACATAATCTAAGCCTTGCTTACAATATGTATCGTAGTTTTTTCCTCGAATATTTCAACTTCTATAAACCATATTGAACCAGAATCGTAACCTCATCCACACTCCTTTTGGTGGTACATATCAATGCAGCTATGACTGGTACAAATGAGGAGGCTATTGACATCTGCTCATAACTATACTGCTGCTCATGATAAAACTCAAACGTCACAACTTAACCGCTCTCGCAAAATGGCTAGATCGCTCCAATTCACTTTTTACCAGTTTGTCATTTCTGCTTTTGATGATGCTCTGCGTCATTGAATGGTTTCGCAGTGACATTCATACCAGCAAAGGTACGTAAGAAGGTGGAATGCTTAAATCTTTTGACGTTGAAAAATAGTCTTGTCAATTCCGAACGATCGTGGAAAAATCACCACTATTCATCCGCAGTTCATTTTACGTAGCCCGCAATGACGCGACCAGCTTATGCGGAAATATAGTTGTTTCCAATAAAATTATTGTATTGGTTAGGAGAAATTCAAAGAATTCTATCAATTGGATTTAAGAACATGCAACCTTTCTATTACATATGAATTTTCATTGGCAAAAAATCCTGGTTGTTATCGTTAAAAATCATAACTGGTGCGACCTTCTTGCATTTATGAGCAATCACTCTCTTAGGACTGGCTGGGTCATGGAGTGTCGGCCAGCTATGTATATTTGATATCTTTATTGTCATCACATTGGAATCTTGCACTCTTCGTATGTATGGATTGCGGTGCGATAGCCATATGAGCGTTGTTTTCTGTTCCTTTGTAGCCATAAATAACCAAATGTGGAATGGCTGCCGGCTAAGGCTAAGTTAGGACTAAGGGAAATGCCTAATGGGCGAAGAGGACTACTCCCCATTTATAAATTAAGCGCAGTTTCGTAAAATATTAATAGTAACAAAAAGTGTACTAAAGAAAAACATCAAAGAAAGTATAGAGCAAATACACGGCGACAAATAGTAAGGAGAAAATATTATGAGTAAAACAGGAAAGTGGATTTCAGGGCTGGTATTAGGCGGTTTGATTGGAGGCGGTATTGCATTATTAACAGCCTCTCGTTCCGGTGAGGAAACGCGTGATCTGATCGGTAATAAAACGATTGAGTTGCGCGAAAAAGCGGTGGATAAGGTCAATGAAGTCAAACATTCATTTGGTGAAGCAAAGGACAACATTCTTGATGATACCAAAGAAAAAGTTGGCCGGTTAAAAAAAGTTGGACGTTCGGTGCTTGAGCAACAATCTGAGCTGATTCAAGAGGGAAAGAAACAAGCGAAAGAAGCTGTCAGCTCGTAATTTGAAAGGGCTTACCAGAATTGTTGCCACCTGGTAAGCCCAAAATTATTTTTTCTCCACAAAAATTGTACTTATGAACTTTTTTAAGAAATATTTTGTCTTATTCAAACAGACTTATATGGAATGGCAGGACGATGATGTCTCCAGGTTGGCAGCGGCTCTTGCGTATTACACTATTTTTTCACTGGCCCCCTTATTATTGATTGCGATCACTATTGCCGGATTAATTTGGAGCCGGAGTTCGGTGGAAGTTCAAGTGATAAATCAAATGCAAAGCCTTTTAGGTGATGAGGGAGCAGAATTTATTCGTAACTTGCTGCAAAATGCCAGCATTAATATGAATCAGGGAATTTGGGCCACTGTTGTGGGGATTGGCGTAATAGTTTTTGGGTCAATCGGCGTCTTTCGTGAATTACGGCATGCGATCAACACAATGTGGGGGATTGACGTCTCCGAAGAAAAAGGGTTTTGGAATAGTATCAAATCAACCTTGGTAGAAAATTTATTATCATTCACAATGGTATTGGGGGTTGGCTTCATTTTATTAGTTTCACTGACTATTAGCACGGCTTTGACGGCATTAAATGGACTTATCGAGGTTTATATCAAGTTGCCTCCACTTGTGACTGGCTTACTTAACACAATTTTCACTTTGGCAATTATCACAATTGTTTTTACGCTTCTGTACAAATTTATTCCGGAAACACCTGTAGCCTGGAGCGATGTTTTCCTTGGCGGATTTGTCACGTCGGTTTTATTCATGGTCGGAAAATTTGCGATCGGAATTTACTTGGGGAACAGCTCTGTTGGCACCACATTTGGTGCAGCTGGTTCTTTGGCTTTATTGTTGATCTGGGTTTATTACTCAGCCCAGATACTCTTTTTCGGTGCAGAATTCACACAAGTTTATGCGAACCAATATGGTTCAAAATTTGGAACCATAAATCTAAAGAAAAACAAAAAACATAAAATCAATAGTGAATCTCAACCAAGCTTAAAGAAACAGTCATTCAATTCTTTAGAAAAAAATCATACTACAACTGCAATTATTCCTGCCGCATTAAGAGAAACTTACCCCTCACACAACAATTCCGATTTAAAAGCGTATTCAAGCCCTGACAAGTTCGTTTTGCGTTCAGAAGATGCGTCCAAGGCTGCATATATGATTGTCGGATTAATGGTCGCTGCCTTCTTTATGGGCATCTTATCCAGATTAGGGTTAAGAGGCATCCGCTCATGAATTCTGTAATAAGCACATTTACTTTGTTTTCTAAGATATTTCGTTCCAAATCCCATCATAAAACCAGACAGCAAATGTTTCCAGAGAGAAACCTTGCGTATCAAGAAAAGAGACAAAAGAAGGACTTGTCTAGAGCCAAAATTCAGAGAAAATCCGGTTCGCTAAATGGAGGGAATAATGAATTTAAATACCAGATATATGTATCAGAATATTGAAACAAACAAATCAAGAGAGGGTTGTTCTAAGGATTGGAACATCCATTTCCCGGTCAAGGTTGTATTTTTTGGAATAACGCAAACGCCTATTTTTGAAGTTCATGGAACAGCGGAAAAACAAGAAAAAAATCCCTACCAACCTGTAATTGTGCCAGAAGTTACATCCTTACAAGAGGTTGGGTTACTGCTAGAGACTGACACCCATCGAGATAAAAAAAGCGTTACAAACTCCACAAAGAAGAGTAAATTTTATATACAGCTGAAACCTCTTCGTTCGATAGATTTTCTAAATAATGCCGAATATTCTCAACAACCAGGCACCTCCATAAAATTAATTGAACTTGAACAACCTGGCTATCCGAAAAACAGACGAGAGAAATTCCGATTTTCGAGGTTTTAAGTCGATGAATGATTCCAAAATACTTTCTAAACTTCCTGCTGTTTTGGATTGGTCCGCGGCGATTTGGTCAGGCTTTATCAGCGGGACGGTGTCTTTGTTTGTCAGTATCGTACTGCCATGGAATATTATAAATGATCCGCTTTTGATAGTGCGTTTGATGGCATCTATCCTGTTGGGGCCGGGAGTAATATCACCACAAAATGATCTGGTCCCCGGCGTGTACGTTGTAGCAATTCTTACACATTTTTCTCTCTCTTTCGCTTTCACATTTATTATCGCCATTATTTTTCACCGATGGGGTATGGTAGTCGCATTTATCGGTGGTGCCATAATGGGTTTTGTAATTTATATACTTAATTTTTATCTTTTTTCACTCGTTTTTCCATGGCTCTTACCATATGGAAACTGGATGTTGATGCTGTCTAATATTGTCTTTGGAGCGCTGGCGGGGACGTTATACGAAATGCTTGAAGATGGTCGCATTAATGATGAGCCGTTTTTTCCAAAGCGCACGAGCATAATTCCACAAGCAAGCGCCAATACTAATCATGAGAGTACTAAGTGAGCTTCCGAGTTTCCCGCCAACGTCTATCACCATCCCGTGGTTCAAGTGGTGCAGGTTGTATTCGTATCCTCCTCGCAGTTGGTATGATTGCCTTCGCTTTATTTTCATATTTCAGTTCAAAAGTTACCAACCCTGTTACAGGTGAAGATCAATATATTTCTATCACGGAGGAGCAGGAGATTGCGATTGGTTTACAATCCACACCAGAAATGATCCAGCAATTTGATGGTCTGGATCCCAATTCCAGAGATCAGCAGATTGTGGATCAGGTAGGACGTAATTTAATCTCCTCCAGTCTGGCGAGCAAATCGGATTATCCGTTTGATTTTCACCTATTGGCAGATCGGGAGACCATTAATGCTTTTGCTTTACCGGGTGGCCAGGTTTTCATTACGCGAGCTTTATATGATCAATTGCAAACTGAAGGCCAGCTCGCCGGCGTGTTGGCACATGAAATTGTTCATGTAATCTCGCGCCATGGTGCTGAGCATATCGCAGAAACACAATTGACTCAAGGGTTAACCGGTGCGGTGATATTAGCTACATATGACCCGAATAACCCGAGCAGTCAACAGACTGCTCAGGTCGCTATACTAATTGGCCAGCTGGTGAATATGAAATTTGGGCGTGATGATGAAACTCAAGCAGACACACTCGGAGTTAAGATCATGAGTCAAGCAAATTATGACCCGCGTGCGATGATTGAACTAATGAACATTTTAGACCAATCATCAACTGGCAATCGGCCGCCGGAGTTTTTCAGCACCCATCCGAACCCTGAAAATCGCATTGAAAAAATTGAGGAGGCCATTCAAGAACAATTTCCAAACGGAGTTCCAGAAGGATTAATTCAATGAAAATGGAAAACTGTTTGTTATACGACAAAATTGTTACTTTCTACTTTTTGGATCCGGGTTGAAAGAAAGCTGGAAGAGACTGGCAGAGTGAGACGAAAATGCAAAAAGAAATTCGAATACCCTTTATGGAGAAAAATTAAAGGATCAAATTTCAAAGAGTTTGAATTAACTAAAGAATATTTCTGTGAACAAGAAAATTCAATCATCAAAACAAAATATAAAAAAATTATTGCCAATCATACCCCTGCCTTTTTCACTGCAGCGATATCTGACCGAATAAAATGTTCAAAAGTTTGATTGATTTTCCGAGGATTAATCAAATCGAAGCAATAAACAAATCGCTCTCAACAGATATGTCACATAATCGCGGGGGATATAAGCGGTGAAAAGGTAAGGGTCATTTTATAAAATTAACCTGGTTGTCAGAATTAAATTATCTATATTGATCGAATTATCAATTTGCCTCCATACGAAAAAATCTATTTTGATACCTTATTTGAAACCGATGGTAACGAATGGATAAATGCCATGGCGAGATTCGGCTGTACCGCTGAAAGGAGGTAACCGAAAACCAGTATTCGAGGACGAAATAGCATTGTTCAATGCAAGCCAGTCGTAGGGTGTGTTTGTATCGCGCCAAATCAGCAAATATCTATGGTATGAGTCGAACCAGCCGGCTGATGGGCGAAGCATCCAGGAAACCATTCCATCTAGAAAAAGTATACCCAGCGCGGATGTTTCGCCCTTACGAGAGATCTCACGTGAAAGAGACATCCTACCCCTCAGGAAGAAACCCTTTTGCAATTTTATTTCTCAAGTTAGTTCGTAGCATACCTCCACTTTTTAATGGTAAGAGTAGCAGGGCATGAAGCTTCCAACAAAGCAATCTTGTCCCATGCGAGAAAGGTTGCTTCGCTCCTGCTGCGATGACAGGTCTATCAGCAAAGGTCTGTAAGAAGGGCGAATGCTTAAGATTTTTGGCAGTCAAAAATGATTTTAAGAACTCAGGTTAATCGTCAGAAAATCATTGCCTTTCATCCGCAGATCATTTTGCGTGGCCAGCAAAGGTGTGACCAGTCCATTCATCTTGAAGTCATATGAGAATAGTCAATGAGGTGAGGGGTATAATATAGCGGCTCACCAAATTTATATAAATAATAGAAACACTGTAAGCATATGCTGTTTGGTAAATATGCAAAAAGTTAATCCTTATTGATAAAGCGGTTGATATGTGCACCAAAAGATTTCCTGATCAATCACAAAATTTGTTTGTCCTTTTCTACCGATGGGTGTTAATTGGTATCCAATCTTTTGGCGGAGGAACCGCCACATTCTTTCTGATCAATCAGGCGTGTATTAAATATAATTGGCTTACCGAGGAGGAATTCTTAAATGCCTGGGCATTGGCGCAGCTAACCCCCGGCATCAACCTGATTAAGTTGACGGTATTTATTGGTAAACGAAGACACAATTGGAGCGGTGCAGTGATGTCATTGGCAGGCCTGCTCTTGCCCAGTGCTTTGATTACTTTATTAATGACTGCCTTTTATAGCCAGATTCAATCCATGCCAGGAGTCAAAGCAGTCATGCATGGAATTTTACCGGCGACGATTGGGATGGCGCTGGCAATGACAATCCGGATGTTATCGCCCATACTAAAAATCGCCATTAAGGAAGGGCGCCGTCGCTTTGGGATTCAGATTGGATTGTTGATGATCTCTGCCATTGCAATGGCTACAGAGTTGGTTTCACCAGTATTGATCATGCTTCTAATCGGGGCAGTATCGATCTTGTTGTTTCAATTAACAGATGAAAGTAAGCCTCACATGAAAGTCACTGAGCCAGGATGAATTTCTGGCTGTATTTCTGGTTTTTCTTAAAAGGATCTCTCTTTTCATTTGGCGGATTGGGGAATCTGCCTTTTCTCCATCAAGATCTGCTGTTACATGGCTGGGCGACGGAAACTGATTTTATCAATGCGATTGCGGTCGGGCAATTGAGCCCCGGGCCAAGTGGATTGTGGAGTATCAGTTTGGGGTATCTGACTCTGGGTTGGCTGGGTGGTGTGCTGGCATTGCTGGCTCTCACCATTCCACCCCTGCTTTCACTGGGAGTCAATTCTTTTTATCAAAGAATTGAAAACAAAAAACAAGTCAAATATTTTTCACGAGGCTTAATGATCGCAGTGATTGGACTGTCATTAGGCGTGACATGGTCACTTTCCAAAACAGCAGTTTCAGGGTGGAAAGATATCTTAATTGTTTTTGCCACGCTTGGGTTGGCATTATCACAGCGTGTGCCGGTCATCGTAATTTTTTTATTGGCTGGTTTGGCTGGCTATTTGATCTATGCAGTGTAGAATGACAGAAAAATCATTCTATGCGCTCAAATTCTGGATATCTAGATGACGACGAATAATTATTTAGGAGCACTTATTAATTCATTAACTGAAACCAGCGGACAACCTCAGTTGTTCTGGTTTTACCTTTTCATGACAGCAACAACTTTTATGCTGTGGGGAATTGATAAAGCCAAGGCAAAACTTCGCAGTTGGCGTATTCCGGAGAAGACACTACTGGTTTTTACCATTGGAGGTGGCTGCCTGGGTGCGGCAGCTGGAATGTTAATTTTTCGACATAAGACGCGTAATCTCAAATTTAAATTAGTGGTGTTGTTGGCTTTAATTATCCATGCTGTTGTAGTGTTTATTGCCTGGCCGTGATTGTTAAATTAAGCTAATTTGCACTCGTTGCTTTAAAAATTTACCATCGCACTACGCTGGCGCGTTGACGCCGGTTTTCAAAGATTTTCGCCAGGACAACCCCGGCCACAAATCCACCAATATGTGCCCAGAATGCGACGCCGCCAACATCTGCTGCTCCAAGCGAAAGCACACCGCTAAAAAGCTGCAATACGAACCAGAGACCGAGCACAATGACAGCTGGTACGGAAGTCAGACGCATAAAAAATCCCAGAGGAATAAAGGTCAGAACGCGACTGCGAGGATACAGAACCAGGTATGCACCAAGGACAGCAGCTATCGCTCCACTGGCACCCACTGTAGGAATTTGAGACTGTGGGTTGGTGAAAATGTGAGCCAGGGAAGCAATCACACCTCCGATAAGATAAAATAGCAAGTATTTACCGTGGCCCAGGCTGTCTTCTACATTATCGCCGAATATCCACAAATAAAGCATATTGCCCGCCAAATGTGCCAGACCGGCATGCATAAACATTCCGGAGAAAATGGTGGTTATATTTTCAAGGTTTAAGTCAGATAAGAAATTGGCAGGAATTAACGCATATTGAGTAACCAATGCTTCCTGGTTCGAACCGGCTAACCATTGTAGAAAAAACACAAATATATTTAAAGCAATCAATATGTAATTGACAATGGGGGTTCGGCGGGTCGGAATCTGGTCACGAATTGGGATCATGCTTTCCTCTTCTTTTTAAGTGAAAATAATAAACCAGAATTCTTAAGGTCAAGCCTTGTGAGGATTAATGGTTTTTTGGGATTTGAGGTTTGCTCTCGAATTCTTTTGTAGCATCCTGGAGAAAAAATTCTCCGATGCTGATATCCCTTTTTTCTTCCATTAAATTTTCTAAAACTATTATAACGGTACCCTATGGTTATGGTCAATCAAGACTAGTGAAAAAAGAATTCGCCTAAAATCTGGTTGGTTTAACCGTATTTTTGGGCAACTATTTCGGCAACTTCTTGCACACTGCCCCGCCATGGGCCGGGTACTTCCTGCTTTAAGGAAGTGATCACCGCCGCCCATTGGCCGGAAATGCATGGGTTTTCGGTAAGCCGTTTGGTGATATAAGTCGAAAAGCAAGTGTCTCCACGGCCTGTCCGGCCTGCGAGTGAGTTCGGGGTGAAGGGTGCGAACCAAAACTCCCCATTGGCGGAGACGGTAACGCCTTTTGATTGGGTGATTACGATTTCCTTCGGTCCAAAATTGTGGAGCAATTTTGCAGCTTTTTTGATATCTTTTTCACCGGTTAGAAATTCCGCTTCTGCTTTATCCAACTTAAGGTAGGTGACATGCTTAAGTCCCTCGGGCATTTCTTCCCAGGGTTGAAATATCAGATCATCTCCGACAGGTACGCGCACAAAACCCTGGATATCGATGGCAAGTGGAGCGCGAATTGCCATTGCTTGCAAGAAAGGCAGATCTATCTCCCCGGAAAAGAGTGGTGTCAGCATAATAATTCTGGCTGATACATCCGGGATTTCTGCTGCGGAATAACTGCCGCCAAAACCAATCGGTTTGCAAATTCGTGTTTCCATATCAGTTGATTGGTAATAGTTGGCGATACCGGATGTGCCCGCGGAAGGAGTTGCATAAATGGTAATTCCTTCCTGCCGCAATTCATCCAACCGTCCAAAATCCTCGAGCTGTAAACGGGTGACAACAGCGACGCTGGCTCCTAATCGTTTTACCACGACGGAGCCATAATAAACACCTCCCCCTGAAGCAACTTCTTCAACGCCATCGACGATAAGCTTGTCTTTGGCGAAATTACCAATCATGAGGATATCAAAATCTGACATATTATTTGGCTGCCGGTAAAACTTGTATGCATCCTTCCGCAAAGCCGATCGAAACAGCCAACCCTTCCGGAAACATTTCCATTACATAGGGGTCAGTTTCTATTCCGGTGATCAATTCTCCACCGATTTCAACATCGTATTCGATAACATCCCCAAGATATGCAGCCCTCCGGACTGTTCCGCTGAACAATTCCCCGTCTTTTTTAATGCGAACCATCTCAGGTCGCACGATGAGAGTGACCGATTCTTGTCTGGCAAACTGACGCCTGACGTTTTTCAGTGTTAATGTCTTGCCCAGAGCCGTTATGGTTAAGTCATTCCCGCTTTGTTCTAATACGGTTGCTGCGACGAAATTGGCTCTTCCAATAAAATCAGCAACGAAACGGCTGTTCGGGAAACGGTACATTTCCAATGGTGAACCAACCTGTTCGATTTTGCCGAGGTTCATGACAACGATACGATCAGAGAGCGTCATCGCTTCAATCTGGTCGTGAGTGACATAGACGCTGGTGATATTCATTTCTTTCTGAATGCGCCGAATTTCTGTACGCATTTCTTCACGGAGTTTGGCATCCAGGTTGGAAAGCGGCTCATCCATTAACAATACCTTTGGTTCCATGATGAGAGCACGTGCCAAAGCCACTCTTTGCTGCTGACCGCCGGAAAGCTGGGTAGGCGCTCTCTGTCCATAGCCTTCCAGATGGACTAATTCCAGTACTTTATCGGCGCGAGTGGTAATTTCTTTTTTTGAGAGGTGCTGCACATTCAGCCCGTAGGCGATATTTTCAAAGACATTCAAATGGGGAAAAATAGCATAACTTTGAAAAACCATTGACATATCGCGTTTATGTGGGGGCAAAGAATTAATTTCCATACCATCCAGAATGATTTGACCTTCACTCGGAAACTCAAATCCAGCGATCATTCGTAATGTGGTTGTTTTACCGCAGCCACTCGGACCAAGCAGGGTAACCAGTTCACCTTTTTCTATTTCCAGATTAACATCAATTACAGCTTTCACTTCCTTTATTCCGCCGCGGGCCTGAAATGT
This sequence comes from Chloroflexi bacterium 44-23, assembly GCA_001899005.1. Classification (GTDB taxonomy): domain Bacteria; phylum Chloroflexota; class Anaerolineae; order Anaerolineales; family Anaerolineaceae; genus UBA6170. Next base: position 233,181 of record MKUW01000013.1, read on the forward strand.
TTTGGATAAGTTCACTAATGAAAGATACATTTGACTCCCTCTATTTGATCTTAGAAACCCTGGCTCATATCAACTGATCCCCTGCCTTTGAAAAGACGATTGATCAACAGGTTGAGTAAGAAAATCGCAATTAATACGATCACGATGATGACGGTTGAATAGGCAGCAGCAATACTAACCCCACCCTGTTCCCATTCACTTAGAATGGAGGCCGTTACGATTCGCCATTTCGCACTGATCAAGAAAATAATTGCAGAAAGGCTGGTCATATGACGTGTGAAGCTAAATATTAGTCCAGCTAAAAGAGCCGGAAGGATGAGCGGCAGTGTAACCTTACGAAAAGTGTATTGCGCATCCGCTCCCAGGATATTGGAAGCTTCTTCAATGGAAGGATCGATTTGTTGCAGAGATGCCACCCCGGATCGAACGGAGGCTGGCAAACTGCGAACTATAAAAGCCGCCATGATAATGTACGCACCACCCACCATGGCATAAGGAACGCCTGTGAAGGAAAGCGCGCAGGGGATGGCCAGCGCCATGATGCCCAAAGTGATCTGCCAGACTCTCCCTTTAGTGCCTTGTAGTAAAAGCGCACCGGCAAATATTAAAATAATAGCCAATAAGGCAGGTGTCGGTTGTATAAGAACTTTTATATAATCGGAAAACTGAAATATTGCATTGCTGAAGAAACCGCGCGGTAGCGTGCGGCTGTAACTGGCGATCGGTTTTCCAATCGCATCAGCCCAGTTATTCGCCATCAAGTAAACCCCGAGAGCGATTGCAACAGTTGGTTTAAAGACCTTTCTTTGAATGATGAGCAACATCAAGCCAATTAGTATAAATGTACCGCCCAGGATATAGTACATCATTACACTTTCAACCCGAGTAAGAGCAACTCCGATGGCTGTACCAAAGATTAGCATAATAATGCGATCCGAAACTTTCTTACCGACAATTTGAACGAAAAAGATTGCCAGCAAGGTGTAAATTCCAATAGCCAATGCGATTGGTGGTTTATTAAAAGCCATGACAAAGCCGATTCCGAGGATTGTACCCGGAACAGCACCTCCCAAATTAGAGGAAAAATCGAGCATATCTTTGCCGGTAAATTTTTTGCGCACAACCAGCCATGCGATGACCATTCCCAAAATGGCAGCAACTGGAGTGGAAATTGCACTCAGGAAAGTTGTATCAAGAATTGCTTCAACCCCGCGAGTGACTGTCATTTCCCAGTGGCGTAATGTTGGCGCAAAATTAACACCCCAGGCGGTACTGAAGGATCCGTAAACAATGGTCAAATACAAAAGAATGATAAAAGCAATGATCAGATACGCAATACTATTGACCGTCCAGCGAATAAGCGGGTCTTTTTCTTGAATTTGAGAGCCGGCCGGTTTTCCGGTAACAGAAATATAAGTCCTGCGGTTGACATAATAGCGTTGAATTAAAAAGATAATTAAAGTTGGAACAATCAATACAAAAGAGAGAGCTGAGGCTTTTTGGTAATTATATTCTCCAATCACAGCCAGGAAAATTTGGGCAGACAGAACCATCTTATTACCGGCGATGAAAAGAGGATTGCCAAGATCTGCAAGCGATTCAACAAAAAGCAACAAAAAAGACCCGGCTAACCCCGGGATCAATAAGGGTAGTGTAACCGTGCGAAAGAGATAGAAGCGCCCTGCACCAAGGCTGGCTGCGGCTTCTTCCATGGCAGGGTTGAGCCGTTCGAGCATGGCACGCAGGATAAGATACGATACCGAGAAAAAGGTGATCGTTTGGACGATGACCAATCCATCCAACCCATAGATGTCATTGGCACCTTGCACAAATTCGATACCCAGCAATTTGTTGGAGATCAACCCACTGCGGCCAAAGAGCAAAATCATACTCAATGCCAAAGCAAAAGGAGGTGAAACGGTTGGAACGAGTGCCAGCCAATGCACATATTTTTTTCCGGGAATGTTACAGCGCACAATGGCGTAAGCGAAAATGAAGCCAACCAGAGTTCCGGCTGTAGCGGTCATAAGGCCCATCAGCATGGTATCGGTAAATGCCCTTCTTAGTCCTGGGCCATAATAATTATCAAAATAACGTGCAAAATAGGTGACATCCCATGCGCCGTCACTATTAAAAAACCCGCCCACAATAGATCGATAAAGCGGGAAGATGACAAATACAAATATAAAAATACCGGAAAATATCAAGCTTATTGAAAGCACAGGATCGCGGCCGATTAATGAAAATTCGCGAATTCTGCGCCTGAGATTATTCAAGCCTTTCGGCTGTCCTTCAGGAAGCGAAGAGATTTCTTGCATGATTCTCCAGCAGAAAGATACTGGGCGGTTAATCACCGCCCAGTATTTTAATTATTAAGTTGTATTACTTGAGGTTCTCGGCGTTGGCGATTTCGTTGGTGAATTTATCAACGATTGCGCCCTTGTTTTCACCAGCCCAAATGAAATCATAATCAATCAGGTTGACATCCAATAATTCAGGATGTGAAAGCTCAACACCTTTGACTGTTGGGGCTTGATAGGCATTGTATTTCGGGCCTAACGCTTGTGTTTCAGGCGTAATTGCCCAGTCATACCACAATTTGGCAGCCTGCATGTGTTTGGCACCTTTCAGGATGCCCATACCGCCGATTTCATAACCGGTTCCTTCAGCAGGGAAGCTCAATTCCAACGGCATTTGATTATTCTCAATTTCGTTTACGGTATCGTGTGAGAATACAATGGCTATCACTGCTTCACCCTGACCGACGAATTTAGCCGGAGCAGCACCACTTTTGGTAAATTGTGCCATTTGACCGGCATATTTCTTGATATATTCCCATCCAGCTTCCTCACCGCGCATTTGTAAAATGGTTGCGAGTGCGGTGTATGATGTGCCGGATGTTGAAGGATGGGCTACCATAATCTGACCGGTAAATTCAGGTTTAAGCAAATCGTCCCAGGAGGTGGGAGCCTTTGACTCCGGATGAGCGGCGAGCCAGTTGGTATTTGTGGCGAAACCAAGTGAACCGACATAAACGCCTACCCACTGGTTGTCGACATCTTTCATCTTTTGTGGATCGCGAATATTACCGTAATTGGGTGAATCATAGGCTTCCAAAAGACCTTTGCCTTTGGCAGCAACAAAGCTGTCAACAGGACCACCCCACCAGATATCAAAAGTTGGGTTGTCTTTTTCAGCTTCAACACGAGCTAATGCTTCACCAGATGACATGCGAACGTAGTTAACTGTTATCCCGTATTTGGCTTCGAATTCCTGCTTCATCCCCTGGCACCATTGCTCTTGAGGTGTACAAAGCACATTGAGCTCTGTATCGGTAATTTCCTCGGGTGCATTGTCGACCTTGGGAGCATCTGTCGCGACGGCTGCCGGCTGGCAAGCAGCTAACAATAGAACAGAAAGCATAAGCAAAACAAGCACATAACCAATCTTTTTATTCATATTTCTTCTCCTGAAATAATGGGTATAGACATGTGGAACATGCCTTTTTCGTTTCTCAGCAATGGCTGAGAAAAAGTATACAGTTCATTATAACAATTTATTGTATTTTTTCAATAAAAGGGGGTTGAGAGATGTTTTAGGCGGGCAGTCTACCGCCTAAAATCACCCTGCCCCTAATTTAATAAAGGATACAATTTATTCTAAAAAGCAAAGAAGGGAAACCCGGAAAAATAAAAAACATATACTCGATCATTACGAAAATTGCAGAATGAAGCCAATTTACTGCTGCCAGTTTTTGAGCAAACCAAATGGAAACGCCTGAACTTTAACGACCTGCCAATAATTTTATTCGTTTTGCAATAACCCAGTTTTTGATTGTGGTAATTCGCATAAGCAACAAAAACACGACAAAAAAGCCATATATGATTGGGCGGATTACATCACCGCTTAAATTGGAAACTGAACCTTTCAGAGCCCAGGCGTAGTGGATCACAGCCAGAAGAGCGGCAAAGTAGATTGTGCGGTGAAGAATTTTCCATTTCTTACCAAGTTTTCTCTTCCAGTATTTAAAAGAAGTGACTGCCAAAGCAAAGACTATCAAAGCCGCCAATGAACCAACAATGATGAAGGGTTTTTCAAATAATTGGCGTGCTAATTTGTTCAGATCAAAGCCAAAATCCAACCCAATGAAGGTCAGAAAATGCAATATTACATACAGGGCCGCATACAATCCAATCGTGCGACGGTGGCGACCAGGCTGCTTCCAACCGGTAATTGTGATAAATGGAGTAATTGCAAGACCTACGATAATCAAATTGATTGCCGCGAGACCAAGGCTCTGTTCAATAAACTGGATTGGATTGACAGTCAATTGATTCGTTTGCCAGCGGATGAGTAGCTCAATGAATGGCAACAATCCGATCAAGTGGACAAACACTTTTAATCCGAGATTGCGGATGAGCAACTTACTATGCGGCTGGCTCAGATTGCTGGTTTTGGTATTGTTGTTAATTGTCAAAATTTCCTTTAAAGTGTTGTCTATCATGTGATTAATCCATGGGTTATTTTACTAAAAAGTATCACTTGCTTAATATTTGATCTGAATTGTACGTAATTCAATTTATTTTTCAATGGAATTATCCAACAATGCCCGAATCGCGGCTTCGGTTTGATTGTATCCGCCCTCCCCAATATGGCTATAACGCAGATGACCAAGCTTATCGATCAAGAAGAGCGTGGGCCAATAACGAGTACCATACGCGCGCCAGGTTTCGCCTTTATTATCTTGAGCCACCGGGTAAGTAATCTCCAGTTCTTCAACAGCCTTTTTGAGGTTTTCCAAATCGGATTCGTATCCGAATTCGGGATAATGATTACCGATAATGACCAATCCTTCTGCTGCATATTTCTCATACCAGCCCCTCAACGAGGGGACCACATTTCTACAATTAATTCAACCAAATGTCCACATATCGATCAAAACCACTTTACCCTTCAGGTCCGCCAGCCGCAATGGCGTGTCACTATTGATCCAGGTATCGTTGGTCAGCTCCGGAGCAGGTCCCATATCAAGCAGCGTTGTTGATGTCTCTATGGGCTGGGTGTTTTTCGGGACGACACAGCCACTGAGAATGATTGTGAGAACCAGAAATAAAACGCTATTTAATTTCATAATCTTAAATCCTTTTCTGTAATGTCCATTGTATTTAACTTGCATTACAAAAGTCTTACAGAAAAGGAAAGCAAGTATTATTTTTTTCTTCCTAATTTGATAGGTTATTGTTGATGATTTAAGAGCTTGTTCCACTCATTCAATTTGGAGTATCTGGAGATACGCGTTCTCATCTTGATGAAGCATGGTGTCTCATAAATTGTAGGGGACTTTTGCGACTTAGAAAATAGGGCAGGGACAAGCGCATGCGTTCTTTTCCAAAAAATAGTTTCCTGAGGCTTTAAATCGAAAAGTTAGACGGAAGTGTAAGTGTAGGAAGCCCAACCACCCGGGATAGGAATCCCTTGACTGGTATAAACTTGAAAATTAAAAGTGTGCTCACCCAAAGTTTCAGACCCAAAGGTCCATAAACCGTATTCGATCTTTTCTCCGGGCTTTACCGCTTTATCAACAGTCAACTCTAATTGAACGGTCGCTTCACCTTTAAAACTGGCTAATTTAATAGTCGACCCGGCATCCCAGGTCAGGGTTCCATTATTTTCGAATCCAATCGCCAGACCATAAATTTCATTTGGCACGTAGATGCGTTTATTTTCCGGCCAGGTGGTAACGTATAATAATTTAGCGGATAGCGAAACAACCGGTGTGGCTGTATCAGCAATGGTTGTCGCAGTTGGGATCTCGGTAGGGGGAATTGGTGTTGAAGTTGGAGGTTGTGAGGTTGCGGTTGGTTGAGGGGTGACAGTCGGATTGAGCAGTGCTTCAGATGTCATTTCGGAGCGCAAGGTTTCCACGGCTGCGGCAACAACCGCAGCTTGATCCAGGGTGGGAGAGATTGGGGCTGAAGGTGCGTTGCAAGCATTCAGAAGGATCAATATGAATAACAAAACTGCGAATAAACGACCATATGTAGAAATTAATTTGTTCATAATTCTCACTTTGCTTTTTGTTAAATCGATCCGAATGATACCATGAAATAACGTTAAGCTTACAAAACGGATTTACCGAAAAGAGCTTTGGATGGCAAATTGAGCAACAGTATTTATGCATTTATTGTGCGGTCTTTTGATAATACAACTGCAATTTCTAACTCTTAACCATTTATTTTAAGGCCGGTCAGCCCTAAGTTCAACATGTGATCAAGCGTTGCCTGCCAAATTTTGCACAATGCTTGGGAAGCAGGTGCTTGAGGAAATTCTCTGGTCACCTGCGTACCCAGCCTGATTGCGCTTTGAATATGCGGATCGAAAGGTATTTCGCCGATTAATTTGATATTTTCCTGCCTGGCAAATTGTTGGATTTCCAGGCTGCCCTGCGGATAGAGGTCTGCTTTGTTGATACATAAAACGGTTGGTATTTTGAAATGTTTTAATGTTGCAAAAATGCGCTTGAGGTCATGCAAGCCTGCCATACCCGGTTCAGCTACGATTAAAGCCATGTCTGCACCCACACAGGCTGCGATCACCGGACAACCAATACCGGGTGGACCATCGATGATCATTAATGGTGATTCAACGTGCTGAGCCCATTCTTGCGCTTTCTGTTTGATCAACGAGACCAATTTTCCTGAATTCTCTCTGCCTGGAAAGAGTTCAGCGTGAAAAATCATGCCGAATTTACCTTTTGATTGCAGCCAATTCCCTTCCAGTTGCTGGATCATGGCTATGGCGTTCTGCGGACAGGTGTAAACACAGGCTGCACAACCATCACACGCGACCGGATCAACCCAATAGACCGTGTTATTTTGTGGATCTCGAAAGATGGCATCATAACGGCAAACACGAACACAATCACCGCATCCCTCACATTTTTCTGAGCTAATCTCAGCCGTGGATGATCCCCAAAACTCATAGGTGGCCAGCGAATCTGTCTGTAAAATGAGATTCAAGTTGGCTGCATCAACATCGGCATCTACGACTGTCAAACGTTTTTCCTGATTGAGTGATTCGCTCAGATGGATGAAAGCTGCACTGATACTTGTCTTCCCGGTCCCACCTTTGCCGCTTAAAATTACCAATTGTGGCGTTTGTGCTCTTGTTATTAACATACTTGCTCCACAGCCAGAAAAGATTCAATAAAATCAAACATGGCGATGAAACGCTCCCTATACTCTGGCTGTAATTCAACTAAAGTACGGCCGGAGGCGATTCCGGCCGCTATGCTTTTATCAAATGGTATTTGCATCAAAATTGGAATCTGTTTTTCAAGAATGAGCTGCTCAATGTCCGATTCATGCCCATCGGTGCGGTTAATGATTACACCTGCGGGTATTTTTAGATCCTTCAGGATGCCAAAAATCTGCAGCAGATCATGTTTACCAAACGGACTTGGTTCGGTCACCAGGATTGCATAGTCGACTGCACGTAGTGTTTCCACTACAGAGCAGGATGCACCGGGAGGTGCGTCCAGAATGACAACAGAATCCCGAGATAAACTCTTATATTTACGCATCTGGCGAATGATGGGAGTTGGCATGGGTTCGCTGATTTTTAAAACTCCGTGACAAAAATTGATTCCATCCGGTGTAATGCCACTTTCGATAATTCCAATCGGATTTGCTATTTCGGTGATGGCATCTTCTGGACAATTCCAGGTACAGCTTCCGCAGCCGTGACAGAGCTCCGGAAAAAGAACAATTTCATCAGCAGTTTGCGCGAGTGCATGAAATTGGCATACTTCTACACAACGGCCACAGAGGGTGCACAAGTTGGTATCAATCTGGGGAATGCGTATTATCGCATCTTTTTGAGTTTGGATGTCAGGGTGTAGAAATAGGTGACCGTTGGGAGCTTCAACATCACAATCCAGGTAATGAACCTTATGCGATCCAACCAGACTTTTGGCCAGACTGGTGGCAATAGTTGTTTTCCCGGTGCCGCCTTTTCCACTCGCTATCGCTATTTGCATAAATCTCCTTACGCGATTAAGGCTGGAAAACCGGTAAAAGACTCTGAGAAAACAATTCCATTGCCTTTTTTAATGAGTCTGCTGCACCGGTCAAAATGTACATTTCGATGTGAGCGGCTTTGAGAGCTCGGGAAGCATGCGGTCCAAAATCGCCGCTAATCACTGCATCCGCTTTCTGGTCAATCACGAATTGAGCGGCAGCCACACCGGCACCGCCGGATTGATTCGCTCCTGGATTTGGAAAAGCTTGCCACTCGCCAGTGGCTGAATCTACTTTTATCAACCATGCTGCCCGCCCAAAACGTTCATCCGGTGATCCTTCTAATTGGTTTGATTTGGCGGAGATGATTATTTTCATAAAATATTCCTTTCTATTTTTCGATGTCAGGCTGAAGCAGCGCCGGTAATTGCTCGGCAACTGGATGCGGGCCGTAACTTTGAGATTGGATTCTAAAGCTCTTCACTTTGTGGAGTGGATTTATCAAAGATTGATAACCTTTCATGTATTCCGGTCATTTTGTCAGTTAACATATTATGTTACCTAAAGGTTTCTCCACGAAGGCACTGAAGATCTTAATTCACTCTTTTATCGAGATCAGCATTCCTGAATGGTTGGCGATTTTCAGAGCTTGTTTTGGTCTTTTTTCATGAAACTCACATGAGAATCCTATTTGATTGAGATCATTATCTATATGTGCAATAAATGACGAAAGACATATTATGTAATTTATATATGACTCTTCAATAATTGTACCTCAATTTACTTTAGAGCAGGCGCATGTAGCGTTTTGACAACCTGCAACTAACGATGTTCAGCAATCAATCTTCCCAAAGTCAATATTTTGCCTTTACTAATACTTGTGTCCTATTTATAATTACTCAATAAATGAGTAGTCAAAAACGGAGTAGGTGCGTTGGCAATCTCTTAATTAATCAATCTTGAAACTTGCTGAACCGATACCTGTTCATAAATTAAATTTTGAAGGAGAAGAAATGAAAAATCACGGAATTCTCGTTCTTTTTGTTTTATCAATCATGCTCTTGAATGCAGCATGCAGCCCTCAGACTGCCACAGTGACCCCCAGCCAAGCAGCCGTAACTCAGGTACCTGCCGAACCCACACTTGTGAGCAAATCGCCGGAGTCAATGGCTACTGAACCAGTTGAGGCTGGTGGACAAACCATTCCAGAGGTAAATCAGTCTTTCACTGTCAGCGATGCCCTCGGCCGTGAAATCACCTTTGATAAAATCCCCGAAAGAATCGTGTTGGTGGGTAAAGCGCTATTTATGGTGGCAGACGCCATTTATCTCTTTCCCGAAGCGGGGCAGCGCATTGTGGCGTTGGGTTCCGCCTCGCAAGGTAGCGCCGAATTTCTACCGGTTATCGACCCTAATTTTAAAGATAAAATCCATTTGGAATCGGAAGTGGGCCCGGAACAGATCGCTGCTGTCCAACCGGATTGTGTTATTTTGAAAAGCAGTAATGCGGAGAAGTTAGGAACTCCTTTGGAAATTCTTGGAATTCCGGTGGTTTATCTTGATTTTGAGACCCCGGAGCAATACCAACGTGACTTAATGACCTTGGGGCAGTTATTTAACAACCCGGAGCGGGCAAAATTTTTGGATGATTATTATCAAAGTAAATTCGCCCAGATAAAATCAGTTACTTCATCTTTGGCTGAAACTGATAAGCCAAAAACGCTGATCCTCTATTACTCCGATAAAGACGGCGCAGTCGCTTTTAATGTGCCACCTTTAAGTTGGATGCAAACTATTCAGGTGGAAGCAGCCGGTGGATATCCAGTTTGGAAAGACGCCAATCTGACCCAGGGATGGTCGAAGGTTACCTTGGAACAAATTGCTGCTTGGAATCCGGAGTATATTTTTGTCGTTTCCTATGCCAAACCAGCAGTAGATGTTGTTGACATCCTTAAGGCAGATCCCCAGTGGCAGCAACTGGAAGCGGTTAAAAATAATAAACTCTATCCTTTTGCTAGCGATGTTTATAGTTGGGATCAACCAGATACACGCTGGATTCTTGGATTAACATGGTTATCAGGAATTTTGCACCCGGATCTTTTCCCTGAATTGGATATAATTGGACAAACACAAGAATTTTACCAGGATTTATATGGAATTGATCAAGCGACCTTTCAAGAACAACTTGAACCTATGTTGCGAGTTGGCATGAATTGAACTCAGACCAGGTTGTGAATGGAATAAATTCCTCGAATAACAAGATCAGCCGCAGGCAAGCGTTGTGGTGGCTGACCTTGTTATTATTTCTGGTCCTCGGTTTTTCATTTTTTCTCGGACGCTATCCCAGTCCTGGATTCATTAAGATTGAACGCCTTATGAACGATTCCCTGGCGCAATCATTGGTTTTTAATTTGCGGCTTCCTCGCCTGTTGACAGCCGCGCTGCTGGGAATGGCACTTTCAGCCGCCGGTGTCATTTTTCAAATGATTTTTGGCAACCCGTTAGTAGAGCCTGGATTTCTGGGTGTCTCGCAAGGAGCATCATTTGGTGCTGCCTTGAGCATTATTTTCTTTACCCAATCTGCCTGGGCAGTGCAGACATCTGCAGCCATATTTGCTTTCCTGGGACTTGGATTTTCCTATTTCCTTGCTCGCCGCGTACATTATGGTGGCTGGGTATTGCGATTGATTTTGGCTGGTATTGCGGTTTCTGCGTTATTTTCCGCAGGGTTGGGTGTATTGAAATATACAGCAGATCCTTTAAGCCAATTGCAAGAAATTACATTTTGGTTGTTGGGAGGTTTGTGGGGGTTAACCTGGCCCAAATTCTTATCCATTTTGCCTGCTGTGTTTATTGGATTGTTTATTGCTTACCGCATGCGCTGGCGTTTGAATCTGCTTTCACTCAATGATGAGACTGCCTTTTCGCTGGGTGCTGCCCCGGGCCGTGAGCGTACACTCGTACTGGTGGCCGCAGTTATAGCCACTTCAGCGGTTATTTCTGTCGCTGGCATGGTCAGTTGGGTTGGGTTGATCATTCCGCATATCAGCCGGCGCCTGTTTGGCGCGGATGCACGCTTTGTTTTACCCGGCTCAATGTTGATTGGTGCTGCTTTTACTATTCTGTGTGACGATCTTGCTCGTGTTTTGTTTGCCGGTGAAATACCTCTGGGTATTCTTACATCATTAATTGGAGCTGCTATTTTTATGGGTTTGATGATCCAAAAGCGCGTTTTGGTGCAAAGATGACCACGGCAGCCTTATTAAATTTCAACCAGATTAAATTTACCTACCCAATCGGTAAATCTGCTGTGATGGAATCACTGGACCTCGAAATTCTTTCAGGGACGGTGACGGCAATATTAGGCCCGAATGGTGCTGGGAAGACAACATTGCTGCACCTGGCGCAAGGATGGTTAAAACCACAACATGGACAAATTTTACTCAACCAGCAGGCGTTATCAAGCTTTAGCCGGCGTTCTCTGGGGCAATGGATAGGGCTGGTTCCGCAAGCTGAACACATTCCGTTTGAATATTCTTTGCTGGAATTTGTGCTGCTCGGTCGGGCTCCACACATGGCACCACTGGCCATGCCAGCACAGGCCGATTACGAAATCGCCATCGAAGCATTACGGCAGGTTGGCATGTATGAATTGCAAGAACGCTCGATATTAAGTCTTAGCGGTGGTGAAAGACAATTGGTGTTGGTTGCGCGTGCTCTGGCACAGCAGCCCAAATTGCTGCTTTTAGATGAACCAACTTCACACCTGGATTTGAGTAACAAAGGGCGCCTGCTCAATCTTTTGCGGGAATTATTAGCAAAAGATGTAACCATCTTATTCACCACACATGAACCTGAAGTTGCATCGGCTTTGGCCACACAATTGGTGCTGATGAAAAAAGGTGAGATTTTAAAAACAGGACCGTTTTCAGATGTCTTTACTAGCGACAATCTTTCTGAACTATACCAATTACCAGTATCAGTGGCTGATATCTCTGGAAGAAAAGTTGCTTTATGGGCGTAATAGAGACACCTCTGGATTTGCTGAAGTATTATCATGCAGCAGCGCGCGGTACAATCCTGGTTATTAGTGGTTGGCGTGGGGTGGGGAAAAGCAGATATTGCCAGCAAGCCGTTATGCAGTTCTGCCAGGCTGGGATAAAAGTATCAGGAATACTTTCACCGGCTCGCTTTGAAGATGGGCATAAAACGGGCATATTTTCACAGGACATAGCCAGTGGAGAAACTCAGTTGCTTGCAAGCACAATCAAGCAAGAAATTATTGGCGTACGCCTCGGCCCTTATTTTTTTGATGCAGACGTGGTTAAATGGTCAGATGAATGTATCCGTAGAATTGAAAGCGGTGATCTGGTGGTCATTGATGAGCTAGGTTTTCTCGAATTTGACCGGCAGGATGGATTGGTTTCAAGCTTCGAAGTATTACGTAAGAAGCATTACCAGCTTGCAATGGTGGTTATACGTCCCGAATGTGTGGCAGCATTTTCAAAAATGAGCTTTGACTTCGATCTGATTGAGATTGATGCTTGAAAGTATTTTCCGTTCCAATGAATGTCCAGATCTTCTTCCAATCATTGATCATTTTGGGATAGGATTGGAAGGTTTAATGCCAGTAATTATATGAATATTCAAGCTTCAAGGTACAAGGCCAGGCAATCTATGACTGATAAGTTCTAATTTGATGAAATATTTCTATATTGATTCTTTAATTGAAACCGATGACAACTGATTGATTTATATCATTACGCGCTTCGGCTATACCATCGAAAGGCGGTATTAGGGGATGAAATAACATTGCTCAATGCAAGCGAGTCGTAGGGTGTGTTTGTAACGCGCAACATCTTAATGTTATCAATAATTGGCGCATGGGCGAAGCATCCGCGCTGGGTGTGTTTTTTCAGGACAGAATGGTTTCCCGGATGCTTCGCCCTTACGAAAGATCTCATGCGAAATAGACATCATGCCCCTCGGAAGGAAAGCCATTGACTTTTTTTCTCAAGTAAGTTCGTAACGCACCAAACTATCACTGCTTTTTGTTATGAGCAGATTCGGCTATACCGCCGAAAGGCGGTAATAGGAGATGAAATAACATTGCTCAATACAGACGAGTCGTAGGGTGTGTTTGTAACGCGATACATCATTATGTTATCAATAATTGGCGCATGGGCGAAGCGTCCGCGATGGGTGAGTTTTTACAGGATGGGATGGTTCCCCGGATGCTTCGCCCTTACGAAAGATCTCATGCGAAATAGACATCATGCCCCTCGGAAGGAAAGCCATTGACTTTTTTTCTCAAGTAAGTTCGTAACGCACCAAACTATCACTGCTTTTTGTTATGAGCAGATTCGGCTATACCGCCGAAAGGCGGTAATAGGAGATGAAATAACATTGCTCAATACAGACGAGTCGTAGGGTGTGTTTGTAACGCGATACATCATTATGTTATCAATAATTGGCGCATGGGCGAAGCGTCCGCGATGGGTGAGTTTTTACAGGATGGGATGGTTCCCCGGATGCTTCGCCCTTACGAAAGATCTCACGCGTAAGAATCATGATACCCCAAGGGGAGTTTATTGAGCAGAAACTGTTTGTTCATTTTACGAAATTATATTTGAAGAGTATCTCTTATTGTTTAATGCATTTAGAGAATAAATTTAATGCTCGGTTTGTTCCGGAACCTGCTTTTCAGGCAGGACAAACTAATGATAAACTTAACCCTATGAATGATAAGAAGAATCTTGCAGAAGGTATGCAAGAATTAAGTGCGGATGACTCATTATCCTTTACCTATCTTCTCGTTTATGAATTATTTCCAACTGCTTTCTAAATGGTTCCAATGCGCGCTGGATAGATTCTTTAATAATTACAACATAATTAATCACTGAAACTAGCAGCGATATGGCCGGATAATTAGTTTTACTTCAATGCAGATTTCTATGGAAAGTTATGCTCATGGCAGAAGAATCCCACATTACGTTTCGTAATATCACCAAGACCTTTCCCGGGGTTCTGGCTCTAAGGAATATCAATTTAGAGATTAAACATGGCCAGATTCATGCGCTGTTAGGAGAAAACGGCGCTGGTAAATCTACGTTGATGAATATTCTGTACGGTTTATACCACCAGGATAGTGGGGAAATTTTCCTGGATGGCGAAAAATACGCGCTTAATACGCCCAAGAATGCCACTGCGCATGGCATAGGCATGATCCACCAACATTTTATGTTAATTCCGAACTTTACGATTCTAGAAAATATCATGCTAGGTCAAACTTCACCAAAGCCACCTAAACTGGAAAAAGATTATTTTCGAAAAGAAATTTTAAAAGTTTCAGCAAAATTTGGCATTGAAGTTGATCTCGACTTATTGGTGGAAGAAGTCAGTGTTGGCATGCAGCAAAAGGTCGAAATATTAAAGGCCCTTTACAAGGGAGCAAAACTGTTAATCCTGGATGAGCCAACATCCGTTTTAACTCCTCAAGAGAGTCAGGAGTTATTCAAAATGCTGCACGACCTCAATAACAAAGGCACGACGATTATTTTCATCTCACATAAGTTAAATGAAGTAATGCAAATTAGTGATACGATTTCAGTTCTACGTGATGGCGAAGTCGTTGCCACATTACCTAAAAGCCAAACTTCGCAAGAAGAATTGTCGCGATTGATGGTAGGGCGGAATGTGAACAATAAATATGATAAAGCCAGCGAACCTATCGGAGAAGAAATCTTTCGGATTGACAATATCAGTCTGCATGACCCTCACAACAAAGGCCGCTTTCTATTGAAGGATATATCCATACAGATTTCTAAAGGAGAAATTGTTGGGATTGCAGGGGTTGATCAGAATGGGCAGGAAGAATTGGCCGAAATTATCTGCGCCTTACGTGCAGCGACCTTCGGCAACCTTTATATGTGCAGACATGATGTAACCAATTCAACTACTCGCCAACTAATCGAACTTGGTCTTTCATTTATCCCGTCCGACCGCAGAAATCAGGGTCTGGTAATGGATTTTTCAATAGCCGAAAATACAATTCTGGAAACACACTATCAAAAGCCTTTTACACGAGGTTTTTCATTACAACCTCAGGTTATTTCCGATTATGCTGAAATGATAGTCAAAGAATATGACGTTCGCACGCCAAGTATCAATGTACCGGTCAAAAACCTTTCGGGTGGCAATCAGCAAAAAGTTATTATTGGACGAGAACTTTCCAGAAATACGCGCTTTCTACTGGTGATGCAACCTACCATGGGACTGGATGTGGGCGCAATTGAATTTGTTCACCAACGATTACTGAAAGCCCGCCAGGGAGGCATGGCGATTTTGATGATTTCTACTGATCTCGAGGAAGTCCGTAAGTTATCCGATCGTATTTTAGTAATGTATGAGGGGAAAATTATTGGACAGGCTGATTCCACTACGAGTATAGAAAAAATTGGCATGATGATGGCGGGATTTTTTCAATAAAAAAGCACAATTAAGAGGATCATTTATTACGAACATGACGGATTAAGTTGAATTTTGACAAATCAATGAAATGCAATTATTCTTTACTATCGTTGAATTTTGGAGCGAACGAAATGCAAAAGCTAAGTATTTTAATGATTTTCACCATCCTGTTTGGAACTTTTACGGCTTGTACACCAGCCAAAGCAGTACCAGGTCAAACCCCCACAGAAGCCACAAAACAGATCCGTGTTGGCGTGATCTTCTCAACGACCATTAAAGATGAAGGTTATGCTCAGGCAGCCTATAATGCATTGATGGAAATGAAAGAAAAATACAACCTGGATGTTAGTTTTCAGGAAAATGTCACTGATGCAGCGATAAAAGATGTTCTTCGTAGCTATGCTTCGGATGGATATGACCTGATTATTGCCCATCAACTATACTTCACTGACCCTGTCAACGAGGTTGCCGCTGAATTTCCAGATACAATGTTTGCAATTTCCGGCGGTTTCCGAGCAGATCACCCCAATGTTGTGGCAGTAGATGCGACCAACTGGGAAGCTTCCTACCTGGCAGGTACACTGGCTGGGTTGATGACAAAGACGAATAAGCTCGCAATCATTACAGCCTCTGAATCACCAATTGCCAAGCGTATGGTTAATAGTTTCCGTAGTGCTGCTCAAGCACAAAACCCGAATGTGACAGTAAAACACGTTTTCACTGGCAGTTTTGAGGATGTTGTCAAGGGCAAAGAAATGGCGACCGCAGTCATACGGGATGGCGCTGATATCATCTTTACTAATTGTGGAGTTGGTAACTTTGGCGCTATTGAAGCTGCTCAAGAAAACGGCGTGTATGCAATTGGCTCTTCAGTAGATCTTGCCGGCAAAGCGCCAGACACAGTTATAACCAGTGCTGTTTTATCACCTGGGGAATACATTAAAATTATTATTAATGGGTATATGAATAAAGATCTTGAATGGGGCAAATACTATCCAATGGGTGTGAAAGCCGGTATTGAGAGTCTGGCTCCTTTTCACAACTTTGAAGATAAAATTCCTCAGGAGGTGAAGGATAAGTTGGAAAAGGTTCGTCAAGATATAATTGACGGGAAAATCACAGCCCCTCCCAATGAATAGCCGTTTCTTTCCTTTTGATCGCTTTATCCTGGCAACTTCTATAGGGGATGAGAACTTCTCCGGGAAAACAACGAACCGATATGAGTGAAACCATTTTATCTCCGGGTTCACAAACGAGTATAAAGGCACGATTTTTCGTTTTTGCCCGTAATAATTTGGGCATAATTTCTGTACTTATCTCTTTGCTCGCGATTGTATTAGCGTTATTAATTGGAGCAATCCTGATTGCTATTGCCGGTATTAATCCCTGGGAAGCGTATAGTTTTTTGTTGAAAGGTTCATTTGGAAATCGTTATGGTTTTGGAGAAACACTAACCCGTTTTATTCCATTACTGTTTGCCAGCTTGAGTTTTTCGATTGCATATAAATCCGGCTTCTTTAATGTCGGGGCCGAGGGGCAAATCTATATCGGTGCGATTGGTGCTCTACTGGTAGGTGCCTATATATCGAACCTGCCACCGGTTTTGCACATCACACTGACGCTGTTGGCCGGGTTTGTATTTGGTGCCTTGTGGGCAGGGATTGCAGGCTTACTGAAGATTTTCCTGGGTTCAAATGAACTGGTCAACACCATGATGCTGAACTATGTTGCCATATTCTTGGTGGAATACTTGATTCATGGTCCGCTGAAAGATCCACACTTATTTATTTATCAATCTTCACCAATTCTTTCCAGCGCAAGGCTACCGATTATTCTACCGAAAACACCTTTACATGCTGGTTTCTTGATTGCTTTGGCGTCAATAGTGATTGTTTTTTATATCTTGTATCGCACACCAATTGGCTATCAAATGCGGACCGTGGGTGCAAATTTACGCGCTGCCAAGTATGCCGGTATTAACATTGTGGGTGTTACCCTGGTAGCAATCATTACCACCGGTGGTTTGGCGGGCTTGGGTGGTGCAGTTGAGTTGATGGGTGCTCAGTTCCGCATGGTAGCGGGCTTTTCCCCTGGTTATGGGTACGATGGGATTGGAGTGGCCATCATGGGACGCCATAACCCGGTTGGAATCGTTCTGGCAGCTCTTCTTTTCGCAATTATCCGCGTTGGTACTGGAGCGATGCAGAGAGGCGCCGGTGTTCCTTTTCCTTTATTATCGGTTATTCAAGGTTTGATTATTATTTTCGTGATTGCTAGCAGTTATCTGATCAGTAAATTGTCTGAGACAACCATTGGAGGTCGTGCCTGATGGAAGCTTTTCTAATGGGAACAGCCGTTACGTGGCTGGCTATGGCAATTCGCATGTCAATTCCACTGCTTTATGCAGGTCTGGGTGGTCTTGTCTCGCAAAAAGCCGGAATTTATAATTTTGGACTGGAAGGGATGATGTTATGTGGGGCTTTCTTCGCATATTATGGCTCGTATTACCTGGGTAGCCCCTGGCTGGGTTTGATCCTGGCGGTCATTGTTGGCGCACTTTTAGGTCTCTTGTTGGGATTTACATCAATCAGCCTGCGCGTCAGCCAGGTGGTTATTGGTTTGGGTATTGGTATTTTAGGATTAGGGTTAACCAGCTATTTATATCGGCTGTTGGATCAGAGCGGTGCAGCACATGTTTCAACTTTGTTTCCAATAATACCAATTCCGCTTTTGAGCGGTATTCCATTTTTTGGTGAGGTATTTTTCTCACACAATTTTATGGTGTATGTCTGTTTTGGGCTGGTAATTCTGATCTCATGGTTTTTTAACCACACCACTCAAGGGTTGAACTTCAAAGCAGTTGGTGAAAATCCTCAAGTGGCGGATAGCGCCGGTGTGGATATAATCCGTTATCGTTATATTGCCATGCTCATCAGTGGTATTCTGGCATCGCTCGGGGGTGCGTTTCTCACCCTGACGCAAACAGCTCTTTTTATAGAAAATCTAACAGCAGGACGCGGTTGGATTGCATTGGCTGCCGTTATCCTGGGAAAGTACAATGCCTGGGGAGTCTTGCTGGCATGCTTCCTGTTTGGGGCAGCCGATGCTGCTCAGATGCAGATTCAAGTAATGAGTTTGGGTATTCCCTACCAGTTTTTGCTGATGATACCTTATATTATGGCCATGCTTGCGATGTCAGGAGTGGTGGGTAAAGTACGGGCACCCGCTGCAATGGGTAAGCCTTATATAAAGCAATAACATCATTTGCATGCACCGCGAAAACAACAAATATCCCAGTGGGAAATGGAATTCTCGATGGGGGTATGAGTGTTTTCCGCCGGACGGTTGGAGGGAGAACAGAATCCGGACGTATAAGCAGTCTTGTTCTTTGCGTTGCGAAGGCATTCAACATCAGCGAAAAGAACTTAAAGCGGTAACCCCCTCAAAAATGCAATATTTTTAGCAGCAGCGATATGATTATCAGGCAGGGGCAAAAATTCCCCGGAAATAAAACCCTGATAGCCGGTTTGTGCCAGGCTGTACAGTATCGATTGAAAATTAAGATGGCCACTGCCGGCATAATGCCGGTTGGAATCTGCCACATGAAAATGGAAGATGCGTGGGCCACAAGTTACAATGCTGGCCTCGATGTTTGGTTCTTCAATGTTCATGTGGAAGCTATCCAAGAGCAGACCAAAATTCTCTGCATCTACTTCATCAATCAACCTCATCCCCTCAGAGACGTTGTTTATCAAAGAAGTTTCATAGCGGTTGATTGGTTCGAGGGCCAGCCGAACTCCTGATTCCTTGGCAACATGGCAGCATTCTACCAGCGCTTCAATCAACCATTGCATGGCTTGCGTGAAACTAACTTGAGCGCTGACAATTCCTCGAATAAGGCCAATGATGATAATAGCTTGAAATTGGGAAGCCAATGGTATGTGACTTTGTATTCGTTCGATTGCTTTTCTGCGGATATCGGAATTTGGATCGGTAAAGGAAAGCCCCTCTTCTCCCCAGGCCTGGCCGGTCCCGATGGCTGGGACAATCAATTTATATTTCCGAATGCTCTCCTGAAGCTTTTCTAAATCCAACAAACGCGGATCACGCACCGCTAACTCGACACCATCATATCCCATGTCCGCGATGGCCTGTAAATTATTTTCCAGGTTTCCTGAGAAAGTGGCAGCCTGAAATTGGGTTGGCTGAGTGGATAATACAACGGAGAGTTTCATGGCTTCTTCTTTCGTTGGAGGCACACATGCGATCGCATGTGTGCCTCCAAGGCCGTTATGGCGCGATGTAGGTAATCTTACACTCGCTACGATCTGTTTGTAATTGGAGAATGTTCTCAGGAATCTCAGCCAGAGTGACTTTTTTCGTGCTCATTGGGGTCATATCCATCCCGCTGGCCATGCATTCAATAACACGCGGAAAAGTGCCATGCCCGGAGTGACCCTGCGCGCCAATGATGGAAGCTCTGCGGACTTGCAAGACCTCACCTGCGACTGGCATTTTGGCTTCAGCGCGGGCGGTCACAACCACTTTGCTGTTCAACGTACGGCCTTCCCAAATTACTTTCTCAATGCCCGGATAAACAACTTCGGGTAAACCGGTTGCTTCCATGAAAAGGTCAGCACCCATGCCTTCAGTTAATTCCAATACTCGTTCGGCAAAGTCCTCTTTGAGCGGGTTGACATGATAATCGGCACCCAGGCGCAGCGCCATATCAGCACGATTCTGCTGGGTTTCGGAGATAATCACCATTGATGCGCCGGCGCGTTTCAATATGGCGCAGGCTGCAATGCCAACCGGACCGCCGCCAAGAATAACGACGCGATCACCGGGGCGGATACCACCACCGCGTTCAATGACGGCATTATATGCAACGCATGTAGGCTCAACCAGACTACCGGCGACAAACAGATCAGCATCGGAATAATTCTTGCGCAGCGGTTCCAGGCTCCAAATTGTGCGGGCAGGTAAGACTAAATATTTGGTGTCGGCCCCATTGACATTAAAGCCAATTTCATCCAATTGTTCACAGTGATTAGGATATCCATCTGCACAAGGTTTACAGGATCCACACCACAACATTTCCTCTGAAGTGACGGCTTCACCTCCTTTAAAAGGTTTGTTTGTACGCTTGTCCCGCGCATTTTTACCGGCATCAACAATCACGCCAGAAAATTCGTGACCAAGAATGCTGGGAAAACCAGTCAGACCCGGGTAAAAGATGTAGCCATCTTCGCCTGCTTGCGCCATATGTACGTCTGATCCACAAACGCCGCAGGCTTTCACTTCGATCAACACTTCCTCCGGCCCGGGCGTGGGAATATCATAGGTGCGGATTTCCAGTCTGGGATTGCGCCAGACCTGGCTGCCAAGGTAAGTCTGACGACCCTCAATATCTTTTGAGCCCAATTTGAAGCCTGGTTTTGGTTCCCAATCGGCAACCAGTGTAACTCCTTGCATTTTTCCATTCATATTTGACCTCTATTTTCTCTCGAAATGTTAAGCAAGATTTTTGAAAAGGTACATTGTGTTCTTGAAATGTAAACCTCAAACAAATTTATACCTCTGTACCCTGACCGATACGCGGTATGCCATAGACGCTCTTCCAACCCGGGCTGAGAGGCTCGCGTAAATAAGGTTCCATCTCTTTTTCGGTACGCAGGGTAACTTCCTCCACAGGCGGTACAGTGCCAGCCGGAAAACGAGTTAAAACATGATCGTTCCACATGGTTAGATATTTGAGAATGGCTGCCATGGGACGTTTTCCTTTTTGAGCAGTGCCCGATTTCGATTTGCCAACCACACCTTCCGGAGTGGCTGCAATTTCAATTGCGAAGTGGCCTTCCCCTTCCGACCAGCGGCTAGGCCGTCCGAATGGATCAACGGATTTGTCGAAGTGGCCTTCAGGTAGATAGCTGATTCCTTCAGTATCGACCGCATAGTTCATATCAACCATATCCGGATGCAGCAGTAGACTGAGGGAGGTCTCTGATTCATCGGCATGCACGAAATTGGTCGTCATTTGTCCACCGCGCTCAACAGGCCGGAAGAATTCGCGGACGCCACGATGCCAATCAATAACCCGGAAGATTCCGGGCAGCTGGTAGCGCTTTTGGAACTCCTGGATTGCAGATTCAAGTACCCAAAGCTGACCGTGGTTGTTGACAATCAATTGTTTGCGGAAGCCATCATTCCACAACCCAAGCATGACATCAATCATCATTTCACGCACGGCATGCTCGCGCACGATCACTGTGCCGGGCATACCAAGATGATGATAAGGGTGAGCTCCGTAATTGAGTGGCGGCAAGGCCAGGTTGACTGCAGCCCCTTTTTTGGCTGTATAACGGCGCACACCTTCACAAATTGCACTTACGTAGAGCGTATCAGCAGCGCTGGGTAAATGCTGCCCATGTAGTTCGGTGCAGCCAACCGGGATGAAGACGATATCATTTTTCTTGCGGTTGGCTTCCACCTGCCAGCGTGTTGTGGTTTGAATGTAGGAGCCTGGTTTGCCCCATTCAACCGGTGAAGGAACGCCATAATCATCCAGAATTGCATCGATTTGTTCATCAGATGATTCCCACACTTCTTTCTTTAATCGCCCAACCTCATTGTCTTCAAAAAAGAGGTCAGGTTGATTGGTGGTTAAGAGACCATTTGGTAATTTTTTATCAGTCATTTGTTTCTCCTTGTGTTTGATTCGGTTTGGTTGATTTTTATTTATTTAATCGTCTGGGAATATTTTCCCAGGGTTCAATATATTTAAGGGGTCAAAGGTTTTCTTAATGCCTTTTTGAAGGTCAATGGAAACCTTGCCCAGGGCATTTTGAATGTACGGACGTTTGAGTATGCCGACTCCATGTTCACCGGAAAGTGTTCCACCCAGATCGAGAGCAATTTGAAACTCAGCGGCAACTGTCTGTTCTACTCTGGCCCATTGTTGTGGATCTCTCTTGTCAAAGAGGATGTTAGGGTGCAGGTTACCATCACCGGCATGCCCAAAGATAACAATTGGCAAATCCATTTCAGAGCTCAGTTTTTTCAGACGCCGGATTGCTTCGGGAATCGCTTCGCGTGGCACGGTGATATCCTCCCCTAATTTATTGGGGGACATGCGCGCCAGGGCAGGTGAAACTGATCGGCGGGCTTTCCATAATTGTGTGCGTTCATTTTCGTCTTTGGCAATACTGACTTTATCTGCTCCACAACTCTGGCAGATGACTTCAATTTGATCGATCTCGCGCTGGACAGTTTCAAGATCAGAACCATCGCATTCGATTAACAAGACAGCTTCCATATCAAGAGGTAGGCCGAGGTGCATGGCAGCCTCAATACAGGAAATGGCAGTCTGATCGATTAATTCCAGGGTAGCCGGGACAATGCCGGCTGCCAGAATTTGATTGACAGTCTGCGCGGCGTCGTTCAAATCACGAAATTCCACCAGAGCGGTGCGCTGGTATTTCGGTTTGGCAATCAAGCGCAACAGGGCTTCGGTGATGATTGCCAGTGTGCCCTCGGAACCGGTTAATAAAGCGGTCAGGTCATATCCGACCACGTCTTTGATCACTTTGCCACCGGTCTTTATTACCTGTCCATCGGCGAGAACTGCCGTCAGGCCGAGTACGTAATCCCCTGTGACGCCATATTTTAGGCAGCGTGGTCCACCGGCGTTACAGGCAATGTTGCCACCGATAGTGGAATGACGAATGCTGGAGGGATCGGGTGGGTAAAAGAGGTTTTGTTTCTCCACAGCCGCCTGTAAATCAGCAGTGATGACACCGGCTTCGACATGCGCGATGGCATTATTGGTGTCAATCTCCAAGATCTTGTTCATACGCGTCATGGAAAGTGCAATCCCACCATTGAAGGGAACCGATGCAGCTGTCAAACCGGATGCCATACCTCGCGTGACGACCGGTATACGCTCACGCGCAGCAATTTTGACCACTTTCTGCACCTGTTCAGTGCTTTGCGGCAGGATAACCAGGTCTGGACGATGTTCTTCGAAGGTGCCATCATAGCTGTATACAGCCAGTTCTTCCGGAGAGTAAAGGACGCCTTTTGTTGTCACGATTTCAGAAAACTCGGCGATTAATCTTTTTTCCATTCATCCCCTTCCAGGTTGTGATAAGCACGGTCAAGTAATTGCACCGGATGGACTACTTCTATAGCCAAATTGTTGCGACGGATTCCGGAAGCAATTTGCATTTGACATCCGGGACAGCCAGAACTTACGATTTCCGCCCGGGTGGAACGAATATTTTCTACTTTACGATCCATTACCCGGGTGGATGTCTCATAATGTGTGATTAATTGGCTACCAGCTGATCCACAACACCAATCAGATTCCGGCATTTCAATAAACTCGAGCCCAGCGATCATTTTTAGTAAATTGCGCGGTTCTTTCCAGATCCCTTGGGCGCGTTTTAAGTGGCAGGGGTCATGATAGGTTACACGTGCATCGATGCGGCCGGTTGGTTTTTCGAGCGGAATAGACATTAAGAATTGACTAATATCCTGCACTTTTGTGCTAAAGGCAGCGGAGCGCTCTGCCCAATCCGGGACATGGGCCAGAATTTCACCATACTCTTTAAGCTTGGATCCGCAGGTGGCACAATCGGTAATGATGGTATCTACATCCACCTTTTCGAAGAGCGCGATATTTTGCTTTGCATGTTTTTCTACCAGATCCTGGCGGCCATAACCGGCAGCCGGCATCCCACAGCAGACTGTCTCCTTGGGTGTAATGATGGTGCAGCCATTGCGAGCCAGAACCCTTACTGTGGCGGCACTTTCTTCGGAAAACATTAAGCTTTGGGCGCAGCCCAGGAAAAACCCTACCCGGTAGCGTGTTTCGCCAACCGCCTTCGTTTCGAGCGGCAATACCTGCCGCAAGGGGCGGGTGGGTTGGTGAGGCAGCATGGCTTCCATGTCTCGCAATTGGGAAGAAAACAAACGGCGAATAGCGAGAGCATAGACCAATTTTCGCAGACCAATCGCTTCATAAATACGTAATGGTAGGGTGGCCAGTTCCATTTTGGCTGGTCTGCCGATTAATCCGCCAAAGAGTTTCTCTTTCCAGGCAGCCGGTTTGATTTGCTCCTGCACAAAACGCATCTCAATTGCCAGATCGGCTGGGTGGATGCCAACCGGACAGGCATCATTGCAAGCCATACACGCAAAGCAGGCATACATCTGTTCTATCAGGTTGGAACTTAATTCTAGCTCACCTTCCAGTCCTTTACGCGCCAGGGCTACCCTTCCGCGAGGCGAGGCTGTTTCATCAAGATATTCACGGTAGGTTGGGCAGACAGCCAGGCAGAGGCCGCAACGAATGCAGTTCAGATATTCATTTTCTGAAGGTATTTTCAAGAGGTTTAATTCAGTCAATTCAAGTGAGCCTTCCGATTGAAAGTTAATTACTCGATTTCAAAATAGGGTTCCAAGCTTTTCTTAGCGCTCTGCAATGCCTGTTTAGCAATTTGTAGAGGATCTTGCTGCCAATACGCCGGGCGAAAGAGTTCGATCGAGCAATGGCCGTTGTATCCAATTTTGCTGAGCTGAGCGCAGATTTCCGCCAGTGGTACTACGCCATCTCCGGGAAAGAGACGCGTGGCATCTCCGGCGGCTTCTTTGGGTGTATCTTCCAGGTCATCCAGATGCAGGGCAAAAATACGTTCGGGATCCAGCAGTGCCAGCTCAGAAATCAGACCACCGCCGCCATAAAAATGAGCGGTATCTATGACCATACCCACATTTTCGCGGTTGGTCTTACTTACAATTTCCCAGGCACCGCGCGGTGTTCGAACCGAAGACCAACCCATCCCCAAAAATTCAAACGCCAGCCTGACCCCGTAATCGGCTGCAATATCACCGAGATCTTGCAATACGTTCACATATTCTGTGACGACTTCCGCCCAGGTTGTTTCACGATTTGGCAGGGGTGAGGGGACAACGACGATAGTGGGGCAGCCGATTGCACGGGCAATTTCTGAAAGCTGCCGGCATCTTTGCTGAACTTGAGGATACTCATCTCCGCGAAAGCCAATGAATACAATTGCGTCCAGTGCTACGGGTTGAATCTGGTTAACCCTGAAAAGTGATTGCAATTCAGTGATTGTGTGAGAACTTAAGTAGGCATCCACTTTTTCAGCCCAAACTTCGAGCGCTTGGAAACCGGCTTTCTTACTGACATGTATATCTGTTTCGAGATCACTGGTCATGGTTGTAGCACCATGGAAGCAAATTTTCATGTGTTGATCGCCTTCTTTAGCATTTTATTTTTTGTTAAGGAACTCACTCACCTTAACTGGTCTGTTTTCGCGGATAGACTTCCAGGCAGCGTAGCCCAGCACGACTGCCATCTTGCCATCGTAACCAGTAGTGGCGGTCGGCTTATCGTCACGGACTGATTCAATGAATTGGCGCACCTCATCGACATAACAGGGCGCATAGCGCTGCATGAAGAAATAAGGCGGCCGGGCAGATTGAAAGCCATCCGAATCACCCATAATGACAGTATCTTCGGCTTCGTTGCCGGCCATGGCAACACCATTTGAACAAAATACTTCCAATCGTTGGTCATAACCATAGACTGCCTGACGGCTGTTGTCAATCGCACCAACCGTACCATCTTTGAATTTTAAGCTGACGATATCGGTATCCAGATCTTTGATTTGATGAAATTCAGGCGCAACCAGAACACTGCCAATGGCGTAAACTTCATCTACTTCTCCAATCTGGAAACGAGCCATGTCAAAATCGTGGATGGTCATGTCGAGGAACATTCCGCCGGAGACTTTAAGAAATTCCATCGATGGCGGTTCCGGGTCGCGGTTGGTAATGCGCAGGATGCATGGCCGCCCAATTTTTCCGGATTGAACAATATCATGTACGCGTTGGAAACTTTTATCAAAGCGGCGATTGAACCCTACTTGAAGTTTCACCCCGGCTGCATCAACCGTCTCAAGGGCTTGATCAATTTTTTCCAAATCAAGTGCCAGCGGCTTTTCACAGAAAATATGCTTGGCTGCCCGGGCACAATCCTGAAT
Source organism: Chloroflexi bacterium 44-23 (assembly GCA_001899005.1). Taxonomy (GTDB): domain Bacteria; phylum Chloroflexota; class Anaerolineae; order Anaerolineales; family Anaerolineaceae; genus UBA6170. The sequence continues at coordinate 259,737 of MKUW01000013.1, forward strand.
GATGTCTGCATGAGTATCGGTGCTGGAGGCAATCAAGACAGCCTCGAGCGTCGGATCGGCTAACAATTCGCGATAATCCTGCACTACACGTTTAACGCCGAGTTCATTCGCGATAGCCAGGGCGACATCCAGGCGAATATCACAAATAGCAGCCAGGTTTGCCTCAGAGATTTGACGAACCACATTGGCCACATGGACACTACCCATGCGGCCAGTGCCAATTATTGCCAAATTTACCTTTCGTTTTTTTTCAGCTTTCATCTGAAATCCATTTCTCTTGAGAATGTTGGTTTTTTTCTAAAGCGAACTTATGGCCGCATGACAATCTTCATAGCTTTTTTCGGTTGATGTTCCAGAGTTTTCATGTTTAATCCCAAATCCTCAAAGGCACTTAATCCTTCTTCCAAAGAAACTACTTTTGTAAAGAAAGGCTTCATATTGAGGCGGTTCTCACGGAAAAGTCGAATGGATGGCACCATAGTGTTCTGACCCAAATAGAGACCCAGGATTTTGGTAGCCCAGCGTGTGATCTCATTCGGAATTACTGTCGCCGTAATGCTGGAATCCATACCGAACGGCAGCACTTTCCCGCCGGGAGTGACGCATTGCAGTGCCTGTTCCAAGGCATTGCCGGTGGCTTCTATGACAATATCTGCTTTGCGACCATAAGTGAATTCTGTGATTTTATCAACCACATTGACTTCATTTGGATTCCAGACGGTCAGGCCACATTCTTTGGCGACACTGATGCGGTAAGGATCAATCTCAGTTACAGCCACTTTGGCAGCAATATTTTTTGCAAATTGAGCGAAAAGATAACCAATCGGTCCAAAACCAAGGATCATGACATAATCGTAAGGCAGCATTAAGAGCGTGTTCATGCCATTGACCACAGTTGCCAGGGTTTCCACTTGAGTGCCGAGCACATCATCAATTTCAGCCGGTAAAACGAAGCATTGTTTCTCGGGCACCAGACAATATTCGGCATAACCACCATTACGCATAACACCCAGAGCACTGGTTTTAATATCTACACACTGGCTGGTTAAACCCATCCGGCAGAAATCACAAAAACCGCAGCGGATGTTGTTATCTACGGCAACAATATCTCCTAATTTAATATGGTGAACATGAGAACCGATTTCCACAACCTCACCGCAAAATTCATGTCCGAGCACTGTATTGGGTCGATAGTGATGTTTTCCCTCGACAATCTTGACATCACTGCCGCAGATACCGACAGCTTTGACACGCAAGACCACGTCATCCGGATCTACGACGTGTGGGATTGGCAAGTTTTCCATGACTACCTTACCGACATCTTTCATAACGAGCGCTTTCATTGTATCCATTTCAAATCTCCTGTTTTTTTTGTATTTTTTGCACACGTGTGCAATTTGTTGAAAAAAATAATAATACTAACAATGTGATTTTTTCATTAACGCTGAATTCGAGCTGAGCCACCTTTTGCAAAAGACCGAACTTGCTCTAAAGTGGCCATAGTGGTATCGCCTGGGAATGTAGTCAGCAATGCGCCGTGTGCCCAACCGATGTTGAGTGCTTCTTGTTCAGGCAGAGCGCTTAGGAGGCCATAGAATAATCCCGAAGCGAAGCCATCCCCACCGCCAACACGATCATAGACTTCCAGCTCACAGGCGGGCGAACTATACGCCTTCCCGTCAATCCATGCTACAGCGCCCCAGGTATGGTGGTGGGTGGCGTGAACTTCACGCAGCGTGGTGGCAATCACTTTGATTTGTGGAAAGGCCTCAATTACCTGATCAAGCATGCCGAAGAAGACGCCTGGATCCAGTTTTGATTTGGCTGTAACCGCTGGACCTGCAATGCCAAGTCCGAGCTGTAAATCTTCTTCATTTCCAACCAGTACATCGACATATTTTGCGATACGTCTCAGTGTAGCCTGGGCGCGTTCATGCCCACCCCAAATATTCCACAGCTTGGCGCGATAGTTGAGGTCAAATGAAACGACAGCGCCGGAATCTTTGGCAGCCTGCATTGCTTCGATGATCACCTCACCGGTAGATTCTGAAAGAGCAGCAAAGATGCCACCACTATGAAACCAGCGCACACCGCGACCAAATATTTGCGTCCAGTTAAAATCCGAAGGTTTAAGGTGGGCGGCAGCTTCATTGGAGCGATTATAAAAAACAATCGGCGCTCGTACACCAAATCCACGGTCACTATAGACAGTTGCCATATTCGGCCCGTTGACCCCGTTATGCTCGAAATGCTTGTAAAACGGTTGAACTCCCATTGCCCTCACTCGTTCGGCAATGAGGGAGCCAATCGGGTAATTGACCATTGCACTGACAATGCCTGTCCGCAAACCAAAGCAGTCAGCCAGGTTGGCTGCGCAATTGAACTCACCCCCGCTGACATGGATTTTACACTCGTTTGCCTTGTGAAAGGGAACAACACCGGGATCAAGGCGGTGAATTAAGGCACCCAGTGAAAGGAAATCAAGCTGGCCTTCATTTTTAATATTCAATCCATATTGCATATCAGAATTCCTTCTTGGTGAACTGGTCTTGAATTTCAGGGTTACGCAAACGATAAAGCATTTCACCCGCTTGAGGTACTAGTAAAATACCTTCTTGTTCCTGGTTTTCCCAATCCGCCAGATTGACAATGGCTGGGTTCAGATAACCAACCCCAATTTGGTGACAGCGTTCAGGTGGAATGGCTGTGGCCAGTGTTACTTGTATGCGTGGGGTTTCAATCATCGTAATTGGATCAAACTCGCCCATTCCGCGCAGATGGGTACTATGTGCCAATACCCCGGATGGATAATGTTTATATTTATCCCATTGTTTGACAAAATAATCACGACAGTGATAGCCAATCTCATCGATGATCTTTCCATGCGTATAGCTAACTTCACTGATATGGGGTGCAAAAATTATGACCTCACCACCATCAGCAATGACCGGCTCCATTTTGTACATGCCTTTGGCTGCTGTCCATAGATCATCATAGAGTCGTGGCATGACAGAAAGAACACGTTTAAAAGGCGTATCCACATAAATGATATGAGTCCTGGCTGATAGTTCAGCTGCTGCTGCCCACGCTTCCAACGCAGTCCCAAAGAAAATACCAGCCACACCCTTGTGTGTGACTACCAGGCTGATGCAGGATACCGGCTTGCGAATAAAAGCGGCAGCCTCATTGATAATTGCGCGAATAGGCGTAGTTGGAGTGCCAATAATTTTATAGTTGGTGATCAATGCGCCCAGCCAATGGGTAAAATTAATGATTTCAGGACCGGCGATACCCGGGATGAAATATTTATTCCCGCCTGAAAAGCCAACCACTTCATGCGGGAAAACCGGCCCGCAGATGATAATATGATCGTATTCAAAGATAAGTTTATTGATGCGGATGGGCACATCTTCAGATAGCATGCCATTTGTTTTTTCGCTGATCATCGCGGCTGGCAAAACACCAATTTGAACAAACGTATCTGACCGATCCCATTCATGGTTATAAATATGGACTTGACCTACCCGGCCATCCTGAACATTCTGACCAACCAGCTTTGAAAGTTGGGCATCATTCATCTTTTGGTGGGTTCCCAGGGCTACGAGATAATCCAGTTTTTCTACCCGGCCTAAAAGCTCTTGATTAATTATATCAAACATAGCCGGCATTGGCATGCTGCGGGTTCCGTCCGGTATGATAAACAGAATCCGTTTTCCATCCAATAGCTGTGAAGAAAGCCCTTCGACGACCACTTCTTGAATGCTGCCGGTATCCAAATATTGATCAACTGCTTTTTTGCCAATCAGCATGGAATTAGACGCCTCCAAACGCCGAGTAACCACCATCAACCGGTACGACCAACCCGGTCACGAAAGCCGATGCAGGTGAAAGTAACCATAAGAGGGTGCCCAGTAAATCGTCTGGGGTACCAAAGCGATTCATGGGGGTGTGAGCCAGAATGGTTTTCCCGCGATCAGTCAACTCTCCGCTTTCTTTATCGGTCAATAAATAACGATTTTGTTCCGTCAGAAAGAAGCCCGGTGCAATCGCGTTCACCCGTATCATTGGGGAATATTCCTGAGCCATGTGAACTGCCAACCACATCGTGAAATTGCTGACAGCAGCTTTGGCAGCCGAATAACCCGGAATGCGGGTCAATGGCCGGATGGCATTCATCGAAGAGATATTGATAATATTGCCGTTCTGCTGCGTTGCCATTGCTCTACCGAAGACCTGTGACGGTAAAATAGTTCCCATTAAATTCAGGTCAACGACCCAACGGAGGGCATCCGCCGGCAAATCAAAAAAAGCAGCATCAGCACCGGTGGAAGCGCGCGGGCTATTGCCTCCGGCACCGTTGATGAGGATGTCGATTTTTCCGTAGGTATCCAGTATCTGTTGGCTGATATCATTTAATTCGGTAATTTCGAGCACATTGCAGGCCAACCCGATGGCATGACCACCAGCATTGTTGATTTCAATGGCCAGCGCTTTCGCCGGATCTGGCTTTACATCCAAAATGACGACATTCGCGCCCAATTCGCTTAAAGTGCGGCTCATTTGGCTGCAAAGAACGCCGGCCCCTCCGGTAATGACCGCGGTTTTTTCGTGAAAATCGGTAAAAGTTAGGTTATTATTGATTGCTTGCATACAATGAAATCTCTTTCTTGGCGTTGATTATTAGCGAGCAGTAGAAGTAAAGGGTAGTAAATGACGTATAAAATGGTCTTCAAGGTTTTGAGCATACACATCAGCATGCTTTTTCAGATCCTCCATGATGTGATCATAAAACAGGAAGGAACCATCCGCCTTACGTGCGGTCAGAACTGATCCAAAAGTAACATGAAATACTTCGCGAGCATCGAACTGGTTGATCAAACCGACCCAATCTCGCACATTTTCTGGCGCAGGTGTGTTTTCGATCAGGGCAGATACGTGATAACTCTTGCGATCTTCTGCATAGTGGGAACGTGCAAAGCTGTAGATTTCACGTAATAAAGCAATGTCAGTATCCGCCAGGGTGTGAAGAGCCTCCAAATAACTGGTTCCGGCAGTTTTCAAATGGACCAAGCCGCGAGTATGTTCCATTGCCAGAGCATAAATGCTGAATTTGTCTGAACCGGAATGTAAACTTAATTTGTAAGGCCCCAGTTGGCGTGCGATGGCTGCATGACCGGCGATGTCATTTTCGAAAACATTCAGGTCACCGATATAATCAACGCCCTTTTCAAAGCGACCAACATAGCGCGGAGCCAGGCTGACCCAGTTGACGCTCAGGCGTTTCAATTCGCTGGCAATATAATAGTGTTCGAGATGCGAAGTGGCTAATTCAGTTTCATCGACAGACACTTCCAATTCAAATGGGCGTCCAGTTGCCTGCAGAGTCAGGTGATTGTACATTTGGCTGACATGCCAGACTGCTTGTCCATATTTTGCCATTGCCCGTATCAGTGCCTCTTCGCTAAAATGAAGCTGTAAGTTTTCTACCTCAAATGTTTTACCTAATAATTTGTTCTCATCAAAACCCATGCCGGGCGGCAGTTGATCAATTAACTGTTTCAACTGGCTGGTTGTGGCCTCAGCCGTTATATTGCGTACATGCTCACCCGGATCGATGGTGAAAAAGGTATATCCGGCAGCCAGACATTGATCGATATCTTCCGGACTTTTTAAATGATCGGCATCCGCCCCCACACCTGCCTGCCAGCCCTCCTGGAATATACCCCAGGTGGCATCATCCATAACTTCCTGCGGGCTGCGATGAGTGCGTATCATCTCGCGGATTGATTGCTGTGCAAAAATGGGTGCTATCGATCCGCCGCATCTTTGCAAGGCTCGCACATGACCGGGTGTGGCCAGGCCGAGGCGGTCACCCATCCCGGCTGAAGTTTGTAACCCTAACACACGCGGCTGTAGCCATTCAAAATCCACCCGCAATTGCTGGGCATTGTGGGCGGAAAGAGGGCATAAGATGAGCTTCTTATCTGATAGTTCGCTATAGGTACCTTCATAATTTATCGGAGATGTATCAGCCGGGTCAATCAGGATGATCAGCTTGCGGTGGTCTGCTTCTATTGCTAAAGCATATTCACGCTCTTTTTTAACTTGCAGCGATTGCGGCAAAAGCTTAAGATTCCTGGAAAGCAAACGCGCGAAGGTATCTTCATTCATGGAGATTTTGCCTGTGGTTGGGTGTGGGAGGAACACTGCTCGACTGCCTGATCAACAAGGTGCCTTTTAACACTTTCTTTTTCGGTTCAAAAATACCGTTATTTTCGTTGTTGCCAAGCAGATCCAACAAGAGCTGCATAGCTTCCCGGCCGATGGAACGCTTGGGCTGGTCGAGGGTGGTAAGAGCAGGGTTTGTGTATTCAGATAGAGGAATGTTATCAAAACCGGTAACAGAAACCTGTGTGGGCACTTGAACACCGGCATCTTGCAAACCTTTGAGCATACCAATCGCCATTAGGTCATTGAAACACATTATGGCTGTGGGGGGCATAGGCAGGTTCAGGTAATATTCAGCGCTGGAGTAGCCATTGGCTGCGTATCCACCACTTTGCTGGTGAACATATTCTGGCAATGGCGTGATTCCGGCAGATTTTAGGATGGTTTCATAGCCATTGAATCGTTCAATGGTGGTTCTGCCAGAAAGAGAATTGCCCAGATATGCGATCTTACAGTGTCCCAGGGCAATCAGATGTCGGGCGATCTGTTGACTGCCATCGAAATCATCGTGGTAAATGGAATAGTGAAAGTTTTGGGATGCCTGGTGATTAATAACCACTATCGGAAATTGATTGCGCAATAACTGACGCCCTTGTTCAGCGCTGAACGAAGACGAACAGATAATGACTCCATCCGTGCGATGTTCCATCATGGACTTAACGATATTTTTTTCGCGTTTCAAGTCATATTGGGACGCGGCAATAAAAAGGCTATAACCTGCTTCCTGGGCACAGGCATCAATGCCATCAACAATCCCACTGAAGAAGGGGTCATCCATACTATTTAGGATAACGCCAATCACATTAGAGCGGTTTGTTTTGAGTGAACGGGCAGCGGCGCTGGCCTGGTAGCCCATCTCAATGGCAGCTTTGCGAATTCTTTCGGAAGTGACACTCGAAATCAGCGAATTCCCGCTTAAAGCACGCGAAACGGTTGAATGGGAAACGCCGGTTTTTTTAGCGATATCTTTGATTGTGGTCGCCATTGGGACTCCATTGCACACGTGTGCATAACGATATCTGTAGTTTACATAAAGTTGAACAGAATGTCAAGAGTAATTTAATGAATTTCGAAAGAATACTTGCAAAAAAAATAAAAATGTCGTACGATGATCAAATGAAAGTAATATTTCATAAAATAAAATAATGAAAGTCACAATTTTCAACATTCGGAGGATTTATGAATCAGGATATTCAGGCAATACTGTTGGATGTAGGCAATACATTGCGAATAGTTGTCGGAGATGAAGCATTCCAGGAACAGGCAAAAAAAGATCTGATGCGCCTGGCAGGTACGAGCGAGTCCCCCGAATTGTTTTTTGAAGGTATTGAGAAACGCTGGAAAGAATACCGGACAATCTCTAAGAAGTCATTGTTGGAGGCATCCGAATTCGAATTATGGACGAAGTGGCTCCTGCCGATGTATCCTGCCGAGAAAATCGGTCCAATGGCAGGTAAACTAACACGCTTATGGCGTGATCGTGATGGAAAACGTGTTCCACGCTGGGATGTGAGTCAGGTCGTGAAAGAGTTACATCGTCGCGGATATATTCTCGGAATTATTGCCAATACTATCACTGAGACCGAGATACCGGACTGGTTGGTTGAGGACCAATTGGAAGAATATTTTAAGACTGTCGTGCTTTCATCCAAAGTAACAATCCGCAAGCCAAATCCCGAAATCTACCTTATGGCTGCCCGCAATTTAGGCGTTGCACCCGAAAACTGTGTGTATGTCGGTGATAACCCTGTTCGCGATGTGGAAGGTGCGCAGGCTGCCAACTATGGGTTGAGTATCATCATTATCGAACCAGCTACCTTGAAAAAAGAACCACAAAAAGGCGATCAAAAACCGGATTATTTCATTAATGAATTAAGCGATTTATTGACGATCTTTCCGGAACGATCCAGGTGAGTATGCACAATCTTCTACTGACCGGAAAGGAAGGCGTTTTAATGGGCGCTCGCATTGAAGCTATCTTTTTTGATGTTGGTAACACACTTCGAATTTTGACGGAGAATGAAAGCCATCAATTTAAGGCAAAACAAAAGATAGCTGAAATACTTGCCATACAAGAGGATCCGGTATTATTTTGCAAGAAACTGGATCTGCGATACAAAGAATATCGAAAGTGGGCTTTTGAACAGCTTACTGAAGCTTCAGAAGAAGAGCTCTGGAAACGCTGGCTCGCTCCAGAACGTTCACAAATCCTGAATGTAGCCAATGCAGTTGAACTAACCTATCAATACCGCCAGTCAATGGGTCTGAGGGTGATGGTTCCAGCCGGGAAAGAAGTGGTAATTGAGTTGCATAAGCGCGGTTACATACTCGGTCTGATCAGCAACGTGATCACCTCTCAGGAAATTCCGAATTGGCTGGAAGAGGACGGATTAGCCACCTATTTCAAAGCAGTGGCATTGTCATCTGTATCCGGTATTCGTAAACCTGATCCCAGACTGTACCTGATTGCGGCCGAACAAGCCGGTGTGGAACCCAAAAATTGTGTCTATATTGGTGACAATTTGAATAGGGATGTGAGTGGAACACGCCAAGCAGGTTTTGGCATGGTTATTATTGTCGAGGATAAACGCGAGCAGGCGGTTGGTGCTATTACTGCTCAAAACAAGCCGGATATGTTGATTGCTGAATTCGCACAGCTCTTGGATATTTTCCCACAATTTCCTCAGGTAAATATCATTAATTAAGAAGGGATCACGAATGGTGATAACAGAAAAAGGAATCGGCGGGCAAGAATTGGCTAAGGCTGTTCAGGCAGCTTATCAGCTTGGTGAGAGTGATTACAGTCTGAATCCATTAGTGTATTCTCCTGATGGCGGCGAAGCGCAGGGACGCATACAGAAAGGCGATAGCGTAATATTTTGTTGCCGTAGGGGAGAACGAGAAATCGAATTGACAGAGGCATTTACTGATAGTTCCTTTAACCAATTTAATCGTTTCTATTTGCAAGATCTAAATTTTGTTATTTTGACCCTTTATCATGAGAAATTTAAGGATTTGCCAGTGGCCTTTGCCCCTTTAAAAGTCAATGCCACCCTGGCAGAAATTATTTCCAAGGCGGGTATGAAGCAGTTACATTGCGCGGAATCTGAGAAATTTGCCCACGTGACTTTCTTTTTTAATGGCGGCAATAACAATTCCTTTGCTGGTGAAGTTGATGAACGGCTGCCATCTCCCAGAGGAATACCTTTTGAGCAAGTCCCCGAGTTGAATCTGGAAGCCGTGACGGAAAAGGTCAACGAAGGCATCCGGAAGGGATTTGATTTCATTGTAACTAATTTTGCGAATGGAGATGTAATTGGGCATACAACCAACAAAGCCGCAAAAATTGCCTGTGCTGCATATGTAGATCATGGTTTGGGAAAGGTGTTGGAAACAGCACTAATGAATGATTATGTCGTTTTGGTCACTGCGGATCATGGTAATCTTGAAGTGTTGTATTCTGATGATGGTCAAGCACATGTCGCCCATACGACCAATACCGTTCCTTTGTTTCTTCTGGATGCCCTCGATGAAAGCTCGTTGGATGCCCTTGAAGGCAAATTGGCGGATATCGCTCCGACCATACTCTCTCTATTAGGTCTGAAAACCCCGCCTGAGATGACCGGTAGGATGATGATTCACTCCAAAGGCCAGGCGCATGCCCGCAAAGTTTTGCTGATTATTCTGGATGGTTGGGGGAATGGGAGCCAGGATGAAACAAACCCAATATTTCTGGCCAAAACGCCAATCTGGGACAATCTCAATAACGAGCATGTAGCAGCTGTCATGCATGCATCCGGCCAGGCTGTCGGGTTAAAAGCCGGAAAAGCCGGAAATTCAGAAGCCGGTCACATGAATATTGGGGCTGGTCGGGTAGTGTTGCAGGACGATGTTCGCCTCGATCTCGCAATGCAAGATGGATCATTTTTCACCAATCAAGTGATTCTGGATTCATTTGCACACGTGCAGAAAAACCACTCCCACCTACACTTGATTGCCTTATTAACTGAAAAGAGTTCGCACGGTTCAATAGATTATCCACTTGCCATTCTGAAAATGGCAAAACTTGCAGGTATTGGAGAGGTTTTCGTCCATATTATTTTTGATGGCCGCAGCACCCAACCTGGTAGTGCCCCTCAATTATTGTTGAAATTTGAGGATGCCATCCGTGAAATCGGGATTGGCAAAATTGTGAGCGGGTTTGGACGTGGTCTGGCGTTGGATCGTGACGGAAATTATGCCAAGATTGAAAAAGTATACAATGCATTGGTGAGCGGCCAGGGGAGACAGTATGGCGGTATCTATGAATGATGAGTTGAACCTGGAGAATAAGAAGCGCTTCGAAAGAGAACTGTTTTCAGTTATGCAAAAAGTAAATCCAGCTGTGGGCGAGCTGGCATTCTACGAATTTGTTTACGGATTGAATAATCTTACACCGGTTGATAGCTGGAATTCAATTGTGCCGGAAAGCCCTGGGGAGCTTGAAAAAAAGATTCGCTCGTTAGAATTTTTCAGAAATGTTCAATCGAAACCAATTGAAAATGACAAAATTGTGCTGGATGCGAGTGTTGCTCACCTGACTCGTATGTTATTCGTGGGTCTGGTGCTTGGAAAATACGAACCGGTTTGGGTTCAAAATCTTTTCACCTTTGATGTGCGTGGTTTTTTCTTTTTAGTGCGAACAGAATATTTTCCAAGAGAAGTGAAGGATCATTTTGGGTCGGTACCTTATAAAAGCTTTGAGAAAGGGCAGGCTGCTCTCGCCAATAAATTTGAAATTGGATATAGAGATTATCAGCTTGCCAATCGTGAAATTGATTCAGCCTTTATGCAATTTATTCACGCTTTAATCGCAGAGAAAGGAACACCGATTTTGTTGACGGTGGCTGGTCCAACTGCGGCCGGAAAGACTGAGATTGTCGGGCGTCTGAGTGAGTCGCTGATCAACGTCGGGTTGACAGTTACTTCACTTGAAATGGATAATTTTGGCAAGGACCGTGAATACAGGGATACCAGACCAGCCGGAAGAGAAACTGTCCATTTTGATTTGTTCTTGCAAGCAATAAAATCCTTATTGAAGAAAGAAAAAACTGAGATTCCCCGTTACGATTTTTATACCTCCATTTCCAGTCATGATCAGGAGAGCAATTTACGCGCTGGGAAATCACCAATTTGGGTTGAGCCGGCCGATATTATTTTTCTGGAAGGTAATTTTCCATTTCACATCGCAGACCTGGCGCCTTATCTGGGAATAAAGATTGTTTACCTGGCAGACGACGATGTGCGCTTGCGCCGAAAATGGAAGCGGGATATTGATTACCGTAAGAAGTATGACCCAATCAATTTAATGAATCGTTTTTTCAAAACCCAATTCATCCGCTCACAGGAGATATATTTACCCTTGATGAAGGTTTGCGATGTAGTTGTCGATACCAGCGCTGCCAACCTGTGGGTGGTGCCGGAATTACAGGTTTATTTTAAAGTTAATAGTTGAGGAAAGCATCACTCGGAGAGGATTTAAAATGAATGATGAACTGCTTCAAAAATTGATCCAAGCCGGAAATTCAAAAATTGTCATGATTATTATGGACGGTTTGGGTGGCTTGGCGCGTGAAGTTGGCGGTAAAACTGAATTGGAAAGTGCCCACCGCCCAAATTTAAACAAACTCGCGCAAGATTCTGCCTTGGGATTGACCATTCCAATTGAACCAGGTGTAACCACTGGCAGCGGTCCCGGTCATCTGGCGTTTTTTGGTTATGACCCGCTGGAATATGAAATCGGCAGGGGCGCATTGGAAGCGTTGGGGGTTGATTTTGACTTACACCCTGATGACATTGCCGCTCGTGGAAATTTCTGCACGATTGGCACAGGTGGTAACTTGATTGATCGACGTGCCGGGCGTTTGCCTAATGAAGAGAGCATCGGTTTGATTGAGCAACTGCGCACAATAAAAGTGGATGGTGTTGAGTTTTTCATTGAACCGATAAAAGAACATCGTTTTGCTTATGTTATCCGCGGACTGAACCTGGGAGCAGCCTTGGAAGATAGTGATCCGCTTATAAATGGAGCAGCGCCACTGGCTGTTCAGGGTCGCGACGATAGATCAAACCTGACAGCTGAAAAAATCAATCTCTTCATAATGCAGGCTAAAGAAAAGCTATCCAAGCGTTCGTCCGCCAATATGATTCTGCTGCGTGGGTTTGCAAAATTACCAACTTTACCGTCCTACCGGCAGAGATTCAAATTGAAAGCTGCCGCGATAGCAATCAATGGCATGTACAAAGGCGTATCACGCCTGCTTGGTATGGATATTCTTGAAGTCCCCGGCCAACTGCTGGCGGATCAATTCGAAGTTCTTGAAAAGAACTGGGAAAATTATGACTTTTTTTATTTGCATTTTAAACGTTCCGATACGTGTGGTGAAAATGGCGATTTTGAAGGTAAGGTTGCAGCAATTGAAGAAATGGATTCCTTTATTCCGCGACTGATGGCTTTAAATCCAGATGTGGTTATTGTCGGCGGCGATCACTCGACCCCAGCGATATTAAAAAGTCACAGCTGGCATCCGGTTCCTTTGTTGCTATATTCAGAACGGGTGCGATCCGACAATATCAAAGAATTTGGCGAAAGAGCTTGTTCACAAGGCAGTCTGGGGTTGTTAAAGGCAACAGAAGTCATGCCGCTCGCATTGGCAAATGCCGGCCGGCTGGCAAAATATGGTGCATAAGGTGAAATACCGTATCACGCTATCAAGAAGCAGCGCCCGACACCTTTTATTAAGCCATTTCCAAAAACAACTATCCGCATATATATGAGGAAAATCCATGCCAAATAAAATGACTAATGAAATGGATCAACTGAAATTCTCAAACATCCTTTTTGAAAAAATGAAAATGATTAACTCAGGTTTTTCTGATGTTGAGTTTTATGAGTTCCGATATGCTCTGGAAAATTTTCTTTTATATCTAAATAACAAGTTTCCCGAAACTGAGCCACTATCCGTTATTGAGAAAAGAATCAATAGCCCACAATTCTTTGAAAGCATCAAAACGAGCGAAAACCAGAATGGAAAAATTGTCTTTGATGCCAAAATTATTGATTTAACCGCTCAATTATTTTCCGGATTGGTAGCCGGTCTCTATCCAATAGAATGGGTCAAAACACATTTTTACTTTGATATTCGTGGTTTCTATTTTCTGGTGCGCACTCGTTATTTTGATGAAGCGATCATTCGACACTTAAATGGCAAGCCGTTTTGTTCATTTTTCCCCGCCCAGAACAAATTAGAAACTGCTCAAGCAATTGGATACAAAGATTTCTGCGAAGCCAACCGTGAGATCGATGAATGCTTCCTCCAAATTGTTTCCAGACTGATTGATCAGGAACAAACTCCGGTTGTATTAGCGCTGGCGGGGGCAACTGCAGCAGGGAAAACTGAGATTGTTGAGCGCATGACAAGCCATTTTGAGGCGAAAGGTAAAAAGGTCACTATGCTTGAGCTGGACAATTTTCTTATAGACCGGCAGTATCGTGAGGCTAACGGTATTGATTCTTTGGGTAAGGAAGCTCTCCATTTTGAATTGTTTGCTCATTGCTTTCAGGATCTGTTGCAATACCGTCAAACTTGGGTTCCGATTTATGATTTTATCAAAGCCACATCCTCACATGGCTTAAATGGAAATCTGAAACCTGGCGCAGAGGCTCTGTGTGTTCCTTCTGGAGACATAATTTTTATCGAAGGGAATTCCCCATTTCTTCTGCCTGAAATTGCCAGAAAGATCGCCATAAAGGTCGTTTACCTCACAGATGATCCCGTCCGGATCAAGCGCAAATGGCGCCGGGATATGGACCTGCGGAAGAAGTACGATTTGAACTATTTCCGTAACCGCTTTTTTAAAGATCAGTTTTTAATGGCACAGCATGTTTTTATCCCGCAAATGTCAGCTTGTGATCTCGTGGTTGATACAACCGCTGCCTGTATTTGGGCAAGTGCTGAGGTATGGCAAAGATTACCAGATTTTGAGCACATTTTTTCTTGAAGTGATTGACTCTATTTTGAACCAATTATGAAAGGGCACTTGCAATTAAATTAAAAATGTCGTAGTATATTCAAATGAAAGAAATATTGCATAAATATTTTTTTTGAATGAAACCCGTATGACCCAACCCCAGAGGAAAAATGAAAAAAGATAATTTATCTGGAAGCGATTTTAGCCAGATTATTAGCGAGCATTTTAGTGATCTCACCAAAAGTGAGAAACGCATCGCTAACTATTTGCGCAAAAACCAAGAAGCATCAGCATTTATAGCCGCCAGTGAATTGGCAGATCGACTGGGACTCAGTGAGGCAACCGTAGTACGCTTTGCCCGTACAATAGGCTTCCCCAGTTACCCGGCCATGCGCACGTTGCTGCAAGAAAATTTCCGCCAACGTGTTACTCATTCTTCCCGTTTACGGAGCAAGCTTGATGAATTGCGTGAAGAGGGTGATATTTTTGAGCAGTTGACAGTCTCTGAGATCGATTACCTCACTCAGGCTCTACAAACGGTTGAGCGAAAGGAAATTCAGCGGGCTGTTGACCTTTTTATTAAAAGCGAACATATTTTTGTATATGGCAGCGGACCTTCCATAACATTGGTTGAGCTCCTCAATCTACGTCTGACCCGTTATGGGAAACGGGTAATTCCACTCACAACCGTTGGCCGTGAAGTTTTAGAACCATTACTGTTGATGGGAAAAGAGGATGTTCTATTTGCAATTGGCTTCTTTGATGTTCATCCAGCCCTTGAAATCATTTTGGATCATGCCGCAGAAGTTGGCTGCCCGGTAATTTTGTTGACGGATACTCTGGGTGCCATTATTGGCAATAAGGCAGATGTCATCCTTTCAGCAAAAAGAGGCCCTGTATCCGCCTTCCATTCTCTTGTCGTTCCAATGACCATCATCAATACTTTGCTTCTTTCCATGGCTAATAATGAAGAATTGACGGTCGTAAAAAGCCTGGATGAATTGGACCAATTAAGGCGGCGTCTCAGTGAATATCAGCAATCATAGGGCAAAGGAGAATCATCGTGCAAAATTCGAATGAGTCCGCATTTCCCAGGACCTCTGGTTTGATGCCAACCTTGAGAAGGTTCTTGCGGTGGCTTTCGACACCTCATGTATTTCTATCAATTATCATGCTGCTGATCATGTTCTATATGGTTATTATTCCGCTCTACCGCATGATCATGACAACCATTACCGTCCAGGATAGCGATCTGCGCGTGTTGAAGGATATGGAGGTAGGAGATTTTACCTGGTACCACTGGGTGCGAATGTTAACCAGTCAGATCGCAAAGATTATGACGTATGAACCATTGATGCATTCGCTCACGATCTCTTTGGGTGCAACTGTACTTGCTTTGACAATCGGCGGATTGATGGCATGGATGGTAGTTCGCACAGACGTACCCGGAAAAGGAATCATCAATATTCTGGCGACGGTGCCATATATCATGCCATCCTGGACAATTGCAATGGCCTGGACGGTTCTGTTTAAGAATCAAAAGTCTGGAGGTACACCCGGCCTGCTCGAATTTGTCACCGGCGCTGCAACGCCGGATTGGCTGGCGTATGGGCCTTTACCAATTATTGTCAGCAGTGGCCTGCATTATTACACCTTTTTTTTCCTGTTTGTTTCTGCGGCCCTGCTTTCAATTGACTCGTCACTCGAAGAAGCAGGCGAGTTGATGGGAGCCGGCCGCTGGCGGGTGATGCGCAAAATTACGTTTCCATTGGTGATTCCGGCAATTGCATCCGGCTTTATTATGACTTTTTCCAAAACCATGGGCACTTTCGGAGGACCAAACGTCCTGGGTGTGCCGGTACAGTATTATACGCTCTCCACCATGCTGCGCTCTAACACCAGTATTGGTAACTACGGTGATGGCTTTGTATTGGCCATTGTCTTGATCATGTTCGCAATGGTCACAATTCTGATCAATCAAAAATTGGTGGGTACCAGAAAGAGCTATGAAACTATCGGGGGACGCGGTTTTATGGCTCAAAAAGTCAAGCTGCGTAATTATAAAGTATTGTTCACTGTGGTCGTAATCATTTTTGAGTTTATCATTGCAGTTTTGCCGCTGACACTGTTGATTTATAGCACCCTGATGTTGCGCAGCGGAAATTACAGCTTAAGTAACTTGACTTTAGCCCACTGGATTGGGCGAGGTGATTTGTCGATCAATAGCGGTGAGCCAGGTGTTTTGCTCAATCCGCGCATCTGGCGTGGAGCCTGGAATTCCATTCGTCTTTCATTATTTACAGCATTTTTTACTGCCTTTTTTGGCATCATTCTGGGGTATAGCATTGTTAAAGGGCGGGGTACCCGTTTATCGAAACTGGTGGAGCAGATGTCCTTTATTCCCTATGTTATTCCCGGGATTGCTTTTGGTGCCGTTTACATTTCCATGTTTACTAAGCCAGTAGGCCCTATCCCGGCTTTATATGGGACCTTTGCCTTACTGGTTGTGGTATCAGTCGCTAAACATATCCCCTATTCGGCCCGTTCGGGTGTCTCTGCCATGTTGCAAGTAGGTAAAGAACTGGAAGAAGCGGCTGCTCTGGCCGGGGCATCACCCTGGCAGCGCTTTTTGCGTATCATTTTTCCTTTGACCAGTACCGGGTTCGTATCAGGCTTTTTATTGACATTCATTACTACCATGCGTGAATTGTCGTTGATTATCTTGCTGGTGACCCCAACGACAGCGGTATTGGCCAGTATGACCATGCGTTATATTGAAAATGGAAATGAACAACAGGCAGATGCTGTCATCATACTGTTGATTGCAATTGTCTTGTTAGGAAATTTTCTCATCAGCCGCTTCCGGGGTGGCAGTCTGAAAAAGGGTTTGGGAATTTAAAAAAAGGAATTGAGGACGCTTAATAATGGATACTCCTATCATCATCAATAATCTGACCAAGAAATTCGGAGACGTAATTGCAGTTAACGATGTCAGCCTGACAATTGAGCCACGCTCCTTTCTAACTCTGCTAGGACCTTCCGGTTGTGGAAAGACTACGCTGTTACGCTGTATTGCCGGTCTTGAAGACCCCAATGATGGTGAAATTTATGTAGGCGACAAGTTGATTTATTCCCGAAAGAAAGGGGTTTCCTTACCACCAGGGCAACGCGATCTGGGACTTGTTTTTCAGAATTATGCTTTATGGCCGCATATGAATGTTTATAAAAATATGACCTTTGCTCTTGAGATCCAGAAAATGTCAAAAGAGGATATGGACGTTCGCGTTAAGCAATCGCTGGCCGAAGTAAAAATGAGCGGTTATGAAGACCGCTATCCGCGCGAGATGAGCGGCGGCCAACAGCAGCGAATTGCTCTTGCTCGTATGTTGGCTTACAGCCCGCGCGTTTTTCTCATGGATGAACCACTTTCAAACCTAGACGCTCGTCTGCGGATGGACATGCGTACAGAAATTAAACGGTTGCATCATGTCTCGGGTGCTACCACTGTTTATGTTACCCATGACCAGGTGGAAGCGATGACTATGTCCACCAATATCGCCATCATGCGGGAAGGCGTAATCCAACAGATGGCATCTCCGGATATTATTTACCATTTTCCCGCCAATTTGTTTATTGCTGATTTTATTGGAAATCCCAAAGTTAATTTATTATCCGGATATATCGCAGGTAAAGACTCGGTGCGTGTGAATAACATGACCATTCCAGTATCAACGTACAACCATTCCGGTGATGTCGTACTTGGCATTCGCCCGGAAGATATTGAAATCAGTATTGAGCCTGTTGAGGGGGCCATTGAATTTCAGGCTTATTCAGTCATGCCCTCCGGCGCCGAGTCGACCATTATTGCACGCAAGGGAGAAACCGAGGTGACAATTCGAGAGATGGGTGTCAGCAAAATCCAAATGGATCAACCCATTTGGCTGACTTTCCACCAGGATTGCACTAATTTGTACGATAGTGTCAGCGGCAATTTAATTACCAATTAATTATTTTATTGAAGAAGTATCAGGTGAATTTTTACAAATAAGGAGGCATAAGGAAATCAATTATGGCGTTTAATGGGAAGGGTTTCATGTTTACCCACATATCGATATTATTTGAGGAGAAAGTTAAATGAAAAAGATTTTGAGATTTGCCACATTGATTATTTTGGTGAGTATGCTCGCAGCCTGTGCCCAAACAACGCCGGCTCCTGTTGCCACCAATGTCCCTGATTCATCAAACCCACCGCCAGCGACCGAAGTACCTGCGACCGCTGTTCCAGCTACTGTAGTACCGATGTCACCACAGGAAGAATGGTTGAAAGCAAACCAGTTGGGTTCATATTATAGTGATGTTCAGGATTGGGCTGCGATCGAAGCCGCAGCGAAAGCTGAAGGCAAGTTATTGGTGTATGCCAATACCTCCAAAGTAGAGAAGGCCGCTGCAGCTTTTATGGAAATGTATCCCGGCATCGAAGTGCAGGCTTTTGATCTGGGTGGCGATGATGTGTTGTTGAAAACTCTGGAGGAACAGAAAGCCGGAGCTTATACTGGAGATGTCTGGTTTAGCAGCGGTGGCGCTGAGTTGGTTGGAACTGTATTGCCCAAGAATTATGTTTGGCGTTTTGTGCCCGATAGCACTGCTGCAGTTACCCCTGAGCAATATACCAACCCTCTCTTAATGAGCCGCTTTGGTACCTCTGTGTTCGCTTATAACTCTGAATTAAACGATACCTGCCCCATTTCAAATATCTGGGAATTAACCCAGCCGGAATGGAAAGGTCGCTTTTTTATGGAGGATCCTATCAATGACGCCTCCACACTTAGTAAAATGATTACCATCGCTTTCCACGCTGATGAAGTCAAACAAGCGTATGTTGATTTGTATGGTTCTGATCCAGTCTTGGATGCCGATACACCTGATGCCGGATGGTTATGGCTGAAGCGCTTTGCGCAAAATGACCCAATCCCTGAACCCGGTGGCGATGATGTTGATTCAGCATTTGCTACCCCTGGTATGACCGAAAGTTACATGGCCTTCACCTCTTACTCTAACATGTCGGATGTAAAAGAAGGTTTGTTGGCATTTGAACCTTGCTGGGGTTTGCAACCCAAAGTGGGTGTACAAAGCCAGAGCTATGTTGGTATTCTGAACCAGGCACCGCATCCCAATGCTGCCAAATTGTGGGTCAAATATATTACCAGCCCCGAAGGCCGTAAACCGTGGGCGAAATTTGGGACTTACTTCCCGGATTCAACCTATGAAGTTCCCGAAGGTCAAAAGACTCTCGATGATATTTTCTCAATGACCTGGTTTATTGCTGAGCAGTACGCTTATGACAATATGATCACAGCACGAGATTTCTATCTTTTGAACCTTGGAAAATAGCTAAAATCACTACACAACAATGATTTTTGCAGGGCACGAGACTAAAATCGTGCCCTGCAATTCAAACAGAGATATTTTCATCTCCATTCGGTAAGATTTGGTTATTAAGTAGATTTAGGGATTAAAAAAAGAAATTACTCAGGAGTGAGTGTGTGACAATAAAAGCTGTATTTTTCGATATGGGTGGAACTTTAGAGACATATGAATTCACACCTGAATTGCGACTGGCTGCAACCCCCGGCCTTAATAAATTATTGATAAACGCAGAAATCAATTTAGAGTTAACGACCAAAGAATTATACAATTTGATTCGAGAGGGCATTGGCCGTTACCATGACCTATCTTTGCGGACTCATGAAGAGTATCCGGCCGTGAGGGTGTGGTCCGAGTTTGTTTTTAACGAATATTCTATTCTAATTGAGAAACTGGAGCCTATTGCTGAAGAATTAATGGTTTATCTAGAGACTAATTTTTATCGGCGAAAAATGCGACCAGAGGTGCCTGCAATGTTGCGGCAATTGAAAAGCCTTGGCATGAAAATTGGTCTGATCAGCAATATTAATAGCATTTCCCAGGTACCCGATTCGCTTAAAAAATATCAAATTGATCAATACTTTGAACCCGTTGTATTATCCAGCACATTCCATTTTCGCAAACCGGACCCTTCCATTTTTTATCATGCTGCCCGATTGGCAGGTGTTGCAACCAGCGAATGTGCTTTTGTCGGGGACCGAATAGAGCGTGATATCAAAGGCGCTTACCAGGCTGGATATGGATTAACCATTCAGATTGAACATCTATTTGAACACGGCGAAGATGATAGTGGTCCTGCCCCGAATGCAAAAATTACGTCCATGCGCGAACTTGTTCCCATAATTCAAGAATTCAACTTTGCCAATTCACAACTGGGTAATCGCGCAATTCGAGCCTTCCTTTTCGATGCAGGTGATGTACTATATTTTCGACCACACCGGTTCGAAATGTTTGGCGCATTTTTAGAGCGCCAGGGAATTGTGCCTGAGCGCAATGTGCAAGATGGTATTCGTCGAATTAAAAACGAAGCCTTCGAGGGGAAATTGGATCGGTTACAATATTTAAAAGCTTTTGTGAATCTTTATGGCATCAAAGGACAGGAAAATGTGCAAGAAGGCATGCAGATATTGGAACAAGAAGATAACCGTGTGGTATTCTTCCCGGGGGTGAGTGAGACCTTGCATGCGCTCAAGGATCTTGGCTATTATCTCGGCATTATCACAGATACGGCTGTTCCAGTGGCTCAAAAATTAAGCTGGTTTCGTAACGCCGGCTTTGGTGAAGTTTTTGATTGTTTTATTTCATCAAAAGAGTTGGGGCTGCAAAAACCAGACCCTGATATTTACATGGCGGCCATAAATCAACTGGGGATTTCTCCGCACCAATCCGTCTTTGTCGGTCATGATGCAGACGAGCTTGATGGAGCACGAGCGGTTGGCATGCACACTGTTTCATTTAATAATCAAGAACCTGTAAATGCCGATATTATTATTTCAAATTTCGTAGATCTATTACACATAGAATTAATCCGCGAAAAGAAAGAAACCTACCTACAATAATATGAAACATGACATTGATGTAATTTTATTTGACGTCGGCGGCACCTTGCGTGGCGCGTGGCGTCAAGAAGAGGAAAAGGCCATGCAGGCGCTGGGGGAGATAAACCGCCTGATGAATTTGAATATGCCTGAAAATGAGCTCTTTCGTTTACTGAAGAAGGGGTCGAAAGGCTATAGTGCCTGGGCACAAGAAACGCATATGGAATTAGACGAGGAGCAACTATGGTCGCGCTGGATGTTGCCCGATCATCCTGAGCAGTTGGTGCGTTCTCTGGCTATGCAATTAAATGCCTGTTGGCGACAAATCATCGCAAATCGGGAGATCTTCCCGGAGACTCAAGAAATCCTGATGACACTTTTTCGAAGAGGATATCGTTTGGGTATCGTAAGCAACACAACCACTAGTGTCGAGGTTCCTGAATTTTTGAGAAGGCTTAAGCTGACCGGCATGCTGGAATGTGTGATTCTATCCTGCCAGTATGGCAGACGGAAACCTGATCCGGACATCCTACTGGAAGCCACCCGGCGGATGGGTGTGGATCCCTTACAGTGTGCCTATATTGGTGACCGGTTGGACCGGGATGTTGTGGCTGCCCGGGCCGCTGGATTCAGGCAGATTATTATTTTGGATGGCGATAGAAAAAATAATGATGAAAACCTGGTTTCTGATCCGGCGCAACCAGATTTGTACATCAGCAATCTGTTGGATTTGAAAAAAATATTCCCAATGAAAGATGCGTTACCGGTACCAATTAATAAATATCCACTTTCTATATCCACCATGTGGGCAATTGATAATTTTCCGCACCTCACTGATTTTCTGCAGGCATCAAAACGGATCGGTTTTGAAGGAGTGGAATTAAATCATCAGATTAATTCAGATATGTTACAGGGAACCAATTTAAAAGATGGTTTTATCGCCAGCATTCATGAACCTTGTCCGGCTGATATTTCTGCCAATGATCTTAAAAAAAGAGATTGGCTCATCTCATCAATTGATGAGGAAAAACGACAAAAAGGTGTCGATTCGATAAAGCGTTCCGTTTTCCTGGCCAATAAAATCGGCGTGAAAAATATTGTGGTGCATTGTGGGCAAATTGTGATGGATCTTGGTTTGGAAGTCCAGTTGCGGGCGTTGTATGAGAAAGAAGGTGCTGCTGGAGAATCATATCAAATACTGAAGCAACATTATGAAACGGAGAGAGAGAGATTAGCCAGAGCCCATATGGATTCCTTGAAAAAAAGCATCCAGGAACTGCTGCAAGTAGCGGCACCACTGGGGATACGTTTGGCACTCGAAAACCGCTATCATTACTTTGATCTTCCGCTCGTTGATGAGATGGAAGAGTTGTTAGCTCTTGCTGGTCAGGATCAGCTGGGCTTTATTTATGATGTTGGGCATGCCCAGACACTTGATCGTCTGGGTTTTGTTCCTCACGAGGAGTGGCTGCGCAGATTCTCCGATCGTATGGTGGAAATTCACATTCACGATGTTAAGGGAATTATTGACCATTATGCGCCGGGCCTGGGTGAAGTCGATTTTGATATGATCCGCCCGTATTTACCGGCGGGAATCATCCGCACTGTGGAAATACATCCACGAAATACCCCTGAGGAACTCAGGCAGGGTATCAATTTTTTGGAAATAAAAGGGATTATCTAACTTAGTCAGGGAAAGTGAAAAATGGTTTCCATATTTAAGAAACGAAAAAATAAATTTCTCAAACTAATTTCACAGCAAGCTGCTTTCACATTAGAAGGTTTGGAAGCATTAAAAAAGTATTTTGCCAGCAATGATACGACCTATGCAGATTTGGTCACGAAAAAAGAAAAAGAAGCCGATGAAGCCAGGCGAATACTGATCGATGAATTAAACCGTACTTTTGTGACTCCATTTGATCGCGAAGATATTTTTCATCTCTCACGGGCAATTGATGATGTCCTTGATTATGCTTACAGCACGGTAGCGGAAATGGTAATATTCAAACTCGAACCGACACCCTATTTACTCCGAATGGGGAGCCTCTTGAGGGATAGCGCTTTTGAACTCTATCAAGCCGTAGAACGCTTGGGTGATCATCCCAATGTTGCTGGTGAACACGCACAACGTGCGAAAGCGCTTGAGAATCGCATCGAGGAAGTCTATCGTGAGGCATTGGCAGATTTGTTTAATAATGTGACCGGAATGGATCAAATGATTCTTGTGTTTAAGTTGCGTGAGGTTTACCGGCACCTCAGCAATGCATCGGACCGTGGTGATGAAGCTGCAAATGTAATCGCAAATATCGTTGTGAAAATGACATAGAGGGATCGAATGTCTGTAACAATCGTTATCATTATCGTTCTGGCATTGGGTTTTGATTTCTTAAATGGAATCCAGGATTCAAGCAATATCGTTGCAACCATGATCTCTTCCCGGGCGTTACCGCCACGGGTGGCCTTGATTATGACCGCCGCCGCAGAATTTACCGGGCCATTTATATTTGGCGTCGCAGTTGCCAATACGATCGGTAATGAAATTGTTTTGCCGCACACCATTCATAACAATGTCTTGCTTGCCGCTCTTTGCAGTGCAATTCTCTGGAATATTTTCTCCTGGAAATTTGGCTTCCCAAGCAGCTCTTCGCATGGCTTAATCGGCGGCTTTATTGGTGCAGTTCTGATTGGCGCAGGTTGGCAAGCGATTCAGCTTAAAGGTTTAGAAAAAGTTTTAATTGCGTTATTTACTTCGCCTATCATTGGTTTTTTTATGGGTTATCTCATTTTGCGGTTAAGTCTTATTTTTAGTTGGAACGCTTCGCCGAAAGTAAATAAATTTTTCAAGCGCAGTCAAATCATTACCTCATTGGCGCTCGGGCTAAGTCACGGAACCAATGACGCCCAAAAGACGATGGGTGTGATTACTCTGGCTTTGGTTATTGGTGGGTATATTCCTTCTTTTGATGTACCCACGTGGGTGATTTTTCTTTGTTCACTCATGATTGCTCTGGGTACTTCATTTGGAAACTGGAAATTAATCCGAAAATTAGGAAGCAAGTTTTATAAAGTTCGCCCGGTGGATGCTTTTTCATCCCAATTAGCCTCTGCCATTGTGATCTTAAGTGCGTCCTTAGTGGGTGGCCCAATCAGTACAACCCAGGTTGTCAGTTCATCGATTATGGGCGTTGGGGCGGCCGAACGTGTCAATAAAGTGCGTTGGCATGTAGCGAGCGAAATCGGTACAGCCTGGTTAATGACAATTCCGGCTACTGCCACGCTTGCGGCAGGTATTTACTGGCTTTTGGAGCGTTTTATTAATCCCGGAATTTAATTCCGTTTTAAAAACTTATTAAACCAAGAGGAACAATGCAGAAACACTCATATGACATCCTGTGTATTGGGAATTACACCAAAGATAAAATCATCACCCCAGACATGACCAAATATGTGGACGGTGGTGCAATCAATTATGCTGCCCATGCCATCAAACGACTTGGGTTTGAGGTAGCCGTTCTAACCAGGTTGGCAGAGGAAGATCAAGGAGTGGTTAATGATCTGGAAGAAGGGGGGATCGATTGTTATGTAGATTACTCGCCTTTTTCAACCACCATGATACTGGATTACCCGACCAGCAACCCGGATATTCGCACATTGACGGTGAATTCGATCGCCTCTCCCATTTCCGTCGATCAAGTGGATGGCTTGCAAGCAAAGGCAGCCGTGATTGGCCCCAGCATTCGAGGGGAAGTGGGGCTGGATGTGATCAAGCTTCTGCGGGAAAAAAATATTCGGGTAGCTGCCGATATGCAAGGCTATGTGCGGGTCCATCGCGAAGGCAGTTTAATCTACGAGCCATGGCCGGAAATGGCTGAAACCCTTCAAAATCTGGATGTGGTCAAAACAGATGCCGTAGAAGCAGAATTCTTAACCGGCGAATCTGATATGTATAAAGCGGCTGCCACTTTATCTGCGCTGGGACCCCGTGAAATTGTTTTGACGCATAAGGATGGGGTACTGGTACTGGCAGATGGCAAATTTTACGAAAATAAATTCTTCACAAATCACCTGATCGGCCGCAGTGGGCGTGGTGATACCTGCATCGGTAGTTATATGGCGTTTCGGACAAGAACAAACCCCCGTTCTGCCGCAACCTGGGCTGCAGCCGTGACCAGTATGAAGATGGAAAAACTGGGGCCATTTGACCGTAATTTGTCGGAAGTGAGACCATTTATTGCCGAGCACTATCCCGATGCAGAACTGTGAATCACGAAAATCTCAAATTGACAATTTCCGCGAAAATATTGTAGAAAATTACCGGCAGATATGGGCAAATATGATTGCGGATTGGTCTTCTGATGACCCCCGTAGCCTGGGTTGGCTGATGTACTCTGCAAATTATCTCTTTCGCACCAACAAGATCTATTGGGCGGTTGACCCGTTCTTACTTTCCACACGTATCGCGGCACCTTTCTGGGAACAACAAATTTCGGACCTCAGTAAGCTGGATTTTGTCTTGTTAACGCATCGACACAACGATCACTTTGATCGCGGGCTTATTCATGCCCTGAGAGATTTTCCCATCCAATGGGTCGTGCCGCAGGAAATGCGCTCCGATGTGTTGGAACTGATAAATGATCCCAAAAAAATTGTTGTAGCGACTCACGGGAAATTGCTCACCTGTTCCGGCATGAATATTATGCCATTCAACAGCCTGCATTTCGATGACAGCCGTGAGACGAAAATACATGGCGTCCCTGAAACCGGCTATCTGGTGCAATTTCAAGAAAAAAAGTGGCTCTTTCCCGGGGATATTCGCAACTACCGGGCTGAACTGCTGCCGGAATTTGGGCCGGTTGATTTGCTCTTTGCCCATTTATGGCTGGGACGCAAAAGCGGGCAAGCGGACCCGCCACCGCTATTGGAGCAATTTTGCGAATTTTGTCTGGCGCTGCAACCAGCACAAATTGTCATTAGCCATCTTTATGAGGCAGGAAGAAAACCAGACAGCCTTTGGGATCTTTCCCATTTTGAAAAGGTGAAAAGAAGTTTGGAAAAACTCTCACCGAATTTACCAATCAGTGCCGCTCTCATTGGTCAAAAAATCCAAATTTGAACTGTGCTTCCCGCTGCTTGTGATATAGTTAACCTGCGGGAGATTGAACTTTATGGCGGTTGAACAAACTTCATTGCATCGATTATCCATTCCGCAAACTCAAACCTCTTTGGTGAAACTTCTTTGGCGGGTTTATGGTTATTTGCGCCCGTATTGGAAGCATATTCTAAAATCCTATTTGTCACTGTTGGGTATCCTGGCGATCAGCGCGTTTACCCCGCAGTTTATTGGCTGGATTATCGATCATGGTATTGTTGCCAACCAGACCAGGATTCTCAGCTGGTCAGTCCTGGGCTTGCTGGGCTTGATCGCTCTCAAAGGTGTGCTTAACTATTTTCAGGGAAACTATAGTGAGATTGCCTCACAAAATGTAGCCTTTGATCTGCGCAATCTCATCCAAAAAAAGCTGACTCTGCTTTCTTTCTCTTTTCATGATCAGGCTGAGACGGGAGAATTACTCTCGCGAGCTGTTCAGGATGTGGAAAGGCTGCGCTTCCTGACCGGACGGGCAACTTTGCGAATCTTGGATGGGAGTTTACTACTGATCACCAGCGCAATCATCATGCTGGTGATCGATTATAAGCTGGCATTAATTGTATTGCTGACGATGCCATTGCTGGTCTACCGTGCACTTGCATTTGGTACGAAGTTCAGACCGCTTTCTTTACTGGTGCAAAAACAATTGGCGGTCTTGACCACGGCTGTGGAACAGAATTTGCGCGGGGCGCGGGAAGTTAAAACTTTTGCTCAGGAAGATGCAGAAATAGAAAAATTTGCAGTCGAGAATGAGCATTCGCTTGATTTAGCGCTTATATCAGCGCGAATGCAATCACTGAATATGCCACTTTTGCTGCTGATCGCCAATTTGGGGGTTGTCATGATCATTTATTATGGTGGCACCCAAGTGATCAAGGGTCAAATAAGCATTGGCGAAATCATTGCCTTTATCACCTACATAGGCCAACTGATTGATCCCGTCCGCCGGCTGGGGATGATTATTCCTGCTGTTGCAATTGCAGGATCTTCTGCCGAGAGAGTATTTGATATTCTTGATACCATCTCGGAAGTAAAGGATGAACCCGATGCAAAGGATTTTGAAATTAATAAAGGGCAGGTAAATTTTGAGCATGTCTCATTTCAATACGGTCATAACAAAGTGCTCTGGGATATCAATTTTGAACTAAAAGCGGGACAAAAGCTGGCTTTGCTGGGTGCTACCGGCTCCGGAAAATCAACGATTATCAGCTTGCTGCCCCGTTTTTATGATCCGACTGCCGGGCGGATTTTGATTGATGGGCGGGATATTCGCTCATTTACAATTCATTCATTGCGGAGCCAGATAGGTATCGTCTTGCAGGAATCAACTTTATTTGCAGCTTCGATACGAGAAAATATCGCTTTTGGAAGTGAAGGTGCCAGTGAAGAGAAGATCATCGCTGCCGCGAAAGCGGCGCAGGCACATCAATTTATAATCGAAAGCAAATCAGGATATGATACTCGCATCGGAGAACGTGGCGTTACACTATCCGGCGGGCAGAAACAACGGCTGGCGATTGCGCGCGCCATTCTGATGGACCCCAAGATCTTAATTCTGGATGATGCGACTGCCTCGGTCGATTCTGAGACGGAGCACCTCATTCAGGCTGCTTTTAAAAATCTGGTTGCAGGTCGCACTACGTTTATCATAGCGCACCGGCTCAGTACCGTACGCGATGCGGATCTAATACTGGTCATGGATCATGGTCAAATTGTCGCTTCCGGAACCCACCAGAGCCTTTTGGCCGGGTCTGCTGAATATCACCAGATTTACGAACGCCAATTGAAAACGCAGGAAAAGCAATCATGAGCTTTTCAATTGGAAATACATCACTGGGAATGGGGCCGCGTGACGCCATTGACCAATTCGGGGGTGGTGATCCGGATGAGATCGGCAAGTTTAATGCACATGTCATCCGGCGTTTATTAAGTTATTTAATCCCGCACCGCTGGAAGATGGTGGCGGCATTAATACTGACCCTCCTGCAATCCGGATTAACCCTGCTGAACCCCTATTTGATTAAGAACGCGATTGACTTGCACATTACCCCGCACATTGTCGAAGGATTGGCGACTGTAAGCCTGCAAATTGCGCTGGTGTTTGTGGCGCTGTTCTTTGTTAGTTACGGCCAAAGCTATTTACTTTCCTGGGTCGGACAGAATGCTTTGACCAAAATACGCGATGACTTATTCCGGCATCTACAGAAGATGCAATTAGGATATCATGACAAGCATATAACCGGCGTCACGGTTTCGCACGTGATTAATGACGTGGCAGAAATCAATGAACTGCTTTCTCAGGGACTGGTCACTTTAATTGGCGATGTAGTCGTTCTGGTGGGGATCATTGTCGTTATGCTGAAAATGAGCCCTAAACTGGCGTTGCTGGCTTTCACCGTTTTACCTTTGATTGTGGTGTCAACCTGGTTATTCTCGCGACAGGCAAAAATCGCATTTCGCGAAACCCGCTCCAAAATCGCTGCCGTTGTTGGCGATCTGGCTGAGGATATCAGCGGTATGCGCGCCATCCAGGCCTTTACCCAGGAGGAAGCATCTCAAAAGCGTTTCCGGGCAGTCAACCGTGAAAACAGGAACGCCTATATCAGCGCCATGTCATTGTCCTTTGTATTCTTACCGGCAGTGGAATTCCTCGGGATGCTTGCTACCGGGATTGTGTTATGGTTCGGCGGCAGATTTGTGATCAATGAGCAGGTTACGATTGGTGTTCTGGTTGCTTTTCTTTCGTACGTTTCGCGCTTTTTCCAACCGATCCTCGAATTGAGCCGCCTGTATACAACTTTTCAATCGGCCATGGCTGGCGGTGAACAGGTCATGGCATTGTTGGATTACCCTTTGGAGATTCCGGAGCGGGAAAATGCGATCATCCTGGGGGATATCCAGGGAAAGGTGGAGCTAAGGCACGTGGACTTTCGATACACACCGGATAGTCCGATTGTTTTGAAAGACTTAAGCATGTTAATTCACCCCGGCGAAAATATCGCCATTGTTGGTGCTACCGGCGCCGGAAAGACGACCATCGCCAACATTGTTGCCCGCTTTTATGATGTTAGTGCCGGTGCAGTTTTGATTGATGACATTGACGTGCGGGATGTGCAGAAGACCAGCCTTCACCGACAAGTAGTCGTGGTATCACAAACACCCTTTCTGTTTTCACGTACAATTGCTGAAAACATCAGTTATGGGAAACCGCAAGCCAGCCTGGAAGAAATAATTCAAGTTGCCAAAAGAGCCAATGCCGATAAATTTATTGCTGCCTTGCCGGATGGTTATGACACAAAAATCCAGGAAGGGGGAGTGAACCTTTCACTTGGCCAACGCCAATTGATCAGCATTGCACGCGCCATGCTGGTTGAACCGCGTATTTTGATACTGGATGAAGCCACCGCCAACATTGATACGATCACCGAGGTACAGATTCAAGTGGCACTTGAACGCCTTTTTAAGGGAAGGACTTCCATCGTCATTGCACACAGGCTGAGCACGGTGCGGAAGGCTGATCGAATCTACGTGCTCGAGCATGGCAAAATTGTTGAAGAAGGTCGGCATGACTTGCTCATACAGCAAAAAGGCTTATATGCTGCTTTATATGATCGTCAATTTATCAATTCATGAAGGTGGTAGTTTCAGATGGCAAATTATGAAAGTCTCCAAAATACATTTGACCTTTTAGTAGCGGATAGAAGCCAGACACCCTATGCGCAATTGGTCGTTTACAAGGATGGCGAAAGGGTTGTCAATCTGGCCGGCAAAAGTGATGCGGCATTTTCTCTCGATCAGAATACCCCCTTCCTGACATTTTCCGTCTCAAAAGCCTTCACCGCCTGCGCCATCCTGCACCTGCTCGAACAGGGCAAAATTGAGCTGGATGCCCCCATCGCCGGCTACTGGCCGCAGTTTGCTTACGGCGGCAAAGAAACCGCCACCATCCGCCACGCGCTCACTCATCAGGCCGGCGTGCCTGCCCCGCACCTCAACCGCCAGATCCTGCTGTGGCCATTTTGGAGCCTCGTCACCTGGGACCTGGCGCGCACCAAAGCCGTCTACCCGCCCGGCACCCAAACCGCCTATCACCTGGTTAACTTTGGTTTCATCCTGGGCGAAGTCGTCCGGCGGGTCTCCGGTCTTCCCATCGATCAGTACCTCCAAAAACACTTCTTCCTTCCGCTTGGGCTGCAAAACACCTGGATGCGCATCCCAAAAAGCGAACTCAAACGCTCTCCCAAAGTCTTCCCTGCTTCAGACGATATGCGTACCAGCGCCACCCTCTTCAACCTGCGCCGCACCCGCCGCGCGCTCATTCCGGCTGCCGGCTTGCACAGCACAGCCCACGACCTGGCGCTCTTTTTCCAGATGCTCCTGGATGGCGGCAGGGCCAATGGTCATACCTTCCTCAAACCGGAAACCATCAGCATGGCAACCAGCTCGCAAAATGAAGGCTACGATGCCTACGTGCACTACGACATGAACTGGGGCTTTGGCTTCATCATCGGTGGCGGAAGCTTCCGGCAGGGTGCGGACCCCACCAAACTTACGCTCGGTTATGGCAGTTCAACCGCCACCTTCTCCGCCATGGGCATGGGCACCTGCATGGTCTGGGCAGACAGACAGAAAAATATCGTGACTGCGTTCACGTGCAATGGCATGCTCGGCAATGAAGGCGTCAACCAGCGTTGGGCAAC
The DNA here is from genome assembly GCA_001899005.1 of Chloroflexi bacterium 44-23. Taxonomy (GTDB): domain Bacteria; phylum Chloroflexota; class Anaerolineae; order Anaerolineales; family Anaerolineaceae; genus UBA6170. Next base: position 290,786 of record MKUW01000013.1, read on the forward strand.
TATTTCCAATGCGGTCTGGGATGCGGTGGGGTGAGGAGGAGAGATACTAACTAAAGTGTCGATTGGAATTGAGGGAAAAATTGCTATAATGAATTTTAGGTTCTGGGGAAAAGATTATTCGTTGAACGCCAAAATTTCACCAGCCAGAAAAGTCAATTTGCCCGGTTCATTTGATTGATCCGGTACGTATTTTAACAGCGTCATCTCAAGGAGCAAATATGCGCGGTTTCTTAAGAAATTTGGCAATCTTGGTTGGTATTTTTATTGTATTCATGATTTTATTTCCGAGTGTGATGAATCAAGTCGGCGATTTAATGGGAGGGTTGGGAATATTGCCATTTTTTATCATTATGGTAATTGTCTCAGCACTTCCAAAAAGAAAAAGAAGATGACTTTGACCTGAATTTGTGCTAAATTGAAACCATATAGAATCCTAAATACAAAAATGGTGATGAATGGCCAGTAATAACGAACTTGAAAAGACCCTTTGGGCTGCTGCAGATAAGTTGCGATCTAACATGGACGCGGCTGAATATAAACATGTCGTTTTGGGACTGATTTTTCTCAAATACATTTCTGATGCATTCAACGATTTGTACCAAAAGCTCGCAGAGAACAAAGGCGAATATGAGGGCTCTGATCCTGAAGACCCGGATGAGTACCTGGCAAACAACGTATTTTTTGTTCCTGAAAAAGCGCGCTGGTAATACCTGCAGGACCGCGCCAAACAGCCCGAAATCGGCAAATATCTTGATGACGCCATGGATGCCATCGAACGGATTAACCCGCCGCTCAAGGGTGTGCTTCCCAAAATTTATGCAGACCCAGAGCTAAACAAGCCACGGTTGGGGGAATTAATTGATTTAATTGGCACAATCGGTTTTCGTCAGGATGCGCACGCGTCCCAGGACCTGCTGGGGCGTGTCTATGAATACTTCCTGGGACAATTTGCTGATGCGGAAGGAAAAAAAGGCGGACAATTTTACACCCCCGCTAGCATTGTCAAACTGCTTGTCGAGATGATTGAACCTTTTAACGGTCGTGTCTACGACGGCTGTTGCGGCAGTGGTGGTATGTTTGTTCAGAGTGAAAAGTTTGTTCGTAACCACCAGGGGAACATCAAAGACCTGTCGATCTTTGGACAAGAGTCCAACCCCACCACCCTGCGGCTGGCGCGCATGAACCTGGCTATTCGCGGGATCGACGCCAAACTGGAACTAGGCGATACATTCCTCAATGACCGCCATCCGGATCTCAAAGCCGACTTTATTCTGGCTAACCCGCCTTTCAATGTGAGTGATTGGAACGGCGAGCAGCTGCGCGATGACATTCGCTGGAAGTACGGACTGCCGCCGGTCGGTAACGCCAATTATGCCTGGCTGCAGCATTTTATCCATAAACTCAGCCCCACGGGTACCGCCGGAATTGTGCTGGCTAACGGAAGTATGAACAGCAACACTGGCGGTGAAGGCGAGATTCGCAAGAATATGATCGAAGCTAACATAGTGGACTGCATGGTTGCCCTGCCTGCCCAGCTTTTTTATAATACGATGATCCCTGCCTGTCTATGGTTCCTGGCTAGAGACAGGACGAATCATAAATTTCGCAACCGTTCCAACGAGCTATTATTCATTGATGCCCGCAAACTGGGATCGATGATTAATCGCCGCAATAAAGAGTTTGCACCCGAAGATATCTCCAAAATCGCTGGCACCTACCACGCCTGGCGCGGCGAGGGCGGTGTGTATGAAGACCAACCCGGTTTTTGCAAAGCGGCAACCATGGATGAAGTTCGCGCTAACAATTACGTACTGATGCCCGGGCGATATGTAGGCACGGAAGAAGCCGAAGATGACGGTATCCCGTTTGAGGACAAAATGAATGCGCTGACGGCTCAACTGGCCGAACAATTCGCCCGCGGCAATGAACTGCAATTGCGGATTCGCGAGAATTTGAAGGGGATCGGGTATGATTTCTGATTTATACGCGTTTCCCCCTGAAAGAATCGCTCTGTCAGACGCCCTCACCAGCCAGCTTATCATGGCGCACCGCCGGCTGGCAGAACTCAAAGGCGTCGCTCCTTTGCTGCCCAATCAAGACATCTTACTGAATACCCTGGCACTGCAAGAGGCAAAAGACAGTTCAGCGATAGAGAACATCATCACCTCGCATGATGAATTGTTTAAGCAAGAATTGGACATTCCCCAGTTCAACAATGCCGCCGCAAAAGAAGTTGGCCGCTACTCTGAAGCGCTTAAGCTGGGATTTACCTGGGTCAAGGCCAATGGAGAACTTACGCTGGATGATCTGGTCGCGATTCAAGCCGTTTTGGTAATTGGAGAGCCGGGACCTGGTATACGCACCCGACCTGGAACAAAAGTTGTGAACCGCGCCACCGGTGAATTAATATACACACCACCACAGGATCATGACCAAATCGTGGAGCTGCTCGAGTGGCTGCTGGTTTTTTTCAACCAGGCTGCAAATCAAGGGTTTGATCCGCTGGTACGGATGGCATTGATCCATTACCAGTTCGAGAAAATTCACCCATTTTATGATGGCAACGGGCGAACCGGTCGGATTTTAAATTTGCTTTACCTGGTACAGCACGGCCTGCTGGATCTTCCAATCCTGTACCTCAGCCGTTATATAGTCCGCAACAATCCTGCCTATTTGGCTCAATTACGAACAGATCCCCTAGATGACAACTGGGAAGCTTGGTTGAAGTTTGTGCTGCGCGGTGTGGAGTTAACCTCCACGGAAACCATTGAGACCATTCACAAGTTAAGAGACCTGATGGCTGAAACTCAGGAAAGGATTAAAACGCAACTTCCCAAAATTTATTCGCTTGATTTGTTGAACACCCTTTTTAAGCACCCCTATACCAAAATTGATTTTGTTATCCGGGATGTGGGCGTGCAAAGGGCAGCGGCCGCAAGGTATTTGGATACCTTGGCCGCTGAAGGCTTTTTAGACAAACAAAAACTCTGGCGCAGCAGCTACTATATTAATCGTTCTTTATTCGAATTGTTGCAGGGAAAATGAGGGTATTGAAGGCGAAAACATCAGAAGCATGGACTTATCATGCATTAAAAAAGACAAATTTAATACTTGATGCGCAACTCATGTATTAAAAACAACAAAATTAATACATGACAAAAAGATAATGGTATGAATTGGCATAAATTAATACATGAGAGTTTCAACAAAATGGGAAAAGCGATGGCAGGATCAGGCATAAAAAGATGAACTATACAGATTGGAAGCAGGTTCGCCTAGTGGATTTAGCATTAATAAATGCTAAATCAATATCAGGAAAATATCCTTATGAGGAGATCGAATATATAGATACTTCCTCAGTTACAGGAAATGAATTTAGTCCATTACAAAGATTAAAACTAATTGATGCACCTAGCAGAGCTAAGCGAATCGTCCAACATGGTGACACAATTCTTTCAACCGTAAGACCTATACAAAGGCATTTTGGATTCATTCGAAATCCTAAACCCAATACAATAGCTTCAACTGGATTTGCTGTAATAACTCCCAAAAATATCAATCCGGAATTTCTTTTTTATTACCTTTCACAAGAATCTATTACAAATTATCTCAATGGAATTGCAGAAACTTTTACAACAACTTTCCCTGCATTTCGTCCTGAAGTTTTATCTGATTTGGAATTGGTGATTCCTTCCGATGAAAAAGTCCAACGCCGTATCGCTGACATTCTTTCCGCGCTGGATGACAAGATCGAGCTCAACCGCCAGACCAATGCCACGCTCGAAGCCATCGCCCAAGCCATTTTCAAGGAGTGGTTTATCAATTTCAACTTCCCTGGCGCTACCGGCGAGATGATCGAGAGTGAATTGGGCATGATTCCAAAGGGGTGGAAGGTAGCTAGGTTAGGAGAAATCCTTGATGTAAAAGGAGGTACAACACCAAGTACAAAAGTTGAAGAGTATTGGAATGGCGAATACTCCTTTGCAACTCCAAAAGATTTATCATCTTTACAATCTCCATTTCTATTAAAAACAGAACGAAGAATTACTGCCTGCGCATTCCGGTGAATTCGGCCACCGATTCCGGTGGATT
>MKUW01000014.1 GCA_001899005.1 Chloroflexi bacterium 44-23
TCCCTACACATTCGTTGGGCACTCAGCAAAATTTGTCAGATTTCAATCAGATAGATTTGCTAAAGGCGGCAATGCTTAACAGGACTTGCCCAACCGACAGTTCCTAAACGGTTTTTGTAAAAGCGCCGCCACCTGCAATCAGCTTTGCTACCGCTTGCTGAGGTGAGTATTCGCGCGCCAGCAGGCCCTTCACCACCAATGCAATCTGATCTGCATTCATCCCGATTCGCCATTGAGACGCAAAATGTTCCAATATAAGTTCGTTTAGTTCTTCCTGTAAACGAGCCCCCTCCCGCTGCCTCCATTGACCCGAGCGCTGTAAATATTCGCGGTGATCTCTTATGGCTTGCACTACTGCCTCAACCCCTGTGCCCTTGGTGGAAACAGTGCTCAAAATTGGTGGGAACCAGTCATCCTTTTTAATTTCTGTATCTTCTTCCAGCACAATTGGGTTAAAAGCCAAAGTATGATGATGCATCCGTTCCAAGGTACCAATTTGCTGGGGATGTGCCAACTCCAGGTTGGACTGCAGGGCACGCCTGGTCATTTCAACCAGTGGATGGTCAGCCTTATTGACTACCAAAATATCGGCAATTTCAAGAATCCCTGCTTTTATGGCCTGGATATCATCACCCATCCCAGGCGCTTCCACTACAATGGTCGTATGTGCCAGGCAGGCGATATCCACCTCAGATTGGCCGGCACCGACCGTTTCGATCAAGATCATCTCATACCCGGCCGCATCCAGTACCTGCGCCATGGCAGCTGTCTTACGCGCCAGCCCTCCCAAAGTGCCGCGCGTGGCCATTGAGCGAATAAAAACGCCGGCATCCCCGGCAATTGTGTGCATACGCACGCGATCACCCAGAATCGCACCGCCGGTAAACGGGCTGGAAGGATCGACTGCCAGGATGCCAACCCTTTGTCCCTGTTTACGTATTTGAAAGGCGAGGCGATTTACCAGTGAAGATTTACCCGCTCCGGGGGATCCGGTGACACCTACCATGTGTGCCCGTCCACTGTGGGGAAAAAGTGCATCCTGTAATTCCCGGCCTGCTAACGAGTCGTTTTCAACCTCACTCAGCGCGCGCGCCAGCGCTCGCCGCTCACCGGCCAGAACAGCCTGAAGATCCACTGAACGATTCAACCGTCTTAATCCTTTGCAGTTTCGAGCACGTAACGACGAATATCCTCTACAACCTGCTGCGTGGTAGTGCCCGGGCCGTAGACTGCGGTTACACCCATGGCCAACAAGACCGGCATATCCTCCTCCGGTATGATGCCGCCGACAAAAACGAGTACATCGTTGAGCCCTTCTGCTTTCATCCGCTCGAGTATGCGCGGGACCAGGCCCATATGCGCACCGGAAAGTATCGAAAGCCCAATCACGTCCACATCTTCTTGCAAAGCGGCTGTTGTGATCATCTCAGGGGATTGTCGCAGGCCGGTATAAATAACCTCCATGCCTGCGTCTCGTAGTGTCCGGGCAATTAATTTCGCTCCACGGTCATGACCATCCAATCCTGGTTTTGCAATTAACACCCGAATTTTTCGATCCATGCAGTTTCATCTCCAGATTCTAATGGTTTGCTTTGCTCTAATTATACCTGTCCCACGATTAGCGAAAAGCATAAGTTTCCCTCTCGATTTTTTTTGTCTCTATAACCTATCTTTTAAACCCATCAGCGCCTGTGTTGACCAATCATTCCTCAATTGCATTCAATTTGCAGGCACCTTAGCATTTGAACGCACCCAGCCATGGATCTTAATAACAACTCCCACACGACAGGGTATCTGGCGCACCAATTATTGTCTTCTCTTGTTTCCTCTCGTATAATAATTAAACCATGGCAATTATCCGTCGTTTTTTCTCTCTCGTTCTAATATTCCTATTCATTGCGGGCATATCTGTCGGTGCTCAGGCACAAAATCAACCGCAGCAATTTATTGGCGACCCCGGATTTTGGGTCAAGGGGGCGATTTTGCAGTACTATCTCCAAAGCCCTAATCCTGAGCTGCTTTTTGGAGATCCCATATCAGTCCAATTTCTTGATCCAACAAGCAACTTGTATGTGCAGTACTTCGAAAAAGCACAGCTGCAGTTAACTGGCGATCAACCCGACTCTCAGGTTGTTTCTGCCCCGCTTGGGGAAATGCTCTATGAACCCGGCCGTAATCTGGATGCAAAAATTTCTTACGACCCTTCCATATGCAATCGCTTTGAGAATTCCTTTATCACCTGTTATGCCTTCTGGCATTTCTACCAGGTTAACAATGGATCTTTTTATCTCGGATTACCACTGGCCAATACGGAAGTTAATGCAGCCGGTTTTCTGGTGCAATATTTTCAGAATGGCATCCTGGAATGGCACCCCGAAAAAGAAGCCGGCCAACGTGTGATTCTTGCCGACCTGGGCAGTCAGTATTTTGCCCAATTTAACGGCAACTCTGCTTACAAGCAACCCGACCTGAGTTCGCTCCCGGCCACCATTTTACGATCCCCACAAGTGAGCGTCTTTGTAGCCAATGCAATTGTAACGGCAAATAGCAGCCAAACCGTCCATGTGGTCGTCATAGACCAGTATCAACAGCCAATGACAGGTGCGGTTGTGGGGGTGACAGCCACCATGCCGGATGGCAGAGACTCTTTCTTTCGTCTACCTGAGACTGATGCTTTTGGCCTCTCCACTTTTGAGCTTCTGGTAGGGGATTTAGAACCACGGGATGTTGTTCTGCTCAATGCGCTGGTAACCACTCCGTATGGCTCCTCCACAGGTGAAAGCTGGTTCCGGATCTGGTGGTAGCAACCGGCTAAAGAATAAAAGGCGCACCAGAGAATAAAACCTTATGCCAATAAAAAATAAAAATAAGCAATTCAATAAAGAAGACCCCAATCGCGACGAGCAGTTATTACAGGTGATCCGCGAGATGCGCGACGTTATTAATGCCACCCTCGAATCTGAAGAGGCACGCCGCTTGAATGCCAGTCTGAGTCAACACCTCAGCCGTTCCAAAGAACCTGCTTTTCGCCAGCAGGCTATTCGTAAGGCAGTCGAACGAATTGATGAATACCCGCTGGTTCGCGAGCAATTCAGCAAAAAACTGGATGCGGAAGTCAAATGGTACGTCCGACCGCTCAGCGGTGATCCTTTTTCAATGACCGGGGATCTTTTTGCCATTGACCCTGGCCAATTGATGGTATGCCCATTCGACCCACAGCACTATCAACGTTATCGCCGTAACGCTCGCCAAATTCTGCGCTGCCCCCACCACGATCTCGAATTAATCTCCGCTCCCGAAATGGGCGAACCAGGCACGTAAGCAGAGGAAAGCATGTTTTCAAAATTTTGGGAAAAACTGACTGAAAATCTGACGCAGGAATGGCAGGCCAGGATTATGGCACCGGCTTTCGCTTTTTGGACTGGTGGATTGTTCTTATATGCTCTGCGTCAGGGTTGGCAACCTCTCATCGATAGAGTCGCCGCCTGGAGTCCCGCCGAGGGGATTGTCGCCATCATTGCCGCATTGGGTATTCTAACCATCTCGACTACGTTTGTTACCCAATTCAGCATTCCGCTGCTGCGTTTCCTGCAAGGTTATTGGCATGCACCTCTGGCAGGTTTGGCTGTCAGCCGTGTAAATGGCATAAACCGCAAGGTCAAAGAAAAAGAAGAACGCTGGAACTGGCTGGCGCAGCGCAAGGCATCCAATGAGTTGGGAGCTGCCCAGTTACATGAGTACGCGCTTCTGGATGCCAACCTTGCAAATTTCCCTGTCGATGAAAACTGGCGCTTGCCCACCCGGCTTGGAAACTTGATGCGAGCAGCCGAGGAGTACCCTCATTTACATTATGGTCTCGAGATAAATATTGCCTGGCCGCGTCTATGGTTGTTATTACCAGCTTCCACCCAGCAGGAAATCGGTCGCGCTCGCCACAATCTTGATCGCGCCGTTCAAACCTTCATGTGGGCAGCACTGTTTGCATCATGGGCTTTTATTAACCCGTGGGCTTTGATGATCGCCGTATTGCTGGCATTGATGTTTTACCAGCCAATCCTGCAAACCGGTGGCGCTTATGGTGAGCTTCTCAAAGCAGCTTTTGATCTGCATCGTTTCAAACTATATGAGGCGATGCATTGGCCGCGGCCGGAAAGTCCCCATAATGAAGTTCGCAGCGGGCAATCATTGATCAACTACCTTTATCGGGCAGAAGCAAGTAAAAAAATTAAGTATGATTTTCCAACACCGGAAGATAACACCCCTCCACGCCCCTGAGTCGCTGGGCTCTATACCTGCTTCTGGACGATTTCCTCGCTTATTTGCCACAGTTTCTCAGCTGCGATGTCGTCAAGTGCCTGCACAGTAGGTTTCTGCTCCTGGCACTTTCCAAAGTATTTGCCGGTAACCCCTGCCACCTGCGGCGAAGAGGCCAGAAAAATTGTGGTTTGAGCACCTTCCTGCGGTGAAATCGCGAAAATCTTTTGGGCTATTTTGGTTGCGAACCCCATCATCCCTTTTCCATGTCCGAAGGAAGTAGCAACAAAGCCTGGATGGAGCGCATTGACGGTCACACCTGTCCCCTCCAGGCGTTGTGCCAATGAGCGTGTAAAGAGAATATTCATCAATTTCGATTCAGCATACACCCGCCAGCTGTTATATTTTTGTTTACGCTGCAGGTCGTTAAAATTGATGCTGTTGCCAAAGTGAGCAGCCGAGGAAACATTCACTATTCGCGCCGGCGCACTTTTTTTAAGAACTTCTAATAGAAGCTTGGTCAAGAGGAAATAATTGAGATGGTTAAGAGCAAATGTCATTTCATAACCATCAACACTTTCCAGCCGTTTTGAGAAAAAACCGCCGGCATTATTAACCAACACATCCAGGCGATCATACTTACTTAAAAATGTCTGCGCCACGCTGTGAATATCAGCAAGCGAAGATAGATCTCCAATAATTGAATCCAGCTTACCTTTCCCTCCCAAAGTTTGTTGAAATTCAGCCATCACCTTGGCTGTTTTGATCGGGTTTCGGCCAACCAGCACAACCGTTGCCCCCATTTTCGCCAGTTCCAGTGCAGTTATTTTGCCTATTCCATTCGTGGCACCAGTGACCATGACTATTTTCCCACCCATGTTTATGTTTTCCATTCAAAAACCTCTTTTTTTACAATTGATTATAGGATACTTCCAACGACATTTTACAAGCATATAATCTTTTCAGAAATCCACCAGGAAAAATTGCCAATGCTGGAATTGATAAACAGGACATGCCCAACCTACAATTGATTGATCCAAAAATTTTTTGCCTTCGCGCTCTTTGCGTCTTCGCGGTTCAAATTTTGCTCGGCACACCGACTCGAGGCCTTGCATATAACGATAGCTTCCATTTCCTGTTTTCGTTGCCTTTGTATTTGCCCAATCCAGAAATTCATTC
>MKUW01000015.1 GCA_001899005.1 Chloroflexi bacterium 44-23
CCGATGTATTATGAAGATTCGGATTGGTGCTATCGAGCGCGGGTATTAGGTTTCAGCATATTTCTGGCACCTGCAGTCAAGATTTATCACGATTTCGGGCAGAATTCTGCTGGTGAGAGGATTGGTCCGAAAAAATTGGAAAATGTGACTTATAGCCGATTGAGATATATAAGAAAGCTTTTTACGGGATGGAATTATTTGGCTTTTTTTCTTAGTTATTTGATTTTTGATTTGGGAGTAATTTTTTATTCATTTTTATCCGGGCGAGGAAAGGTGAATAGTAAAGCCATAATTTCAGGATGGAAGAAATACATTCTCGGAATAAATACAAAACCTGTTAACATACAAGGAAAGATGTATAGCACAGAAAAAATTGTTATCTTACCCCCGCATGTAAATTTAAGTATCCCAACACTATTACAGCATTCTCTCAATAAATATATCGATTATATTCAAATTAGACACAAAAATTGATGGTGATTTCAAAAATTACGTATTCTTGATTCTTAGGATTAATAAAATAAAAATCAACAAGCTTGGAATCCATGGAAATTCTTTCACATATGTTTTCAGCCATTAAGCTGTTAATGTTGCTAATAAAAGGATCGTTGTAAACAAATACATTTGGAAGATTTGATTGATTTGAATTAACAATGAGGGTGGTAGGAAAGGACAACTCCGGTACATCCAGCGAATTTTTTTTGGTGATTATTTTCTGTTTCTTTTTTTGTCTAGTAACCTTTAGGATCCATATGTCGCACCACTTTAATTAACCCTCAAGATCTTATAGAAAGAAAGTTACACCAACAATTTACAAAGTATATGGAGAATAAATAGTGAAAAGAAAGCAACAACTGTGTGATTTTTTGAAATTAGTTTCAATAAAAATTGATTCTACGATTTCATCTGTAAATGGATATATAAAAAGTAATGCGCAATTAATTATAATACTTATTATAGGTGCACTTGCTGCCTATGGATTTGAACTCTTTAATTTTAATTTGACAATTGATGAAGAAGTTTATGCCTTTTCTTATGGTCCTAATCCAGGATGGATAGGACAGGGCAGATGGGGAATGTATATACTCAATAAGATTTTTTTACCGTACTCTAGTGTTCCAGTGGTTCCTCTATTTTTGGCTTTAGCCTTCCATCTATTTTCAATTTTATTGATCTTGGATGGTTGGGAGGTGAAATCTACTTTGGATCGTGCATTAATAGGCATGATTAATATCACTTTCCCAACAATAGCTTATGCATATACATTTTCTACATTTAACTATGGTATCGGTTTTGGATTTCTATGCATAGGTTTGAGTATATATCAATTTAAAAAGCACCGTGGATGGATAAAATTTCTCGCCGTTATACCAGCAGCGTTCGCTGTTGGTATTTATCAAGGGTTCATCCTTGCACTATTAGCAGTTTTGCTTGTAGACATAATCTCTTTGGGACTGAATTCGAAGAAACTAATGGCTAAAGATTTATTGAATATTTTTGTTATTGTGGTTGGTGCTCTTCTTACCTATTTCATTGCACAAAAGCTTGTTATTTACTTGTCTCGGATCGATAAGTCTGAATATTTATTAAATTATATCCATCCTGGATCCCTTTTTGGAAATTTAAAATACATTCTTAACCAGATTTGGAGTACGATCCAAAATGTATACCTTGGAAAGAAATCTATTTATTCAATTAATATTCCAATGCTTGGTGTTTTGTCGATTACATTATTAGTGGGATTTGTAATTGGTTTAATTCGGTCTCATATTTCCCTCGTAAATAAAATCATGATTTCTTTTTTCTTAGTTGTGTTAATAGTGTTGCCTTTCTCTATAGATTTCTTATCTGGTGGCAACGTCCCAATTCGTGTTTATGTTGCTCTTCCAATAGTAGTTTCCGGTTTTGGAATGTTAGGATTAGGAAACAATTTAAAGGTGTATAAATTTCTAGTAACAATTATTGCGTGTTTTTGTTTTCTCCAGTTTTTCGTTTCAACTAATCATCTTTTTACTTCATCATACTTATCACTTCAAGAAGATCGATTATTAGCGGCTCAACTGATTGATAAGATTCAAGAAGAAAAAGCGTCTGGTGTAGAAGCCCCAAAATATTTGGAGATTATAGGTTATATTAATAGGCCAGAAACTGAATTGATGCCCAAGATCGAGACATTTGGCTCATCATTTTTTGAATGGGATCAAGGCAACATCCATCGAGTTCTTTTGTTTTTACAAACAGTTGGGTATGATGATTTATCTGCCTTGCCGGGAGAGAGACGAGCAGAGTTTATTCCACTCGGAGAAGTTATGCCACAGTGGCCAGATAAAGGAAGCGTTAAAGTGATTGGAGATACGGTTTTGGTTAAATTTAGCGCATACTCTAGCTATCAGAAAAGAACTATTTGTTCTAATCTACAAGAATTGTCAGCAAATAGTTTGGATATTGATACTTGTGTTATCAAAATGTTTGTAAATTAAAGAGAAATAATTTTTTTCACTATATCTTCGTAAGAGATATTAAGGTAGAGAAACAAATTGAAAATGTTTAAATCCGTCTATGATTTGATTCACCGTCATCTTAAATTGAGTGTATTTTTCATTATTTTTGGCATTCTTCTTTTCTTGAATATTATAAAACCCCTTTCTAATGCTTATTACTATGATTCTGATCAATATTGGAAACTGAGTGAAGAATTTGTAAGATCGGGCTCATTTTCACTGCTGAATTATGGTTCGGTCCTGAGAGGTTATTTATATCCTCTTATAATTTATGTTATTAGAAAATTGGCCTCTCTTATTAGTTTTTCGGATATCATTACATTTCAATTAATTATGTCACTTGTTCATGCTATTTTTCTGGCAATTTTAGTACCTGATTTAATTAGACTTTTATTTAATAAAAAGGTAAAAATTTATCAAACTATTGTCTTTGGTTCTTTAATCCTCTTTTTTTGGCGAGGTTCTTTTTTTTATCCGTTAACCGACATTTTAGCATTTATATTTCTGATTTCAGGAATTTATATTGTTCAAAAATTTTGTCATAAAACCACATGGATTGGGCTTTTCCCAGGTCTCCTCTGGGGAGGAGCTGCTATAATACGTCCTTCCTATCTGATAACTCTACCCTTTTTATTGATTTGGGCAATTTACTGTTATCATTTGCAAATCAATTATTTCACTAAAATTATTCTATACAAATTGGCAATGATCATTGTTGGGTTGCTTATTGTTTTTAGTCCACAATTATTAATAAACACCACTCATTTTGGTGTATTCAGTCCTTTTGTCCAAACTCAAGTAGATTCAACGAATCTTTTTTTGCAACAACTAAATTGGGGAATCGTGATACAGAAATATGAGACCAGTATTGATCCAGATTATCCTTCGCCACAAGTTTATTTCTTAGATCGTCAAGGAGAATCTATCCTAATAAGGTCTAGCGTTTCACCAGATACCCCTATTTCTCTTGGAAAATACGTTGAACTTTTATTTAAATATCCTTTAGATTTCATGAGTATTTATTTACGCCATATATTCAACGGGCTCGATATTGTCTATAATACTGTTTATGTGAATAATGTTTATGACAACGCTTTACACATGCGCCTTGCAAATTATTCATTATGGTTTCTGGTTGTTATTTATATTCAAAAATACTTTCCTAATATTAAAGCTCGAAAATTATTAAATTCTCAACTTTTATTACCGATTATTATTGCAATGCCATCTTTGGTCTCTATTCCAACGGCGATCGAAGTAAGATTTATGATTCCCATTTCATTTATGGCTTATGGGCTTGCAGCTTTTTGGATCCTTCCGGAGTTTTTCGAAATTAGTTTAGTGGAAAAGAAAAATATGGTTTTTAAATATTTTGTTGAGTATATTATCTTTGTTGCATTTTGTTTTTTGCTTTCTTCAAATACTTACATGGGCTTAGAATTTGGCTCTTATGTACTTGGTTTATAATTGAAAGAAATAGTAAATGAAAGTAAATGTATGAAGAAGTTCTCAATTTGTGTCCCAGTTTATTTTAATGAGCTTAACTTACCTGATACAATCTCGCAATTGCTAAGTATCTCATATGAAATTCCAGAATATCAATTTGAATTGGTTTTCGTCGATGACGGATCTGGTGACCGCTCATTAGAGATTCTGCTCAATTTCCAAAAAGAGTATCCTGGCATTATCAAAGTAGTCAAGTTAACCCGTAATTTCGGTTCCATGGCGGCCATTCAGGCAGGTTTTTCCATTGCCACAGGCGATTGTGTTGGCGTTATAGCAGCAGATCTTCAAGATCCCCCTGAGTTGTTCATCGAAATGATCCGCCATTGGGAACAAGGTAATAAAGTAATTTTTGCCGTCCGACGGGACAGAGAAGAAACTCTCATACAAAAAATGTTCTCCAATGGCTATTATTCTTTAATTAGAAAATTTGCAATATATAATTATCCAAGTGGAGGATTTGACTTTCTACTGGCAGACCGTCAAGTAGTAGATGAAGTCAACCGAATTCACGAAAAAAACACCAATTTTATGACTCTAATCTATTGGTTGGGATTCAAACCTATTCTCATTTATTACGTGCGAAGAAGCCGTAAGAATGGCAAGTCAAGATGGACTTTAGGGAAGAAAATCAAGCTCTTTATCGATACATTTGTTGCTTTTTCTTATTTTCCAATCCAATTACTTTCGGTAACTGGGTTCGTTGTAGCACTCCTTTCTTTCCTTTATGGAGTATATATCTTTTTTTATTGGTTGTTTTTGGGAATCAATCTGGCGGGCTGGGTACCTATGATGGTTGTATTAACTTTTACAGCAGGAGTTCAAATGACAATGTTGGGTATCCTAGGAGAATACTTATGGCGTACACTTGATGAATCTCGAAGTCGGCCATATTATGTAATTGATGAAGTGTTCGAAACCCCCATTAAAATTGAGTAGAAAAGATGAAAGAATATTTTTCACATTCAAGCGCTATTATTGAATCGGCAAAAATCGGCAAAGGAACCCGAATTTGGGCATTTTCTCACGTTTTACCAGGTGCTGTTATTGGAGAAGACTGCAACCTATGTGATCATACCTTCTTTGAAAACGATGTAAGTCTGGGAAATCGAGTTACAGTAAAGTGTGGGGTTCAAATCTGGGATGGTACCACGGTAGAAGATGATGTCTTCATTGGTCCAAACGCAACATTTACCAATGATCCCTTTCCGCGCAGTAAGCAACATCCCAAATTATTTGCTCGTACTTGGGTCCGAAAAGGCGCATCCATTGGTGCCAATGCCACAATTTTACCTGGCCTGACAATTGGACAATTTTCCATGGTGGGTGCCGGTGCAGTTGTAACCAAAGACGTTCCTCCTTTTGCTATTGTTGTGGGAAATCCCGCTCAGATTACCGGATATGTTCAGGCTTATAAGAGTCCAGGTAAAATTATCAAGGCTGACATGAAACAGGAGATTTCTGAAGACTCGGATGTTATTGGTGCCCGGTTGTTTAAGCTGCCGCTTGTTGTGGATTTGCGCGGTAGCCTAACATTTGCCGAGATTAGCAAATCTTTACCATTTATCCCTAACAGGTTTTTTATGGTTTTCGACGTTCCTAGCAAGGAAGTTCGAGGTGAACATGCACATCGCACATGTCATCAATTTTTATTATGCGTAAAAGGTAGCTGTTCTGTTGTCGTTGATAATGGGCGCAAGCGTGTTGAGTTTTTGTTAAACCATCCGAGTCTCGGAATACATATTCCTCCCATGATATGGGCGACTCAGTATAAATATTCACCAGATGCCGTCTTATTAGTGCTTGCATCCGACGTATACATAGCAGAAGATTACATTCGTGATTATGATTTATTCCTTGAGGAAATTAAGAAAATTAATGGAATTCACGCATAAAGTCTCCTTTTTGGATATGAAGACTCCATACATTGAACTTAAACATGAATTGGATGAGGCTTATCAACGTGTGATGGAATCTGGTTGGTATATTTTAGGTAGAGAAGTTAAATCCTTCGAACAGGAATTCGCTGAATATTGTGGAACTCAATATTGCATTGGGGTTGGCAACGGATTAGAAGCCTTACACCTTATTTTATGTGGATACGGAATCGGAAAAGGAGACGAAGTAATTGTACCTTCCAACACATATATTGCTACTTGGCTGGCAGTTTCTTATATTGAGGCTAAACCGGTTCCTGTTGAACCAGATTTGCATACCTTTAACCTCGATCCAAACCGGGTTGAAGCTGCGATTACTTCTCGCACGCGGGCAATCATGCCTGTCCACCTGTATGGTCAATCTGCTGACATGGACCCATTGATGCAACTCGCCCAGAAAAATAACCTTAAGGTGGTGGAAGATGCAGCCCAATCACAAGGGACCCGGTATAAAGACCGACTAAGCGGAAGTCTGGGTCACGCAGCAGGTTTCAGTTTTTACCCTGGAAAAAACTTGGGAGCCTACGGTGATGCCGGTGCCATTTTAACCAATGATGATTCTTTGGCTGAAAAAGTTCTTATGTTGCGCAATTACGGATCGAAAAAAAAATATTATAATGAACAGAAAGGATATAACTCCCGTCTTGATGAAATGCAAGCTGCTTTCTTAAGAGTGAAACTACATCATTTAGATGAATGGAACCAACGCCGCATGAAGATAGCTTTGTATTATTTAAATCATTTGGCTGGGTTACCTCAATTAGTTTTGCCTTACATACCAGAGTGGTCACAACCTATCTGGCACATTTTCCCAATCCTCCACAAAAAGCGCGATAATTTGCAAAAATATTTATATGAAAAAGGTATAGAAACTCTAATTCATTATCCTGTTCCTCCGCATCTTTCAATAGCATATAGTGATTTGAACATGCCAAAAGGATCCTTTCCAATCGCTGAACAGATCGCTTCATCAGAATTAAGTCTGCCAATGGGGCCGCACCTAAGTTTAGCAGATGCAAAATATGTCGTCGATGCTATCCAAGAGTTCGACTAAAAAAACGTAAAGCATAATTAATCAATTATGTCAAAATTTAGGATGCATATGAAAAAAATAAATCTTTGGACAAGCTGGTGTCGGTTCTCTGACAGTATCTTGTTTGGTCTACTTATATTAATAAATTGGTTTTCAATAATAGCAATTGACCCAATTTTATAAAAGTGAGGATATAAACCATCTTATAATTCTTTTATAAAAGGTGAAGGATATGAAGTCTTTTTCTCTTAATCTAACGTAAGAATAGGGAATGAATTAATATTAAGAATTTTTGGCGTTATCTGATTCTATTTTAAGAAAAGTTATTATAAACCCATACCAACTTTTCGATATAACTTCCAATAAAAATAAGATTCTTGCTCAATATTTGTAGCCTGTGTGTGAGTACGAATATTCTCTTTTAATGAATTTATCAATTCAGGATTCCCTATTAACATCATAATTTTATCACTGAGATCTTCGGGGTTTCCAGGTTGGAATGTAAATCCGTTCACATTATTTATCACAATGTCAGCTGTAGCACCCAAATTAGAACCAATAACGGGCACATTGCTTGCAAATGCTTCTTGGAGCACAAAAGGAAAATTCTCATACCAAATTGAAGGAAAAATAATAACATCTATCTCTTGATAAATAGTTGGCAATTGGTCGGAGTTATAACTTCCTCTGAATTCTATATTTTTATTTCCTTCGCACAATTCCATAATTCGCGAAGTATAAGCCGGCTCACCTCTTCCATAAATTATTAGTCTGGCATTTCCATTATTAATATTATTGAAAGCATTTATTAATATATGCAGTCCTTTATGATAAATGAAGGTGCCAGCGAAACCAAAATTAAGGATTGAATTGGCAGAATATACTTTTTCATTTGTTTTAATATTCCCAAAATCAATTCCATGCTGATTTACAACAATTGGCAATTTTTCAAATTCTTTGATAAACATTCGGGCTAAAAAAACACTGGGTGATATGACCGCCTTTGCCTTAAACAAGATCTTTTTAGCTAGCTCCAATCTATCAATAATAAATCTGTTATCGAATTCGCTGCATAATATTTTACATGCAGATCCTTTTTCGGGGCCTGAACAAAGTGAGTTTTGATTCGGAGCTAAAATTATCTTGGGACAAATCAAGAAAAAATCTGTCAATGTCATAATGTATGGAATATTCAGTTCTAGCGCAGCAAGTACAAATTGGTGAACACGCATTGAATGACCCACGTGGATTATGTCCGGCTTCTCTCTTTTCAAGAACTCTTTTGCAAACTTAAAAGTTGAATCATCATTTAAAGAAATATGTAAATCCATTGGTTGGTCTATGTATTTAAAAACGGTCACTGGTATTCCCTTATAGGTAAATTCTTTGATGAAAATATTTTTTTCTTTTCCTTCAAAGAAAGAATCTTCGTAGAACCCATAAGTTAATACTTTGACTTTTATGCCCTTTTGTTGGGTCATGTATGCAGTATTGAAAACAAACTTCTCAGTTCCGCTATGAAATTCAGGATAAAACTGATGGATGAGGTAAAGGACTTTCATGGTTAAACCCCGCCCCTTAGTTTTTGATCTAATGGGGTTAATAAAGTTTCGTCAATTTCGTTTCGGTTTCTATAAGCATAGGCTAAACTAGAACCGACGACGATTGCAAATTGTTTAACGAGGGCGTGTTTAATCTCTTCGAGTAAAAAACTATCGATAAATTCATAAGAAGATCTAATATAATTTGTCATTACATTCGTGATCCCTTCCAGAGAAGGAATTATAAAATTATTTTTTCGATCGAGGTTATTAATAAGTGGACTTTGTGTAAATAATTCAATGAGAATGCTTTTCAGGTCTCCGTCAACATATATTGTTGAAATATCCTCAATACGTTTATTATTATCATTCGAATTAAAATTTCTTAAGAATTTTACGATAATTTTATCAAAATCTTCTAAATAAAGGGGAGATTGGATTATTTTCATATCATTTTCTATAAAATTAATAATCTTGAAAAAAGCCTCTTTAATCTCTGGGACCAGTTCCATATAATTAATTTTAGGTATCTTGAAATCGGAGAACATATCGGATAGAAAAAGATTGTCGACATATCCGCGTTTTAAGAAATAGTAGGCTGACCTATTATGAGAATGAATTATCCGCGTTGAACCCAAAAATGCAATCTTGTGGCCTGCCTTTATGAGATTGATTCCTAGGCCTAAATCTTCAGCATAATTGAGACCAGTTTTATATTGCATAAAAACATTTTTTGATATCATGCATGCTAAATCAGAGAGTTGTGCGTTTCTACGAAGAGAAACGTGATCTTTCAGTTGAGGAAGTGAGAAAATTCGGTCGTTTTCATTCACACCCAGGAAATTATAATGGTTCCAGCAAATCACTTTATAGAATAGATCAGCATTCTGCCTTGGCGTTTCCGCGCAGGATACTGCACTTACTTTATTAAATCTTAATACAGTCGCAAGCTCGTACAAGAAAAGCTTGTCCGGTGGAAGAGCATCTTGCACAGTAAAAAATAACAAATCATTTGTAGCCGATTCAGCTCCTAAACTTCGCGAATAGGAGTGGGTAAATTTCTCCGAAGGAATCTCGATAACCTTTGCATGATAATTTCTAGCCAGGTCAACTGTCCGGTCGGTACTACCTGAATCTACAATGATGATTTCAATGGAAGAAAATCCTTCCTGATTTGTCAAATTCTTTAGCAAAAATTCAAACTCTTCGCCTGCGTTTTTGGTGGGAATAATTATTGAAATTCCCTCTGGAAAAAGGTTTAACAAGTTCGGAGGCACCTTAAAATCGAGCAGTTGCTTTGTTGAATAAATATTTATTTCTGCTTTATTCAATTTTAAATTATGATATTGTGTTTCTGGAAAAATAACAACTTTTGCTTTTAAATAAAAACTTCTGACCCCGTACCGTTTGATGAAATTTATTGATTTCTTGATATTCTGTGCAGTGAGGATTTTCTTCCAGCGTTTATCTCTAGATTTATTTGAATTTAACGATTTTCCTGGAAATTCTGAATTCGATCTTGGTTTTCGCCCTTCCTTTTTACCGTGGCGAATATAGTGGAAAAGTGGGTTAACCGCGGACCTTTGGACGTCAGGATTGTTGCTTAGATAAAAACTCGTATCGAATGAGGATGATGGATTTCGCCCTTCTTTCCAACCATACTCGATGAAATGGATTAAAGGGTCAATGTCGGAATACATTACATCTTTGTATTCTTTTAAGTAATAATAAAAATCAAATAACTTACTTCTGCGAATATAAAAATATTCCAGCCACTTGTTCTTCAAGTCAGCCTCTTCTTAAAAAATCCTATAAATTTACGTAATGGGCGAGTTATTCGCCAACTTTTTGAAAGATGAAGAGTTATTAACTCATCTTCCACACTGTTCAAAGAATTTTTTAAATCGATATTTTCTTGAATGACCTTTGAAAGCTGCACCTTGCTTTCAGTTTTTTCAACAATTGCTTTTTGCAAATCCTCATTTTGTTCTACGATAGTATTTTGAAATTGTTGCTTCTGTTCCTCGATTGCTTTTAGAAACTCGTGCTTCTGTTCATTTATAGTATTGTTCTTAATAGTAAATGTTTCAAAAAGTTGTGGATTGATCATTGAAATCATATGTTTAAGGCCAGCATGAGGCGAGTGGGTTGGTACTTCAAAGTTACTCATCTGTTGGTAAAATTCCGAAAAAACCTTTAAATTATTTGATAATAGCCACTTATCCCTAATATCTTTTTGGGCATTTTCCACCAATCTTTTTCGAAGATCAGGTTTCTCAATTAATGCAATTAGTGCATTTAACCACTCGTCCTCGCTATTTGCTAGGATTCCATTAAAACCATTTTGAATCATTTGCTTATATGGCGGGATTGCACTATAAATTGCAGGGACTCCAATTGCACTGTACTCCAAATATTTAATCCCGCTCTTACATGTATTAAAAAGATTTTCACAAATTGGGGCAATAGCGATATCCAATTTTTGACTTTTGAAAAAATCTGCGAAATTTGCATAAATATATGATTCAGGGTTTATCCAGAGTGTTTCTGAAATTGATTCTAATTCTGGTGGTGCTTGAATCCCGATGAATTTAAAGCGCAAATTTCCATGATAGTTTTCAGTGACTCTTAATAAAACTGGTAATACCATTGCAAGGTCAGGTTGGTGCGAATGACCTCCCATATAGCCAATAACGACATTATCACTATCAGTTTTGTTTTGGTTTAATTGAGTATCGATCTTCCATATTTCATCGTTCAGAAAGTTTGGAATAACATGAATATTTGAATTGTAAGGAGATAAATAATCAGCAAGGCATTGTGTGGATACAGTGATTGCATCTGCTTCAAAAACTGCCTGAAGCATTGGTAATAAGGCTGCTGTAAAAAAGCCACTTTTTCGATCCGGATGATTTTCAGGTAGTTCAAACAAAAGGTCATCCAAGTCGAATATAACCGGGATCTTTTCATCATGAGCATAAGAAACCATCGTTTTATAGGCATCAAAATCTTTACAAAAATCTCTCTGATGAATGAAAAGATTGCAATCTTTTATTTTATCAATATTGATTTTTCCAATCTGATAGGCCAGTTCAACTTCGATCTCTAACATTTTTGTTGGTCCTATTAATCTCAAGGTAGCCATTGCATCTGGACCATGGTTGGTAAAAAAAGCAATCTTCATTGTGGGTGGTTTAATCGGATTCATTCATTTACAACTTTTTATTAAGACTACATTATTTGGAAAAAACCAAAAGCTCAACGGCTGCGATTATAACATAGCTCGAATTACCCTCACTTGGATTTACCTTAGCTTTTATAGTGAGTGACGCAGTTATGAACATATCACCTTTTTTTGAGCGGCTTGACCCATTTCTACGATAAAATCAAACCATGACTACTATTCTCCTTGATGCAACTTCTCTGCCTAAAAACCCGGTGGGAGCGGGTATATACATCATCAACTTGGTTCGTGAACTTTTACGCATGAACTCTGATTTTGATTTCAAGGTCCTTGCTCATGAAGATGATTTTCCGCTCTTTAGACTTGGTGATGATTCCCATTCACAATTTATTTTCCTCCCCGATCGTGGCCGCGGATGGCGTATTTTGGCTGAACAATTGTATTACCCGCGTCTGTGCCAGCGATTTAATGCAGAGATTTATCACGGACTTCATTACAGTTTCCCTTTGATGGGATCAACCCCGAAGGTTATTACAATCCACGATCTTTCATTCTTCGTTTTACCAAAAAAACACAATTTCCTGAAGCGCTTATACTTTCCTTTTTTTATTCGGAAAGCAAACAAACTTGCACGGCATATTCTGGTAGTTTCTGAAAACACCCGGCAGGACTTATTAAAGTATACCGATACAGATCCCGAGAAAATCACGGTGACTCCACTTGGCGTCGATCAAATTTATTTTGATCCTGTTTCGCCTGAAAATAAAGATGCGATTCGTGAAAAGTATGGATTGCCACCTATATACATTCTTTTTGTGGGTTTAATTGAACCACGGAAAAATGTTCCACTTCTAATTGACACATACTTGAAGTTAATGGAATCTGATCCATCCGATGTAGATTTGGTAATTGCAGGCCGGTGGGGCTGGCAATCTCGTGAATTCCTCAATCAATATGAACCGCATCCTTATTTCTCTCGCGTCCATTTTCCAGGTTATATCGAAAATGCAGATTTGCCAGCTTTGTATCAAATGGCAAGTTTGTTTGTTTATCCTTCATCTTATGAGGGCTTTGGTTTACCAGTTCTGGAGGCGATGGCATCCGGGCTGACTGTCATTACGACAAAGGTATCCTCCATGCCCGAATTCGTAGGTACTGCCGGTATGATGGTTGAGCCGAATAATTCGGAATTGCTTAAAGCAGCAATGAAGACTTTGTTAGCCGATAAGCCCGAGCGAGATCGTTTAGGTGCATTAGCAAAATTAATAGCTCAGGAATATACCTGGAAGAAAACTGCCGAAAAGACTATTTCTGCATACAAAAAGGTTCTTTCTGGTCGAGGGGATTAATGGATATTTCGTTTGCAATTGTGACATATAACTCAGGTGAATTCTTGAAAGAGTGTTTGCGCTCTTTGATCGCTTCACTTGATTCATCATTCCAGTATGAAATCACAGTAATTGACAACGGTTCTGTAGATGAGATGACAATGGAAGTGAAAATTGAGTTTCCCCAAATTCATTGGATTCAAAATATGGAAAATGTTGGATACAGTCGAGCCATGAATCAAGGATTGATGCAAAGTTTTGGTCGCTATGTGGTGCAGCTTAATCCAGATATTTTCGTTCATAAGGACGCATTCCAGAAAATGATTGCCTATATGGATGCCAACCCGAGTGTCGGTATCTGTTCACCCAAAGTTCTGAATCGTGATGGCTCCTTGCAAAAACAATGCCACCGCAGTTACGCCCGTCCATGGGATGTGCTCACATATTTTCTTCAACTCGACAGATTGTTTCCTAAGTCAAAATTGTTTGGCAGATATTTACTCAGTTACCTTCCCGAGGATCAAATTTCAGATGTGGAAGCGGTTTCGGGATCCTGTATGGTTATTCGCAAGGAAGTGATCGATCAAATTGGATATCTGGACGAACAATTTTTTGCCTATCAGGAGGATACTGATTTTTGTTACCGTGCCAATGAAAAAGGTTGGAGAATAGTCTACTATCCGCCGGCAAACATCACGCACTATGGCGGCATGGGAGGCTCATTAACAGAACCGATTAAAGCAATTAATGCCTGGCACAGGTCATATTTTTTATACTATCGTAAACATCTGGCAAAGCAATACTTTTTCCTGGTTAATTGGGCAATGTATCTGGCGATGACAATAAAGCTTGCCATTGCATATTTGCGTTTTGCTTTTACCAAAGAAAAAATTATTGGGACCAAAAAACCGTAATGTTTATTGCAATGTATTTAAAACTGATTTGAAGTCTTCCAGATCGTTTTTATTATTCCCGTATATAAATGAATAGATTGAAATAGAATTTTTGGTGCGGGTTACCAGTAACTCGGCACTCTTTGGATTATCACTCCCGAAGGAAATATGGAAGAAGGCACTCTTATCTCCTATTTGGCTGTATTCCTCAGACAGAGATGAAACACCAATTTTGAGTTCTGGTATGTCTATTAAGTTCATAAATGAATCCGGATTTTTTAGAAGAAGGTCAAAAGTTGTCTTTTCTAAAGTGCCAATTGGTTCAAGCTTGACGCAACTGATCACTTTTGTTTTGCCTTCATTCACAAACAGACCATATTGAGAGATTTTAGCATCCTTAAAAACAGACTTGAGAAGGCTGGTCACTTGATCCAGCTGCTGGCTTTCAGGAGTCAAATTCACATCAATAGGGCTATATTCGCTGTTTAGGCTGGATGGTGCGATGCAAGATGTCACGTCACTCGAGACCACATCATTCGAACTTGCTGTCTCGGTTGGCGCTGCTTCTTTGTTACCGATAAGTCCTGTAAGATTGCAGCCTAAAGACAGGAATAAAATTACAAATAGAATACTTATTTTAGATAGTGTTTTCATTTTACCTCTATTCCTATCTAATTTATTGTTTATTAATTAATATGCAAACAAATATACAAGCTAGCACGATACACTAGTTTCCGAGCCTTGATCTTTCTTCCTCTACGATACTGTTATCCAATTTCTTAAATAGGGGAGAAGGTTTTTCAAATCGATCACCAGCCTTTAGATTACTGGGGTGCCATTTTGAGCCTGATCCCACTGGGTGATATCTTAAAACGTCGTGGTCACCAAGTTCATCCATGCAAGTTTTCACGCTCTGGGTGCCAAAGAGCTGATCCTTGTGACCAAGATAGTTATGCAAGGTTTGACTTGTAAATGGAATAAATGGTGCAAACATAATTTTAAGAGAATCAATTGCTTGCATGGCTACAAATATAGCTCGTGCTGCGACTTGCTTGTTGAGTTTAATTTGATTCCACGGAGCGGTCGTATCAAGGTATTTATTAACCTCCGAGGCCAAACGCATGGCTTCCTGCAAGGCAGCCCGCAAATGTACGGCTTCTATTTCATCTGAAATAGTTACAAATCCCTTGTTGATGGTTTGTAAGAGTTCATTATCCATTTCTGTCAATTCGCCCGGCTCAGGAACAATACCATCCCAATGCTTATGTGCAAATGAAAGAACTCGATTGGCGAGATTTCCCCATGTGGCAACCAGTTCATCATTATTACGATGATAAAAATCGTTCCAATCCCAATCTGTATCTCTGTTTTCAGGCATGTTTACTGTCAAATAATAGCGCAGTGGATCCGGGTCGTAACGAGTTAGAAAATCACGGCCATAAACAGCCCAATTACGGCTGCCAGAGATCTTCTTTCCTTCGAGATTCATGAATTCGTTGGCGGGCACGTCATAAGGGAGTACAAGCGGCTGTGGGTTGGATGAATTCATCATTTCGTCAAAAGTAGTATTGATACCAAGTAACTCAGCCGGCCAAATAATGGCATGGAAGGGAATGTTGTCCTTTCCAATGAAATAATAAGATTTGCATTCCGGGTTTGTCCACCACTGTTTCCATGCATTTTGATCTTCGATAAAATTGCCATATTCTACAGCTGCAGATAAATATCCAATAACAGCTTCAAACCAGACGTAAAGACATTTTCCAGTTTGTCCTGGAAGAGGAACAGGAATGCCCCAGTCCAGATCGCGCGTAATCGGCCTTCCTCGCAATCCATCCGTTTGAATTTGACCCAGTGATTGCTTCAAGACATTTGGACGCCAAAAATCTTCTTTTGATTGGAGAAACCTTTTAATCTCGGGTTCTAATTTGCCCAAATCGAGGAAAAAGTGAGTTGTCTCTCTTAATTCAGGTGTGGAACCATCAATTTTTGATTTTGGTTCGATCAATTTGCTGGCTTCAAGCATATTACCACATTGATCACACTGATCACTACGGGCATTTTCAAAGCCACAGATGTAACAAATTCCTTCTACGTAACGGTCTGGTAAAAAACGAGATTGAGCAGGTGAATACCATTGT
Organism: Chloroflexi bacterium 44-23; assembly: GCA_001899005.1. Classification (GTDB taxonomy): domain Bacteria; phylum Chloroflexota; class Anaerolineae; order Anaerolineales; family Anaerolineaceae; genus UBA6170. The sequence goes on from MKUW01000015.1 coordinate 16,062, forward strand.
TCTTGCTTTTCCTGAAACATAAAACCATTCTGATTGAGTGCCAAGAATATTTTTTGTGACACATCAAAGTGATTGCTTGTGTGTGTGCTGGTAAAAACATCGTATGTGATTCCAAGCTGTTGGAACAATTCAAGGAACCCCGCATGAAAACGCTTGTAAACTTCCAACGGCGTTGAGTTTTCAGCATCTGCACGGACTGTTATTGGTGTTCCATGCGAATCGGAACCTGAAACCATCAGAACTTTATTACCTTTTAGGCGATGATACCGTGCAAAAATATCCGCTGGCAAGTAGGAACCCGTTAAATTTCCGACATGGATTTCTGCATTTGCATAAGGCCAGGCAACCGCTACCAGAATTGTTTCAGTCATAAATTTACCTCTTGATTAATAATGAAAAATTGTATCATGTTTCAATTAAATGGAAACAAACCGTAATATCCTCCAGGCAGAAATAGTCAAACATGTAGATAAAGAAGAAATTGTACTAGTACTGTATAATAAGAGTAATATCAAGAAATGAGTAATTATGAACTTCATAATTGATCCAAATTTAGCGTATGTATTTTTGATTATAGGATTTGTGGTATCTGTCCTGGCGATTTTGACTCCTGGTACCGGTATTATTGAAATTGCAGGGATCTTCGCTTTGGTGGTAGCCGGGTTTGGAATTATTTCAACGCCAAATAATCTTTGGGCCTTGATATTAATTGTTCCCTTCTTACCATTAATCTTGCTGTATCGAAGCCAAAAAAAGAAATATTACCTTATCCTGGCCATCTTATTCTTAAATGTTGGTGCATATACGATTTTCAGAAAAGAAGAGGGTGGTTTCTCTGTTTCGATCCTGGTTGGTTTGATCACTTTTTTGATCAATGCACCGATAATCTGGATCATCGTAAAACGAATTACTGAAGCATTGGACCGGCCACTCGATTTTGATCCAATAAAGATCGTTGGGATGGTTGGGGAGGCGCGCACAAATATTGCTCCTGAGGGAACAGCCTATGTCGATGGTGAAGAATGGTCAGTTCGCTCAGTGGAAAAGATTGCAATGGGAACAAAAGTTAAGGTGATTGGCAAAGATGGGTTGACGCTGATTGTCGAGCCATTGAATGTTATAGAAAGTTTGGAGGTATAAAATGGATTTTTCAGTATTGTATTGTGTGCTGGGGGCCGTCATTGTCCTTGGACTATTATTTCTTTGGAGTGCAATCAAAATTGTTCCAGAGTATCAACGCCTGGTTGTCTTTCGACTCGGTCGGAGCATCGGTGCTCGCGGACCTGGGATTGTTTTGTTAATTCCGTTTGTTGATCGCGCAGTTCGAGTGGATCTTCGAGAACAAGTGCGTGAGATTCCGGCCCAAACTTCAATTACAAGTGATAATGCCCCTATATCAATCGACTTTCTTTGGTACTACAAAGTGGTTGACCCAATTCAATCAGTTCTTCAAGTTGGCAATTTTGAACTGGCAGCCCAGGGTATTGCCACCACCACGTTGAGATCCGTTATCGGTGGGATCATGTTGGATGGGGTACTTTCGGAAAGAGAACAAATTAATACGGCACTTCGGAAACGCTTGGATGAAGTAACGGAGCGCTGGGGTGTAAAAGTCACCAATGTGGAAATTAGAGAAATCATTCCCCCACGAGAAGTACAGGAATCGATGAACCGCCAGCTGACTGCAGAACGGACTCGCCGTGCAGTTGTAACAGAGTCAATCGGGGCGCGTGAAGCGGCAATCAATGTGGCCGGTGGTGAAAAACAAGCGGCTATTTTACGCGCTGAGGGTGAAAAACAAGGCTCTATTTTACGAGCAGAAGGTGAATTGCAAGCCCAGCAATTACGCGCAGAAGGATACGCAGGTGCCCTTGATAAAATTTATGAAGTGGCCAAGCACATTGATAGTCAAACAGTTACTTTGCAATATTTTGATACATTGAAGAGTATGGCAGCCAGCCCATCAACCAAATATATCTTCCCATTGGAATTTACCAGTTTGCTGTCCGATTTTGTCACGAAGAAAAAATCACCTGAATAAAAAGTGTAAGTTCTACCCTTCTCAATAATCAATTGAGAAGGGTAGAAAAAATGTATATGGTTACAGTGAATAACTTTGTAATTAATCAGGCTACTATTCGAGATCTTTCCAGTCTAAGAGATCTGGAAGAAATAGCCTTTCCGATAGATCGTTGGCCTCTCCTGGAACTGATCGGAGTGTTGACATTACCAAATATCATTCGATTAAAGGCTGAAGCAGACAATCAATTCGTCGGGTTTATTGCCGGAGACGTACGAACGAAAAAAAAAGAGGCCTGGATTACTACAATTGCTGTCCTCCCACAATTTCGGCGCGCAGGCGTTGCTACCAGACTGTTGCAAGAGTGTGAAAAACGAATGGACGTTCAAAAAATTTTGCTTTCAGTCCGTAAAGGCAATCTGGAGGCATTATCTCTTTACAAAAGAAATGGTTATATCCAAGAGAATATTTGGAGAAATTATTATTTAGATGGCGAAGATGCAATTGTCTTGCAAAAAGATGTTGACTTTATCTGAGATTATTCGTATGATAATAATAGATATGGTGAATTCTATGAAACGGGTTTTTAGGACAATTGGCTTATGAAGAGGCACGCGTTTTGCGTGCCTTTTTCTTAAAATAAAATCTATAAGGAGAATTTCTAATGGATTATGGAATGATCGGAAAAATTGAAAAAGCGAAACGGTATGCCAATGAACGCGATCGATTTTCGGTCAAAAATATGGTTGTAATAGTCGGTGGTGAGAATAATCCGCATGAAGTTCATTTTGACGAAGGAAAATGGCTTTGCGATTGTGAGTTCTTCCAAAGTAGAGGCCGCTGCAGTCACACGATGGCACTCGAGATAATTTTAGAGGACATGATTGAATCAGAGCCAATTAACCTCTGAGTTTAAATGAACTAATCTTTTAAAAAACAGCCCACAGGGCTGTTTTTTGTGCGGAGAGAGAGGGATTCGAACCCTCGGTGGCCTGAAAGACCACAACGGTTTTCGAGACCGCCCCATTCAACCACTCTGGCATCTCTCCCGGCGAGCGCAGATTATTATAGCAGAGGACATTCTAGATTTCCACAGTTTGATTCTTTTGGGGATAAGAAACAGAGGTCAATCCATGCTGATTGAGCTTCTCTTTTAAGGCTGTTGCTGCCTCGTGTTCACCATGAACCAGAAATATATTATTTATGCTCGCTTGACTATTGAGCGCGTATTTCACTAACATATCCTGTCCGGCATGTGCGGATAAACCGCCAATTGTAGCAATCTCGGCATTCACTTCAAAGAGCTGCCCGAAAATACGGACAACTTTTTGCCTTTCTGCCATGCGTCTACCAAGAGTGTTTGGTGCCTGCCAGGAAACAATCATAATTGTATTTTTCGGATTCTCAATATTATTTCGTAAATGATGCAAAATGCGGCCAGATTCTGCCATTCCTGAAGCAGAAATAATTACCATTGCTTCGTATCTGTCATTTAATGCTTTGGATTCGATTACAGATCTAACATAAGTTAAATTAGGATATGAGAGCGCTTTGTGATTTCCACTTTCGACAAATTTTTTGGTCTCTTCATCAAAAAGGTATGAAAACTTACGGAATATGTCACTGGCATTGACTGCCAATGGACTGTCTACGTAAATTGGTATTGCAGGAATGTCTTTGTTGGCTAGCATAATATTCAAAAAGTAAACCAGTTCCTGGGTTCGGCCAACAGCAAAAGCGGGGATAATCACTTTTCCGCCACGGGCTACTGTCTTAATCACAATATCGCGAAATTCAATAAAAGCTGCTTCAGGGCTGCGGTGCGGTTTGTCGCCATACGTAGATTCCATGATTAGAATTTGTGTGTCTGTGGGGAGCACTGGGTCTCTTAAGAGCGGCAGTTTCTCGCGACCTATATCACCGGAAAACCAAATCCTTGTTTTTTTCCCATTTTCATTTATATCCAGAACAATGGCTGCCGATCCTAAAATGTGACCGGCCTCAACAAATTTTGCGGTTATTCCTTCAACCGGTTGAAATGATTGGCCGTATTCTTGGGGTTGAAATAGGTGTGTCGCTTGAATTGCATCCGGTGCAGTATAAAGTGGCTCCAATCTTGATTGGCCCTTACGCGCCCTTTTTTTATTGACATACGCAATATCAGATTCCTGAATATGGGCAGAATCTCGAAGCATTACATCAGCCAGCTCACAGGTAGCCCGCGTCGCATAAATTGGGTTATTAAAACCCTGTTTCACCAAATTCGGAATATTACCGCTGTGATCAATATGTGCATGTGAGAGCAATAGAGCATCCATTTTTCTTGGATCAAAATTAAAAACCTGGTTGTATGCATAGAAGTCGCTCCGCTTACCCTGGTACAAGCCGCAATCCAGGAGAATATTTGCTCCATTTGCCTCTATATGAAATTGCGTTCCTGTAACTGTTTGAGCAGCACCATTGAAGTGAATTTTCATTCGGATGTGTCTCCAGTTAAAAGCTGAATGATTTCATGGCCATATGCAGAAAAACGAAAAGGAATATCTGTCATTATTTCGTGCACTTCCTCAAGCGAGTCTGGTGTTTTTTGTGCAAGAATCTCAAGATATTCCTTTGGCAAAATAACATCAGATTCCACTTTCAATTGCATGGCTTTTTCTTTACGCCAACTTTTTAAGCGATCATAACGGCGAATATACGCTTCACTTGGTTTACATGTATGCGGCCTGTAAGTCGGCTCATTGCCAATACCCAATTTAATTGCGTGTAGCAATTCAGTTGCATACCTTCCAATCAATTTATCCGAAAGACCGGAAATTTCATAAAGCTCATTTCGTTTCTCGGGAAGTTTCTTGGCAAGTTCGATTAATATATTTGTATTGAGAATTTTGAAGGGAGGGACGTTTCTTTGGATAGCAAATTCTTCACGTAATTTACATAACTCAAAAAAAACAGTTGTCTCTTGAGGATTTAAAATATTTCCTTTCACATATCGCCAAAATTGTTCGCCATTTCGGTTAATATGATTGGGTTCAACTTTACTAATTCGTTTAAAATCCTCTTCAGCCAGAGCGCTGAATTGATTCCGGTGCAATTGGTCTTTTAGTTTCTTGGCCAAATCGATCAAATAATGGGAATCCAAACTGGCATAAAGCAGCATCTCTTCTGTAAGTGGCCGTTTTCCCCAATTTGCACGCTGATATTTTTTATTTACATCAATATTATAAAAATCTTTCAATAAGTTTAAAAGGCCGACTCCCTGTCTCCCCAAAATCCTGCTTGCCAGCATGGTATCAAAGAGATTATTAAATTGAAAACCAAAATCTCGTTTGAGGCACAAGATGTCGTACTCAGCAGCATGAAACACTTTTTCTATTTTGTTTGATGCAAAAATAGGTGCAAGTGGTTGCAGATTTTCAATGTTTAGAGGGTCAACCAGATAATCATTTTCTGGTGTGGAAATCTGGATCAAACAAACCTTTTCAAAATATACGAAAAGACTATCAGATTCAGTATCAACCCCAATAATGCTTTGATTCATGAGGTCATTTACCATTGAATTCAATTGGGACGCAGTATCAACCCAAATAATACCGTTTTTTTCATTATTGTTCATAGAGATGATTATAATGCATTGAATGATGGTAGCTGGAGCTTCTCTACTCGACATAAAATGTTCTATAATTGAGAAGACCAAAAGAATTCCATGTATATCATTCGCTGAATGCGCTTGATAGGAGGGTAATAATCGATGAATGAAAAAATCTTAATTATTGAAGATGATCAGGCAATTGTGCGTGTTTTGAAACGGAGCCTGACTTATGAAGGCTATCAAGTTGAATCGGCACTGGAAGGTGAAGATGGCATTCGAAAATACCAACAATTTCGCCCTGATTTAATCATTCTCGATTGGATGCTCCCTGGAATGGATGGATTGGATGTATGTGATCGAATTCGCTCATTCGGTGATAAACTTCCGATTTTAATGTTGACTGCAAAAGACACTACCCATGATCGTGTTCAAGGCTTGGATTCCGGCGTAGATGATTATATGGTTAAACCTTTTGAAATTGAAGAATTAAATGCCAGAATCCGGGCATTGCTCCGCCGGACGATCCCCGAACGCTCAGTTGTACTAAGTTACAGTGATTTGGAATTGGACACAAGCACACGCCTGGCAAGTCGCGCAGGGAGGATCATCACCCTCACAGCCAAAGAATACGACCTGCTCGAGCTGTTTTTACGCCATCCCCGGCAGGTTTTAACTCGCGATGTCATTTTTGATCGAGTATGGGGATATGATTTTGGTGGCGAGAGTAATGTCTTGGATGTCTATATACGTTATTTACGACAAAAAATAGAAGAAAAAGGTGAAACCCGGCTCCTTTATACCGTGCGAGGAGTTGGATACGTATTGCGAGATATGCCTTAATGTCGTTGCAAAAACGATTGACTTTGCTCTTTTCAGCACTGATAGGAGCAGTTTTACTCGTATTTGGGATATTGGTTTATAGCCTGGTCAATGTGATTTTAATTGATCAGATTGATCAACGCCTGACCAGTACAACCAATGAGATAATTTCATCTTTAAGTGTTGCGGAAAACAACTCTCTGATTGGTCGTTCTCTGGCAGAAATTAATATTGGTGAAAATCAATATTTTCAGATCTGGAAAAATGCAAACCAATTAATTTTAACACGCCCGCTCGGCTACAATGATCCGCTAGATAATTACGGGTTGCAGCAGGGAAGAGTTCTATTTCATACCAATAACCTGAATGAGAGGCGAATTCGTGTTCTTACGGTACCGCTTGAAACATCCCGGGGTCCGGTTGGGGTTCTTCAAGTAGGTTTTGATCTGTCATTAATTGATATCACCCTGAACACCTTATTAGCCGTGCTCATTTTCCTTTTGATCATCGCAGTTATTCTTGGCGCAATTAGTACCTGGTTTTTAACCAGGCAAGCTTTGTATCCGTTGGTAAATGTAACTGAATTTGCGAAGCAGATCACCGTAACAAACAATTATTCCAGACGCATTCCTCTTCCGGAACAAAACAAAAAAGATGAGGTCTTCCAGTTAATCAATTCATTTAATAACACTCTTGAACATTTAGATCATATATTGTCATCACAAAAACGGTTAATGGCAGATGTTAGCCATGAATTGCGGACACCGTTAACTGTCATTAAGGGTGAAATTGGGTTGATGAGGAAATTCAAACAAATTGATGATGATGCAATCTCAAGTATTGAATCAGAAGTTGATCGGCTAACAAGGCTTGTCGGAAATTTATTACTAATAACTCAGGCTGATACCGGTGATTTACCAATGGATTTTCACCACTTCCAAATTGATGATTTATTGTGCGAAATTTATCATCACATGCAGGTCTTAGCTGGAGAAGGATTAAAAATCAATTTGCAACATGTGGAACCATTGCAAGTCTATGCAGATCGTGATCGAATAAAACAAGTTCTCGTCAATTTAATTGGAAATGCAATCCAATACACTCCGCCGGGGGGAGAAGTGTCCCTTGCGCTTGAAAAGGTGAATGAAAATGTTCACATTTCAATAAAAGATAATGGTCCCGGTATTGCAAAAGATGACTTACAACACATTTTTGATCGTTTTTATAGGGGTGAACGCTCCCGATCGCGCACTCGCGGTTCAGGTTTTGGCCTTGGGCTTTCAATATCACAATTTATTGTTCAACAACACCATGGATTAATTTCAGTGGAATCCAATCCAAATGAGGGTACAGTTTTTCACATAATATTTCCGATAAAAGCAAATGAGTCGTCGTCTCCGGAGCACAATTGAGATCAACAAAAAATGCTAATTCAATTGCGGGAACATTTTCTGAAAAACTTCTGGTGTATATTTTGATACTATTTCGGATGAAAAACCATTGGTTTGACAGATTTCAGCAAAAAGATCGGCGCTCGGACGGCGTTTGCGAAGCTGGCTTTTATTGTCTAGCCCCCACAACCCAAATCGTTGAGTCCAGCCTCTTTCCCACTCAAAGTTATCGACCAGCGTCCAGTGAAAATAACCCTTAATCGGAATCAAATAATTGGTGGTTTGCCATAGAACGTAAAGATGCTGAATGATGTAGCTTGGCCGATGGATGTCTGTGGAATCCTCGATCCCATTTTCAGTGATATAAATTGGTTTATCAAATTTCCTGGCCCAATCAATAGCTCGCTTCATTCCATAGGGATAATTTGCAATATAATTATTTTCACTCAAATCAAACCCTACCGGTAGCTTGGCATTATAAAAAAGGTTTTTAAAGCGCAGTAAATTGAATTGAATTTTGTCAGACGTGTAATAATTGACACCGACAAAATCCTGTGTGTTTACAGCTTCTCGAATTTTGTTCTTTTTGAATGCAAAGTTAAAATTACCCTTCGAAATTGCGGTGATGAAACTGTTGTTGAAATTGTTGTGAAGAAATTGTGTAATCGACTGATCTAGCGGGTTCCAGGTTTTTTCCGGCATAAAATGACGATAATTAATTGCAACTCCAACCTGGGCAGAGGGTTGGATCTTATGAATGATTTCGTAGGCATTGGCGTGGGCTTTGACCATATTGAGCATTACCATATACGCAGCTGAAATATCGTGCTTACCTGGTGGAAAAACACCCTCTATATACCCTTCAACCGCATAAACATTTGGTTCATTAATCGTAATCCAAAGATCACAAAACGCAAAAAGCGATACAACAGTTTTATTTGTAAATTTTCCGAATAGATCAATAACATCCGGATTTTCCCAACCACCAATCTCAGTTAACCAAAGCGGATCACTGAAGTGGTGTAAAGTGACCATTGGGCGGATTCCACGCAGTGTCAAGCTCTGTAGAATTTGACGATAGTGGTCAATTGCATTTTCATCCCAGTGCTGCGGGTTTGGCTGTATGCGACTCCATTCGATTGATAAACGATGTGAATTTTGAAAAGTATCTTCAGCCCGATTGAAGTCTTCTTTCCATTTGCCTCCCCACCAGTTGCATGCCAGACCACTTTTTTGGTTGTTTGCAATTCTTCCGTCTTGATTTTCCCATTGTGACCAATTTGAATTATTATTGTTACCCTCATTTTGATAACTTGATGATGCTGTTCCCCACAGAAAACCCCGTGGAAAATTAAATGTGGTAGACATCATGAGAGAATCTCCTTTAATCAATTGAGGTGCATATTATTCATTAATGATTTATAAATAGGTCATAAAATTCTAATCGATTCAAGGGTTAATTCAAAATGTTGAGGTGAACTTGGAAGAAAACATTGAACAAATAATTGGAGATTTATTAATTCAAAAGCAAAAATATCTGGTCACTGCAGAATCGTGTACAGGTGGAATGTTAAGCAACCTTATTACTGATGTTCCGGGATCTTCCGATTATTATATCGGCGGAGTCAGCACTTATTCATACGGTGCGAAGCGCAAACTATTAAAGGTTAAGGCAATGACGCTGAAATCCTATGGAGCGGTCAGCAGCGAGACAGTCAAAGAAATGGCAATTGGTGTAAGAGAACTTTTTGCAGAAGAAGTCACATTTGAAAATATTATCGGAATTTCAATTAGCGGCATTGCCGGACCCGGAGGCGGTATGCCGGGAAAACCGGTTGGCCTGGTCTGGGTAGGTTTGTCGACATTGGATGGAACCTGGGCTTATAAACGTGTCTGGAATGGCGACCGCATTCAAAATAAAAAGTACTCATCGATATTTGCCCTGCAGTTATTACAAGCCTATTTGACCGGAAATCTAGAGTCAATAAGAAAAGAAAAATAAGAATTTTGTATCTTTTCAATAAAACACTCCGCCCCTAGTTTTTGAAATGATACGAAATTTTCTGGCAATAATCAGAAACCCGTTTTGCCGAAAAAATTTATTTTGGGCTCATCATCACTGGATCATAAAAGCAGACTTCCCGTTGCGGAAAGTAAATCAGAAAAAATCATTAACAAATAAAAGAGCATCAAATATATAATCTGTTATTTAAGTCACTTGCTGTCACGAAGTTGTATGGATAAAATTTGTTTGTCAAGCCACATTTTTGGTAAGTGAGATAATTCTACAAGAAAATAAAGTCCACCACTTTTTTTAAATGAGGTGAAAAGGGTTCCAGAAGTAAAAACATTAATACATACGGTGGACGATGTTATAATACGAGAATTAAGATGAAACTGGGTGAAAATATATTGCCAGGTAATTGTGAAATAATTAACCTAGCATTAATGTAGTTGTGGAAGAATTAAGAAAGATTAAGCAACTGCAAAACTTTAGGAGGATTCGTGGAAGAACAAAACAATAGCACCCCTGTACGTAAAGGGGGGCAGACAAAATTCTTAATTGGTGGTGCGTTGATCATCGCAGCCATCGTTTTATTAATATTTACCAATACCAAAGCTGGCGCGCAATATTTCTTAACGGTCGATGAATTGAAAAATCGCCAGGCAGAAATGGTTAACCGTGATATCCGTATTTCTGGAGCAGTATTAGGTGATTCAATTGATTATGATACCGATAACTTAATTTTGCGGTTTACCGTTGTGCAAGTGCCTGGGGATAACAAAGAGATACAAGCTTTAGGCGGACTTGGGGTTGTTCTGCATAATGCTGTCATGGACACTTCTCTTAATCGGTTGCCGGTAATCTATGAAGGGGTCATGCCAGATTTGCTCCGAAATGAAGCTCAGGCAATTATGACCGGCTATGTTGACGAGACCGGCTTATTCCATGCTGAAGAATTGCTGCTAAAATGCCCAACAAAATATGAGGAAGCTGTTCCCGAACAAGCCTCTGAAGGATAATATTTTTCTATTCAATTGAGATCAAAAAAGCCAGGCGACGGAGAATAAATGATTACAAATATTGGTTATGGATCGCTGATAATTACGTTTGTCTTAAGTCTGTATGGAATTGTAGCTGCAATTTATGGTGAGCGGAAGAACCTTTACCGCTTTGTTGAAAGTGCCCGTGTTGCCATGTTGCTGACATTTCCAATGTTGACCCTCGTTGCGCTCAGCATTATCACTTTATTGGTAACACAGCACTACGAGGTACAATACGTCTACAATACCACCAGTCAATCAATGCCGATTTACCTTAAGATTACCGCTTTATGGGGTGGGCAATCCGGGTCATTGGTGTTTTGGGCCTGGTTGATGTCTGCTTTTGCATCAGCAGTCTCTATCCGAAAATGGAGCAGAGATCGGGATTTACTTCCATGGGTTATCGTGGTGTCACTGGTGACTCTGGCCTTTTTCCTCTCCATGATCATTTTCTTTGAGAATCCATTTCAACGATTTTGGGCAAGTCCTGGCAGTCGGGAAATTGTTGCCATGTTCCAACCTGCCGGTACTCAATTACTTATTCCTAACGATGGTCGCGGGTTAAATCCTTTACTCAGACATCCAGGTATGGTAATTCATCCGCCAATGCTTTACTTAGGTTTTGTTTCCTTTGTTATCCCGTTTGCATTTGGGATCGCTGCCCTCATTACAGGCCGTAAGGATGATCGGTGGATACGCCTGACGCGCAGATGGACTTTGGTGGCGTGGATGTTTCTTTCGATTGGATTGATTTTAGGCAGTCGCTGGGCTTATGACGTTTTGGGTTGGGGTGGTTATTGGGCCTGGGATCCGGTTGAAAATGCGGCCTTAATGCCTTGGTTGACTGGCACCGCTTTTCTGCATTCGGTCATGATACAGGAAAAACGTGGCCTATTTAAGCGCTGGAACATGATTTTGGTAATTCTTACCTACTCCCTGGTCATTTTTGGGACGTTCTTAACTCGATCGGGGGTGCTGTCATCTGTGCATGCTTTTGCTCAAAGTGCTATCGGTCCAATGTTCTTTATTTTTATCGGAATCACATTTATCATTTCGCTGGCTCTATTGATTAAGCGCTGGGGCGATTTGAAATCTGAAGGGGTTATGCATTCCCTTCTTTCACGGGAATCGCTATTCCTGCTCAACAACTTGCTTTTTATCGGCATCCTGGTAGTTGTATTCTGGGGCACAGTATTTCCTCTGATTTCCGAATTGCTCACCGGTCAAAAAGTAACAGTTGCAGCGCCCTTTTACCAACGCTCGACCGCGCCACTTTTTGCCGGCTTACTCCTTTTGATGGGAATTGCGCCTTTATCTGCTTGGGGCCATTCAACCTGGAAGACATTAGGTAAAGCAATGTGGAAGCCAGGTCTTCTTTCACTAATCGTATTATTGGGGATGATAATTTCTGGAGTTCATTCAATTGGCGCATTGCTCGGTTTTTGGCTGGCTTCGTTTGCCTTTTTTATTACAATCCATGAATTTTGGCGAGGTACCAAAGCACGGCACAAGCGCAGTGGAGAGAATTACCTGACAGCATTTTTTCGATTGGCGGCTCGCAACCGGCGACGATATGGTGGTTACTTAATCCATTTAAGTGTTGTGCTCATGGCAATTGGTATTATCGGTATTGAAGGATATCAGACAGAAACGCAGGCCAAATTAAAAGCTGGTGAAAGCATTCAATTATCCGGATATACCGTAACATTTAAAAGCCTGGCTGAATTTGATACAAATGATGGGCGTAATGTCGCCCGAGCAGTTCTTGATGTCTCTAAGAATGGAAAGAATTTGGGTCAACTCTATCCGCGCCGGGACTATTTCTACGATAGCCAACAACCGATGACAATTCCTGGTGTACGCAGCACAATCGAAGATGATTTATATATCGTTTTGGTAAATTGGGAACAAATTTCTTCCGGCAGTGCCACTTTCAAAGTATTTCACAACCCACTTATTAATTGGCTTTGGATTGGAGGTATCCTGCTCATTTTTGGGTCCTTCGTTGCTGCATGGCCAGATCAAGAGCGTAGCTTGCAACTGGAACGAAAATTAGCCAGTCAGAATTCCTCTGTTGTGCCTGTTTCCAGTAGTGATTAAGGAGAAATTTTAATCAAATGGGTTTTAAAAAACTGTCTCTTAATCTTGTAATAAAATTCACAAATATATTATTTGTACCATTCATGCTATTTGCATTGATAGGTGTTTCCCAGGTATACGCTCAGTCGGGAAATCCTCCAACAGCTGATCAAATCAATGCAATTGCCAAACAACTTTATTGCCCGGTGTGTGAAAATACGCCTCTGGATGTATGTCCAACCCAAGCATGCGCCCAGTGGCGCGACGTGATCCGCGATAAGTTGGTTGCCGGGTGGAATGAAGAGCAAATTAAAGAGTATTTCGTTAATCAATATGGCGACCGGGTACTGGCTGAACCACCTAAACGGGGATTAAACTGGCTGGTGTATGTATTGCCACCGATATTTTTTCTTGGGGGCTTGGTCCTGGTATATAAAAATATAAAAAATGCCAGAAAGTTGGAATCAACAATAACTTCCGCACCGATAGTTGAAGATGACCCATTTTTAAAAGAATTTGAAGATGTGTTGCGTAAAATGGAAGAAAATGGAAAAAACGGCTAGGAGAGAAGATGGAGAATGAGACAACACCTAAAAAGGGCTTGTCCCGCACAACGATAATTGTTGCTTTTGCAATATTGCTTGGTTTTCTAGCCTTGTTGGGTTGGGGACTACGGAATGCCCAAGCGGGGCCTGTTCAGGTAGGACAGAAGGTTCCAACTTTCGACTTGACTACTTTTGATGGTGAAGTTGTCAGCACATCAGATTTGCAAGGAAAAGTAATTGTGGTTAATTTTTGGGCTTCGTGGTGTAAACCATGTGAACAGGAAGCTGCAGATCTTGAACGCGCCTGGCAAATTTATAAGGAAACCGACGACGTCTATTTTTTTGGAGTCGCATATGTTGATATTGAACCAAAATCACGTGCGTATATTGAAAAATTCAATATTACCTACCCAAATGGACCAGACTTGCGAACCACGATATCTACAATGTTTCGCGTTCGCGGAGTACCGGAGACTTATATCATTGACAGACAGGGTAAATTAGCTGCCTTTAAAATAGGGCCGTATTCGAGTCTGGGTGAAATTCAAGCAATGATAGACCCAATAATTTTGCAATAAAGGAGCCATCGATGGATTTAGGGTCGCTATTATTAATATCAGGAATTGCATTGTTTGTACTTTTTTTGATTTTACGACCATTTTTTGAAATTCCGGCCGATAAAAAATTAATATCTAGCACGAGCGAGACAATCAGAAATGACCAGCAAAAATCAATTTTGTTGGCTGAAAGAGATCGCGTTTTGCGCTCTCTGCAAGAATTGGATTTTGACTTTTCGTTAGGAAAAATTCCTGAAGAGGATTATCCGGAGCAACGCAATTTATTACTAAGACGAGGGGCTGATGTAATAAAAAAAATGAATACTCTTTCCGGAACCCAAACCGAGGTCGATGCCATTGCACAAGTTGAAACAGTGATCGAATACTCACGGGCAGATGGATTAGAAAAGAAAAAAGTTACGGATGAGGACGCCGAAGTTTTGGCCTTAATTGCTGCGCGTCGCAGAGAAAAAGCAGAAAAACCTTCTTCATTTTGTCCACAATGCGGAAAACCTGTAACCGCTTCCGATAAGTTCTGCGCAAAATGTGGAAAGACATTGTCCTGAGGGTTTGAAAGGAACATAATGACCAAGTTAAAAATCGGAATAACAGGTTTATTTTTTGTATTAATGGCTTCTGCGTGCAGTCTTTCATTGGCATCGGATATCACCCCTCCGCCAAGTATGCAGACCCCCAACCAGGAAGCACAAACAACAGCTACCAGTAGTGCTCCCATATTACCTCCCGATGTCACCAATGGAAAAATGATTTACGAGCAAAAATGTATTGATTGTCACGGACCTAAAGGTATGGGAGATGGAACACAAGCTGCCCAGTTACCGGGTCCGGTTGCACCAATTGGTGATTATCAATTTGCAAAATCAAAATCACCCCTCCAGTGGTTTAATATTATTTCCAATGGAAATATAGAAAATTTCATGCCCGGTTTCCAAAGCTTGAATGATCGTGAGCGCTGGGATGTTACCGCTTATGTATTATCACTTTCTATGAATTATGATTATGATGAAACCTTAAATACATTCAAAGCGAACTGTGCCACCTGTCATGAACCTGGTAATAATGCAGGGTTTGATGACTACCTGGACGCCAGTACTTTGGCCAACACAACACAGGAACAGATTGTAGAATTTATCCGGCAAGGACATCAACCGGAAATGCCTGCTTTTGGCGATCAATTTGATGACCAAACGATAAGTGCTTTGGCTGCCTATGTACGTGCGTTAGGATTCCGTAATTTCGTATCTGAAGCTAATACAAATGCTCAACAGACCCCCGTAAATGAATTAACCCTAACCCCGACCTCATCAAATGGGGAAAGTGTGGAGGTTGGAATTCCATTTACGATAACCGGCTCAGTCACAAATCTAGTGGAGATCCCTTCTGATTTAATTGTCAAATTAACTGCATTTGATAGCATGAGTGTTGCGTTTGAGGAAGAAATGCCTGTTGATGAAAATGGCACCTATCGTTTCGACAATTTGGAAGCAGTTGAAGGACGGGTATATCAATTATCGACAACAATAGAGGGAATTCAATATACTTCGGAAGTTTTGCACGCGCCGCAAGTTGACAAAAATGGAGAAGTATCTCTTTCTTTACCTATCAATACAACCAGCAGCGACGCCAGTGCTCTTTTTGTAGAGCGATTGCACGTGTTTTTTGATTTCATTGTTGAAAATAAAGTTCAGGTAGTCGAATTATTTGTCATCACCAATCCAACCGATCAGACCATCGTTCCGGAAGATAGCGCCACACCGATCATTTTTTATCCGCTGCCTGAGGGAGCCACAAATTTACAATTTCAGCAGGGATCGATCGGCACCAGATATGTCAAAACTGCCGATGGTTTTGGCGATTTACAGCCTATAAGTGCTAATTCAAGCAGTCAAATCCTATTTGCTTATGATATGGATTATCCTAACAAATTATCGCTCAGTCTAAAAATGCCCATGCCTGTCCAAGCAGCTGTATTTATGCTTCCCGCCGGCTCATTAACTATTAAGAGTGACCAATTGGTGTCGGATGGCAATCGCAATGTTCAAGGCATGAATATACAAACTTACTCGGCCGCAGATTTACCAGCAAACAGCCAATTAGATCTACAGATTTCCGGTAAGATTAAGGTTTCTCCGGCAGCCACTGATAACTCGGCTCTGAGTTTGGTCATTGGTGGCAGCGTATTATTGATTGCTATCGTTGTTGCAATTTTCTGGTTCAGTTCCAGCCTGAAGAAGAAAAAAATGCTTTCTTTAGTTGAGGGAGAAGCAGATCAAGACACATTATTAGATGCCATTATTGCATTGGATGATTCTTACAAAAATGGTGGAATAACTGAAAGTGCTTATCACTCGAGAAGAGATGAATTGTTGGCACAGATTAAGAAAATTCGGAAAGAAGATTAAACGGAATTGTCTGCCATTATTGAAGTTCACAACTTGATAAAAAGATATGGGCACAAGCCAGTGCTTAAAAAATTAGATTTCTCAGCAAACCAGGGCGAATTTGTTGCACTGCTCGGTCCAAATGGTGCCGGAAAGACGACCTTTTTGCGTATTTTATCGACACTGGCCAAACCTAACTTTGGCTCTGTAACGATAAGTGGCTTTCAATTGCCAAACCAATCAGCGCATATACGCCAGAGGCTGGGTGTGGTTTCGCACCAACCGCTGTTATATGGTGATCTCAGTGCTGAAGAAAATTTAAAATTTTTTAGCCGTCTATATGGATTGCATCCTGCAAAAGATCGTATCGCAGAAATCTTGAAACTGATAGGATTGGAAAAACGAAAATTTGATCTTGTGCGTACATATTCACGGGGAATGCAGCAGCGCTTGGCGATCGGTAGAGCAATTCTTCATGATCCGGAAGTATTGTTACTGGATGAGCCGCACACGGGCCTTGATCAGGACGCCTCTAATATCCTGGATGGAATTCTTAATCAGGTTGCCATGCGTGGACGAACGGTGGTGATGACTTCACATGATTTAGGAAGAGTGGCTAATTTGGCATCCAGGTTTGACGTTCTCACACGAGGATTTATTCAAGCTTCGATAAATATTAAAGATTTACCTAAACACGGTTTGTTGGAATACTACCAAGATGTTTTGGCAAATTCAGATGAAAAAGTAAAAGCTCATGCAAGCTAAGACATCTTTCATTAAAGCACTCTCGGCAGTCATTTGGAAAGATTTAATGACCGAACTTCGCAGCAAGGAACTAATAAGCGGCATGCTTGTGTTTTCCCTACTGGTGATCTTTATTTTCAATTTTTCATTAGAAATGGATGCCAGGACTCGGAATTCTGTTACTGCTGGTGTTATTTGGGTAACACTCATTTTTGCGGGAACAATTGGACTTAACCGTTCAATGGCAGTTGAAAAAGATCGCGGCTGTCTGGATGGACTCTTACTAGCTCCGGTAGACCGAACAGCAATCTATTTCGGTAAAAGCATTGCCAACTTGATCTTCATGTTGATAGTGGCTGCCATCATCCTGCCTGTTTATAGTCTGCTTTATAATAACAACGTCATCTCATTGGGTTTGATTCTGGTGATTTTATTGGGATCAGAGGGGTATGTTGCTGTGGGAACCCTGCTTTCCAGTATGGCAGTTCAAGCCCGCACCCGTGATATCCTTTTGCCCATCCTTTTATTCCCCGTAATTATTCCGATTTTAATCGCAGCCGTGAAAGCATCAAATGGTTTCTTAAATGGGGTGCCATTCAATGAGCTAATGACCTGGATCTATTTGTTAATTGCTTATGATGTGATTTTTACATCGGTTGCCTTTATGGTTTTTGATGCGATTGTAGAAGAATAAATGGAGGTGTATCTATGAAGGAAAAACCACTTAAATTAAAGATCTTAGATTGGGTTACGATTTTATTGTTCTTATTGGCGACAGCCATGGTATTTTTTTACGCTCCGATGGAACGTGTCATGGGAGCCGTTCAAAAAGTGTTCTATTTTCACGTTGCTGCCGGATGGGTGGGAATGCTCTCTTTCTTCTTTGCCGCAGTGGCGGGAATAATATATTTAGTTAAGAAGGACGAAAAGTGGGATTTGATCGGTTATTCAGCAATTGAAATAGGGATCGTTTTCACTTTGATTAACGTTGTGACCGGTGCAATTTGGGCGCGTCCCATTTGGAACGCCTGGTGGACATGGGATCCACGCCTTACAACTGCAACTATCATGGAATTGGTTTATTTCGCCTATCTCATGCTTCGACAGGGGATTGATGACCCGGAGCGCCGGCAACGATTTGGGGCTGTATACGCCATTGTTGGGTTTTTAAGTGTACCGCTCACCTTTTTTTCAATACGCATCTTTCGGACAATTCATCCTGTGGTGATTGGCGGAAATGATCCGACCGCAGTGGGTGCATTCGATATGACCCCATTGATGTTGCAAACACTGCTTTTTAGCATTTTGGTTTTCTCAGTTTTATTTATCGACTTAATGTGGCATCGCATTCGGTTAGGTCAATATATGAATCGGGTTGATGAATTAAAAATGCGATTGCAAGATTAAATTTAAACGCTAGGAGTCCTAAATGGAGCCTTTAAACACAATTAATTATTTTATTGCCGGATTTGCCGTGATTTTTGGTGCAATTGGAATATATATTGCCAGTTTGGTCATCCGCTGGCGTAATCTACGAAACGAAGAGGAAATTCTTTCGGAAGTAGATAACGAGACTTCTTGAATACCAAAAAAAAGTTTTGACGGAAATTCATAAAATTTCGCAGAGCGATTATTTTTTAAAATTTATTTTAAAAATTTATATTAGATAATCCCTGCAGATGGTGAGTAAATCAGACAGCATCCCATACGCTGTGGTTTCTGGTCCAGGATCAGTTTCTGTAATCCCAAGAGCTGGCAGCATATCGGTCTCAAATTGTACATAAGAGCTTGTACCATTAATATTAAATAAAGAGGATGTTGCGGCGACTCTTTCCGGTTGAACCTTAGCATATAAAAGACTTTTGCCTTTCCGGGCAGCTGAACAAACAAGTTTCCATTTTTCTCCATCTGATTCCGCATCTTTAATCATTTCTGCTGTTATCGATCGAATTCCCTTTCGGTCAACCTGGGTGGGGTTTAAAGGAATATCAAACAGTACTGTCGAAATAGCCGCCAACTTAATGGCAGCATCCCAACCGTCAATGTCAAAATCTGCATTTGTTTCCGTAATTCCAATGCGCTGGGCTTCTAGAACGGAATCCTCGAATGCCATCCCGGTTCTTTGCAAATCAAGCAAGTAATTTGTGCAAGAATTAAGGATGCCTTTCACGCTCTTTAATTCGATGGCCGGTAAAGTCTCCCTGAAAAGAGAAAATATTGGAGCTCCATCCATAACAGTCGATTCGAAATAAAATGCCTTGCCACGATCCTTCGCCAGTTTTGTAAGACGAGTGTAACCATAAACAAGTGGGCCTTTATTGGCAGTTATAACGTGTTTTCCGCTAATTATGGCTGTTTCCAGGTACGAAAGAGCTGGTTGCCCATCAAATGGGTTTAAAGACGTGCTTTCTACTAAAAATTGAGATGAGCAGTTGTAGAGAAAATCTTCCACAGAATCACTTGAGAGAGGGCTTTCTGAGATGATGGAAAGGTTCTGGCCGTTTTCAACTGTTTCCAGCGCCCTTTCCAGGTTAAGGCCGGCCGAATCTATAGCTGTGCCATGATGTGCAGTCTTAATACCTGTAACCAAAACTTCAAGTTGAAAATCATCTCGCAAAGTTGCTTGCTTTGATTGCAGCAAGCGTACAAAGGCTTTGCCAACATTTCCAAAACCTAACATTGCTAGAGAAATCTGTTTCATTTTTAACTCCTTTTTCTTAAATAAGTGGCCATGGATAGGGTCGGCGATCCTGATCCGGTGCTGGAAAAATCTTTGTCTTGGTTAAGGTTTCTGCTCTTTGAATGATCATATCAATTTCAACGGAAGATAAAAGACTATAAATTTTTCTGGCGAGAGATAATCGCTTACTTTTTAGTTCGAAAATCAATTTTTTAAGATCGTTTATTAATGGTTCCTGAATAGCATGGTTGGCAAAATCCCAAATGACTGTTCGCAATTTGTATTCACTGTGAAAACAAACCCCATGATCGATAAGCCAAATCTTACCATTTTCTCCCCACAGGAGGTGGCCACCTTTCCGATCCGCGTTATTGATGATTATGTCAAACAATGCAATTTTTTGAAGCAAAATCGTATTACGAACCGGTAAATTAAAGTAGTTGATTGCCGGATTATGAGGGATAAATAATTGCAGTGAGCCAAGCCCGAAAGGTGAGTTTTGTGTTCGAAGAACCGTTGGAGGAACGAAATCCCAACCGATCAAGAGAGAAATTGTATAAGCAGCAACTTCGCGCCTGATTAATGTGTGTAACGGAAAATCCCAAAGTGGCATTTCTCCGCGCTCGGGTTTGTAAATGGCATTTAATTCAATATCACCCAATTTACAGGATACAAATAAGGTAGAATTTGAACCAGCTAATGGTTGCCCTAGAATCTCAATTTCGCCGGTTTGCAGTGTTTGAATAATCTCTTTGCGGCTTAAGACTAAGTGGGGGTTAATGTCGGTTGTGGCCATTTTTCTTGGGACAGAAATGACCATCTGGACTGATTGGTTCATGACAGAGTGGGCAGATCGGTCGTCCTTTTTGGACAAGTTCCAAACCCCAATTCGCCATGGATTTTATTTGTTCACGTGAGCACCAGAAATTGACCGTTGTTATACGATCATCGTCCTCAACAGCTTCTTGCGGGTCCATTGTGATTTCTTTTACAATAACGCAAGCCTGGTCGCTTTCGTGGTTATAAGCGAGGCTAATTTCTCCAACACGAAATAATGGATCTACCGGTGGAACTATTCGCATGGTTTCCTCACTATAATGACCGGATGGAATTTCCAAATCAGGGAAGTTTTTTTCAAGATCTACTAAAAATTGCAGGATGGAAGCTGAAAGGGTTTGCACCTGAATTTTTTCAATGATTAACGTTACTTGCTGGTCTATCGTGGTTCCTTGAATGTAGAAAACCCGTTGGCCGGGTTTGCCAATAGCATCACTGGTGATATTCGTACAAGGATTTAGAGTTAATTCCATTATTGTTCCTGCTCCCAATTAAAGTATATCAAACATCCATTTTACCCTTTTTTTGGATCTTTTCAAAAATTAGGGGCAGAGTGTTTTTAGGCGGGCGATCGCCCACCTAAAAACACTCCTCAACCCCGTTTCATTGAAAAGAAACGTTTTTTTCATGTGTAAGGTTCAATTTGTCTTCTTGATCATTCCATTTGGCATGACAGATTTGAAAACGATAAGGAAAGAGTTGACGTACAATTGCACCCCGAGGCTCTTTTGGTGAACTGGATGTGATCCAGGTTTCAGCTATTTTATTTTGAGATGTATCTTGAAAATTCATTTGCAAATAAATTTTGCGGGTTTGTATAGCCACGGCCGGCGCCGGATCGATCACGTTGACATTTTCTCCAACGATTTCCTTGATTAAAGGAATGACATGTGGGTAGTGGGTGCAACCCAGAACTACGGTATCAATATTTTTGGTTAAGAGCGGGATAAGTGCTTTCTCAAGAATAGCTCTGGTTTTATTGCCGTTGAAGTGCCCTTGCTCAATTTCTTCCACCAAGCCAGGGCAGGGATCCTGGAAAACAGTGACATCACGGGCGAAGCGTTCCATCACCGATGCATACAATTGACCTTGAAATGTGGTCTGTGTAGCCAGCACGGCAACAGCCCCGGAGTGTGTCTTTTCGGCTGCCGGTTTTAAGGCTGGTTCCATACCAACAAATGGAATTTGGGGAAATTGCTCGCGTAAAAAAATTAATGAAGCTGCAGAAGCAGCATTACAGGCAATCACGATTAATTTTGCGCCTTGTTCGAGAAGGAAATTTGTGATCCCAAAAGAAAATTGACGTACCTGCTCGATTGAACGCCGTCCATAAGGCACATGAATTTGATCACCAAAATAGATCAAATGCTGATCTGGCATGATCTTACGAATTTCTTTTAAAACCGATAATCCGCCGATTCCAGAATCAAAAACGCCAATTGAATTAAATCGATTGAGATGTAAACTCACAATATCAGCTGTCCCTGGCAGCATTTACAAACGCGGAGAAAAGGTTTTGCATGGCAGGCATATTTGTTAACCATTCAGGATGCCACTGGACACCGAAAAAGAATGGATAATCTGGAATTTCAACTGCTTCAATCATGCCATCTGGAGCGAAGGCACTGGCAACCAGGGGGCTGGCAAGACTTTTTATCGCCTGATGGTGTAAAGAGTTGACCATCAATTCGTTTCCATAGAGGATATCAACCAGACGCGAAGATTTCTCGATTTTAATGGAATGGGCAGCGTAATCACGGGCAACATTCGGGAAATGATCGTGTTTTAATGGCTGGTTGAATTGGGTGGGAATATGGGTGTACAAATCCCCCCCTAAAGCCACATTAATCACCTGATGGCCACGGCAAATTCCAAAAAGAGGTTTTCTGTTTTCAAAGGCAAGTTTTACTAAAGCAATTTCGAGGTTATCACGATCATTTTCCACGTCACTTATTTTTGCATGCGGCGAACCGTGATATTTTTCGATTGAAATATCACCTCCCCCGGTTAGTATGATCCCATTGAATTTTTGATGAATTGAAGCTATGTCATATTGATCAATCGTAGGCGGCAAGATAACGGGAATTCCATCGGCCTCACGAATTGCCTGAACGTATTTATCAATGAGGCAAACGCGCAAGATTTGTGAATTACTAAGAATTCGTCCAGATGTGATGGCAATGGTTGGTTTCATGTAATCACCTGTGTATAAATTCATACAGAAAAAGGCGCAGTCACGAGTGCCTGCACCTTTAATCTTATCATAATTGCTTGAATGATCAGTTAAATTTCTGTTTTAGTCTGGCACTCTTACCAGTGCGATTGCGCAAATAATATAGCCTGGAACGTGATACTTTACTATGGCGTTCAATTTCGACTTTATCAATGCGGGGTGAACGAGTAAGAAAAGTTCGCTCAACACCAATCCCATTGGCTGCTACTCGACGCACAGTGAAAGTAGAGCTACCGCCGTTACTGTGCTTGTAGAGCACGGTACCTTTGAAAACTTGAATTCGCTCACGGGTACCCTCGCTGATTTTTACATGCACGTTGACGACATCACCAGCACGTAATTCAGGGACATTTGGGTTGATGGGAGCTTCCAGTGTTTTTAAGATCTTATCCATTTTTAATTTCCTTACCAATGGTATTTATTTTTTATGATCGCTTTGATTTCTAAGCGACGTCGGATTATATCATGAGAATTTAAAGGCGTAAAGCAGGAATTTTGATTGGGCATTAAACATCCCATCAATTATTACTCAATTCCCGCTAAATTCTGGTGGTTCTATTCCAGGAAATTGCGCATATTTTCAACGACCTGGGCTGTTATTCCTTTGACTGCCAGCAATTCTTCATCGCTGGCATGGAGAATCCCCTCTATCGATCCAAATTGTGTCAGAAGGATTTTCCGGCGAGTGGGACCGATTCCAGGGATTTTATCCAGTTGGGAGGCAATGCCAACTTTGGTTCTTTTATTTCGATGAGCAGTTATTGCAAACCGATGCGCCTCATCGCGAATGCGTTGGATTAAGTATAATCCCTGAGAATGTTTTTCCAATTTAACGGATATTGGATTGTTGGGAAAGAAAAGCTCTTCTTCCTGTTTGGCCAGGCCGGCAATTTGAAATTTACCGTTCAGTCCGAATGCATCAATAACTTTTACAGCCCGGCTCAATTGACCTTTACCGCCATCGACGAGGAGTATATCAGGCAAAATAGCGAATGCTTCGTCTTTTTTGGCACCTACTTCCAGATTCTCTTGAGCGCTTTGCCAGCGTCTAAAACGACGTGTTAGAACTTCTTCCATGCTGGCAAAATCATCCGGTCCGGATACCGATTTAATATTAAATTTTCGATAGAGTTTTTTGTTTGGTACTCCCTGGGTAAAAACTACCATACTTCCAATTGAAGATGTTCCTTGAATATTTGAAATATCATAGCATTCAATTCGATTTGGAGCTTCATCCAGGGAAAATGCTCGTTGAAGATCAGCCAATGCTTCTGTTTGTTTATTCGTATCTGCTTCCCACTGTGACCTCAAGGCTTTTAAAGTTTCAATAGCATTATCTTTTGCCAAACCTAAAATTTGGTGTGCGTTGCCGCGATGTGGTACACGGATATCAACCTTCTTGCCACCTCTACGGGTTTTCAACCATTGACGAATGATGGCGGCTTCCTCAATTTCGTTTGGGAGAAGTACCTGACTGGGAACATTGGATGCATCAGAGTAAAATTGCTTCAAAAATTCTTCAATTATTTCAGTATCTTTGGCTTCCTCTGTACCTTCGAGAATGAAATACTCACGCCCAATCAATTTGCCTGAGCGAATGAAGAAAATCTGAACACACGCCTCACCATCTGAGCGGGCCATGGCAATCACATCTGAATCAGTTTGGTCGCTGGAGATCACCTTTTGCTTTTCAACAACATGATCGATTGCCCGAATTTGATCACGGATTGTGGCAGCTTTTTCAAATTTTAGCTCTTCTGCAGCCTCTTCCATCTCATTGCTGAGGCGATTCAGAATAGGGGTTGTTTTGCCCTCCAGAAATCTGCAAAGATCATTGATCATTTGGCGATAGTCATGTTGATTTATCATTCCGATGCATGGGGCACAGCACAGTTTAATATCATAGTAGAGGCAGGCACGTTTATCCTGCCCTGTGATAACCCGGTCGCAGGTAAGGTAAGGAAATATCTTGCGAAGAACATCCAGGGTTTGATGAACAGCCCAGACAGAAGTATATGGGCCGAAATAGCGGGAACCATCATCTTCCATGCGGCGTGTGACAGTCACCTTGGGGAATGGGTCTTGCCAATGGACTTTGATATATGGGTAGCGTTTATCATCCTTTAAGCGAATATTGTAAAAAGGACGATGCTTTTTAATCAAATTCATTTCCAGGATCAAGGCTTCTAATTCAGAATCGACCACAATCCATTCAATATCTGAAATGGCTGCCACCATCTGGCGCGTGCGTGGATGGAGGTCAGCACTTTCATGGAAATAAGATCGTACCCGCGATCGCAAGCTGATTGCTTTGCCCACATAGATAATATTACCCGAGCTGTTTTTCATTATGTAACAGCCGGGTTTGCCTGGTAGTGTATCCAGGATACCCTGGAGCTGGTCTGAAATTAAATTCATGGCACTATTATAACGTCATAACACAACCATCAGCTCGTGGGTCACTTCCTCCGGCAAGGACATGGGAATCCTGATCACGTAGGATAATTTGACCTCTCCCGAAGACGGCGCGCTGCATCCCCTCAATCAGTTGAAGAGGGTGACCCATTTCAGCGAGTTCTTTATAAGTTCGCTCAGGTATTCCTTTTTCTATTGCTATGAAATTATTTGTTTGTTCAGGCTGAATACAGAATCTTGGAAGATCCAGAGCTTGCTGAGGGTCGAGTCGGTCAATGAACAAGGAGATTGCTACTTGCATATGTCCTTGCGGTTGCATAAAACCGCCCATGACACCAAACGGTCCGATCAATTCTCCGTTGAAGGCATCTGTAACCATCGCTGGGATAATGGTGTGATATGGCCGCTTTCGGGGGGCTAGGCAGTTGGGATGATTTTCTTCAAGTGAAAAATTGTGTCCCCGGTTTTGCAGGCTAAAACCAAAACCCGAAGGGACAATGCCGGTACCAAAACCCATATAGTTGCTGTTAATAAAAGAACAGGCATTCCCGAATTGATCAACGACACAAAAATAAACGGTATCGGAAGTCGCCGGAGGTAGGCCATGTTCGACGTTCTCAATTCGTTTTTTTGTTCGAATCTGAGCTGCGCGCTCGTGAGCATACTGGTCGGAAAGTAAAAAGGCCAGTGGTGCCGGATTTGTACTTGAATCAGCAATATGAAAAAATGCATCTGCAAATGCCAACCGCATTGCTTCGATTTCATAGTGCAAACGTTGTGTTGACAAAGGATGCAAGCATTCCAAATCAAAGTTTTTAAGTATATTGAGTGCCAATAAAGCAGCCAATCCCTGACCGTTCGGTGGACATTCCCAAATTCTCTTGTTTTCAAAATCTATTGAAATTGGTTCTTCCCAGGTTGAAATGTGCTCGGCCAGATCCGATTTCGAGAAACAGCCGCCAGCTTGATTAACGGCAGACACAATTGCATCAGCAATTTCACCCTGATAAAAAACATCTTTGCCATGATCGGCAATCAAACGCAAAGTTCTGGCTAGACCTTTATTGTGGAATATTTGACCGGCTTTGGGCGCATCTCCATCGATTAGCATTTCACCGCCATTCAAAGCGTTTTTAAGCTGCCCCTGTGCTGCCAATTGCCAAAAGTAAGCAGTAATGGCTGCTACCGGAAAACCGCTTTGAGCAAGATCTATGGCAGGTTGGAGTACCTCTGAAAAGCTCATGTTGCCAAAGCGTGAATTCAGATCAAACCAGGCAGCGCATGCACCAGGAACAGTAATTGTATAGGGATGATAAAAAGGCAGGCGTGTAATACCTTCAGATTGAAGTTTTTTCAAACTAAGGTTACCTGGTGCGCGCCCCGATCCATTCAATGCAAAAACTCGTTTCTGATCAGCTGAATAAAAGAGGGCGAAGGCGTCTCCTCCCAGACCGGTTGAAGTCGGTTCGGTCACATTTAAGGCGGCCGCAACAGCGATTGCCGCAGAAGCTGCGTTTCCTCCAGATTGGAGGATCTTAAGCCCAGCAGCTGTCGCAAGGGGTTGGGAGCTGGCGACCATTCCATTCATTCCGTAAACCGGTGATCTGCGTGAGGTAAATTCAAATTCCATAATTTTCCTAAAGTACTTGAATTCCGCTGCCGTTTACAGCTTTACCTATGATCCAGAATGGTTGGTCAAATTTTTTGGCCAAAGATTGAAATTGTTCTAACTTGGCGGGTGGACAGGCAATTAACAATCCGCCTGAGGTTTGGGGGTCAAAAAGAAGCATTTCCATCACTTCAGTTATACTATCTGTAAAATTTACATATTTCGAATAATACATTTTGTTGTCGGAAGCACCCCCTGCAAAAAAGCCTTGTTGGCCATATAGCAAAGCATTGGTCAGAAGGGGGACTTTTTGGGATTCAATAATCAATTTCACATTGGATGATTCTGCCATCTCAAGAGCATGGCCAAGCAGTGAAAATCCGGTTACATCCGTGGCAGACTTCAATCCAACTGAGACAGCAATTTCGGCTGATTGATTGTTGAGTTTCTTCATCCAGCCAACTGCTTCTGCGATGTCCTTACGCTTTGCCTTTTGCTGTTTGATTGCAGTGGTGGTTACTCCAACTCCAATTGGTTTGGTAAGAAGTAAGAGATCTCCTGCATGCACCCCTGATTTCATAAGAATTGAATTCGTTTCAGCCATGCCAAGCACAATTAATCCAAATTTTAATTCATTATCCTGGATAGTATGACCACCTGCAACAATCACCCCGGCTGCTTGCGCCATTTCTGCCCCGCCGCGAATAATTTCACTCAACACTTCGGCAGAGAGTTGGGTTGGGAAGGCTGCGATGTTTAAAGCCAGGAATGGCTTTGCTCCCATGGCGTAGATATCTGATAATGAATTTGCTGCTGCAATAGCCCCATAGTCATAAGCGTCATCAACCACCGGTGTGAAGAAATCGGCCGAGATGACCAATGATTGATGCTCATTGATTTTCCAGACGGCTGCATCATCCGGCGGATCAAAACCTGCCAGTAGATTCGGGTAATCCTTTGCAGAAAATATACTTGCGAGTGGTCGCAGAACCTGCGACAGTGTCTCAGCACTTAATTTACTCGCTCAACCGGCACAATTTGAAAGAGTGGTCAATCGAATTTCTTTTCCGGAAACTGTTTTATTATTCATGGGCCTAATTATATAGAATCTTGATTAGATTAAACAAAATTGATAGTTTGCGTAAATCCAAACACGGATTTATGGTGTGACCTCAACCGGAGGAATGCTTAATTCAGGGGCTGGTGTCTCGGATTGAGCATACATATCCGGTAATGGGAACAAGAAAGGTGAAGTATTTGGCAGCAGCATTGTCTGTATGCCAGGTGACAGCTTGGTAATGTATTGGTAGGTTAGTAAATCCGGCCGACCTTTGACGGATTCAGCTATTAATACCAAAGATTTTGCTTCGGCTTCGGCTGAGATCAGGCGTGCTTCTGCCTCCCCTTTTGACCGAATGACCGCTGCATCAGCCAACCCTTGCGCTTCTTGGCGAACTTGTTCAGCTTCCTGTTTCTTCTGCTCAACGGTTAATTTCGCTTGTTGGGCTTTTTGTTCGGCAATCTGTTTCTGTTCAATCGAAGCAGCATACTCATTTGAAAAAGTAATGTTCCTCAACAAAAAAACGTCCATCAATAAACCGTTTCTAGCGAGTTGATCAGTTAAATTTTTACTAATCATAGTAGTAAGTTCATCACGCTTACTGCTATAAACTTCTTCTACGCCAAATTGGCTGACTGCATCACGAATAACTGCCCGTGCTAGAGGGCG
The DNA here is from genome assembly GCA_001899005.1 of Chloroflexi bacterium 44-23. Taxonomy (GTDB): domain Bacteria; phylum Chloroflexota; class Anaerolineae; order Anaerolineales; family Anaerolineaceae; genus UBA6170. Next base: position 44,759 of record MKUW01000015.1, read on the forward strand.
CACCAGGCCGGCATCATAGCGGTCCTGCCATTCAATATGTACTGAGATTACATCTGCCGGATTAATACTATAGATGACTGATGCATCGACAAAAATCTCCTGACCATCTGATGTTCTGGCTATAATTGAATCATCTCCGACAATTTGTCCTTCGGAAGGTGCGATTGACATAGTGTAGGATTGTTTCGAAATCGGATAAAGTTTCACGTTTTCCAGGCCTGGAATTACCCATTGCAGGCCGGGTTGTATAACCTGTTCCCGGTACCCTTTTGGTGCAAATGCGGATAGCACCACTCCTCGTTCTTGTGGCTCGATAAAAACCATGCCCATGGACAATAAACTGAAAATTAGTGAGACAAAAAAGGCTGTTATGATGATCATGCCACTGCGTTTAATGGGGCGATTTTGACCGGCACGCAGCAGCGAGAAAGCCAAAAAACCAAAGGTCCCAACCCAAAAAACAGTGGCAAAAAGGCGAAAAAAACTGGCGATATTCACTTAGACTCCTTCTTTAATTGAATGAGAAAGCACGGCTGAAATTATACTCGATATAAAAGATCACAAATTAGATTTTGCATGAGCTTGGTAATAAAAATAGAACCTGCGATAAAATCGCTCTAACAATAAGAACACACGAGGAGAAAAGAAATATTATGGAGATTCTCGCTTTCTTCGCACATCCGGATGATGAAACAATTCTGGCAGGTGGTACCCTGGCGTTGATGTCTGAACTTGGACACAATGTACATTATCTGATTGCTACCCGTGGCGAAGGTGGCGAATGTGGTGACCCGCCGCTTTGTACACGGCCAGAATTGGGGAAAGTTCGTGAAAAGGAAACAAGTGCTGCGGTTAATGCCTTGGGTGGAAAATCATTAACTTTTTTAAATTATATCGATCCAGTAGTTGGTCCGCAAAACGAATTATTTTCATTTGTCCCCGAAATTAGTCCTGTTTTAGCCTCCCTATCACAAACAATTCATCAACGAAATATTGAAATCTTAATTTCACATGGCTCAAATGGTGAATATGGCCACCCTGCCCATTTGACAGTTTATTCCACAGTCAAAGAATTTTTTCGGTTAAATTCTCTCAATTTGATTTGGTACACTTCTCAAGCTTATTATTCTGCGTCGCAAAAGCCCCACCTCGCTAACAAGGAGGACAAGGCAGATTGGGTTCTGGATGTAAGCTCTGTATTTGAGCGCAAACTTAAGGCGGCTCAATCGCATGCAACTCAACACGCTTTATTCGTTCGCCGCAAGAAAGATGAGTTGAAAAGAGAAGTCAAGCTTGAAGAAGTGATTGCCTCAGAGGAGAGTTTCCGCCTGGCAGGCGGCTCACAAGATATTTTGCGAGAAGTATTTTCAAACAAAGGATATTTAAAATCAATCATTAACTGAGAGAGTTAGATATCCATCCAGATTGTGACTGGGCCGTCGTTTACCAGGGCTACCTGCATATCTGCTCCGAAAACACCTTGCTGCGTGTCAATGCCATATGATTTTAATTGGTCAACAAAATATTCAACCAATTCTTTCGCCTCTTCAGGTACACGGGCCTTAATGAATGATGGCCGGTTACCTTTGTTCGTATCTGCATAAAGCGTGAACTGTGAGACAACAATTGCTTTTCCAGCGACATCAAGAATTGACAAATTCATTTTTTCTTCAGCATCAGAAAAAATCCGTAGATTCGCGATTTTTTTGGCTAGATAGTTACATTTAAGTTCATTATCTTCATTGCCAATTCCTAGCAGGATTAACAATCCTTGTTGAATTTCTCCAGCTACAATTTGCCCCTTAACGCTGACCGACGCCTTTGCGACGCGTTGGATCACTGCCCGCATGCCAGACCACACCTTGTCGAGTAGAAAACCATAAATTCGCCCTATCCTTAAGGAAGGCCAATCGAATCACGAACTTCAGTCATCGTTTTTTCTGCAATAACTTTGGCGCGTTTGCTGCCATCGTGAAGAATGTCCCAGATTGCTCCTTCATTTTGAGCCAATGCAGCTCTCCGCTGTCGGAAAGGTTCCAGGTTCTTATTAAGGTTGTGAGCTAATAGTTTCTTGCAATCCACGCAGCCAATCCCAGCACGCCGGCATTCAACATTGACCATGCTCACTTCTTGCGGACTTGAAAAAATCTTATGCATCGCAAAAACATTACAAATGTCCGGGTTGCCAGGATCGGAGCGTCGTTGACGGGCTGGATCGGTGACCATCAGCATCACTCTTTTGGTAGTTTCCTCCGCTGTGCCGGCCATTTCAATGTGATTATCCAAACTTTTGCTCATTTTTAGTTGACCATCAATGCCGATAATTTTTGGGAATTCGGTCACTTTCATCTTTGGTTCGATCAAAACATTGGTGCTGTAGTGATAATTAAAACTGCGAACAATTTCTCGAGTGAATTCAATATGGGGTGCCTGATCAACACCAACTGGAACGGTATCAGCTTTGTAGAGCAAAATATCCGCCGCCATTAACACCGGGTAACCCACCAAGCCATAGTTGATATTATTTGGGTTTTCGCGGACTTTGTCCTTAAAAGTAGGTAGGTCTGTCAGCTTGCCCAACGGAGTAACCATTGAAAGATACGTGTGCAATTCGGTCACTTCAGGGACATGCGATTGTATAAATATAATTGATTTTTTGGGGTCCATTCCGGCTGCCAACCAGTCAAGCACCATATCAAGCGTGTTTTCTTTAAGATTGTGAGTAGTCTCCAGGGTGGTTAAAGCATGGATATCCACCACACAATAGACACAATCATAATCATCTTGCAGGGCGATGTAATTTTTTATGGCTCCGAGATAATTTCCCAAGTGCTGCCGGCCGGTTGGCCGAGCCCCTGAAAATACTCTTCCTCTTTTTGCACTCATTTCAGTTTCCTTAAGGTGAAATTTGTAATCAGTAAAAATTATCTCAAAATTGTATCATTGAAAGGTCCGCAAAATCGATTTTTGACAACCAAGAATTTCCAAAGAGGAAAAAGTGGACCTGATTAAGTTTAGCGGTTACACATAACTGAAAACAACTAATCATTAAAGAAAACTCATTGCGTGACAGTATGTGAAGAAACGAACCCTTTTTGCAAATTCAACAATAACAAATTTAGGTTATCCTGCTTTCCAGCCGTTAATTTTTGAACCCGGCTCTCAACGCTAAAAGTCGCTTTAAAAACATGAGTATCACTTTCAAAGTTGGTTGAAAGTAATGTATTTAAGGCAGGATTCAAATCGTATCCAATGCGTATGTCCAGTAATTCGTTTTTACCGGAATCCTCAGTTTGTTGACTGATGACCGTAATCCCGTTTTGTTTAAGAGCAGTGACAAAATCAACCGAAACAAATTCTGGTGAAATAAAAATAACGTTCGGTCTGACATTGGCAATTTCACCATAAGCTTGTGTAAGTGCAGCGGTATCGGCCAGGGCCGGCGCGGTTGCTATTGCCGGGAAATAAACTATTGGTCCGAAAACAGGTGCACACAAACCGCACAAATAACGAACGCCATTTGAAAAAAGGTTTGAAATCGAATCTCCGGAAATGGACTCATCTGTGACCAGGGCAGCTGTCCGCCAATCTTCGGAAATTAGAGCCGATAGATAACCCGCCACAAAAACCAGATCATCTCTCGGGGTTAAGATTTGGTATGCATTCTCAGGCAGATTAAATCTTTGTTCAGACTCTAAAATGAATTTGACCGTCGGGTTCTGTTGTGCCAGATTGATCCAATCCTCTCCGGGTTGTTTGAGATATACCAGAGTTGTATTCTTAAAATCAATTGAATGAATGGAGTCAATTAATTGCAGCGATAAGTCATGATCATTGGAATACGATTGCAATTGGTTCTGTATTACAGCCAGCTCTGATGTTCCAGACAGATTTTCAGATACGATCACAATATTGTTGCGTAATGCTGCAGGAGTATCCGAAGCTGCAATTTCTATCGTCTGGGTTAATCCCGGACCGACAGTTTCAGCCGAAGATGCCGTTGAGGTCAAGGGTGGTGCAGAGTTACAACCTGCCGAAACCAGCATCAATAAAATTATCGTGAATATCAATATTTTGCGATTAATTTTTTTGTCCCGCTTTCTAAAGTTTTCATAAGATGGTCTATATTATAATAGCTCTATGTCTGAAATGAACATCTCTGCTCGAATTAACCTTAAGTCCATGAAATTGATGTGTGTACTAAATCGGGGAATTACCCAGGATATTTCAAATTTAGAAGATGTGTGCAAATATTTTATGAAAATTGAACCCGTTTTCAAATTTTCACTTGTTCTCGAATCTGCCAAATACGCGCAGGTTGGGTCAATTAAAGTTCTTGAAATGACAAAGCGCAATTATCTTAAGAGAAAATCTATTAGACATAATTGTGAAAACTTTTTTTGCATGCATGCTCTTATGCAGGTGGGTACCAGTTGGAGAATTTTGGACTTAATCAGGGTACTTGCGAATACAATCTCTATTTTCACAGGCACTGATTTGTCTGCGGGCAAAAGAAAAGAATTATTAAATAAAAATTTTGACTTATTGAAATTTTTTAGAGATAATTTGAGCGGTAATCCAAACTTAATAATAGCCTTTCTTTGCCCATGACGCCTTTCATTGATGATCCTACTCCAATTAACAAAGGTGATACTACACGCTCAGGTATACGCCCTGTCTCCTGGGATCGTTTCGATTTAGAAAAACAAGAGCGTTTTCTAGAGAAATTGAATGAACGATTTTCGTTTTCTTTCGAATACCTTTTGATGATCTGCCTGATGGCTCTTTTCTTTGTCGGCGGTTTGTTGTCAGGAGAAATTGCTGTTTACTTATTGGCATTATTGATTGCACCAACGATTGTGCCAGTGTTTGCGACCACATTCAGTCTTGGTAGGGCATCTTTATCGCTTTTTAAGAAGGCATTGCTCGCTTTCATTCTTTCTTCAATCATAGTATTGTTAGCAGGGCTATTTGCTGGTTTTATCGCCTCGCAGTTTGATAAATTACCAGACCATTCCTGGGCTTTTTTTATTGGTTATTCCTGGGGCAATATTGCTCTGACAGTTGTAGCCATGTTCTTCGCGGTCGGAATTATTATACGAAACCCAATGCAAAGCATCAGTGTGGCCAATGTAGGTCTGACATATATTTTTTACTTGCCGCTGGTTACCCTGGGCTATTTGTTCTCAACAGGAGAATCGAAATTCATTCTTTCTGCTCTAACAACCTTTTTCTTTAATTTTGGTTTTACTGTTATTAGTGGAATCTTAATCTTGTTTATTTTTGGAGTCAAACCGAGAGGAAAAAAGCTCATCATTCCATTTGCTTCAATTGCGATATTATCAGCTGGAATGTATTTAACCGCACCGATATTTAACCCAACAAATTTGTCAATCCCAGAGGAAGTGAAGTCACTGGTTGTTGTAAAAGGTACACCAAGTATGGTTCCGACAATTCTGCCGTCGCCTACTGAAAATCCACTACCAACCCTGATAAGCACGCAGGAATTCGAAGATGATGGTAAGATTATATCGTTGGTTACCCTCGCTCCAACAAAATCACCCACCATTACATTAACACCCTTACCAACTCCAATTTGGGCTGAGATCCGGGCACCTGAATCAAATGGAGCAAATGTTCGCTCTGAAGCGGGTTATAAAGGCAAAATATTGACCTCAATTTTAAATGGCACTTTAGTCCAGGTGTTACCTGAAGTTGAAGTATTGGATGGAAACACCTGGGTACATATTCGTTTGCAGAATGAAATGGAAGGTTGGATTGTCCGTTCTTTATTGGTATCTTCAACCCCGGCAGCAGATTGGTAACAATTAATTTATTGGACGGAGGAATTTATTAATGACGATTCATTTTGGAACTGATGGATGGCGTGCGGTCATGTCGGATACATTTACCTTTAGTAATTTACGCCAGCTTACACAAGCAATAGCAGATGCAGTTGCTTCACCTTCATGGTTGAATGGCTTTTCAAAAGATTTTCATTCGGACCCCAAAACTATGGTGGTTGGTTTTGATACCAGATTCTTATCGGATCGATACGCGGTTGATGTAGCACGCGTATTGGCTGCCAATGGGTTTACGGTTTATCTTGCTCAGGCCGACGCGCCAACACCGGTTATTTCTTATGCAGTCCGCCATTTTGGTGCGATTGGAGGCGTTATGATCACTGCTTCCCATAACGCACCGCGCTACAATGGCATTAAACTTAAAGCTGCTTTTGCCGGATCGGCCTTACTGGAACAATGCAAGAAAGTGGAACTTTTCTTAAACGACAACGAAGCGCAGGCACGTGGCCCGAATTTGATGGATTTTAATCAAGCCAAATCATTGAAGCTCATTCAGAGATTTAATCCCATCCCCGACTATCACAATCATATTCGTGCATTGATTGATTTTGACAAAATTGCAGACAATCCACAACGTTTGGTTGTCGATTCGATGTATGGTTCTGGGAGAGGGGTGATTCGATCGATACTGCAAGGTTGCGGCAGTGAAGTCTCAGAAATTCGCGGAGAAATGAACCCTGGCTTCGGTGGTGTACACCCGGAACCAATTCAACGTTATCTGGGAGCATTGGCAGGAGCAATCAGCACAGGTATGGGCAGTTTCGGACTGGCTACCGATGGCGATGCGGATCGGATTGGCGCGATGGATGAACGCGGAAATTTTGTTGATCCGCATAAAATCATGGCCCTCGCGCTTAAATATCTGGTCGAGCGACGAGGTTTGAGCGGTGCGGTGGTGAAAACAGTCTCAACATCCAGAATGATTAACCGACTTGCCTTAAAATATGGTTTGCCAATCTATGAAACCCCGGTTGGATTCAATCACATTGCCGACTATATGTTAAAAGAAGACGTTCTGATTGGCGGTGAAGAATCCGGCGGTATTTCATTCAAAGGCCATATTCCTGAAGGTGATGGCATTATCATGGGCTTGTTGCTGTTGGAAATTATTGCCGATTCAGGCACTACTCTCTACGAATTGGTCTCAAATTTGCTTGCCGAAGTTGGTCCTGCTGAATATGAGCGCAAAGATATCCGACTGAGTTTGCCAATAGCCAAAAGTAGAATGGTAAAAAGGCTGATTGAGCAAGCTCCAGCCCAAATTTGCGGGGAAAGAATTTTAGATACATCCACTATGGATGGCGTTAAATACTTATTTGCGGATGATTCCTGGTTGCTCATTAGACCATCAGGAACCGAGCCGGTATTAAGAGTCTATGCAGAAGGTCGTTCAGTGGACATGGTTAAGGCAATGCTTAAATTTGGTGAAGAAATTGCTGATTCGGTTAATCTGTAGTCAAATTGATTTAATTGGTTGTTAAACATTGTATCTTATTAGACTCTTATTGAGACAAATGGGCACTTAACGGAGAAGGTTGCTTGAGAGAATTTGGGCAAACTCGATAGCATTAATTCCATTCAAAAATGGTGAGACAACGAACTAAGTCACTCGCTCAGTGTGGTGAATCTTTCCTTTTAATCCTCAATTGCTACATATTAAATCAGATAAAGAATTAATTCATTTCAAGTGAAACTATTATTAATACAAAATTGAGTTGCGACAACTCAATTTTGTTTGAATCCTTGATTTATTATGTTGGTTTTGAATGTTGGAAAAAAATTATTGCGTGTCCGAGAATCTTAATTTGCGGGCTAAAACGATAATGAGGACAAGCACTATTGCCGCGCCAAAAAGCACCGGAAGACCAATATCTTCGGCAAAGCCTGTGGAAGGTAGAGCTGTTGAGGTCACCTGTATTACCGAGGTGACGCCTGGAAGGCTGGTTCCTGCAGTCACTGCTGCTGCTTGAGTCTGGAAGGCTGCGACGGTTGCAGTCCGAGCAGCAGGATCTCCGCTGACTGCGACAGATGTAGCTCCTGCTTCCTGGGTGGCTGTGGCTGTTGCCACCGCAAGCACAGCCGTTGAAGTAGGTGGAACTGCGGTTTCTGTTGGAGCAGCCAGTTCAGTTGCCATGGCAGCATTGTATTCGGCAGTTTGGCTGGCAAACATGGCAATGGCCGTATTCTGCTGACGGATTTGCTCAGCCTGATTTTCAAGATCGGTTGCGGTCTTGGGTCGGCTTAGGAGAACATATGCAATCATGAGCAACATGGCAATTACAACAATCCCTCCAAGCACAGCTATACCGATCACAAAAGGTTTGCTGCTAGAAGAACCTTGTTGAGGGTTACCAGGCCCACCCGCTTGTGGGGGATTCTCAGAAAGGTCGTTATCGTCAAAATCGTTTAAGTCCATCTTCGTTCTCCTTAAAAACTATCGATTTACTTTACTCCAGGGCATCCAGATTGGCAAGCGGAATTGACGCCTGTTCATCATCACTAAACTGTATTATTGCACAAATCGCTCTAACACCGTTAAAAAGTGTAACCGAATTATTTACAATCCGTTTGATAATTCCTGCTTTCCCTTGAAATAGACCTTCATTCACCCGCACGATCAAACCTTCCGAAAACTGATAGGATTCTTGTGGAGGCATTGCCTCGGCAGGTAAAGGAATGATTATTTCTGCTTTCTCATTATGATTGGGATCATAAATTGCAGAAAGTGAAACTTCCCGTTTAGCATTCGATTTAAGCAGATCATATGCACGCATATTCATTGAAACAGGGGTGAATGAGTCCACAACAACGATTGGAATTTCCATATCAAGTGCAGGTGCTATCAAATCAGGGTTCATTGAGGAAAAAATCAAACCGCGTACATTAAAATCTTTGGCTGCTTTGAAAACACTTGAATGTTGACAATGGTTTCCCATTATCACCATACCTCGGTGAGAAACATCAATCATTTTCGCTGTAATTTCGATGTCCGCTTCTTGCTCTAAATGGATCAATAATCCTGAATCTGATTTTTGATTACCCCAAGCACATTGAACGAGTACACCGTTTGTTTCCAAGATGACACCATAATCTGGCATTATTTCAGAGACATAACTTTCAAATCCAGCAATTAAAGATCTGGGGGATTGCAATTGCTTTAACAAAACCATGCTGCCGTTAATTAATAAAACTTCTGAATCTTGTTGGGCTTTTATGGTTTTGGCAAAAATTCCGCTTGTTTGAGCAATAATTTCTCCAGCTTTGATTTTTGAACCGCTTTCTATTTCAATTGCACGTCTGGCATCCTGTGAGTTGTTAAAGTTCAATAATTTCTTTACATTTATCGTTTGATATTTTGTTTCCGGAAAGATATCGGCAATTTTCTCGGTTGCATTCACTTTTTGACCAACTTTGACAGCCAAATTACTTTCGCCATTAAATTTGCGAATTCTGCGAATTTTTGTCAATGCAATTGTGTGATAAACATCCGGTAACATTTCATCTCTCTTTGTTGCAATATATATACCAAATTAATCGGATAGTTGTAATCCCCAAATTTTTTGAATTTCTTTTCTTTTTTGAAAATCTTTGGGCAGCATTAATGGTCTGCCACGTGCATCGATGACTACCCCGCACAAACCACCCTGTAGCGGAAAGCCCTTGTTGAAATTTTTTGTAGCCGGGTCGATGTCAATCTTTGTTTTCGGCTCGATATAAAGGTTTACCATCTGACCAGCAGGTACATGCAGACGATAGATCATTCCTTGTTCAATTTTTGTTTCAATTCGGTTTCCATCTTCAAATTCAGTTATCACAACTGCGATTTCTGAGCCTGGTTTTGCATTACTCTTGATTGGTATCACTTTGGCCAGCAGCGCAATAACTGAACTATCCATAATATGGATCGGCAAATATCGGTTAATGGCTGCGATTGCTCCTAATACAGGTAAAATCCCGTGTTGATCAAGGTAAAGCGTGACGATCCCATCCGGCATAAAGCTATCAAGGATTGTTTGCAAACTTTCTCCATACCCAAAATGGTTTTGGAAAATTTCTCCGCTTACGATAACCTGTTGAATAGTGAGGGGAAAATCCGGCCACTTTGTTAACATTTTGCGATATAAATTTTGTATCAGTATTTCTGTTACTGCTTTTTCAATAGCCAGATGATTTTCTGTAGTAGGGATTGTATTGGGATGAATCGAGAGATCCCATAAGAAATTCTTTACCTCTTCTTCAGTAACTGGCAGGTGAGATTTTTTGATAACCTCCCCAATATTCAGATTGGGCAACAAGGTGTTTAACTTGTAGTTGAGGGAATAGTCTTCAGCAAGAAAAGTGCTGTTTCCTTCATTCCCAGCCGATAGACTGATTACTTCTTTCCCAAAATCAATATAAAGGACATTTTTTTCTTTATTTTTTGAAAGTAGACTTAAAAACCTTGTCATGATCTGGGTTGTGTGACTGAATGGGAGGGGTGATAAAACACAATGCATGGAAAGCTGTGAAAATCCGCCAATTTTATGTCCTAAAATCTCTGCCTGAACCTGAGAAATCATGTTATATGCCGGCATCAAATTTTCATGATTTATTGAAGGGCGAAGATTTTGTGTCAATTGGAAATTTGTAATGTCGCCGACCGATTCGCGAATTTGTGGTTCGAAATCAGAATTCCCTGAAAAAATAAGATATGGCCTTTTATCTCTGGGGACTAATTTAATGCAAAAAAGGAGCATATCTACTTGACGCATGATCGATCTGGCTGCACCTTCGTTGACACCGCCTGCAATTACGACCATATCTGGTAATTTATTGGTGAATAAGGCAATTATTTCTTCCAGCTTTCTGGAATCGTTCATACCGATTTGATCGAGGTGGGCTAATTGTGTGGTTGCTAACAGTTTATTAAGGCTTTCCAGTGAAATTGATTCTAGAAGTCCAACTGAAACGATACTGATTTTTGAGAAAAACCCGAACGTGATGACCAGATGGTCAACACCTGACCCATCGGATTGCATGGGTGTGATCAGGCTGCCTTCGTCATCATAAAAATGGCGTCCTGTAATTTGTTGAATACGATCAATAGCATGAGAGACCCCTTCACGAACATCATTAAAAGGTGGTTCGCTTGTGGTTCTTGCTTCACTCGAGGCAATTAAATGATACTTTTCATCCACAATGTCAAAAAAGAATATTTTTGTGACCATTCGATCGATCTTGATTGCCAGAACGGTTGAGGTTTCCAGGTTTTCTTTCATGTGAGGATGCTGCCTGTTCTAAAAACTCTTTATAAATGAGATGAGGAAATCAATACGACCAATCATTGCCATTAATGCGGATAGGATTACACTGGCAAATATTGATCCTAAGGTAATTCCGATAAACACTTTTCCGGTGAAGCGTAATACAAGATACAATTTTGAATCATTGTTGCTGAATTTAAGGCCTGGAATGATCGTAAATTGGAAATAAAGCAAAGTAAGAATGGATCCTACCAACACGTATAAACCCAATAATAAATTACCCTGGTTATTATTAGTCAACTGGAAATAATTACTGGTTGAACCAATTTGAGGAAAGAAAGTACCAAAGATCGCTCCGCTAATGATGGTTGCAGCACCAACTCCGACCACTATAGCCATCGGAATGGAACCCCAGCGATTAAAACGAGTCGAGAACTTTGTTAATAAAAGCAGGCACAAAATAAATGCAGTACTTCCAAAAATTAATTGTTGTTGATCTCCAGAGAAAAAGGGATTAATGAGTTTTGGTAATAAAACCTGGTATATCAAAATGACAGCAATATATCCGGTTGTTACTCCGACGAAAAGATAAGCAGCCACTTTAAAAAGCGGATTGTCTTTAATAAAATAGCTCATAATCATCAGAGTCAAAATGAAGCTAATAATAGACCAGATTAATTGCGGTTGATTCATATTCTTACCCGGATTTCGATGATCGTGATTTAAATAAGAGCTGCATCAGGTACCAAATACCGCCAGCAAAAATGAGTAAAATAAAAATATACGCACCAATTCTTTGCAAATTCCAAAACGACCATAGAGTGGAGTTGTCTGATTGTATAAGTTGAGCATATGATGCGGCCCCATATAAACCGGCCTCCATCCCATCGATCTGATTCGATTCAACATAAGGCATTAGCATGGGAACGGATTGAGCGGCAGCTGCAACCAGCATTACTGTCTGGGGTTGAAGCAGGGAGATTTGCTCAACCCACAATTTAGAACTCTCGGCGTTGTCAGTTACCAGCAAGACAGCATCAAAACGGGAGAAGGGGCCGTTCGCTCCGTTAATCGAGGTTGAAACACTGTTGTCGCCGGAAAGACTGGGTAAAGAAATGGAATCATTCAATAAAAAGCCCTGAATACCTGTGGTTCCTCCAGGCAGGTATCCCAGATTGGTTACGCGCTGGTCAAGATTGTAAGAAGGATTCGAAACAGAGGCGTTTTGGATCAAATTGTCTCCCAAAAGAGTTCCATTTGGGGTGGAAGAAACGATAGCAATACCGCTATTCTTGAGCATAAATCGTTCGAACACACTTTTTGTCAATATTTGTAATTCTGATTGGGAAGCCCCTTCACTTTCTATCACAACTAATATGAGAGGTGTGGTATCTGCGTTCAGGATTAACCCATTGACGATGGATGCGAATCGAACTGTCTCAGCTGGAAACACGATCGGCCGTTCTATGTAAGCCGGTGGTATCAAATAGGAATAAGTCAGTGACCCTAGGATGATTAAAGAAATAACCAAGCGAACGATAAAGGCTGCAAAAGATGTTTTTGGCGCGCTTTTTGTTTGAAAATCCGTTTCATCTTTAAATAATTGGTCAAGAATGGCAGCCTGATATTTTTCTTTATCAGTAATATTTAATGTGCTGGTATACATTGGCGGCGGTGAGTAGATCTGACTGGAATCCTGTGAAGATAAAACCCCTTTCAATCCCGCCAACGGACCGGAACGCTCAATATGTTTTTTCTCCAGATTTGCTATTACAGTTGGGACGATAGCTTCCAAGGGCCGCATTGCTTTCAACCAGGCTGGCAGTTCACCGGGTTCAATTTGATTAGAGGAATCAGGAACAAACGCTTCTTTGGTTTCCTTTTCTTCAAAAAAGCTGGTATTGAGAAGATCTTCGTTATTTTCCAGCCAATTCGGGACCTGATCAAGTTGAAAGGGGGGAGGGGCAGGTTCATCCATTCTGCCGCTTTCCTTTTTTCCAGTTCCTTTTTCACCGCCCAGGTTTTGTGCGTCCCATTTCATTGAGCGTGAACCTGCTTGTGGTTTTATTTCATCTTCCTTAGTGGAGGAAGAGTGCGTATTGGAAGTTCTTAATAGATCAATTTCGTCATCTTGAATATCTTCCGTTATCCAATCTGGAAGTAAATCATCCGCAAGTAATTCATCTTCAGTACTGGCTTGTTGATTTATTTCATTAACCCAATTTGGCTGTGATTGTTCTTCCTCTGCGGTAAATTCCAGCGATTCGCTTGTATCCTGGTCATCCAGCCAGGAAGGAACGCTCTCCGCTACATTTTCTTCAGAATTTTCATACCCGCTATCTTCAGAAGGTTGAATCCAATCCGGAAGCTGGTCATCGGATGCTTTTTCCAGAAAAGATTCATCGTTATTGCCATATTTTTCAATCCAATTGGAAACCGGGTTTTCAACTGCATCTTCAATTCTCTCAGATGCGTTACTGGTGCGATGTTGTTTGATCCACTCGGGAATTACACTCCGATCTTTAGGTGTTTTTTCTTCTGGTTCGTCTGTGGATGGATTTTCAATTTGTGAGAAGCGAGCCACCCACTCATCATTGATAGGCAGATCCGTAGATTTTTCGGAAATAAAACTGGATCGATCATCTTCATCGGCACTTAAATCAATTGAATAATTTTCTTCATCATCACTTCGCAGGCGGTTGATGAGATCTTCCGCATCTGCGTTCGGATCTAATGGATCTTGTCGCAAAGAATTGATCAGTTCATTTGTGCCCTTGGAGTTGAATTTGTCAGTATTTTGTAAAATATGGTCGTTTTGAATTGATTCGAAATCCTGATCCACTTGCTTCCGTTCACGGATTCTTGTCAGCCAGTCAGGTGAATCTTGAGGAGTTGAATCAGTTGGGTTGTTATCTGTTTCGGGCGAGTACGGATCAGCTTGACTATTTTGAGGGTCAACACGAAAACTTTCCAGCCAATCCGGTTTGACTGTTTCTTCAGCAGATGATGTTGGATTGAGATCAAAGCCACAGTTAATACAAATGACCGCATCTTCCAAATTCTCTTTTTTACATAAGGGGCAAATTTTCATGTTCTTCATTTTTTTTAGCCACTGTAGGGGCGATCAGCACCAATCAAAACGCGTAAACCTGTAACAATTGCGCCAATCGAAATACCTAAAAGTATTCCTCTAGCGCCAGCCAGCGGCAATGAATTTAAAACAGCCAAAATTGGCTTGAGAAATGAAAATTGGATGTTGGTTGAAAAGAAACCTCCAAGAGTTAATAGAAAAACGATCGTACTGATACCAAAAATAATCCCCAAGACCCCTTTTCTTTTTTGGAATAATTTAAAACAAGCAATCGCGAGACTGAGCCCAAGAAGTGCCAGGAGGCTGGATTCAACGGTAAATATTACCGATGATGATAATCTGGAAAAGAATGAATTTGCTGGTGAAAAAATAATTCCAGCGAAGAATATGCATAAAAATCCTACTAAAAATACCGCACTATAAATGCTTTGATCAGGTTCAGAAAAAATCTTGTTCCAATGTACGATGATCAGGTTAGTAATCGCAATTAGGCTGGCGAATGCTGCCAGAATGATTGCCATTTCAAGAGCATAAGTTCGAATAATGGCTGCAAACGAATTCGGAAAGAAAAAGCCGGCTAACACAATCAATCCGGAAAATATTGCTAAAATTGTCACTGGAATGGATTTCATATAATGCCGACCAATTTTAGTAAAGCGCTCAAAATAAGACCGAAAATAGCCAAATAGCGCAACAAATCTTGAGTGTGGAGTGAGGCATTGTTCACAGCTTTCTCATCAATTATTGGAGAGATCGCAAATAGCTCTTCACCAATCAGGACTTCATCTGCCAATGCGAACATGGTTGCCTGGCCAGCCAGAGAATCGGTAGCTGCCAATGTGAAAACATCTTTCCGAAGACCGGCTTCAACCAACAATCCTGCTTCTGGTCCATAGTGACCGATAATGGATTGGGTGGCAACATCTTGATTCAAAATCGGCATACTGCCTGCGACATAACTATAAGGACTTATTCCGCTTAAAAAGACGCGACTATCGTTATACCGTTCAATTGCATTATTTTCACGATAATACTTTTTGATGATATCCTGGCTCAGCAAGGTCAGGTCACCGCTTCCATTGGTAATTATCGGAGGTCTGTCACCCAACAAACTTTGTTGGGCGTATGTAGCCATGGAATCCAAGGCAACCAAGGAGGCGGCACCGGTGGCACCTTCGATTTTCGACCAGCCCAGTGAAATATGCATACGTTTGCCCTGTTCAATTGAAAATCCAAATACCTTCTTAAATTGAACAAGTGCTTGGAGCGGTCTGATTCGTAAGAACTTTTTGCGATCAAATAAGAAGAAAATAATCAAAGCCAAAATTAGAAAAATTATTATGAAAAATGCAAGATTAAATTGAAAATTATCCATTTTCTTCCAAGTTTTCCAGAGATATTAAGAAATTTTCAGAATCCCTCTTGTTTTCCAAAACTGAAGCCAAACTCGATAAGTTTTTTCCTGGAAGGAAGGGCGCTGAAAGATATAAAAATTGTGCAAAAATTATGTTAAGGGGAGCCCCTGCTTCGTGGAGAAATTTAAAAATTCCTGCCAATCTTTTCTCGTGCAAGAATCGAGCCCATTTCTCTAATTCATCTGGGGATTCAATCATTTTAAAAGTATAGCATATAAGAAAAAAACTACTTAAGAATCATTTTTCCAAAGTGTTTTCCCCCCGCCATTGAGTACATAAGCATCCACATTTTCTATCATAGTCTCTTCGTTAACCCAAAATGTGCTAATTTGCGAGTGATAGGCAACGATAGATTTTTTCCAGGTATTTATATCTTTTTCTGTTAAACAAAAGCTGAGTTCGGTAACATTTTTAGGAAGATAATCCGAAAAATCCTGATCATTCTTAACCACGTAAGGGAAGTCAGGAAAAAACCACTTTTCTACAAATGCCAGTTTGCTGGCAGCAGCTCGAGTGATGCGATGGTCGATATGGTCTCCAATGGACAAAGGGATGATCAATTTGGCTGAACCTGGTAAATTCGTTTCAATTAATTGAGCGACTTGATCAACAATTTGGTACTGATTCCCCATAATCTCCTGGAAAAGATCTTCCTCCTTGTTTATTAAAGGCGAGTTGTTTTCTGAAACCCGATAGATGCTATCGGGCAAAGTGAAATGTCGAAACCTGACATCCAAGATCCGCATTGCCTCAGCATCTTCAATTCGCCGTGCGCCAATTGGATTGGAAAGCAGCTGCCAGCGTTTATGAAGGCTGAGAGCAAAGGGAAAGGGTCGATCTTGAGGAGGATCACCTGCAAAAATTGTCCAAACTTCGACAATATTCTTCTGGCTTCGTAATGAATGCACGATGGCGCCGCATGATAACGCAACATCATCAAGGTGTGGTGAAAGAAACACGTAGTGCATAAATTCTCCTTGAAATGAACATGATACAATATTAATAATATCATTATGGAATGGAATAAGGAGTAAAAAATGGGATTTATAGAAGATATTTTTGGAATAAAACCATTCCCATCCCATATGCGCCAGGAAGTCGAGAGGTTTACAACCGAATTAATTCAGATTGGTGAGGCGGATGATTTTTTATCAGAGCGACCCGGTCGACCATTTAATTCTCAATGTCGCCATATCCGTACTCGAGAGATCGGTAAACGATTACATGAAATGGGTGGTTTACCTTTGATGGAATATGTCCATGTTCGCATTAACAAGAAACTTGGGAAAAATCTGGCTGCTCATCTGGAATATGCCTGGGCAGAAATCGGTAATTGGATGGCTTAAATCGGTCTTATATAATTGGTTTTATGGAAAACAAAGGGAAAAAGAGATTTCTCAAGCACTGGGTGTTTCAAACTATTTGGCCAATTAATATTCTGGGATTACCTTAACTTTTTTTGAAACCAGATTTAGGGCGGATGGAATTTGATCTTCTTGTAAAATTGTAGATATGCCTTTACAAAAATACATAAATGTTAAGCAACTACTGAATACGGTACGTCCAGTGTATGCGTCGATTAATTCACGTTTGCATGGTTCTCTGGATATTCTCAGGATTGCTGGCACTAATTTTGCAAAAGCACGTGCTCCCGAAGCCGCTGCTTCTATGGCCTATTACACACTTTTTTCAATTTTCCCACTAATTTTGGTTTTGGTTTCATTTGCGAGCTTCGCCCTGAAATCTCAGTTCGTTCAGGACCAAATCTTAAGCTATATTGTTGATATTTTTCCAATCAGCCCCGAGTTAATCCTCACCAACATTGAAAATGTCCTTTCAAAGCGAGGAGCAGTCGGGTTTTTGGCCCTGATAGGCCTGATGTGGTCTGCTTCAAATATGTTCAATACCATTTCATTAAATATTGACCGGGCATGGCCAAATTCCAATGGCCACAGCTTTATTGAGCGCCGGGTTATGGGATTTGCAATTCTTTTCGGCCTGGCCATTTTGGTGGTTATTCTATGGTTTCTAAATGCATTGATTAAAATTGATTTTGTCGATAAGTTGATTGTTTTTTTTAAAATTCCTATTTTGAGCACCAATCTCTGGGAAATTCTGGTACTTTTAGCCCCGCTCATGTTCCGCCTCTTAATGTATTGGATCATGTTTCAATGGCTGCCAAAAGCGACTGTGAAACCAATGGAAGCCTTGGCTGGTGCAGTCTTCACTCTTGTCGTCAGCGAATTGATTGCACTGGCGATGAATTGGTATCTCAGCAGTCAATGGGTTCGATACGAGCTGATCTATGGCTCACTTGGTAGAATCATCGCATTATTATTGTGGGTCTATTTGACAAGCTTTTTAATTTTGTTTGGTGCGCATATTAGCTCAGCTGTTGCTGAGGTAACCCGTGAAAAAACAAAAACAATCGTTGCTGAAATATAAAAAATGCTTTTTGTTTTTAGCCTGTAATATGCCGATAATTAACACCGGTTACCAAAAATATGATAATAGCGATAATCACGCCCCAAAGAATTACACCATCCATCAGGCTTTCATTGCTAAAATTTAGTATTTGTAAATCACTGGATGTTATTCCAATTTCAGGAATATTGCCTTTATGGTATTTATCAAAACCGGAAAAGGTTTCAATCGTTGCGCCATCCAAATTAATCATCCAGATTTTCTCAAATTCTTTGTCTAATACGATATAAATTTGATTTTTACTGGGTTCAAAGACTACTGAGGCTGTTTGGGATTCCAGCGGATGGGCTGCTTGAAGTACTCGGAATCCATCCAGCAAAGAAAAATCAGAAATGTATTTGCGAATTTCAGATTCCACACGATTTTTCTGTTGGAATGGATGAAAAAAACCATTGCCGCTTTCAACATCTGTAAAAGCTGATGGCAAAGACGTTAAAATTTGCCAATTCTGTTGCTTTTCGAAAATTATAGGTGAAGTTTCTAGGGATTCAACAATAAAGGCTTTGCCGAATTCACTGGCAAAAAGTTGGTTCGTATAAGCAATAATGAGAGGGTTGTTGTCTATCGAGAAATTCTGCGGATCCGGAATTCTTTTGTTATCAAATAGAAGGTTGCCAAATTTGGATTCAAAATCAGCCGGGGATAAATAAACGGGATTGGTGGAATTAAAGTGGTTCTGATAGGTGATAAAAACACTATGATCATTCATCGCAGCAATCGTGGAAAATTCATCTTTTGTGTAAAGATCAATGAATAACACACGATTCTTATTTTTTTCTTTTATGCGAAAACGAAGTTCGCCATTCGTTGTACCAAGATTCATTCCATAGAAAGTGTTCTTTGAAAAAGCAACAAAAGTTAAACCTGTTTCCCCAATAGACTGGGCAATTACAGGGTGTATTGATACTAAAATAAGTATGATAAAAGTCGTCAGGAAGAATAATTTACGGTTCAATAACCCAGTCATGCAAGTAATCTCCTTATTCAATGGGTCTCCATCATCTTACCCTAAAATAGGGTTTGTAACAAGATTCGTACTTGAATAACTAGAACTTATGTACTATAATTACGATATTGATATGATTGTTTATAAAATTGGTGATCGGGTTTGAGCACCTCTTAACGAGTATTGGCTGAAATTTTTGTTCAAAATTCTGCTTAAGAGAAAAATTAAACATTCCGACCTGACCAACATAAGTTTCGTTTTGAGTGATTGTACGATTGGGGCAGATGAACGTTATAGAGAAACTAACTTTATTGGCAGAAAACATGGATGTGGTTGACCCGATGAGCCATCCGGGATCAGCCCCTCCTTGCCATTCGTCTTTGAAAAAAAACCTTGAACCTCAGATTACGTTTGCCGGCTTACCCGGTGGAGGATCGATCCCTTTGTTAAAAGCAATGGTAACCTCAATCTGTGAGAAGAACTGTCTTTATTGTGCATTTCGTTCTGGGCGTGACACCGAACGTGTGACATTTTCCGCGGATGAATTAGCTGATACCTTTCTGAATCTGGTAAACAAAGATATTGCCAAAGGACTTTTCCTGAGTTCAGGAATTTTGGTTGGTGGGGTGTATTCTCAGGATCGAATAATTGATACCGCTGAAATCTTGCGTAAAAAGAAAAATTTTCAAGGTTATATGCATTTGAAAATTATGCCTGGGGCAGAGAAAGATCAGATTCGACAGTTGATGCTTCAGGCTGATCGGGTGTCCATCAACCTTGAAGCACCCAACCCGCACAGATTGGAAAAGCTTGCTCCAAAGAAGTCTTTTTTTGAAGAGCTGTATACCCGGTTGAAATGGGTTCAGGAAATCCGTTCTGAAAATGTCACAAATCTAAACTGGCGCAATCGTTGGCCATCCCTCACAACTCAGTTTGTGGTGGGACCCGCGCATGAAAGCGATGCTGAGTTGATTCGAACCTCACAATACTTATTCAAAGAATTTCACCTGGCCAGGATCTATTATATGGCTTTTTCTCCTGTTACTGGAACTCCTTTTTCCGATCTGCCTGCGGAAAATCCAATCCGGGAACATCGGCTTTACCAGTCCTCTTTTTTATTACGAGATTATCAATTTTCTCTGGAGGATTTTGAGTTTGATTTAAATGGTAATTTATCGTTAGAAAATGACCCAAAATCGACCTGGGCCAAAAAAAACCTTGCTCACAATCCCTTGGAAATCAATAAGGCCAGCTATGAACGGTTAATAAGAGTTCCCGGAATTGGGTCTATCAAGGCTCGTAAAATAATTTCGTATCGCCGCCATCACCTCATTCGGAATGAAGATGACCTTAAAAATTTAGGCGTGTCTGTAAATTCTTCTGGTGCCTACTTATTATTAAACGGTCGAAGGATTCCCAGGCAATTATCATTAGAGATGCCGAGAGTTGCCACTGATTGAGCCGTCGCATGGTCAAATCAAAGGATTTCATTCGAACAGTTTTTGCATCGGAAATGAATTAATAATTGCAGTTGATGAACTGATCTATAAGCCGCATTCTGTCTTCTACCCGAAGGTAAATGGATGATCATCTATCTGGATTTGTTGTTACCAACAAATTCTTGCAGCCTACCCGAAGCTTGAGGAGATGAGCAATCTCCCACTCCGAAGAGTTTTGCCTCTGCTTGGCCTTGCTTCAGATGGGGGTTGCCTGGCCGTCACATTACTGTGATCGCCGGTGGTCTCTTACACCACCATTTCACCATCACCTTTTCAGGCAGTTATTTTCTGTGGCCCATTCCAGCAGGTCTTCCTTGAAGGCGTTCCCGCTCCGGGAATTACCCGGCATCTCGCTCGTTGAAGTGCGGACTTTCCTCGACACCAAAGGTACCGCGATCATCCGACCAGCCCATCATCTTAATGATAATACGAGTCGCTTCAACCGTCAAATTTCATCCAACAATCCAGCCCAATGCTAACAATAATTTTTCATTTTGGTTTATGATTGTGGCTATCACTTATTTTTTGGAAGGAAAAACCTTATGAGAAAACCTTTTGTTGCCGGTAATTGGAAAATGCATAAAACTGCAAGTGAAGCAATTGCGCTGGTAGATGAGTTACAACCAAAGTTAGCCGATCTAACCTCGGTTGAAATTGTATTTTGCGTCCCTTTCACAGCGCTTTGTCCAGTTGCGAATCGATTAAAAGCCAGCCCAATTGGACTGGGGGCTCAAAATGTTCATTGGGAAAATCAAGGGGCTTTCACCGGTGAGATATCGGCAGCTATGATTTTAGAATTTGGTCAATACGTAATTATTGGGCATTCTGAAAGACGCACATATTTTTGTGAAACAGATGAAACAGTTAATAAACGCATGCAGGCTGCCTTGAATGCGGGCTTGCATGTTATTGTTTGTGTCGGAGAAACCCTGGAAGAAAATGAAAAAAGTCAAACTGAAGAGGTGATTACTCGTCAAATGCGCATAGCCTTTAATGATATTGATTTAAGTTTATTAAAGGACGTCGTAATTGCTTATGAGCCGGTATGGGCAATTGGGACTGGTTTGGCGTGTGATGCCCAAAAGGCAAATGAGATTATCAAATATACTATCCGCAAACCAATAATCGAGATGTACGGGGAAGAAGCTGTGCGTGATATGCGGGTATTGTATGGCGGGTCGGTAAAGGGCAGCAACGCAAAGGAATATTTCGTCCAACCTGATATTGATGGGGCATTGGTCGGTGGAGCGGCATTAAAACCGGAATTTATTGAGATTGTTCGTGCTGCGGCATAGCGGAGCTTAAGAACTGAAAGGCTTTCTTTTTTTTATAGTCACTTTCATCTTCTTTATCGGGATTCAAAGGATATTGCATCGCGAAATTCAGACATTCTTATTGATCATTTTTCGCAAACCAAAGATTGTTATCGCGATATTTTCGTTTATTCTCCTTCCGGGCGTTTTTCTCCACGAAGTGAGTCACTGGTTGACTGCAATCTTCCTGCGGGTGAGAGTGATAAAATTCTCGCTTGTTCCTGAAACGAGTAAGAACGGTCAGTTACGGCTTGGTTTTGTTCAAACCCAGAAATGTGACCCACTACGAGATTCCTTGATTGGTTTAGCGCCATTTGTATTTGGAATAATGGTCATTGCCTGGATTGGTTCCAGTCAGCTTGCCTTGCGACCAGTCGTTGAGGCACTTTTTGCTGGTGATGCTGCCAAAATTGGTGATTCCCTCTTTATCAGTATGGGTCAAGCAGATTACTGGATATGGCTTTATTTAGCTTTCAGTATCAGTTCCACTATGGTGCCATCGCCATCTGATCGGCAATCGTGGATACCCATTTTAATTGGTGTAATTGTTATTTTCATTGGACTGCTTCTGGTAGGGTTGGATGATTTGATATTCTTAAGATTTACACCAATATTGGAAGAATGGCTCAGGTTGATCGCGCTAGTGTTGGCAGGCTCAACTATTATTCATCTCACAATCTTATTGCCGACATGGTTTGCGAGGAAAATTATCTCACGTTTAACGGGTACTCAGTTAGTGCGAGTGTGATCGAATTTTTATGGTTATTAGTGGCAAGATTATTGTTGCCAAAAGATCTGTGCCCGCAGGAAATTAATTATTTATGCATTTCAATGCACGATTTCTGCAATTGCAGAGTGTTTATTGGATATCGTCGACGGGCATTTAAATTCAAAGTCATGAATCGAAAATACTTGTGAAGATAATCTATAAGCCGGTCGTGCCATTGCGGGCCATGCACAATCATATTCGGGCTGGTTGTATGCAGAATTGAGGATTCTAAAACATATTCTTGTACCACTTCACCCCACCGCATCTCATCGAAGAACTATACGCAAATTTCTCGTAGGGGAGGGCTTGCTCCAACCCTTTTTTCGATTTAAGAAAAGGCGACTGCTATTTGTGAGTCACCATGTCCGATCGAAGAAAAGAAGGCGTGCTTATGATAGGGTCAGGCTGTGGCGAAGATTTCAAAAAACAATGTAATTTTTTAATGAACCGTAAATGGCAGCATTTTTTTAACTCCTTATTTAGGCGGTTCCGAATTGGCGATCGCCGGCATCACCGAGCCCAGGGACAATATATCCATTCAGATTGAGGTGATCATCGATAGCTGCCAGATATATCGGTACATCGGGGTGATGATCTTGTAAATTAGCCACACCTTCTGGTGCACCGATAATTCCTACAAATTTAATTCGCTTTACCCCCCATCGCTTGAGAACATCGACTGTCGCAACTGCCGAGCCGCCCGTGGCAAGCATGGGATCCAAAATCAAACAGACACTGACAGTGGGCTCAGTAGGCAGTTTATTGTAATATTCGACCGGTTTCAATGTTTTTTCATCGCGGTAAATGCCAATGTGCCAGACTTCCGAAGAAGGCATTAATTCCCAAAAGCCTTCAACCATGCCAAGGCCGGCTCGCAAAATGGGAACCAATCCAATCTTTTCGGTCAAAATGGAGCCTTTACTCAAAGTCAAAGGTGTTTGCAGTTCTATCTCTTTAAGATGCAAATCAGCTGTGGCCTCATACGTTAAAAGACCTGCCAATTCCCTGACCAGTTCACGAAACTTCTTGGGTTCTGTATTCACATCGCGTAATTTCGATAATTTATGTGCAATGAGCGGATGAGAAGAAATATGGATATTAGACATTCAAATATCTCCCATTCAAGAGTTTTTAGCGAAATCATTATAGCATGGCGAGCTTGCTACGTTGGAAGTTATTCCTCATCAAGTGATAAGGCAGTCTTGAAGAATGTCTCACCGGTGCTTGTCAGTGAATTTGTAGAGAGCTCTGCTAAATCGGCTACCGGAAAATTTATATCAGCCAGGCTGAACCAGGCGAATTTTTGAACGAGCCGATCATTATCGGCTGGATAACCAATCTCTGAATCAGTTGCCGATTCAAGCCACAAAAAAGTTTCTTTCAAGTAATCAGAAACCAGGCTTGGTGTCGATCCAAATTCGGCTGGCAGAAGAATTCCAAATTCAGTGATAGCCAGGGGCTTATTTTGATAGCCATTATTATTCATCCATTTTCGAAATTGGATTACATTTTCCTTGAATATTGACAGGTTTGAATGATCTTCAATCATGTAAAGATCGCCACGTTTTTGAGTCATTCCAGGAGGAATTCCAGCACCCCAACTATCAACTTCCTCGCGCAAAACATAGGCATGCAATGTCCACCAATCGGCCGGAAGCGATTGGTGATACTGCTGTTTGTATTCATTGAGCACCTGATTAAGGTAGCTTAACCGAAGTTGTGTGGGCTGGCTGATGGCACCTACAGCGATTTTTGCTGTCGGATCAAAATTCTTAATCAACGCATAGATTTCATGGTAATATTGCGCAAATTCTTTGGCAGGGATATTATCTTGCCAGATGTTGTCCGGTTCATTTCCAATAATCCAAACGTGCCCAGGGAAATTGACCGTCAGAGCTTTGATTTCATTTGCTGATGGGGTGTATCCTGAAGCAGAAAGACGGATCATTTGCCAATATTCCGGAGCTTGACCGCTGGGTATTGCCGAGGTTTTCCAATCCAGATACCAACTGGCATGTAACTTTTCCGCCCAGAATTTTGGATCCGCTTTTGTTGAAAGCCCAAAACCAATACGGTTGCTCGCACTGGCATGCCAATTCGATTTGGTTAAGAAATAAGAAGTTAGCAAGGAGCTTACCAACAAAATCGCCAACAGAATTATTATTACCTTGTTTCTTTTACCATAAAAAGTAAACAAAATTTAAATCTCCGATTGATTTTTACGAGTATAATCGAACACATGAGCGATGAAAGAATGGTAAGCCCTGAAGCCAAACCGGATGACCGGTTAGATCTTGCACTACGACCGACGAGATTGGATGAGATTATTGGTCAGGACCAAGTGAGAGAAAACCTTTCGATTTTGATCGAAGCTGCTCGCCAGCGGAGTGAATCCCTTGATCATGTCCTTTTCTACGGCCCTCCTGGTTTGGGAAAAACAACGCTCTCGCATGTCCTGGCGAATGAAATGGGTGTAAACATTCGCATTACCTCCGGACCGGCCATCGAAAAAGCCGGCGATTTGGCAGCCATATTAACAAACCTGCGAGCTGGAGATATTCTTTTTATTGATGAAATTCACCGCCTGGGACGTGCGATTGAAGAAATATTATATCCCGGGATGGAAGACTTTGCATTAGATATCATTATTGGAAAAGGTCCGTCAGCCAGGTCAATCCGGTTGAAATTACCAAGATTCACTGTCATTGGCGCAACGACACGCCTGGCATTGGTCACTGCACCGCTCCGAGCCCGTTTTGGGGCCGTTTATCGATTGGATTTCTATGACCTTCTTTCTATGGAAAAAATTGTAGATCGGGCGGCACGGATGATGGGCGTGGAATGTGATCCGGGTGGCGTGAATGAAATTGCCAGACGGGCAAGAGGTACGCCGCGGGTTGCTTTGCGTTTGTTACGACGGGTGCGAGATTTTTCGCAGGTGCGTTTAAATGGAGTTATTTCCCGGGATGCCGCCATGGAAGCCTTGGAGCTTTTGGATGTTGACCGCCTTGGGCTGGATATGATTGATCGGAAAGTGCTGCAAACCGTGATTGAAAAATACAGCGGCGGGCCGGTTGGTCTAAGCACCATCGCAGCTTCGATCAGCGAAGAACCCGAAACAATTATGGATGTCGTTGAACCTTATCTTCTGCAATTGGGATTCCTTGATCGTACATCTCAGGGAAGGATTGCAACCCGCATGGCATATGAACATCTCAAGATTCCTTTCCCGGAAGGAAACGATCAGCCGAAACTGTTTTAGAAAGCTACTTTTGAAAACTTCAGATTTTGACTATGATTTGCCTGAAGCAAGAATTGCTCAAATACCGATTGAACCAAGAGATAGTTCACGCTTAATGGTTATTAATCGTGGAAAACACGAATTTCAGCATCGAAATTTTAATGAAATTGGGCATTTTTTATCTCCAGGCGACTTATTGGTAATCAATCAAACCAAGGTTCTTCCAGCGCGGATAATGGCACACAAAGTAACCGGCGGGAAGGTGGAAGTGCTTTTACTTAAACAGGTGGAAGGCGACAAATGGGAATGCCTGGTTGGTGGAAAAAGAGTCACTGCAGGTATGACGCTCAAGATTGATGGTGGCCCGTCCATTTCCATATTGGATAACCTGGAGGGTTCAAAGCGATTAATACAATTTGATCAATCTGTTGACCTCTTTCTTGAGTCCATTGGTGAAATGCCATTACCACCTTACATCCACGAGCCATTGAAGGACCCTAACCGCTACCAGACGGTATATGCCAAGCAAATTGGATCCGCTGCTGCACCGACCGCCGGTTTGCATTTTACCAAAGAAATCTTGCACAAATTATCATCACAAGGCGTTTCAATTTGTGAAATTACCCTGCATGTTGGTTTGGATACATTTGCGCCCGTAAATGAAGATGATCCCAATGACCATAGGATTCATTCCGAATGGTGTGAAATCACTCCTGCCAGTGCTAATTTAATCAATCAGACTCACCGGGCGGGTCACCGAATTATTGCTGTAGGGACAACCAGCGTTCGTACGCTCGAAACGGCTGCTTCTTTTGCCAAACCAGACGATCTGGTTGGTCCTTTCATAGGTTCAACGCGTTTGTTTATACTTCCAGGTTACCAGTTCAGAGTGGTGGATGCCATTGTTACCAATTTTCATTTGCCACGTTCAACGTTGTTGATGTTGGTGAGTGCTTTCGCCAGTCGTGATTTGATTTTACGAGCTTACCGGGAAGCCATAAAGCAGGAGTATCGATTTTACTCCTTTGGCGATGCAATGTTAATTTTATAAATGCGGAAAATAAAAAAATGGAAGATCTTTCAACAATGAACATTAATACCTTAAATGAGACAATCATATCCTGCCGTAAATGTGAGCGTTTGGTTGCATGGCGTGAGGCAATCGCAGTTCGGAAAACACGGGCTTATCGAACGTGGGAATACTGGGGCAAACCCGTGCCCGGTTTTGGAGATATTAACGGAAGAGTATTAGTGCTTGGATTGGCTCCTGGAGCGCATGGATCTAATCGCACCGGAAGAATGTTCACCGGTGATGGATCAGGAGATTTCCTTTTTCCCGCCCTTCACCGGGCAGGTTTTGCAAATCAAGCGCAATCTATCTCGATGGGAGATGGGCTGCAAGTATCTGACATGTTCATAACGGCAGTATGCCGCTGTGCTCCTCCGGATAATAAACCGACCAAAACGGAAATTGAAAATTGCATGCCTTATGCAATGCGAGAAATTGAATTAATGAAGAATTTGCAAATCGTTGTTACTCTGGGCTCGATTGCGCATAGTGAAGCGATTCGTTATTTCGGAAGAATTTATGCGGGGCAATCGATTGCCAAATTTAAACACAATGGCCTGACTCAATTGGCAGATCCACCGCTTACGATCCT
This sequence comes from Chloroflexi bacterium 44-23, assembly GCA_001899005.1. Taxonomy (GTDB): domain Bacteria; phylum Chloroflexota; class Anaerolineae; order Anaerolineales; family Anaerolineaceae; genus UBA6170. Next base: position 72,285 of record MKUW01000015.1, read on the forward strand.
TTCTTCTTATCATCCCAGCCGGCAAAACACGCAAACCGGTCGGTTGACAGTTTCGATGTTTGATGAAATCTGGCAGACGGTGAATTTATATCTGAAAAAATAGAACGTAGACTTGATGGCTTCTTCATACAACGATGAAGGCTAAATTTTTGGTGCTTCGTCTATTTGCTCTGGTTATTTTGACGTAAGTGTCTTTATTGTTGCTCCAATGCCTTCTTTAAACAATATTCAGCCCGTTTCGAAAATTAAATGCCCAGATAACTGATTTGTTAAAATAAAGGGTGTAAATGTCCATTTTATCGAACGGGCAGTGAGTAGATCTTTGAAAAATTGGGATGAAGGTTTGCGGTAATTTTCGAAAGCCAGAACTGTGAGCTTAATTGAGGAGCGGCTCAACTGTTGAATTTACCCGTGACGGTCAAAGCTGGAGCAGGCGAAAAGATTATTCCGGCTGAAGATATTCGAAGAGCGGTAATTTTGATTCCGGCAGCAATTTATCTTAAACTTGCGGGTTGCGGTCACGTTCCACATGAAGAATCACTCATCCGCTTCTTTACGTTATGATCGGCACAACATCGCTTTCTTTTTCGCATCGGATTGAATTGCTACATCAGGCTTAACACAACCTCCTACGCAAGACATTTAGATGCGACTGTCTGGTGTGGCAATAGCTAACTTAAGAAATAAAAGTACAAAAAAGTTTTAGCTCTCGAGGGGTACTTTGATTCTTTCACGTGAGATCTCTCGTAAGGGCGAAGCAACCGGGAAACCATTCCATCCTTTAAATACCTACCCATCGCTGCTGCTTCGCCCATGAAATAACGACTGATATTATAGAAATGTGGTGGTTTAAGCGAATCTCGCTTAGGCCTTTATCCGTCAGTTGGCATCGGTGTCAATTAAAAAAACAAAACAGGTTAATCGGTTCATCAAAAAGAGGCCATCCGGGGATGACCTCTTATCAGAAATAAATACCAGTGTTATCTGCGTACTTTTAATGCATCCCAACCGGCATAAACGGCAGTTTCGCCTAATTCAGCTTCAATTCGTAATAACTGGTTGTATTTGGCAACGCGGTCAGATCGGGCCGGTGCACCGGTTTTTATTTGACCGGTATTCAATGCAACGGCGAGGTCCGCGATGGTGGAATCTTCTGTTTCACCTGAGCGGTGTGAAGTAACTGCAGTCCAACCGGCGCGCTGAGTGGTTTCAATGGCTTCGAGAGTCTCAGTGAGCGTTCCAATTTGATTTAATTTGATTAAAACACTATTGGCTGCCTTCATCTCAATTGCACGGCGAATGCGTTCCGGATTTGTTACACACAAGTCATCACCGACAATTTGCAATCGATCTCCAAGCTCTTCCACGAACATTTTCCAGCCATCCCAATCATCTTCGGCCAAACCATCCTCGATTGAAACAATCGGATACTGGTCAACCCAATTTTTCCAGAAAGCGATCATTTGTTCGGATGTGAGTTTCTTACCTTCTTTACGCAGATTGTACAGTTTGGATTCAGGTTCATACAATTCTGTTGCTGCCGGATCAAGTGCAATGGCGACCTGTTCGCCGGCTTTGTAGCCAGCTTTTTCAATTGCTTCAAGAATAACTTCAACCGCTTCAACATTTGCTTTTAACGCCGGTGCGTAGCCACCCTCATCACCTACCAAAGTGGCATATCCGCGTGATTTTAAGACACTTTTAAGTGCATGGTAAATTTCCGCACCCCAACGCAATCCTTCGCTGAAAGACGGGGCACCAAATGGCATCACCATGAATTCCTGTGCGTCAGTCGATTGCCAGGCGGTATGAGCGCCACCATTGAGAATATTCAGCATGGGAACAGGCAGGACATGGGCATGTACACCGCCGATATAGCGGTATAAGGGTAAACCCAAAGAATTTGCGGCTGCTTTGGCGACTGCCAGTGAGGTACCCAGGATGGCATTAGCGCCTAGTTTTGATTTGTTTTCGGTTCCATCGAGGGACAATAGTACCAAATCGATGGCACGCTGCTCGGTGGCATCCCAATCCAACAAAGCATCTACTATTTCCGTGTTTACATTTTCAACTGCTTTTAAGACGCCTTTGCCCTGAAATCGAGCTTTATCACCATCGCGCATTTCCAATGCTTCGTGTGTCCCGGTTGAAGCTCCGGAAGGAACGCCAGCCCGACCCCAGCTGCCATCCGCCAGGACGACTTCCACTTCCACAGTGGGGTTGCCGCGAGAATCCAAAATCTCTTGCCCATAAATCGATACAATTGTTGTGTCCATAAATTTTTTCTCCAATCTTAAATTCAGAAACCAGGTTCTGTTAATTTGTCTTCTTGAGTACCTGCCAATTTGATAGCCTCATTCTTAGAATACTGTCTGGCTGCATTAATAAAGGCGACAAACAAGGGATGAGGCCGGTTTGGGCGTGAAAGAAACTCAGGGTGGAACTGGGTGGCCAACATAAATGGGTGATCTTTCAATTCTACGATTTCTACCAGTTTGCCGTCCGGAGATTGGCCGCTGAAGATCATGCCATGCTCAGCGTACTGTTTCCGATATTTGTTATTGAATTCGAAACGGTGGCGATGTCTTTCTTCTATCAGCGGTTGTTGGTATGCGTTTGCGGCAATTGTATTGGGAATAAGCTGGCAAGGATATAATCCTAACCTCATTGTGCCTCCCAAATCGGTGATGCTTTTTTGATCCGGCAGCAAATCAATCACCGGATGAGGAGTAGTGCGATCAAATTCAGTTGAGTTTGTTGATTCATCGTTCAAAATGTACCGCCCAAATTCAACCACCATTAGCTGCATTCCCAAGCATAATCCAAAAAAAGGTTTTTTATTCACGCGCGCATAACGAGCAGCAAGGATCTTACCTTCAACCCCTCGTGAACCGAAGCCACCCGGAACGATTATACCATCACAGCTATCCAACGCTTTAAAATCGTTATGTTTCTCTAGGTCAGTAGAATTGACCCAAACCAAATCGAGGTCCAAACCCAAAGATAGAGCAGCATGATTTAAAGCTTCCCGCACACTCATATATGCGTCGTGCAACTCAACATATTTACCAACCAGAGCAATTCTTAATTTTGGACGCTCCTGCTTCAATTTGTCAATCATGGTAATCCATTCGCTCCAGTCCGGCGTTTGGCGAGCTTCCAAATTTGCGCGTTTTAAGAGGTATTCACCAACTTTGGCTTTCTCGAGCATTAATGGAACTTCGTATAGGTTTGCAGCGGTAACCATTGGGATGACCGCTTCGCGATCCACATCACAAAAAAGCGAAATCTTTTCACATAAGTCATCTGTAATTGGATAATCGGCCCGCGCAATGATAATGTCGGGTGAGATTCCCATTGAACGCAATTCGCGAACCGAATGTTGAGTGGGTTTGGTTTTGAGTTCACCAGTCGCTCCTATTGAGGGAAGCCAGGTCACATGAATGAAAATGGTGTTTTCGCGTCCCAGTTCGCTGCGAAGTTGGCGGGTCGCTTCCAAAAAAGGCTGCGATTCGATATCACCAACGGTCCCGCCTACTTCAATCAGCACAATTTCAGCTTCCATGGTTTTGGCAACCAATCCAATTCTGCGTTTAATTTCGTTGGTAATGTGCGGAATTACCTGAATGGTTCCGCCAAGGTAATCTCCGCGACGTTCGTTGCTGATGACCTCAGCATAAACCTGACCGGTAGTCATGTTGCATACTTTTTTCAAACGAATGTCAATAAACCGTTCGTAATGACCGAGATCAAGATCAGTTTCCGCACCATCATCTGTAACAAAAACTTCGCCGTGCTGATAGGGGCTCATCGTGCCGGGGTCTACATTGATGTAAGGATCCAATTTTTGTACAGCCATTTTAAAGCCGCGTTCCTTCAATAGGCGTCCAATGGCAGCTGCAGTCACACCCTTGCCAACCGAACTTACTACACCCCCCGTAAAAATGAAATATTTTGTATTCATATTATCCCCTTAATCGCATTGGATTTTTGGATGTGAAAACTATCAGTTGGAAAGTTCTGACCTGGTGAAAAAAGAGCATTCTCTTTAAATTTCTCAAAATCATGTTTAAATAATATTTTCACGATAGGATCTAAAAAATTAGTTTACCATAGATAATTCACATGCTTACTTAGGGTAAAAAATATTACCGATTCAATTATGGGAGTGTCATCCTTTAATATTTTATCCTTTTCGTATATCTTTTCAATAAAATGGTTTTGAGGAATGTGTTTAGGCGAGTGATTGCCAACACCTAAAAACACTCAGCCCCTAATTTTTGAAATGATACGTTTTCGTTCTTATTTTGTTTCATTAAATAAAAAAGGCTGACTCTTGGGACAGCCCTTGTTTATCTATTATTGTGTGCCATTTCTTATTTCTTGGTTAATAAAATAAGCTCGGAGCCAGTTTGTTGAAGCAATCAGCTTGTTTTTTGGTCGAGTGTGCGTGAAAGGATTTCACTTTGCTCGCTCGAAGAAGCCTTTGAGGCTTTCTTTTTTGATTCTTGCTTTTTATCGTTTGCTTTTTCCATAGCTGAGCGAATGGCAATTTCCATTGCAGTTGGTTCTACCTCAGCTTCGTCCTTCTTTAGTTCGAAATTAATACCTTCAAAATCAGAATCACTCTTTTTGCGGGCTTTCTTTTCTCGTTTTCGTTTAACCGGGCGATCACGTTGAAGCATATCATCCTCGGAAGAAAATTCTTTTTGAGTGATGACTTCATCTTTCACCGGTTCCGGCTGCAAAGCCTTCATTGAAAGCTTTATTTGTTTCTTTTTGCGATTAAAATCAATGATTTCCGCTTCAATTTCATCACCTTCTTTCATAATGTCAGAAGGCGTTCGAATATAGCCATGCGCCATTTCACTGATATGGATCAAACCGGGGCGTTCAGCGCCAATTTCCACAAAAGCACCAAAAGACTCCAGACGAATAACGGTACCTTTAACCACCAAGCCAGATTTTATTTCACGCCATTCGAGGGCCAGCGGTTTTATCATGCTCACTTCAATACGTTGATCACGAACTCGTTTTACCCAGACTTCGATTTCCTGTCCAATATTGAGTATTTCTTCAACATTCAGAATCGGTTCACCAGTTGAGGAAACCATCTGTGAAACATGAAGCATAGCCGGTTTTTCCGCTCCAATATCTATAGCAGCGCCGGCTAAAGTAGTTTTCAATACTTTTCCGGTGTATTTTTCCTTCTGCTTGATTTCAGAAATTTGGATGCGGTTGTTATCCGCTGATGTATTTTGATCCATTAAGACTCTCCCAAGAAATTTTTCCAGCGGGGAATAATTATAATGCCCACGCAATTAACTGTCAAACATCAATTGTTTGCTGACGAAAGGTAAACACTTTCTTTACTTAGACTTTGTCAGTATTTCAATTGCCTTATTTAGTTGTGGATCGACCCCGGCGGTCATATCGTCTTCGGTAATTTCTACAATGAAATCAGGGGTTAAACCCACCGAATTGATTTGGCGTTGGTTCGGAGTTAACCAGCGAGCAATTGTAACACGAATTGCACCCTGATCGTTCTGCAATGTAATCCAGTTTTGGACCGAACCCTTGCCGTAACTTTGCGTGCCAACCAGTAATCCGCGATCATAATCCTGTATTGCTCCGGCAGTGATTTCAGATGCAGAAGCAGTGCCTCCATTGATTAAGACCACCAATGGAATTTTGGTTGCAATTCCTTTTAGCTTGACGTTATATTCTACCTGGTGCCCATCACCAAACTCTTCGTACATGATTGGACTTTTATCAACGAACTCAGACGAAACCTCAATGGCTGCATTTAGATAACCGCCACCATTATTGCGTAAATCAAGAATCAAGCCGATTGGATTTTGGGCCAATAAACTTTTCAGTTCAACCACCAGGTCAGCATGCGTTTTTTCACCAAAGTTTATTAATTGGATATAAGCAATATCATTTTCGAGCATTTTGCCTGAAACTGAAGGTATCTCAATCTTCTTGCGTGTGATCTCAACATCCAGTTTTTCATTGGTTGCGGGACGGAAAATTGTTAATTTTACAACCGAGCCAGCCGGGCCAAGGACTCGGCGAAGAACAAGATCACCTGAAATTCCGGTCACATCCTCGCCATCAATAGCAATAATCTGATCTTCCAGTTTTAGTCCTTGTTCTTCTGCTGGCGATCCTGGCATAGGGCTGATGATGGTCAGGTATTCACCGGTTACATCCACCCAGGCACCAATACCTTCGTACTCACCCTGTAATGGCGTACTTTGCTGTAAGTATGTATCCGGATCCATGTAGGAAGTGTGTTTGTCGCCGAGGGAAGCAAGCATTCCGGAAATCGCCCCGCGCATCATTTTGGTTTTGTCTACTGGTTGGTCTACATATTCTCGCTCAACGTAATTCCATGCCTCCCAGAAAGGTTGGAAAAGCACTTCCAGGTTCGCGCCTCCAGTGTCAGGTGTTTCTGTACTTTTGTTCTGAACTAATGATGAAGGCAGGATTGTATCCCCTTTGGCAATTGGTAATAACTGACCAACGAGATAGCCCCCGGAAAAAGTGCCAGCAATAATGATCAGAAACAGCAGAACGGATAGTAAAATTTTCCAGGGATTGTTATTCATTTAAATCTCCATGTTCTGAAGGAAGTTTCTCTTGTGCTGATTCTTTAAGAGCAAGTGACAATTTTGATAATTCCTCTAACTTTTTATTTTCTTCCATAAAAGGGTTCCGGAGGATCTTCGCGGAATTCCTGAGCAAATTAATAGTAGAGTTTTTGTCAGTCTTATTTCGAAAAGTGGAAAAAAGCCAGATATTTATCGCCAGAATAAAAATTATTAATAAAGCAATAATGACCCAAGCTGTATTAGAAAAATTTTGCATTTTTCCTTACCCGGCCATAAATTCTGGTATGAGGCTATGAAATTCATTTATATTCTTAATTTTCAACCCTTTATCCTCAGTATTTTGGGCATTGCTATTAACCCAAACCGTTTGCATTCCCAGCGATTGTGCGGTGGTAATATTGTGCACATTATCATCAAAGAAAAGGACCGTCGCAGGATCAGAAACAGATAATTTTTCCATAGCAATTTGGAAAGCCTCCCTCATTGGTTTACAATATGGGTCCGTATCCAAAATATCAACAACATTATCAAAATATTTATCAATTTGTAAAGATTTCAAAACCCGACTTGCATGAATACGATCTGCATTTGTAAAAATCGCTTTTTTTTGAGGCATTTTTTGTAATAATTCGATTAGCATGCGATTTGGTTTAATCAAATCTTCAATTGGGACGTCGTGAACATAATTAAGATAATCGTCGGTATCTATTTTGTGAGTGGCTTGTAATCCACGTAAAGTAGTTCCATAGTCTCGGAAGAAACCTTCCCTGGCTTTGGTGACATCTTCCTGAGAATAATCCAGGCGTGAAATCATAAAAAGGTCTATTTTTTCGCGAATAAGCCCCCATACACCGCAATCAGGCGAATAAAGGGTGTCATCAAGATCGAAGAGTATCGTTGTAATTTTCATTCTGTAATTTTACCCGAATCCAATTTTTTATTGTATCTGTTGTAAAATAGCCTTACGGTGACCAATGGATAATAGAAAAAAACCAATAGCTATCTTACGCGAGGAGGTGGCTTCACAAATTGCAGCCGGTGAAGTAATTGAACGGCCAACTTCGGTAGTTAAAGAATTGGTAGAAAATGCAATTGATGCAGGTGCTCAAATTATTGCTGTATCGATTGAAGCTGCGGGTAGAAAATCGATTGAAGTTAGTGACGATGGGAGTGGCATCGAGTCAGATCAAATTCGATTGGCAGTAACGCGGCACGCAACCTCAAAACTTTCATCCGCTGATCAATTGTTTTCGATTCGTACACTCGGTTTCCGAGGTGAAGCGTTGGCTTCGATTGCATCAGTGTCTCAATTTGTGATATTGTCACGCTCTGAAAATGAGACTTTGGGAATTAAGTTGACAATTGAAGGCGGCAAAGAAATATCCTTCGAAAAAATCGGTGCTCCTGTAGGCAGCAGCATCTCTGTAAAAAATCTCTTTTATAGCGTTCCGGCCAGACTCAAATTCCTAAAATCAGAAACAACCGAAAAACAAAGAATTAGCGCTTTAATGATGCGTTATGGTCTTGCGTATCCACAAATTCGCTTTAAATTGGATTTCGACGGGAAAACAGTTTTTCAGACGAATGGGAATGGAGATCGCCGCGAAATACTGGTGCAATTGTATGGGTTGGAAATTGCCAAGAAGATGCTGGAGGTGCGCCTGCAGGATGGGGATTATTCTGTCAATGGGTACATAAGCCCCATTGCGATAACAAAATCGAATCGAAAAGACATCATATTTTTTGCAAATGGTCGCTGGGTGCAGGATGCAGCGCTTTCCTCCGCTGTGCTGAAAGCCTATCAAACAATGATTATGGTTGGGCGTTTTCCGATTACAGTACTTTTCCTTGATATTCCAACGGATCAGATTGATGTGAATGTCCATCCAACCAAAGCAGAAGTGCGATTCCAACAGCCGGATGCGATTTTCAGCCTCGTTCAACGTGCTGTTCGTAGAGCGCTGCTGGCGTACAATCCAGTTCCGCAATTGTCTTCTAAATTGTGGGGCGGATACGATTCTCAAAACTCTTCTGAAGAAACAAGCTGGACTTCAGCCTCCAATCAGGTTAATGGAGAAAATCCAGCGTCATTTTTCTCATCGCCGGAGGGATTTGCCGGTACTCATGAATCGACGCAAACAACTGGAACAGTTTTTCATTCCCTTCCACTTTTGAGGTTAATCGGTCAGATCGGAGCTACATATATCGTGGCTGAGGGCCCAGACGGCTTATATCTCGTTGACCAGCATGCTGCCCATGAACGCGTGCTCTTCGAAAAATTAATTAGCCAGATGTCATCGAAAATTCCTTCCCAATCACTATTAAACCCGGAAGTAATTACATTGCCACCGAATCAGGCACAGATACTGAGCGGAAGGCTTGAAATTCTAAACAAGCTTGGATTTATTGTGCAAGAATTTGGAAACAATAGCTTTCAGGTGCGTGCTATCCCTGCATTATTATTGGGGCTTGAACCGCAAGCAGCACTGTGGGTGGTTGTTGAAGATTTTGAAGATGATGAGACACCCCTTCAGCAGAAAACTGAAGAGATAATTGCTGCCAGAGTTTGCAAACGCGCAGCCGTAAAAGCCGGCCAAATTTTGACTCGCCCGGAACAAGAAGCTTTACTTGCAGATTTGGAAAGATGTCGGTCTCCACGAACCTGTCCGCATGGCCGTCCGACCATGGTGCATTTATCCGTGGAACTGCTGGAAAAACAATTCGGACGAAAAGGCAGCCTGTAAAAAGAATGAATCTCATATCAAAGAGCTGATTGATTACACGATCGATTCAAGCCTTATTTAATCAAAGGCGGCTTGAATTTTCTGCCAGACCTGAATGACATCGTAGGGCAGTACCACTGCGGCCGCTTTGTCAAGGTGAGTTGAGGATAGGGTATTGATTATTAAATTTGATGACTGTTTAAGTGCAAGTTCGGGAAGCAAATTAACCGGATAAACCTCCAAGGAAGTTCCGACAGCAATGACCAGATCGGCCTGGGTACATGCAGAATAGGCCTTTTCCCAGGCATTGATTGGCAGCATCTCTTCAAAAAGAGTAATCGCAGGTTTTAAGACCCGCTTGCAGTCGGGACATTTCGGGATTGCACCGTTAAGTAAATATCGCTTGATCTGATCGTCCTGATAATTGATACTGGTATGGCATTGAATGCATTCAAATTGCTCAAGTGACCCATGCACTTCAATTGGATCTATCGTCCCCGCTCTTTGATGCAGGAAATCAATATTTTGGGTGATGATTGTTTTGATTATTCCCTTTGCAGCCAATTTCGCCAGCGCAAAATGGGCTTTGTTCGGTTTTGCAGCCAGGATGGATTGCATCAAAGGGTGCAGCCATGCATAAAAGCTGGCCGGATCGGTTTGAAACGTGGTGAGTGATGCCACCTTCATCGGGTCATGGTGTTCCCAAAGCCCGCTACCTTTTGAACGGAAGTCAGGAATATTGGAAGGCGTTGAGATACCGGCACCGGTAATTACGACACAGTTGCGAGATTTTCGAATAAGATCAATAGCTTGATCGATCTTATCCCTAATCGGATCCGGCTTTATTTCTTCATCCTTTCAATTACGTGGTCCGCAAAGCGTTGATACTGCTTGGCAATCAAGTTTTCAGGTTGTACACGGATAAGTGGGAGCGAGCGAGTGACAGCCTGGTACGCCAGTTCCGGAGTTGGGGGAATGACAATGGTTGGGATTACACCGAGCTTATCTTCAACCTGAGCAACTGATAGTTGAATATCTGCCCTGGTACGATTATTGACAAGAATTTCAATATGTTTGTTTTTACTGATCCCTCTGGTGTCAAATTCTTTAATAAGTAATCTGGTTCTTTCTATGGGTATTGGCTGCGCTTCTGTAACAACAATTATTTCATCACAGACTTCTGCTAAAGAACTTAGCAAGTCAATGTTTCCTATACCAAGGTCCAGGATTAAAATTTGCGTGCTCTCGCCTAAAACATTAACCAATTTTTTTATTTGATCTTTGTTCTCAAATTGGTTGATGACTGAAAATGTGGGTGAAGACAGTAAGAGACTGACACCAAAGTTGCTGCTGACCAGATGTTGCTTTACAAGGGCAAGATTGATATCTTCAGTCCTTTTTTCGAGGATTCGGTTGAGCGCATTGTTGTCAGCCAGACCGAGCTCAATTCCCCATGTGCCATTATTGGGAATGATCTCTGCACAAATTGTGTCAATTTTAGTCTTCTCCTGCAATGCTATACCCAGATTAAGTGCTACTGTCGATGCGCCCAGCCCGCCTTTGGCTGAAAGAACTCCTATTACATGAGATTTTTTTGGCGTTGGTAATGGACCAGTTACGCGTTTTCTACGGGTCAGCAGTGCCTTGATGTGGGCAACCAATTCAACCGGATGGACTGGTTTGATCAGGTAATCATCCACTCCCGCTTCATAACCGGCGACTTTATCATCGACCTGACCCTTGGCTGTAAACATTAAAATGGGTGTGTCATTAAGTTCAGGATCAGCGCGTAAGCGCTTGGTAACATTGAATCCATCAATATCAGGCATCATGACATCCAGAACAATCAAATCCGGTTTTTCTTTTTTTGCCAGATTGATCCCCAGAGCGCCATTATTGGCGGAAATAATTTGATACCCCTGCCGTTGCAGCATCAGCCCTACCAAACGCAGAGTTTCCAGATCGTCATCAATAATCAGGATTTTTTCTTCCATCGGCTTAACCTCAATCTAATCATAATAATTACTTTGAACATTATTATTATAGAGTCATTTCAAATTTGTGCGTAATAAAAGATGGCTTCGAGTTAACATACCTGCATGCTATAATCAGCGCAAATGCAAAGCGAGATTCTAGAAAACTTAAAGCGCTGTGGAGATATACAACCAGGGGAAAAAATTGTTGTAGCTGTCTCGGGGGGTGCCGATAGTGTTTTCTTACTGCATTTGTTGAAAAAATTGCCTTTTCAACTGATTGTGGCACATTTCAACCACAAGTTACGCGAAAATTCAGGCCTGGATGCTAATTTTACAAAAAATTTGTGTGCTGAACTTCAAGTTCCATTTGAAGAAGGACAGGGGGATGTGCGCGAATTTTCAAAGTCTACCAAAACAACCATTGAGGAAGCGGCACGAATTCTGCGTTATCGATTCCTTGTATCAGTTGCTGTTGACCATCAAGCTGAATACATCGCTGTTGCGCACAATGCCAATGATCAGGTTGAGACTGTACTGATGCATTTGTTGCGTGGAACAGGACTTTCTGGGTTGACGGGCATGAAATACGGAATTGTGATTGAAGAATTCCACCCGTCCATAAAAATCATCCGGCCGATTTTATCGATCTGGCGAAGGCAGATTGAAGATTATCTTTATGCCAATTCTTTGGCATATCGTTTGGATGAGACCAATTCCGATCAGAATTATTCACGCAATAAAATTCGCCATCGTATTCTGCCATTTCTGGTCAGCGAATACCCGACTATTTCTACCCGCCTTTTTCAGACTGCTGAAGTATTAAGAACTGATTTAGAACTTGTGGATGAAGTGGTTTCAAAAAAATGGCAGACTCTTGCGGACATTAGAAATCAGGGTGTTGTTAGTTTTCAACGGAATGAATTCTTAATTGAAAATATAGCTGTGCAACGCCACTTATTACGGAGGTCGGTATTTTTTCTACAACCGAATACTCGCGATATTTCTTTTACCAGCATCGAGCGGGTTCGGGAAGCAATTGCTAAGCATAGTGCTGGTCAATTTGATCTTGAAGATAACCTTTTGATGGAATTATTTAATAATCGGATAATTATTTCTGCCAAAAATTTTCATTGGCAACGATTTTTCTTTCCGCAAATGTCCGATGTAACCATTACAATCAACCAAACCGGCACTTACCTTTTGGGTGAAAACTGGGAAATTCTCGTCACCTTGCAATCAGCCATTCTCGATAAAGATGCCCTTAAGACTCAATCTGAAATGATTGCGGAACTGGATTTTGAAGTTGTTGGGGGGTTCCCTCTGATTATTCGACCCTGGAAAAAAGGTGATCGTATGATGCCGCTGGGGATGGAAGGCGATACCATCAGCATTGGCAACTATTTTACCAACCAAAAAATCCCCCGAGGTGCCCGCTCGAACTGGCCAATATTATTGAACTTTCACGGAAAAATCGGGTGGGTATGTGGGCTACGATTGGCCCACCCCTTCAGAATTACAGACAAAACAGAGAAGATTATTCGGCTGGAACTTAATCAAAAGAATATGAATGGCTGAGGAAAGTTAACTTTGTGAGGATAAGCGGTTAAGTTTTGCACCGATCTCACGCCATTGTATTTTTGAAATTCCCAGCTTTTGTCGAATTAAATCTTTATCTTCTGTCGTGGTGAAATCTCGTAAAACGCTGGTCCAACGGCACATATCGAATGAAAGATGCTTTTCCAAACCGGCTTCCTTGCCAATATCCTCTAAAATGTATTCAAGCCTGCGAGGAGACCAGGGGAAGAGTTGATCTTTCGGTTGGTATTGTTCGACATATTCCTGATAGACCTGAACCCATTCATCAGAAACCGAGATTTTACGTTCCTTATAGCGGTAATTGGGGTTATTGTAACGCACAAATATATATTGGTCTGCCGGGGTTTCCAAATTCAGGTGATTCAAAGTGAGCGATAGGCATTCACCTTTTTTTAATCCGGTTTCCAAAAGAAGCAGTAACAAAGTCAGTGGGCGTGCATCCGGTTTGGAAGCTGAGCGCAACTTATTGGCAGCCTCTAAAACACGTTCTTGTTCGGCTTCGGTTAAGACTTCCGGGAGGGGGCTAATGACGGATTTTTGGACAACCTTCTCTGCCGGATCGATAGTTATTCTGCCAAATTGCTTCAACCAGCGGAAGAATGCTTTAATCGAGGTTATCCTTCTTGCCAGACTTTTGGGACTGCAGGGTACCGGGCGGCCAGTTTCAAGCCACTTAAGAAAATTATTCAAGTCGGAGGTGGTTATTGTACCAACTGTCTTATCGGGGGGGAAAAAGCTGGCTAAGAGCTGTAAATCGCTGACAAATGCTTTGACAGTGTAAATGGATTTATCCTGGTCTTGAAGATAGATTTCCCAGGCTTGAATGGCCGGTAATAATTGTGTTTGTTGGGTTATATGAAGGTTTGAAGATTGTGAGTTTGACATTTTTCCTCGCTTGGTGCGTATAGATTAAATATAAGCATACCCATACAAAGGGAAAATGTCAATACCGCTTTGAAATGAGGAACTGTAAACTATTATGGTGTGAACGCGGATTGATGAATGAGTTCAGCAATCGCATCATAATTCGGTATCAATACGTTAGCACCGGATTCTGGTAATACATATGGGCTAACCTGACCAAGCCCAATCGCGTAATGTCGCAATTTGGAGGGGTCTGCCAGGATCTGTGAAGCTAAAGGAGCAAGGGCGATAACATCAGCCGCAGTCAGATCAGTTTCTACTGCATAGATATATGAGGCATACAATTCCGGGATTCTAGCAAGTGCATCCAATGACATCAGCTTGGAAAAAATTGAAAAGACAACTTCCTGGGCTCGCCGGGTACGGTCGAAATCAGATGTGGAATAGCGGGAACGCACATACCATAAAGCGGTATTGCCATCCATGTAATTTGTACCGGGATAAACCGTGCATATTTTTTCATAACCGCCTTGCGGTAAGTCACAATGATCAGATAAATACTGGCCAACCTCAACATTGATTCCGCCAAGACTGTTAATAATGCTTTTAAAGCCATCGAAGTTTGTCATGATGTAATGATCGGCAGTGACATCAAAATTTTCTTCAAGTGTGGCTTTGCTGAGGGCAAAACCGCCGTAAGGTTGAGCAACATTAATGCGCTGGTTTCCTATTCCGGGAATATAAACATAAAGATCACGGGGAAAAGAAATTATTGATGCTGTACCCTCATTTGGGTATAAAGACAGCAGCATGAAGACATCAGTGCGGAAACCTCGCCCTTCCCGGTAATCAGACCCGAGAATGAGAATGTTAACCTGACCGGCAGGGCGTAACAAAGGCGTGGCGGTAAAAGTAGGCGTCGGGGCAATATCAACTTCAGTTTCAGAGGTCTCCGGTGTAGGTGTGATTGTAGGAACAACGGCTTTTTCGGGTAGGAAAGGTGTAGGTGTCGCAGCTGCATTGGGATCCTTGGTTACCCAGGCGATGTTTCTGTCCGGAATAATGTTATCAATAAGGGCCATGTTGGGAAGATTACATGATGACAGGATAAAGATAAAAAGAAGAATGACCAATACGGACTTACGCATAGTTTTGTTTATCTTCCGATTTGAATCAAATTTATTCATGTTTTCACTTTGTTTTGTTCTTTCCATTTTACCACCGAGTTTTTAAAACAAATTAATTAATTTAATAGTCAATAATTTAGAAACCAAAAAATAATTGAAATATGTCATTTCAAAAATTAGCGGCAGAGTGTTTTGACTGGCGATCGCCTTCCAAAAAAAGCTCTTCAACCTCGTTTCATTGAAAAGGTACTTTGAAACTATTTTTAACAGAATTAAGACGATCAATGAGGGGAAAATGTTCCACAAATTTATGCATCTGACCCTGTCAAAGTACCATGAGAGATTAAACATAGATGATATACAATTCATTCCCTTGTTTGAAATGAGGTGCTTCATTGAGAAATCATGTTCACAAAATCACACGTGGTAGTTGGATGGGGTTCTAGAAAAACTGAATTGAAACGAGAGAAATGGAATTCTTTCCGGCACTGCCCGCTTGGCAAAAGGTGAACTCAAAGGTGACTTCAAAGGTTGACAAAAAACCGAAATCCGATACAATTCAACGCACTCAAGCAAAAAGCCGAAGTGGCGGAATTGGCAGACGCGCTACGTTCAGGGCGTAGTGAGCTTACGCTCGTGAGGGTTCAAATCCCTCCTTCGGCACAAAAAACAGACGCTCTGTCTGTTTTTTCGATTAAAACGACTGGTCATAATTTAAAAATCACTATCTTTCAGTGGCACACTTCATGCAAGATTTGATACAATAGGATTCAAAATAATGGATTTAAACCAATGAAAAAATCAATTTTTGATACCCGCCGATTTGTTTTTTACGCCATTATGTTACTGTTATTTTTTCTATTGATGAATCTCAGCGCACGTGTGAATGAATTAAATCAGCTTTCGGAACAATATCAATTGATGGATACAAATGTCGCCGCTTTACGATCTACCAATAGCGTTTTGGAGACAAAAATTGCTTTTGCTGGTTCCGACGCAGCAGTAGACGAATATGCTCGTGAAAGTGGGTATATGGTGAAGCCGGGAGAAGTTTTGGTAATCCCAATTTCGCCGAAAAATATTACTCCGGAACCGATAGTTGAAGCTCTTTCCACGATTGAGCCATTACCCAATTGGAAAATTTGGTACCAATTATTCTTTGCGGACGTAAATTAATCCCGCTTTAGTCTTTTCAACGACACAATGGTCAAATCATCGCTGGGTGGCCCGTTTTCTCGAAACGCAGATATTTGTTCCTCAAAATATTTCATTAAGTCAGACAGGTGATCTTTACTGCAATTGAAAACCATTTGGCGCAGTCTGTCTGTACCGAAGATTTCTCCTTCCTCTGAAAAAGTTTCGGTTAATCCATCAGTATAGAGAATCAAGATATCCTCAGGTTCCATTTGAAGTTCCTGATTGTGGTAAATGTTGTCTTTGACGACTCCTAGCGCCATATCTCCTCTTGGAATCGTCATCAAATCGTCTGTTTTCGCTTGATACAATAAAGGCAAATTGTGGCCAGCATTGGCGTAAATAATTTTTCCAGTCTCGATGTTTAAGAAGGCAAGGATAGCAGTCACAAACAAACCACCGGGTGCATCCATATTGAGCAAATTATTGACCGATTTGAAAACACTGCCAGGATCAGACATAGTCTGACTGAAAGCACGGATAAGTGTTCTTGATACCGTCATGTAAAGTGAAGCAGCCAGACCTTTATCGGCTACATCTGCAACCACCAACGCGATGATTGAAGAGGAGATAGGGATGATGTCGTAGAAATCGCCGCCAACCTGCAATGCGGTTTCCCAGACTGTCTGTAAATCCCATCCTTTTATTTCCGGGATATGATCAGGCAGAAACGTTTTTTGAATTTGGCGGGCCAGTTGAATTTCTTGTTCAAGTTTTTCTCGCTTAACATTTTCAAGTTGGAGATTGTGATTTTGAATCGCCAATGCAATTTCCTGGCTCACCCCAGTTAATAATTCAATACGTTTAGAGAAATATTTCGAAGGAAGATCATCTTCTCTTGTGAGTAAGATTCCGAGTATCTCATTTTTGATCATAATCGGAAATGCAATTAACATGTGTTTTTCTATTGCAATCGTCTCACGGTCTAGCAATGGGTGGGGTTGGATATTCACCCAGGTATGTGGGAATATGGTTTCTTCTGTTAAATAGCCAACAGCTATTTGATTCGTATTTGCCACGAACTCTAAAATCGGCAGTTTAATGGCATCATTCTCTTCTTGAAGGATTTCAAAATCCTCACTGTTTTCAGTATATGCTTTTGCGAGAGAAAAACTATTTTCCTCAGGATTGGGAAGATAGATTGCACATAGATCCACACCAATTAAAATCGGTAAAAGATTTACGATTGTATCAAGGGTATCTATGATTGTGTTTTGAGTCACAACAGCCTGGGCTACTTGCAAAAGGACTGCGGTAATATATGCTTCTTCCTGTCGGGCTTCGAGAAGGCGCATATTATCCAGGGAGATGGCGGTTTGTTGTGAAATCCCCTGAAGAATGGATAAGGTTTGGGAGGAGAATTTTGAATTGGCTTTGGAATTTCCTTCATGAATAACCAGAAAGGCGCCTAAAATCTCACCACGCACCAACAGAGGTAGCACAACGAAGGTATTGTCCAAAGGGTTTACTTCGAGATTATGGATTTGTAATTCTTCACCTGGTTGCTGGACAAAAACTGGCTTTTTTGTCTCTACCAATTGATACAGGGCAGGAACATCCTTGGACCATTGCGGTCGAAAGTTACTCTCAAAACCGTATTGAGCTTTGAATGTGAAAATCTCATCAAAGCTGTCCCACAGAAAAAATGCACATTTCTGCACACCGACCATCAATGGAGTTAACCTGGCCATAGATTGCAGCAAATCTTCAGGCGTGGAACTGGCCTGGCAGGTTTGAGCAACTTGCAGAAGAACAGTAGAGATCCAGGCTTGCTCTTGAGAATCTGCGTAAAGTCTGGTGTTATAAATAGCGATGGCAGCATAGTTAGCAAATGTAACTGCCATATCTTTGGCTTCAGGTCCATAACGATGGGCAGTGTGATGTACTAAAGATAAGATACCAAAAATCGAATCCCCAATTTTCAAAGGTACAGAGATGGAAGAATAATCGGGTGGTAGATTTAATGCAATCCCGATTGGTCCAGGTTTCCAGTTTGTTGAACGAATGATAGGTGTATTTTCACGAATCACGGTTTCTAAAACTTTCCAGGATTCAGGGTTATCTCTTAAGATTGCCAATAAATTTTCTTTATCTACATTCCAGGTGGCAGCCAACCTTAGGGATTCTGGCCTAAATTTTTTCAAGGTTTCATTGGGATTTTCCACCAGCCAGATCGTGGCAGCATCACAGGGAAGATTGTTTTTTAGTTGTGTAAAGATATTTTCGAGCAATGTATCAAGGGCAGTATTTGCTGAAATCATTCCAATTACATTTCGAAAAGAATCAGCCACTTGATGACGCCATTGCTCCGAGCGGAAAAGATTGGCATTTCGTAAAGCGGTTGAAATTGAGGATGCCAGTGCTTCGACTATAAAGAGATCATTTTCATCGAAGGCATCGGCAGCCTCATTTTGAAAATCCAGAATTCCCAGAACTTCGTTTGCGTATTGCAATGGAACTACCAGGCGGGAGAGATTTAGCTTCTGGCCAACGACGCTTTCCTCAAAACGCCCGTCATCGGCAGCATTATTGATCATTGCGCTGATCCCGGATCGGGCAACCCAGGGAATGATCCCGTGCGGATTATCCAGATTAAAATCTTCTCCTTCTAAAATTTCCTGATTATCTGCGCTGACTCCGGTCTGAAAAAATATTTTCCGCCTGCCAGAATGAACTGTGTACAATGAAATATCTTCTTTTTCAAATTGTTTTTTGATCGTGAGGATAATTTTCTGTAGTAATTCGTCCAGGTCCAGGATGGAGTTGATGGCCCCAGATACCTCAAAAATTACCTCAATCTGATCGGCGCGGCGGCGAAGACTGCTGTAAAGAGATGCATCCTGTACTGCAATGGCGATGCTGTTTGCCAATGAGCGCAAGACAGAAATATCATATTCATGAAGAATGCGAGCCTGGTCACTTTGAATGTCGAGTACACCAAGAATTTTCTTATCAATTTTGAGAGGGAAGGCTGCTTCACTGATTGTTTTTGGAAGTAAATTTGATTTTTTATATAATCGCTCCTGGGTGACATCATTGGCGATCAACTCGCGACCGGATTTTGCTACAAAACCAATGATACCTTCACCCATTTGGACGCTAAAATTTTTGTCCAGTTTGGCTTGATTTTCCAGGCTCGAATCGGCACGCAATTCCAGCGTTCTTTTTTTGCCGTTTACAAGAAAGATGGCCACATAGTAAAAATTGAAAGTTGTTTGGATGAGGTGGGTTATGCGTTGGCTTAATTCATCCATATCTAGCACATTGGCAATTTGCTCGGTGACTTTTTGTACTAATGTAATTTGATCCATCCGCCAGTTCTTAATTGTGACTTGTCGGATAATTTGCATCGCAACAGCAGCGTGACTGGCCAGGCCTTCGAGCACAGTGATTTCATCTTTCTTAAGAGTAGAACCATTCAGGCGGTCTACACTCAAAATGCCCAGCATATTATCCTGGCTTACAAGCGGTATGGCTACCGATTTGGGTTTATCAGGGTTGTCAAACGTGGTAATGGGAGAATTGTCGCCGTGTTCGAATTGTTGCAATTGCTTTTCGAATGCTTGTTTGACCAAGATTGGTGCTTCCATGTCAGGAAGCAATGCCGATTCTGACTCACCTGGCAAGGGAAAATACGGAGTTGAAAGCCAGATTCTTGCATTTACCTTGAAAAGGTCTTTTAAGATTTGACTAATCAATTCACATTGTTTTTCAATGGACGGCTGTTCCAGTAATCTTTCTCCAAAAAGAAGATATTGTTTCCACTCAGGTGTGGTTTGAAGTCCTACTGGTAAACTCACCTTCAATTCCCTTTGTACTTTACCATTGAGAGGATATTTGAATTTTCTGAAAATTGAAAATTAATCTCATCCATCCATTGATGCATCATGTACAGACCAAGCCCATTCGCTTTTCGTTCAGCAAGTTTTGAACTTAAATTGGGTATTGGAATTGAACTCGGATCGAAGGGATGTCCATGATCTTTGATGATGATGGTGAACTGCTTTGGCTCGTCTGTATATCCAATTTCAATATCGCCAATATCTTCGCCCCCATAGGCATGTTCAATAATATTTGAACAGGCTTCATCAACAGCAGTTTCAATAGTGTATATGGTGAATTCATCAAAGCCAGCTTCTTTGGCTACGGTCTTAATGTAATTACTGATGAATTTGAGGCTTTTGTAATTACCGGGAAAAACTCGAAAATCCATTATATTGCGGGTTTAGAAATTCCCTACCGCTTCAATATCAGTTGTATATATCTTGAAGAGCGGGAGAAAACCTGCCAGATCCAGAGCAGCCAAAATATTCTCCGGTACAGATGAGAGTACCAATTCACCACGATTGTGGCGTTTACATTTTTTTTGAGTTGTGATCAGGACGCGTAATCCGGCACTGGAAATAAAGGTCACCTCATTCATATTAAATACAATTCGGTAAGTTCCATCGTCGATTAATGTATTGAATTTGCGGAGTAATTCCGGCGAAGTGGAGCTATCAATCCGCCCTTTAACATTTACAATTGAACTGCGCTTGAAATTTACAACTTCAACTTCCATGTGTTTGCCTCCATGGGATAAATGGATTGAATATTATTTTTTCTCAGTGTGATTATATCATGCGCTGATTGCAAAAAAAATGAATTCAGAATACAATGACAAAAATAAAAGCAATTAAAACCCGTGAAATTAAAGGGAAATATACAGGAACTCTCATGAGTAAAAAAGAAGATCCTCAAAAAATGATCAATTCTTACAAACGAAGGCAGCAAGTATTACCATTCGTGATGTGGGGTGTTGCAGTACTGCTTATCCTGGTTGGGACAATTATTCTGGTGGTATGGTTGCTAGGTCCTAATAAACCAAATATATCGTTGTTTGCTTCAGCGACACCTACCGCAACAGCAACTAACACTTCTACTCCAGTAACTCCCACAGCAACTGCGACGATAACTCCAACGGTAACCGAAACCCCAACAGTGACAGTAACACCAACCAGGTCTGGCCCGATAGAGTACACAATACAAGAGGGTGACACCTGTTATGATATCGCTGCGACTTTTGATGTTGATCTGATGGTGCTGCTGGCGATTAACAATTTTGAAGCGGGTGCCTGCCCAATTAACCCCGGTGATAAAATTATTATTCCGGCACCAGACACAGAATTACCGACTGCCACACCCTGGCCCGAGAATTTACCGAGAGGAACTAAACTTTCATATGTGGTTCAATTTGGAGATACTCTCGATACAATTGCAAACAAATTCCTTAGTACGGTTGAGGCAATTATGACCGAAAATAAGTTGGATAATCGCAATCAGATCTTTGCGGGTCAAATCCTTAAAATCCCGGTCAATTTGGTGACGCCAACTGCTACGAAAGTGGCTACTGTTACGCCAAACCCGAGTAATTCAGCAACCCCATAAAATGTTATTGGTTTTAATTGGCCTGCTTTCAAATTTATTGAAGGAGGTCGATTAAGACTGTTAAATCCAAGATGAAAAAAGTCATTCTTTTTATTATAGGATTAACCTTCCTTGCCAGTTGCCTGTCTCAAGCGCTAACGACCGAAGTACCCGGAATTTTGGATTTAATTAATGACCAGAATTTCGTTTATTTGCAATCTACGCAAAGGCCGACAGAATTATTCCTATTCTCACAATCCAAGCGCAATTCAACACAATTAACAACATCGGCTGGCAAAATCTTTGACTATGATATTTTGCAAGGACGAAAAGGTGTCCTTTATAGTGTCATCAATGATCTTAATGGCGCTGATATTTGGTATTTGGATTTTAAAACTTTAGTAACGAACCTGCTGGTAGACTGTGGTGTTGATACTTGCTCCAGTCCGCGTTCCTCGCCAACGGGTGAGATTTTTAGCTATTTGCGTGGATCTTTTTCATCTGATCAACCTAATTTCGAAAAAAACACTGTGATCAGGTTGTTTAATCTTTCGCAATTAGAAGAAATCTCACTTGAAAAGGCTGTAACCCTTTCCGGCAGCACTGTACTCTGGTCTCCCGATGGAGACAAATTTGCTTATTATTCCTTTAAACCTGCCGGAATCCGAATTATTGATACGCATGGAAACGAGATGCTCACAATGAGTGGCACTCCGGTTACCAGCGGCTTTGGTTGGGGCAGAGATTCAGATTATTTTTATTTTTTGATGGACGAAATTAGCGATGATTTGCCGATTACCATTCTCGAGCAAGTATATATTCCTGAAAAACGATTCCAACGTCTTTCAATCGAATTGGCTGAGGATGAAGTCATCAACGGGCTGAAAGTTTCTGCTCAGAATGGCTTGTTTCTATTGAATGTCAGAACTTCATCTGTGTTACCCGGGCAAAAGATGGTTATCTATGATTCGAAAAAGCAAACAATTATTGCCGAAACGGATGATCCCAATGTCAGTTATGGCAATATCAGCTGGTCTGCAGATGGCCACTCAGTGCTTTTCCAACGCTATGCTTTTAATCAAACTTCAGCAAGACCTGAAGTTGGCATATGGAACTACTCCGACAATAAACTGGAAATTTACGCCACGGATGCATTTATGCCGAAATGGCTGTATTAAATTTCAATGAAAACTTGTGAAGGATTTACGCATTAATATCCGGCAAACTTGCTGCTTTTAGCCTGCAGATTGCCCATTCTAACAATTCAATCAGCATCTTATCGGTTTCATTGGTCAGTGTTTCTTCCAGAATCCTCAAATCTTCAGTTCGTTTTGCATTTCCAAGAGCAACAATCGCATTTCGTTTTAACCCGCGCAGCTTTGCCCGATAAAGTGGATTTTCATGAAAGGTTTTTTTAAATTGGTCATGCTCCATTCCCAATATCGTACGCGGGTCCAAATTTTCAATTTCAGGAGACAACTTAAAATGAAAATCACTAGAGGTCTCCGCAAAGCGGATATTCCAGGGGCAAACCTGCTGGCAGATATCACATCCAAATAACCATTCACCAACAGATTCACGCAGCTCAGAGTCAATTCCAGAGCGATTCTCAATAGTCAGGTAAGAAATACAACGTGTTGCATCCAGCGTGCGGTTGGGAAGAATGCAGTTAGTTGGGCAACTTTTGATGCAGCGTGTGCAGGTTCCGCACAAATCCAGGTTGAAAGGCTTATCCGGTAAAAATTCAATATTGATCAGGATTTCAGCCAGAAAGAAATATGATCCGACATTTGGGATAAGCAAACAGGAATTTTTGCCTATCCAGCCCAGCCCAGTCTGGTTGGCAATAGATCGTTCCAGAAGAGGGCCGGTATCGGTATAAATTCGATACTCAAGCGGCTTATCAGGTATTAAATCGTGAATCCTATTTATCAGAATTTCCAATTTTGATGGTATACGCAGATGGTAATCTTTCTCCCAGGCGTAACTGGCGATGGATGAATTGCCGGTTTCTGAAGTTTTTTTTAGATGTGGGGGATATGGCATTGCTAACGAAATGATTGATTTGGCTGAATCCATTATTAATTTGGGATTATTCCTCTTATGAATTGCATCTTCTCTGGTGAGGTAATGTAAATCGCCAGCATATCCATCCTCAATCCACTGCAGGTAAATAGGAAAGTCCTGGATTGGATCAATAGAACAAAATCCGATATGGGAAAAACCGAGGCTCTCAGCCTCGGTTTTTATGGTTTGCTTTAAATTATTCGCTGTAACTAGAGACATCTTTCAGGGGGTCGCGCTTGGCGCTTCCGTTGCAGTTGCGGTCGCTGGCGGTACTTGCGTATTGGTTGGCGATGCGGCAACTCCGACAACAAATTTAACATAAAATGTTTGACCAAAATTGGCTTCATCGGCATCAGAGAGAATCCACCATGATGTATACTCACCATTGTTTAAAGGGGCAGTGAATTCAATTGAGATTTCAGTTGTTTCGTTCGGTTTTACCTCTTTGCCAAGCAAAATGGATGCATCGGCTCCGTAACGGGCACCCGCCCAATTACGTATTTTGTAATTGGCCGCCCAGGTAGTAGTGCCAATATTTTTGATTCTCCATGTCTTAATGAATTTGGATCCAGCCGGAATCACCTGACCATCCGGAATAGTTACATCACCAACAAATTCCATTTTGTTAGGATTTGGTGCCAAAGTGGCCGAGCCAGCAACAATTGGGGTTGTATTTGCAGAAGGTGCGGTAGAAGTTGCAGTGGGTGGCATCTGAGTATTTGTTGGCGCCAGAGTGGCTGTCGGGGTAGCTGTAGGCATACTCAATGCAGTGCTGGTTAATTTTGCCGCAACAGTGATTGCCGCCTGGGTAAAAATCATATTTGCATCCAGTGTGGGTTCGGGTGTCGCTTTGGGTGAACAGGCGGAAACAAATAGAACTAAGATTAGGGTCACCATCATCATAATGGTGCGGGTTTTCATTTTCATGTGATTCATTTTTTTCCTCCAGTTGTAGAGCCGTTCTTTTTTTTTGTCTTTTTTTCGATCGGATGGTACTGTACCTCGATTCTCAAGCACTTCACCGCTTTCTGTCAAGGCTTGACCGACAATCAATTAGAAAAATCATCCGTTAAAATGACATTTTGCATGTTTTGTGGCGTTTTCGGAGCCGGAAGCTTGCTTGAAAAACCAATATTTTCTTGAAATTTGAAAAAAGAAATGGCACCAGGAAAAATCGAAAAATTATATTTGTAATCATCACCTTCATAATTAAAATAAAGAATGTACTCTCCTTGTGGAAGGTCACTGAGAACAAGGTTCTCCTGGTAGTAATCATCTCTATTTACACTCGATGGTCCGTAAGTTCTTACCATCCAAAGCTGATTAGTTTCGATATTCTTAATAAACACATCCTGATACTGAATGTAGGAGTAATCAGATTTTCGCACCTGACCAACTAAAACACCCCAACCTTGGGGAGGAGCCAGCCACAACTCCGGATTGCGAGTGCGGTAATAGCTATTAAGTGACATGCGAACTTCAAAGTGCAAATGCGGGCCTGTGGTGAAACCAGTAAGACCCACAATGCCCACCTGAGTACCGGTTTCTACTTTTTGGCCGACCGTTACGGTGACCTCATCCATATGTGCATAGACAGTTAAAAGCCGGTTATCTCCCCATCCAAAGTCATGGCGGATGGAAACAGCAATTCCGTAAGGATCTTCTTCATTGTACGATCCATAATATAACCCATATCCTGTCCAAACTACAGTACCACTGGCTGCTGCTAAAACAGGTGTCCCTCTAGGTGCGTCAATATCAATGCCCGTATGGACAATATCCGTGCCAGGGAAAAAATAGCCATAGCGATAATCAGCCAAAGGCCAATTAACCACATCGGCAGCAATTGGCCGTGAGAACAGAAAATGGTCATTTGGAGTTAAACCCCATGGCGTTTCGTAAAGTGGCGGGCGCCAAAAAGAAACAGGTGGTGATCCGGGCGTGGGAAAAACAAATTGGAGCGGTTGCTCTTCCTGAATTAATGGGTTGCCTGTTGAAAGCTTTTTATTATCAATCAAAAATACCTGTGAGACAGCTTCATCAACATTGCTATCAGGTTGATCAAATTTTTCTCTAACTATTTCTTGTATACCCTGGTTAAAATTCAAGGTCAACCCGGCCAGGATGACGAGGGTGATTAACCAGAGAGTAAAAGCATAGCTGTTTTTCATCTTATCCTTCTGGTAATGGAGTCCAGGTTGGCCTGCGCGTAGGTATTGGGGTGATGGTTGGAATATTGGTTGCAGTAGGTGAGCGATAATACCGAATGGTAGGGGTTAAGGATGGCGTGATCGTGATTGATGGAAGTGGTGTGGGAGATCTTAATGCCTCAATAGGATAAATCTGGTTCATGGCAGCATACCAATCCAAACCGCCAGTAAAAACAAATTGATTAAAACGAGCTGATGAAAAATACGCGCGCCAGTTGGAAATAGCCGCTACTCGATCCCAGCCAAAAGACTGAGCCAAGGCAGTAAAATCTACCCAATAGCCGGAGGGGATCTGGGTGCGACTTCCACCACTTTCATAGGTTGCGGCCATTTTAGAATAACGTGAATCCAACAACCAGGGCATTTGCTGAATTGGGATACCTTGAGAGCCATCCTGGTATCTGGTTTTTAAATATATGCGCCAATACGTTTGCCCATCTCTCTCTTCTTTTACCACTTGTGCCAGGTCTGCATAAACAGTTAGAGGGTTGAACTCAAAAGCTCTGCCGGTAAATTTCCAATCATTTTCGTTGCCAGGATTGCTGGGTTCGGTAATTGGTACAAAAGCTTGATCCAAATTTTGAAGAAAGTCCCATCCGATTAACTCAATCGTTTTCGTCCGTAATTTTGAAAATTCGTCGGACACATCAACAATAAAGTAGGGATATGGAGCTTCAATACCCTCTATTTTTATGAGATTATGGTCGTGGATTGAACCCGGGTCATTCTGCAAAGCCTGGAATACTTTAAAGACTTTATTTGATTTTCTTAATTCAGCGATTAATTGTTGGCTAATGGCGTTTGGTTGCATCAAACTAAACCCATTTACGATGGAAGGAATGAGGGTTGAAGGTAAGTTAATCGCCTCCACTGTTGTTGAGCGCGAAGTCAGGAAATTTTGATTCGCATTTAACTGCAGATAATAAACCTGATCTGAAACCCAGTAGGGGTAATCTCCTTCGGAAAATGTCTCAATAATCTGGTTGGTATAGGCCCGATTAAATGATTTTAATATCGGATAGCCATTACTGTCTGCACTCCAAATGACCGTGTTTCCATCCGGGGACCAGGCCGGGTGGAGATCAGATTTAATTGGATCCAGGCTAATGTTGGTAAAGCGGTTATCTATTGAATCTAACCTGGCTACCCAGATTTCTTCTTCACCGGTACGTGTAGAGACAAAGGCAATCTCCCTGCCATTTGGAGACCAGGATGGTGAAAAATCAGCCTGATCGCCTTCAGTTAAACGAATAGGTGGCTGATCGAGGTCATCCAATGGTTGAATCTCAATATCAAAATTGCCGCCATGGTAGATTTCATATGCCAAGAATTGCCCATCTGGAGACCAACTGGGATGGCCCTCATATTCGGGAGAATCGGTAACCCTTATTTCCTGGTTGGTGACAAAATCGTATATGTATAGGTCCCAATATCCATTCTTGCGGGCACTATAAGCAATTTTTGAATTGTCAGAATTTATAGCAGGGTGGATTTCTTCAAAATCATTGGGGAAGAGTTTTATAAAGGCTAAATTGCCGGGGCTGAAAGCATAGATCTGATATTTACCATTCGTATTCAAAGAAAGAAAAAATAGATTCTCTTCTTGGTAATCAACCTTTGGATTGGATTTGTTAATTGGTTGCAAAGTATCGATGCCAGTACTAGGCGATAAGGTAACAGTTGGGGTAATTGCAGGCATTGCTTTCGTTGCAGTAGGGAAATCACTTGCCTGCAATGAGACTGGTCTTTTATTAATAAAACCTTCAGAATTTAAAACAGCGAAAATCAGGCCGATATTTAATACGATTAAAACGACCCAAACTTGATAGGGAACACGAGTTGAAAATGGATTCTCTTGTTTCATCGAATGAACCAAAAAGCCTGAATTTGCTTTATTGAGGTGATTGTAGCATTAAATAAAGGTATTCTCTTCTCATTGGCAGTTAACGAATCTGTCAGGCTCAAGAGAAAAAAAGCATGGGATCGATCAAAATAAAGTAATTTGATACCCGCCAGAAACAATAATTTGCCATTTCTTCATTAGTGGACTGGTTGTCATAATGAGCCATGCTGGAAAAAGTTGCATGAGCGGGGCCAACTCGGGTTTCAAGATGCAGATGTGGATTTCCAGACATGCCAGTATTGCCTACATTACCAAGCTGTTGTCCCTGGGTTACAAGGTCCCCTACCATAAATGTTGGATTGGATTCCATGTGTGCATACAGAACATACATCGATTTTGTGTTGTCATTTGACAGAATAAGCTGCGGGTTAATCTGTGGACAGTTGATATAGGCACTATACGAGATAAGTTCAGGAAATTTAGGTTCCCCAATTTTTGTCTTTATAAAGGGTGATAATAATTGCCAGTTTGTTTCGACAATAATTGCATTTCCATAAGGCGGCCGATTGTTGATTACTGCACTTACGACACCTGGTAAGACGGAAACAATTGGCTGGTGTTCGATTGAAGCATACGCTCCAAAGTGGTAGTATGAGAAATCTACCCCATGATGGCCATCATCCTGCCCTGGACTTGGAAGTGCAAAAGGATTGGATAAAATTTCCGGCAGTTGATTTATTTGAATATTCTCGAAGGGTGAAATTAAATCAAACGTTATTGATGTTGGCGTAGCTTTAGGTGTTAATGTTGAAATGGTCTCTGAGGTAGGTGTAAAAGAAATGAACGCTATCTGTCTTGATGCACTTGGTGTCGTTATATGGGTTTCCAAGGAAGCTGAATCGCTGAGTGGGATTGGTGTTCTTAACGAATCTTTTCTAATATCCGGCTGGCAACCAAAAACGAATAAACTTGCAAAGACGAACAACAAACGTGTAAAAGAATTGATTGTCAATTGCTCACTGATCCATTAAGTTTTAACTACATATCGATTCTAATTGATTACACCGTAAAAGGTATGGTTTTTTGGTCAATTTTTGCATCATCCTGATCAAATAATATGGCCACGATCTTCAACAAACCTTCGGCTTTTTTGCCCGGAAGATGCATAGTTAACTCAAATTCTGAATCAACTGTTTCAATAATACTGGTTTCAACCATTACCGTTTCAAGATTATCTTGAATCGCAAGTGACAAAGATAATGGGTTAATTAAATCCAGCAGGTTGACTTTAAGGGTTATCCTGGTCTTATCTGGCCATAGACGGATCTCAATTGTTCCAATTTTTGCGCTTGTATCACTGTTATTTTCGCTATCTGAATTCACTTCCATTTTAATCCTTGTGACAAATTATTATTTCCCTCTTTTCGTTTGAGACCAGTATTTGAAAAGGTCATAAAACCAATCCTTTAGCCAAAAAATGTGTGGAGATGATCTGAATAAATACGGAATTCGATTTTTCAAAAATCCAATTAAAACCTGGTTATATTTTCAATGTCCTATTAATCTATTTAGGCTACTACTTTTTGGTAAGGGAAAAAACATGATCTCTCTTTGTAATTAAACAAGAAACAGTCGGGTTATTAAAAATTTCTGAA
Source organism: Chloroflexi bacterium 44-23 (assembly GCA_001899005.1). Lineage (GTDB taxonomy): Bacteria > Chloroflexota > Anaerolineae > Anaerolineales > Anaerolineaceae > UBA6170. The sequence goes on from MKUW01000015.1 coordinate 101,563, forward strand.
TTTTCTATTTATCAAGCCCGTGCGTAGATATCTAACATTCGGATTATTTAATTCGGCGGCCCTCCATATAAAAGCGTTTTTCTTTGGCAGCACCCATTGAAAATGTTTTGCGTGGCAAAGCACCATCTAAAATTACTGTTTTGAACAAATCTGCTTTTTTCATTGTTGGAAGGTAAAAACCACAATTTCCTGGCAGGTTTCCGATTTGAAAAGTTACATCTGCACCATGAACATAATCGATTTTTGTTTGAGGTGATTTTTTCAGCCATTGGTCAAGAAAATTCTGTAATTCTCCAACCGGGAGATTGCTGGAAGGCTCGCTTATCCGAATAACAGAAAAATTGCCGCCACGAATAAAACCAATTTGGAATTGATTACTATTGTTGTCATCAACGATAGAAACCATTGTGCTTTCATCCAGACCGGATTGGACAGTCATACGATTGCCAAAAAAAGATTGCATTTCGGTTAAGATATCAGTTTGGACATTGAATAAATTGCGGTGAATAGGCTCAAATTCCAGTCCCGTGTCATGTACATTCTCCACTTCTACCAAGGCATAACGCGATGGATCATCCATTCCGACTTGATTTTTTTTCTTTTCCCAAATTGTTTTAGCGGTTGCCAGGGAGTGGTTGCCATCGCCCACGGCAAAAAGCAACACGCCTTTTTCTGTGGAGAGCCCATATTTTTGTTTGAAAGTATCCGGGTCAGCTAACTTTTCAAGCGCATTTGTAATTTGATCTTCAAGTTCCTTGTTTTCAATCGCATAACCACGCAGATGTCCGCTACCTTGCAACAATTCGAAATCATAAAGCTGACGTAAGTTTTCTTTTTGAGCAATTGCCGGCTCAATGACAGTTTTGAGGGGATCATCAATCAAAACGATAATATGAGGAAATTCAAGGGGGGCATCTTCCCGGATTTGCACCCGCGGGGGTATTCTCTCGATAATTGTGCCTTCCGTTGCCCGGATGAGCGATTGAGAGCCTTTGGAAAAATCATACTGTTCGAGGTCTAACGCCAGCATCAATCCATAACGGGTTTTATCGGTTACTTTTCGTTCGACCAAAATTAATCCCGAAAAAATTCGAAAAGTTCCATTTTGAAGGTAAGTATGCATGGCTTCCTGAGTTTCCGCGATTCTTCGAGAAACCTCTCCTCGTTCCAGGTGTGCCTCGGGCAGAATCATTCTAAGCGTTGATGGGGCAGCTCCGATACGGTCCTCGATTTGTTGCCAGTATTCAAGCTGTGAGGTGAATTGGTCACAGGCAATAACCGCCCATTTGGACAAGTTAATTCCATTTTTTGGCAAAAGGATATCTGCAATCTGAAAACCGGATTTTTCAAAATTTTTCATTTTTTCCTCAATCGTTTATTATATATAGCTTTATTGTAGCGAATTATTAAGAATCATACTCGATTAGTTATGTGAATTAAGAACTCTATCCGTTAAAGCGAGGAGGTATGTCAAAGAAAGCCCCCGTATTGGAGGCTTTCTTTGGAAATCATAACCCATAAAGAGGCAGAAGCTTTTGATAAAGTCTTACATCCCGAACATATATGATATTCCTAATAAACCAGGGCCGGTGTGCGTGCCTATAACCGGGCTTACCTCAGAAATCATGGTCTCAGCCAATTGCCCATCCGGGAACTTAGATTGAATTCTCTCCAGTAATTGCTCTGCTTCCTGATACGCATTTGCATGTTGCACAGATACCCGCACCGGGAAGTGCTCATCGACTTTTTCCATCATTATTTCCACAATACGATCGAGTGCTTTGTTCATTGTACGGACTTTATCAATTGATTCTATTTTTCCATTCCGCAATTCGAGAATCGGTTTAAGATTCAACATGGTACCCAAAAATGCAGCAGCCCCGCCGATTCGGCCGCCGCGATGAAGGAATTCCAGTGTTCTTACAGCAAATAAAATCCCGGTTTGTGAGCGGGCCTTTTCGGCAATTTTAAGACATTCATTTAATGAAGCACCGTTTGCTGCAGCTCTAGCAACTGCCAGAACTTGAAAGCCAAGTGCCATGCCTGAAGCTTCCGAATCAAAAATAATCAAATTATCAAGCCCTAATGTCGTGCGAGCTTGAACAGCGGAATCGATTGTGCCAGAAAGCTTTTCTGAAATATGCATGGAGAGAATATCATAACCTTCGGAATTTAATTTGGAATACAGTTCTATAAAAGTGGCAGGCGTTGTCTGTGAAGTGCTGGGCATTACTTCAGCTGTTTTTAGACGTTCATAAAATTCGGTTGGTAGTATATCGACACCATCACGAAATTGTTCTTCGCCCCAAATCACTTGCAGCGGAACGATTCGAACAGGCAACCCGCGAAGGATTTCTTCTGGAATATAGGCAGTACTATCAGTGACAATCATAACCTGGGACATAGTCTCTCCGTTTTATTAAAAATGATAACAATAACTAAACCCATAAAAGCGGTTTGAGTTACGCCTGTAAAGGTATGTTATTAGTTTAAATGAGATTTACTTTTTCGCTATTCCTGCTTCTTGCCAGTTTTTCAATTTCGAAAGGTTTTTGTGTGCAGATAGCCGCATTCATCTGGCCATCTGCACATGTCAAATCCTTGACCATTCCTTCTGATCAAGCTAAAATCACGAGCGCACGATAAGCCGCAATAGGCTAGATTAGGTTATATTTGAATTGGATTTAGATGTTCGAGAATCTGACTGAAAGACTGGAAGATGTTTTTAAGCAATTGCGCCGCCGGGGTAAGCTCTCAGAGGCGGATGTCGATGTTGCTTTAAGAGAAGTGCGCCTGGCCTTACTGGAAGCGGACGTACATTACAGTGTGGCTAAAAGTTTTATCGCCCGAATCCGGGAACGAGCGATTGGAGCTGAAGTGTCAAAAGCGCTTAATCCCGGCCAACAAGTCATTAAGATTGTCAATGAAGAACTAATCAATACGCTCGGTGAACCCGCCCGAATTAATTTAAGCGGGCAAAAACCGCATGTTATTATGCTGGTTGGTTTACAGGGTTCAGGAAAAACGACGACCGCCGGTAAGTTGGCCAAGAAGTTACGTTCGCAAGGAGAACGGGTATTATTGGTAGCTGCCGATCCCTACCGCCCGGCTGCTATCAAGCAGCTCCAGACTCTTGGCGAGCGCATTGATGTACCGGTATTTACCAAAGATCATGTAACCCCACCACAATTGAGTGCCGAGGCACTTAAGTATGGCCAAAATGGCGGTTATTCTGTAATTATTATTGACACAGCGGGACGATCACAATTAGATCAAATTTTGATGGATGAACTGCAAGCGATCAATCGGAACGTAAAAGCGGTTGAAATCTTATTGGTCGTGGATGCGATGATTGGTCAGGAAGCGTTGCATGTGGCAGAAGGTTTTCGGGACGCGATTGCAATCACCGGGCTGGTAATGGCAAAGATGGATGGTGATTCTCGTGGTGGTGCTGCCATATCCATTCGCAGCGTGACAGGTGTTCCAATCAAATTTCTCAGCACCGGTGAAAGCCTGGATGCGATGGAAGCATATGATCCTTCGCGCCTTTCCTCCCGTATTCTTGGCATGGGGGATATGATTGGCCTGATTGAAAAGGCTGAAAGTGCTTTTGACCAAAAAGAAGCTGAAAAACAAGCAGCCAAAATGATGAGTGGTGATTTTTCGCTTGAAGATTTCCTGACACAGCTGAAGCAAATCAAAAAAATGGGTTCCATGTCTCAACTCTTGGAAATGATGCCAGGCAGCATGGGGCAGATGGCACGAAATGTAAATCCACATGATGCTGAACAACAAATGAAACAAACTGAAGCAATAATTTTTTCAATGACAAGCCACGAGCGACGCAACCCGGAGGTTTTAAATGCATCCAGACGCAGACGCATCGCTCGGGGATCAGGTACTGAAGTGCAAGATGTCAATCGCCTGATTAAACAATTTCGTGATATAAAGAAACTTATGAAAACATTTCAGAAATCCGGAGGACGCGGTTTACCACGCCTTTTCGGTTAACTGACGCCAGAGGTTGTGTTCAAACGCTTCCTTCAGCGTTCCTCGCAAAACAACCCATGCAATCAGTTAATAAAAATAGGGTAGAATACTGATTATTAAGAAATAGACAGGAGATAAAACAAATGGTTCGCATTCGTTTGCGCCGTATTGGCTTAAAGGGGCAACCCAGTTATCGTATTATAGTGGCTGAAAAAGAAAGCCCGCGTGATGGACGTTTCATCGAAAATATTGGATTTTACAATCCACGCACTGAACCGTCGACGATCAATATTCAGGAAGATCGTGTTTACCATTGGATGAGTAATGGAGCTCAACCTAGTGATAGCGTCGGACAAATTTTCCGAACTGTTGGTGTATTGGAGCGCTTTGAACGTTTTAAGAAAGGTGAGCCGGTTGAGACTTTGCTGGGAGAAGCCTCTGAAATCTATAAGAAACATGCAACCACAGTAAAAACAAATCCGCAAAAATAATTAAGGACGCCTTTCGGATCCTGATCGATTTCTTAGAAAGGAAGTGTCTATGAAAGAACTAATCGAATACATCGCCCGCTCACTGGTGGATGACCCGACCCAGGTGTCCGTCAATCAAGAACAGAGTGCCGGTAAATCACGAATTGAATTACGAGTGGCCAAAGAGGATATGGGGCGAGTGATCGGCAAAAACGGCCGAGTCGCCAATTCCATGCGGGTTCTTTTACGCGTGGCAGCTGCTCGGGAAGGCAAACAAGCTTCCCTGGATGTTATGGAACCGCGATGAGTTTGGAATCAGACCAGCTGGGAGAAACAAATGAGATTCATACAGGCTCGCCCGCCATGGACGAGCCTGTATACTTGACCATCGGTATCATTGGAAAAACACATGGTCTCAAGGGGGAAGCGCTTTTAATTGTACTCACAGATTTTCCTGAACGTATTCGTAAGGGTAAATATGTATTTTTGGGCGAAGAACACTTGCCTTATATAATTGAAAGCGTTCGTAATCATTCCAAGGGATTATTAATAAAATTTGAAAATGTAGATACAATCGAAGTATTGGAACCATTACGAGGCATGAACGTTTTTGTTAAAACCAAATCCTTACCGCCATTGCCTGAAGGGGAATACTATCATCATCAACTTCTGGGAATGACCGTTCTGAACGAGGACGACAAGATTATTGGTGTGCTCACCGAAATATTGGCAACCGGGGCAAATGATGTTTATGTAGTTATTCAAGAGGATGGTAAGGAAGAGTTAATCCCTGCTTTAAAAACTTGCCTTATTCGTGTAGATGTTGAGCAAAAACAAATGGTGGTTAAAGTTCCAAAATATTATCATCAGGAATAATTAATGGATTCACGTGTTTATTGGGTCGGATTCAGCCTGGTTAAGGGAATTGGTTCCGTGCGCATGCAAGCGCTTGAAGATTTTTATGGTGATCTTGAACGTGCATGGAATGCACATTATGATTCTTTGCTCGAGACCGGGTTACCCGCAAAATTGTGCGAACGGATTGTTCAGCTTAGAAAACAAGTAGATCTTGAAAAATATTGGGACAAAATAATCGCACAAGGTATTCAGGTAATTACCCGTGAGGATGAACTTTACCCACGTTTACTTAAGGAGATTAATCAACCGCCTCCGGTTTTGTACGTTAAAGGGGAATTAAGCCTGGAAGATGAATGGGCGGTCGCTATTGTGGGTACGCGCAAGTTAACCCATTATGGCCGTCAGGCAACCGAGGAATTTTCCAGACAATTAGCCGATCATCACATTACTGTCGTCAGCGGCCTGGCACGCGGCATAGACGCAATCGCGCATAAAGCAGCCGTTGAAGCCGGCGGCAGGACAATTGCAGTGCTTGGCAGTGGGGTGGATCGCATCTATCCAGCAGAACATAAACCTCTGGCAGATAAAATTATGGTCAGTGGGGCGGTAATAAGTGATTATGCTCCCGGTACATCCCCTGAAAGCAGTAACTTTCCGCCTCGAAACCGCATCATCTCCGGTTTATCAAGGGCCGTGATTGTAATTGAGGCTGGTGAAAAAAGCGGTGCTTTAATAACGGCTGAGTTTGCTTCAGATCAAGGGCGTGATGTTTATGCTTTGCCGGGTCAAATATTCTCCTTGCAGAGTAAAGGTACCAACCGTTTGATTCAAAATGGAGCAAAACCGTTATTGGATATCCGTGATTTATTGCTTGATTTACAGGTCGAATTGATCCAGGAGCACAAGCAAATGCGCATGACATACCCATTGGATTTATTTGAGCAGAAAGTGTTGGGTTTATTATCAGATCAACCCCTGCATGTTGATGAAATTACCCAATTAAGCGAAATGCCGATATCCCAGGTTTCTGCATGTCTGTCCATGTTGGAATTAAAGGGCGTAACCAGGCAGGTTGGGGGAATGAAATACATTGCGATCAAGGAAGAAAGAGGGGATTACAACACATGACCAATCATCCCGATTTCTATGCGGTTATTATGGCTGGCGGAGGCGGAACCCGCCTTTGGCCTCTTTCGCGAAAATCTACACCGAAACAGGTAGTCAATATTACCGGTGACAAATCATTGTTTCAACTTTCGGTTAATCGTCTGAAGGGTTTATTTGATAACGATCATGTTTTTGTTGTGACAATTGCGGATCAGGTGGAACTGCTCAGTCAACAGGCTTCCCACATTCCCATTGAAAATTTTTTGATTGAACCATTCCCGCGCGGTACAGCTTCTGTGGTTGGCCTGGCGGCAATCCATTTGGATGTATTTCAGCCTGAGGCTGTCATGGCGATTTTAACAGCTGATCATTTTATTGAAAATGAAGAAGAGTTTCGCAACCTGTTGAATCACGGGTATCTGGCCGCTAAACAAGGAAATTTAGTCACAATTGGAATTCAACCAACCTATCCTGCCACCGGGTTTGGCTATATTCAGCATGATCAACCACTCGCGGGTTTTGCCGAAGGGCGCACTTATAGTGTTAAAAAATTTAAGGAAAAACCAAAAGAGGAAGAAGCACGTCTTTTTATCAACAATGGAGATCATGACTGGAATTCGGGTATGTTTATTTGGAGCGTTTCATCAATTCTGGCAGAATTTAAACGACAAATGCCAGGTTTGAATGCAATTTTAACTACTTTGCAACAGGCGATTCGTGAGAATAAACTGAAGGAAGTCATTTTAGATGAGTGGAGAAGAATCGAACCCGAGACTATTGATTATGGCATTATGGAACATGCCAATCACATAATTGTCTTGAGAGCGGTGAACTTAGGCTGGAAAGATGTCGGCAGTTGGGAGTCATTATTTGAGGTTCTTCCGGCTGATAAAACTGGCACAATAGTGATTGGTGCCAATCATGTGGGTTTTGAAACAGAAAATTCTCTGGTATACTCGCAAACTCCTGAGAAATTGATTGTCACCATTGGGGTGAAAGACACAATCATCGTCGATGTAGGTAATGTCATGTTGGTTTGTCATCGCGATCAAGCCCAGGATGTTAAAAAGATTGTAAATTATCTTTCCGAAAAAGGTTTGCAATCATTTCTGTAGGAGGAATCTTTTTGGAAGCATATTGTGTAAAGTGTAGAGAAAAACGAGAAATGAAAAATCCGGTGGCGGCCTTTAACAAAATTGGCGCCCCGGTAACCAAAGGTATTTGCCCTATATGTGGGACGGCTCTTTACCGCACCGGCAGGACCAAAGATCATGAAAATTTGCCGGCTCCGATCACGAAAAAAAGAGAAATAAGACGCAATGGCAAGTTGGTGATTGTGGAATCCCCGGCGAAGGCGAAAACGGTTCAGCGCTTTTTGGGCAACCAATATACAGTGCGGGCTTCTGTTGGCCACGTTCGCGATTTGTTGCGTTCGGAACTGTCAGTGGATGTTGAGAGAAATTTCACGCCAAAATATAGAGTGCCGAACGAAAAGAGACCAATCGTCAAAGAACTTAAGCAGATCGCAAAAACAGCTGAACAGATTTATCTGGCAACCGACCCTGATCGGGAAGGGGAGGCGATCTCCTGGCATCTATTAGAAGCAGCTGAAATTGACCCCGCGCGAGCACACCGAGTTGTTTTTCACGAGATCACCAAACCTGCGATTGAAGAAGCATTTCAACAACCCCGTAACGTTAATATGGATCTGGTAAATGCACAGCAAGGACGCCGCATTTTGGACCGTTTGGTAGGCTACAGTCTCAGTCCTTTATTGTGGCAAAAAGTTCGTAGCAGGCTTTCAGCCGGTCGGGTTCAATCTGTTGCCTTACGCATGGTTGTTGAACGAGAAAGAGAAATTGAGAATTTTGTTCCGGTTGAATATTGGACTATTGATGCTGAATTGCAACAGTTTGATTCCAAAAAATCCTTCCTGGCAAGGTTATTCCGTGTTGATGATGTTGAGCCAAGTCTTAATACGAAAAAAGAAGTGGAACAGTACCTTGCTGATCTGGAATCAGCTGATTTTTCGGTAAGCAAGGTAAAAAGAGGTGAACGCAAACGCAAAGCCCCGGCACCCTTTATCACGAGTAGCTTACAGCAGGAAGCCTCGCGCCGCTTAGGGTTAACTGCCCGTCGCACGATGGCGCTCGCCCAACAGTTGTATGAGGGTCTTGACGTGGGAGATGGTGGCAGTACCGGCTTGATTACGTATATGCGTACGGATTCAGTGCATGTCTCAACAAGTGCGCAGGATGAAACGCGCAGGTACCTTTTAGGAAAATATGGCAAAGAATATTTGCCAGATGAACCTGCCCAACATAAAACCCGCGCTGTAAATGCACAGGAAGCGCATGAAGCAATTCGGCCAACATCAGTGATGCGGACTCCGGAACAGCTGAGAACTCACTTGAAAGCAGATCAATTTAAACTGTATCAATTGATTTGGAAACGGTTTGTGGCCTCACAAATGGCTGCAGCTATTTTTGATACTCTCACCGTGGAAATCCTTGCAAGAGGTACTGCCCACACTTATGATTTTCGATCCTCTGGATCCACGCTTCGTTTCCCGGGTTTCCTGGTCGTCTATGAGGAAGCAAAGGATGATGATAAGAGCAACGGTAATGGAAATGATGTCAATTTGCCCGCCAATTTAAGCGATGGGCAAAATTTAGATCTTGTGCGAATTATTCATGAACAGCATTTTACTCAGGCTCCACCGCGCTTCACAGAGGCTTCGCTGGTTCAGCTTTTGGAAGAATACGGAATCGGCAGACCTTCAACGTATGCACCGATTCTATCAACCATTCAAGAACGTGGATATGTTGAGCGCGAGAAGAAGCGTCTCTTTCCGACAGAAACAGGAATGGTCGTCAATGATTTATTAGTCGATCATTTCAATGAGGTTGTTGACCCGGGCTTTACGGCCAAAATGGAATCTGACCTTGATTTGGTAGCGACTGGGGAGAAGATTTGGGAAGATGTCATCAGCGATTTTTATAGCCGCTTTTCTGTCCAACTCGAAAAAGCAAAAGAAGAAATGCCCGAGACAAAAACTGAATTGGAGCAAATAGGCCGCCAGTGCCCTCAGTGTGGGCATGAACTTGTTATCCGGTTCGGAAGATTCGGAAAATTCATAAGTTGCAGCGATTTTCCAACTTGTCGCTACACTGAGCCGCTCCTCGAAAAAATAGGTGTGACTTGCCCGGATTGTAAGACGGGTGATATTGTTATCCGGCGAACTCGCAAAGGCCGCATCTTTTACGGCTGTTCCAATTACCCTGAATGTCAATTTACCTCCTGGAAATTACCGATTGCACAACCCTGCCCCAATTGTGGCGGTTTGTTGGTTGTTTCAAACAAAAAAGAATACATATGTGCCAATTGCAATGAAACCTTCTTAAAAGAATCGATTACAGAAGTGGACAAAGAGGAGTTGGCATAATATTTGCAACAAATTGTGGATAGAAAGTAAAATTATGTTGCACCAATAGTAGCTTTGTTCTACAATAAGTTAATCGCGTAGAAGTTGAGAAACCAACCAGCAGGAGTTGAAGAATGGAAAAGATCCAGGAATTTATTAAGAGACCTTTAATTGCCGCCGCCTTAGGCTTTGTTTTGGGTTTAATTATCGGTTTACCAATATTGGGATGGGGACTGATGCCGGTCCAATGGAAAGATGCCGACCCTTCTTATTTACGGGCTGACATTAAAAGTGACTATTTTTGTATGGTTGCAGATTCTTTTGCTCGCAATGGCGATGCAGTAGTGGCTAAGTCGCGTCTGGAGGGTTTAGGGTCTTATAGTGAAGCAAAATTAAATTCCCTTTTGCCAAATGATTGCGGGTTAACTTCCGAAGAAATTAATACATTTAAAACAGCCCTTGGTGCTGTTACAGCTCCATTACCGGGGGCGGATGTGGCACCCCAACCAGGCGACAAAGAGAAAAGCGGAGCAAGTCCATTTTTATTGGTAGGTCTATTTTGCCTGGTCACTGTGGTGATCGGTGGAGCATTGGCCTATCTATTTCTAGTAAAAAATAAGAAACCAGGAACTTCACCAACCCGCGTACAACCCGTCAGTCCAACAACTGAAGTCTCACAACAAGATCAATATGCTACAGATGAAACATCCGTGTCTGAACCACCGGTTGCCCAGTTTATGAGTACTTATGTTGCTGGTGATGATTTATATGATGATTCCTTTAGTATTGATTCACCTTCAGGAGAATTTCTGGGAGAATGTGGTGTTAGTATCTCAGAGATCATCGGCGTCGGCGACCCAAAGAAAGTTACTGCCATTGAAACATGGCTCTTTGACAAAAATGATATTGAGACAGTAACCAAAGTGTTAATGAGTCAGCATGCCTATGATGATCCTGCTCTTTCACAGCGCCTGGCATCAAAAGGTGAACCCGTATTAATTCAACCAGGTGGTCGAGTTGTACTTGAATCCGAAACACTGCAAATGGAAGCCAGAGTCGTGGATATTATCTATGCTCAAGGTGCATTACCGGAAGGCAGCGTGATTGATCGCATTACTATCGAACTGGCAATCTGGCAGAAATAAAATCAATTTTAATCAACAATTGAAAAAGCCGGCTCAGCCGGCTTTTTTTACATGCAAAGTTATGAGATTTTCTTAATTTTCAATTTTAAAGAACCACCTGGTGTTTCGATTTGTACTTCGTCGCCGACTTTGTGACCAAGTAATGCTTTTCCAATCGGTGATTCATAAGAGATGCGACCATTGACCGGATCCGCTTCTTTTGGCCCGACAAGAAAATATTCTTCCTCCGGGTAGGATTCTTCTTGAACGATGATGGTAGCGCCAATATCGATCAAATCTCTCTTTTTTTCAATTTCGTCGATAATCTGAACGTTTGAGAGCAATTGCTCCAGTTCCTGAATCCGGCCTTCTAGAAAACCCTGTTCTTCTTTTGCTTGAATATAATCAGCGTTTTCTGAAAGATCCCCCATTTGTATTGCTTCGCGCAGCCGGCGCGAGAGATCATCGCGTGCCGGACCTTTCAATTCCATAAGTTCATTTTGTAATTTCTCGAGACCTTCTGCGGTTAAGAACGATGTGTCAGCCATAATTACCTTTCATGCCGTGTAATGGATATTGTAAAGAATGGGTTGAAACTTTTCAAGAAAACGAAGTTGGGCAGTGTTTCTAAGCGGCCGATAACTCTGCTAAAAACGCTTTGTCTCCACTAAATGAAAAGATTTGAAAATTGTATCATGGGAGAATGGTTGGATCAAAAAGCTTGTTATATTCATCGATGGCGTATCGATCTGTCATTCCGGCGATGAAATCGCAAATTGCTCTCTCCTGAGAACTTTCATCAAATTTTTCTTGTACATGTGGCGGCAAAATTGCAGGTTGTACCATGTAAAGTTGATATAATTGCGACAAAAGACGGTCTGCTTTGACCGACATTCTTTGTACTCTATAATTTCGATAAAGTTTGTTGTAAAGGAAATCTTTCAGTTGGCGGTTGCGGCGAGTCATGTCCTCACTGAAGATTACCAGGTTATAAGGCAATTTCTGAACCTGCTCTACCGAGCGGATGTTATTGTTACGAATTAAATTTTCTGCGGCACTTAAAACATCACTAATTTCCATGCCAATTAATTTCCGGATCATTATATGGCGTATAAGATCATCGAGTTCCCCACCTTTATAAGCCACATTTTCAGATAATATTTCCCATAATTCAATTCCGGATAACATTTTTGGGGTAATCAACCCGGAGCGTAAGCCATCATCCAGATCATGCGCTGTATAAGCCAACTCATCAGCCACATTGGCAATTTGCGCCTCAATATTTCCCCGTAGATCCGGGTCAAAGTCTTTGGCGTCTGAAATATCATATTCCGATTCGTGCTTAACCATTCCTTCCAAAACTTCCCAGGAAAGGTTCAACCCGGGAAAGTCCTGGTAGCGGTTTTCCAGCTTTGTCACAATTCGAAATGATTGTTTATTGTGATCAAAACCACCGGCATCATTTAAAAGGCGATTCAGAGTTGTTTCCCCGGAGTGCCCAAATGGCGAGTGGCCTAAATCGTGTGCCAGACAAATCGCCTCGACCAAATCTTCGTTTGCTCCCAATGCGCGCGCGAGAGTGCGCCCAATTTGCGAAACTTCCAATGTGTGGGTTAACCTCGTCCGGTAGTGATCTCCTTCGTAATTGATAAAAACCTGTGTTTTATATTCAAGTCTCCGGAATGCGGATGTGTGGATTATGCGATCGCGGTCACGTTGAAACTTCGTTCGGAAGCCAGGTTCGTTATCAGGGTACAATCTGCCTTTAGAATTCTTACTGTGGACCCCATAGGGGGCCAATATCTTATCTTCAGCTTCTTCTAACATTTCTAGTGTGTGAATTGTCATTTCTTACTCCTGTCTGAGCGATGTGCCAATATCATCACCCTGTAAAACTGTTTGCATCGCATCCGGATGCATGCCTGAGAAAATAGTTACTTGTAGTTGTGGTTGTTCTTCGATGACTTCCAACATCCTTTTTACTTTGGAAATCATGCCGCCTGTTACATCGATACTATTGGAGGCACCGATGAAATGTTCAATTTCCTTGAAATTATGAGGTGTAATTATTGGAATCCGTTGCTTGTTCTTGGGGAAATCGTAAAAAATTGCATCAGTCAAACCAGCTAGCAGTATTTTATTCGGACGAAGGCTGCGAGCGAGCTGCAGAAACAAATCCTCGGTCGATAAGATTGTTCCTCCGAGCGTGCGGTCAAAGACCACATCTCCATAAATGACGGGAAGTATTCCATGTTGCAAAGCATTCCTGAAAGGTTCATCGAAAAAAGAAATAGGCGATTTATTGTCTGCCATGAAAGTTGCCGAAGCTGGGATGGCAATATGTGGAATATTCAATTCGTTCAGAGCAGATAATACAATTTGGTTGAGAGCACGGGCGGCTTTCCACACCTGCCAAAAGCCGTTCCACTCAGTGAGCGAGGAAACCCCTTGCCTGGTTTGATATTTATTGGCTACAAAATGACCGAACGAACCTGATCCATGTCCAAGCACAAATTTAGTATTTGGATACTTTTGTACAATTTGCAGAAATTGAGATGCGAGGCTGACAATCGTATCAATATTTGGGGTTTCGGCCTGGTTTTTGTTGGTGATGAGAGAACCGCCCCATTTGATAAAGACCAGCTCATCCATTGATGCCAGCCTTGAGTACTTCAATGAAGGTCAGAGTTGCGCCTGCAGTGGTGAGCGCGTCTGCGACTTTCTCTGCACTTTCAGATGGAACCAATGCGATCATGTTACCGCCTAAACCCCCGCCGCATAATTTTGCTCCGTAAGCACCATTTTGCAGGGCTTGTTCTATCAGATCTTCCAATTTAGGGTGGGACACATTTAACTGCCTTAATAATTCATGGTTTGCATTAAGTAATTGACCGAGCAGGATTTCATCGCCTTGATTGATTGATGCTTCAGCATTTCTTGAGATTTCTCCGATTTGAAGAAAAATGGATTCAGCCCTAGCTTTTTGTGTCAACCAGAATTGACGTACCTGCCTGACTGCTTCTTTAGTATTACCTTTTATTCCGCTGTTTGCAATCACAATTGTCAAAGGTTTCACTGGATGGATAATTTTATAAGGTTGTGCCTTAATAAAGTAGATAATTTGATTGTGTGCAATGACTGTATTGTCAATTCCGGATGGCGTCCCATGATATTGAACCTCAACCTGAAATGCAAGGTCTGAAATCAGTTGGTTATCCATAGGAAACCCAATAAAATTAGCCAGTGCTCGAATAAAGGAGATTGATGTTGCTGCACTGGAACCTAACCCTGAGGCGATCGGTATACTTGACTTGAGCATAATTTTGCAAGCTGGGAATGACGAAATGTTCGCAACTTTCATAAAACCATTCAAGGCAATAACAAAAGGGTTATTTGGCGGCAATGAAGCCAGGTTAGCATTCAGGTTAATATCCGCAGCAATAAGCTGGATCTCATTGGGTGACCCCAATGGGTTCGCGAAAATGGTTGTTTGAGCGTGGACTGTGTTGATTGGAAAGGCAATTGCCGGTTGATTGTAAACTACGGCATGTTCACCGACAAGGATGGCTTTGGCCGGAGCATTTGCGCTGATGGCTGGCATAAGATTTAAAAAAGATAAAAAATAAACAAAATGGAAAAGCCAAACAATACAAAAGTGACTTGCAGCGGACGGTCGACTAAAACCAATTCATCCGGTGCACCACCTTCATTTTTCACTTGAATCAAGTAGATATAGCGAAAAATCCCATAGAGCGCGAAGGGAATGGTCAACATCATCGCATGGTTCTCGGGCAAGTTCGGTGCAGAAAATGTGTACAGGCTATAGGAAACGATGGTTGTTGCGGAAACAATGGTAATCAATTGGTCAAGGAAGGGGATCGTGTACCCATCCAATACCTTACGTTGAGCATGATCACTATTTTGAACAGTGACCAATTCTCCCCTTCGTTTTCCCAATCCGAGAAAGAGGGCAAACAGCGTTGTCACCACATATAACCAGGGTGAAAATCGCTCAACAACCAATAAAGAAACACCACCGGCAACCCGGAGAACGAATCCTGTTGCAATGATCATTACGTCAATTATGGGATAATGTTTTAATTTATACGAATAAGCCAAATTGAGCAGGAAATAAATTATGAGAATGAGCATGAACCAGGGTGATAAAAAGAATGCAGCTGCTACGGATCCACCAGTGAGCACTATCGCGATAACCCAGGCGAACTTAATCGATATCCTTCCGGCTGCAATTGGCCGATTGCGTTTTTTTGGATGCTTACGATCCGCCTCGAGATCCATTATGTCGTTGATGATATAGACAGCGGAAGAGACAAAGCAAAACAAGAAAAAACCCAATAATGATTGAATAAAAGAGTCAACCCGCAATAACTGGCGATCAAAAATAAGAGGGATGAGAACAAATGTGTTCTTAAGCCATTGGTGAATCCGCAACTCTTTTATGATTGCATAGACCATAAAATGATATTATCATAACTTTTTGTTTGTAAATCATATTAAGGTAAGAAAAATAGGGGAGATTCTTCCGATAAGGTACAATTTGGAAATGCATAAAGAAAGAATTGATCTTCTGCTATTTGAGCGTGGACTCGTTGAATCTCGCAGTCTTGCACAAAGAATTATTATGGCAGGTAATGTGCGTGTAGATGGCCAGTTAGTCGATAAACCATCGCAAAAGATTTCCCGAGATGCAGTCATCAGCATCGATGCCGGTCCAAAATATGTTTCGCGTGGTGGTGAGAAATTAGAACCCGCCTTGAAGCAATTTATGCTTACCGATCTCAAAGGCACTATTTGTGTGGATGTTGGCGCATCCACTGGTGGTTTTAGCGATTGTTTGCTCCAGCATGGAGCGCTAAAGGTTATCGCGGTTGATGTGGGTTATGGCATTTTGCACTGGAAATTAAGAAACGATCCGCGAATCGAGATGCGGGAGCGCACCAATGCGCGCTTTATTAAGGATTTTTCCCAGAAAATAGATCTTGTAACGGTGGATGCTTCTTTCATATCCCTGAAGGTATTGTTGCCGGTTATTCATAACTGGCTGAGGGTCAAGGGGAGAGTGATCGCTTTGGTCAAGCCGCAGTTTGAAGCCGGGCGTAAAGATGCTGCTAAAGGGGCAGGTGTCATTCGTGATCATGAATTACATCAAAGAATTTTACTTGACATCGCCACTGCAGCTGCATCCGAAGGGTTTCTGGTGCGTGATTTTATGCAATCGCCGATTATAGGACCGAAAGGCAATATTGAATTCTTGCTAGACCTTCAAAAAGAAGCAAGTGCTCAAGTTATTGATGAAAAAATTGTGGATCGAATCTCTAATTTTTTTGAAGGCATACCTCCCGATTGATTTTTTAAAACTAAACCGAAAGGCTTTCTGAGGTATACTTCAGTACGCTTATGGAAAGAGAATTAATCCGAAATTTTTGCATTATAGCGCATGTGGATCACGGCAAATCCACACTCGCTGATCGCCTTTTACAATTGACAGATACCATATCTGATCGGGATATGAAAGATCAGGTTTTGGACACTATGGATCTGGAGCGCGAAAAAGGCGTCACCATCAAAGCTTCTGCAGTACGTATGCTTTACACAGCCAATAATGGCTTGCGATATGAATTTAACCTGATTGACAC
Organism: Chloroflexi bacterium 44-23; assembly: GCA_001899005.1. GTDB lineage: Bacteria > Chloroflexota > Anaerolineae > Anaerolineales > Anaerolineaceae > UBA6170. The sequence goes on from MKUW01000015.1 coordinate 118,193, forward strand.
GCCAGGTCATGTTGATTTTAATTATGAAGTCAGCCGGGCATTGCTAGCGTGCGAAGGCGCTTTGCTGGTAGTGGATGCATCTCAGGGAATTGAGGCGCAGACTCTAGCAAACCTGTATCTGGCGCTTGAGTCGGATCTTATTATTATTCCGGTCATTAACAAGATTGATCTTCCTTCAGCACAACCTGAACTGGTGGCTCAAGAAATCTCCAATCTTTTAGGCGTCCCCGAAGCAGATATTATAAAAATTTCTGCAAAATCCGGTATGAATGTCGAGACAGTGCTTGAAGCGATTGTTGATCTAATTCCACCTCCCAAGCCTGAAAACAATTTACCGCTTCGGGCGCTTATTTTCGATTCGCATTATGATTCCTATAAAGGTGTAGTTGCCTATATCCGCATTATGGAAGGTTCGATAGAAGCCAATGATAATATTCGCATCATGTCCAATGGCCTGGTGCTGAGGCCGGTTGAGCTGGGTGTTTTTTCACCTGACATGCGAGAAATTGCTTCCTTACATGATGGAGAAGTAGGTTATATTGCCACCGGGTTGAAATCCGTCGGAGAATGTCGGGTTGGCGATACAATCACTTTGGCCAAGAATCCAGCTCAGGAACCATTGCCTGGTTATCACCATCCGAAATCGATGGTATTTGCGGGAATTTACCCGGTTGATGGAGAAGATTACCCCGATTTGCGTGATGCACTGGAAAAATTGCAGCTTAATGATGCCTCATTGGATTATGTACCGGAGACTTCTCAAGCGCTCAATTTTGGTTTTCGTTGCGGATTTCTTGGCCTCTTCCACATGGAGATTATCCAGGAAAGGATTGAGCGCGAATATGACTTGGATATTGTCGTTACTGCCCCCTCTGTTGAATATGAGGTTGAATTAAGAAGTGGTGAGACCATTCGAATTGATTCTCCGGCTCTCTTACCGGAAGAAGAAGATATTCAAGAAATTCGCGAACCGTGGATGAATTTGCAAATTATTTCACCCACCGAATATTATGGAACCGTTATGGACCTGGTGCGTAAAAGGCGAGGAATCTTTAAAGATCAGGAATATCCTTCCAGCAATCGTGTACAGCTTAACCTTGAAATTCCATTATCCGAATTAATAATTAATTTTTTTGACGAACTAAAATCAAGAACACGTGGATACGCCTCAATGGATTACTCCTTCGCAGATTACCGGGTAGAAAATCTGGTTAAGCTGGAAATCCTGGTGGGTGGGGAACCTGTTGATGCGCTCGCAACGATTGTCGATAAAGAAAACGCCTATCATAAAGGGCAGGCATTAGTGACTAAGTTAAAAGAACTCATTCCACGCCAAATGTATGATGTTGCGATTCAAGCATCCGCTGGTGGAAGAATTATTTCTCGAGCGAATGTGAAAGCCTTGCGCAAAGATGTTTTGGCAAAATGCTATGGCGGAGATATAAGCCGAAAAAAGAAATTGCTTGAAAAACAAAAACGCGGCAAACGTAGAATGAAAATGGTTGGTAATGTCGAAATTCCACAGGAAGCTTTTATGGCTGTGTTGCGCCTGGAGGGAGATTGACCATTATTGATAAAAAACCTTCCTCAAAATCAAACGCAATTTTTCAATGGATACCTGGCTTATTAATTAGTGCTATTGCTATATTTGCGTTAACCAAGTTTGTAAATATTGATAGTGCCATTGATATTCTCAAAAAGGTTAACATCCTTTATTTTTTGTTGATGGCTTTATTTACACTTGGTTTTCTGTTTGTGCGAGCGATTGGCTGGCAGGCATTACTTGGCCCGCGTGCCACTTATGGTCAAACTTTCTTAAAGTTAAATGAAGGTTATTTCATTAACAATATTTTTCCATTTAAACTTGGTGAAATTAGCCGGGCAGTTTTTATGGGGGCGAAAATGAAGGTGAACCCTGGACAGATTCTCTCCACAATTTTCGTGGAGCGAGTGTTTGATCTGTTCATCCTGGCATTTTTCTTGTTGTTATTGTTACCGCATGCCATTGGCATGGACTGGGTCAGTGGGATTGCCAGGGCAATTCTTGTTTTTGTTGTCCTGGCTGCAATCGGACTGTATTTCGTTTCTCGGAATTACAAGGTGGTAAAGAGGTGGTTGCAAAAACACGGTGGCAAAGTACCCTTTATAGAAAAAAGGATTCTACCTTTTGTTTTTGCTGTGTTGGAGGGTTTCCATACGTTGCGGCAGCCTTCGCAATTAATTAAGGGTTTCCTGGGTATTATTGGCTCGTGGTTCGTCAGTTTTATTCAATACTCGCTGCTTTTGTATCTGCTTTTGCCAAAGGTTGAAATTTGGTGGGGTGCTTTTGCCAACACATTATTAGCCCTTGGAGTAGCATTACCTTCAGCGCCAGCCGGACTAGGAATTTTTGAATCATCCATCGTGGCCGCCTTGGGAATTTTTAAAATTAACCAGGAAACTGCCTTGGCATTTGCTTTGATTATGCACATCACTCAATTCTTGGTAACCGGTGCAATTGGCCTATTTGCGTTAATTCAGGATGGCTATTCATTAAAGGGACTGTTTAGCAATTTGCAGCAACAAAGGGAAATTCAGATGCAGCAAGAACAGCAAGGAGCAGAGGATGTCTAAAGAGTACTTGCTTACCGGTGGGGCCGGATTTATAGGGTCAAATTATGCAAAGCGGCTTATTGCACGTGGCGCCAAAATCATCATATTTGATAATCTTTCCAGACCGGGAACAGAAAAGAACCTAGAATGGCTGTACTCACAATACGGCCCGAATGCATTCCATTTTATACAAGCGGATATTCGCGACAGCAAGGCAGTCAACAATGCAGGGCGTACTGCAGATGTCATTGTCCATTTGGCAGGGCAGGTGGCTGTAACCACGTCGGTCAATGATCCTCGTGAGGATTTCGAAGTAAATGCGCTTGGAACATTCAATGTTTTAGAAGCTGCCAGAAATTCAACCAAGCAACCAGTTGTACTCTATGCATCAACCAATAAAGTGTACGGGGGCATGGAAGATCTGGTGGTTGAAGAACAAGTAGATTCTTACCGTTATCGCGATTTCCCTCTGGGAATTTCTGAAGCGCGCAATCTTGATTTTCATTCTCCTTACGGTTGCTCCAAAGGTTGTGGTGATCAATATGTGCATGATTACGCCCGCATTTATAAATTACCAACTGTCGTTCTAAGGCAAAGTTGTATTTATGGTCCGCGCCAGTTCGGGTTGGAAGATCAGGGTTGGGTCGCCTGGTTTGTGATCGCCTCGATTCTTGGCCGCCCAATTTCTATATACGGCGACGGGAAACAAGTGCGTGATCTTTTGTATATTGATGATCTCCTAAATGCATATGATGCAGCGATTGATCATATCTCAGTCAGCGCAGGCCAGGTTTTTAATATTGGCGGCGGCAGTGAAAATGTTATGTCTGTCTGGGCTCAATTCGGACCAATTCTGCAACGCTTGCTGGAACATCCGATTGAGGTAAGTTATGCCAATTGGCGGCCTGGCGATCAAAAAATCTATGTGAGCGATATCTCTAAAGCGAAAAGAGTGTTTGGATGGCAACCAACCATCTCAGTAGAAAAAGGGATCGAAAAACTTTTTTCCTGGGTGAAGGAAAACCAGCGCTTGTTCCAGGGTGATTGATGAAAATATTAATCGTTCTAACTTATTACCGCCCACATATCTCGGGGCTGACAATTTATGCAGAACTGCTTGCCAATGCCTTTATTGCGCGTGGGCATGAAGTTACAGTATTAACCAGCCGTCACGAAAAAAACTTGCCATTAATTGAAATTAGAAACAAAGTCCGGATCGTTCGCGCTCCAGTTCTGATGAAAATCAGCAAGGGCGTGGTCATGCCAACCTTTCCAGCTCTTGTTGCACAATTAGTCAAAGAAAACGATGTTGTACAGGTTCACTTGCCGCAATTTGATTCAGCAATCGTTGCCTTAATTGCAAAAGCATTGCAAAAACCGACCATTATTACCTACCATTGTGACTTGATCATGCCGCCTGGGTTGATACCTTGGATGGCGAATCAATCAGTTATGTTTATGAACCGTGTGGCTGCATTTTTTGCTGCACGCCTGGTAACCTATACCAGCGATTATGCCGATCATTCCCAATTCTTAAGCAAATATCGCAATAAGTTGCAGATTATTCCTCCACCGGTGGAATTGCCGGATGTAACCCGAAAACAAATTGAAGATTATCGTAAGAAAACGAATCCTTCCGGAAAAAGACCGGTTATTGGTATGGCAGTTCGATTTGCAACCGAAAAAGGGATCGAAGTAGTTCTGGATGCAATGCCGGAAATTCTTGCCAACTTTCCGAATGCACAACTTCAATTCTCAGGGCCATATAAAGATATTCGTGGAGAAGAACACTATATCAATCGCTTAATGCCGCGTATTCATCTACTTGAAGATAAAGGCAGCTGGTTATTTCTCGGGCCGCAAAGTCATGAAGAGATGGCTCTTTTTTATCCCAACATTGATGTTCTTATCCTGCCAAGTCTAAACGCTACAGAAGCCTTCGGACTGGTGCAAATAGAAGCTATGATTAGCGGAACCCCTTGTGTGGCATCAGCGTTGCCCGGTGTACGTCAACCTGTCCTGCGCCACAAAATGGGTGAAGTAGTACCGATAGGTGATTCCAAAGCATTAGCCAAGGCATTAATCAAAATCTTCAATCAACCTGCCAGTTATCAACAAGACCCTCAGGAAATAAGAGTAACTTACTTACCAGATAAAATAGCAGCTCATTACGAGCAGCTTATACAAGAAATAATCTCCTGAGTATTCCCTATGCAATGATAAAATGATGTTTTATTGAATATGAGTTGGATGGAGAAAAATGATTCGGAGAAAGATAACTCTCCAATGAAGATTGCGAATTTGTGCCCCAACCTCCTTCAAGGGCAAAATCAATATTCGTGGGTTGCACAATTCAAGCCATTTTCCACGAATTGGCAGGTAAAAAATTTTTAAGTCCAAAGAATAATTTTATGAATGAGCCCTCAGTATTAGACTACGTTAAAGCGAAGTTATTTCCCTGGAAATATAACCTCGATCAATGGGATATGGCTGAAATAACCCGCCGATCAGGTGCTGAAAATCCCAATGAGGATTTTAAGAGCGAGGTTGATGTGGAAAATAGAAGCCTGGGGACAAAAAGGGTTCACCTGAAATTAAACATGCCCTGGTATTTATTTTTGGCACTTGTTTTCGCATTAATTGGACAAATATTATTGGAGCCACCGGGACAATTACCTGTGATTGCAGCAATCTTTTACTTTTTCTCGTTCTGTATGATTGTGATTGCTTTTTTGAAAAAAGATAAATTATTTGCACATTTCCCGATGGCCAATGATCAACCAATTAACACAGAATTAACAAAAAACCAGTATGTTGCTCTGATTGTAAGTTTTATCGCACTAATTATTGCTTTTTTTGCTTTCCACAAATCTGGAAATAATGACCTTCGCTTTAATTCTTTAAATTTATTCTTTTGGCTGCTTAGCCTGGCTAGTTTTGTTTACGCGATGTTTGATTTCCGGGGAAATTCTCCACTAAAAATCCGTGTAAGAGATATGATCAAAGCGAAAAAGGTGAATCTGACGATTACTCCCTGGTTTATTTTAGTAGCAGGCGTTTTTATTTTGGTTGTATTTTTTCGCTTTTCTCAGCTTAACCAAATTTTGGGTGAAATGTTCAGTGATCACGCTGAAAAGCTCCTGGATGTATATGATGTCTTAAAGGGTGATTATCACGTTTTTTTTGTACGCAATACCGGTCGGGAATTTTTTCAATTTTATTGGACAGCACTGATTGCGATTGTCTTTAAAACTGGAATTTCGTTTCTTAGTTTGAAATTAGGTACGGCATTGGCTGGTTTCATTGCCCTTCCTTTTATTTATAAACTTGGCAAAGAGCTGGGCAATAAATGGATCGGGTTACTTGCTTTTTTCTTTGCAGGGATTTCTTATTGGCATAACCTTATCTCAAGAGTGGGTCTGCGTTTTCCCCTTTATCCCATGTTTGCAGCCCCAGCTTTATATTTTCTCATACGTGGCCTGCGCCAGAAGCGGCGCAACGATTTTATTTATGCGGGGATCGCAGTCGGCCTGGGATTGCATGGTTATAGTTCGACCCGATTTTTACCTTTTGTGATTCTGGTTGGCATAATTCTTTATGTTTTGCACACCAAGAATAAAGATAACCGTTTGAATGTCATTTTTCTGTTAACCATTTTAATTATCGCCAGTTTCATTGTCTTCTTGCCACTTTTTAAGTTTGCACTGATTAACCCAGAAGCGGTTAATTACCGTGCGTTAACACGTTTGGGAACATTGGAGCGGAATTATCCGGCACCTGTTGGCTTAATGTTTCTAAAGAACCTGTGGAACGCTGTCACTATGTTCTTTTATTCGAATGGCAATACCTGGGTGCATTCCATCCCATTCCGTCCTGCGTTGGATATCGTAAGTGCTGCCTTTTTCTTTATTGGCAATTTGATCGTGATCGGGCGTTACATCCGTTTGCGTAATTGGGAAGATATTTTTCTGTTAATGTCTGTCCCACTTTTAATGATGCCTTCCATTTTATCACTGGCGTATCCGGAAGAGAATCCCAGTCTTAATCGGACAAGCGGAGCGATTATCCCGGTTTTTATTTTAACAGCGATTGGTTTTGAAGGATTGTTTCGGCGTTTTTTCAGCGTTTCCAGAACGAATTTGCATAAAAGCTTGGTTGCTGTCATTGCTTTTGGTTTATTAATTGGATCAGCGAATTTGAATTATGATCTTGTTTTTCATCAATTCAACCGGCAGTTTATGCAAAACGCTTGGAATTCATCCCAAATTGGGGGTGTGATTCGTGGTTTTGCAGACTCAGTTGGTGACGCCGATAATGCCTATGTAGTCCCTTCAGCCCACTGGGTCGATACACGCTTGGTTGGAATTGTAGCAGGTTTTCCAACCCGCGATTTTGCTTTGTGGCCGGAGCACTTTGCTGAGACGGTCCCTGTCCAGGATCAAAAATTGTTTATTCTCAAACCAGAAAACGATGAAGCATTGCAGCAATTGCGGTCGTTATATCCAAATGCTGCACTATATCGTTTTGATTCCGGCCGTGAAGGAAAGGACTTCTTAATTTTTGACGTTCCTGCGCTGGTGGCACCTTTACCGATAGGGAAACCGTAGGATAATTGATGATGCCCGATAAAGATACTCAGGAATCCAAAACACTATTTTCCCGGTGGGTGGCCCCAGTTTTACTGTTGTTGATCCTGGCCACCAGTGCATATATGCGGGTGACAGGCTTGTTTTGGGGTGATTATCAGTTTTTGCACCCTGATGAACGCTTTCTGATCGGTGTCACCAACAATTTAATTCGCGTCGAAAGTCTTGGCGACTACTTTAACACAGCGATTTCAACCCTGAACCCGCACAATACTGGCAATGGGTTTTACGTTTATGGCGACTTTCCGATTATATTGACACGCTATGTCTCAAATTTATTATTTGATCAAGTTAGCTGGAATCAAATAACCCAGGTGGGTCGCAGCCTTTCAGCCCTGTTCGATTTTGGCAGCGTTTTTCTAATCTATCTGATTGGAAAAAGATTGTTCAATTTGAAAATCGGGTTATTAGCGGCAGCCTTCACCGGTTTGGCAGTTTTACAAATTCAACAATCGCATTTTTATACAGTTGACACTTTTTCTGCTTTCTTCACCACTTTGGCGGTTTACCTGGCCGTCGTTATTGTTAAAACCCGTTTTGTTGAACAATCAAATGCTGATGAAAAAAGGGATTCGAACGGGTCTCTGAAATTAAATAATAAATTGGTCAGGGTGCCATACCTGAAACTGCTGCTGGTATCAGCTATGTTTGGTATTGTGATTGGTTTGGCTGCAGCCTCAAAAGTAAATACCGTTTTGGCGGCGGTTCTATTGCCGATCGCTTATTTTGTCATCTGGGATCGCTATCCTGAAAAGGATCCTGTTCGAAAAAGTGAATTAATTATCCGCGATCTGATAGTTGCTGCAGTGTTTGCAGTTCTGGCTTTTCGTGTATTTCAGCCTTATGCTTTTGCCGGCCCCGGTTTTCTTAATTTCCAAATTAATCCCAAATGGTTAGCTAATTTGAAAGAACTGAGCAACCTTTCCAAAGGCGATGTGGATTATCCGCCGGCCTTACAATGGGCACGCCGTGATTTCTCTTTCGCAGCCAAAAATATAACCTTATGGGGATTGGGGATTCCTTTAAGCATTCCATTCTGGTTAGGGTTGGGATTAATGGGTTGGCGAGTCATAAAAGGACAATGGCGGAAATTTGCAATCATCTGGTTCTGGGCGACCGGTTATTTCTTATGGCAGTCATCAATCGGTAACCCGATGATGCGCTATCAAATGCCGGTGTACCCCCTATTCTCGTTGATGGCCGCCTGGCTTATTTACGCCCTTGCCACCAATAAAATTGTAAAGACTCATTGGCGGACTTTACTTCGAATAGCTGGTTACTCATTGGGCGTTGTGGCTTTAATTGGTACGGCAATTTGGGCTTTCATGTTTACCAGAATTTATGTAGAGCCGGTCACTCGTGTAGCGGCTTCCCGGTGGATTTATGAGAATATCGCTGGACCAATCAATCTGGATCTGGAAAAGGATGGAGTCAGCACACAAGAAGTCATTTCATTCCCCTATAATTACGAAATTAAAAGCAACCTTCCATACAACACCTTTTTTCGTCTGGATGAAGAAGCACTCCTGACCGGTATAACGTTGGGCAGAGTTATCCGTTCTGACAATTTCAATGCAGGTGATTCGGAAATCGTAATTTCGATTTTCGATATTGAAGAGGGTGGCAAGCTCCTTTCAAGCGGAAAATTGAAAAATACATTTTTGTCATCGCAATCCGATGTTGGGGTTGAATATCAGGTTCCGCTTGTAACGGATGTCACTCTGACTGCGGAACATAATTATCAACTCGTGCTTAATTATGAAGGCACCGGTTCGATTAATTTGCTGGGCAGTGCGGTGGCTGTCGAAAGTACCTGGGATGACCCCTTACCTGTCAGGCTGGATGGACGCGATCCATTTGGCGGTATTTATCAGGATAAGCTTAATTTTGAAATGTATTTTAAGGATGACCAGGAAAAACTTGATCGTTTCTACTCTACATTAAACCAGACAGAGTACATTTTTATGTCATCTAACCGCCAATGGGGAACGACTACAAGGGTGCCGGAGCGTTATCCGCTCACTACCCTTTTTTATCGCGCTTTACTTGGTTGTCCCGCAGAAGACGAAATAACCTGGTGTTATTCGGTTGCTCAACCCGGTGATTTCCAAGGCGATCTGGGCTTTGAACTTATTCAAGTCTTTGATTCTTACCCTCATCTGGGTAAATGGGAAATCAATGATCAGTTTGCGGAGGAATCCTTTACTGTTTACGATCATCCCAAAGTCATGATTTTTAAAAAAACTCCGCAATACAATTCATCAAAAGTGATGGCGATATTGTCTTCGGTAGACCTGCAAAAAGTGCTAAATATAACCCCTGCAAAATTTCCGCATTATCCAGCAGATTTGGAATTGCCCCAACAACGGCTTGAAATTAATCAGCAGGGAGGCACCTGGTCACAATTGTTTGATCGGGTTGCCCTCATTAACTCAAACCCGCTTTTGTCAATCATTTTTTGGTATTTTTCAATCAGCCTGTTTGGGTGGCTGCTTTATCCATTCGTACGTTTAGTGCTTGGTGGTTTGGTTGACAGAGGCTTTGCATTCAGCAAACTGGCGGCCATGCTGCTGCTGGCATTGATTGTTTGGCTGGCTGGATCGAACGGAGTCGCGGTCAGTCGAGTTTTCATTTTCGGCGTAGTGTGTGCATTGAGTCTTATTGGAATCATCCTGGGTATCATTCAACGCAAAGAAATTGCCATCGATCTGAAGACGAACAAAGAGTATTTCATTTGGGTGGAACTGATTGGCTTGCTTTTATTTGGGTTTTTCCTGCTTGTGCGAATTGGTAATCCGGATCTCTGGCATCCGGCTAAAGGTGGCGAGAAGCCAATGGATTTTGCCTATTTGAATGCGGTAATTAAGAGTACAACTTTCCCGCCCTATGATCCATGGTATGCGGGTGGTTACATTAATTACTATTATTATGGTTTTGTCATCGTTGGAGTGTGGGTTAAACTTCTAGGTATTATTCCTTCAACTGCATACAATTTGATTCTGCCACTTTTATATTCTCTCTTAGGCCTGGGTGCATTTGGATTTGTCTGGAATTTAATCACGCTGGCATTTCACCCACCTGCTACTAAAAGCGCCTCAACTCATACGCTCAAATTCTTAAAAGTTACGAAATCTTTTGCCTTTCTCGGAGGTATTTTAGGTATTGTGTTTACCATTTTGATTGGTAATCTCGGAACATTGCGAATGCTCTGGCAAGGATTTCAAAAATTGGGTTCTTCCAATGGTGTTATTGATACAGCCTCAATATTTGAACGCATTTTTTGGTCAATCAAAGGGCTGGTGGGCTTTATAGCCGGAGCAAACCTGCCTTATTCAGTTGGCGATTGGTATTGGAATCCCAGCCGCGTGCTGCCGCAATCTCCCATCACAGAATTTCCTTTCTTCACTTTCCTGTATGGAGATTTGCATGCCCACATGATTTCCCTACCCATCACATTGCTTGTTTTAGGCTGGTCTCTTTCGGTGATTTCCAGCAAATGGAAGTTCCGAGGAATTATTTTATCTGGTGTTCAAAAAGCTTTGGTGGTTGGTTTTGGAGCGATTGTGATTGGCGCTTTAAAACCAACCAATACATGGGATTACCCGACTTACTTGATATTGGCTTCGATTATCCTGTTCTATACGATTATTAAGAACGCTTATCATGTATCTTCTGAGCTTTCTCAAAGGATTAAACGACGCAGTGTGCTGGGGGCTTTTGCTTTTACGTTTGCGCTGGTGATTTTGTCAGCGTTGTTTTATAAGCCTTTCAGCGATTGGTACGGGCAGGCCTATAGCACGATTGATTTGTGGAAGGGCGACCGCTCACCTTTCTGGTCTTTCTTTACGCATTGGGGCTTTTTCCTCATCGTGATTATCAGTTGGTTTTTGGCTGAGTCCTATCAATGGATGGAAAGTACACCTTATTCTTCGTTGCGAAAATTGCAAAAGTATAGATATTCTTTCAGTATTTTTGCATTTGCAGTAATTTTTCTGATTGTTCTGTTAATTTTTATGAAAGTTACTATTGCCTGGTTGATTGTACCTTTAGCGGTTTGGGCATTTGTGTTGATTTTACGCAGCAGTCAGACTGATTTTGAGCGTTTGATTTTGTTTATGACTGGGACAGCGTTCGTTTTGACTTTATTTGTTGAAGTTTTTGTTTTGCGAGGTGATATTGCCCGCATGAATACAGTTTTTAAATTCTATCTGCAAGCCTGGGTTTTTCTAGCGCTTGCCTCAGCATATGGAAGTGTGTGGTTGTGGCGATATTTACAAACTAAAAAAGATAACCTTGGATTGCAAATTTGGAAATATGGTCTCTTGTTTCTTTTTATTTCTACAGCATTGTATCCATTATTGGCAGGAACCGCAAAAATTGATGACCGCATCAGCAGCCGTGCGAAACTTACGTTAGATGGAATGCAATATATGCAGTCTTCGTTCTATGTGGATGAAGGCCAGGAAATGGATTTAAGCCAGGATTATGATGCAATCCGCTGGATGCAGGACAATGTTAGTGGCTCACCAGTTATTGTCGAAGGGAATACGGTTGAATACCGTTGGGGCAGCCGTTTTTCAGTATATACAGGTTTGGCCGATGTGATTGGCTGGAATTGGCATGAGCGCCAACAGCGGGCTGTTTTGCCCTCTGAATGGATAACACAGCGTGTTGATGAAGTCGCTGATTTTTATATGACATTCGATATTGAAAAAGCCGAGAAATTCCTGGATAAGTATGGTGTACGTTATATTATTGTTGGCCAGCTCGAAAGAGCATTGTATCCCGGTGTAGGTTTACAAAAATTTGACTTAGAAAATCAAAATCTATGGCGTGAGGTGTATCGTAACAAAGAGACGCTAATTCTTGAGGTTATTGATTAATGGAACAAGAAATGTTTGTTTATCATATTTTGACGCTGGATGAATGGAAAAAATTTAATCAGGAAGAGATTTACCAGCCCCCTTCTTTGCAAAATGAAGGTTTTATTCACCTTTCCTATCATCAACAAGTGCCAGCTACAGTCAATCGATTTTATAACCAACACCAAAAATTAGTCATATTAAAAATAGAAGTGAATAAAATTAATTCATTATTAAGAGATGAAATATCAGGGCAGGATGGTGTCTTTCCGCATCTGTACGGAGGTTTAGAAAAAAGTGCAATCAGAGATGTGCTTATGGTGGAAAATTCCGCAGAAGGATTTCATTGGCCATAAAATGAAACTAACCTTCGAACAAAGTGTGAAATTTGGTAAATATGAATAGAATTAATGGTATCTTTTCAATACCAGAGTCAGAATGTTTTAGACGGGCTATCGCTTTACTAAAATAATCCCCAACTTCATTTTATAGGGAAGAAAAAGTTAATCGACATTGCTTTATCTGAAAGGTTGTTATGCGCGCTGAACGAAAACGAATTGAATTGGCCAGTTTTTTGGTGATATTTGCGATTGCTATTTTTATTCGTTTCTTAAATTTAGGGAAATTGCCTTTTGGCGATGTGGAGGCGGCAACTGCCCTACAAGCATTACGTCTCAGTCAAGGGTCGGCGCTGCAGCCTGCTGGTAATGTCCTTTTAACCAATTTGATGGCCGCCTGGATGTTCCTATTTGGAAATGAAGCCTGGGGGGCCAGATTTTTTAGCGCTTTGGCTGGATCATTACTGGTCATGCTGCCTTTTATATTCAAAAAACACTTTAATCAGCGCGTCTTAATCGTAATTTCCTTCTGGCTTGCAATCGATCCAGGTTTTGTGGCCATGTCACGTCAAATCAATTCAACTGGTTTGGCTATCCTCCTGAGTGGTTTAGCATATTTAGCCTTTCTCGAACAGAAATCCATTTGGCTTGGTATTTTAAGCGGGTTACTTTTATTATCAGGTAGTTCGTTTTGGTTTGGGTTGATACCGATAGCATTGGCATTTGCAATAACGTACTTGCGAAAATCGACAGGTGGGGCAGCCAGGATAGAGCCGGTCAGGGTATTTGACTGGCTTAATCGCCCAACGTTTGTGATCGCATTTCTGCTGACTTTGGTATTGGCAGGAACCTTCGGGTTTATCTTTCTTTCGCAATTCAACGGGATAATATCCGCAATTCTGTCGCTTTTCTCTCAACCGTCTATCGAAAATCAACTGAGTTTTCGGTCTATTATACGAATGCTACTTTTATATCAGTTCCCTTTACTCTTTTTCGGTCTGACCGGTTTATTTACAATTCGAAAACAATCCGCTACCCTTTTTCAATTCCTGGTCTTTTGGCTGTTTTTTGTAGTTATTGCGTTATTGCTTGTGCCGGCCAAAGCTATCCCCTATGTTCTTTGGCTTGAATTACCCCTGGTTATCGCGGCTGCTTCCTTCTTAGTCAGGGGATTTAATATTGCGGAAGAAGATCTGCATTCGATTGCACTTATTGGGGGTATTGGCATTGCAGTGTTTGGATTCTTAATTTTAATATCAAATAATTTGTTTACCGGCATCATCAATACCAGTCAATCACCTGTTTCAAAAGAGTTTCTTATTATCGCCGGTATAGTCATGGTTTTGATTGCGATTTTCTTAATTGGGTGGTCGTTATCCTGGCGGGTGGCAGGCAAAAGCCTTCTCATTGTTGCCGTGTTCTATAGTTTATTATTTACGGTTTCAGCAGCCTGGAATGCATCCGGGTTGCGATTGCCTTATCAAAATGAGATGTGGACACTCAGCCAGATTCCCAAAGATTCTGATTTATTGATAAAGACAATTTCCGAATACTCTTTATGGAATCACGGAAATGCATTTGCTGCTGAAATATTGGTGGTTTCGTTCGATTCCCCTTCACTGGAATGGGAGCTGCGTGATTTTAACAATGTCAATTTTGTAAATCACTTTTCGTCAGCGTCAAATCCCGAATTGATCATCACTCCTGCCAACCAACAAATTGAAATGTTGCAAAGTTATCGCGGTGAAGGGTTTTCTTACTTCAGCGGACCAAATTGGACGGTCCTTATTCCCAGCGAATGGCGAAAATGGGTACTGACAAGGCAGATACCGGCCAATATGGTTGATCGGACGGACATTATTCTCTGGGTGAGGAACGATCTCTTTCCTGGGACATAACTGAAAATAAACTGAAACATTGAGGATAATTTGAAGAAAAATTTGATCTCTACAATTGCAGTGGATGGGCCAGCTGCTTCCGGAAAATCAACCCTTGGAGAACACCTAGCCAAAACTTTTAATTATACTTATCTGGATACAGGCGTCATGTATCGCGCGGTGACTCTGGCTGCCTTAAATCAATCGATAGATTTCGATGATGAAGATCGGGTTTCTGAAATTGCCGAATCAATGGAGCTTGATGTACGACGGCCTTCAATTAATGATGGCCGTAGCAATGATATAATTTTGGATGGTCAGGATGTTACCTGGGCTATTCGGTCAGCTGAAGTCGAACGCAATGTCTCCAAAGTATCTGCCTATCAGCGTGTACGGACTGCAATGACTGAACAACAACGGCGAATAGCAAAGCGCGGTAGGATTGTTATGGTTGGGCGTGATATCGGGACAGTGGTCCTGCCTGAGGCTGAAATCAAACTGTATTTGGAAGCATCCGTAGAAGAACGGGCCCACCGCAGATATCTGGAACTTATCAATCGCGGAAAAGCAGTAACTTTTGAAGAGATCTTAAGCGATATGGTCAGGCGAGACCAATTCGATTCAACCCGCGCAATTGCCCCATTAAGACCTGCGGAAGATGCGATCATTATAAATTCAGATCATATGAATGCCGACCAGGTTTACGAATATAGTTGTAAGATTATTAGTGCCCATTGCTCTAATTGACGATACAGCAAAGATTTCACCTCAATGTTTAAAAACCCTCCCTCGATCATTTAGATAAGGACAAGTATGTGTGATACTTTTGTAGTTTTACCCGAGTTTACGCAAGATGGTTCTATCATTTTTGGCAAGAATTCTGACCGGGATGCAAACGAACCGCATTATGTCGAGATTATTCAGGAACGCGAATATCCAAGCGGTTCGAATGTTGAATGTACCTACGTGAGTATCCCACAAGTTGAGCGAACCAACCGGGTACTTTTATCCCGTCCAGTTTGGATATGGGGTGCCGAAATGGGGGTAAATCAATGGGGTCTGGTAATTGGTAACGAAGCTATTTTTTCTAAGATAAAAGCAAACAAAGAACCTGGTCTGATTGGTATGGACTACTTACGACTTGCGCTCGAACGAGCTAAAAATGCTCAGGAAGCAATTAAAACGATAACCAGCCTCTTGGAGACTTATGGTCAAGGTGGAAACTGCGGATTTAGCCACCCCTTTTATTATCACAACAGCTTTTTAATTGCCGATCATAAAGAGGCCTGGAAGCTGGAGACTGTCGATAGGGTTTGGGCTGCCAAGCGAATTGAACAACACGGTTCAATTTCGAACTGCCTGACAATTGGCACAAATTGGGATCTGGCATCAGATAATTTGGTTTCATATGCTGTTGAACATAAACTCTATAATAAAAGAAATCAATTCAATTTTGCGAATGTTTTCTCTGATTGGTTGTATACCCGTTTTAGTAATGCACGAGGCCGTAAAAACTGTACCAGTCAACAGGTTCAAGCATTGGCTGGCAAGTTTCAGGTCGAGGACGCTTTTAGAATATTACGCTCTCATCACGGTGATGCTGATAAGTTTTCCCCAGGAAAAGCCAGCTTAAGCAGTGATGTTTGCATGCATGCCGGTTATGGCCCCATCAGAGTCAGTCAGACAACCGGATCAATGGTGACAAAAACGCTCTCCGGAAATGAGGATATTTGGGCCACAGCAACCTCAGCTCCCTGTCTAAGTCTTTTTAAGCCATTACGATTGAGCCAGGAAAAGATTTTTGATTATGTGCCAGACACCAAATTTGATAATTGTTCATATTGGTGGAAGCATGAAGTTTTCCACAGGCGGATGTTGCGGGCATATCAGACATATTTTAGTGAATTTTCTATGGCGCGTGATGCTATCGAAAAGGATTTTTTGCTTGGTCTGAAGGAAACCAAACAATCTCAGGATTTTGAAGGATATTGGGTTGAGATCATGAATCGTTCGAATTCTTTTCTGGAGGAATGGCTTGAAAAAACCAAAAATTCAGAGGGCAATTCAAATTCCCGGCTTTATCAAAAAGCCTGGAAGAAGAACAATCAAGACGCAAATATATCACTCTGATTTTCTAAAGGTTTTAATGGCGATGCTATAATCAATACCATAGGATTAATGAAATAATTCATGGGTGATTACCAGACACTTTTCAAAGAAGGTTTCTATTTTGCTAACCCTCAGGATTTTTATTCCATTGCGGGTATGGCAATTTTTGTGCTGATATTGTTAATTTTCTTGCGCAAAAATTGGGAGTCGTTATCGCTTTCTCTTCAACGTGATTGGGTACTTTATGCTGTACTGGCAGCAGTGAGTCCGTTGTTAATATTAATAGGTGGTTTTAAAATTGGCAGCTCAGCAATACCCTTGCCAAATTTACCTGGAGAAATGCCTGTTGCTTTGTTCATCCCATTGGCAGCTATTTCCTGGCAGCTGGCATCGGGTATTCTAGGCATTGGACCTGCGTTCGTTCTGGGTATTATCAGCGGGATAGTTTTAGGTGGATTTCATACCCATAGCTATTTTACAATTCTTGAATTCGCAGGAATGGCCCTATTATTTGCTTATTTTGTTCGCCAAAAATTTCGATCGCCGTTTTACCATGTTTTAAGAATTCCCTTGATCGCTGCAATTATTACCGTTTTGCTTTTTTTCCCGATATTAACGATCACACAATTTTTAAATATTGGCGGCAGCCTGGCTGTGCGCCTTGAATATGGATTTTCGCAAGCTTTATCTTTTAGCATTGCCCGTTCCTTTGAGCTTATTTTCGGTGGACTCTTGGTTTCGATCCTTTATGGGACAAAAAGCGGCTTATGGAAATTCCCGCAGACCTTAGAACCATCTCCAATTGAACAAAAGATTGAAAACCGTTTTTTGTTAAGTGTTTTTCCTTTTATTATTATTGTAATTTTGGTATTAATTGTTAGTGATTGGCGTCTGGCCGGTGGGGCAGCCAGGGATGTTATTGAAGAGCGCTTGCGTAATACAGCTGAGACAACTGCCGCAAGTATCCCCTTTTTTATGGAAGCCGGACAAAATTTAGCTCGGTCGATGGCAAAAGAGGATTTGTTAACTCATTCGGAAGATACCGAAAAAGTTTTGGCTGAAAAACTTCATACAACCCCATTTTTCTCCCAACTTTTCTTGTTCGATGTTGATGGTAAGCCGGTTGGTGGCTACCCAATCAAACAATTAGACGCGTTATCACTTTCATCAGAAGAACTGGCTGGCATTGAGCTTGCGCGGCAGGGCGTTGAAACTCAAACGTACACAAATTACACTCAATTTAGTGAAAATTCAGTCAAGATTTCATTTTTGGCGGCCATTAAAAATGGAGAAGAAGGCACAAGTGGCGTCCTATTAGCAAGGACTGACTTTAATACCAATCCATTTACTTTCCCGTCTCTACGTGCCTTACAGAAAATAACCAATGAGGGTGGGGTTGGTCTCATTCTTGATAAAAATGGGCGGATAATTTTTAATACCAGCTCGAATGAAAATAATCTGCAAGTTAATTATCAGGGTTTCCTTCCGGATCAAAAGGGGACATTTGAAAGTTATTCACCACAATCGATACGTCAAATTGTTTATTATCAGCCTATTGTTGGCAGCACATGGTCTGTACTGGTCAGTATTCCTGCCCAACAATCATACGAGCTGGCTTTGCAAATCGCCGGACCTTTATTGTTATTTCTGTCAGTCATTCTCATCCTGGTTTTTATTTTGTTAAGATTAAGTATGCGGCCAATCACGAGCACCTTGCGCACACTATCTGCCCAGGCCAGCTTAATAGCTCAGGGGAATCTCGAAAACCCAGTCACACTAAAAAGTGAAGATGAATTTGGGCAATTAGCGAATTCGTTTGAATTAATGCGTGTGCGGTTGAAAGGTCGATTGGATGAATTAAATCAATTGCTGATTTCCAGCCAGGCCATAGGTCAGAATTTGGATATTAACCAATCCTTACAAATTTTACTTCAGGCTGCTCTCAGTAGCGGCGCAAAATATGCCCGAGTTGTTTTGGTAAAAGAAGTCGTTACCGACCATATCGAAAAGCCATTTCTTGCCATAGGTCTGGGCGGGGACCAGGATGCAATCCAAGCGCTTGACCAACAACTATTTGAAAATATGAAAACGCATGAGAAATTGGTGATCCCAAATCTTGCCAGAATGCGGCGTCTTTTGCCCTCCGGTAGTTCAATTGCTCCGGCAGCGTTATTGGCAATTGCTCTTCAGCGCGAGAATCAGTATTATGGTGTTTTGTGGGTTGGGTTTGAAGAAACGCGTTTGATCCCGGAGGAGGAGATCCGCTTTATTTCGATGCTTGCCAATCAGGCCGCGATGGCAGCAGCCAATGCAAAATTATATGCTACAGCAGAACTTGGCCGCCAAAGGCTAGAGGCCGTCTTAACATCCACACCGGAACCGGTTATGGTGTTTGATGAAGATAATCGCTTACTGCTAATTAATGCGGCTGCCTGTCAGCTTCGCAGTTTGGTTAACTCTACCACTCCTGGGCAAAGCATGTCTGAGGTCGTATCGAACAAAGAATTGTACGAATTGCTCATAAATGTAAACGAAAACAAGGATTCGACTCGAGAAATCAAGCTTTCAAACGAACGAACTTACTATATTTCCGTTTCGGTAGTCAATTACGATCAGCGTATAGTTGGGAAAGTCTGTCTCTTAAGAGACATTACCAATTTCCGTGAATTAGATGCTGTGAAATCAGATGTAGTTTCATCGGTAAGCCATGATTTGCGAACTCCATTAACGTTTATTAAAGGTTATGCCACCATGATGCAAATGGTTGGTGAATTAAATGAACAGCAAAGAGAATATGTTGGCAAAATTGTTTCCGGTATTGAAGATATGACGAAAAAGGTAAATGATCATCTTGATATTAGCAGGATAGAATCTGGCGTACGATTAAAAATTGAACAAGTCTCTCCGGTTTTAATTGTTGAACAAGTCGTTAATTTATTGCAACCGGTGGCGTTACAGAAAAATATCGAAATTTCGATTGATGCAGATGGAATTGGAGATCTAGCAATCGAAGCAGATGTGGAGATGCTCAACCAAGCGGTTTTTAATCTGGTAGAAAATGCAATTAAATTTACCCCCATGGCTGGTAAAGTAGGTATTCACCTGACCGCCTCAGAGAAAACGATCTTATTTGAGATCCGTGATACAGGGATTGGAGTGGCCCCATTAGATCGCCCACATATTTTTGACAAGTTTTACCGCAGCAATCGACGTGAATCTTACAGAAACCATGGCACTGGGCTGGGGCTGGCGATCGTTAAATCGATAGCAGAGCGTCATAATGGACAGGCTTGGGTGGACAGTAAGCTAGGTCGGGGTTCGAGTTTCTTCCTTGAAATCCCCAGGATTAACTCACCGGACGTTGAAAAAAGTGGCACTTGAAATTTATTGTAATTAACCGTATAATCTAAGATTGAATTTAAAAGAATTGTGTTATAATTTCTTGTTGCATGATTGTTATTAGATTTCTCAAAAATAAGTAGGCGCAAAGGAAGAAAAACTCTTGCGCTTATCTTTGTTTTATTCAGAAGGGTTCTAACTGAGGAGGCTTTTTAGTGGAAACCAAGAGTCTTGTTGCACTACGTATAAGCCTGGCTTCACCTGAAACGATTCGAAGCTGGTCATATGGTGAGGTCTTGAAACCGGAAACGATAAACTATCGCCGGTTGCGTCCTGAAAAGGATGGTTTATTTTGTGAGGCCATTTTTGGCCCTACGCGTGATTACCAATGCTATTGTGGAAAGTATAAAAATCCACGGTACAAAGGGATCATTTGTGATAAATGCGGTGTCGAAGTTACCCGCTCAGCCGTTCGCCGAGAGCGGATGGGGCATATCGATCTGGCAGCACCGGTTGCGCATATTTGGTATACACGTCGAATACCATCTTATCTGGGATTACTGCTTGATATTTCGCGCCGTAATCTTGACCGTGTACTATATTTTGCCCAGTATATAGTCACCTATGTGGACGAAGATGCCCGCCAAAAGGCTTTGAAACGCCTGGATGATGAAATAAATGTGTCTGAACGAGAGCAAGCGACTCAAATTAATGCACGTATTCTTGAGGTAAAACAGTCGCGTGATCGTAAAATTGAGGAACTCCGAAAACAGCAAAAGGAAATTGAAGACCGCCGTGAAGAACAAATCGCCCAATCACTGGCGCCTGTTATGCGCGAGGGTCAAACCCTCGAACGAGATCTCCAGGAAAAAATTGGAACAGCTGCACGGGTGGATATCTATTTCACCAAAGTAAAAAATACACCAATTGTTAAAGCCGGGGAAACAATTGCAAATACACACATCAGTCTGGTTCAAAAAGCAGTTAAAGAACATTTAGACGAGCTTGAAAATGAAGCACGCGATCAAATCGTGCGTGAAATTGATCGGATTAAGATGGAAATCGAAGAAATCAAAGCCTTTGCAGATACAGAGATGGAAACTCTTCGAAATCAATTGGAAGACCAGTCTTCGGTTTCTCAGGATCAGAATTCACGCTTGCGAGATGAACTGCAGGATTTAAAGCCTTTCACTTTCTTGAGTGAGAGCCGTTTCCGTGAATTAAAGCAACGTTGGGGCCAGGTTTTTCGAGCTGATATGGGCGCGGAAGCCTATTATGACATTCTCAAACGGATTGATCTTGACAAATTATCCGAAGAATTATGGATTGAATTAAAGACAACCAAAAGTAAGCAAAAAAGAAAGAAAGCGACTTCCCGTTTGAAAGTAGTGGAAGCATTCCGCAGTTCTAAGAATCGTGCGGAATGGATGATTATGACAGTGTTACCTGTTATCCCTCCGGATTTGCGACCGATGGTTCAACTGGATGGCGGTCGCTTTGCAACCTCTGATCTTAACGATTTGTACCGGCGTGTGATTAACCGAAACAACCGTTTAAAACGACTGTTAGAGTTAGGTGCTCCGGATGTAATTGTACGAAATGAAAAACGAATGTTGCAAGAGGCAGTTGATTCATTAATTGATAATTCTCAACGAGGGAAAGCCCTTTCGAGACGCGGGCGACGAGAACTAAAATCTTTGAGTGACATGCTTAAAGGCAAAAAAGGTCGTTTCCGCCGAAATCTGTTGGGTAAACGCGTTGATTATTCTGGCCGTTCGGTTATCGTGGTCGGACCTTCATTAAAGTTGTACCAATGCGGTTTGCCGAAGAGTATGTCTCTAGAACTTTATCGGCCGTTCGTTATTTCCCGTCTTGTGTCGCATGGCTATGCAGCCAATGTGAAAGGGGCGCGTCGCTTTATTGAGCGCAACCGGCCGGAGGTTTGGGAAGTTTTGGAAGAGGTAATCCGAGAGCGACCGGTTTTGCTTAATCGTGCGCCGACTTTGCATCGACTTGGTATTCAAGCTTTTGAACCCATTTTGATTGAAGGCAGTGCCATTCAATTACATCCACTCGTCACCACTGCTTTCAATGCAGATTTCGATGGTGACCAGATGGCTGTGCATGTGCCTTTATCAGACAAGGCTGTTTGGGAAGCCCGTAATCTAATGCTTTCTTCTAAAAACTTGTTAAAACCAGCTGATGGTGAACCAATTATCAGTCCTTCAAAAGATATGGTTTTGGGTGTTTATTATCTGACCTTAAAAAATGATCTCAAACATAAAGGTGATGGACGTATTTTTGCCACCATGGATGAAGCCGACCTGGCATACTCGTTAGGTCAAATTGATGTGCATGCCAATGTGAAGATTGTTGTTGACACCTGGTACGATGATAAAGGTGATCGGATGACAGCGCCTGTGAACAAGATCATAGATACTACCATGGGACGGATTCTTTTCAATCGGATTCTTCCGCCTGAAATTCAGTATATCAATGATGTTTTGGATAAAGGGGCAGTAAAGGATTTGATTGCACATGCGTATGAAGTGTGCGGTGAAGATGTCACCACGACGGTTGCTGATGATGTCAAGGATATTGGTTTCCAATATGCAATGATGTCTGGTTCAACTTTGGCAGTTTCTGATATTGCTATGCCAATTGCAAAAGGTGAGATATTAAGTAAAGCTCAATCTGATGTGGAGAACGTTCAGCGATCCTTCCGTCGTGGTCTATTAACTGAACAGGAACGCAACGAACGTGAGATCGAAATTTGGCAAAAAGCAACCAAGGATGTGGCAACTGCTGTGCGTCAAAACATGGATCCAAATGGCAACTTGAGCACGATGGCGAATTCAGGTGCAACAAAAGGTGGATTTGGACCAATTTCTCAATTGGCTGGAATGCGCGGACTGATGGCGGACCCATCGGGTCGTATCATTCGGCTGCCAATTCAATCTAACTTCCGTGAAGGGTTGACCGCTCTGGAATACTTCATTTCGACACATGGCGCCCGTAAAGGGTTGGCAGATACCGCGTTGCGTACTGCTGATGCCGGTTATTTGACCCGGCGTCTGGTTGATGTTGCCCAGGATGTGATTATCAATGAATTCGATTGCGGGACAGAAGATGGAATAGTTATCCGCAGCTCAGACGATGTTGCCGGCCAATCTTTGGCTACTCGCTTATATGGGCGTGTGGCTGCCAAACGAATTCTTGACCCGGAAACCGGGGAAGTGTTGGCAGAACGAAACGATATTTTAGATCATGAATTAATTCGAAGACTTACCAATCATCAAGTGGATGATGTCATGGTGCGATCACCCATGACATGTGAATTAGAGCACGGAATTTGTGCTCAATGTTACGGGATGGACCTTGGCCGTGGCAAAATAGTCGAATTAGGCTCTGCAGTTGGAATTGTGGCAGCACAATCGATTGGTGAGCCAGGCACGCAGCTTACCTTGCGTACATTCCATACCGGTGGTGTTGCTGCTGGTGGTGATATCACGACTGGTTTGCCGCGTGTTGAAGAGTTGTTCGAAGCCCGTCGAGCGCCAAAAGGTGAAGCAGTCATCGCAACTATTTCCGGCATTGGTCGTGTAATGCAATCTGACCGCTACAGTGAACAAAGAATTGTCCGTGTCGAACATAGCGAAATTCAATCAGATGTTTATAACGTTCCTGAAGAGTGGACAATCGATGTAAATGATGAGGATTCAATTTTGCAAGGGGACACCATTGCCTCGTCCGGTGAGTCAAAACTTTCCGCACACCATGCTGGCCGTGTACGGATTGAAGGCCGCCAGGTGATTGTCAGCTTTGATGAACGCGAAACCGAAGAGTATGAGATTCCAACCACCAGCCGGCTGTTAATCAAAGACGGCGATGAAGTGGAAGCGGGCCAACCATTGACTGAAGGCTCGCTGAACCCTCACACGGTGCTTAAGATTAAAGGGCGCGATGCTTGCATGATGTACCTGATGACCGAAATTCAAAAGGTGTATCGTTCACAGGGCCAAAATATCAATGACAAACACTATGAAGTAATTGTGCGGAAGATGTTGGGCCGGGTTCAGATCATACGTGCGGGCGATTCACCATTCCTGCCAATGGATTTTGTTGAACGGCTGGTCATCAAGCGCGTTAATGAAAAGTTAAAAGGCGAAGACAAGCAGGAAGCAAAATATAACGAAGTCCTTCTCGGTGTAACAAAAGCTTCTTTGACGACTGATTCCTTCCTTTCTGCGGCGTCTTTCCAACACACAATCAAAGTGTTAGCCAGTGCAGCCATCGGCGGTGAAGAAGATTCATTGTTTGGGCTGAAAGAAAACGTCATCATTGGCAAGCTGATTCCCGCTGGAACAGGCTTTGTACACGGTAGATTTACTGTAGCGGATGAGGAAGCCTCGGTGGACGAAACTTCAAAAGTAGATGTCTCAGCCGAGGTGGTTAGCCCGGCAGCAGATTAATTACTGCAAGAATTAATAAAAAAGACTCTGATTATTACAATCAGAGTCTTTTTATTTGATAATTGTTCTAAGAGAAGAAATGATAGCTAAAGATTATAATCATTCGTGAATCCGGCATAATAAAAGAATTAAACCGGCTTGGTCAAATAAGTGTAATGATAAGCAATCTTTTGATTCAATAATCCTAATGTGTCACTTCCATTGAGTATTGTTCTTCCATTTTCCTTGCAAATCCAGTTCATATGCCGCGAACTGCCCGTACCGCTATGATTGGTAAGGGCAAATGACGCTTTGGAAGAAACTGTGTTCAGAAAGTTTTGATACCAGCCTCGTAAGTTCAATAGGCCTTGCAATGTACGATCAGCCGTGATGTGAACTGCATTTTTCGTGTAGGTTTCCATCACTTTTTCAGGATCGCGACTGTTGAGGGCTTCAATCCATTGTTCCGTGATGTCTTTCGGCTCGAGTTCAGGATTATCCCAGTTGAATGTTGCTATGGTCTCCCACAGTTCATTGAGGGCTGGGCGACATTCATCCCAACTAAAGAAATTGGCTGCAGAAAACTTTAATTTCTTGGAAACCACCAAAAATTCTTTCAAGTCTTTTACGGTCGGTATCCATGAGCCAGCTCGATAAGTTGGCCCGGTTGGGATGACAGGCCTGTTGGGTGTTAATGCTTGAAATTCACGTGAGGTTCGGATTAATTGTGCTTCCGGGTTATGAGCTTTCTCCCAATAAACTTGCGGCATATTGTAGTCGCAATATTCCAGAAATGTTTTCCAGGGTAATTGAGGGTGATAAGCCGGGAAACGATAGGAACTCAGGGCAATAGGAATATCCGCTAAATTTTTTCTCAAAATCTTCATATATGTTGAAGCAGCATTTTTTTTGCCGGGCTCTTTGTATTCCCACTCAGCGTCGATAACATAGCCATCCAGGTTGAACTTTTTCATTTGAGAGACAGCGATATTTGCCTCATTGACGGGGTACTCGCCATATACATAATGCCAACCCCAAACAGCCAAACCAGCAGCTCTTAATGCATCCACTACCGGCTCGATCAAATCTTGCTTTGTTTCGCGAACAACATTATAAGGATAAGCGCCATCAGCGATTTTAATAAGAACATGAGTCATCCCGGCAGCTTGAGCTGTCTTAACAATCGCCTCGGGATTGCCTTTCTCACAATCTTTAATTTTCCAAATGAAAAAGCCTTTGCCGTTTAAACTCATATACTGTCCTGCAGTTAACGTATTTTGAAGTTATTCGCTTAAATTACCTGCAAGATTTATTCCAGATGCAATCGTTCTCATAGCTTTTATGACATTAGTGGTATGTTCCCAGAGGTCAATACCAAATTCACGGGTGGTCGTCTCAATTTCAGTGCGGTTAGCGCCGGCTGCAAAAGCTTTATCTTTCCACTTTTTCTTTACAGATGATGCTTCCAAATCGTATAAAGAATGAGATGGCCGTACCAGAGCCACGGCTGTAATTAAACCGGTGATTTCATCACAGGCAGCCAGTGCTTTTTCCATTTGCGTTTCGCGGGCCACACCAGAATGATCGGCATGGCTCAGGATCGCCCTGATCCAATGCTCGGGAACTCCTCTGGCGCGCAAGATTGGAGCGCCATCTTGTGGATGCTGTTCCAGTGTTGGATGAATCTCCCAATCGAAATCATGCAGTAGACCAACATTCCCCCATTCTTCTTCATCCTGGTGATAAAGCCGTGCATAAAATCGCATGGCAGCTTCGACTGAAAGCATATGGTGAATCAAATTTTCGTTCTTCACATATTCCTTTACGATTTCCAAACATGTTTCTCTGTTCATAATTTCTCCTTACTCATTCGGGAAAATCGGCAACGGTTCTCCCAAGGCAGGTAATGGTCTGGTAAACCAGGCATCCCATACGGCAGCACTTGTAGCCAGAATTTCGCGGAAAACCCATAGGCGATAGGAGCGTGGAGAATAATTACGCAAATCGGAATTTACACCTATAACTTGAATTTGCATTTGACCACACAAAAATAGTGCTCGTGGCAGGTGGTATTTCTGTGTCACCAGAATGGCTATATCGACTTTAAAAATATGTTTGGCACGGTAGCAGGTATCATAAGTACGCCTGCCCGCATAATCAAGCACCAACGCGTCCGCCGGGGCACCCAGCTCTAAGGCATAGGCTTGCATTGCACCAGGTTCATTGTATTCAATGAAACGGTTATCTCCGCTCAGCAAAAGTTTCTCAACTTTATTTTCTTTTAAGAGCTGGACTGCCGTTGCAACCCGGTCGCGCAAAATAGGCGAAGGACTTCCGTCACGACTCAATCCTGCACCAAATACGATGGCTACCCTGGCTGGCTCTACTTTTTCGACCGTTGTAATTTTGTTTGAGAAAATAAGCCGAAAAATAAACCAAATTAGAGGGGGAATTACAACTCCAATGAGTAATAAAGCCAGAATAGTTTTATAGAAGAAATTCCAAAAACTTCTCAATTTGCTCGCCTTTTAATAGCCCAAATGTTGGTATGGTACGACGTTAGCTGCACGGACAAGGTCGCTCAACAGAGCAAAATAATCATTATCAATAGGTATCATCCCCTGGAAATCATAGTCCAATGCCTGGGTTAATATCTCGTTGCCATCTTCTGATTTGGATAATTTCAACATGGCAGCAGCAACTTTTTCCACAATATCTGGCGATAATTTCGTTGAAGCATGAAAGGAAAGGCTCGGAATAATCGGATCAGAACGCCAGATGATAATTATCTGCTCCAAAGCATCGGGAAGATCATTGATCACCGCCGATGATGTGCGCGGATCGCCGGAATAGGCAAAAACAGCAGCAAAATCGCAAATACCCTTAATATATAATGCTCGCACTGAGGATGAGTGACTTTGGGTATAAGCCGGTGGCAAAATCTGAATGCCATTGCGAGCTAACAAACCAAAAGGAGTGATCGTTCCAGAAAGTGATGAAGGTTCCGTCCAACACGGTCTTTTTCCTTCAAATTGCTGCAGGGCGAATTCCTCTGTAGTTGTATTTCGGTTGGTTCCCGTATCGAAGTATTGAATGAACCCCGATGATTTATTGGCTAAGAATTGAGTGCCATATTTATATAATCCAAAATGGTTGCTGACAAATAATGGGCTGACAAGATCCCGCTGGTAGGCAGCCAAATAGGTGAGCGGTTGTAACCAAATAAAATCAACCTCACCTTTGCGGAGTTTTTCAAAGGCTGACTTTGGATCATCATAGACTTCATAAACCAGTGAGTAACCCGTTTCATTTTCAATGAAATCAACCATACTTTGGCCTGAATCCTGGGCTACCGTTGGATTTGAGGTTAGGATATGGGCAATCACCAATGGATTATCCGAAGAACCGGGTGGAATACTGGTTTCCTTTGGAACATATATTTTGGTTTCAGTGGGAGGTATGGCAGTTGCAGTGGGTGTGACTGGTATCGGTTGGTTTGTACAACCAGTTAGTAAGAAGAAAAACAAACAAGCAGCACCAAGCAAGAGTGAGTGAAATAATAGGTGGATACTTGATCTTCCCAAAGATCTTGGCATAAATTCAAAATACCTTTCCGGTATAGGATTTCCAAATCCAATTCCTTCAATAAATTCAATTTGATCCATAAACAGGTGACCGATGGAAAAATCGAATGGAAAATTAAAAGAAGGTTGCCTCTATTATAAATGATGCTTCATAAATAAGAAGGCTTCGAAGTCGGGATAGGATTAAATAATGAATGCAAGGGTTATACTAACATTGGTTGTTCCTGAAGATTTTGAGTAATGTTAATTTCAAATGAGCAAGATCTTCCATGAAGTTAGCATCAATAAATTCTTAAGAGAATGGGCACTTTCATATTAACAATAATCCGGCATTAATGATGATTCTGCCCAAAAGTGTGAAAAATAATAATTGAGTACAGGAAATCAGGTAAAGGAAAAAATTCTTAATTGATTGGTATTAGAGGTATTTACCAATTTTTTGTAGCAGTAATAAATGAAGATGACGGGGTAGTTAATAGAATCCTACAAAAGAAAGGATTCAGGTTTTAAATTGATATCAGGGTTTTTTTCTCTAAATATATCGGTCAATATGATCTATTTTTTCAGGAGTGCGATTTCAGATGTTAGAAAGCTGTTACTGAATTCTAATCTCTCACTTAAAAATCTAAGAGGTTTGCCTATTCTGGATAATGAAATCAATACTTTATTCACCCATGAGAAGGAAAAACGTGATTTTGCAGTGATTTTTCAAATGCGTTCATTATGGATGTGTAAATTGGTTAACTAACTTTAAAAGGAGGTGATTGCTTTTCTCAAATAATCTACTAAGATGAAAGTAAGATAATTATTAAGAAATACAAATAAGTATGGAGGAAAATGATGTCTAAGAAGTAACTAACTCTCGTAAGCGTTCTACTGATTGCAGTATTTCTGTTGGCGGCCTGTAAACCAGCAGCGACCCCAACAGCTGCACCGGTTACCCCGGCAGAACCAACCTCAGCACCGGCTGAGGCAACGACAGCTCCCACCAAAGCGCCGGAAGCTGTTCCCACAGAACCAGCCATGGAAAAAACCACAATTACAATTTGGAATCAGTGGGATGGTAAATACCTGGATGCTATTACGGCAGCGTTCAATGACTACGAAACTGCTCACCCGGGTGTGGTAATTGATCTGTCCAAACCAGAAGATGTGAAAAATGCTCTTACTGTCGCTATCCCAGCTGGTGAAGGACCTGATATTATTGGCTGGGCAAACGATGCCATTGGTGAACAAGCCCTCATCGGCAATATTGTCGCTCTGAGTGATTATGGTATTACCTCGGATTTTCTTTCGAGTACCTATGAACCAGCAGCTGTAAATGGTGTAACCTGGATGGGTTCTATCTGGGGCCTCCCGGAAACTCAGGAAGGAATTGCGTTAATTTACAACAAAGATCTCGTAACTGACGAGTACCTGGTAAAGGACCCGCTTGATTTCGATGGTTTGTTAGCCGCTGCCATTAAATTCAAAAAGGATACTGGCAACCCATTAATTTGTAACCAGGGCTTTGGTGCAAATGATGCCTATCATATGTCTCCAATTTACTTTGGTTTTGGCGTGCCAGCCTATGTCGATGAAGAAGGTAAGGCTTATATGGATACCCCTGAAGCTATTGCAGCTGCCGAGTGGTTAAAAAAGTTATCGGCTGTCTCCTTCGCTGAAAACAGTTATGACATCTGTAATGCGGCTCTGACTGAAGGCAAAGTTGGAATGTGGTGGACAGGTCCTTGGGCCGTTGCCGGAATTGAAGAAAGTGGCGTCAATTATGGTATTTTGCCCTTTGGTCGCCCGTTTGTGGGAATCAAGACTTTGCTTCTTACGAAAAACGCTGTTGATCGAGGCCACACAGATCTAGCCTTGGATATAATGAAATACTTTACCAGCGCTGAAGTTCAAAAGAAATTAGCCTTGGTTAACAAAACGATCCCGGCTGCAACAGCAGCTTTACAAGATCCTGAAGTTGCTTCCTTGACTGCAGTGGTTGGATTTGGGGCCGCTCTGAATCTGGGCGTACCTATGTCGCCAACGCCATTCTCATCAGCTCAATGGGATCCGGTAGGTAATGCATCAGCAGCCGTTTGGACTGGTGCGCAAGAACCTGCAGCTGCCATGGCTGATGCTCAGGCGGCAATTGAAGAAAAAGTTGCAGGAATGAAGTAAGTTTACTGCCTAAGATTTTCTGAAGGGAAGGGTTAATCTCCTTCCCTTCAATCTTTTTTATCGGGGCAAAAAGGAGCACACAATGAGTGGATGGTTGGGGCGCCGGAAGTGGATCACAATTACCTTGTTTTTGCTTCCCACAATAATTGCAATTCTCGTTTTCAATGTTTACCCGATTTTACTTAACACCTATATTTCTTTTACCAACCGAAATAAATTTCGTCCAAACCCGGATTGCAGTGTAACCATGACCGGAATTTTGGATCCCCTTTGCTGGCCAAAATTTCGTGACAACGCGCCAAAAGGTTTGGGTAGCCCTTATGTCTTGCAGGATCCAATTTTTGGCAACTATGACACTTTGATGGGCAAATTATTTAAGCCGGAAGCGCTGTTGTCCTTACTTTTCGTTGCGTTGGTATTTATCCCCATCATTGCTGCCAATTACTTTAGCAAAAAACAGGAAAGAAAGATCGATAAGAAAATTACTTCTGGAATGGTATGGATTCTCGGTCTTCTTACTGCTGTGGCATTATTTTTTGTTCTTAATTTACCCCGGTCGATCAACGAATTGATGGCTACCGGTGACTTTTTAACTGTTGTTTTTCGCACAATCCTTTTTGTTGCGTTGCGGGTGCCAATAACTTTTGGAATTGGATTAATGCTGGCATTAATCCTCAACTCTGAGAATCTTCCGGGGAGGACATTTTTTCGAGTGGTTCTTTTTATTCCCTGGGGAGCATCCTCAGTGGCAATTTTAATGGCCTTGGTCTGGCAGTTTCTCTTTAGACAACAGGGCACCATCAATCAGGTTATTGCATTCTTCGGCGGTACGGGACCAATTTGGCTGAACAACCCGGTTCTGGCATTTGGTGTTGTTGTCCTGGCAGATATCTGGTTCTCCTATCCTTTTTTCATGGTTTCAATTCTTGGCGCATTACAATCCATTCCCAAGGAGCTCTATGAAGCTGCTGAGGTGGATGGCGCAAATTGGTGGACACGGCTTTCAAGAATCACAATGCCATTGATTCGACCAGCAGTTCTGCCGGCTGCAGTTCTCACTTCGATTACAGCATTTCAAATGTTTGGAACGGCATTTGCGATTACGAATGGTGGTCCGGTCCGCGGAGCAAGTGTTCCCGGAGCTACAGAATTTGTAATGGTGTACGCGTATAAACAAATCTTCCAACAGCAAAATTATGGGACTGCGACTGCTTTTGCGGTGTTAATTTTCATAATGCTGTTCGTAGCAACCCTCTATAGTCTGCGGGTTACCCGTATTACGAAAGGAGCATACGATTGAAAAATAAAACCAAACCCTGGGTGCGTGTCATGCAATATGGAATTTTGATTATTGCAGTTGTGTTTGCTTTTTATCCGGTCTGGTTTGCTTTCCTTGCTTCCGGACGGCTGGGTGATCGGCTTTATACCTTAAATCTGGGGGGAATGTTCATACCCACCCAGTGGACATTTGAAAACTACCGTGTCATGTTGTTTGAAAGGCCATTTCTAACCTGGATGACAAATAGTCTTAAAGTAGCCTCCATCACTACGATAGCCAGTCTTGTTGTTTGTACATCGGCAGCATTTGCACTTTCGCGATTTCGGTTTAAAGGGCGTGAATTTTTTCTGGTTTTCTTGCTGGCAATTTCAACCTTCCCAGGATTACTCTCTCTGGTGGCAATTGCGCAACTTCTAACGGCCTTGGGCTTATACGGCAAGCATTTAGGTCTTATTCTGGCTTATACCTCCGGAACCCTTGTTTTTTCAACCTGGAATCTGAAGGGTTACTTTGACACCATTCCGATTGATCTTGAAGAATCCGCCATGTTGGATGGCGCTGGTCCTGTGCAGGCCTTTTTATTAATTGCATTACCACTTGCCAAACCTGCATTAGCAGTCACAGCTATTTTGGGATTTATGGCCGGTTGGGGTGATTTTGTATTTGCTTCAGTGCTGGTACCGGCTCCGGACTCGATGAAATTTGTAGTGCCGGCTTTGTACTCACTGGCCAACTCGATGAGTGTACCATGGGGATATTTCGCCGCAGGTGCGGTCATAGTAATTATTCCTACCATCATCGTCTACCTATCCATGAATCGCTACTTTGAAGGCGGTCTCACACTAGGTGGGGTGAAAGGCTAAATAATTTCGTATTTAATGTTTTCTCAATTAAAAGAAAACTTAATCCAATGAAACGCCTTGCCAGTTTGGATTAGAAATATTCTGGTATGGATAAAATTCCAACCATCTGCAATTCCTTCTTATCATGAATTCATCGTTCAAAATTTATGTGCCATTTTCCCGAATTGTTTTGCTCGGAATGCTCGCTTTATTGATGGGATGCAAGGGTAATCCGGTATCGTCTATGCCGCAGATTGCCGAACCAACTGCTTTTGTAATCCCTTCACCTACTTCGTATGACCCGATGCCTCAGACCAGTGATGGGTTTTATTGGTGGAATAAAGTAGTATTTTACGAGATATTTGTGCGCAGTTTTGCAGATAGCAATGGAGATGGAATTGGTGATCTTAATGGAATTATCCAAAAACTGGATTACCTCAATGATGGTAACCCTGATACAGATTCTGATTTGGGAATCAATGCCATCTGGTTAATGCCAATTTATCCAGCCTCGTCTTACCATGGCTATGATGTTATAGACTATTATGATATTAATCCTCAGTATGGAACGCTGGAAGATTTGAAGAACTTATTGTCAAAAGCCCATCAACGCGGGATACGCGTGATAATTGATTTCGTCATCAATCATACATCCAGTAAGCATCCCTGGTTTATTGATGCAAGATCAAACCCCGCATCGCAATATCGAGCTTGGTATATCTGGTCAATCGAAAACCCGGGTTATAGCGGGCCTTGGGGAGAACGAGTCTGGCACTTTAATTATAATGGCCAGTATTATTACGGAGTGTTTACGGCAGAAATGCCGGACTTAAATTTTGTTAATGCAAAAGTCACCCAAGAAGTTTATAAAATCGCAAGGTTTTGGATTGAGGATGTTGGTGTGGATGGCTTCAGAGTGGATGGGGCGCGCCATTTGATTGAGGATGGAAAGATTCAAGCCAATAGCAGCGCTACACATAGGTGGTTTGAACAGTTTCAGTTTGGGATCAAGCAAATGAATTCTCAATTCTTAACGATTGGCGAGGTTTGGGATAGCAACTTTGCAGCTGTCAAATATGTAAAAAATGATGCTTTCGATCTCGTTTTTGATTTTGAACTTTCCGAATCGATTTTAGCGGGTCTAAATCGTAGCGATGCAAAAAAGATTTCGAATGCATTAGAATTTAATTTCAAATTGTACCCACAATTTCAGAAAGCTAATTTCTTAACCAATCATGACATGAATCGGGCAATGGATGCCTTATTGATGGATGTGAATAAAGCAAAATTAGCGGCAATATTACTGCTGACCTCTCCGGGGGTGCCTTTTATTTATTATGGCGAAGAAATCGGTATGGCTGGCTCAAAGCCGGATGAGAACATACGCAAACCAATGCAGTGGGATTCAAGTGTTAACAGCGGTTTTTCAAATGCCACTCCCTGGCAATCCCTAAATTCTGAGTATAAAGTAAATAATGTTGCAGAACTGAGAGTGGATCAAAATTCTTTATTCACCTTGTATCGGGAGCTAATCCAACTTCGTAATGGACATATTTCATTGCAAACGGGTGAATTCATTTTGATCGATACTAAGAATACCGGGATTATTGCTTTTTTACGAAAATCATCTCAGGAAACAATATTGGTATTGATAAACCTAGGCAAAGAAAAAGTCCCTCTCACGCTTGATCTTTCTGTCGGGACAATGCCGCCCGAAAAATACAATGCCTCTGTCCTACTTTCTTCTTTTCAAATGGATGATTTTGAAATGGATGCTGGTAAGAGCAATTCGTTATTTCAAGGCGAAAAGATCTTGAATCCAGAGGATTATTTGCTGATATCGTTACAGAAAAAATAATCGTGACTACCCGACTTCTAAATCTTCCCGCAATCCCCAAGTGGTGGACAAGTAAAATTACATTATTTGTAATCGTTCTCATTTCGGTCCTTCTGCATGCCTGGTCAGTCTGGCAACTTCCCGTTGATTATGATGAGCCGGTTTATTTAAAGGCTGGTCAGGAGTATGCTCATTTCATAAAAAATGGAGATCTAAGGGGAATCATAAATTACCAGGGAAACCGTGAACATCCTCCGCTAACCAAGCTACTCTATAGTATTCCTTATCTGATTTCGAATGAACAGCCTGATAGCGATTTTCCCTTATATGCTGCACGCTCAATCTCAGCCTTATTTGGAATATTGGCTGTTTATTTTTTAGCCAGGCGAAATTTGTGGGCAGGCTTTTTCATGGCTTTTCATTCGATGACCTTAAAGTACACAAGCCAGGCTTACCTGGAAGCCTTGCCAATGTTAATGGTGATTCTGGCAACGCTTTCACTTGAGAAGGCTGAGCAGAAGAGAAATAAGTATTTTTGGTTATCGGCCATATTTTTTGGCTTGGCTGGAGCAGCGAAATATCCTTATTTGATTGTTGCGCTTGTTCTCTTGTATATGCTTATTCACAAGCGGGGGTTCCATTTACGCGAAATAAGCATATATTTTTTTACGGCGTTGATCACTTTTTTGATTTTCAACCCAAATTTCTGGGTTTCTCCACTGGCAGAGGTCGTCAACGCTGTCAATTTTCACATAACCTATAGCCATAGTTTGCACGTGCAATTAAGCAATTATCTCTGGTATCAGCCCATTATGTTTTTGGCTGCTTCAGTTCCTTGGCACCCACAGGTTTTCTTTTTCTTGACGCTCGATGAATTCATTTTTTGGATTGCATTTGTGGGGTTATATTGGGAAATTAAAGACAGAAAATGGGAATCCGTCTGGTTGATTATTGTGCTTATTTTTCTTCTCATATGGCCGACAAAATGGCCACAGTATACCTTGATGTTAACGCCAGCTTTAACGATGGTGGCAGGTAACAGTGTCAGGCGTGCCATCGCCTGGATTCAGCCGAAAGAAGATTATTGGAACTATCTGGAAGAGATGCTACCGACTCCACCTCGAATTACCTGGTGGATTCTGGTTATATTTGTTGCCGGTTTACTGCTTGGAAAAGTTGTTTATGAATATCAATTGGCTTATGCCCGGCGCGGTTGGGAAACTTTCAATAGTCATAATTCGCCTTTGTTGAGCGACTTCGTCCTCGACATTAATACCAAGAAAGAAGGTGTAATTGCTATTGGCACCAGGGAAGGCTTACAATTATGGAATGCGAAATTACAAGTTCCTATTTGGGGGGAAGATGCAAAAGTCATAGACTCTTCTAATTCCGATCTGCCTTCCAGTCAGATCAATAGTATTGCATATGATCCAGTTGCAGATACATATTGGTTGGGAACAGAATTTGGTGTATCCAAGCTGGCAGATGGAATTGTCAATTATGGGTCAGCAGAGATTGGATGTGAAAATTGTAAGGTTAATGAACTGGTAGTTGATCAAGACTCACAAGTTTGGGTTGCAACCAATGAGGGCATTTTCCTCTTTACCAAAGAAATCTGGCAACCTTTTACTGATTTTGCGCCAGGTTTGGAAAACAAGACTATTATTTCATTATATGTTGAGGAAAAAGGAATGATGAAAACAATTTGGGCTGGAACACTGAAAGGAATATCCCGATATGATTTCTCCAGCGAAGAATGGGAAAATTTTAACTGGGCTGGCAACTACTTTGCCTGGGGCGGTGTTTCAGAGATTGATGAAGCTAAAGATGGTAAAATCATCGCCTGCACATCTGGCGGAGGCGTGGCCATTTGGGATCAAAGCTCCTGGAGATTCTTTCAAAACAATAATTCGCCCATGCGCAGCAATACAGCGCTGACATTTGCTGAATCTCCGATGGATGATTTTTGGTTTGGATTGGGTTATCCAACCGAACCGGGTGGTTATTTGATGCGCCTTGATCACTCCGGAAAATGGCAAAGATATGTAATGAATACTTCTGGGTACGCAGAAGGAGAACCCTTGGATCTGGAATTTGACCATTTTGAAAGGCTGTGGGTGGCGACCAATGGAAAGGGTATCCAGACATATTATCGTAAGGAATCAAGCGGGAGTAAAAAATGAAAAAGCTAAATTTTATTTCTTGGATTCTAATCCTGATTTTTGCAGTGAGTGCTTGTACTAGCAAACCAACACAATCAAGTGAAACCAACACACCGAAACCACCCATAAATGCAATTGAATCTGCCACTGAGACTGTGATTACACCGCCAACAGAGGCGGGTGATGTCCTTTATTTGAACCTGGTGTGGCACCAGCATCAACCACTTTATTTTAAAGACGAGAATGGTGTCTACTCGCGTCCCTGGGTACGCGTGCATGCTACCAAGGATTACTATGACATGGTTGCCATCTTACAGCAATATCCTAATGTGAAAGCCACTTTTAACCTGACTCCTGTGTTAATAAAACAACTCGATGATTTTACCCAAAATGGCGCTATTGATAAATACTGGCATTTGTCCATCATCCCGGCGGCAGATTTGACGATAGAAGAGAAAACGTTTATTTTGACTCGATTTTTTGATGCTAATTGGGATCATATTATTGCTCGTTTTCCACGCTATCAGGAATTGCTTGATAAACGCGGAGGCGGGGATGAGGAATCGATTCAAAAAGCTTTAATTATTTTTGATGACCAGGACTATCTGGATTTGCAAATTTGGTTTAATCTGGCCTGGTTCGATCCGGACTTTTTGTCACAGGAACCATTAAAGCAGTTAGTTCAAAAAGCACGCAATTATTCTGAAACAGATAAGACGGTTTTGTTTGCGGAAGTAAAAAAAGTGATGGCCAGCATCATACCTTTGCACAAAGAAATGCAGGAGCAGGGGCAGATTGATGTAATTACGACTCCGTATGCTCACCCAATCCTGCCCTTAATAATTGATAGCAATATCGCCTCAGTCGGGAATCCCAGCACTGAGTTACCACAGAAGTTTAGTTATCCTCAAGATGCAATTGCTCAATTGCAAAAAAGCGTCGAAATGTATCAGGAGCATTATGGCACTTCACCTAATGGGCTTTGGCCTGGCGAAGGAGCGGTAGCACAATTAATGGTGCCCTTCGTGATAAAAAGTGGTTACCACTGGATGGCGACTGGCGAACCGGTGCTGGCGAAATCACTGGGGATAAATACTTTTACCCGTGACGCCAAAGAAACAGTCAAAGAGGCAGATTTACTTTACAGACCATATTATGTCACCAACCAGGAGGGAGACAAATTGGCAGTTTTCTTTCGAGATGGGGTTATTTCAGACAAGATCGGGTTTACTTATTCTGGCGTATCAGGAGAAGCGGCAGCCGGCGATTTCATGCAGCGTATGGAAAATATCAAAGCCCAACTGAAGATGGAAAATGCAGCCGGGCCACACATTGTCAGTGTAATTCTGGATGGTGAAAACGCTTGGGAAAATTATGATAACGATGGAAAAGATTTCTTTCATGCTTTGTACCGGGCGCTCAATGATAGCACTTCTATTAAGACAATAACACCCAGTGACTATTTGCAGTTGTTCCCCGAGCAAAATACAATTAAAGATCTTTTCCCAGGGGCGTGGTTCAGTCCGAATTACGATACCTGGATTGGTGAACCTGAAGAAAATCTGGCCTGGGAATACTTGCGAAAAACACGCGAGATTCTAGCAAAATACGATGTAACGAAAGTCCGGAAAACCAGCCCGGAAAACCTTGCGAAAGCGCAAGATTTTATGTACCTTGCGGAAGGTTCGGATTGGTTCTGGTGGTATGGTGCTGATCAGGATTCAGGACAGGATGATTATTTTGATGAAGGCTATCGAACTCTGCTCAGAAAAGTGTTTGAATCTCTGGGCGAAGCTGTGCCTGCTTTCGTGGATACACCCATAATTGAGACGCGTCCGGTAGTGGCAGAGGTCGCTCCAGATGGCCTTTCTTCCCCGACTGTCGATGGGAGAAAATCTTCAGATGAATGGGATAAAGCCGGCATTTATCCAGGTAATGGTGTTGATGGCTCGGGCACTCTACTTTTCACACAGGATGCCCAGAATCTTTATTTTTTGGTTGAAGATGGAGCGGTTACAAAGGAGGGTACCTATTTTTTATACATCAAGTCTCCAAAAGCCAATAGCGGTTATCCATACAGCTATTCGACAGATGGAAAAGAAGTCTTACTTGGCAGCGCCATGACTCATTTACTACGGTTGTCAAAAGGTGTTGTAACTTTTTATCAGGCAACCGATGAGGGCTGGAAGGAAATGGAATCCGAGACGGCTGCGATGCTTGGAACTGATGTTATTGAGTTTAAGATTCCTCTCTCCACCTTAGGAGAATTAGAAACTGGAGATCAAATTCAATTTCTGTTGATTGACACTGAGGGTAATCGCGTACCACAGAAAGGTCCTGGACAGCTTGTGATCCCGGATCTTGGACTTTCTACGCTTATTCTGGAGGTAGAAGACCCCTCAGGAGATGATCATGGACCGGGTACATATACATATCCAACCGATGTGGTTTTTCTAAGCAAAGCCTTTGATTTAAAATCATTCAAGATTTCTTACGATGATAATAATATTATTTTCAAAGTAGACTTATTTGGGCCAATTCAGAATCCTTGGGGTTCTCCAAATGGATTGTCAATTCAAACAATCGATATTTACATAGATTCCGACCCAGGGGCTGGAACTGGAGCGCGCAAGTTGTTACCGGGCAGAAACCTATCATTGTCGAAAGAAGACGGTTGGGAATATGCTTTATGGCTGGAAGGATGGACCCCACAGATTCTTACTTCTGATCCGATAACGCTTGATCCATTGCAAGTTACTGATGCAGAGTACAAATTGATTGTCGATCCGGCTGGGCGATCGATCAGTGTTCGAATACCGAAATCATTTTTCAATACCCAGGATTATGAAAATTGGGGTTTTGCTGTGGTTCTGTTGGGACAAGAGGGCTACCCTTCAACCGGTGTTTGGAGAGTGCGTGATGTTGAACCCAATAATGCGCAATGGCGTTTTGGCGGTGCTCCAAATGATAGTAACCATACGCGTGTGATTGATCTTATCTGGCCAGCAAATAAAACTCCCACCCAGGAAGAAATGCTTTCAAATTACATTGGCAAAAGCGCTGCTCAGGATAATCTGACTGCGGATGATTATGGAATTATTAATTTATTACGGGTGAAATGATTTATGAACTGTAAAGAAAGGATAATTTTCAGGTATACTTTAGTGCGCTAATGAATTTGGCAAAGGGTGAAAAAATGACTGAAATTTCATTTGTAAAACCACGGCCTACAGTAGAAATTATTCTACCGGACGGGCGTGTCTTGGAAGGCCCACGGGATACAGCAATAAGCGAGTTCTTTAAGAAATTGCCTGAATGGGAGCACCCCCAAATTGTGGCAGCTGTTGTTAATGGTCTTTTACGAGAGCTAACGCATTCCGTTCATATGGATTCCGAAGCCCAGTTTATCACTGTTGCAGAAGCCGATGGAGCGAGAATTTATCGTCGTTCTTTGACTTTCTTACTTGAGGCTGCTTTTCAAGATTTATTTCCAAAAGCATGCTTGACAATTGATCATGCTGTTGAATTTGGCGGCTACTATTGTCATGTGACCGGTATGCCGGAGTTCACCGAAGAAGATATTGTAAAATTAGAACAAAAAATGCTCGAATATGTGGAAAAGGATATTCCTTTCCAAAGAAAAGAAGTTCCCCTTCAGGAGGCTATCCAGTATTTTTCAGAAATTGGTCAGTCTGATAAGGTGCGCCTTTTAAAGTATCGCCAAAAGAAATATCTGGTACTTTACCAAATGGGTTCACAAAAAGACTATCATCATGGCTATATGGTTCCTTCTACTGGATATCTGAAATTATTCAAGTTAACTCGCATGGATGAGCGTGCATTTATAATTCGCTACCCCCGCCGGCATACTCCCGATCAGCTCTTACCGATGCCTAAAATTCAGTATCTATTACCAACTTTTAAACAATATAGTGAATGGCTCGCACGCCTAGGTGTTGAGAGTGTAGGTGCTTTGAATGATGCAATTTATGAAAACCGGATCCGCGAGCTAATCCTGGTTTCGGAAGCTTTGCATGAACTACGTATTGCTGAACTTGCCAGGCGAATAAGCGAAAATATCAATAAATCTCGAATTGTATTGATCGCCGGCCCAAGCTCATCAGGCAAAACCACGTTTTCGAAAAGATTATCCGTCCAATTATTGGCACAAGGAGTTTCACCTTTCCCCCTGGAGCTGGATAATTATTTTGTAAACCGGGAATTGACGCCGAAAGATGAAAATGGAGAATTGGATTTTGAGGCGATTGGGGCTTTGGACACAGTTTTATTAAGCCAGCATATTAAGAGCTTAATTGCCGGTGAAGAAGTCCAATTACCCCGTTTCAGTTTTCAATTGGGACGCAGTGAACCGGGCGATGTTGTCCAGCTTCAGCCGGACCAGCTTATCATTCTGGAAGGTATTCATGGATTGAATCCCAACCTTTTAAGGGATACATCTGCCAGACAGACCTTTCGGATCTACATCAGCTGTTTGACCCAGCTCAATTTAGACCGCCACAACCGTATTTCAACAACGGATACACGCTTAATTCGTAGAATCATCCGTGACGCGCGAGAGCGTGGTTATTCAGCAAATGAGACCATTCAGCGCTGGGAATCGGTGCGGCGGGGAGAAAAAAGGCATATTTTCCCTTTTCAGCAGAACGCTGATGATGTTTTTAACTCAGCTCTGGTGTATGAAATGGCAGTTCTTAAACGATTAGCGGAACCACTGCTCCGGCAGGTGCCTTACGGTACGATGGCGCATATTGAAGCAAAACGTTTACTGAGTTTCCTGGAATGGTTTGTACCATTAGACACAGAAATGATCCCGGACAATTCCATTTTACAGGAATTCTTGGGGAACTCTATTCTTAAAGACTTCCGTCTTTGGAAAAACAATAACAGAAATATATTTTGATTTATTTTTTGTGTGAAAAGAAGAGGTAGCTGCCAAAAGAGCTACCTCTTTTTCTTAAAGATTTTCTTTTATGGTTTCAGCCAACCGCCTGATACCTTCTCGCAGCTTATCTGGCTTGGCATTTGAGAAATTCAAGCGCATTGTATTATCACCACCGCCATTGGGGTGAAAAGAGTGACCGGGAACGAAAGCTACTTTCTTCTCAATTGCAATACGCAGCAAATCTTGAGTATTGAAACCCTCAGGTAAGGTTACCCACAGGAAAAGCCCTCCTTGCGGATGAGTCCATTGAACTCCATCTGGCATATATTTTTCTAGCTCTTCTAACATGATGTCACGACGGTCACGGTACACATCAACAATTTTTTTGATATGTTGATCCAAAAAACCGCCTTTACCGATCTCATGCGTCACTATTTGGTTAAATGTGGATGCCTGAAGATCTGTTCCTTGTTTGGCAGTGACGAGTTTTTGAACAATTTCAGGGGTGGCAACAACCCAGGCAAGTCGCAATCCAGGTGCTAAAATTTTGGAGAATGTGCTCAGGTAGATTACATTACCATGATAGCTGCCGTTATTTCCACTGAGCTGATCGTCAAGCACCACAAGAGCGGGTAAATGTTTCCCTTCGAATCGAAGTTGTCCGTAAGGGTCATCCTCGATTATTGGTACACCATAACGATCCGCTAATTCAACCAGGCGCAGTCTACGATCCAAAGGAATGGTCACCCCGGTTGGGTTTTGAAAGTTAGGAAGAACGTACATGAATTTTGGGCCGGTACGCAACGCACTCTCTAACTTATCCACTTGAATGCCATCTCCATCAGAACCCACTGCAACATATTGTGCATCATAAGCATTCCAGGCTTGCAAAGCACCTAAATAGGTTGGAGATTCAAGCAGAATACGGTCTCCAGGATTGATAAAAATCTTACCAATCAAATCCAACGCCTGCTGAGAGCCATTTGTGATCATGATATTATCCGCGGTAACTTTTATGCCATATTGGTTGGAATGGCGCGCAATCATCTCCCGCAAAGGTAAATAACCCTCGGTTGTGCCGTACTGCAGGGCTTCCTGACCTT
Organism: Chloroflexi bacterium 44-23; assembly: GCA_001899005.1. GTDB lineage: Bacteria > Chloroflexota > Anaerolineae > Anaerolineales > Anaerolineaceae > UBA6170. The sequence continues at coordinate 160,280 of MKUW01000015.1, forward strand.
TTTCCTGTAAAACCCTAATGCAGGCTTCTTGAAATTCTTGTGTAGGAAAAATTTCAGGGGCCGGCATGCCTCCGGCAAAAGAAATGACATCCGGTAATTGGGTAAATTTAAGTAATTCCCTTATTGTGGAGCCTTTCATATTCAGCGTGCGGAGTGCATAACGATCATCCCACAAAGTTTGCATATTAATTCTCCTGTTCTGATTTGGATTGATTTTTATTTTGAAAGCTACTTCCCGATTATCGGGAAGTAGCTTCGGAAATTATTATAACTTGGCGAATCTGGACACAATGGTTGCGCTGGCTGGAAGCTTGACCCTATCACCATATTCAAGCAAATTTGGTTGCTTGCCAATTGATTCAGGTGAACCCTGGTAAATGGAAATGGATGTTCCTTCTTCGTTTGCTTTCTCATCTATGTAGGCCAACCCAGTCAGATAACCCTCTGAATCAATGGCACAACTTGTTACCACCCCAATCATCTTGCCTTTTCTGTCCAACACCGGATCGCCGTTATGGGCCATTCGGACGCCTTTTTCATCAAAGCGGAAACGAACGACAACCTTGGTTCGTTTGCTTTCACCTTCCAGATACGCTTTGCGACCAATAAACCAGGGCTTGTAAGTTTTGACGAAAGAGCCAAAATTTGCCTCTGCAACTCCAAGGTTGAGATCGCCACCCATTTCGTGTCCATAGAGTGGCAAACCGGCCTCAGTACGCAATGAATCACGTGCTCCTAAACCGCAGGGTTTTAACCCAAACGGTTCGCCAACATGCATCAGATCTTGCCAGAAAGCTGGTGCTTGCGCTGGGTGGATGAACAGCTCAAAACTCATTTTTTCACCGGTATACCCCGTTCGTGACACGATCAGATCGTAGCCGCCGATGATGGCATCGCATAAGTTTGTTCTTTTTAACTTCATAATCTTCTTACGAGTGGAGTTATCACAACCTAATGCCAGAAGAATGTCGCGGGACTTAGGCCCCTGGAGGGCAATATCCACACGCATTTCAGCTCCCGCAGATTGATCGCGCAAGTTTCGCAAAATTACCGGTTTACCAAAGGTTTCTGCCCATGGTTTTTCAAGTTCAATTAATACCTCACCGTTTTTGACAGAATTCAACCATGCCCAATCTTTATCGTCATTTGAAGCATTTACAACGACAAGATAGACTTCTTTTTGCCGTCGATAGACCAACAAGTCATCAATAACATCCGCTTGCGGGGTCAGGAAATGCGTGTAGCAAGATTCGCCAACATCCAGAAGGCTGATATCATTGCTGCACACACTATCAAGAAAGCTGAGTGCAAATGGACCTTCAGCCTGATAGACTCCCATATGCGAAACATCAAACAATCCGGCTGCCTTGCGCGTCGCATTGTGTTCATCGGCAACGGATGTGTACCAGACGGGCATATCCCAACCGGCAAAAGGAATCATTTTTGCGCCAAGAGCTACATGGGTGGCATGCAAACTGGTAAATTTTACTTGATCTTCATTCGGTTCTGTCCAAGTAAATGCAGGTTTAGAAGGTAGTTTGTCTGCAATAGATTTATGGCCAATAAAATAAGGCTTGCGTGTATCAACCCCATTATCTTCAACTGGAAGAATGAATTTTATGGGGGATGGCTTAATCACAACCGGCCCAGGTAGCCGTTTGGTTAGATCTTCATCAAATTTCACAAAAGCATCCGATAAATCTCGTAACCAGGTTGCAGCCAGGTTCGCCTGATTGGATGAAGTGCTGAAGCGATAATGCTCATGGGTTACACAAGTCAACGTTCCTTCAATGTTTTCTCCATTAGCAATTAGTAATGTATTTTGACTGTCGCCTTCAGCAAGAACTTCTACATCGCTGCAAAAAGCAAAGTTAAGAAAAGAAATCAGGTTTTTTCCGGTGATATCATAGGCACAATTTGGTGTGGAACATTGATCGTCGAGATAGTAAAAATGGGGGTAGCCGTGCTTTCCCACGATCAAATCTGTACCTGCTTTTTCTGCCAGTTCTCGAACGCGAATTTTTGCAGATTCAAATACTGCAAAATCGATTTTTGTTCTTTGTGCCAGCCCGCTGCGCGATTCGACACTATATGGGATTGCAGCATACAAAACATCGGCGATAATGTCAGCTACAACAACCATATCAGCTTCATTTAACCCTCTTTGGGTCATCCAGGGAGTTCCATAGCGAACACCGGATGGGTGGAGAGCTGATTTATCACCTGGAATTGTATTTCGATTAAGTACAATCCCGGCAAGATCCAGGATGCGTGCTGCCATATCCCCGGATAAGCGGGTGCCATCCGGCCCGGCAATGGTTGAGCAATCAATGTTCCCTAAATGTGTATCAGTACCGCCAAATGGAATGGTTAAACCACGTTCTTGTAAGCGATCGGTTAACACTTTGCAATTTTTTACAATTTGGTCTTGCAAACGCTTGAACTCGGGTGTTTTTGCCAGTTTAAAGGTGAGTGCCATGGCTGCGATGGCGTTAATATGCGGGCCGCCTTGTTCTCCAGGGAATACTGCCCGATCTAATTTCTTCGCCATAGTTGCATTATCGGTGATAATACAAGCGCCGCGTGGCCCGGTCAATGTTTTGTGAGTTGTAAAGGAAGTAACGTGCGCGATTCCGATTGGGCTTGGAACTGTACCGGCTGCAATTAAACCGGCAATATGCGAAATATCAGCCAGAAATACAGCACCAACTGAATCTGCAATTTCTCGGAATTTCTTCCAATCTGGCACAAACGGATAGGATGAATATCCGGCAATGATCAATTTGGGTTGTGATTCAAGAGCTAATTGAGCTAATGTTTCATAATTGATTTGTTTGGTTTCAGGGTCAATCGTATAGTGGACAGCATGATAAAGCTTTCCTGAGCGATTGACTGGCGAACCGTGCGTCAAATGACCGCCGTGTAGTAAATTCATACCCAGAACTGTGTCGCCCGGGTTGATCAAATGATAAACAGCATTGTTGGCGGGGGCCCCGGAAAGCGGTTGAACGTTGACGTATAGTTGATCAGCGGTAAGACCATTGGCGGTAAAGACTTCTGCACATCGGCGCCGGGCGAGTGCTTCTATGATATCGACATATTCAACGCCTTTATAATAGCGGGGGTCAGAATAACGACGGTAATGAGCTAATTGTTCATCAAAATCCAGAATTTCGTCTTCGGACATCAGCCGGGTAAGTTCATCTGGGTACCCTTCCGCGTAGAGATTTTGAAAAACAGAACCCAAGAGATCACGGACTGCCAATGGGGCAGTACTTTCACTCGGGATCAGAATTAATTTGCGAACCTGACGTTCTGCCTCAATTTGAGTCAGCTCATAAACATCCGGGTCCAAACTGGCGAGGTCGCCACGAAAGAGAAAGTCATCCATTCGATACTCCTTGGAAAAAAATTTAAATCGCAATTAAAATATACCCAGGCTATTCATCGAGATCAGCCAAAAGCGAAAGAGAACTGACAGAATAAGAGTAAACACGCCTATTTGGTCGAACGATTTTTCAAATCTCACTTTTCATTGTATGAAAGGTCATTAATCGGGTCAAGTCATTTAAGTACCTGATAAATATCATGTTTTGTAAAAAATTCCTTATTATGCACGCAAAATGAAAATTAGATCAGTTATATCCGTTAAGTTTACTTCAAATTTTTATTTTCCACTGACCCATTTTGAAAAAAGAACTCTTTAATTCCTCGAAATTGGGACTTTTCTTTGCCCGAAATAAAAACAAAAAAGAAGTCATTCAAACCCGAGAAGACAATTCATAAGATGTTGGCAAGCTTATAGAAAAAAACAAAATTTGCGGTCAAGATGGTAAAACCTCACGCAATCGCAATTCTACCCATTCCTTAATGGTTGTTAAGAACTCCTGATTTTCAGGCTCATTATGCATTTCATGGTAAAGTTCGGGAAAAAGATGGTAAGTGATTAAATGTTGTGGCGCATTTTCCGCAAATTGGGCAGTAAGTGGCGGGCTGACCAATCTGTCTTTACCGCCTTGCAACAAGAGTAGTGGGTATTTCAATTGATTGGCATTTTCCACAATCCAGGGTCCTTTGCTAATCAATTCCATTCCCAAACGGGCAGAAATGCGCGGGTGAACGAGTGGATCATTAACATAAAGCTCAACTACACTCTTATCATGCGAGAGATTATTTACATCCAGGCCATTGTTGATTGTTGTGGTTGGCATAATTTTGTTTAATATTTCAGCCATGAACATTTTGAATGCCGGAAGGGGCTCACCTGAACCAAGGCCGGGGCTGGTACAAATAATACCGGTAAGCGGTGATGTTTTGGTGAGACCATAATATAGTACAATCGCACCACCGAGAGAATGCCCATACAGGAATGTTGGAATTTGAGGGAACTCTTCATTAGCAAATCCTATCATGCGATCAATATCGCTGCAGGCAACTGAATAAGATGGAATATCACCTCTTTTGCCACTGCTTTTCCCATGTCCGCGTTGATCAAATGCAAAAAAAGCAATATTCAGATCATTGAAAAATTGGGCAATATGCTCATAGCGCATGCTGTGCTCGCCGAGACCATGCACCATAATCACTTTGCCAACAGCTTTGTTTTCCGGAAGCCATTTTTGTGAAAATATTTTGATTTCATCTGCAGTCCATTCGAAGGTGGTATGAAAAGACATTTTAAACCCTCCTTTGCACATTTTTCGTATCATTTCAAAAATTCGTGGCAGCGTGTTTTTAGGCGGGCGTCATCCGCCTAAAAACACTCTTCAACCCCGTTTTATTTAAATGATACTATTTTTCTATATGATTAAGTGTAGGCTCAGGTTGAAAAAAGTCAAATTCTTTGAGGTAACAAAAAATTTGACTTTTCAAGAATAGCGGCCATGTGATAATAAGCGATTAAACTCGTTTTGGATATAATTGGAATCTCAAGTGGTACTACGTGCTGTATTGTGAATTATTCTTCATGAATCTTAACAACTTGCTTCACAGGGTTGCTCGAGCATAGAAAATACAGTACTTTAAATGGTAACGAAAATTAATGGTTGGGGTTATTGCTGATAACCCCCCAGAAGGCTGAAGTGTGACCGAACTTATTGAAGATGCAGAATTAATTAAGAGAGCAGCTGAGGGAGATAATGATTCTTTTGGTGTTCTTTATGAACGGTATGTTCGTAGAATTTACAACTATATTTATTATCGGACTGGCAATATGAATGAAGCGGAAGATTTGACGGCCAGGGTGTTTCACCGTTCGTTTCGTCATATCCAAAAATATGACGATCGCGGAGTACCTTTTTCTGCCTGGCTTTACCGCATTGCTCACAATCTTGTTGCAAATTGGTACCGTGATCGCAGCCGTAAAAAAGAAGTAATCCTTGAAGAAAACATCCCTTCCAAATTTCATTATGACTTTCCGGAAAAAGCACTTGAGAAAAACCAGGAAAATGAGCGTTTGTTAAAAGCGCTGAGACGGTTGCCTGCGGAACGTCAGCAATTGATTATTTTAAAGTTTGTGGAGGGTATGAGCAACGCAGAAATTGGAATTATTATGCGCCGTTCGGAAGGTGCCATTAAAAGCCTTTACCACCGAACATTAGAAGCCGTGCGTAAAGAAGTTGAGAAAATTGATCACCAGGAATTACCGAAAAAATGAATAAGATATTAATTGGAGAGAAATTGAATACACAAACTTTTTCTATGAATTTGGAATCTGAATTATCACAGCGGTTACGCCCAATACAACCTCGATCTGAATTTATCCATCAATTGCAGAGTAACTTGACCAATGCGAAGAGAATTCATGTTGAAGAGCGAAATTATGGGTTGGCACTTGTATCGATAAGTGTCGGCCTTTTCTTCGGCGCCTTGTCCCTTTGGTTCCTTCGGCGCTTTATATAAGAATTAAATTAAACCAATCTCAACAAGGGTGGTTTTCAGTTTTTCATTTGAAGGTTCAGTTAAAGTGGTGCCATCAGGGAGGAAAATGGTTGGCACACTACGATAGCCTTTGTTTGTTTGCTTGACTAATTCTTCCCCTATTTTGTCTTTATCAATATCGATATAATCAAATTCCAAATCATTTTCACTTAGAAGTCTTTTTACGCGGCGGGTTCCCCCACACCATTCTGTACCATAAACGATGATGTTTGCCATTCATTAATCCTCTTTCAGAATGTTTTGTATGATGAATTCAGCGCTCGCAATTAAATCTACATTTGCGGGAAGATTGTAGTTTGTGTCAACTTTCATGAGAAGTCGTTCAAGATGGACTTTGAAATCTTCGTTACCAATACTTAATTCATGCATCTTCTCCAAGGCCTGAAACGGATTCAATCCTGGCCATTTTTGGGGATAGTTTTTTGAAATCCATACCTGTGCAGCTTCACCGGCAGCTTTTCGCGCGGATACTCGTGCCTTGCCAATTTCGGCAATCGCAAAAAAATCTTTTGCCATTTGCAAATCGGTATTGATTTGATTATGTTTACTCGTTTGAATCATTATCTAGGTTGCCGATTAAAGAAAATAGGGTGCCATTCGTTTGACACCCTATTTTTGATAAAATAAGGGAACTTTTTACCAGCCTTGGTTTTTTACGAAATCGGTCACAACCGGGATATTAATGTATTCGCCTTTATATGCTTTATATCCCCACCAGAGCATCAATAACCACAAAATTCCACCACATCCAAATGTAAAAGCAGCGATAATTGGAGTAATAATAATCATAATGACACCCATAACTAACGCCTGACCATTATGGGCTTTAATAAATGGTCGATTCTTTTTATCTTCCAGGAAGAGAAAAATAATCGGGACTAATGGTGCAAAAATATACGCAAGGGCAGCCATCAATCGATCGTCACTGGTTACCTCACCGGGATTCATTTCACTCATGCCTTTTTCTCCTTTGTCAAAAGTTGTATACCCTCCATTATATATTCATTTACAAATTAATCAACTCAATGTATGTTAAAATCAAAAAATGCGTAAAAAAGTGGTTTTTATGGGTTCACCTGAATTCTCTTTGCCCTCCCTTAGTGCTTTAATAAATTATTATCAGATAGTCGGCGTGGTCACACAACCAGACCGACCCTCTGGACGGGGAAAAGTGATCTCAGCACCGCCGGTGAAAAAACTGGCTGAGCAGCTTCAGATCCCTGTAATCCAACCGAAACGCCTGCGCGATAATGGGGTTTTCGACCAATTATCCAGCTGGAATCCGGATCTGATTGTGGTTGCAGCGTTTGGACAAATACTGCGTCAAAATGTGCTCGATTTACCCCCATTTGGTTGCATTAATGTACATGGATCTCTTTTGCCACGTTGGCGCGGTGCAGCCCCGATCCAGGCAGCGATTTTACATGGTGACCGCATCAGCGGGGTTACGATTATGAAGATGGACGCCGGAATTGATACAGGCGAATTACTTTCACAGCGCTCAATTGTGCTGGAAGCCAATGAGACCACTGAAACATTAACAAGTAAACTGGCGCACCTTGGGGCGGATATGCTGTTGGGAACCCTGGATGATTATCTGAATGGGATTTCCATTCCAAAACGGCAGGATAGCGCGCTGGCTACTTATGCTCCACAAATTAAAAAAGAGGATGGTTTATTGGATCCATCCAAGAGAGCCATTGAACTTGAACGGCAAGTGCGCGCATTTACTCCCTGGCCAGGCTCATTCTTGATGGTTGAAGGAGAACGAATTAAAGTAATTAGCGCAAAAGTTGAACCTGCCGTGGGAATGGCGTTGGGTCAACGCATTATTCTGCACGATTATCCAGCGCTTGTAACAGCGGAAGGAGCGCTTTTAATCACAATGTTGCAACTGGCTGGTAAAAAACCGATGTCGGGAAAAGATTTCTTGTTAGGCTTTAAAAGGTGGTGAAGAAATTGCGTTTCAGACTTTGGAGGTTTTAAATAGATGTCTAAACGTATCCTTGCATTTGGAGCGGGAGCAATTGGGTCGTACGTTGGCGGTAGTTTGGCGGCTCAAGGTGAAGAAGTTGTATTTTTTGACCGCCCTGAAATGAAAGACCATTTTGAAAAAAGTGGAATTAAGATTATTCATGCGGATAAATCTGTCTCAAGGATAGAAAAACCGGAGATTATTGTCAGTTTAAATGAAATTGTGGATAAGAAACCATTTGACTATGCATTGATGGCCGTTAAATCATATGATACCGAGAACCTGATGCACCAATTAGTGCCATTTAAGAAATATATCCCGCCTATTGTTTGCTTACAAAATGGTGTGGAAAATGAAGATATTATCCAAGCTATTCTTGGTAGAAATTTTTCCATCCCTGCTTCGGTAACGACAGCCATTGGAAAAAAGAATGGAAACACGATCGTTGTCGAAAAATTGCGTGGAATTGGGTTGAGCTCCGAATCACCTCTTTCGCCCGAAATCAAGTCTGCTCTTAATCGCGCCGGGCTAAATTGCAAGTTGTATCGTGACGCACAAGCGATGAAGTGGTCAAAAATGCTGACAAACTTAACTTCAAATGCTCTCTCTGCCATCCTGGATTTGTCACCAGGAGAAATATTAAAAAACAAGGATTTATTTAAGATTGATATGGGGCAAATTCGGGAAGCGCTGGCAGTGATGGCTGCGTACGGAATTCCTGTGGTGGATTTACCCGGAACGCCAGTTCGATTATTTGCTATGGCATCAAAAAACTTACCATTATTTCTGAGCCAACCGTTATTAATTAAGTTTATTGCCAAAGGGCGTGGAGAAAAAATGCCATCGTTCCATATTGATCTCAAAAATGGCCGTGGAAAATCAGAAGTTGAGTATCTTAATGGAGCGGTTGTTCGTTTTGGTGAAAACAAGAATATAAAAACGCCAATCAATCGTTTTTTGACAGAGACCCTTTTGGGGATTACCAATGGCACAATCGCATGGGATGAGTATCGCCACAAACCCCAAAAAGTAATTAATTATTTTAACTAGAGGATACTATGATTCCTGATTGGACAAGGGGTGCAGTTTTTTATCAGATATTTCCTGACCGTTTTGCCAACGGAGATTTGAACAACGACCCTGCCAACATTCAACCCTGGGGCAGCACTCCCACTAATGAAGGATTTCAAGGTGGCGACCTGGCGGGAATCATTGAGAAGATAGATTATTTGGTAGATCTTGGTATCAATGCAGTTTATCTCAACCCAATTTTTTTGGCCAGCTCGAATCATCGCTATAACACAAGTGACTACTTTCAGATTGACCCCAAACTGGGAGATATTAAAGATTTTCAGCGCTTGATCGAGAAAGCACATAAGAACGGTTTGAAAATCATTCTGGATGGTGTTTTCAATCATACCGGCCGCAGTTTTTTTGCATTTGCTGATATCCTGGAAAATGGAGAAAAATCTCCTTTTAAAGATTGGTATTACATCAATCACTTTCCGGTGGATGCTTACAGCCCGGGAAAAGCGAAGGATTATATAGCTTGGTGGGATTTTAAAAGCCTTCCCAAATTAAATACAGGCAACCCCGCAGTACAAAAATATATTTTTTCAGTTGCCCGATATTGGATTTCACTAGGCGTTGATGGTTGGCGATTGGATGTGCCTAATGAAATCGATGACGATTCCTTTTGGGCTGAATTTCGGAGGCAGGTGAAAGAAGAAAACCCAAATGCTTTTTTGTTGGGAGAAATCTGGGAAGTTGCTCCCCGTTGGTTAAATGATGATCATTTCGATAGTTTAATGAATTACCCTCTTCGTGAATGGATTATAAATTTCCTCTTAAGTACAGATTCTGCGCAAGTTTTTCATGAAAAATTGACTAATATGTGGTCACAATACCCACCAGGTTCAATTAATGCCCTTTACAATTTGTTGGGATCACATGACACCGAGCGGATAATGACCGCGCTTCACAAGAGCATCGATCTGGTCAAACTTGCATTTTTAGTCTTATTGACTTTACCCGGGGTTCCAGCGATTTATTATGGCGATGAAATTGGTTTAAGTGGGGGAAAAGATCCAGCCAACCGAAAAGCATTCGTTTGGAATCCTGTCAAACAAAATCGAGAGCTTTTAAGCTGGGTGAAAAAGTTAATCCAATTTCGTAATATTTTCCAAACTTTACAAATGGGGTCCTATATCATGTTGTCGGTTGAGAATAATCCTGATATTTTGGCTTATATCCGGAGGGATGATAACCATACTTTTGTGGTAGTGATTAATCGTTCAAGCTCCTATGAGAATATCGTCTTGAATTTACCCCACCTTTATTTTAAGAACGGAAGTGTATTAAATAACCTGCTCGGAGAGGAAACATATAAAATTGAAGGAAGTAATGGCCATTTCAGCCTCAGTGTACCACCTCGAACAGGATTTCTATTACATTAGTTAAGGTGGCTTTCACTTGAGGTTCTCACAAAACGGCAAATGCGGTACTTTGTGCGTAAAAAAATGAAAATTCCGGACACAAAAAAGAGAAACTAATGGTACATATGCACAATCAATGAGGAAGTGCAAAAAATACAAGATAATTGGCGATAACTATTTTAGATTCAAGATTCCCAAGTGGAGACAGATTTTAGAAATTATTGAAAAATTAATTTCCAATTTTATTTTGGGGGACTATCAAGTTCTCCAGCTTAAATTCAGATGCTTGCATAGCAACCCGCAGTTTTTGGGCGATCTGATTTAGGAGCATCACTTCCTCCACAAAAGTGGTATTGGTTGTCTGGGGGTTGGCTGCCATCGCAACAGTTTCAATCATAACGAGCCAAAATACCAAATTTTCAAAGTTCTCTTCATTAAACCAGACTGTTCCTTTAAAGCGATTGACTAACAAATATTGCTGAACTTCCTGTTTGCTGACCAGATTGCGCAGCCATTTCTCGTAACCGTGAATTTTGTAATCGATAAGCCAGTTATTCAAACCCAGCAAAACGTAAACTAGTGTCGCGAGCTCTTGTTGTTCGCCGGTTGAATAGCCATATTGTTGCCCTAATTCATAAATGATTTTTGAGAAGCGCCACTCACTAAACATGCTCTGGGTCTGTAAGGCGCTATTTTCATCTGTGGAATACGAGCCAATTTCTGCTAAGAAAACGTACATAAGCAATGATATCCAGTTGCTTTCCTTACTGTTCAGAGTTGTTTGAAAATATTGGATAACATTCTCATATTTTTGGCTGAAAGGGTTCGGGAATAGCTGTTCAATGACTGGAAAAGAGAGACCGTATTTTAACATTTTATTGGTTTTAATCAGCAGGATATCTTTTTGATTAAGCTTACCGGTCATTTTAAATATCCCTGCTGCCAGTGCTTCACATTTTTGCAAGGCTTCTTCCAGAATATCAGGTTTGAGCTTAGGATTGTTTTTTTCAGGCAGGTTTTTCAATAAAAAATCAAAATAACCGCGATTGAATATTTCGCGCAGTGGTTGATGGACTGGCTTAAGCAGAAGTTCTTTAAGTGCATCTTCAATGTCTGGAACACCATTGCCATGCAAATACTCCATCAAATGACGGTACGAACCCCATTCATCGTCCTTTAGAGAGCGAAAATCGACCATTACATGCGTTTGGTATGCATGCAGGTGAAAATGGAAGCCATCATTTAGTAAATCGTTTTTCGCACATATAAATTCGAGACCGGTAATAATGTCCTTATAGATAATAAAGTCAGCATTTTGATCCAATCTCATTGCATTAAATAATTGTAGTATGCTGCTGGTTGAGTTATCAGTAGTCTGGTTATTCCCTAATTTACAGGCAAAATTCACTCGGCCGCTGGTTTCGGCATACTTATTATGATACACAACCAAGGAAGCCTGTCCTTTTGCAAAGTTACTGTATGCAAAAACATCTTCATTAACACTTTGGTCGTCGTTAAGAAAATCATAGAAATTAAAGTTCTCTACTTCTGAGAAAATGCTTCGGCGGTGAAGAATGGGCACGATTTGCTTCTCGTGGCGCTGAACGAGATTTTCGTCAATTTTTTCATCCCAATAGGCTTTTTTGAATTCCATTCCGTATTTTTCAGCGTAGCCCTCTATTTGACCATGTCCGAACATCGGCAATCCTGGAAGAGTTGTCATCATGGTACAAATTCCAAAATATTTGTCACCTTTGCCAAACTGTTCTACTGCAGTTTTTTCATCTGGATTGTTCATAAAGTTAACAAAGCGTTTAAGTATTTGTGGGTCAAACTCAAGTGTATTCTTAATTAATTCACGGTAATTGGCATTGTCTTCGTTTCTGAGCATATTCATAAAAGCGGAATTGTAGACGCGGTGCATGCCTAAGGTGCGCACAAAATAACTTTCCATCAACCAGAAAGCTTCAGCTAATAGAAGCGTATCAGGAGCATCTACAGCTAGTCGATCGACAACATCCCGCCAAAATTCAGTCGGCATGATTTGATCGAATTGGGCCTTGCTTAAGCCAAATTCAGATCTGGATGGAATTGCGCCGCCGCTACCCGGCTCTGGGAACCAGAGACGCTGGTAATGCTTTTTTGCGAGAGTCATGGCTGCGTCGAAGCGGATAATTGAAAATTTGCGGGCGACAGATAAAATTGTCTGATAAACAGCTTCACGCACAGTCGGAAGCAAATAATTTAATTGTGCAGTATCGTTCCAAGGCATGGTGGTGCCATCATTGCCATGATAAATATATTTGGTTTCGCCACTATTTTTTTGCCTGTATTGGAAGACAACCGCGGCATCACTGCGATCATAATAATGATCTTCAATTTTGATTTCAATATTTTGGGAAGATGAGAGATCTGGGCCATTAAAGCTGTATGCTGGAAAAGGGCTGTAATCAAGGTTGATAAACCAATCAGGATGTTCGTGAACCCAGTCGGAGTCAATTCCCATGTGATTGGGCACCATATCGGATGCCAGGCGAATCCCCCGTTCAAACGCGCGCTGTTTCAAGTTTCCATATGCACCGTCGCCGCCTAATTGGTCTGCTATTTGATAACTGGCTAGCGAGTAAGCCGAGGCAATCGCGTCCGGATTTCCGCATAATTTCTTTATAGTGGCCGATGCTTCGCTGCGTTCCCACAATCCAATCAACCACAGACCTGTGAAGCCGCGCTGGCTTAACAAATCTAATTCTTCATTTGGCACCAGATCAAGACGATCAATGACAAAACCATATTTTTTTGTTAATTGATCCAACCAGACAAAGGCGTTTTTTGCGATCAAAACCAGACTTGGCATCCATTCTTGATCTGGACTGAAATTCTCAGCATCAAGATCCCAGATTTGATTGTAACTGGGGATATGTGCCGGGCCGGGACCTGCAAAGACCATTTTCTCTTCTTCCTGTAAAAAGTCCATGGCGCTGATCAAACGATAAATCAAATCCCCTAACATTGAACCCCAGCGAACACGAATATATTCCAGTTGTCCACTGATGGAGTTAGGAACAGCTCTGGCCGGAGCCAGCAACATATCGATGATGCTTAATTCTTGCGGACCAAAGGGAAGTTGTTGTCTGAAAAATTCATTAATGTTCTTGATAAATTCAGGATAAGCACTTTCGTGCGTTAGAAGAGTCTCTGGAAATAGTTCCAGGTAATTCTCAAGAGCCGGGTTCTGGTTTTCTACCCATAAAAGGATAATTTCCTCCATGATGAGTTCATATTGTTTATTTTTCTTAAGGGTGGCAATGTAATTTGCTGGGGTTATTTTTTTTTGAAACACATCAGAAGGCGGGAAGGTGGAAAGGAACAATTCGATTACCTGATTAATTTCTTGTGTTGACATTTTTTTAACAAGAAATTGATAAGCTTCATCGAATAGATTTTTGCCACCAAGTTTTTCACGATATAACTTAAAAAGTTGGTGAAAGACTTCATCGATTAATCCGATTGCATAGATTTCGCTGGCATGGGCAGCCTTTTCAGGAAACGTAATCAGATCGCGTTCCTGGTTAATTTGGGATGAAAATAACCGTGCGGCGTGGAAATTTGAAATAATAACGTTTCCATCAGTTTGAAAGATACTTTGATCAAATTTGTACTTGTTTCGTGCATGCCTGGAGATGTGAAATTCATAGATGAAATTCTGCATCAATTTCCTCCTGCTAATACTTCTTAATTGATTATATCCTTCAAATCTTTAGCGCAAAGCAGCTTTTTGCTAAAAAAATTAAGAAATATTATTTAGCGGGGCAATTACAGATACATTTGAGCACCCCAGCGAAAAAGAAATGGATTGAATTATGACGAGCAAGTAAGAAAAATTATCGATTCACTCGCTCCAAAATATGAGTATATATATTTGACCCGCTGCCACCAATGTTTTGAGCCATTCCAATTCTGGCGTTTTCGACCTGTGTGCCAATGGCAGTGCCTCTTAATTGTTCGACGATTTCCACTAATTGATACAAGCCCGTTGCACCAACGGGATGACCGCGTGCTTTTAAACCACCGCGGGTTGCAATGGGTATTTTGCCGGAAGGCAAAATGGAGCCGTTTAATCCCAGGGTAGGACCTTTTCCACGCTCAGCGAACCCGGAGGCTTCTAATGATAAAGCAGCCATGATGGAGAAGGCATCATGCAGTTCAAAGACATCGATGTCTTGTGGCCCGATTCCGGCTTGTGAATAAGCTTTCTTACTGGAGATTTCTGCTGCCTTCAACCAGAGTGGATCTTTGCGATCGTGAATTGCGATCGAATCAGTTGCACCCGCTGAACCAATAACTTTGATAATCGGAATGGGTGAATCCATATTCAGTTTATCCAGCGGAACCATCACCACCGCTGCAGATCCATCACCGATTGCAGAGGCATCCATGAGGTTAATGGGGTCAGCGACCATGCCTGCTTCCAGATATTGTTTTTCAGTGATTGCTTTTCGAAAACGGGCAAAAGGGTTATGTACTGCATTGGCATGTGCATTCATTGAAAAAGGTGCAAAATCGTTTTTCTGCCAGCCATACTCATACATATAACGGCGCATAATGAGAGCGTTTAATGCGACAAACGATACACCTTGATCCTGTTCCCAATCTGCATCCGCGGCAGTGGCCAGATCTGCAGTGATTTCTGGACCGGGAGAATCGGTCATTTTCTCAACTCCGACAGCTACAGCAGATTCGATTGCGCCTGATGAAATGGCCAGTAATGCCGCACGAAAAGCAGCTGCGCCAGATGAGCATGCTGACTCAATTTTGGCTGCTTCAGCATATCGCAAACCTACCCAATCAGCAATATATGCACCAAGCTGTTGCTGGTGGTTGGCTGATCCCGACATCATATTGCCCACATACAAAGCTTCGATTTGGTCTATACCGGAGTCTTGCACAGCGGCTAGGACAGCCTCGCCTGTCAGTTCCCGCAACGATTTATCCCAATGTTCATCAACTTTCGTTTGTCCAATTCCAATAATTGCAACGGCACGCATTATTTCAATCCTTTAAAAAAATTTCTAATTCAATAAAACGGGGTTGGAGAGTGTATTAAAGCGGTTTGTCACCTGCCTGAATACACTCTGCCCCTAATTTTTGAAAAAATACTTCAAATTGTATTATACGGGTACTTTCTATCAGGAACTATCAAGATGAGCAGGCTCGCGATATTATGCTCTCAAGTATAATGACGGCAATAAAATTCATTGTAGGGAGTTATGCAGATAAAGTTGAGTGGATTTTTCTCTAGAAGATTAATTCTGCTGTGCAAAAAAGTGATATTGCTTATGACCGGGTTAAACGATTTGAATCGCAACAGGTGTGATTTATTTGATGGAAACAAAATGAAGCGTGAACGACTATTTTGGCAAATTGCAATTTGTCTCTACACCTTTGGTGCAATTTTCTTGGTTGCGTGTTCCGTTCCATCAAATACCATAAAAACATTTTCTCCGGACAATTATATTTCTACTGCAGAAATATCACCCATACAATCTGATACCCCGGAAACCGTTTTGGCAACAAATGAACCTCCCTTATTATGGTTTTCTCCGGAAATTAGTATTCAACTTGAAAAAAAATTTGAAGAGGATAATAAATTTCTGTTCACTGAAGACAAAAATAAAGCCACATTCTGGGTGGATCAGATTCCCGTTGGATCAAAGTCCAATAACATTGTGTATAGCAGATTGTTCGTTCTCAGCGTTCCATTCAAGCATTATGAAACGGAAGTGACTACTCAGGAATTATTAAATTTGCTGGCGGATGATGATTCTGAAGCTCAAGAAAAAAACCTATGGATCAATGAACAGGATTTACTTTTTATCCGCAAATTGTTTCCCGCCATCAATTTGGATGCCATCATCATCTCAGAAGATTTGCCCAAGCAATGCGATTCGATTGTATGCTATCGTATATCCGCCTTTGAAGAGACAACCCCTGACTGGAGGATATTGGCCATTGATGGGAACCATCCATTACGTAAACATTTTGATATTGATCATTATCCGTTGGTGTATCGACTCGGAATATCTGGTAATCCAGACAGAACAACTGCAAGTTATTTGACTGAGCCGCTGAAACAAGTTTCGAATTTTTCCCCCGACCAGGTTACCTCCCTTTTATTGAGCGGGACGACTGCATTGGTGCGCAATACTGCTTTGCAAATGGAAGAGAATGGTATTAATTTCCCTGCCAAGAACCTGGCGAATTTGTTGCGATCGGCTGATATTACCCATATTTCAAATGAGGTGCCATTCTACAATAATTGCCCTCCGGCAAAACCGTTACGCAAGGAAATGCGCTTTTGCAGCGACCCAAGCTATATCGGCTTGTTCAATTTCATTGGAACGGATGTAGTTGAACTTACCGGTAATCATTTGTTGGACTGGGGCCCTCAAGCATTTTATGAGACATTGGATTTGTATGATGCCAACCAGTTGTTATATTATGGTGGCGGCAGAAATATTGAAGAAGCAAGCCAACCACTGTTGTTAACCTCGAAAGGAAACCGGTTTGCTTTCTTGGGATGTAATGTTGCCGGCCCGGATAATAACTGGGCGAGCGTAGATCGGCCAGGAGCGCTGAGGTGCAACACTGAACAGTTCATGAAAGAAATCGGTAAGCTCAAATTACAGGGTTATATTCCCATTGTGACCATTCAACATTATGAGGTCGAGGATTTTAAGCCGTTGACTCAGGTAAAAAGCGATTTTTGGGCATATGCGCAAGCTGGCGCGGTCATTGTCAGTGGGAGCCAGGCTCATTTTCCGCAAGGATTTGATATTATAAATCAAACTTTTATCCATTACGGGGTTGGTAATTTGTTTTTTGACCAAATGGACAACTGGCTGAGAAAAGCAACTGTGGATATCCATTATTTTTATGAAGGCCGTTATGTGAATACGGATGTAATTGGTATTATCAATGAATATTTTGGTCAACCGCGCTTGATGACTGAGAAGGAAGCGGACAAATTTTTTGAGAAAATGTTTCAATATAGTTTTTATTATCGAGGCGAGCAATGAAGAAAATACGTTTTTGTATTATTTCAGCAATTATTTTGGGATTATCATTGGGATGTTCATATCATCCGAATCCCAATCCAACTCCTGAAGATACTCAGACCATTCCTAAACCCGGATTTACTCTCGAATCCCCAACTCCATTTTTACCCTTAGAATTAACCCCAACAACCATTCCCCCTAAAAAAATTATCGTTTCAATTCCAGCGTATTGGGACTTAAACCACACGATTGTTATCAAAAATGATGCTATCGAATTAGTGACCACTGATTCAGAGTCTGACTGTAAACTTACTGATGAAGGATTTACGATTCCAGCAGGGGAGATTGTTTTGAATGTGGTCAAGCAATTTCCGATAACCGAAGATGGGCTTACGATGGGGGAATTGGCAGATGTCATTCGTAAATCGCATACTGAAAATGGCCCTGCCATCAGAATTGATGAACGCATATATGATTTTGTAACTAAATTGCTGCCTGTTGATTCCGGAGATTTATTTACAGGTGAATTAAAAAATCTTACCGATTTTCTTTACAAAAATAAAGACAATTTGGCTATCATTCCGTTTGAAGAAACGATACCGGCTTACAAAGTTCTGCAAGTAGACGGCCAATCACCTTTTGATCAGGGTTTTGATTCGAAATCCTATCCTTTGACTTTCCAGGTAGGTTATGTTTGTAAGCAGCCGAAAGATCAGGCCCTGCTCGATTCTCTCACGAATCCGTTTGTTAGCAATCGTGATTCCAAGAAATTTGCTTCCGTACTGATTACAGGCACCACTGCATTGACGCGTGCGATAGCTGCCAAAATGGAATTGAACGGCATGAATTATCCGGGTGAAAAAGTAAAATTTTGGTTTGATCAGGCTGACATATCTCACATTTCCAATGAGGTTTCCTTTAATAAAAATTGCCCACCTGCCAATCCATATCAGACAGATTTAATGTTTTGCAGTCGACCGGAATATGCACAATTATTTGCTTACTTAGGTGTAGATATCGTAGAGCTTTCCGGGAACCATCTGGCTGACAAAGGTGTTCCTGCGCTCGAAAACACGTTTTCTATCTTGCGGGAGATGAGAATTCCCTATTATGCAGCAGGTTTTAATCGTGAAGAAGCGGAGCAGCCCGTTCGCTTTGACATCAACGAAAATAAGTTTTCCTTCCTGGGGTGCAATCAAGCCGGGCCAAGCTTCGTATGGTTGACTGAAATCCTTTCCGGTGTGTTACCCTGTGATATGGATCGTATGGCGGGACTGGTTGAAGCTGAAGTCAATGCCGGCTACCTGCCAATTGTCACTTTTCAATATGGCGAAACTTATCAATTTGACGCGCTACCATACCAGAAAAGAGATTTTCGTCAAATGGTAGATGCGGGCGCGGTTATTGTGAGTGGAAGTCAGGCACATGTGCCTATGTCGATGGAAATTTACCGCGGTGCTTTCATTCATTACGGGCTGGGTAATCTGTTTTTTGATCAAATGGATATTCCGGTGGTAGGAACCCGGCGAGAATTCTTGGATCGTCATATATTTTATAATGGTAGATATATGGGAGTTCAACTTTTGACGGCCATGTTGGAAGATTATTCCCAGCCACGACCAATGACGAATACAGAACGCGATAGCCTCTTGCAAGATGCTTTCAAATATTTTCAAAGGGTAGAAGAAGAATGATGCTAAAACCAAGAATATTTGATATCAGTGTATCAATTTCAGAAGATTTGCCTGTCTGGCCTGGGGACCCAAGTGTGGAAATCAATCTCGACAGCTCAATTTTACAGGGATCTTTAGCCAATATCAGCTCAATAAAATTTGGTTTACATTCTGGCACCCACATAGATGCCCCTTTCCATTTCATTCAAAATGGGGCAAAACTCGATCAGATTGCGCTTGAACGGCTAACCGGGCCTGCGTTGGTGATTGAAATTTCTGGCAGCAATAACATGATTAGCAGAAAAACATTGGAGGACTTGAATCTTAATTCCTGGCCTGCCAGGATTTTGTTCAAAACCAGAAATTCATCATTTTGGCAAAACAAACCACATTATTTTCAAAAGGATTTTTGTGCTTTGGAGTTATCCGCTGCCCAATTTTTGGTAGCGAAAGGCGTCAGATTGATCGGAATCGATTATCTTTCGGTTGCTCCTTATGCAGACCCGCTTCCTGTCCATAAAGAACTATTGCGCAATGAAATTATCATTTTGGAAAGTATTGACTTGAATGCAATCGAACCCGGTCTATATGAGTTGGTTTGCCTGCCATTGAAACTGATCAATACAGAAGCAGCACCCGCTCGCGCAATCTTAATTAAATCGGGTTAGCTACCTATTTTGCGCGGTTTGAAAAAAGGATCGGTTTAAATAATTGTGTGATGAAATTCGATATGTTTTCTTCCGGTGTGGACAAAAGAGTTTGATAAACCAAATTTGCGTTGCTTCGTAAATTCTCCACATCAATCCCAAGACAAACCTCTGGATATGGTTTAAGCCACCTTTGTGCTCTCTCCAGCATTATTTTTCCCCCACGATAATTACCCTTGCTGATGTGATAATAGGCTACCCCAACCTGCAAAATTCCGCGATACAACTCGCGGATTGGACCATGTTCCTCGCGCCAGGCTAATTCCAATTCCTCGTGTGCCTCAAAATATTGTTGCTGGTTATAAAGCTGAATTCCTTTGAGGGCTCGAGGATGGATTGGGATGGAATAAAACTCGCGCATAAATTTCCTGGCACTATACTTAAGAGAAAGAGTTAATTTTCACAAACCAATAATATCGGACAGGTACACCTTCAGTATCCTACCAATTTATGTTAAGATATGCAATGAAATTCATCTTTTTGAAGTATACAGGAGCGTTTTGTGATTGATATTGATGATTATGATAAGTTTGAGAATCTGAGTCAAGATGAAATTTATGAACTTTGTGTACAGACGAATTTTTGGACCTGGTCAGCTCAACGGGGAGTAAAACCGCTTGCGATCGACCACGCAAAGGGGGTTTATTTCTGGGATATGGATGGTAAGAGGTATCTGGACTTTAATTCGATGGTGATGTGTGTCAATATCGGTCACGAGGATGAGCGTGTGATTCAAACCATGGTGAAACAAGCCTACGATCTGCCTTTTTCAGGTCCAAAAATGGCCTCCCGTCCACGTGCCTTGCTGGGTAAAATGTTCAAGACAATTCTGCCCGAGCAACTGGACCACTTCTTGTATACCCTGGGCGGGGCGGATGCCAATGAAAATGCGATTAAATTGGCGAGAGCCTATACGGGCAAATTTAAAATTCTAGCTCGTTATCGTTCATATCACGGGGCTACATATGGCGCGACTGCGTTGACTGGTGATCCGCGCCGGCTGGCATGGGAACCTTCCGTGATGATGGGTGTGGTACATTTTCTAGACCCCTATCAATATCGCTCAACATTTCATAAAAACCAGCCAGAAATATCCGAAGAAGCGTTTTCTCGCTCATATTTAGATCACCTTGAAGAAATTATTATGTATGAAGGGCCGAAATCAATCGCAGCGATTATTCTTGAGACAGTGACAGGTTCCAATGGAATCATTATTCCTCCCAGCGGATATCTGGCAGGTGTGAGAGAAATCTGTGACCGCAATGGAATTGTATTGATTTGTGATGAAGTTATGAGCGGTTTTGGCAGAACGGGGAAATGGTTTGCTTTTGAGCATTGGAATATTGTGCCGGATATTGTCACGATGGCCAAGGGGCTTACATCCGGATACGCGCCGCTTGGGGCTGTTGCCATGCGGAAAGAAATAGCACAAGCCTTTAATGACAAAGTTTTTCAAGGTGGCTTAACATACAATGGGCACGCAGTTTCACTCGCCGCAGCTTATGCGGTTATTAAAGTGATGAAACAGGACCACCTGGTTGAACGTAGCGCTACACTGGGTTTATTATTGAAAACCTTACTTGACGAATTGTACGATCGCCACCCATCCATTGGTGTGGTGCGTTCCATCGGTCTTTTTGGTGTAATTGAAGTTGTTAAGGATCGTGTAACCAAAGAACCGATCGCACCATATGGAAGCTCCAGTCCTGTGATGGATAAATTGCGAGCATTTATTTTGGGCAAAGGCGTTTTTATTTATACTCATTGGCATACAATTCTTATTGTGCCACCTTTGATTATTACTGAAGAGCAACTTAAGGATGGATTTGCGATAATTGATCAGGCTTTAGAAATTACGGATGCCGAAATTAAGAAATGAGTGTAACTTTTTTGTTTACCAGTGCATCAACTTAAGAATGAAAAGGTAATGAGGAGAATCCTATGGATTTAAGTTTTGAAAATTTAATCGGTAATGAGGAAAAACAAAACAATAAAATTGAGAATGTGATCATTCTTGGAGCTGGCCCGGCGGGACTTTCGGCTGCATTGTATGCTGCCAGAGCTGAACTATCTCCTTTTGTATTAACGGGTATGACGTTAGGCGGTCAGGCAGCACTGACCAATGCGATTGAAAACTATCCTGGCTTTCCCGATGGTGTTGGCGGCAGCGAACTTGGTGAGCTATTTCAAAAACAAGCGGAAAGATTTGGGGCTCGTTTCGAATTTGATGTGGTCACTGAGGTGGATTTAATCAGCAGTCCTTACGTGATTAAAACATATGGTCAAGAGTTTAGGACAAAGACCCTCATCATCAGTACCGGTGCGAATCCCAACTACCTATATGTTCCTGGTGAAAAAGAATTAACCGGCAAGGGTGTATCCTATTGTGGGACTTGTGACGGTTGGTTTTTTAAAGGCAAGAAAATTGTTGTGGTTGGTGGTGGTGATAGTGCCTTGGAAGAAGGAATCTTTCTGACCCGTTTCGCCACATCCGTGACCATCATTCATCGTCGGGATCAGTTGCGTGCCAGTAAAATACTGCAATCGCGTGCTATGGAAAATGAAAGAATCTCTTTTATATGGGATACAGTTGTCAAAGAGATTCGTGGAGAAGAATCGGTTGAATCAGTTTTGCTCGAAAACGTAAAAAGTGGTGAAACATCAGTGATGGAAACTGATGGAGTATTCATATTTATTGGAAATTCTCCCAACACGGAAATATTCAAAGAGTTCCTGGACATGGATGCCGAAGGTTTCTTAATAGTGGATGCGAATATGCATACCAATAAACCGGGTGTGTTTGCCGCGGGTGAAGTGATGGATCCACATTATAAACAAGTTGTTATTTCTGCCGGCATGGGCGCAGCAGCAGCTATTGAGGCTACTCGTTACCTAGAAGGTCTTGAAGAATAAGAAAATAGGCGCTCACCAATAGGCGCCTATTTTCTTAAATATTTAAATTATTAATTAAGGAGTTGGAGAGGCGATTACATTTGCCCACCAAATGAATGTTCGCGGTGTGCTGACTGTTCCAGCTGGTTCATATACCGGTTGACCATCCTGACCTGTTCTCACCTGACGCACTGGGACGATTGTCCAGCGGATGATGTGCGGAATGGTATCGTTGGGCCTGAAGGTGGTTGGTATGATGAATTTTGTATCCGTAACATATTGTACTAATTTTCGGCCTTCACCTTCAGTAACATCTTCGACCATCACGGCATACGCTTCATTTTCTCTCAATGTGCCAACCGAAGCCCATTGTAACGTGATGGTATCATTTGCTGCAGTGAATGGCGCACCGTCGACTGGAAGCAACAAGCTGGGTGGCGCATAAGGGGGCGGAAGAGTAGCTGTGGGAGTCGGTCCTGCGGTTGGTAATCTTTCGCATAATGGAATGGATAGGTTTTGACCCTCACGAACGATATCGCCTGGTAAGCTGTTCCAGTCCTTTATTGAATCGATCGAAACATTGTAATTACGTGCAATTGAGCTGAGTGTATCACCGGACACAACCGTGTATGTAATTTTGGTGCAGGCAGCTTCGGTTGAATCGATTGCACTTAAGGTTGCTGTGGGCTGTGGCGATGGAGTTGGCGTGGGTTGTGGTATTAACAGCGTGGCTCCAACCTGTAAATTGCCACAGTTCGAAGATAAATTGTTGCGTGTGATGATACTATTCACAGTTACGTTGAACAAATAAGCGATTGAAAGGCAATCATCATTGAGCTGCACTTTGTATTCAATGTCCGGTAAAGGTGTCATGGTTGGCTCAAGTGTAGGCGTGGTGGTCGTTGTCGGTGTTACAGTGACCGTTGCAGTAGAGGTAATGGTCACAGTAGCGGTAGGTTCGACGACCATTCCCGTTTGATTCAAAAATGCATACACTACACCGGCACCAATTGCCAGGAATACGATAATCATTCCAATAAACAAGGGTAAATTAAGTGTTATGGCAGGCATTTTTGGGCTTTGAACTTCTTTTTTCTTTTCAGGTGTTTCTGGTTCACTTTGTAAATTTGTTCCACACACCAGGCAGCGGGTTGCATTTGTGCTTACTCGTGAACCACACACCGGGCATATGGTGTTTTTCGTTGGTTTTTTATCAAGAGTCATAGTGATTCCTTACCTTGGTTAATTTAAAGGTTTTACTATCCTGGCGGCGATTATATCATGCCGGATTTCTTGAATTAATACATTAAAGCAATTTGATAGCTGAAAAATATTGTGTTATCCTCAATAATCTATGGACGCTCACAGCATTTATTTACATATACCATTTTGTCAAAAACGATGTTCATATTGCGATTTTAACACATTTGAAGGTATTAATCACTTAATTCCCGCGTATGTGGGTGCAATTACACGTGAGATTGAATTGATTGGTCTGTTTTTTGAAGAATGCGTTCCCATTCGGACAATATTTTTCGGCGGGGGAACCCCTTCATTATTGAACGTAAAGCAATTTCAAGCGATATTTGATTGCATTTCTGAGTCTTTTGACCTCTCGCAACTTAGTGAAGTAAGCCTGGAGGCAAACCCGGGTACTGTTAATCAAGATTATTTAAATTCTTTGCATGACATTGGTTTTACTCGTATTAGCTTTGGGGTGCAGTCATTGCAACCACATGAGTTGAGATTGTTACGGCGGATTCATTCAAACCAGGATTCGTTTAATGCTATTCGGTGGGCAAAAGATGCTGGTTTCGAGAATATAAATGTTGATTTAATGTACGGATTGCCCAACCAAACTGAAGAATTGTGGATGGATACATTAAAACATGTGGTCGAGATGAACATCCAACACTTATCCATGTATGCACTGGGTGTCGAAGAAGGTACGCCGCTGGCAGATTGGATTGAAACGGGCCTGGTTGCGACACCAGATGATGACCTTAGCGTCGACCTGTATGAATCTGCGTTAGCTTATTTAAGTCAGTTTGGATTTAGACCCTATGAAATTTCAAATGTCGTAAAAATGGACAATTTGCATGATTTTCGCTGCCAACATAACCTTCAATACTGGCGCAATTTACCTTACATAGGAGTGGGTGCCGGGGCGCATGGTTTTATTAAGAATAGAAGGATTGAAAATCTAAAACCTGTCCCGGCTTACATAAATGCATTGCTTCACGACAAAATTAATAATGATGGCGATATATACCCCTCGGTCGAAAAGCTGACAGTCATCGACAGATTCACCGAAATGCAAGAGACCATGATGCTTGGTTTGCGGCTTTTAGAGGAGGGTGTTTCAATCCCTCAATTTATCGAAAGATTTGGTGTCTCTCCGATGGAGGTATTTCAAAAAGAAATATCCATTCTGTCCGGGAGAGCACAGCTTGACATTATTGATAATAAAATAATCCGCCTGGCAAGTGGCAAAGCGATGGTCAGTAATCAGGTATTGCAATATTTTGTATAGATTGGTAATCTCAAGTAACTAATACTTCAGTTCCAAAGCCCCTTTTTTCAATCGTGACTGAATCTGATGGAGGAATTGCCCATCGAAAAAGCCATTTTGCTTCCTCTGTTTTCATGTTAATGCAGCCCCTGCTCATTGGTAATCCGAAGTTGTGGTGCCAATAAGTTCCGTGGAATGCCACACCGGTCTCGGGTTCAAAGAAGCAAGCCCACGGTACACCTGGTAATTCGTAAGCGAAAATATCAGCAGTCAGTTGTCCATTGCCCATATGCTTGGAGGGCATCTTGGACTGAATATTAAATTTTCCTTTTGGCGTGTCAGTCGGAATCCCATTCGGGTCGGGATTGCGGTTGGGAACCCCGGAAGATATAAAAGTCTCGAAAACCAGCTCATTATTTTCAAAAGCGCGGACGCGCTGGTTGGCAATTGAAATTTCTAATTTTTTCTTATGATGTGGCAGCTCCGGAGAAATAGGTTCCATCTCTTCTGGTGTGATGATCCGCATGTGTTCTGCAGGCACATCATACTCAACTTCGAGTAATTCATCTTTTAATTTATACCAGAGTTGTCCATCAGGACCTTCTTCAATGCCGGTGATCCAGTGAGTCGACTCATAGTAGAGGCGATAAACAGGATCCCAGTATTTATTGGCAACATTACGCATCGTTTGCGTAAAAGGCACCGTTACTTCAGCCAATAATCCTTCAGGCGGAAATACTGAAGTGATCGGGTTGTAACGAACCTGTACTTTTTGTAAGTAGGCGCTGTGCATAAAGCCGCTCCATACGCGATACCAGCGTGGGTTGTAGCCCGGACCATCATCAGATACAACCTCATCATACACATTGACAATTTCATCACGTGTACGTTGGTAAAGTATCTTGCTTTTATCGGAAGGTTCAGAATAGACACTTACAGATTTCGCGCAAACCCGTGCTAAACTGGTGGTAAATTGTTCATCTCCTGAGCGAAAATAGGGACGAAAAGCTTGCGTGGAAAGAGCGGCTGCTCCTATCAGTGTGCCTTTTAAGAAGTTCCGTCGTGAAATTTCGTTATTGAACATATAAGCATTATACCAAAGTAGACTTAATGCATCCAATTAAAATACTGATGTTGAAAAAAAGTTTGATAAAAAAAGTGTGCTTTGTTCTTAACCGTTCAGCCATGCCATTGTGAGTCACCGTTCTTGTCTTTGGTGGTGCGGCAATCTCTTTTAAGTAGAATTCTCATAAAACAGAAAATTACTTCGCAATGCCATCATTTTTAGAAAGACTGAGTAGTCATTATGAACTTCATTCACCCCCAAGGATGAAAATTTGGTACTATTTTCAGGTCAGTTACGAAAGGTCTTTGAATTTCACTTTGGAATTAATGGTATGAATAAACAGTTTTTCAACCCAAGTCCGCCGATGGGCGAAGCATCCGCGATGGGTGGGTTTTTACAAGATAGGACGGTTTTCCGGATGCTTCGCCCTTGCGAAAGATCTCACGCGAAAGAGACATAATGCCACTTGAAAGGAGGGTTTTTTACTTTTTTTCTCAAATCAGTTCATAACGGTCCAAACTATTACTGTTTTTTGTTATGAGCAGCCATAGTTCTTGTTCTTGGTGGCGAGGCAATCCCTCTTTAGTAGAATGCTCATAAATCAGAAAATTACTTCTCAATGCCATCATTTTTAGAAAGACAGAGAAGGTACCTTTATTTTTAGGAAATTTCTTATGTTCTCATCAACCATCAGGTATTAGCCAGAGTTAAATAAAAAAGATTGGCATCTTTTTTAAAAATTTGGAGCAAAGTGTTTTGGACTGGCGATTGCCAGTCCAAAACACTCCTCAACACCGTTTATTGAAAAAATTCAATGATTGGGATTAATAAATATCTTCAATTTGAAAATCATTTATCTATTGTGGGAGTGTACACCCATTAAAACCATGTGTACTATGAAAATGATTGATTTGTGACAAGCGTTGATTCAGAGAATGACTTGCATTTCTTTCGCGGGTTTGTGAGGTCTGAGAAAAAAAGACATCCTACAAAAAATTGTTTTTGTTTTCAAAAAATCAGAGAATCAAGATGTTAATAGGTATAAAAAATCGTTGACAAATGGGAAATTATCATTGAGATGATGATTGGGTGAAAACACAAAAAGCTCGATTGCCTGGAAAGGTGAATTAAATGGAATTCGAAAATAGAGTTGTTGTGGTCACTGGGGCCGGTTCAGGGATTGGCAAAGCCACAGCACTAACATTTGCTAAGGCTGGTGCCAAATTGGTGCTGGGAGATATTGATGGAAATAGCCTGAAAGAATTAACCACTTTACTGGCTAAGAATGGTACTCAAGCGGTTGGCGTTCAAGGTGATATATCAAAGGAAGAAGATTGTGAGGCTTTGATTGGTGCAGCCAGATCTACGTTTGGCCAGGTTGACATCCTCATTAATAATGCCGGTATTATGGATCGCTTCTTACCAGTTGGTGAACTTGATAATTACACCTGGAAGCATGTGCTGGCAGTTAATTTGGAGGGTGTCTTTTTTACAATGCGAGCGGTAATACCGATGATGATTGCCCGAAGTTCAGGGACGATTGTTAATATTGGCTCAGTAGCCGGGATAGGAGGTGGATATGCGGGGGCTGCTTATACCACTTCGAAACATGCTTTGGTGGGTTTGACGAAAAATACTGCGGTTATGTATGCAAAGCAGGGCTTGCGTTGCAACATAATTGTTCCTGGTGGTGTGGAAACCGGAATTTCATTGGGGGGAAATCCGTCAGAATTGGGTTATTCCGTGTTGGAAGCTGCCCTTAAAACAATGCCCAGATCCGGTAAAGCGGAGGAAGTGGCGAATGTCATTTTGTTTGTAAGTTCAGATAAAGCCAGCTTTATAAATGGGGCTGTAATTGAGGTTGATGGCGGATGGCTGGCCCAAGGGTAATAAAATTTAGAGGCTTATAAGTAAATAAAAGACTGACCGGATCTCCGGTCAGTCTTTTATTACAGTCGGGGCGAGAGGATTTGAACCTCCGACCTCTTGCACCCCATGCAAGCACGCTAGCCGGACTGCGCCACGCCCCGATTGATGCGTGCTAATTATATGCATAGATGTATGTTTTGACAACCCCCTTAAATTATCCCTAAACACTTGATTAACATGTTAATTGATAATTATTCACACCGTACATCAGCCAGATTTCTGCGCATAGGCAAAGAATGTCGGAATGAATTGGATATGGGATTCAAGATTATCATCGGCCAGGTTTTCAAAGGGTCTGAAAGGGTTGGATTTCTCTTCTGCCAGGAGGTTCAGATCATTCTCCAGCACTTTTTGTTCGAGTTCCGCTTCCTGGAGGTTTGAAACCAAGGGGCGATTTGCACCGATGATTCCCCATGTAATATTTGAAAATCCTGCATCCTGTAATTGGTGAGCAATTTGGCGCCCACCATCGATTCTGGCCCCTTGAATTTTCATTGATTGGTTCTGCAATAGACCCAGTTTTGAATAATTCTCAGGATAATCAATGCGCCCTTGATAATCCGGCTCAGCAAAACAAGCCACCCAGCTTTCTTTTCGAACAACCCGTTTCATTTCTTGCAGCATTTTCACCGGCTCTTGAATCCAAAGCAAAAGGTAATGGCAGTAAACAAAATCGAAGTAATTTTCGAGAAAAGGTATGCAATAGCCATCAGCGTTGATCAATTCGATTGTGGGCTTCCCAATTTTATTAAATCGTAGAAATTGAAAATGAAGATCCAATCCAAATAATTGGCCTGATCTGGGTTCAGGATAAGAATCCAGGATGGCACCGGTGCCGCTGCCAATTTCCAGAATTCTAGCTTGTTGTGGTAATCTGATTCTGTTAAGGATAAAAGAACGCGCTTCGGTTGTCCAACTCGATTGTTGAACAAAACGATTGTGCCATTCCTGCGTTTTCAAACTTTTTCTTTGACGTACTGTTTGGCATTTGTCCAGATTGACTCCCAACTTTCGGAGAGGATGTTTCCTAAAACCTGGTTAATTCCCTGGGATGGCAGCACATCGCCATCGGGCTCAACATACAACCAACCGATGCCGGCGCCTTCCGGAATCTCGTTAATTGCTTGCGTTTCAAGGGTCACCGGGTTGTATTGTGAATAGGGAACAGGAAGATTCCATATGAAATTCAGGCCTAACTCAGCGCAGCGATCACGCAGGGAACTGGTTTTTTCGAGTAGATGAATTGAGTTACTGGATAAAGAGATATTTTCCAGGCCGGATTCCCTTAATTCGACTAAAACGCTCTCGATTTTATCAGCATTTTCCTCATTAACCGTCAAGTGCACGGTAACATGAATATCTTCATCTAAAGCATTTTTAAGCGCAACCCATGCCGATTTCAAATTGGGATCCATGGTGATGAGAAGGTGGTCAAGACCGGCATCTAATAATTGATCCAGGTAATGAGGATCGACGAATTTCAAGCCATCTGTAATCAATCCAGTCACTTGTCCAAGATCTTGTGAATATTGCAAAATTTCGGCCAGATCCGATCTGGTGGTTGCTTCTCCTCCGGTAAATACCAGATGGGGGATACCAGCATTCCAGGCTTTGAGAGCAATTGCCTTCCATTCCTCGGTTGTTAAGTCGCGATCAACCCTATCATGTGGGGAAAGGTTATCTTCACTGGCATTCGCGAGCGAATATGTCAGAGCACAATCGAGGCGATATGGCGCACTCAGTTCGCTGTTAAAAGGCTTTTCACGGTCAAAATCAAGATAAGTTACCGGATCGAGATCGGGAACATTGATTATTGTCTCAATTTTCTCAAGAAACGAATCATAATCTTGCTGTGCTTCACTGTAAGAAGTCTGATAGCGATCAATGATCGATTGTAGCACTTGCGGGCGAGGTGTTTGCTTTATGAAATGAAAAGCAAATTCTGTCGCTATTTGATTTAAATGCAAGATCGTGGCAGCGTTGATAATCAAAATTCCCTCGGCATTCGAATCAATACGCAAATATAAGCGAAGGGGAAGATCACTATCAGGAGGGGCTGTAAATCTATAAAAACCTGGAGATAAGGGCTTAGCTTTGTCGAAGAAAACTGCTTTTATTTTATCTAAAATGGCAGACATCCGTTCCTCCTCAAATAAATTGGCTAATCAGTATCAATGAAAATCAAAGGACACCCACCCCCGCATTCGCGTGCTAATTCGCAATCCTGGCATTTTCCTGGCAAGTATTGTCTGTTCCGCAATTGCAAGGAGAGGTCATGATTCCAGATGGTTTCCCATGAATTCTGAAGAATATTACCTAATGGTTGATAGTAAGATTGACAAGGTAGTACGGCGCCATCCGGTTCTATACACATGTTATATAACGCAGCTGTACAACCCTTAACGCCCAGTTCGTTCGTTATTGGGTTGAATTTGCAATATTCTGTGGGGGTATACCAAATTAATTTTTGATTGTTTCGAGTGGTTTTTTCGCGAGCCATATCCAAAATACTTTCCAATGCTTCTTCACGTAACCCGGTACCGACCTCGCGGCCTTTACCTGAGTGAATTAACGCGTTTAAACCGACCGTTGGCACGTTTAATTCAGCCAAAAAATCCAATGTG
This sequence comes from Chloroflexi bacterium 44-23, assembly GCA_001899005.1. Lineage (GTDB taxonomy): Bacteria > Chloroflexota > Anaerolineae > Anaerolineales > Anaerolineaceae > UBA6170. The sequence goes on from MKUW01000015.1 coordinate 191,088, forward strand.
GCAGGGATCGTGTCAACATTAGTTGTCAGCATGGTGGTGTTGGTCATCATATACAATTCTTCAGCAACCGTGTTTTTAATCCCTTCGACCGTCTTCACCCAGGCACCGCGCCGGTTGACCATAGCATCATGGATGCCGGCATCCACCGATTCGAGTGTAATCTGAATGTGATCCAATCCAGCATCTACCAATTTGCGCAGGTAGTCGCGGTTTGCCAACTTTCGGCCGTTGGTATTTATACCCGCGATTTGGCCTTTGTTTTGCGCATAGGCGATTAGATCGGGAAGGTCATTTCGCAAAGTAGGTTCGCCACCTGTAAAAACAATGTGTGGAATGCCAATGTCCCAGAGCATATCGATGATTCTGAACCAATCCTTGGTTTGCAATTCAGGGTAACTTCGGATGCGGGCGTTATAACAATGCGTACAGTCATTGTTACAGCGGTAGGTGAGAGCCAGATCCATACGATAAGGTGCGCTGGGAGTGTGGCTGAAAGGCAGATCCATATCAAGGTCCAAATCACAGACAACGCACGCTTCTTGCGGATCAGCTATTACAGATATTTGGTTAATGAATTCAGAAATATCTGAGGATGCCTGGCTGCTTGATACTTGGAAATTCCTTTTAAGAGCATGTGTCATTTGTGGTTCGGTTTGCCCGTTGAGGTACCAAAAGGCCATTGCGCTGGCGCTGGGGTTTAAATGATAAGCGCGAGCTGCATTGACCATTAACAGCCCATTTCCATCGCTTTCGACTCGCAGATGAATTCGGTTCTTGCTATCTTCCTGTTGGTTTGCGAAATGATAGATTCCTGAAGCAGGAATTTTCTGAAAGGTTAGATCAGTAAGTTTTTCCAGCCATGTTGGAAGATTCATTAACGACCTCCACCGGCACAAGCACAGGCACAGCCTGCGCAAGCACAGGCACAGGCACACGAACTGCCACCACCTCCACTGCGCCCGCCGGTAGAACGCCCGGACGTGGTTTGAGGAATGGGATTGGTTTTATTGGTAATGGCTCCGGTAAATTTTGAAATGTCACCAACCACCCCGGCCGAGAAAGACTGAACACCATTGGTGATTGAAGCCGCAAAATCAGAACCTGGCAGGTTGGGTAAATTAATAGTGGTCTTTCCTGAACCGGTCATCGGTGTTACCGAAGGGCGAACTCCGCCAATGGCACCACCACCACTGCTGACCGGCCTTATGGTGGGATCATAACGCCACCACCACATCGGCAAAATTACAGGCATGTTTCCAAAAGTGGTACGAGTACGGTCATCATACTTGCGGTCAAGCATGGTCCAATCCATATTCTCTTCGTATTTCTCAGATTTCACCTCAGGTGTTTGAGCGGTTTCAACCTGGTTCCAGGCGCGTTCCATTATGTCCTTGTAATATTCGATTGATTCCTTGCGGCTGAATCCTTTCATTTTCTTTGATACTTCATTCACCAAATCGGTCATCATGGTTTGTAAAGCCGCCGTTTTTGCTTTTGAATCCAGCAGCATCGCATCCAGGAATTGTTTTTCATAAAGTTGCAAACCGGCAGGGGCCGGTGATACTGCCTTGATTTCTAAGGGATCCCTGGTGACAACTTCGGCTGCTTCTTTCTTAAGAGTAGAGAAAAGTATCATGGTCATGACTTTGTCCATCGGCTGCTCCATTAATATGGCTGCTTCTACTGCGGTCAGACCACGCTTGATTCCCTGTCCCTCAAGTGCAATTTTTGGTGGCAGATATTTTAATTTACGCTTTTTAGCCCCTACCGTTGCCGAATAAATGGTCAGGATAAAGAAACCCAGGAAACCCAGACAGATCAATGCTGGACAGATGGCATCCGAGTCAATTTTGATTGCAGGAGCAGTTACAATTTGTGATTCTGGCAAATTACGCGCAGGGAAACTGGCCCCAAATGTATATTTGCTGTGGACATCTGCATTGGCAGCATGCCAGCGATAATAAACACCGCCAACATTATCATAACCACTATCCGGTTGATCCTGTCCCGGCCAATTCTTGGGAGTATTATAGCGCGGCTCATCAGAACTCAATCCGGTTGGCAGATAAAGTGTCACCGTCATATCGGTGCTTCCGGTTACATATTGGCTGCCAAAATAACTTGGGGAGAACTCAAAACTGGCATAGGGCTCGTCCGCTTTCACGTCGGAGGGATACAAGGATTTATTAATAGTGCCAACGTAAACGTGCAATTGACCGCGTTTTCCAGGTTGTATGGCGTTAGCTCCCAAGCCGATTGCAACACCGATATCCACATAATCAGAGCGGCTGATGTCTGTGAGCGGTTTTCCGTCAATTTCAGCACTGATGCTATTCATCACATAATTGTTATTTGGCAAACCAATATCGACATAATCGATTGGTGCACCGTTGGGCTGATTAACGAAATCAATCGTATACTCGACGGAGAGTGACCCGTCCTCGTTAACGATTACATCCACCAGTTGTCGCTCAACAGAAAAATAGTAATCTTGGGCAGAAACCGGTGCAGGGTTTCCCGCAAGCAGCGCCAAAATTAAAAGAACTGAAAGGAATCTTAATTTGTTAATCATCGTATTCATTTCCTTTTATGAAGTTACCATTTTGGTTCTTCAGTAATTTGGTAGGTTGTGTGACAGTAGGGACAGGTAACCATGGGAGCTCCGTTCACCATTGTAATGTCCTTTGAGGTGAGCACACCTCCACATGATTGACATTTAAGTGCATCAAGCGCCACATTTCCCGGTAAATCGATGTTGAGGGTGACATTATTGGTTTGCTTTTGGGCTTCTTTCGCCTTCTTAGTCACAAAATAAATAATGACAAAACCAATGGCAGCCAAAATTACTCCAACAATGATGCTACTGACCTGACCTTGAGGGCTGAATGCGCTTAAAATGAACAAAACGCCAAACCCAATTAATATTGCTGCTGCAATGTAACTGATGGTTTTCATTCTTTTCTCCGAATTAAGTAAAGGGTTTTTGAGATTGAAATAATTTCAAGATCGACTAGAATAATTTTATCAAAAATATTTTTTTATGGTTGTGGGATTGCCTTGCAAAATGCCAACAAAAGAAAGCGATTTTCGATTATGTCAACCTATACACATGATGAATATCTTAAGCTGGTCAAAGAAATAAATAATCATAATTATTTATATCATGTTCTCGACCAACCTGTGATTAGTGATGCGGAATTTGACCGTTTATTAAAAGTTTTACGCAAAATTGAATCCAATCACCCTGAATGGATTACACCTGAATCTCCTTCTCAAAGAGTTGGGGCTGCTCCGGTTTCAAAATTTGAGAAGGTGAATCATCCGGAGCCAATTTTGAGTCTGGCAAATGCTTTTGATGAACAGGATTTGATCGCCTGGAGAGAACGCATCTCCCGCTTGGATGCACGAGTTGCGTCAACAAGTTATGTCATTGAACCCAAAATTGATGGCTTGACCGTGGTGCTTCATTACCATAATGGTGATTTTTTTCTGGGCGCTACACGGGGAAATGGCGAAATTGGAGAAGACATCAGTTCTAATATTCGCACAATTAAGTCCATTCCAATGCACATTCCCGTGAATCAACATCATAGATTAGTTCCGGCCAATTTTGTTGTTCGCGGAGAAGTTTATATAAGGCTTTCGGATTTTGATGAGTTGAACAAGAAAATGCTAGCGAGCGAAGAAAAGGAGTATCTCAATCCAAGGAATACTGCTGCAGGATCTTTGCGACAATTAGATCCACGCATAACAGCTGAACGGCCATTACGGATTCTGGCCTATGCAATTGTGGAGTCTTCCGGGGAGGACTTCCATTCGCAATGGGAAACCTTGAACTTTTTACGGGAAATTGGATTTCCTGTAGCGAAAGAAATTGTTTTTTGTAAAGATTTCAATTCTGTACTTTCTCAAGTTAAACTGTGGGAAGAAATTCGGGATCATTTGGATTATGAGATCGATGGTGTTGTGATTAAAATTGATAACCTGGATTTGGCGAATGACCTTGGCGTTTCCGGAAAAGATCCAAGAGGAGCTATCGCCTTGAAGTTCCCAGCCAGGGAAGAAATTACAAAATTAAATGATATTGGAATCAATGTTGGGCGCACCGGTGTATTAACCCCATATGCAATTCTGGAACCGGTTGAAATTGGAGGGGTGATCGTAAAACAGGCTACTTTACATAATTTTGATTATATTCGCGAAAAGGATATTCGAATTGGAGATCGTGTGCTTATCAAGAGGGCAGGAGATGTCATCCCTTATGTGATTGGGCCAATTTTACAAACACGAGATGGGAGTGAGAAGGTTTTTGAAACACCTGAAAAATGCCCAGTCTGTGGTCAACCTACGGAGAAAATACCAGGCGAAGTTGCAGTTTACTGTGTAAATGCTGCTTGTCCAGCGCAATTGGTACGCATTGTAGAATATTTTGTCTCTCGTAGTGCCATGGATATCGTGGGTATGGGCATAAAAATTGTCGAGCAGCTTGTGGCTGATGAATTGGTGAAAGATGTGGCTGATTTGTACAGTCTGAGATTAGAAGACTTATTAAAATTAGATGGTTTCGCCCAAAAGAAGGCCGAGAATTTGATCTCAGCGATAGAGAACTCGAAAAATCAGCCACTTTCTCGTTTAATAACAGCCCTGGGGATTCGTGGTGTAGGTGAGGTCATGGCTGTCGAATTGGCAAAAAATTATACAGATCTAGATCAACTTTCTCGAGCCACTCAAGCATCACTCATGCAAATTGAAGGCGTTGGGCCAAATATTGCCAGGCAAATCGTAGATTGGTTCGCTCGCCCTAGCAATCAGGAGATTTTGAAAAAGTTGAAATCTTTTAGTGTCTGGCCGGTAACAAAGAAAACGAGAGAAAGGAACGAACCGCTGGCGTTAAGTGGCAAAACATTTGTAGTCACAGGCACCTTGGCGAATTTTTCCCGGACTGAAATAAAGGAATTTATTGAGGAAAATGGCGGCAAAGTAACCGGAAGTGTCAGCAAGAGTACAAATTATGTTTTAGCTGGTGAGAATCCCGGTTCAAAACTGGATAAAGCAAGAGAATTGGGTATCGAAATAATTGACGAAAGCCAACTTATGAAGTTGATTTCACTTGTATGAATTCCATAATCCTCAAGCCTCAAAAAGATAAAGCGATCAGACACCGCCATCCATGGGTTTTTTCAGGAGCAATTGAGAAAGTAATTGGATTTCCTGGGAACGGGGAGACAATCCAGATTCTCGATTCCAGGAATCAGTTTTTAGCGCTGGGATCTTACAGCCCCAATTCGCAGATCCGCTCACGGGTTTGGACATTTCGGAAAGAAGCTATTGACCAACAATTCTTTCGTCAGCGTATTCAAAATTCAATTGACCGGCGCAATAAATTCAGGCAAGAATGCGATGATTCAGCCTGGAGAATAGTACACGGAGAATCAGATTTAATGCCAGGGTTGATTGTTGATCAGTACAACGGCATAATGGTTGTTCAGTTTCTATCGAGTGGTGTCGAATATTACCGGAAAGATATTTTGGCTGCTTTAAAGGAAACGACCGGAATTAATTGTATTTATGAACGCTCTGATGTTGACGTTCGCCGGTTGGAAGGTTTGTCAGAACGCAGCGGATTAATTAGTGGCGATACGCCAAAAGAATTAATTATCACTGAAGACAACAAAAAATTCTTAGTTCAGATTGCAACAGGGCAAAAAACAGGTTTCTACCTGGATCAACGTGTAAATAGAAAAATTGTCGCCGGTTATTGTGCTCAAAAAGAGGTGTTAAATGTTTTCTCTTACACTGGGGCTTTCAGCGTTTATGCTGCTGCAAATAATGCTGCTCACGTTGTCTCTGTTGATAGCAGTTCACCGGCACTTGAAGTAGCCAGACGAAATTTCATTTTGAATGATTTGGATGTAAATTCTGCAGAATGGATAGTTGAAGATGCATTTCAATACTTGCGCAAACTTCGTACTCAGGGACGCCAATTTGATGTGATCATTTTGGATCCACCGAAATTTGCTGTCACGGCCAAACAAGTTGAAAAAGCAGCGCGGGGATACAAAGACATCAATATGCTGGCGTTTCAATTGCTCCGGCCGGGTGGTATTCTAGCAACTTTTTCATGTTCGGGGGGTTTAAGCGAAGCGCTCTTTCAAAAAATAGTGGCAGATGCAGCTTTGGATGGCGGGGTGGATGCAGTTATCCTTGAACGCTTGCAACAAGGTCTAGATCATCCGATAGGATTAAACTTTCCGGAAGGCGCTTACTTAAAAGGATTAATTTGTATGCGTGATTGAAAAAACGGTTGATTAATCATCAACCGTTTTGTGGAGATGGCGGGAATTGAACCCGCGTCCGAAAGATTAGATCATCGAACATCTACAAGTTTAGTTGGTTCATCGTTTCCTAACCAGATCAGCGAACCGACAAAACTGAAAAGGCACTATCAGCTTGAGCCCGAGAGCTCTCTTTCGATCAGAACGCTGAATGCTGACCGGCACCCTAATCTTGTGACGCCCACTTTACCACCGATTAGGGGACGGGGTAGGCGGACGTGGATCCCGTAAGATCCATTTAGCTACTACTTACTCACTAAGCAGCGAGGGGCATAGCAGCATATGTGTTTGTGCGATTGGCACTTGTTTTGTGTACTGAGTTTACGATGTCGGTACCTCTCGACTTGCAGTCCGGGATCAGCTTCCTCCGTCGAAGCCTGTCATCCCCGATAGTGATATTATATCATGTATGCAGGTTATAAATAATTAAATTTAATTAAAATTTCGGCGCCATTTCAAAAATTAGTGGCAGAGTGTTCTTAGGAGGGCAAATGGACGCCTAAGAGCACTCCTCAGCCTTGTTTTATCGAAATGATTTAAAATTCGTATAGATGAAAAATCTTGGTACGAATTTGAAAAAGATTATACAATTATTATACGTACTATTGCTGATAGTTGAGCTTGAAGTTTAGAATTCGACCATATGAAAACAAAAAAAATATTCCTGGAATTTAAATCGTTATCCAAGTCTTACCTGGACGGCTCGCGCCAACAAAGGTTAGTCTTAGATGATATCTCCGAGCAGTTTTTCGAGAGAGAAATAATCGGCATCGTTGGTAAAAGCGGCAGTGGAAAAAGTACTTTACTTAATCTTATTTCAGGCATTGATCAGGTATCGAGTGGAGAGATTGAACTTTATGGTGACAATATCGCCAGCCTGAATGAACGACAACTGACCAAACTTCGAAGAAACCAAATTGGATTTATTTTTCAGTTCTTCAACCTTTTGCCTACATTAACTGTGTGGGAAAATGTCTGTTTGCCGCTGGAGCTGAAGAATTTGATAAGCCCTCAGGATTACCAAAGGGCGGAATCCTTTTTAGACGAGGTCGGGATGGTTGATCGAAAAGATGAATTTCCGGATAAATTGTCCGGCGGGGAACAACAGCGGGTTGCGATTGCACGTGCGCTGGTTCACAAACCCAGCTTGATATTAGCGGATGAACCAACCGGCAATCTGGACGAACAAAACGCTTCCATTATTATGGAGCTTCTCATACGCCTGACCAGGGAGAGCGGGAATAACATGATCTTTGTTACTCATAACAAAGATGCAACTATCTATGCTGATAGAGTATTTAGCATTCATCACGGAAAATTGGTTCAACAGAAAAAATTGACGGCATGAAATTATGGCGTTTTAGTCTCAGATACTTATCAAGAAATCTCTGGCAAACAATTTTACTAATCGTCGGGATAATGTTGGGTGTAGCAGTGGTTGTGGCAATTGATTTCTCTAATGCCAGTGCAAAAATTGCTCTCGATCTCAGTACCCAAAGTTTGATTGGGAAAAGTACACACCAGATCATTGCAGCTAATGGCGGTCTTGATGAAAAATTATTCGTGGATCTAAAAAATTCAGGAAAACTGAAAATTTCATCACCAATCGTCGAAGGATATATCAGCATCCCGAGCTGGCAAAATCAAGCGGTACATTTATTGGGTGTTGATCCGTTGCTTGATTATCAAATGCGAGATATCTACGGGCAGAATACAACAGTGTTGCCACAATTGTTGAGTACCTTTGCAAAACCCATGCAAGCAATCCTGTCTAAAGGGTTGGCTGAAAGCCATAATCTTTCAATTGGCCAATCGCTTCCAATCGAATTTGAAGGTAAGAATTTTATCCTCAAGATTGCAGGGATTATTGACAGCCAGGACCCGCTGGTGCGTCGATCATTAGAGGGGTTGATCATAATGGATATTAGCTCAGCCCAGGAAATATTGGGGCAAATTGGATTACTCGATCGAGTCGATATTCGTTTGGTGAATGATCTGGAAAAAACCGAGTTGGAAGCTGTATTACCGGAAGGAACCTATTTGGTTCCCAGCAACCAACAAAACATCCAGGTCAACCAAATGGTTTCTGCGTTTCAAATTAATTTAACTGCTTTGAGTCTTTTGGCTCTTGTTGTCGGGATGTTCTTGATTTATAACACGATGACTTTTTCTGTTGTTCATCGCCGCGAGTTGATTGGTTATTACCGAAGTTTTGGTTTTTATCGGCGCGAAATTTTTATGATGATAATTTTCGAAGCCTTGATCATAGCAATTCTCGGTACTGTAAGCGGAGTGGTTCTCGGAATATTACTTGGCCGGCAAACAATAGGATTGATCTTACAAACGATTAATGATCTTTATTTTGTTACCACGGTTAGCGAAGTAGGTTTACCTATTTCAAGCTTGATAAAAGGTTTGATTCTGGGTATCATCGCAACGGTGGCGGTTTCTTTGCCGCCAGCTTGGGAGGCCACCCGAGTCACCCCTCACAATGCAAGTATTCGCTCGGGCCTTGAACAGAAAACGAGCACTTCCCTCAACCGTTTGTTAATCCTGGCTGTATTTTTGCTGATTGTAGCCGGTATCTTGCTGGCAGTTCCAATTTTTTCTAGTCTGTGGTGGGCATTTGCAGCCACATTTTTTATCGTTGTTGCATTTTCTTTATTAACCTCTGTACTTTTAAAGTTTGCTCTTCCGGCGGTCGCACTGGTTGTTAAGCATTATTTTGGTTTAATTGCAGGTATGGCCGTGCGCGAATTACACCGTTCGCTCAGTCGAACAGCAATAGCCATTTCATCTTTGATGGTTGCCATCTCGGTCACAATGGGGATGACGATTATGATTGAAAGTTTCCGAAATACAGTTGATATCTGGTTGAAAGAAACTCTGGTCGGTAATATTTATCTTTCTGTGCCAAATCAGTTCAGCAATCAATCGAATGCAGTTATAGAACCGGAAGTGTCGAGCCAAATTTTAGAAAATCCCGCAATAGCAAGTTGGACCTCCCTATCCACAATCTATCAAAATACTTCTGCAGGCGAAATTCAAATAAATGTAATTAGCAATGATAAGATCGCCTACGAACGATTGTTCGTCAGTACTGTGATTCCAGAAGAAAAAATCTGGACTGCCATGCAAAACGGGTCAGTATTGTTATCAGAACCTCTTGCACGCCGTTTGGATTTATCAGCCGGAGATATTTTAGAATTGGATTCTAGCAAAGGCCCAGTCTCACTTTCGATTGCTGCTGTTTTTTATGATTATGCTTCCAATCAGGGTCATCTGTTAATAGCCAAAGATTTTTATGAAAGCCATTGGAAGGCAGCCGGAATTACCGCTCTCTCACTCAATGTGCACGATGGTATTGATGTGCCAACGGTAGTCAATGATTTGATCAAATTGAATCAAACGCAGTCCCAGAAACTTGTTATTCGTGATAATAAAACGCTGCAACGCGATGCGTTAGGTGTGTTTGATCGAACTTTTCGGGTAACAGATGCTCTCAGGTTTATTGCCACGATAATATCCATCATCGGTATTGTCAGTGCTGTCCTTTTAATTCTTTATGACCGAAAGCGTGAATTTGGTATTCTTAAAGCGATAGGTTTGAGTTCTTCAGAATTGTGGCGCTTAATTCTGACAGAAACTGGGTTAATGGGCTTCTTTGCTGGAATCTTCGCCATCCCGACCGGCTACGTTGTATCATTGATACTCGTCTATATCATTAATTTACGTTCCTTTGGCTGGACGATTCAATTCCAATTTAGTTGGATTTATATATTGCAAACCTTATTGATCGCTTGGGTGGCCTCGTTGGTGGCTGGTATATTTCCAATCTTGGCCATAAATAAAATGGAGATTATTGAGGTAATCCGCAATGAGTAAGAAAACCATGCTGCTTGTCGTTGCATTTGCCATTTTGGTCATTTTCGGTATGTTCGCTCTGGTACAAAAAAACCCTGATGGTTCTCCATCAAATAGCGGGATCACTTTGCTGCCTTCGAGGCCAGAAAGGAATTTTGCACTCGCAGATGAAAAATGGAATTTTAAATTTCCACGTGATCTTGGTGCTCATCCACAATTCCAGACAGAATGGTGGTACTACACCGGCAATCTTTTCGATCAAAATGGTCGCCAATTTGGCTATCAACTAACATTCTTCCGTCGCGCAATAAACCCTGAGCCATTGACTGAACGGACATCTAATTGGGCTACAAATCAGGTTTATCTGGCCCACTTTACGATAACAGATGTATTGCAAAAGCAGCATTATCAAAAAGAAATCATATCAAGGGGAGCTTTAGGACTGGCCGGGGTTCAATTAAATCCGGATTTCCAAGTAAATTTGTTCGATTGGACCATCCGGCAAATCGGCGAATATCAGTATGAACTCAAGGCTGAGAGTGAGGGTTTTTCTATTCAACTCATGCTAACAGACCAAAAGGGAATTATTCTGAATGGAGATCAAGGGTTAAGCAAAAAAGGTCCAGAAATTGGGAATGCTTCATACTATTTTAGCCAAACCCGATTGGATTCGACCGGCATAGTGACAATCGCTGACCAGGCTTATTCCGTGACCGGAAACAGTTGGATGGATCATGAATTTGGGAGCAGTACACTCGGTCCTTCTCAAATAGGCTGGGATTGGTTTTCTCTCCAAATGGATAATAATTTTGAGTTGATGCTTTTTCAGCTCAGAGAAAATGACGGAAGTATCAGTTCTACCTCAAGCGGCACCCTCGTAGATAGTGACAGTTCAACCATCCGGCTTGGAAACGAAGATTTCGAAATTCAAGTTTTAGAGACGTGGAAAACAGATGACGGTTTCACTTACCCCAGTCAATGGCGAATAAGTTCTAAAACGGAGAAGTTTGACCTGACAGTGACACCTGTATTAGCTGATCAAGAAAACCGTTTTTTCTTTCGATATTGGGAAGGCTCCGTGAGATTTGAAGGCCTGTATCAAGGACAACATGTAACCGGATATGGTTATGTTGAATTGACTGGATATGCCCAGAGCATGCAGGGTGTATTCTGATCGGATGGAATTCATGGGTTTTCCGTAAATCAATGGTATTGATCTCAAGAGTATTAATTGAAGGGACGAAAAAACAGTTTAGAAATCTTAAATCTTTGGCAGACATGTGTTCATTAACTATCTTTTTCCTCAGGACATTAGATATCTTAAATTTTAAAACATTAGATAGCTTAAATTTCCTGAAGACATGTGCTCTTTTACAATATCCAGCAATTTACCCCACCCCATATGTGGCGAAAAAAACCGTTTTCCATCATTTAACCCCTACATGTGGGCGGGACAGGGCTCGAACCTGCGACCTCATGTGTGTAAAACATGTGCTCTAACCAACTGAGCTACCCGCCCAAAATAACAAGAGAATTATACTGCCAGCCTTGCCAATCGGCAACCTTTATTGTCTAATTGGTTATATCTACGTTGGAATGGAGTGAAAACCTATGAAAATTTTGCGCTATTGGTCAGCGAATAAATTACAGACAGGTTGGTACAATGACGGTTTGGTAGGACCAATCGAGGGTGATATATTTACAGAGTTTCGACGGTTGGAAGCAAAACTACCGCTTGATAAAGTTAAACTGGCTGCTCCCGTAAATCCGGGAAAAATTATTTGTATTGGCCGCAACTATGGAGCTCATGCAGCTGAACACGAGGTTGAAGTACCCCAAATTCCGCTGCTTTTCTTAAAACCGCCCAGCTCCGTGATTGGTACTGAAGAAAACATCATCCTGCCTCCTCAATCCCGGCAGGTTGAACATGAAGCTGAATTGGCTGTTATTATTGGCAAAGCAGGCCGCTGGATTGACACTGAAGATGTATCTGATTATATATTGGGATACACGATTGCCAACGACGTTACTGCCCGAGATCTGCAAAGAATGGATGGGCAGTGGACGCGCGCCAAAGGGTTTGATACCTTTTGTCCTCTTGGACCCTGGATAGATACTGAACTGAACCCTGTTGACAGTTTAATCACATGCAAGGTAAACGGCGAAGTGCGTCAAATGGGAACGACTCGCGACATGATTTTCCCGGTGTCACACTTAATCACGTTTATCTCCAGTGTCATGACTCTCTTGCCGGGAGATGTTGTGTTAACAGGAACTCCAGCTGGTGTGGGGGTTATCAACAGCGGCGATACAATTGAAATCGAGATTGAGGGACTTGGCGTGCTAAAAAACTTGGTTACAGTGGATCGGTAAAAAAATCCTTATACAAGATATTCCATTTGTTAGGAAATTAGTTAGAATTTGGTTAGATTTATAAAAAAAGTAATTTTAACAATATTTTTCGATTTTGTTAGTAGGAAGCAATGACACGAATGTGATATTGGTCGCTTTTCTGGAATTCCAGAAGCATTCGTCGAGCTAAGTAGCGAAACCGGCCTAATTTTTAGGCCGATTTTTATTTAAGGATGAGGCGGCTTTGCTTTCATACAATGCACAGACCCAGAATTTAGGAATAGACTTGGACACGCGCCATATATCAAATAAGCGGGTGTTGGTTGTTGATGATGATGTAGACACGATAGATCTCATCAAACAGATCCTAATTTTAGCAGATTTTGATGTGGCAAGTGCACAGAGCGGTACCGAAACAATGAAGATTCTTAACCGTGTTAAACCAGATGCGATTTTGCTCGATTTAATGATGCCCGAGATGGATGGCAAAACTACATTAGAACAGATTCGCGGAGTTACCAATACTCCTGTTTTGGTGGTTTCTGCCATCACTAATAAAGAAGCGATTGTAGATTTACTAAATTCCGGCAGCGATGATTACATTACCAAACCCTTTGATCGGGCGGAAATGATCGCTCGAATAAATGCTCAAATTAGAAGGGCTCATTCAAATCAATTTTTTGATGGAGTATCCATACCGGAATTAAACTTAGTTCTTGATTTTTCCCGTTCTGAAATATTTCTCGATGGAATTCCGGTACAACTTTCACCGAAAGAATTGGCAATTATGCAATGTTTAACACAAAATATTCCAAACGTGGTTCCATATCAACAGATCAGTCAGCATGTATGGGGGAGTTACCAATCAAAAAGCAAAAATCGTATCAAGTATCTTATTTATAGTATTCGCAAGAAATTCTCAGCCATTGATCCTAAAACAGAGATCATTACAACTGTAGGTCGCAATGGCTATCGTATTCGTACCGTTTAGCATTAATGGAGGCAAGAATGAACAAAAATTACCAACCCGTTTTAAGATTAATTAATCGTATCTTTTATTTAGTGGGAATATCGCTGATTGCATTTGCAGTTTTGTTGTCATCTATTAATTTTCCGGTAAGCGCAGTCGATGGTGGATCCCCGGTTCTTTCGTTCATATCAGGCTGCACAGGAAACTGTCGCGTTATAAGAGCAAAAATTATCAACAACAGTTCCTATGCGATGGTGACTGATGGCATATTCGAAGTGTATTATTCAGCTGACGGAGATCCTCGTACCGGTACGTTGGTCTTCACAGGATCTTACTCGGCGTTAGACGCTGGTGGGCACGCGCTGCTCGAGTTCTATCCTAATTTTGTAAGTGGCAATTACATCTTCAAATCGTACCAGACAACTGGAAACCCGGGCAATCCTCCCATATGGAGTAATTCTTGCCATTTAGAATGTGCAGTTCCAACAACAACGAATACACCCACCGTTACTGCTACCGCTACGTCAAAGTTCACAGAAACCAGCACGCCAACTTTTACAAAGACATACACCCCAACGAATACGGCCACTTTTACAGAAACGGCTACTGTTACGTTGACTCCAACGAATACAGCGACGTTTACACCAACCCCCACATCAACATTTACACCCACCTTTACATCTACCTTCACCCCTACCAACACAGCAGTGGTCACCATTACCCCTCAAGATCCTACCCCGACGCCAATTACCCCAACGCCCACTTTCACAAATACACCTGAGGGTCCAACCGCAACCAACACCCCTGAGCTACCGACAGCTACGAACACACCTGAGCAACCGACGGCTACGAACACACCTGAGCAGCCAACCGCAACCAACACCCCTGAGCTACCGACAGCTACGAACACACCTGAGCAACCGACGGCTACCAACACACCTGAGCAGCCAACTTCAACACCACAGGAATTTACAGCAACACCTCAAGACCCAACACCTACACCTCAAAGTCCCACTCCTACTGGTGAGACATCAACCCCTGTGGCAACAGTACCTCCGCCCCCAGTAATCGATACACCCAGTGTTCTAATCCCGGTTACCGGAGCAGACATGAGCCCGGTCGCAAAAGTAAATCTTGTTCAGGATACCATGCTCAATTTAGGTCTAGGCTTCTTAGGATTTGCATTTGTCTTCACCGGAATTCGCAGAAAATTTGGCCTATAAAAAATAATATTAAAAGGATGGTTCGGGTTTGAATTATCTCTGAACCATCCTTTAATTCTTTGGATAACCGCTAATGATAAGGAGAATTAGGCCTTCGTAAAAAATAATTTGGTAAATTAAAACTTGGACATGAAAGAATTTGCTACATGAAAAATATATTTTATTTTGGAATTGGATTATTACTCCTGGTATTAGCTGTTGGCAATGCTTTAATGAGTAATGTTGATATTAGCCAATTCCTGATGAAAATTAATGAAGATACACCTGCTCTTATGTCTAGCGCACCGGATTTAACTGATATCACCCAATCTGCCCGCAATCAGTTGAACTCGCTTTATTTAAGCAACGAACCTACTAAAGAATCATTCACACAAATACCGAAAGTAGATGAAACTGAGACAGAAAAAGGTTTTGTGCCCATTCAAATTGAGAAAAATACACGGCATCAGGAATTGAAAAGTGATCTTCAACAAATAGACCCGGCGCGGTTAATTATTAAATCAATCGAATTGGATGCACTGATAATCCCGGCTCTGAAAAAAGAAATTAAATTACAAAAAAAAACCTATGACCAGTGGTCTGCCCCAAATTTATATGCGGTTGGTTGGCAATATGACAGCGTAGGACTCGGCGCAAAAGGGAATACTGTTTTAAATGGGCATCACAATGTCTTCGGAAAAGTTTTTGAGAATCTAAACCTGGTAAAAGTTGGAGATCGAATTCAGATTGATGGTGTGGATGGAAGTTCTTTCTTTTACGTTGTAAACAACGTGATGATATTACCAGAAAGAGATGTGGACCTGGATCAAAGATTGAATAATGCTAAATGGATTTTACCTTCGGCTGATGAAAGAATTACGCTGGTTACCTGTTGGCCATATTATTCAAATACGCATCGGTTGATTGTTGTGGCCATTCCAATTATTGAAAAAAACCTGGAACTAATTCAATAAATGATTTGTAGCATTTAAAAAATTAGGGACAGAGTGTTTTTAAGCGCGCGATCGCCCGTCTAGAAACACTCCTCAACCCTATTTTATTGAAAAGATACAAAAAAAATCTATAAATTTGATTTTGAGATTACCAAAATTAATCCTTTGAATGGGTAGTAGCCACTCAAATGATAATGGTATAATTTTTTTAATTCCAAATGGGTAAATTTTGTTAAGGAGAATAATTCTATGTCTGGGCATTCTAAATGGTCAACGATTAAACGTAAAAAAGGCGCCGCTGATGCAAAGAGAGGGAAAGTTTTCACCAGAGTAGCTCGTGAAATTGCTATGGCAACAAAAGAGGGTGGTAGTGATATTAACTCAAATGTGCGCTTAAGGTTGGCTATTGATAAAGCAAAAGACGTAAACATGCCCAAGGAAAACATTGAACGTGCAATAAAACGCGGATCGGGAGAATCAAAAGAAGGTAGCTATGAAGAAGCGACCTATGAAGGCTATGGTCCGCATGGAATCGCATTAATCATCGAATGTGTGACTGAAAATCGGAACCGAACTGTTGCTGATGTTCGCCATATTCTTAATCGGGCAAATGGAACGATGGGGGAGCAAGGTTCAGTTTCCTGGCAATTTCACCGTGCATCTTATTTTTCATTCTCTTCTGAAGATATCGACTTTGATAAAGTTTTCGAGTTAGCCTTAGAAGCCGGTGCAGATGATATTTCAGATGAAGATGATTTTATTGAAGTAATTGGACCGGTCGAAAATTATAAGCTCTTGAATGATGCCTTTCGAAATGCCGGAATTCACCTGGAAGATAACGAGTTACGTATGCTTCCAAACCAGGAAATTGATTTGGGAGTTGAAGAGACAATCCAGGTATTACGTGTCATTGAAGCGTTGGAAGAATTGGATGACGTGGTCAACGTTTTTTCCAACTTAAAAATTTCAGATGAAGCCATGGAGGCGATGGAGTAATTTATCCAACAATATGTGCATCTTGGGGATTGATCCTGGAACTGCATCAACCGGTTATGGCATTATTGAAGAAAACCAATCCGGAATTAAAGCTATAAAATATGGTGTTATTTCAACAGCCGCCAATTTACCAATGGGCGAACGGATAATTGCTATTTATGATCGAATGATCGAAATTATCGAAGAGTTTTCACCCGTATCATGTGCAGTTGAAAAACTTTTTTTCCGGCGAAATGTAACCACAGCAATTTCTGTCGGCCAGGCACGCGGTGTAGTGCTTTTGGCTTTGGCTCAAAAAGGAGTTGCAATAGCTGAATATACACCTATGCAAGTGAAATTAGCTGTAGCTGGCTATGGGGGAGCTGAGAAAAAACAAGTGCAATTCATGGTGCAATCAATTTTGAATCTTGTTGACATACCAAAGCCTGATGATGCTGCAGACGCGTTGGCAATCGCCATTACCCATGCCCACAGTAAAAAAATTATGGATTTGTATGAGTGAAATAATCTCAAGTACTTCCAATGCCCGCATCAAAAGTATCCGAAAACTTCGCGGCCGAAAGCAGCGAGATGAGCAACAAGTATTTTTTGTGGAGGGTGTCCGTATTGTCGGTGAAGCATTGGCGGAAGGCTGGCCGATTGTGGAGCTGATAATTTCTCCCGAACTGGTAGGTGATGGGTATGGCAGGCACCTTATTTCGGAGATGTCTCATAAAAAGATTAATCAATTGGTTGTTGATTCGAATGTATTCCGTTCTATATCCACTAAGGATGGTCCCAAAGGACTCGCGGCAGTCATCTGTCAACGCTGGTACCCTGTTGACTTTATTCTCACACAACCTGGTTTATGGATCTGTTTGGATCGCATTCAAGACCCGGGTAACCTGGGTACGATAATGCGAACTGCAGATGCAGTGGGTGCCAAAGGCTTAATCTTGATCGATGAATGCACTGATCCATATGATTCTGGTTCAGTTCGGAGCAGCATGGGTGCCATTTTTTCGATTCCATTGATCAAGACAACTAACCAAGATTTCCAGGCCTTTGTTTTAAGAAATCATTTACCGGTAATAGGAGCCAGTGATTCTGCCCCGTTAGATTTTCGCCTGGTTAATTATGCCGCAAATATGATTTTAATGATGGGCAGCGAGCGACAGGGGCTTTCCGAACCGTTGGTACAACTCAGTACCCATTTGGTATCAATCCCAATGGCAGGCAAGAGTGATTCACTTAATTTGGCTGTTGCCACAGGAATCATTCTGTATGAAATTTATAATCAAAATCACCCTGCAAGGGAGGGCTAATGATTGCATCAATTCAGGGAAAGGTGATCCAAAAAGGAAATGACTTTCTTATCATTTCAGTTGCTGGGATTGGATTCCAAGTTTTTGCAACTCACGAAGTTGTTGATCAAGCACAAGTGGGAGATAATATTTCTTTGTTTTCGCAGTTGATCGTCCGAGAAGATTCACTGTCATTATATGGATTTGCTGATTATCAGGAAAAGGTTTATTTCAACTTACTTTTGGGGGTTAGCGGTGTAGGGCCACGCCTGGCTATTTCAATCCTGAGTACGCTTTCAATTGACACCATAAATCGCTCTGTGATTTCAGAACAAGCAGAAATATTTAACCGCGTGGTTGGAGTGGGTCGAAAAACAGCCCAAAAAATCATCATTCAACTCCAAGGAAAAATCCAAGTAACTGAAGATGAAAAGGCGCCTGTTGGTGGCTTAAAGGAAACTGATATTGAAGTGTTGGATGCTCTGACTGCCTTAGGATACAGTATTGTTGAAGCTCAGGCAGCGATCCAAACCATCCCTCGTGATACTGCGGAGAGCGTTGAGGATCGGCTTTTGGCAGCCCTTAGATATTTCTCATAAAGAACCTTCCTGGCGATTTTTCACAACCAGCACGGCTAGACATTTTTACGCCTTTCAGGTATGATTTTAGTATTATTTTTCACATCCAATATGAAAAGCATTACAAATGAGAGGGTGAATTGTGGAAGATTCGATTCAATTGTTAAAGTCATTAACAGAAGCTCAGGGGGTTTCGGGATACGAAAAACCCGTACGTGAAATTATTGAAAATCATTTTAACGACCTGGGAATAATTCATCGTGACCAAATTGGCAGTATTATTGTTGAAAAGAAAGGCAACGCTACCAATCCCAGAGTAATGTTAGCCGGCCACATGGATGAAATTGGGTTTATGGTGAAGTACATTTCCAAGGAGGGGTATATCCGCTTTATTCCGCTTGGAGGGTGGTTTGACCAGGTTTTGCTAGGTCAACGTGTAGTTATCAGCACAATTAAGGGCGACATCAAAGGGGTAATTGGTGTAAAACCCCCCCATTTATTATCTGCAGAGGAGCGGAAAAAAGTCGTTGAAAAAAGTGAAATGTATATTGATATTGGAGCTGTTTCACGCCAGGAAGTTGATGATGCGGGAGTGCGTGTAGGCGATCCAATTACCCCGGATGCAAAATTTGAAGTTCTTAACAATGGAAAAAGCCTTTTGAGCAAGGCGTTTGATGATCGTGTTGGAGTCGCCGTCATGATTGAGGTACTTCGTGAATTCCAAAATATTGAACACCCCAATACAATTTTCGCGGCTGCCACTGTTATGGAAGAAATTGGCCTTCGAGGAGCGACAACCACAGTTGATTTGGTAAAACCAGATATTGCCATTATTTTGGAAGCTGATATTGCCGGGGATGTACCCGGGGTAAAACCAGAAGAAACTGAAATAAAACTTGGCAGTGGCCCAGGCATTCTCTTTTATGATGCGCGCATGATACCAAACTTGAAGCTGCGAGATTTTGTTTTAGAAGTGGCTGATGAATGCAATATTCCCACCCAGGTGTCAATGATTACAGGTGGGGCTACTGATGGTGGTGCCATTCATCTCTATAGAACAGGTGTACCAACAATCGTAATAACAGTTCCTGCCCGGCACATTCATTCGCATAGTTCAATTATTCATTATGATGACTATGTTCATGCTCGACAGCTTGTTCTTGCACTGGTTTCACGATTTGATAAAACACTCGTCTCAGAAATTCGATATTAAATCACGGAGGCTTGATGGTTCACCAAATAAATTCATTCACCAAAGATTTCATTAAGAAAATCGATCAATTTGAACCTGGATTTGAACTTCGCAGTGTGGGAGAGGTGACCGAAGCTGGCGATGGAATTGCACAGGCAGATGGTTTATCAGAAATCCGATCTCAGGAGCTCGTCCAGTTTGAAAATGGAGTCATGGGAGTCGCCTTTAACCTTGAAAAAGATCGAGTAGGAATTATTATATTAGGCGATTATTCAAAGGTTTCTGAGGGGATGAAGGTTTATTCCACCGGGAGAATCTCTTCAGTTCCGGTTGGAGATGGCTTATTGGGGCGGGTTATTAATGCATTAGGCGAGCCATTGGATGGAAAAGGCCCGCTTGCATTTTCTGAATTTCGGCCAATTGAGAGGATAGCTCCGGGTGTTATTGACCGCCAGGATGTGGATTCACCGGTTCAAACCGGAATAATTGCCATTGATGCGCCAATTCCTATCGGCCGAGGACAACGTCAGCTAATTATCGGCGACCGCCAAACTGGAAAAACTGCGATTGCAATTGATACAATTATCAACCAAAAAGACAAAAATCTGATTTGCATTTATGTCTCAATCGGACAAAAGAAATCTGCTTTGGCTCGTACCATCGCATTGCTCGAGAGTCACGGAGCAATGGATAATACTATTGTTGTAATGGCTTCCGCAGACGAATCCGCTGCATTGCAATACATTGCTCCTTATTCAGGCTGCACAATTGGCGAATATTTTATGGAATCTGGGCGTGATGCGTTGGTGGTCTATGATGACTTAAGCAAACATGCCTGGGCTTACCGTCAAGTCTCTCTTTTACTGCGCAGACCTCCTGGTCGGGAGGCATATCCAGGCGATTTATTTTATTTGCATTCACGCTTGTTAGAACGTTCAGCTCGACTTGCAGCTGATTATGTTATTCTTCCCAAAAAAGATGCTGGTGAAAATTTTATTTTACCGGAATCTTATGAAGGCCAGGTATACAGTGGCCCACAATCATACGAGTTAGCCGAAAAGGCTTTGAAAAACCAAGCGGAAATGGATCAATTTAAGATAGTAAAAGTAAAAGGAACCGGGGGATCATTAACGGCTTTACCCATTATTGAGACTCTGCTGGGTGATGTTTCAGCTTATGTCCCCACCAATGTCATTTCAATTACAGATGGCCAAATTTACCTTGAATCGTCACTTTTTAATGCAGGCATTCGCCCTGCCATTAATGTCGGTGTGTCTGTTTCTCGCGTTGGAGGTGCTGCTCAAACCAAAGCTATGAAGCAAGTAGCCAATCGATTGCGCTTAGATTTGGCTGGATTCCGTGACCTGGCTGCTTTTGCCCAATTTGGTGCCGACCTCGATAAAGCCACCCAGGATCAACTTAATCGTGGTTTGCGCCTACAGGAAATTCTTAAGCAGCCCCAATATGAGCCAATGGAACTCAAAGATCAAGTAATGATTTTGTTTGCCGGTGTCAATGGCTACACAGATACGATTGCTGTTGAGCGAATCAAAGAGTATCAAAACAATTTAATACGTTATTTAGACTCATCTCATCCCGAAATAGGGCGTGCTATTCAAAACGAAAAAAGGATTTCCCCCGAAACTGAAAGTCAATTGAGGCATGCAATTCAGATCTTCAATAATACGTGGAAATGATGAGAGATAACTAATTATGACATCCGCTCTGGAAATGCGCGTCAGGATAAAAAGCATTAAAAGCCTTTCCCAGGTAACCCGTGCATTGCAAACTGTAAGTGCAAGTAAGGTACGCAAGTCATTACAGGCAGTCAATGCAACCGCACCATACGCTGAAAAAGCGTGGAAAGTTGTCGTTCATCTAGGCAGACAATCAGAAAATTTACCATTACACCCATTATTAGCACCCCGAAATGAGATCAAGAATACTCTCGTTATCCTAATTACGAGTGATCGCGGCCTGGCTGGGTCATACAACGTAAATATCGTTCGCAAAACATTGCTCAAGTTTATAGAATTTCCTAATCCGGTTGCTTATGTTGCGGTTGGAAAAAAAGGCCGTGATTTACTTTTGCGCAGGAAACAACGTATTCTGGCGGATTTTGACAAAGTGCCTACTTCACCACGCTTCAGTGATGTTTCAGCTATCGGTTGGCTGGCTGTGGATGAATTCCTGGATGGAAATTACGATGAGGTCTTTATTGCCTACACACGATTTGAATCAATGTTACAGCAGGTACCCGAGGTTCGTCAGATTTTGCCTCTAAAAGTAAAGTATGCTGACCCCTCCGAAGAGGGCTACAATGTTACCCACCACAAAACGAATTCTATCTTTTCATATGAACCAGGCCAGTCAGAAGTGTTGGATACAATTGTGCCGCGATTTACTGCTTTACAAATTTATCAATCAATACTATCTGCACAAGCTAGCGAGAATGCGGCTCGAATGATCGCAATGCAAAATGCTACTGAGAATGCTACTGAATTAATCTCAATTTTGCAAATGCAATACAATAAAGCTCGACAGCAAAGCATAACAAATGAAATGTTGGATATAGCTGGTGGTGCTGAAGCATTAAGTACAAAACTATAAGAATTTTGATCCCATGCTGAGCAATACCTTCATTGGAGGATGAAAATGGAACGAATGGACGGAAAGGTAATACAAATACAAGGTGGAGTTGTTGATGTCCAATTTCCTATTAATAACTTGCCGGAATTATATGAAGCTTTGGAAATTCCGTTAGATTCGGGTGGTGTGTTGGTTTTGGAAGTACAAAAACAGCTGCCGGACAATTGGGTTCGTTGTATTTCAATGGGTTCCACAGATGGGTTGCAACGCGGTACTGAATGCCGGCGGACCTTTCAACCGATCATGGTTCCCGTGGGTTCTGAGATCCTTGGGCGCATTTTCAATGTACTGGGCGAACCTGTTGATAATAAGGGTGAAGTAAAATCACAAGTGAAATATCCCATACACCGTGATGCCCCGAAATTTGCAGACCAATCTACCCGCGTGGAAGTTTTTGAGACTGGTTTGAAAGTGATCGATTTGATTGCTCCTTTTACCAAGGGCGGAAAGACTGGCATATTTGGAGGGGCAGGGGTTGGAAAAACAGTCATTATCATGGAGCTCATACGTACGATTGCAACAGTGCACCAGGGAAATTCTGTATTTGCCGGGGTTGGTGAACGTACCCGCGAAGGCACCCAGCTTTATCGCGAAATGATGGAATCAGGCGTTATGAAAGACACAGTGATGGTGTTTGGGCAAATGAATGAGCCTTCCGGGGTTCGGTTACGTGTCGCCTTGACTGCACTTTCAATGGCTGAATATTTTCGAGACCAAGGAAAAGACGTGCTGTTGTTTATTGATAACATTTTCCGATTCACATTGTCGGGTTCAGAAGTATCCGCATTGCTCGGGCGAATGCCATCAGCAGTCGGCTATCAACCCACATTAGCTACCGAAATGGGAGAATTACAGGAAAGAATTACCTCTACTAAATCTGGCTCAATCACCTCCATGCAGGCGGTTTATGTTCCGGCAGATGATTATTCCGATCCTGCTCCCGTGGCAACATTCACCCATCTTGATGCAACTATTGCTCTGGAACGATCGATTGCCGAAAAATCAATTTATCCGGCTGTAGACCCATTATCTTCGACCTCTCGAATTCTTGATCCTAAAATTGTTGGAGAGGATCATTACAACACTGCCCGTGAAGTACAACGAGTATTACAGCGTTACAAGGATCTGCAGGATATTATTGCAATTTTAGGTATTGATGAGCTTGGTGAGGATGATAAATTGATTGTTTCGCGCGCCAGAAAAATTGAGCGGTTTTTCTCTCAACCGATGTTTGTGGCTGAACAATTTACCGGTATCGAAGGCAAATACGTATCGCTGAAAGAGACAATTCAAGGGTTTAGAGAAATATTGGATGGCAAGCACGATGGACTACCAGAACAAGCTTTTTATATGGTAGGATCAATCAGTGACGTCGTTGCAAAAGCTGAACAGTTGAAAATTGTAGGATGAACAGATGCCAATCCGATGTGAAATAGTATCCCAAGATCGAATGGTATTCAGCGGTGAAGTGTCCATGGTAGTCGTTCCGGGTGCTGATGGAGTAATGGGTATTCTTCCAAACCATGCACCGTTATTATCGACGCTTGCCTTTGGAGTTGTAACCGTTGTTGTAAATAATGAAAGAGAATATTTCACAGTAGCTGGTGGTATTGTGGAAGTACAACCGGATCAGGTTACAATTCTGGCAGATGCTGCTGAAAATGTAGAAGAAATTGATGTGGCCCGTGCTGAAACCGCAAAATCAAAAGCAGAAAACATGCTTGAAGAGCAGTATTTGCTCAATCTCGAAGAAATCGAAACTTTACGGACAAGCTTAAGAAAATCCTCTTTACGGTTGGATGCGATTAGGAAATATCGAAAAGGTAAGGATATGCAACGGTTCCGTGGGTAGTGCTTCGTGTTTTTAATTTATGTGAAAGGTTGATACAAACGAATGGCAGTCTTTTCTAGAGAGCTTGGAATCGACCTCGGAACAATGAATACAGTGATTGTGGAAGGTAATCAGGTTGTCTTAATGGAACCTACAGTTGCTGCTGTGGTCGTTAATGAACGCAAAATGGTTGAGTGGGGTCAATCTGCACGTGATATGATGGGGCGTGTTTCTGAATCGATTGAGGTCCTGCGCCCACTACAAAATGGAGTTATCGCAGAATATAGTGTAACGGAACTACTCATGTCTGAGATGATTCGCAAGGTAGGCGGCTCGCGTTTTTTGAGTTCTCGCAAAATTGCGGTTACAACGCCATACGGTGTTACTTCTGTCGAACGCCGGGCTGTGGAAGCAGTGGCTCTCATCTCTTCAAGGGAGGTCTATATCGTTTCTCAACCGATTGCAGCTGCTTTAGGCGTGGATTTACCGATTGGCACCCCGACCGGCAATATGATCATAAGTATGGGTGGAGGAACTCACCAGGCAGCTGTCATGGCCATGTGGGATATTGTTACGGGTGAAACCGCGAAAACCGGAGGCTTGGCACTCGATGAGGCAATCTCGACCTACATCCGCAAGAAATTTGGTGTCATTATCGGTCAGCCTACAGCGGAAAAATTAAAAATATCAATCGGTTCTGCTATACAAAACGATGATCAACGCAGTATGGAAATTCAAGGGCAGGACCAGGTAACAGGATTACCAAAACCAGTGAATATTACCCGCGATGATATTGTTGATGCGCTTGCTCCTCCCCTTACAGATCTGGTTAACATGATCCGCCATGTTCTGGAAAAAACCCCTCCGGAGCTAATATCCGATATTATCGATCGCGGAGTTGCCTTATGCGGAGGGGGTGCCATGCTGGCTGGTATCGATAAGTATCTGACCAAAGCGTTAGGTATACCTGCCTATCTGGTAGATAACCCGATGACCTGTACCGCCGAAGGGGCAGCCAAGGCATTAGCAATGAAAAATGTGTTGAAAAGATCGCTGATACGCGTTTAATTCCAATAATGGCAATACTTACGAAATTACGAACTGATTCTGGAAGTAACCTATTTTAAATAATAGGTCATGTGCTGTAATTTGATAATTGGATTTATGTATTGTATTTGAATACCAGAAGGTACTTTGATGATCACTGGCGCATAATTTAGAATGGATTTAATGCCGGCTCGGACAAGTTTATCTGCCACATCCTGGGCATTGTCAGCGTCTACAGTAATCATCGCAACTTGAATATTAAGTTTTCGGATTACTTTCTCCAATTCGGAAATATCTAAAATAATATGCCCTGCTACAAATTGGCCAATTTTGGATGGGTCAACATCAAAAATACATTTTATTTGGAAGCCATGATGGTTGAATCCTTGAAAATTTGCAATAGCGTGTCCTAAAAACCCGACTCCAACCAAAGCCATATCCCACACTTTATTGACATGTAAGATATCCTCGAGGCACTCAATTAAGTAATTAATCGAGTAGCCGGTTCCTTGTTTTCCAAATTCACCGAAGTGTGAGAGATCTTTACGGATTTGGGCAGCCGATATCTCAAGTTTGAGGCCTAATTCTTTTGATGAAGTGTTTGTTTCTCCGGCCGTTTTTAGCCTCTTCAACATTTGTAAATAAGAGGGCAAACGGCCTACAACAATGTCGGGTATTTGCTTGTTCTGCATATTCTGCATATTTTGATTCCGTTCGAAATAAAGATTTTTAAGTATGTGTTAAATTTATCACAAAAGTAACTTATATCAAGTGATTGTACCCTCATTTTACGTCATCTAATCACAATTAATGTCTTATTTAGCCAAGATTAATGAAAGTTAAGTATTTCTTCTCACTTAGTGAGTAAAAAATGATAAGACAATGGAGGATATGCTAATTTTTTTTTACAAAACACTTTATCCCTACCTTTTTCTATTAAGAAAACCTTTCCATATTTACCAAATCTTTCAAGTGAGGTTTCGTTTACGGTAAAATTATCCCGGGAGGCCATCGGGCTCTCTCATTTAGTTTTGCAAAACCCAGGCGTCATGCGTCATCATTTTTTGTTATGTTTAGAATTTTTCAGAAAAAATTTTATCTACTAGTGTAAATTATCAAGATTATATGATAACGAAGGATCTGGCAACAACCCCTATCTGGTCAATGGAGGAAATATGACTATCAAAAGAGATCAACCACGATTTCTAAAACAACCTCTAAGAATGTTTGGCGTCCTTATTTTAATTTTGGGAATTCTTGGCCTAACCTTGACGATTATTGTTACTCCAACTTTTGCTTCCAACTATCTCTCTCAAGACCATAATATTTCTGACAGTAGAATTGTGGAACTATTAAATTATCGGTTAATTTCAGGATTTGTTGGGGGACTCTTGATTGTATGTGGTTTGTTATTATTGACATTAAAGAATTTGGAAAGGGTTGAAAAACTTCTTAAGAATGCTTTAAATACCTCTCCCGTAACCTGGGTTATTCTTGGGTTTTCAATTTCATATTTACTTTTTTTTGTATTTCCAATATTCATGTCTGCTCAAGTTATGCAATTCCCGATGTATTTGCCTGCAATTGATCCAATCGGTATTGATTTAGATCAGATGCTGTTTTACAGCGAATCGTTGTTTATTAGGAAACAAACCCCTTATGTCGGAAGTAATTTATACCCACCGCTTGCGAGCATATTGTTTGGACCTCTACTGACCATATCAATTAGCATGGCGTATAGAATAATCACCCTAATTAATGTATTTTGCTTTGCAATAATTACATATTTGTTCCCATTAAAAACAAGCAAGAATAAAAAAGCCTCATCTTTACTAATATTGTTTTTTATTACCGGAATTCTTTCTTACGGGTTTCAGTTTGAACTTGAAAGGGGCCAATTTAATGTGATTGCGATTTCCTTATGTTTTCTAGCAATTCGGATTTTCCATTTTCACTTTAGATATCGTTACTTGGCATATTTTCTATTCACTTTGTCAGTCCAATTAAAAGTGTTCCCTCTTATTTTTATTGTTATGTTAATTAGCAACTGGCAAGATTGGATAAATAACATCAAAAGGTTGTTGATGCTGGGCGTTGTTAATATTTCACTTTTATTTGTTTTAGGCCCACATATATTCGTTGATTTCATAAATGCGATCGCTTATCAAATTTCAACACCATATATCTGGATTGGTAACCACTCTATCCGCTCTTTCATCATATTATTATTTGGACCAGATTATAAATATTCGGGTTTAATCCAAATTATGCTGCTTGCTATTGTTGCTTTTTGTATATTATTGGTAATCTATCAAGCATATCGGAACAAACAGAAGGGAATAAACTTCGTTTTGCTTCTTGCTTGCACTTTGGGAGCGTTGTTGATTCCTTCTGTAAGTCACGATTACACATTGTCAATTCTTGTGGCACCAGTCACCATGGTATTCATGGAATATGAATTTTTAGGAAAAATCGGTAATCCTCGTCTGAATAAATTATTTATAGTTTTACTGCTCATTTTTTCTATTACTTATTCCTCTACTCTATTTTCATATACTTATGCACAACTTTTTCCATTCAGCTATGAATCCATACTGACAAATAAATTTCCTGCATTGTTTATCATGCTTTTGGCAACAACACTTCTTTCATTAATGTTAAATCCAATCCGCAAAGGGCCAACAGGCAGTTTAAATCTTTCCGATTGATGGATCATCATGCTTGAACTAACAAAATTGACTTTCGATTAGACCAACCTTTTTGCCATTTTCATACATTTATTCACTTAACATAGATAATCTAAATTGGCTCTTGTTAAATACAAAAAACACCACTTGGATTTTGGTGGTGTTTTTGTATTTCTGTAATGAAATTCTAGCGTCTTCGCGAACCGGTTAACAAAAATACGTAGTAGAGTAAAGTGGAAATTGCTTGAATGGCTGCCGCAACGTAAGTAAGGGCAGCTGCATCCAGTACACTTTTTATTCCTTTTGATTCTTCAAGGTAAATCATTCCCGAATTAGACAGCCAGGCTTTAGCGCGGTTGCTTGCATTAAATTCGACAGGCAACGTTACTAAAGCAAATAAGGCAGTTGCTGCAAATAGAATAACGCCTGCCCAAGCCAGGTTTTGAAAATTTAATAAAAGACCGGCAATGAAGATTATCGGCCCCAGCCAACTTCCCAACTGAACACTTGGAACCATCGCAGATCGTATCTTCAACGCAAAATAATTTTCACTATCTTGTAATGCATGTCCTGCTTCGTGGGCAGCAACGCCTGCAGAAGCGATACTATTGCCCTGGTAAATTTCCGGGCTTAAACGCAATGTTTTCGAACGTGGATCGTAATTATCCGTTAAGAATCCCCGTGTTTGTTCAATGTTGACGTCATTCAAGCCATTCGAATCCAACATTTTGCGAGCGACTTGAGCACCGGTATAGCCAGTGGTTGTCCGTATTTGCGAATATTTTTTTAAAGCTCCCTTAACTTTTATTTGAGCCCAAAATCCCAGTAAAAGAGCTGGTAGACTGAATAGCAGATATAAGCCATAGCCGCCAAACCCGATCATGTATATTACCTCTTTCTTAATGAAAATAACCTTTATAGAAGTATATTGAATAATTATTAAGATTGTTTAATAGATTTATCAGTTTTTTATATACTTTTGTGCGCCTGCCGAGACTCGAACTCGGACTTCTGCCTTCGGAGGGCAACGTGATGTCCATTTCACTACAGGCGCAAATTCTAATAAATTGTTGCAGAATTGTGTGGTTTATTTTACCATGACCGCCCGATAATAAAATTTTTCTAACGGTATTTTGTGTAACTAATAGCAGATTGGGGATACAGAAAATGTGTAATTATCTAGGAAAAAACAGTACCAATCGCATCCCGATCTGGTCGTCTGAGAACTTTTTTCCCCTCCGAAGAAAGAAAATAGACCTGGCTACCCGGATCCTCAACCTTGCCAATAATGCTGGCCAGGATTCCCTTCTCATTTAAAAAATTAACCAATCCCAGGCTCTTTAGTGGGTCAACAGCAGCAACTAAAGCGCCGGATGAAATTGTATTTAAGGGGTTAATGTCGAAATGCTTACATATTTTTTTGGAAAGCTCCGATATTAAAATATTTTGTGGGATAAATTGTATTAATTTATTAGTTGCAATTGATAGTTCCCATAAGGTGGCTGCCAGACCGCCTTCAGTCGGATCGTGCATGGCTCGAACCCCGCCAAAAGATAATGCGCTTCTGGCAGCAGAGTAAATACCAATACCTGGATTATATAAATAATCCTTAGCTTCTTCCAATTCTTCCCGGTTGATTATTCCTGACAGTTCTGACTCAAACTCCAGGGCTAAAATGGCGGTTGTTTCAATTGCCAATTCTTTTATTAGAACGATGTCATCGCCCGATTGGATCATTGCTGGGGAGATAAAATCTTCTTTGGCAACCTCACCTAATAAAGTAGCAGAAATGATTGGCCGGTCAAAATTGTGTGTAATTTCAGTGTGCCCGCCAATGAAAGAAATTCCCATTTCCTGGCAGGCCGTAAATAATTGCGTAACAATATTATTAACCAGGTGCTCATCAGTCTTATTCTCGGGAAGAAGAATACTGGCTGAAAGCCATTTCGGGGAAGCACCGGTCGTGACAATATCATTTACATTAACCTGGACAGCGTACCAACCAATATTCTTCGTTGCAAATGTGATTGGATCTGTTTTTACTATCAGATATTTATCACCGAAATCAATAACAGCACAATCTAAACCAATTCCAGGGCCCACAATAACACGTGAGTCTAAGATAGGCGCTAATTTGACTATCCGGTCAGCAATTTCAGGTGGTAATTTCCCTACTGGCAACGCATTCATTAATTTCTCCGCTGGGTGCACCCACATGGACCCACCCATAAATTAAATTATCTTCTAAATAAAAAAGTTGAATTTCAGGAGGAGACAATACGAAATTTTTTAATCTTTGCCCACATTACAACAAACTAAACGGTGGAGGGCTTTAAAATTTTGGCGCAAATCAACAGATTATTTATAATTTCTTCAATGCCCAAATCTGGGTTGATGACCAAATGAATTGTATCGTGTTTCTATTATTTTTCAAATTTTTAAGGCCCAACACCAAAAAGAATAGATTTCTGAAGTAATTTCAGTAAACTTCAAAGAACAGGCATTTGCGAGAAAATTCTAAATTCGTAACCGGATCATTCACATTTATTTTTTTGTCGTTTTAGAGATGAAGAGTATGCACCTGCCGGGTTATTCTTTTTTGAATTAGCGTAAATGAAGCGGGAAAGTTAACCAAAATTAAATACATTTAGTATCAGCAGAAAATGTGGTCGCAATAGCACAGGCTGGACGGTTTGTCACTAATTGTGAAAACCTGTCTTATAATTGGTTCGGAACACAATTAAAGATGTGCTTGTGTTCTAAATAATTTATTTTTTACAATAATGAAGAATTAAGGGTGACAATGCAAATATACTTTATTCGTCATGCACAATCAGAAAATAACCACCTTTATGATATAGGTGGGCCTGTGGATGGACGTAGTGAAGATCCGGACTTAACTCCAAAAGGAGAAAAACAACTGGAAGCGCTTCGGAAATTCTTTTCCCCATCCGTGGATCTGCCTATTAACAAATTGGATACCGAAAAGGATCCGCAAAATCGGTTAGGTTTCCGTTTTTCACACCTTTATGCCAGCCCGATGATCCGTGCAGTCAAGACCGGTTGGGCGGTAGCTTCACTTTTTAATTTACCTTTACAATTGTGGATCGATATACATGAGACTGGGGGAATTTTCTTGGACAATAAAGATGAAGATCCAATAATCTTGCCCGGAAAGAATTCCAATTATTTTACGAAGACCTTTCCAGGAATCTTGCTGGACGAAGGGATTACCTATCAAGGTTGGTGGAACAAGCCTATTGAGACAAGGGAAGAACGCCCTACTCGCGCAAAACGAGTTTGGGACCGTATTTTATCTACCCATATGCCAGATGACTCAATCGCACTTTTCAGCCATGGTGGATTTTACAACCACTTACTGACGGCCGTTCTTGGTCTCTATCCTCTGGAAACTGATTATGTGAAAGAAAAGTTTTTCTTTGAGTTAAATAACACTGGAATTACGCGTATAGATGTGGACTTTGAAAAGGAGAAAGTCAGAATTTTATACAACAATAAAGTCGATTTTTTGCCCAATGATTTGATCACTTAACGCCTGATATCAGGATTGTACAGATAAATGGGTATTTTAATGTGCTTAAAGGCTACTTCAAATACTTATTGAATGAGAAAATTAAGTTTCCCGTGATTGATTAAATTGTCTATTTGAAATAACGTACCCAACTATGCTTACTAAAGCAACTTTGTTTGAAAGACAAATATCCATATTAGATAGGCTTAAATAAAGTACCGTAATCATTTAACTATCCACATCAGAATATACTCGTTATAATACTGAAATTACCGTAGCATTTTAATCATTTTTGGAGGTGATCCCGAAAAATTGTACTTTACAAAAGGTTAGGAAAGCGCATGGACCATTGCCGAATGGTTGACGAGGAAGAAGGTTCCCCAAAGCGATTTGGGGTTAACCGTAAATTGAGTGTTTAGATTATTTTACGGGAAAATCGAAAGGTCAGCGGATGCCTTCCAGGTGCGAGTCACCTGTACCTACACCTTAAATTAAAATAAATTTTAGATAACTTTGCTATTTAATTGGAGTAGGCATATGTGTGGAATTGTTGGCTATATCGGAGATCGCGATGCGACTCCGATCATTATCAACGGATTAAAAAAACTGGAATACCGCGGGTATGATTCTGCGGGGATTGCAGTTTTGCAAAATGGGAAAATTGAGGTCCGACGTGACGCCGGAAAACTAAGAAAATTAACCGCAATTGTTGATATGCAACCATTAGCTGGCAATTTGGGCATAGGTCATACCCGCTGGGCAACGCATGGCATGCCAACGGCAAATAATGCGCATCCTCACATTGGCAGTACCGGTGAAGTCGTTGTGGTTCATAATGGTATCGTTGAAAATTATCTGGAACTTAAAGAAGAATTAAGGTCAGAGGGGGTGGAATTTAAAACTGATACGGATACGGAAACAATTGTCCATTTGATTGAATTAAATTTATCCTCTGGCCTCAACTTTGAAAATGCGACACTGGCAGCTCTGAAACGATTAAAAGGCGCACACGGAATTGTTACTTTTTCAACTCGTGAACCGGATAAGATCATCGCTGCCCGAATTGGAAACGCTGGCGGAGTAGTTATAGGCTTGGGAGAAAATGAGAATTTTATTGCTTCGGATATCCCGGCGATCCTTGAGCACACCCGACGTGTAATCTTTTTAGAATCGGAACAAATTGTCCTGCTCGGTCGTGATCAGATAACAATTAAGGATTTTGATGGGGCGGTTCTTCATCCTGAAATACAAATTATCTCCTGGGATCCTGTTTCAGCGGAAAAAGGGGAATACCGTCATTTTATGTACAAGGAAATTCATGAGCAGGTACGATCCTTGACGGATACTCTGGCTGGCAGAGTAGATTTCGAAAACGGATTCATTCAATTGCCGGAACTCAATCTGACAGCTGAAAATGCAAAATCTTTTCAACGAATAATTATCACAGCTTGCGGTACTGCAGCATATGCAGGAATGGTCGGAAAATTATTAATTGAACAAATTGCCCGGATACCGGTGGAAGTGGATATTGCTTCAGAATTTCGATACAGGGACCCGATTATTGATGAAACCACGTTGGTGATTGCAATCAGCCAATCAGGTGAAACAGCAGATACTCTGGCAGCAATGGAGCTCGCGAAACGAAAAAGGGCTACTTTATGGTCAATTGTAAATGTATTGGGTTCGCAAGCGACGCGCCTCTCTGATGGGTTTATTTCGATGCAAACTGGGCCGGAGATTGGAGTAGCTTCAACAAAAGCATTTACAGCCCCATTGGTGGATTTATACATGATCGCGCTCCTGTTAGCAGACATGCGAGGCACCATTTCAAAAGAGAAACGAAAACAATTGGTTAGCGATTTACGGCTCGTACCTGCGCTTGTAGGACAGGTTCTCGAGCTCGATAAAGATATCATGAATATTGCAAAAGAATTTAAGTACATGCGTAATACTTTTTATCTCGGTAGAGGGATTAATATGCCCATTGCTTATGAAGGTGCGCTTAAGTTGAAAGAAATTTCTTATATTCACGCTGAAGCGTACCCGGCCGGCGAAATGAAACATGGTCCAATAGCATTGGTGGATCGAGATTTTCCAGTTCTGGCTATTGTTCCAAAGGATCCCTGGTATGAAAAAATGATTAGTCAAATCGAGCAAGTAAATGCTCGTGGTGGTTCTGTTTTGGCAGTGGCCACGAAAGGTGATGAACGCATCAAAGAGTTAGCGGATCACATTTTCTGGATACCTGAGACACCCTGGCTGCTCAGTCCTGTGATTGCTGTTATCCCACTACAACTATTTGCATACCATATTGCCTCATTACGAGGCTTGGATGTTGATCAACCACGCAATTTAGCCAAATCGGTTACCGTGGAATAATGAATACTTATTGGTTACGAGAAATCCAGCTCTCCAAATTAGCCGGTTGTTGAAAAGTCTGTAAACTGCTCAGTAGCAACGCGGGCTCTTTTTCGATTACCATCAACACTTTGTGTTGATCGTAAATAAAATTCTCTGCGAGTGCATGATTGACGAGCGCAATTAATGGGTCGTAATAATTGCTTGTGTTTAAAAGACCGATAGGTTTATGATGGATCCCGATTTGAGCCCATGTTAATGTTTCGAACAACTCATCAAAGGTTCCAAAACCGCCAGGTAATGCAATAAACGCATCTGCCATTTCGCTCATTCGTGCTTTTCTCGTTTGGATATGATTCACAACTTCCAGGCGTGAAAGGTGGCTATGAATAAGTTGGCCTTGATTTAGATTATCCGGAACAATTCCAATTACCACCCCGCCAGCTTCCAGAGCGCCATCTGCCAATGCGCCCATCAGCCCCGTTTTCCCTGCGCCATAAACAATTTCGATTGCATTTTCTGCGAGCAATTTGCCGGTTTGGTAGGCAGCCTGATAGAAATCAGATTTCACCCCATCTGCTGAGCCACAATAAACACAAATTCTTCTAATGTTATTTTTAGCAACCACTATTTAATCTCATATTCTTTCTCAGTATTTTAGAGAACTGCCACCAATAAATTCACGAATGACAGAATCGCTTGGGATTAATGATTCATCAATAAGTGCGGGAATATCTTCCAGTGCAGCCCGGTTTCTTTTAGCGCGGATGTAAGCATCTGTTTTGAGAGGGTCGCCTTCCAATTCGGTGGTCCATTTTTGAAATTCATTCATTAATTTCGGCTTATAGTAGCAAAGCTCATACGGCATAGCTGAATTGACGATGTAATCTGCGTGAGAAACAAATGGAATAATGTTACGCATTTCACTGGTCCTTACGTAATGCCAATGCATCAACGTTTTGGTCGGGTCATAGGATCGGTGGGATGCATCCCGCAGCATTCTGCGAAGCAGACGAATATCTGTCCAACGAATATATTCGCCATAAGAAGTTTTCAATTGCAATAATGGTTCAAGATAAAGTTTAAATTTATGCTCATCGCCGACACTATCAGTCATTGGTGGATAAAGTCCATGGAGACTATCGATAAGGATGATTTCATTTTCTGCCAAATGCATTGGTGTCAAATCACTGGAGCGCATGCCGGTCTTGAAATCATAATATGGCACATAAATTTCTTCTCCGGCAACTAATTTTGATAAGTGTTGGTTAATTAATTCCAAATCCAGAGCTTGGGGAGTTTCGAAATCATAATCGCCAAACTCATCTTTTGGATGCATATCCAGATTAAAAAAATAATTGTCGACATTTAATGTGGTCAGTTTAAGGCCAAGATGTTCCAGTCTTTGCCCAAGCTTGATTGTACTGGTCGTTTTGCCTGATGACGAAGGTCCTGTGATAATCACAATTTTGAGGCTATCTTTATTTAGTGCAACCATTTCGGTTACATTTTCTATATCTTCTTCATATTTCTGTTCACTGGCAGTAATTATTTCAGCAATTTCACCTTTGGCAATTCTTCGCGCAAGTCCGGCAGTCGTATTTAAATCCTGATCAATGGCCCAGTCCAGAACATGCCAAATTTTTGCCCATGGGATGTTGACGGATGGGCGTGAGGCCAGTTCTGCACGTTCCTGTCGTTTTTTTGCACGGTCATCACGATAGAGAATATAAGCTTTTGCAACTTTAACATCCCCATTTTCAATTAAGACTTTTTCAACTGTATCTTGAATATCTTCAATGGTTGGAATCTTATTCACGCCATAATGCTTTTCCAAATCTGCAACCACAAGATCACTAATTTGCCGCGATCTTTGCAAATTACGCTCACCAACTGCAACAGAAGCACGGTAGATTGCATTCGTAATACGCTCTGGAGTAAAGGAGACAACTGCGCCGCTTCGTTTTAGTACATGTGTGATTGTACTCATTTCATCACCTTTTTACTTATTTTATCTTACTCGCAACAAAATAAATAATCAATTTGAATGAGGAATTAATTTGCCCACTGGGGTAAGGGGTAAATGGAACTTGCAATTTTGGTGACCGATCACGGGATGTAAATGAACACAATTTTGCTTCGTGATTTTTGAGATAAATCTTGAATCAATTTCGCAAAACTCCTGATGTTTCTCTATTAATTGTCGGTAAGGGCAATTTGTGATAATTATTTCAGGTCCTTGGGCATGGGATTCCCAACGTGCCTGGTAATTGCGCTCATTTAACGCCTTAATTAGCCGGTTTAAGCGTTGTATCAATGGTAAATGTGGATCAATATCAACTTTCTTGTATAAAGCGTTATTGAGCAAATTTATCAATGTTTCATGATCTTCAAAATATTGGAAAAGCATATCAATCATTTCAAAATAATTGTCTGGTTGATGTGTGGGATTAATTGTAAATCGCTTTGCAGGTCTACCGCGCGAAATTCTTGTTGTATGACCTGCATCAATTATTTTTCCATGTTCAATTAATACCTTTAAATGATGGCGTATGTTGGCTTTGGTCACGTTAATATGTAAGCTCAGTTCTAAGACCGTCGAAGGATTATGATTGGATAAAAATGCGAGTATTTCTTCACTGGTAGTTTTTGCCATGTCATTATTTTACATCAATTAAGCAAATAAAATTTTGCTTAATTGCATATTGACACCTGTGCCTGAAAGGTTACAATCAGATTGGTATCAAGACTAAATCCATTTATGGAGGATTTCTCATGGTAAATGAAGGATTGAACAAACCTGGCGTAGATATACCAGAGGAGATGCAAAATCAGGTCGCCATAACCACCCTTGATCGAATTTACAATTGGAGCCGTTCCAAGTCGTTGTGGCCGATGATGTTTGGGTTGGCTTGCTGTGCAATTGAAATGATGATCACTGCTTCAAGCCGTTTTGACTTTTCGCGCTTTGGGATGGAGGTCATGAGACCAAGTCCACGGCAAGCTGATGTCATGCTTGTTTCAGGGACCGTTACAAAAAAGATGATCCCTCAAATCGTTCGTTTATATAATCAGATGCCAGAACCAAGGTATGTGCTGGCCATGGGTGCTTGCGCTTCAGGGGGAGGACCATTCAAAGAAGGTTACAATGTTGTTTCTGGAGTGGACAAATTTATACCGGTAGATATTTACGTGCCTGGCTGCCCACCTACACCTCAAGCGCTTTTGCATGGCTTGATTACATTGACGAAGAAAATTGAAACTGAGAAATTGAGTGAAGCTGAATGGTATAGGAAGGACTTTGAAGAAGAAATTCCTGTTCCGATTTTAGGACCAGATTTAATTGACCCACGTAATTTTGAAAGAATCAAACAGGTTTCGCGTGAGCAATTAGAGGCGAAAGTTTTAGATGAATCGATTTCAACGGAAGATACGCTATGAGTGACCCTATTCTTGTTTCAACAATTCCTGATTTCCACATTCTCTATCCCGAGAATGTGCATCAAGACGAGCGCCCTGGATACACGGGTTTTATTGTGCAAAGCCCCTTCCTACTTGAATTTGCAAAAGCTATTCGTGATGATTGGGGTTATGATTTTCTCACTTCTGTAACAGCAGTTGATTTTTTCCCTGAAACATTTGAAGTTGTTTATCATTTGTTCCGCTCCTTGGGAGGAGGAGTGCTTACGTTCAAAGTTGTATTACCGAGAGAGAATCCTAAAATCGATTCCCTTTACAATATTTTTCCCGGCAGTGAGTTACAAGAACGTGAAGTCTATGATATGTATGGAATTGTTTTTGTAAATCATCCTGATTTGCGCCGAATATTATTATGGGAGGGTTTTGCAGGCTGGCCATTGCGCAAAGATTGGAAAGAAGCATATTTTGAGGAAGAAAGCAAACCATTTTCTTCACGCTGGCCAAATGGTGAAGCTGTGCGTTCCGAGAGTGCTAATCCTTTTCATGCAAACCTTAAATATCCACCAGGGTTTGATCCCGAAAAATGGATTCCTGATGGCGAAGATGCACTCTACATGGGTTTGAAACAACCCGAAAACTCGGACGGGATGAACACCGATTATATGATTGTTAATTTAGGTCCACAGCACCCATCAACACATGGTGTCTTTCGCATGGCAGCACTTGTGGATGGTGAAACGGTTGTGGATTTGAAACCGGTAGTCGGCTATTTGCATCGTAACCATGAAAAAATTGGAGAACGAAATACTTATTTGCAAAATATGCCCTTCACCGATCGAATTGATTACATCAACGCCATGAGTAACAATTTTGGATATGCGCTGGCAGTTGAGAAACTGATGGGAATTAAGCCACCAGAACGAGCTGAATATATTCGCGTCATTATGGCCGAACTTTCACGTATTCAAAGCCATTTCATGGTGACAGGTTTCCTGCTTAATGACCTTGGTGCTTTTTTCACACCGGCACTCTACGCGCTGAAGGAACGTGAATTAATCCTGGATATTTTCGAAGAGGTTTCTGGGTCGCGCATGATGTGTAACTATTTTCGTTTTGGAGGGTTGGCACGTGATCTACCTGAAGGCGTTTTAAAGAAGATTCACGACCTGGCATTTAATCGCCTACCTCGAAAAATTGACGAAATGGATGAGCTGTTAACTGAGAATGAAATTGTAACTGCCCGCTGCAAAGGGATTGGAATTTTGAGTGCTGAGAGAGCTATCGCGCTTTCTGCGGTTGGCCCTATCTTGCGCGCTTCCGGGGTGCCTTACGATATCCGCAGAGCTGACCCCTATAGTATCTACGATCGCTTCGATTTCGATGTAATCGTTCGCTATCATGGCGATATCTATGATCGCTATCTGGTTCGGATTGAAGAAATGCGCGAGAGTGCTCGCATTTTGCAGCAGGCAATTAAACAGATTCCTGAAGGTCCAATCTTTGAAGGAAAATCTCAATACCAGGTTAAGGTGCCACCTGGAGAAAGTTATGGGAGAGTGGAAGGCCCACGTGGAGAGCTTGGTTTTTATGTTGTTTCGAATGGACAGCCAAATCCGGTTCGATACCATATTAGAGCACCATCGTTTATAAATTTAACCGGTTTACAAGAAATGTGTCGAAATGAAAAGATTGCTGATGCTGTTGCGATCCTTGGTTCTATTGATATTGTCTTAGGCGAAGTAGATCGCTGAAACCAGGAGGTAATGTGGGTATTCGAGGAATTATAAAAGGCTTGGGGATTACCTTTAAACACTTATTTGAAACGTATAGTGAAGATTTAAAGCAGGGACCTGATCGTTATAAAACAGCAGAAGGCATTCAAGATCGCCTTTCGGCTGATACAAAGGGAATATTTACTGTTCAATATCCCGAAGAGAAAATTCCAGTTCCGGAAGCTTTTCGCTATATACCTTTCCTAATTTATGATGAGTTGGAAGGCGGTGAGCGTGACATACGTTGCACATCGTGTGGAATTTGTGCCAAGGTTTGTCCACCACAATGTATTTGGATTACCCGTTCTGTCAACCCTGAGACAGGAAGACCTATTCCGAAACCTGAAAAGTTTTTTATTGACATAGATATCTGTATGAACTGCGGATATTGTGCCGAATATTGCCCATTTGAAGCGATTCGTATGGATCACGATTATGAAATCGCCGGGTTTGACCGAATGAATCACCACATTTACGATATGGAAAAATTACTTAAGCCGGCTTCGTATTATGCAAAAACCCACCCGGTTCAGTATGCAGAGGAAGAGACTGCCCGATTAGAAAAAGAGGCTAAAAAAGCTGCTGCCCAGGCAGCCAAAGCTGCTTAAATGAAAGTTGTGGATAATTAATGTATAATTCGGATACGGAAGTCATATTTCCTTTGCGTTCAGTACCTTTTTTAAGAGGATTACGTGGTCCCCAATGGGATCAGTTGATAGATTATATTTTGAGTGATCTAGCGAGCCAACAAGAACAAATAGCTTTTATATTAATGATTGTGCGTTTGGTAGGTTGTTCAGGATGTAATGCCGATTCATTCCGTGCGATGCGAGGTTGTACCAAATGTGCTCAACAATCCATAAAACGCTATCGAGGAGAAGATCAGGATTTAATCAATTTATATGAAAAAACAAAACAAGAAATTCAAAACAACCCTCGTATTGGGTAATTGAATTCTTCTGAGTTGAAAGGATTTTATTAAATTATGGCTGCAAAGATAAATGAAAAAGATGTCCTAAAGGCCTTGTCTACTGTTCAAGAACCGGAACTACATAAAGATCTGGTCACTCTCAATATGATTCGAGAACTTACTATAGAAGGAAGTCTCGTAAAATTTAAAATTATGTTAACCACACCAGCTTGCCCATTAAGATCACGAATTGAAAAAGAGGCTCGCTCGGCTGTTATGGAAATTAATGGTGTTGAGAATGTTGAAATTGCTTTTGACGCCAATATACCTTCAGATGGACGCCCGCGTGGAAATACATCTATGAATGTGAAAAATGTTATCGCTGTCGCCTCAGGGAAAGGCGGGGTAGGTAAATCTACGGTAGCTGTTAATATTGCGGTATCGTTGGCGCATCACGGCGCCAAGGTCGGTCTTTTGGACGCCGATATTTACGGCCCAAATATTCCGACGATGATGGGAGTGAAACAATTGCCGCCTTTTCAACGTGAAAAAATAATTCCGGCCGAGACTTATGGCGTGAAAATGATGAGCATCGGCTTCATGGTCAAACCAGGTCAGCCATTAATTTGGCGGGGTCCAATGCTTCACTCGGCCATCCGCCAATTTCTATCGGATGTATTATGGGGGGACTTGGATTACCTGGTGATTGATCTTCCGCCTGGAACAGGTGATGCCCAGCTAAGTTTGGCTCAATCAATCCCGATCTCTGGTGGAGTCATCGTTACGTTACCTCAAGATGTTTCAATCGAAGATGCTGCCCGTGGATT
The DNA here is from genome assembly GCA_001899005.1 of Chloroflexi bacterium 44-23. Taxonomy (GTDB): domain Bacteria; phylum Chloroflexota; class Anaerolineae; order Anaerolineales; family Anaerolineaceae; genus UBA6170. The sequence goes on from MKUW01000015.1 coordinate 231,846, forward strand.
ATATATGTTTAAGCAACTTGATATTCCGATCCTGGGCGTAATAGAAAATATGAGTTATCTGGATTTACCGGATGGCACTCGTATGGAGATTTTTGGTTCAGGTGGTGGAGAAAGATTAGCGGAAGAGGCAAAAACAGATTTCCTTGGCATGATCCCAATGGATGCTGATGTGCGTGTCGGGGGCGATTCGGGTATACCCATTGTTGTTTCTTCTCCTGATTCAAAGCCGGCGGTCGCGATGCGTGAAATAGCAGAAAAAATTGCTGCGAAATTAAGCGTGTCTGCACTGGAAAATCAAGCAGGCATTCAATTAGAGATTGTGGAATAGTCTATGGAAAGTACTGCTGTCAATGTAGTTAGTGTTCGTTTTAGCAAAGTTGGTAAACTTTATAACTTTGATGCCGGTCATTTAGAAGATATTAAGGTCGGAAACAAGATAGTTGTCGAAACATCCCGAGGTTGGCAACTGGGACAGGTTGCTCAAATCCTCGGAGATGTCTCCAACAACGAAAATGTCTCCTGGAAGAAGGTAGACCGGTTAGCTACTGAGGAAGATTTATCCACCAGAGAGTCGCTAGAAAGCAAAGAAAAAGAACTGGTCGAACTGGCCCGACGCTCAATCAGCGAGCATAAACTGGAAGGTGTAAAGGCCATTTCATCAGAAATCAGCCTTGATTCTTCGCGTGTCACTATTCTTTATAGTTATGAAGGTGATAATAAAATAGACTTACGTTTTGTCAAATATGACGTTAACCGAACCATGCACAATGCGCAAATTGAATTGCGCCAGATTGGCCCAAGGGATGTCGCGAAAATCTTAGGAGGAATGGGTGCTTGTGGATTACCTACCCGCTGCTGTTCAATGTTTCTAACTGATTTCAGCTCAATTTCAATCCGCATGGCCAAGGAACAAGGCATTTCTCTGACGCCGGCGGAAATCACTGGAATGTGTGGGCGGCTGCGATGTTGTTTAATTTATGAATATGAAATGTATGCCGATAATCGCCGCCAGTTGCCAAAGCGAAATAAACGAGTAATGACACCAATCGGCGAAGGAAAAGTGGTTGACGTGCTCCCCTTAAAAATGGCGGTGGTTGTTGAAATTCCACAAGTTGGCAGACGGGAATTTAACAACGCAGATATAGAAATATATGATCCAGCCATTCATGATAGTTTGAATACTACGGTCAAGGCAGCAAAATCGGAAATTGTTGGTGAACCTATCGTCATGCGATCTGCTCCGGAAAGCAAAAATGATGAAACTCCGCATTCGCGTGAACCTCAGAAAAAGATGGATGCGAGTGAAAAACCAAATACACGTTCAAGAAATCAACGCCCGAAGCACCGCAAACGAAGATCCGGACCGCGAGAAAGTGAATAATAAAATTGCGAGAAATCGCGATCAGGTTAAATTACGAGAATATCTTGTAAATAAAAGACGTCTATTTCATCAGTACCCTGAATTAGGTTTTCAAGAATATAAAACTGCGCAGGTGATCAAACTCGAGCTTGAATCACTTGGATATGAAGTAAAGAGTGGTCTGGCTAAAACTGGTCTTGCAGCTACCCATTATGCAAGTGAAGACGACCCAGTAATCTTGCTCCGATTTGATATGGATGCATTACCGATCACTGAGGAGAACGAACTTGATTTTGTGTCTAAAAATCCAGGGGTTATGCATGCCTGCGGCCATGATGCCCACATCAGTATTGGTTTGGGAGTAGCCAGAGAATTTATGAGTTTGGAGAACAAACCCCCTGCCACTCTTAAACTCGTTTTCCAGCCTGCTGAGGAAGGACTTGGTGGGGCTGAGGCCATGATTGCTGATGGTGTTCTCAATAATCCTGCTCCTGACTATACACTGGCCATTCATGTTTGGAATGAAATGGATGTGGGGTGGGCTGCCATCACCCCTGGCGAATTTATGGCTGGTGCGGATAGCTTTACGATACAGATTGTAGGGAAAGGCGGTCATGGCGCCTTGCCTCAAAATGTAAACGACCCTATTTTGGCTGCAGCTCAAGTTATTCAAAGCATTCAATCAATTGTCAGCCGCAACATTTCTCCATTGGATAATGGTGTAGTTAGTGTTTGTGGTATTCATGGTGGAGGGACATTTAATGTTATTCCACAAACAGTGGAATTAACAGGCACGATCCGATCTTTTCATAGTGAAACTCGCCAAAAAATAATTGCCAGGCTTAAAGATATTGCGGAAGGTGTTGCGCTTGCTTTTGGTTGCGAAGCCAGGGTTGAGATTACGGAAGTTACACCACCGGTTATTAATAATGCCTCAGTAGCCAAAATTATATTGAGCAAGACAGTTGCTCATTTTCCGGAGCTTAAAATAAATACACAATATCGCTCTCTGGTTTCGGAAGATTATTCCCTATTTTTGAATCAAATTCCGGGCTGTTTTATGTTTTTTGGATCTGGGATTAAGAATGAGAGTTTTCGATATGGGCACCATCATCCTAAATTTAATATCGATGAAGCCGTAATGCCTTTGGCTGTGTCTTTTCTGCTTCAGGCCATCCGCGATCTCAGTGAAAATTTCCACTTACAATAATTTGCCGAAATTAATCTGACATTCAATTCAATTTATGATTACACATTGCTCTTGACTAATCAATTTCAGGGATGTTATACTCGCCATAACGGTAATCATCTGATTAATAAGATAAATAAATCAAGGTTAGAATTGATTTTATGGGCATACAACAAAATTCGTCCAGTGTTTTATCCGAATTTTTACAATATCTTTCAAAAAGGGCTGCGAATGGAGAAGATCGCCTTCCTCCCCTAACAGTTTTAAGCAAAGAATTAAAAATATCTGTCGCCAGCTTACGCGAACAATTAGAAATTGCGCGTGTGCTTGGTTTTGTCGATATTAAGCCTAAGACTGGCATTCGCTGGCTGCCCTATCAATTTGCACCTTCTGTTTTGGTATCTTGTGCCTATGCAATTGAACTTTCCAGTGAATATTTAGTCCAGTTTCGCGATATGCGCAACCACCTTGAGGCTGCCTATTTTCTTGAAGCCGTTAAACAACTAACCGAAAACGAAGTGGAAGAGTTATTTGGAATTATTGAGTCTGCAGAAAATAAGATTGAGGGTTACCCTCCATTATTACCGCATGCAGAACACCGTGATCTGCACTTATTACTATTTTCACACATTGAAAACATTTTTTTGAAAGGAATTTTGGATGTTTACTGGGAAATTTATGAATACCTGGGTTATTCAGTAGTAAGCGATTATAAATATCTAAAAAATGTTTGGGGCTATCATCGCAAAATATGTGAAGCAATTGCAGAAGAGGATTTAGACCGGGCCTTTCAACTCTTCATGGATCATAAGGAATTAATTCGTTGGAGCCCAAAAGTTGTAAATGCTTATCAATTTGAATAAATATAAATTGAAATTTAGGAGTGCTTATGACACAGGAAGCCAGGCAAGAAATGGTTAAAGAAATTGCAACACCTGATCGCATCGTAAACAACTTTGTAATAACGTTTGGAACAGTTAATGGGTCGGGCAGTGCCACCGCCAATACCATGATTATGCGGGCTCTTTTTGATATGGGAATCCCGGTTTCAGGAAAAAACATATTTCCTTCGAATATTCAAGGATTGCCCACCTGGTACACATTGCGCTTAAGCAAAGATGGGTATTTAGCACGCGTGGAAGAAGATGACATTGTTATCGCCATGAATCCTGCCACGATCCGTAAAGAGCTGGATTCATTAATCCCAGGAGGAGTACTCTTCTACCCGGATGATCTTAAATTTGAAATAACACGCGATGATGTCGTCTTGTATCCCATGCCGATCAAGAAAATTACAAAAGAAGCGGATGTCTCTCCTTCTTTGCGCGATTACGTAGCGAACATGGTTTATGTTGGTGTGCTGACTGAGATGATTGGCATCGAAATGGATTCGATTCGAAAGGCGCTGAGATTTCACTTTAAGGGGAAAGAAAAGTCGATCCAGATTAATTTCCATATTATCGAACAAGCTGCACAATGGGCAAAAGAGAATCTTACAAAGGTTGATCGCTATTATGTTGAGCGAATGGATGCGACCCACGGTTATATCATGACTGACGGAAATACCGCCGCTGCCTTGGGATCGCTGTATGGGGGTATTGAATTTGCTGCATGGTATCCAATTACTCCTGCATCAAGTTTGGCAGAATCTATTCATGAATATGCTCCCATGCTCCGTCAGGAAAAAGAAACAGGTAAAGACACGGTTGTTGTAGTTCAAGCAGAGGACGAATTGGCAGCAATAGGAATGGCAATTGGTGCTGGGTGGTCTGGTTTGCGTGCATTGACTTCGACGTCTGGACCTGGCTTAAGCTTGATGACAGAATTTCTGGGTCTGGCCTATTATTCCGAAATACCAGTTGTTGTCTGGGATGTACAACGTGTCGGTCCCAGCACCGGCCTCCCAACCCGCACCGCTCAGGGTGATTTAACCTTTGTCTATTTTCTTGGCCATGGTGACACCAATTTTGTTATACTACTGCCTGGCTCGGTTAATGAGTGCTTCGAGTTTGGATGGAAATCATTTGATATTGCAGAACGATTGCAGACTCCGGTAATTGTGCTTTCTGACCTTGATTTAGGCATGAATGAGTGGATGGCGCCGCAGTTTGAGTATCCTGATCTGCCTATGGACCGTGGAAAGATCTTGTGGGAAGAAGACTTACAAAATTTCGAAGATCTACATGGTGTAGCATACGGACGTTATAAAGATGTTGATAACGATACAATACCTTATCGAACTTTGGTTGGAAACCAGCATCCAAAAGCACCGTATTTTACTCGGGGCACGGGACATGATGAAAATGCGAATTACTCAGAAGATAGCGATGTTTGGCTAAAAAGCATGGACCGGCTGAAAAGAAAGTTCCAGAATGCTGTCCAATACACCCCAAAACCTGAAATTGTGGACAATGGATCTCATATTGGAATAATTACGATTGGTTCCGCAGGTTTTCCGGTTTTGGAAGCCCAGGACATGCTAGCCGCGCAAGGAATAAAGACTGATCTCATGCGTATTCGATCGTTGCCGATGCATCAGGAAGTCAGGGATTTTATCAAAAAGCATGAATATTGTTATATTGTCGAGTTAAACCGGGATGGGCAGTTACATCAAATTATTTCGATGAAAATGTTTGACAGCCATCTTGATTTACGTAAAGTGGCCAAAGCGGATGGATTACCGCTTTCGGCAAAATGGATTGTAAATGAGATCCTCAAAATCGAGGAGGTGAAAAATGGCGTTAGCTGATAGTCGCGTTAATGTTAACCTTGCTGGCCTATCCCGAAATGATTATAAGGGCTCGCCCAGCACATTGTGCCAGGGATGCGGTCATAATTCAATTTCCAGCCAGATCGTAGCTGCTTGCTTTGAATTGAATATCCGCCCTGAGAAAATTGTTAAATTTAGTGGGATTGGTTGTTCTTCCAAAAGCCCCACATATTTTTTGAACCGGTCATTTGGATTCAATGGCTTGCATGGGCGCATGCCAACACTGGCATTGGGTGCTATGTTTGGTGATACGTCTGTACGCGGCTTGGGAGTTAGTGGGGATGGTGATACAGCCTCAATTGGGATGGGTCACTTTAAACACCTTGCCCGCAGAAATACTCCTATGGTTTACATCGTGGAGAACAATGGTGTCTATGGGCTCACCAAAGGACAATTTTCAGCAACCGCCGAGGAAGGCCTTGAATTAAAGAGGCAGGGAATCAATACCTATCTTCCAGTTGATATTTGCATGGAAGCACTGGTTACGAATGCATCATTTGTAGCTCGCGGTTTTGCCGGTGATCCTAAACAGCTCAAGACTTTGTTAAAGGCGGCTCTGGTACATGATGGTCTGGCAGTCATCGATATCATCAGCCCCTGTGTAACTTTTCATAACAAGGAAAATTCATTTCACTCCTACCAGTGGGGAAAAGATAATGAAGCTCCGTTGCATGACATTACTTTCGTGCCTTCGCGGGATGAAATTACTTTAGAAGATTTTGAACCTGGCTCAACCACTGAAGTGACCTTGCACGATGGTTCACTCATTATTTTAAAAAAGCTGGATAAAGATTACGATCCGACCAACCGGTTTGAAGCGTTACGGGTCTTAGAGGAAGCGGATCAAAATAATTCTTTGTTAACTGGTTTGTTGTTTGTTGAGCCTGGTGCCAAAACTTTGTTTGATCGATACAATTTGCCCGAGACTCCTTTAAATCGGTTAACTCCTGAGCAAATTCGGCCAACGCGGGAGTCCTTGCAAGAGGTTAATAAAATGATGTTTTTACAAGATTAAGAGAGTAAGCTAATTGGTCATGGGGTGATTTTTGGACGCTTTGGATCGCGGATCCATTCACTCCAGGAGCCAGCATATAGTCTTGCATTTTCAATTCCAATTTGCGCCAGTGCTACCAGATCGAGGCAGGAAGTTACCCCAGAACCACAGTACAGGATGATATTTTCGCCTTTAATAGTCTTCGAAGAGAACTGATAAAGTCTCTTCAACTGTTTCTCAGGCAGAAAATAGCCCTCAGCATCGAGGTTGGCTTGATGGAACACATTTTTAGCGCCAGGAATATGCCCTGCGATGGTATCGATCGGTTCTTCAATGCCGATATAGCGATTGGCAGCTCTGGCGTCAATTAAAACAAAATCCGGATTCATAAGGGTTGCTTCAAGCTCTTTTGCTTTTACTAGAAATTTATTAGAAAATTGGCCTTGGAAAACAGCAGGTTTGTTTGTACATTGTCCACTTTCCAAAGGAAAATTTTCTTTCTTCCAAGCTGAAAAACCACCATTTAAGAGTAAAACGTCTTCGTGACCATAAGAGCGTAATAACCACCATAAGCGCGCTGCAAAAGCGCCAAAAGCAGTATCGTACACCACAACTGTTTTACTTGAATCTATTCCGGCCTTCGATAAAAATGAGACAAAACTATCAGGGTTGGGCAAAGGATGCCGACCAGAAGTTGCAGTAATAGGGCTTGAGAGATCATGATCAAGATGCGCATAAACGGCACCTGGAATGTGTTCACGTAAGTAATCAGCATGTCCCCAATCCGGATCAGCCAGATCAAAGCGGCAATCCACTATAATTATGTTTGGGTCTGTAATTCGCTGATGTAATTCTTTCGCTTCAATCAAATGGTTTGCCATAAATTGCTCCATTATTGCTCTTAAATTTATGAAGATTTGTTAATTCTAAATAGAAGAAGGGAATGAATTTTATAAACAACATTCAAAGATTATAACTTCAAGAATAATTTAAAAATATAATAGCTTCAGGCCTTTTAGATCATGGGGGAAAACTATTTATTCATTTTCTTCAGAAACCTTTAATCTTATGAAGAAGTAAGAAGTTGGGCGGTAGCATTTCTCCAATTGGAAGATAGGAAACAAATATAATTTGTTCACCACTCTTGATTGTCGTCGTTGCAATAATGGCTTCTTCTACGAGTGCCAACATGTCTTCTATCGTTGTTGCGTGCGGAACCATGTAAGGGATGACACCCCAGTAAAGGGAGAGACTGCGATAGGTTGTCAATTCAGGCGTGAATGCCAGGATTGGCACGCTGGGGTGGATTTTTGACATAAGATGAGCGGTCTTTCCCGAGCGGGTAAGTACTGCAATGAAACGTACATTCCTTTCAGCCGCCAATTCACCGGCTGCCCGTGTCAAAGCTACAGCATCAAACTCAGTTGATTCACGCCGATTTCGCCCCTGATATCCCCATCGTTGGTAATTTGCTTCTGCTTCCTTGACGATTGAATCCATCATTTTTACTGTTTCCAACGGATATTTACCGATGGCTGTCTCTCCGGATAACATGACAGCGTCGGTTCCGTCAAGTATGGCATTGGCTACATCAGACGCTTCTGCCCGTGTGGGGCGGGGGTTATTTATCATTGAATCGAGCATCTGAGTGGCTGTAATGACTAACTTCGCTTTGTGATAGGCAGCATCGATAATCTTTTTCTGGATAATTGGCACCGTAGATGGGGAAGTCTCTACACCCAAATCACCTCGTGCAACCATAACTCCATCAGCTGCATCTAGAATTTCATCTAGATTCTCTATTGCTTGGGGTCGTTCAAGTTTTGCGATAACCGGAGGAGGAATGCGATCAACACAAATTTTTGAAATTGCATCTTTGACTTCAATAACATCGTTGGCATTATTGACAAATGAAACAGCAATAGCGTCTACACCATTTTGCAAACCAAATTCCAAATCTCCACGGTCTTTTTCAGTAAAACCTGGGATTTTTAAATCTATCCCGGGAAGATTTACTCCTTTATATGAAGATATTCTTCCGCCGAGTACCACTTTGGTAATTACAGTTGAATTCTTTACCTCAATTACTTCCAGCTCCAGATTGCCGTCATCCATTAATATGCGGCTACCATTTTTGACAGCGCGTGCCAGATTAGGTACAGCCACAGGCAAGATTTGCAGAGAGGAATGGGCATCGAGCAACTCCTCAGAATCTTCTACCGGCTGTAAAGCGACTAACTGATCTTTACTCAGCAAAAAGCCTTCAGAAGGGAGCATCCCGACACGTAATTTAGGTCCTTGAAGATCTTGTAAAATGGTGACCGGCTTGTTGACTTCGGATGAGATTTCACGGATTAATTCGATCCTTTTTTTATGTTCATCAAAAGAACCATGCGAAAAATTCAAGCGCGCGACGTCCATACCTGCCAAAATTAATTGTTTGAGAATGATCCGATCGTCGGTACTGGGTCCCAATGTTGCTACAATTTTGGCTTGTCTCTCCATTATTTCACCCTTTTATGCTCCCAATCGTATTTTTGAAGAAAATACCGGTTCTTAAGAACCGGTATTAAAATTTATGGCATCATCAATGTTTCAGCAATAATTGGCAACGCCCAATCGATCGTCTTTTGGTCAATAATTAACGGGGGTGCAAAACGAATGACATTCTCATGCGTTTCTTTTGCCAAAATTCCTTTTTCTTTCATTGCTTCGCAAAATCTGCGAGCGCCACGAGCTTCGGGTTTAAGTTCCACGCCAATGAAAAGCCCTTTCCCGCGGATCTCTTTGATATGTGAACTGGGAATTTCTTCGAGATGCTCTTTGAAATAGGTTCCCATTTTCTCGGAATTCTCTACTAACTTTTCATCACGAATTACCCTTAAAGCAGCACGAGCGACGGCTGCACCCAATGGGTTTCCCCCAAATGTTGACCCATGCTCCCCTGGAAGAAAAAGACTCATAATATCCCTATCAGCCAGAACGGCGGAAACTGGATAAAAACCTCCAGACAATGCTTTGCCGATAATTACGATATCCGGACGGACATCTTCATGCTGGCTGGCGAATAACTTACCGGTCCTCCCTAAGCCTGTTTGAATTTCATCGGCAACAAAAAGAATATTGTTTTGATCGCAAATATCTTTTACTTGTCTGAGATAGCCCTCAGGTGGTAAAACAACTCCTGCTTCCCCTTGGATGGGCTCTAACATTACGGCAGCAGTGTTAGGCGTCACAGCTGCTTGCAAAGAAGAAATATCACCGTATTTAACATTAATAAATCCGGGTGTAAAAGGTCCAAATTCGTTTTTATAAAAAGTGTCACTGGAGAAAGAGACAATAGAAATTGTGCGGCCATGAAAATTACCGTCAGCGACAATGATCTCACATTGATAATGGGGAATGTGCTTAACAGTGTACGCCCACTTACGCACCAGTTTCAAAGCTGTTTCGACCGCTTCGGCACCGCTATTCATTGGCAATGACATTTCGTATCCGGTCATATCAGATAATTCTTTATAAAATAAAGGCAGCTGTGCATTACGGAAAGCCCGTGAAGTAATTGTAACTTTTTTGGCTTGCTCTATTAAGGCGGAAAGAATCGCTGGGTGAACGTGGCCCTGGTTGAGGGCTGAATAAGCACTCAGGCAATCAAGATAGCGATTTCCTTCAATATCATAAACCCATACTCCTTCTCCGCGTTCAATGACGACATCCAGGGGATGATAATTATGAGCGCCATATTCATCTTCGATAGCAATATAATCAGTTGATTTCATGGTATTTACTCCTCAAAAAGTTTAACAATAATTGCCTTTTGTGCGTGTAGACGGTTATGGGCTTGTGGAAATAAACGAGAATGTTTTCCATCAGCAACTTCATCTGTAATTTCCTGACCACGATGCGCAGGCAAGCAATGTAAGACGATCACTTCGCTCTTAGCTCGCTCAACGAGCTTTTCGTTAACTTGATATGGGGGAAAAACCGCTTCTCGTTTTTTCGCTTCTTCTTCCTGACCCATCGATGTCCATGTATCAGTATAAATAACGTCAGCATTTTCAACGGCTTGTTGTGGATCGGGAAAATATGCTATTTTTGTACCAGTTTTTTCGGCTATTTGTTTTCCAATCTTCATGGCTATAGGTGAGATTTGATAGTCTTGTGGTCCGCTGTGAATGAAATCAGCACCTAATTTCGCACATATATGCATCAGGGAGACAGCAACATTGTTACCATCCCCGATGTAAACAACTTTAAGAGCTCTCATGCTTCCAAATTCTTCGATAATAGTTAATGCATCCGCCATTGCCTGGCAGGGATGGTTATAATCACTGAGGCCATTAATTACAGGAATATCGGCCCACTGTGCAAGTTGGAGGATGTGATCATGTTCAAAAACACGTGCCATAATGATGTCAACAAATCCAGATAAGACCCGGGATACATCAGCAATCGATTCCCGTTTTCCTAATCCTATTTCTGCCGGAGAAAGATAGAGGGCATCACCTCCTAAATGTCGCATAGCCATATCAAAACTGACTCTGGTACGTAGACTCGGTTTTTGAAAGATCATTGCCATTGCTTTATTTTTTAAAATGGGGGCGTTACCGGACGACTTCCATTCTTTCTTCAAATGAATTGCCAAAGATAACATATCTTGCAATTCCTCGGACGAATAATCCGCAAGTGCAATAAAATCCTTTTTCATAAAATCTCCTGAAATATTGGAATAAATTAATGAGTTATAGCGAGTATAACATAAGCGCCTTGTTGAATTAAGTAAATGTAGCGCTGTTTGTTACAGGTCAATACAACCGGCTTCTTACCTGGGATAAATCAAGTAAAATCACCTTATTGATTTGTAAGTGGAGAATAACTGAATGCAAAAAAAGCTGGCGCGTTTTAGTTTATTTGTTCTTATCTATAATATTTTTGTAATCTTGTTTGGTGCATATGTACGGGCATCTCAATCGGGAGCTGGCTGTGGAGCACACTGGCCTTCTTGTCAGGGAGAGATTATCCCCATAAATCCGATTGTCGAAACAGTGATTGAATTTACACATAGAATCACCAGCGGGCTTGCATTGATTTTTATAACACTTCTGGTTGTATTCGTCTTTCGTTGGGTTAAAGGAAAAAGCAAGATTAAAAATGCAGCCATTTTGGCATTGGTATTCACCGTTCTTGAAGCACTTATTGGGGCGGGTCTGGTACTATTTGAACTGGTTGGGGATAACGATTCGATAGCCCGGGCTGTGATTATTGCTTTGCACCTTATCAACACATTTATGTTATTGGCCAGTCTAATTTTGGTGTTTGAGTGGACCCGTTTCTCAGAGCCGGATAAATTTGTTTTTCCAAAAGGCACCGTCTTTTGGTCAATATTGTTAACTGTCAGTGTGTTTTTACTGGCAGCCAGTGGTGCTATCACGGCCCTGGGTGATACGCTCTTTCCTTCTGCTAGTTTTTTGGAGGGCATGCGACAGGACGCAACCCCCGGTGTTCATTTTCTAATTCAATTGCGCGTTTATCACCCTCTGATCGCAATATTAGTCGGGATTTCCATCTTCTTTTCATTGCGTTATTTGGCTAAAATTACGAGCAACCCAAAGTTGTATCAGTACAGTGTCTTTCTTCAAATTCTTTTTCTCATTCAAATTTTCTTGGGCGGTCTAAACGTCCTCTTGCTGGCCCCGATTTGGATGCAAATCATCCATCTTTTGTTTGCGGATTTGATCTGGCTGACGTACGTCCTGGTCTTGAACCAGGTGGCTGCTATTCCAGGGGATTCTTTTGCTTCTTCACCGCTCCGGAAATCATCCAATCAACCAGATTATATACGCGCCGGCCAAGTAGATTCGATGCCAAATAAATAAGCTTGCTTTCTATGCCTGGAATGATAATGTATTTATGGCGTTCAATTCCGTAAATAATCTCATGGGCTACTTTATCAGCACTCATCACCCCGGTTGTTGATGACAGTTCTTTCGTGATTTTTGGCTTAAAGCGGTTATCATAATCTAATTGAGGGGTTTTCGTATCCGGCGGGAAAACAATTGAAACAAAGATACCTGCCAATTTTAGTTCACTTCGTAAGGCATCTGTGAATCCGCGGACGGCGTATTTTGAAGCTCCATAGGCGGTGTAGCCGTATACCCCTAAAATAGCTGCCATGCTGGAAATATTTACAATGGTCGAATCTTTTTGTAGAAGTGGTAATAAAGCCTTTATTGCATTTACCGTCCCAAAATAGTTGATATCCATCATCCAGTGGAATAAATCCATCTCCATGAATTCAAATTCTCCTGGTTGGGTCACGCCTGCTGAATTGATCAATACATCAAGATGCAAATTACGGGAGGAGAAATACTGAAGGACATCAGCAAACTCTGAAAAATTGGAAACATCTGTAATAAAATAATTTTGATCTTGATCAAGCCCTAAACTTTCGCTTGATGCAATGAGTTTGTTTTCATCCCTGGCTAGAATCCAAACATGCGCACCTGACGTTTTGAACCGCTGGGCTAGCGCGAACCCAATTCCACTTGAACCACCGGTTATCAGGACATTCATTCCTGCAAAAGAATTTTTCATATATTCTCCTATTTTAATGATTGCAATTGCCACAATTCCCTGAGGTGCATGACCTGCAGCCTCCGGCGGAGCTTGAATGACTGCTGCTGGAAGCAGTGTGCATATTTACCCGCGATAGTGCTCTTCTTGTGTCGGTCGAACCGCATTTTATACAAGCAATTTTAAAATCTGCCTGAGAGAAAGGACGCATTTTATCAAATTTATTATTACATTCTTCACAGATATACTCATAGACCGGCATGATCTAAGATCCTTTTGCTTGATCAATCAATGTCCAATAGATTATAAACCGCAATCCCAAAGGCAACAGCGACATTTAAGGAGCCTTTTATGCCGGTCATTGGAATATGCAGGTGTAATTCACTTAAGGTCAGAACTTCGGGATCAATTCCGACGATTTCATTTCCGACGATTAACACTGTGTCTTGATCTTCAGGTTTTATCTTTATACCCTGCAAATTATGCGAAATATCGGTCTTCTCGAGGGCCCAGATCCGTTTTCCGTTTTGTTTAAGTCTTTTCACTAGCTGGATACAATTATTGTGAACTTCATAGGGCATTGAATCTTGTGCACCAAGCGCAGTTTTATGCACTTTTAAATTGGTTGGAGGTGGAGTAATGCCGCAAAGATGAATCTTGGCAATACCTGCACCATCAGCAGTCCGGAAAATAGCACCAACATTAAAAGTTGACCTGACATTATCGAGCACAACTTCTAATGAGCCAGAAGGTGTCTGTTCAAGATTTTTTGAATGAATATCATGATTTAATGTAATTTCTTTGGCGATCTTTGTGATCGTTTTGCATTTCGGACAATTTACGCCAATGCCTGAATCTTGTGGAGCGGGAAAGCGTAAATCGCAATTTGGATTAGGACAATGCCTGATGTAATAGGTTTCTGCTACTATTTTTTTCATATGTTATGCAGCGATGTTTGAGTCCAGAATTGTTTTTTCACGAGTAATACGGGTTTTGTTTAGTGGGATATCTAATTCATCCAGCATTTCCTCTGGTCTGCCGGTAGCTCCCGGTCGTGCGCTGAGAATCATCTTTAAAATAATGGCATCACCTTCCCTGGAAAGCACAAGCATTTCAATCAAGCGACGCAAATCGTATTTCTTTCCACGCCGTTCGCGCTCAATGGAAAGCGAATTTAAGATGTTTCGACATCGTGCTTGCAGCAAATCGAATGATTGCGGCTCAAGAAATTCAATTCGATATTGACTTGCAATTGTTTGCACTTGCAGTGAAGGTTGCTTTATAAGTACAGCTTCAATATTCAGAATTTCGAATCCAGGTGGTGTTTTTGGCTTTAAAAGATCGCAAATCTCGTTCGTTTGCAGATTTTCTGTCAGCTCGAAGTCAAGAATTTCATTTTCACTTAAAAATCCCAGTGGTAAAGGATTAGCAAGCTGGATTTTTGGTTGGGGATGGAATCCCTGGCTATAGGCAATGGGTAACTTCGCCCGTCGAAAAGTTCTCTCCCAGGATTTGTGGACGTCCAAATTGCTAGTGTAACGCATTAATTCATTTTTCATATACGTCAATCGAAACAGGTATCTCATCAAGCCCTCGCCCGAATTTTCACCTCAGGGCATTTCCAGGAGCTACCTGGATTTTCCTGGCGAACATCTTTAAATGTTTGGATAATTCCGCAGGCATAACATTGTTCTCGGCAATCATTGGTGAATTTTTGCTCCAAACTGTTTTGATATTCACCAAAAAGATACCTTTTATTAACGCCGGGATTGATGTGTTCCCAAGGGAAAATTTCATCGTTAAAGCGGGTTCTCTGTGTATAAAAATCTGGTATTAATCCAGCGGATTCAAAGGCAGCCATCCATAGATCGTAGTTTTGATGATCCTGCCAGGCATCGAATTTTGCCCCCTCCTGCCAGGCATGTTCAATTACAGCGGAAAGACGGCGATCACCTCGTGATAGCCACGCTTCCAGCATGGTTTCGCGAGGATCTGTCCAGTTGAGCTTGAGCCCTGGCCCACGAAGTTCCTTTCGCAAGAGATCTTGTTTCTCGCGAATTGTTTGTTGATCATCACAAGCGACCCATTGAAATGGAGTGTGGGGTTTGGGAACAAATGTTGAAACGCCAGCGTTTACTTTTGCTCTTTTCCCAATTGCTTTGTGACCTTCTGCTAAAACTTTCTTGCAGAGTTGGGCGATCGCCGCGACATCTTCAAAGGTTTCACTGGGGTGCCCGATCATGAAATAGAGTTTGATAGTGAGCCAGCCACGTTTGTAGATTTCACGGGCTGTTGAGAGCAGTTGTTCTTCAGATATGTGTTTATTGATGATCTTTCGCATCCGGTCTGTCGCCGCTTCCGGAGCCAGGGTAAAGCCTCCCTGGCGTGATTCTTTTAATTTCTCCATCAAATCAATGGAAAACGTCTCGATACGGAGCGAAGGCAATGAAATAGTCAAATTTTTTCCGGCAAAGTGGCTGCCAATGCGGTCGACCAGCTCGACTATATTCGTGTAGTCACTGGATGAAAGAGAAAGAAGCGCAATTTCTTCAAAACCAGTGTTATCCAGAGCTTCTTCAATGCCCGCAATGATTTCCTCGACACTTCTTTCACGAACTGGCCTGTTAATCATGCCGGCATGGCAAAATCGACAGCCACGGGTGCATCCACGCATAATTTCAATTGCGACCCGATTATGGACTACATCAATCGATGGAACAATAAATTTCTTGGGGATATAAGCCAGATTCCCGAGTATTCGTTTGGTTACCTGGCGGGGTACCTGGGAGTTTGCATATTCCATTCCCATAATCGTTCCATCATCCTGATAGATTGGGGAGTATAGAGAGGGTACATAAACCCCACTGATTTTTGAAAGACACTCTAACAAGTCATCCTTACCAGTTTGAGATTTGCGCCACTGTTGAAATTCAGCAATCACATCCAGAATGATTTCTTCCCCTTCACCTAATAAAAAGGCATCAAAGAATTTTGCTATTGGTTCCGGGTTGTAGGTCGCATGCCCGCCGGCCACTATCAATGGATAATCTAGCCCGCGTTCTTTAGCGTGTAATGGGATTTGTGCAAGATTAAGAATGTTGAGAACATTTGTGTAGAGAGTTTCATACGGTAAAGTGAAACCGAGTATATCGAAATCGATCAGTGCTTTCTTGGATTCAAGAGAAAAAAGAGGAATATTATTGCCACGTAACTGTTCTTCCATATCTGCCCAGGGCGAATATGCACGTTCAGCAAGAATGTCCCTTTGGGCGTTAATTCGCTCATAAAGAATTTGAATTCCGAGATTTGAAAGACCTAAATCATAAATATCCGGGAAAATCAATGCAATTTTCGTTTGAATTTCGTCCCAATTTTTTTTGATTGAATTATATTCACCGCCGACATAGCGCCCGGGTTTTTCGACTAACGGCAAGATTTGCTCAAGCCGCCTCTCAAGTTCGCTGCTTAATTCCAAATTTTCTCCTTAAACCATTAAATGACTAACGTTGAACAAATCCTTCTTTGCAGCCCAATTTTACTTTATTTTGATTTTTTTGATTGCACTGGTCAGGAAGGGATTGAATGAAAATTTATTATTTTCCGGAAATTATTCAGAAAGGCACGGCATAGCTAGTTAATAAACACCTTTTACAGCTCCGCCATCTACGCTCAACATTACCCCGGTCAGATAGGATGCTGCCGGTGATGCCAGAAATACTGCTGCTCGTGCAAATTCCGCGGGTTTTGCAATTCTACCCAGTGCTATGGCTTTTTCCTGTTTTTCGCGCTCAGCCTCTGGGGTTGTATTATTTAATTTGGCATTATTTTCAAAAAGGGCGGTTATTCGTTCTGTGTTGGTCGAGCCCGGCAATATGGAATTGACCCTAATATTTTCTTTACCCAATTCCAATGCCAAAGTTTTGGTTAAACCAACAGTGGCTGAGCGAATAGAATTTGATAAAATAAGATTTTCAATGGGCTGCTTGACTGAATATGAAGTAATCGTGAGTATAGAAGGGCATTCGGATTTGCGTAAAAGCGGTAAAGCCGCTCGTATCAGGCGCATATGGCACAGAAAGGATAGTTCTATCGCATCCTGCCATTGCTGGTCAGTTAAGGTCTCAATTGTGCCTGGTGGAGGCCCTCCGGAATTGGTAATTAGCAAATCCAGTTTCCCGAATTTGGATTCGATAAACGCAGTCGATTCGCCAGCGAAATTTTGGGCAGTAACATCACCTGCAAATAAATCCGCCATTTGATGTGTGCTATTCAATAGTTTTTCTTTAGCGGATTGCAGATTTTGCAGTGATCTTGAGTTTATGATTGTTTTTGCCTGTTCAAGCAATAGTACCTCGGCGCATGCATAACCCAAGCCACGGCTTGAACCAGTAACAAATGCAATTTTATCGGTTAATCCAAGATCCATATTTCCTCCTAAAGTATTTCCAATACTTCTTCCTCAAGCTCGAGTTGAGGATATTCTATGCTAATAAATTTTCTGATTTCTTCCAGTTGCTGTTGGCCGAGTTTATTGTTTTGGGAAAGCCAAACCAGGCTTACCAACGATGATTTCCAGACGTCTTGAAAATCAGCTTCTACAATCGAAATATTAAATTTTTGTCCAGTGCGCTTAACCATTGATTTTAACACACCCCTTTTTTCTTTTAAAGAGTTGGCATTTTGGAGGTGTAATTTTAATTGTAGATAAAAAATATTCATAATGTAAAACTTTCAATCTTAATTAATAATTACCGGATATTTTTTTGAATCAAAATTTAAGCTTTTATAACTTCGTCTTGCAGAAATTATATCCATTCGGTACAATCTTTGATTAACTTAAAACCAAGGAATAAAAATGGATGTTGAACTTCGCTACCAACAAGAATTAGATTACTTGTACAGCTTCATAGATCATAGCATGACCAGAAACTTGAGAAATGCACCTGAAAATTTTAATTTAGAACGCATAGCTCAATTTTTGGCTCTTTTAGGTAATCCACAATCTTCTTATAAGGTAGTTCATGTGGCCGGGACAAAGGGGAAAGGTTCTACCGCGGCATTAATTGCCAATGCGCTTTTTGAAGGCGGATACAATGTCGGGTTCTATACATCTCCGCATCTTAGTGACTATTGTGAGCGTATTCAGATTAATCACATAATACTTTCGCACACCGATTTTATAAAGCTTATAGAATCGATGAAACCTTATATTTCAAAGGTTGCAGGGATAACTACATTTGAGTTGACCACCGCCCTGGCTTTTCTTTATTTCCAGCAGCAAAAGGTGGATTTCGCTGTAGTTGAAGTGGGTCTTGGCGGGAGGCTGGATGCAACGAATGTTGTTGATCCGTTAGTTTCTGTGATTACATCGCTTTCATTGGATCACATAAATGTTTTAGGGGATACATTGGCTCAAATCGCTTTTGAAAAAGGGGGGATAATTAAACCGAATCGGCCTGTCGTTATCTCACCCCAAAAGGAAGAAGCTCGCCGCGTACTGTACCGGATAGCCGAAGAGCGTAATTCACCTCTTATAGAAGTAGGGCGTGATTATCTTTATTCGGCAGGGGCTCATAATTTGGAAGGGCAGAACTTCATGGTTTGGCCAAAAGAAGAACAAGCAGCGGTCAATCGCTATATTGAAAGTGGCGGCCGGGATGAATGGTCACCAAAGCGTTTCCATATTCCGCTGTTGGGATTTCACCAAATTATTAATGCCGCTACAGCATATTCCGCACTCGAAACAATGAAGAAATTAGGCGTGAAATTAACCGATGATCAAATTTACAATGGATTTTCAAGTGTTGTTTGGCCGGGAAGGTTTGAGATTCTGAGTAGGAGACCATTAATCGTAGTCGATTCTGCACATAATCGTGAATCAGCACTGCGCTTACGACAGGCAGTTGAAGATTATTTTCCTGGTAAAACGGTAACATTGGTTTTTGGCGCATCGGAAGACAAGGATATCGAAGGGATGTTATTTGAATTGCTTCCTCGGGTGAATAATGTTGTCGCAACAAAATCAAATCATCCGCGAGCGATGGAGCCCGAAAAAATAGTTGAATATGTGTTAAAATTTGGTAAGCGGGGGTTTGCCACAGAATCGATTGAAGCCTCTCTAGAAAAGGCTTTAGCAGTAGCTGGCAATGAATCTTTAATTTTGGTGACTGGCAGCTTATTCGTTGCTGCTGCCATGCGGGATGTTTGGAAAAGCGAACAAATCACGCATAATCAGCCTCTGCTTAAGAAGGTAATGTAATGATGAATGAAAATTGGCGCTCAAAAGATAGTATTGGATCTGCATATAGTATGACTCAGCGGACTGATGAACTATATGAAATCTCTAATATCGAAGAAGATAAAGATGGCATAATTGAGAGTTCTGCGATTATTCTAAGGGATCTGGTCGTCTATCCAAGAATGGTGACACCAATATTTGTGACCGAGGGAGTCAACCAATTGGCGATTCAAGATGCACAAAAAAAATTTGAGACAGCAATTGCTCTTTATGTTGATGAGGATCTTTCTACTGAACAAATAACTGAATTTCTTCCGATAGCCACAGAAGTAGCCATTGGGAGATTATTAGAAATGCCTGATGGAAATCACTCAGCACTGATTCAAGGCCGCCGAAGAGTGGAGTTTATTGAAATAACACAACAAGAACCATTTTTTAAAGTAAAAGTCAAGGTTATTAAAGAAAGTGAAAAACTAGACCGACATATTAAAGCTTTGATGCGCACATCACAAGATTTATTTGAAAAATGTGTCCAATTGGACCACAGCATTCCAGATGAAGCGCAATTATTCACCATGAATATCGAAGAACCGGGCTGGTTGGCGGATATGATTGCTTCGGCTATTTCAATGCCTTTAAAAAACCGTCAGGATCTTTTATTAGCCATTGATCCGAAGGAACGTCTAAAACTGATTAATCAAAATTTGGCTCAGGAATTGGATGTTTTGCAACTGGAAGATGAAATACAAATCAAAGTTCAAAGTGAAGTTGATAAAACACAACGGGAATACTACTTACGCGAACAATTGAAGGCAATCCAGAGCGAATTAGGCGAGAATGACTTATACTTTGCAGAAATTTCGGAGATTAGATCAAAAATTGAAAAATTTGGTTTGAGTGATGAGGCAAAAGCAGCTGCGCTTAAAGAAGTTGAACGCCTTTCCCAGATGCCTTTGATGTCACCTGAAACAAGTATGGTGCGTACATATCTTGATTGGTTAATTGATTTACCCTGGAAAAATAGCACAATTGATGATTTGGATGTTACTCATGTAAATCAGGTGCTGGAGAAAAATCACTTTGGTCTAGGCAAAGTCAAAGATCGGATATTAGAATATATTGCTGTTCAGAAATTAAAACCTGAAGATTCGAAACAGCCGATTTTATGCTTTGTTGGTGCGCCTGGCACCGGCAAGACATCGCTTGGCAGATCAATAGCAGAGGCGTTGGGAAGGAAATTTGTCAGAGTTTCTTTAGGCGGTGTGCGCGACGAAGCCGAGATACGAGGCCACAGACGTACCTATATTGGAGCATTGCCAGGAAGAATTCTTCAAACAATGAAGAAGGCCGGAACAATCAATCCGCTCTTTATGCTTGATGAAATCGATAAACTTGGCGCTGATTTTAGGGGAGATCCTTCAGCAGCTTTATTGGAAGTGTTAGACCCGGAACAAAATAAAGAGTTCTCAGACCATTACCTGGAGGTTGATTATGACCTTTCCAGGGTTATGTTCATCACTACAGCCAATTCTCTAATGACAATTCCACCGGCTTTACTCGATCGCATGGAGGTTATCGAGTTTTCAAGCTACTTGGAAGATGAAAAGATTGCTATCGCTAAACAATTTTTAATCCCCCGTCAGCAGCATGAGACTGGAATAGAATCTCTGGGAGTTCAATTTACAGAAGGTGCCCTGAAATTGATAATCAGAAGTTACACATATGAAGCGGGTGTTAGAAATCTCGAACGTGAAATAGGAAAAATTTGCCGTAAAATAGCCAGAATGAAAACCGAAAATAAGTCATTTCCACATCGGATTGATGAAAAAGTAGTCGAGAAAGTACTTGGCCCGCAAGAATACTTTGCACTTGAAGCTGAGACGGAAGATGAAATCGGTGTGGCAACAGCAATGGCATGGACGGAAAATGGTGGAGACATCATGCCAGTTGAAGTCTTGATTCTAGAAGGCAAAGGAAACTTACAAATTACCGGACAAATTGGAGAGGTAATGCAGGAATCTGCTCAGGCTGCCATGTCTTTTATGAAGTCACGAGCGAAGAGTTTCAATGTTGACAATGAATTGTTTGAGGATGTTGATGTGCATATCCATATACCGGAAGGTGCAATACCAAAAGATGGACCAAGTGCAGGAATTACAATTGCATCTGCCATTATTTCTGCATTCACCGAACGAAAACTGCGTCGTGATATTGCTATGACTGGAGAGTTGACATTGCGCGGGCGAGTTCTCCCTGTAGGCGGAATACGGGAAAAAATACTGGCAGCTCATCGAGCCGGTATCACAACGATCATTATTCCCAAGAAGAACGAAAAAGATCTGGAAGAATTGAACAAAAAGGTGAAGGCGAAAATAAAGATAATTGCAGTCAGTCATATTGATGAAGTGATCGATATTGCCTTGCTACCCCCGGAAAAAACTGTGATTGAAAAAAGAAAATCTAGCAAGAAAGCAAAAACTCAAATTGAAACTGATGAAAAGGAAGATTAATAAACTATTGTTGTGGTGGTTCCTGATTTCTAGAGTTTTCTGGAAGTAAAGTTTCGATCCCATTTTGGACTTGATTAAGAAGTCTGCTTAATTCCGATTTCAGATCTTGTAGTGAATTGATGACATACTGATCTGCCTCTCTGCGTGTCACTTCAATGTCTCTGCGTGCCTGATCGATAATTGCACTCGCTCGAGTTTGGGCACTTTGAATAATGGCATCTTTTTCAACCAATTGATCTGCCTTTTCACGGGCCAATTGAATCGTTCGATTGGCTTCTTCCTGTGTTTGTGCAAGCAAACGATCTCGTTGCGCCAGTAGCTGTTGAGCGCGTTTGATTTCATCCGGGATTGAGACTCTCATTTGATCGATGATACTCAGCATTTTTTCTTCATCTACAACCACCTTGCGCATCATCGGCAAAGGACGACTTTCGTTGAACAACTCTTCGAGGCGGTCTACCAAGTGTAAAATATCCATATCAATCTCCTTGTCGAAATAAGCTCAATACCAAGACAACAATTTTAATCTCTTAAGTAATTTAAGGGAACAATTGTTTGGTTTTCCCCTAATTCAAAAAAACGCTTTCTAAGTACCTCTTGAACTATTTTTGGAACCATTCCTTCGATATTTCCTCCCAAAGAGGCAATTTCTCTGACGGTGGTAGATGAAAGAAATGTATAACGGTCGCTTGTTATAAAAGCGACAACTTCAATATCCGGTGCGAGGTGATGATTTGCCAAAGTCATCCGAAATTCGTGTTCAAAATCTGAAAAAACTCGCAATCCTCGTACAATCACCTGCGCATTTATTTTTCTGGCATATTCAACAGTTAATCCGCTGTAGCCTGTTACTTCGATATTTTCAATATGTTTGAGCGATTCACGTGTCAAATACAATCTTTCTTCAGGGGAGAGGAGTAAGCTTTTCAAAGGTTTATCATACACCGCAACAGTTAATTTTGAAAATAATTTAGCTGCTCGTTCGGCAATATCAATATGTCCCATATGAACAGGATCAAATGTGCCCGGGAATAATGCTCTTATCATATTAATTCAACTCCCCAATCGTTTCATTCCAGAAATAGTGTAATTTTTTCTTCATCTCAGCATGCTCAGCCTTTTCTAAAAATGGGTCATCTGTAAAGATATGCTCCGCAAAAGTTCGAGCTTTTTCTATCAATTCTACATTCATTATATTCTGAAGTGTTAAATCTTTAAACCCGGATTGCCGATAACCCAAGAAATCTCCAGGACCGCGTTGTTGCAAATCAATATCGGCTAGCTTAAAACCGTCATTTGTCTCTTGGAGAGCCGTTAAGCGTGCATTGGTTATTGAATCATTCGTCTCGGGAATTAAAAAGCAGATGGATTGATTACTTCCACGCCCTATCCGGCCGCGTAATTGGTGGAGTTGAGCCAATCCAAAACGATTAGCACCTTCAATAACCATTACAGATGCATTGGGAATATCCACACCTACCTCGATTACCGTGGTTGAGACCAGGATATCGTATTTCCCTTTACGAAACGAATTCATCACAGTGTCTTTTTCAGCGGGTTTTAACTTGCCATGGATTAATGCAATATTTTTACCTGGAAAAATCTTGCTTTTCAAACGCTTAAACTCATTGACTGCGCCGATAACATTTTCTTGTATATCGTTTTCTTCTAATTCAATGTATGGATACACAATGAAAGCCTGTTGACCTTGAGCAACTTTGTCGGAAATGACTTTGTATACTTCTTTACGATTTTTTGGGTCAACGATGTAAGTTGTAATTTTCTGACGGCCTGCCGGCATTTCTTTCATTATCGACAAATCGAGATCACCGTAGACGGTTAAAGCCAAGGAGCGTGGAATAGGAGTTGCAGTCATGGCCAAAAGGTGAGCTCGCGCTCCTTTCGTATTGAGCATTTTGCGCTGTTCAACACCAAAGCGATGTTGTTCGTCGATTACTGCCAATTGTAAGTTTCGGAAGGTGATTGTGTCTTCAATTAATGAGTGAGTCCCTATAATTAATCTGATTTCGCCATTTTCCAATTTTCTTCGTATTTCTTCTTTTTCACTTTGGGGGGTATCTCCGAGTAATAACCGAATTTGTTCGCTGGTAACCAGTTGATTCTCATTAAAAAATTTAAGTGAATTAATATAATGTTGTTCTGCCAAAATTCCAGTCGGGGCCATCATAGTGCATTGGGTATCGTTTCTTGAAAAAATATAAGCGGCTGCCAATAGCGCGACGATGGTCTTACCGGAACCAACATCCCCTTGAAGCAGACGATTCATAGGTGATCCAGAGGATAAATCCTTTTTAATAGCGTTCAGTGTTGAAAGCTGCGATAAGGTTAATGGAAATGGAATTCTTTTGAGCAGAGAGGACTGAAATGTATCTGAAATTGCATAGCGATCGGCAGGCTTACGATTCCAGTTTTCTTTTTGACCTAAAACACCCATTTGTAAAAAGAAAATTTGGTCGAAAGAAATTCTATTCATAGCAGCTTTAAGTGAATCAAAATCCTTCGGTTGATGAAGGGTTAAGATGGCTTCTTGAAGGTTTGGAAGATCGGCAAGCAACTCTGAATTTTTTGGCAAATAGTCATGAATCTGGTTTCCCCAAATCTCGAGAGTATTCCGAATAATTTTAATGAAGGCTTTTTGTGAAAACCCAGCCGGTAAACGGTAGATGGGAGATATTCCCTGGAATGTATCCAATTCTTCATCAACAATATCCCATTCAGGTGAGTTAAGAATGAAACGCCCTAAATACATTTCTACTTTCCCTTTAAGGGCCAGGCGCACATCTTTCTTAATTTGAAATTGTAGGTAGGGTTGGTTGAAAAATGAAACTCGCAGAGAACCACTGCCATCCTCAACAATAACTTCAGTGATTTGAACATTCCGGTTTTTTGTACGGCGGGTCGTAACGTTCTTAACTGTAGCTATGATCGTAACCTGTTCACCGAAAATTAGCTGTTTGATTGTTCTCAATTTACTATAATCGTTATATTTTCGCGGGAAATGGTAGATGAGATCTTCTATTGAATTAATCCCGGAATCAATTAACGCCTTTTCACGGGATTTGCCAATTGCTGGAATTGACGTGAGAGAAGATTTGATTTCAAGATTCAGGGTTCTCTTCGTTGTAACATTGCTTTTCAAGTTTGTGGGGGAATATTTTTCTGAGGGTTTATCTGCCACACGCTTGACCGAATAATTACCGGCTTGTAAACCATCAGAGGTATTATAAGAATATCTATTGTCCTGCGGAATCCTGATCATGTTGTTAATTTGTTCTATTATTTCACGCCGTTTAAAAATAGAAACATTTCCATATTCTTTTAATAAGTTAATAATTTTAGGAGAATCATCGGAATCAAGAAACCCTTTTCGGGCTTCTTCTTCATAAGTTGTTGCTAACTTCGATAGACCGCCAAACACAGCCATATCATCATAGTTGCGTTTAATTTCCAGCAACAAGATTTTCTCAAGTCTTTTATATGCATCATTCATTAGCAAAAAAAAATGGTCTATCCGGATAACGAAAAAGGTTTCTCAACTACAATTAATCCTACTGATTTTGGGCCAAATAAGGTGGCATGAAACGGGTTCAAACGATGCTCACTGAAGGGGGTTTCAGGGAAGAATTCCATCACGAATTGCCGCAATAGCCGATTGTCTATTCCTTGGAAGTTTGTCCCTTTTATTAGCGAAATATGGCTTAGAGCTTCAAATTCTTCGATAAATTCTTGAAAGAAATCTTGAGCATGACGAAAATTTCTCACTTTACAAAGCGCATGCAAGTTGCCTTCCTCCAAAGAAAATATCGGATAAAGGTTTAGTATTTCACCTACTGTAGCTTGATGGAATTCAATGGCACCACTATTGTGTAGATAAGATAAACATGGTGAACAGATCAATGTGTAAACATGTGGAATTAATTGTCGCAACAACCGGTCTGCCTCTACCAAATTTGCCCCTCTCGCGATTAATTCAGCACCATGTTGAACCAGGATACCAAGTCCTGAAGAAAAGGTTTGAGAATTTATTACTTGGATTGCGGTGTTAGCCTGGATGAGTTTAATGGCTTCGATTGAATTATGATACGCGAGTGTCAAGTCAGCAGAGCTTAAAATTACGAGTAATTCATTGTAAGTTCGTAATAAAGAACTAAAGAACTCTGCTAAATCTTCAGGGTTTGGGATGACCATTTTTGGGTCGGTCGATGAGCGCACTGTCAACGGAAAGTCAGCCGTTTTAACATCTTGCCCCTCGATACGTCTTACCCCGTTTAAAATAATATCGAAAGGTAAAATCCTGACATTATTTTTGCCTGCGAAATTAGGGTTTGGAAATTGAGCTGTTGAATCAGTGACGATTGCGATGTTGGGCATAGTCACTCGATCGATATGATAAATTGATAATGAGGCTGGCCACCCTGATGTAATTCGACTTCAATATTCGGAAATTTCTCACGAACATGATCGATTACATGATTGACTTCTTCATTTGAAATGTTTGCACCGTAAAAGAATGTGAACCGTTCCCTTTCTGAAAGATCTACTTTTTCCAACAGTGATAAACAAGCACCTTCAATCGTTTCAGAGGCACATACCAGTTGTGAATTTAGTAAGGCGATTGCCTGGCCTTCTTTCACATCGACTTCATTAATGGTGACCGACCTGGTTGCAACAGTAATTTCACCCGTATCTACTTCACTCAATGCCGCCTGCATTTCCTCGTAAACTTCATCGAGTTCACTGTACGGGTCCAATCTCAGCATTGCCGCTAATCCTTGAGGGACAGTGTTGCTTGCCAAAACCTCCACCTGCTTTACGGATGCTTTTTTGGCAGATGTTGCTGCCAGAATGATATTTTTGTTATTCGGTAAGATAATTATTTTGTCTGTGGGTAAATCTTCAAAAGCATGTAAAATTTCTTCAGTACTGGGGTTCATGGTTTGTCCGCCTTCAACAACAGCTGCCGCACCTAAACTGGCAAATATTTTTGAAAGACCTTTACCCGGAGAAATTGCTACCACAGCAATTTGACCTGGTTCCACTTCGGTGAGTGATAGCGGTTGATCTGATTCTTTTCCTTTGTTTTCCATTTGGTCAAGAAGGTTTTCAACGTAAACTTTTGTGATCGTACCGCAGGTCATCGCATAATCGATGGGCATGTATCGATTTTCAGTGGGAACATGAATATGCATGCGGTAGATGCCATCCCCTTCACCCACTTGAATGGAAGTGCCCATTTTTTCCAAATCAGCATAGAATACGTCCAAATTAAATGATTTTGAAGGACGAAAATCTACAATCACTTCAAAATCCTGTCCGGGTTCAATGTCTTCCAATTCATTTCCTTCCATTAGCTCGAGGGGTTTAACGATAATCGCGGATGAAGTATCTAAAGATTCGCCGCGTAGAAACTTTAAGAACCCTTCAAAAATAAAGAATAGTCCTTTTCCGCCAGAATCAACCACTCCTGCCTGTTTCAAAATAGGCAAAAGTTCAGGAGTATGGATAACGGATTTGTCTGCAGCTTGAACGAGGATCTCGAGAATTTCAAGGATGTGGTCCTGATCTTTAATTTCCTCACTTGTGGTTGCAATATCCTTAATGACCGTCAAAATAGTACCTTCAACCGGCCTGACCACACCTTTATAAGCAGTAATTTTGGCTTCGACCAATGCTCTCGTGAGAATTGATGCGTCCATTTCTTCAAGGCTATCTAAACCACGAGCAAAACCTCGCCAAATTTGTGAAAGAATCACGCCGGAGTTCCCTCTGGCACCCATTAGCGCACCTTGCGCAATCGCATGAGCAATTTTTCCAATGTTATTTTCTTCTAAATTTTGAATTTCATTGTATGCTGCTTGCATTGTCAAAACCATGTTCGTTCCAGTATCCCCATCCGGAACTGGAAAAACGTTAAGTGCATTGACTATTTGTTGGTTTGTCTTCAGCCAGGTTAGAGCAGCTGCAATCATTGCTTTGAACGTTTGACCATTAATGGCAAGAGTATCTTTGTACTCGGTATTAATCATAATTCTCCTAAAACACAGGCAATCAGCCGGTAAAATAGACTGCTTAGTCAGTATCACTTATTCTTAATGCCCGGATATGGACATTAACTTTATCGACTGGTATACCAATGGTTTTTTCAACCCGGTATTGAACATTGCTGCTGACGGATTCTGCTACCATTTTAATGCGGGTACCATATTCAACAATGATGTAAAGATCGATTTCAATTTTCTGGCCATCGAAACCTACCTCAACTCCTAAAGTTGGGTCCCTGACTATTACTTGCGCAATACCCTCTGCAAAATTCTTCGCAGCCAGTCCGACAACACCATATGATTCTATGGCTGATTGGTAGGCGATTGTTGCAATTGCTCGGTGTGAGACATATACATTTCCCATAGGATTTTGGTTTTCCTTCATGATGTTTTCCCCTTTAATAAACCCAATTCTTGTGTAAAGTTATGGGGTATGGTAAAATTTGCGATTGCTGTGCAGTGCAACCTTCCGCTAATTCCAAGCACTCATGGTTGAAAGGATTTTTATTATGGCTAAGTGTGAAAAATGTGGAAAAACAACAACTTTTGGACATAATCGCAGTCATTCGATGCGAGCGACCAATCGTAAATTTCGACCAAACTTGCAGCAGGTTTCTGTGTTTGAAAGTGGGCGTATGGTCCGCAAAGTTTTGTGCACGCGTTGCATACGCACAATTGTAAAAACGGCCAAATAAATTCGGGCAGGAATCAAAGGAAAACTCACGGCTGCGGCCGTGATTTTCGTTTAAGTCATGCATTTTGGCGTAACTCATCTACACCTGCTTTGATTCCTAGGGGATGTCCAAAGATAGCTGTTGCTGAAACGATTATATCTGCGCCAGCTTTTACTACAGATGCAATTGTATCTCCATTTATTCCACCATCAACTTCTATCTTTATATTTAAATTTTGATCATCAATTTTCTTCCGAATAACTTTAATTTTCTCTATCATTTCAGGTATAAATTTCTGTCCTGAAAAGCCCGGGTTGACAGTCATCACTAAAATATGGTCAACGAAAGGAAAGAGAGAATCCAAAGAATGAACAGAAGTTCCGGGATTCAATACGACACCAGCAGCGACATTCAGTTTGTGGATTTCCTGTAAAGTACGCACAATATTCGGGTTATTTTCCACATGGATCGTCAGGCGGTCAGCACCGGCGTGTGCAAAAGTCTCGATGAGGTTTTCAGGATGGTTAATCATTAAATGAACATCAAGAGGCATGCCGGTTGCTTTTTTGCAGAAAGGCAAGATAAATGGACCTACGGTAATATTTGGAACGAAGGCACCATCCATAACATCAATGTGAAGCCAATCGACGCCCGCATCGCGTACTTCCTGCAAGTCCTTCTTCAGGTTTAAGAAATTTGATGAAATAATTGAAGCTGAAAGAATCATGATTTTCCCTTTTAGCGTGCGGAATTGAGTGAAAACCAAATAAATAGCCAAAATGGAATGAGTCCACCGGCCAATAAAAAGGCTAAGAGAGCCAATGCTGTGGTACTCCAATCAAAACCCTCTTTATATTCAGCAATTGGAGTTCGATTTTCAGGTGCATCCAAATAATCGATTGAATGGCTGTAGGATTGGCTCAAAGGAATTGTTTCGTGATTAGGTACAAAGGAACTGCTGATCTTGTTTTGATAATTTTGCAATACCCTGCTGAATTGCTCAGCTGAGCGATAGCGGCCGGAGGGTTCTTTTGTGATCACCTTAAGAATTATTTGTTCCAACTCCGGTGATAATTGCGGATTCAAAAGAGAAGGAGGAACAGGCACTGCTTCTTTGTGCATGCGAGTTAATTCGGTGGCATCTTTGGAGTAAAAAGGTAGTCTGCCAGTGACCATTTCATAATAAACAATGCCCAATGAATAAACATCCGAAGCTGGAGAAGGAGGCTCGCCACTGGATTGTTCGGGTGAAAGATATTGGGGTGATCCCCACACCACCGTACTTCTTTCATCTGGACGAATGGTAGCGAGAGCGCGTGAAATTCCAAAATCAGTCACTTTTAGATGGCCATCAGGTGTTACTAACATATTGTGAGGCTTGACATCACAATGCACCAGGCCTGCGCGGTGCGCATAGCCCACCCCTGCTGCCGCTTGTATCATCAAATCATTGGCTTCATTAATTGGAATAACGGTTTTCTCACGGATTAGCGTCTTAAGATTCGTGCCGGGAACATATTCCATGATAATAAATAAATGTTCGCCATCCAAGCCAAAATCATGTACGGTTACTATGTTTGGGTGGGAAAGATTGGCTACCAGTTTGGCTTCCTGGTGAAATCTTTTTCTGAATTCTTCGTCCTTTGAGAAATCAGGCCGAAGAATTTTGACAGCTACAAACCTTTCTAAGTTAAGATCTTTGGCGCGATAAACAACAGCCATCCCACCCGAACCTAAAGTTTGTAAGAGTTGGTAACGATTTGCAAGAATTGGTATAGATGAAATTGATGAATTTTCCATAATAAATGTGTAAAAATTATAACATAGAGAGCCACTCAAATTTAAGTCACCGTATTGGTTTAATGGCTTGAATCCATTAATATGTTTAGTGCCTCAATTGTTAACGATCGGTGGATCAGGACAATGTGAATTAATCGTTATGTAATATTTGAAGTTGATTGCCTCATGGCTTTTCAATTTCTATCTTAAATTAGGTCTATAAAAAGAGGAATTCGACGATATAATGCCTTGTGTCAGATTAATAGATCGTTATTTGAAAAAAACATGAAAATCTCAATCAAATTCTGAAACTAATTGTTTCTAATGCACTTATGATGCCGATCCTTGATAGTCTTAAAAATATAGTGCCACTATGAACAACGATTACTTATCAGCAATTGTTACCATGGGGTAAAATTAGTTTATGAACCGGCGATGGATTTTAATCTTGTTGTTTCTTTTTGTGGCATTATCCATTCTGATGATGACTTACATAGCTTTGTACTTATTTGCAAAAGAAACGAAGCCACCTTCAACCGCAGCAATAATCACCGAAATTGAAGCACCGACTGCTACTGAGATTATTCGTGCCACATTTGAACCTACCAGCACTCCTTCACCGACTTTGTCTCCGCAAGATTTGTTAAAAATTCATGTTGGTGGATATGCTCAAATTAGCGGGACCGCCGGAGACGGATTAAGTATTCGTTCTGGACCGGCCACAACTTTTGCTATTAATTTTGTGGGTTTGGATTCAGAATTATTTAAAGTTATTGATGGTCCGGTCGAAGCAGATGGTTATACCTGGTGGAAAGTGGAAGCGCCGTATGATGCATCCCGGAATGGTTGGTGTGTACAAAACTATTTAAATTTGATTACATCACCTCAGGAGTGATTATGAAACCGATTAATATAAAAGTTAAAAAAGGTGACAAGCTTGTCACCATTAATTGGGAAGACGGACACGAGAGCAATTATCCATTCCAACTTTTAAGAGCTGGTTGCCCCTGCGCCACATGTCGAGGAGGACATGAAAATATGAGTGCAGAACCGGATCCAAAGATATTTGAGATTCAACTGCCTGATTCGAATTCAACAAAATTGGCGAATCTCGAATTGGTTGGCAGCTATGCGATTACGATTGCCTGGGAGGATGGGCATACTTTTGGTATATTTACATGGCAATATTTACGCGCGATGTGCCCATGCAGTGAATGTAGAAGCGGGACTGGATATTATAAAATTAAATAATAGCTGAATTTAATTTTCTAACATAAAAGGAAATTAAGGACAATTAACGCCTATTCAATTAGCATAATTTAAATTTTCACATAGAATTTATGCCAACTTTAGTTGCTTTTCACTCCATTGAAGTTTATAATCAGCTAATATTCTTACCAAAAGGCATTCAATTTCTTTAATCAACCAAAGCAGGAGGGCTAGCTGGAAACTCAGCGGATTACTTCTAGTTTCGACAGTGTCGGATCTAGTGCAGTAAAACAGTTACAACCAGGAATAACCCTAGTAAACCGGTACCAGATCCAAGATGTGGTCGGGGTTGGCGGAATGGGATCAGTATATCGTGCCCGCGATTTACATTTTCCAAATGTGATGAAGTTGGTAGCAGTCAAGGAAATGATAAATAACGCTCCTGATCCGTTGGTACGTCAGACAATTGTTCAAAATTTCGAACGTGAAGCGAATATTCTGGTCACACTTAATCACACGGCAATTCCCCAAATTTATGATTTTTTCTCACGAGATGACCGCTCATACCTTGTACTTGAATTTATACAAGGGAAAGATTTGGAAGCCGTTCTAACCGAAGCCAATGCTCCTTTACAAGAAGAGCGGGTTATCGCCTGGGCAATTGAACTATGCGATGTGCTTGAGTTTTTACATTCTCACAAACCGGAGCCGATCATTTTTAGGGATATGAAACCCAGCAACGTCATGATTAATCCACAAGGAAGGTCAATCCTGGTCGATTTTGGTATTGCAAAAAATTTCCGAACCGGACAAAAAGGCACCATGATCGGAACTGAAGGCTATTCACCGCCGGAACAGTATCGAGGCGATGCTACCCCTGTCGCTGATATTTACGCGTTAGGAGCAACACTACACCATGTGTTGACCAACCGCGATCCGCGTTTGGAAGCCCCTTTTTCGTTTTCGGAACGGCCGATCCGCTCGATTAATCCACGAATTTCTTTGGAACTTGAAACAGTCATCAATACTTCGTTGCAATATGACCCTGCTGATCGTTTCCAAAATGCGGGAGATATGAAAGACGCTCTTCTTTCAGTAGCAAAAAAAACCGGTGCTTTGACTAGAATTTCAGTCTCACCGCTGATTAAGGAGCAAGCTGTTAAACCTATCTGGACTTTTAAATGTGAGGATGAAATTAGAGGTTCAGTTTGTTACGACAATGGAAAAATTTATTGTGGCTGTTATGACAATAACCTTTACTCGCTGGATGCTTCTTCAGGTGAATTTCTTTGGAAATTTCCTACTCAAGGCGGTTTAGTTGGGAAACCAGTTGTTGATGAAGGCCTGGTTTTCATTGGCAGCGAAGATAAAAACTTATATGCTGTCTCAATTCGTACAGGTAAACAGTCCTGGTCATTCCAAGCCGATGCTCCCATTCGCAGTTCACCGAAAATCGCAGAACAACATGTCTTTTTTGGCTCTGACGATGGATATCTGTATGCAGTTAACTTGTTGTCTAACCGTTTAGCATGGCGAGTTGATGGGGGGTCACCTATCCGAACCTCACCCTTTATCAGTAAAGATTTTGCTTTTGCAGGCTCGGAACTCGGAGATTTCTTTAGTGTTGACTTTCGTGGGCAAGTTAAGTGGAGGTTTAAAGCAAAGCGCGCGATTACTTCATCCCCATTGGTTGAGGACGGTATCGTATTCTTTGCTTCTCTGGATTCTCAATTTTATGCACTTGATGCAAAATCTGGTTGGATTGTCTGGCGTTTTCGGATGGGCAAAGGATCAATTTCTTCTCCGGCAAAATCGGATTTTAATATTGTTTTTGGAAGTGCTGATAATCATATCTATTGCTTGGAGGCTAATAGCTCAAAAGAGATCTGGAAGTTTAGAGCCGATCATCAAGTCAGCGGGTCACCGGCAATATATAACAATGCGGTCTATTGTGGAACAGCCGATGGCACTATGTACTGCATTGAGCTCAAAAATGGGCAGATGCGCTGGAAATTTAGTACGGA
The DNA here is from genome assembly GCA_001899005.1 of Chloroflexi bacterium 44-23. Lineage (GTDB taxonomy): Bacteria > Chloroflexota > Anaerolineae > Anaerolineales > Anaerolineaceae > UBA6170. The sequence goes on from MKUW01000015.1 coordinate 265,228, forward strand.
TGGACCGATTACGGGTGCACCAGTCATCGTAAATAACATCATTTATTTTGGTTCGGGTGATCACTTAATTTATGCTTTGTATGCATAAGAAAGTTGCTTGGAAAAATTAATGCTTGATTCCATTAAAAAAATATTTCGAAAAGAAAAAAAGCCCGTAACTCCTCAAGTTATAAATATAGAAACAGCGCCGTTAGCAGAAGATCAGCTGCGTTCAGTTACACGAGAAACTGTATTTATAAATCCTCCGCAATTTCTGGTTGGTTGTGGTCAGTCGGTTGGCAGACAGCGTGACCATAATGAAGATACGTTATTTTGGTTTAATGCGACCTTTGCTAATGGTGTCAATGATATTCCATTTGGTTTATTCATTGTTGCCGATGGTATGGGAGGACATCAACACGGTGAAGTAGCTAGTAGCGCAGCATCCCGCGCGCTTGGAGAACATATTTTTAGAAAACTGTACAGTGCGGTTCTTGGTGCTTCGCAGGAAATGCCAGCAGAGAGTATACAAGAAATTATGGAGAGTGGCATTAAAGCAGCTCAAAATGCTGTCATTACAAAAGCACCTGGAGGGGGTACAACAATTACTGCAGCATTGATCCTTGGAGAACAGGTCACGATCGGTCATGTCGGTGATTCCAGGTTGTATTATATTTACCCGGATGGCCGAATGGAAACAATGACGAAAGACCATTCACTTGTAAAACGGCTTTTAGATCTAGGACAGATTACAGAAGAAGAAGCAAAAAATCATCCTAATAAAAATGTTCTTTATCGGGCTCTTGGACAGGCTGAGCCTTTCCGCCCGGACATTCAAACCACTCCGATTCCAAAGCCAGGGTATATTTTAATTTGCAGTGATGGCTTGTGGGGGAGCGTAAATGATGAAGATATCTTCAGAATCATTACAGCGGAACCAAATCCATCGCTAGCGTGCTTAAATTTGGTCGAAGCCGCCAATCAGGCTGGTGGACCCGATAATATTACGGCAATCGTGATCCGAATGAATTAGGGGAATCATTGCATGGATTTTTATAATATTTTGGAATTACCTGTTGATGCTACCACCGATGAAATTAGGGTAGCATATTTCAGCGCTGCCAAAATCTATCATCCGGATAAGAACCCATCAGCTGCTGATACAGAAAAATTTCTAAAAATCCAAAAAGCATATGAAACGCTTATTGACCAAAAGAAACGGTCTAGTTATGATGAGAATATTTCTGAAGAGATAAAAAGTAAAAAAAGTATCCAAATTAATGCATTTTATAGCCGCAATGTTCTCCCTTTAATCGAAGGTGACCAAGTATTTTATTTATTGCTTGATATCTTTCCCACCAAAACTGATCTTCCAAACTTGCTTCCTCCAGTAAACATTTGTCTTGTAATTGATAAATCTACCTCCATGCAAGGCGATTTAATTGAGAAAATCAAATTTGAAGCTGTTAATTTTCTGAAATTAATTAGAGAAAATGATACCATCTCAATTGTTACATTCAGTGATTTCGCAGATGTTATCCTCACACCAACCAAAAGTAATGAATCTGGCGCAGTACTCTCTCGCATTCAATCAATTCAGGCATCCGGATCAACGGAGATTTACAAAGGTTTATCGGAAGGCATAGAACAGCTTCGCAGTATCCAGGCCGATGATCAGATTAAACAACTTATTCTTATCACAGACGGGCATACTTATGGGGATGAAGCGTTATGTATGCAATTGATACGTGAGGCAACCGAAGAAGGTATTTCATTCCAGGCCATTGGAATTGGAGATAATTGGAATGATCAATTTCTGGATGAACTCGCTAGAATTTCAGGTGGTGAAACTCAATTTGTTGTATCTGCCCAGGAAATGTTAAACTCCCTCACAGAAAAAATAAAACAATCAGGGATTCAATATGCAAGAAACGTAAAAATTGAGTTCGAAACCAGTCCATTTGTACAATTAAACTATGCTTTCCGTCTAAGCCCAGATTTATCTTCTTTAGACGTGGGAAATTCAATTCTGCTTGGGAACCTTTTACTCGGTAAACATTTACGTGTCATCTTCGAATTTCACATTGATGAACTTCTACCAACGATGGAAGAATTGAGAATGATTTATGGATCAATTAAAATGGACATACCATCTAATCCAATTAAAAAGACTCGTATGTACTTTGACTTTAAAAGACCTATCAGCACTACCATAGATCGTGTAATCCCACCTGCTGCGATTATTGATGCCATGTCGCACCTGACTTTATATCGAATCCAGGAAAAAGCTAGAAATGAAGTAAAGGATGGTGATATTCAAAATGCTACACGACATTTGCATCATGTTGCCACGCATTTGCTCGCAAGAGGAGACCGTAACCTGGCGAGAACAGTGTTACAAGAAGCACAAAACTTACAAACACAAAAAAGTTTTTCTGACATAGGCGAAAAACGAATAAAATATGGCACTCGATCTTTATTAATGCTACCTGAACCGGAGAGAACAGAATATGATTATTTGCCCTAATTGTCATCACAAAGAATTTCCTGGCGCGTTATTTTGCAGTGAATGTGGTGCCAGGTTAATCTCGTTAGACTATTTAACCACACAATCAATTCAGAAGACAACCAGTGACATACTGGATGAATCGAAATTAGGGTCTAAGCCGGAGATTTTAAAATCTGGTACGAGTACACAGCAACCAGAGCAAAATGCAGAATTGGCATTATTTGTTATAGACAGCAAACAAACATTACAGCTGGCTGGTAGAACAGAGTTTACCTTGGGACGGATTGCCGAAGGTCAGCCCATTTTACCTGATGTTGATTTATCGCCCTTTGAGGCCTACGCCCAAGGGGTGTCAAGATTGCATGCCGCCTTGAAAGTACACAACGAACGGGTTGCTATAATGGATTTGGGTTCATCCAATGGAACCAGAGTCAATGGCCAGAAAATCGTCCCACATGTTGATTACCCGATCAATCAAGGGGATATTATCGCACTGGGCAAATTGAAGATCCAGGTGGTTTTGCGCTAAGGAGGAAGAAATGATCACTGTCATTGTCCACATTAATAATGAGGATCCTGTTTTGGGTGAAATGGATGAGCTTCCAAAAACGGAGGACCAAATTGTCATTTTGAAAAATCCACGAAAAAAGGATGGTAAAGACATTCATTATTTGGAACCGGCAGTAACAATCGTAATTTTCCCTATGCACAGAGTAAACTTTGTTGAAATAATGCCGACGGGTGAAGAAGAGGATATTATTTCATTTGTACGGGAGTAAAAACGTGGATGATTCTTTTAAGAACAAAATAATTTTAGTAGTAGATGATGAAGAGCGGATGGCTCGTTTTATCCGTTTAAATCTGGAACATGATGGATTTCAAGTTGTCGAAGCTTACCGCGGAATGCAAGCTCTGCAAGCATATCGTGATTCTTTGCCTGATCTAATTTTATTAGATATCATGCTGCCTGACATCGATGGGTTCGAAGTACTTACAATGCTGCGTGAGATTAGCAATGTACCTGTCGTTATGTTAACTGCCAAGGGAGAAGAAGATGACAAGGTGCGTGGTCTCGAGTTGGGTGCCGATGATTACATTACCAAGCCATTTAGCCCAAGAGAATTAGTCAGTCGTGTGCGTGCGGTACTTCGCCGGGTCGAAAGTGGATCATCGGAATCTTCCGATGTAATTCAAGTGGATGATCGCTTACGTTTGGATTTTTCGAAACGGGAAATATGGATTAATGACGAATTAGTCAAACTGCGTCCAACTGAGTACCGGTTGCTTTTCCATCTTGTAAAAAATGCCGGCTGGGTATTGACTTATGACCAATTGTTATCGCGTGTGTGGGGTTATGAGTATCGCGATGAACCCCATTACGTGCGTTTGTATGTCAATTATCTACGTCAAAAATTGGAAGAAGATCCTTCAAACCCAAAATATATTCTTACTGAGCGTGGTGTTGGTTATCGATTTGTTGATTATAAGAGGCAAACTCCATGAAAGTTTTCATAAATAAAACGCAATTTTAATAAATGGTGGTATACTCATGGGGAGTATTTATAGAATAATTAAAGGAGATTTTGATGATTACAGAACCTGTTCATGTTACTGATGCTGCGTTTGAAAAAACAGTGATGCAATCCACGTTGCCGGTAATTGTAGATTTTTGGGCACCCTGGTGTGGTCCCTGCCGCATGGTAGCTCCGGTTTTAGATAAACTCGCAAAAGAGTATGGTGGCAAATTGTTGATCGCTAAAGTGAATACCGATGAGAATCCTGAATGGGCAACCAAATATGGCGTACAAGGTATTCCAACCATGTTATTTGTCAGTAAAGGAAAAATAGCTCATCGCCAGGTTGGTGCGTTACCCGAAGGGATGTTGCGAGATGTGGTTGAACAATTTTTGGGCGTTATCGAAGAAGAAGCGAAACCTGCTTAACGAATAACAAACATAATTTTATTCTGATAAAAAAGACATGCTTGGGAAATTAGCATGTCTTTTTTTGGTAAAAATTAATGTGAAAAAAGTTCCCTTGCATCACAAGCGAACAATATTGGCTCCTAGATTTTTAAATTTGACTTCTACATTTTCATAACCACGATCAATTTGGCGGACATTTCGAACTGTAGAAGTACCTTTGGCTGAGAGAGCCGCCAATAATAATGCCATTCCGGCGCGAATATCCGGACTTTCCAGGTTTTCACCAAATAATTGTGAAGGTCCTTGAACAATGCAACGATGGGGATCACACAATACGATTTGAGCACCCATTCCAACAAGTTTATCGGTGAAATACATGCGCGAAGGATACATCCAATCATGGAAGAGCATTGATCCTCTGGATTGGGTAGCGACAACAATCGCAATACTCATTAAATCGGTTGGAAATGATGGCCAGGGCATAACACTAATTTCAGGAATGGCATTGCCAAGATCTGGTTCGATAAGTAAGGGTTGATTTGAGGGAACAAAGATATCATTCCCGTGATTCTCCCACTCGACCCCAATACGTTGAAAAACAAGTTTAATCATATCAAGATATTGAATACCGGCATTGCGAATGGTAATTTCTCCGTGAGTCACAGCAGCTGCGCCGACAAAGCTAATTACCTCCAAATAATCCGGCCCAACAGTAAATTCACAACCATGAAGTTTGGTGACACCATGAATATGAAGTGTGTTAGAGCCGATATTTTCTATCTTGGCACCCATTTTTGTGAGAAAGTGGCAAAGTTCTTGAATGTGTGGTTCAGATGCTGCATTGCGAATAACGGAATCACCTTCGGCGGTTACGCAAGCCATGATAGCATTTTCAGTTGCTGTTACGCTGGCTTCGTCGAGCAATATATTAGCGCCGATTAATTTTTTTGCTTTGAAGTGGAAGATGCGATCATACGAAACCTCGGCACCTAATTTCTTGAGGGCAAGTATGTGTGTATCAACTCGCCGCCGTCCGATTACATCACCGCCAGGTGGCGGTAAAATCATTTCTCCGCTGCGTGCCAACATAGGGCCGGCCAATAAAATTGAAGCACGTATTTTTTTGCACAAATCAGGGTCAAGGTCTGCGAAGCGAACATCTTTTGCATGTACAGTCCATGTATTTTTTTTGTTTTGAGTGATTTCAACCCCAAGGCTTTCAATTAAATTTTTCATCGCCAAAACATCTAAGATTTCTGGTATGTTATGAAAAATTACTGGTTCATCAGTCAATAAACATGCTGCTAACAATGGTAAAGCTGCGTTTTTATTTCCAGAAGGGGTTATCTCACCTTTGAGTTGTACTCCACCCTCAATGACAAACTTTTCCATTTCGACCTCCGATTAATTAATCCATATTTTAACAAAATAAGGAAACCATGTTTTTAGAACCGAAAAAGCTTGATTCTATTTCAGGATTCCCCTTGGAACAAAGAGATATGCATTTACTTTATTATAGCTTGTAAAAGACTAATAAGATCAAATTTTGATTACAGGTTAATTGGAGTCAGGACAATTCTGAAATTATGGAATCGATAGAAGTAAGCGGAGCCGAACATGTATTGTGGTAACAAACAAATACTGTTGATTGGTTGTTAAAACATTTTTTGTCCTTGAGAATTGGGATTTTTGTCTGAGCAATTTCGGCTTCACCAACATTTAAGAATATTGTCTCAGGATGCTTTCGCGTGAGGACTGCTTTTTCAAATAAGTCAGATATTTTTGTGTCGCCATTTCTTTTCACTAATGTGATATAGTCATCCGCATTTAAGGCTTTCGTTATTGTCTTTAGCCAAAAAGAGCTGGAGAGGGGCGCTTCTTGTATGGTGGTTAAAACCTGTTGGTGCGAATGGGAGATTAAATTTTCATATTTTTTCCGGTCACGAAAAATATTCAATCGTTGGATTGCAAAAATAGCAGATGACCAACCAGATGGTATAACCGAATCTTCAATGGTCTGTGGTCGGATGAACAATGTTGGGTCGTCTTCGCGACTATCGAAAAATTGATTTCCATCCCAGAATAACTTTACCATCTGGTCGCACAAGTCGAATCCTTTTTCCAGCCAGGCTGTGTTTACGCTTGCAATATATAAATCGGCAAGCCCATTAATCAAAAACGCAAAATCGCTTAAGAATGCCAGACTGCGTACATGACCGCCACGGTAAGCGTGATACAGATGTCCATCTACAATCATTTTTTCCAGGATAAATGTTGCAGCATTTTGAGCCACTTTTAAATAATTGTCAGATTGTAACAATTGACCTGCTTTGGCAAAAACGGAAATGGCCAAGCTGTTCCAATCAGTCAGGATTTTTTCATCAGTTTCGGGTCGAGTGCGTTTGTTTTGCGCTTTTCTTAACTTTTCAATTAATTTCAAAGGTACTAAGTTGGTTTTTTTACGTAGAATAATAAACCCATCGAAGTTTCCATGACTAGAAATTGCGAAGGTTTTTTGAAGCTCTTCCCAATCTGTATCGGAGAATAAGCTCCGAAGTTGGTCGTATCGCCATATATAATAAAGTCCTTCTTCACCTTCTGAATCCGCATCCAAACTGGACCAAAACCCACCCTCTGGTGAAAGTAGCTCAGTTTGCATAAAATTGATGGTTTCGTGTGTTACTTGGAGATAGCTTGCATTTGAGAATAAAATGCCTGCATACAAATAAACTTGAGAAAGCAAGGCATTGTCATACAACATTTTTTCAAAATGAGGAATTAACCAATTCTGATCCGTGCTATAACGATGAAAACCACCATGTAAAATATCGTAAAAACCACCGTGAATCATAGAGTCCAAAGTTGTAGTTAATTGAATTTTCTGATTACTTGATAAACGAACGTACGGATCTAGCAGAAACAGTAAAGTCAACGGTTGTGGAAATTTCGGTTTGCTTCCCCAACCCCCATTTTCAAGATCCATTTGTGAAAAAACATTTAAAATACTTTTATTGACAATTTCGGCATAATTAGCCTCTTCTGTATTTTGAGAAATTTTTGTTCTTTCAAGATGTTTTTTTATTTGAAGGCCATATTCTTTGAGATTATTTGATTTCTCATGCCATGCATCATTGATGCTCTTAAGTAATTCCAAAAATGATGGCATTCCATATCGTGGTTGTGGGGGAAAGTACGTTCCGGCATAAAAAGGTGTAAGATCAGGGGAAAGAAAAATACTCATCGGCCATCCGCCACTGCCTGTCATACTTACCAGGGCATCCATGTAGATTTTATCCAGGTCTGGCCGTTCTTCGCGGTCAACTTTTATTGATATAAAGTGTTCATTAAGAAAATCAGCGGTTTGTTGATCCATAAAGGATTCGTTTTCCATTACATGGCACCAATGGCAAGCCGAATAACCGATTGAAAGAAAAATTGGCTTATTTTCTTTTTTCGCTTTGTTTAATGCAGTCTCATTCCACGGATACCAGTTAACAGGGTTATTGGCATGCGCCAGCAAATAGGGAGAAATTTCAAGAGAAAGATAATTCATAGTTCTATTTTAGAGATGAGGTGCGCTAATTGGCATGAACTGTCAAACGTTTTTAAATTATTATCGATTTTTTTGGTATTAATTTAAATTACATGTATACTAGACCTAATTTTAAAATTGAAATTATTGAGGTAAAAATGATAGATATTGAAAAGTTGGACTTAACCTCCAAAAAGCAAAAAAATGAATTTGTCATGTTTCCATTTACTCTGTACCAGGACGTGCCTCAGTGGGTGCCACCATTTATCAGCGATGTGAAAATGATGCTTGACCCTAAAAAACATCCATTTTATGAACATTCGGATGCGGAATTTTTTACTGCAAAAAAGAATGGAAAATTAGTCGCAAGACTGGCTGTTATGGAAAACAAGCCCTTTAATAAAGTGCATGACGTTAAAAAAGCACAATTCTATCTTTTTGATTGCATCGATGATCAGGAAGTTGCCAATGCTATTTTTGAGCGCGGATTTGAATGGGTTCGCAAACGGAATCTGAATGCAATTGTTGGCCCGAAAGGTTTCAGTGCCTTTGATGGATACGGGATTCAAATTGAAGGGTTTGAACTTCGGCAAATGATGACAATGATGAATTATAACTTCCCGTATTACCGAAATCTGGTAGAAAATCTTGGGTTTGAAAAGGAAGTTGATTTTATCTCGTGTGCGATTGATTCCTCGAATTTTACTTTACCTGAAAAGGCTCAGCTAATTGCGGATAAAGTTCGCGAGCGCGGTAAGTTTAAAGTTGAGAGTTTTGCAACCAAAAAAGAACTGAAGAAACGAGCATTGGCAATCGGTGAAGCCTACAATAAGACATTTGTAAACAATTGGGAATACTATCCATTTACGGAACGCGAAGTTAAATTTATGGCCGACAATCTAATGGTGGTTGCAGACCCAAGACTGATAAAAATTATTACGTATAATGATGAAGTGATCGGTTTTTTACTCGCATTTCCTGATATTTCAGCGGCATTGCAACGAATGAAAGGGCGGATAACGCCTTGGGGAATTTTGGATTTGATGCGGGAATTCAAGAAAACCCGGATTGTTTCTTTGAATGGGGCAGGTGTTTTGCCGGAATATCATGGCCGTGGTGGTAACGTGCTCATGTATGATGAGATGGCAAAAACATTTAAAGATTACAATCAATATGATTTTGGAGAACTCACGCAAGTAGCTGAGACGGCGGTTCAGATGCGAAAGGATTTGATCAGCATGGGTGGGAGAGCCTCCAAGAACCACCGTGTCTATCACAAATATTTGTAATAATTCTTGATCTCAAACTACTTTTTTCCCAGAAGTAATGTGGCTTTTAGCAAACTGAAAAATGTTTTCCAAACCAACTGCTGCATAGAGGCATGTAAAAGGGATCAACACAAGGTAATAGCGCTGAAAAGGGATTTGAAAAAAGAATAAAATCTCAAATATGACTGATAGAAAAACTAGAAATAATAGAGTTTTTTGGTGATTACTTGCATTAAAGCTGGTTATTACACCAAAAATGACCAGGAAAAAATATAAAAATCCTACATTCATATTACGTCCATAGCCATCATTAATCGGGTTCTTAAAATAAGCAGTAACGGAATTTGTCAGTTCTTCTTGATAATTGGCGACATCGGCAGTAGCAGGCGGAACAATAAAAACTTGGGCAATAAGTGCGGTGATTCTTTCCAACGGAGAACTGACGATGAAGTCCGGAGCGGCAGTGGAGATTACAGCAAGTTGAGAATTTGTTAATTCAGAACGTTCCATCCACATTGCGCGAATGACTTGTACCGGCTTTTGCCAAACGACCGGATTAAACAGATAAAAAATGCCAATAAAGATCAGGCTGAAAAGAAGAACTTGAATTACCATTTGCTTGAGCCTGTGGCGCTGTTTGACTAATAAAGCAAAAAAGGCAAATCCTACGAGCACGATCATGGTCTGTTTACTGTTAAATGCGAATGCTACCGGCAGGGCAGTCAAGGAATACCAATTTGACGGCAGATTCAAGATCAAATAAAGGCTCAGAATTAAGAAAAAGATAAGCAACCCTTCGGCCATAGCCCGACGGGTGTGCAATAGAAGCAAGGAATTAAAGCAAAATAAAAGAGAAGCAATGATTGCAACCGGTTGTGAAAAAAGTTTCCGTGTTAATAGAAAAAATAATATGAGTGAAATTGGTAAAAATATTGCAATACTAATTCTTGAAACCAAAAGTAATTTGGAATCTGGAAGTGCGGATGAATTACCCTGCCATGAATTTGACCAATTCCAATCCTGCAAAAGTTGCGGTGAGTTTGTAAGAGCACGTGCGATTCCGATCTTATAACGAGTGAGTGGTGCATCGAGCAAATGGTATTTCTGGATAAGCGAATCTTGTTGAGTTTGATCGTAAACAAAAGAGTTGAAATTGCCAGCAAGGATTTGATCAACATCAGTACTCATGTAAATTTGAGTTGCTTCATCAGGATGAAATGGAACTGAGGAAATTCCTGTAAAATAAGCTATGCACCACGCAACGAAAAACAATCCGAAAAGAAAATGGTGAAATTTGAGTTTTGCTAACCTGCCAGTGAAGAAATTTGATCGTTTCATCAATCGACCGCTATATGCCATTTCGTTATTATTGGGATTATTTCTTATCTATAGAACCTCATTACTGATTCTACACGCATTTCCTTTTAATTCTGATGAAGCAATTGTCGGATTGATGGCAAAACACATCTTGTCTGGTGAACGCCCTTTATTCTTTTATGGACAGGTATATATGGGCAGCCTGGATGCTTTTTTAGTGGCATTAGCTTTTAAAATATTTTCAGAAAGTGTTATTGTTATAAGATTAGTTCAATCTGTGCTTTTCTTTTTAAGTGTCTTAACAATTTATTTATTTGCAATTGTAGCATTTGATGATAGAAAGATTGCGTTTTTTAGTGCGTTGTTACTCATCTTTTCCCCGGTTAATCTTATACTTTATAGCACTGTTTCTTTAGGAGGGTACGGAGAAGCACTACTAATTGGAACATTATCATTATTTATTTCAGCAAAAGTTATTAATCATTTTGAAGTTTCGGAGCGGGTGAGAAAAGAACATATTCTTTATCTGTTTTTGTTAGGGATATTAACAGGGTTGGGTTTGTGGGTAAATGCGATAAGTTTAACGTTTTGTATTCCATCGATTTTGATTATTGGCATATATCTGATTAAACATAGAAACTTTCAGATCAAAATCGTCGAAGTCGTTATTTCTGTAACCGGCTATCTCGTTGGATTTGCTCTGGGTTCTTATTTTTGGTGGTCATCATTTCTAGCCAGTAAAAATTTCTCACTTCTTTCGGAATTAACCGGCAGCGCAGTTTCAGTTGAACAAAACGGTTACATCCAACAGCTTGGTCAACACTTACTGTCATTCTTCCTGTTTGGACCGACAGTAATGTTTGGGCTTCGTCCACCTTGGGACATAAAAATCATTCTGCCATTTATGGCTCCGGTAATCATTTTGTTCTGGTTGATTGTAATGATCAATTTCTTTCGTAAATGGAATAATTTGTCAAAGCGGTACCAGCTCTTTTTTTCAGGTTTAATTGGTATAGGGCTATTCCAATTTTTAGGTTATGTTTTTACCTCCTTCGGGGTTGACCCCAGTGGGCGTTACTTTCTGCCTTTTTACATTCCATTATCGATTATTGCTGCTTATGGATTGGTTAGCATACAACCAAGATGGATAGTAAGAATACTGTTTTCTTTCGTCTTATTATTCAACTTATTGGGCGTATTGACTTTGGCTTTAAAACCACCTTTTCTGACGACACAATTTTATGCCCCAGCCCAAGTTGACCAGAGAAGCATGTCTGACCTAATTGAATTTTTAGAGACTAACGGGGAGTTCAGCGGGTATAGTAATTATTGGGTTAGTTATCCATTAATATTTTTGTCAGATGAACGTATTATTTCAATACCTGTTTTACCTTATCATAATGATTTACGATATTCACCACGCGATAACCGCATCCCAGACTACAACACATTTGTCGATGAGCAAGAACGGGCTTTCTATATCACTACGAATAATCCTCCACTTGATCAATTGTTAAACCAAAAACTAATTCAAAATCATATTCTTTTTCGTTATGAAGAAATCGGCGATTTTCATATTTACTTTGATCTTTCTAACAAAATATCACCAACAGAATTAGGTCTATATGGAAGCTATAAATAAAGAAAGCAAAAAGAAACGGACGGAACTGTTTGTTGGAGTGGTGCTTTTTCTTTTAATATTTTTTGCTGCCTTGCGTGTTCCGCTGGACACCGATTTGTTTTGGCATTTAAAGGCTGGTTCTGTCAGTCTGGCACAAAGAGCACCGTTGCTCCAGGATCAATTTTCTTTCACCCGCTTTGGATCACCCTGGGTTAACCATAGCTGGCTATCAGAGGTTATTTTTTATCTCATCTTTCATTATTTTTCACATCGAGGTGTGATGATCTTTGTTGCAATTCTTGCAACAGCGACAATGTGGTTGATCTATCATCAAATGCAGGGAAGTGCGCTAACGCGTGCATTTTTAATGATTCTGGCTTTATTAGTATCTGCACTTGTCTGGTCACCGCGCCCACAGCTTTTCACATTATTGTGCTTTGCAATTCTTATCCCAATGGTTAATCAATTTGATCTGCAACCCAACCGAAGAAATCTACTTTCGATTGTGCTGCTATTCGTGCTTTGGTCCAACTTGCATGCCGGTTTTTCGATTGGAATTGCATTTATCGGTCTTTACTTTGCCGGAAGAATTTTGGAAAACATAGTATTTAAGAGTGAAAATCAGCTCTCCCGTGGAAAGATTGGATCGTATGCCGGTTTATTTTTTATATGCATTCTGGCTGTTTGCATAAATCCCAATGGATTAAATATCTGGAAAGTTCAGTTCGATACTGTAGCGATCACTTCTTTGCAAATGTATATTGATGAATGGGCTTCGCCAAACTTTCATGATCTCAGTCAGCAGCCATACCTGTGGACATGGCTATTGTTTGCCTTGCTGCTAGCAATTAATGAGAGGCGATTAAAACTTCAAAAAGTCCTACCAATATTATTTTTTGGAGCGCTTGGGTTTTTATCAAAAAGAAATTTTGCTCCTTTTGCTATTGTAATTTTTCCATCAATGAGTGAATTATGTGTCAGTTTTTATAATAGTCACATTAAAGACAGGATAGAAAATATGCAGGATTCAAGGTTGACGAAATTGGGGCAAATTCAACCAAAGCCAATCATACAAAAGATTCTCAACCTGGCTGTCGCTGCGATACTTTTATTTATAATCGCCGGAAAAATCATTTATTTGGGGGATGACACTGTTATGAATGCTTATGAAAACAAATTGTTTCCGAAACAGGCAATCAGTGCAATTTCCGGACATGGCATCCCGAGTGGAAATGTTTTAAATTCATACGGATGGGGGGGATACATCCACTGGAAAAGCAACGACATTAAAGTATTTGTGGATGGACGCACAGATTTATTCGGTGATGAGATTATTGATGATTGGATAGAAATGGTGTATGCCGGTGCCAATTGGAGGCAATTAATTGAGAAATATCAAATTGAATGGACATTCTTAGAAAAGAATTCGCCAATAAATCAAACTTTATTGGACAATGGCTGGCGAATCTTCTATGAGGATAATTTGGCTAGTATTCTGATCAAAAATTAGTTGAAAAGCAGCGGAAAATCCTCCACATCTTGACGATCAGTCAGTACTGGAAACTCATCTCGCCAGTTCTGAATATCAGTGCTATCAATTTCAACCGACTCAATTTTGTCTTCACCTTCTCCCAGATTTAAAATCAATTCTCCATACTGGTCAGCAACCATGCTTTGGCCACCAAACATGGTATTTCCAATATTTCCAACAACATTCGCTGAAACAAAAACTGCCTGATTTTCAATTGCACGGGCGGGAATCAGCTTTTGAAAATGTGATATTCTTTTTTTTGGCCACTGTGAAGGCAATAAAAAAACCATAGCTCCATTGTTACTCATTCTACGGAATAACTCCGGAAATCGTAGGTCATAACAAATTGCCAATCCAAACGGAATATCAAGAAGATTCACCATGCGTATTGTATTGCCTGGAAAAAACCATTCTTTTTCTCGCATTGAGGCAATCAAATGGATTTTGTCGTAATTTACTTGCAAATCTCGATGGGGTGATTGAACGATCAAGCGGTTTGCGAATCCAAATTCCTTACGCTTGGTTATATAAGTTCCTGCGATAATCAGGTCCTTTTCTTGTGCGAGCTGATTTAAATTCAAAATAAGAGATTCATTAAAATCTGCAGCTTCATCCAACAAAGGTGTAAAACCAGTTGACCACAACTCTGGCAGCAAAAGAAGACGGCTTTTATCCGGGTGTAACGTTTCAATGAGATATAATAATTTATCCACATTCTTTTGAAAATTACTCTGGTTTACCGTTAATTGTGCTATTGAGATCGTTATTTTCATTATTTTTCCAATCGGTAGAAGTTGAAAGGATTATAAATTTGCGGAGATCTAAATTCGATGGTATCGCGCGAACATTTATAGTACTACTTTTTCTTATTATAATTGCAGCGCTCGTTTGGGGGAACTTTTTGTACTCCGAAAAAAATCCAGGAGGAAATGATTTCCTTGTCCATTGGGTCGGAGCACAAAAATATATTTATGAGGGTATCAGCCCATATTCGGATACTACCGCTTTGGCAATACAAACGATGGTATACGGCCGAGCAGCCAAAGGCGATGAACATGAGCTACGAGTGGCTTACCCTTTGTACTCGTTGTTTTTATTTATACCTTTTGCACTTACTAAAAATTACTTTCTTGCACGGGCTTTGTGGATGACATTACTGGAAATATCATTGATTCTCTCGGTTGTTGTCGGTGTGAGACTTGTCCAATGGCGGCCCGGAAAATTGATAATGGTAGCATTAATCACGTTCAGTATATTTTGGTACCATGGGTTACGGTCTTTAATAAATGGTAATGCTGTCATTTTACTCTTATTATGTTTTACGCTAAGCATCTATGCCATTCAACAAAAACAAGACGAATTGGCAGGGATTTTGTTAGCGTTTACGACCATTAAACCGCAGGTAGGATTTGCCTTTATTCTTTTCCTTCTTTTTTGGGCAATTGTTAATAAGCGCAGCAAAATTGTATTTTGGTTTCTAGGAAGCATATTGCTGCTGAGCGTGATTGCTTTATTCTTAATCCCAAATTGGCCTTTACAATTTTTGCAAGAGGTATTGCGTTATCCTGGTTACAATCCACCTGGTACACCTGCTCAGGCTTTAAGTGCTTTGTTGCCTGGCGCAGGTAGAAATTTTGGAATAGCCATCTCAATTGTGAGTGCATTGGTTCTTATTGTGGAAGTGTGGCTCGCTCGAAGATCAACGGGGATTGAGTTCGTATGGATATGTTCGTTAACTTTAGTGCTAGGTCAGTGGTTAAATGTGCAAACTGATCCTGGAAATTTTGTTGTGATGCTTCCGGCTGCTTTTGTAATTTTCCGACTGATTGAAGAGCGTTGGAAAAATAAGGGCAATCTGATCAATTTGGTGATGCTGTTGTTGTTCTTTTTTGTGCCATGGCTGTTTTTCTTGCGGACATTATCGATTGAGTATCAGCCGATCCAGAGTCCTTTAATGTTTTTTCCAATTCCAATTTTGCTTGCATTAGGGTTGTATTGGGTGAGATGGTGGGCGAAAAATCCAGTAAAGCACATAATTTCCAATTAATCATTCGGAACGAAAAATTAATAGTTATCGCATTAATCGTGTTTGCGACAGTTCTGCGAATTATTCGCATAGCCACAAGAGAAATCGCTTATGATGATGCTTTTAGTTTTTTTCTGTCCATAAAAAAATTGAACGTTATTGTGCAAGGTACAATAGCCGACACCATGCCACCATTGTATTATTTTGCTCTTCATTTCTTCACTCTTATTCGCAATGAAATTTGGTTTTTACGTACCTTAAATATTTTGATTTCAATAGCAATATTTTTAATTTTATATTTCTTAAGTCGGGAGTTATTTGGAAAGGAAACTGGTTATTTAGCTTTATTTTTTGCTGCAATATCACCCTTTTTAATATATCATTCTCAAGAATTGCGAATGTATAATCTGATGCTGTTGGGTCAATTGGGCTACCTTTATTCGTTAATTATAATTTCCAACCACCCGGAAAAATTTAAGAAATATTTCTTTGTTGCAATAATTTTCGGAACAATCGCGTTGTACTCTCATAATCTGGCAATTGTTGGTTTGCTGGCATCCAATTCAATTTACTTTTTTAATAAATGCTCGCAATTAGTACGAAGGCAAGCATTAATATTTATTACTATGCTGATTTTATTCTTACCCTGGGCATTTTTTGTGCCACAACAAATTGCCAAAGTCCAAACTGCATTTTGGACGCCCAAACCTGGAATTTTAGAGATAATTCAAGCAATTATTACTTCATTTGCATTTGCGCCAATGCCACTGTACTGGATGGTTATCGTAACTATTATTATCATTGAAGTAGTGGCAATTGTTTTGCTTTGGATCAATCGGCAAAAACAAACCTCTCTCTATTTTCTAGTTTGTATTGGTTTGATGCTACCCACGCTACTATTCATTATTTCTTATCTGACACGACCAGTATTCGTCCCACGGATTTTTATATTGAGCACAGTACTTGCATATATTCTTATCAGCAGGTTTGTTATCGCTAACAGGCATGCTGTAATTGGCAAAGTAGTACTGGCATCCATGCTTCTTGTTTCCCTTATTTCCTTGCCCTATTACTATACTTACCAATCTTTCCCGCGCTCATCGTTTTTACAGGCAGTTAACTATTTGGAAATTAATGCTAATCAAGATACGCTAATTTTGCACGATTCTAAGTTGAGCTTTTTCCCGATGATGTATTATGCTCCAGAATTAATGCAAACTTATCTGGCAGATCCTGAGGGAAGTGCAAATGATACTCTGGCGCTTCAATCGCAAGAAGCATTGGGCTATGTGGCAATGAATGAAATAAGTGGACCGGACCTTCCTGACAATTTGTTTTTTGTCACGTTCGTGCAAAGTGAACACGAATATAATCAACTTGGTCTTTCGAATCCCCACATCGTAAAACTAAAAACGATATATAAACAAGAGGGCTCATTTAAAACCATCGATGACATCAAAATCTATCATTTTGAGCGAGTCCCATGAGCAAAAAAACTTATTTCTTGTTATTCTTGTTGGCTCTCATGGTTTCATCAATTAATTTTATTTTTCAAAAAAGTGCCGGATACCTTGATTCACAATATTATTTTCTAGGTGGCAAGGCGTTGGCGAATGGTTCATCGGCAGCCCCAGTCGTTTGGAACTATCTGGATGATCCAAAAGTATTACCCCACCCGTTATTTACCTACTGGATGCCGCTTTCTTCGATAATTGCGGCTCTTTCCATGGTACTTCTCCAATCTCAAACTTTTTTCGCCGGGCGTATATTTTTCTGGATGTTAGCTGCAATTTCTGCCCCTTTGACTGCCTTCATTGCAATGCGTTTCTTTAATAACCGTTTTACAGCAATAATTGCGGCATTGTTGGCGATCTTCAATGGGTTATATTTTAAGTTCATGACCATTCCGGAAAACATCAGTATTTATATTGTGCTGGGGGCTTTGTTCTTTTATAGCGCAGAGCGATGGTTATTTTCTTCAGATGGATTTACAAATACGTGGCGAGCTTTATTGTTGGGGGTTTTGGCTGGTTTGTTAAACCTCGCACGCGTAGATGGTTTGATTTTTATTGGATTATTATTGGCAGTTGTGCTATTTAAAGCTCTTTTGAAGCAAAAGGATTCAATTAAACCACGTATTAAAATATTTGAAATTAGTATTTTTATTATTTTGGGTTACTTACTGGTTATGACAATAATCTTTATGCGCAACTTTGAGTTGTTTGGCTCAATATTTTCACCTGCTTCGGCACGTACTCTTTGGTTGACTGAGTATAACGATACGTTTATATTTCCTGCCGACAAATTGACCTTTTCTTATTGGTTGCAAACCGGTTTGCCATATAAATTGACTCAAGTTTGGGACGCACTTAAGCTTAATTTCGGTAACCTATTGGCAGTCCAGCTTGGCTTGATTGGCATTCCTCTTTTTGTTTTGTCGATCCGTTCAAATTGGAAATCTCACAAATTGCTATTACCAATTATTTATTTTTTGATAATGTACTTCATAATGACGGTTTTCTTTTCACTGGCTGGCGGAAGGGGTGGATACATTCATGCCATGGCTGCTATACAGGTTTATTTTTGGATTTTAATCGCAGATGGCTTGTCCCGTTTTATTCAATGGGGGATCAACCGGCGTGGCTGGAGATTAAAGCGCAGTCGAATAATGTTTGGATCGGGACTTATTGTGTTTGCAATTATTCTGACTTTTTTCTTTTACTACAAAGATGTTATTTCGTATGGCTGGAATCATGAAATTGGCGAATTTCAATCAATAGAAAATACAATTAATAAATTTGCAGTTTCCAAGGAAAAAGTGATTATGATTAACAATCCGGTTGGGTATCAATTGGAAACCGATCGCTGGGCGATTGTCATTCCTAATTCTAACTGGGAAAACCTTTCCAAATTAATAAAGCGCTTTGATGTCCGCTTTATTGTTCTGGATGATAATCTTCCAGACCAAATCGATGATCCTAATTTATGGCAAGAGAATTTTCAACTATCATTTTTGACTAAACTTCCAAGCGGTAAAGTTTTATATGAGCTCCCTTAAATCACAAAACTTCTTAAAAAAGCTTAGTTCGTCAAAAATTTTTTGGATATTGATGGCAGCAATCATTTTCCAGAGCTTATACCTCTTATTCGCCAAATCTGTATTGGACTTTGGTTTTCCTTTAGACGATGCCTGGATTCACCAAACGTACGCCCGCAATCTGGCAACTTATTGGCATTGGGAATTTATACCAGGCCAGGTTTCTGGGGGTTCCACATCCCCACTTTGGACATTGTTATTAGTGCCAGGCCACTGGCTGCCTAAAGGTTATTTTCTTGGTTGGACCTTCTTCATTTCTTTTTGTCTGTATGCCGGTTCCGCATTTTATTTCAATCAGGCAGCCGAAAAAATCATGGTCAGCGGAACAAGATTACCAATTTATGGTCTCATCTTTCTTTCCGAATGGCATTTAATATGGGCTACTAACTCCGGGATGGAAACAATTCTTTTAATTTTCTTTTATATGTTGCTAACTTATTGGATTGTCACTGAAAAAACATTTTCATGGAAATTTGCACTGGTCAGCGCATTATTAATCTGGGTGCGCCCGGATGCGATCACTTTTATTGGGGTTTTTGGGCTTATTGTTTTGGGTGACATTTTCCTTGGTAATGGTGTGATCAGAAATTGTTGGAAAATAATTACGCTTGTAGTTGGAAGTACTTTGCTTTATGGTTTGTTTAATTTTATAGTCACCGGCACTTTTTTCCCGAATACCTTTTATGCCAAACAGGCCGAATACTCAGTTTTATTCAACACACCTTTGAATAAAAGATTAGGTGAAATATTACTGGTTCCAATTACTGGAATTGGGGCTATTCTTCTACCAGGTTGGTTATTTCAAATTTATGATTGGATAAAAACCAGAAACCGTAGATATTTGGCAATCGTAATCTGGATGTTTGCATTTTTGCTGTTATATGCCGTACGATTGCCAGTCACATATCAACACGGCCGTTATTTTATCCCGATTATTCCTATTTATCTTTTAACAGCTTCCACCGGTCTGATACGATTAATCGCCTTGCTTAAGGGAAAAATTGGATTGGCTATTTCTAAAAGTTGGCAAATTTCTTTGGTGATAGTTGCAGTCATATTTTTGTTTTTAGGAGCAAATGCATATGCTCTGGATGTTGCTATTATTAATTCAGAAATGGTGGCAGTCTCACAGTGGATATCTGAAAATACAAAACCTTCAGCAATTGTTGCAGCACATGATATAGGGGCATTGGGTTTTTATTCCAACCGAAGAATTATCGATCTGGCAGGCCTGATTACGCCGGAAGTAATCCCAATTATCACCAACGAAGATCTATTAATTAATTACCTTGATGAAAAAGGAACCAACTACCTGATGACCTTTCCAGATTGGTATTCTGACCTGGTGAGAGGCAAATCTGTAGTATTTGAGAGCGTTAGTCCTTTTGTTATTACTGCGGGTGGTACCCATATGACAGTTTATGATTGGCAGGATTAAATTTTGGCATTCTACCTGACACTATGCTAGAATTACATGCGTTATAAATGATCTTAACCCCACGCAAAGAAATAAATTAAGGAGTTTTCTATGGCAGAACATGAAAATTTATTAAAAGATTTTATGGTTGAGATCGAGTCTGACCTGGAGCAGTCACAACGAACTTTAAAAGAAGTCGATATGATGCTGGATCAAAGCCAGGCCGAGTTGAGTAAGCTAACACAGCGTAACACACAGGTAACCTCACATTTGCAGGTCATTCAAGCTCAGTTTGAATCGATGCCACGCGACGATATTAAGCTTGCTTATAACTCTGCATTAGACACCCAGCAACGAATGCTGGTCATGCGTAGCCAGTTGGAAAAACTGCAATCAGATCAATCGAACTTGAAAAAGAGAATAGCCCTTTATGATCGCTTTAAAGCGATTGTTTCAGACAACGATATCCCCGAAAAAAATGGAAAGAAATCTAATGTTGGCAGTGGAGCCGCCATGCTTGAGATGATGATTAATTCTCAAGAAACTGAGCGGCAACGACTGTCACGCCAAATGCATGATGGCCCCGCCCAGGCGTTATCTAATTTTATCGTTCAAGCCGAAATTGCCGCCCGCCTTTTTGAAATAGATAAGGAAAAAGCCAAGTACGAAATGGAAAACCTCAAGAATTCTGCCATGGGCACCTTCCAAAAAGTACGTAATTTTATTGCTGAATTGCGTCCTATGATGCTTGATGATTTGGGTTTAATTCCAACGATAAGAAAATATATTGACGTTTTCAGAGAACAACACGGTGTCGAAGTTAACTATTCTGTCAAAGGCAATGAAAAGCGATTTGAGCCGTTTATTGAGATTATGATTTTTCGTGCTTTGCAGGAATTAATGGGTAATGCTGTCCGCCATAATCTGGACCAACCCGTAAAAATTCAACTCACCGTGCAGATTATCCTTGATGACAACTTCGTCAAGATGATTGTCTCTGATAACGGTAAGGGGTTTGATCCAAGTCAGGCGGCTACTTTTAGTGGTTTGGGTTTGAAAGTGATCAAAGAACGTGTTGAAATCCTGGGTGGCTATCTTGATCTTGATTCTGCCGTTGGACAGGGTTGCAGAATTACTATTCAATTACCAGTCACTGTGCAAACCACAGTTTAATATTTTAGCGAATTTATTTTTCGAGGAGATCTTTTTTTATGTCAAAAACTATTGGGATACTTACGGGCGGCGGCGATGTGCCAGGCCTCAACCCGGCGATTAAATCTGTGGTTTCAGGTGCGATGGAAATGGGTTATAAAGTGTATGGAATTCGCAGAGGATGGGGTGGCCTGCTCCATTACGATTTGAATGAACCTTCCACACATGATTATTATATTAAAGAACTAACATATAACGACGTTCGCACAATTGATCGAACTGGCGGCACGTTCTTGCATACTTCCCGTACCAACCCTCAACGAGTTTCGAGTGCAGATACACCCGGTTTCTTGGCCAATTCAAAATGGGGAAAACCCGTTAAAGGCGAATCTGGATTTACTGATTTCACGGATCACACATTGAATGTTTTAAGTAATCTTGGAATCGACTCGCTTGTAGCGATTGGTGGAGATGACACGTTGAGTTTTGCTGTCCGACTTCACAAAGAAGGCTTTCCTGTTATTGGTATTCCAAAAACCATGGATAATGATGTCTTCGGGACAGATTATTGTATTGGATTTTCAACAGCAATAACCCGCAGTGTTGAATTTATTACAAACTTGCGCACTTCAATTGGTTCACATGAGAGAATTGGCATTGTTGAACTTTTTGGCCGTAATTCAGGCGAAACCAGCCTGATCGCCGGATATCTTGCCTATGTTGATCGGGTATTAATCCCAGAAGTACCTTTTTCAATTGACCGTCTTTGTGGTTATATCATCGATGATAAACGTGCAAACCCATCAAATTACGCAATCATGACGATTTCGGAAGGGGCTATTATTGATGGATTGGAAGTTATTGAATCCGGTGAGGAAGATGCTTTTGGTCATAAGAAACTAGGCGGTGTAGGAGTCATCCTTTCTGAACAACTTAAGAAGTTAACTGGTGTAAATACAATGTATCAACAGCTTGGTTACCTGATGCGATCCGGGGCACCAGATTCGCTCGATCGAATGGTAGCCATGTCGTTTGGAAATTTAGTATCGCAATTATTACGCCGGCATGAAATGGGAAAACTGGTGTCACTGCATGGTGGAAAATATACGACCGTGCCAATTGATATGGTTTTGGCAGGCAGAAAACAAGTGGACGTACCAGCTTTTTACGATATGGAAACCTATAAACCGAAAATAAAAGATTTTATGGGTGTTCCCATGTTCTTAAGTTAGCAATGGACTGACCTAATCTCTTTTGGATATAAAGATTGTTGTATGAAAAAGAGTGATCAGGGTTTCAATCCGAAACGATTTCAGGTAATTGTTCGCACGCTTATTTTTATTTTCCATGATGATAAGATACTTCTCTTAAAAGGCGCACCCAATAAGAAAATTTGGCCAGGTAAATTCAATGGAATCGGAGGACATCTCGAGATGAACGAGGACGTCCTATCTTCTGCGAAAAGAGAATTAAAGGAAGAAACAGGACTGACCAATATTAATCTGCAGTTACGCGGGAATATTGTCATTGATAATGGCGATCAGACAGGAATTATGCTTTTTGTTTATCGTGGTGAGGCTTTATCTACAAAAATCGTTAATAGCGATGAAGGCCAATTAATGTGGGTCGAGATGGAAGAGTTAGACAAAATTGATCTGGTTGAAGATTTAAAGACATTAATCCCGCGAGTGATTTCGAATGAGCAATCCGTATTTTCGGGCTATTACCATTTCGTAAACGATAAACTTCAGATGGAATTTGAAAATTGATTAGCTAAATGCTTTCCAATGCATCTTAATCTTCAAACACAGTATCCAGCGGTTGGGTGGCATTGTTAGCATTGTCGAATCCTATAACGCATAATCGCGATGGTCCTTCACTGCGTTCAATCGTAATCGGTATGCGACGATATTGTAGGTAACCATCATTGTTTGCACAGGAGATTAAATCTTTCGGTCCAAATTTATATCGATAATCGGAAAGCTCTGGTGGAAAGAAGACCAGTGATATGTCGATAAAATCTGGAGATTTGAAAATATCGAGCTGAGGTTCAAGTTGAGGCGGCGTTGTGTCGATTTGTGCGATGGCAACTGTTGGATAAACAAAACTTTGCCAGGAGTTATTGACCAATGCTGAATTACCGGCTAAAACACAAAGCAGATAAAACCCCTCCTCATCTGGAACGGCATCAGTGATAGTTGAGTTTTTCGCGAGAGAGATTGGTTGGCTATATCCTTCATTTGAGCGACAATTTACCAATCCGGCTGCTCCTGCCTTATAGCGATAGTAGGGTAGATCACCTGCCAAAGTGACATCCCAAATCAGTGGCGGTTGACTAACTGAGTGAGAAAATCCTTCAAAAGCGAGTTGGGAAACAGGAGGTAAGGGGCAATCGGCAGACAAAGAAAAAAGTCCGTCTTTTGAAAAACAAGCACCGAGACCATCTACAGGGGTCGCATAGCTTGTATCTTCGTTCACAGTCACCTTCCCAGCTGTTATTTCGCAAGGCACACCCAGATAACAAGCACTTGAACCTTCCACAGTGGTGTTGATAAGCCCATAAATGGTATTGGATTCCGTTGAAAGAAGTGGTGAACCGGAACTTCCACCGAATATATCTTTGCAAGTCGTTGCATAATGGTCATAAAAATGCCAAGAGAATTCAAGCAAATCAACCCGATCATACGCCTGACATACTTCCTGGCGCAAATAAGCTTTGCCAGAATCTAAACCACTACTGGGTGCTCCTACGACCCGGACCTGGCTTTCAATGGGAAGAGGTGCTTCCGCAATAGGTAATGGAAATATATTCTGTTCAGCCAGTTCTGCCAAGGAAGCATCCAATCTGATGATAGCAATATCAATACCTTGCATCGTGCTATACACTATCTGATTTATTGGGATGGCAATTTGAGAATCTAGCGTGTCTGCAAAATAATTAAATACAACCTCACCTTCTGCCTTCCGGTTGATGATAGCGCCATTCGCCAACCATTCAACGCAGTGGCCATTGGTAAATATGTAAGCTGGGGTGTTGACACCAGCACCGGTATCGACCAAAGCGGCTGTACAGGTGCTAATGAGGTTGATTCTACCAATTCCACGCCACAAATCACTGTTCTCTAGCAAAGTTGACATGCCTCCGGGATCTGAGGTTGCTTGCGGTGGCGGTGTTTCCATAGTCATTGTTGGGGTTTTTATATCTTTAACTGCGGTGACCATAGGGATATCGATTCTCAGTTTTTCTGCTAATATCAGCGGTTTTGTATCATTTGTGAACAAGAGTAAACCTTCAGTATCCTCTATGCGTGCAGAGAGATAGGGTTGAAAGGCGTTATTGAAATCAGCCTGAATTACTGTTATCTGGAAATTAACAGGCAATGATTTGGCATCAGGAATAGCCTCTTCACCCAAAATTTTGACTGATGCATCGGCCAGGCTGTTTTCTAGCACTTGTACAATTATTTTACTGCACTTAGGCAATAATGGGCTGACCTTTTTATCAGCCAATACGATTTGCCCAGAAATTATTAGGTTATTATTTAGTTTGGTAGGATCAGTACCCACTTCGTTACCCGGTATGCATGCAGCAATCAAGGTTAAAAAGAATGAAATAACAACTATAATCCTGAATTGAAATCTGCCAGTATCTCTAGGTTTCACTTTGTTTCACTTATTATTTTCCTTTGTATGAAAGTAGGATAAAATAATTTTAATTTTTCTATTACAACCACCAATAGAATTGTTAATCTATCGTAATCGAAACCTCACAATCAATCAATAGGGCTCGAATTTCTTCTTGTACGTAGAGATTATATTAATGAGGAAGAGTTGACTATTTCAAACCATTAAGGACATAATAATTGTTCGATCTGCAATTTAGGTATTAGCGTTTACTTTCCTTTTGAAAAAAAAGTAAAAGCGTACTACCGTATTTTCTGCGGTCAAATATCTCAAAGTATGTCGATGGATAGGTTTCTTCTTCGATTGGATGTATCTGAACAATTATCCAGCCATCTTCGCGTAGCCACGCATTATTTGTTTCCAGAATCTGCAGCGTTGTTATCCACATTTTTTTATATTGAGGCGGAGCGACATAAATATAATCAAACGTTTGGTCTGCGTTATTTTTAAGATATTTTAGGCTGTCAATTTTAATGACATTTGCTTTATCAAAGAGATGGGTGAACCTCAAATTATCTTTAATCGTGGTGAAGGCTGTTGCATTTAATTCCAAAATTCTCGCATAACTTGCACCGCGACTGAGTGCTTCAATGCTGACACTTCCGGATCCCCCATACACATCCAAAAAATGTGAATCAATAATATCCTTCCCAATGATATTGAATAATGATTCCTTTACCCGATCTGTAATTGGCCTGGTACTATCGCCTGGGACTGATTTTATCCTCATGCCCTTGGCGGAACCTGAAATGATGCGAAGTGTACCCAAAGTTTCTTAACCAGTATTAATGCGAGTTAACAGGTCCACAATTCTCTTGTCATTATTTGCTTGTTGTTCAAAGAAACTTGAATTGAGGTTTGTAGATCGTAAGCGCAAAGCCATTGGTGCAACACTGAGTAGATCGGCCATTGAGACGACTACATTTTTGTTGGCAGCAGCGTGCGCCTTTGCTGCCTCAAATAAGGCTATTTCGGTTCTTAGAGATTCAATGTTGAGGTCTTGAATTATCTTAATACCAATTTTAGCAATTTCTACCGGCAAGTCCACCTTGGAGATTTCACGTCGAACTTCTTCCAATTCATTTTTGGCAATGAAAGTTTCTTGTTCATATAGCTGCTGGAAGTGAAGTGGGTTTTTGCGATATTGAACGGAATTTAAATAAGCTTCGTATCGGTCATTGTCATCTTTTAAGCCGCGGGTTATCACGCGTAATCCAAACCGGTCTAAAATTTGTGGTTTTAAGTTGCCTTCATCCGGGTTCATTGATCCTATTAGTATGAATCGTGATTTATACGTGGCAGATACACCTCCGCGTCGTATTGTGTATCTCCCCATTGCCGCGGCATCCAAAATGGCATTAATAATTTCATCCCCTAAGAGATTTATTTCATCGATATACAGGATATTTTGATCTGCCATTGAAAGAATCCCTCGCTTAAGGCGCATACGGTTGTGAGAGAGTTGCCGTTTATCAAGTCCGCCGATGACATTCTCAAGTTTGGCATTTAAAGGGAGTTCGACCAAATGAGCCTTTTCTTTTGTTGAAAGTGAAACCCCTTTTGCATATTTTTCTGCACAATCCGGGCAGACAGCTTCCAATCCTTCAGATTCAACATCTTCTTCCAGACAGCCATAAAAACAACGACTGACATTATTCTCAGGAAGCAAATCCGTTAAACCTTGAATGGCAGTGCTTTTACCAGTGCCGCGCGGACCCAATAAAAGCACACCCCCAATTTGAGGATTTATAAGGGCAAAGGTCAGAGCCATCTTCATTTCATACTGTCCGACGATAGCCAAAAAGGGATAATGGACCGGATGAGCGAGGCCAGAATCTTCATTATGGTCCATTGAATGTACATGCTTGCCGGATACTTTGTCAATAAGCTCTTGAAGTGAACGAAATTCAGGTATTCCAGTGTCCGGGGAAATTGATGGATTACCATTGGAAGGTGGGTTAAGATTATTTGACATCATTATAGGTCCAGTAGCGATTTGCAAAAAAGTTCCAAAACATTACGATAACAATTAAAATTGCCAGGGTAATATTATGGCCAATAATCTGTGGGGAAAAAATAAATTGTGGATCGATTATGCGATTTGTAAATTGCAAAATAATGCTTTCAATGGGTGTAAATAGAATAACACGAATTATCAAGCCAACCACGCTTACAATTACAAACTGAGTTAATTGATTGGCAAAAGCTTTGAGACGTGAATCGGGGTAGGTCCAATAACGATTCCACAAGAAATTGGACAGAACAGCTGCTACGAAGCTAATGATGCTTGCGACCAAAGCAGAAAGAGGGGTCAGGCTGCTGACTAGGTTGAATATGCCAAAATCGATAATGGCTCCTATCAATCCAACGAACCCAAATTTTAAAAATCGGGTGCGTTCTACACGATTGGTGAGAATATTCATAAACCCATTTTTTCCTTAAAATATGGAATCGTATTGCTTAAGCCTCGTTCAAGTGTGAATTCAGGTTGCCAATTTAGAATTTCTTTTGCCCGGGTAATGTCCGGTTTACGGCGTTCCGGGTCATTTCCCAACCGCATATTGCGGATATGAGTAATGCCGGCCGGATTTTTGGTCATTGAATTGATCTTCTCAGCCAATTCGATCATGGTCATTTCAGTTGGGTTACCAATGTTTACAGGATCATGGGTGTCTGAGAGCAATAACTTGTGGATGCCTCGAATTAAATCTTCAACAAAGCAAAAGCTGCGAGTTTGCAAACCTTCTCCATAGATTGTGAGTGGCTCTTGACGCAATGCTTGTTGAATAAAATTTGGAATTACACGTCCATCATCCAAGCGCATACGAGGGCCATATGTATTAAAGATACGAACAATTTTGGTGTTAATCCCATGAAAACGGTGATAAGACATGGTTAATGCCTCTGCAAAACGTTTCGCTTCATCGTACATGGATCGAGGACCGGTTGGATCCACATGTCCATAGTAACTTTCCTTTTGCGGATGTTCTTCAGGATCACCGTATATCTCGCTCGTTGATGCCAGCAAGAAAATAGCATCGTTTGCTTTCGCTACACCGAGTGCGTTATGGGTGCCAAGAGCTCCGGCTTTCATTGTTTGGATAGGAAGGTTGGGATATCCATAAGGAGAATTTTTGTTAGGGCTGGCCGGTGAAGCAAAATGCATGACAGCATCAATTTTCCCTGCCACAAAAATAAAATTTGATACATCATGCCGGATAAATGAGAAATTGGGATTTCCGGCCAAATGGGCAATGTTTTGCGGGTCTCCAGTCAAGAAATTGTCAATTCCGACTACTTCATGACCTTCAGCAAGTAGAAAATCACACAAATGGGAACCGAGGAAGCCAGCAGCTCCAGTGATAAGTATTTTCATTTCTTCTCCTCTATTTCCAATCCATTTTGGAGACCAACCCGTCTCCGGTTATTTGTTCTGAAAGTGTGTCACTAACATCCACGAGCCAGATATTTCCTTTATAAATAATTCCAACCCGGCATGAAATTTGTAATTCACAGGGAGACCAGCTAATATTCTGTGGTTTTAATCCATTTGTATCTTTCGTAGGGAACAAAACCCGCACATTGGAGCCATCACGATCCATAACCATTGCCCGATAATTACTTGTTTCACTGTTTTCAGGGAAAATTGCCTGTAAAAAAATGATATCATAACGATAGTCTTCTTTTAGAGGTGATAGGCTGGGGTACGCAAACATGCCGACATTCTTGACACTGTTCAAAGTCATTTGCGTTTTAATCATTGTGGTTTTCAAGTCGAAGAATGGTGAAGATTCCGAATTGGAAAAGGAGGAATCGCTAATGTGGTCAATCCAATAAAGGAAATTACTGTCGGGAGACCAGGCGATTGGTGAAACCCAAGCCCATTCACTTTGGGTTTGAAACGGTAGAATGTTTTGCAAAACAACCAATTCTTTTCTTTCAAAATCTACCAGACCTACTGAATCGGGTCGTGAAAAAGCCAGATTCTTACCATCGGGACTGTACAGGAAATCTGTTCCCCACCAGCCATAAATTCCGCCTGAATTGCTTTCAATTAACTCTTCTTCTTTCAACATGCGGCCGTTGGCTCCGAGAGTCAATCTTATAAGGTTGTTATTTGCTTGCCAACCAGGAGCAACCTGACGTTTTTCGACGGTTGATGCAAGAACTGCCAGTGCGTATCCCGGCATCCATTCAGCAAAATGAATGACGTTATTCGTTTTTAAATAAACAGGTTTCGCACCCTCCGTGGATAAATTGAGAACCCAAAGTTCATTTATAATTTCAGGATCTGTGCTTGAACGTGTAAAAAGAAGCCATTTGCCATCATTGGAAAGAGAAAAAATGCGACCATCCAAATCCCCACTTGTAATGAGTGGAATGCGGTTGGCTGTATCTGATTCCATCATCCAGGCATTGCCGGCAGTGATGTAGACCAGCTTTCCCGAGATTTCAACAGGTTGGAACGGCGATTGAACACCGACCATAATTATTTCAGAGCGCGGTAAAATCGAATCAACCTGTTTGACGATTGTTCTGGAAACGAGTTTACCATTTTCAAATATACTGCGATAGGTTATTTCACGACGACCATTTATGCCAGTTTGGACCAACACGTTTTGCTTTTCTGGCAACGACTCATTACGAACAGTCTGTTGTTCATATGGAATCACAATTTCCTCGGTATCAAATTTTTCTTCTACCCTGGTAATTGTTATGGTTGCCGGACCCGTCAAAACGGTGAATAAAGGTGGAGTAATCTGGTCATAAGTCGAAAGGGTAATGTTTTGTTCGGCCAAAATTGATTGGACAGTAGTACCTACTTCCGCTTGGGTTGTTGTGATCTCACCCGATTGATTAATGACGACCTTAATTACTGGTATTGAAGCTTGTGGGGTGCAAGCCGAAATCAACACAATCAATAAGAACAGAAAAATGATCAGTTTTGTTGCACTTCTAGATTTTATTGTTAAAAAATTCGCAATCTGCATAGAAAATTCATTATCAGGTATAATTTTTCGGGATAATTACAACTTGGCAATTATAGCATGACTGAAAATTCGAGCACATATACAAACCATAATTTAGTAACTTCTATCGAAGCAATTCTTTTTGCTTCCGGAATTCCAGTTTCGAGCACACAACTGGCGGATGCATTAAAATGTGACATACATGAGATCGAAAATGCATTATTATCATTGGAACATGATTTGTCTCAAGGGCGTGGAATTCATTTGCAAAGATTTGGGGGAAAAGTGCAATTG
This sequence comes from Chloroflexi bacterium 44-23, assembly GCA_001899005.1. Lineage (GTDB taxonomy): Bacteria > Chloroflexota > Anaerolineae > Anaerolineales > Anaerolineaceae > UBA6170. The sequence continues at coordinate 295,550 of MKUW01000015.1, forward strand.
ACTACAGCTCCAGAATTCTCTTCTGAAATTGAGACTTTCCTTGGTTTAGAAGCTACCTCGCGGTTATCGCGGGCAGCCTTGGAAACTCTTTCAATTATTGCTTATCGCAATCCAATCACTAGGCCAGGTATCGATTCAATTCGAGGTGTCAATAGCGATGGTGTGTTAAAAAGCTTGTTGTTAAAAGGGCTGATTGAAGAAGTAGGTCGTACTGAAGGCCCAGGGCGGCCTATTTTATATGCTGTAACTTCCCTTTTTCTTCAGCATTTCGGTTTGAGTTCTTTGGATGATTTACCAGAGTTAGAAATAGAAGAGCCGATAAAAAATAACGGATTATTAAAGGATTGATAAATGGCTGAAGAAAGATTACAGAAAATATTAGCTCGTGTCGGATATGGGTCGCGGCGGGCGAATGAAGAGTTGATAATTGCGGGCCGTGTCAAGGTCAATAATGTGGTTGCCACGCTTGGCAGTAAGGCTGATATTAATGTTGATGATATCGAAGTTGATGGTCATGTAATTCCAAAACCTGAAAAGCTAGTTTATATTGCTCTTAATAAACCGCGCAATGTGCTTTCTGATCAAGCAGTTGGTGATCCACGCAGAAATGTACGTGATTTAATTGATCTGCCAGGTCACTTATTTAATGTGGGCCGCTTGGATTTGGAAAGTGAAGGTCTGATGCTATTGACCAACGATGGAGACCTTACCAATAAGTTAACGCACCCTCGCTATGGTCATGATAAAGAATATTTGGTTCTGGTTGCCAGCCGACCGGACGATGAACAACTTGAAATTTGGCGCAGAGGTGTGGTTTTAGAAGATGGTTTTCGAACTGCTCCTGCAAAAGTTAGTTTTTTGCGTGTTCATGGCAAAGGTGCCTGGTTAAATATCGTAATGAAAGAGGGCCACAAACGCCAAATTCGAGAGATCGGCCGAGCAATAGGGTTGCCAATTGTCAAGCTAATTCGAGTTCGAATTGCAACAGTTTTATTGGGAAATTTGAAAACCGGAGAGTGGCGCTATTTGAGTACGGAGGAAATTAAGCAATTGAAGGAATACTCAGTAGCAAAGAAATCTTCCACTAAAACAAGAACAGACAAGCCGAGACGTTACCAACCAAAACCAAGAACAAATGATGGTGATCAGAAGCTGAAACGAAAGAATAAATAAATTATCTTATTTTCCTTTTGGCTTAATTTCAGACATTAATGCCTGAACAATCTCGAGTGAAATTTGGTCCTGGGCCTTCGCACCTTTTCGGATCTTTTCTTTCAGTTTGTCTAATGGAAGAATGAAGATTTCTTCATTTTCGACCTTGCCCTCAATGGTTGCATTTTTATTAAGCAATACCAATGCCCCTTGAAGTGAAAATTCTTCTGAAATTCCTTTCGATTTTAAGAATTTCACAAGATCTTTTTTTTGATTTGCAATTTCTCTATCCGGGCGTGTAAATGGTTCACGAGAGAGAAAACGATTCATAAAAGAACCGCCTTTGCGAATCCAGGTCTTTTTATTTTCATCGTATATTATTTTTCCATCAGCATATGTAGGTATCAACGACCAAAGTCCGGTTTGACCAACCAGAAGATGTGGTACAGAAAACTCGTAATGATAAAGTGTAAATTTGTCATCCAGACCTTTTAAGGATTTATCGAGCATTTCATCAGGTCGTGGTGAGCGCCCATACCGTGTAGTCAATTGATTACTGACTGAAGATGCAATTACACCCAAAATCATTGCTCCAAAATACAAAGAGACGAGGTTTTGGTTATTAAAGATAGCCGGGGTAAATATGGCATAAACGCCTAAAGCTAAAAAACCAATGCTAACCCAACGTAATATGGAGCCAATTTTGCCATAGCGGCTGACCATTTTTTGATCAATAACAATTTTCATTTTTGATTGCTCATTTCAATTTGAATTTCGATAGCTTCTTGAATGGCTGTAATTAAATTCACTTGTATATCACGGTTGGCAGCCTTGATCCCGTTATAAATTGCGACGGGATTAGACTTTCCATGGCCAATGAAAACGATTCCATTGACTCCCAGTAATCGGGCTGCTCCAACTTGCGACGGATCGAGCATTTTCTTGATTCTCTTGAAAGCCGGCCGGACAAGCATACCACCAAACTTTGTCATTAATCCGGCCTGGATATCTTCTTTAATTATGTCAGTCATCATTTTGCCAACTGCTTCGCTAGTTTTAAGTAGGATGTTGCCCGTAAAACCGTCAGTAACCACCACGTCCGCTGCACCTGCAAAAAGTTCCTTTGGTTCCACATTTCCAATAAAATTAATTGGCGCAGATTTCATCAATGGTTTTGAATCCTTTATTAATTGATTTCCTTTCATGTCTTCTTCACCGTTAGCCAGCATTGCTACTCGTGGTGAAGATATTCCAAGAGCTTTTTCTGCAAATATGGAACCAATAATCCCAAATTGTACGAAAAAATCCGGACGGCAATCGGCATTTGCTCCAATATCAAGCACAACACAATTGCCCTTTCTGGAAGGAAACAGTACCGCTAATGCTGGTCGTTGAACCCCTTTCATTCTCTTTAAAATAGAAATTGCATTGAAAAGAGCGCCACCTGTGTTACCGGCTGTAACAAAAGCCTGGCCTTTGCCCTCTTTTAATAAATTCAAACCTACTGCCATCGAATTATTTGGTTTAGAACGTGTAGCTTCAACCGGTTTATCAGTCATTTCAAGAATGTCATTTGCATTTTCGATTGTGACAGGTAGGTTTTCAGTATTACGTTCGGTTAACAAAGGATTTAAGATGTCTTTTTTGCCTACCAGAATAATCTTAATTTCCAACTCTTTGGCAGCCAGTAAAGCCCCTTCGATTTCCGGTAACGGGTAGTTGTCACTGCCCATTGCATCAAGAATGATTGTCATGATTAACTCCGATTTTTAAAAAATTGCAGTAGTGACCGATGAATTAATTTTAAGCGATAAGAAGATAATTGAAACCAATGGATCTTTTTAATTTATACGTGAAATTTTTGACTTAGATGCAAGTCTGATTTCTTGACAGGAATTTATTAGAGATTATAATATGCAAGCATTTGCGCTGGTGCTGGAATTGGCAGACAGGCATGGTTGAGGGCCATGTGCCGAAAGGCGTGGGGGTTCAAGTCCCCCTCAGCGCACTAGATAATAATTACATCCGAAAATTAACTTTTCCTCTCTGTAACGTACAAGGCCATGCTTTCCAAACCTTCTGTATAAATGGTATTAGGGAAAATGCTAAGTGCCTCAATACTTTTTTGAACATGGCTATTGGCAATTTCCAATGACTGTTTAATAGTATCACTGATACGAATTTCCTCAATTAATGGGTCAATGAAGCTTGAAGAGGGATTGCATTTGTACTTAAAGAAGTCTTTGACCCAGGTATTGTCTGGGTTTTGTTCAAAGTATAAAAGGGAAGGTAGCGTAATCAGCCCTTGACGCAGGTCACCGCCAACAGGTTTGCCTAGTTGATCCTGTTCAGCTGTGAAATCAAAAATGTCATCAACAATTTGAAAAGCAAGTCCTAATTGATAACCATATTTCTGTAACGCCTCTTGTGCTTTAATGTCTGAATTCGCAATCATCGCGGCTGCCAGTGATGAAGTCTCGAATAATGAGGCTGTTTTTGCATAAATTCGACGATAGTATTGGTCCAAATCAGGATTGCAACGGTCTGTAAAGAGCTGTTCAATTTCACCATTTACGATTGTACTGAGCGTGTTAGCGAACAGCTTCATCACGGGGATGGAACAGACTTCCGCTGCCAGGTTGGCTGCTTTGGCAAATAGAAAATCTCCTGTCAAAACTGTAGCTGCTGGAGACCATTTCGCATTTAGTGTGGCAATTCCACGTCTTAATAAAGATCCGTCAATGAGATCGTCGTGTACCAGCGTAGCGGTATGCAATAGCTCGATTGCTGCAGACAGAGTTATTAGTGATTGAGTATCTCCATGCAACATTTTTCCTGCCAGCAGCGTGATATTTGGTCTAATCCGTTTACCGCCAGAATTAATCAAATGATCCAAGGCAGCTTGAAGATCCGGGTGATAATCGTAAGCCTGATCACGCATCCGGTCTTCTACTATGGTAATTTCTTCCTCAACTATGCTCTGAAAGGATAACTTATTTTCCAATCAAGTCTCCCATGCAAACAATCTGTTCGCGTTTTTTGTGGTTGCCATTGCTACCAATTTTATCTGGTTATTGCGAATTTGGGCAATTTTTTCCGCAATGAGATTAATGTATTTGGGGTGATTCCGTTTTCCACGATAAGGATGTGGTGTTAGATAAGGGGCATCAGTTTCCAATACCATTTGATCAATGCTTAATCGACAGGCTAGCTCGTGCTTTTCAACAGCATTTTTGTAGGTAACCGGACCACCAATCCCAACCAGCATATTGAAGTTTGCAATCTCGAATGCCTGTTCCCAATTGCCTTCAAATGCATGAAAAACGCCAAACGACTGTTCTCGAGACCTGCCAGGATTGGTCGTGACCCATTGTTTAATAATGGGCAGTAAATCGTATAATGAGTCGCGACTGTGGAGAATAACAGGAAGATTTTTTTCTGCTGCTATGCCAAGTTGTTGATCGAGGATTTCCTTTTGAACATCTATCGGGCAGTCCTTCCAGTAATAATCCAACCCAATTTCACCAATGGCAACGACTTTTGGGTGGGCTGTCATTTCATACAAAGCATTTCTGGAGTTTGAATCCCATCGCGCCCCCTCATTTGGGTGAATGCCAACGGCAGCATAGACTTGATCATATTTTTCAGCAAGCTGGATGGCTGACCTGCTTGTCTCAATATCGGTTCCAGGGATAAGAATCTTAGCGATGTTCTCATTTAAAGCTTCTTGAATGACAAGATTAACATCATCTGAAAACTGTTCAGCATTCAGATGGCAATGTGTGTCAATTAATTCCATTATCCAATACCAGCTATTTTTAATCCATCAGTCAATATCGCCTGGACACAGTCTTTCCGCGTTGTCTCGCAGTAAACGCGTAGAATCGGTTCGGTCCCGGATAAGCGGATTAACAACCAGCCTCCATCTTCCAAGTTAAATTTGAAACCATCGGTCGTATCCAGACTTGTCACTTTTAATCCGCCAATGGAAGAGGGGTTAACAGCTAAAATTTGTTGTTTCTTCTGTTCTGCGTCTCCTGTGAAACGCGAGTCAATCCTGTCATAATAGTGAGGGCCAACTTTCTCGAACAAGAGATTAAGTAATTGTGAGGGGGTTTTTCCAGTTTTGACCATAAAATCCAGAAAAAATAAGCCAGCTAAAATTCCATCGCGTTCCGGCACATTGCCTCGGAAAGCGTATCCGCCGGACTCCTCCCCGCCGATCATTGCATCAGTTTCAATCATTTTGGGCGCAACATATTTAAATCCAACTGCAGTTTCATAAACGGGGACATCATAGATTTTTCCCAATTTATTAAGCATGCTGGTAGTCGAAAGTGTTTTGACGATTGCCCCGCGTTCTTTACGAATTTCAAGTAGGTAATAGGCTAACAACGCATAAACTTGTAATTGGTTGATAAAGATACCGTTTTCATCGCCTATGCCAACCCGGTCTGCGTCACCATCAGTGATAATCAAAACATCACCTTTTTGCGCAACAACTTGTTGAAGGCCGACATCGATATTGGGCGGAATTGGTTCCGGTCTACGCATTTCAGGAAAGATTGGGTTGCGCTCAGAATGAATCTCGTGGATTTCAATGGTGCCACTCGAAAGGATTTCACTGAACCAGCCGGCTCCATTTCCCCACATCGGGTCATACACCACTTTTAAATTAGAATTCTTCAAACCTTCAATATCGACCAAAGAAGAAAGATGTTGAATGTACTCTTTTTTAGGATCAACCAGAATTATTTTGCCTTGATCGACTCCATCCTGGTAAGGCAGGGATGAAACTCCATGGATGTCATCTGGAATCATTGCTTCAATCTGCTCAAGCCCATCCGGTGCGATGGCACCGCCGTGTTGATCACGTACTTTAAAACCATTATCTTGCGGTGGATTGTGAGATGCTGTGATATTTACTGCACCGATTGCTTTTTTTAAAGGTACCAAAAAGGAAATTACGGGGGTTGGAGTGGCTTTATTGGTAAGGTACACATAAAAATTATTACCAGTTAAAACCTCCGCTACAGCTCTTGCAAACCTTTCGGATTGAAAACGACGATCATACCCTACAATAATCCATTGGCCCTGGTGGCCTTTCTGAGAAAAATAGCTTGCCAATCCCTGGCTGCATCGTTTAACATTATCAAATGTATAATCCGCAGCAATTTCAGCACGCCAACCATCTGTGCCAAATTTGATTTTTTTTGACATAATTCTCCTTACTTGCGATTATCTGAGCGTCAAAAGCCATTATATCAATAACCTGACATGTAGTGTGATTACAATTATTCATTGTGAGTCTTAAACCGAATTATAATGATGAGCAAATCTCACTTTAATAGAGGAAATATGAACGCAATTCCCGGCATTCTATTGATTGTACTCTTTTCCGGATTGATTGGTTTTGGTTTCCACCTTTGGAAAGGTGGAAGTTTGTTCCGGATGCTGTTCTTCTTCATATTTGCTTTAATCGGTTTTGGAATCGGGCAATGGATTGGCTCCAGCATGAACTCATCATTTTTTGTCATTGGGTGGGTTCAAGCTGGATTTGGAATTATTTGCTCACTGATTTTTACAATTTTGGCAATCTGGTTAAGCAATATTAATCTTGAGGCAATTAAGTAATGGAGTTTTATAATGTGGAACATTAGTGGGAAAATTGCGCAGGAAGGGGATATGGTTCAATTAGTTGGCTTACGTCATAAAAGTTTCATTGTAAATTTAAAAATTGATGCTGAACTTCATACCCACCGCGGAATTGTAAAACATAATAACCTTATCGGATTACCTTATGGCAGTAAAATTTATAGCCATAATGGCGCGCCTTTTTTTCTTGTAATTCCTTCAATTGCAGAAGTACTCTTGGATTTAAAGCGGTCAACTCAAATTTTATATCCAAAAGATATCGGCTTTTTACTAATCAACCTGGGCATCGGTCCAGGTCAGCACGTGGTTGAGGCGGGAACTGGATCGGGGGGCATGACAACCGCGCTTGCTTTTGCGGTTGGGCGCGAAGGGAAAGTAACGACATATGAGCAGAGGGTTGAATTTCAAAATCTGGCTCGCAAAAACCTTGCCAGGCTTGGATTGGATGACAGTGTAGATTTTAAACTTAGGGATATTGCAGATGGATTTGATGAAAAAAATGTTGACGCCTTTTTTTTGGATGTTCAAAATCCGTATGATTATATTGAACAAGTAAGAGAATGCTTAAAACCAGGCGGATTCTTTGGTTGCCTGGTACCGACGACAAACCAGGTTTCCCGCCTCCTAATAGCGTTGCGAATGAATAAATTTGCCTTTATTGATGTCGTTGAAGTATTGCTTCGTTACTATAAACCTGAACCAGAGCGTTTACGTCCAACGGATCGTATGGTTGCACATACCGGGTTTCTAGTTTTTGGAAGGCCGATGATTTCTGATTCTGAACTTGAAGAGCCACTTGAAGGCGAAATTGAGCTTTCTGAGTCAGAACAAGTCGATGAGTAGTTGAATGGGATTGAGTGATTCAGATTTGGGGTTGATAAAATGTCCGGATTTAAATATCAATGCGATTAAAGCGCGAATCGCTAAATATCATCAAGAAAATAATCAAATAACGGAAAACAATTCAAATTACTATCAAAAAGCTGCTGTGCTTGTCTTGTTGGTTTGTATTGAGGATACCTGGAATTTATTATTTACTCGTCGATCCGATTTGTTGAAAAATCATAAAGGACAGGTTTCTTTTCCAGGCGGGGCGATGGAAGCGGGAGACATAGATGAAGTTGCGACTGCGCTACGAGAAACGGCCGAAGAAATTGGCGTTTTGCCTCCATCTGTACATATTTTAGGTAAAATGCCCCTATTTATTACCAATTCGAATTTCCTGTTGACTCCGATAATCGCTTTGCTGGATTGGCCAATTAAGTTTTTAATTTCCGAGCATGAAGTTAGTAAAGTGTTCACGATACCAATTCCTTGGTTGATGAATCCAGTTAATTGGGAAGAAAAAATAATTCGTGATCCAAGCGGCCGGCTAGAGCCTGTAATATTTTACAAAAAATATGACAATGAATTATTGTGGGGTATTTCAGCAAAAATCACAGTTGAGTTGGTTGAACACATTTTGAAACAAAAATAGCGGGCTGCAATTAGCCCGCTATTAATATATACTCTATCAGGGTTACTCTTCTTCTTCGGTTTTACCTTTTTCAATAACTTCAGGTTCTTCAGACTCCATTTCTTCTAATTCTTCCTCGGCTTCCTGAGCACCAGTCGTGCTGAAAGCGGTAAATACGATCGTTTCCTCAAGATCGGTCAGGATTGTTAGGTTGTCGGGTTTAACAATATCTTTTACCAAGATCGAGTCGCCAATTTCTTTCAAACCACTGACATCTACGATGAACTTCTCCGGTAAATCTTGCGGGAAGGCTTCCACTTCAATTTCAGTTAGCTCACTGACCAAAACTGCATTAAAGTCTTTAACCGCAGGTGCTTCTCCTTCTAAATGGATGACAACAAAAGTGCGAAGTAATTCTGTCAACGAAACTTCTTGAAAATCAACATGAATGAATTCATCGCGAATGTAATCCATTTGTTTTTCTCGAACGATCACCGGATGAGGTTTCCCATCTATTTGAACTTCGATCAAACTTGATGAGGTGAGGCCAACCAGAATTTTGGACGCTTCGCGGAAATCAAGCGAAATGGGTTGTGCTTCAATTTTATGACCATAGATTACGGCTGGCAATTTTCCTTGCCGGCGTAACTGGCGAACTTGCTTACCAATTAAAGTTCTTTTTTCAGCATTAATTACAATTTTATTCATTACTACCTTCCTTGAGCGCCTCTCACCTTTATCAGGTTACCCTCGCTCGTTATGAATTTTGGCAACAAACAATTTTATCATTGAATACTCCTTCGTCAAGAAAATAGAACGGTTGTGTTATCGTTCAGCGAATTTGACATCCTGAAAATGTATTGAGGTCTTGACAACCGAATTTGGCTTTCGAAAAAAAGGATACCGAAAGGATCTGAGGGATCAATTTCTTTTTCAAACAAATGGCGTGATGTTAATAAACTTTTCTTGTTCCGGTTAGTTTTGTAATTTATGAACTAAATTTTGATACTTTTCATTATTTTCGGGGTTGTATATAGTAATTACTTTTAAACAAAAACCTTTCAAATACATTGAGAAATGTCGTAACTGAATATGATAAAATGCTTTCCAAAATGCACAGATATTTTCCACAGGATTTAGAGAGCAACTCGAAGAAAATCAGGTACTTCTTCGCAGTATTTCAGGTTTTCTTTTTTCTAATAACCAGTTGTTACCCGCCGAATTTTTCAAGAACGGTGAACTCCACCAACCAAACACCTCAAACCCACTCTTCAACCGTAATTATCGATGAGGTTGCCTATCAAAAAGTACTGAGCAAGAAATATATTAGGATTTCTTCAATTCAAGGTGCAGCCCATATTTCACCTTACAATCACAAAGATGTGAGCAATGTTTTTGGGGTAGTGACTGTTAAACGAGCAGATGGTTTTTACATACAATCCGTGGAAGCTGATGGTGACGATAAAACCTCGGAGGGTATATTTGTTTTTTCGATTAGCCCTCCTAATATTAAAGTTGGCGATTGGGTATTGGTAAGCGGGCGGGTGGTTGAACATTATCCTGGTGGCCTTGGAACTGACAATTTGTCAATTACCGAGATTGAAAATCCAACAGTAAGTGTAATCTCCAGTGGAAATGACTTGCCAGATCCGATTATTATTGGTGAACAGGGCAGGCAGCCACCGACTGAAATTATTGATGATGACCGGAAAAAACAATTCGATCTCGTAGATGGCCTTGATTACTATGAAAGCTTGGAAAGCATGCTGGTTCAAGTTAATGATGCTGTCTGTGTTGGCCCAACGACGATTTTTAATGAATTTGTTGTGATTGCTGATAGTGGTAAATTTGCAAGTGGAATAAACTCGCGCGGCGGTATAACAATTTCAGAATCGGATTTTAACCCTGAAAGAATAATTATAGATGACAGCCTGGCGCCTTTGCCGATTGTTAAAGTAGGCGATCGCTTTCCGGAACCAATTGTTGGTATCATGGATTACAGTTTTGGCAATTTTAAACTTTTGCCACTTAAGAAAATGGCGGTTGACTATCAGAACTTGCCCCCGAGCGTAACCACACCTCCGAAAAGTAATCAATTGGCAATCGCCACATTTAATGTTGAGAATTTAAGTGCTGTTGATTCTGATCATCGTTTTGAGCGTCTGGCCGAAATTATTGTTGTGAGCCTGAACGCGCCTGATATTATTGCTCTGCAAGAGGTTCAAGATAATAATGGCTTGCTCGATGACAATGAAACATCAGCAGGGTTAACATTTAAGAAAATCTCAGATTTTGTCATTAAGGCAGGCGGACCTGCGTATAATTATATTGAAATCGAGCCTGAAAGAAATAAAGATGGCGGGCAGCCAGGTGGAAATATCCGAGTTGGATTTCTTTATCGTACAGATCGGGGACTGGAAATAATCAGGCGACCGTCAAGGAATAAAAATGAAGCGGCAAAATTTGAACTAATTGAAGGTGAAATGCATCTCACTGCTAATCCGGCGAGAGTTGACCCGTTAAATTATGTTTTTGTCAACAGCCGGAAGCCGTTGATCGCAGAATTCATGTATAATGAAAAAACGTTCTTTATCATAAATAGCCACTGGAATTCAAAAAGTGGCGACACGCCACTCTTCGGAAATGTGCAACCAGCGATTTTGAACTCTGAAAACCAAAGAAAAGGGCAGGCCAAAGCTGTTGCAGAACTTGTACGACAAGCATTAGAATACGATAGTGGTGCAAATATCATTGTATTGGGAGATCTTAATGATTTCTACTTCTCTGCTCCATCAAAAGAATTAAGTAAAATCGGAATGATAAGTTTCCTCATTAATTTGCCAATTTATGACAGATATACCTATAATTATGAAGGCAACAGCCAAAACTTGGATAATGTCTTTATTACCCCACACATAAATACATGGGAGCCACAAATCGAAATTGCGCATGTAAACTCGGAATATGCCTATCGTGAAAGTTTTTCAGATCATGACCCGATTTATATTCTATTAAAATTTGAATGATTCGTGACGGAGGAATATTTGGCGGCTGAAACGATCAAGAAAAAGACTCCTGGATACTCTGCAAAAAGACGTTTGCTTAAGGAAAACCTGACCGCTTATTTGTTTATTTTACCGGCTTTTTTAGTGATTGGGGTTTTTGGTTTATTTCCGATTGGCTATTCGATATATATGAGCCTTTATCAATGGCGGGTTCGGCAGGGTGATTTTATCGGTCTGGAAAATTATTCAAAAATCATTGGGGATTGGACAGGCTTATTAACTTTTGTGGCAGGTATCGGACTGTTAATCGCAGCATACTTTATCTGGAACAATGCAGCGAAATCGGTTTCAAAAACCAAGATGGCATTTAAATTGGTTGCAGCGATAGTCTTAATTGCCTCAGGCGTTATTATTTCCATGGGTTGGGGAAAGATGATTGCTTCCGGGGATAAGAATTTCCTGAATTCATTGATAATCACCTTGTTTTACGCTCTGGGAAGTGTTCCTCTGCAATTAATTTTAGCGCTAATCCTGGCGTATATCTTATTTCAAAACATTAAGGGAAAAGAAGTTTTCAGGATGATTTTCTTTTTACCGTATGTGACTCCGGTTGTGACAACCGCTGTTGTTTTCAGGATAATCTTCAGCCCTCGCGAGACTTCACTTGCCAATATCCTCATTGGAAAACTAGGAATTGCACCCTTAAAATGGCTTTTTGAACCGAAGGCTATCACAGAATTGCTGTTTGGTTTAAAAAACTTAAATGGTTTGTTGGCAGGGCCAAGCCTTGCACTGGTAACTATTATTTTGTTTGGTGTATGGACATTTGTTGGATATAACACGGTTATTTTTTTGGCGGGTTTGGGGGGAATCTCCAAGGATGTTTATGAGGCAGCCGAAATTGATGGGGCTAATTCATTTGATTTATTCCGCTTTGTGACCGTACCCTTACTTTCTCCAATAACATTCTATCTTTTTTTGATTTCATTTATTGGCACATTCAAAGCCTTCAATCATATTTATGTTATGAAGGTGCCAAACGCACAAAAGACAGTAGTAACGGCGAGTGTACAAATTTTCCAAACGTTTTATACCGAAAACAATTTTTCAGCTGCAGCAACTGAAGCCATAATTTTATTTTTAATTATTCTAGGACTCACTTTCGCTCAAAACAAAATCTTGGGAGAGAGAGTATTCTATGGCTAGCGATACCCAAAAATTGAATTCATCTTACCAAACACATAAAACCCACCGGGAAAGCTTTTTTACCCGCAATCTTGGGAGAATAATTCTTTATTTGCTTCTTATTATTGGCGCAGCATTAGCATTACTTCCATTTTATTGGATGATTACTACCTCATTAATGACACTGGGGGAAACTATCAATCGTAAATGGCTTCCTGCAGTTCCACAATTCGTTAATTATGTAAATGCTTGGAATGAAGCTGATTTTGCCAAGTATTTTTTGAATAGCGTGATCATAACATTTACAACAATAATTGGAATTTTGGTTACTTCGATATTGGCAGGTTATGCTTTTGGGCGTATAAAATTTTTTGGCCGAGATGTTATCTTCGCAATTTTGTTGAGTACCTTGATGATTCCCGAATCAATTACCTTGCTTCCCAATTTGATGTTAATCCGAGGAAACATCTTCCCATTACCAGGCGGTTCCTGGATGAATACACTTCAAGGGTTAACTGTGCCATTCATGGCAAATGCTTTTAGCATTTTTCTTCTAAGGCAGTTCTTTGCTCAAATCCCGCATGAGTTATGGGATGCGGCTCGAATTGATGGCAGCGGGCATTTTCGTTTCTTACTTCAGATTGTTATACCGATTAGCAAAGCTGCAATTATGACTGTATTGCTTTTTGCATTTACGGGGTCATGGAATGCTTTCGCATGGCCCTTGTTGGTAACAACGCGTAATACCTGGCGGCCAATCATGGTTGGCTTGTGGACTTTTGTCTCAGAAGCTGGCCCTGAAACGAATTTGTTAATGGCAGGAGCAGTTATCTCTTTGCTCCCTATCCTTGTTATATATTTCATAACCCAAAAGCAATTTACTGAAGGAATTGCAACGACTGGATTAAAAGGATAAAATAAATTTGTGGATATCGGAGATTTCTCCGTTATTAAACTATCAGAACCTAGTAGGAGGATATGATGAGTAAACGTATTTATAGTGTGCTTGCTGTTTTACTTGTGGCTGCGATGTTTTTGGCTGCATGTAAACCCGCGGCAGAAACACCAGTACCCACCGCACCGACAACAGCAGTAGAACAACCAACTGCCGAAGTAGGGATGGATTGGGAGAATGTTGATCCAACCGGGCAAGAGATTGTCTTTTGGCACCAACATTCCAAGGAAAGAGAAACCGCTTTGTTGGAAATCGTTGATGAATTCAATGCGACGAACGAATATGGGATTAAAGTCACAGCTGAATATCAGGGATCGTATAACGATATTTTCAACAAGATGCTGGGTGTTCTCAATTCGCCTGATGCACCTGACCTCGTAGTTGCATATCAAAACCAGGCTGCTACATATCAATTATCAGATGCTTTATTCGATATGAATCAGCTTTTGGATAGCCCGAAATGGGGAATTTCCAAAGCAGATCAAGCAGATTTCTTCCCTGGTTTCTTTTCACAGGATGTATTCCCCAATTTTGGAGACGCTCGTTTGGGATTCCCACCAAATCGTTCCATGGAAGTTATGTATTACAACATGGATTGGTTAAAGGAATTGGGTTATGATGCACCGCCGACCACGCCTGCTGAATTTAAAGAAATGGCCTGTAAAGCAGTTAAACAACCTTTTAGTAAGGCGACTGTGGAAGGTGCCAAAGGTTATGAGTTGAGTATCGACGCTTCCCGTTGGGCTTCATGGACATTTGCCTTCGGTGGCGATATCTATGATTACAAAAATAACCAATATACCTACAACAGTGAAGGCTCCAGACAAGCAATGGAGTTTATGTCTGATCTATTCAAGAATGGTTGTGCCACTCAAGTAACTGAGAATTATGGAGATCAAACCGATTTTGGGAATGGTTCTTTGTTATTTGCTGTTGGTTCAAGCTCTGGTTTACCATTCTATGGAAAAGCGGTTGATGAAGGCGCTAATTTTGAATGGAGCGTTGCTGCCATCCCGCATACAACCCCTGACCCAGTAATGAACGTTTACGGAGCGAGTGTCAGTATTCCTGTAACGACTCCAGAACGCGAGTTGGCTGCCTGGTTATTCATCAAATACTACACCACACCTGAAGTACAGGCGAAATGGGCAACTGTCTCCCAGTACTTCCCCGTCCGCCAGAGTTCTGTTAAGGATTTGGATGAAGTATTTGCTACAATTCCTGGATATAAGACAGCCTTCGATTTGCTAAAATACGCTCATTTCGAACCGCCGGTACCTGGTTATGATTTTGTTCGTAATTCTGTGTCGGAAGCAATGGCAGCTATTATTGACGGAGCACCAGTTGATTCAACTGTTGAAAGCCTGAATGTTGATGCCAACGAACAGTTGAAAGAGCAAATGTCGCAGATGTCTGCACCCCCACCACCAACCGCAACACCAGAACCTACTGCAGTTACCTATGTGACTTGTGGTACTGCAGATAAACCTTGTGTGATTACTTTTGTTCCCTCAGCGGAAGTTGGAAAAATCACGGTTGCTGGACAAGGCATTGCAGATTGGTTACACACTGAAACTGGTTTGAATTTTCAAATCGAAGTCGGCACAAGTTTTGCTGCTTCAATTGAAGCCATGGGTGCAGGAAAAGCCCAAATTGGCTTCCTGAACACATTTTCTGTTTTACTCGCTGATGCCAAATATGGAATTGACCCAGCGCTTGCAACAGTTCGTAAATTGGCTGTTAACGAAGTAAGCCCGGACAAAGATTTAGCAGGCACACTGCAGCCTTATTACCGGGGAGAATTCCTTACCCAAAAAGATTCCGGAATTACTTCGATTGCGGACCTGAAAGGTAAGACATTCTGTTTTGTAGATCCAAATTCAACTTCTGGATACATAATCCCGAATATTATTATGAAAGCAAATGGAATTGATACCGAAGCTGGAGACGTAACTGTCACATTTGCTGGATCTCACCCCAATGTTGGTGTAGCTGTCTATAAAGGTGATTGTGATGCTGGAGTAACTTACATCGACATTCGCACAGATGCTGCATCAAAGCTTTATGAAACTTATCCTGATATTATGGAAAAGGTTGTTGTATTTTATGATACCGACCCTATTCCAAATGATGGTATTCAATTTGTTCCTAATTTTGATCCTGCATTACGTACGCAAATTGTTTCCGCTTTTCTAAAGCTTTCTCAAGATGAGACCGGAAAACAATTGTTGAAGGATCTCTACAATATCAATGGTCTTGTAGAAATTCAGCCAGATTTTTATAAAGCGTTCGGTCAAACCATGATCGACGCAGGTGTAGATCCCGCATCGTTAGTCAAGTAAGATGTTCCACAAAACTGGCAGGTCATTCTGAAGACCTGCCAGTTTTTTTTTGATAATTTTTTCTTATCATTAAAAGCAATTATAAATTTATGTTTCAGGTTGGTTGAACAATGTTAAAAATTGAAAATCTATGTAAAACTTATCCAAACGGAACTCAAGCGTTAAATGGTGTCAGTTTTGAAGTTGAAGAAGGAGAATTCCTGGCTGTTATCGGTCTAAGCGGATCTGGAAAATCAACTTTGCTAAGATGTATAAATAGGTTGATTGAGCCAACCTCAGGTAATATCATTTGGAATGGTGATGATATAACTGCTGCAACCGGTAAGGAAATACGGAATATTCGCCGCCAAATTGGTATGATCTTTCAACAATTTAACCTGGTGAAACGTTCGTCCGTCAACATTAATGTGCTATCTGGTAGATTGGGTTATGTATCAACTTTACCTAGCCTATTTCATATTTTTTCAAAAGAGGATCATGAACGTGTCAAGAAAACACTGGAGATGGTTGGCCTGGCTGACAAAATAGATGTCCGTGCAGATTCTTTATCAGGTGGGCAACAGCAGCGAGTGGGAATTGCCAGAGCGCTTATGCAGGAACCGAAAATGATATTGGCAGATGAACCTGTTGCTTCACTGGACCCTGTTCTAGCGCACTCGATCCTCAAATACCTTGAAAAGCTAAATAAAGAATATGGGATGACCGTAATATGTAGTTTGCACTTCCTGGATTTAGTACATCGTTATGCTACACGCGCCATTGCTCTTAATGAAGGATTGTTGGTGTTCGAAGGAATGCCGCAAGAAATTGATGACGCGATGTTCAAGCATATTTATGGTAAAGAAGCCGAAAGAATTGAAATTATTTGATCTATTAATAACCAATGAAAACATGAGAATATTTTTATGACTACTCAGCATTCAAAGAACGATAGTAATGAATTCAATCAGAAAATTATTCCATTTTTATCAATAATAATTCCAGGTTCCAGTCAGTTTTTATTCAAAAAAAACTGGCGTGGATTTACAATATTTATTTTTTCAATAATTTCTGGTTTTTTGATTCATTGGGGGTACGACAAATTCAATATAGGTAAAGTGAGCATTAATGCAGATGTTTCATTTTCATGGTTAATTTTTCCATTTCTCTTTTTTTATTTCTGGAATATTTTGGATGCGTTTTTAATCCAAAGGGACAAAAAATCACCAGTTCTGCTTGCATTTTTTAGCATTGCCATCATTCTTTATGTAATTGGTTGGTCAGTAACTGGCGTAAAATTGGATCGGTTAATTACGAGATTCGATGATGCCAAATCTGTAATGCGAAAATTGGTCAATCCAGATTTCTTTTCTACCGAGGTAGACGGCAAAATTGAGATTTGCAGCTGGGGTTGTTTGTGGGATTATACGGCCGCCAAATTTACCGGCGCTCAACCACCAGAGGTTTTTTTAAGTACCAATGTGGGTCAAATTTTTGGTCAAAAAGGGACAGTTACTGCTTCTTCCTGGGCGGTATTGTTAGGTAAAGCAACAAAAAACGAACGAATACCAGGGTTTGAAACCGGGAAGATTATTGAAACAATTGCGATCGGGTTATTGGCAACAATTTTCTCTACTATTTTGGCAGTTCCCGTAAGTTTTTTGGCCGCACACAACATAATGAAACGAATCCCTGGTGGATCGATTGTATATTACATTTCAAGAACGATATTAAATATCGTTAGAGCGATCGATACAATAGTGTGGGGATTAATAATCATTGTCTGGGTCGGGTTGGGTTCGTTTGCAGGGGTTATTGCGCTTACAATCCATTCGATTGCCGCATTGGGCAAACTATTTTCAGAAGAAATTGAACATATCGATTCTGGGCCGGTTGAGGCTATTGAGGCCACGGGTGGCAACTTTTATCATATTGTTCGCTACGCAGTAATCCCGCAGGTTATTCCATCGTTTCTTTCTTACACGTTGTTACGCTGGGATATTAATATGCGCTCAGCCACCGTAATTGGGTTTGTAGCCGGAGGCGGAATTGGCTTTTTTGTGCTGGAAACCATCCGAATGGGGGGTTACCAGCAATATGCAGCTGCACTGTGGGCTATTGCTGTTGTTATTATTGTCGTCGATTATATTAGCAGTAAGTGGAGATTTAATATTCTCAAAGATCAACCAAAAACAGCTGCTGAGATACCTGCTTGGAAGAAAATTCGTAATGTCATATATGTAATTATCGGGATTATCGTCTTCCTTTATGCCTGGGAAATTGCAAAAATTGACCTAACAAAATTATTCGATCCTGGTCCAACTTTTGGTCGGCTGTTAAAGGACTTTGTCTCAGTAGATTTGACTGGAAAAGTTATAGATAATGTTGTTAGAGAATTAATAATTACTATAATGCAGGCATTCCTGGCAACAACTTTGGGGGGAGTACTGGCCATACCATTTAGCTTTTTGGCAGCCAAGAACCTTACCGGGAAAAACAAATTCTCTGCCTGGATTTTTTATATCGTTAGGTCAACATTTAATGTACTCCGATCCATCGAGGCATTACTCTATGTGGCTATATTTGTATATTGGGTCGGTATTGGACCGTTTGCTGGAATGCTTGCGTTATCGGTTACAACATTTGCCTTGTTAGGGAAACTTTTTTCTGAAGCCATAGAAAATATTGAACCAGGCTCAATTGAGGCTGTCAATGCTACCGGAGCAAACAAATTGCAGGCAATCGTCTATAGTATCGTGCCACAAATAGTGCCCCCATTTTTGTCATACTTGATTTATCAATGGGATATTAATATACGAATGGCGACAATCATCGGTTTTGCGGGTGGTGGTGGAATTGGTTTAATGCTTTCCACATTCTTTGGAAGCCTGCAATACCATAAAGCAGGAACAGTGATATTGGCGATTGTCATTGTTATTGCTATTATGGATTTTTCGAGTGCAAAAATCAGAGAAAAGTTTGTTTAAAATAAGAAGATTTTGATTTTTTCAACAATATATTACTTTGAGCTTGCAACTTTCAGCTTGATAAGTTGAGTTCGAGCAATTGAGTTATGGAATCAATGGTTTGTTGTGTTGTGATAGCATGCACGATAGTAAGCCCTAATTTCTGGGCAGCTTCAAGGTTATCTATGTTGTCATCGATGAAAATTGATTCAATTGGTTTCACGTGTAATTGATTCAAGAGTAGTTTATATATTTCAGGAGAAGGTTTCGCCATTCTTACTTCACATGAGAAAATACCTGCATCAAAATAGGCAAGTAAATTATATTTATCATTCAATCTCTGCCTTGTGGAATCCATTGCATTGGAAAGTAGACCAAGTTTATACTGTTTTTTTAAAGCGGATATAAAATCTATCATCTCTTTATCGATATCATCTCCGCCCCAAAAATCTTCTTGAAATTCGTGGATTTTCAAATAAGAAGCTCCTATAACCTTTAGGACATAACGAAAATGTTCATCCTCGGATATTTCCCCTGACATTGCGCTTACAGCAGAATCAGAAAAATATACTATTTTTTCCAATTCCTCAAATGAAAGATTGAATCGGGAAGCTAAGCGAGTGCGGTGAGAACGATCAAAAGTCTTTACCAGTACTTCTCCCATGTCAAAAATTATAGCCTTGAACAAAGAATTACTCATGAATGTCACCTCTAAATAAACGTACAAAATTAAAGAAAAAACAATTTCACTTATTAATTAAATTGAGAAAACTATCTGTTTTTTCAAACCCCAAATTCATGATTATATACCGTAATAATACAATAAGGTTGTAGCATTTTAGTTCTATCGAATTTCGGAGAGTAAAGTGAATAAAGAATAATTACAAAGATATAAGTGGTAAACTGAAAAAACCGAAATTGACAAGTAATACATGCGCATAGCCAATAAACAGCCAATCCTTAAATCAATTATAATTTCAATAATGGTCAACTTGGACAATAAAACCAAAGTGAGAAAAATTAATACTGGAGGAACCGCTGACCTGGCATTTGCCATTGTAGTCCTGGCATCTTATTTCGCAATGTTTAGCGCTCTAAAAAACCCAAATATTTTTCGTCTTATTGTGATGGTTTTATTGGGCATCGCATATATTTCCATAGGTATTTACGGATATAGTTTTTGCTTAAATAAAAAACAAAACCGATTTATCATCCTTTATTTTTTTATTCAAGTAATTTTAGGATCGTTGATTGTTTTTCTGGGGGAGGGGTCGGGATTTTCAGCCATTCTCTTATTACCCCTCGCCGGTCATGCTGTCGTTTTAACTTCGGGATACTGGCTTTATTTTTTAAATGGAATGATTGTTCTGGGGTATGTATTCGCGGTACGGGCTTACTCGAGTAGTTGGGCAGATGTAATGCCCTCTTTGCCTGCCATCATTGCCGGCTTGATTTATATTATGATTTTTACTCAAATGGCCTTGGATGAAGAAGACTCCCGTAAAAAAGCAGAAAAACTTTACGATGAACTTGAAGTGGCGAACATTCGTTTATTAAAATACGCAAATGAAATTGAAGAAATGGCCACCATTCAGGAGCGCAATCGCCTGGCTCGCGAAATTCATGACGGTTTAGGCCATTACTTAACTACCATTTTAATTCAGCTGCAGGCGGCTGAAGCTATTCTGCCTACCGACAAAGAGAAAGCAATGGATTCGATTAGAAAAGCGCGAAGTCAATCCAAACTTGCTTTAATCGACGTACGGCAATCGGTTTCAGCATTCCGATTTGATAACCTAGACCCGGAAGAAGTTGATCAGATGATTGAGAGAGCTCTCAAGCCCTGTGAATGGGTTGGAATCCACTCGACATATCAGGTTATTGGAGAAAAAAAGCCACTTTCAGGTATTATTTTATCTACCCTGTTTCGCATAGCACAAGAGACCGTCAATAATACCTGTAAATATTCTGGAGCGAAGAACTTTTTATTTTCAGTAAATTACGAACTAGAAGATAAAATGAGGATTGCAATCTCTGATGATGGTATAGGTGCTGAAAGCATAACAGGCGGTTACGGATTGATTGGATTAAAGGAAAGAATTGAGTTATTAAATGGAACGCTTCAAATTAATGCAAATAATGGTGACGGATTCAAATTGGAGATAGTTTTACCGTATGAATAAAAAAATAAAATTGCTTATTGTTGATGATCAAGAATTGTTCCGAGAAGGGCTTGTTACACTTTTATCATTACAAGCGGATTTTGATATCGTTGGTCAGGCGTCCAATGGAGAAGAAGCCCTCTTAAAAATCGTACAATACATGCCTGACGTTGTCCTTTTAGATCTTCGCATGCCTGTTATGGGAGGAGTCGATTGTACCAAACGGATTGCCAGCCAATTTCGAGATGTTAAGGTGATTGTTTTAACCACTTTCGATGAAGACGAACTCGTTTTCGATGCTTTACATGCAGGTGCCTTTGGTTATTTACTTAAAGATGTCTCACCTGAAAAACTTTTTGAAGCTGTACGTGCAGCTTCCCGTGGCGAATATTACCTTCCACCGACCATTACCGCTAAAGTTATGGCTGAATTTACAAAATTGCCCCGGACGTCAAGGAAAGAGTTGGATGGTTCATTCGAAAGTCTTTCTCGAAGAGAAATTGAGATTATTAGAATGGTTTCGGCTGGCTTGAGCAATAAAGAAATTGCTGCGCAGCTTGTAATCGCTGAAGGTACTGTAAAAAATCATTTAACCAGTATCTTTAATAAATTGGGAGCTCGAGATCGAATGCATGCTGTCTTGATTGGAAAGGAATATGGCATTATCTAAACTTAAGTTAGGTTATTTCCGATAGAACGGAATTTAAAAAGGTTGGAGAAAATTAAATCTTTTATTCAGGATAACGATATTTTTCGGAATTTCTTTTTGGCGGCATTATTTATTACTGTTGCTATTATTTTCCACCCAATTATTTCACGATACCAATTGAGCTATCTTATCTTGTTGGTCTTCGGTTTGTTTTTCGGTATATCAGCCTGGATAAAAAAGGATTTCTCACAATTTGTTTTAGCCATTTTCATTACCTCAGTACTATCTCCAATAGTTTATTATTTTATAATACTGGATACCAATTTCTCATTTGAGAAAGTTGGGTACATTTTAGTATTTGCCAGCGTTGGAATCATAATCCTGAATGTCTACTGGTATATTCATAGAGGCGGTTTTCTTTTTTGGAATTTTCCAATAATTGTAGTTTTTAGCGGTGCCAGCATAGCCCTTTTGTTTACTTCACACCGCCCGTTGGATTTCATTTTTTATGTTGGGGTTGCGACAGGAATCGTTCTTTTGGGTAGCGGCTTGTACTGGAAGCTTTTTGGTTTGGTGATTCCAGGAACTTTATTAGTTGGAAGTGTCGCAGGCATATTTTTTGCCTGGGGAAACCCTTCTCCAAAAAATGCACTTGTCAGAACCGGCATTATGTTAGTGTGGATGGCATTGGGTTGGGGATTGGTTACTGTTTTTTCTCGGTTCAGAACACTTAAATTTTTGTGGTGGCCACTTATTCCTGGTGGAGTCTTCGCAATGGTAGGCTGGGGATTATATATAGGGGGAAACCCGGAAAGCGCTATAGGTTTTATTGGGAACACCGGTTCAATTGGATTGTTGATATTTGGTATTTACATTCTTTTGCTAAGAAGGGGAATTCATCGGTAAATTATGACATAGGGTGTATAATTCTACGTTTGTTAAAATTGTCATAGTGTATTACAGGTGAAGAAATGCAGAAAGAAAGAAACGAAGTTCGAAATATTGCAATTATTGCCCATGTTGATCATGGAAAAACAACTTTATTGGATGCGATGTTAAAGCAAACCCATACGTTTTCAGATCATCAGGTTGTCGCCGAAAGGGTTATGGATTCTTATGATCTCGAAAGGGAGCGGGGAATCACCATCCTTTCCAAAAACACCTCGGTTAAATACCTTGATCCAAAAGATAAAGTAGAGTATTTGATTAACATAATTGACACACCCGGCCACGCTGATTTTGGTGGTGAGGTTGAACGCGTCTTAAATATGGTTGATGGTGTATTGTTGTTGGTGGATGCAGCCGAAGGGCCGATGCCTCAAACCAGATTTGTTTTAAAGAAAGCATTGTCCCGTGGATTGAAGGCAATTGTAGTGATCAACAAAATTGACCGTAAAGATGCGGAACCACAACGCGCCTTGAATGAAACTTTCGATCTTTTTATTGAGCTAGGTGCAACTGATGAACAAATAAACTTCCCGATTGTTTATACCCGGGCGGTCCAGGGTGAAGCAGGTTTTTCAATTGATTCAATGAACAACTCTTTGTCAGCATTATTTTCTACCATTATCAATGAAATCCGAGGCCCGAATGTAGATACTGAAGCTCCCTTCCAATTGTTGGTAGCCAATCTTGGGTATGATGATCACATTGGCTCAACCTGTCTTGGACGGGTTTTTGCTGGGACTGTTACTGAAGGATCCGAAATTGCTCACATTACGCTTGAAAATGAAATCAAACTTGAAAAAGTAAAATATCTTTTTGTTTTCGAAGGTTTAAAAAAGAAACGGGTGAAACAGGTTATGGCAGGTGATATTGCTTTTATTGCTGGAATCCCTGATTTACGGATCGGTGAAACATTGGCCGATAAGGATAATCCGGTCGCTTTGCCACGCATTTCGGTTGAAGAACCTACTGTAAAAATGAGTTTTGAAGTAAACAATTCTCCATTTTCGGGCAGGGACGGAAGGTTTTTGACAACCCGCCAAATTAGAGACCGCTTACAACGTGAGACCAGAAATAATGTTGCATTACGTGTTGAGGAAACCGAGTTTGCTGATCGATTCATTGTATCCGGACGGGGAGAATTACATCTCGCCATTTTAATAGAAACTATGCGCCGGGAGGGATACGAATTCCAGGTATCGCGACCAGAAGTCATCTTTAAGAATGGTGAAGATGGTCAGCTGCTGGAACCATTTGAAGAAGTTGTTGTCGAAACGATCCCGGATTGGGTAGGACCTGTCATAGAACTTTTTGGCGCGAGAAAAGGTAAGTTGTTGGGCATGGAAAACGAGCTGGACGGCGTCGTTTTGCATTATTTAATTCCTACGCGTGGTTTGCTAGGGTTACGACAGCATTTCTTAACAACTACCCGAGGCCAGGGCGTGTTGCACACAAATTTTTCTGATTACATGGAATATGCAGGAGATATTCCCGCTCGCAATACCAGTTCCCTGGTAGCAGGTGAAACAGGTGTGACCAGTACCTATGGCCTCAAAAACGCCGAAGAGCGCGGACTTTTATTTATTGGTGCTGGTGTAGATGTGTATGAAGGCATGGTATTTGGCGAATCATATAACGAGAGTGATATCACTGTAAATGTGTGTAAGAAAAAACATCTTACCAATATGCGCTCATCTAATAAAGATTTGGAGTATAGGCTTTCCACACCGAATACTCTGTCTCTGGATGAAGCGCTTGAGTTCCTGGCTGAAGACGAATTATTGGAGGTCACTCCAACCGTCTTTCGAATTCGTAAAAGAATTTTAAACACAGAGGATCGTGGCAAAAGCCAGAAAAACAAGAATCAGATAATGAATGATTAATTGGTTTTTTTGATGTTGGATTCATTAGACAAACCAATTAATCATTCAATGAGACAAGAAATCACAAAGTTATTAACATGGTTTTTGGTGCGATCATTCACTTGATCCGATTTAAATGCATTCGATTACCAGTCAAATAAGTGTGGTTAAAAGCTTGCTGAAAAACAAGAAACTGTCATTGAATCAATTGGTTTACCTTCCCCAAGGATGATGAACTATTTAATCCTGCCAGAGAAAATATCCGAAATCAACCCCGTTTAGCAACGTGAATTTATAAAACCATATGGATAGCAGTGAAACAGATCAAAAAGGGTTAAATGCAGCTCAGGCAAGCTTGAAAAGTTGAAGGGGCTCTTTATAAAAATCCTTGATGAAAATCAGGGCTTTTTTCATACAATCTCAGAGAAGAAGAAAAATTAAAGCCGAGAGAAGGTAATATCCAATCCAGCGTTGAGAAGAACGAAATGGAGGCTGGCATGACTCGCATTTGAACAAGCCAAACTTGAATATTATTGCATTCAAACTAAACTGATTTACCGGCAACAATCCCGCTTACAAAAGCCCAATGCAAATTAAAACCACCACAAGGTCCAATAACATCCAAAATTTCACCAGCAAAAAACAAGCCTGGAAGGATTAACGATTCAAGATTGGCCGGATTAATTGACGCGGATGAGACAGCACCGGTGGATATTTGCGCATATTGAAATCCACGTGTACCAAGAATCTTCTCGGTGAAATTAAAATTGTTCGCAATTTTGGACTTTGCAGCTTCTGGTGGGCTTGAAAGATTTAAATTCTTGCGTTTACTATTTTCCGTAAATTGATCAATTAATTTGATGGGAAAGACGGGTAATAGCGCAACGGATAAAGGGATTTTCTCTTCATCATTTTGCGTAAGTGTTGACAAAACCTCTTGTGTTTGGGTGTTGTTGAAGTTGAACTCGAGGGTTAGACCTGATTCTCCCTCGTTGACATAATGGCTAAGATTCATCGCAGCAGGTCCGTTGACTCCCCACTCAGTAAAGATGATGTTTCCTGTGGAAGAGGCGACCTCATTGTGATTTCTTCTTAAAGTCAGTTGGGTATCAAGGCGAACACCGTTAAGTAATTTTGAAAAATCTTTTGTGGTTTTAATGGGAGCCAAGCCAGGTTTTGCTGTAATTATCTTATGACCCATTTTACCGAGAACATTCAGGAGATTATCAGAGGAATTTAATTGCGGATGTGCTTGGCCACCTGCAGCAATGATCAGTCTATCAAAACTTAGAGACTCACCATTTTCAATCGATAGGACATACCTGCCCTTTGAATATTGAATGTCTTTGACATAAGTGGATGCCCTGATCTCCACTCTGTGCATTCGCAGAACTTCATTAAGAAACATGGCTATATTTTTAGCTGAATTGGATATTGGGTAACACCAGCCATCATCCGTGTGATAAATGAAGATACCCAATTGTTTAAAATAAGATGCCAGAAATGTAAAATTATAATGCCGGATAATGTCACTATAAGCAAAATCTTCGATAGAAGAATATAATTTTGAATCTATATTTAGGTTGGTAAGGTTGCCTCTGCCGGCTCCGGATGCTGCCAATTTTCTACCTGGCGCCGAATTAAAATCGATCAAGGTCACTGCATCATGACGTTTTGCTGCTTCCAAAGCAGCGAATATTCCGGCTGGACCGCCTCCGATAACACCTACCTTCATGAGCTTATCCTCTAGTATAGCATTCAAGAAGTTTAGAAAATTCTGAATGAAATATATGATAATATTATCCTATTATTGGTAAATTAACAGAAAAGGTGCATTAATTAATGAAAAAAGATCTTCGAACATTTCGCCAAACCCTTTTTTCAAAAGTCTTGGCCGAGGTAATCGGCAAAATTACTTACAACCAACTGACGTTGGATCGAATTCCGGAAAACTTTCACTATCCGACACCTGATCAAAATAAAAAATACGTTCTCTACTCTCATATTCCTTTTTGTGAAAGTTTATGTCCGTATTGTTCTTTCAATCGCTTTGTGTTCAATGAGTCAAAAACACGCAGTTATTTTAAAAGTTTGCGTCAAGAAATAAATATGCTGGCGGATAAGGGTTACGACTTTACCACCATGTATATTGGCGGTGGAACCCCAACTGTACTGGTTGATGAACTAACCCAAACAATTGATTTGGCCAAAAGTCTTTTTTCTATTAAAGATGTTTCTTGCGAAACCAATCCCAATCATCTGACACATGAAATCTTAAGTGAACTTGTCGGTCGGGTCGATCGCATGTCGGTTGGTGTGCAAAGCTTTGATGATCATCTCTTAAAACAAATGAGCCGCTACGAAAAATTTGGTTCTGGTGACCAAATCCTGGAAATTATCCAAAATGCTGTTGGGATTTTGCCCTCGTTGAATGTTGATATGATCTATAATCTTCCGGATCAAACACCAGAAATTTTGCGACGAGATCTCGATTATGTCATTCTCTCCGGAGCTGAACAAACGACATTCTATCCATTAATGAGCGCCCCTTCGGTAAAAAAAGCAATGGATAGAACACTTGGGAAAATGAACCAAGGTCGAGAATTGGAATACTTTCAAATTATTGCTGAAGAGCTTGAGAAAGCGTATAAGCCCGCCTCTGCCTGGACCTTCTCACGACACGACGTAAAAATGATTGATGAATATATAGTTCAGTACGAAGAATATATTGGTACTGGATCGGGTGCTTTCAGCTACATGAATGGTAATTTGCTCGTAAATACTTTTTCTTTGGGAAAGTATGAGCAATGGATTAGCGATGGCAAAATGCCGATTTATGCCTATAAATCATTCTCAAGGCGTGATCGGATGCGCTACCGGTTTATGATGGAACTTTTCGATCTTACGCTTGATAAACAAAAATTTGCACAAGATTATGGTGTAACTCCTGAGATTAGCCTCTTCCCGGAAATGACCTTCATGCGCCTGGCAGGCGCTTTCGCCAAAACTACCAAAGACAATATCTTCTTAAATCAAAATAGCCGTTATCTGCTGGTTGTTATGATGCGTGAGTTTTTTGCTAATGTTAATCTTTTACGAGATCAGGCTCGCAAGGCACTCCCACAGGAAGAACGTCTGATGTGCGTGGTCAATGAAAAACTCTACCATAACGAGTTCGCATAAAGAACAAAATCTTTTTATCTATAAAAACCAAACCAGATTAATCAATCAGCTGAGAAAGGTGGTTTTATTTTGTAATGGTTACAAAAGAAACCCCGAATTGCTTCAAATGTTGATTGTTTGATTGAAAGCGCATTGATATCCCTAGAAATCATAATCGAGGGGGTTTCGCCAGGGTGATTGGGATCATAACAAAACAAATTTGTTACACTGTTGTCAATTTCATAGCCAGTGATAACCAGTTGATGATTATTGGTTAAGTTTTCAAATTTTGAAGAACGTATAATTACAAGCGGGCAGGGGATGCCCGCATCGATAGATTGTGTTACTTTTGGCAGTTGCCTTGAAATTGTCCCGATCAAAAGGTTGTTATCTTTTGAAAAATTGCGAGTCAGCAAATCGTAGTAATTCTTTAAAGGCATACTATTGAGTTGCCGCCTCCAAAGATAATGAACAAATTGCGTGTATCTTTCGGTATCTTCCGAATTTATAAGCGGTAAATCTACTTTGTTGTAGTAATAATCAAGTGCACTAAATACCATACCTCCACATAAGCCATAAATGGAGTTTCCAATCGTTACGCGGATAAAAATATTTAACCAATTTTTCTCAAACCGGTTAGGAAATGGATAACCATTGATATTGGGTTGGAATTCGGTCTTTATAATCATTTAATACCAGGTTTATACGAAAAATTATTTGAAAATATCTTTATAGCCCCGGTCCAATTCATCATCATTGATGTGTGCGTAGCGCTGGGTGACAGCTATATTGGTGTGACGGGCAAGAGATTGAGCCAATTTCAGGTTTCCTGATGCTTGCAAAATACGGGTAACAAAGTAATGCCGAAATGAATGCGGTGTGATTGTTCCCGCAGCAGATTGCCCAAGAAATTCCACCACTCGTGCGGTAACGATATTTCTGCCGGTAGTGGTCGTAATAGGCGTAATTTTCTTGCCAGCCCCTTTATCGTGCCGGGCAAATATTGGTAGTGCACTCAAAGAAATTCCGGTGGCGCCGTCCAATTCTGCGCGTAGGTTAATATATTCCTTGATTTTTTGTATACTTCGTTCAGAAAAGCGAACGACAGCTTCGCGATTTCCTTTTCCGATTACGATCGCCCGTAATTCAAACCAATTAATATCGCCGCGCCGAAGTTTGCAAGCCTCATGTACACGTAAGCCGGTGTCTGCCAGGCAGAAAAGGAAAGCACGGTCACGATAATTGATTAATCGCTCTACCTCGCCGTCCGTATGCAGATTGCTTAATTGGTCTGCCTTTTCCAGAACAACATCGATTTCACTTTTTGGAAACTGGGGCAGTCTTACACCAGCTTTCCGGGAACGTTGTTTAATCAATAATTGGATGCGTACCAGGTTAATTTCGGCTAATTTTTCAGAAGTTATGTATTCATAAAATGCCTTTACCGAAGTTAAATAAAGCCGCTCAGTAGCTGGAGATTGATATTTCAGATAAGCAATAAAAGCAGCAAATTGTTCATCTGAAAGAAAGGAAATATTCATAGTGGAGATATCAATTTTTTTCTCTGCCAACATTTTTAAAAACAAGTTTAATCCGTTGCGGTAGGTTTTATACGTGTTTTCACTGCGCGCAAATTGAATAGTACGTAAATATTGTTCACAGACTGCTGAAATTGTTGGGATTGAATCCATGCAGGTATTATACTGAAGAACTATAAAAACAAAAGAAACTTAAGCAGAACGAGTGACTGCGCATAGCTTTCAACTTTTCGTGGGTTAGGGGTGAATATTCAACCAGCATAATTAAGAGAGCGCCAGGCAGTGACATCGTGTTATCGTTTTTGTGAAAATTTATTGCTTTTATTGTAGTTTGGTTACCATCTAATTAATCAAATTTACTCGCTTTTTCGGAAATACCCAA
The DNA here is from genome assembly GCA_001899005.1 of Chloroflexi bacterium 44-23. Taxonomy (GTDB): domain Bacteria; phylum Chloroflexota; class Anaerolineae; order Anaerolineales; family Anaerolineaceae; genus UBA6170. The sequence continues at coordinate 324,945 of MKUW01000015.1, forward strand.
TCTATAAATATGCTTATGATAATAGAACTTATCGAAACCATATACATAAGATTGGTTTATTTTATACCCCCCACCGCCTGAATGAAAAAGCAATTTTGATGATGTGGACATTTTGGCTATCAATGATATTTTGGAGATTAGATAACCAAATATGCATATTCCCTTCTCGTTTGAATCAGCCATTTTTCTACATAAGCCACTGCTCCGTTTTGATATATTTTCAAAATGTTTCTGCTTTGGTAGAGAAATTTCAACTTATGTGGATCGCATCTGGATTTAGAAATTTAATTGCAGTTAAGATGAATTGAGATTAAGAATAAGCGAATACCCAATTCATTTTGGTATTGTCTATGAATGTTTAGTTCCCAATAGAGACTAGAACAGATATACTATGAATTAATTGGGTTGTTTTCAGAACTCCTTACTTGAATCGTGATTGAGAAGATGTTTTCGTTTGGAAGATGTGATTATTTTTTGTATCATAAAGAATAGGATTAATTATTGGATTCTAGAGAAACCAATTCGTTTTTTTAAGAAGATCAATTTTAGAAAAGGTTTTTTGGCTAAATTTGTTTTTTATTTCATGAAGGGTTTTACTAAAAAGTAGGAAATTAAAATGAACCAATGGATTCAGAACGAAGATCTGGATGGGAGTCAATTTTTCCTTGAGGGAAGAAGCAGCGTTCTCGTCATTCTCATACATGGCTTCACTGCTACAACGGTCGAGGTTCGCCCTCTCGCGGAAGCGCTCTTTTCACAAGGTTTTTCTATTTCTGCCCCTCTCCTACCGGGCCACAATACTACCCCGGAAGATTTGAATTCGAAGAAGTGGCAAGATTGGACAGATGCTGTCATTGATGTTTTCAAGATTTATTCAGGTCAATATAAGCATATTTTTATCGCCGGAGAATCGATGGGAGGATTAATTGCCCTATATCTGGCGAGCAAATACCCGCAATTCAAGGGTTTATTGCTTTATTCTCCTGCAATTAGAATAAAGAATTTAAGATTTTCGGGCATGATTCGAATTTTCAAGAAATTTATCAGAAAGAAAAATTATGGATCCGATGATGGTGTAAAACCAGGGGAACTTCCATGGAAAGGTTATCGTGTCAACCCAACTTCGGCAGTTTTTCAGCTTTATAAATTACAGAAGGTTGTCGAAAAACGGCTTGGTTTAATTGATTTGCCGACAGTAATTTTTCAAGGCAAATTGGACACCACCATCGACGCATCCGGTGCTAAGTTTATTCTTGATGAAATCAGTTCACAAAATAAAGAATTAGTATTACTTGAGAACTCGGGGCATTGTGTCATCCTCGAAAAGGAACATAAGTATGCCTTTGAAAAATCAATCGAGTTTATCAATAAACAGCTCGGCTTTGCGGTCAATAAATCAGACTAATTAAGTTATAATGGTTTAAAACTAGGAACTGAACCTTAATACGGAGTAAAAATGACTTCTTCATCATCAAAATCTGGAAAAACGACGATTGCACCGGAAGTACTGGTATCAATCGCAAAGTTGACTGCCTTATCTGTCGATGGTGTTAGCAGACTCGCCTCCATTCACACGGAAGTTGATCGCTTCTTTAAGCGTGGTGTTAGCGAAGGTATCAAAATAAATGTCGAAGATGGCACTGTCTATGCAGACATTTATGTCATCTTAAACCGAGATTACAACATTCGGGATGTCAGTCACACAATTCAAAACAAAGTTTCCCGTGCGATTTCTGAAATGGTCGGTATGGATGTTGGGAAAATAAATATTCACGTAGAAGATATTGAACTTTCAAAAATAGAGAGTTAGTCGATTAGTGAAAGCCCGAACTAAAGCACGTGGAATTGCGCTTCAAGTTTTATATGAATATGACCTTTCGGGACATTCTCCTCTCATTTCACTTGCAAACCGGATTGAAGAAGACCCCCTTGAAGAAAAGTTAATAGAATTCACAACCAAAATCGTCACAAACATAGTCCCTATGGTACATCAATTGGATGAATTAATCGCAGTTCATGCGCCGGAATGGCCAATGGATCAGCTTGCAGTTATTGACCGTAATATTTTGCGGATTGCGCTATGGGAATTCGCCATTGAGCAATGTACACCTGTAAAAGTCGCCATCAATGAAGCCATTGAACTTGCCAAAGTATATGGATCTGACGCAACACCTCGCTTTGTGAATGGTGTGCTAGGCAGCCTGGCGAACAAACAAAATGAGATCATTCAAAAAATAAAACCGGATTCTTAATACAGTAATTCAAAAGGTTTGGGAAATGAAAAATCTACGATTAATTATTAAAACAGCGATCTTAATCATTTTTCTTTTTAGCATGGGAGCTTGTGTACCAATTCTGCAAAATAATCAGCCAGAAGATGATTCTTCTATTCAGCAATTCACGCAAGATATCGCATTGGCGGAAAGCAGCTTTTTTTTGCAAGTTCCTGAACCTGTCAGCGAGGATCTCGTCATTGAGCTTATCGACGATGTGACCGGAATTGAACTTAACCCAATTCGTTATTCTCTACAAAAAATTGATGATACTCATTATGGTGTAATTATTCCCTTAAAAATCGGTGCGGTTATCAAATATCGTTATTATCGTAATGCCGGCCTTCCTATTTATGAAACAAATAAAAATAATCAGGTCATTGATTACCGCGCTGTGTTCATTGATGGAGCGCGTGATTTCTCTGATATTTTGACAAATTGGGCGGATAGACAATATGACTATGAATATGGCCGTCTTGAAGGACAGATTGTCAATAGTACTACCAATGCCCCATTGCCAAATTTACTGGTAATTGCCGCAGGAGTGCATGTGTTTACCGATTCAAGCGGCGCTTTTTCCATCGAAAACCTGCCCCCTGGAAAACATAATCTTATCTCGATGTCGACCGATGGTGAATATCAAATTTTTCAACAGGAAGCCATGATCGCCTCAGGCCTTACAACCCCGGCATTTTTAAAAGTGATGCCGAGCGATTTTGTTAATGTTACTTTCTTAGCCAAATTACCCCTTGACACCTTTGTTGAACCATTACACATGATTGGAAATACCTATCAACTGGGTAATGTATTTGGAAATGTTTTTAACGGTGAAAGTGCTATAGCTGCGCGAGCCCCCTCTCTAAGCATGTTACCTGATGGCAGTTACTCCGTCACTCTTAGCCTTCCGGTAGGATTTAATCTGGTTTATAAATACACATTAGGGAATGGTTTTTGGAATTCTGAACTGAGTCAGGAAGGTCAGTTTCTTACCCGCAGCATTATCATTCCTGATAAAGACACGCTCGTAACAGATATTGTGGCTACATTTCAAGCCAATGAAAGCTCTCCAGTCACATTTAATGTAAAGGTTCCTGCAAACACACCACCCGGAGACATGGTGTCAATTCAATTTTTTGGATATGGTTGGTCTTCTCCTATACCAATTCAAATACAGGAAAATTACACCTATTCCTACACGTTATATGGCCCATTTAACATGATTGATGAAGTTAAGTATCGTTTCTGCCGCAATGATAGTTGTGCAGCTGGGGACGATATGCAAATTTCTACCGTTAGAAACCCGGATTGGGTGATTAAAAGATCTTCTTCAGAACAAAAAATTGATCTGCAAATTGAAGCATGGCCAGGGTTGCCATTCAATGCACAAACAACCGAAATAATTGCCCCTGAGATTATCGCCCGTTCACCAGGTTTTGTTACCGGCATTCAAACATCATTGCAATATAGCGTATTTCAACCTGTTTATAGCCAGGCAGGTTTTCAATCAATTCGAGACATAAATGCAAATTTAGTTATCTTGCCGGTCGTATGGACCTTACAATCGGTAGATCCGGTAATTCTTGCACCCGTTATTGGTCAAAATCCGCTGTGGAAAGATTTGATCATCATGATCAAAAAAGCGCAAGCTGCAGGCCTTCAGGTAGTCTTAACGCCCAAAATTGTTTATTCACAATCTGCAATAGCCATTCTTTCTAAAAATGAGCTCTCAGAGGGCTGGAGCGTGGCTTTCGAATCAGAATATCAGAAATTGATCACGTATGTAACAGATCTGGCGCAGTTCACTGAAGCCCGCGGTGTCGTATTTGATTACTCATTTGTAAGTAGTGCTTCTGACACTAATAATAAATATCTCAGCTCGGCAATTAAAGACACTCTGGTCAACAATATTGATATTTTAAAACAGAAATTTAAAGGTGAATTTTCTTTATCGCTAAGGATTTCAGATGCCAGTGAACTAGATCCTGTTTTGCTGGATGCTTTCAATGTCTTGATTGTGGATGCTAATTGGAATTTGGGCGAAAGTGGCGTTGACCCAAATATGTTTTTGGCAACATTTGAACAACAACTTACAACAGAAGTAGCCAAGCTCCATGAAAATAGCGAGAAGCCGATCTTGATCCGATTAAGCTATCCCTCTACAGTTGGCTCGTATTATGGTTGCATAAAGGACAATGACCATTGCATCGATTTTGATTTGATTAATCAACAAGGATTAAATTTAGATTCAATAAGCGGGATTGATCTTGCTGTTCAATCGCAGATATATCAGACTGCCTTAAGTGCCATAAATGAAATTGATTGGATTCAAGGGGTTATATCTGCTGGCTACAATCTCCAGCTAGGAATTCAGGACAGCAGTTCTTCTGTTCGCGCCAAGCCTGCCGGAGATGTTTTGTGGTATTGGTATCCGAGATTAACTGGAATTTTACAATGATCGTCCGGTAATAATTCAGATTTGCTTTGTAGAGGCGTAAATTACAATAATTGTAGCGATAATAATAAATGGCGCATATGGGATGGCTGTAAAAGCTTCATAGCGCTTCCTTAAAACCGAGATCAGTAAGAATAGCCCGCTGAACAGTCCACCAATTAGTATTGCGAAAAACAAGACCAATGATATTCGTGGCCAACCCAGCAAAATGCCAACAACAAGGCTTAGAGAGACATCCCCAAAACCCAAAGCGATTTCTTCAATCTCTTCACCTCGCCTTTTGGAAACCCAGCGTGAAAAAAGTATGCCTAAAAGATAAAGTGCATACATGAAACCAAATCCAGCCAAAGCACCCAGAATGGTATCTAGCCAACCATTTAAGAAAATCCCAATAGGTGCAAAAGCAATCCCACCAAAGATGCTTACGGGATTTAAAATAAGCCGGTGTTCCAAGTCGATAATAAAAACCAATCCCAAATAGGCAAAGATGAAAATCGCCAGCCATCTGCCGGTATATTCCGGGGGAAATAAAAGAACAAGCCACAATGTAAAAATAGTGATAATTGGTGTCAGTATCCTGCGAAGAGAGGGCTTGACACCACATTTCGTACAAGTTGCAAATCGAATATAATTATGATAATCGAACGTTTGTCCACATTTAATGCATCGTGGCCTTGTGAGCAATTTACGGTGAATCGGTAAGCTGTCAGCCAAATGGTTCAAAAAGGAACCCAAGAAAAATCCTGATACCAAGACCAAAACAATGGCTAAAAATGTCATAAAAAGATCCTTGTGCGATAGATGCTAAACCTTATTATATAACTCAAAAAAATATGCATATGCAGAACAATTTACAAATCCCTTTTATCGATAACTGGTTTGAAAAGAAGCTTAATCGTGAAAATGTTACTCATGTTCACATAAAGCCGAATTCCCCCGGTGATTTTTGTGATTTTCCAGAAAGCCTGGATAGCAAACTCATTCAAGCATTAGAAAATATCGGTATTGATCACCTTTACAGGCATCAATTTCAATGTTATCAGGAAATATTGGCAGGAAAAAACCTGTTAATTAATACAGGAACAGCGAGTGGAAAAACATTGGCTTTTTTCTTGCCGATCATAAACAGGATTTTGAAATCAGAAGGTCCAGGAAATGCTTTATTTGTTTTTCCCACTAAAGCGCTTGCTTACGATCAATTACAGCAGTACCAGCTGATCCTGAATGGTTTGCAAAATAATGTTAAAAATTCAAATTTTGAAATTCCATGTTTTGTGTATGATGGTGACACGCCGCTATCAAAGCGTGCCTCAATTCGAAAAAAAGCCACCTTATTGTTAACCAACCCGGATATGATTCACTTTGCTATCTTGCCTTACCATACACACTGGGAGCGCTTTATCAGCGAATTAAAATATGTGGTCATAGATGAAATTCATTCCTATCGAGGCGTTTTTGGGTCACATGTTGCTAATGTGCTTCGCCGATTAAAACGGATCGCCGCCTTTTATGGACGCAACCTGCAATTTATTGCCACAACCGCCACAATTGGAAACCCAAAAGAATTTGTTGAAACTATGCTGGAAGAGCCAATCACTTTAATTCAGGGTAATACAGCTCCCCATGGAAAAAAATCAATCTTTTTTTACAATCCACCCATTGAAAATCCGAAGTTAGGGCTGCGCAAAAGTGCATTTGCGGAATCAAACCGGATAGCTCAGGAATTTGCTGACCAGAATTTGCAGACTCTCGTCTTTCAAATATCGCGGCGCAGTGTTGAAATGAGTCTTAAGCTTGTTCAAGATCGCTATGGTAAAAAACCAGAATCAATTCAGGCATACCGCAGCGGCTATCTGGCTGAAGATCGCAGAGATCTGGAAGCGAAGTTGAGAAATGGATCGATAAAGCTTCTATTTTCTACGAATGCACTTGAATTAGGGATGGATATAGGCGGTATGGAAAATGTAATATTATGCGGTTATCCCGGGTCAATCTCCTCCACATTACAGCAAATTGGGCGTTCTGGGAGAAAAATTAGTGATTCAACTGCATTTTTTATTGCAAATTCTTCTCCAATAGATCAGTTTCTGGTAAACCACCCTGAGTTTGTGCTTCTGCGAAATCCAGAATCTGCATTAATCGATCCTGATAATCAACTAATTCTTCTCCAACATTTACGTGCATCTGCAAGTGAACTTGTTTTTGAAAAAGGAGATTGCTTCGGGACCTTATCCTGGGATGCAATTCGACCAATATTGGATTTCATCGTTACCGAAGGTAACCTTCATTTGATAGATGATCGCTATTACTGGGTTGGAAGCCAGGTCCCGGCGCAAGAAATCAGCCTTCGTAATATGAATGGTGGGGTTATCAAATTAGTTGATAGCAAAACGAACCGGATGATTGGTCAAGTCGATTATGGCAGCAGTCTATGGATGGTACATAATGGCGCAATTTATTTCCACCAGGGTGATGAATACCTGGTAAAAGAATTGAACCTTGAGGACGGCCTGGCTGTTCTGGAAGATCAAAAATACCCATATTACACACAAGCAAAACGAGATATACAAATCAAAATCATCAATATTCTTTCATCGCGACCTGTAAACAGAGTTACGGCAAACTTCGGAAACATCGAAGTAACCAACAAAATTGTGTCCTATGATGAGATTCTGTGGCAAAACAACCAAAAAATAGCGACCAAACCTCTTGAATTGCCTGAAATTAAACTAACAACTCAAGCAGTTTGGTTTGAATTAAGTGAGGAAATCATCAATAGATTACGAGAAAGGAATTTGTGGTTGAGTGATGTAAATGATTATGGGCCAAACTGGGGAAAAACCAGAGCGCTCGTCCTTGCACGCGATGCCAATACCTGTCAGGGTTGTGGGACGAGTGGAAATCAAAGAAGTATGCATATACATCACATTAAGCCATTTCGTTTGTTCGATTCGATTCAAGAGGCTAACCAGTCATCCAATCTTGTGACACTTTGCCAGCAATGTCATCAGCGAGTTGAAACAAACACCAGAATCAGATCGGGGTTAGGTGGATTGAAATATCTGGTTCGAAATATGGCACCGCTATTTCTAATGTGTGACTATCAAGATATCGAAGTATTTAGTGATCCTTCTTCAAGTTTATGTTCTGGCCAACCTCTATTCTTAATGCATGAAAACATTCCATATGGCATTGGCTTGATGGAACATATGCACGCAATTCTGGGGACTTTTCTTTCTGAAATTATCCTTCAAATAAAGGAGTGCCCATGTAAAAATGGCTGCCCTTCTTGTGTAGGTCCGGAGACGGAATTGGGTTATGGAGGAAAACTGGAAACGCTTGCGCTCATAAAAGAGATTCTAGGTGACCAAAATGAAGGCTGAGTTTGAACGAAAGATAATTGCGCTTGGTGTCCATTTTGGGGCAAAAGATTTACGGTCATTCAGAAAAGAAAAAGCAGATATCGACTTTCTACGCGACAGCCAGATTGGTGAAAATCGCCTTGGTAAATTCTTTTTTATCGATAAATTCTATGGGAACGATTATATTCATGGAACAGTTGCTTTTTCTGAAATCTTAAATAGTAATTCTGAGTTTAACCTGCCGGATATTTCGGTAGGTCTTCAGTGGAACCAATGTGCTTTTCTGGATACTGAAACGACTGGGCTATCGCAATCTGCCGGTACATTTGCTTTTATGGTTGGAGTGGCCAAAATAGTTGATCATCAATTTTTATTACGACAATATTTTCTAAAGAGCCCATCTGAAGAAGCGGCTATGTTGAATGACTTGGAAAATTTTCTATTCGGAATAAAAAATATTATTTCATATAATGGAATCGGTTTTGATGTTCCCATCCTTCGTCATCGTTACATTTTGCATAAAATGCGCTCTCCTTTTGAGCATTTTGAGCACCTTGACCTATTGAAATATTCACGAAACTTATGGAGATACCAATTCGAAGACCGGTCTTTGAAAAGTGTCGAAGCAAGAATTCTTAAATATACACGCACAAGCGAAGAGGTACCTGGCTGGATGGCGCCAGAAATTTACCGTGAATTCTTAAAAACAGGCAATTTTTCTGTTATCTCTGGCGTCTTTTATCATAATGCCATGGATGTCATATCTTTATGCGCATTGTTATCTCGTTACATACCAATTCTTAATGCAAAAGAAGCTGGTAGTAATGGCTTTGAGACAATTAATTTTGCAATGGGAAGACTACACGAAAAATACGATAATTTAAAACTATCTATTATGTTTTACCAGAGCGCGATTGATCAAACCGATATACCCAAAACTATGAAAATTCAAGCCATCAGGCAGTTAAGCAAGATATATAAAAAAAGTGGCAATTATAAAGAAGCTATCTTATTATGGGAGACAGGTAGTGCGCTTACGGATGTTCATTGTATGATCGAGCTGGCCAAATACTTTGAACACAAGGAACGCAATTATGAACAAGCAATCTTCTGGGTTGAAAAGGGATTGCAAACGATTTCTTTTTCAAAAGAATATGGACTTTATCATGAGCTAATGTATCGACAGCAAAGAATTATTAATAAAATGGAGAAAAATGTCTGAATATAAATTAGTATATAGCGCATATGGTTTGTTGGATGCCACTTCCATTAAACTCTTATTGGAGTCATTCGAGATTCCCGCTGAAATTATGCAAGAGAGTGTCGGAAGGACATACGGGCTGACTGCAGGAAAGATGGGCTCAGCAAATATTTATGTCCCTGAAGAGGATTTGCCTGAAGCTCGTCGAATTTTAGACCTGATGGAATCAGGTGCTCTAGAGCTTCCGGGGTCGGATGAAAGCACTGAAGCAAACAACGATCCTGATTTAAGCGAGGAAGAAGATAGTGAGACTGATTAATTTTTCAAACTAAATTGATTCAAATTTTGCATCGAAGATAACCTGAAATAATTTTATAAGATTTTTTGTAACCGGGCCGGGTCTTCCATCCCCCACTTTTTTGTTATCAATCTGAACAACCGGCATTACCTTGCGACTGGTACTGGTAATAAAGGCCTCATCTAATTCGAAAACAAGATGATAATCAATTGGTTTAAAAATAATCTTATATCCACCGGTTTCAGCTGCCTCAAGCAGAATGGCGCGTGTAATTCCATACAATACATTCTGGCTGGCAGTAAAGACCGAATTGGATTTTATTCCAAAAAAATTGCTGGTTAAACCTTCCAATATTGCTCCCGAATCGCTTAAAATGAGAGATTCCTCCAACTCTTCTTTTCTTAAGAGATTTTTTTCAGCCTTTGAAAGTTCAATAAACGAGGACTGCTTTGCCAAAGGATTTATTCTAAGAAGATGATTGGTTTTTACTGCCACTCCGTCTTCGTAGCATCTGTTAGGATATGGTTTTAACTCCTCAACTACAATGTTACAAAAATTTGGTTCCTGGAAAGGGATATGCAAGCGAACTTTGTGTTCATCACCTGAAAGCCCAACCAATATTGCACTTAGTGGTGCTCGCAGCTGGTTGATTTCATATGGGAATTGATAATCATTTAATTTGAAACCATCCACCAATCTTGAAAAATGAGCGGCAAGTTGTAATGCAAATTTTGATTGGCGTGTGCGTAATGTAGTGTATACCCCATTTGGAAAACTAGCTGCTAAAGCATCAATTGATATAAAAAGTCTATCTGAATAAATTTCAGCATAGACGTTTTTGACAAAATCGAAGCGCCAATATTGGTTCAGTTTCATACAATTCTTTCTTAATTTTTGATTTTAATTGGATTTACTTGCCCGATAGGAAGATAATTTTTTCAAATCTTCTTTTGTATCGATATCAATTGCAAGGTATGGATCATTTATTTTTATCGTTACAGGAGGAAATTGTTCAAATAATTGTCTTCCCCCAGCGTCACCTTTTAATTCAACCAGGAATGGAAAGAGCTTTCTCGAAAATAAAACTGGATGACGATGCATACCTTTAAATTCGTGGATAATAATGTCAGCGTTTGTTAATGCGTGCTTCTTCAAAAGATTGTTGATCATTTCGATGTCGAATTGAGGTTGGTCCACTAATAGAAAAACAATCGCGTCCATATTTTCGGGAAGGTTTTTGATTGCTGTCTTCACCGAACTACTCTGGCCGGATTTCCACTCGCTGTTAAAAATTGTAATGCAATTGAGCCCTTTCAATTCAGCTTCTATCAAATTTGAATATGCTCCGGTGACGACATAAATTTTATCAACCGGAACTGCCTGCATTTTCTCGACAATAGTTTTTACGAAGGATTTGTCATTCCACTTTGCTAGTTGCTTCGGAAAATCAAATCGCTTTGCTTCTCCTGCAGCCAGGATAGTGCAAGCTACTTGACCAAAATGAGCGATGACCGAAATATTGAAAGTATTTGGATTCGTAGTGGTTATCAAAATATGATCGTAATATCGTTTGCAATTAAGAGCTAAATTCAATATTTCATTTTGATCTTCAATGCAATCTGCTTGATTTAGAAACAAGATTTTTTCAACCCCTTCAGGAATTGATTTTAATCCTCCGAAGGGGCTTGTTAAGTAACGAAATAAATCATCAGTAGTTATTGTTTCCCCGATATCTTTTTTTACTATTTTGGCAAAAATGTGCGATCGGTGAACATATTGATCACCCAGGGGCTTCCCTAATCCGCTCAATCCGGCAACCAAACAAACTTTGGAAACAAAATGTGGAATTTGCGGTTCATAATCAGCTGGTGATTTTAGAGGTTTGTTTCGTGATCCATCAGCTTCGATAAAAAGTGGAACCGAATGATCCAAACAAAATTTGGAAAGATGTTGAATTTCATCCAATTTGAAGCCTGATAGTTTCTTTGGTTCGGTTTGATCGATTCCAGTACTGATCAGTGTTATTCCTTCATTAATTTTCGATATTTGTGATTCAAGCGATTGGGTGGATTTTAGAATTAAATGATGATTCGCAAACAATGATTGTTCAACAGCGAGGTGAGTTGTAGTTGTTAAAATTGACTTGACATATAAATCTTTTAGGATGGAAAAAATTAGTGATGACTTACCCCCACTGCCAACCCAGGCAACCTGGTCTTGTTTAGAAAAAATCTTAAGCGATTCTAATTCCATTGATTAAACTTACCAGTTGCTAGAATAGCTTCTAATACTCCTCCGGCGATTGCCAAGGACTTTTCAGAGACAAAATCCAAATACCTTTTGTCTGCGCGCGGGTCAACATCGCCAATTTTTATTCCCTGCGCAACTTGAATACCATCATGCATAAGCCCACGTAATATTCCGGATATGGGAGCGACTACTGGTGTATCATTGACGTATGCAACCGAGGTGTTTTTGACTACCAAGGTGCCTAATTCGAGTCCAGAGTGGATAATACCTGATTTGGGAGCGCGTAAAACCCTTTCAATATCCTGGTTTGCAATTGCACCTGGTTTACGAGTGTCGGTTTCTGGTGAGCCTTTCAATATGACTCTTCCCAGGAAATGGCCACGATTCGTTTCTATTGCAGCATGACAGTTTACCGGAGCAGTAAAACCAGGACCTAATCCGATAATATATGGATGTGCATTAAGCTTGTAAGGAACAACTTCTTTGAGCATGCGAGCATCGACAACAATTTCAAAAGGGAAAGAATTGTGAAGAACCGGATCTGATTTGATGAAAACCGGTATCATATTTTGATCCAACAAGTCAAATACCTGTTCCAGGTTTTCAGCCCTTTGACTTTTCACTTCTTCCACTTGCATTTTCCCAAGATAAATGGCGTTTGCAAAGGCAACCGTTCTTCGTAAAACGAGCGGATTAGCAATCTCGAAAATTGCTACTTTTAATCCGGCTCGAAAAAGCCTTAAGGCAATCCCACTGCCAAGATCTCCACCGCCACGGATTAGGACTTTAGTCATTATGAACTGCTTTTCAATTTAGTAATACCCGTAAAATTTATGGATTTATTCATCCTCGTCTAGCTTGCCTAATCCTCGTAAAATTCTCTCCGGAGTAAGAGGAAACTGGTCATACCAAACTCCTGTAGCTGCATGCACAGCCGCTGCAACCGCAGGGGCAAATGGGATGAAAGGCATTTCGCCTACGCCTCTTGCCCCCCATGGACCACGTGGGTCCGGATATTCGAGGAGAATTGTTTCCGTTCTTTCGGGAATGTCCAAAGCTGTAGGAATTAAATAACTGGAAAATCGAGAGGTCTTAACCAGCCCCTTTTCCTGAATGAAGTTTTCGAGTATTGCATAACCAGCAGCCTGGATAATGGTTCCTTCTATTTGGCCTACAACCAGATTAGGGTTAATTGCGCGGCCAACGTCATCAGCACAAATTACATCAATTAAATCAATTTGTCCGGTTTCCAAATCTACATCTACAGTTATCGATTCAGCGGCATACCCATACGCAAAATTAGGTTCACATACACCTGTGTCCTTATCAAATGGGGTCGTTGTGGGTGGAACATAGCGATATTGTGCAATCGCTGGTCTCTCTTCATTTATCCATTTTTCTTTGGCTAATTTGGCTGCACCAATAATTGAATTACCGGCCATAAAAGTCATTCTCGACGCTGAAACACTGCCTGAGCTGCCCGAAGTACTTGTGTCAGATGCAATCAAAGCCACTTTTTCAAGTGGTTCATTTAACGCGTCAGCAGCCATTTGGCAGAATATTGTGTGTGAACCCTGGCCAACATCAGCACCTGCGTGTCGCAAAATAATTTTCTCTACTTCAGCATTTCCGTGGATTTCCACAGTTGCCCAACATTCTTCAGGTGCACCGAATGAAAACCCAACGTTTTTATAGCCGCAAGCAAATCCAACACCGCGCGCCTTCGAATCATCCAGTTTTTTGTTGTGCTCAATTCGCTGCCAACCTTTTTCGGACTTTTGCCATCCAGAATTAATGGCACAAGTCCGTACAACCTCGGGTAGACTCACTCCAGGAGGCATTTTCGACCCTACTGAAAGATAAGAGCCCTCCTTCAGGACATTGCGCATGCGTATCTCAACCGGATCCATTCCTAGTTTTTCTGCTAATTTGTTCATTTGCATTTCAGCAGAAAATGAGGCTTGTGGGCCACCAAATCCTCGAAAAGCGCCACCCGGGGTATTGTTAGTATAGACTGTATAAGAATCAACCATCACATTTGGTATTTCATAGGCACCACTGCACATTAGTGTGGCATTTCCTTGAACTTTTGTTGAGGTGTATGCATAGGCTCCAGCATCTGCGTACACTTCCATTTTCGCAGCCAATAATTTGCCGTCGTTGGTTGCCCCCCATTTAGAATGAATTTCGTAGGCATGGCGCTTATGGTGCCCAATAATTGATTCTTCTCGAGACCAAATAATTTTTACTGCCTTGCGAATTCCCATTTTATCAAGCTTGAGAACAGCAAGGGCAAGAATGATCTGAACCGACATATCTTCACGGCCACCAAAAGCCCCGCCAATCGCAGGGTAGATTACCCGAACCTTCTCAAGTGGTAAGTTTAAGGCATGTGCAATTTCTTTTTGGTCTTCGTGAGCCCACTGACCTGAAACAACAACTGTGATGCGTTCTTCTTCGTCAAAATATGCCAGCCCTGCTTCAGGCTGCAAATAAGCATGTTCTTGAACCGGAGTGTTATAAACTCCTTCAACAATTACATCTGATCGTTCAAATGCTTTATCGACTTCTCCCTGCCTGATCTTGTAATGTAAAAGAACGTTTGTGCCTTTCTCCGGATGAACTAATGGTGCGTCCGGTTTCAAGGCTTCTTTGAAATTTTCGACAATTGCCAGGTCATCATAATCCACTTCAATTAAATCAAGCGCGTATTTTGCTTCTTCCTCAGTTTCAGCGATAATAAGAGCAATTTGATCAGTGAAGCTTCTGACAATATGACCGTATTTATTATTTGAACCTGGTCCGCATAATACCGGTTGATCCGGGATAATAAGGCCATAACAGTTATTTGGCACATCTGGTGCTGTGAGAATGGTTATAACCCCAGGGCAACTTTCAGCTCTTGAAATATCGATTTTTTTTATTATGGCATGTGCACGTTGTGAAAAAAGAACTTTCATGTGCAATTGGCCGCTAATATCTATGTCGCCCGGATATAATGCTTCACCACGCACCTTGGATTCAGCATCAATCCTAATCTGATTCTTTCCGATTTCCATTGTCAATCCTTTTATCTTTTGTATTTTCGACCAGTGTAACGAACAGGTGGAACATCGGTTGGCCCATAACGAGATGGACTTGAGATGCGTAAAATGAAAAATGTTACTATTTGAAATAACAGGAATATTAACAAAGCGATAATAAGCGTAATAAATAGTTTGATTAATAAATATGGATCTTTTCCAGCGATGATTAAATCGCGTGGAATTGGTATCCATCGATTCTGTGCATTTAGATCCAAAAGTAAAATTGAAGCAGCGTAGCCCATAATGGGTGTAACAATCATCAGAACAAAGCCAATTCCACGCCAAATCGGGTGAATTGGATTTTGTTTGGATCCAGCGATGTCCCTAATCGTATTTTGTGGATCGGGAGTCTCAAATCGGGCCATGTCAACTCTCCTTTAATAATTTAAAGTCTGCAGCTCTCTCAATTGCAGAAATGATTTTATAATAACCCGTACAACGGCAGAGATTACCAGAAATTGCATACCGAATCTCTTGTTGGGTCGGGCTGGGTTTTTCTTCCAGTAACTTTACAGCAGACATGACAAAACCTGGGGTGCAATAACCGCATTGAACTGCGCCTTCTTTAACGAATGCTTGCTGGACAACATGGCTTTCACCATTGACGGGCAATCCCTCGATCGTGACTATTTCTGCGTTGTGTGCTCTACCTGCTGGGACAAGGCAAGCCATTACAGCTTTTCCATCCAGGAATACAGTACAAGCCCCACACTCACCCTCTGCGCAACCTTCTTTTGTTCCTATCATGCCTGCATCTTCTCTCAAGAAACGTAATAGACTTTTTTCATAACCGCTGTGAAAAGTGTATTCTTGACCATTAATTCTTGTTGTTATTTCGCACTCGGCAGGTGTATATTCAAATTTATCTGCAGGTACGCTTTCGTGGTGTGTTGCCAAAATAACTGGATTTGATGGCAAACGAGGCAGGGAATCACTATTTTTTATTGCATGCAATGCTCTCTTGGTCAAAACCTTAACCATGGTTTTTCGGTAAGCTGCCGAGCTGCGAATATCAGAAATCGGTTTAGCAGACAACTTGGCAAGCTGCCCAGCTTGATTAATGGTTTCTTCATCTAGCTTCTTGCCAATCAAGAAATTTTCTGCTTCAGTTGCATGGACTATAACCGGTGCCACAGCACCTAGCGTAATTTTTGAATCTACTACTTCCCCGCCATTAAAAGATAATAAAATGGCAATATTCAACAGAGAAATAGCTTGCGCCTTCCGTAATGCGAATTTGATAAAGTACCCAGTTTGGCTTTCTTCTATTGCTGGAAAGACAATTTCTGTTAGCATTTCATCAGGCTGCATTACTGTTTTACGCACTCCCAAATAGAAATCTTGAAGGGGTACAACCCTCTTTCCGTGCAGAGATTGTAGTATTAGCTGAGCTCCCATGGCCATAAGTGGTGAAATTGTATCGTTGGCGGGAGATGCAGTGACAAGATTGCCTGATATCGTCCCTCTGTTTCGAATTTGAGGAGAACCTACCTCCCAACAAGCTTGCACCAATGGGTAAGCGTTTTCGTGCAATAGTTTGGATGCGATACATTGGTTGTGTGTTACGAGAAATCCGAGATGAATATTCCTATCTGCATCAATATAGATGTTATTTTGATCCGGGATTCGCGAAATATCGATTATCGTGGACACGTCATTACGTATACCACGTTCAAACTCTAACATGAGATCTGTTGCCCCGGCAATTAACCTGGCATTACTTTGATAATGATCAAGACTCTCAAGCGTTTCGATAACTGATGTGGTGGCAATGTAATTTTTCCACATTCCAAATTCCTTCCAAATAAGTGTTTAGTGAAATGAGAATAAACTTATGTACAAATTTTTCAACCTTTGTTCAATTATAATTTCATTTTCTGTAATTCATTCCATACTCGTTCAGGGGTAGCTGGAATAATCGAAAGACTCGCACCGCACGCATCAAGAATTGCGTTTCCTACTGCAGGTGCAACACCATTCATAGGGATTTCTGCGACAGCTTTGAGACCAAATGGGTGTGTAGGTTCATATGTTTGTACGAAGATGGTTTCAAGCTCGGGAACTTCATCTGCTCTGAAAATATGGTAATCGACTAAATCTTTTTCTCGGGCGTTCCCTTTTTCATCATATACCATTTCTTCACATACTGCATATCCGAGTGCCTGCACCATTCCACCTTCTACTTGTCCGGCGGCTGTGACAGGATTAACGATTACTCCAGAATCTACTGCCATCACCAATTTTTCTACTCGAACCTGCCCAGTCTCAATGTCAACGACCACTTGAGCAAATTGAGCGGCAAACGGAGGAGGTGAAGTAGGCGACATGAAAGAGCCAACTGCCATGATTTGTTCCTGATTTTGATGGTGAAGCGAATCAATTGCCACATCACGTAAGGTGACAAATTGTCCATTCGAAGCGATTACTTTACCATCAAATAATTCAAGATCATTCGCATCAATTTCAAGCTCAGGATGTCTTTCTTCCATCATTAAAGCGGCACGTTTTTTGATTGTATCAGCCACCTGATCTGCAGCGCGAATAACAGCACCACCTGAAATATAAGTCGTCGAACTGGCATAGGCGCCTACATCAAATGGGGTGAAATCGGTATCAGAACTATAAACAATGATATCGTCTATTTCTACACCTAATACTTCAGCAGCCATTTGAGCCAATACAGTGTCGCTTCCCGTTCCAAGATCTGTCGCACCCACCAGCAAGTTAAATGAACCATCATCATTCATTTTTATGCTTGCTGCACCCATATCTAAATAAGGGATTGCTGTTCCTTGCATTACCAGGGCAACACCGATACCCCGCCTTAAATGAGGCTTTCCTTCGATTTGTCGCCATGCTGCATTATTATATTTTTGATCCCAACCGATGGCAGCCTTACCTTGCTGAACGCATTCAGTTAAACCTACAGTCAGGATGTATTCCGGCTTTGGTTCACGTCCCTCACTCCATGCGGTACTGAATGGGTGTAATTCCCCCTCTCGCAGGGCATTCTTTAGCCGAAATTCCAGTGCGTCCAAGTTTAATTCTCTTGCAATCCGTTCCATTTGACGTTCAACAGGCCAGTAACCTTGTGGAACGCCATAACCACGAAAGGCGCCCGCTGGTGGTGTGTTGGTATAGACTACATCTGCGTAAAAGCGGATATTTGGATTTTGTCGATATTTCCCATCACCGACATAAAGAGCCATTCCTTTATGGCCAGTGTTGCCTGTTACAGTCAGTGCATGGCACCCATAAGCCCCAGTATCACTTAATGCATACATTTCATTGGCTGTGATCGTACCATCTTTCTTAACACCAGTCTTAAGGTGGATTTTCATTGGATGTCTGGATCGGGAAGAAACAAATTCATCTTCTCGAGAGTATTCATACAAAACCGGCTTACCCGTAGCAATTGTCAAGTGAGCAGCAACATCCTCGATCAGGACCTCTTGCTTGCCTCCAAATCCACCACCAATTCTAGGTTTTATAACCCTGATTCTTTTTACCGGCAAACCAAGAATTGGAGCAAGAATTCTACGTGCATGAAATGGCACCTGTGTACTTGACTGAATCACGAGTCTGTCGTCCGGGTCCCAATAAGTCAAAACAACATGAGGTTCAATATGTGCTTGTTGAACTTTTGGAACCTCATAATCTTCTTCGAAAATAAAATCTGCTTCTGAAAACCCTTGATTAACATCACCAATGTCAATTCGAATTTCTGCAGCAAGATTCTTTGAAGGGTTTGAATCCGCAAAATTAACAAATTCAGGCTCGTCGTGAATAATCGGTGCCCCTTCTTTCATTGCATCTGAAGAATTGATAATGGCTGGAAGAGTTTCGTAATCAACTTTAATCAATTTCAATGCCTGATTTGCTATTTCTTCAGTTTCGGCTGCCACAAAAGCAATCCGATCGCCTACAAACCTTACTTTGTGATCTAAAGAAAATGCATCCAGGGGGCCGGGGATTGGATCAGATTGACCAGCTGACGAATAAATTACTCTTGGAATGTCCTTGTGAGTTAAGATACACGCAACTCCCGGCAACTTTTGAGCTTCACTTACATCAATATTCTTTATTATTGCATGAGCTTGTGTACTGAAGAGTACTTTTGCAATCAAGACATCCCGGCCGGCAAAATCAGCGACAAATGCAGGTTTACCTTGCACCAACTTCTGTGCATCCACTTTTTTTGAAGGTTTGCCGATTTTGGTTGTTTTCTTATCAATCAATGTGGCAATTTGAATTTTAGGCAAAACCTGGGTGGAAATCGTCTCGCTCAAATGATCGGAAGAGTTCAGATCTTTCGGACTGTCGGAATTAAGTGAAAATATATCTCCGGAAGGACTTTCTCCAATTGGAACAGGCTGCTCACCTCGCATATACTGAGCTGCTCTCAGGCCTGCCTGAACAGGTTTTACATAACCGGTACATCGGCAAAGAACTCCAGCTAAAGCATTACGAATTTCATCTTCAGATGGATAAAGCGTTGTGTCCAGCAAGGATTTGATAGAAAGAACCATAGCAGGTGTGCAATATCCGCATTGAATAGCTCCGCTTTCGACAAAAGCCTGTTGAATAAGACTTAATCCTTTTGTTTTTTGCCAACCTTGGTGTGGATTGTCCCCCATTGATTCGATGGTAACAATTGAATGTCCAATAGTTTGTGCTGCTAAAATAGTACAAGAGTTGATGGGTCTATTGTCTAAAAGTACAGCGCAAGCTCCACACTCACCCAAACGGCAGCCCCCATCTTTAACTCCTAGAAAGCCGTTTGCTCGCAGAACTTTGAGCAACGTCTCACCGGCAGAAAATTCCAGCTCTTTTTGTGAATTATTGATGTTGAGATTAGCTTTCATTTGAAATTATCCTTCAATATGCGCTCGAGTAGAGTTATGCTATTTTTAAAGTAATAGTTATATGAAATAAATTTGTTGCTATATTGGCTATGCGCATTTAATAAAAAATCTTTTACCTGCTCCATAATTCGACCTTTATTGATAGGGCTTAGAACATTGACATGTTCATTGAATCCTGCCAGCACAACACGTATGTTTTGATCTTGCTGCTGACCTAATATTACACCTACCAAGGAGATGTCATCAGGTGTGCGGGAAATGGTATTCCAATGGACATCGGTATTTTTTTCTATTGAAATTGACTCGATAAACCCTTCCTTTGCAAGTTCTTTAGGGTTACTAATTGCCTGCAAAGGAATGCTTTCACCTTCCGGGTAAATATGGATTTTTACTCCGGCCGCATACAACCAGCCCTGAATTATAGAAAAACCGTCGGTAATGCAAAGATGGCCTGCGACAGTAACCAAATTTCGAAGATTTATTTTTAACTCTTGTTGAATTGCCATTTTTAGGGAGACTGGAATAAGATCGTTTTCAAAAAGCTCCCGAAAAGTTGTGCTTGCTCCAATTACTATGGTGCCCGCATCTGCCTTGATTTCGTTTAACCCTAAGTCCTGAAGGTCAACCACAGTTGAGATACCTTCTTGATGTTGGCTGAGATAGGTGCCGCCGCCAATTGGGATATACCCTGCTTTAACCTTATTTAGGGCATCACTTTTGGCAGCAGCTCGATAATACTCCTGAATCATATCATTTCCTTTCAGCGGGTTGCACTGGCAATCCAAATGAATTTATTTATTTGAAAATGTCTCAATCAATTTTTTTACACTACCACCTACTGGATAAAGGATCGGGCATGTACAACCATTCTTGATATACTCCGCCACCTTTTCTCTTGCTTCCGAAGGTGTGCCTGATGCGGTGATCTTTAGTATGAGTTCTTCAGGTACAAGATGTTTTGCCTGTTTAATTTGCTCATGGGTAGCCGGCCAGCCTAAAATTGATTGGATTTCAGCGACAACATCCATCGACACACCGGAGGCTTTGGCAATATGAGGTTGTTGTGCCAGATATTGTGTTAATAGCTCCCGAGTAGAATCAATAGCGACATCGTGATCATCATCCACCGAACAAACCACCAGTTGGGGTCTGTCTATATCATCCAAAGAACGCCCTGCTCGCTTTGCTCCAATTTCCAGTAGTTCAAGCGCACGCGTATTATATTCGGGTGGCACACAATAATTTAGAACGGCTCCATCCGCGATTTCACCAGTCATTTCCATCATTTTATCGCCTGTTGCACCGATCATTATCGGAATATTTCTTGGCTCTCTACGGCCATGGACAACATCCAATTCAATATCTTTAACGTGTACAAATTCTCCATCAAACGTGACACGTTCCATGTTAAGCAGTCGTTTCATGACTAACACCGTTTCACGCATTGCATTCAAAGGTTTGCTTCGGTCAATCCCAACATTTTTTGCGAGCGGATCCCACCAAGCCCCAATTCCACAAATAATTCTGTCTGGCGCCAGGTCATCCAGTGTAAGATAAGTAGCGGCAAGTAAGCCTATATTTCGAGTCCAGTTATTTATTACTCCTGACCCAATTTTGATTTTTTCCGTTACAGCTGCATACGCTGCCATAGGTACAATTGCATCACGTACCAATCGACTTTCCGCCTGCCAAACAGCCTCAAATCCATGCATTTCCGCGTATTGAACAAACTCCAGGCCATCGCGCAAATCATGTGAATCTTGTAAATATAAAGCTACTCTTTCAAACATTACCTACTCCTTTTTTAGTATCTATTTCGACCAATCCGTCGGATTGGAAGGTAAGCGTTTTCTGATATAAAGCCAGGTCTTCAGGAGAATCAATATCCAATGCCGTTGAGCTCAGTTGTAACACCTCAATAGTTGCATTTTTCATCTGAGCTTGACGCACATGTCTTTCAAAAGACCCTGGGCCAAAGCTAAACTCAATTAAATCAATCGGTGAAACCAATAAAATATTTGTTCCATTCATATGACGATCTGGGCTTATCACCATCATTGGGCTTGTTGATAGTTTATTGATAATTGATTTCACTTCTGACTCAGTAATTAACGGAATATCAGCTGGTAAGAGAAGAATCGATTGGACTGAATAGGTTTTTGCAATAACAACAGCTCTTTTTAATGCCAGGTTTAACCCTGGCTCTCCATCTTCTTGAATTGTTTTTGCGCCATATGTTCGGGCGAGTGTCAATGCTCGGGGATCACGACTAATTACAAATATCGCATCGATATTTTTTATGCCTTTCAAAATGCCAAGTGTGTTTTCCAGCATGTTGAAATTCAATAATGTTCTTTCATCTTCAGTTAACACATTGGAGAGTCGGGACTTTGATCTTCTTAAAGGCTTTACCGGGATGATCACCCACAAGCTCATTAATTCACTCCAGAGGTCTAAGCTTTTTCCGATAGGCTATTTGATTTGTCTGACAATCATATTATACAATATTACAAGGCATTAACGGAATAAATCCAAGTTTTCTTCTCGAATTACTTCTGATAAATTTGAATCTCTTAAATCATATGGGAACCCGCGCACAGCCACCAATGGTCGGCCTTCATCTGCCTGCCCCATCAGCAGTGATGCTGCAGCCGATAATTCATCGACCGGAGAAATCTCAGTTATTTTCAAACTGTAATTATTGCGGTCTTTTCTCCCGCGCAGATCAATAATTGCGGGAATGCCACTAAAACCGATACTGATTCCGACAACGCCTTTTCTCCAAGCTCGCCCGTGAGAATCAATAATAAGCACGCCGATTTGCTTCCCTGTAAGCTGGAGCAAACGTGTTCTTAAATTTTCTGCTGATTGATCCGGATTTTCCGGCAGTAAAAGAACGAAATCTTCAGACAAATTCCCATCAATACTGATATTCGAGTGATCAATTCCTGCATTGGCGCAGATAAATCCAAGTTTGTGTTGCACAATCATCAAGCCGGCGCGTGTTCGAAGAACCCGCCTTGATTCCTGTAGAATCAATTCAATCAAACGAACATCTTTATCAACATATTGAGCATATTTTATGGCTTGCGGAGAAGGCTTAACCGTCTTAAGATTCACCAGGCGACCTTCAGCCTTTGAAACTATTTTCTGTGCCAGAACAATGATATCTCGATTATGCCACTGCCATCTATTCCGTGATGCGGAATCAAAAATCACGTCAGCCAGATCTTCTCCTGGTGTGATTTCCTTAACATTCTCAAACGCTTCCAGCGTCATTTTCATTTTATTCGATACCGGTAATTCGTATCCCAGCGTTTTGAACGCCATGTTTTTTATTCAATCCGATTAATACTGATGTCAGCCCTTCAACCACCACTGAATTTTCAATTGGGCCGGCATCCCATCCTTTTAAACCAGCTGACTCTACCAGTTGAATTATTTCATCACGCGTACTCTTGCTGTTTCCAGTTACCAAGACATCACAAAGTATTTCCTTATTTGTCAACAGGTGTTCATGCGAAATGTTTTGGAAAGCAGCTCCAATTTTTACATTTTCGCCTAAAATTAGGCTGGCCTCCATAGTAGCACTTCCTGCAGGTGGCATTTGAACTTTCGAAACTTTTGGCGGCACTAAAGGAACTGTCACATCAATAACTAATTTACTGTTTACCACATCCTTGATCAATTCACACATTGGAGCATGAGCACTGTATGGAACAGTTAGCACGATGACATCAGCTACTTTCGCAGCAGATAGGTTTTCCATCCCAATAATATTTGCGATTTGCGCATTCAATCCAAGAACTTCTTCGGCGGCAGCTACAGCCTTTTCCAATAGGCGTGAACCAATGATGACATTGTGACCAGCCAGCGCCCATCGATACCCCAACCCTTTACCTTCTTTCCCAGTACCACCTAAGATTGCGATAGTTAAATTGTCCATATTTTGTGAATCCTATCCTTTTAGAATTGATTTAAGTAACGGTTCCAAATTGCAGGAGATTGTTCCATTGCTTTGTGAATGATTTCATCTTCATCGATAGAGATAAAAGAGCCATTATGATAAAGCATCTTCCCAGCAATGATGGTAGCTGTAACCATAGAATGATGCATACCAAATATTATATGCCAAGGTAAATTACCCTCAGTTAAAGGTGTGAAAGGTTTGTAATCCACAAATATTATATCCGCCTGAGCACCTTCTTCGAGCGAACCGATAGGAAGACCGAATTGTTGCGTGGCGAGCTTGGAATTCTGGTAAATGGCCATCTCAGTTACTATGTTGCCATTCATTCTCCGTGGATCACGATTGACCAGTTTATGAACCAGATATGCGACTTTCCATTCATCCCACATCGTATTGGAGAAACCATCATTGCCCAGACATACTTTTACACCTATCCGCATAAATGATTCTATGTCCCCAATCCCCACCGCATTATTCATGTTTGAGCGAGGCTGATGAGTTAACCAGGCGCCACTTTCAGCTAAGAGCAATGCTTCCTTTGCATCAATATGGACACCGTGCGCAACTATTGTATTTGGCATAAGGATTTGGTACTGCTTCAATCGGTCGACTACTCGTAATCCAGATTTGTATAAGCTGTCATACTCATCCACTTGGTGTTCAGCGGCGTGAATGTGAAATCCCGAACCGACCGGGTTATTCATTCGTGCCTTTTCAAGTGTTTCGTTCGAAAGAGTCAAACTGGCATGCAAGCCAAAGGTGGAAGCAAGCCTTCCTTGCAAATTCTGGCCGCTTTTTACCTTATTTATAAAACGGACATTCTCTCTTATCCCAAGATCGGCTTCTCCGACTCCATTGCGATCTGTGACTTCATAACAAAGAGAAGCACGGATACCAGATTCTGACACAGCTTGTGCGATTACATCTAAAGAGTCAGAAATAAAATTCGGTGAGGCATGATGATCGAAGAGCGTCGTTGTCCCATGGCGTATAGCGTCCAAAATGCTAACCCAGGCGGAGTAATAAACACCTTTTTCATCCAGGGCCTTATCCAATTTCCACCATAAATTATCCAATATCTCCGGGAAGGCGGCAGGACTTTCTCCGGGTCCCGCCAAACCTCTGGAGAAAGCGCTATAAAAATGAGTATGCGCACATATCAATCCTGGCATTACATATTGCCCATGAGCATCTACTCGTTCTTCGGCTGGAAATTCTTTCAACAATTGGTCTTGCTTGCCAATCTTATGGATGGTATTGCCCTGAATTAATATGGCTTGATTCTCTAAAATTAAGTTTGGTTTGGTCCAGGTGATGATTTTTCCATTAATAATAATCATTTTCATCCTCCTTGCTCTTTAAACTCGGTTTCTTATTGTAATCTATCCATTAAGTTAGATCAAACCTCATATAAATTTTCATTAATTGAAATTAATACCTTATAATCCTTCTTGATATCGTTTTGAGGAGTGATTAATGAATGAGCGCAATACTGCTTTGAAATTTGCTGAAAATAATTACAATAAATTTCAAAAGACACTTACCGAATTTTTGGAAATACCGTCTATCTCCACATCTGCCGAAAACCAAAACGCGATGCGCCTCGCAGCAATATTTGTAGAAAACTATTTGCAATCAATTGGGATTAAAGAAACAAAAATTTTAGAAACCGCTGGCCACCCAGCCGTATTTGGGAATTATGCTTCCAAGAAAAAAAATGCTCCAACAATTTTAGTTTACGGACATTATGATGTTCAACCACCGGATCCAATTGACCTATGGGAATCGCCACCCTTCTCGCCCGAACAACGTGGAGATTATTTATATGGCCGCGGTGCATCGGATATGAAAGGTCAAATTTCAGCAAGCCTGGCAGCTGTAGAATCAATCCTGCAAAATGGAGATCCCCACCTTAACATTAAATTTATTTATGAGGGAGAAGAGGAAATCGGATCTCCAAATCTACCCCCCATCCTTAAGGAATACGCAGATTTGTTAAAATGTGATGTGGTTCTCAATCCAGATGCAGGCATGATCTCACCCAACACTCCAACAATTGTATACGGATTGCGGGGTTTGGCTTATTTTGAATTAAAAATATTTGGCCCCAGCCACGATCTCCATTCAGGCTTGTTTGGAGGAATTGTTCAAAACCCGGCCCAAGTTCTATGTGATTTAATTTCCGGAATGAAGGATCAGGACGGAATTATTCAATTAGATGGTTATTATGATGACGTTATCGAGCTTTCCGAAAACGAAAAACTCGAACTATCTCGGCTGCCCATACGAGATTCTGATCTTTTAGATCAAACCGGTGTTCGGCAGTTATGGGGAGAAAAAGGTTTTACATCGATAGAGCGAACAGGAGCCAGACCGACGCTAGATGTCAATGGAATGCTTTCAGGCTTTACTGGTGAAGGCTCTAAAACAGTCATACCTGCCTGGGCAATGGCAAAAATTTCAATGCGTCTGGTTCCAAATCAAGACCCTGAAAAGGTTCACCAGCAACTGCGTAGATACATTACAGAAAACGTACCTGATACGGTCACATGGGATTTAAGAAAGTTTGCTGGTGGACGTGCTACCATTGCAAACACTAAGCAACCTGGTGTGATTGCTTTGGCACAGGCCTTACAATCTGTTTGGGGGACAAAACCTGTATTCAAACGCGAAGGCGGCTCCATACCGGTTGTCAGTGAAATGCAAAAAACAATCGGTACCGATTCGGTTTTGACCGGATTTGGTTTGCCAAACGATAACATCCATTCTCCTAACGAGCGGTTGCACCTTCCCACATGGAAAAAAGGCATCCTTGCTTTAATTCATTTCTTTTACAACTTTGCGGAATTTTATGAAAACTGAAGAATTAAAACTCCCAACTTACGGTGGCCAGGCTTTAATTGAAGGTGTATTAATGCGAGGTAGCAAATATCTGGCAGCAGCTTTTCGTAAACCTGATGGTGAAATTGTCATCCAAACAGAGAAACTGGGTGGTTTCTATCAAGGCAATTTAAAAAAGATCCCTTTCCTGCGCGGATTAATCGTTCTTTGGGATGCATTAGGCTTGGGTACCAAATACTTGACGATTTCCGCAAACTATCAGGCCGAGGAAGAAGCCGAAAAAATTGACAGCAAAACCTTAACGCTTACACTGATTGGCTCCCTGGCTGTAGCGCTGATTTTATTCTTTTTAGGCCCCGCATTATTGAGCAAAGTGGTGCAGAATGGATTTAATCTTTCGGCTGTTGCACAGAATTTGATTGAAGGCCTAATTCGTTTGGCATTCGTCATTGTTTACATTTGGGCAATTGGTAAAATGCCTGATATCGCACGGGTTTTTCGATATCACGGTGCTGAACATAAGACCATTAATGCCTTTGAAGATAGTTGCCTTCTAATTCCTTCAAATGTAAAAAAATATTCTGTTCAACATCCTCGCTGCGGAACCGGTTTCATTCTTTATGTCGTCATAATTTCAGTGATTGTTTTTACTCTGATTGGACAAACCAGTTGGTTCATGTTAATACTTTCCAGGATTTTCTTAATACCTTTCATTGCCATGATTGCGTATGAGTACATTCGTTGGACGGCTGACCACCTTGACAATTCTCTGATTAAAGTTCTGGCAAGCCCTGGTTTGGCACTGCAAAAACTGACCACAAATGAGCCGGATGAAAAAATTCTTGAAGTCTCGATCGCCGCATTTAATGCTATGTATGCACTTGAGAACCCAACTGAATCATAATTCATTCCGGAGAATAATCTCCATAAAGCAAAACCACTATCACTTATTTAACCAGCATTTGACAAACTACCAATATTCTCTGGAGGACTTCCTCATTCAACTGGCTACAACGTTTTAATTCTTGACAAGTTTTTAACTAAAAATATACTTATCTTGATGGAAATAAAAAGGCTGTTTGAAATTGCATTTGGTATTTTAATTGGTTTGATTATCGCTGCTTTAATTCTTTTGATAAACAGACCAACAAATGGGGATTCGATTATCCTTCTTCCTCCGCCGTCTCCCAAACCGATTATTGTAAATATTAGTGGCGCAGTGACCAACCCGGGGGTATATGAGCTGGAAAAAGGAAGCCGTTTAAATGACTTGTTGCAATTGGCTGGAGGAGCGAATGTCGGAGATTTGTCCAACTATAACCTTGCCGCCGAACTCTATGATGGACAACATATTCACATTGAAAATTCTTCCGAATCCGATTTAAAATCATCAACTATTGACATCAAGGTAAATATCAATGAGGCAGATAAGGAAACGCTTATGTCATTGCCGGGAATCGGCGAAACAAAAGCATTAGAAATTATCAAATATCGCGATGAAAACGGTTTTTATGAAGAAATCAAGGATATACTTAATGTCCCGGGGATCGGTGAGTATACATTTGAATTAATTAAAGATTTAATCGTAACCAATCAAATCTACGAGTAAACTCGAAAAGAGAAATATGAACCTAAAACAGCAATTATCTGAGACTTTGAAAAAGGCAATGAAAGAAAATGATGCAGACACGAAGCGCGTTGTGCGATTAATCATGGCAGCTATCAAAAATAGCGAAATTGATAACAATGCAGAGTTGAGTGAGCAGGAAATCATTTCAATTCTGCAAAAAGAGATAAAGGTCCGCCAGGAATCAATTGAAGGCGCCCAAAAAAACCAGAGGCAAGATTTAATAAAACAATACGAACAAGAGATGGCCTTTATAAATCAGTTCCTGCCCAAACAATTAACCGAAACCGAACTTCGGAATATTATTATAGAAACTATGGCTGAAATTAACGCAACAGGGATCTCAGATATGGGTAAGGTCATGAAAGAATTAATCCCGCGGATAGCAGGAAGAGCGCCAGGAAATGTTGTCAGCCAATTGGTAAAAGAAATATTAAGTAATAAATGACTGCAAAAATTTCCGGCAGGTTTCAACAAAAGAAATTTCAAATCTTGCGACTTTTGATCTTGATACTCGCCGGAGTTGCTGCCTTGGGAGCACTGCTTCTACCTTTAGCTTCCAGGCCACAAAATTATCAGATACAGCTGGGGAGTGTATCAACTCAGGATTACCAGGCACCTCGCCGAATTTCATATATATCTAACGCTTTAACTCAGCAACGAATTAAGGCTGCCGAATCAGCTGTTGCCAATGTTTATTTGCCTGTCGATCCGGCCATCGCTCGCATTCAGATCGACAAACTACGCAAATCCCTTGACTACATAAACCTTATTCGAAATGACTTAATTTCAGATGAATCGCAAAAAATTGAGGACCTCTCGAAATTAAACGACATCCATTTAAGCAAGGAATCGGCAACGAAATTGTTGAATATCGAAGAAAGCGATTGGCAATTAATTCAACGTGAATCGATTTCAGTCTTAGAGCAAATAATGCGCGCATCGATTCGTGATACACAAGTGAGCGAAGCTCAGGCCAGAATTCCATCATTGATTAGCTATACATTCAATGATGAAAATTCTCAAATTGTCCAGACTATAACCTCTCCCTTTGTTGTGCCAAATTCATTATTCAGCCCTGAATCTACAGATAATGCCAAGAAAGAAGCTGTTGCCGCTATCCAACCGGTTGAAAAGTCTTTTGCAGTTGGAGAAATTATTGTCCGGCGCGGACAAATTATCGACCCTGTCACATATGAAGCATTAACAAAACTTAATCTTATAACCTCAAATAATCAAAACAGAGAAATTGTTGCAGCATCCTTATTTTCGTTGACCTTTACATTTGTGGTTGCATTTTACTTTCGAAAACGAAGTCAAACTTCCAATTCAATTCGCCAACTATTAATTTTAGTGGTTTCCTTTCTTTTCTTCCTTTTCCTGGCAAAATATTTAATCCCAAATCGTGCCATTATTCCCTACCTTTTCCCAGTTGCTGGGTTCTCGTTTGCAATCAGTGCCCTTTTCGGATTTGAAACTTCGTTATTTTTGACTCTTATCTTATCGAGTTTTATTGCTTACAGTACGGGTGATTTTTATGGTCTGATCATCTTCTATATGCTTCCTTCCATGGCTGGCAATTTGCTGCTCGGTCAGGGGCGAAGAATTTCCACTTTTTTTGCTGCAGGTGGGATTACCGGAATCACTGGGGCTGTGTTAATTTTGGCTTTACGACTTTTAGAAGGGACCACTGACTGGGTCGGTTTAATTACACTTGTTCTCGCCTCTTTCTTCAACGGAATGGCTTCAGCGTCCATCGGATTGCTGCTTCAATTTCTAATATCTCAATTCCTAGGAATTACGACTGCAATTCAACTTCTGGAATTAGCGCGACCTGACCACCCCCTATTACAATTAATATTAAAAAATTCTCCAGGTTCCTACCAGCACTCATTACAAGTTGCCAATCTGTCTGAGCAGGCCGCCAAAGAAATCGGCGCAGATCAACTTTTAACTCGAGTTGGCGCCATTTATCATGACGTAGGAAAAGCCATGAATCCTTCCTATTTTATTGAAAACCAGGTGACCGGTGCCATAAATTCCCACGATGATGTAGATCCATACATGAGTGCAGCTACTATCATTCAGCATGTTTTCGATGGCGTAGAACTTGCCCATAAATATCATTTACCTGAACGCATCATTGATTTCATTCGGGAACATCATGGCACCCTGATGACTCGTTATTTTTATGTAAAAGCAGTTGAGCAAAACGATAACAAAGAAGAAGGGATTGATAAATCTCTCTTTCAGTACCCTGGGCCGAAACCACAATCGAAAGAGACTGCCTTGCTTATGCTTGCAGATGGTTGTGAAGCGCGTGCTCGTGCTGAGAAACCATCAAACCTCGAGGAATTAAAAGCAATCGTGCAAAAGGTGATAGATTTTTGCCAGTCTGAAGGCCAATTAGAAGATACAGAATTGACTATGCGCGATCTTAATACCATCAAAACTGCTTTTGCCAATACACTCATCAATACGTATCATCCCCGAATTCGCTACCCAGAATTAAAAAGATAAAAAGAATATCTGATGGAATCCGTTATAGTTGAAATTGCCAATCCGCATAAATACCCAATTGTGATCAATCCAAGCTTACTAATAAATACAGTATTAAATTTTCAAAATTTTCACAAAAATGCCGAAGTATCCCTGTCATTTATTAATGAGGCCAAAATTTCAAAATTATATAAACAATATTTTGGCTATGCGCACGTAACCGATGTTCTTTCTTTCCCTTCCGGTGAAATTAATCCCGAAAATGGTCACATTTACCTTGGTGATATCTTGATCGCGTATCCTTTTGTAGTCAAACAGGCAAAAACTCTCGGGAATGAACTTTCAGACGAGCTTTCGCTCCTGATCATCCATGGTCTATTGCATTTGCTGGGCTTTGACCATGATACAAAAGAGAAGAATGATGAAATGTGGGCACTTCAAAAAGAAATCATGAAGGCTTTAGAGATTCAAATAACAAGGTTTCCGGAATGAGAACATACCTCCGCGGTCGCATAAATTCATTTAAGCCTGCTTTTAGAGGGATTTTTAGCCTGATACGATTGGAGAAAAACGCTTTTATCCATTTGATCGCAACTATCGTAGTTATCCTTGTCAGTTTCTGGTTACACATCGCACTGTATGAATGGCTGTGGATCATTCTTTCAATTACGCTCGTATGGTTAACAGAACTCTTCAATACGGCTATCGAAAAGTTGTGTGATCTAATAAACTCGGAAACGCATCCACAAATAAAAATTATCAAAGATCTATCCGCTGGCGCGGTGTTAGTATCAGCGTTATTTGCCGTTTTTACAGCTCTTATTATTTTTCTTCCGAGAATTATCAGCTAAATTTTCTTAAAGATATTCCCTCAGGTTGTGTTCTACTGCATATGCAGCTGCTTCAGCACGATTAGATACTCCAAGCTTGGATAAGATACTGCTTACATAGTTTCGTACCGTACCTTCACCCAAAAACAAGGCTTTGGCGATTTCGCGGTTAGTTTTTCCTTCTGATACTAACACAAGCACATGTTTCTCTTGCTGGCTTAAGTTAATGAAAGCAGAAGCTTCCTCTTCTTTCACCGCCCTGCGTACCTCCTGGAACACACGCTGAGTTACAGCCGGATCTAATGCGGCATCCCCTCGGCCGACTTGTTCAATTGCCCGAACAAGATCCTCCCCGCCAATTTGTTTGAGTACATACCCTGATGCTCCCGCCCGAATTGCAGAAAAGAGCATTTCATCTTCAGCATAGGATGTCAACATGATCACTTTGATGTCAGGATAATTGCGTGTGATTTCTTCACAGGCCTCAATTCCTGAAATCCCAGGCAAGCGAATGTCCATTAAAACGACATCAGGGAGTAACCGTCCGACTTTTTCCAGTGCTTCCTTAGCATTTCCAGCTTCCCCAACAACATCAAACTGTGGGTGGCGATCAAGCAGAGATTTCAATCCTAAACGTACCACTTCGTGATCGTCAACTAAAATAATCCTTTGTTTTGGCATCTTAAGAAATCTCCTTATTCTAGAATCAATGTGACTGGGCAGTGATCAGAACCATAAACATCATGCAAAATCTTCACATCTTTTACGCGCGCCATTAAAGAGTCGCTGACTAGAAAATAATCCAAGCGCCATCCTATATTTCTTTCACGAGCTTTAAAACGATATGTCCACCATGTATATTCCACTTTGTCGGGATAAAGTTCCCGATAGGCATCTTTAAATCCGCTTGAAATGTACTTATCAATCCATGCCCGCTCAATCGGCAAGAATCCGCTGGTCTTTTCATTCTCCTTGGGATTCGCCAAATCAATTTCTTTGTGGGCAGTATTAAAATCTCCGGTAATAACAATATTTTCACCTTGTGCATGCAGCTGATTGCACTCTTCCAATAGTGCTGCATAAAAATTTAATTTGAAGTCGAGACGATCTTGACCGCGCTGTCCGTTTGGGAAATAGACATTATATAAATAAAAATCATTAAACTTATGGCGAATAACTCTGCCTTCTCCATCGAATTCCTCAATTCCCAGACCAAGACGAATTTCAGTCGCTTTCTGCCTGCTATAGGTTAGAACTCCACTATATCCTCCTTTTTTTGCTGAGTTCCAGGTAGCGTGATATTGCGGTAAATCTCGAAAATCTTCTGGGATTTGTTCCGGAAATGCTTTGATTTCTTGCAAACACAGTACATCGGTATCATGCTTAATAGCCCAATCATAGCAGCCTTTCTTAAGCGCAGCACGCATCCCATTTACATTCCAGGTCGTTATATTCATAAAGTTACTCTTTTCTGCAGCTGTGGTAAACTAGAAACATATGTTTCTTTGATTGTACCAATTGGAGTAGTAAATGCACAAGACAATTGTCTATATCGAAGATGATTTAGAAATGATTGAGCTTGTAAAATTAATCCTCGATAAACGGGGATATGATCTCATCGGTGCAATTGGCGGTCGAAAAGGAATTGATACCTTACTGGTTAATAAACCAGATCTAATCCTGCTTGATTTAATGATGCCTGATGTAGATGGATGGGAAGTTTACCAACAAATCAAATCTACTGAAAGATTGAAAAACATTCCGGTTATTGTCATCACCGCCAAAGCGCAATCTATAGATCGCGTATTAGGTCTCGAGATAGCGAAAGTTGATGGCTACATCACAAAACCTTTTAAACCACAAGAATTAATTGATACAATCGAACACCATTTATCATTAAATAAAAATTAATTAGTCATTTTATGCGAAAAGCGAAAATATATTCAGATAACTATTTACATGCACTCGAAAACAACAAAGTTATCGCTGCTGATGTTTGTGATGATTTTGTTTCCCGATTTAAAGGCTATATGTTTACCAGAATGATTACTCAAAATAACGCACTTCTTTTTATAAATGCTACCGAATCGAAAATTGATGCTGCAATCCATATGTTTTTTATGAATTTTGATCTGGCTGTATTTTGGCTAGATAAGAATTTTATAATTGTAGATAAAACATTGGCAAAAAAGTGGCATCCTCTTTATTATCCGACCAACCCTGCCAAAGCAATTATTGAGACTCATCCGGCACAATTTGATTTGTTTAACGTGGGAGATCAATTAATCATTGAAATTTCTTAGAATCTTAATTGTATTACTTCTTTTATCGACCAGGCAGCCCGCAATTTCACCTGTGATTGCGCAATCGGAGCCCCCTCGTCTGCCGGTTTATATTGTTCAACCTGGTGATAGCCTCAATTTAATTGCCCTTAAATTTAACGTCAGCGCAGAAGACATCGTAGCGGTCAACGGATTACCTGATCCCAATATCCTGCAGGTAAACACACAATTAGTAATTCCGGGGATTACTGGTGCAGAGGGAATTTTATCTTTTGAACCCTTGAAACTTGGAGAAACACCCGTGCAAATCGCCAGGCGGTCCAACTTACTGCTTAATTCGCTTTATAAGTTAAATCGTATTACCAGTCCATCTGAATTTTTTCTTGGAGCAAATATTATTTTAGTCAATCAGGAATCCGAAGGCCAAGAGCGACATTTGTATAAACTGCAACCCAATGAGAGCTTGTTGGACGCTGCCATTAAGAATAACCAATCTCTCTGGCAGATGACTTTTGAAAATCAATATAACTATCCATGGCAGGTTATTCCAAATGAAAAGGTAGTTGTAATTAATAAGAACGCAGAAGCAGCTTCGGAAGAAACTGTATCGATTGAGAATCTTCCTTTAAAACAAGGTAAGACCAGTAGCATCATCATTCGTGATGTTGTCACCAATCCGTCAGCGACTTTGGATAATATGCCAATTGACTTTTATGATTTGGAAGGCTATTCAGTTGCAATTTTTGGTGTCAACGCGCTAAAAGAAACTGGATTATATCCTTTCCATATTGAATATACAGATTCTGCTCAGAACAAAATAAATGTAGATCAGTTAATTTTAATACAATCAGGTTTTTACCCCAAGGATCCGCCTTTATCTGTGGACCCTACCACACTTGAAGCAGAATCGAGTCAAAAAGAAGAAGAAATAGTTACTCAAATTATCAGCCAGCATTCTACAACAAAGCTCTGGGATGGCGTCTTCCAATGGCCGACAGATGATCCCTGTATAAAATCTGCATTTGGCAATCGTCGCTCTTATAATGGCGGCCCTTACGACCATTATCACGCCGGTCTTGATTTAGGTGTATGTCTTAATTTAAATATTTACGCAGCAGCAGATGGAATTGTAGTATTCGCCGGCCCATTAGAAGTGCGTGGAAATGCGACCATCATTGATCATGGTTTCGGTGTTTTTTCTGGCTATTGGCATCAGTCAAAAATCTTGGTTGAAGTAGGACAAAAAGTAACTGCCCATCAATTAATCGGTGAAATTGGAACAACCGGCAGATCAACTGGGCCACATTTACATTGGGAAATGATTGCAAATGGTGTTTCTGTTAACCCAATTGATTGGATTGAAACATCTTTTCCATAAGAAACAATTAAAAGGTAAGGTATAATTTACATTAGCCGCACCTAAAAGGAAGAAAAAAGAATAAATGGTTCTACCAAATATATCAAAAGCCAAATACTGGGAAAATTTCGAAGCCACTGACGAAGATATTGAATTCCTTTACAACAAACTTTTTGAATTGGAAACGCCTTTAAAGACGAATGACCTTGTTAAATTATTAATCAAAGAGCGTATCCGCATTGAAAAAGAGAAGATAGAAAAAATCAATAGTCTAAAAGACGATATATATTTGCCTAAAGATGATTATGAGGTTGGTCAAAGAATTTCTTTCCCAGCCTTCAATCCATCCCAAGGTAAAGTCATCGCTAAACGGCCTGGTAACAACCCGCAACTGGGCAGTTTTTCAGTTTTGGAAATTGAATTTCTGAATGGCGAGAAGAAATTGTTTGCCAGTTCATTAGCACATCACGAGTTAAACGACACCATAATTTCGCCTGAAGACGATTCTGCATTTGATTTTGATAATACCTTCACCACCTACAGAAGGTCTATTGCAAATGCGTTGACTGCACAATTGGAAAATAATGAGGATTTAGTTCAGATCGCCGGATATTGGTTCCCTCGCTCTCTACTCGTTGATATTGGTGCAGGATATTTAAATCTTGCTGAAGCAGTATTGGAAGTTGCCGATGGAGGTCCCCTTACAACCCAATCGATCCTGGGACAGATAGATTTGCCTTCGGATAGTAATCCGGTTTTAACCGAGTTTTCATTAAACTATGCACTTCAAGAAGATCAGCGTTTTGATGAAGTAGGTATCGCCGGAGAAACACTATGGTTTTTACACCGCCTCGAACCGGAGTTTGTGCGAAGCGTACCTGAATATTTGAAGAGCGAACCG
Source organism: Chloroflexi bacterium 44-23 (assembly GCA_001899005.1). GTDB lineage: Bacteria > Chloroflexota > Anaerolineae > Anaerolineales > Anaerolineaceae > UBA6170. The sequence continues at coordinate 361,039 of MKUW01000015.1, forward strand.
CATGCCGATTACGATTCCAGTTACTATAAGGCAAAGCTGGCTCAAATTAATGCGGACGTTTTTGATGACCTGGAGACGGAAGACGACGTTGAAGAATGTTTTTCGGAAGTAACAGTTGGCATTATTTATCCGCATTGGCGCGCAGGTACATTGCCTCTTTCCAATTGCCTTGAAAGTCTCTTCCCAACTGCCTATGAAGCACCGCGTATTCGCTTCACGTTTATAGACAGTGAAACAGGTGAAAGATTCCCGGGATGGGTAATTCGGCAATATCGTTATGTTTACGGATTAATAGATTGGTATAAGAAAAATGATGTGGTCCCAGGAAGCCTCATCCATATTAAACAAGGCAAAATCCCGGGTGAGGTATCCCTTTCAATTGGAAAAAAAAGACCCACACGAGAATGGGTGCGCACAGGAAGTACGGATGCGGAAGGAAAAATCACATTCAAAATGCTAAAGCAATTGATCAGCACTGAGTTTGATGAAAGAATGATCATTGTCATCCCGGAACCAGATGAGTTTGACCAACTCTGGAAAAAATATAAAGATTATCCATTGCTCAAGCTGGTACCGATTATTTTCCGCGAACTTGCAAAACTTAATCCACAGGGGCGTGTACATGCGAAAGAATTGTACTCTGCCATTAATTGTGTTCGCAGAATTTCTCCCAGTCATACATTGCATTTGTTAGAAACAATTGATGAAATTGAACATCTTGGCGATATGTATTTTCGGATCAAAATTTAGTAGTTTTTTTAGGAATATTTAATGACAATCGGAAAAAAGCCCAGTCTGATTAAACCTACAATAAATACCCCTTTTTATATCGATTTCGATTGGTGGAAATCCCACGATCATAATTGGAGAGTTTATTTGCGGTCGTTCATGTGTTTACCTCATCAGAAGGAATATTTTGAACAACAATTGATTGAACCCATTGATGCAGTTGACCCACACACTGGAGAAGTCACAATAGTTGATGCGGTGGAATACATTCTTTTATCACATTGCGTAAAGCAAGATGATTTCCTGACAGATTACACTACCATTGTAAATTCAGTTTTTCGAGTTTTTATTTCGAACAACAATTCGCCCTTATCACCTGCCCAATTAAGTAGTATAACTGGAAAGCCCGCAGAAACAATTTTGAGAACTTTGACCGGGGTACAGGTGTATAAAGGCATCAGACCGGTACCGGTGAAATAGATTAATATCCGCCCCTGTAGCTCAATGGACAGAGCACCGGACTTCTAATCCGATGGTTGAGGGTTCGAGTCCCCCCAGGGGCGCACCATTTTTATGCGCATCATATGCCGGGAAAATTTATTTCTTTAGCATTACCAGGGATCAATGTGGGGAAATAATTGCAAAAGAATCATGAATCATATGTATCAGCATTTTATCGATTCAAAAAATCTACTTTTTTTATCTGCTTGTAAATTTGACAATTCCATTATTCAGCAGCTTTATTTGTAACCTGTAATATGATAAAGTATGTTTATGTAATGTAAAAAAAGTGGAATGGTAGAAAGAAATGCAAATTAGCTTAATAAAAATCTCAGACAAAAAAAGAAACCATCATCAAGATAGGAATTTACCCAAGACTTACGTCGATCACCAAAATTGGCGTTTGCTTTCGCAGAATCAGAGATGGATTCCACCGACAGATGTATTTGAGACAGAGAAACAAATTGTTGTTCGAGTGGAAATTGCCGGCATGCGTGATGACGCTTTCGAAATCATGCTCGATAAAAACATCCTGACCATTTCTGGTAGCCGCATTGATCCATTTGATAATATTCGTGTATTCCACCAAATGGAAATCGGTTTCGGGGAGTTCTACATCGCTCTGGAAATTAATATCGCGCTTGACCTGGAACATGCAGAGGGTTTATACGAAAACGGATACTTGTTAGTTCGTTTAAATAAGGCTGAGCCTAAATCGATCATAGTTGAGAAGTAAACAGAAAAAACATGGAAAATAATTTAGAAAAAGAAAGATCTCAAAAGTTAGAAAATGAAAATACGCAAGAATCGCAAAAGCAAATAGAAACTGAATCGTCCGAAGATGTTATCTCAGAGCTTCCGCATAATCTACCAATCCTCCCATTGAGAGGTCTGGTTGTTTATCCAAGGACTGCCATCCCACTTACAATCGGCCAACCGCGCTCCATCAAGTTAATTGATGATGTCATGGCTGCTGACCGCTTAATCGGGGTGGTGACAACGACCAATATTGATAACGAAAATCCAAAACCGGATGAACTCTACAAAGTCGGCACACTGGCTACAATTCATCGTATGTTCCGTGCACCAGACGGAACAATCCGCCTTGTAATTCAAGGGTTGTCTAAATTCCGTATTTTAGACTTCACGCAAGAAGAACCATATATCAGGGCAAACGTAGCAGATTCTCCTGAACAAACGCCAGAATCGATAGAAATAGAAGCGTTAACAAGAAATGTACAAGATCAATTTCTGCATATCACAGAAATGATTCCTTCTATTCCCAACGAACTGGTCGCTTCAGTTTCTTCATTCGTCGATCCTCTTCAAATAGTCTATACAATCGCAAATTTTCAAAAAATGGAGGTTCAGGATTCTCAAGAATTACTTGAGCTTGATTCTACCGAAGAAAAGCTTAAAAAGCTCGTAAATATTCTCACACGAGAAACCGAAGTGCTGGAAATAGGTCAAAAAATACAAAACGAGGCACGTGGAGAAATCGATAAAGTACAGAGAGAATATTATTTACGGGAACAGCTGAAAGCTATCCAAAAGGAATTAGGTGAAAACGACGAACAAGCTCAAGATGTTGCTGAGTTCCTAAATAAAATTGAAACCGCCTCCATGCCGGAAGAAGCCGATAAGCTCGCACGCAGAGAACTGGACCGTCTTTCTCGCTTACCAACTGCTGCCGCAGAATATGGTGTCATTCGCACCTTTGTAGAATGGCTTGTTTCTCTTCCCTGGAATAAAGCTAACAAAGACAACCTTGACATATCGCACGCTCGCAGTGTTTTAGATAGTGATCATTATGGACTTGAAGATGTTAAAGAGAGAATCCTTGAATTTCTGGCTGTACGAAAATTAAGACGCGACCGTGTAGGTTTATACGAAGAAGAAAGTGCCAGCGACATTCACCGTAATCGAGAAGGTGTTATTCTTTGCTTTGTTGGCCCTCCGGGTGTAGGCAAGACTTCATTGGGGAAATCGATTGCACGAGCACTGGGCAGAAAATTTATTCGTATTTCATTAGGTGGTTTGCGTGATGAAGCAGAAATTCGTGGCCATCGACGGACATATATTGGTGCGATGCCTGGACGTATCATTCAATCTCTAAGGCGAATTGAATCCAAAAATCCTGTCTTCATGATGGATGAGATCGATAAATTGAGTTCGGATTTTCGAGGCGACCCTTCATCCGCACTACTTGAAGTTCTTGACCCCGAACAGAATTTTGAATTTCGAGATAACTATCTCGAAGTCCCATTTGATTTATCTCAGGTTATATTTATCACTACTGCCAACCAACTCGAAACAATCCCCTTGCCACTTCTGGATCGTATGGAAATTATTCGCATATCAGGCTATACCGATCGAGAAAAACTTCATATTGCTGAACGCTATCTTATTCCCCGCCAATTGAGGGAGAATAGCCTAGGTATTTCCGAGGTGAATTTTACTGAAGATGGTATTTTGGCCATCATTCATCTCTATACCCGTGAATCTGGTGTCCGGAATCTTGAGCGTGAGATTGGTTCAATTTGCCGGAAAATTGCTACCTTGATCACTGAGGGAAAATTTGATAATGGTATTGTCGATAATAATCGGGTTTTGGAATTGCTTGGAAAACCAAAATTTCAGGAAATCGAAGAAATTATTCATCGCACGACAGTTCCCGGCGTTGCGACCGGGCTAGCCTGGACACCTGTTGGTGGTGAGATTCTTTTTATAGAGGCAACAAGCATGCCTGGTAGTAAATCCTTTTTGGTAACAGGCTCGATCGGAAAGGTGATGCAAGAATCAGCTCAAACAGCATTATCACTCGTTCGCTCTAAGGCGAACGAGATGGGCATAGACCCTGAAGTCTTCAGTAATCATGATATTCATTTACATGTTCCCGCTGGAGCTCAACCCAAGGATGGTCCATCCGCCGGTGTCACCATGGCGACTGCATTAGCATCTCTGTTTACTGGACGCCTGGTAAAACCTCAAATTGCCATGACGGGCGAGATTTCTCTCAAAGGGCAGGTTCTTCCGGTTGGCGGCATAAAAGAAAAATTGCTTGCCGCCCATCGTGCCAAGGTAAAAACAATTATCATGCCGGAACAAAACAAAGTAGATTTGGATGAAATTCCGGAAGAAGTAAAACAGGAAATAAATTTTGCCTTTGTGGAAAACATAATGCAGGTTTTTGACGCTGCACTAGAACCAAAACCCGATAATATAACCAATGAACAGTAAATTTGGAAAAATATTGATTATTGATGACGATAGAACAATGTCAAAATTGCTATCAACACTTTTTGAAATTGAGAATTTTACCGTGATCAATATTAATCCAACACGTTTCAGCACAATTTCTGATCAAATTGAGATTATTCAGCCCGATATTATTATTATGGACATTCATCTAAATGGTAATAATGGCCTTGAAATATTAAGAAATCTTAAATTAAATAACATAACGAAAAATTCTAAAGTGATTGTTTGCTCTGGCGACAATCAAATGGAAGAAGCCATCAAGGCTGGAGCCGAAGTTTTTTTCTTAAAACCTTATATGCCAAGTGATTTACTCGCCAGCATTCATTCATTATTAAAAACAAATGGAGAAGAATTTGTCAAATAACACACAAAACCCAAAACCAGGCTGGTATTGCGTGGATTTACATAATCACACACCTGCCTCAACAGATTATCAACAACCTGATGTCAAAATGATAGAAATATTACAGCGGGCAGAAGCACGTGGGCTTGATGTGATCGCCATTACTGATCACAATACAGTAGCGGGATATAGAAAAATGATGGAGGAAATTCGTCAGCTAAATCTCTTGAAAGGTTTAAACCGCTTATTGCCGGAAGAAAAAAGGTTACTCGATGAATATGATCGCTTGTTTTCTAAGATTTTGGTCTTGCCGGGATTCGAGTTTACAGCCACATTGGGCTTTCATATTCTGGCAATATTTTCACCCGATAAATCCATCCGCGAGATTGAACATTTACTACTCTCTTTAAATATCGCACCCAACCTTCTGGATGAAGGATCCCAAACTGTTGGAGCCACGACGGATGTCGTAGCAGCCTATAAGTTAATCAACCAATCCGGCGGATTGGTTATTGCCGCCCATGCCAACTCCTCCAATGGAGTTGCTATGAGGGGTTTCAATTTCGGAGGTCAAACCAAAATTGCCTATACGCAGGATCCAAATCTTCATGCACTCGAAGTGACTGACCTTGAGCAAAAAGGAACCCGCACTACTGCAACTTTTTTCAATGGAACCAAACCGGAATATCCACGCAGAATGCACTGCATCCAGGGTTCTGATTCCCACCGCCTGACCACCGATGCAACTCGCCGAAAAAACCTGGGAGTTGGTGATCGAACCACAGATATTTTACTTAAGGAAAAAGACTTCCAATCCATTATGGATGTCTTTAACAGCAATGATTTTTCAAAAACACGCCCGCATCGCTCCAATGCAGAACCTTCATACAATTTTGTGATCACCGCTCAAGAAGAAGGCGCCAATATCATTCAGGATTTCCATGAAAGTATGACGGTTCGTGGCGGAAAGCTATACGCAGTTTTGGCGGATATATGCGCATTTTCCAATACAAATGGTGGCACACTATTTGTTGGTTTGAGCGCAGATATGAAAAAAGGAATCGTCGGATTAAACGATGTAGAAAAAAACGTAGCATTACTGGAAAAGGAAATCTCAAACCGCATCAGCCCACCACTGAACTGTAAAATTGATGTGCACGAATTAAATGGTAAGAAAATAGTTCGCATTTTGGTTCCACGTGGAGAAGATCCCCCTTATTCATTGGATGATTATAAAATTTATATTCGTGAAGAAACTGAAACCAACCTTGCCGTCCGTGACGAAATTGTCAATTTGGTAATGCGTGGAAAGCACCTTGCCCAAGCTCAAAAAACAGAAGTATCAGAAACGGTTAAATCCTCTTCGCCAACCCCGGAGAAAGCTATCGAAACCGATGAAAGAGCAGCAATAGATCCTCAAACCGGTATAGAGTTGTTTCTTCCTGAAGAACGCAATGGCGTGCGCTATTTTACCGTGCGGGATTTACGGAATGGAAATATCGTAAACAACGTTACGCAGACATCTGCACGTCGATTGTGGCAATATGCTATTAAGCGTTACAACGATATGATTGACAAGGACGAACACCCAAAAATTAAGTGGTTGGGTAATTTTGGCTTATGGCGTAAGTATAAAGGCCGCAATATAGATATTTATGATTTAGTTTTCAAGGAAGACGAAAAGCTGCGTTATTTTTTTGGCGTCACGTCGATTGGATTACATGGAAATTGGAAAGTTTTGACGGGTGAAAAGGAAGATTGATGGCAGAAATACATGCTGCCGTGTTAACTGTTTCTGACAGATCATTTGCAGGTACACGCGAAGATTTTTCAGGTCCGGCAATTATTGACTTGTTAAAAACGCAGGGAATTGAACTAACCCATTATTCAATTGTTCCCGACGATAGGGAATCCATAATTTCGCAATTAAGCGATTGGATTAATGAGGGGAGTTCAAATATCATCTTTACAACTGGGGGGACAGGTTTTTCACCTCATGATGTTACGCCTGAGGCTACGAAAACAATTATCGAGCGCGAAACGCCCGGTATCTCAGAATTCATACGAGCAAGAAGTGCAGAGAAAACTCCACATGCGATATTGTCACGTGCGGTTAGCGGTATTTGTAAAAATTGTTTAATTATTAATTTGCCTGGTAGCCCAAAAGCTGCCTGCGAAAGCGTACAATTTATCTTTCCAGTTCTTCCCCATGCAATTGAACTACTTCTCGATCAACCTGATTCGGAAAAAAATCATTAAGCTCAAAGTATTTTAAAATTACAAATAATTTTATTAAAGCCATTTGTGCCCAAAGAGAAACAATTCTGCCTTGATATTGCGATTTAATGAAACAAGGTTTGTAATTTCTCGGCAATGTTGTCACCATATCTTATATTTACATGAGGGAACGGAATTTGGGCACTTGCGGGGGTTTCTGCGGCTTCAGAAAAATTTGCATCGAAAGAATTAGAATCGATATTTACCATGACAGGATTCAAGCGTTTGCGAAGCAGAACCTCAATACCGATTTGATTTGAACTTACAGGTGCTGCAGAAACGAGAAATACTGTGCTACCTCTGGGAATTTGCGACGAAAGCGATTCGATTAGACCGCCCAATGGCATTTTCCCTTTCCCCTCCAGGAAAGCAAGAGTATCCATAATTTTGCCAAATTGCCGTTCACCCTTTTCACCAGCCAAAATTATCATTCGTTGATCAGCGCTAGCAAAACCAACCGCTTTATCTGTTTTTGTAAAATAATTGGCAAGCGTAGCACAAATACTGATTGCATACTCAAATGTGCTAACGGGTAATTTAAATTGCTCCTGATCTCTCCAGGCCCAAAATGAATCAGCTTTATTTACTTCAAGATCTAGTTTCTTTTCATAATGGAAATTGGCATTCGAATCTAATAGGATCCAAGTGTCACCTTGTGGATCTTGTTCAAATTCTTTGACCATAAAATGACCGCGTTTGGCACTGCTTCGCCAATGGATACGATTTAAAGGATCTCCCGGTTGATATTCTCTCACCCCGGCAGCAATTGAGGTCGCTTGAAGACTTTTTTGCCGAACAGTTTCTCCACCAATATACAAACCTATAGGTTGCTTAATTTTTTCAATATTCTCAAAATAAGGTAAAACAACCAGGGTTTTGTCACTTTCAAATACTTTCTCAGAAAGAAACATTCCAAAAGGATCTCCCGACCTTAAGAGCGTTGGACTCATTGTATACGCCCCACGTTTGATCAATAGTGTCCGTGATACATAAAAGCGATCCTGACGAGGACTTATTTGCGAGAGTACTTTTGATCCTGTATTGCCGGGTAAACCGCTTAAATCCTCAATTTCGACCCATAGACGCCATAATTTTGATTGGTTGACCACATCAAAACGTTCTTCGAACATATTTCCAACCGGTAATCGCAGGACTCTCTGCCTTCTCAAAACAGCAATTTTCTTTGTTGCAATCAATGTCCAAAAAAAGTTAACGATGATCAATAAGAGAGCCAGTATTGCCAAACGATAAAAGACAATGCGGGAATCCGGAAAATTTGAAAACCGGCCGGCATAAATGGCAATGAATAGAGACACCAATGCAATTGAAATAAATACCCAAAATGCTTTACGAATTTGCATATTGTTAAATCGGATTAAAATCCCCACCAGGCACGGAAACTGAATTAATTACCTCGGTGATAATTTGTTCAGAAGAAAGGTTGCGCAGGCGAGCTGCAGGTTGAATAATCATACGATGGCCCATTACAAAACGTGCGAGAGTTTTCACATCATCCGGCAATACATAATCCCGCCCAGAAGTGGCCGCGCGAGCTTGACTTGTGCGATACAGCCCCAAACTTGCCCTCGGACTGACACCAAGGTAAACATCAGGATGAACTCTGGTTGCCCTTGTCAATTCAACAATATACTTCTTAACCGCCGGTGAAATATAAACTTCTTTTATTGCATCTTGCATTTGCAATATTTCTGTTTCAATTGAGACAATTTCCAGTGAATCGATTGGGTGTTGGATTTTCTGTAAATCCAGGATCTCCATTTCATCATTGAATCCGGGATAGCCAATTTTTATTTTCATAATGAAGCGATCCAATTGTGCTTCTGGTAATGGAAAGGTACCTTCATATTCAATCGGGTTCTGAGTAGCTAAAACCATAAACGGTCTGGGAAGAATATAGGTGATTCCATCCACTGATATCTGGCGCTCCTCCATAGCTTCTAATAATGCAGATTGGGTTTTCGGAGTAGCCCTGTTGATTTCATCAGCCAGGACAATTTGGCTTAACAAAGGCCCGGGTCTAAACTCGAATTCGCGGGTGTTTTGATTAAATATCGAAACACCAGTAATATCGCTGGGCAACATGTCAGGGGTAAATTGAATCCTCGTAAATGAGCAGCCAATTGATTTTGCCAAACTTTTCGCCAACATTGTCTTTCCAACTCCAGGCACGTCATCAATTAATAAATGCCCCTGGCTTAACAAAGCTATAACAATATTTTCTAAAACTTGCTTTTTTCCAACAATGACTTTTTCAAGATTCCCAATAAGCTTCTCAGAAAATGCGATAACATCAATATTTGAATTATTCATAAAGTCCCTTTTCATACCTTTTCCGAATCCTGATCGAAAATTTATTTGTTGCCAGAAAAATAATAATAAGCAGTATTGTTGTAATTGTAATTACCCAGCCGAGCTTAAACGAGATTGGTTCATATTTGACTTCTAGAGTATGCGATCCTGGCGGTAATTTAATTCCCTGAAACAGAAAATCAGTTCTTTCTATTGCCAGCTTTTGTCCATTTTCAAGTTGCGCTTTCCAACCGGGATACCAGGTCTGTCGAATCTCCAACCAACCTTCCTGACTGCTGTCGTAATTAATCCTCCAATAGCCATCCTTATAAAAAATACTTGTTATACCATTTAAATTTGTTGTAAATTGATGATTAACATTCGTATTGAATGCATCTCCAATCAAAAAAATACATCTTTTTTCTGGATTTGTTGAAATATTGTATAAGATAGCCGGCAAGGTCTCGTCTGATGGGATTTCAACTTCACAACTGTACCACTGCACAATTTCTAAGGGCTTAAAATCGATGGCTTGCAATCCAGTTTCCGAATCTGTATCTAACTCCAATATTGTGGAAACACCAAAAAATTGCAAAATCGTATTCCTCTCAGCTTTGTTTAAAGTCTTCAACCATTTCATAAACTGATCAAAATACCGAGGAACAAATGGGTCAAAATTGTTTACATAGCGGATATTCTCTCCCAGCAAATTCGTATTTGGTACATATTTCGGGAACATATTCTCAGGGTCATCTAACAATTGAAATCGGTCGAAACGAAAATAACGGTTGAATTTTAGGAATTCTTCCGCGTCCTGATCCAGATAAAACAATTGGTTTCTTTCAACCTCAGGGTTAAAGGTTTGATTCGCTTTAAAATAATCCGAGTGAATGAATTGTCCATAAGGAAAATTGATCAGAAGAAGATCAATCATGAAAACAATCAGAAAAGAAATGGAAACCCAATGTTCGTTTTGCCTAACCGCGAGTGATTTCAAGATTGTCATAACGCAAAACAACAAAATTAAACCAGCACTATAGATAATGGATATGCGAATTTCTGCCGCTAACTTCCCCATAAACGGCTCTGAGAATAAACCTGCAACCAACACCGCCAGGCCTACAGCCCCAATCAAACCGGTCTTTCGGATATTAAATTGCCGAAATTGCCAATAATCGAATGCAAATGCGGTGAAAATTGTGAGAGCTAGAGAAAAGAACAACAAAAAGCGGCTGGGAGCTTGAAATAGACGCAAAGCAGTGGTGTGGTTATACAAAAAAGGGAAAAGTACAAAATTTTTGCCAAGTGCCAATAAAAAAGAAAGAACAGCGATCATTGCAAGAAGCACCAGATATCTGTTTCTCTGCGAAAATTCTTTTTTGGACAAACGAGTAAGTGAAATTAATAGGACCACAATCAAGAGAACTGCAAACACACCATGATAAATCTGGTCCTCCCAAAAGGTTCCTCCGCCAAAAAAGCGATTCAAGCCTGGGTTTCCCAAAAAATTTCCAAAAAATAAAGTGATAATTCTCCAGGGCCAGAAAGAAAAATTTGCTGCATATTCATAACCGATTTCGTTGCTGCGTTGTGATTGCAAAAGGTATTCAAGAGTTGGTATCAATTGTATGGCTGCCAGTCCCAGTGCAATCAGAATTGCAATTGAAAATGCCAAAAGAGAATTAAACATCTTTCTGATGGGTTTTAATATCGGAAAAATGAGAAATATCCCCCCCAGTACCAGTGTATAAAGACTGGTTTGAGCATGACCACTTAATAGCTGCATTGTCACAAAACATGCAAGCAATAATGTTACTCGCCAATTCACGCGATCATAATTTTCTCGAATTTTCAAAATCGCATATAAAATCCATGATATCCAGGTAAAAGACCAGACCATACTGATGAACGAAATTCTGCTGATGATGTAACCTGAGAAAACCCACATGAATCCGCCTAATAATTGACTTAATTCGGTCATTTTTAATTGCTTAAGGAAAAGACTCATTCCAATTGCAGCCAACATTACATGTAACAAATATAACCACGTAAATCCGTAGGCCAGGCCAGTAATCCCAGATAGCTTATAAAATATTATTAGAATCCAATTGAGTGGATAAAATATTGCCGATTGATAATTTGCCATTAATGGGGAACCAAATCCATTCCATGCATTCCAGAGTGGGAATTCACCTGCAGTAATGCGTTCAATCGCAAATTTCATCCAAGGAATAAATTGGAGGGTTGTTGTTCCCCAATAAAGAACTTTTCCATCAAGAAACGTTGGCAGATAAACAATTAAAATAACAATCACCAACGAAACTTGAACTCGAAATTTCTTAAAATACATTTTCAAAATTCACCCGCCAGCAATAGTTTAAATACGCGATAATCATTATTTTCAAAGAGCAATTCTGAGTTACGGTACCACCAGGACTCTGAATCTATTTCGTATGATTTTGGAAAAATGATGTAACGTACCCAAAATTGTTTCAGAAATTGATCGTTAGAGCTTAGGTTTTCTTGATCAAAAAATTGTGTGACGAACTTCTGAATTTGATCCAGATTTTTGCTTTCCGGACCATGTCCAGTAATCACTCGGACAGGAATATAGGCTGGTAAAACATTGCTAATATCATATGGCGCTAAGACCACATCTTTTTTTTCACAATCTTCACCAATCGCTTGAACGGTTTCAATGACTGATAATGGTTGATAAATTGGTTGGTGCAAATTTGTTACAGACAAAAGTGACCCGCTGTACAAGAAAATTGTTGAAAGGCATGTAAAAACAATAACCAAATTACGCCAGGTAGGTTTCTTTATTTTTCCAATGATGATTGAAATAAAAATTGAGAGAATCACCCAATAACCATCGGAAAGACGGCGTTGAAGATTAATCGGGAAATAAACCAAAACCGGTAACAATATCGCCCAGCTTAAAAGAAATATTTTTCTCTGAATTTCAGATCGCCACTTCCACATGACAAAAACGAGACAGAGAAATCCAATCCCATAAGCCCACAGAAAATCAATCGGGGGAGGAGATTTGATAATGTTCTGGCCTTCCCAGGCGCTTAGATATGGATCAAAAATAAACATGTAAGTGTTATAAGCAAAAAACGGGAATGGAATAAGGAAAAAATATAAATTTTCTTTAATTGTCACAATCAGCAGTATTTTCCTGAATTTTAAAAACTCAGCCAGCTTCCATGCAAAAATGATCATCCATGCCAACGGAATAATTAAAGGTTGAAAAAAACCAGCCAAAAGCAAATAAATACCTGCGGAAACTCTCCGGTCCAGCTGAAATATATCAATCCCAGGTTGCAATAGCATTCTAAAAGCGCGCAGCATCAAACCACGTGCAAACAGTAAATGTGGTAATCCAAAAATTGACAAAAAACCAAAAGCTTCAGGCGAATAAAATTCTAATGGAAGTCTTCCGTTAAAAAGTATAACCAACCAGCCCAGGCCTCCACCTACACTCGAAATAATCACGGCAATTTTCGCGAGATTTGATGATGGTATGAAAATTTTTGCAAATCGGTAAGTCTCTGTTATCAAAAACAAGATTCCAACCCAGCGAAAGATTTGAAAGATTGAAATTAATTGAAGGTGTAATTCAGGTGTGTGGGCAAGCTTACCAAGAAGATAATAAGGCAGAAACGCAAGAAAACCATTTTGTGGATATGCGCTATAAGGAGTTCGGAAAAGCCAATCACCAGCTGAACCGCTTAGCATTTTTGCTATGTAAGAATTTCCATCTTCTACCCCGAATAAGAACCCACTAAATTGAAAAGAAGTGCCGCGCGCAAGGTCGAAGCCAATCGATATCGGCACAGTGGTCAGCACGATTAAAAATGCAGACCAAATTAAAAGCCATTGTTGGTCCTTATTTTTTGCGTTCACGCCTGACCTCACGAATAATCAAGATGACAACGGCCAGAAGACTAAAGTATTGAATAATGAATCCATAAGCAACCAATCTTGGTTTGTAAGTAAAGACAATATTATGATCCCCTGACGGCACTTCAATAGCACGAAATATACCTTCCTGTACAACAGCAGTCTTCATTCCATCAATAGAAGCTTCCCAACCAGGATAGAAAATTTCTCGAAGAATTAATCTTCCCCCACTTTGAGTGTGTAAAACAATTCGATTGGGTTCAAAACTTAAAAGATCAACCATTGAATTGTTATTTTGGAAAAAAGCAATAGCTGGTTCAATATTAAATTCATAAAGATATTTCTCTGAAATAATTTTGGCGCTGGAAAAACCCGGGCAATGATCCAACGTGAAATCGGATATGACATAAACAACATTCAACGCCCTCAATTTTTCAACTTTAGGACATGAAGAACGATTATCGCTGGCCGGATTGCCGCTCTTAAAAGGTGGTAATGTGACACTATAACCATTATTTTTGATCCCTGAAGTTAGTTCAAAGAAATCCACATAGTAAGAAAGCTGCATTGGGTCAATACCATTTATTTGATTAATCCTCCAATATGCCCCTTCTTCCTGGCTGATGCTGTAACTCGGTGTGTAAATTCGTGCAAATTCCGGTATCGATTCCAATTTGTCCATAAGGGGGGCTTTATTGTTGAGGTGATTTATTGCATTTTTGGGTTGTAAATTAATGAAATTAATCCCAGACAGATCAATGAATAATAATAACCCGAGAAAGATCGGTACCAAGTTCAATTCCATTTTTTGGTGGATAACCAAACCCAGGCTAATCGTTCCTAAAAGAAAGAACGTAAGACTCCATACGATTGTCCACGCCAATTTAGACGTTACTAAATAAGCACCGGCCGCGAATAATACCAGGAATACAGTCACAGGTACGAGAAAAAAGAAACGATCAAATTTATACCCTTTTGGATTAGAAAGAAAATAATCAATAATAAAAGCTGAAATAACAGCAAAAGAAAAAACTGTAAGGAACGCAAACCTGCTGGGAACGCGTAAAAGAGAGATTCCTGGAATTTCAAAGAAATATTTTAACAAAGGAATTTGACTTCCAAATGATAACAGCATAGCAACACCGGCAACCCAATACCAAAAACGAATTGGTTTGTTCTCTTGAACCAAAACTAAGCCTAAAATGACCATTAATATAACCACGGCGGATGGGTAAAGAACCCATTCAGCCAATCCCCCAGAGTTCGGGATTACAAGCCCGAGCAAATTTGCAGTATTCAACGCATAAACTGAACGTTCCGCTAAGGTAAGCGAATATCTGGAAGTATATTGAACGTATTCTATTAAAGGCAGCCACATCGCACTTGATGTCAACAATCCTATCAAACCGGAAATCAAGCTGGTTTTAAATTTTTGAGATAGTTTTCCTTCATGAGTGAACAGATAGGCTAACCACAACATGCCAGCAGGAACACCCCAACGTGCATCTGCACAAATGATAAAACCGATTACCATCCCCGCAAGAAATCTATATAAGCTCGAATTTCGAGCACCAATCTTTTTTGTGAAATAAAACAACCAGGGAGTCCAGAAATATGCATAGAGGAAGCTTAAATGTCCTGCGGCAAAGTGGGCAAAGACTTTCGTTGACAGAACCAAAGCAATTGCACCAAAAATGGATCCATATTGAGAACGTCCTTCTGCGCGCAAGAAAAAATACATTCCAAAAGCCGCCATTGTCAGATGCAGAATAAAGACGATGTTAATTCCAGCCGGTAAAGGAAACAAAATCGCGATCCAACCCCAAATATACGCAATCCCTGATAGAGGGTTTGCAGAGAAAGGATAGCCAGATTGGATTAAATTTGACCATAAAGGAATTTGGTGATCATTAATTATCCCATTCTGAAGTTGTAAAAGATTCGGAAAATGACTGATCGGTATATCCGAAAATCCGGAACCCGGCAAATAAAAGAAATCATTTAAATGGACCAGAATATCAGCTGAAGATATCAAGAGTAAAACAAGCATGACAAGAAAAACAACTTTCTTAGTCATCCGATACCTTAAAGATCTTCACATATTCGTCGGCATATACAAGATGAAATCTGTCCAAGATCCTGAGATTTGATAACGTTTGTTCCTCCAGACCGTAAAATAAATAATCAACCTCCCAAATTTTAATTAGATCCCGGCTCGTTCCGAAAGGTTCTTGTGTCCAAAAATCAGTTACTTGCAACAAAGTTTGATTGGCATTTACAGTTTCAAATGGATGACCATAAACTGTCTTAACAGGCGCTAAAGAAGGTAACAACAAACCAGTATGTGGCCCAGAAAATACAACCGACTCCGGTTCAACTGAATTTGACATCCAAGTTGCAGGTTTTTCCAGGTAAGTTGGCAAAAAAAGGTTCTCGTTTCGGGTTTTGATGGCATTGATGGAACCTGTCAATACGAAAAGTGATGAAGGAAGACCCAAAAGCGTAATTAATAATACGATTCTGATCTTGATCCTTTCATTTGTAAATTGGTCAATTTGAAAATAGCGGTTTAAAAATAAGAAAAAAAGGGCAGCGACAGGTATATAAAAGCCAACCATAAATCGTCTTTGCAGATTAAGCGGTAAATACAATAAGATGATTGTTGAAAATATCCAAATCGCTAAAGTCGTTTCCAATGAAGTCAATCGAAATGGGCCCCGTATCCTTATCAAGAAATACATCCAAACCAGCCCGATTAGAAATGGTGAAAATGAAAATAAAAAATTAAGTATCGTTGGTGCTGGGGTAATATTTTGGGCATTCCAACCGCTTAACAACAAATCGTTTTTTATTGAGAGGAACTGATAAAGAACAACCGGCAAACTGAATGCAGCCGCAATAGCAAAGTCAATGATTTCTTCCTTCGCGCCTTCCTCCCGATGAATTATCACCTGGCTTAAAAGAATAATCAGGATGATCACTACTGAAAATGGAGAAATATTCGCAAGAACAAAACCAATTAAACCAAACGATGCCTTGTGCCACCAATGCTTTACAGGCGTTAAACCAAAAATAAGCGCTAAAAGTATTAATGCAATGCTCAGAGGAAAATGTGGGTTTGAAAGTGCTGAAAGGAAAGGAAAAGCCTCTGCAACCCAAAAATCTGCTGGCAAATCACCTGAGATCAAATAAAGCCAGCCCAGCCCCCCACCGAATAATAAGATGAATACAATAAAGAATTTTAGATATGCGAGTTTAATTGGCATTAATTTAACGAATTTAATTATCACAAAAAACATAAAAACAGAAGATAGGATTCTTGCAGTGTGAAAAACCCATAAAACAGGTAAATGAAAAAGTTTAGCAGCATGACCCAATAATAAGTAAAAAATGAATAATAAGACCTTGCCGTTGCTGGCTGAAGTGTAAGGAAGCTGATAAAACCATTCGCCAGCATAACCTTGCTGCATTTTAGCAAGGTAAGTATTCCCGTCGATTGGATTCAATAAAAATCCGTTGAAAACTTGATCTTTATTATTTGATAAGAACCCAAAAACGAAGGGAGAAATAAGAACGGTTAACCAGAATAAAAGCAAAAGGACTTTATTACGGTTCATTGAATTCGAGTATACATGAACTGAATAAAAATCTCAATTTCGATCTCCAAATCATTCACTTGACTTGCTTGTATACATGACCACATCTATAATCAAGATTATGAGCCAACGTGGATTTTTATATAGCCTGCAATTAATAGATTCGCAAATTGACAAAATTCTTGATCGCATCAATGTGATTAACACCAGAATTCAAGACAAAGAGCTGGTTACCAATGCGCAATTCGTAAAAAACGAGGCAGAGCAAAAGGCGACGAAAAAACAATCAGAAATTCGAAAACTGGAAGATCAAATCAACTCAATTGTTTATAAAAAGAAGGAGAGTGAAAAAGAACTCTATGGGGGAAAAATTAAGAATCCGAAGGAATTACAATTATTACAGGAAGAGATATCATCGCTTAAAAATAGAATTTCACAATTAGAAGATGAATTGTTTAATCTAATGATTGAAAATGAGACCCTCGAGCATGAATTGCAGGCAGCTGAAACAAATCTACTAAAAATTACAACTGACAAAGCCGCTGAAGTTGCCGATTTGGAATCTGAAAAAACGCAACTTCTAACTGAGTTGAATGTCTTGAAAATCGAAGAGGAACCTATCCAAGCTCATATTGATTCCGATTTGTTAAATAAATACCAGAAGCTAAGAATTTCAAAAAATCGTTTGGCTGTTGTAATTGTTGAAGAAAACGCTTGCAGCGGGTGTGGCAACAGCCTTACCCTGGCAGAATTGCAGAAGATAAAATCACCGATCGATGAATATTACTGCCCGGTTTGTAAACGCATATTGTATTATGGGTAATTTTAATGCTTAACTGGTTAAAACACTTTCAACTCGAAAGAATTTCTTTCTTTATAGGGTTTTTGACGGCTTCACTTTTTTGGTGGTTATTTGTTAAAACCAAGAAATGGTGGCCAGAAATTACCAATTCTCTCAAAAATATGAGCGAAAATATTCGTCGCAACCAATCGTATGGATTGGTTATTGCTCTTCGGAAAGATGTTATCAAGCGTTCACAATCAAATCACATTGGGGCAAAGCTCTTCCGTCTAAACGAAATTCTTGTAGAACCATCATTTCTTATACCTCCCCATTTGAATATCGGTGCTGAAAAATCGCTTTTTCAAGAAGAAGCTGCCAATATGGTAGCGTTTTCTCCAGAATTAACCGTTATTAGTCGCAATTTTTCGGTACCAAAAATAGAAATCTACAACGCAATTCAAAAATATCCACGTATTGCTATCAGTGGGATTCCCGGATCCGGAAAAACATTTACGATGGCTCATTTAGCCAGTTTAATTGCGGAAAAAAATGTTGCTTGTGGAAATTGCAGTGGCAAAACACCGTTTTACTTTCATGTCTATGATACAAGTATGTTACTTTCCCCTAATCATGATTTACCCACCCACATTTATAAAGCAATATCCCCCTATTTACCTTCTTCCCAATTACCAAAACTGGCTAAATTCATTGATCATGAATTAACCAAAGGTAACGCAATCATCATTCTTGATGGATTGGACGAGCTACACGAAAGTGATGCTGACAAGATACTGGAGATGATTGAAAGATCCACTAGCACGTATCCATTCACACAATGGGTACTGTCAACTTCACCTTATTATTTCGGAAATCTGGAACGAATGAATTTCGTTGTTTTACCAATCGCAGCGATGTCTAACGCTGAAATCAATGAACTTCACCAAAAATGGATTTCATTATGGTACCGACACATTTTTGGTGAGGATAGTCAAACACCTTATTATCTTAAACGGGAACTTCTCCTTAATTGGGCGAATTTCACACCGCCGGGCTATACATCTTTGGAAAATACACTTTATATCTGGGGAGCACTATCCGGAGATTTGCGTGGTAATGATACATTATCGATTTATGAAAGTTTGTTCTCACGAATTTTCCAAGCCGGCTATTCTCCGGATGCTTTGGCAGCCTTCGCTTATCAATTTATTGAAGCCGATTCAACAGCACTGCCTGCCAAAAAATCAGAGGGCAGCCTTTCCGAACCGCTGCTTGATTGGGGAATCCTAAGCCATAAAAACGATTTATTGGTGTTTAATTATATTGATCTCCTAACATATCTGGCCAGTATGTATCCGAAACTAAAACATACACCAGAGAAAATCGAACTCCTCGTTCGCAATGCAATCGATTTTTCCTATATGGGATTTTTGTCTGCTCGGAATGCTCAACCCAAATGGGTAGAAAATAGCTTGCAAATAGATCAGGCACCTTTATATTACAACTTAACGACGATCTTCCCCTGGCTACGCCATGCTCCGATTAATACGCCGTGGCGAACCGCTTTATTTAAGACTTTGATCCAATTGATTCAAAACCCAATCACACCAACCGGAATAAAGACCCGACTTTCATCCGCATTTGCTTATGCGAATGACCCTTCTTTGAATGTTTTTTGCAAACAGCTCTTATCACAATCGGATAATAACTACAAAATATTGGCCCTTCTCTTGATTGGCTCCACTTCTGATAATTCATTGAATAATGAAATTATTGCTTCACTTTCGACATCGTCATCACAAATTCAAAAATATTCGGCACTGGCTTTGTCTGTATTTGAAGATGATCAAAGTTATCATGCTCTGGCCTTATTGCTTTTAAACGCTGACGAGGATGTTCGCAAACTGGTAGCAGAAAGTCTGGCGAACATGAAATTACAGGGCATTGATATTTTGAAGGATGCAATTACACTCGAGGATATTTCGGTTCGTCGATCCGCAATTTTTGGACTCGCCCACATTAATGAATTGTGGGCTTATGAATTACTTGGAAAATTATCGATCGAAGATTCACAATGGGTAGTACGAAATGTAGCCCATCAAGCAGTCGAATATTTGGATTCTCAATCACAATTTTCCCCCCAAACAGTAATCCCTCTATATGAAAAAGAATGGTTGATTCAATTCGCAGCTGACCAGAACCTCGGTATTTCACCGGAAATCAACCCGACTCCCTTGTTGCTGAAAGCAATCAATTCCGGTACAGAGCAAGAAAAACTAAACGCTATGGCAGAATTACCATTGTTTATCGAAGGTACCCCGCAGGCCGACATCATACAGTTGGTCTATGATAGTAACCAGCAAATTTCAGAAATGTGTGCCAATATGATTTGGAGAATATACCAATCCGGAACAGAGATTCTTATTGATCAAGCCAGTTTGATTTAACTGATACTTGCCTGTGCGAGAATCTTATTCAGCTCTTCCGGATCGAAGCCATTAATAGTGACGATCAATTTATCATTTTTCCCAGTGATTAATTCGATTTGCTTCTTTTTTACATTGGTTAATCGCAATATTTCCTCGATAATCAATTGGTTTCGAAAGTCTTCCGAAGACCCGGTTGGAAAATAAAATTCTATAATGCCAGTTTTTAAGATCTTTCCAAATCCTAATTTCGTCAAGCTCTGCAAGCATTTCACAGCCACAGCCGTACCACTTCCTGAACCATTTAATTTATCCGGAAATTTCATTTTACGATCCAAATTTCATAAGCACTGACACAAGGAGGATTTCAACAACACGCACTAATAAAACCAGTACAATCGGACTAAAATCAAACCCCCCCAGGGGTGGAACAACTTTACGGATTGGATTTAGAAGTGGGTTGATGAGACCATCAAGTGTTCGCCGTATGGGATGGTATGGGGAAACAAAATAACTCATAACAATAGCTATAATGATTAACCATGTATAAACACTGGCTGTTATTTGAATAATTTGAATAATTAAACCGAGCATTACTTGATTTCCTCACTTGATTAATTTATTTACGACTTCCCATAATTTCAGTCCCTATTCGCAAATAGGTGGCGCCTTCAAAAATAGCGTCCTGGTAATCCTGGCTGGTCCCCATTGAAAGCTCAGGTAGAGACAAAGACCAGAATTGTGAAACCAAATAATCTCGCAATAGCCGCAAACGTTCAAAGTATACTCTGTTTTTGCCGACTTCTTGTGTGAATGGTGGCATTGTCATAAGACCGATTATGTGAATGCCTGGCAAGGATCTCATGGTATTCACACCATCTAATAAGTCTCCCCACCTTGTCTGGTCCCATGCTTGAAAGCCATATTTATCCTCTTCGCCAGACACGTTATATTGTAGTAGAACTGGAATTGGTTGCAGTTGTTCTACCTGAATTCTATTACTTAATTTAAACGCTAGTTTGAGACTATCGAGTGCATGAAAATAATCAAAACCTTGAATCAATAATGGAATTTTTCTGCTTTGTAAATGACCGATCATGTGCCAGGAAACGCCTTGCAAGAGGCCGGTTTCTATCTCTTTCATCTTACCAACAGTTTCCTCCGGATAATTCTCACCAATATGCTTTGCACCGGCCTTAATAACCGCCGAAATTTTTTCTGGTGGCTGCCCTTTGGTCACGACAATTAATTTGACATCTTCACAAGTACGGGAAATCTTATTGCACGATTCTTCTATTTTGGCTTGGGTAATTTGAAACCGCGAATTAATTGGTTCAAGCTCTAATTCAGAAGGTGTTTGCATTATTTAAGACCAATCAGAACGCCAAACCTGCCAGATTGCTTGCCTTCTGCCCGGTAGGAAAACCAATCTTCGATATGACATGCTGTACATATACCTGCCATTTCAATCTGACGAACTCCACTCTGCTCTAACAATAACCGATTTGTAAGCCAAAGGTCAAGAAATATATTGCCTCGGTTTTCAATCAGCACTTCACTCTCAAATTCTGGTAAATTTTTATTGACTTGCATGGTGACTTGTTTGCCAACAATGTAATGATCTTTTCCAATCGAAGGGCCGATCCCTGCAATGATGTTTTCAGGTGCACTCCCAAATTCGCTCATCATCATTTCAACTGATTTTTGCACCACCCGTTTTACTGTTCCCTGCCAACCAGCATGAACAAGTCCAATGGCTTTTATGACAGGATCATACAACAAGATCGGTACACAGTCGGCAAAACGCATTAACAAAGTCACATTTTTTTTATTGGTAATAATTGCATCTGCCTGCTGATGTTTTTCATCTAATTGCCGTGGGTTTTCAGCTTTCACAACTCTATTTCCATGTATTTGCCAAACATCAAAAACAGATTCAACGGTTCGACCCAGAAAATCAAATATCCTTTTGCGATTCTCTACGACATTTTCTCGTGAATCTCCAACAGTTCCACCTAAATTTAAACTGAAATAGGGTTGCGGGCTAACTCCACCATGTCTGCTGAAAACACCATGAACAAGATCTGAATCGGGAAATGAAGAAAATTGAAAATTCTTAATATCTTTTGAGATTCTGATAATCATTTTGATACGAGATTAGAACTCTTTGATTGTTGGTATTCAATTTTTTCAAGCAACATAACTTTCGTTTCATGCATACTTTCTTCTATCAATGGAAAAAGATACCAAGCTGTTGTTAGTCCAAACAATGTGCCAGTAATTGTGCGCAAAAGGGGCGTACTTTCCCTTATTGGAATCCAGGCCGGAAGATTTAACCCCAGGCTGGCAAGCTGAGATGTGCCATCCAAACCAATTGGAATCAGACCAATGATCAACCAGATATACCAGGGCAGCGATTTTAGCCTGCGCCCACTGATAATAAAAACAAGCGTGAATAACAACATACTGGCATAAATTGCAGTATCGCGTTCGCATAAGGCAACTTTATAACCAACTTGATCGTTGCCAATAAAATTGCGAGCTTGACGTGTATCGATTTCACTTTGGCCAGTGATATCCTCGTAACTGAGCACTCCATCGATCCCAGCAATTGCACGAGGGTAAAATGGTTGTTCTCCAAACAAAAACCAGGATCGAAATGCCAATTGATGGCATAGTGGTTTGTAGATTGTATAAATTACTTTTGCAGGCAGCATCGCCCCATTGCGGGCAAAGACTGGTGCCAGAAAAGGTAAACCGACATATAAAGCCAGGAAAAATGTTATTAACCAAATATAATATTTACTAAGCCAGAGTGAGATTTTATCAATTTTAGTGAAATTTCTTCCCTGTTCAATTCTTCTTTTAAAATGCTTATCATCCAATTCCAAAAGCTGCTTTTCACGATCAATGGCTGCCATAATGGTCATTCTTAGTTTCTTCTCATCAATCAACCCCTGCAAGGTATAAGGGCCAATTTTTACCACAGGTATTTCACGACCGTGTTTTTGCAATAATTCTTTCTTCCCCTCAATATCAATAGTAACCAGATCAAAAGAAATTTCCGTTTTTAATTGCGATAATGTTTCAATTATTTGTTGACACGGTTCACAATCAGTCCGAGAGTATACAATAACACTAATCAAGATTCCTCACAAAATTCAAAATTACAAACCCAAATCCACAAAGAAACCAAAGCGGTTTAATTGTTCCAGTACTCCAAAGAAAAGCATGCCGCCCACAATTATCAATATGATACCCATTGCGATTTCAACATAATGCATTGCCTTCCCATACCGCTGCAAAATTTTCGTAACCCATCCAATACCCAATGCTGCAATTAAAAAAGGAATCGCCAGACCTGCAGAATAAGAGGATAGCAATTTCACCCCTGTGGCAATTGAACCCTCATTAATTGCCAATGTTAAGATGGCACTTAAGACAGGACCTACACAAGGTGACCAACCCGCAGAAAAGAAGATCCCCATCAAAAAAGAAGACAGGTAGTTTCTTCCCTTTTTCATGGATGACTGAGCTCTAACATCATATTCCAGAAATGGGATTCGAATTATTCCGGTCAAATGAAGCCCGAATAATATTACAACTATTCCTCCGACTTTGGCCAAGATATCGCGGAGTGAATAAAGTAGCCCACCAATTGCAGACGCGGTTACTCCCAGGGATATAAATACCAGGCTAAACCCTAAAACAAATGCTATTCCATGCGATAAAGTCTCTAATTTTTTGGTGTTATTTTGATTTGCTTTAAGTGCAGCAATTGATTGACCGCTCAAATAGCTGATATAAGCAGGTACCAGAGAAAAAACACAGGGTGATAAAAATGACGCTAATCCGGCTAAAAACGCAAGACCAATAGATACTGACATTTAATTATTACAATTCCTTTACATCTATAATTGTTCCGCCTGGCATAGAAATGGAGATATCACCCGGGTCCATTGAGACATGCGGGTCAGTCCAACGGAAAACCCATTTTGCATCGTCTGGCGCAGCGTTGATACAACCATGCGAACGAGGCGTACCATAATCGTTGTGCCAAAAAGTGGAGTGAATCGCCACACCTGCGCCAGTAAAAAGACAAGTCCACCCGATTCCAGCTAAATCATAACCACCGCCAGTGGAACCGCCACTCATATGAACTGAGATTAATTTTCTCCAAATGGGGTGCGGTCCTACTGGAGTGCCCCACTCTTCGACAAATTCACCGGCAGAATTCCACTTTGCCCCTGATGAAATTTGACAGAAATAAACTTCACGATCATCTTCATAAGCTGTCAATAATTGTCTTTTTGGGGTGACGTCAATTAGGAGCTTTTTGTTCTCTACATCCGGTGAAATAGGTGCCAATTCATTCTCACTTAATGGTCGCATAGCGGCAGCATCAGCCCAAAATATATCACCATATCCAAAGCGTTCATTGAGCCGGTAGCGAACTCTGCCATCCTGACCAACGCGCATATCATCAGCCCAAATTATTTGAGAATAGTACAGTCGTGGATAAAGAGTCTCTTTTAGTGATGGTGATCGCGGTGGGGGATTTTCCTGGTACAGGTCAACAAAAGGTGTGGTCACTTCTACCCACATTCCGTGACCAAGTGAGGACATCGGCAATTCAGAAACGGGCGAATTGATTGTATTTCCTACTGGTTGAAGGGAAGGGGCATAAATATACCCATCCGGAGTTTCTACCCACCGAGCACTGATCCGCCCGCCTGGTATTTCTCCGACAACTTCACGCAGCCAGACTACGATGGCATCTTCATAAAGAACACCCGTTGATTCTGCATTGACTGAAGGGTGTTTTCGTATGTCAACTTTCCCCACACAAACTCGACCCAACCTTTCCGCATCCGGGAAATCGATTGATTGAGCTGCCACAGATAAAAATGGGTGGAGCAAATAAGCTCCGCCAGCAAACAAAACCCCTTTAAGTAAATCTCTCCGGGAAAATTTCTTTGAAAACCAATACATGTCAGTAAGATAATCTCATTATGAAATGTTGTCAACTCTTAATTGTGGAAAAATGCTTTGAAATTCACTTGAAAGGATTAATTCTTTGACGATTTCTATTTCTGGGCCCCAAAGCGCATCTCCCGCTTGGTAGGGAATCCTTTCGCGAATTATTTCATAAGCGAGTGCGGTTCCTGACCCGAGATTTGCAAAAGGCAATTTCTTTTTGCGCAAATCAATGGCCCGCGCTGCTGTATACATTTCAATCGCGATCACATGAAATGCATTTTGAATAATCTGATAAGCATGCCGGGCTGCTGTCATTGAATTGGCATTATGATCTTCCTGATCTCCGCTTGTTGGGAGGGAATGAACACTATCCGGATTAGCCAGCGAAGAATTTTCAAGAACCAGGCTAGCTGCAGTGTACTGCGGCATCATCAATCCTGAATTCAGACCCGCTGCTTTTTCACTATCCACCAGCATTGGTGGCAAGCCTGCATTTAAATTTGCATCTGTCATGCGATTGATACGTCTTTCGGAAATGGCAGCCACCTCTGCGACGGCAATGCTCAAAAAATCAATGCTCATTCCAACTGATTCACCATGAAAGTTACCGCCTGAAATCGCCCGGTCAGGTTCAAACAATAATGGATTGTCAGTGGCGGCATTTATTTCACGCTCGATAATCAGATTGACGAACTCAAGCGTGTCTCTGGCAATACCCTGTACCTGAGGTGCACATCGCAATGAATAGGCATCTTGTACCCGTCCAGCCGCATCGATAAATTGTGAATTTTTTATCAGATTTCGAATATTCTCGGCAACTAACATTTGCCCAATCTGACCTCGGGCAGCATGGATGCGATGATCAAATGCATCGCTGCAACCCAGCATTGCTTCAAGACTCATTGCCAGAGAAATTTCTGCTAAACTAAACAGCAGCCTGGCGTCATTAATGCATAAAGCTGCGATAGCTGCAGAAAATGTAGCACCATTGTTAATCGCCAAACCTTCTTTTGGCCCAAGAATTATCCGTTTTATGCCTGCAGATGACATAGCTTCTTTGCCACTTAATATGTGTCCACCATATTGCGCTTTTCCAGAATCAGAGTCAAGATCTTTTTGATCCGTAGTAAACACAAGCGCCAGATGAGAAAGTGGCCCAAGATCCCCCGATGAGCCCAATGATCCTTGCGAAGGAATGACTGGGACCAGGTCTTTATTTAACATTTCCAGCAAAGTCACTACGACATCACGACGCACACCAGAAAAACCTTTCGTCAAAGTATTTGCGCGTACTAACATGGCAGCCCGAACGATTTCTTTTTCCAAAGGTGCACCGGTTCCAACTGCATGACTGAGAATTAAATTACGACTCAATTGCGCTGAATCTTTTGAATCGATTCTTGTATCAGCAAAAATGCCAAATCCGGTATTTATTCCATAGACAGGTGAGCCGGTTTGAATTATTCGCTCTTTGAGATTGTAAGAGCGTATCAAGTTATGTTCTCCATCTTCCGAAATAGAGACTTTCTCATGGTTCCTTGCAAC
The DNA here is from genome assembly GCA_001899005.1 of Chloroflexi bacterium 44-23. Classification (GTDB taxonomy): domain Bacteria; phylum Chloroflexota; class Anaerolineae; order Anaerolineales; family Anaerolineaceae; genus UBA6170. Next base: position 387,697 of record MKUW01000015.1, read on the forward strand.
CCTTGTTATTTCGTCTATTGAAAGATGATGCCCATCAATTTTTGCCATTTGATATCCTTTTTTTAAAACAAGAGCAATCCCAAAAGTATAGAAATTAGAGGTACTGTCAAGTTATCCATGTCATAAAAGGGGATGGATTCGACAATCGTAGCAACAAAATTGATAATTATGAGGTTAAATAAAATCAATAATGAATTAATTCCATACTGATAAACCTGATTGAAAATCAAACCAATGGCCAATGAGAAAAATAAACCTCCAAAAAACATCGCCACACTTCCGCCTACGGACTTGTCAGGTGCCCAAGGCAATTTCGGTGTTTTTATTCGGCGTCCGACTACATCCGCCAGTCCATCCCCTCCACATAATATCATCAGAGCCGTTATGCCCACTAAAGAATCACGCCAAAATAAAACAGTAGCTGCTACAAAAACAATTCCATAAATGAGTGGTCCTTTGAGAATCTCTCTGCGGTTACCCGTCCTCGATAGAGAATCAACCGAAGATTGATCTTTTATAATACCGACACCAATCAGAAAAAATTGGATTGTAATTAATAATGGAATTACAGCAGCAAGATAACGTGAGTAAACGGATTCCGGGAAGAGGAGCCAACCCAGGACAAAAATTGGCCCTGTTCCAATGTGTACCAATTTTCTACTTAGCTTGTTAGAGATTATATTTTTGCTTGCAAGGAAATTATTTAATCGCAGCCAGGCAACTGAAACAATCGTTGTTAGAATAAAAGCAACCCATATTGACATATAACCTCACCGTTTATTCGGTTCTTTTTGATGTTCGTTGAACTTCTCTTTCCTGGTCACGTTTTGCGATACTTTCCCGCTTGTCGTACAACTTTTTACCCTTTGCAGTTGCAATTTCTAACTTCGCCCTGCCATTCTTAAGATAAAGTGAAACCGGAATAATTGTCACCCCTTTTTGGCGAACCATATTCCACATTTTCAGAATCTCTTTTTTATGCAGGAGCAGCTTTTTCTTGCGTTTGGGATCATGATTGAATATACTGGCAGCATCATAGGGAGCAATGTGCGCATTTACGATCCAGGCTTGGTTATTTTCTATTTGAATAAAGGCTTCATTAATACTTACTTGCCCGGCGCGAATTGATTTTATTTCGCTTCCCCTCAATTCCAATCCCGCCTCATAACGATCAAGCAAGAAATACTCGAATGAAGCTTTGCGATTGCGGGCAATAGTTTTTACGTTTTCCATGTGCTTGATTTTAACACATCAATTCTTAAAATCGATGCAGGTACAATAAGCATTCTTACAAGAAAAATTTATAAAAGCAACCAATAAATTTCAAAGAAATTAATCTACAATATCATCATTCAATTTTCTCTTATAAAAATTATAAGAAGGGCAAACGAATGGAAAAACCACCTTACAACATATATGATGAACCGTTTCTCTATAGAATTCATCCTCAAAAAACTGAAACTCCAAAAGAAATATTTGTATTAATCCATGGCTGGACAGGTAATGAGAATTCCATGTCAGTTTTTATCGGGAGTATTCCAGATTCAGCTATTGCAATTTTGCCACGCGGAGTATTTCGAATCGATGAAGGTCAATATGGTTGGATCAATGTTGCCGAGCGTGGCGAAAATGATTTTTCATCATATCAAAAAATTGCTGTTTCCCTACACAATTCAATAACTAAAATTATCTCTAACCTGACCAATAACATGGAATATAAGGTGAATCTAATCGGGTTTAGCCAGGGTGGAGCTCTAAGTCTGGTCTATAGCTTGCTTTATCCTCATGAAGTGCCGAAAGCAGCAATTCTATCTGGATTTTTGCCTCGGCATTATCCAATAACGTCACAAACAACAGGAATGCAAAGCGAATATTATGTTGCGCACGGCACCAAAGACCCATTGGTTGAATATGAACGAGCTGAGGAGATCAGGGATTATTTAATTTCTCTGGGTGCGGAGGTCCATTTTTGCAAGGCAGATATCGGACACAGAGTCAGCCCATCATGTGTAGCAGGTTTGAAATCATTTTTTGAAGAAGGCTATCGTACATAAAAAATTGAAAAAAGAGCCAAGAGAATTCCAATGATTCCAAGGACGACAATGACTAAACCCATTGGAACACCACCGGCGACTTGATTTGGTGCTTGGGATTCAAAAGTAGGAATAACAATAGGCGCTGCTTCGGTAAAGGTAGGCAGGCGGGTTGGTTGTTCTGTAACAACAAATTGCGCGGCAAGGGTAGGGTCAATCGTAGCAGTATAGAGTGGTGTCGGGCTGGCTGGCGGTTCTAACACTGGAAGAGGACCGGGATCGGTAAGATACAAAGAAAAGACCCATGCTTTGCCACCCGGCGCTCCCGGATATAAAATCTGTATCCATTCCCCTCCTGGTGAGATTCCGACAGCTTCAACCATTTGGCCAACTAAAAGTACACCTACTTTTGAGTACAAGCGATTCGGTCCAGATCGCACATTAACAGAGGGCTCATTTTGGCTGGGTCGAACCGTTACCATCGGTCCGGTAGCAGTTCCGGTGACTGTTGGAATGTTGATTGTCGGTATCTGCCATTCCGGTGAGGCATTTACCGTGGAGGCAACATTATAAATAAGGATCACACTCATCAGTAAAAACGCAAGACATAAAAGTAAATACTTGTTTTTCACAAATACTCCTGAACATTCAACTTTTTTAACAGTTCTGATTATAATATATTGTTATGACCCCTAAAACGTTTCACGGAAAAATCACCCCAACAGATATCGCATCATCCTTATATGCCCACTTTCATCGTGGTAATCTGCGCGTCCAGCAAATTATGGATGGCAATAATATTGTTGTACAAATCGCTTCACGTGATCAGACTCAATCAGGTGGAAAAACCGGTGTAAGCGTTTCACTCCAAAAAGTGGAAGATGGTGTCATGGTTAGCCTTGGTAAACAAGCCTGGATGGGTATCGCATCAAGTTTAGGAGTCACTGCTTTTTCTGTTTTTCGGAATCCATTAAATATACTGGGAAGAATTGATGATATCGCACAAGACATTGAAAACATCCAACTCAGCGATGCAATTTGGGATGTAATTGAAGCCACCGCCAAAAATCTCGGTGCCGGCTTTGAGTTTTCAGAAAGATTACGCCGATATGTTTGTGCTTATTGTGATACACCGAATCCCATGGGTGAACCAAGATGCATTGCATGCGGTGCGCCTTTAGGCACAAGCCAGCAGCAAACGTGCCAATTTTGTGGATATGTTTTGTCATCGAATTCCAATGTTTGCCCAAATTGCAATAAACAACTGTAATTAATGCAAATCTGGATTGTGCCATTTCCGACCGGAGCTTTGAATAAACAAGTCAGCTCCTTGGGGACCCCATGTGCCTGCTTCGTATACGGGTAAATATTTTGTCTTTGCTGCGTTCCACCCCTCTATCAAACGATCAGTGTACGCCCACTGCGCAATGACTTCGTCGGATCTGGTAAATAAAGTTGCATCACCATAAAGAGCGTCTTGAATTAATCGCACATACGCTTCGGGGGTTTTCTGGTGGAAAGAGGTTTCATAATCAAAATCCATTTCGACTGGAGCAATTTCATTTACTGGGCCAGGCATCTTGGCACCAAATGTCAGGTGAATGCCTTCATCAGGTTGTAATCGTAGAACAAGAACATTTGGCGCTTCACCGGCCATATTTTGCCAATTGAACAAAGGCAAAGGAACTTGTTTGAAATGGATAGCGATTTCTGTCATGCGTACCGGTAAGCGTTTCCCTGATCGCACAAAAAAAGGTACTCCAGACCACCGCCAGTTTTCAATATACATTAGCGCTGCCAGATATGTTTCGGTTGTAGAATCAGGTGCGACTCCTGCCTCATCTTTATAGCCTTTCACACGCTCACTTTTTATATAACCGGATGCATATTGTGCACGAAACGTATTGATATTGACAGCATCTTGATCATATGGCCTAAGAGAGCGAAAAACCTTAACCTTTTCATCCCGAACACAATCTGCAGAAAAAGCAACGGGGGCTTCCATTGCGGTCAATGCAACCAATTGCATAATATGATTCTGGAACATGTCGCGTACTACGCCAGCTGATTCGTAATAGCCAGCCCGTGTCCCGACACCATTGGTTTCTGCGACTGTCACTTGAACATGATCGACATACTGTCGATTCCAAAGCGGTTCAAAAATACCATTTGCAAAACGGAGGACTAAAATATTTTGAACTGTTTCTTTGCCAAGATAATGATCAATGCGATAAATTTGTTTTTCTTCAAAAACGTTGTGAACAAGTTTTTCCAGTTGCTTGGCAGTCTCCAGATTTCTGCCATAGGGCTTTTCAATCACGATTCTCGTCCAACCCTTTTGATTACTATTTAAATTGCTTTCCCCTAATTTTTCAATGATGGTTTCATAGGAATCTGGTGGCGTTGCCAGGTAATAAAGAACATTATTAATGTTAGTTTCCTCCAAAATAGTCTCGAGTTGCTGATAACCAGATATATCGTCAAAATTGGATTTTACATAACGAACATTTGAAAAAACATTTGAAAAATCTTCCTCACGCAGTTCGCTCGTAGAATATTCTGAAATTGCATCAAAAAAGACATCCTTAAGTTTCTCATCGCTCCAATCACGCCGGGCGAAACCAATAATAAATAAATCTGAAGGAATCCTTTTGGCTTGGATTAATTCATAAATTGCTGGGATCAGCTTACGGTGAGTTAGATCACCTGTTACTCCAAAAATTACGATTGCAGAATTGTTCAATTTTTCGATTGCTACAGAGTTGTTTGTCATTGTTTCCACGACCTGTGTGTAAGATGTTTTCATTTTAGAAGAACACTCTTATAAAATCAAGGAATAAGATTACATTTTGTTGATTATCATAAAGCCGCAAGTACTTTTCGGTTGTTCTTGAATAATGGTAACGGAGTATTAAATATGCATGAAAACCCGATGCACATATTTTCAGGTGGCCGCCACCAACAACTTGCCATAGAAATTGCAGGATTGCTGAAAACCAACCTTGGCAATTCAACAACAACTTTTCTACCAGATTCTGAGATTCATGTCATTCTCAATGAAGTCGTGCGCGGTCATGACATTTATTTTATCCAACCCATCGCCAGACCTGTCAACGACGCCATCATGGAACTACTCTTATATATCGATGCATTCCGACGGGCAAGTGCCAATAAAATTAATGTTATGCTGCCGTACTTCCCCTATGCCCGCCAGGAGCGGATGGCGAGAGGGCGCGAATCAATCAGTGCCAGAGTAATTGCAGATTTAATTGAGTCACAAGGTGCAGACCGGATATCATTCATCGATATTCATAACCCAGCCATTCAGGGTTTCTTCAAAATTCCGGTTGACCCCATTAGTGCTTTAGGAGTATTTTGCAACTATTTGGAAAATTATGATTTACAGAATTCGATCATTGTCAGTCCCGATGTTGGAAGAACACCACTGGCCGCAAAGTATGCAGAAAAATTAGGCCTACCGATGACTGTTTTGCACAAGCGGCGTGATTCATTCTCAGCCACCAGAACAACACATATGGTTGGTGAGATTTGCGGTAAGCGTCCCATCATTATTGATGATATGATCGCAGGTGGCAGTATTTTGAATCAAATAGATTTTTTATTTGAAAATGGTGTCGATCAGCCTGTGTGGTTGGCAATCACACACCCAATTCTATTACCAAACGCCATCTCCAGAATTTCTGCGGATGACCGCATCGAAAAGGTAATTGTCACGAACACCTTACCATTACCTGAACCAGCAAAAGAGTGTTCAAAAATTGAACAAATATCAATCGCGCCACTTTTAGCAGAGATCATTCGGCGAATATACATCGGAGAAAGTATCTCCAGCCATATAATCCTTTCTTAAAATCCTTTTGCATGTACAATGAAAATGTTCAGCTAATTAATCAAAAAGAGAGGATAGCAAAATGGTCATCATTTTTGCCGATACGACTTCGAGTATTCCGGTCGATGAAGCCAAAATATTAGGCATTGAGTATTTACCTCAATTTATCATTTTTGGAGAAGAAACTTTTAGGGATGATACCGAGTTAGATTCTGCCACATTTATAAAGAAATTGATTGCGTCTTCGACTTTACCCAAAACATCTGCACCTCCACCGCAAATGTATCAACCGTTATTTGAAAAACATCTCAAAGCTGGAAATGATATTATCGTTTTAACACCCTCAGCAAATGTCAGTGGCACTTATCGAAGCGCCGAGATGGCTTCACAAGAATTTATTGGTGAGAAAATCACGATAATCGATACTCTCAACATAGGGGCAAGTTTTGCCTCTCTCGTAAAAACAGCAGTCCAAATGGCCAATAATGGCGAGAGTTCTGATACTATCGTCGCGACTGTAAAGAATATGGTGGAAAGGGAACGCAATATTTTTGTGGTTGATACACTCGAATACCTCTACAAAGGGGGTCGTATTGGTGGCGCGAAAATGTTATTCGGCAGTCTCTTGCAAGTGAAACCGCTCTTAGCCCTAAAAAGGGGACAGGTAGAACCAGTTGAAAGCCAGCGCACCAAGAAAAAAGCAGTTAGTCGAATGATTGAACTTATTATTGAAGAATGTCCTCCAAAAAATTCCAGCCTTTTAAGCATTCAACACGGAGCCGCTTTAGCTGACGCGCAGAAATTAGCACAGCAGCTTAAAGAAGCCTTAAATTTGGATGAAGTTCCTATCTATAATCTTCCACCGGCCTTCTTAGTACACTCAGGGCCTGGAGTTTTGGGTACAAGTTATTTTATTGATTGAAAATCATTGGCAATCAAAAAGATAGAATATTTTGATAAAAAAAAGAGCACGAAATTGTGCTCTTTTTAAATCAATTTTTATAAAGTGTCAATCACTGCCGATAGTAGGAACTTCCATCATAACTGGTTTCTTGCTTTGTAAAAATGACCATACAATCACCGCGAAAAAGATTGCCACTACGATCCAGCCGGCAATTCCAAGATCATGATATTTAACAATCACCGGAGCAGCCAAAAGGCTTACCAGATTTACAACCTTGATCATCGGATTAAGAGCTGGCCCTGCAGTATCCTTGAGTGGGTCACCGACCGTATCACCAACGACGCTTGATTTGTGGCGTTCTGAGCCTTTACCCGTATTCGCTGCAAGATCACGTGGCTCATCTTCAATCGATTTTTTTGCATTATCCCAGGCACCGCCTGTATTGGACATAAAAACGGCTAGAAGTTGACCACTTAGAATTACTCCCGCCAGGAAACCTCCTAGTGCTTCTACTTGCAAGATCATCCCAACAAGAAGTGGAATAACAATCGCCAGTAGTGCAATCGGGACAAGTTCTTTTTGAGCGGATTTTGTAGAAATGCCAACAACACGTGCGTAGTCAGGCTTTACCGTTCCTTCCATAATGCCTGGTATACGGAATTGCTTGCGGACTTCATCGACTACTTGTCCAGCTGCGCGGCTGACTGCGCGAATATTCAATGAGCTAAACAGCCAGGGCATGGAACCACCAAGTAATAAGCCGATAAATACTTTCGTTTCTGAAATTCGAATCCATTCGATCGCTGGCATCCCTAATTGTGCCTGAACGCGCGATACGTCAGTAATATAAGACGCAAACAGACTGACAGCAGCGATTACGGCTGAAGCAATCGCAATTCCTTTTGTAATTGCTTTGGTTGTGTTTCCAACAGCATCCAAATCAGCCATGATTTGGCGAGCAGCAACAGTTTCAGGATCATCCATCCCGTGCCAGGCCATCTCGCCAATCCCATTGGCATTATCAGAGATCGGGCCATAAGAATCCATAGCGACATTGTTACCGGTATGACTCAACATACCGATACCAATCATGGAGACTGCATATAAAACATAAATCGGTGGGTCATTTTGAAACAAGAGATAGGCAAGTATGAATGATATTGAGATAACAAGCGTCGCCCAAACACTTGATTCCATACCCACTGATAAACCTGAAAGAATAAGTGTGGCGCTTCCGGTATCTGCGGACTTTACAATTTCTTTAACCGGGGGTTTGCTCGTTGATGTAAAGTACGAAGTTAACGGGTTGAAAACCACAGCTACAGCAACGCCTATAGTTGTTAGCATCCCGAAGCGCCAATCGCCTGCATAAAGAACTGCAATAACGAATGCCCATAGTATCGTATTGACGCTGGAAACTTCGTAAGAACGGAACATGGCTTCTTCAGCATCATGTGCTCTTAGGAATTTAATCGGAAATTTTTCCCAAATCGGGACCGTAAAGGTACCCATAATTGAGCTTATCACTCCGACACCGCGAATAATTAATGGGTATACAATCCATTTCATTTCACCGGTTAATTGAACTAGTGTAATCCCAAGAATCAGCGCTGATACAATTGTTACTTCATAGCTTTCAAAAATATCGGCTGCCATCCCAGCACAGTCACCAACATTATCGCCGACCAGATCTGCTATTACAGCCGCATTACGAGGATCATCTTCTGGAATATCTTGTTCAACTTTACCTACCAAGTCTGCGCCTACATCAGCGGCTTTCGTATAAATCCCACCACCTACACGCATAAAGAGAGCTACCAGGGTGCCGCCAAAACCAAATCCGAGTAATGCGTCCGGCGCTGCTTTCCCGAAAATTATAAAAATGATCGTTCCGCCCAATAAACCCAGTCCATCGGTTAACATTCCTGTAAAAGTTCCGGAATAGTACGCAATTGAAAGCGATTCATTCAAACTTCTCCGTGCAGCAGATGCTGCCCGAACCGAAGCCTGGATCGCCATTCGCATCCCCATTTGACCAACCAGAATGGAAAAAGTAGCACCAATAATGAAGGCGATGGAGCGACCAACTGCGATAATCAGTTGGACATTGCGCCCACTGAATTCCTCCTGGGCTTCCAAAGTAGGCTGGACAACATAGACGCTAAAGAAAAGTGCTACTGTCAGCAGCGCAATGGCAGGAATGATAGTTTTTAACTGTTGCGTTAAATAACTATTCGCGCCAATGCGAATTGCATTCCATATTTCTTGCATTTTCTCTGTGCCTTTGTCTTTTTTCAGCACCTTTTCCCGCAACCAATATGCGTACAACAAGCTAATTAATGCAACAATAATGATACCTAGCATGGATATTTGCTCAAAATTACTGAACCCATGCCTGGCCAGGCCAAGAATATTCATCTTTCCTCCTATTAAGAAGACATAAAAAATTTGGTTTGGAATTTCTACGCAGGAATTTTGCTACTGCTAGATTTTACTTATTCAGCATAAAATGTCAAATGAAATCATGGGAATAGTTTCTTGTTGTATTTTTCTTAAATCATTTGATTTTTTTCGAGAAATTTTCTTCACCCCTCCTTCTTCAGAAAATGAAAAAGCGATTGTGAGTTTTTAATAAACTGACTGCTTGACAAAGAGATTTTGTTCGATTCTTAAGAGTTTAAAAATTTGGTTTGAAAATCGATTGCTGATATTTATTTTGAGTAGTTCAAATAAAAAAAATACACAATGCCAATAAATATTTACATTAATATTACATAAGAATCTTCAAAAGCTGTTGACTTTCGTCATTTCATGTTGTAATATCTAGCGGATCAACTTTTTATTGGAAATAATCATACGAGCTGATTGAGATCAGCTCGTTTATTTGTATGAACAAGATTAAGGAATTCTTGCCCTACAATTTCTATTGAAAATAAAACAAAAAAAGTGTATCCTGATCTAGCATACTCTAAGATTAAATGATCTGTGAGAAATGCATGTAGAAAACGAGGATCTTTAGTTAAATATGGATAAATTTATTAGCGATGTTGACGAAGAAAATGATGAAAGCTTAGTCTACCCGGCGATTGCCAGATTGGTGGAATTAGGACGCCAAAAATCTTATATCACCATAGATGATATCCTTCATTTTTTCCCGGAAGCTGAACAAGACGTAGAACAACTGGAGGAAGCTTTTGCAGCTCTAATGAGCGCAGGTATCCCCTACATTGAAGATGAAACCCCTTTAGATGGACCGGTAGAAGATGACCTGGAAACTGAACAGGAAGAAAAAGAAGATGAGGAGTCGTCCAAACTCTCTCTAGATGATCTGCAAAACATTGACACTGATGACACGATCGGTTTGTATTTGAAGGAAGTGAGTCGCGTTCCTTTGTTGACAGCTGAAGAAGAAGTTGAGCTGGCGCAGAGGATCGAGCGTGGCCGTTTGGCGCGTGAAGAACTGGCGAAAGGAAATACAACGGAGAACAGGCGCTATGAACTTCGTCGTTTGATCGAAGATGGCTGGAGTGGTCGTGAGCATCTGATCACAGCCAATTCAAGGTTAGTTATCAGCGTAGCCAAGAAATATATGGGGCGTGGGGTTCCCTTTTTGGACCTAATTCAAGAAGGAAATATCGGGCTCATCCGTGCTACAAAAAAATTCGATTACCGCCGCGGCCACAAATTCTCCACCTACGCAACATGGTGGATTCGTCAGGCAGTTACACGGGCAATTGCCGATCAGGGAAGAACGATCCGCGTGCCTGTCCACATGGGAGACCAAATCAATAAGCTCTTGAGAATTCAACATCAACTCACCCAAAGACTTGGGCGAGAACCAAGCGTGGAAGAATTGGCAGAAGCCTTGGATGTACCCCCGAAGAAAGTTGAAAATATGATCCAGGTAGCTCGCCGGCCGTTATCCTTAGAGACACCGACAGATGATGAAGAAGACTCTGTATTGGGCGATTTTATCGAGGACAATGAAGCTCCTCCTCCAGATGAGATGGCCACTTATAATTTGCTTAAGGAACATCTTGAAGAAGTTCTGAATGGCTTGCCACCAAGGGAGGTAAGGATTCTGCAATTGCGCTATGGCCTCTTGGATGGGCAAGCATACACACTTGAAGAGGTTGGCAGAAAAATGGGTGTTACTCGCGAGAGAGTTCGCCAAATTGAAGCGCAAGCTTTGAGTCGTTTGCGGCACCCGGTGATTCGCAGAAAATTGCGAGACTATTTAGGCGAATAAAAATTTTGATGTAAAATTAGCGTGCTGTTTATAGCACGCTTTTTTTTATTCTATTTATCCGATATACTTATCTAAGACGTTTTTAAAGCTCTTTATTTGGGAGGAAGTATGGCCAAGATTTCCTTGCGTGAATACATTCGAGAAATAGAAAACCTGATCGACAGAGGTGATACGCAAAAAGCCATAGCACACTGTAAACATCTTTTGAGGTTTTATCCAAAACATATCGATACATATCGACTTTTTGGAAAAGCACTTTTAGAAATGCAGAAATACGGGGATGCCTCGGATATTTTTCAGAGGGTACTTTCCTCCGTTCCGGATGATTTTATTTCTCAAATTGGAATGAGCATTATAAAAGAAGATGAAAATAACTTAGATGCAGCCATTTGGCACCTCGAAAGAGCATTTGAAATCCAGCCATCGAACAAAGCAGTACAGGATGAATTAAAACGCTTATATTCCAGCAGAGATGGCGTCCTTCCAACAAAAATACGCTTGACTCGCGGTGCCCTTGTTCGGATGTATGCCAGAGGGGAACTGTACTCACAAGCAATAGCCGAGATTAAAGCCGCCTTAATTGAAGACCCCAATCGAGTTGATCTGGAAGTTATCTTGGGGCGTCTCTACTATATTTTAGGTCAAAAGCTCGAAGCCACTGAAACAGCCAGTAAATTAATAGCCATGTTACCTTATTGCTACGAGGCAAACCGTATTCTGGCTGAAATTCTTCCGGGTACTTCACGCGATGAAGATGCGAAAATATTCAGACAACGCGTGATCGACCTTGACCCTTACTTTGAATTTGTAAACGAATCCATCCCCAATCCCATTGATATTGCTGATAACAATGTGATGGTTGAGTATTTGGACTGGGATCCTACGACAGCGGAATCAGATCAACCAGATTGGGCGAAATCGATTGGATTGGATTGGGATACTGGCGAAAAAATTGCTGCTCCATCGCTCGATAGCTGGCTTTCTGACGAAATGGATTTAACCAAACCACGGGAAGAAAATGTTTTTCCGGGTTATTCAAGTTTAGAAGAGAATCATGAAGAACAAGAACAACCCGAAAAGATCGATTCAAGCTCTTATGATGTGGATGAGACAATTGTGCCCGAGAGTAAAACTGCTGAATCAGAATTAATCAATGTGAATGAAAATGAAACCATACCCGCCTGGATGGCAGAAGTCGGTTGGGAAGTAAGCGATGAGGTCAATCCGGATCTTGAAAAAGGTTTCAACTTTACAGCTGGAGATGAAGAAATTGTTTCAGAAATTGCTTCAGGGGAAGAGCTCCCGGAAATTGAGCCAGGAATAATACCGGATTGGGTAAAACAACTTGCACCTTCAGAAGAATTGCGTGCTGAGGGCATAATCGATGAAGATGATCAATTTATAGATGACAAAAACTTTGAAAAACTTTTTTCAGTGTCACCAGTTGAAGAAGAAGAAGAAGACTTCTTTAAGAATTTAAATAAATCACAGGATTGGATGAAAGAATTTGAAACAGAGAGTGATGAGCTCATTCGACGGGATGAAGTTGAAGGATTAGTTTCTGAACTGGAAAACCAGGAATTTTCTTACGCTGAAGAATCTGAAGAAATCATTTTGCCGGCCGAGGAATCTGATTCAGGAGCAGGCACTTTTTCTACAGATGCCGAAATTGAAGAAGAAGAAAAAGAAGAAATTAATTTACCTGCAATTAGTGAGAGTGCTACTGAAGTAACCGCAGATGTTGAATCAAGTTGGTTCCGGGATTTTATTCCTGATGAAGGAAAAGTTAAACAAGTGGATGGTGAGGAGGAGGAGGATAAGAGTTTCTTAAGCTTTTTGCCTGAGATTGGTGATACAGATCAGGAAGAGCCGCAGGCTGTACCGCAAGAAGGTGATTTCTCTTGGTTGAATGCATTACAAAGCTCCGCTGGCGATGAAGACATACCCGCCGAGGAGGAATTGCCCCAACCAACAGAAAAGAAAGATCTTGACGCCATCACAGAAGATGATGATGAAGAATTTAAAGATATTTTTACTTTAATCGATCCAACGATTAAGGAATCCATTCAAGAGTCTGAGGAAATCGATCTATCAAGCTTGCCATTGGAAGAAAAGACCCCGGATTGGCTTGAATCTTTAATGCAAAACATTCCTGAACAGCAACCTGAAGATGCGGTTACAAAGAGAATTGATTCTCCTTCTTTCGAGGCAGAACCTGAAACCACAGCAGAGCCGGATTTGGCTACGAAGAAAATCGAATCTCCCTCTTTCGAATCCGGTACTCCCATAAATGCAGATGAAGAAACTGTTATCGAGGATTCGTCTTCAGAAGAAATCGAATCTGCATTTTCTTGGATGGAAGAATTGGTTACAAAACATAGCAAAACTGAACAGATGACATCTTTTGATAACATCAGCGAAACACCTGCACAGCCGGATTGGTTAAAAGACTTCAAAGAAGAAGCCATTGAAGAAGAACCCGATCCATTTATGGAATCAAGTAAAGAGGCAGAGCAAGATTTTCTGGATGATGATTTGACTCCTTCCTGGTTGAAAGCTTTACAAGATGAATCACAAGAACCGGACGAAATTGTTTCTGAATTGGCGCATGAGACAGATGAAATTTCCCAAGAAATAGATGTTACTTCCCTTGAATTAGATGATGAATTTGAGGCATTGTCCGCTGTTGAAGATGTAGAAACACATGAAGAGGTTGAACCAGTTGCAGATATTGAACAAGAATATGTAGAGGCCTCCTCTGCTTTGAAACTAGACGATGAAATAATAAGCCAGATTGATGGCATCTTAGAGCCTGAAAAGGCATCACTACTTTCACATGATCAAGAAATTGAAGAGGATATAGATTTTGATTTAAGCACTCAGGTCCCTGAACATGTTGAAGATGGCAAGCTTGAAGAAGCGCTTGTTGCAGCTGTAGATTTCAAGGAAAAACCAGATTCAGAGATCAGGACTGTTGAAGAAGAATTGGTAATTCAAAAACAGGTCCAAGGTGATTTCGAGAAAAACAATGTAGAAAATCTGGTTTTGGCGAACAAATTACTCAATAAAGGCGAGGTTGAGAATGCGGTTACGCTCTATAATGGTTTGATACAATCTAAATCTTCATTGGATGAAATCATCAGAGAATTAAAAGAAGCCTTGGACCATCGCTACCCTATCGACATCTCCCTTTGGCAGACACTCGGAGATGCATATGTACGAAAAAATCAACTTCAGAATGCACTTGACGCATATACCAAAGCTGAGGAATTAATTTCATAATTATTGGAGTAAATACATGGAACAAACATTAGTATTGGTGAAACCCGATGGCGTGCAACGAGGTCTCATCGGTGAAATAATCGCTCGCTTGGAAAAAAGAGGTCTTAAACTTGTTGGTGCAAAATTAATCCAGGTTGCCGATTCACTGGCAAGAGAACATTACGCTATTCATATCGGTAAACCTTTTTACGAAGGGTTGATCCAATACATTACCGCTGCTCCGGTGATGGCCATGGTATGGGAGGGTGAGAATTCCGTTAATGCAGTACGACAAACCATGGGTTCGACCGATCCTGTAAAAGCCACGCCGGGGACCATTCGTCATGATTTTGCATTGTTAATCTCCCGCAATCTTACACATGCATCCGATTCCCCCGAAAATGCTCGAAATGAAATTTCGCTATGGTTTGAAAAAGATGAAATTGTCGAGTGGCAACGATTAAATGAAGATTGGATTACCGGCGGAAACTAGACTTCGCAGCTAAAGCAAAGATTTCGTTTCTAAAAACCTGCTAATTAGAATACTTAAACAGTGCAAGAAACCAAAAACAGGTCAGTTTTCCGGTTCCCTAGTATTAATTATTTGCAACCAAAAATATATTGGTCAGATTTCAAAATTAACCGACCTTCAATTCAAGCTTGCTTAGAAATTAAAGCCAAGTTATCGCCATTAATGGCCATATAATCGAGCCAATCGATCATCGCTTCAATCTGCTTTATTCGATATTGTATTATCAGCCCGTGATAAACGCTTTGACTTTCCAATTCATGGGCTGCAATTCTTTCCAGCCAACTCATACATTCGAGTCTCTGATCCTCAATCAACAAAAGCCCGCTTTTATCATCCAATTTCATAGAGAAAAATAACTTCGCCAAAAACTCTTGCCGCATTTCTCGACCGTGATCGACTGGTTTTCCCATCCAAGAAAGAACAACCTGGCGGCCCTCATCAGTCAGACTGTATTCTTTGCGTGACGGGTATTGATCACCCTCTACTTTAAATTGATCAAGGTAGCCGTTTTGAAAAAACTTATCCAAATAGCCATAAAAGAGGCTTTGCTTTATGTGCCAGATTTCTCTAAATTCAACGCTCTGGGATAAATGTTTATATAGTTCATACCCATAATATGGTTTATCCAGAAAAAAGCCCAGGATCGAATAACTGAGTGTGTTTATTTCTTTTTTTCTAGGGCTCATGCCTTGAATTATATTCTATATTATCGCCAAGAAAATAATAACCAGTTTTTATTTACATTTTATCAGTGTCTTGTACGACAATTGAATAAATTTATTTTAGCTGTTTGAAGAGTAAGCCAAGATCACAAAAGTGAGCAAATATTTTCTTTGAGAATTTTATTTTTATTTTTTACATAGGCCAAAAGGAAGTATAATAAGGCTTAATAAATTCATTGGAGGATTATTTGAAATTTCCAAGCCCTTTTTTCCGTTGGCGCCCGCACCCCTGGCATGGTCTGGAAGCCGGCCCCAACCCCCCAAAATTAGTACATGCATACATCGAAATATCTCCATTTGATCTTGTCAAATACGAAGTCGATAAAGAAACTGGTTATTTACGGGTTGATCGCCCGCAGAGAAGCTCTTCAATTCCTCCAACCTTGTATGGCTTTATTCCCAGAACCTATTGTGGCAGTCGGGTAGGAAAACTTTCTCCAAAATCAACACGTGGTGATGGTGATCCACTAGATATTTGTGTAATAAGCGAAAGACCAATCACCAAAAGTGAGATTATTCTGAATGCGCGCGTTGTTGGTGGGATTCAAATGATAGATGATGGCGAAGCGGATGATAAAATTGTAGCCATTTTATATAACGACAGCTTTTGGCAGGATATTAATGATTTGCCAGATCTTCCGAAGGCATTAATTGAACGTCTACAGCATTATTTCAGTACTTACAAATTGATTCCGGGCAAAGAAGATTTGACCTACATCGCCGATATTTACAATGCAGAACACGCCTTTAAAGTAGTAGAGGCTGCGTTGCTTGATTATGAAGAGACTTATGGGGAGTAGAATTCTCTCTTCATCAAATATTTGACATAAGCAAATCAATCAATAACAACCTTCTCAATGCCAGCCTCAGCAGCTGGATATTTCATATTGAGAGATTCTAGAGTTTCGATAATAACAGTAGATATAATCAAATTGCGATACCAGTTCCGATCTGCCGGTACGATATACCAGGGAGCACTCTTGGTGCTGGTCTTTTCCAAAACATCTTCGTATGCATCCCGATACTTATCCCACAAACCGCGTTCTTTTAAATCACCGCTTGAAAACTTCCATTGTTTTTCAGGATTATCAATCCGCTCCTGAAGCCGAATTTTTTGTTCCTCTTTTGAAATATGCAAAAAGAATTTCAAAATAACTGTACCTTCATCATGAAGCATTTTCTCAAAGGCGTTTATATGATCAAATCGTTTTTTCCAAACCTTTTCGGAAACCAATTCATGAACACGGACTACCAATACATCTTCATAGTGACTTCGATTGAATATAACAATTTCCCCCTTCGCCGGTGCTTGCTTGTGAATACGCCACAAATAATCGTGGTCTAATTCAAGCGCTGACGGTACCTTAAAACTTGCTACACGCACTCCAGAAGGGTTGACTCCCTTAAAAACTGACCTTATTACCCCATCTTTACCGCCGGTATCCATAGCCTGTAAAACAATTAAAATTCGTTGTTTTCTTTCAGCGTAGAGTAATTCCTGTAATTTCTCTAGCTGCGTGTTAAGTTCCAGCAAATGCAATTTCGCATCTTTTTTCCCTCCATCCCAAGCAGAGGTTTCAAGTGTGTCCCAATCATTCAGCTGTACTTTCTGGTCTGGTTCTAATCGGTATTTCTCAAATGCTTTCTTCATTTTAGTTTTCCTTTCTTAGTGTACTTATTTATTTATCCATCTGATTTTCAATACCAGGAACCAAAATATTAATTACGGTTTAGCACCAAATTCAATCTCATATCCAAGTTGTTTCCACTGATTCATTCCGCCAGCCATACTGGTCACTTCTTCATACCCGGCTCTCTTTAGAATATCCCTTCCGGTTGTACTGCGGTTTCCAGAACGGCAAACAACGACAATCGGTTCATCTCTCGCCAATTCACTTAATCTGTCAGGTAATTCGCCCAGAGGAATTAATAATGAACCAGGTATATGACCAGACTCATATTCTTCTGGTTCGCGGACATCCAACATTAATGTTCCAGATGAATAATATTCATGCGCTTTGGCAACAGAAATCTCGAGACTTAATTTTTCTGCCGAAACTGATCTACGCTGGGTCAAAGCAAAGAATGTGCCAAGTAAGACAACAATAGCAAGCGTAATAACCCACCAAAACGAACTATTTGGCTTTGTTTTTATTTTTTGGGTTTTGTTAACTTGTGTTTTTTTGTCATTTCGCGTTTTCTGTTTCATGTCTTCTCCATTTTAAGATAGAAATTGTAAACATGAATAATACCTTTTATTCATTAAAACTGGTATATAGTTTTATAGGCTTTCTTTCGCCTTTGACTGAATGATTGGAGTTATTTGCATTGTTTATAAACTTCCATATTCCCGAAAATAAACAACTGATTGAAGAATTAGTCCCAGACGGGCTGAATAATAGAACATTTTCGATCCACATCCCAAATGATTTATCATCAGATGAAATTAGAAACTTGGTGCAGGCTGCGGATGAAAGGTTTTTAAGAAGGAAGGAAATTCAAGATGTAAGATCAAACCCAATAAATTCATCCACTTATTACACAATCACAAATGATGAATTACCCAATGTGTGCGTAATAGAATTGTCTCACTTTTATATTTATGATAACTGGGTATCAATCCGCTCAGGTGTCTTTGACCGTTACCTGAGGTTAAATATTAGCCATTTTATAGGTCGAATAGCTGATTTTTATAATGACAATGACCAGGATGTTTTTTTCATTAAATGGGATACCACTACCCTGAACCGAATTCCCATACTTAAAATACGCCAGCTATTAAAAAGAAAGATCTCCCCTTTTGGTACATTTGTTTCCACAGATTTAATTTTACCGGTAAAGAAGCCTGAAAAATCCTTGGATACGGAACAAAAGCAATTGGAAATTTACCGAAACCATCTTCCAAAAAAATTTGAGCTTGAGTTTCAAACTGTATTTAACGGATTTAGTAACCAATTGAAAGTTTCAGTATTTCGTACCTGGGAAAATTATCTTCAGAATTTCATCTTAAATGAAAATCATATCTCCTGCTTAACCAAATCAATGACAAAAGCACTCATAACCGCTATTGCAGGTTCAGATGAAAAAAATGGAGTTTGGGTTGAATTAAAAACAAATAATAATTCAATAATTATCCCATTGAACGATGTTGAAGATATTTTGTTAAATCCAATTTTTGAAAAAATGTTTCATTTTTATCAACATTGGTGTGAGATTTTTTGTTATTAATTAACAAAGCTTCTTTTCTTTGTTAATCCGCACGCTTCAAGCAATTTTCTTTGTGCAGTCTTACCAAGGTTTCTGATTTTTGCTTTACAATTCTGCATATGAAAGACTTGAAACCTTTTCAGCTTGGAAGCACGCAATTAGACAATCCATTTTTTTTAGCCCCAATGGATGGCTTCACGGATTACCCTTTTCGGACGATCTGTAAACGTCTGGGAGCCGGTGTGTTGGTATCTGAATTTATTAACGGGCTGGACATTGAAAATCAGCATCCTTTTCTACAACAAAAAATATATTTTAGCGAAGACGAACATCCTTTTGGCTATCAAATTTTCGACGATTCTCCGGAGCGATTACTTCTGGCTGCACAATATCTTCGCGAGTTTAATCCCGATTTCATTGATATAAATTTTGGCTGCTCCGCCAGGAATGTTACTAATCGAGGCGCTGGAGCAGGATTATTGAGAAATCCTTCAAAAATCGCCGCAATAATCTCAACATTGGTCAAAAATGTAGATCTGCCGATTACAGCAAAAATTCGGCTCGGCTGGGACAATCACAATTTAAATTATTTGGAGGTTTCCCACATCATCGAGAGTGAAGGGGCACAAATGATCGCCGTTCACGCTCGCACCAAAGTGCAGGGGTATTCAGGAAAGGCGGATTGGGATGCAATTGCACGAATTCAAGAGGCAATCAGTATTCCGGTGATTGCCAATGGGGATATCCGCACACCTGATGATATCGATAAAGTATTACAGGAAACCGGGTCATCTGGAATTATGGTAGGTCGGGGAGCTCTATCGAACCCATGGATTTTTCAACGAAAATATTTGGAAGACATTCAACCGATCGAAAGATACAAGGTGTTCCAACTACACTTCGAAAAAATGCTATCTTTCTATGGCAAACGGATTGGCTTAATTCTCTTCCGTAAACACTTACATAGTTATATAAATTCCGAAATCCTTACTCGCCCACAACGGATTGAATTGTTCACCCAAACAGAATCTAGCGGATTAGAGAATTTAGTAAAGCAATACATTTACCAAAATCATTTTAGTCCCGGTCTAAATTCTCCATTTTAGATAGATCAAGTGTCTCGATAGCATGACGAAGATGTGGAATTACAATGCTTCCACCGACTACCAAACCGACGTTTAATGCCTCCAGAATCTCTTCATCAGATATCCCCAATTGCACACATTGCAAGATGTGGTAGTCAATACAGTCATTACACCTCAAAACGGTAGATGCAACCAGACCGCATAATTCTTTTGTTCTTTCGTCAAGTGCACCGGCTTTGTAAGCATTGGTATCGAGATTGAAAAAACGTTTGATACCAAGATGGTTGGTTTCAAGAATTCGCCGGTTCATTTTTTGCCGATATAATTGAAAGTCCGTTAATCGATTATGCATTTTATCCCCTTAACAGGCAGGATTTATTAATTTTGTAATAATATTTCTTTTTCAAAGATTACGTAGATAACCTTTTAGTTTCTATCTGAAATATCCTTCTGGCGATTGCCAAAGTGGCAGCGTAGGTAGAATCCATTCCAAAATAAGATAACGTCCCAGCTCCCAAATTTTTACCTTTGCTTAATGGCGTATCAGAAGCATAGTGAATGATTCCCAGGTCAAATGGGAGCCCATAAAGATTTACAATTTCATTGATTGGATGACGGATTGGCCGGTACATCTCATAAATCGCAGAAAGGAACGGCCCGGCTTCCATCTCAATATCAGTATAACCTTCACGATAAAACACATCGGCTAGTTTTCCATTTTGTAGAAATGTACCTAAAACTGTTACTGCTTTCTGGTTATCCAACACAGTCCCGTATACTAGATCATTGACAATATCTTTAGCTGAGAAAGCATTTTGGAATAGATATGTATTTTGCGAATGTTCATCATGGACCACATTCGGGATCATCACATCACCCATGACACCATTCAAAGTGGCCGCCTTCCCCATTATATAAACTCCTAAAATAGGGTTGGCATGTTCCGCAATTTTGGCCAGGATATTATAAGCAGCTAAGCCGAGAGGATAATCGATATTAAGAATTAGGGCGTCACTATCTTTTAACTTTTCTAAATTAGGAACATTTTTTAACCGGGGATCAAGCTCATCCGGGTTAATTTTGCCGAGTTCAATTACTTGAGCATCAACATCAAAGTAATGTGTGCTGACTATACGAATTATCCCCTTCTCTTCTTCATCAATTTTCTGTAATTTTGCTAAAGGCTGTTGTCCACCTTCAGATTGCTGCATTTTCTTCAACACATAGTATAAAAAGTTCTCGCGACTGGCCGCTTCTTTTCCGGAAATAATCTGCTGCCATTCATGTAATAAAGTGATATTGTCGGAATGATTTAAATAATCTTCAATCTGCGATTGACGCTTAAGAGCAAAGCCGGAAATGATATTGGTAAGTGAATGCATGTTGCTTGAAATGAAATACACTGGTCGTTCTAATAATTCCGGGGAATGAACTTCGATATTTTCCCACCATGAACGGGTAGCCCGCCAATATTCACTTAAAGGACCACCCAGAAGATTTACTCTTAATTGCGATTTCTTGCTCTTAATCAGCAATATATTCGAAACAAAATCATCCCCCCATATAATTTCTAATCGATGCAGATCTTCAAACTCCATTAATAGCCAATTAGCTAACTGTGAAAATGCAGTTGGATTTGTAATAACGGATTCAATCTTAAAATCATCAGGTATGTTACCTAACAGAAAATGAAGTTTGTTCCATTCGATCTGATAAGCAGTAAGAACAGGTATAACATCATCAATATCGGAGCGGCTGGCAATAAAGCAGGCCATTTTTTCTTTTCCATCGAAAAAGCACCTTCTCCGGCGAGCAACCGCACCGACCTGTTGCCATTCTTCCACATTTGATATTCCATGTTGTTTAAAAACTTCGGCACTCTGCCCGATAATGACTACATGCACTTGCTTAATACAACTTGGAAGCCTTAGAAGGCTATAAATAAAAGCAGATGTATCCGGTGTATGGGTGCGTGCATTTGGGTGCAGAAGTGAAATCATTCCTGCATGCACTTCTTCAAGCGTTTTAATTTGGATTTCAGTTGTTGATCTCAATAACGAGTATAACGTTCGCTGATATAAATCAATTTCTTCTGTAGCGGTTTTCGGTACGGTTCTTTCCATAAATCCTCATTTTTTTATATACTCCATTATAACGAAAATTTAGTAGATAGGTTTTTCAGAGAAGAAAAATTCATTTTTCGTTTTTCTCTCTACCTTTCCTCGTTCAAAGGGATTTATAATTATTACTTACCAGGATGATTAAAATGGCAGTAAATAACGAAAACTCATCTTTTTCACCAGAAAACTTTTTGTCGCTTTCTGCCTCAATTGGAAATGATTTCAATACTTGTGACAATAAAGATATTTTTCAGGTTTTCCAAAAAAGCTTACGAAAAATCGCCTTGTTCTTTAAAGTTGATCGAGTCATACTTTATAATCTTGACTCTGAAATTAATTTTTCTTTAATAGAATTTAAATCAGGACCTTTTCCCTCTCATTCTAGTTGGAAAAATAGTGATTTTTCTTCTTCACTTCCCTGGGTATTAGCCCAGTCAAACAGCCCGGAACCAATTGCTATTGAAGATCTTCAGCAACTTCCGGGAACAGCTTTCACTGAAAAACTTCTTTTAGAAAAAGAGAAAATTGAATCCATTCTCTGGATCCCGCTTCGCAACCAGTGTCAAAGGATTGCAATTATTGAATTCGCTGAATTCTCCCGACGCCATTCCTGGAACAGCATTCCTACAACTTATTATTATCAGTTATCAATTTTATTTACTGTTTTATTAGAGCGAAAACGAAACATTGATATGACTGAGGCAATTCACAGATCCTATGAACGATTAATTGCTTCAAAAAACAATGAACTCACAACCATAATGAATATCCAGAAAGTATTAATTACAGAATTGGACATCAAACAAGTAATTCAACTTATAGCCGATGAAGTTCGCCGGTTGACCAATTCAAAATTTAGTTCTGTTTGTTTGCTTGAAAATAGACGAATGATCTTACAGGTTAATTCTGGCATTCTGAGAGGAAAATTACCGCTTGGTGGAGTCATAGAAATGACGAATGAATTCTCAGAACAAGCGTTGAATTCTGGGCTTCCATTCAGGGTGAAAAACAGCCCGCATCTTCCGAATGTCTATGCTGAAGCTCTCAGATTTCTAAAAGCAGATTCGCTTTTGGTTATGCCATTAGTTTCTGAAGACAATCTGATCGGTATGATGTCGATTGCAATTAAAGATAATGGAACTCATCGTCATGAAGATGAACGTTTGGTAAAAATGTTTGCAAATATTGCTATCATCGCAGTTGATAATGCAAAAAGTTATCGTGAGCAACAGAACCGCCGGGAAGAAGCTGAACGTGGTAAACGGATAGCGGAGGCATTGCGAGACATTTTACGAATTCTTAACTCCAACACAGCCATTAATAAAATTTTGGAGTATATCGCTACACAATCACGCGAATTACTGCAAGCAACTTCCACAATGATTCGCAAGATAGACTATGAAAAAGGAACTGTTTTCACCGAGGCATCCAGCAATTTACCTGCTGAATTCGATGTGATAAAAGAAATACCATTCTATCCTGGTGGTTCAGAGCGCATTTTGAAAGAAAATGTTCCCGTGGCCGTACCAAACCTGCAGGAAGGCCTCGGCAGATACCTTCGTGACACCCAGGAGTTATCCAGTCCCCAGCGAGACTGGGTTAAAGTGCTCCTTAAATATTTTAAGAGCCACTTAATAATTCCGCTGATCATTAATAACGATCTCTACGGAACACTTACTTTCTATTTTGACCAGATTACCGATTTTTCCGAAGAAGATATCCATCTTGCTATGACTCTTGGCACTCAAGTTTCACTGGCTATTGAAAATGCCCGTCTGAGGAGCCAGGAGCGTGAAATTGCTATCGCCACTGAGAGAAATCGCCTGGCTAGAGATTTGCATGATGCTGTAACACAAACTCTGTTTTCAGCCACTTTGATCGCCGATGCACTTCCCAGGATGATGAGTAAGAACCAAACTGAAGGACTTCAACGACTGGAAGAATTACGGCAATTAACTCGTGGGGCACTAGCAGAAATGCGTACTCTTTTACTCGAATTAAGGCCTTCAGCAATCCAAGATGCATCATTTTCAGAACTTTTAACACAACTATGTGCTGCATTCAACAGCCGTGGTAATTTAAAAGTGAATCTGAAATTAGAATCTGTTAACTCCTTACCAGGGGAAGAAAAATTAGCTTTTTATCGAATCGCTCAGGAATCACTCAATAATATCGTCAAACATGCCAATGCAACTCATGTGCAAATCAATTTTATAGAGGAAAAAACATGCTTCATACTGCAAATTCATGATGATGGCATTGGTTTTGACAATCTTAATGTTCCTTCTACTCATTTGGGAATTGGCATTATGAATGAAAGAGCGCAAAATATCGGTGCCAAGTTAGAAATTAAAAGTTCAATCGGCCATGGAACTGAAATTAAATTGATCTGTCAGAAATCAGAGCTGTTTGAATCAAATTAAATTTTGGTTTATCCCTTTTGTAATAAAATCTGAAACGATGTCAGCGCCATTTAGGGGAATAACCTGGTTTCTCGAGGAACTCAAAAGCGATTCTATGGCATCTTGCCATTCTCCATTTTGAAATTGGTTAAAGCTGATTTTTTTGCTGGACAAATTCTTTATAATGAAATTTTCAAGATAGATTGATTCTCGAAAATTCTCCCGCCCTATGAAAAGAAAGGGTACACCAGCAGAATAGACTTCAGCGATAGTGCTATAACCGACTTTTCCGACTACAACATCGCTAGCGTGAATCAAATCGGGATGAAAATAATGATGGTCATGAGGCAGCAAAATTAGGTTGTCCCTTTGTTCTTGTGAACGAACGGACTGCGTAATCATGAGAAAATAACAATTTTTAGAAAAATTCTTTGATTTAAATTGGGTGCCATTGACCGGGATTCCACCCATAGTAATCAGGACCATTTGGGCATCAGTATCTATGCCCAATCTCTTTCGGATTTTTCCTCTCCCCATTCGTTTTTCACGAAAAATCGGACCAGTTCGTTGGAGACTTGTATCTATACTACAGACAGGTTCTGTTTGAATGTGAAAGGTAGCAGTTTTGTAAATTTCTTGCAGGTAATGACTCGTTTCCTCGAATTTGGGTGAAAAAGAGAAATAGGGTTCGTAAATCCAATCCCAAGTAAAGTTCTCGATAAGCAATGAACGAATATTACAGAACTGAGCTACCAATAGGCCAAATGGTGAGATGTCGCTGATGATCAACTCAATGCCAAGGGACTTAATTAAGCTACCAATCTCTTCCAACCTTTTGGGGGAGATGGGATAGAATTTTGTTAAACTTTCGAGTGTAAGGTGTAGATCCTCGTGGAACGGATCCGATTGCACGAGACCAACATCAACTTGAATTGGGTGGAGCCGATAATCAATGTCAAGTTGATCCAAAGAGTTTCTGAAAAACCATTCATGTACATGACTAAAAATATGGCACTCAAATTTGGAGATCTTCATAAGTGATTCAATAACCGCACACGTTCTTGCTGCATGCCCGAAACCATGTTCAGATACAAAAAAGGCAATTTTTTTCATCTAAATTTCGGCCTGCATGCATATGTGGCTATTGGTGGAGAATATCGTATTAAAAATCAGCGGATATTTCTAAATAATCTTCAACATTAAATGGCAAGCGGACATTCATTCGCCGAATTCGGTCGGCTTCTTTTTCAATTACCCGCATTACAACCACACTCATATCATCTTTAGGTCTATTTTGATCGAGGCGTAAAGCATGTAATAAGAGCGCGTCTGCAATGTATTGTGCAGAAGGCTGCTGTTCATCCAGATAAGCTTCAATCATTGAGCAGATATCAAGTGAATGGCCAAATCGTTCGCCGGCATAGTAGATCCCGTCCGTGTACATAACTACTGTCACGCCAATATTTAAAGATATTTCAGTAATAGAGGGGCGGATATTGCGGGCATTACCAATTTGCTGGCTTTCACTTGAAATACATTCAACATTATTTTCCTGGGCAACAAATACCGGTGTCGGATTATTGCGAGTAATGACGAGCGTTTGAGTTTGCAGATCTGCAGAGAGAATGTTAAGATAGACTGAGCTTTGCCCCCCTCTTTCCATAAAAAGGAAATCAGAAGCTGCCCTGGCGGCAGCACCATCACGAATACCATCCGAAATCAGGTTGATCACCTTCCTTACAACCAGCGACGATATCGCCTTTGCTTGCTTGCCAGAAGCTTTCGCATCTGCCATAACACAAGTCACTCCACCCATTGGGCGCTCAACAATTTCGAGTGTATCTCCGCTTTCGCTGGAATCATATTTTATTGCTTTAGCTACTGCCAGTTGAATTTCCATAATTAGATTTTAATGCATTATTCAAATTTTTGGAAATCATCGAACATAGTTAACAAATTTAACAAAAATTAATACTCTGCCTGCTACTTCCATGCGATCGATCACAAATCTATCCGGTAAATTTGTTTTACGACCATTATAGTTTGGCACCGGACGATCTTTTTTTGGAAAATTAAATAAAGCATAAAGTCTACGATAAAAAGCATCAAGAAGGTTTTTACGTTTAAACTCCACGCCCAGTAAACAAATAAACCGTCCGCCGGGTGTAAGTACGCGAGCCAATTCCAAATGAAATTTGTTGCTAGATACAAATTCTGAGGGGAAAGTTGACACAATTAAATCAAAAGAATTCTTGGAAAATGGTAATTCATTCACATCTGCGCGCGTAAGGCGATATTTTAATCCGTGCTTCTTCAAATTTCTTTTTGTTATTCTGACCATCTGCACACTTTCGTCAAGGCCGAATACCGAAATTCCTTTTTCGATTAGCGTTTTTTGTAAAATGCCGGTTCCAAACCCCACTTCGAGAGTCCGTGAATTAGGAGTAACAAATTGTTCAATCACATTGCACCATTGGAACCAACTCCCCCCAGAGACCATCCATGCAATAAAATTATAAACAAACGCAAAAGAATGATATAAATGTTTGAAGATGAATTTCATAAAAGTCGATAAGATTCTTTGCATACAACATATTATAAACAATTGAAATTTTTCTCGATTTTCCAATTATGTTTTTTCTATTTCTAACTTGAATTCTTAAATTATTCCTGATACACTAATGGTTAGACCTCTTACCAATGAAAGGTGACCAATTTGAACTTCATAGCGCCGGTTAAGCCAGCAGAATACGCTGAAAAGAGCATTATCAGAGCGATCATAGATGACACTTTTCCCATTAATAGTTCTTTGCCACCCGAGCGGGATCTAGCAGCCCAACTAGGTGTCACCCGACCGACTTTACGGGAGGCGCTTCAGCGTCTCGCTCGTGATGGTTGGCTTGAAATTCACCAGGGCAAGAACACTCGTGTCAAAGATTATTGGAAAGAGGGAAATTTAAATGTTCTATTTTCACTTTCCGATATTGAGGGGTATTTGCCGGAACATTTTATCATCCATTTGTTGCAAGTCCGTGCACTTTTATGCCCAACCTATACACGTCTGGCAATCTTAAGACATCCTGAAGAGATCGTTGAGTTCTTGAATTCAACTCCAAATATTGAGGAAAGCGCACCAGTTTTCAGCACTTTCGACCTTGCATTGCATACGAAATTAACAATTCTCTCCGGAAATCCTGTTTTTACATTAATTTTGAATGGGTTTCATGATTTGATCGAAGATCAATCCAAAAGATATTTTTTGCAGAAGGAAACCCGCGTATATTCAGCCCGGTACTACGATGCTCTTCGAAAGGCAGCGGTGAACAGAGATCCTGAAGCCGCCTTTAAAATTTCTGAAAAAGTCATGAAAGATAGCATCCAATTTTGGCAGCAATATGTTAAAAAGTAGAGGAATTCTTAATGTCAGATGATTACATTTTGGCGATAGATAATGGCACGCAAAGTGTCCGTGCAATGATTTTCGATTCAACTGGCAACCTGATTTCAAAATCACGTGTTCCCATCGACGACTACAAATCACCACAGCCAGGAATGACAGAAATTGACCCTTTAATTTTCTGGGAATCAGTCTGTCAGGCTTGCAATCAGTTATGGCAGCAAGCTGAGATTTCTAAAACGAATATTCGTGCAGTAGCAATAACAACTCAGCGATCCACGTTGATCAATCTCGATAAGAATGGAGATCCTCTGCGTCCTGCCATCGTATGGTTGGATCAGCGCCAGACCGAGGGGCTAAAGCCAGTTTCTGGGCTCTGGGGACTTGCTTTTTGGCTTTCCGGAATGCGAGATACCGTTGCTTACCTGCAGGCTGAAGCCGAGTGCAACTGGATACGTACTCACCAACCCGAGGTGTGGGATAAAACGGATAAATACTTGTTGTTATCTGGTTATCTTACTCACAAATTAATCGGTGAATTTAAGGATTCAGTTGGTTGCCAGGTTGCTTACATACCATTTGATTACAAACATCAAACCTGGTCAGGAAAGTTTGATTGGAAATGGCAGGCTGTTCCGGTTGACAAAAAAATGCTTCCAGAACTTGTTCCGCCCGCTTCAATCCTCGGTCATATCAGCCAAAAAGCAAGCGAAGAAACCGGTATCCCAGCCGGCTTACCGCTAATTGCAGCCGCAGCAGATAAAGCCTGCGAAGTCCTTGGCGCTGGCTGTATCGAGCCTAATATTGCTTGTTTAAGCTACGGAACCACAGCCACCATCAATACGACTCACAAAAAATACACGGAAGTAATTCCCCTGATCCCGCCTTACCCTTCAGCAATCCCAGGATCATATAGCTTGGAGCTGCAGATTTTTCGAGGGTTTTGGATGGTTAGCTGGTTCAAACGAGAATTTGGTCAAAATGAACGGAGACTTGCTGAGGAACGCGGTGTCGAACCTGAAGAACTATTTGATGATCTGGTTAATTCTGTACCCGCAGGTTCGATGGGACTCACTTTACAGCCATTCTGGTCTCCAGGATTAAAAACACCCGGACCAGAAGCAAAAGGGGCCATCATTGGGTTTGGCGATGTACATACCCGTGCCCATTTATACCGATCCATCCTTGAAGGTCTGGCCTACGCTCTGCGTGAAGGGGCTGAGCGCACAAGTAAGAAAAGTGGAATTCCGATAACTGAAATCCGTGTTGCTGGTGGCGGTAGTCAAAGCAATGCGGCGATGCAAATTACAGCTGATATTTTTGGGATGCCAGTCGCTCGTCCTCATATTTATGAAGCATCCGGGTTAGGCGCAGCCATTGTTGCAGCTGTAGGCGTTGGCATCCATGCGAATTTCGAAGAAGCTATTAATTCGATGACCCATACCGGAACTCAATTTACTCCAAACACAAAAAATACTCAAATTTACGATCAAATGTACCACCAGGTCTATAAACCGCTCTATGGACGATTGAAACCACTTTATAAAAATATACGTTCAATTACAGGATACCCACCGAAATAATTGATCAGCTTTTTTTTATTGAACCAATTTCTTGACAATTCAAAACCAGTTCTTTAGAATGGAACTAGTTAAGGTGATTAAAAAGAGACCCAATATAGCGGGCACCGAAGGTGCAAATAAGGACTCAGGCAAAGTCTTTATGAAACTCTCAGGTAAAAGGATTTATTCACCGCTTCCCTCCTGGACGTAAAAAAGCTTAATCCTCGAACAGGAAAGAGTGGCAAACACTATTTGGCCATAATTCTTATATTTCTGCATGCGAAAAGGAGAAAATAAATGAAAAACCCGCAAGATTTAAAATACGCAAAGACGGATGAATGGGTGAAGGTTGAAGGCAATACCGCAACGATCGGTGTGTCTGACTATGCGCAGTCTCAACTTTCAGATATTGTTTATCTTGAATTTTTAGTGGAACCGGATGATGAAATTAAAAAAGGTGCCTCCATCGTCACACTTGAATCAGTCAAAGCTGCGGCTGATGTCAGCTCACCTGTATCAGGCAGGGTTGTGGCTTTAAACGATTCACTTAGCGATGAATTCGAATCAATCAATACCGACCCTTTTGGAAAAGCCTGGATGGTTAAAGTTGAATTATCCGACCCATCCGAGATGGACGGTTTGATGTCTGCTGATGAATACAGCGCTTTTTGTGATGATCGGGAGCACTAATGTTTATTCCACATTCTGATTCAGATAAATCAGAGATGCTCGAAAAGATCGGATTAAAAAGCATTAAAGATCTTTTCAAGGATGTACCTGAAAAATATCGTTATCCGGATTTAAACCTTCCTGAAGCAATCTCTGAAATGGAAGCTTTGCAAAACCTCAAAGATCTGGCAGACGTTAACTTTTCGACCGATGATATGCTCTGTTTTATGGGTGCCGGTGCCTACAACCATTACATTCCGGCTGCGGTAGACAGCATCATCACCCGCGGTGAATTTTTGACAGCCTACACGCCATATCAACCTGAGGTTTCTCAAGGAACTTTGCAGGCTATTTTTGAATATCAATCTTTAATCGCGGCGTTGACCGGTATGGAAGTCAGCAATGCCTCGCATTACGATGGTGCGACTGCTGCTGCCGAAGCCTGTGTATTGGCTTATCATAATTTTCGCGGTAAGCGGAATAAGTTCGTTCTTTCAAAGGGCCTACACCCACAATACCGTGAGACAATTCAAACCTATTTCCAGGGATATGAAAATCTCAAAATTGTTGGTTTCGACAACCCGTCACAAATGCCAAATGATGATGATCTGCTTAATTTGGTTGATCTTGATACAGCCATTGTCTATGTCCAATACCCAGATTTCTTTGGGAGAATACGTGATTTCACCAAATTTGTTGAGCAGGTTCATGAAAAAGGTGCTCTGGTTGCTGTTTCTGTCAACCCGATGGCTTTGGGAATGTTAAAACCACCCGGTGAATTTGGCGTAGATATTGTTACCGGAGAAGGCCAACCACTCGGGATCCCCCTTTCATTTGGCGGCCCATATTTGGGATTGTTTGCGACAAAAAAAGAATTCGTCCGAAAACTTGCTGGTCGCTTGGTGGGTGAGACCGTGGACAAAGAAGGTCGTAAAGGATACGTATTAACCCTGACGGCCCGTGAGCAACACATTCGCCGCGAAAAAGCTACATCGAATATTTGCACGAATCAAGGACTAATTGCACTGGCTGCCACTGTGTATCTTTCTCTATTAGGGAAACATGGGCTTGAACAAGTTGCCAGATTGAATTTTGATAAGGCGCATTATGCAGCCACACAATTCAATCAATTGAATGACTTTGAAGTTGTCTCAAACAGTCCTTTTTTCAATGAATTTGTTTTGAAATGTCCTTTACCTGTCGAAGAGATTAATGCACTCCTGCTCGATTACGATATTCTTGGTGGCTATGATTTATCCAAAGATTATCCGGAATTGGAGAATTGCATGCTGGTTGCCGTTACCGAAGCCGTTTCAAAAGACGACATCGATTACTTTGTAAGTTCATTACAGGAGGTTTGCCATGGTTGAGGCGACCATTTTTGAGATTTCTTCACCAGGGCGAATTGGCGTCAAATACCCAGAAAGTGACGTACCATCCTTCGAGTTGCCGGCAGAGCTGGAACGCCGCCACCTCCCCTTGCCTGAAGTTGCTGAATTGGATGTCGTGCGGCACTTTACTCGGCTTTCCAAATTAAACTACAGCATTGATTCTGGCTTTTATCCGTTGGGATCATGCACAATGAAGTACAACCCAAGAATTAATGAAGTGACAGCCCGATTAAGTGGATTTGCGAAAACGCATCCTTTACAACCGGTAGATACTGTTCAGGGCAACCTGGCTTTAATGTATGAATTACAGGAATGGCTTGCAGAAATCAGCGGTTTCTCCGCAATCACCCTGCAGCCAGCTGCCGGCGCACAGGGAGAATATACAGGCGTATTGATCATACGCGCATATCATAAAGATCGCGGCGATACCAAACGCACGAAAATGATTATTCCGGATTCTGCACATGGTACAAACCCGGCTAGTTCTTCAATGAGCGGCTTTGATGTGGTTCATTGTGCAACAAATGAACATGGCAATATTGATCTTGATTCTCTAAGAGCTGTTTGTGATGACACAACCGCAGGTTTGATGTTGACCAATCCCAACACATTGGGGTTGTTTGAACAAGGGATTAGTGAAGTAATCGAGATCGTTCATCAAGCGGGTGGCTTGGTTTACGGTGATGGCGCAAATCTGAACGCATTGCTTGGGATTACCAGGCCAGGGGATTTGGGAATCGATATTATGCATTTTAATTTGCATAAGACCTTTTCCACGCCTCATGGCGGTGGCGGACCGGGTTCAGGCCCTGTAGGTGTTGCCAGTCATTTGGTCGATTTCTTGCCCTGTCCTGTGGTTGGTATACTCGAACCCGCCAGCGGTGATTTCCCGCCATTCTATGGTTTTGTAGAACCCGCCAAGAGCATCGGGCGAATGAAGGCGTTTTACGGCCATTTCGGAATGGTTATACGCGCTTATACTTACATTAGCATGTATGGCAAGCATGGCTTGCGTGAAATAGCTGAAGGTGCAGTTTTAAATGCCAATTATCTGATGGCACTGGTAAATAAACACTACAAAGTTGCTTACCCGCGCATATGCATGCATGAATTTGTGGTTGAAGGACATTGGCCAAATGCGCCGGAGGTTATTGCTCTCGATGTATCCAAACGCTTGATGGATTACAATTTCCATCCACCAACCAACTACTTTCCACTCATTGTTCCAGAAGCGCTTATGATCGAACCAACCGAAACCGAAAACAAAGAGACACTTGAACTATTTGCGGATGCGCTTATCAAGATTTCTGATGAAGCGGTCAATAATCCACAACTTCTCAAGGATGCGCCTCATAATACCCCTATCGGCAGGTTGGATGAGGTTAAAGCAGCTAAAGACCTGGTTTTGTGTTGTTGGATACCAGAAAAAGAAAACTAACAAAAAACCTACATAATTAATAAAGGAGGTTATCAAAATTGATAACCTCCTTATTTTTCCTGAAAACCTATTGTAATAATAAAATGTTCAAGTATAGTTAATAATAATTGAAGGAGGTATTATGGGTCATTTGTGGAAGGAAGATGGCCAGGGATTTCTCGAATATGGGCTGGTCATAATCATTGTTGCCGTAATAATTATTGCGCTATTATTTATTTTCGGCAACCGAGTCGGGTTAATGTTTAGCAACATTGTTAATTTGATCTGAAATCATTTTTATTCATTTAAAAAAACCTCATAAATAATTTATGGGGTTTTTTTTATATCTGTTAGAATGAAAGGCTAAAAAGGATTGATATATTCATGAAAATGATTGAGCTATCCAATCTTGATAAACAAGATTTTTCCGACAAAAAGTTTTATCCTGGGACCGAGGGAAACCCTTTTGATTCCATACTGCGCATCTTTAATGGTCTCAATACAATACACTCAATATATTTCCTTTTTGGCATAACCTTATTTTCTTTTTTTTTCACGTTCTTGAATTTACGCAACTGGCTAATGCTTTTGCTTTTCGCTGCCTTTGATTGGCTGATCATAGCATTGTTACCGAAGTTTAAGATTACTTTTGGCCCAACACATTCACAGGTTTTTCTTCTCCTGTTAATGCGGACTCCTTTTATCTGGCTGCCATTTCCTTTCAACCTGGCATTTCAAATAATTGGTACTGCCCTGGTGTTGGCTGGTTTTGTCTATGAACCAACGCAAATCATCGTCAAGCAGCAAGATTTGGAGATTAACAAAAGCCAACTCAAAGCCCCGATAAACTTCGTACAAATAGGTGACATTCACCTTGAAAAATGTGGTGTACGCGAACGCAAGCTGCTTAGTATGCTTAAGTTACTATCGCCTAACTTCATTTTATTTACTGGTGACTTCCTTAATTTATCAAATAACTCGGATCCGCTAGTGATTGAAGAGGTAGCTAAATTCTTCAGTGAAATTAACGCGATAGCTCCCACTTACTTTGTTCCAGGCAGCCCTGCAGTAGATCTTAAAGAAAGTCTTGATGCAATCATATCGAAGACCAAAGCAATTCCCTTAATAAACCAAGATTTATTGCTCGTAGAAAATGATCTTACCATTCATATCATTGGGCTGGATTGCACGCACAAACCAGGCGTGGACATTAAAAATTTAGCAAAAGCGAATAAACTGAAAGGTGATGTTGCCATCTTAATGTATCATTCACCTGATTTAATCTATGAATTAATTCCTGAGGATCATATTGATATAATGCTCTCGGGGCATACTCATGGCGGCCAGGTACGCTTGCCAATGCTTGGTGCGATTTTTACCGGATCTTTGTATGGCCGTAAGCTTCAATCCGGTATTTACAAAATGGGAAAAACCCTTCTTTCGATTTCTCGGGGTATCGGCTTCGAGGGAATGGGTGCACCGCGTGTGCGTTTTTTATGCAAGCCTGAAATAAATTTCTGGACGATCAAACACTAGTATGATTCCTTCCGCAATCAACACCTAATTCCGAAAAACTCCGCAGATTAAAGATCAATATTTCGCAGTCTGATGCGATTGCGATTCAATCTCTGGCCCTAAAACCATTCAACTCGAATGGCATTGCCTCATAACCAAAAGACCAGAACCAATGTTACTACGACTCGTAACATAAAGATTTGGTGGTTTGATGCTATCGGAAAGCACCAAATCATTGATGGGCTGCGAACCAATTTGAGATATATAATTTAAGTAGGCTTTCCTTCCGAGGTCTATTCTGTTTTTTTCACAGGAGATTTCTGGTAAAGGCGAAGCATCCGGGAAACCATTCTATCCTAAGAAACATACCCATCGCGGATGCATCATCCATGAGCATGTCACTTCTCATAACATAAAGACGCGGTGATATGGTGCTTTGCGAAAGCACCATATCATTGAAGTTCTACGAACGCACCCTCCGCCTTGCCGGAATCATGCAATATTATTTCATCCTCAAATACTCGCAATGTCACAGCAGAGTAGTCAGAGAATTTACCAAAGCGATCCCCTTCCAAGGCCGTATTGATAAGGTTGGATTTGATTCAGACAACAAAGTAATATTGCGAAAATAGCGGTTTCTTATAAAATTATCGAACAATTGCATTAAAAGCCAGATGTAAAAAAACCCCTCGTTCTTGTACTGACCTACAATTATGATTTTAATTGAGCTGTAATTACAGAAATTGCCAAGCTAATTGCTTCTGGTAATTTTTCAGCATCTTTTCCGCCTGCTTGTGCAAGAGTAGGACGGCCACCGCCTCCACCCCCCAACATTTCAGATAATGTTTTGACGATGTTTCCAGCATTTAGCCCACGCGATACCAGGTCCTCTGTCACTGCGACAATTAAAACGGGTTTGTTGTTTTGAACACTGCCCAAAACAACCACGCCACTTTTATAACGCGAGCGAAACCGATCCGTCATCGAACGCAATGTGTCAGAGTCAGCTTCGGGGATTAGTTTGGCCAGAACAACAAAATCTGAAACCCTTTCAACATCTTCCAACTGGTTTAGGAAAGCCTGGCCGACCAACAATTGCCGAAATCGATTGCTTTCATTTTTTTCAGCTTCCAGTTCGTTCTGCAAGGAAGATATTCGTTCAAGCAAATGATCGTCTGAGCTGTTCAATTGATGCTCTATTGTTTTAACTAACTGAGATTGACGATGTAAATATTGATAGGCTTCACGGCCTGTAATGGCTTCAATTCGCCTGATTCCGGCTGCGGTGCTGCCTTCGCTAATAATGACAAATGATCCGATATCCCCTGTTTCATCAACATGTGTACCCCCGCATAACTCGTAGGAGATTACATTTTCATTGCCAATCGAAATTGTCCGCACGATTTCACCATATTTTTCGCCGAACAAAGCCATGGCACCTTCAGACATAGCTTCGGCAATCGGTTTTTCGACTATGCGCAATGGCAAATCCTCAAGGATAGCTTCGTTTACACCATTCTCGATTCTTTCCAATTCATCCGCACTTAAAGGGGAAGGATGGGTAAAGTCAAAACGCAACCGGTCAGGTGCCACCAATGAACCCGCCTGTCGCGCGTGATTTCCGAGTACTTTATGCAATTCCGCGTGCAAAAGATGAGTGGCTGTGTGATTACGCATGATATCTTTGCGACGGGTGCGATCCACAGAAGCAATTACTTCATCATTCACTGAAAAACTTCCGCGCTTGATATGACCATGATGAACGATAATTCCAGCAGCTGGTTTTCGCACCATCTCCACTTCTATTTCAAAATCGCCGCCATCATTGCAACGTATAACGCCAGTGTCGGATACCTGACCACCCGATTCAACGTAAAAACAAGTTTGTGGCAAAATAATTTCTACCGAATCACCTTCAAAAACACTTTCAACCCGTTCTCCGTCTTTTATTAAAGCCAAAATTCTTCCGCTTATCTGGGTATTTGAATATGGGTCGTATTTGACTCCAGAAGGGGGCAACAGTTTTTGAAGTTGAAGATCCTCAAAAATGGCACGATAAATTTCGACATCGCCGGCATCCATAACCCCAAAGATTTTTCCAGCGCCGGAATCAATACGATGACGGTCCATTGCTTTTTTAAATCCAGCTTCATCAACTTCAAAATTATTTTCTCGTGCAATATCGCGTGTAATTTCAAAAGGTAGGCCATGAGTTGCATACAGGTCAAAAGCCTCATCCCCGCTGATCAAATTGTCTCCACGTGCTTGCATCGAAGCGAAGAAATCATCTAAATATGTTAAGCCGGACTGCAAAGTCCTAGCAAACCGTACTTCTTCTCTGGTCAGATTCTCAAGGATCGTTTGCTGGTTTTTCAATAATTCCGGATACGCTTCACCATAATTATTAATAACAACTTGTGCGATTCTGGCCAGAAAGGGGTCATTAATTCCCAGCTTTCCTGCAAAGCGAGCTGCACGCCGAATAATCATTCTGCAAACATAATTACGGCCAGTATTTCCAGGCACTACCCCATCCGCAATCAAAAATGTGGCAGCTCGAGCGTGGTCTGCTATAACACGATAGGGTGTGAAGTTTTCAGAAACCCGTTTATCATCATCTTCTGTTAATAATTGCACTTCTCGTATTAATGGGAGTAACAAATCGGTTTTATAATTTGAATTTACATTCTGTAAAACTGAGACAATCCGTTCAAACCCCATGCCGGTATCAACATGAGTCTGAGGAAGGGGCTCAAGGACTTCATCGTTAATGCGATTATATTGAATAAAAACATTATTCCATAATTCCAAAAAGCGATTGCAATCTCCATTGACTCTGCAGACATGGTTGGCAACACCTTTTTTATCACAGAAATCGATTCCCCGATCAATATGGATTTCAGAACATGGGCCACAAGGTCCTGTTTCAGCCATCTCCCAGAAATTTTCTTTGCGGCCAAAGAATAGTATATGATCCTCGATTAAATTTGGCTGTTCTTTCCAGATTTGGTAGGCTTCCTCATCAGAAGGGATAATTCCCTTCTCGTCCTTAAAAACCGTCACCCATAGTTTTGATGGATCGAGATGCCAGAAATCAGTCAATAATTGCCAGGCCCAAGGTATCGCATCCTTTTTATAGTAATCGCCAAATGACCAATTACCGAGCATTTCAAAAAATGTGTGATGCCAATCATCCCGGCCAACATCGTCCAAATCATTGTGCTTACCAGCTACGCGCATGCATTTTTGAGAATTTACTGCGCGGGTATAAGGACGTTTTTCAATTCCAAGAAATACATCTTTGAATTGAACCATGCCTGCGTTTGTAAACAGCAAAGTTGCATCACCGCCCGGAACCAGAGATGACGATGGAACATATGTATGCCCTCGTTTTATGAAAAATTCAATAAATTCTTTTCGTATCTGATTTCCTGAAGGGACATTTTCCATTCATGCTCCTAATAAAATAATCATGGGCAAAGTTATTTTGTCCATGATTATAAGCTATCGCTATAGCACTAGCAATATTGCAGCTACTTTGATACAACCATTTTTATCATCTTTCCCTTTGAATCAATGGTGACCCGGGCTGTGTGAGTATATTTTTTGCGACCTAATTGGACCAAATTTTGTAAAGTAACTACATAGCGATCTTTAATCAGTCGAATATTCTCGCTTGCTGAAGGCACGCCTTTATATGTGCTATCGACGCCTACTTGCATTTTGTTCAACTTTACTGTTGCTTGTTCGATACCCGGCAGATACGGCTTAAGTTTTAATTTTACTTGAGAAATGATTTCTTCATCAATTACCAGCCCATTTCCATTTCCATGATCGACATCACATATTGTTTTTACCTTGGAAGGCTTCGCTAAAATTGGTAAGCGTCTGTTGACCAAATTATTGGGTTCATATGCAAAGAAAGGATCACCATAGAATATAAATTGGATCAATGTTTTTTGATCTTCACCATCCAGGTACCCCTGTCGAGTAGTCATTTGCTGCACAAGGCTAATTTTCGCTCGCATAAAAGCTTCCCCACTGGTGTTGCCTTCACGAACATTCTTCCAAAACAAATTTGCCAACAAATCAGCAGCAATTAATGGTGAAGAAATGGAACCATATGAAGTACAGGTAGATCCGATAAAAACCGGAACACCTAATGATAGATATTTCAACCCAATTGAATTGTTCTCGTATTTATTGAACATGTGGCCGCCATAGCAAGCTTCAGTAAACACAATCTTCGGAGCGCGTCCATTTGCGACCAGATCTTCAGGTGCTACTGCTAACGGGTAATCAATGCCGCTTGGGTCAAGGTAATCGCGTTGTCCATACCATTCACCATGGTCTTGAAGGCCATGCAAATTAAAATAAACCAAATCATTATTCATTAAATCACTTTGTTTAAGGAATTGGTTCTTCAAAGCAGGTGAAATGAATACTTTCTTGGTTTCAGCGATTGGCCGAAAAGTTGCGTAGGATGATAATTTCCATACTGATGCAGAATAACCGATTCCAGATAGGTTGGCAGGCCTCATCAAAGCAGAAAACGAGCTAAATATTCGTGCCCACACCATGCGAATTGATTTCGGTTGGGAATGATATTTGACCATCGAGCGCAATTGCTGAATTAAAATACCGGCATCAGCTCCGTTTTCACCCATAATTCTGCCAACAGGCCAATCCGGAACAAAATAATTAGAATCCAGATTGGAATACGGATTATCTGAGAGAACTTCGTTGTCGACATCATCTGTAGGGTTAGGCAGGCGGTGGAATGGAACCACCTCATCATTACCCACAATTAATAATGCTCCAATCTTCTCACCTCTTTTTAACAGCGAGTTATCTAACTCGAGAAGACTGCTTTTTATTTTCCAGGGATCAATAATATTTAAGGCTGCCGTGTTGAACTTAGTCTGCGAT
Organism: Chloroflexi bacterium 44-23; assembly: GCA_001899005.1. Lineage (GTDB taxonomy): Bacteria > Chloroflexota > Anaerolineae > Anaerolineales > Anaerolineaceae > UBA6170. The sequence goes on from MKUW01000015.1 coordinate 426,942, forward strand.
TGAGGATCGTCCGGGATAAATAAAACCGAATCCCATCCCGGTTTGCTCTGCACGAGCAGTTGGATATGCCGCAGCACCTGAAAAATTATCTGATAGGTCTGCTCACCATATTGTTTAATCAATCCTGTTTTGGTTGTTAGAATAACATAAACTGGGAACCGGCCATCTATTTTCGTATTGGCATCTTTTTTTAATTTATTGGCAAGCCTTGCGAACTCTTTGGAGACCTGTTTGCCGGTATCGGATTGAATAAACGATTTTCGTTTATTTCTGGATGAGTTTTCCTCAAATTCATCAAAGTTTATCGCATAATTTGTATTCGGATCCCCTTCCGGCAGCCTGTTCCAACCTAAATCAAAAGCAACTTCATTTGGCACCTGCAGATCCAGGACGATCTCTAATTTGTCCGGCCAAAGAGGCAGAAAAACATGCTGATCACCCCACCATCGTCTTGCTACTTGTCCAGATGCATCTTGAGCCACACATTCATGTAACAAATTGACTGCTCGTTCCTCATCACCCATTTCTAAAAGTTCTTCTGCCAAAACCATCTTGAATTGAATTGCTTCTGGCCAGGTACTATGATAAAGATCTGCCAGTTTCTGAACAGTATTTGTATCCTGGTTTAAGTAGACCGTTTTAAGATGATATACATTGATCAAAGCATTATCTTGCTTTAGAGAGAGAATTCTAAAAACCATTTGCGAGGCATCATCTACCTTGTTTTGAATAATGGCTTTTTGAACGGCATGCAGGGCCGGACTCCAGACTGGCAGCATATTTTTCTGAACCCCTTTGCCACCAAGAGCGAATTGAGAAGCCTGGCTGAGCAGTTTCTCGGATGCACTCACCGGAAGATGTCCTAAAAACTGATAGGCTTCCAGAAATTCCGGGTCCGATTTTAGCAAGTCATTCACCAATTCTATGGCCTTTTGCCAATTCTTTTCAGCAGCAAAGAATTTCGCGAGATAAAGTTTTATTCCAAGGTCACCGGGATATGCGCCAAGCCATTTTAACGCTGCCTGTCGTCCAAAAACATTTTTTTGGTGGCTGAGGGCAGACCCAAGAATTTGGATCAGTGTTCCACGCGAAATTGCCGTCTGCGAACTTCTAGGATCATCCAACATGTTGTTTTGCCTCCAATGGAGAATGTACAAAATTAAGAGCGATTACTCCGGCCAGTTGCCGCCGAATACTGGCATCTTTTGGTGATAAATTTGCAGCCATACGCAGCATTTTTTCTGCACCTTGATAATCTTTTACTTCTTTCATGATCTGTCCAGTCTTGTAATACGCACGCGCATCATTGCTATCCCGCAAGATTGCTTCCTGATAAGCATCCAGTGCGTTAGGATAATTTTGTTGGTCAAAATAAATATCTCCAACTTCCAGACAGGAAATCACATCTTCACTATTAATGGCTGCCGCTTTACTAAAGTATTCCAAAGCTTGATCTAAATGACCTTGTTTCTTTAATAGTCCTCCCAGGAGCAACAGAATTCCTGGTTGTTCCATTGAAATTCTTAACGATTTCTTCGCATTCTCTTCCGCAGCTTGAAAATCTTCCAAATCGTTATAAAGCAGCGCCAGGAGAGAAAATGCCTCCCAATCTTCCGAATCTTCCACAGTCATTTGAGACACTACTTTAAGCGCTTCTACCAGGTTGCCGATTTCCCTCAAATTCCAGGCTAGAGAAACTTTCAACTCATGGCTTTCAGGGTTGTTCACCAGAGCTTTTTCAGCCATTCGAACAGCATCTTGATATTTTTTTTGAGTTTCCAGAATGGAAATCATAAGTAAATACCCGGCTACGTTTTCAGGATTTTTTTGAATGACCTGATAAGCATTTTGCTTGGCCTTTTCATATTGCTGCATTTTTACAAAGATGTAACCTTCCTGCAAAACCGCCTGCATATTCTGAGAATCCATATTTTTAGAAATTTGAATCGATTTCAAAGCAAGATCAACTTTTCCTTCCATTAAAAATGCCTGGGATTGGTAATAGTGATATTCAAAAGTGGAGCTGAGGTCTTTTTTATAGGTTTCCAATGTTTTCAAAACTTCTTCAGATTTACCATTTTTAAGCAAAGTATCAAGGTATGGAATTATTACAGTTTTTATGGAATCTGATTCCTTGATAATTTTCTCCCACAGGTTCATAGCCTTGCCATTCTCCCCCATACTTTCGTACAAATTTGCTTCTGTGACTTGCCAATTCTCTTCATCACTCCAGGTTTGATTTGCCTTTTTGCAGTATTCAAGCGCTTCTGAAATGTTATTAAGCTTGTTGTGGCAATAAGACAATGTCATATTTATTAATGGATTTGATTGAAAGCCTGCATCTGAAAATAGGTTGATAACCTTATGAGGCGCAACCGTTAATTGGTGGCTTGCGAAGGTCAGCAAATTGTTAGCTACAGTTTCTGATGAACTCAGAAAATCCTCAACGTCTTCGATTTTTTCAAGAGTTAATAATCGCCTAATCAGCAAGTATTTCAAAGACGGGATGCCCTCTCCGTTAATCAACTCACGGTTGACGTCGTTTTCATCACCGCTACCACTCAGGTAAAGCAAGTCGTTATAGTTTTTAATGAATTCAGTTGAGCCTTTCTGAGAAGCTTTTTTCTGTAATTGCAAGATAAATTGGTCATCACTGGCTTGCTTTTCCAACAAAACTGAACGATGGGATTTGACGCCTAACTGAGAGAATAATCCGGATAAATTATGACTTGCATTTACCAACAATAAAGTGAATAAGGATGGTTCAACATCACAATTTGTAAATTGCTGCCAATCGTTTATTAATCCGGATGCTATCTGGAATTCATATAAGTCAATTGCGCATAAAATCGCAAGGCGAAAGGTCAGGTTTTTCCAGGTTTGGGAAAGCAAAACGCTTATATTTTCACTTCCAAATGAAAATTTCATATTGGCTAGATTTTCAGATAGCTCCAAAAATGCTGTCCGTGCTTCTGAAAATTCATCTTTACTAATCAAATTCATTATGGCTAAACATTCAGACAATGGATTCTTAAATTGTGTGCCGAAATCCTTCTTCACTCCATTCGATCTCTGAAATCGATTGATTAGAAAATCAAACGCTTGTTTGATCGGCCATAAAACCTCATCCTCTTGATTTAGGTTTTCCATGTCGATGGTTGACAGATAACTGTATGCAGTTTCATAATCGTTCAATTGCAAAGAAATATCAGCGGCAAACAATTTGTAGGCCGAAACTGACGGTTGCAATCGAATAACCTGGTTTATACTTGCCAGACTTTTCTCAAATTGATTTGCTTTGATAGCACAGCCAGCCAGCCTGGTCAAAGTGAATTCATTTTTCTCCATTGCTTCAATCCAAGCCAACGGAACAAAAAATTCATTGTTCTTTTTAATTAATAAGTACTCTGCCAATTTCTTTTTCGCTTGCAAGGATTGATCATATGCATCTAAAGCAGAGGAATATTGTTTCAATCCCATTAACACTTCCGCTTGCATCGAAAAAGTTGCAGCAAATGTGTAATTCTGAGAAATTAATTTTTGAATATGTTCCAATCCTTCTTGCCATTTGTTATTTATGACACAGAGGTAAATTAATTCCAACTGATTTTCAAGTGATAATGGAGAAAGCGTTAATATTCCTTTTTTGTAAGCCTGATACGCATTTTCAAAGTTTTCCAGTCGCAAGAAAATCATTGTCAATTTTCGTAAAATGGAATAATCTGAAATGACCTGATTTAATAATGATGCCAGAGTCGAGTTGGCTGCTTGCAAATTGCCAACGATGACATATTCATTTGCTAATTGAATTGCCAGCTCGGGATTGTCGTTACTAAGCAAGTTGGCGTATTCCAGTGCTTTAATCACTTCATTTTCATTAGATAATTTCTTCATAAAGCTTGCGTACCAGATCAAGTTGCGCACATCTGTCGCACAAAGATTGTAAGCTTCCATGGCCATCTGTGATGCCTCATTATTTAATTTTGCTGTGAGATACGCCTCAGCCAAAGCTTGTTTAATACCTACATGGTTAGGATTGTAAGAAACTGAGTCTTTTAACATGACCAATCCCATTTCAATTTCTCCAAGGGCATTTTTTACCAACCCAAGGCCAGCAGAAATGCGCCAGGTCCATTCAGAGAGGTCGTTATCTCTTTTTTGGCTGTTATCTACCAAATCTAAATATATTGAATGAGCGGCCTCAAATTCGTTTAGGAGGAAAAGAACTTCTGCCAGGAGAATATGGGCATAGGTCTTTTTTTCATCACTTTGTTTTATAAAAGCTTGAAGTGTTTTTTGCGCAGCTAATAAATGTTCCATTGAAGGCTTGTTTTGTTCTGTAAGTGAAAACTGATTCTCACTATCATTTAAAATTGTTTTCACATACAAGAGAAGCCATTCCGGTTTCGCTCCTGTTTCAGCTGAAATAGCAATTTCAAAGCTTGCCAGCGCTTGTTCACGATTATCATTCTCTAAACATCTTTGCGCGTCCATAAAAGCCAGTTCTGGGTTATTGGCCCACTTCCCTTTAGCCTTCAAAAGGTATCTTTGACTTTCATCCAAGTGCCCAAGTTCCTTTAGCGTATGAATTAAATTAATGTAATAATTTTCATCTTCTGAGTTGAGAGCGATTGCTTTTCGTAAGTAAGGTAAGGCTTCAGCGAACAAATTTTGGTGTAAGCATACTCTCGCTAAAGCATAATGAATCTCATCGGATTCAGGGACAGCCAAGACTGCCGACCTTAATGTTGTGATGGCCTCATTAAAATTCTCTGCCACCTCAAATATTTCAGCCAGTGTCAACCAGGCTTCGGCGCTAGTGGCATCTCCTTGTAAGGCTTTCTTCAAAGAAATTTTAGCTGTTTCGTATTCACCCTCAAGGAATTGAATTTTTCCATTTATGGAATAAACTAAAGCGTCTTCCATTCCGTGACTGGCTAATTTCTCACATAATTTCTTGGCTTCCTCAATTTTGCCGGCATTACAAGCTGCGTTCGCATAATCGAACCAATCGCTTTGTTCAACTTTTCCATTGGCTTCAGCTGTTTCCCATTCTAAATATAGGGTTTCCCAATCTTTCTTTTGAATTAGTAGCTTTCGAAGATTCTTTTGAATTTGCGCATTGGCAGGCTCAATCGCAGCATTTATTTTATATTTCTCATATTGCAATTCAGAGTTGGCGAATTGGTCAATATTGTCAGTGATAATTGCTGAAATGATTGGATTGTTTTTTGAGATCATGTCGAGAAATGAAAGATAAGCCTCAATCTGATCGGCCAGCTCAAGATGTTTTAACGAGTCGATGATTGTGCGATGGTCAATCTTCTGTAACAATTCAATCTCATCAACGGCTGGCCAATTTGCCTGGCGTTCATGCAACCATACGTAAAAGTCTCTGGTAGCCAGTTCCTTGGCGCGGTTTTCTTCCCCTTTTTCTTTTAAGGCAATAGCTGAATTTAACTTTTGAATAATTGAGTTATCTAATGATGTATTACTTCCTTCCAAATCAACATATGAATTCGTTCCACCTGGTTTAAAGTGCACATTTTGGCTTGTATCACTGCTTGGATCAATGTAGCCATATTCACCGAATGCTTCATCCGAGCGAATAAAGAGTAAATCTATGAAATTTTGAAGTTTATTGGTGGTTTCTTTGGCTGCCTTAAAATGCGCATTAGCTTGATGGCTAGATTTTTCAAGTACATTCTTATATCCAGAAAGGATATGTTCTTGAATCTTTTCTTCAATAACTTTGAAAGATGAAATAGGATTGTTGTCAGTTTCAAACTGATATTGATCAGGTTTGCGAAGGACATTTGAAATTTCCGGAACCATAAACCCTAATTGTCCCGGGAATGATTGATACCAACTAATCTGTTTTGCCATTGGACTATTTTCAACCAGATTCTTGATAATATTTGCTTTTTTCTTCTTATCAAACAATTGCACTGAAATAATATGGTTTACCAGCGAAATGGCAAGATTCTCATCTTTATCATCAGCAATCGCAATTAAGAAATCTTGGGAATAATCCAACAAGCTGTAGAGAATCGCCAGCGGAGTTCTCCAACATTGATAGAAAAAAGAGCGCGATTCAAAACGCTGGATTCCTAATTCGGTCAAAATGCCATGCCAATTTTGTGTTTTTAAGCCGCGTTCATAGAGCGCCAGGCCTAATAAAGTTGCTTGCTTCAGATCCTGCACTCTTCCCTTGCCGTTGCGAATTGTCTCAAAGAGTGTGACTGCACTCTTTAAGTAAAGTTTCTCAGAAATTGGTCTTGACCGTATATCTAAAGAAAGCCCGGAGTGAATCAATGCAATCGACCCCAGATTCCAATCTTCGATATTTTGGCCCAGTGATTCAACAATCTTTTTCACTGTTCCCAAATCAATAAAGGCTTCCCAGACAATTTTGTCCAGGCGAAGTGATTCGAATAATTTCTTTTGATCAGTCTGTGAGATTGTTGCGTCAAAATATTGGAAAAATGGTGTTGATTTCATTCAGACTCCTATCAAGATTTATGCGAATTGCATTAGTAAATAAATCGAACCACTCATAACCAGTGCGCCCATTATCACCAGAAATACACCTACGCCTGCAGAAGTTTGTACTAATTGGTTAAGAGATTCAATCAAAACGGAGGCATTACCAACCAAACCTGCCATTTCTTCAGCAATCCCCTTTTGAACAATTTTCTTGGTCTCATTGGCGATTTTGTTGATCCCTACACCGAAAACACGTGAGACCAAAATGTACATACCGATTAGAAATGTCAGCGCGCCAACCCCTAAAAGGAGAAGCCCTAATTTATAAAATAATTCTGCAGACATCATCAAAAATACCTCCTGAATTGATAGTTCAAGAGGTATGATGCAAGATCAGTGCCAGGCTTTAGTTTTTCTTCCTGATGATCGTGTAGGGTATGTCGTTCAAATCAATTACCCCGCTGTCATTCGATATCATAGAAAATTCGAGTACATGACTTAATTCACGGACATTGCCAGGCCAATCATAAGCAATGATTGCCTCAAGTGCCCGCGGAGTGATGTCTTCAACGTTTAAACCCCTTTGGGAGTTAATCAATTTAATCAGGAAACCGACCAGTTCAGGAATGTCTTCTTTTCTATCACGTAAGGCAGGAATTTCCAGATCAATAACTTTTAATCGGTAATAAAGATCTTCTCGAAACTCATTTTTGGCAATCATTTCCAACAAATTGCGATTTGAGGCTGCAATCAACTGTACATCAACGTGAATTTCTTGAGTTCCACCCAGGCGTCTAAATGATTGAGTTTCAATAGCACGCAAGAGCTTGGCCTGAATATCCATGGCCATTGATGAAATTTCATCTAGAAAGAGGACGCCCCCATCGGCAGTTTCCATTAATCCCAGTTTTCTTTTATCAGCACTCGTAAAGGAATTGGCTTCATGGCCAAACAATTCAGATTCGAGCATGGTGCTTTGTATTGCTCCGCAATTTATGGCCACAAACATCTTATCCTTGCGCGGACCGCTATGGTAAATATATTGTGCAAGTATGTCTTTGCCAACTCCGGTTTCACCCGATATCAAAACACTGGCTGAAGCCATAGCTGCGCGTTGGGCTAGGTTATATACCTGCTGCAGTTCTTTATTATTGCTGGGGACAAATTTGAAATTTTTCCTTTGAATATCCTGGAAAAGAAAAAGCTGTCGCCGCATTCGAACCAGTTCAACAGCTCTTTTAATCGTTAACTCCAAGCGTTCCAATTTTATTGGTTTTGTAATGTAATCAAGTGCGCCATTTTTCATCGCATCCACTGCAATTTCAATATCAGGAACACCGGTAATTAATATAATGGGCGGATTATTGGGGAAATAAGCGCTTTCATATAAAAGTGTGGGACCAAACCCATCAGGCAATTGCACATCCAGCAACACCAGATCAGCGTTACCTTTTTTTAATTCTTCACGCGCATCCCCAAGTGTTCCCACACCAATTACATCGTAGTCCAACGAGGTAAGAAATGACTCTAAAGTAGAGCGCGCATTTACTTCATCATCTACAACCAGTACTGTAATGCCCATTTATATTTCTCCCTGTTTTACAGGTAAGTATACAGCAAAAATTGTGCCGCCACCCGGGTATGATTCCACGGAAATATTGCCACGGTGTGCCGTTATTATCCGTTTACTAATGGCCAAACCTAATCCAGTTCCGGTTTTTTTGGTGGTGATAAAGGGTTCAAAAATACGCCCAGCGACTTCCTCAGGTATTCCCGGGCCGTTATCTGTAATCTTAATTTCAATTTGTGGGTGATTTGAAATTGTTTGGATTTCCTGAATGATTATTCCCAGTGTGCCATTGGGCAACTGGGACATTGCCTCTACTGCGTTACTGATCAAATTTGTAAAAACTTGTTCCAATAAGCGTGGATCAGCTGAGATTTCAGGCAGTTTTTCGGGTTTCTGAACAAAATCAACAACACCAACGCGCATCATTCTCGGTTTCCAGCGATCAACAACCCGTTGCACTAACACACCTGCATCAATCGTCTCAAACTTAGGATCAAAAGGTTTGGAATAAGACAAAATTCCTTCCATTTGATGTGTCAAACGTTCGCAATCCAAGTTCATTCGATCTACTAGGTCTTTATTTTTGGGATCATCTGCGAAGGTTCTTGAAAGCATTTGCAATCCCATGGATATATTATTAATCGGGTTTCGGACTTCATGTGCAAATACAGCCAAAAATTCGCCAAGAATCGCTCTTTGTTCGAGCTGCTGTGCTCGTACTCTGAATTCTTCATTTTCACTCACATCTCGCAAATAAATCAATAATGCATACAATTCGTCTCTGTGAATGACGGGAATGATTTTTAATTCAACGGGAATGGAATCCCCATCTCTTCTGTGGATCTGCACAATGCCCAAGCGCTGAAGATACAACTCCTGCCGGCTGGATTCCAATAACGGCATTAAATTGTCTGGCCCAATTAAGATATTTTCTATCGGGTGGCCTATAATTTCGCGCATCTGATAGCCAAGCATTAACTCAGCGCTTGGATTAAGAAACCAAATGCTACGATCTGTGTTCAGCACGACAATACCATCTTGAATTTGGTTGATTATTTCAGATTGGACGGTGAGCTTCCATTCATCTTTACTAATTTTGGTGCGTAGATTTGAAACCAAGACAAAGTATTGAAAAAGCGATGATAAGGTAGCGCTAAAGACATCCATAATTGCTACAATAAATTTCGATGGCTGTGTTTTTTCATGCCCAACCACCAGTAAACCTGAGGCGGTTTTACCAGGTCCCATAGTGGAAGTGGCTACATAAGTAAGATTCAAAATCCTGGCCGTTTTATGAATTTCAGTGTACATTCGTTGACCAGGAACCCAGATCGTTGTGCTTTGATCCAATCTTAGTTCATGGGTTGAAATATCCAGAGGAAACTGATGGGCAGGGTTTGCGGATACAGACAATCCCAGTTCCGGATATTCACTTTTTGCCTGGTATATATAAACATGACCGGTTTCAAAAAATTCAGAAATTTCATCAACAGCTTTTTGGAACGCTTCTTCAAGTGTTTCAGATTCAATTAAACGTAAGAGACTTTGGGTTACCTTAAATAGATTTTCCTGCCAACTATACTGTTGTTCCAAATATTGCTGCTCAGGAATGATTAAATAAACATAAAGATGCTCAAGTTCATCAAGTACAAACACACGAATGAATACTGTCCGGCGGTTCTTATTGCGAGTAATCAGCTCAGCTGGCACAGCTTCTTTGCGGGAAAACTGTTGCGCATTCTCTAATTCAATAATATCTTTAAAAGATACCGCCGCGATTTCCACTGGCGAAAAGGCTGTGAATTTATTAAACTCACTGTTGCAATTTAGAATAGTACCTGAAGAATTGTCGACAAGTACAGCTGGGTCTTCAAGTATATTTAACAAATTACGATAAACCACGGTATTTTCCTCCTGTGGTTTACCGACAAGTAAATTTTTTATCCAATTTGAATTACTTGATGTCATTTTCTCCTATAGGGATTGTCGTAAGTGTGCCGGCAAAATCCCTTCGATCGCGCGATACTTCGCCACTGTCCTTCTGGCAACCCGAATACCTCTTTCATCCAAACGCTTCTGAATTTCGGTATCACTCAACGGTTTAGTCTCAGTTGAAATTATCTCACGCAATATCGTTCTGGCAGAAAGACTGCGATCAAAAAATGCAGCCATGGGCACAATTTTCCGATTAGGTAATTGTACTGACTTTCCAGAAACAGCGCGAGAAATTGTTGATTCGTGCACACCTAACTCTTCTGCCAGACTCGCCCTCGTAATGGGTTCCAGAAATTCCTCACCCTTTGTTAAATATGCGCGTTGTGTAACTACCAGAAGAGTCATCAATCGCTGCATGGTGTGATTTCGCTGTTGTAAGCACTTCACAAACAAGGACGCCCGATCCATGTCTCCTCGCATTGCGTCTTTAGATTCCCCTTCACTCTCTTTGATCGCTTTTTTATACAATGAACTAACTTGCAGAATTCCCCCAAAGGGCATGATGATCTCCACGACCATTTGAGATTTTGGATCATCATTCATGAAACCAATAATTACATCGGGTTGTTGATAGACGCTTGTCTCCTGACTGCTCGGATTACGAACACTACCCCAATGAGAACGGCCAGGAAATGGGTTCAGGTTTTCACTGATAAATTCAGCAATTCTTTCTACTCGTTGTACACCTATGCCAAGGATCTTGGCAATCTCAGCATATTGCCGGCGACTTAAGTAATCAAGGTGTCCTTCCACAATCTCATCAGCATATTCCGGCACAAGACCTGCCTCAGATAAAACTTCTAATTGGATCTTCATGGCTTGATTCGGCCCGGTTGATCCAACTCCGATCGGTTCTGCTAATTGAATAACTCGCTGAACGTCTTCGACCTCACTAACCGGAATATGAAAATAGCGGGCAATTTCCATCAGGGAAACTGCCAGAAAACCATCATCATCCAAATTGGTTAATAAGTGGACGGCGATCAATTGCTGGTCTTTGGTCAACTCTGTAGCGATCTGGCGAAGTACGTAGGTTGTCAGATCTTCTGTAACTGGTGAAATTGGTTCATCCGGATAATCCTGATCGGTGTAATCCCGTTTCGGAAAAAAGTCATCCATTGGAGAAATATAGACAACCGGTTCCGTTGGGTCATTTGTGTTAGGACGCGAACACAATGGACAAATTCCATCTGGAGGCAAAACTCGATGGCAATGAGGACATCTTCGTTCCTCCACAATTTCAAGCGCCGGGTTAGAAGCTAATTCTGAATCAATTTGTTGTTTCAATTCAAATGTGTTTAAACTCAGAAGAGTCATAGTTTGAGCAAGATGAGCAGTTGTATGGCTTTGCTTTAGAACCTGGCGTTGGTATATCATAATAACCTCTCTTGAAAAATTATAGCTTGACAGACTTAATGTTGCAAGTTATATGCCACCGTAATTTTGTAAGGTAAAATCTTAAGTATGACAGATGAATCTAAAAGAATCACAATTGTTGGAGCTGGTTTGGCTGGCAGTGAGGCGGCCTGGCAATTGGCTGAACGAGGATTCCCTGTTCGACTATACGAAATGAGACCCACAGTTCAAACTGGAGCGCATGAAAGTGATAAATTCGCTGAATTGGTATGCTCAAACTCGCTTGGATCAAACTTATTCAATCGTGCATCCGGTTTGCTTAAAACAGAACTCCGTACACTTGGTTCTTTGTTAATTTCTCTTGCTGATGAAACCGCCCTCCCAGCCGGCGGTGCACTGGCTGTCGACCGAGCTTCTTTCTCGGAAAAAGTAACCAAGATCATTTCAAACCATCCGAAAATTGAAGTAATTCGCCAGGAAGTACTTGAAATTCCCGAGGGTCCTACCATCATCTCTTCAGGACCATTAACCTCTGCCAAATTAAGCCAGCAACTCAGTAAGTTTTTTGGCCACAAAAATTTATTTTTCTTTGACGCAATAGCACCGATCATTTACTCAGACAGTATTGATCTTAACATTGCCTTTAGGGCTTCACGTTATGATCATGAGAATAACGAAAATGGAGATTACATCAATTGCCCATTCTCTCGCAGTGAATATGATGTATTTGTAAACAGCCTTAGAAATGCTGAACGGATTCAATTAAAATCCTTTGAAGAAGAAATTAACAGAGGAGTATCAGCCGGTTCGGCAACTTTTTTTGAAGGATGTCTCCCGATCGAAGTTTTGGCCAGTCGAGGCCAGGAAGCATTAGCTTTTGGGCCATTAAGACCGGTTGGTTTGCGTGACCCACGCTCATCCAAAAGACCGCATGCCGTTTTGCAATTACGTCAAGATAATCTGGCTGGTGACCTCTATAATATGGTTGGCTTTCAGACCAACCTGACTTTTTCAGAACAAAAAAGGATCTTCCGACAAATTCCTGGATTGGCAAATGCAGAATTTGCTCGATTTGGCCAGATGCATCGCAATACTTTCATCGCTTCACCATTGGTGCTCAAGCCCTCATTAAATACAATAAAAAGAAACGACCTCTTTTTTGCTGGCCAAATTACTGGTGTTGAAGGGTATGCTGGTAATATTGCAACCGGTCTGATCGCTGCGAGGAACATGGCCAGGATACTTACATCCAAAGAACCGCTCGTCTTTCCTGTTTTTACAATGATTGGTTCCTTATTAAACTACATCACCCAGGCTTCAATGAAAGACTTCCAACCAATGAAAGCAAATTTTGGTCTGTTTCCCAAACTAGAAGACAAAATAAAAAATAAGAACGAACGTTATCAGAAATTTAGTGAAAGAGCATTATCAAACCTGATCAACTACTGTCAGATGATGGGGGAACCTTTTCTATGAATAAAAAGCTCATCGTTGTGCTGGTGATAATTGTCCTGATCTCAGTACAATCTCTGATCATCATCAAACCTACAACACCCGAAGAGCCACTTTCTTTTAGTGGAGAAAGTGCCCTAAAATTCGCAGAGAGTCAATTGGCGTTTGGAAACCGCACCCCAGGAAGTCACGCTCATCAACTTACAATAGAATTCATTCAAAACAAGCTAAATGAATTTGGTTGGCAGACGAATTTGCAGGAAGAAGATCTTGGATTTTACACAATCAAGAACATCATTGCCAGTCGCAATTTAACATCTAAACCTTGGATTATCCTGGCTGCCCACTACGATACACGCTTTTTTGCGGATCAGGACCCCAATCCTCAAAATCGTTTGCTCCCTGTTCCGGGAGCAAACGACGGTGCATCAGGAGTTGCTGTTTTATTGGAACTAGCCCGCGTGCTGCCCCCCTCTCTTGAAAGAAACGTTTGGTTAGTTTTCTTTGATGCAGAAGATCAAGGAAGAATTAATAATTGGGATTGGATTTTGGGATCCACAAGCTTTGTTAATCAATTGGAAGGGAATCCTGATAAAGTGGTCATTATCGACATGATTGGTGATGCGGACCTAAATCTGTATTATGAAGGTAAATCGGATCCAACAATTCGAGCTGAAATCTGGGAAGTAGCAGCAAAATTGGGATACAAGGAAATATTTATCCCACTTGAGAAATATACAATGCTCGACGATCATATTCCGTTCTTAAATGCTGGCATACCTGCGGTCGATATAATCGATTTTGACTATCCTTATTGGCACACACGCAGCGATGTCCTGGAAAACATTTCAATAAAAAGCTTGCAGGCAGTTGGAGATACAATCTTTAATTGGCTTCTAATCCCGTAAACTATTGGAAATAAATGCTTAATTCGACTAAACTTAGTCTGGATATGCAACCATATAAATTGTTTTTAGGGCTAAAAGCTAGTTGGATCGATCAGGTCAGAGAGCAATTGACCAGTCAATCCGCTTTGACAGAAGATCTAACTGCTCAATTCACGCAGTTTTTTGAAAACCTGGGAATTAGTTTGCAAACAGGCGATATAACAGGCTTGGATAATTTATTGCAAAATTGGTCTGAATCCTTAACCGAATCTGACCTGGCAGGTAATGAGCATGCAATTGCAAAGATTGTGAAAGATCTTTGTTCCATCACCCAGACAATAATTTTGGATAATCTCGCAGCCGAAGACGCAGTTACCCTTTTGAAAGTGATTTTCCCTATCATCGCAAGTTTGCACGAGATGACGGTGAAATATGAGATTGGATCGCAAACGGCTTTTTACCGTAAAAAGCTACTCCAAATTCAAGAAGATCTTGACAAAAACGAAAAAAGCAAGACTGGTTTTATCACAATCGCTGCACACGAATTAAAAACACCCCTTACCATTATCGAAGGCTATACTTCTATGTTGACCACAAATTTTAAAAATAAAAAGTTCAATCAAGATGACACTGAGATATTGGAAGGCATTCAAAATGGTACTCTCCGCCTTAAGAATTTAATCGATGACATGATTGATGTCTCATTGATTGAGAATGGCATGCTTGAGTTAAATACTCAAAAAATCTGGCTTAATCGAGTAGTCGAAGCAATCATTTTTGAAATGGAAAAAAACGTTACTGAAAGGAATATGACCATTGAAAATGTTCCTTTTCCCGGTTTTAATGATCCTTTAAATGGTGATCCACAGCGACTTTTGCAAGTTTTCCGTAATGTAATTTCAAATGCCATTAAATATACACCTGATGGAGGTAACATCAGAATTCACGGACGCCGCTTACCTGGTTTTTTAGAGACAACTGTCAAAGATAATGGGATTGGTATCGATTTAGAAGACCAGAATAAGATTTTCAACAAATTTTCCCAAATTAGCAGTTCCAAGTACCATTCCAGTGGCAAGATAAAGTTCAAAGGCGGCGGTCCAGGATTAGGTTTATATATTTCCAAAGGCATAATTGAAAAACATGGGGGAACCATGTGGGTCGATTCGAGTGGATATGATGAGTTAAATTTACCCGGCACTTGTGTTCATATATTACTGCCGGTATCAGAATAGAACGCTTTCAAAAAGGGAAGAATGAATACTTATAATTTCTTTATACCAGCAAATCGCATTTCAAATTTCAAGCCATATTTTTTCGCATCCCTGGCTAAAAAGTTTAATCGATTGCAAGCGGAAGGCATGGATATCATTCGAATTGATATGGGTTCGCCAGACTTACCCCCGCCGGATTTTATTATTGAGCAATTATGCCAACAAGCTCATTTGCCTAATGTTCACGGTTATTCTGCTAATGGCGGTACACCTGTTATCCGCCAGGCAATCGCATCCTATTACAAAAAACGCTTTGATATCAATCTTGATCCAGGAAATGAAGTACTGGCATTAATTGGATCAAAAGAAGGTCTATTCAATCTTTCTCAAATCATTCTAAATCCAGGCGATTTGGTGCTGATTTCTGATCCCGGCTACCCGGTTTATTCAGCCAGCACATTGATTGCCGGCGGCGAAATTTATAAAATGCCGCTTACATACGAAAATAACTTCCTTCCGGATTTCTCTCAAATCCCAGCGGAAACCGCCAGGCAAGCCAAGCTTATGTGGTTGAACTACCCTAATAACCCCACAGGAGCTGTTGCTTCATTGGAATTCTTTAAATCTGCCGTCGACTTTGCCAGAGAATACGAAATAATCATTGCTCACGATGCTCCCTATGTGGATATTTGCTTCAATAATTATGTTGCGCCCAGCATTCTACAAGTTCCTGGAGCCAGAGAATTAACCGTTGAATTCAACTCTCTTTCAAAAACGTACAACATGGCCGGCTGGCGGGTTGGCATGGCTGTCGGTAATGCAGAAATAATCAAATATCTCTCCACATACAAAAGCCAGGTTGATTCCTCCCACTTTATCCCAATCCTGGATGCGGCTGCAACAGCATTGACAAGCGATCAAAGCTGGTTGGCAGATCGCAATAAAATATATGAAACAAGGCGGGATATCGTAATCGAAGGGTTACGGCGGGTTGGTTTTTCTGTTGAGACTCCGCCAGCAGCGATCTATGTTTGGGCAAAACTTCCACAAGGGATTAACGACAGTATGACCTTTTGTGATCAACTGCTTGAAAACACAGGTGTCAGCACCACACCGGGATTAGTGTATGGTGAATTTGGTGAAGGATACATCCGAATTTCATTGGGAACTGCCACCGACCGCATCAGCGAAGCAATGGATCGCATTGTCAAATGGATGAATTAATAAAGGTACCCATATATGAATAAAGAAACAACACCGACAAAAATGTTAACAGAAAAGGCAATTTTGGTGGGTGTCGATATTTATAATGAGAAATCCTGGCTTTCCTTTGAAGATTCACTGGACGAATTGGCATTGCTCGCCTCCACAGCTGGCTTGGTGATAGTCGGCGAGTTGACACAAAGCCTATCACGGCCTTATGGGGATACCTATATTGGCTCAGGAAAAGTGGATGAATTGAAAGCTCTCGTACAGGAAACTGACAGTAATGTGGTCGTTTTCGATAATGAGCTCTCTCCCCGTCATCAACGTGAATTAGAAAAACTGCTAGGAGAAGACGTTCATATAATTGACCGCACCGCCCTTATTCTGGACATTTTCGCCCAACATGCAAGCACTCGCGAAGGTATTTTACAAGTTGAGCTGGCTCAATATGAGTATCGGTTACCACGCCTGACTCGTGCCTGGACGCACCTTGCAAGACAGGCAGGCGGTGGCGGCGGCAGGACTGGAAGTGTCGGTGGAGTTGGTTTGCGCGGGCCAGGTGAGACCCAACTTGAAGTTGACCGACGAGAGATTCACAAAAAAATCGCTATTCTAAAAATAGAAATTGAGAAAATCCGCGCCCACCGCAGCCGATACCGAGCCCAAAGGAAACGCAGCCGAATTCCAACAGTCGCATTGGTCGGCTACACGAACGCTGGCAAGTCTACTTTGCTCAACCTTCTATCCGATGCAGGAGTAATGGTTGCTGATAAACTATTCGCAACATTGGATCCAACCACCCGCCGTGTTAAATTACCCGAAGGCCATATCTGTCTCTTCACGGATACAGTCGGATTTATCCAAAAATTGCCCACACAACTCGTGGCAGCATTCAGAGCAACCCTTGAAGAAATTGCGGAAGCAGAATTACTTTTACATATTGTGGATATTTCTCACCCGTCCGCTCTCGCCCAGTGGCAATCTGTAAATGATACATTGGCTGAATTGGATGCTCAGCATATCCCAACAATCACCGTACTGAATAAAATTGATAAATTATCCAATCCCGAGATAACAAAATTCATTCCAGGGTCGGTTTCTATATCCGCTCTTCAGAACATTGGGATCGAAAATTTGCTTGCAGCGATCGAAAAAGAACTATTTTTTAGTTTTATTCCGGTACTTGTCAGGCTTCCTTACCAAGAAGGGAAACTTATTTCTTTAATGTATGAACAAGGCAAGGTGGAAAGTTCTGACCATCAGAAAAGTGGTGTCGTTGTCAATGGGAGTGTTCCAGTCAGACTCTTGCCTCTTTATGAACCTTACTTTATCCAACCAGGAGAAATTGAAGAACTGTCTGGTGAAGAAGAAACAGATGAAAATGAAAGATAAATTCTCGAAATTTCTGGATCAAACTTCCAATTTCCTTTCTCAGAAAAAAGGTTTATTACCCATGATTGGGTTGATCCTTATTATTATAAATTTCGTAATAGTGCTTAGTTCTCAAGGCTGGCTTGCAAACACCAATTTTTTTCTTCATATTGGCGCCAGTATAGCCATTCTTGGATTCTTAATCGCCTGGGCACTGTGATAAGAAAAACCTCCGATCTCTCGGAGGTTTTTTAAACCTAGCTTTTCTTTTCTTTTTCGACTTGAATGACTTCTCTGCCTTGATATTGCCCACAACTTGGACAAACGGTATGGGGAAGCCTCATCTCGCCACAATTACTGCATTGAACAAGATTGGCTGTCGTCAGACTGTCATGAGAACGGCGACGATCCCTGCGGCCTTTGGAAATTTTACGTTTTGGAAGTGGGCCCATTTCAATTTCTCCTATCGGAATAATTCCAGTAATTTTTTTTTAATAAGACGACACATTATACCCTCTGCTATAAAGTACGTCAAGATATTTATTTTCAATTTGATCCCTTCCGCGTTTATCGTCCTGAGTGTTATAAATGTGAATAAAGAGGACAAGACAGGTGGCTTGCCTACTCATATCCCTTCAAACGGAGTATAATCCGACCGTTAAATAACACATGCTTGGATTGAATAGGATTGGAGGATTGTATCTAATGAAGCAACGTTATATTAATTTGATCCTTATCCTGGTGCTATTAGCAGCAGTGATTTGGATTGATCTTCCATCAACGACCAAATTACCACTTGTAAACAAACCTATCGCGACAGTATTGGGTTTGGATTTGCGAGGTGGTATGCAGGTAATTTTAAAAGCTGAAATCCCTGAAGGTACGGTAGTTGCCCCTGATGCGCTTCAAGTCGCCAAACAAATCCTGGAGAATCGTTCCAGCGGGCTCGGTGTCAATGAGGTCCAATTCCAGGTTGCAGGATCTGACAGAATTGTTGGCGAATTTCCTGGGTTGACCAATACTGAAGACGTGATCGCTGCAATCAAACAGGTTGGCGTTTTAGAATTTGTTGATTTGGGAAATAATGATTGGAACTTTTCTCAAGGACAGGAAATCAAAACAGATTTCACATTACCCAATAAAACTGAATCCGTTCCTGTTCCACCAGCAGATGGCAGCCAACCGGCTGAACCTCCCGTTTTTCATACGATCATGACCGGCAACGACCTTGTTTCTGCTGTTGTTGATATGCCCGTCCCTGGTACCTATCAAATTAATTTTGAGTTGACTCCCAATGGCTCAAAAATTTTTGGAGATTATACCAAAAATAATATCGGGAAAATCCTTGCCATTGTTCTTGATAATAAAATAATTTCCGCCCCGCGCATCAACTCTGCCATAACGGAGGGCAGTGGTACCATTCAAGGTCAATTTACCTATGACGAGGCAAATGCGTTGGCAGTGCAATTACGTTATGGCTCCCTTCCAATTCCTCTAAGCGTAGAGCAAATCCGCATCATTGGACCGACACTTGGCTCTGATTCATTAAGCAAAAGTCTCTTAGCTGGTTTGATTGGTCTAATTCTTGTAGCTGCTTTTATGATCATCTTCTATAGATTGCCAGGGGTTACCGCTGTTTTTGCGATTTTTATATATGCCGCAATTACATTTGCACTTTTCAGGCTAATTCCTGTGACACTCACTTTACCTGGTATCGCAGGTCTGATTCTATCAACCGGCAGCGCTCTGGATGCCAACATCCTTATATTTGAGCGCTTGAAAGAGGAATTGCGCAATGGAAGAACGCTATTCCAGGCAATTGACCTTGGTTGGAAACGTGCCTGGCCTTCCATTCGTGATTCAAACATTGCGACTCTCATTACCAGTCTTATTCTCTTCTGGTTTGGTTCCTCTTTCGGCGCAAGTTTCGTAAAAGGTTTTGCAATTACGCTTGCGCTCGGAGTACTCGTCAGTTTATTCTCGGCAATCGTGGTGACGCGAACATTCCTCGCCATTGCGCTTGACCTCATTAAACATCCTGAAAACCACCTGAAGTGGTTTGGTATATAGGAGGTAGGCTAACATGAATATTTTAGGCAAACGATATATCTTTTTCTCAATTTCACTCATTTTCATCCTGATTGGGATGGCTATCATCATCTTCGATGGAATGCCATTGGCTGTAGATTTCAAAGGCGGCTCGCTTCTTGAGGTAGAATTTCCGAATACAACATTGCCAAGTACGGAACAGGTAAAAGATATTTACGACAAATATCAATTCAATGAAGTTTCCGTTCAAACCGCACTGGACGCCAATGATGAACGCACAATTCTGGTCATTCGCTCACCATTTATGGATGAAACAACGAAAAATGCAATTACAGAAGAATTACAGCAGAGCGTCGCTGCATCCAGCCTGGTTATCAATCGCTTTGACAGCGTCGGGCCAATCATTGCTCAACAGGTAGCCCAGCGTGCTGCCATCGCTGTTGGCATTGCAGCCCTGGCTGTTGTGATCTACATCACATTTGCTTTTCGTGGCATTCCACATGCATTCCGTTATGGTATCTGCGGAATCACCGCTATGCTGCATGATGTTTTGGTCGTTATCAGTCTCGCGGCAATTGGAGGTAAGCTTTTTGGTTGGCAAGTTGACTCCATGTTTTTGACTGCACTTTTAACCGTCATTGGGTTCTCAGTCCAGGACAAAATTGTGGTGTTCGACCGAATTCGTGAAAATAGTGTAATTTTCCGGAAACTTGAATTCGAAAAACTGGTCAACCACTCAATCGTCCAAACTTTGCAACGATCAATCAATACACAACTAATGACAGTTGAGTTCATGCTTTTGGCACTTGCATTATTCGGTGGTGTCACATTGCGAGAATTCGCGGTTTTACTGCTGGTGGGGCTCTTCAGTGGTACTTATTCTTCGATCTTCGTGGCAGCCCCTATCCTGGTCGTCTGGGAAAACAAGGAATGGCGAAATTGGTTTAAGAAGACCAGCAAATCAGCAGCTTAGTCTCAGACAAAATAATGTAAGAAGTAATACATATCATCAATAACTTCTTATGAATGACCATTGGAAAAAAGCAAGGATTTTGCGATAATTATGCAGAATCCTTGTTTTTTAACTCAACCATACCGGTTTGTTTAGGAGATGATAGATGAGAAAAGAGGTTGTATTAATCACTGGTGCGAACGGCGAAATAGGCCATGGCTTAATTTCATATTTTTTTGACAACGAGAATACCAACGTCCTTGCATTGGATGTCATGCCCCCTGATAAAGAATTAGAAAAGATGTGTGATCGTTTTATCCAAGGCGATATTCTTGATAACATGCTTTTAGGGCGTTTGGTAGCTGAATATGAAATTCGCGCCATTTATCATTTGGCCTCGATACTCTCTACCAAGGCCGAATACAACCCCGAAACAGCCCATAAAGTAAACGTAGAAGGAACACTCAATCTATTGCGTCTGGCCGTTGAACAAGCTGGATGGCAAGGAAAACCGGTTAAATTTCTCTACCCAAGTTCAATCGCCGCTTATGGATTGCCAGATCTCGAGATTAAGAATAAATCGGGGAAAATCAATGAGGATGAATGGTGTCACCCCACTACCATGTATGGATGCAATAAACTTTATTGTGAACATCTTGGTCGTTACTACACGAAATTCTATCGCCGGTTGGCTGTGGATTCTACCCAAAGTGGTATAGATTTCAGAGCACTCCGTTTTCCGGGGTTAATTTCTGCCAGCACCACTCCTACAGGAGGTACCAGTGATTACGGTCCTGAAATGCTTCACCACGCTGCCATGGGCATACCATACCATTGTTTTGTAAGGGCGGATACCAAATTACCATTTATGGTCATGCCTGATGCAATCAAATCTTTGCTCCTCTTGGAGCAAGCTCCACGCGAGAATCTGAAACAACTTGTATATAATGTGACCAGCTTCAACCCAAGTGCCGGCAAATTCAGAGATATTGTATTGGAGGCATTTCCAAAAGCAGAAATTGATTTTGTCCCAGATCTTTCCAGGCAAGGGATTGTGGATTCATGGCCAGCTGACATTGATGATGCTGCGGCCAGAAAAGATTGGGGTTGGGAACCCGATTATGACCAACAGCGAGCATTTACTGAATATCTCATCCCAGCGGTAAAGGCAAAATATTCCTGATGTTCATATTCCAGTCTATCGGGCTGTCGCTAGAACTTTTTATAAAATTCTAATGAAAGGGATTTATGATTAATAACATAAATCCATAATTTGGAGGACTTCAATGACACAGAACCACAAATTTAAAGCAGAAACCAGACAACTGCTTGATATACTGATTCATTCACTTTATACCGAAAAAGACATTTTTCTGCGCGAACTTATTTCAAACGCATCCGATGCACTTTCACGATTAAATTATGAAATATTAACCAACAATGAATACTATCAGCCAGATTTGCCAGTTAAAATTTCTATTCGTTCGGATAGTGAAAACAATACGCTCACCATAAGTGATACAGGCATTGGTATGAACCAATCCGAGATGGTTGAGAATCTTGGTACCATTGCGCATTCTGGTGCAAGAGCATTCCTTGAAGCTGCCAGTGAGGCAAAAGATGCTGATCTTTCTTCCATCATAGGTCAATTTGGGGTTGGTTTTTATTCAGCCTTCATGGTAGCAGAAAAAATCGAAGTAATTTCAAGATCTTTTCGTCCGGATGATGGACCCGCTAAATGGGTATCTGATGGCGGAGATAAATACCAGATATTGGCAGCAGATAAGGAAAACCGCGGAACAGATGTAATTTTGCACTTAAACGATGACTCAAAGGAATTTCTAGAGGAGTACAGATTAAGACAAATAATCAAACGTCATTCAGATTACATCCCCTTCCCGATTTATCTGAACGATGGAGAAGAACAAGTGAATCGCCAGACCGCCTTATGGCGACAGCAACCGCACCAGGTGAAAGCAGAAGAATACAACGAGTTTTATAAACAATTTACATACGATTTCAATGACCCGCTCTCTTATATGCATCTATCAATTGATGCCCCTATCCAACTCTTTGCTCTACTTTTTATCCCCTCAACTGCCGAACCTCATATCTTTTCTGATCGTAAAGACTATGGTCTGAAGTTGTATGCCCGCAAAGTGCTTATTCAAGAGTTTACACGCGAACTTCTCCCGGAATTTCTACGCTTTGTCCAAGGGATCGTCGATTCCGAAGATATTCCTCTAAATGTCTCTCGAGAGTCGTTCCAATCCAGCAAAATAATTGCTCAGTTGAGAAATGTGGTCACATCGAAAGTTATTGACCACCTAAACACAATGAGCAATAAAGAACCGGAAAAATATGAGAAATTCTGGAAAGAATTTGGCATATTTATAAAAGAGGGAATGGCTACCAGCCCAGAGCATATTAGCCAGTTAACCAATTTGATTCGTTTCCAGACTTTGAATAAAGGCATAAAACTGGTTTCATTCAAAGAGTACACTTCTGAACTTGAGCAAGATCAGAAAAAAATTTATTACATTATTGGCGAAGATTTACTATCCCTGCGCAACTCACCTCATTTAGAAGCTTTCAAGGAAAGAGAGCTTGATGTGATCCTTTTTGCTGATCCGGTTGATCCTTTTATGATGATCAACTTAAAAAAATTTGAGAATTACGACATGATCAATGTCACTTCTTCTGATTTGGAATTGCCAGAAATAAGCAAGGAAAAAAGTGAAACGAAATCAGAACAACCTGCAGCAGAGAATATCAATGAGACCCTGGCTTTTTTCAAGACAATTCTTGAAAGCAGGGTCAAGGAAGTACGAACAACAGAACAATTGGTTAATTCTCCAGCCCGCCTGGTAGATACAAAAGGAAGCCCCAGCCCGGAAATTCAAAAAGCATATCGCTACCTGCAAAAAGACATGGATACACCGGAAAAAATCCTGGAAATCAACCCCCACCACCCTATAATTATTCAACTCTCTCAAATTAGTGGTGTTTCTCAACTTCGCGACTTAATTGTCGAACAAATATACGAAAATGCGCTTATTGCTGAGGGCATCCAACCTGAGATGTATAAAATGGTCAATCGCATTAACGATTTATTGCTGGCCGCTTTGCAAAAGGCAAGTTAACAGAACGAAACTCAACTAAACAAGTTATTATAAAGATACCCTGAATTCGGACAGTATGGCATGTTTAAATTCCAGCAAAAAGGGTTATCATAGAAAGATGTTTGATATAATCAAAGAATATTTAATTTCGTGTGTTCGCGTGAAAAAGGCAATGATACAAGGTGTTAAGTTTAGAATCAAATAAAAAATATTTATGAAATCCTCCTCGAAGAGAACACCTCAGGAGGAATTTTGTTGTTGTTTTGAATAATTTTAGGTTTCAATTACTTATTCCAAAAGATGCGGAACCTTCAAATAAAATAATGAATTTATTAGGAGATGAGAGAATGGATAGATCGAAGTTAGATGGTTTGATGCGACCAAAATCAATTGCGATAGTTGGTGCATCCACTGATCCCACGAAAATCGGTTACACGGTTGTTAAAAATATCATCGAGGGTGGATATGAAGGGAAGATTTATCCTATCAATCCTAAAGCAACTGAATTGCTTGGTTTGAAAGTCTACCCAACTTTAATGGATGTTCCCGACGATATTGATGCAGCTGTTATCACAGTTCCAGCCAAACTTGTTATCTCGGTTGTTGAGGATGCCGGTAAAAAAGGCGTTAAAGGCCTGATTATTATTACTTCAGGCTTTGCAGAATCCGGTAACAGGAAATTGGAACAAGAAGTCGTTGCAAAAGCACAAGAATATGGAGTGCGCATTCTTGGACCAAATATTGTCGGTACACTTTCGAATGCTGAAAAGTTAAATGCTTCATTTGCCCCAACATTACCTTTACCGGGTAAAGGTGCATTAATTTCACAAAGTGGTGCTCTCTTAATTTCATTGGATATGGCCACATTTACCCGTAAAGTAGGTTTCGAAAAGTTAATTTCAATCGGCAACATGTCAGATATTGATTTTGCTGACCTGGTTGAATGGCTGGATGAAGATGAATCTGTCAGTTCCATCTCGTTGTATATTGAAGGTTTTAAGGATGGTCGCAAATTCATGGATGTTGCTAAAAAAGCCAAGAAACCTGTCATAGCACTGAAAGCTGGTGTTTCAGCCCATGGTGCAGTAGCAGCTGCTTCCCATACAGGATCCCTGGCAGGCGCAGCCAAGGTGTATGGAGCCGCATTCCAACAAGCAGGCGTAGTGCAAGCAACTGACTTGAATAATCTCTTTGATCTTTCTTTGACCCTTTCTCTTCAACCACCCATGTATGGTGATAATCTGGTCATCATTACAAACGGAGGAGGTGTCGGTGTTTTAGCCACCGATGCGGCGGAGCGTTTTGGTCTCCCGCTGAAGTTCGTTCCGAAAGATGTTCAGGAAGAACTTAAGAAACATATGCCTGAATTTGGTTCAGCGAAGAACCCTGTTGATTTAACCGGTATGGCTGGATACGATTGGTACTATGATACGGTTAAATTTGTAATCGCGCATGCCTGGACCGAAGGCCTCGTAATTTTATATTGTGAAACTGCCATGACGGACCCAATGGAAATTGCAAAAGGCATCATCGTTGCACTGGATGAAGCAAATGTACATGGTAAACCAGTTACTATTTCCTTTGTAGGCGGCGAGAAATCAGAAAAAGCAATGCAGTGGCTGGTGGAACAAAATATACCATCATTCAGCGCACCTGATCTGGCCGTGCATGCTATTTCTGCCTTGCGTGAATATGCGCGCATGAAAGAAATCGTTTCCGAATCCGACCATCAAACCATTCCAGTGGACAAGGAACAAGCATTACGTATTATCAAGCTCGCCCGTGAAGATGGTCGCGATTCTTTGACTGAAGTTGAAGCCAAGCAGGTCTTCGCAGCTTACGGTCTACCAACCACAACCACCTTGTTAGCAAAGTCAGAGGACGAAGCAGTCAAATTGGCCAAAGAAATTGGTTTTCCGATCGTTATGAAGATAGTTTCTCCAGATATTTTGCACAAATCAGATGCGGGTGGTGTCAAAGTCAACATTAAAGATGTGACCTCATGCCGCGAAGCATTTAAAACTATCATGGCAAACGCCAAAGAGTATAAAGCAGATGCCAATATTCATGGGATCGCCATTCAAGAGATGGCACCCTGGGGTACAGAAGTTATTCTTGGTTCAGTCAATGATGCCACTTTTGGACCGACGATGATGTTTGGTCTTGGGGGCATATTTGTAGAAATATTGAAAGACGTCACCTTCCGTGTAGCTCCGGTTTCGAAAAATTCCGCCTTACGCATGATTGGTGAGATCCGCGGTGCACCCATTTTGGCTGGCGTACGTGGGGAAGAACCACGCGATCGTGAGATGCTGGCTGAGACCATCAGCCGCTACGCCCAGATGATCGTCGATTTACAAGATGATGTCAGTGAATCGGATGCCAACCCGGTATTGGTGTACGCCGAAGGAAAAGGCCTCAAAGTGGTCGATGCCCGAATTATCCTTAAGAAAAAATAAACAAATTAGTTAGAAATAAAGAGGCTGGTTCCTTTCGGAACCAGCCTCTTTATTTTTATTGACGAAGTTTTTTCCAGGCTCCCACCCAGGGCTCACCGATGCGATTCTTGGCGGTTATTTGAACATTCTGGAATTTCTGAGCAATTTTGGTTGAAAGCAAAGCCACGCCGGCCCAATCTTCCTTGAGAACAAATTCTTTCATTTGGCGTGCAAATTGTTCAGTCCATTCCCAATCCAACCGGAATCGATCCGCTTTAAGCCAATAGCCACGTTTTTCCCAGGCGACCACCGAAACATCAATCGTCTCATAAATATCATTTAAAGAAATTGCAATATATGCTGCCAAATCCTTGCTTAATTGATTTGGCTCTGTTTGCGTCATTAACTCTCTGATCGCCTTTACTATTCCTTTAGCTTTTTGAGTTCTTTCTTTACCACTACTTTCCGGATTAATTACTCGAGACAATCTATCCTCCAGCCAAAGTTGTTTATTATCATAAGTAATTTATTATATCTAATTATTGACGCTCGAAAAGGTTGCGCTTATAATCGGGATGTCAAGGGGAAGTGCTGGAATTGGCAGACAGGCATGACTTAGGATCATGTGCCGCAAGGCGTGAGGGTTCAAGTCCCTCTTTCCCCACCACCATATATAGCGGTAAGTCCAACTTACACCCCCAAATATGGGGGTGTATTTTATTTTTTGCAAATAAAATATCATTTTTCTGCTGCAATCTGCTGCAATCTGCTGCAATCTTTAAATAAATAAGTCAAAGGAGATACATTCCTTAAAACATATTTCTTTATGTTTGCATTCAGCGGTGTTTAGACTTGCACGTTATCAACACCTATTGTTCGGCCCAACCACGATTTTTGTATAGTAAATAATCCAAATCCTTTAATGTAGTTAATCTTAGAATTATTGAAGATTTGCAAGAAAATTCACGAACCTCCTTGGTTTGTGCCAAACAAGATCAGTAGAGTTTTTTCTTCTTTAAAAGGCATTAAGTTGTCAATTCACCGCTGATAATTATTCAAGGTGATTTCAAAAAGTAATTATAAGCACTATCTAATACTTCCAATGTTACGAAATTTTCCGATTGAAAAACAGTTTTAAACAATGAGGAACTGTTAAGTGATTCAATCCATGCCCGTTCTTCATAATTTGAGACACTGTAAATTATGTAATCCGGAGCTAAATCATATTTCTTGAATATATCCAAGAGACATTCAATTTCGCGACACTGATATATTTCATAATTAATTTTACTATCTCTGGTTGTCCAATTACCATATTCAGAATCAGGAATCCATTCTGCACCCAAAATTGGTAACAATATTGTTCTTTGTCCAAAATATACTAATTTTTCATCCATGTTATTTGCTATAAAAGTGGATGTCTTTGCGGTATTTAAACGTATCCACTCATACGTTTCTAGTTCCCCCGCGATAAATGCAGGTCTATTTACATACCTGGAAGATAGCACGAATAATAAGGATACATGCATGACAAAAAATAATAGAAATCTCCAATTGATATTCACTTTATCTTCAATGCTTTCTTTTTCCAAATATTGTGAGAATCTAGAATCCAGGAATGTTATGAAAAACCGTTCATAAAAAACTCCAAGACTAGCAGCCAAAACAAATATCGTGCCAGTCGGATGACCGCGTAAAGTAAGTAGCACAGCCAAAAGGAGCAATATTAAAATGCGAGGACCCTTTATCATGTTATAGACCAATGCCAATATAAAGGGAATCACAATAAATGACCATGTATTAGAAAAACCATCAATATGCTTGTGATAAATATAATAAAAAGTAGTTTTTAAATAACCAAATAAATCATTTTCTCTTCCGAGGGCGCTAAGAGAGCTTTTTGAGTCTGTTAACCCTGCCAGAAAGGGAGCGATACCATGCTTGGAAATTATCAAAAATAGCCAAGGCGCAATAACCACAAGGGCAATGACTCCAGTTAATAACAAGCCTAAAATTGCTTTTTTGGTAAGACCATTTGAATAAAAGAACAAAATTAAAAAAGAAACTGAACAGAACAAACCAATCGCAGGATGTGAAAGTATCGTTAAACCAACAAAAAGCCCACCTAAGATCGATTGACGATAAACAGAAGATCTTTCAATGGGTTTTATCACCACAATCCATGAAGCTAAAAGAAATATGTCTCCGAGTCCAGTGGTTATGCCATCGGCATACAGAGTTCTAAAGAATATCTGTGGCATAAGCAGGAGGACTAAAGCTGCCCATAGTGCCGCCTGTTTTGAGCTTTTCCATCGCAACATAAAGAAATACATTAAGATCGCTTGTATCAGAAGCAAAATCCCTGGGACATAAAGAGAAGCTTTAATTACTCCACCAAATAGATATCCCATAACAGCAAGGAGATAGAACGCCAGTGGTGGGTAAACAAATGGAATCCCTTTTAAACCAAAACCTTGCACATAGGCAGGGATACGAAAATGATTTTCAGCCAATTGTTGAGCGGATTCTAAATAATACCCACCAGGATCAGTGGGAACGTCATGATTTATTAAATAAACAAGGTATAAAACCAGCCAGGCTAACAACAATATTGTCAAAGAAACAAATGTGGTCCTGAGATTTACATCAAACAATGATGTCATCTGTTGATTTTCTTTCTTCTTAACATATATTGCCATCAATAAGATCCTCTGAGATAGAATTTGGTTGAAACTTTGTCGTTATTATTCCAAAAATTTTAGACAGTTTAAAATATTTTTCGTAAGCCCTCGACTATTATTTTGCAAAATTCAGATACAAGCTAATCTCTTTGTCGTCTCATCTCATTAAAGAGAGTCGTTTTCAATTTGTTAAGCTATCTGATCTGGAAGAGCTGTTGGACATAAAAATATTGTAGCCTTCAACTGTTTTCATGTAAACTTATTTCAAAGCGGAATCTTCTCCGCCCAGCATAAACTTGTTCGGTGGCCATCCATCGCAATCAATTAACTAAACATAAATAAAGATAGTACACAAAACGCAATTTTTACCCTAATTTCGACTTTTCGCGGTACAATTTGCACGTATTTAATATACGGGAAAGCAAGGAAAAGCACCAATCCCGCCCAGGATCATGTCACAAGAGGCGTGAGGGTTCAAGTCCCTCTTTCCCCACAACAAAATATATTTATAAAGGATAAAACATTGAAGATCGAAACCACACCCCAGGAAGACCATCAAGTAAAAGTCATCGCTGAATTTGAAGCAGATGTTTTTGACTCATTTAAGAAACGTGCTGCTCGTAGAATCGCCAAGAAAGTGAAAATTGCAGGATTTCGCCCTGGGAAAGCACCTTATGAAATTATTCTTCGCCATGTTGGAGAGGGCACCATTAATGAAGAGGCTATTGAGATTTTAATTGATGAACAGTACGCAAAAGTACTGGAAGAAGCCGCGGTCGAACCTGCGGGTCCGGGATCGTTAGAAGAGGTCATCAGTATTGACCCACCAAAATTCTCCTTTATTGTCCCATTGAAACCAGAAGTTGAAATTGGCGATTATGCCAGTATCCGTGTAGATTATGCGCCTGAACCGGTTAGTGAAGAAGAAATTTACGAATTTATCAAGCGCATGCAAAAAAATTATGCCACCGCTGAACCGGTCGAACGCCCGATTGAAAAAGGCGACCTGGTCTATTACAAACTATCAGCCGTTGAAGACAGTGAAAGTGAGGGGGCAGCCCCTATCATTGATGACCGTCCTTTCCAGACAATCGTTGGAGACAATCTGAATAGCAAGGAATATCCCTATGAAGGTTTTGATGAAAACTTATTAGGAATGTCAGAGGGTCAGGAAAAAACAATTGAACATTCCTTCCCAGAAGATTTCGACGACGCGGATTTCCAAGGGAAAAACATTATCTTTACAGTCAACATTCAATCCATTAAATCACTTGTTCTCCCTGAGTTGAATGATGAATTTGCAATTTCTTTGGGGCATTTTGATAGTTATGATGATTTGTTAAATGGAGTCAAAGAACAGCTTGAATTTACCAAGAAACAGGAATATGAAGACAAATATTATACAGATGTGTTGGCAAAAATCGCGGAACAGGCTAATGTTAAGTATCCACCCTTTATGGTTCAGGATGAAATCAATCACATTTTAGAATCGGTTGAAAATGATCTTAAACAACAGAAGCTGGATTTTGAAACTTACTTAAAGCTCTTGCAGACAGATCGTAAGCAATACATCGAGAATAATGTTCGCCCGGCAGCAGAAAGCCGCTTACGAAATTCACTTATCGTCGAAAAATTTGCCCAATTAGAAAAAATCGAAATTGGTAAAGACGATATGGATAGCATTATGCATGAAACTTCACATATGCTCCAGGCGAACAATGACATGAAAGGCAAAAAAGCTCGCTATTCCAAAGAACAGATTAACTCTGCTACCTTTAATGCCATGAATCGCTTATATAGCGAGAAAACAATGGAGCGCTTGAAAAAAATAGCATCCGGGGAAATGGAAAAAGAAGAACAAGAGAAACTGAAAACCGAATTGGCTCCTGAAAAAACTGAACCTGCCGATCTATCTGAGCCCAAACAGGAACAGCCTGCAAAGGTAGAGAAAGCGGCTGCTAAACCAAAGAAACCACGTACACCGAAAAAGGTGGTTGAAGAATCTAAACCGGAAGAAATTGAAACAAACGAACCGGCTGAGAAAAAGAAAAAAAGGAAAACAAAAAATGACACAGAACAAACATGATTTTTCATCTGTGATCCCCATGGTCATTGAATCCAATGGCCGTGGCGAGAGAGCTTATGATATATTCTCACTCTTATTAAAAAATCGTATAATTTTGCTGGGAACTCCGATTAACGATCAGGTTGCCAACGTAATTGTGGCTCAATTGCTATTCTTAAGCCGCGAAGATCCCGAAGCAGGCATCCAGATTTACATTAATTCTCCTGGCGGCCAAATTTACGCTGGCCTGGCCATTTATGACACAATGAAAATGATCCCCAATAAGATCTCTACGGTTGCAGTTGGAATGACGGCCTCCTTTGGAACCGTCCTGTTAGCCGCCGGCGAAAAGGGACAACGTTATTCACTTCCCCATGCAACGATTCACATGCATCAACCTCTGGGTGGTGCTCAGGGTCAGGCTTCAGATATCGAAATTCAAGCCAAAGAAATTCTGCGCTTAAAAGCCCGCTTGAATGAAATAATGGCTGAAAGCACCGGCCAGACTATCGAAGTGATCGAGCACGACACCGAACGTGATTATTATCTGGATGCCCAACAAGCTGTGGCTTATGGTCTGGTTGATCGCGTCCTTGAATCACCGATCAAGAAATAAGGTTTACTGAAATGAAGGATGGAAGCCGGATAGTGAACGCTATCCGGTTTCATTATTAACAATGGCAAAACAAAAAATTAACACGCTCATTTTTGATATGGATGGGGTCCTGTGGAAAGAAAATACCCCGCTGGTTGATTTAGCCACCCTTTTCATGCGCCTTGATGAGCAAAAGATTAAATATGGCTTTGCGACCAATAACAGCACAAGCACACCTGAAGATTATAGAAAAAAATTAGCAAATTTTGGGATCCGGGTTTCAAAAAATCAAATTGTTACCTCGGGATTAAATCTTGCTGAACACTTGAAAAGCATTTACCCTAAAGGCGGAGCGCTTTTTATCGTCGGCGAATCCGGCCTGGTGGAAATTTTTGCAGAACATGGTTTTTATCACCAACAAAGTTCTGTACTAGCCGTCGTTGGCGGGATGAAACGCAGCCTTGATTTTCAATACCTGACCCAGGCAACCCTTTTGTTAAATAAAGGCGTTGATTTTTATTTCACAAATATGGATGCTTCATTTCCAACACCAGCCGGTAATATTCCCGGGGCAGGAGCGTTGCTCGCCTTCCTGGAAACTGCCAGCCAACGCAAAGCAGTCGTAACCGGTAAGCCTGATCCATCTTTGTTTAATCTGACCATGGAACACCTCAAATCAGATAAATCTTCCACATTGGTTATCGGTGATCGTCTTGAAACCGATATCCTGGGGGGTAAAAATGCCGGTTGCCCGACCGCCCTGGTGCTGACCGGAATTTCCAATCGTGAGGATATCGGCAGGTTGAATATTATCCCCAGGTTGGTAGCCGATGACATTGTTGATTTACTTGATAATTTGGCAGTGAAAGAATGGTATTTAGATGAGTAATCTCAATAACGCCGAACTTTTTTATGATTTGTCTTACAGCAAACTGGAAGCTGTTCTGGCTACATGGAATCAGCCATCTTTTCGTGCTCACCAGATTTGGCAGGGCGTCTATCAGAAATTGTGGCACACACCCGAGCAGTTTACGATGCTGCCGAAAACGCTTCGCGAAAAACTCTTCAGCTTTTTTTCATTTTCTTCATTAACCGCTAATAGAGTCGTCACATCACCGGATCAGGAAACTATAAAAACTCTATTCATCCTGCCGGATGATTATGCTATTGAAGCTGTTTTAATGAAATATGAACAGCGCAGAACTTTATGTATTTCCACCCAAGCCGGCTGCGCCATGGGATGTGTTTTTTGCGCCACCGGACAAATGGGGTTTAAGCGACACCTCAGCGCTGGTGAGATCGTCGAGCAAGTACTTTATTATGCCCGCATGCTGAAGCTGGAAGATGAAAAAGTCACCAATATCGTATTAATGGGTATGGGAGAACCATTTCATAACTATGATGCCACGCTTAAGGCAATTGATCTGCTCAACGATGCCAATGGATTTGGACTGGGAGCGCGCCGTTTTACGATCTCTACTGTTGGACTGGTCCCAATGATACGCAAATTCGCAGATGAAGAGCGGCAAATAAATCTGGCGATCAGCCTGCATGCCACCACAAACGAAGAACGTACGTCCCTGTTGCCAATCAACAAGAAATATTCAATCGAACAAGTTTTAGAAGCCTGCCGCTATTACGTTACCAAAACAAATCGTAGAATCACATTTGAATGGGCATTAATTGCAGGTAAGAATGATAGCGAAGCCACTGCGAAACATCTTGCGCATCTTTTGCATGGCATGCTCTGCCATGTAAACGTTATTCCGCTCAATCCAACCAGCCAATCGATCTATCAACCCAGCAGTAAAGAGCAGACCAGATTATTTCAACAAACCCTGGAAAAAGCCGGCATTCCCTGTACTATTCGCTTGCGGCGTGGAATCGAAATTCAGGCAGGCTGCGGGCAACTCGCCACGCGTTACTAAACGGCAAAATGGATATGATATAATCCCGAACCATGGCAGATATCCTCAACAAATGGTTAAAAGGTCTCGAAAAAACACGTAAGGTCACATTTGGTCGTCTTGCGACGATGTTTGGTGCAACCGAGATTACTGTTGACACTTGGGATGAACTTGAGGCCTTGTTTATTCAAGCTGACCTGGGCATTGAAACTACTCAGCAGGTCATCACCAATTTAATAAAAGAAGGCGACCGCAGTGGTGTCACCAGATCCAGTGAGTTGCGTGAATTGGTCAAACAGGAATTGCTTTCTCGTCTCGACGAACCGGTTTTCCCTGATTTTTCACATTTGAAACCGGCTGTTGTACTGGTTGTGGGTGTGAATGGTTCCGGGAAAACGACTACACTGGCAAAATTGGGAAAAATGCAAAAGGATACCGGTAAAAAAGTACTTTTCGCTGCAGCAGATACCTACCGGGCGGCTGCTGTTGAGCAATTGCAAGTTTGGGGAGATCGCCTTGATATCCCAGTCATTAAAGGCCAAGCCGGAGCCGACCCGGGGGCAGTTGCATATGATGCCATTCAGGCCGGTCTGGCGCGTCAAATGGATGTCGTTTATGTGGATACTGCAGGCCGCTTACATACCCGCTTTAACTTAATGGAAGAGCTCAAAAAGGTTGATCGGGTAATTTCAAAAACATATTCGGGAGCTCCGCATGCAACCTGGTTGGTTTTGGATGCAACCACCGGTCAAAACGCATTATTGCAGGCACGTGCTTTCAAAGAGGCGGTTAATATTGACGGCGTGATTATTACAAAGTTGGATAGCTCTGCACGCGGTGGCATGATGTTTGCAATTCAGCGTGAATTGAAAGTTCCAATTCTTTATGTGGGTTTAGGCGAAAAACCGGAAGACTTACAACAATTTGACCGCCAAAATTTCATCGAAGGCCTAATTCAATAAATATGGAGATTTAAATGCAAGATATGATTGATCAGTTGGTGCAATATCAGGCCAAAATAAAAGATCTTCTGGTGCATCTTTGACTTGCCGGAAAAGGAAGCAACACTCGCTAAATTAGAGAAAGAATCTGAAAACCCGGCTCTTTGGGAGGATCATGATCGAGCCCAGAAGATTCTAAAACAAATTGTTGATCTGAGAGAAGAAATCCACGGTTGGCAGGATTTCACGGAGCGTGTAAATTCTGCTCTGGAACTGGTTGAAATTGCAGACGAAAGCATGCGGCCGGAGCTGGAAAATGAATTGACTGCCATTGAAAAAGAGATGGATCAACGCGAGTTGCAAACGCTTCTTTCCGGAAAATATGATCATGGGAATGCCATTTTGACAATTCATGCCGGAGCCGGAGGTACGGATTCACAAGATTGGGCAGAGATGCTTGAGCGCATGTATTTGCGTTGGGCAGATAAAAATGGTTTTTCAGCAGATATTCTGGATCGATCAGCAGGTGAAGAAGCCGGCGTGAAATCTGTTACAATTGCCATCAATGGCCGCTACGCCTATGGTTACTTAAAATCTGAGAAGGGTGTACATCGTCTTGTCCGTCTTTCACCATTCGATTCTGCCCATCGGCGGCATACCTCATTCGCACAAGTTGAAGTGCTGCCTGAAATTGACGATGATGATGAAATTTCTATTTCACCTGACGATGTGCGTGTTGACGTCTTTAAATCATCCGGCGCTGGTGGCCAAAATGTTCAGAAGAACTCCACCGCTGTCCGACTGTTACACATTCCCACCGGCATCATTGTCACCTGCCAAAATGAGCGCTCGCAGCTCCAAAACCGTGAATCTGCTTTTCGGGTGCTGCGGGCAAAACTACTTGAAATTCATCGCGAAGAACAGGAAAAAGAGTTGGCGGGTCTGCGCGGTGTTTATCAAAAGGCAGAATGGGGCAGCCAGATCCGCTCGTATGTCTTACACCCCTATCAACTCGTCAAGGATCATCGGACGGATTTTGAAGTTGGCAATGTCAACGCTGTCTTGGATGGTGAATTAGATGATTTTATCCAGGACTACTTGAGGAACCTTGCATAAAATAAGCGTGTAAATTGATTTTTTGTAGTTATTTTACAATCTGAGCGAGGCTTCGAATTAAGGATTGTGAAAAATAAAGCCGAAAATTCTATGCGTGACCGGTTAAGCAGTTTTTTTTTAAAACAACCTGATTAATCCGAACGAATATCGAATCTCGATTTGCCTAATCCAATGTCTTTGCCAATTCAATTAAGCTCTTATCAATTTCTTTAACGGTATTGACCACAGTTTCCAAGGCTGTCCAACCAACTTTTGAACCAAACCATCCAGTTAAAACACCTGTTTTGCCTTCTGCCATCGCGTCAACGGCCCCGGCACCCAGGCGGCTTGCCAAAATGCGATCATATGCGGAAGGTACCCCACCACGTTGAATGTGGCCAAGTATGGCTATGCGCAAATCAAACCCCAAGCGATCATGATGGATCTTAAAATATGCAGATAGTCTCTCAGCATTGTACGCCGCGCCTTCAGCAACAATGACGATAGCATGTTGTTTGCCCTTCTCATAGGAGCGATTCAATGATTCGGCAATCTCTTCCGGCGATATCTCCACCTCCGGAATAATAACTGCTTCCGCGCCTCCAGCTAATGCCGTCATGAGCGCCAAGTAACCACAATTTCGGCCCATTACTTCCAACAAAAAAGCACGTTGGTGTGATGAAGCCGTCACTTTTAATCGATCGACAGCCTCCAATGCGATATTAAGAGCTGTATCAACACCAATCGTAATATCAGATCCATATAAATCATTATCAATGGTTGATGCAATCCCCACAACCGGAAAGTTCAATTTACTCAGCATAAATGATCCGGTTTGCGAGCCATTGCCACCGATCACAAACAATCCATCAATTCCGTTTGAATTCAAGGCGCGAATTGCTTTTCGTTGCCCATCAATGGTTGTAAACTCAGTCGAACGTGTGCTGCCAAGCACTGTGCCGCCTTTTTGCATAATACCGCCCACATCGCGTGGCCCCATAGTCACAAAATTACCAGCTATTAAACCCGCATAGCCATTTCGGACCCCATACATCTCCCAGCCATTTGCAAGCCCGCAGCGCACTACAGCACGTATTGCAGCATTCATTCCTGGCGCATCTCCACCACTGGTCAAAACGGCAAATCTTTTCATTGATAACTCCATAATTTGTTCATTTAGTCGTAAAAATCTTTAACCTGAAAAAGTCGCGTTTATTCAGGTTCTACCCCGCTTTCGCATTAATTTTCATATGAATTTTTAAGATTTTACCATATTCAGCAATCTGTTAATTAGTTTGGTCAGGGCACAATAATAATAAAATTATCGTGACACAGTTAATCAAAATTTATGAAAATCTACAGTATGAAACTGACCTGGTTTCGCTTATCATAGTAGATGCCTAAATGGAAAATTAAATTATTCAGTTGAATTTAATAGAAAGTGAAAACATGGAAGATTATCGGATTCATGAACATCCCATTCTTTCTATCCCCACACGGAAGAAGATCCATTTTTGCTGGAAAAACCAACAATTCGAAGCTCTGGAAAACGAGACCATATCGGCTGCATTAATTGCGATTGGCGTCAAGGTTTTCGGACATCACCATAAAGATGGCTCACCGCAAGGAATATTTTGTGCGAACGGGCAATGTTCCCAATGTATGGTGATTGCAAATGGTAAACCGCTTAAATCATGCATGGAAAAAATAAAAGAAGGGATGGATATTCATCCTGCCGACGGCTTAATTGAACTTCCCAAAATTACGTCCATCGCGGCCCTAAACCCAATCCGGGAAATTGATATCCCAGTTCTGATCATTGGCGGCGGACCGGCCGGGCTTTCTGCGGCGATCGAATTGGGAAAACTTGGTGTTGAAGTAATCTTGGTCGATGATAAAGACCGATTGGGCGGAAAACTGGTTTTTCAAACTCATAGATTTTTCGGCTCCACGGAGGCAGTCTATGCCGGCACCCGTGGAATCGACATTGCCACACGGCTGGAGAAAGACGTTCTTCAATACGCTTCTGTGAAAATTTGGCATAACAGCCCGGCTCTGGCAGTCTTTTCTGATAAAAAAATAGGTATCAGCATTGATGGCAGTGAATATGTGTTGGTTACACCCCAGGTACTCTTAGTCGCTGCCGGTGCGCGCGAAAAATTCCTAAACTTTAAGGGTAATACCCTGCCGGGCGTGTACGGTGCCGGTGCTTTTCAAACGCTTGTTAATCGTGATCTTGTCAAACCAGCTCAAAAATTATTTATTGTTGGTGGTGGCAATGTCGGCTTAATTGCCGGGTATCATGCACTCCAGGCAGATATCGGTGTGGTCGGGTTGGTAGAAGCGCTGCCTGAATGTGGCGGATATAAAGTACATAAAGATAAGTTGGTGCGGGTCGGAGTTCCAATTTATACCTCGCATACCATATTAAGTGCAAATGGCGATGGTCAGGTCGAATCTATCACCATTGCACAGGTCGATAAAAACTTTAAACCTGTAGTAGGGACAGAAAAATCTTTCGCCTGCGATAGTGTTCTGATCGCCGTTGGGCTCGACCCGGTCAATGAGTTTTACAGTAAAGGTATCCAGTATGGCATACCAACCTTTATTGCCGGTGATGCCGAAGAGATTGCTGAAGCCAGTGCGGCAATTTTTACTGGCAAAATACGCGGTCGTGAAATCGCAATTTCGCTCGGACATGACACTCTGGACATTCCACCAGCCTGGATTCGCACATCAGAAGTTTTGAAATCCAAACCCGGACACATTTCGCATGAAGGTGAACCAGAATACCATGAAGGCGTCATGCCGATTATCCATTGCAATCAGGAGATCCCATGTAACCCGTGTTCCTCACTTTGTCCACATGGGTTAATTTTCATTGACTCAAAAGATATCCGCCACATACCCACCTTCCTGGGTGATGGTTATTGTTGTGAAGCATGTCAACAATGCATTATCGGTTGCCCAGGTTTGGCTATTACGCTTGTGGATTATCGCAAAGATGCGCTTAACCCAACCATTTCCATACCTTACGAGTTCAGCCGTGAGCCTATCAAAGCCAAAGATACCATCACAGCCATGGACACAGAGGGAAAATCCTTTGGTGAATTTGAAATTTTGTCCATCATCTCCCATCCGAGTAATGATCATACCTCTGTCGTAGAGATCTCAGCCCCGCGCGAGATTGCTGCAAAAATTGCCGGACTGCGCGTTCAGGAAAAAATAATCTCTGAGCCTTTGGATGGTTATATACCTCACATTGAAGATGACACCATTGTTTGCCGCTGCGAAAGAGTCATGGCTGGAGAAATTCGAGAGCTTATCCGCGCTGGTTACCGCGATTTTAATGAAATCAAAACCGTCACTCGCGCCAGCATGGGCTCTTGCGGAGGCAAAACTTGTACAGCCATCATCAAACGAATTTTCCGTGAAGAAAGAATTTCGGATGCAGATGTCACCGATCAAACCAAACGCCCGCTCTTCATGGAAATTCCCTTGGGGCTGTTTGCCGGTATTCAAAACGAGGAAGAATAAGTATGACCTTCAGCCGCCAAACATATGATGTCATCATTATTGGAGCAGGCTCAATCGGAGCACCCACCGCTTTTTCCATGTCCAAAGCCGGGTTTAAAACGCTGGTAATTGACAAATTTCATAGCGTCGGCCAGGGGTCAAGCAAACGGGCCATTGGCGGTGTGCGAGCAACACATTCCGACCCGGCCAAGATCAACTTATGCTTGCGTTCGTTGGAAATTTTTTCAACCTGGAAAGAAACCTATGGAACTGACATCGATTGGTGCAAAGGTGGTTATTCTTTTATCGCCTACCGGCAGGAAGAAGAACGCGCACTAAAAAATCTGCTTTTGGTTCAGAAAAAATTGGGATTAAATATTGAATGGTTGGATCCGCACCAGTTGTTGAATGTGATCCCCGACCTTAATCCCTCCAATTTGCTTGGTGGAACTTTCTCCCCTGACGATGGTTCGGCCTCACCACTTTTGGCCACGCATGCCTTCTACACCGAAGCCTGTGCTCTGGGTGCAGAATTCCATTTTGGTGAAACAGTTCAGCGAATTGAGACTCACAAAGGCAAAATCGCCTCAGTTCACACCGATAAGGGCGACTATAGCTGTGCAGTCGTCATTAATGCAGCCGGTCCCTGGGCAAAACAAATCGGGGAATTGGTTAGTGTAGATATACCGGTAGAACCAGATTCGCATGAAGCAGCCATTACGGAATCTGTAGCCCATTTTCTCAACCCGATGATCGTGGATATCCGGCCAAGTCCTGGTTCATCAAACTTTTATTTTTACCAAAACCGCAGCGGACAAATCATCTTCTGCATTACCCCAAGTCCCAACATTTGGGGGTTTTCCGTAGAAGAAACCAGCGAGTTTTTGCCAATGGTAGCACGCCGCATGATTGAGATTATGCCACGGCTACAAAATATCCGTGTTCGGCGTACCTGGCGTGGTCTGTACCCAATGACACCGGATGGAAATCCGATCGTCGGGTGGTCACCAACCGTATCCGGATTCCTTTTGGCAGCCGGTACTTGTGGTCAAGGCTTTATGCTTGGACCCGGTTTGGGGGAATTGCTCACACGCGCAGTGCTGGATACAACCACCGCAACGGATGTAAAAACGCTGCAGTCACTCTCCCCGGAACGCGAATTTTCCAATTTGGAAATGCTGCGTTAATCGATGTAGAGTTTCGGGCTGGGCAAGTTTGTCAAAAAGCGATCCACGTTGGCATTATCTTCAGACAAACCTGAACCAAAGAATGCACAAATGCCCAACACATTTACTTCGCCAGAATTACCCCCCCGAATGAAAATTAAAGAACTTAAAAAGTATTGTGTTTTTTGGA